>NZ_CP162392.1:0-2475787 GCF_045819895.1 Ruminococcus sp. NATIVEDY161
TCTGCCGTGGAACACACCGGGCGACTGCCGCTCTAAATCGGCACCCTCAACTGAATAAACTATACCTGAATAGTCTCATCCGCCACAGTACCAACCGGTATCTGTGGCGGATGTTTCTTTACCCCATTTGACGCTTACGTCTAACTGGAATGTGTATTGGATGACGATGGAGTTGCCGCAGGTGCGTGAGTATCTGACTTCCTTTTCGTAGACGTCGATTCGCTTGATGAAGGCGTGGAGGATTTCGGGCGTGAGTTTTTGGATATTGATATACTCTTTTGCCTTTGCGATAAACACCTTGACATATTTCTCCTGCATATCAATCTCATTGATTTTATCATTGAGTTCATCAAGTTTTGTGCTAATCTGCGTTTGCTCCTGTTCGTAGCCTGACGCTAAGAAATCGTAGCGTTCGGGACTGATACGCCCGACAACACGATCCTCATACAGACAACGGATGATGTTATTCAACTCGTGAAGCCGTGCAGTCAGCTTTGCTTTTTCCTTTTCAGCGGATGCGTAGCACTTCTTTGCTTCGGCTTTTCCTTTTTCGGTTGCCATCGCATAGAACTCATCGCTATTTTCGGAAGCCATTGCAATCATAGATTTCAACTGTGTGAGTATGATGGTATCAAGTACCTGCTCCTTGATGTTGTGAACCGTACATCTTGATTTTCCCTGCTGATAACCGCCGCACTGAAAGTAGTTTTTCTCAGCAGGCATTGTTTTTGAACGGTGTAGGTGCATTCTTTTGCCGCAATCGCCGCAGTAAAGATAACCTGCGTACTTGTCCATCTCTCCGTTGATATCAGGACGTTTTCTTCCCTCAAAATGCTTCTGTACGGTATCAAAGATTTTTCTGTCGATGATCGCCTCATGTGTGTTTTCAAAGATAAGGGTATTCTCAGGGGCATTCTTGATTCGTTTTTTCAGCTTGTTAGACTTGGTATAAGTTACAGAAATAATTTCGTACTTAGCGCCGTTGATCGTCATGGTCGTTGCGCTGAAAAGATTCCTTCTGAAAAAATCTGTGTCGTTATTTAGAGTGATCGTGTTGAATTCTTTATCCATAGAGTCCTTGCAGGCGCGTGTTGGAATCCTCCAAACTGAGATAAAGGGTCGTTCCCTTTGTCGTTTGAAAGTTCCAGATATTCTCGCCCTTCGCGATCCGGACGCACCAGTCAAGGATCATCCAAGATTTGCCGATTTTCATGGAACCGTTCAACATCGCAAGTCCCTGCGGCAGCAAATCCTTGATGGCGTATTTTGTCGGCGGCAAATCCATATCCGCCAAGGTGATGCCGCCGATGGTTTGGAGCTTCTTTTGTCTTGAATCCAAGTCAAGATCGTAAAAATCATAATTTTCATTCATAGTGTGTATCTCGCTTTCTGTAAAAAACCATTCAATCGTAGTGCCTTCAGCTATTGGCTTTTGATAATTATCATGCTATAATCATGCTATAATTCTAACGAAAAATCAAGGTTTTGGCTATCGGCGATAAAACTCCGAATTATCAAAAAGTTTTATCTACTACAGTCAGATTGGACGCGGTTTTTATGACGAGAAAAAACGGATTACACCTGTTGCCGGAGGGCAACGAAAAGTTCAAATTATTCTATCTCAACGGCGAAGACGAGAAAATGCTGTATTCAAACAGCTATGCACAGGAGATTGCTGATATGGCGAGTATTGACAGCGACGCGATACAGATCGCTCTCAGCTATGTCAATACGGAACCAATTGTTGACAAGAGATATTCTCCTGCCAGAGCAGAACGGATTTTTACCCAGAACAATCAGGTCGCGCTGTTGATCAAGAGAATCGATACAACTCTCGGTATGCTGCTCGAAACCGAGCTCTCTAAAATAAAAAAGCCCTCTCCCGATGACAGGAGAGGTTACGAAGAAGCTGTTGCATTACAGCAGAAGAAATATAAGGATTTTGAGGCCGCTTTCCGAAATCTAAAGCTGTTGACAGGCGTTTATGCGGACTTGCCCTGTGCGCTGAATGAAAAGCCGGGCAGGATTTATGAGAACGATAAAACGATTCTGAATGTATCTTTCGCGGAAGTCTATACTCCTGATGATAACAAAATGACAGAAACAGATTTGGCGCTGACCAAAACCTATTACTTTGTTTCTGCAACAAATTACCTCTGCTTTTTATTATTCAAGCTGGTTCAGCAAAATCCTAATATCTGTCTTTGTCAGAATTGCAATAGGCTGTTTGTAGCTAAGACAAAGAAGCGAACGCATTACTGCGACAGAGTTCATCCCGACAGCCAAAAGAAATGCAGTGAGATCGGTCCGAAGAAACGCGCGGAGCTGCACTCTACGCTCTTTGGCTTTGAGGATTACGATAAAGCAGTCGAGCGGAATTATCGGCGCGCTAAACGGACAGAGGAAAAATACTTCAATGTTATTCGGCTTGATTGGAATGTTTATTTTGATTGGCTGGATAGAGCAAAACAAGCAAAACAGCAATGGCTGAAGGAGGAGATCACCGACGAGGATTTCCTCAATATCGTCCACGAGCTCGACTAATCGAAGTACTTCCCGACGATTTTGTCAGGAGGTGCTTTTTTGCGCCCACAAACCGCGACAAATCGGCTGCGTGAGGTTTGTATGGAAAACGTGCCCGATTTTTCTTTTCGCGCGACACGGGGCGAAACACAGCGCGTTATACTAATCTCAGATAAAAAGCGGACAAAGATTGTCTATTTCTTTATTTAAGTTTAGTATTAGGTTTTGCCGCTCATGGCTTGTGTATCATTGCTGCGGAAAGTTATTCGATTATCATCAAACTCTTCTCCGCTTTTTTGACGGAGGTTATGTTGACCGCTACAGCGACCGCTAAAATGGTGAGCGCAAAAACCGCGGCTGAGACAATGGCAATCGTCACCGTTGTGCTGTTAAGGAATATCGCGGAAAGCTCCGGTATCATCGCAATGATAATGAAAACAAACAGAGCGATATACATCACAAATCCGACGATAAGGGCAACGGCGTTTATACCGCCCAGCTTGCGTGATATTTCCGTTTCACTGTCCCGGCTGAAAACCGGACTTTTGGCATTGCTCACGAGCATACGGTTGACAAAAATCAAGTTGCAAAGGACACAGACGAACGCGCTGTACAGGAATACCCAGCTGCCGGTGATCGGAACGATACCGGTCACCATGCAAACGATACCAAGGATCAGGATGTACGAAACGCTTCCGAGCGAACAGATCAGCATGGAAAAGCGGAGCTTGCTCTTGTAGTAATCCTTAAAATCAAGCGGCATGGCGCGTAAAATATAAAAGCTTTCGCCCTCACGCGAAAAGGCGGTTCCGGCCAAATTGTTTAAGCCGCAGGCAAAGCAGGACGCAACAACACCGAGAAGCAAAGCGCAGATCGGCGCAGCGCTTGTGGCAAAAGAACCATTTACGGAGTTGAAAATCGCGTTTTTGCCAAAAGCGAACGGCAGAACCAAAAACAGCGGCCAGATAAAGGTCATGGCAAAACCGTAAATCATATAAGACGGATTCCTACGCGCATTTTTCGCCTCGTAAGAGGTCAGCGCTTTTAGAGTGCCACGCTTATTCCGGGCGGAAAGTATGCTGTTTTCGACGGGCTTTTTTGCGGTGCCGGTATTTTGCATGGAAAGCGCTGTGGACAAATAGAACAGCTTGATAGCAAGCAAGGCTAAAGCGATTACTGCAGCGGTAATGCCGAGGCTGATTAACAGACCCATGATACTTCCGTCAAACATAAAGCCGCTCATAAACGCGACGTTAGGGAAGTAGTCGGATAAACCTGCAACCGTCGAAAGGGCGCCCAAAGCAGCGTCAGGGGAATCATTGCTGCTGAGAATACTGTTGACGATCAAATAGCCAACTGTCAGCACGATCGTCAGGATACCGCCGATCGCTACCATGATATCGCGATTCCGGATAAAGCCGCAGCACTTGAATATCACGACCGTCATCAGTGCGGCGACCGCAAGACCGGTCACGGGAATAAGGAAGCTTGAAAGCACCGTACCGATGTAAAACGCTGCGCCCATTCCTGCCCGTAAGCCGAAGCCGAAAAAGCTCGCGTTGATCAGAATTACGCTTAGAACTACCGGGAACTTCAAGGTTACCGTCAGCTTGGCTACCACGATCTGACTTGCCGAAAAAGGCATAGGCAGCAAAACGGGAAGATCGTCCGCCGTGTACAGCACAGTGACGATGTTTTTGACCGATAGCACAAGGCTGAACAAAAGCAGTATAAGCATCAAAAATTTTGTGAAGTCACTCAGGGAGATGTACGGTGAGATGAAGGGTTCCGCAAAGAAAGCCGCAGCAGCCAAAGCCGCGGTCAGGAATACCAATCCGACAGCGGCAAGGATCTTTGCCGCTGTCGGTGAGATCAGCGCTTCGCTGCCGCCGATCTTTGAGTTTCCGTTGCATTTTTCCAAAACGGAAATGAGCTTTCTAACCTTGGAAAACCCGCCGGTTACTTTTTGATCACTCACTGTCAGTCATCTTCTTGCATTTTGACGCGACAATAAAGTATATGATCACCATAAGAATAATGGCGCCAAACAAAATCACTTTGATCCAAAAAACATCGTTAAGAATTTTTTGGAATTCGAGAAAATCGGCAATACATTCCCCAATCAAAAAGAGACCGGTAACGATATACATCACTACATTAATCAGCTTATAAGTGCGTGCGCCTTTCTTTGAATACGAGGCGATTTTCGCCTCCTCACTTTTTGTAAGTGTGCCGGTAAGAAGAATTTTTATGCCGAAAATAATCAAACCGACTCCTATTACACCAAACACAATAGACATAATCATTTTTACTACCTCCAATTATTCTTTTGTTTCTGTTAATTCAAGAAAAATGTTTTCCAGTGAAGCATTTGATTTGTGCGTAGCCCTCAGTTCATCAAGTGTTCCGCAGTACAAAAGCTCTCCTTTTTTGATGATGCATATCTCGTCGCACAGCTTTTCGGCAACCTCGAGCACGTGTGTTGAAAAGAACACCGAGTTCCCTTTTTTTACGTGCTCGCGCATCATCTGTTTGAGCTCAAATGCCGACTGCGGATCGAGGCCGGTCAGGGGCTCGTCTAAAATCCATACGGACGGGTTGTGGATCAGCGCGCCCATGATCATTATTTTTTGACGCATTCCGTGAGAATACGAGAGTATCGTGCTGTTCAGTGAGTCGTAAATGCCAAAGCGCTTGGCGTAATTCTCAATGAACGCGGATCTTCCGTCTAAGGGCGTATCATAAATATCCGCCATAAAATTCAGATATTCAACTCCGCTTAGTCGCAAAAAGTGATCGGGGCTGTCGGAAACATAGCCGAACTGACTTTTCGCCTTTTTTCCGTCCTTTTGGATGTCGATCCCATTGATCGTAATGGAACCGCTTGTCGGGCGAATAACGCCCGTGATAGCTTTGATCGTTGTTGATTTACCGGCTCCGTTGTGACCGATAAATCCGGTGATAGCGCCGTCTTTTGCGGTGAACGAGATATCGTTCACAACGGTTTTATCGCCGTACTTCTTGGTATAGTTTTGTACGCAAATCAGACAGATCATCTCCTCCCATAACAAAATATAAAAAGCCTTAATACCAGTTGTAATAATAATAGTTTCCGCCGTGATTGGTGATAAAGTAATTGATCATCGCTGCGTATCTTGACGGGCTGATCTCGGTATCGTTATACTCGAAAACATATTGTTCATACGGCTTCCACTCGCCGCCGCTGGGGGTGTACCGAGTGATCTCAGTGATCTGTCCGTTTTCCTTCTTTACCACATATTTTCCCTGCTCCTCATATCCCGTATCCGAATATACCGCGGACAGGAAGCTGACGATACCGTCGTCGTCATAATCGGCGGTATATACGCCTCTGAATCTCACCCATACCTTTTCTTCACCCTCCGACCATTTAGTGTAAATGCCGGTGTTGGTAGTTCGCTTCAGCAGACCGTTTTCGGTGGTGACCGAAACAGAATCCATTTCCTCCTTCATAACGTCGGGAGTATATCCTTCGCCTGACATAAAATCATCATGCAGAACCATTGTAAAATATTCGCCGCCGTTGCCGTACTGGTACATTTGTTTTTCCGTACTGCCGCTGTCGAGATGTTCCATATCATAATCGTAAACCCTGCCGTCGTTGTATTTCACAGTGGTTATTGTATTATTTGTAAGATCGGTCTCGGTTCGGGTCACAGGCTTTTCGCCGTCAAAGTTGTATTCAAACACTGTCCTTGCGGGTTCGGCGTCCTCGTAATTATCGAGGTTTTCGATCATGACCGGATAGGCATTTTCGTATTCGATCGACGTTGTCATCGCCGACTCCCAGTCATCATATTGATAGTCCCAGCGATAGCATTCGACGCTTTTTACAAGAGTGTGCTCCGCGTCGGTCGTCTAACTAATTGCTTCGCCCGTTTTGCCTGTCTTTTTTGAGTAGCCGGCGATATATCTTTGTACGCAGCTCGCGTCGAGTACATTAACCTTTCCGTCGCCGTTGACATCGGCGACCTGCTTTTGCAGGTTGGTAAAGCTTACAAGTTCGATCGACGCCTGCTGAATGAGCGTCACGTCGGCTATGGTCACATTGCCGTCGCCGTCAACATCGCCGTACACCGGTCCGTTGTAGATGGTATCTATCTTGCGGCTGATATCCTCTATATCATACAGTCCGGAGTAATCAATTGTTTTTGTGCCGTCATCGTTGGCCTTCTGCTTTGTCAGGTCAAAGTCGAGCTCAGCGCCGTTGTCAACGTCGTTGTTGTCCTTGGTAATGAACTTATTATAGCTCGACATCGTGTAGAAAAACAGCTCGGGAGTATACGCGATAAACAGCGAGCAGGCGCCGCCTCCGCTTCTTTCGCCAAAGATCGGGAAGCCCGCGTCCTTTGCCAGGCAAGGAAGCAGATTGCCGCAGGAGTACGAAACCTTTGATGTGATAAAAGCATATTCAAAATCATAATATACGCTCTTGTCGAGGTCGTTGATCTCTCCGTCTAAATTCAAATCCATATCGTTATCAACTCTTGAGAGGTTGCCTGTAAGAGTCTGTATTTTTCTGTAGGATGCTGTATAACTGTCTTTGTCTTTGTTTGTGATCATAGCCATGATATACATAACGACCGCCGCGTTGCCGCCTGTGTTGCAGGACAGGTCAATAACAAAACGCTTAATACCGTTTTCCTTTGCGTAGTCAAGAGACCATTTGAAATTATAAACCGCCTCGTTAACAAACGAGTCAAAGGCGAAAACAGCTGTGTCTCCCTCAATATAGAGCTTTGACGCCGACTTATCATCCCATGCTTTGACAAGCTCGTAGTTCTCGTATTTACCGCTTCTGTATTCTGCCATATTTCTGCTTTTCTGACCGGAGGCAAGAGTTTTCATCACATAGTTCATCGCTTGTCGGTCACGGAAGTCCTCTAAATCGACTATTCTGTTGAGCTCATCATTTAATGCGTTACCCGGGGTAATAAGCGTTAATACCGCAGGATAATTTACCGCCGTATGACCTCCGTCGTAAAACGCTTCTCCGAGATAAGCCGTTCCGAGAACATAATCAACCATATTTTCCGATAGAAGCAATTCTTTTGCCCGTCGGGTATCGTCATTGTACTCGTCCAGAGCTTTGTCAAAGCCTTTTTCTTCAAGCATCGACGCGATCTCAGCCTGACCGGGTCTGCCGTAAAGCTTATCAAACGCGAAGCAAAGATCGTTATAAGTCAGCTCGACCAGATCCTTGCTGCGCACGAGAGAATCATAAACCATCGAGTTTTTGAAATAACAGGTTCCCATAACTATATCGGAAGTATGAATAAAATAAATGTTGTCATTATAATATGTCGCAGTATTATACGTCGCGCCGAAAAGAGTTCCAATCGACGACACGGGGAAATAGGTTTTTCCCTCATGTTCGAGAATGTCGATCTTGTAAGGCGAGAGGTCAAGGTCAAGGCTCTTCATTTCACCCTCGTTTACGGGCGCGTACTCCTTGATGTAAGGCGCGTCCAGCTCTGTGCCTTCCGCGTTTACTTTAGCTGAAACGAAATCCTCAAAGCTATCGAAATGCAAGTCATCCTTTTCGGGATCAATAACCATTGTTCCCTTGGGATTGGTGATCGTGTAGGTACCGTCCGCATTCTTTTCCTCGGTCGGTTCGTCAACAAATATGTTTTTTAAGAAATCCACCGTAGAGATGAACGCCATATCGGGCATAGAGCTTTTGAACAGGCAGCTCAGCGTTTCGGTATCTTCCATGTTATAGATATGCGCCGTAAGGTCTTTCACAGTGATCCCGTCTCCGGCCGCAAACGCAGTCAGCGGAGACGCCATGCTCAGCAGCATAACAAGCACAAGGATCACACTGACAGATGATAGTAATTTTTTCATTTTCATACCTCTGTATAAAATGGACAAGGCGTTGCCGCGCCGCAAGGACGCAGTAACACCACGGTCAATGTTTTTAGTTTTCTGCCAGCATCTTCTTCGCTTTTGCGAGATAGATGAGCTCGAGAACGTAGATGAATACGGTAAACAGCGCCGAAAGACCGGACAGCCATTTGATAACGCCCTCACCGAAAGCGGACGTATAGGCGTCGAAGCGAACCAATAAGCCGAGGGCGAAGGATGTTTATGATACCGGCGACCAAAAGCGCGATACCGGAAATGATAAGCAAAATGCCCGAAACGGCAAGCAGGGTTGTACCTACGGACTCATTCGTTTCTTTCGAAGCTCCAATCAAGCTCATAACGAGTCCGGCTCCGCCGACCAAGGCGGCGATCAGTGAAATGATTTCGGCGTTGAAAATCTTTTTCACGCCTTTTGCTGCATTTGGAAATTTTATGTTTTTCTCTCCTTAGTTTATAATTGATATAATAAAACGTGAAATGTTTATTACCTGAAAACCGGCGAATACTTTTGCCTACTTGTTTTCCGCTGTTTAAGAAATTACTCAGTTTAATTCTATCATAAATACTCCATAAGACAATAAGATGTGTCAGAGCGTGACATCTTATTTTGGAATGCTGTTGTATTTCAAAGGCACATCCCTTATAATCATAGATATAGTTTACTTCAAAGAGAGGAAAAGCACATGAAGGATTCCTTCGCCGATACCCTGAAACAATTCAGAACTGATAAAAAGCTGTCCCAGCAGCAGCTCGCCGATATGCTGTTTGTGGAACGCACCACGATAGCGAACTGGGAAACGGGACGGCGCATCCCTGACGCCGTTCTGTTTCTGCGGATCTCCAAATGCTTAGATATCGATATCAACATTTTATTGGAAACGATCGACAATACCGTAGAGGAACCGAACGTCATTATGGTGGATGACGAGAGTATCATTCTAAAGGGCGGTATGTCGGTAATCGGCAACTTGCTTCCAAACGCTTCGGTCACGGGCTTTACTTCTCCGACAGAAGCGCTGTCATTCGCCAAATCCAACCGCGTACATTTGGCTTATATCGATATCGAAATGGGCAAGCTTAACGGGCTTGAACTGTGCCGTGAGATGCTGAAAATCAATCCGCGAACAAACGTGATCTATTTGACCGCCTATCCCGATTACGCGCTGGAGGCGTGGGATACCGGCGCCTGCGGCTTTGCCGTAAAACCCCTTTCCGCAAAACAGGTGCGCGATCACCTCACGCGGCTGAGATTTCCGATAAGGGGGCTGCGGCTATGATGGATTGGACGACATATTACTATTCTGTGATCGATTCGACTACCCTGCTGATCGCCGTGCTGGGAATATCGGTCGTTTTGATCCTGCGCGACCTTGAAAAACGGTGGCGGTGGTTCTGCGTTGTTTTTTTCTCCGATATGGTTTTGAAAACCTCGGCGAGCTTGATCAGTCGGTTTTCCGCTGTGTATTGGAACAACATACCGCTTCAAACAGCGTGTGATTTTCTCGCCGTTTTGTTTTCATCAACGATCATCCCTCTGCTGACGCTTTATCTCCTTCGCTGCTGTTCGCAGGAGCCACGCAAGTCTTTCCTGTGGAAGCTGATCCTCAGCCTTTGGGGAGTTTCCGCGGCGACAGCGGTCGGCGACCTGCTGCAACGCACTCTTTTGCCGGACGGCACAGAGCAAAAGCGTTGGCTGATATTGGTTTATCTGCTTTTTACAGCGATCGGTCTGATCGTCTGCTTGATCGCGGTGATCCGCAGAAGAAAACAACTTTCAAAACTCCAATTCATTCTCCTACTGGTTTATTTGCTGGCGCCTGTTTCTATCATGCTGCTTGCGATGGAACTGATGCTGTTTGTCGATCAGGGAAAGCGGTATCTAAAGCAAAAGGAAGAGCTGGCGAATCAAAGGGCAAGTCTTGCCGTGCTGCAAATGCGGCCGCACTTCATTTATAACACGATGACGAGCATCTATTATCTGATCGAGCAGGACGCACCCAAGGCGCAGCAGGTCACCTTGGATTTTACCGATTATCTGAGAAAGAATTTCACGGCGATCGCAAAAGAAGGAACGATCCCCTTCACCGAGGAGGTGGAGCATACGAGGGCTTATCTGGCGGTCGAGCAGGTACGCTTCGAAGGAAAGCTGTTCGTTGCGTTCGATACGCCTTACACGAGCTTCAGACTGCCTCCGCTGACTCTGCAGCCCATCGTGGAAAACGCCGTCAAGCACGGCGTCGATCCCGACCTCGATCCGCTTACCATCCATATCCAGACCCGAGAAGTAAAGAACGGCGTCGAGATAAGCGTTGCCGACACCGGACCGGGCTTCGGCGCGAAGGACAACGACGAACCGCATATCGCGCTCGCAAATATACGCGAACGGCTTGAAATGATGTGCAAAGGAACGCTGACCGTCTCCGAACGTGAAGGCGGCGGCACGGTCGTGAAAATCTATATATCCAGGCATTAGGCTTTTTCAGCCGCATTGATTTAATTAATCATCACGTCAAAAAAATAAAAGCTCGCCTCATTTTTCTCCGAGACGAGCTTTTTGCATACCTATTTGATTTTATTTCCGTTAAGAACCTCACGCTTTGGTGTCCTCTATTTTTTGGAGCGGATGATGTACGATGGTGTAATGTGAAAGGTTACAGCACGTTTGTTGCGGCGTGATTAGGGTAAAAGATGTAAAGCGCGGCGCCCTAAAAATGTCACGCAGTGACATTTTCTTAACGGGCTGTTCGATTCCCAATCCGCTTTGCCAAAAAAATAAAGGACACCGTTTGGTGTCCTCTATTTTTTGGAGCGGATGATGGGAATCGAACCCACACGATCAGCTTGGAAGGCTGAAGTTCTACCACTAAACTACATCCGCGTTTGAACCAAGAATTATTATATCACCATTTGTTTTGATTGTCAAGTAAAATCGTACACTTTGATTTTTAATTTAAAAATAACGGTTGGCTCAATCAGAACCAACCGTAATTTTACTTATCCTTATTTATCCTCAGCTTCCTCGTCGTCCTTCGGAACCTCAAGCTTTTTTACCACAACGCGCATAATACGCTGGTTTTTAACTTCCATAACCGTAAAGCGGAAACCGCCGTATTCAATACTCTCGCGCTTATGGGGAATATCACCGGCGTTTTCGAGAATTAAACCGCCGACCGTAACCGAATCGCTCTCAATCGCGTCTTCGTCAAGGTCAAACAGCGCAAGCATATCCTCAATCTCGATATCGCCGTTAACCAAAAATTCGTCCTTGCCGATTTTGTAGTAGGTGTGCTCAATTTCCTCGTCCTCGTCCCAAATATCACCGACGATTTCCTCGAGCAAATCTTCCATAGTTACAATACCGAGCGTACCGCCGTATTCGTCGGTAACAATCGCCATATGGTCGCGCGTTTTCTTAAATGAATTCAAAATCTTCGACAGCTGCTGGCTCTTAAATACAAAGAACGGCGGCTGAATAATCTTTTTAAGCTCAGGCGCGTTGCCGTCTGCAAGCGATTCAAGGTAATCTCTTGTATGCAGAATACCGACAATATTATCGGTCGTATTCTCATATACAGGAATTCTCGAATATCGGTTTTCAATGATAATTTCCTTAATCTTCTCGTGAGTGTCCTCGATGTTGATAAATACAACGTCAACCCTCGGGGTGAGGATTTCCTCAGCAGTTTTCTCGTCAAAGTCAAGCGCCGAGCGAACCATCTCGCTTTCGCTCTCCTCAAGCACGCCTTCTTCCTCAATGCTCTCAACAATGTACTTAAGCTCATTCTCGGTAACGCTCGGAGCGTCATCCTTGCTTCCTGCAATCTTAAGCGCAAGGCTTTTCAGCTTGATGAAGATAAACACCAGGGGAGTGAGGAGAATTGTAATCACTTTAAGAATTCCAGCGGTTTTCATCGCAAAGTTGTCGCAGTGCTCCTTGGCGAGACACTTCGGAATAACCTCTCCGAAGGTCAGTACAAGCAGTGTCGTAAGTCCGGTGGCAATCGCCGGTCCGATTTCTCCCCAAATTTTCAGGCAGAGCATAGTCGCGATTGACGAACATCCCAAGTTTACAACGTTGTTGCAAATCAAAATCGCCGTCAAAGCGTTGTCGAAGTGCTCGATTATGTAGAGCACGGTGTTTGCCTTTTTGTCGCCGTTTTCCACAGAATGTTGAATTCTGATTTTGTTAACAAACGAAAACGCCGTCTCGGTAGCCGAGAAAAACGCGGATAATAATATGAGCACAAATATAGAAACGCCCATAAAAATATTTGACTCTATGTCTGAATTCAAGAATTATTCACTCCAAATATACATATTCATTCTTAATCTTACTATAATTCTATAAAATAATTATTATTTATAAGAAATATAATAGAAAATCTTGAAAAATAATGCGTAAAATGTTATAATCAAAATTGGCAATTTATGCTCGGCGGCACGGTAATATAACCCTGCAGATCCGGCATATAATAATCAGCATACTTTCGGCAAACAATAAGCTCGGAGGTATGCGTATGAAAAAGAAAAAATCAAAAAATGAGTTTGTAAAAAATCCCTGCGAGGATGAACCCTCACAGCAGGAAAATAACGAAGAACAGCGGGAACCGAAGCAGGAGCTTTTATGCGAGTCAGGCTCAATTCTGACCTGCCATAATGACAAAATCATCCACTGCCTTACAATAATCGGGCAGATAGAAGGTCATTATATCCTCTCGCCGCAGAACAAAACCACAAAGTATGAGCATATAATTCCGCTCTTAATCTCGGTCGAGGAGGACGACAGAATTGACGGACTGCTGATTTTGCTAAATACCGTCGGCGGAGACGTCGAGGCAGGGCTTGCAATTGCCGAGGTTATTTCGGGGATGAAAAAGCCGTCGGTGTCAATCGTCCTCGGCGGAGGCCATTCAATCGGAATTCCTCTCGCGGTAGCGGCTAAAAAGAGTTTTATCGCAAAAAGCGCCTCAATGACGGTTCATCCTGTCCGTACAACAGGGCTTACACTCGGAGTTCCTCAGACCTTTGAGTATTTCAGGCGTATGCAGGACAGAATAACGAACTTCGTTGTAGAAAACTCAGCAATAACCAAGGAGCGTTACAGCGAGCTTGTGCTAAATACAGGCGAGCTCGTAACCGACGTCGGCACAATCCTCGAGGGAGAGGACGCTGTTGCCGAGGGCTTAATCGACGAGGTCGGCACAGTCTCCGACGCGATTGATTCGCTCTACGGAATGATAACAAGCTAAATTGCTGCTTTGCGGCAGCTAAATTCGCTGTCAGCGAGCTAAATTTGCCTTCGGCAAGCTAAATTCGCTTTCGCGAGCTTTTATATATATTTAGCTTTTAAGTTCAACCTAAAAATTCAGCTGTTTCCGACGGAAACAATTTAGCTGTGCGCAAGCACAATTTAGCTGCGGCGTAAGCCGCAATTTAACTAACATAAAGGAGTACATATTATGACAATAATCGACGCGGTAATTCAGGGCATTGTTCAGGGCTTAACCGAATTTCTGCCTGTATCAAGCAGCGGTCACCTCGCCATAACCCAGCACATTTTAGGCGTGGATATGGAGGGCAACCTGTTCTTTAACGTTATGCTTCACATCGGAACGCTCGTTGCGGTAGTTGTGTTCTATCATAAGTTAATCTGGAACTTAATAAAAGAATTTTTCCGTATGATAAAGGACATATTCACCGGCAAATTCAAGTGGTCGCAGATGAACTACGAGCGCAATATGATAATTATGATTATCATCGGACTTTTGCCGCTAATGCTGATGTTCATCCCAATTCCGGGCACAGATATGAAGATTAAGGATTTGGCGGACGTATTCTCCGCAAGTCCGGTGCTTATTGTAACCGCCGCTTCGCTGATTATCACAAGCGTTCTGCTTTTGATCGGCGTAATCTGCAACAGAAAAAACAGTATGAAAAAATATAAGCATTTCGCCGGCGGAGTTCAGGAAAAGGGAAGAGAAACCTACACGGTTCTCGACGCAATTATGGTAGGCTTAATGCAGTGCGCTGCGGCTCTGCTTCCCGGACTTTCACGTTCGGGCTCAACCCTCGCGGTGGGAGAAATGCGCGGCATCAATAAGCAAAAGGCGCTCGACTACACCTTTATTCTCGGTATTCCGTCCATCATCGCGGCGGCTCTGCTCGAGGGTATGGAGGTGCTCAAGGACAAGAATTCAATCCAAATCGACATCCTCCCGATTGTAATCGGAATGGTAGTATCCGCTGTTGTCGGCTACCTCGCAATCTGGATTTTCAAATGGTTCTTAAAGACCGATAAAATGATGATTTTTGTTGTGTATACCGCGGTAGTCGGTATCGCCCTGCTCGTAATCTCGGTAATCGAGATTAGCTCAGGCACAAACTTCTTTACAGGAGCGCGCCTCTCCTCAACGCTGTTCAGCTTTAATTAAGGCAATACCGCACACCTGAATTGTGCGGTGTTGCCTAAGTCGCATAGGTATATGAAAGTATTAGGAAGTGATTTTGTTGTCAGCAAAAAAGCAGACAAACACTAAAAAGAAAACCGCGCAAAAGCGCTCGGCTTCAAGAACAAAAGCGCCTGCCCAAAAGCAGCGCCGCGGACTTAGCCCCAGAATAAAATCCATTTTATACATAGCACTTGCAATCCTGTTTTTGGTGCTTATTTTCGTGCCGGGCAGTAATATCTGGACGATGATACGCTCGTTCTTCTTCGGCATTTTCGGCTTGGGAATGTTGCTTGTACCGCCGTTCTTTGTGTATTTGTGCGTGATAAACGAAAAAGAAAAGCAGGTAGCTCACTTCGGAGCAAAAATCGCTCTCTGCGTAATGATTTTCCTTATCGCAGGCGCGACATTTTTCTCCTTCAACTGGGGCAGATATCAAAATATGAACTACTTTTCCGCTCTCGGAAATCTCTACCTCGACGGCTACAATTCCGCAATATATATTCCGCTTTCCTGCGGACTTATCGGCGGAATTCTCGGCTACCCGGTAGCCGCTCTCTGCGGTCAGCCGGTAGCGATTATCCTTACAATCCTCTTGCTTGCGGTAATAATCTTTATTATTACTAACCTTTCCGTAAAGGACGTAGCAAAGGCGGCTACACGCGCTACGGAAAGAATTCGCCGCGCAAATGAAGAACGCGCAGCACGCCGCCGTGAGCGTATGGAGGAGGAGCAAAGGCTCGAGTACGGCGATAACTATTCTCAGCCAAAGGCCAAAAAGCTTCGCAGACAAAAGCAGCAGCCTGTTAATAACAGCGACATTGACGTGCCTATTTATATGGACGGCAAAAGGCAAAACGCAAGCCCTGCGCCGTCAAGCGATATCGACATTCCGCTTGATGACACAAAGCGCCGCCGTAAGCGCAAAAAGGACGTTGCCGTACCTAAAAACAACATAGATATAGACTACACCGAGCCCGACGAGCAGAACGCGGTTGACCTCGACAATTCCGAGGATTTAATCAATATCATAAAGCGTGCAAGCAAGCCGATGGGCGAGGAGGGCGAGACAACCGTTGAGGATATCGCAGGCGATATCACCGCCGAAAAGCGCGCGAACCGCGTTTCGCAGGGAGCAAAGCAGGCAGATCCCGAGACAGTACCGGTTGAGGTTGTCCGCAAAAAGAGAAAGCCTGCGGACGAGCAGTTTTCCGAGTTTGATAATATCGGCTATAATCCTGATAATTCCTTAGAAGAAATAAAGCCCGAAAAGGTATATCATTATCCGCCTATTCAGCTTCTGAAGCCGAACAACAGCAATAACGATAAATCCGCGATGGAGGAGCTTCAGCACAACTCCAAAAAGCTGATAGAAACCCTAAACAGCTTTGGCGTAAACGCGACAATTATCAACATCTGCCGCGGCCCGTCAGTTACGCGCTATGAGCTTCAGCCTGCTCCCGGCGTAAAAATCAGTAAAATCACAAACCTCTCCGACGATATCGCCCTAAACCTCGCGGCAAACGGCGTGCGTATAGAAGCACCTATCCCGGGCAAGGCTGCAGTCGGAATCGAGGTTCCGAATAAGGTTGTAAGTATGGTTTCAATGCGCGAGCTTATCGACTCCGACAAGTTCCGCAACTCCAAAAGCAAGCTGACCGCGGTTCTCGGCCGCGATATTTCCGGTGAGATTGTCGTGACCGACATCTCAAAAATGCCTCACTTGCTTATCGCAGGTACAACCGGTTCAGGTAAATCGGTCTGCGTAAACTCAATCCTTATCAGTATTCTTTACAAGTCCACACCGGACGAAGTAAAAATGCTCCTTATCGACCCGAAAATGGTTGAATTCTCAAAGTACAAGGGAATTCCTCACCTGCTTATCCCGATTGTCTCCGACGCTAAAAAAGCCGCCGCGGCACTCGGCTGGGCGGTAAATGAAATGCTCCAGAGATATAAAATTTTCTCCGAGTTTGATTGTAAGGAGATTGACTCTTACAACGCCCTTGTCGAGAAAAACCTTGAATATATCAAGAACAATCCGCCTGTCGAAAACGAGGATGGCGAGCTTGTTCAGCCCACTCTCGAGGTTAACGGTCTGCCCGTTGCCAAGGAGAAGATGAGCAGGGTAATAATCGCAATAGACGAGTTGGCAGACCTTATGATGGCGGCTCCCTCTGAGGTAGAGGACAGCATTTGCCGACTTGCACAGATGGCTCGTGCCGCAGGTATGCACCTGATTTTGGCAACCCAAAGGCCGACCGTTAACGTAATCACAGGTCTAATCAAAGCTAATGTCCCGAGCCGAATCGCGCTCAGGGTTAGTTCAAATATGGACAGCCGTACAATCCTCGACACCGGCGGAGCCGAAAAGCTTATCGGACGAGGCGATATGCTGTTCTCACCGGTAGGCGCTCCAAAGCCTATGCGTGTTCAGGGCTGTTACGCTTCGGACGAAGAAATCGACGGCGTAACCGGCTACATTAAAAAGAGCTCAAAGGCTGAGTATAACGCTGAGATTGAGGAGAGCATAAAGCGCATTGAGGTAGACCAAATCGCAACCGGCAAAAAGGCAGGTTCCTCCGACGACGGTGGCGAAAGTTCAGATTACGACGCTAAAATTGATGAAGCAATCCAGTGTGTAATCGAAGCAGGACAGGCTTCAACCTCGCTTGTACAGCGCAGACTAAAGGTCGGCTATGCCCGTGCAGGCAGAATTATTGACGAAATGGAACAACTCGGCGTGGTAGGCCCTCACCAGGGCTCAAAGCCGCGTGACGTGCTTATGACCTACAACGAATGGCTCGAACGCCGCAACGTCCTTCAAAACCACGGCTCAGAGGACGAATAATTTAACTACAATGTAGGGGCGGACCTATGTGTCCGCCCGAAAATTATTAGAAGTTCAGATAAAAACGAGGAAATGATTATGTCTAAAAATCCGCTAACCAAAGAAAACATACTTAACGTTCTTTCAATTATTTATGATAAAAGCAAATCAGGAATCCCACACGTAAGTCCACCTGTCGAAAAAGTTGCAGATGAATATTTAAAGAAATATCCTGATAAAGAAATAGCAGCAAAAAGAATGCTTAATATGCAGGTGGCGAAATGTACTACTTCCGGTTTTATCAACGGTTTTGGCGGCTTTATTGCCATGCCTGTAACAATTCCTGCAAATTTAAGCAGCGTTTTATATGTTCAGATGAGAATGATTGCCTGTGCTGCGTACATAGGTGGTTATGATTTAAATGATGATGAAGTTCAAACCTTTGTTTATGCTTGTTTAGCTGGAGTATCGGTTAATGAAATTGTAAAAAAATTTGGAGTACAACTTGGTGAAAAACTAGTATTACAAGGTGTAAAAAAAATACCCGGTAAGGTATTGACTAAAATAAATCAGCGCATTGGATTTAGATTAATTACAAAATTTGGAGAAAAAGGATTAATTAATATTGGTAAAATGATACCGGTTGTCGGTGCTGTAATTAACGGTGGTCTTGATTTAGCTGAAACAAAAATTATAGCCAATCGTGCTTATAAGATGTTTATACTTAATGATTATTCAGTTGGATCTGATATTCCGGTTGATGATGTTATTGACGTAGATGTTATTAGTGAAGATAAAAATGATGCTGTAGAGAATAACGAAGAAGAGAAAGAGTAAGTTTAACTTATTTTATATAAAGGCAGGTGAACTCAATGCCGTTTTTACCGATGAATAATGCAGAAGTCAAACAGCGCGGCTGGGACGGCGTTGATTTTGTTTACGTCTGCGGCGACAGCTACGTAGACCACCCTTCCTTCGGCGCGGCGATAATCACCAGAGTTTTAGAGGACTGCGGCTGTAAGGTCGCGTTCCTCGCTCAGCCGAATATAAAAAACGACAGCGACTTTACTCAGTTCGGCAAGCCGCGGCTCGGTTTTATGGTGTCGGCAGGTAATATCGACAGTATGGTCGCGCACTACACCGTAGCCAAGCGCAAAAGGCACGACGACGCTTACACCGCAGGCGGCAAAAACGGCAAACGCCCCGACCGCGCTCTGACGGTTTACTGCAATATAATCCGCCGTCTTTACCCCGACAGCCCGATTATAATCGGCGGCTTGGAGGCTTCTCTTCGCCGTTTTGCTCACTACGATTACTGGAGCAACAGCGTAATGCCGTCAATCCTATTCGATACAAAGGCGGACATCCTTGTCTACGGAATGGGCGAGCTCCAGACGATGGAAATCGCCAAACGCCTTGCCGACGGCTTCACAGTCGAAGCCCTGCAGGACATCCGCGGAATTTGCTACAAGGTCAAAACCGAGGACTACGTTCCCAAATCCGTAGTTGATTTGCCGAGCCTTGACCGTGTGAGGGAGAGTAAACGCGATTATGCCATAGCCGCCCGTAAAGAGCTTGATGAAGCCGACGCAGTACGCGGAAAAACTCTTATCCAGCGCCACGGAAAGTACATTCTCGTGCAAAATCCGCCAATGCCGCCGCTCAATACAAAACAACTCGATTACGTCTATTCTCTGCCGTATATGCGCACATATCCAAAGTGCTACGAAAAGCTCGGCGGAGTACCCGGAATAAAAGAGGTCGAGTTTTCAATCACCCACAATCGCGGCTGCTTCGGCGCGTGCAACTTCTGTTCACTTGCGTTTCATCAGGGCAGAGCCGTCACCGTAAGGAGCGAGCAAAGCGTAATTGATGAAGCAAAAAGCTTTTTGGACAACCCGAATTTCAAGGGCTATATAAGCGACGTGGGAGGGCCTACGGCGAATTTCCGCCTTCCGTCCTGTGAAAAGCAAAAAAAGCTCGGTCTCTGCAAAAACAGAAGGTGCCTTGCACCGACGCCCTGCCCGAATATGCAGGTGTCGCATACGGAATATCTCGATTTGCTCAGAAAACTGAGAAATCTCGACGGAATAAAAAAGGTCTTTATCCGCAGCGGAATTCGCTTTGACTACCTTATGGAGGATGAAAGCGACGAATTCTTAACCGAGCTCGTACGCCACCACATCAGCGGCCAGCTCCGCGTTGCACCTGAGCACTGCTCAGCTGCGGTGCTTGATAAAATGGGCAAGCCGCATATTGAGGTCTATAAAAAATTCTGCGATAAATTCTACGCGCTCAATTCCAAAGAAAAACGCGACCAGTACGTTGTGCCGTACCTTATGAGCTCGCACCCGGGCTCAACACTGAAAGACGCGGTAGAGCTTGCGCTTTTCTGCAAGGAGCAGAATATCCACCCAAAGCAGGTGCAGGATTTTTACCCCACGCCGGGTACAATCTCAACCGCAATGTTCTACACAGGGCTTGATCCGTACACCCTAAAAGAGGTATACGTGCCGAAAACCGAGGAAGAAAAGTCAATGCAGAGAGCACTCCTGCAATACTTTATCCCCGAGAACAAGCAAAAGGTTATAAAAGCCCTGATAAAAGCCGGCAGGCGTGACCTTATCGGCAGCGGCAAAAAGTGTCTTGTCACCCCGATGTCCGGTCAGACAAACGGCGGCTATAAAAAGCAGCAGAACAACGGAAAGCCCGTAAATAAGAAAAAGAAATTCGCAAGGTACAGCAGGAAGAAGTAATTGAAAGTTGATAATTAATAAAACCTCTTGACCTATTCGACAAAAAATATTATAATATTACAAGCGCGTATAATACGCTATTGTAATTTGAAAGGAACAATCACATGGGAGTATATGAAGAACTTGTCGCGAGAGGACTAATCGCGCAGGTAACAGATGAAGAAGAAATCAGAGAATTAGTCAACAGCGGAAAAGCTGTTTTCTATATCGGCTTTGACCCCACAGCGGATTCGCTGCACGTAGGCCATTTTATGGCTCTCTGCCTTATGAAAAGATTGCAGCTGGCAGGCAATAAGCCTATCGCGCTTGTTGGCGGCGGCACAGGTATGATCGGTGATCCGTCAGGCAGAACCGATATGCGCAAAATGCTCACCAAAGAGGACATCGAGCACAACTGCGAATGCTTTAAAAAGCAGATGAGCAAGTTTATCGACTTTTCCGACGGCAAGGCGCTTATGGTTAATAACGCCGACTGGCTGTTAAACCTCAATTATGTTGAGCTCCTCCGCGAGGTAGGCGCATGCTTCTCGGTTAACAATATGCTCAGAGCCGAGTGCTACAAGCAGAGAATGGAAAAGGGACTTAGCTTCCTCGAGTTCAACTATATGATTATGCAGTCCTACGACTTCTACGCTCTCTATCAAAAATACGGCTGTAATATGCAGTTCGGCGGCGACGACCAGTGGAGCAATATGCTCGGCGGTACAGAGCTTATCAGGCGTAAGCTCGGCAAGGACGCTTACGCTATGACCATCAACCTGCTCCTCAATTCCGAGGGTAAAAAGATGGGCAAAACCCAGTCGGGCGCGGTATGGCTCGACGCTGAAAAGACCAGCCCCTACGACTTCTACCAATACTGGAGAAACGTAGATGACGCCGACGTTATCAAGTGCCTTAAAATGCTCACCTTCCTGCCTCTCGACGAGATTGACGAGCTTGCAAAGCTTCAGGGCAGCGAGCTGAATAAGGCTAAGGAGATTTTGGCTCACGAACTTACAGAGCTTATCCACGGCAAGGAAGAAGCCGACAAGGCTCAGGAAGCTGCAAGAGCACTCTTCGGCAAGGGACAGAACACCGACAATATGCCTTCAACCGAGCTGACAAGCGACGACCTCACCGACGGCGAAATCGGAATTCTCGATTTGCTCTCAAAGTGCGGACTTATCCCGTCAAAGAAAGAGGGCAGACGCTTAATCGAGCAGGGCGGTATCACTCTTAACGACGAAAAGGTCAAGGACGTTTACAAAAAGCTTACCCCGGCAGACTTCGCCGATGGCTTCGCGGTAATCAAAAAGGGCAAAAAGGTATTCCGTAAGGCTATACTTAAATGATGATTAATTGTAGGGGCGACCATTGCACGCCCCTACAAAATGTTTTTCAAACCTTGGCAGGCAACTGCTTAAAAATTTATAAAAAAGAGAAAGAGGGAATTAACAATGAAAAAGTTTATGGCTGAATTCAAAGAATTCATCAGTCAGGGCAATGTAATGGATCTCGCAGTCGGCGTTATCATCGGCGCTGCTTTCGGCGCAATCGTAAAATCGCTTTGCGACGACGTTATTATGCCCTGCATCCAGCTCATCATCAGCAAAATTACAGGCGCTAAGACAATCGAAGAGATGACAGCGGTTCTCAACGTTGGCCCCATCGCATTCGGTAACTTCATCGCCGCAGTTCTCAACTTCCTTATCATGGCACTCATCATCTTCCTGATGGTTAAGGGTATCAACAAGCTCCGCAACCTCAAGAAGAAGGAAGAGGAAGCAGAGGAAGAGGCTACAACAAAGAAGTGCCCCTACTGCTGCACAGAAATCGACATCAACGCTACAAAGTGCCCGCACTGCACAAGCGACCTCAAGGAATAATTCGGTTTCATACATAAAAATCAAGCCTGTTACAAGCGTTCTGCTCTGTAACAGGCTTTTAGTTTTAAATTGTTATATCACCCAAAGCAACTGCCCCGCGCCGAGCCCGATAATCAAGCCGACAATAACATCTCTCATATAATGCGCGCCTGCCTGAACCCTTGATAAAATAATCAAAAACGCCGCGACAAGCATAATAATGCCAATCGGCACATTGACATACAAAAATGTCATGGCGATAACAACCGCGCTGACGGTGTGGCGGCTCGGCATACTGTTGCCCTCGGTTTTTTTGCCGAAAACCGACTCAATTCCGTATTTCTCATACGGACGCTGTTCGTTGATAACAAGCCTCATCATCGTCGCGACAATCAGCGTAAAAAGCGGAATAAGCACCAGCTTAAACCATTCCCAGCAAAAGCCCAAAATAAAGAACTCAACCACAAGCATTATCGGGTAGGCGACAAAAACGATGTTCGGCAGTATTTTATAGGTAAAAACCAGAACAGCGTGAGCTATTTTATTTTCCTTAAAAAACCTCACGGTTTTCTCATATAACTTCCTGTTCATCACAATTCCTCATTGCGCAACTACAAAATATCAGATACTATATTCTACCACACACATCAAACTATTTCAACCTTGTATTTTTTAAACCAGTAGTCAAGCTCAATAATATACGCCAAAATCTGCGGAGCCTTCATAAGCTGACCGTACCACGGCTCTTTAATGCTGTCGGGATTTTCAATAATGCTCTTTACCGCCTTCTTGTCAAGGAGTTCGGTGAGAGTATTTTTCTTTTTCAGAATAATATTAACCCTCTCGGCACATTTATTAAAGTAAACAGGGTTGTGCGTTTTTGGGTAAGGGCTCTTTTTGCGCCACGTAATCTCCTTCGGCAGAACATCCTCAAACGCCTTGCGCACAATGCCCTTTTCACGTCCGTTGTACGCCTTTAATTCCCACGGCATATTGTATGCATACTCGGCAAGGCGGTAGTCGCAAAACGGCACGCGAACCTCAAGACCGCTGTACATCGAGCACCTGTCCTTGCGCTCAAGCAGGCACTGCATAAACCAGTAAAAATTCAGGTAGAACATCTCGCGCATACGCCTGTCGGTGTTGCTGTCGCTTTTCAGCTTAGGCGCTGAGTTAATGGTGTCAAGGTAACGCTGACGCACATATTCCTCGCCGTTTTTCAGCACGCCGTCCTTAAGGATAAAACGCCTTATATCCTGACTTCGCGACCACGGAAAACAGTCCTCAAACAGAATATCGCGGTTGTGATACCACGGATATCCGCCGAAAAGCTCGTCGGCACATTCGCCTGAAAGCGCAACGGTGTAGTCCTTTTTAATCTCCCTGCAAAACAACAGCAGGGAGGAGTCAACATCAACATAACCCGGCAAATCACGCGCTTCAACGCTGTCGTAAAGCGCGTCGGCGAGCAGCTCGTTATCAAGAATAACCTCGTTGTGCTTGGTGTCGGCGTTTTTAACCATCATCTTGATGTACTCATAGTCGCGCGTGGGCTGAAACAGGCTCTTTTCAAAATACTTTTGATTGTCGCGGTACTCAACCGAGTAGGTGTGAACCTTGCCGAGCTTGTGCTCCTTTTGGTACATCGAGGCGGTCTTTACGATGATACTGCTGTCAAGTCCGCCCGACAAAAACATACACAGCGGAACGTCGCTGACAAGCTGGCGCTGTATCGCGTCGGTCAGCAAGTACCGCGTTTTCTCAATCGTCTGCTTTTCATTGTCGGTATGCTCCTTCGCTTCAATGCTAAAGTACGTTTTGCGCGTAAGCCTGTTGTTTTTGTAAACGGCACATTCGCCGGGGTTAAGCTCAAAAACCCCCTTGAACACGCCGTATGAAGGAGTTCTCGCGGGTCCTAAAAAGAAAATCTCATTAAGTCCCTGCTCGTCAATCTGCGGCTTAACAACGCCGCTTTTCAGCAGAGCCTTAATCTCAGAGCCGAACACCAAGCCGCCGTTATATTCGCTGTAAAACAGCGGCTTAACGCCGATTTTATCACGGCATAAAAATACACTCCTGTCGTCGGAGCGGAACACCGCAAAGGCAAAAATTCCGTTGAGCTTTTCAGGACATTTGTCGCCGTACTTGATGTAAGTTTTCAGCACAACCTCGGTGTCGCTGTGACCTCGAAAATGAAAGCCGTCAGCCCTCAGCTCCTCACGCAAATCGGGAGCGTTGTAAATCTCGCCATTGTACACAATCACATATGTAACGCCGTCAACACCTGCTGCCATAGGCTGTTTGCCGTTTTCAATGTCGATAACCGCCAGCCTGCGGTGAATCAGCGCCGTGTCGCCGTTGATGTAAAGTCCGTTTTCATCGGGACCTCGGCGTTCAAGCGTCTGCGACATAGCGTTCAGCGCCGTCGTCCTCATAGCCATATTTGAATCCTTTTCAATCCATCCCGCAATTCCGCACATAAAATTACCTCCTGATATTCTTAATGGAAAAGATAAAACAAAACATAACCGCGGTCAGCACTACGGCGGAGATTATACTTCCGCCGAAAAGCGCGCTGTTTTGCACCTCACCGCTCGAAAAAACCTCGGTTTCCGCAATAAAAACAAAGCTGAAAATCCAAGTCAGCAGAGCGGTTATAACCCCTTGAATAATTCTGATAAAGAAAAATAATATCTTATTAATCTTTATTCCGTCCAACGCGGAAAAAATCTGAAAATGCACGCAAATTCCGCCAAAGCCCACCGCAAACGCCGTCACCCAAAGCGGATATTCTCCTGCCGTAAGCTTCACAGCCGAGCATACCTCGGACAAGATTATCCAGATTTTCAGCAAGTTACCCGGAAGAATACCGTTCAAAATCCCCGTCGCCGCGGAAAAAATCAGCACTAAAGCGCAGATTTTACCCATACCCTCAGCCGCGGAATATGTGCTCTCAACAAGCGCGTTTGATAGCGGCATAGATTTAATGTATAATTCTCTATTAGAACTAAACTGTTTAACCTCACCGCAAAACAGCCTTAAAAACACACCTATTATAATTACCGAAATCACCTGAGCAAGCAGGATAATCATCCCGATATGCGCGTTGCCGTAAAGCGTACTGCCGACGTAATTAATCAAAAATCCCGGACCGGCGCAGACCGCAAACAGCGAAGCTCTTTTTGCTTCATCTTCACTGATCGCGCCTGAGCTTTTCAGCTCCGCAATCCCTTTCGCGCCTACAGGATACCCTCCGATAAGGCTGAGCAAAATCACAGGCGCAAGCGTTCCGCTCACCCCGAAGATTTTCCTTGTAATTCCCCCGAGCCGTCTGCCTAATAAATCGCAAATCCCGAGCTTCACTGTCAAAGCCGACAGCGCCATAAACGGAAACAAGGAAGGGATAAGCACCCTCAAACACATCTCAATTCCGTTAAGCGTGCCTTCCTTACAGCTCTGTGACGACAACGTAAGCGCCGCGGCGGCGGAAACAATCAAAATCGCCTTAAAAATTCCTCCGCCTCTGTCCAAAGCGTTTTTAAGATACATTTTATCACCGATAATATATATGCGCTTACCTGCATAAATATAATTGAACAATCTGTATGAGGTGAAAAATTTGAAAAACCAACAAAAAAATCCCCGTCCGCCAATGCTCGACGCAGGATTTCAACCGCTTATAGAAATGACAGGAAACCGCCAAATTTGCGTGGAAGGCTCAACGGGAATCCTGCTCTATGAGCCCGAAAACATAAAAATCAACACCACAGGCCCGATAATCTCTTTTTACGGCAGAGGGCTCAGCGTTCGGTGCATAACAGCCTCGTCAGTAGAGGTGTTCGGCTACGTCAATAAAGTCGAATTCATAAGCTGAGGTGCGCTATGCTGTTAAAATTTTTCAGATTTGCAAAGGGATATGTCACCTTCACCGCGAGCGGCAAATTCCCCGAAAGATTTTTAAATGCCGCTGCGGTAAACAAGCTTAATCTATGGGATGCGTACCCCTCAAAGGGCAAAATCACCGCAACTATGGCGGCTGCGGATTACAAACGTGCCCGTCATATCGCCCAACGCGCAGGCTTAAAACTCAAAATCACGAGCAAGCGCGGCGTTCCGTTTTTTGTAAAAAGACACTCCTCGCGGCTCGGACTGCCAATCGGCGCACTACTCGGCGCGGTTTTGCTTGTCGTATTGTCGCAGTTTATCTGGACGGTGGATATCACAGGTGCAAAAACCGTCAGCGACAACCGAATTCGCGAAGCCCTCGCTGATAACGGCGTATATCCCGGCGCTTTCAAGTGGACAATCGACGTGCTCGACTCCCAGCGCGCCGTGCAAATGGACATTGACGAGCTGTCGTGGGTGAGTATCAACAACCTCGGCTGTAAGTCCACCGCCGACGTCAGGGAAAAGGCAAAAAAATCTGACGAGCCGAAAAGTCAGTTTCCGTGCAACATCAAGGCTGACTGCGACGGCGTAATTACAAAAATCATCGCTGAAAACGGCTTCAGTGCGGTGGAGGAGGGGAGCGGAGTAAAGCAGGGCGACTTGCTTGTAAGCGGAGTTCTGCCGACGGGACAGGACGCAATCCGTTTTGTCAGGGCAGAGGCTGAGGTGTACGCAGATGTTAATTCTAAATTCGAATTAAAAATACCCAAGGAATACGATTATTATTCTGTAAACGAAAATAAAACTAATAGAAACAAACTGAATTTCCTTTGGCTCAGCATTCCCGCAAGCCTGAATTTTACAGCATACCCCCAGTCTGTAAGCTCTCAGAACCGTGTTAATCTTTCGGTAAACGGCAACGCCTTACCCCTCGGAATAACCACTCAAACAAGTTATGAGCTTCGCAATATCTCAGTAAAAGAAAACAGCGAAAAAGCACAGCAGGCCTTTGAAAAAACATTGCTTCTGTATGAAGTGTTCGAAAACCCCTCAGCCTCGGTCAAGAGCAGAGAAATCACCCTCACCGAGGATGAAACATCCTTTAACTTTACCTGCGATTACACCTTAAACCGAAATATCGCCCAAAGCGTAGAATTTGACGTGACAGAGCACTGATTTTATGATATAATAACCGTATAAATTCGGTTATTATACTGAATTTATATTGCCCGCCCGATTTGCCGCAAAGGCGGCAAGGGCGATGGCTGATTATAACATAATCCCGTTTGGATTATGTTATAATAAAATTTAAATAATCTTTATTAATCTTTCGAGGTGAGAGTATGAGGATTTTATGTATTGGCGACGTAGTAGGTTCGGTTGGCTGCGAATTTCTGCGCAATAACCTGCCTGCCTTCAAGCGCTTCAACTCTATAGATTTAGTGATTTGCAACGGAGAAAATTCCGCCGACGGAAACGGAATAACCCCTGTTTCCGCACAGCACCTGTTTGACAGCGGAGTGGACGCCATAACGCTCGGTAACCATTCGTTCAGGCGCAAGGAGGTCTACGACCTTCTTGACAGCTCGGAGTTTATTGCAAGGCCGTACAACTTTTCATCAAAAAGCGTTCCCGGCCACGGCGTAATCAACCTCGATATGGGCAGGCGAGTTGTCAGCATAGTCAACCTTATGGGCAATATCTACGTCGAAAACGGACTTCAAAACGCTTTTGAAGCCGCCGACGAAGCCTTAAAGCTTGCCGAAGGAAAGATAATTATTGTAGATTTCCACGCCGAAGCCACAAGTGAAAAACGCGCGATGGGTTATTACCTCGACGGCAGAGTATCGGCGCTTTTCGGCACTCATACCCACGTACAGACATCAGACGCGACGGTTCTTCCGAACGGCACGGGCTACATCACCGACGCCGGAATGACCGGCACAATCCACTCGGTTTTGGGCGTAAAAACCGACATAATCATCAACCGCCTCAAAACCGGACTTCCTGCGCGTTTTGACCTTGCAAAGGGCGACTGCAAGCTCGAAGGAGTGGTGTTTGAGGTCGACGACAGCTCCGCAAAGTGCATAAGTGCCGAAAGTATCAGGATAGAATAGTAAAAATTTTAACAATTATCTAATCTTTATCTATTGAAAAATTTGCAATAATCTATTATAATAGTAGTGTATGATGTTATGTCTTTTACAAAGATACACAAGAAGGATGTGCAGTTATGATAAACGGAGAGATTCTAAAAAACGCGATTATTTCTGGTGCGCACAATATCAACGCTCAGAAAAATCATATTAACGACCTCAATATTTTCCCTGTTCCCGACGGTGACACAGGAACAAATATGTCGATGACCGTTATGGCGGCGGCAAAAGCTCTTGAGGACTGCGACGCGGAAAACGCAGGCGAGGTTGCAAAAACCGCCGCTTCCGCAATGCTCAGAGGAGCACGCGGCAACTCTGGCGTTATCACCTCAATTCTTTTCAGAGGCTTTGCACAGGGCTTAAAGGACGTTGACGAGGTAAACGGCAAGAATATTGCCGCAGCTCTCGGAATCGGCGTAGACGCTGCGTACAAGGCAGTAACAAAGCCTGCCGAGGGTACAATCCTCACAGTAGCTCGTATGGCATACGAAGCAGGCGTTGAGGCTTCAAAAGAAAACTCCGACCCCGTATTTGTATGGGAAACAATCGTTGAAAAGGCAAACGAAGCTCTCGCAATCACTCCCGAACTCCTTCCGGTTCTCAAAAGAGCAGGCGTTGTAGACGCAGGCGGCAAGGGACTTTGCTCAATCTTTGAGGGTATGCTTTCATACATCAAGGACGGCGAAATGGTAGAGTACGTTGAAGATACAAACGAGCCCACAATCGAAACCTTCGAAAGCGCCGCGGCTGAGTTTGACGACGATATCGAATTTACTTACTGCACAGAGTTCATCGTCGGCAGAGATCCCGAGATTGAAACCGATCCCGAGGAGCTCCGCGACTTCTTAAAGGAAATCGGTGACTGCGTAGTTGTTGTAAACGATGAGGAAATCATCAAGGTTCACGTGCACACCGAAACCCCGGGCAACGCGCTTACAAAGGGACTTGAGTTTGGTCAGCTTCTCACCGTAAAGGTAGAGAATATGAAGGAGCAGCACAAGAACGCAAAGAAAAACTCCAAAAAGACCACCAAGAAAAAGTCAAAGAAGGACGCTCCCAAGGAGGAGTTCGTATTCGCAGAGCCCACCGAGGAATTCGGATTTGTGGCAGTTGCCGCAGGCGACGGTATGAAGGACCTCTTTACAGAGCTCGGCTGCACAAACGTAGTTTCCGGCGGTCAGAGTATGAACCCCAGCACAGACGATATCTTGGCGGCTGTTAACGCAACTCCGGCAAAGACCGTATTTGTGCTTCCCAATAACAAAAATATTATCCTCGCGGCTGAGCAGACCGTTCCGCTCGTTACCGACAGAACCGTTGTTATCGTTCCCACAAGGACGCTTCCGCAGGGTATGACTGCAATGCTCAACTTCGATCCCGAAATCTCGCCCGAGAGCAACGCGCAGCTTATGATGGACGCGGCTCACGGCGTGGGCACAGGTCTTGTAACCTTCGCGGCACGCAACAGCGAGTTCGACGGTAAAAAGATTAAAGAGGGCGACATCATCGCGCTAAAAAACGGCAAGCTCACCATTACAGAAAAGAGCGCTGTCAAGGCTGTTGTTAAGCTTGCAAAGAGCATGGTAACACGCGACACCTCGTTTATTACTCTGATTTACGGTGAGGACACAACCGAGGAAGATGCACAGAAGGCTTACGAGGAGCTTCAGGACAGGTTCGGCACACGCACCGACATCTCGCTCGTAAAGGGCGACCAGCCTGTTTACTACTTCATTCTCAGCGTAGAATAAGCAACGTGACGTTGCATCCAATCCGCCTTTTGCAAGGTTTAACTTAACGTCAAAGTGTCTGTAACGGCGGGTCTGGGCACTGCAACAGGAACGTACCAATTAAAAGTAAATATATAAATTCAATTGCGGTTAGCAACCTTCGCTGACCGCTTGTTTTTTAGAAAGAATTATGGCTTCACTATATAAAATGCCCCTATCCTCATTGTCAGGCATCGGGCCGAAGCGCGTTGAGCAGTTTAACAAGCTCGGCGTAAACTCGGTAGGTGAGCTAATCACCTTTTATCCGCGAGCCTATGAGGACTGGAGCAACGTTACTAAAATTGCGGATATCTCCCAAAGCGGCGTTTACTGTGTAAAGGCAATCCTAGCCGCGCCCATATCCGACCGCCGTGTCTCAGGCGGAATGATAATCTCCAAGGGCGCGGTTTACGACGACACGGGCTCTCTGCAATTAATCTTTTTCAATAACAGATACATCAGCTCAATGCTGACCTACGGAATAGAATATTTCTTTTACGGAAAAATAGAGTTCAACGATTACGGCGTACAGATGACTTCACCGACCTTTTCACAGATAGGCGAGGCAGGAATTCACCCGATTTACCGCCAAACCGCAGGGCTTAACGGCAAAACAATCGCAAACGCTGTCAGACAGTCGTTAAAGCTGTTGCCGCCCGTTGTGAACGATCCAATTCCTGAACAGGTGCGCAAGGCTTTTAATCTCTGGGGACTAAGAGAAGCGCTAAACGGAATTCACTTTCCGAAAAATTCTGAGGAGCTCGAAAACTCTCGAAAGCGCCTTGTCACCGAGGAGCTTGTGGTTTTAAACCTCGGAATGAAAAACCTGCGCAACCACAGCAGGGGAGTAAGCTCAGTAAAAATCGAGAATGACTATTCGGAAGAATTCGAAGATCACCTGCCGTTTACACTCACAAACGCGCAAAAACGAGCAATAGCCGACTGCGTTGATGATATTAAGGAAAAATCCGCGCCGATGAACCGCCTTGTTCAGGGCGACGTAGGCTCCGGTAAAACCGCCGTAGCTGCCTCGGTCTGCTATACCGTCATCAAAAACGGCTTTCAGGCGGCGTTTATGGCGCCTACCGAAATTTTGGCAAGACAGCATTTTGAAACCTTTAAAAAGCTTTTGCAGGATACAGGCATCAAGGTCGAGCTTTTGACAGGCGCGCTTAAGGAAAGCGAAAAAAAGCGCGTCAGGGCAGAGCTTCAAAGCGGAGAAATCGACCTGATAATCGGCACTCACGCGCTGATCACCGACAAAACCGAGTTTAACAACCTCGGCGTAGCCGTGACCGATGAACAGCACCGTTTCGGCGTAGCACAGCGCGCAAAGCTGCTGTCAAAGGGCAAAAATCCCCACCTGCTCGTAATGAGCGCAACGCCGATTCCGCGAACCTTGGGGCTTATAATCTTCGGTGACCTCGATATTTCTATTATCGACGAGCTGCCGCCGTCGCGTAAGCCCGTCAAAACCGTGCTCTTTAACACAAGTCAAAGACAGCGCGTTTTCGGCTTTATAAAAAAGGAAATTGCCGCAGGCAGACAGGCGTACATCGTCTGTCCTCTGGTAGAGGAAGGCGAGCTTGACGACGTCGTTTCAGCTGAGGAATACGCGGCTGAGCTTATGCTTAAGCAGTTTTCCGATATTCCCGTGGGCGTAGTCCACGGACAGATGAAGTCCGACGAAAAAGAGGCAGTAATGAGCAAATTTGCCTCGGGAGAGCTAAAGCTCCTCGTTGCCACAACGGTAATCGAAGTCGGCGTAGACGTGCCCAACGCCTCGGTTATGGTTATAGAAAACGCCGAGCGCTTCGGACTTTCCCAGCTTCACCAGCTCAGGGGACGTGTCGGAAGGGGAAGCACACAGTCCTATTGTGTGCTGATAAGCGACCACCATAACGAGCAGACAAAGCAAAGGCTTGAGGTTATGTGCTCGACCAACGACGGCTTCAAAATTGCCGACGAGGACTTGCGTATGCGCGGTCCGGGCGACTTTTTCGGCAGCAGACAGCACGGACTTCCGCAGCTCGCAATTGCCGATTTTGCCGATACAAAGAGCCTTGAGCTCTCTCAAAAAATTGTCGATTATATTTTGTTTACATACAAAGACCTCCGCTGTGACGAGCTCAAGCTGCTCAATGCGGAGATTAACCGCCTGTTTGACCGCGGCGGAAAAAACACGCTGAATTAGAAGGGAGAAAAAGTATGAAAAGAACAGTTGTAAAGCTGATTTCAGCCATGATGGCGCTGTGCGTAATCCTGCTGTCGTCAACCCTCGGAGCAGGCGCGATTTCTTTTTCAAACAACGTCGATGTAAAATCCAAGTCAGTCCTGATTGTAAGTATGGATTCAGGTCAGACAGTTTTTGAAAAAGATCCCGATTCCAAGCGCTATCCTGCGTCCACCACAAAGATTATGACCTATATTGTCGCGGTAGAGAATATCCCCAACTTTGAAAACACAAGGGTAGAGATTAAAAAGAGCATTATCGACCAGCTCCGCAACACCGGCAGCTCAATGGCAAACCTCGGTGAGCACGTTGGCGATAAGGTTAAGGTAATCGACCTGCTCTACAGTATGATGGTACCCTCGGGTAACGACGCCGCGCTAACCCTTGCCGATTATGTCGGCGGAGGCGACGTTGATAAATTCGTTCAGATGATGAACGACAAGGCGGCGGAGCTCGGCTGCGAGAATACTCACTTTAAGAACCCCGACGGTCTGCACGATCCCGACCACTACACCACCGCGCGCGATTTGTACAAAATTTCAAAATACGCGCTCACACTGCCTTATTTTGAGCAGATTTCAAATGCCACCGAGTACACCTGCGAGGGTGATGATTCTCCGCTTGTAACCACAAACTACCTCATTGACGAGGCTCGCGGCGGAGAGTATTATTACACCTACGCCAAAGGTATCAAGACAGGTACAACCGACGAAGCCGGCAGATGCCTTGTAACAACCGCGTCAGCCGACGGCCATTCATATATTGCGGTTCTTCTTGGTGCTCCGTATAAGGAGGGGGAGATGGAGGAGTATTACACCTTCACCGACGCCGCCGATTTGTTCCGCTGGGCGCTTGTAGACCTCGAAATGCAGACGATTAAAAGCGCTCAAACCCCTGTATGCGAGCAAAAGGTAAAGCTTGCGTGGGGAAGAGACTCGGTATCGCTCGTTCCCGAAAAGAACCTAAACGCTATCGTTCCCAAGGGCTATAAGCCGAGCAATATTGTTGTCGAAACCGACACACCCGAGGAAGCAAGGGCTCCTCTCTACACCGACAAGCCCGTCGGTACTGCGTCCGTATATTACGTTGAGGAGGGCAAGGAAAAACAGCTCATCGCAACGGTAAACCTTGTTCCGATTGAACAAATTGATAAGAGTGGGATTCTGGAGGTGCTCGATGTCGCAGGTACGATATTCAAATCCTATTGGTTTCTCGTTATCATCGGAATTATCGTCATCCTTCTGATTATTTACTTCATCTCGTCAAGGGTACACCGCGCCCGCAAAAAGAAAAACCGCAGGGTTAAGCGCTACCGCAATCTCTGATTCCCTTTGTTTTTGCGCAAAACCGCGCATATATTGTAACCATATTGTAAATAAAATGTTGTTGTATTTTTCTTTATATATGTGTTATAATTGTTTTAAGGAATAATAGAGGTGTTGTTTATGAAGTGTCCGTATTGCAGCTATGAGGAAAGCAAGGTTATAGATTCACGCTCCGCAGACGACGGAGAGAGAATCCGCCGCCGCAGAGAATGTCTTAACTGCGGCAAGCGTTTTACAACTCACGAGGTTATCGAAACCGTGCCCATCATTGTTGTTAAGCGCGACAAATCGCGCGAGGTTTTCGACCGCAACAAGCTGACCGCAGGTATTCTCAGAGCCTGCGAAAAACGCCCTGTTTCTCTAACTCAGATTGAGGAAATGGTAGATAATATCGAGGCCAAAATTCAAAGCAGCCTTGACCGTGAGATTACCACAATGCAAATCGGCGAGCTGGCTATGGAGGAAATAAAAAAGGTTGACGAGGTTTCCTACGTCCGTTTTGCCTCGGTTTACCGCCAGTTTAAAGATATTAACACCTTTATGGAAGAGCTCAACAAGCTCCTTACAGAGAAAAAATAACATTTTTATTAAACAGTCATCCTATACAGAACGCCGCAGTTTTCTGCGGCGTTTACGCTTTTAAAACAAAACTGCCGTCTGCACCTCGCAAACGGCAGTTTTTATATACTATGCATATTTCTTTGCCTCGGCAACAGCCAGTCTGTCGCACCTTTCGTTTTCGGGATGTCCGGCGTGACCTTTAACCCAGTTAATTTCGAGCGTGTGAATCTCGCACAGCTTTAGCAGCTTTTCCCATAATTCAGGGTTAAGCGCAGGCTCTTTTTTATTGCGCATCCAGCCGTTAGCCTGCCATTTTTTAGCCCAGCCCAGCTTAAGCGCGTTGCAAACATACTGCGAATCGCTGTAAAGCTCAACCTCGCACGGCTCTTTAAGCGCCTCAAGACCTTTGATAACCGCGGTAAGCTCCATACGGTTGTTGGTCGTAACTTTTTCTCCGCCCGAAAGCTCCTTTTCAACTCCGTTATATCTCAAAATCGTGCCCCAGCCACCCGGACCGGGATTTCCGCTGCAAGCGCCGTCGGTAAATATTTGTACTCTTTTCAAAACCGAAACTCCTTTTTCTCATTGTCTAACCTATATTTTGCCACAAATGGGGGATAATAACAATAGTATTTCCTGAATTTCCCAAAAATTTTTTAAGATAGACATTTATAATTCTTTTATCATATTGACATTGAGGCTTGTTTTAAGTTAAAATAAAATGAATATGTATGCTTGGGGTATTCTACCCATTTATTAAAATTATATATAAATCCCTCGTCTTGGGATTAAAATAAATGAACGGAAAATATATAGAAATACGGAGGTAATTTTGTGAGTTCAACCGGAAAAAACAAGAATTTTAAGCTAAAGCAAAATCGGAACTCAAAAAACGTAAAATCAAGATCGGACAACACAAGGCAGAGTTATAATAAAATCACCCGTAAAAAGGGCAAACCGAGCCAGCCTAAGCAGGTCAATAAACCCTCGGTAAAAATCTCGTTTTTGGGCGGACTTAATGAGATTGGAAAGAACATCACCCTAATCGAGTGCGAAAACGACATCATCATCGTCGACTGCGGAATGGCGTTTCCCGACGGCGATATGCTCGGCGTAGACCTTGTAATCCCTGATTTTACCTATATTGAGCAAAACGTAGACAAGGTAAAGGGAATAGTCCTCACCCACGGACACGAGGACCACATCGGCGGACTGCCGTTCCTTCTCTCAAGGGTAGACGTTCCCATTTACGGCACACCCTTAACCCTCGGACTTCTCGGCAATAAGCTCAGAGAGCACAGCCTCTTTAACAAAACAAGGCTCAACGAGGTTAACGCAGGCGAGACAATCAGGCTCGGTTGTATGAAAATTAAATTTATCCACGTCAATCACTCAATTCCCGACTCGGTTGCGTTTGCAATCGAAACCCCGGGCGGAACCATCGTCCACACAGGCGACTTCAAAATCGACTGTACGCCGATTTCAGGCGATATGATTGACCTTTCAAGCTTCGCGCGCGTTGGCGACGACGGAGTTTTGGCGCTCCTTGCAGAGAGTACAAACGCCGAACGCCCCGGCTATACGCCGACCGAAATGCTCGTTTCCGAAAGCCTTGACAACCTTTTCAAAAAGGCTGAAAACTACAGAATAATCATTGCGACCTTCGCTTCAAACGTCAACAGGGTTCAGCAGATTATCAACTGCGCCGACAAATACGGCAGAAAAGTCGCGTTCTCGGGCAGAAGTATGGTCAACTATATGGACGTTGCGCAAAAGCTCGGCTATCTGACCGTACCCAAGAATAACCTCATTGACATTGATATGCTCGACAAATACCCGGCTAATCAGATTGTGCTCGTTACAACCGGCAGTCAGGGCGAACCGATGAGCGCGCTGTCGCGTATGGCGTACTCCGACCACCGCAAGGTAATGGTGGGCGAGGGCGACTTCATCATCATCTCGGCAAATCCGATTCCCGGCAACGAAAAGACCGTCGGCAACGTAGTAGATGAGCTCTTAAAGCGTGGATGTAAGGTAATTTACGAGAGTATGTACGACGTCCACGTATCAGGCCACGCCTGTCAGGAGGAGCTTAAAATCATCCACAGGCTCGTCAGACCTAAGTACTTTATCCCCGTGCACGGCGAGCAAAAGCACCTTCGCAAGCACGCGGAGCTTGCCGAGTTCCTTGGAATGGACAAGAAAAATATCTTTATTCCCGATGTCGGCACAACCGTTGAGGTAAACGAAAAATATATGAAGGAAGCGCCGTCAGTACCCGCGGGCAAGGTATTTGTCGATGGTCTCGGCGTAGGCGACGTCGGAAGCATCGTTCTGCGCGACCGTAAGCATTTGGGACAGGACGGACTGATTATCATAGTAGCCTCTCTCGACGTTTACGACGGCCACGTTATCAGCGGACCGGACATCGTATCACGCGGATTTGTTTATGTGCGCGAGAGCGAGGGACTGCTTGACGAAGTCAAAAAGCTCGCGCTTGATATTCTCGAGGATTGCGCCGAGAAGAATATCCACGAGTGGGGTATAATTAAAAACAGAATTAAAGACGAAATTTCCAAGCTGATTGCGCAGAGAACACGACGCGCTCCTATGATTCTCCCGATTCTCCAGGAGGTATAATCAGCAAATAAGAGGTATTTAATGAAAAGAAGACTTTGGACGCTTGCTCCGTGGTTTATAATATTCAGCGTAGTGATGTTCGCAATGGCGACCTTCACCTTCCAATACAGCAGAGCTCTGTGTTATATTGAGTCCGGAATTGCAACCGTGTCGGCAGTGCTCGTAGCAGCGTTTTCATTTTGGTTTCGCGGATATATCCGCAATATGGTAAAAAACACCGCAAACCACATCAGCGGCTTTGACGCGGATTATCTTGACAGATACAAATATCCCGTAGTCGCAGTGGGCGAAAAGGGCGATATTTTCTGGTGCAATTCGCGTTTTAGAAGAGTTCTCGGAAGCCGAAGCCCCGAGGGAGAGAGCATTAACTCTTACCTTTCGGGCAAGGACGTTTTCAGTATTGTCGATTCCGACGGCACGGACGTCGCGATTAACGGCAAGGAATTCACCGTATACGCGCTTTGGGCAGGCGACAGCGTAATCTGCCATTTTATCGAGAACACCTACTACAAGGCGGTTCTCAGGGAATACAACGCTTCGTTGCCCTGCGTTGCGCTTATCACCTTTGATAACGCCGACGACTTTGTAACAAGCTCAGAGGAATTTTATTCCACCGTTGCTATTTCCGTTGAGGCTAATCTTCAGGGCTGGGCAGGCGACTACAACGCCATGTACAAAAAAATCAGCAACAACCGCTATATGATTATCTTCCGCGATACTGATGTCGATAAAATGATATCGCAGCGTTTCCCGATTCTCAAAAACATCCGCTCAATCGGCACGGCGCGTCACATCCCGACAATCTCCGTTGGCTTGGCACGCGGCTGTAAAACCGTGCACGACAGCGAAATCGCCGCCCGTAAGGCGCTCGAAATGTCGCTCGGCAGAGGCGGAGACCAGGTTGCGATTATCAAGGACAACGCCTATGAGTTCTTCGGCGGCACTGCCACAACAACCGAAAAGGTAAGCAAGGTTCGAATGAGGGTAATCGCCAACGCAATCAGCCGCGCGGTTGCCGATTCCGATAAGGTTTACATAATGGGACACCGCTTTTCCGACCTCGACTGTATCGGCGCAGGTATCGGATTGCAGTGCATAATGGAAAAGAGCTTTAAAAAGTACAGCAAGGTTGTCGTCAACGAGGAAACCTCAATGGCGCGTCAGCTTATTGACTACGCCCGCGAAAAGCTCGAAAGCGAAGTGTTCATCACTCCTTCGGAAGCGATAAAGGGCGTAACCGCCAGAACTCTGCTGATTATCGTGGACACGCACATCAAAACCTCGCTCGAAAGCGCTGAGCTTTACGAAAAGTGCAAAAAGGTAGTTTTGATTGACCACCACCGCAGAGCGGTTAATTATATCGACAATTCGCTTGTATTCTGTCACGAGCCCTCGGCGTCGTCCGCGAGTGAAATGTGCAGTGAGATTATCAGCTATTTCGACGACAAGCCGCTCGGCTATATTCAGGCTGACGCTCTGCTCTCGGGAATTATGCTCGACACCAAAAACTTCGTGCTCAAAACAGGCGTAAGAACCTTCGAGGCTGCGGCGTATCTAAGGCGCAAGGGCGCAAACACCCTAACCGTTAAGGAGATGTTCTCAGGAAGCATCGACACCTACCGCGAGAAGGTCGATTTTGTTGTAAACAGCGAGGTTTTCCGCGGCTGCGCTATCTCCGGTATGGAAAAACAAGCTAAGGATATCCGTATCGCGGCGGCTCAGGCGGCTGACGAAATGCTCACATTACAGGGAATTGTAGCCTCATTTGTGCTGTTCAAAGCCGAAAACAAGCTCAATATTTCCGCGCGAAGCTACGGAAGATTAAACGTTCAGCTCGTTATGGAAAAGCTCGGCGGCGGCGGACACCAGACAATGGCGGCAACTCAGCTCGTCAATACTCCGCTCGAATCCGCGGTTGAACAGCTAAAGCTTGCAATAGCCGAGGTAATTGACAACAGCGAGGAATAATTTAATTTAATTACATTTTGTTATATGCTTTGTTTAGAATTTTTTGTAGGGTACGGTCTTGACCGTACCGAAAGCAAAAACCCAAATATTTTTGTTTAACCATCGGGTCGATCAGCTTTGCATGGGTGTTGTTACCCAAATCAACGATTTGGACAACACCTCAAAGACCGACCCCTACAGAATGGTTTATATATTTTCAGGGTAATCAAAGAAAGGAAAATAATTATGAAGGTAATTTTATTACAGGACGTTAAGTCGCTCGGCAAAAAAGGCGAGCTCGTAGAGGTTTCCGAGGGATACGGAAGAAATTTTCTTCTCCCCAGAAACATCGCGAAAGAGGCTAACGCCCAGGCAATGAACGAATATAAAAACGCGGAAAACTCAAAGAAGTACAAAATCGATACCGCAAAGGCACAGGCTGAGTCCTATAAAAAGCAGCTTGAGGGCAAGACCTTCAAAATGACTGCAAAGGCAGGCAAGGGCGGCAAGCTTTTCGGAAGTATCACCGCAAAGCAGGTTGCCGAGGAAATCAAAAAGCAGTACAACATCTCCGTTGACAAGCGCAAGGTTGTTTTGGAGCGCGACATCAAGGAGTTTGGTACATACAAGGCGGAGGTTAAGCTCTACACAGGCATCTCCGCACAGATTGATATTCAGGTATCGGAAGCTTAAGATAATTGATAATGGAAAATGGATAATGGATAATTGAGGGTCGCTCCGCTCCGATTTAAAATATTTAAAGCCTCCACCGTCACTTGTTACGGGGGAGGTGACAGACGTTTCCGATACCGCCAACCTACCCTTTACAATAGTAGGGGCGGACCCGTGTGTCCGCCCGGGGAACGTGAACCGTGTTTACCGGACAATCTGATTTTATCGCGATAAATGAACGTATAATTCAGCACACAAAACGTTTATATATATCAAATGATATGTTCCTGTCCTGCGGGCGGACACACGGGTCCGCCCCTACGGTGTAAATCATATGTTTTTCGTGTTTTTATAACGTGGCTAAATGCACCATATTAATTCAGTCGGGAACAAAACGTTTCGGTAATGTCAACTTACGTTCCCGGCCGAAATTATCAATTATCAACTATCAATTATCCATTCAAAAAAGGGAAACCACAATGGCTAATACGGAATTCACAAGCGAGTTTTCAACGTTGCCGTACAGCGCCGAGGCAGAGCAGGCAGTGCTCGGAGCAATTATCCTCGACAGCTCGGTTTTCGATAAGGTGCTCGACCACGTAAAATCATCCGATTATTTCTATATCGGACTGCACAAGCAAATTTTCCAGCAAATGCAGGATATGATGAACTTCGGCACTTCAATCGACGTTGTAACTCTGCTTGACAGACTAAAAAAGAGCGGCGCGTTCGACGAGGCGAGCGGCAAGACCTACATTATGGATTTGGCGGAGAACTGTCCGTCAATCTCAAACGCCGAGGAATACGCCAAAATAATTAAAGAAAAATACCAGCTCAGGCTGTTAATCACCGCTTCGCGAAAGACAATTGACGAGGCTTCGGCAGGCGAGGGCGATACCTCTTTGCTCCTCGATTCAGCCGAACAGCGCTTGTTTGATATCCGTTCGGACAGCAGCAAAACAGGTCTTGAACGCATTGATTCGGTGCTGTTCCAAACCTTTGCAAGGCTCGATTCTCTCAACAAAGAAGCCGACGACGGACTAAAACCCGTACCAACGGGTATCGAGGATTTGGACAGGATGATTACGGGGCTCAACCGCTCCGACCTTATCATCCTCGCGGCACGTCCCGGTATGGGTAAAACGAGCTTTGCGCTCAATATCGCGCGAAATGTAGCGTGCAGGTCGAAAAAGACCGTAGCGTTTTTCTCGCTCGAAATGCCCAAGGAACAGCTTGCAAGCCGTCTTTTATCTTCTGAGGCTAAAGTCGGCGGCACTAAGCTGAGAACAGGCAAGCTCAACGATGAGGACTGGAACCGTCTGATTCCTGCGAGCGACGTTCTGAGAAGAGCTCCTATGTACCTCGACGACACCTCGACAATCACAATTACCGAAATGAAGTCGCGCCTGCGCAGGCTTAAGGAAATTGATTTAGTCGTAATCGACTATTTGCAGTTGATGGCGAGCGGCAGAAGAATTGACAACCGTGTTCAGGAAATTTCTGCCATCACACGTAACCTCAAGATTATGGCGAAGGAGCTTAACGTCCCGATTATCACGCTGTCACAGCTTTCGCGTGCCTCGGAACAGCGCACGGGCGACCACCGTCCGCAGCTTTCCGACCTGAGAGATTCGGGTTCAATCGAGCAGGACGCCGACATCGTTCTTTTCCTGTACCGCGAGGGCTACTACGATAAAGCGGAGAGCGACAACGCCGCTCCGACAGCCGACGTAAACTCTGGCGAATGTATTGTAGCTAAGAACCGTCACGGCGAGACCAACACCGTCAAGCTCCACTGGCAGGGCGAATTTATGAGCTTTACCGGCATTGATAACCGCCACAATGAGCCGTAAGCCCGATATTGCCGCCGATACCTTGAACAAGGTAATCGAAACGGCAGAAAAATATAAATTAATTTCCGACGGCGATACTATTGTTGTAGCGCTGTCGGGCGGAGCTGATTCGGTCACGCTCTTAACTATATTATATTCTGTAAAAGAAAAATACAATTTAACGCTTTACGCTGCGCACCTCAACCACGGAATTCGCGAAAACGAAGCCGATAATGATGAAAAATTCTGTAAAATTCTATGCGAGAATTATAATATTGAGTTTTTTGTAAAGCATATTGATGTCCCCAAGCTTTGCGCAGAGCAAAAAATCAGCGCGGAGCTCTGCGGAAGAAATGAGCGGTACAAGTTTTTTGACGAGCTCAGCACTAAGCTGAACGCCAAAATTGCCACGGCTCACACCGCAAGCGACAACGCCGAAACCCTGCTGTTTAATTTAACCAGGGGCAGTTCGCTTTTAGGTGCGTCGGCAATTCCCCCAAAGCGCGGAAATATCATCCGTCCGTTAATTGAGCTTGACAGGGGAGAGATTGAAGCGTACTGCGAGGCAAAATTGCTCGCCTACGTCACCGACAGCACAAACCTGTCCGACGACTACACGCGCAACAAAATCCGCCATAATATCATCCCCGAATTAAAGGAGATTAATCCGCGCTCAGAGCAGTCTATGCTTGATTTTTCACGCGACTGCGCGGAAGTCAGCGGATTTTTGGAGCAGTGCGCGGAAAACGCTCTTAATTCCGCAAAAGAAAAATACGGTTATAATTCAGAGCTTTTGCTAAATCAAAACCCTGCCGTTTTAAAAGCCGCTATAGCAAAGCTGTGCAGAGAGAACAACTGTGACGCCGAAAGACGGCACATCGAGCTGATAATCTCAATCCTCAGCCGCGGCGGAGCGGTAGAGCTTAAAAACGGAAGAAAAGCCGTTTGTGCTCAGAAAACACTCAGAATTATAACAAATTCAACCGAAAACACTTCTTTTTTCCTCGTTTTTGATAAAAACGTCACCTTTGAATACCTCGGAAAGGTCATTGAAGCAAAGGCGGACTTTTCCTTATTAAAGCCGTCAAAAGCCGTGTTCAGAACTCGCAAAAGCGGAGATTTTTTCACCTTTTACAAGCGGAATATAACAAAGCCGCTGCGCAAGGCGCTTAATGAACAAGGCGTTCCAAAGGAGCTTCGCGATACTCGGCTTTTGCTCTGCGACGGCAGCGAGGTACTCTGGTGCGAAGCCCTGGGCTTTTCAAAGAGGGGAAAAGAGCTTAACGTAATAATTAATATTCGCTAAAAGAAATATATAATAAACAAAGGAGCTTTATTATGCACAAGGACGTAGAATCAGTATTACTTTCGGAAAAGCAACTTGAAAAAATTGTGAACTCGCTTGCAAAAAAAATCGAAAAAGATTATAATGGCAAGGAGTTCATTATGGTTGGTCTGCTAAAGGGCAGCGTTGCTTTTATGGCGGATTTGATGAAAAAGATTGACCTCGATTTCTCAATCGACTTTATGGTGGCTTCAAGCTACGGCAGCGGTACAGAGAGCTCGGGCAAAATCAAAATCATCAGCGACCTTACCCAGCCTGTTGAGGGCAAGGACGTTCTTATTGTTGAGGATATCGTCGATTCGGGCAATACGCTCAACTTTATCTGCAACTACCTTGTTACCAAGGGAGCAAAGGACGTTCGCGTTGTAACGCTTTGCGACAAGCCTGCGCGCCGTAAGGTTCCGTTCACGCCCGATTATGTGGGCACCGAAATTCCCGACGAGTTCATTGTCGGCTACGGACTTGACTATGATGAAAAGTACAGAAATCTTCCGTACATAGGAATTTTAAAGCGTTCCGTTTATGAGTAATCATTCACTTGTAATTAAGCACATCAGTTAAAGGAGTGATGTAATTTGGATAATAAAAGAAGAGGACCGAGTCTGCTGCTCTACCTCGCGATACCGATAATTCTCATTATCGTAGCCGCGATTTTCCTGGGCACGAGGCAGACCGATTCGCCTAAGACCTATCAGCTCGTTCAGTACTTTGTTGACGGCAAGGTTGACAGCTACACCGTAAACTACGGTTCGGGAGTAGTTGAGCTCACCCTTAAAGAGGGCGAGAAAGAATATCCCAACGAGGAGGAAGCTACCGCTTCAAACTCAGGCAATCCGCTTACAAACGCGCTGAACCCTGCAAATAATAGCAGCGATTCAGATACAAAGCAAAAGATGGTTGTTAAGGGACAGCTTGCCGATATCCGCAAGTTTTTGGACGACATCAAGCCCTATCAAAAGGACAAGGACGGAAAGCAAATTCCGTATAACCTGATAAGGGCAAGTGATAATTCTTTCCTGTTCGAGATTATCCCCACCGTTTTGATGGTTGTAATCTTCATCGTCGCATGGCTGTTCATTATGAAGCGAATGGGCGGCGGCGGAATCGGCAAAGAGATGAACTTCGGCAAGGCGAAGATTAAGAACACAAACGACGACAAGCGAAAAACCACCTTTGACGACGTAGCAGGAGCTGACGAGGAGAAGGAGGAGCTTGAGGAGGTTGTAGAGTTTCTTAAGTCACCCGACAAGTTCAATAAGCTCGGCGCACGTATTCCCAAGGGCGTACTGCTCGTAGGCCCTCCGGGTACAGGTAAAACCCTGCTCGCAAGAGCGGTTGCGGGTGAGGCAGGAGTTCCGTTCTTCTCAATTTCGGGCTCTGACTTTGTAGAGATGTTTGTCGGCGTCGGCGCTTCGCGTGTGCGCGATTTGTTCGACCAGGCAAAGAAAAACTCACCTTGTATTATTTTCATCGACGAAATCGACGCCGTAGGCCGTCAGAGAGGCGCAGGCCTCGGCGGAGGTAACGACGAACGTGAGCAAACCCTTAACCAGTTGCTCGTAGAGATGGACGGATTCGGCGTAAACGAGGGCGTAATCCTTATCGCCGCAACCAACCGTCCTGACGTACTTGATCCGGCGCTTCTTCGTCCGGGCAGATTTGACCGTCAGGTTGTTGTAAGCTATCCCGACGTAAACGGCCGTGAGGCTATCCTTAAGGTTCACGCGCGTACAAAGCCGCTTGCTCCCGATGTTAAGCTAAAGACTATCGCAAAGACAACCGCAGGCTTTACCGGCGCGGACCTTGAAAACCTGCTCAACGAGGCGGCTTTGCTTGCGGCACGTGCCGATAAAAAGGCTATCACAATGAAGGAGATTGAGGAAGCTACAATCAAGGTTGTTGTGGGAGCAGAGAAGAAGTCCAAGGTTATGAGTGAGAAGGAAAAGAAGCTGACCGCGTATCACGAGGCAGGTCACGCTATTCTGTTTGACGTGCTCGAAACTCAGGATCCCGTCCACGAAATCTCCATTATTCCGCGCGGTATGGCAGGCGGCTACACAATGCCCTTGCCGACTGAGGATAAGTCCTACAACTCGCGCAGGGAGATGCAGGAGGATATTATCGTATCCCTCGGCGGACGTGTTGCAGAGGCGCTTATTCTCGACGATATCTCGACAGGCGCTTCCAACGACATCGAAAAGGCAACCAAGACCGCACGCGCAATGGTTACCAAGTACGGTATGACCAAGGAGCTCGGCTGCGTTAACTATGGCAGCGAGAGCGGAAGCGTGTTCCTCGGCAGAGATTACGGCAGAACCCAGGATTATTCCGAGGCTACCGCCGCCAAGATTGACGAGCTTGTTCTTAAGATTGTCAACGACGCTTACGCTCAGGCAGAAAAGCTACTTAGCGCCAACATCGACAAACTGCACGAGATTGCCGCTTACCTCATCAAGCACGAGAAGATGAACAGCGAGGACTTTGAGGCGGTTATGAACGGCACATATGTTGAGCCGTTCGAAGAACCCGACGATGACGACGAGGTTGAGGTTCAACCCGAGACCTTCGAGGATTTTTCCGAAAATACCGAAAATAACGAATAACAAAAAGAGCCGGAAACCCGGCTCTTTTTTTAATGGATAATTGATAGTGGATAATTGATAATTTCGGGTCGCTCCGCTCCGATTTAAAATATTTAAAGCCTCCACCGTCGCGCAAGCTACGGGAAATTCCCCTAACAGGGGAATTTCCCATGACAAGTAATGGGGGAGCCTTTAAACTACTATCAAGCCTAAAATACGTAATCAAACATTTCCCATAAATTTCCTTATTCCTTTGGCATAAAAATTCCCCGTTCCGATTAAGGAACGGGGTTTTTGTGTGCTATAACTTTTTAACGAATTTCAACCTCATACAGCTTGTAATTGTCAATCTCATCAACCTGATTGTAAACAGCTGTCTGCGGCGCCTGAACATAGTTTGTATTAAAATACTTTTCCTTTTTGAAGGTAATATTTTTGTCGATTACCTGAATTTTTCTATTCTTAAGCACAGCCTCGTAGATGTTCTCGGGCAGGTTGCGCTTTCTGAGCAGCTCGGTGTTGTGGAAGTAACCAAAGCTGTCGAGATTTTCAAGATAACCGTCTCTGAAGCCCCACAACGGGTGCAGGTAATTCTCGGTATATTTTACAAAATCCTTTCGGGTTTGAGTGTCCATTACGTAGTAGTAATCGGGGTTTCGACTGATTTCCGAAATCAGGTGATTCGGCGCCTCATCGCTCTTGTCAGCAGGCTTGTGCATAACAAACAGCGTGGCGTAGCTTACGGTCAGCGCAACGGTGACGATAATCGACATTATAAAGTAGCCGTTGCTGAGCCTTAGCTTTGAGCTCGGCTTTTTGCTTCTAAGCACCTCAAAGTTGAACGAGTTTATCAGCAGAACAATCATCAACAACCATATTCCGTAGGTCAAATACTCTGCGCCGTTGTAAAGATATCTCAGTACAACGCTTGCCGCGTAGCCCGATAGCAGATAAAACAATGGGAAGAACGAAAAGCGGTTTTTGTGATAAAGTATGAATACAATCGAGATTGCAAGGTAGACAATCATCACAATCAGCCTTGTGCTTAGGTTCACTATGTTGTTGCCGAGGTCGGTAAACACCTCTGTCATAGCGTAGAGCACGGTCTTGGTGTTCTCTTGCTTTTGAAGCTTGCTTACGAGCCTGAGCGCGTCGTTGTTAAGCATTTTGCTGTCGTCGTAGTAGCCGTTTTTGAGCAGCTCGTACTCGCTGTCGTTGTCAATGCCAGCCTGCTTGAACTCCTCGGCGTTTTCATCATAGCCGGGGTAGGGCAGAGAGTCAATCGACTTTGTGAGCTGAGAGAAATCGTAATAGCTTTCGCCCTGCTCGGTCGCGTGGTTAACGGTGTATGAAAACTGGCTGAGTCCCACGCCGAGAGCCGCGATAAGCAAAAACATCAGCAGATACGGTCTGAAATACCAAAACAGCTTTTGAAAGTCAAGCCTGTACTTCCTCTTTGCTATCATATCCCCGAAGAAGAAGGCTATCGCAAAGCCCAGAGCAACAAAGAAATAAACGATGTTGAAGAACGAGCCGATTAATATTTCGACTACTCCGAGCCAGCACGAAAAGCTGTAACGCTTGTTGCGAATAGCGTTAAGCACGAGCAAAAATCCTGCCGTCAGCAGCAGAGCCGCCGTCTTTGTGCTGTTGATATATGAGTAGTGGTTAAGTGTGAAAATGATGTTAATAACAATCGAGAATATAACCGCCTTGCGGATGTTGTACTTGTCGAGAAAAACAAATGTAAAGCTCGAAAAAGCCATAAATGAAAGCAGAATTTCCACAAGCACAAAGCAGTTAAAATCCGAAACAGCGTATTGTAAAGTGCCGATTAAAACAGCCAAAATGTAGTTTATCGAGCTGTTGTAATAAAAGTGCTGATTGCAGATTAATATCGAGTTGTTATAGTCGCTGACGTCAACATACGAGAACGAGGTCAGCCCCACGCAAATCGCCATAAAGACAATGTTTAGCAGTATGGCGAACAGGGACTTGCTCTTAATCAGCTTTAAAACTTTTTCTTTCATAATCTGACTCCGGGATTAGCGCATTCCTCTGTCTGACTGTTCGTTGAGAAGAAGGTTGATGTTGTGCTCCTCGTAATCGTTAAATACAACGTTGCTTGCAAATTCCTCCGCGGTATATTTGGGAGTGTACCAGTCCTGAGACCTGAAATATGCGTTGAGGTCGGGGTCGGTAAAAATTCTTCCGCGTCTTGCATAAATCTCATTAAGAGCCATATTGAGTTCGCTGTTGCTCATATCCGAAACCTCGTCACGGCTGAGATAGCTTGTGTTGAGAGCTCCGCTGCTGTATGACGGCGAATCGTCGTCTGAGCTGCTTTCGCTCGAGCTTGACTCTGAGCTTTCCTTCTTCTCAGGTCCGAGCGAGATGTTAAGAGTAATCGTGCTGCCGGGCTCAACCTCGGTGTAAGCCTCGGGAGACTGCGAAATTACGTTGCCTGCATAGTAGAAGTCGTCGTAGTAGTAAGAGCCTTCCTGAACGTTAAAGCCTTCCGCCTCGAGCATTTGCTTGGCGGTTTCATACGGCTCGCCTACAACTCTGATAAGCGACTTTGCGCCGCCCTCGGTGGGCTTTTGAGTAGCAGGAGCGGTTGTGCTCGGAACGGTTGTGGGCTGAGTAGCGCTTGTAGAAGCCGCAGTTGTTTCTTCAACTGCCGAGGTTGTCTCCTGATTATTGTCAAACGGATTAACTCCGCCGAACATACCCTTGCTAATCGCAAAGTAAAGGAATGTTCCGAGCAGTGCAAGCAAAACGATAATGCCGATAATAATTGCGGCTACAAGACCTTTTTTGCTCTTTTTCTTTTTGGGCTTGTCCTCTTTAAGCTCCTTGTTGTCGTCAAATACCCTGTAATCCTCGAGCTGCTTTTTGTCATCCTCAGGTTTTTCTTCCTTAGGCTCTGGCTCGTCAAAGTAGTCGCCGTAGTCTTTTTCGCCGCTCTTTACGGGATCGTTAATGCTGAAAACCTTTGTTTCAAGCTTGTAGTCGTCAAAAACTCTGTTGTCTATTTCATCATCGGGAGCAGGGGTTGTGCTGTCGGCAGGAACGTCAAAGTTATCGTTGACAGGAGCAGAGGGCTCTGCCTTGCTCTCAAGCTCTGCCTCGAGCTGTTCGATATCGCTCGGCTCAGGTGTTTCTTCAGCCGCGTTTGCCATAGCTGCGCCTGCAGCCGCAACGCCTGCGGCAACTCCTGCCGCGCCGATTACTGCGGCGGTATCGCCGTTATCCTCGGTACTTTCGGTATTTTCTTCAAATACGTTGCCCTCAAATTCGGTAGTTTCGGGAGCGATAACATTAGCCTTTGCCTCTTTGTCCTCTTCAATTTCGGATTTGATAGAGAGCAGGGCGTTTTTGAGGTTGCCTGCGTTCTTCCAGCGGTTTTGATTTTCAGGCTGGCAGGCGATAACGATAACGCTTTTGAGCTTTTCACTGCCGAACTGCGGAGCTGTGACGGTCTCGCCGTTAAAGCGCTTAACCATAGCGTCTCTGGGGGTAACGTCAACGTCCTCAAAGGGAAGCTTGCCGCGGTTAGCCATCGAGTACATCACAAGACCTGTGGAGTAGATGTCGGTGGTAAAGTCAGCCTTTTCGTTGCGCGAAATCTCGGGAGCAACGTAGGTCAAATCGTTAACCTTGCTCTCGGCGTCGATAAATCCGCCGAGCTTGTAGCGGTTGTCGGGAGTGACGTAGATGTTCGACGGCTTGATGTTGCCGTGGAAAATCTTGTTAGCTTCAAGGCTTTCGAGAACCTCGCTCATCTGGATACCAAAGTCAACAATGTCCTCTTCCTCGAGCTGTTTGGTCTGCAGCACGTCGGAAAGGGAAGGAATGTCCTCGGTTACGATGTAGAGGTCAAACTTTTTCTTTCTCTCGTTTTCATCGGTAGCAACGGCTATGTAGTTGCTGACTCTGCCGATGTCGATAATCGACTGGATAAAATCGGCTTCGTTGAGAAGATAATCAACGCTGTCGTCGTTATAATCGTCGCCTTCAACAGAAACTCCTGTAAGAATAGCGGCGGTAACGCTGCCGTCAATTTCTCTTTTGGTAACCTTGTAGACGGCGTTGCCGTTTACATCTTCGAGCCTTGTAAGCACCTTCCAGGCTTTAAGCGGCTCGGGTAGTTTAAATTTAGCCATTTTAAAACTCCTTATAAGATTTATTTTCTGTGTTTTCTTTTCATATTTATATATACTCTCATATTATAACACATTATTATTTGATTTTCCACTATTTTTTGCTATTTTAATCAAATATTTTTCGAAATAAGAATAATGTTTCATTTTGTTATTATCTGTCTAATAAGGGTAAAATGTTTGTAATCTTTAGACTGATGGTTAACAATTTAAAGCCTCCCCCTGTCACTTGTTTTATCGCGATAAACTAACGTTTAATTCAGCACACAATCACACGTATGAAATTATATGTTTTGTTCCTGTCCCGCGGGCGTGCAATGCACGCCCCTACAATTATCAACAAACGTTTCCTATAATTAAATTAAACTCTTAACTCTAATCTCTCAACTCTCATTACTGTGCAACCTGCTCAAATCCGAATTGGTATTTTTGTTAGATATAATATGTACTAAAATATGGATTTGCGTTATAATTATATTGAATTTTTATATCTTGGAAAGGATGTTATTTATGAAAAAGGTTTTGGCGGTAATACTTGCCGCGGCGCTGTTGCTTTGCGCTTTTCCTGCCTCTGCTTTTGCCGTTACGGCTGACGTGCCCGAAGGCGCACTGCAATACGAAATAAGAATCACCGATAACCCCGTAGATAATACCGCCCCCGAGTGGAAAGAGGATGTTTACAGCTTCTATAATTCCCTCGGTTTTGAGGACGTGTATATGTACGCCTACGACAACTCAGGCGTTCCGCTTATGGGCGAATGGCCGGGCAAAGCTCTGACCTGCGATCCGGTTGTAAACGGCTATGAGAGATATGTTCTCAATATCCCCGACGGCGCCAAGGGCTACGTTATCCACGACAACAAAGGTAATCAGACCGAGGATATCGAGGATTTTACACTTTACAGATTTTGGCTTGACGGCACAAAGGACGAAAAGGGACATTTTGTAGTTTCTCCGTATTATCCTCAACCTTCAGAGCCGACAGCTCCTTCCACACAGCCCGAAACTACCGAGCAGGATTATACTTACAGAATAGATTTTTTGAATTCTCTTGACTGGGAGGATTTCTACGTTTACGCTTGGAATGAGAACGGCGACGCTGTTTTAGGCGATTGGCCTGGTACAAAGCTCCCCAAAGAGAACTATTTAAGCGATTACGGCCATAAAGGTTACATATTCTATCTTCCGAAAGGCACCGGTGGCTTTATTGTAAACAACGGCAAGGGCGAGCAGTCGGAGGACATTAACGATTTAAATCCGGAATTTTTCTACTATCTCACCGATGAAAAGAATGATTTAGGCCATTACCTCGCAGATACGGCTCACGGCGTCATAGCCACAGACGAGCCGACTACCGGGCACAATGAGGACGGTACTCATTACGTTTACTTAACAAATGCCCAAAAGTGGGATAAGGTATATCTTTATTCCTGGGACAAGGACGGCTACGCTCTCGGCAATATATGGCCGGGCGATGAGCCGGTAAATAAAACAACCAACGGCTTTGGGGAAGAAGTCTACATATTTGAAGTATCCGACAAAGCCGCCGGAATGGTTTTCAATAACGGCAAAGGCGTTCAGTCTGAGGATGTTCACGACACATGGAAAATAGGCTACTGGATTACCGATGAAACCGATGAAAAGGGTTATTACATCGTCGGCACGTTTTACGACGACGATACCGACCCCACAAGCGGCACCGTTCCCAGCCCGGGCGAAATGCGTAAGAAGGGCGATATTAACGGCGACGGAATAGTATCCGTAGCCGACGCAACGCTTATCCAGCAGTTCGCGGCGGAAATTATAGATAAACTTTAAATCACGCTTTAAAGCCTCCCCCGTCACTTGTTACGGGGGAGGTGGCATATTTGCTTGCAAAAATGACGGAGGGGGCAGACGTGTACTCTAATGACACGTTATGAATTGCAATGGATAACTCGTACTAATTCACACGTAGCCCCCTCAGTCGCTAACGCGCCAGCTCCCCCGAAACAAAGTGTCGGGGGAGCCTTTAAAATGCATATCAAACGTTTCCTATAATTAAACTCTCAACTCTTAACTCTAATCTCTAAACTTTAATCCTGCGGCTTTCTCTCACTCCTAAAATTCCGCCGAGCGCACCGCCGAGCAGTGCCGCGGCAAATCTGATTAAGCTAAGAACCGACAGGGGAGAGCCGATGTTTATCAAACCGCCGACTGTGATTATCAAAAACACCGCAAAGCCGGTGATTAAGCCGACGATCAGCCCTGCGCCTCGGTTTAGCTTTGCCGAGATAAATCCGCCTGCGAGCGTTCCGAGAGCCGTTGCGCCGAGCATTATGTAGCTTAGCACGTCACCGAACAGCTTTTTGGTTGTAATCATAACGAGAGATACAATGCACAAAAGAATAATCTGAACCATAACGGCGCAGAGCGTGCCAATCAGCACTGACTTTATCAATAATTTTTTATCGGACATAAAAACACCCCTGAATATCATTTGCTAAATTATATTCAGGGGATTTTTAATTATTCAGCTTTGTCGTCCTTATCCTTCTTCTTGAATAAAGAAAAGCTCTTTTTCTCGGTCTGCTCAGCAGGCTTCTCCTTAACGGTATCAACCGTAGAAATGCACCACTTTTTGAACTTCATCTTAACTCTGTCTGAGCCTGTCTCGATGATAATAGCGTCCTCGTCGTCCTTGATGGCTACGATTCTGCCCATAATTCCGCCGATTGTTGTAATTTCATCACCGATTTCAAGCGAGTTTCTCATCTGAGCTTCTTCTTTTTTCTTTTTTGAGTTAGGTCTGATGAGGAAAAAGTAAATAGCCGCGATAATTGCGCCGTAGATGAGGATCATCATCCACATACTGTTTCCGCCGCCGAAAAGTCCGCCCAGACCGCCTGCAGCCTGTTCACCGTCTGCAAGTATAGGTAAATTAAAATTCATTATTGTCCTTCCTTTCTCACAATTAAAATGATTATATCAAATTTATGCTATGTATGCAAGTGTTTTTTGCATTTTTCTTAAATTCTTGTGCCGAGTATTTCGATATTCTGCTTGTAAAACTCCCCAAATGTGCCGTTGTCAAGGTGATTGCGGATAATTTGCGTTAGGTTGTTGTAGAAGTAGAGGTTGTGCATTACCATTAAGCGCATACCGAGCATTTCTCCGCTTTTCAGCAGGTGGCGGATATACGCACGCGAGAAGTTTTTGCAGGTAGGACAGTCGCAGTGAACGTCGAGCGGCAGCTCGTCAAGCTCGTACTTCGCGTTGTTCAGGTTGCGGATTCCGTCAAAGGTGAACGCCTGACCGTGTCTGGCGTTGCGGCTGGGCATTACGCAGTCGAACAAATCAATTCCTCTCGCGACCGATTCGAGGATATTCGCAGGAGTTCCCACGCCCATAAGGTAGCGGATTTTGTCCTTCGGAGCGTAGGGCTCGACCTGTTCGATAATCTCGTACATAACCTCGGTCGGCTCGCCTACGGCAAGTCCGCCGATCGCGTAGCCGTCAAGGTCAAGCTCTGCAATCTCCTTCATATGATTAACGCGCAAATCCTTGTATGTACCGCCCTGATTAATGCCGAAAAGCATTTGCTCCTTGTTGATTGTGTCGTCGAGCGAGTTTAGGTAATTCAAACGCTCCTTGCACCTTTCCAGCCAGCGCGTGGTGCGGTTTACGCTGTCCTTTGTGTATCCGTAGGGGGAGGGGTTCTCAACACATTCGTCAAACGCCATAGCGATTGTCGAGCCGAGGTTCGACTGAATGTTCATACTCTCCTCGGGTCCCATAAAGATTTTTCTGCCGTCGATGTGGGAGTTAAAGTAAACGCCTTCCTCTTTGATGTTCCTAAGCTTTGCGAGAGAGAATACCTGAAATCCGCCGCTGTCGGTGAGGATTGGACCGTCCCAGCGCGTAAACTTGTGAAGTCCGCCGAGGGCTTTAACGTTGCCGTCGCCCGGTCTGAGGTGCAGGTGATAGGTGTTGCAAAGCTGAACCTGGCACTTTATATTTTTGAGGTCAAGGGCAGACACCGCGCCTTTAATCGCACCGCAGGTCGCGACGTTCATAAACGCAGGAGTTTGAAAAGTGCCGTGAGGCGTGACAAACTCACCCCTGCGAGCGTGCCCTTCTGTCTTAATAAGCTTAAACATATTTCCTCCAAAGAATTATAATACAGCCATAGCGTCACCGAATGAGAAAAATCTGTAACGTTCCTCGACCGCTGTTTTGTAGGCGTTCATAATGTTGTCGTAGCCTGCGAATGCCGATACAAGCATAATCAGCGTGCTTTCGGGCAGGTGGAAGTTCGTGATGAGTCCGTCGAGAACCTTGAACTCAAAGCCGGGGTAGATGAAAATTTCCGTAAATCCCTCGCAGGGAACTACCTCGCCGTGTTCCGCGGCAACGCTCTCGAGAGTTCTGCACGAGGTTGTGCCGACCGCGATAACGCGCTTTCCGCTTTGCTTTGTTTTCTTAATCAGCTCGGCGGTTTCTTCGGGAACCTCGTAATGCTCGCTGTGCATTTTGTGCTTTGTAACGTCGTCAACCTTTACCGGACGAAATGTTCCCAAGCCGACGTGGAGTGTGACGTAGGCAATGTTTACACCCTTCGCCCTTATTTTGTCCATCAGCTCCGTGGTAAAATGCAGTCCTGCGGTGGGAGCGGCGGCAGAGCCGAGCTCGTGGCTGTAGACGGTCTGGTATCGCTCCTTGTCCTTAAGCTCCTCGGTGATGTAGGGGGGAAGGGGCATTTGTCCGATTTTATCTAAGGTTGAAAAGAAGTTTTCGTCGCATTCAAAGTCCACGATTCTGTTGCCGTCGTCCTTTACCTCTGTGACGGTCGCATACAAAAGACCGTCTCCGAAGCTGAAACGCGCGCCTTCCTTTGCCTTTTTGCCGGGCTTGCAGAGGGTTTCCCAGCGGTTGCCCGAGATTTGCTTTAACAGCAAAAACTCAACCCTTGCGCCGGTAGGCTCTTTATTTCCGTAAATTCTCGCAGGCAAAACTCGCGAATCGTTGCAGACAAGCAGGTCGCCCTCGTCGAGATAATCAATAATATCAAAAAAATGTTTATGAACTGTTTCTCCGCTTTGTCTGTCCAACACCAAAAGGCGTGAGCTGTCGCGGGGCTCGGCAGGAGTTTGGGCAATCAGCTCTTTGGGCAAATCGTAGTAAAAATCGCTGGTTTTCATTCAAAATTCCTCACATAAATTTCTTATTTTAATAATATAAATTGCGGTGATTTAATTGACATTGTTTCTCTAAAATGATATACTACAAGTTGAGGTATGTTGCACTTTACTGCGTATATGCAGTGTTTTAGATGATTAACAACGCCGAACGCGCTGTTTCTATAATATAATAATTTATCGAATAAGGCAACTGCTTTTTTGAAAAATTGTAAAATTCGGAGGAATCAAAGTGAAAAAGTACAAGGTAGGAATTATCGGAGCAACAGGAATGGTAGGTCAGCGCTTTGCGCTCCTGCTTGAAAATCACCCTTGGTTTGACGTAAAGGTTCTCGCTGCAAGTGCAAGAAGCGCAGGCAAAAAGTACGGCGAGGTTGTTGACGGAAGATGGCATATGGCAAAGGAACTTCCCGAAAAATATAAGGATATGGTAATTGTTGACGCAGAGGACGTTGAGGCTGTCGCTTCTCAGGTTGATTTTTGCTTCTGCGCCGTTAATATGAAAAAGGACGAGATTAAGGCTTTGGAGGAGCGTTATGCAAAGGCTGAGTGCCCGATTGTTTCTAACAACTCGGCTCACCGCTTTACTCCCGACGTTCCTATGGTTATCCCTGAGATTAACGCCGACCACATCAAAATCATCGAGGCTCAGAGAAAGCGCCTCGGCACAAAGAGAGGCTTTGTTGCCGTTAAGTCGAACTGCTCCTTGCAGAGCTATGTTCCGGCTATCAATCCGCTTAAGGAGCTCGGCGTTGACAAGGTTCTCGCTTGCACATATCAGGCAATTTCTGGCGCAGGCAAGACCTTTAAGACTTGGCCTGAGATGGTAGACAACGTAATTCCGTACATCGGCGGCGAGGAGGAGAAGTCCGAGCAGGAGCCGCTCAAAATCTGGGGTAAGATTGAGGACGGCGTAATTAAGAACGCCGAGGATATCTCAATCACATCACAGTGTATCCGCGTTCCCGTGTCCGACGGTCACACCGCGGCAGTGTTTATGTCGTTTAAGGACGGCGTAAAGAAGCCCACTGTTGATGAGATTATCAACATCTGGGAGAACTACAAGGGCAGAGCGCAGGAGCTTGAGCTTCCCAGTGCTCCCAAGAATTTCCTGCACTACTTTACAGAGCCCGACCGTCCTCAGATTAAGTCCGAGAGAAACCTCGAGAACGGTATGGCGGTTTCTGTCGGAAGACTTAGAGAAGATACACAGTACGACTACAAGTTCGTTTGTATGTCGCACAATACTCTCAGAGGAGCAGCCGGCGGCGCTGTACTTTTGGCTGAGCTTCTCTGTGCAGAGGGTTATATGGATTAATTTTGGAGGAAGATTATGGCAGACCATATTTTTACCGGTTCGGGCGTTGCGCTGATTACGCCCACATTGTCAGACGGAAGTGTAAACTATGACGTTTTGGGACAGCTGCTTGAGTTCCAGGTTGAAAACGGCACCGACGCGATTATTATCTGCGGTACAACAGGCGAGGCGGCTACGCTCACCGAGAAGGAGCACTGCGAGGTTATCGCTTACGCTTCTGAGAAAATAAACGGCAGAATTCCCGTTATTGCCGGCACAGGCAGCAACGACACAAAAACCGCCGTTATGCTCTCGAAATCCGCTCAGGAGTCGGGCTGCGACGCTATCCTCAGCGTTACGCCGTACTACAACAAAACCTCTCAGTCAGGTCTTGTAAAGCATTTTAACGTGATTGCCGACTCGGTTGACCTTCCCGTTATTCTTTACAATGTTCCGTCAAGAACAGGCTGTAACATTCAGCCCAAGACCTACGCTGAGCTTTGCAAGCATCCTAACATCAAGGCTGCTAAGGAAGCAAGCGGAAACATCTCTCAGGTTGCGCTTATCCGCTCGCTCTGCGGAGATAATCTCGACATCTACTCGGGCAACGACGACCAGACGGTTCCGTTTATGTCGCTCGGCGCACTCGGCGTAATCTCGGTATTTGCAAATATCTGCCCTGCAGAGATGCACAAAATCTGCCAGCTATGCCTTGAAAACAACTTTGCCGAGGCTCAGAAGATCCACTTCCATTATCTGGAGCTTATGAACATTATGTTCAGTGATGTTAACCCCATTCCCATTAAGACCGCTATGAACCTCTTCGGCTTTGACGCGGGCGAGTGCAAGCTTCCGCTTGTGCCGATGAGCGTCGCGGGTTATCACGACCTCAAGGATTGCCTTGCAAAGTACGATTTGCTCAATAAAATTTGATAAAAAAACTTAGGGCGGAGCGTTGTATCCGCCCTTGATTAATTAAAGATAGGGGAAGTTAAAATGACAAAAATTGCTATTGTCGGCTGTAACGGCAAGATGGGTTATTTTGTGGCGCAGTCGGTTAATGAAAATCCCGAGACCGAGGTGATGTTCGGCGTTGACGCCTTCGGTGAGAATAAATATGACTTTGATGTTTTCAAGAGCTTTGACGAGGCTGACAAAACGCCCGATGTTATCATCGACTTTTCAAATCCTGCCGCGCTCGACGGAATGCTTTCTTTCGCGCTTGAAAATAAAGTGCCCTGCGTAATCTGCACAACGGGTTATTCGACCGAGCAGGTGGAAAAAATCAAGGAAGCCTCAAAGTCAATTCCCGTGTTCTATTCGGGAAATATGTCGCTCGGAATCAACCTTTTGATTGAGCTTTCAAAGCAGGCGGCAAAGGTGCTCGGCTCGACCTTTGACATTGAAATTGTCGAAAAGCACCACAACCTTAAGCTCGACGCTCCCAGCGGAACGGCGCTGATGATTGCCGACGGAATCTCGGAAACCTTGGAGCAGGAGCCGATGTACGTGTACGACAGACATTCCTACCGCAAAAAACGTGCTAAGAACGAGATTGGTATTCACTCGATACGCGGCGGCAGTATCGTGGGCGAGCACGAGGTGATTTTCGCAGGCCACGACGAGGTCGTAACGCTTACCCATCAGGCGCAGTCAAAGGAAGTGTTCGCGGCAGGCGCTGTCAATGCGGCGGTGTTCCTTGCAAGTCAGCAGCCCGGTATGTACGATATGGGCAAGCTGCTGTCGTCAAAAATATAAATTGCGTTGTTCTTTAATAGAAAAAGGACAGATTATATGAAGTTAAATCAAAATTTTATCAAGCATACAATAGACGGTCAAGCTGTGGTTGTACCTACGGCAGGCGCGCCGTTTAACGGACTGGTTCAGGGCAATAAAAGCGTTGAGGTTATTATGGACTGTCTTGAAAACGACACTACGGAAGATGAGATTGTCGAAGTGCTTTATAACCGTTTTGACGGCGATAAAGAGGTTATGAGGGCTGACGTCCGCGATGTAATCTCAAAATTAAAAGGAATCGGCGCTATTGATGACTAAAAAATTTGAGGATATTATTAACGAGCAGGGACAGCTTGTATATACAAATGTAGGCGACAGTATGTATCCGCTGATTAAACCGCGCGATTTGCTGGTGATTAAAAAGGTTACAGCGCCGCTGAAAAAGAACGATATTCCGCTTTATAAGCGCGACAGCGGTCAGTATGTTCTGCACCGTATTGTCAAGATAAAAAACGGCGAATACTATATTTGCGGCGACAACCGCGCGTTTATCGAGCGCGGTATTACCGACAGGCATATTATCGGCGTACTTACAGATATAGTCAGGGAAGGCAGGACAATTCCGGTCAATTCTCCCGAGTTTAAGTCTTATGTAAAGTTATTGCCGCTTAGACGGTCTATTATTCGAATAAAGAATAAAGGCGGCTTACTGATTAAGCACCTTAAGCCTTAACTTGCGTCAAATACAACCTTTTACGGAGGAATATATGAATAGAAAAATCGTACTATTACTCGCTTTGGCAATTATACTCGCGTTTTCTTTTTCCGCTTGCGGAGAGGGAGACAAGGAGTCAGGAACGACTGCGCCTGTAACCCGGCCGACAACTTCGGCGGCTACGACGGTTCAGCCTACCACTGCGGCTGCGACTGTTCAGAGCACAACCGCGGCTTCGCAGCAGGGCGGCTCGGCAGAGTCAAAATCTTCTCAGAGCAGCTCGGTTCAGAATTCGGGAAGTAATGAAGCGAAAGTCGAGAATAACAATGGCTCGGCTTCAAACAATAACACTCAGCAAAGCTCAAACGGCAATTCCGCAAAAAGCTCAAACGCGAATTCAAGCAAGACTTCGCAATCAACCGCAGGCGGCAACGGCAACAGCTCAAAGGTTGATGTGGACACTTCCTCGGGAAGCAGCTATGATTTTGAAATACCGACGGAAGAATATGAGCTTCCGTTTATTGCAGACTAAAAAAAAGTTCGACTGTTTTTCAGCCGAACTTTTTTATATGTATAATTACGTGTCCAAATGCGGATAGATGTTCCCATCTGCACTTATTTTCTGTAAAGTCTGTCGGTTTCGTACGCAGGCTCGGTAGTAAGTCTTATGCCGAGCTTTTTGAGTGTGCGCGTGTCGGTTTCCGACAAAATAACCGTCGCGTGAGCGTCGGTGTCGCGAAGCTTTTTGATTTGATCCATCGCAAGCTTTGCGGTGGGGTTGGTAACCGCAGACATCGAAAGAGCAATTAAAATCTCGTCTGTATGAAGTCTCGGATTAGCTGAACCGAAGTGGTCAACCTTAAGCTTTTGGATGGGCTCGATAACTGCCGGATCGATAATGTCAACCTTGTCGGGAATTTCCGCCAAGGACTTAAGCGCGTTAAGCAGCATTGCCGAGCATGCGCCGAGCAGGTTGCTTGTCTTACCTGTAATCAGCTTGCCGTCGTCAAGCTCAATTGCCGCGGCAGGAGCGCCTGTTTCCTCGGCTCTTTTTAACGCTGCGGCGACAACCGGTCTGTCTGAGGTTGTCAGCTTGTTTTGCTTCATCAAAAGACCGATTTTATATGCTTCGTCCGAGTTACCGACGCCCTTGGTGTTGTTTGAAAGCGCCTGATAGTAACGTCTGATAATTTCCTGATTTGCGGCGGCACAAACGGCTTCGTCGTCAATAATGCAGTTGCCTGCCATATTTACGCCCATATCGGTCGGGGATTTGTACGGAGATTTGCCGAGAATTTGCTCGAACATTGTGTTGAGAACAGGGAAAATCTCGATATCGCGGTTATAGTTGACGGCTGTTTTTCCGTAAGCTTCAAGGTGGAACGGGTCTATCATATTGACGTCGTTCAAATCGGCGGTAGCCGCTTCATAAGCAACATTAACGGGATGCTTAAGCGGAAGATTCCAGATGGGGAAGGTCTCAAACTTTGCATAGCCTGCCTCCACGCCGTGCTTGTGCTCGTGATAAAGCTGAGAAAGGCAAACCGCCATTTTGCCTGAACCCGGTCCGGGAGCTGTGATTACAACGAGTCTGCGCGAGGTTTCAACATAATCGTTTTTTCCGTAGCCGTTGTCGCTTACAATCAAATCTACGTCGGTGGGGTAGTTCGGAATTGAGTAGTGGTGATAAACTCTAATGCCGTTTTCAGTGAGTTTATTTTCAAACTTAACCGCTGTGGGCTGTTCGGCGTACCTTGTCAGCACAACCGACTCAACGCAGAGTCCGCGGCTCTTGAACAAATCAATAAGCCTGAGAACGTCCAAATCATAGGTGATTCCGAGGTCGCCTCTGACCTTGTTTTTCTCGATATCGTCGGCGTTAATTACGATTACAATTTCCGCTTCATCCTTTAACTGCATAAGCATTTGAAGCTTTGAGTCGGGCTTAAAGCCGGGCAGTACACGTGAGGCATGGTAATCGTCAAAGAGCTTTCCGCCGAATTCAAGGTAGAGCTTGTCACCAAACTGCTTAATTCTGTCGCGGATATGCTGTGACTGCATTTCAAGATATTTGTTGTTGTCAAATCCTATTTTCATACTTTCCTCCAAAGAGAATATATTTCAATACACCCAAAATCACAAAGTACATTATATAATAAAAATTATCTTTTATTTTTCGTTAGTGATAAAATAAAAATTTTTTCTTTGCCAAAAGGCAGGCTTTAGCCGTAAACGCTTTAAGCCTGCCTTTGTTTTTAATACTCTTAATAAAAAATGAATAAATAAAGTGTTGTAAGCGACGCGACTATAAACAGGGCAAAGAGCAGATGCCTTAGCTTTTGCTCCCAAATAAGTCCGATAAATTCCCTGATAAAGGCGTTGGGGAAGAAGTACAGCTTTGTTTTCGCTGACAAGCCCTTTACCTTCATTCCCACCTTTTTCGCGAGCGTATAGCCCCTGAAAACGTGGTAGTTTGTCGTTGAAAAGGCTATGTTTACGCCGTCGATGTTTCCGCAGTCCTTCTCGATAGCCCTTTTTGAAAACAGCATATTCTGAAAGGTGTTGACGGATTTGTCCTCCTTGATTATCATGCCCTCGTCAATTCCGAGCTCAACAAGCTTGCGCCTCATACTCTCCGCCTCGCTGACAACCTCATCGCTGCCCTGACCGCCCGAGGGTACATACTTTGCGTGCTTGCCGGTGGAGCCGTACTGTCCGGTTTCAAAATCATACGCCCTCTGAATCCTGCCCATCAGGTGCGGAGTAGGAGTGCCGTCGCCCATTAATGAGCAGCCGAGGATTATGATGTAGTCGATGTTTGAGGGCACCTTGTACTTTGTCGCCGCGAGAGCGCAAAACGCCGTGGATATGAGCATACACTCAAAGTAGCAAAGTAAAAATACCGAGCTGTAGTTAAAAATAGTCTGTGCGGCAAAGGCGAACTCCGAGTGGATATTTTCGTAATTTCCGCTTAGCTCAACTACTATAAATCCCGCGAGTATGGTGATACCGATAAAAAAGCCGAGGGCGTTGTGCGGCTTAAAACCTTCCTTTTTAAACAGTATTATGTTGCTTACGCAAAGCGCCGCCGCCAGCAAAATTACCGGGATAGTTGTTATCGAGATAAACCTGAAACCGCTGTTGAGAACATGGGATAGCAGCAGCGGTACTGAGATTATACTTCCGTGAACCTGCCAGAACCAAGGCTCGGACAATGTTGTTAATATCGAGAGGGCGTTGAACAGAATCACGCCGCCCAAAACCGCCATTGAGTACGAAAAATCGGCGTTTTTGAATTTTTCGATAAATGACATTACAAGCACTACGGTAATTAGTATAAAAAACAGCATTTCAACATGAATTCCGATTTTCATAGCCGAAAAGCTGTCGGTTGTTAAATCGTAAATAAACCCGGTCGGCAGTACCTCCAAATCGTACTTCAGATTAACGGTTTGTGTATTTGTCTGTAACCGATAGCCTATATCGACGCTGCATTTTCCCTGATTTACACTTTGGGTTTCTACGCAAATAATCTGTACGCCCGAATAATCCGTTACGGTGTATATGGATTTTACCTTAACTATATTTTCATCGGAGCTTACGGCTTTCGGCTGCTCGGTAAACTCTATGTCTTTGTCGATATAATCAATTCCGTATACTACGCCTATTTGATAATTGCCGCCTGTAATTAACGCGTAGGAAAGAAATCCTGCCGAAAGAATAAGCAGCGAGGCTATTAAAAATATGAATCTCGGTTTTATTTTTTTCTTCTTCATAGTGATTCCTGTTTGAGTTTATTTTTATTAGTTTTATGATAACAGAAAATCAAGCTTTTGTCTATAATATACCTGTCGGATTTTCACCATTATTTTTCCTCGCATATTATATTATAAAGAAATATCAAATTTATGCCGTATTTTGGCAATTGGAAAAAGGTGAAACAATGGATAAAAACTTAATTATTTTTAATAATATGACAAGACTTTTAAGGGCAAAGGAGATTTTACGAAAAAACGGAATATACTCCCAAACCGTGAGAACCCCGGCAGGCGTAAGCAAGGGCTCGTGCGGCTACAGCCTAAAGGTCAGGAATAATTACGAGAGGGCTTTTGAGCTGATTAAGAACAGTGGTATCAGGATTGTCGGCGCGTCTGCCGTTGATTACAATTGATATATTTTGATAACGGCGCAACGTCCTTTCCAAAGCCGAAAATCGTTGTCAACGCCGTAAATTACGCGATGAATAACTGCGCCAATCCCGGCAGGAGCGGTCACGGTCTTTCGATAAAATCCTCGGAGATTATTTTTAAGTGCCGCGAAAACCTCGGACGGCTTTTTGATGTGGACAACGCCGAGAATATAATTTTTACTAACAACTGCACAACCGCGCTCAATACGGTAATAAAGGGTACGCTGAAAAGAGGCGACCACGTTATTATTTCATCCTTGGAGCACAACGCGGTTTTACGACCTGTCGCTTCTCTTAAAAAGCAGGGTGTAAGCTACTCCGTCGCCAAGGTTGTTCAGGGCGACGATGAGCAAACGATAAGTAACTTTCGCGAGCTTATTAACGCGAAAACAAAAATGATTATCTGCACCCACGCCTCAAACGTTTTCGGAATAAAGCTTCCGATAAAGCGAATAGGCGCAATGTGCAAAATTTACGGAATTTTGTTCTGTGTTGATGCGGCTCAAACCGCAGGAATTGAGAATATCTCGCTTAAAAACTGCGATATAGATTATTTATGCACCGCAGGTCATAAGGGGCTTTACGGCCCTATGGGCACGGGCGTTTTGGTAATAAACTCAGAGCATACCCCGGACAGCCTTGTTCAGGGAGGAACAGGCAGTTTTTCGGCGGACATTAACCAGCCTGATGTTTTGCCCGACAAATACGAGAGCGGTACTCCGAATGTCTCGGGAATTGCCGGGCTTAACGAGGGAGTAAAGTTTGTGTTAAAACGCGGTACGGATTATATATCCTCTTACGAAAATCAGCTTACCGGAAGGCTTTATGACGGACTTGCTAACATCGGCAGGGTGGAGCTTTATACGGATTCTCCATTGAACGGAAATTATGCTCCGGTAATATCTTTTAACATCAAGAATATGGACTGCGAGGAGGTCGCACAAAGGCTTAATAAAAATAATATAGCCGTCAGGGCAGGACTTCACTGCGCTCCGCTCGCCCATAAAAGTATGGGAACTCTTGAAAAAGGAACCGTCCGAGCAGTGGCCTCGGTGTTCAATAACCGCGCTCAGGTTAATTATTTTTTGAATGTGGTGAATAAAATTTCAAAAGTATGAAAAAACGGTTGCAATTAGAGCGTATAATATGTTAGAATAATAAAGTAAACGCGATTGTTATTAATCGTGCCGTGCAAGACGTTAAGCAATTCTTTTTTAGGATTGCTTAGAGAAAGGAGATGAAAGCTGAAATGGAATTTTTTGATAACTTTCTTTCGTTATTCAAAACAATCCAGTTTCGCGATATAATAGATATTCTGGCAATCGCCTTTATTATCTTCGGGCTTTTCCGGCTCGTCCGCGAGACCAGAGCGGTTCAGCTTTTAAAGGGAGTACTCGTGCTGTTTATCGTTTACTTCTTCTCCTCGCTTTTCGGTCTTGTAATGCTTTCATCACTTTTACGGGCGTTCTTCGAGGCATCGGTTGTTTTAATCGCTATAATTTTTCAGCCCGAAATTCGAAAAGCCCTTGAACAGATGGGCAGAAAGAACACTTGGGGCAGGCTGATAAGCGCTTTTAAGCAGGGTAAGGGCGACGAATGGGAAAAGAAAGTCAGAAAGTCCATCGTCGATGCCGCCGACACCGCAACGCTGTTCTCACATTCGCGCACAGGCGCTTTGATTATCTTTGAGCGTGAGACAATGATGTCCGATATCGCGGCGACCGGTACTATTGTTGACGCCGAAACCTCGGTTGCGCTTTTCGGCAATATCTTCTTTAACAAAGCTCCGCTCCACGACGGCGCGGCTATTATCCGCGACGGCAAGCTTTTTGCCGCAGGATGTATTCTTCCTCTGACAAGCAATAACGACGTTGACATCAACCTCGGAACACGTCACAGAGCCGCTCTCGGTATGAGCGAGCAGAGCGACGCGGTTGTGCTTGTTGTCAGCGAGGAAACCGGCGTAATCTCACTTGCCTTTGACGGCGAGCTCACGAGGGATTACACAAGGGATACGCTGATTAAAAAACTCAACGAGCTTTTGCTCGACGAATTCGAGGACGTTAACAATTTGAGATTTAAAAGAGGGAGGAAGTCCAAATGAAAAAATCCTCCTTCACCCAAAAGCTTTTTCAAAACAACTATTTTTTGCTGGTACTCGCTCTTATAGTTTCGTTCGGAATTTGGGTTTATATGAGTATGAACTCTGTGAACGATACTAACGTGACTATCAGTAATCTTCCGATACAAACGGAGCTTTCCGACAGCGCGAAGGACCTCGGACTTCAGGTCTTTTCAGGCGATACAACCACCGCCTCGGTAACGCTTTCGGGTAACCGCACAATGCTCGGTCAAATCACCGAATCCGATTTGATTGTTACCGCTTCCGCAAGCTCTGTTTCCACCACCGGCAATTATACTCTGCCGGTATCAGCCACCAAGGCAAACCCTTCGAGCAATTTCCAGATTGTCAGCAACACGCCATCGTCGATTAACGTTGTTGTCGATTATTTTAAGGAAGGTACGTTCAGTATTCAGGACGGCTTGGAATACAGCGTTAAAAACGGCTATTACGGCTCAACCTCAATGCCGTATAAGGAGCTGAAAATTTCAGGACCTCAAAGCGAGGTTATGAAGATAAAAAAGGTTGTTGCAAAAGGCACAATCGAAGGCGAACTTACCGAGGAAAAAGAGGTAGTAGCCCAGATTGTTCTTTACGATGAAAACAACAATGAGCTTCCGCAAAAGCTTTTGACTCTCAGCTTTACCACAATGGCGGTTAAGGTTGAGGTTATGCCCGAAAAGACCGTTCCGCTTAAGCCGGTATTCATCAACAAGCCGAGCGGACTTGACATTACCGAGGATATGATTACGATTAATCCCTCGAGTATTCTGCTTGCAGGTCCTAAGGAAATTATTGAAAACGTTAAGGCGGTTAATATTGAGGCGATTGACTTCTCAACGCTCAAAAACGACGTTGCAAAGTTTGACGCGCTCAGCTTTGATGTGCTCGACAGCTGTAAGAATATCAGCGATAACAATACTGTTTCGGTAACGCTTGATTTGAGCTCTATGTCGGTTAAGCAGTTTGACGTTGAAACCTTCTCGGTTGAGGGCTTGCTGTCAAAGTATAAATCTGAGGTAACATCAAAGAGTATTACTGTTACGGTTGTCGGTCCTAAGTCTGAGATTGACGCTCTGACCGCAGACAAGATTACCGCGGTAATTGACACCACAGACGCAAACGGAAAGACCGGTTCGGTTCAAATGCCCGTTTCGTTTAAGTTCAGCTCTGCCACAAGCTGTTGGGCTTACGGAAAATATCAGGCGAACCTGACAATCACAGAATCATAAAATTAAGGAGTACCTACGGGTACTCCTTTTTTAATGTGTAAACGCTTTGAACCAAGCCGATACATATTAATACGCAGATAACCGAGCTTCCGCCCGAGCTGAACAGCGGAAGCGTTACGCCGATAACAGGGAAAAAGCCGAGCACCATTCCGAGGTTTATAATTACCTGCGAGGCTATAAGCGCGAAAACTCCGCCGCAAATCAGCTTTCCGCGGTAATCTGCGGAATTTTTGGCGGTTTTCAGAATTCTCAGCATTATAAATAACAGCAAGACAAGTACGATTATACAGCCGATAAACCCGAGCTCCTCTCCTGCGACTGTCAGTATAAAGTCATTTTCCTGCTCGGGGACAATTCCACGCTGAACTCTGTTTCCGTTAAAAATACCGCTTCCGAAAAGTCCGCCGCCCGCAATTGAGAGCTTGCCCTGATACTGCTGCCATCCGTAGCCGGTAACCGTGCTTTCATCGGGGAAGAATAGGGCAAGCAGACGGTTGCGGTGCTCGTCGTTCATTACAAAGCCCCAAATCAGCGGTACAAGCGCCGCAGTAATCGCGCCGAAAACCGCAAAGTATCTAAGCTTAATTCCTGCCCATAGGCACATTACTATAAATACAAGAGCGAATAAAAGAACAGTTCCGTCGTCGCCCTGAATGTGGATAACCGCCATTGGGATTATTGCGTGAGCGCACAGGCTGAGTACCGCCCAGAGCTTGTTTAACAACTCTTTTTCTTTCAATACCGAAAAGTGCTTTGTCAGTGTGATGATGAAGCAGATTTTAATGAACTCCGACGGCTGAATTGTGTAGCCGAAAACGTTTATCCACGCCGTGTCGTCTGTGCCGCTAACCCGAATTCCGAATATAAACACAAGCACAGCGAGTAAAACGGCGATTATTGCCGCGACATACCACTTATCAATTATATAGTTATAGTCAGCGTTTGAAATTATTACAGCCGCCGTAAAGCCGATTAAAACCGCGGCAAGCTGGGTTTTGACATAGTTGTAGTCGCCCGAGCGCTGCATACTCGCTATCAGCAAAATGCTGTAGCATATCGCCGCCAAAACCTGCGCCCAAAGCCTTGTATCTGTTGTTTTTAAGTAAAAATGCAATTTTTGCGCTGTGTTTTTCAAAAAATCTCCGCCTTTTTATAAAATACCAATAATTACCAATTAGTATTATAATAAAATATCGCCACAATATCAAGTATATTTTCAAAATGGAATAATATAAATTATTTTTTTGTTATAATGGTAAGCGTTGAAGAATGACTATATTTATTCAGCATATTTTTATTTTATGGAGGTAATACTATGCTTTCTGATATCGAAATTGCTCAGCAGGCGAAGCTTCTGCCAATCAAAGAGGTAGCCGCAGGCTTGGGGATTAATGAGGACGAGCTTGAATTCTACGGAAAATACAAGGCTAAGCTTTCCGACGAGCTCAGCGCACGTGTTGCGGATAACCCCGACGGCAAGCTCATTTTGGTAACTGCAATTAACCCGACTCCGGCAGGTGAGGGCAAGACCACTACCACCGCAGGTCTCGGTCAGGCAATGGCTAAAATCGGCAAAAAGGCTATTATCGCGCTCAGAGAACCTTCACTCGGCCCTGTGTTCGGAATTAAGGGAGGAGCCGCAGGCGGCGGATACGCCCAGGTGCTTCCCATGGAGGACATCAACCTGCACTTTACAGGCGATATGCACGCGATTACTTCCGCTAATAACCTCTGCTGTGCTATGCTCGACAACCATCTCCAGCAGGGAAATACACTCGGAATCGACCCCAGAAGGATTTTAATTAAGCGCTGTCTTGATATGAACGACCGCGCACTCAGAAATATTATTGTAGGTCTCGGCGGCAAGGTCAACGGAATTCCCAGAGAGGACCACTTCATCATCACCGTTGCCTCTGAGGTTATGGCAATTCTCTGCCTTGCGGCGGATATTGACGACTTGAAAAAGCGTCTCGGCAAAATTCTTGTAGCTTACACATATTCGGGCGAGCCTGTTTACGCAAGCGACCTCAAGGCTGACGGCGCAATGACAGCGCTCTTGAAGGACGCTATCAAGCCTAACCTTGTTCAGACCTTAGAAGGCACTCCTGCGGTTATGCACGGCGGACCTTTCGCGAATATCGCTCACGGCTGTAACAGTGTAAGGGCTACAAAGCTCGCGCTTAAGCTTGCCGACTACACCATTACCGAGGCAGGCTTCGGCTCAGACCTCGGAGCGGAGAAGTTCCTCGACATCAAGTGCCGCTACGCAGGCCTAAAGCCCTCGGCAATCGTGCTGGTTGCAACCTGCCGCGCACTTAAATATAACGGCGGCGTTCCCAAGACAGAGGTATCAAGCGAGAACCTCGAAGCGCTTAAAAAGGGTATCGTAAACCTCGGCGTTCACATTGAGAATATGCGCAAATACAATGTGCCGGTTGTTGTTGCTATCAACCGCTTTGGTACGGATTCCGACGCCGAGCTTAAATATATCGAGCAGTACTGCGTTGAAAAGGGTGCTGACTTTGCGCTTTCCGAGGTATTCGGCAAGGGCGGCGACGGCGGAATTGAGCTGGCTCAGAAGGTAGTTGAGGCTTGCGAAAAGCCCTCAGACTTCAGCACGCTTTATCCCGATAACCTGACCGTTAAGGAGAAAATCGACTGCATCGCAAAGAACATCTACGGTGCTGCGCGTGTTAACTATACAACTCAGGCAGAAAAGGCAATCGCTGAGGTTCAAAAGCTCGGCGCCGACAGCCTGCCTGTCTGCATCGCTAAAACCCAGTATTCGCTGTCAGATGATCCTTCACTCCTTGGCGCTCCTAAGGACTTCGAAATTACTGTAAGAAATGTTTCGCTCTCAAACGGTGCAGGCTTTGTGGTAGTCTACACAGGCGATATTATGACAATGCCCGGACTTCCCAAGGTTCCTGCGGCTCACAGCATTGACGTTAACTCCGACGGTAAGATTGTCGGATTGTTCTGATATGGACAGGCTTATTTCCAACAGCCCCGAGGAGACTGAAAAGATAGGAGAGAGGATTGCCGAAAAGCTAAAGGGCACTGAGGTAATCGCTCTGTTTGGAGGTCTCGGAATGGGTAAGACCGCGTTTACAAGGGGTTTGTGCCGCGGCTTGGGCGTTGACGAAGGCGTATCAAGCCCGACCTTTGCACTGGTTAACGAGTACGGCGGTAAATATAATATTTACCACTTTGATATGTATAGGGTTACCACTTGGGACGATTTGTATTCCACCGGTTTCTTTGATTATATAGATAACGGCGTGCTTGTGATTGAGTGGAGCGAAAACATCGAGGGCGCTTTGCCCGAAAACGCGGTTAAGATTACAATATCACGCGGAGAAAGCGATAATCAGAGGATATTTGAGATTGAGGGAGCGTTTGATTAATGAAAATTCTCGCTGTAGATACCTCGGCAACGGCGGCGTCTGTCTGCCTTGCGACCGAGGATAAGATACTCGGAGAGTTCTATACAAACACCGCGCTGACGCACAGCCAGACGCTTGTTCCCATGGTGGAGCAGGTGCTAAAGACAACGCGCACGGATATGGACGAGATTGATTACTTTGCCGTTAACGCAGGCCCGGGCTCGTTTACCGGAGTCAGAATCGGCGTTGCGGCGGTTAAGGGTATGGCGTTTAAGAACAACACGCCGTGCGTGTCGGTCTCGACACTTGAGAGTATGGCATACAATATGCTCGGTAACGACTGCGTTGTGTGCGCTGTTATGGACGCAAGGTGCAGTCAGGTCTATAACGCTCTTTTCAAAATCAGCGGAGCTAATATTGAAAGGCTTTGCGAGGACAGAGCGCTTGCGCTGAGTGACCTAAAGCTTGAGCTCGAAAAAATCACCGATAAAATTATACTTGTCGGAGACGGCGCTGAGCTTTGCGCTAAATTCCTTGAAAATTCGCTTTCTAACGTATTTTTAGCGCCGATTAATAATCGGGTGCAAACTGCCGCTTCAACGGCTATGGCGGCGTTTAAGAGCATTTCAGAAGATAAAACCATGTCACCTGCGGAGCTTATGCCGACTTATCTGCGGCTTCCGCAGGCGCAAAGGGAACTAAACAAAAGATTAGGGAGTGGACAAAAATGATAGCACTTGGATGCGATCACGGCGGATTTAACCTTATTACCGCCATTAAAAAGTATCTTGACGAAAAGGGAATTGAGTACAAGGAGTTCGGCACGTTCAGCGAGGACAGCGTAGATTATCCGATTTACGCCTACAAGGTTGCAAAGGCTGTAACTTCGGGCGAATGTGAGCTCGGAATTCTCTGCTGCGGCACGGGAATCGGAATTTCAATGGCGGCTAACAAGGTCAAGGGCGTCCGCGCGGCGGTTGTGAACAACGCCTTCGGCGCGGAGATGACCAGACGTCACAACCACGCCAACATCCTTTGTATGGGCGGCAGAGTAATGTCTGAGGAGGAAGCGGTAAAATACACCGATATTTTCCTCAATACCCCCGAGGAGGGCGGCAGACACGACAAACGTGTGGCTATGCTTACCGAGATTGAAAACGGTACATTTGAAGCATAATACTATAACAGCAAAAAATCAGGGCGGTCATTGACCGCCCTTTTGCTTTGTCTATTTATATTTTACACTGTCAATAACAAGCTCGGCTTCATAATCTTCGGGAGGATTAATATACCCTTTTTCATAGTAATCCTCGTCATACGCTATGTTTACGCCGAGCATATAGATGTAATCACCGATATATACGCAACGGTCAACCACAGTATTCGCTGTATAATATCCGAATTCGCCGGAAACGTAGTTGTCAATAACATTTATCTTTCCGTCATCTACTCTGAAATTCAGCACGCCGCTGTGACGGTCTGTAGTTGAAGCCTCTTTATAAGAGCTGTCGGGATAATCGTCATAGTCGATGTAACCATATTTTTCGTAATTCAGCGGTATTGTAAAATCTCCGCGCTCAAAGTTAACAAGCAGAGCCTTGGGATTGTACTGAACCGCCGAATAGCAGTAATCGTAAGTCTTGGTATCGAGCACCTTCGGAGCGCTTTTGTCGCTTATATCAAAGGTAACGATTTTTACGCCGTCGTTAATATTCAATTCGGTGTTTTCTGAGCCGTAGCCGATTCCGAGGATTGTGTTTTTGTCAACCGGAACAATCAGCGTGGAATATCCGCTGATGTCTACCGAGCCGGTAATCTCGGGCTTTCGCGGATTGGAGAGGTCAATAATAAACAGCGGATCAATTTCGAGATAGGTAATGACAAACGCGGTGTCCTCAACATACCTGACTGCCTGAATATCCTCGTTTTTCGCAAAGCCCGTGACCTTGCCCAAGCCTTTGAGATTTGAATCAAGCACATAGAGGTTGTTTGTTTTCATTACGCCGTATGACGAGGTTGTGGCTACCCTCACATTACCGTTGTACTCATCGAGCGAATATTGGTTAATAATATAGCCGTTTACTTTACAGGAAGCGGCAAAATCAAGCTTTTCATTTAACTTTACCTTGACGATTTGCGTGTATTCCTTGGGAGTAAATTCCTGTGCGATGTTTTCGTCGTAATTTGAACTGCTGTTAAGCTGTTCAAGCCAAACGTTATTTCGCGCCGTTATATAAAGGTTTTCGGTATTGCAGTATATTTCATTTGCCGAGCCTAAAAACGCCTTTGTAGTTACCGCGTGAGCCGATTCATCGACATCAATGAAGCTTGCTACCGCAAAGCTTTTTCTTGACGGGTTTTCGACGGAATAAATATTTTCAGGTTCGAGCTGCTTTTTGTTTGCTTCATCATCTGTAGACTTATTATCGAAAACATAAGGAATAAAATCCTCGTCATTCGCGTACGCGTACGAAACAACATACAGCTTATTGTCAATCATCCTCGATGAACAATACGCACCGCACTGAATAAATCTGTCTGAAAGAGTTATATTTCTTTTGTCAGATATATCGTAAAGATAAACTCCGGTGTTGTATCCGGAATTACTTGTTGAAGGATTCCTTGAACTAATCAGCGCAATAAGCTTGTCGTTATAAATGTAAAAATCAGAAAAATACGATTCGGCAATTTCTTTTGTTATGGGCTTTTCAACTTTAGTTATAAACTGAGTTTTTCCGTTGTCGGTTTTAATAATGCTGATTGTGCGGTCGGTGTCCATATAATATATGTATTCGCCGTCGGTTTTGATTGTATCCGCTTCGTCAACTCCGAGAACCTGAGTATAGGTACTGTTTAATCCACCGGCTTCGCCGGATGAGCCTAAGCTTGGTGGGGAAGCTTCGTTTATTGAGCCAAGGTCGTTGCCGAATACCGGTCCATCGCTTTCGTCATATTCAAAATAGTTGTCATAAACGAATACATTGTGCAGCATATTTTTTATCTCTTCGTAGTTTGCAAAGCTCTTGATGTTGGCGGTTAAGGCAATTCCGTTGCTGCCGCGGTTAAATAAGTTGCCGAAGGAGAATGAACCGTTATTAAAAACACCGAATATGCTCGTAATCAGTATCGCGTTTACAAGAAGAATTGCAATACCTGCAGCGATTGAAACGCTTATGATAAGCTTTTTGTGATTTTTCTTTTCTTTAAACGGCTCAATGTTATTGATTTGTTCTGTAACAAATTCTTCATTAAGCTGTTCGGGAGCGTTAACAGGGCTCTCGTTAAACCTTTGCTTTATAAAATCAAAATCGTTATTTGTCATAACTATCACTCCAAATACTTTCTCATCTTGGCAAGCGCGCGGCTGAGCTTTGATCTGACTGTAGCGGCTTTTATTCCCAGCATACTGCCGAGTTCCTTGCTGTTATAGCCCGCGATTACCGACAAGAGTACAATGTCTTTTTCATCGTCATATAATATGGACAGCGCTTCTTTGAGCTCAGGAGCAAGCTCTACGCCTTGCGGTGATTCGATATTAAGTCTGTCAATATCCTGAATTTGACTGTCAACCGCCTTCTTACTGAGAATTGTACAGCACTCGCGGTAAAGTATCTTAAATATCCACGCCGAAAAGGCTTTTTCGCTTTTTAAGGAATAAATACTCAAATAAGCCTGAGTTATGCAGTTTGATACTGCGTCCATAGCGTCATGCGTATTGCCCAACTTAAAATAAGCGTAGCGGTACAGCTTGTCCTTATATGATATGTAGAGCTTTGCGAAGGCGGTTTTGTCGCCGTTTCGCGCTCTTTTTACTAAATCGTTATCCATAACTGACCTCCAACGATATCGTTCATATATATAGTGCGAAAATAGGGGAGAAGTGTTGCAATAAAAATGAAAATAATCGAAAAAATGTATATGAGATTTTGTAAAGTCAAAGATTACAAACTGTAATTTGTTGTAATAATTAGTCAAAAATACGGCTCTTTAACATATCTAACAATCTTCCACAAAGAAAAAGTTGAGTTTTAACAGACTTAACAACATTCCACAGAGGTGATGATTGTAGTTAAGATAAATAAAAAGATAAATATAAAAACGGATAGTAGACGGCGATATGCACAATCGGTTCTCAGATTGTAACTAAAAACGATAAAAAATTTCATTTTTTTAAATTTATTTACAAAAAGGGCTTGTTTTTTTTCTTTGAAAGTATTATAATAGTCCCATAATGTTTTTGGAGAATTTTTTTTAAGAATATTTTATTAGAATATTTTATAAGAATTTTCACAAAGAATTAAAACAACTTAGATTTGGAGAGAGTAAAAAATGAGATTACGTAAGCAGGAATTGGGAGACAGAAACCTTGTAGGTAATCGTGTAGAGCTTGTGAGAAAGCAAAAGGGTATGAAGCAGAAGGAACTTCTCGCACAGCTTCAGGTTAACGGTGTTGATATGAACGCATCCGGTCTTTCAAAGCTTGAAGGTCAGATTAGATTTGTAACAGATGTTGAGCTTGTAGCTCTTGCAGATATCCTTGAGGTATCGGTGGACTATTTGCTCGGCAGAGAAAAGTAATATATTCCTTTGGCTGATTCCGGGAGCTGATTTATCAGCTCTCTTTTTCTTTTAAATTGTTTATAGCTTTTTAATCGCTTAAAATAAAAAAATCCCCTAATATTGGGGATGTTGTGCGGGTGATTATCGCCCTCACAATTCTTATTATAACACATATTTTTTAATTCTTCAATAGTAATTTGAAAAATAAAATTTAAAATATTTTTATAAAAAGTATTGACAATGTTAATTTTATTTGGTAAAATATAGACAAGATAAAAGACAGGAGGTCTTAGATATGAAAGTTAAGATTCCTTTTATCAATCACATTAAAGATTTTATCCGGAGCTTACCGCCCAACTGTTAAGCCCCAATGCTTTGGGGGAGATTTAAGTTTTTTAGCTAAGTCGAAACAGATGATTATTTTAATGTTTTGAAACATATTTTGGATTTTGAGTCAGGCGTGTTTTGTTCGTGATGAGCTTACTTATAAGAAGTAAATTAAATGCTTTCATAATGTTTATATAGATGAAAAGCTTGTCGCCTTGGTTAAAGGGTTTAGGTTGAAGCCATTTGTAATTGGGCTGGGTACGACTTTTTACAATTTAATATTTTGGAGCTTATTAAACTGATATTTAACGGGTATAGACCAATGAGAATTTAAGTTTTCTTTTTAATATAAATCTTATGTCAGGAGATTAGTCCTATGTACAGTTAAATTTTATTTCGGTAATTTAACGAATGGAGAACGGTCCAATGTAATACCTTAGTTTTCTTTAGATAAATTTATTTTCGGAGATGAGTCCAAAGAACAGTTTAGTATAATTTGACCGAACCCAATCGGGTAAGGATTAATTGAATCTTTTAGAGGCGGCAGCGTTTGCCGCCTCTTTTGTCGAGTACATAAAAAACAGCCTGTATCAAGCGTTGTGCTTTGATACAGGCTGTAATTTTATTTAGTTAATGTTTTATTCAATACCCAAAATGCTCTTAGCAGAGCTTACAAGCTTTGAGCAAATTGCAAGCGCGTCGTCCTTGTCCTTGCCGACAGCTGTAATATAGAGCTTGATTTTAGGCTCTGTGCCGCTCGGACGGATGATAACGCCGTTGTCTCCTTCAAGGTTAAGCGCGATAACGTTTGAGGTGGGGAGGGTGATGTCGGTAGTCTCGCCGGTGATAAGGTCGGTTTCCTTTTTAAGCTTATAGTCGCTGACCTTAACAACCTTGTACTCGTCAACCGCCTTCGGAAGGTCTGCTCTTACGCCCGACATAATGTCGCTCATCTTCTGCATACCCGCGGCGCCTTCAAACTCAAACGCAAAGGTTTGGTTGAGGTAGTAGCCGTACTCTTTGTAAAGGTCGTCAATCATCTGAGCAAGCGAGATACCCTGCTTTCTGTAGTAAGCGGTCATTTCGCAAATGAGCATTGATGCTACAACAGCGTCCTTATCTCTTACGTAAGTTCCTGCGAGGTAGCCGTAGCTTTCCTCAAAGCCGAACAGATAGCGGTTTTCTTCGCCTTTCTTTTCGAGGTTAAGGATTACCTCACCGATGTACTTAAAGCCTGTGAGCACATTTTTAAGCTCGCAGCCGTACTTTTCGCAGAGCTTATTAATAAGCTTGGTTGTAACGATAGTCTTTACTACAACGGGGTTTTCGGGGAGAACGCCTTGTTCCTTTTTGCAGGAGAGGATGTAGTTTGTGAGCATTACACCGTCCTCGTTACCTGAGATAAGTCTGTAGCTGCCGTCAAAGTCCTTTACGGCGATACCTACGCGGTCAGAGTCGGGATCCGTTGCAAGGAGCAGGTCGGGTTTAACCTTTTCGCAGAGCTCAAGTCCTTTTGCAAGAGCTTCTCTGATTTCGGGGTTGGGATAGGGGCAGGTGGTGAAGTTTCCGTCGGGCATTTCCTGCTCGGGAACTACGGTAACTTTCTCAACGCCGATTCTGTTAAGAATTTTTCTTACAAGCTTGTTGCCTGCGCCGTTAAGGGGAGTGTAAACAACCTTTAAGCCCGAACCCTTGCAGATTCCGGGGTTAACCTGCTGCTTCATAACCTCGTCGAGGTAAGTTTCATAAACGCTGTCGTCAACATACTCGATAAGACCTTTTTCGATAGCCTCGTCAAAGTCCATTGTCTTTACGTCGTTAAACATATCGAGCTTCTGGATTTCGTCATAAACAGCCGCCGCGGCGTTGTCTGTCATCTGACAGCCGTCCTCACCGTAAGCCTTGTAGCCGTTGTATTTAGCGGGATTGTGGCTTGCCGTTACCATAATACCTGCCCGGCACTTGAAGTAACGAACGAGGTAGGAGAGCACGGGAGTGGGCTGAAGCTCAGTTGTAATGTAGGTTTTAATTCCGTTGGCGGCAAGAACCCTTGCAGCTTCGTTCATAAACAAATCTGCCTTAATTCTGCTGTCGTGAGAAATAGCGACAGAACCCTTGCCGTACTTGCTAAGAACATAGTTTGCCAAGCCTTGGGTAGCCTGACGAACAACGTAGATGTTCATTCTGTTTGTACCTGCGCCGATAACGCCTCTCAAACCTGCTGTGCCGAATTTAAGCGCGGTGTAAAAACGCTCGTAAATCTCGTTTTCATCACCCTTAATGCTCTCAAGCTCGGTGATAAGGTCTTTATCCTCGGTAGCGTTTTCGAGCCAGGAATTGTATAAGCTCATAATTTCCATAATAAAATCCCTCCGATATTATAGTTTTATTACGCATAATTTTTACAAGTTAAATATACCATAAAGCGCCGAAAATTACAACACTTTATTCAGACGTACAACTATTATTTTTTCTCAAACTGATAGCTGTGAGCGCTCTCTTTTTCTTTATATCCGAGCTTGACAGCCTGAGATTTGATTTGTTCGAAATCCCACTTTGAGTCCTTCGGAACGTAGATGTACTTAGGAGTTTTGTCGGGATTTACGGTGTAGTATTTGTCGAGCCTTGCGAGTGTGCTCGGATTTTCGCCTGCAAGCCAAGCTGAGAAGGTTCCGTAGGGCATATCCTCTGCGGCGAGGTAAAGCCAGGTTTTGTCGCTCATAATCAGGATGTTGCCCTCGGGCTTGTTCTCATAAGCGTTCTTAAAGTCGCTGTAAATAGTTGTATAAGAGTCCTTGTTTTGTGGTGTTGTATAGATTCCTGCGGCAGGGCCTTCCTCGATTTTCTCGGTGAGAGTATCGGGCTGTCCGTCCCAGAACACGTGCCTTGCCTTTGAGCCGATTTGGAACGCTCCCTGAAGGAAAATCATAAACGCTACGAATATAAAGCTGAATCTCTTAACCCATACAGCGTAGGTGATGTTGTCAGGGCTTTCCTTCATATCCCTGATAAGCTGAGCCAGGAAAATGTAGCTTGCAACGTTTGAAGCCGCCAGTGCCATTGAGATAATATAGAAGTACTGGTTCGAGGTGATGTGCACGCAGAACGAGTAGATTATTCCGAGCACAAACAGTCCTGCAAACAGCTCTCTGGGCTTGTTGTCGCAGAGAATATATGATGTTATTCCGATAAATATCATCGGGAACATTATTGCGTTGTAGGTTGTCGAATGGAGTGTTTCGAGCAGAAGAACATAGGTGAAAATTACAACCGCGGTTGTAACAATCAAATACAGCGAACGGTGAAGCTTTCTTTTGCGGTCAAAGATAAGCACGATAAGCATAACACCGTAGGTGTAAAGCGAATACTTGAAGAACGGGTGACATTTGTAGAAGTATTCGAAGTACTTTCCGAGCTTTGAACCAAGCGAGGTTGAAGCATGCTGGGGATCGTCGAGCATATAGGGGAGATTTTCGAAAATTCCGCCAAAGCCTGCCTTCGGCAGTACAAACGCGAGGAAAATAACCGCCAAAATGCCTGCGCCGAGTGTGAAGAACAGGAATGTTCTCAGCGAGAACATCTCGCTTGAAAGTACAAATTTAATATTGCGGTTTTTTATAACAATATGCACAACCATACAAGCCGCGTATATAATATACGCAATCGCGAGGTACGGACAGCAAAGAACCGCTCCTGCAAACGCCAGTCCGCTCAGGATTATCCACAGCTTTTTGTTGTAATCCGCCGTGGCAATTAATACGCCTGCAATTGTCACGAGTCCAAGTCCCATTGAATCGTAGCTCAGCGCCATGATGTTGTAGGGAGTGAAGATGAAGAACAATGCGCTGCCGATTGCAGAAAGGTAGCCGTACTTTCTGAGCCTTGTATAAATCAGCACCGACGCGCCTGCGTGAACAATTACATAGAATACTCTCGCGGCGTAAACAATTCCCTCGGTAGAGCCTGCGATTGTTGTGTAGAGCCATACGAACGGAAGCTGCAAAATTGCCGACATCTGCGACAAGTTCCACTCATCTACAAACAGAGCGTCGCCCATAAGCAGACGTTTCGGGATTGTATGATAGAACGATTCGTCATATCCGCCGAAGCCGAACTGGGTTTTCCAGATTGAGAAAATCAGTCCTGCAATAAGCATTGCCGCAAAGAATATATCCTGCCAGAAAAGCTTGTCAGACATAGACTTTTGCTTAACCACATAAGCCTTGATTTTTTCGTAGATAATAACAATCAGCTTTTCGAGCAAATTTAAGATGAACGAAGCTATCATCGAGAGGATGAAGCACAGCGGAACCGTTATGAAGTAATACGGAAGTCTGTCAACCATAACGGGTACGCTCTTTTTGAGCACATCGTAAATTAGGCTGTCAAATACAAACGACATCAGGTATATACCAAGCGCTAAGTCGGAAATCTTCCACAGTACAATTTTGACTGTCGGATTCCAGTCTTTTGTTTTGATTCTGCTTAGCAGTGTAAACAAAAGCGTTGCGAGTACGCAGGGCTCAAAGCCGTACCAGTATACATACGTGCCCGACTTAAAGGTTGTGCCGTAGCTTCTGAAGAAGCAGAAAGCGCCGAAAAGGAACTGGCAGATTAAGAAAAGAATAAGCATAGGCTTAGTCTTTAGTCTGATTCCGTACCTTCTTATATATGCGCCTATAAAGTAGTAGGTGACAGGATATACGCCCATCCAGAACGACGGAACAAGCTTTTGGAAGGTGTCGTTTTGAGTGGGATTCATCCACCACGTAGCGGTGTCAAAGTTAAAGATGTTGAACACCGTGGGAATCATGGTTAGGAAAAGGAAAGAGGCGACAAGCACCTGTCTTTGCCTTTTGGTCTTAAGCTTGTTAAAAGCGAGGTTTAAGAACGGTGCTATAAGGAACAAGCCGATGTACATCTCGATATACCATGAGTAGTTTGCTCCGGTAAAGTCCAGTGTTCCGAGGATGTAGTGCTTAAGGTCGTATTTACCCGTGCCCTTAATAGCTTCAAACATCGCTTCAAAGTTGAAGTTGTAAAAAGCGGCTTTAGCCGATGGCGTCTCGTGAATCGACTTAAACACCATACAGAAAATTGTTGCGAGCACAAAGATAATCAGAGTTTTTCTGATTCCCTTATAGTAGCTCCGGCTGAGCTCCTTTTTACTCATCAAATAACCGGTCAATATCATAAACAGCGGTACGCAAACGCCGAATAATACTCGCATTTGTATCATTAGGAACATCTGCGGACCGTGCAGGTCGGAATAGTTGCCGGTCGAGAAGAACGAGAAAAGACCTTCAAGAGGTTCCATGCCTGTTACGGTTTCACTGTAAAATCCGTTGTGCAAGAAGAAATGCACGGATAAAACAGTAAAGGCGGCGACAATTCTGATTATGTCAAGCGAGCTGTCGCGCCGTTCGAGTTTTTTAATATCCATAGTCACGCTCCTGATTTTTATATTCCCTAATATTTTATCATATATTGTTAAAATAATAAATACAAAATAGAATTAAAATGGTTTTTCAAATATAAAAGCCGTCATTTCGAATTGCTCAAAATGACAGCTTTGTTTTTGTATTATTTTTCGTCGTCACCGAGATATGTTTCAACAATAAACCTCGGACGGCGCTTTGCTTCAAGGTAAATTTTGCCGATATACTCTCCGATAATGCCTATAGCCAAAAGCTGCAAACCACCCAGCGCCCAGATTGAGCACAGCGTACTTGCCCAACCGCTTACAGTCCAGCCGGCAAAGAAAGCGATAATCGAGTAAATTACCATAATCAGGCTGATTAAAAAGATGATTAGTCCGGCCCAAGTGATGATTCTTATCGGCTGAATACTGAGCGAGGTAATGCCTTCCCACGCGAGTGCGAGCATCTTTTTAAGCGGATATTTACTCTCTCCGGCGAGCCTTTCGGAACGCTCATAGGTTACGATATCGGATTTGTAGCCGATAAGCGGAACCATACCTCTGAGGAAAATATTTGTCTCTTTATACAGCGAAAAAGCTTCAAGCGCTCTTTTGCTCATAAGCCTAAAATCAGCGTGGTTAAAGATAACCTTTGCTCCCATATGGTTGAGGATTTTGTAGAAGCCTTCAGCGGTAAAGCGCTTAAAGAAGGTGTCTGTCTCTCTTTTTGACCTTACGCCGTATACAACGTCGCAGCCGTCCTCGTACTTTGCGACCATCTCGTCAAAAACGTTGATGTCATCCTGCAAATCGGCGTCGATTGAAATTACAGCGTCAGCCTTGTCCTTTAAGGTCATAAGTCCGCACAAAAGCGCGTTTTGATGACCTCTGTTGCGGCTGAGCTTAATTCCCTGAAATACAGGATTTTCACTGTGGAGCTCAGAAATAATCTGCCATGTTCTGTCCTTTGAGCCGTCATCGATAAAGACAATCTTGCTGTCAAAGGTAATTTTATGCTCACTCATCATCGTATTATATTTATTGAGCAGTTTTTCAGCGGAATCCCTTAAAACTTCTTCTTCATTGTAGCAGGGGATAGCCAGGTAAAGCTTTGTCATATTCTCACCTTCAAACTAAAATATACATTTATAATATTATTTTTTTAATTAAATGTCAAGAAATCGCGCATTATATTAAGTTTTTTGTAAAAAATCCTGCTTAAATACAAAAATACCCTTGTAAAGATTTTTGGTTTGTATTATAATAAAAACGAGAATATAATCCTTTGGAGGTATAAATATGTCACAGAAATCTATTGCGGTACTTACAAGCGGCGGCGACGCCCCCGGTATGAACGCGGCTGTCAGAGCAGTTGTACGTTCGGGCATTAATATGGGTATGAAGGTTTACGGCGTTTACCGCGGCTATAACGGATTGTTGAACGGCGATGTAAAAGAGATGAATCTCAGGTCGGTTTCCGAGATTATCGGCAACGGCGGAACAATGCTTTATACCGCCAGAAGCGAGGAGTTCAAGAAGAAAGAGGCTCAGGAGCGTGCGGCTGACTACTGCAGAAGTATGGGTATCAGCGGCGTTGTTGTAATCGGCGGCGACGGCTCGTTCAGAGGAGCTCAGGCTCTTACAAATGCCGGTATTAACTGCATCGGCGTTCCCGGCACTATTGATAATGATATTGCCTGCTCGGAGTACACAGTTGGTTTTGATACAGCTATGAACACCGCCATTGATATGGTTGACCGTATCCGCGACACCGCTCAGTCACACGACCGCTGCTCAATCGTAGAGGTTATGGGCAGACGCTGCGGCGATATCGCTTTGCAGACAGGTATTTCCGCAGGCGCAACGGCAATTCTCGTTCCCGAGGTTGAGTTTAATATCGAGAAGGACGTAATTTCCAGAATTATCAATACACAAAAAACAGGTAAAAAGCACTTTATTATTGTTGTTGCGGAGGGTGTTGGAAAGGTTAACGATCTTGCTAAGTACATCGAGCAGCGCCTTGGTATTGAGGCGAGAGCTACAATCCTAGGACATGTTCAGCGCGGCGGTACTCCTACAGTTCGCGACAGAGTTGTTGCAAGCCAGATGGGCTATAAGGCTGTTGAACTTCTTAATCAAGGATTTGGCAACCGCGTTGTAGTTATGAGAGACGGCAAGATTACCGACCTTGATATCGACGAGGCTCTCAGTATGGAGCGCGTATTTGATATGGAGCTTTACAAGGTTGCAATGACAATCTCTATTTAATCTAATATTTATTTTGCTTTTAAGGGCGGACGGTGTTCGCCCTTAATTTTTCCGGAAAGGAATTATAATATGCTTTCAGATGTACAAAGACTTTCTAAGGGTATGATTATATATTCGGCTCTTGTGGCGGATTTCGAAAAGCTTGATTTTAAAAACGACGCTTTGGCAGGAGTGAGGGCTAACTATTTTAACTCTCACCACTATCCTCAGTCCGAAAAAACCGACGTTGAAGTTGACAACCGCACACTAAACCTATCTTATACAATGAGGGAAGGTGAGGCGCTGCTGTGGAAGGTTACGAGCAATAACAGCCCGTATCAGACAGTAAAGCGTATTTCTGACGAGGTTTACTGCGTTTTGACTTACGGCGGCAACGGCGTTGTTTATAAAAGGCTTTATTTTGATAACTTCCATAACTGGCTTGCCACGGAATATTATGATAATCTTAGGGAAAACGCGCTTTTGGCTACCGTTAAGCCCGTGACAATTGACGGCGTTATCTGCATAAAATATGATAAGATTAACGCAGACGGGGAAAAGGTTACCGAATATCTTTATCCGTCGGAAAATTTGCTCAACCAAAAAAGCGTCTGCATAATCTACTCAAACTGCGGTATGATAAGGTACGATTCCACCTTTAAGCCTGCCGATATGCAAGCTGTTGAAAATCAAAACGGCGATGAAAAGGGCTTTAATTTTACTGTTGATGACTTTACAAAGCCTGCTGTAAAACCGCTTGATTTGGAAAATGCAGATTATCTCAGCGACGCGGATTATAAAACGGAAGAAATCTTTGTTGAAGAAAAGAAAGAAAACACCGGCGAATATTCCGCTTATGACAAAATAAAGAGTATTTTGTACGAGGCGCATAAAACCAATAAAAATATATTCGGTGAGGTCGCTTCATACTCTGCTCCCGATGATGAGCCTTCAGAGCAGGAAAAAGTTGAAATCGAACAGGAAATTGTCGAAGAAACAGAGCCTGAGGCTTTGATTGAGCCGGAGGAAACAGTTGAGGAAAATGCAGTGAAAACAACTGAAGAAAAAGCAGAGGAAAAGACACAAACTAAGCCCGAATACGAGGTTAAACCCGAGCCTGAGCCGGATATGGTAAAGGAGACCGACCAAGGCGAGTACTCATATTACGGCAGTCTTGATGAAAACGGTCTGAGAATAGGCAAGGGCAGAACAGTATCTCCCGACGGCATTACCGTTTACGAGGGCAGTTATAATAACGACAAGCGCGAAGGCTTCGGTGTAAGCTACTACAAGGACGGTAAGCCGAACTTTGTAGGTGATTGGGAGAACGGCTACAGAAACGGCAGAGGCGTAGGCTTCCGCCACAGCGACGGCACAATGCATGTTGGTAATTGGACTGAAAACACGCCCGACGGAGTAGGAGCAAGGTTCGATTCCGACGGCAGTTTCAGCGAGGTTTGCCCTTATTCTATGGGCACTCGCGAGGGAAAGGCAATTTCGTATGACGAAAACGGCAACGTTGTAATTACCGTTTATATCGCAGGAGAGGTTGTAGCTGAAAATGTTATTACCGATGAAGATATTTTTCCGAAACACGAATAAATAAATTAAATACGTAAAAAATAATGGCGTCGAGTGTCGACGCTATTATTTTTTGTATAAGGATGAATATTATGAAAAGATTTTTAGCGATTGCTTTTGCGTTAATTATTTCGCTTGCGGCTTTTTCAGGCTGCAACGCAGGAAAAAATACCGCTTCCACGGTATCCGAAGCGGCTTCAAATGTCGTTTCGGGAGCTGACAAGGTTGTAAACGACGCAGGCGACGGACTTAAAAAGGCAGGCTCAGCCGTTGATGATAACGCCGAGAAGATGAAGAACAACGGCGAAGTAAGCGACGGAGACGGAGTTATCGGCAACGAGGGCAGTATGGTGGAGCACGAGGTTGAAACTCAGGACACTACCGATTCGGTTTCCGAAAGCGATATGAGTAGTAACTGAGCCGTGTTGCCGAAAGAAATGCAGGGGCGTATTCATAACACCCCTGCATTTTTATATCGCTTTTTTCAATTCGGTACGTAGTTCTCTTATAATTTTTTTTTCGAGCCTTGATATGTATGACTGAGAAATACCGAGCTTGTCGGCAACTTCTTTCTGAGTGTGTTCTTTTTTGCCGTTCAGCCCGAACCGAAGCTCCATAATCTTACATTCTCTGTCCTTTAGATTGGATATAGCGTGGAGCACGAGGTGTTTATCGACCTCGTTTTCAAGATTTATGTTTATTTCGTCCGCTTCCGAGCCGAGAATATCGCAGAGCAGCAGCTCGTTGCCGTCATAGTCGGTGTTGAGCGGCTCGTCGATTGATATTTCATTTTTAAGCTGAGAAGCTTTTCTGAGGAACATCAAAATTTCATTCTCAATACAGCGTGAAGCGTAGGTTGCGAGCTTTATGTTCTTTTCGGGAGAAAAGGTGTTTACTGCCTTGATAAGCCCGATTGTGCCAATCGAAATTAAATCCTCTGTTCCTGCGCTCGGTGATTCAAACTTCTTCGCTATATACACAACAAGCCTGAGATTGTGGACAATCAACAGCTCTCTTGCACTGTCGTCGCCGTCGGAAATCCGCTTCATAACGCTCTGTTCCTCGGCTTTGCTCAGCGGCGGGGGAAGGGTATCGCTTCCGTTTATGTAAAAAACCTCGTTGAAATTAAGCAAAATCATTTTAATTTTAAGTATTATTCTAAGCATCATATAACCTCGCAATTCTTTATCAGCTCATATGGCACAATCGCCTTTATCTCGCTTTTTATTATGTTTTCGCATATTCCTATGTAGACATTTTGAATGTTTTTTCCGTTTATTAATACGCTATCGGGCTTATAACCCTTCAAAATTCCCTTTCCGCCGAGCGAATTAAACGGAATAATTCTAATTTTGCTGTTGTCAAAAGACAAATTATCAACCAGCTCTTTTTCCGCGATAATCACATAATCTGACGAGAAAGGCTCTTTTACGGTACATCCCGTGTCGGCAACGGCGCGGAATTCTGTTTTCATACCGTTCGTTACTATACTAACATCACAGACTGCTTTGGATAAATCACCCTTTGTAAGTCTTTTGAACAGCCATAGAATATAGTAGCAAATCAGGGTAAGAATAATTAAGAGAACAGGGGAGATATCAAAGTAAACAACGTCATTGTAAATTGCCATCCCCTTTGGCTTAAACGCGGTATAAATAAAAATCATAATTCCGCAAAAGAAAAATGATATTCCTAAATACACCGCAACTCTCTTAATGTAATTCTTGATTTCCGTTTTACCGAACGCGAAAAAGACTATCACAGCGGCAAAGAGTATATCAATTATAATATTAAGCCCGGCAGGAATTTTCGGCAAAAGCGCCGTGAGACTGAGTATTCCGCCGATAAAGCTGCCCAAAATTATCCTTATCAGCTTCGCGCGGATATTGAGGAACTTTTTAACGCATAAAAGCAGGAAAAAGTCTGTAAAAATATTAACAGTCACAAGCACATCCACATAAACAGTTTTCACACAATCACCGTTATTATTATCGCACAGGAATGTAATAATAAATGTCAAAAAAAGTACAGGAGGAAAAATATGCTGATTGGTATAATCATCGGAACATTTATAGGCGGATTTTTGGGCGTAGCGCTTATGAGTATGCTGTTTTACAGCAGAGATTAGCAAAAACGGCATAATAAAACACGCAGGGAGCACAAAACTCTCTGCGTGTTGTCGTTTTAAATGATACTTATTATTTAAGGTTTCTTTCGCCAAGGAAGAGCACCGCCAACATTCCCGAGCCAACGTGCGAGCCGATTACCGGGCCGAGTTCGCAAATCTCAACGTTCTTGCAAAGTCCCTTAATCGCCTTTTTAAGCTCTTTTGCGCCTTCAAGGTTATCAGCGTGGGCGACAAACGCGGTTTCCTTCTTCATATTTTTGCTGTCGCGCTTGAATTTTTCAACCAGAGTTGGGATAACGTTGCTTTTTCCTCTGATTTTGCCGACGTTTACAAGCTTGCCTGTCTCGTCAACGCTGATAAGCGGCTTAATCTGCAAAGCCTTGCCGAAGGTTGCGGCAACGGAGGAAATTCTTCCGCCTTTTTTGAGAAGGTCAAGGTCGTCTACGACAAACCAGTGACCGATAGTCTGCTTTATTTCATCAATATAATTTGCTACATCCTCAAGCGATTCGCCTGCGGCATACTTTTTGCCGGCGTGATATACAAGATATCCGAGTCCTGCGGAGTCGCAGCAGGAGTCGATAACGACAATCTTTCTGTTGGGATATTTCTCCAAAAGCTCCTCTACGGCAATTTTGCAGGTATTGATTGTACCGCTGAGTCCGCTCGGAATACCTGTGTAAAGAATATCCTTGCCTGCCTTAAGGTAAGGTTCAAAGGCGTTTTTGAAGCCCTCAATATTAATCTGAGTTGTCTTGGGAACAACGCCGTCCTTGATATGGCCGTAAAATTCCTCAAGGCTCATCATTCTGCAATCGGGGTAGTGAAGGTAGTAATTTCCGTCTATCTCAAACTCCATAGGAATAACCCTGACGCCGATTTCGCTGACGAGCTTTTCGGTCAAGTCGCATGAAGCGTCGGTCATAAATACATAATTCATAAATCTTACTCCTTTCGTAACGATACTATTTTATCATCATTAAATATAAAAGTCAATGAATACATTGTGGTCATTCTGCATAGATATTTGGTGTGGAGGAATGAGTATGGATTGCAGATTTTCCGACCTGAGACGCAAGGAAGTTATCAGCGAAGTGGATGGTGTGAAAATTGGCTATATTGATGACCTCATATTGGATAAAAATAGTGCAAAAGTTGTAGCTTTTGTAATATTTGGTCGATTTTTCTTATTTGGAATATTCGGAAAACGCGAAGATTATATTATTCCGTGGGAGAAAATAAGGCTAATTGGAGAGGACGCCGTCATAATTTCGTGCCACAAGCCGAAACCCCAAAAAAAGCCCAAAAAACGGCTGTTTTTCAGGGAAAATTGAAATTTTTTAAGTTTTTCAACTTTCGGCAGAATAAACATCAAAAAGAATTTAGTTTTGTGTAAAGTGCACAAGTTATAATTTCGTAAAGCAATTAAAAATCGAGTTGTAACAAAAGGGTAACAAAGGTTACAGGCGATTTTGAGCAGTCGGACTTGCAATTTGACAAATTATGTGTTTTAATACACTTGAAATTGTGTGTTTGATAAAATTTTACGACTAAAGACGTTGCGCATTTCAACCAAAGCACATCGCGAATATACTTTTTTATTATATACGCGTGTGTGATTTGCGCAGTAACCAAGGGAGGACAAATTTTTGAGAACTTCAAACCTTAAACACTACGGAAGTGATGACAAGGCTGTTAAGCCGGTTAAAGTAAAAAAAGGCGTAAAACTCTTTTCAGCAATCTCCGCTGTAGTTATTACTGCCGCAATTCTTATTATCCCCACAACAACCTTGGCACCCAATGTTGACGCTTACGAGGACAGCAAGGCTGCTTCCATGGCAGTAGGAAACGCAGACCAGTTTTCTGCAGTAATCACAAACAACTGTGTAGAGGTAACTTTGCCTGTAGCTACTGAGCCTCAGACAACCGTAGCACCGACAACCGCAAAACCCGAGGAATCCTCTAAGGAGGAAAAGAAAGAAGAAAAGAAAGCCGAAACTCAGCCTAAGACCGAGGCAAAAGAGGAAGAGACTTCTTCAAAGGAAGAGTCAAGCATCGAGGAGTCGTCAGAGTCTGAAACATCAGAGACTTCCGAGAGCACTTCAAACGGTTCGGTCGGCGGATTAAGCCTTTCTTCTTACGACAGAGCTAAGCTCGAAAGACTTGTAATGGGCGAGGCAGGCTCCACAGGCTATTACGGAGCTTCACTTGTAGCGCAGTGCATCAGAGACGCTATGGTTCGTTCAAATACTACTTCTATAGATGAAATTATTTCTGACTATGGTTACTACGGTTCAACAGCAACCGAGCCTAACTCAGCTGTAAAGGAAGCTGTTTCCTTTATCTTTGACCAGGGCGGTTCCGCTGTTAACCACAGAATCATTGTTTTCTACATCGGACAGAGCGCTTGGCACGAAACTCAGAACTTCGTTACCGAGTATTGCGGAATGAGATTCTTTGATCTCAACGAGTAATTAAGTATTTAATTTAATTAGCTTAAAGAAATCAAGTGTTATGAAAAAGCACTTGATTTTTTTATTTTTTATGGTATAATATATAAGCATTTCGCACGCCTATGCCTGCCGGCAAGGTGACTGCGCTTTTTTGTGCAGGTATTTATCCCGGCAAAAACCAAGGCATGGCGGAGGTTTTAACCTAAGGAGGAAATAAAAATGGCAGTAGTTTCTATGAAACAACTCCTGGAGGCCGGCGTACACTTCGGTCACCAGACAAGAAGATGGAACCCTAAGATGGCGGAGTACATCTTCACAGAACGTAACGGTATCTACATCATCGACCTTCAGAAGAGCGTTAAAAAGCTCGAGGAAGCTTACAACTTTGTTCGTGAGATTTCCGCAGAAGGCAAGAACGTACTCTTTGTAGGTACTAAGAAGCAGGCTCAGGATTCCATTAAGGAAGAGGCAGAGCGTGCAGGCGCTTACTATGTAAACGCAAGATGGCTGGGCGGTATGCTCACAAACTTCGCTACTATCCGCAGAAGAATTGCTCGTCTTAAGCAGCTCAGAGCTATGCAGGAGGACGGCACATTTGATCTCCTTCCTAAGAAGGAAGTTATCAAGCTTAACCTTGAGATTGAAAAGCTCGAGAAGTTTATGGGCGGTATCAAGGATATGACAGAGATGCCCGGCGCACTCTTCATTGTTGACCCCAGAAAAGAAAGAATTGCCGTTTCAGAGGCAAAGAAGCTCAACATCCCGATTGTTGCTATTGTTGATACAAACTGCGATCCCGATGAAATCGACTACGTAATCCCCGGCAACGACGACGCTATCCGCGCGGTTAAGCTTATCGCAGGCGCTATGGCTAACGCTGTAATCGAGGGTAAAGAAGGACAGATGGGCGCAGCCGCTGCTGAGGATACAGCAGAGGAAGCTCCTGCCCAGGAATAATTAAATACTACTATCACTATTTGAAAGGATGTTTTCATAATGGCAGCATTTACAGCTCAGGATGTAAAAGCACTCAGAGAAAAAACAGGCTGCGGCATGATGGATTGCAAAAAGGCACTCGTTCAGGCTGACGGCGATATGGACAAGGCTATTGACTTTTTGAGAGAGCAGGGCCTTGCTAAGCAGGCTAAAAAGGCAAGCAGAATCGCTGCCGAGGGCGTTGCTTACGCTACTACAAGCGACGACAACTCGGTTGGTGTTGTAATCGAAGTTAATGCAGAGACAGACTTCGTTGCAAAGAACGACTCATTTATGGAGTTTGTTAAGGCTTGCGCAGCTACAGTAATCGAGCAGAACCCCGCTGACGTTGAGGCTCTTCTCGCACTTCAGGCTACAGGCTCAGACAAGACTGTTGCAGAGCTTCTCCAGGAGAAGGTTCTTACAATCGGTGAGAACATTCAGATTCGCCGTTTTGAGCGTATGGAAGGCGCTTGCGTTGCTTATGTTCACGCAGGCGGCAAGATCGGCGTTCTCGTAAACTTCAACACAGACCTCACTGCAAAGCCCGAGTTCGTTGCTTACGGCAAGGACGTTGCAATGCAGATTGCAGCTCTTAACACTCCTTACCTCACAAGAGACGACGTACCCGCTGAGGTTATTGACCACGAAAAAGAGGTTATGCGTCAGCAGGTTATCAACGAGGGTAAGCCCGAGGCTATCGCTGATAAGATTGTAATGGGTAAGATTAACAAGTACTACAAGGAGAATTGCCTTGTAGACCAGGAGTTCGTTAAGGATAACAAGCTCACTGTTGCTCAGTATACAAAGAACACAGCCAAGGAACTTGGCGGCAACATCGACATCGTTAAATTCGTTCGCTTTGAAAAGGGCGAGGGAATCGAAAAGAGACAGGATGATTTCGCTGCAGAAGTTGCTTCAATGGTAAAATAATTTTATCCAGGATTAATCGTGCGATAAAGCCGTTTGGTTTTATCGCACTTTTTTTCTGCAATTTGTTATGGTTTTGTTGCAGTCTGTTTGTTATAATTGCTTTAGAAAAGTTAAAAATCAATCCGATATGTAAAATTCGGTTATTTTTAACGAAAAATACGTGACAATAGAAAAGATATGTATTATAATTAAAGAGTATTAGCAATTTATCAAAGAGAAAGGAAGATTAACGTGAACGACATTATCAGCAAAATCAGACAAAATGTAACTTTGTACCCTGACTTTACAATAATTGTGGATCAGGGAGAGAATAATTATTTTACATACGGCGCATTCGACGCTTACGCGCGTAAAATTGCCGCCAAGCTAAGTAAAATGGGCGTTAAAAACCGCGACTTTGTTACAATTGAGCTTCCGCGCAACAAGGAATATATCGCCGCGATGTATGCGGTATGGATGGTTGGCGCGGCTTTTGCGCCGCTATCACCGACATATCCTGAGGAGCGTTTGGAGTATATACGCGGTAACTGCGGTGCTAAGGCGGTTATCAACGATAAGTTTTTGCGTGGAATTGAAAACGAAACTCCTTTGCAGGAACTCGCTGTTCCAAACCCCGAAGATCCTTCACTTTTGATTTATACCTCGGGCTCAACAGGAAAGCCCAAGGGCGTGCTCCATTCGCACGCGAGCATTACCGATTCGGTTATGCGCTACGTTAGTTATGCGGATACCCCCGAAGGCGCTCACGCGGCTTTAGGCGCACCGTTTACCTTTGTTGCGTCAGTTCAAGGTGTTTTCGCGCCTCTCTGCGCCCGTATAATTGCGTATTTAATGCCGTTTGAAGCAATGCGCGATCCCGTATTGCTTGCTGAGTATGTAGAGGAAAATCAAATTAACCGTACCTTTATCAGCCCTAAAATGCTTAAGGTGTTTAAGCAAAAGGGCGATTGCCTGCGCACTGTCTTTACAGGAAGCGAGCGAGTATCCAATACCGCCAGCGATGAATTTGATATTTATGTAATGTACGGACAGACCGAATCCGCAGGCGCTGTTCTCGCGTTTAAGATAGACAAGCCGTACGAAAACACTCCGATTGGTAAGCCTATCGGTGATGTACGCACATATATTCTCGACGAAAACGGAAACGAGGCTGACGAAGGAGAGCTCTGCCTTGCAGGTATCTTTGCCGACGGCTATGTAGGCTTGCCCGACCAAACCGCTAAAACCTTTGTCGATAATCCCTTTATGGAGCAGGACGGCTTTGCAAAGCTGCTTAAAACAGGCGATATTGTCAAAAAGGGCGAGGACGGCAATATTATCTACCTCAACCGCAAGGACTGGATGGTAAAAATCAACGGTCAGCGTGTTGAGCCCGGCGAGATTGAAGCGATTATCAAGCAGACAGACGGTATTCACGACGCGGCTCTTAAGGACTTTAAGAACCAGTACGGCCAGGTTTACCTTGTGGCTTATTATGTTGAGAGTTCGCCCATAAATCCCGACGAGCTTAAAGCCGATATCGCGCAAAAGCTTCCTTCATATATGATTCCTGCTTTCTTCGTAAAGCTCGACAAGCTTCCTGTTAACCAAAATGGCAAGCTTGACAGAAACGCGCTTGCAGCTCCCGAGGCAGGCAGCTTCAAGAACGAATATATCGCGCCTGAAACCGATATGCAGAAGGTTCTCTGCTCAGCGTTTGAGGACATTCTCGGCGTAGAGAATGTCGGCGTTGACGATGATTTCTTCGCTCTCGGCGGCGATTCGATTAAGTGCGCCATGGTATCGGAGAAGTGCGGAGTTTATAAGATTACCACTGCCGATATCTTCTCAGGCAAAACTCCGAGGATGATTGAGCGCCTGCTTATTCAGAAGGCGAGCAGAAAAGAGCGCGTAAAGAAGGAGAAAAAGGCGAGAGTTTATCCGCTTACACCGTCCGAGCGCGGAATGTACCTTGAGCAGAAGATTAACGAAAACTCAACGGTTTACAACCTCAACATCGCCGCGATTATCAAGGGCTCGGATTTAGAGACTATTAAAAAATCCCTGACAGCCGTATTTAAGGCGCACGAGGCGTTTACCTCTTATTACGGAGAGGAAAACGGACTGCCCGTCCGCATTTTGACCGATAAAACGCCCGAAATTGCTGAGAAAACCGCTTCTTCACGCGAGGAAGTTATTAAAATAATCGACGAATACGCAGTACCGTTTAATCTTAATACGGCAATTCCCGTTCGTCCGACTCTTTACTCTGTAGCCGACGGCAGCGTGATTTTGCATATGGCAATTCACCACATTGCCTTTGACGGCGGTTCGGCAAAGACCTTTGTTCAGGAGCTTATTGACGGCTTGAACGGCAAAGAAGTAACCGCTTCGGAAATTGATTTGTCAGATTTGTACGACGACAGCCTTAATGCTAAGTACGAGAGCGGTATGGATTTCTACCACGAGCTGTTTGCCGACGGTGTTCCTGTTAACGAAATGCCTGTAAAGGGTAAGCGCCCGAAGGTGCATCCGCTTTCCGACAGGGAGATTACATTTGACTATAACAACGATGAACTAAAAAAAATAGACAACACCGCACGCTTTTTCAGCGTTACCGAGTTTGAGCTTATCTTCTCGGCGGTTTCAATGGTGCTCGGAAAATACACCGCTTCCGAGGACGTAGTGCTCGGAATTCCGACAAATATGCGCCCGGCAGACGCCGACAACGTAATCGGTATGTTTGTAAATACCGCTCCGGTTCGCGTTAAACCTCAGAGAACAGCTTCGCTTAGCGACTATTTGCAGTCGGTAAGCACCGCTGTTCGCAACGCAACCTACGGCGCATATCTGCCGTTTGAGGATGTTGTCGCTGAATTTGTTAAACAGCGTGACGAATCTCGCAATCCGATGTTTGATGTGAGCGTAAACTTTATGTGGAATCCGCCTGCGTACGACAAGGACGGCTTGAGTGTTGAGCTTTATTCTCCGCTTCAAAAAATGAGCCGCGACATCGGCATTGTTATCCGCAAGGGAGCAAAGGGACTTCATTTTATGGTTCAGTACTCCTCAGAGCTCCTTGAGGACGCTGTTGTTGAGAACTTTATCGGTCAGCTCAAGCACACCTTAAGTCTGCTTGGCGGCAACACAAAGACCGTCCGCGACGCTCTGGCTTTGCCTGAGGAGCAGAAGGCGGTTCTCGACGGCTTTAAGACCGAGGCAAAGGCTGAACTCAGCGAAACACTCTTACATAAAATGTTTGAGCGCAGTGCGGCAGAAAACGCTGACAAGACTGCGTTAATCGCCAAGGATGCTGCCTTAACATACCGCGAGCTCAACGAAAAAGCGAATATTGTCGCTAACAACCTGATTGACAGAGGAATTAAAACTGGCGACAGCGTAGCGCTCTTGCTTCCGAGAGAAAGCTGTTTCTTTGCTTGTCTGTTCGGAGTTAACAAGGCAGGCGCGGCGTTTATTCCGTGCGATCCTCAGTATCCTGCCGACAGAATTAACCATATCATCGCTGACAGCGAGGCTTCATTCATTATCACTACAAGCGACAAGCTCGCTGATTATCCCGCGGAAAAGGCGATTGACGTTGCTGATATTATTATCGGCAACAAGACCGATAACCCTGATGTTGAAATGAGCGACCGCGAGCTTAGCTATATGATTTACACCTCCGGTTCAACAGGCAAGCCCAAAGGCGTTATGCTCCATCACAGGGGTATCTGCAACTACCTCACTCCGCACCCTGCTAACTCGCATATTTACTATCTTAAAAATAATGTAACTACATATCTATCAGTAACAACTGTTTCGTTCGATATGTCGTTTAAGGAGCACACAGCGTCGTTCTGCAACGGCAAAACACTTGTCTTTGCCGCCGAGGATGAGATGAACGATCCGCGCGCACTTGCCGAGCTGATGGACAAATACAGCGTTGACTGTATCAACGCAACTCCGTCGCGTTTACAGCAGTATATGGACTATGAGCCGTTTAAGAACGCTCTTGCAAAGTGCAAGCTCGTTATGTCAGGCGGTGAGGGCTATCCGATTTCACTTCGCGACGATATTAAGAAGTGCTCGTCAGACATAAAGATTGTCAACACCTACGGCCCAACCGAGATTACCGTATCATGTAACGCGGCCGATTTGACCGACGCCGAGTATGTAACCGTCGGCAGACCGCTCCTTAACTACAATGAAATTATTGTCGATAAATTCGGTGATACATCGCCGTACGGCGTAATCGGCGAGCTGTATATCGGCGGTATCGGCGTTGCCAAGGGCTACAAGAACCTGCCCGAAAAGACCGCCGCGGCGTTTGTTGAGTACGATAACGCGCGTATGTACCGCTCGGGCGACTACGCAAAGTGGGATAAGAACGGAATGGTTCATATTCTCGGCAGACTTGACAACCAGGTTAAGCTTAGAGGTCTGCGCATTGAGCTCGGTGAAATTGAGGGCTTAATCGCCGCACAGCCGGGTATCAAGAAGGTTACGGTAATTATCCGCAAGCTCAACGGTCAGGACAACCTCTGCGCTTACTTTACCGCAGATAAGGAGATTGTCATCGACGAGCTTCGCGACGAGCTGAAAAAGCACCTCACTCATTATATGGTGCCGACCGCTTATCTACAGCTTAACGAAATGCCCATGACCGCGAACGGCAAAACCGACGTTAAGCTTTTGCCCGATCCCGTACCTGTAAGTCTCGGAGAGTTTGTTGCTCCTGCCAACGCTACTGAGGAATTCTTCTGCGAATCGTTTAAGAAGGCTCTTAAGCTCGACCGCGTAGGCGCAACCGACGACTTCTTCGAAATCGGCGGAACATCGCTGATCGTTACCTCGGTAGTGCTCGACGCTTCCGAAAACGGCTTTGAGATTACCTACGGCGATGTATTTAAGTACACCACTCCGCGCGCCTTGGCTGAATTGTTCAAGGACGGCGAGGTTAACGATACAAACAAGCTGTTTGATTTTGACGATTACGACTATACAAAGATTAATGAGCTCCTCTCCAAAAACACCGTTGAAGCGTTCCAGTCTGAGCCGCTCCGCGACCTCGGCAACGTTATGATTACCGGTGCGACCGGCTATATGGGCGCTCACCTGCTTGCGGAATTCCTTAAACGCGAAAGCGGTAAGGCTTACTGTATGATTCGTAAGGGCAAGTTTGATACCGCACGCGAGCGTTTGGAAAACATTATGTTCTACTACTTCGGAACAGATTTGGAGGATGAATTTAACGAGCGCGTTGAGGTATTAAACGGCGACGTTACTGACTATAAGTACTTTGAACCATTTGAAAGCCTGCCGGTTAACACCGTGTTCAACTGTGCAGCTAACGTTAAGCACTTCTCAAACGGCACCGACATTGAGGATATCAACGTAGGAGGTGCGGTTAACTCCATCAAGTTGTGCGAAAAAATCGGCGCAAGGCTGATTCACTTCTCGACCGTTTCGGTATCCGGTACTACGGACGATATGGAAAAGCTCAGTAGGGCTGACCTTGACGAGCAGTCGCTGTACTTCGGTCAGACGCTCGACAACAAATACACCTCGTCAAAGCTTATGGGCGAGAGGAAGGTTCTCGAAGCCGCGGCTGAGGGCTTGGACGCTAAGGTTATCCGTGTAGGTACGCTTGCCGCGCGTGAGTCTGACGGCGAATTCCAGATTAACTTCCTCACCAACAACTTTATGGGCAGACTGCGCAGCTACAGCCTGCTTGGCTGCTTCCCGTACGCTATGATTGAAAATCAGGTTTGTATGGGCCCGATTGACCGCTCCTGCGAAGCATTCCTAAAGCTTGCAAAAACGCCGCAGGCATGCTGTGTATTCAACGCGGTTAACAACCACACCCTGCCGCTCGGTGATATTATTCGTCAGATGAACAAGAGCGGAAACAACATTGAATTTGTTGAGTACGATGTATTTGCCGAGGCGCTCAATGAGGCGCAGAAGGATCCCGACAAGGCGGCTATTCTTTCGAGTATGACGGCGTATATGAACACCGCCCACGGCAAAAAGATTGTAGCGCTTCCGTGCAGAGCTCACTATACAACACAAATCCTCGCGCGTATGGGTTTCTTCTGGAACGCGAGCAACGAAAAATACGTTAACGACTTTATTAACGTTCTCCGCGGATTCCTGTTCTTCCGCAAGGATAACCTCAAACGATAAGAAGGGTATGGAAAATGAAACGAAACGGTACACTTCTGAATAAAAAATACCGAAGTCTGTTGGTGGCTACACTGGCGATGACGGCTTCAACCTATCTTTCCAGTATCTTGGACGGCATTATGGTCGGTCAAATACTCGGAACGGTGCAGTTGTACGCCATCAACCTGACTACTTCAATTGTATTTCTGCGTAGTATTCCGATTGCGATGTTTACCTTCGGCGGCAACACGCTTTCGGTCATTCACAAAAGTAAGCGTGACCAAAAATCCGCCGACGCGGTGTTTACACTGTCGTTTTGGGCAGGAATACTCTCAACGGTTTTAATTTCAATAGTCGGCATCGCCACAATGGTACCGACTGCCCAGATTTTGGCTCAGGGCAAAGAGGAACTCGTCGGACTGGTAATAGATTACCTCCTGCCGCTTTGGATACTCACTCCGCTTGTGGCAGTTGTAAACCAGACAGCGGCTTACGCCAGAACCGACGGCTTGCGTAAGCTGGCAACGGCGCTTCCGATTGTCGCTAATATAATCAACCTGATTTGCGACTACATTTATATGGCGATTTTCGGCTGGGGAGTTGCCGGAGCAGGCTGGGCGACGGTTACAGGCTATGTCGTAGGAACTTTACTTACTCTGATTTACTTCAAGTCGGCAAAGCGCACGGTTCACTTTACAAAGGAAGCGCTTAAAAAGCTGAAAATGCTCGGAAAGATTTTCAGCGTTGGACTTCCCTCGGCACTTATCTATGTGTGCAACTTCCTGCGATTGTTCTTTACAAACGCGATTATCCTATCGTTCACGGGAGTTATGGGCGGTAAAATCGCATCGGTTTCATTCTCGCTGAACAGCCTCGCGTTTATATTGGTAGAAGGCGCTTCAATGACTTTGCTTCCGATTCTCGGCGCATTGTACGGCGAAAAGGACGCGAACGGTCAGCGGATAACTCTGCGGTATGGTATGATTGTCACCGTTGCGCTGTCGGTATTCGTGCTGATAGTATCTGAGCTGTTTCCTGTTCAGCTTGCCGCGCTATACGGACTTAACGACGCGGCTACTGCCGATATTTTTGCGGTCACCTTCCGCATATTCTCAATAAACATCCCGATACTCGCGGTAATTTACGTAATGCGAACGTTTTTCCAGGCGACGAAACAACGTGGACTTGCCAACTTGCTTGTAATGCTCGACGGAGTTCTCACAATCGTTCCGCTTATGTATTGGTTCGCTCATTACGATATTTACTGGCTGTGGATGTCCTTCCCGGTTTCAAAGGCTGTCACCGTACTAATAACCTTGATTGCCATGGTAATCAGTAAAAAAATACAAAATAAAAAGAACATTCTCGGTATCGAGGAAGAGGATGGCGTTATGTACGACTTCTCTATTAAGAACGAGATTCCCGAGGCTATCCGCGCGTCCGAGGAGGCTATGAAATTCTGTAAGGAGCAGAATGTTCCCGAAAATACCGTCAACGCTATCGGAGTTACCCTTGAGGAGCTTTGTCATAATATCGCGACTTATTCAAAAAATAAAGGCAACGGCGCCGTTGATGTGTGTGTGCGTGTAATGCCGGACAAGGTTAATGTCCGTCTGCGCGACAACGGTGCTGAATTTGACCCCACCGATTACATTGACAACAGCGGAAAGCGCATTACAGGCTTGGAGCTTGTAAGAATGTTAAGCTCATCTATTAATTACAACCGTGTTTTGGGCTTTAACGTCACTAATGTTGCCGTAAGTTATTAGCAGGGTGGTGAGCGGTATACTAAATAATAAAAAAATATCAAATCAATCAAAATACACAAGAGATTTACTCCGCTCAGCCGAACAGCGCATTAACTTTATCTATTTAATGCTGATGATTGCGCTTGAGGCAGCTGCGCTGATTTATATTTTGCTAAACGATTGGGATGATACACGGTTTTATTTTGGGCTTAGAGCAGGTTTTATACTTTTGCCGGGTATTATCATCAACGTAGTTTTCAGAAAAAAAAGCTATCCGTGGATAAAATATGTAGATAATTTTCTGATAATGGTAGCGATTTTCTTCCTTTGCGGATTTAACGAGCTGGGAGCGTTTCTGTTTATCCTCTTGCCAATTATAAACAGCTTTTATCTGCGTCCGCGTTTTACCGCTGTTACCGGACTGCTGTGCTTGCTTATGATGTACATCTGCTTTATGTCGGTAGCGGAATCGATGTTCGATGACAACGGACGAATTGTTTACAACTTTTTTTCAATGTTTCGGACAGCGTTCAACTTTGCGGATGAAAATATTGTTTCGTTACTTCAGAACCGAAGCTTTTTATTGATTGCCGCGTTTGCGTTGATAATAGTTTCTGTGTATTTATCGTTCAACAGCAGGAGTTTTACAATCAAGCAGGGCGAGCTGATGAACAAAAACCTCTCTAACGAGGCGGAGCTTAATGTTGCACGCAATATTCAAGAGGGTATTTTGTCGAGGGATTTTCCCGACAACAATTCCTACGGAGTTTATGCCGATATGACTACCGCGACTGAGGTCGGCGGAGACTTTTACGACTATTTTCTGATTGACGAAACGCATTTGGCGATTGTGATTGGCGACGTTTCAGGTCACGGAATGGCTGCGGCTATGTTTATGACTTTGGCAAAAACGCTGATTAAGGTTTACGCTCAATCGCATAACTTTACCGATAAGGTGTTTGAGCAAACAAACCGCTATTTGCAGCAGTCAAATCCCGCAAAGTTTTTTGTTACAAGCTGGCTTGGCTATATCGACCTGACAACAGGAGTTTTGTCGTTCTCAAACGCAGGACATAATTACCCCGTAATTATCCGCAAGGACGGTAAAGCCGAGTTTTTGGTTGAAAAACCAAACTTTGTCCTCGGCAGAAAAAAGCTGGTACGGTATATGGAAAACCGTACAAAGCTTAATCCGGGAGATAAGCTTGTGCTTTATACCGACGGCGTTACCGAGGCGCAGTCGCCTGACGAGAAGTTTTACGGCGACGACAGGCTGATTGAAGTTATCGACACTAATAAAGAGCAAAACCAAAAGGATTTGGTTAACTCCATTCGCAAGTCGGTAAAAGAGTTTGAAAACGGCAAAGAACACCAAGACGACGTAACTATTTTGGCGCTTTCGTTCAAGGATTATCTAAAGGTTACGCCGCCTGACAGCAAAACATTTTTCCTCACAAAAGAGACATTTGACAGCGTTACGGACTACATTTGCGAACGATGTGCCGAAGCAGGCTGCGACGGTCAGACTGTGAGCAATATTTCTATCGCAACGTCCGAAATTCTCGCTAACATTGAATCCTATGCCTACGAAAACGGCGGTGAGCTAGAAATTTTGACCAAGTGCCGTGACCGCAGAATGACGATAATGTTTAAGGATAAGGGCAAGCCGTTCAATCCGCTTCTTGTTCAGGAGCCCGACATCACTTTGCCGCTTTCCGAGCGCAGCCCGGGCGGTTTGGGTATATTCATTGTGAAAAAGCTGATGAGCGATACCGGCTACGCATATTTGGACGGTCACAATGTCCTGACGTTGGAAATGGATTTCTAAGGAGGTTGTATGAAGGATACAAAAATAATTATCGCAGGCGATCTTCTCCCGATGCCTTGTAATTATGAATTGTTTAGAGCAGGGGATGTTAAGACGCTGTTCGGAGAAAAGCTCTGCACGCTGTTTGGTTCAGCGGATTACAGAATATGTAACTTTGAAGGTTGTTTTACCGACAGCGACACGCCGATTGAAAAAATCGGCCCGAGTATAAAAGCTCCTGTCGATACTATCAAGGCTATAAAAAACCTCGGTATTGATTACGCGACTCTCGGCAATACCCATTCGATGGACTACGGAAAGCAGGGGTATCTTGACACCTGCAAAACTCTGTCTGAAAATAACATAGGGTATTTCGGCTGGGGCGATAATTCAAAGTCTGTCAAGAGCTATGCCGAGATTGACGACGGCGGAAGAAAAATCATTCTATATAATGTCACCGAGCAATTTGAGAACGCTCCGCGTGAGGATTTTCCGGGGGTTAATCTTTACGACGAATACCGCGTTTGCCGTGAGCTAAAGGAGCTCAAAGAGCAGAGCGACTTTTTGATTGTGTTTTATCACGGCGGTATTGAGGGCACGCATTATAACAGTGAAAAAATGCGCACTCGGTTTCACCGCATGGCGGACAACGGCGCAGATGTTGTAATTTCACAGCATACGCATGCAATCGGTGAAGAAGAACGATATAATAATTCATATTTTCTGTATGGTCAGGGTAATTTCTGCTTCCATTTCCGTGATGATGTTACGCCGCTTTTGGCAGAAGGCTTGGTACTGGAGCTTGACATTACCGATAACGGCTTTACTGCAAAGCCTCACCGTATTTTGCGTACGGAAAAGGGTTGCTTATATGACGAGCAACAAGACCTAAGCGAGTTTTACGCACGAAGCAAGGTTCATGATAAACTGCTTGAGGAAGATAAAACCGCAAAAGCGGAATTTGAAGAACAGTTCGGTAAAGACTGCGCAAACTGGACTAATATGTTTTTCTGGGCTTTACGCGGAATAAATCCCGCGGATTCCGAAAAGCGAAAAGAGTTAAGTCCGAAGGAATTAATCGAATACTTGAAAAATTCCTACACACGTGAACAGCTTCTCGGAATTCAGATGTTTATGCGAAACGAGGAGTTTAATGAAGTCGGCAATCAAATCCTCAGCGATTTGCTGAAAGAAAAAGATACAAAGGAGAATACACAATGACAATCAACGTTTATGAAGAAAACGGAGCGCCTGTAATCGCTCCCGAGGGAAAAATCGATCACGTAACCGTGGAAGAATTCGAGAGCAAAATCAACGAGCTTGGATCAAAAAACGACTCCTTGACGCTTGATATGGCAGGTGTTGAGTATGTGAGTTCAGCCGCGCTGAGAGCAATTTTGAATGCCAATGATTTGCTTGAGGATAAAAACGGGCTTGTTTTGAAAAACGTAAATAAAAAAGTTATGGAGATTTTCAACATCACAGGCTTTGCCGATTACCTTAACATCCGATAATTTTTTTACTTGCGAAAATGGCAATTATTTGTTATAATTAGTCATACGATTGAGCCAAATAGGCGAAATGCTTCACTTCTATGGTGAATAATTCTAATATGGAATTTTGAGCCTCCGCTTAAACGGAGGCTCTTGTTTTTATGAAGCGTGATGACAATGAAAACGAAAAGTATGTCACAATTTGATAAAATGACAAAAACTCCTGTGTCAAGACTGATTATAAAGCTGTCTATACCTGCGATTATCAGTATGATGGTCACTAACGTTTATAATCTTGTCGACACGGCGTTTGTCGGTCAGCTCGGAAATTCCGCAAGCGGAGCAGTCGGAATTGTTTTCGGGTTTATGGCAGTTTTGCAGGCGATAGGCTTTATGTTCGGCAACGGCTCGGGTAGTATAATTTCACGGCTTCTCGGCGCAAAGAACACGGAACAGGCTTCAAAAATCGCTTCAACCGGTTTCTTTTTCACGTTATTATTCGGCGCTGTGGTCGCAATTATCAGCGCCTTTGTACTTAAACCTCTTGTAATGCTCCTTGGCAGTACCGAAACAATTTCGCCATATGCTCAAACGTATATCAGCTATATTTTGGTAGCCGCACCGTTTATAACCGCAAGCTTTACTATGAATAATCTATTACGCTATGAGGGCAAGGCTACGCTCGGTATGATTGGCTTGATTGTGGGAGCGGTATTGAATATTGCAGGCGATCCGATACTGATGTTCGGCTTAAATATGGGTATTGCAGGCGCAGGCTTATCGACTTGTATTTCTCAAATTGTTGGATTCTTCGTGTTACTTTCGATGTTCCTGCTTCATAAAACCCAGTGCAGGTTGTCAGTTAAGCTGATTGTGCCGAAGTTTTTGCCTGAGATTATTGGTACAGGCTTGCCGAGCTTGCTCAGACAGGGACTTAATTCGCTGAGCACGGTTGTACTCAACAACTGCGCGGCAGTGTACGGCGACGCGGCTGTTGCGGCTATGAGCATAGTGTCGCGCGTAATCTTTTTCACGTTCTCGTTTGCGCTCGGAGTAGGGCAGGGCTTTCAGCCGGTTTGCGGCTTTAACTACGGTGCGAAAAAGTACGACAGGCTTAAAACTGCATTTTATTTCTCTGTTATGCTGGCGGAGATTATAGTTGTTGTTATATCTGTTGGACTAATCCTTTTCCCGGGAGAGATTGTAAGAATTTTCCGTGATGATAATACGGTTATGGAAATCGGCAGCAGGGCGCTTGTTTTGCAGGGGATTGCCCAACTGTTCCTTCCGTTTTGTATGATAACCGAAATGGCGTTGCAAAGCGTAGGCAAAAAGCTCGGCGCTTCGGTACTTTCAACGCTGAGAAACGGTCTTTTCTTTATTCCGCTGTTGCTTATACTTTCAAACGTTCGCGGACTGAGCGGAATTCAGGAGGCGCAGCCGCTCACGGTAACTTTGGCGGTTATTCCGTCGGCAATTTTAGCGGTAAGATTTTTCCGTAAACTTCCGAAGAACACCGAACAAAGCAGGGGAGAAGCTGAAAATGAGCGATAATTATACATATATTCTCAAATGCGCCGACGGTTCGCTTTACTGCGGATGGACTAACAATCTTGAAAAGCGGCTTTCGGCTCATAATGCCGGCACGGCTTCAAAATATACCCGTACACGCAGACCGGTCGAGCTTGCATACTTTGAGCAATTCGAAACAAAGCAGGAAGCCATGAGCCGTGAATACCATATTAAAAGGCTGACAAGAGAAGAAAAACTGAAGCTTATTGGTATGTTTGAACATAAATAAAAATATTTTTGTTTATAACTTGCTTATTTGAAATTTATGTGTTATAATACTTCAGGTGATTGGGGATAAACGTTTTATCTTTCAAATCATTATAGTATAATATATGGAGACGTATCGAAGTGGTCATAACGGGACTGACTCGAAATCAGTTGTGCCTCCGGGCACCGTGGGTTCGAATCCCACCGTCTCCGCCAAAAAAGGAAACGCCCAAAAGGGCGTTTTTCTTTTTTTGTACTTCCTTTTTCATAGCGTTTATGTTACAAAAATGTATAATATCTATAAAGTAGTGAGTTTATTATGTCTGACAGAAAAAAGTTTGTATTTTTGACCATCTTCATTTTGGCGGCTTTGTTGTTTGCTTTTGTGTATATCAGCATCAATGGCAGTCACTTAACACTCCATACTCATGTATTTTTGGGAAAAGATGAACTGCCGAAATATGAATATACATTCGACAACGAGAACGTTGTAAAGCTAACTGATGCCCGTATGGAAAAAGGTGAACTTGTTTTTGAGTTTGATTCTCTTAATCAAGGCGAGACTACCTTTAATTTTACATACGATTTTAACGGTGAAGATTATATGCAATCTGAAACGCAAATGACGGTTGGCATTTTTAATATTTTGATATACAACTCATTAGGCGAGGTCTCCTTTAACGGCTATATGGTGTTTGTATATGCCATTGTTGTATCGTTCTTTGCCATAATGGTTGTTATGTTATGGATTTTTGCGGAACATAATAAAAAAGGTGATTTTTCGCACACCATGATTGCCTGCGGAGGTATCGGAATTTATACAGCGGTTTTGTTCCTTTACATAACATATAAGATTATCAACAATTCAGTCGTTTCAATACCCCGGTTGGCTTCGCTGATTAAAGAAACAGGAGGCGTTTTGCTCATCGGACTGACTCCGATTATGTTGTTTATGTCTGTTATGCTTGCTGTCAGCAATATTTGGCTGATACGCCATGAGGGACGCCGTCCCGTTAACACGCTCGGCATTATATTCGCTGTACTTTGGGGCGTAGGAATGACATTCACCCTCGGTGGAACTATTTTCCTATGGAATATTCCGAATTCTATCTTTATTTGGTTACTGATGATTTATATTGTCGCGTATTTTGAATGTATGTTCATTTCAACGGTTGCATGTACAATTTTAGCGACAAGATTTACTCCGTCGCTTGACCGCGACTACATTATTATTCTCGGCTGTGCAATCAGAAATGACGGAAGCCTTACTCCGCTTTTGAAGGGGCGTGTAGACAGCGCAGTTGCTTTTGAGAAAAAGCAGTTTGAGAAAACCGGCAAGCACGCGGTATTTGTACCCTCCGGCGGTCAGGGTGAAGATGAGGTGATTTCAGAAGGCGAGGCTATGGAAAACTATCTTCTCAGCGCCGGAATTCCTAAGGAGCAGATTTCACGCGAGGACAAAAGCGTTAACACAATGCAGAATATGGAGTTTTCAAAGAATATTATTGAGAAACACTCCGGCGGTATTGATAACGTGAAAATTGCCTTTGCGACTACAAATTACCACGTTTTCCGCGGATATATCCTGGCGAATAAAATCGGATTTAAGGTTCAGGGAATCTCCGCGAAAACAAAGCCGTATTTTTACCTGAATGCCTTTTTAAGAGAATTCGTTGGACTTCTCGCTGATAAAAAATGGAGCCACATCGCAATTATTTTGACGATTGCAGTAACTGTTTTTGCGATGTATTTCTTTCATATTTAATAAAAAAAGAGTACCTGCGCGGTACTCTTTTTGCATATTTAAGCTTAAGTAATGTATACTCCAAAAGATAAAAAGGCGTACCGCAAGTTACTTCGGGCAAGTATCTGCCGTCGGTATTAAACGATACACCTTTTTATAAGGATAATATAACTGATAATTCCGAAAAAATCAATACTCCTGATGAAAATAATTACAATCGTTTCATCGATACCGATTACTTTAAATGAAAAAGAGACTACCAAAGTCGGTGAAGTTACTCCGATCACAACGTAGACCGCGACATTAAATGATAGTCTCTATTTATGGAGCTGAAGATGGGACTTGAACCCACGACCTACTGATTACGAATCAGTTGCGCTACCAACTGCGCTACTCCAGCAATTTTATTTACTCGACTAAGATATTATACATTAATTTCAAAATAATTTCAATAGTAAATTTTTTATTTCCGCAATATTTATCTCAAATATTCTGATGTGAGAAAGTTTTTCACATTTATTGAATTCGCTGTTGCCGATAAGATATAATATTAATTGATAGGTTTTGGCGGTGAGATAATGGACAACGAAAAAACAAGCCTTGGCTCTAAGCTTGAAACGCTCAGAAAGGGTATGGGTTTAACACAAAAGGATGTTGCGGATATTCTTAAGATTAACCGCACGACTTATACTAAGTACGAGACCGGTGTAACCGAACCTAATATTGCCGCGCTTAAAAAGCTTACTGAGATTTTCGGCGTTGACCTGAATTATCTCTTGTCTGAAAACACCGGTGCGGAGGTGCTCAGCGATAACACTTCCGAGGACGTAAAGGCGAGAGAATTTTTGAGGTTATTTAATCTTTTGTCTGAAAAAGACAAGGAAAAGCTTATTGAACAGATGAAAAAACGAACCGATAATGCAAAATAATTTTTGCAAAAACTCTTTACTTTAAGAGGATTTTGTGATAATATATAACAGTTGACCTGTTTCACGGATTAGGGGGTAAGCCGCAAATGCGGAGTTTCACAGCCTTTTTCTGAGATTCGGGCAAAATAAATTAAAAGGTGGAATAAAAATGTTAAAAGAAGAAAAGCAGGCTATCATGGCTGAATACGCTCTTCACGAGGGCGACACAGGTTCTCCCGAGGTTCAGATTGCTCTTCTTACAAGAAGAATCAACGACCTTACCGAGCACCTCAAGATTCATAAGAAGGATCACCACAGCAGACGCGGTCTTCTTATGATGGTTGGTCAGAGAAGAAGCCTTCTCGGTTACCTCAAGAAGGTAGACATCGAGAGATACCGTTCAATTATCGCAAGACTCGGTATCCGTAAGTAATCTTACAAAACAAGGGCAAGCGGAGCGAAAGCTCTCTTGCCCTAAATTCAAATATAACGGGATTATTCACTTACTGTATTTTAGCGGTAAAAAGACCGCGCAAAATGTTTTACGCTGTGTTTTTATTGCTAAATCAGTGTGAAATCCCGTTAATATAAATTTATTGAAGCTATTGCTTCGGAAAGGATTTTACAATGAACAGTTTTATGACATTTGACAAGTACAGAGTGTTCGAAACTGAGTTTGCCGGCAGACCTCTTAAGGTTGAAACAGGCAAGATGACTCAGCTTGCTAACGGCGCGTGTCTTGTAACCTACGGTGAGACCGTAGTTCACTGCGCTGTAACCGCTTCTGCAAAGCCCAGAGAGGGAGTTGACTTTTTCCCTCTTTCGGTTGACTACGAGGAGAAGCTCTACTCGGTAGGCAGAATTCCCGGCTCTTATCTTAAGAGAGAGGGCAGACCTTCGGAGCACGCAATTCTTACAAGCCGTGTTATCGACCGTCCTATCCGTCCTCTTTTTGACAAGAGTATGCGCAACGACGTTTCTATCGTCTGCACAGTAATGAGCGTAGATCCCGATTGCCAGCCCGAGATCGTAGCTATGATCGGCGCTTCAATCGCGATTTCTATCTCTGATGTTCCGTGGAACGGTCCTATTTCGGGTTGTTCGGTTGGTATGATTGACGGCGAGTACGTAATCAATCCCACCGAGGAGCAGAGAAAGGTAAGCAAGATGGCTACCACAGTTGCTTCAACAAGCGAGAGAATCGCTATGATTGAGGCAGGCGCTGACTGCGTATCCGATGATGATATGTACAACGCTATTATGGCAGGCCATGAGGCTAACCAGAGCATTATCAAGTTCATCAATGAGATTAAGGACGAAATCGGCAAGCCTAAGTTTGAGTTTGCAAGCCTTGAGCCCGACCACGATATGTTCGAGGCTATTAAGGCGTTTGCAGAGGAGGATGTTAAGGTTGCTCTTGATACAGACGACAAGACAGTACGTGATGATCGCTTAAAGCCCATCTACGAGGCTGTTCACGCAAAGTTTGACGAGATTTATCCCGAGCAGGAGGCTGCTATTGACGAGTGCCTCTACAAGACTCAGAAGTTTATCGTTCGCCGTTGGCTGCTCGACGAGCAGAAGCGTGTTGACGGCAGAGGAATGGATGACATCCGTCCTCTCGCAAGCGAGGTTGCGGTACTTCCCAGAGTTCACGGTTCGGGTATGTTCACCAGAGGACAAACTCAGGTTCTCACCGTTGCTACACTCGGCCCTGTTTCGGACAAGCAGTTGCTCGACGGCATTGACGGCGAGACCGAGAAGAGATATATCCATCATTACAACTTCCCGAGCTACTCAGTAGGTGAGACAAAGCCCAGCCGCGGTCCCGGCAGACGTGAAATCGGTCACGGCGCACTTGCCGAGAGAGCGCTTGTTCCGGTTATTCCTTCGGTTGAGGAGTTCCCGTACGCTCTCAGACTTGTTTCTGAGGTTCTTTCTTCAAACGGTTCAACCTCACAGGGTTCAATCTGCGGATCTACCCTTGCTCTTATGGACGCAGGTGTTCCGATTAAGGCTCCTGTTGCCGGTATTTCCTGCGGCCTTATCACAGAAGGTGAGCGTTGGATGACAATGGTTGACATCCAGGGACTTGAGGACTTCTTTGGCGATATGGACTTTAAGGTAGCAGGTACTCACGAGGGTATCACAGCTATTCAGATGGACCTTAAGATCAGCGGTCTTACTCCCGAGATGGTTAAGGAAGCGCTTGAAAAGACTCACAAGGCGCGTATCTTTATCCTCGATGAGGTTATGCTTAAGGCTATCGCACAGCCCAGAGAGGAGCTTTCACCCTACGCTCCCAAGATGTTTACAACAACAATTCCTGCTGACAAAATCAGTGAGGTTATCGGTAAGAGCGGTAAGGTTATCAAGGAAATCCAGGCTGAGTGCGAGGTTAAGATTGACATCGAAGAGGATGGCGAGTTCGGTCAGGTATTCGTATCAGGTCTTGATACCGAGAAGTGCAAGAGAGCTGTTGATATTGTTCAGACTATCGCAAGCGATCCCGAGCCCGGCGCAATGTATCTCGGCAAGGTAACAAGAATTATGGACTTCGGCGCATTTGTTGAGATTGCTCCCGGCAAGGAAGGTCTTGTTCACGTTTCTCAGCTCGATGTTAAGCGCACAGAGAACGTTACCGACGTTGTTAACGTAGGAGACATTATCCGCGTAATGGTTCAGGAGATTGACGACAAGGGCAGACTTAACCTCAGCCGCCGTCAGGTTCTGATTGATGTTGACGGTCTTACTCCCGAGGATAACGGCGACGACGACAGAAGAAACAGCCGTCCCCGCAGACCGAGAGGAAACGACAGAAGAAACAGAAGATAATTCTATTCTAGAATAATACACGGCAGTCGAACTCAATGCTCGGCTGCCGTTAAATTTTTTAAACGAGAAAAAGAAAACTGTCATTCCGAAAACTTAGAATGACAGTTGTTTTTATTTGATTAGCAGATTTCCTTAATCCAGCCTTCGGGAGCTTCAATTCTGCCCATCTGGATTCCGGTTAATGTCTCGTAAAGCTTCTTTGTAATCGGGCCCATTTCTTCCATACCTGCGGGGAAGCAGATTTCCTTGCCGTGGTCGTAGATTTTGCCAACAGGTGAGATAACAGCCGCTGTTCCGCAAAGACCGCACTCAGCAAAGTCCTTAACCTCGTCAAAGTAAACCTCTCTCTGCTCAACCTCAAGTCCGAGGTAATGCTCGGCAACGTACATCAGCGAACGGCGTGTGATAGAGGGGAGAATACTGTCGGACTTGGGAGTAACAACCTTTCCGTCCTTTGTGATGAACAGAAAATTCGCTCCGCCTGTTTCTTCAACCTTGGTGCGTGTAGCCGCGTCGAGGTACATATTCTCGTCAAAGCCCTCTGCGTGAGCTGTTACGATTGCGTGCAGGCTCATTGCGTAGTTAAGACCTGCCTTGATGTGACCTGTGCCGTGAGGAGCGGCTCTGTCAAAATCGGAAACCTTAATTGTAATCGGCTTTGCGCCGCCCTTAAAGTAGGGACCTACCGGAGTGGTGAATACTCTGAACTGATACTCGTCGGCAGGCTTTACGCCGATAACAGGGTTCATTCCGAAAACATACGGACGGATATAAAGAGTTGCGCCTGTGCCGTAAGGAGGTACAAAGTCAGCGTTTGCCTTTACAACCTTTTCAACAGCTTCAAGGAACATTTCCTCGGGAACTTCGGGAATTTCAAGGCGCTTACAGCTGTCAATAAGTCTTTTTGCGTTGAGGTCGGGACGGAAAACTACAATCTTGCCGTCCTGAGTTGTGTACGCCTTAAGTCCTTCAAAAACTGTCTGAGCGTACTGGAGAACGCCTGCGCACTCGCTCATTGTAATCATAGAATCCTCAGTGAGAAAGCCCTCGCCCCATTTGCCGTCCTTGTAGTTGGCAACGTAGCGCTCTCCTGTCGGAATATATCCGAAACCGAGATTTGACCAATCAATGTTTTGCTTTGCCATTATAAAAACTTCCTTTCATAAAAAGAACATTTAAATCTTTAAACTTAATTTTAGCACTTTAATACGTTGATATAATTCTATATTAGAATTAAACTAATAATAATACAATATATAATACTAATATATTAATTCTTATAATTATTTTCAGAGGTTTGTTATGGGCAAAATCATAAAAATAGCTTTAACCGGAGGGCCTTGCGGCGGAAAGACCGAGGCGCTTAAGTTTTTGAAAAATGAGCTTGCAGCTTTGGGAGTGGATGTTTATATACTTGATGAAACCGCTACACAGCTTTTTAACAGCGGACTTTCTCCTAATATTGACGGAAGCTTTGAATTTCACAGCAAGCTGTTTGAGGAGCAGTATAATAAGGAAAATGAGCTTTATAAACTTGCAGAGAATTTAAAAAGTGATGTATCGGTTATAATTTGCGACAAAGGGTTGCTCGATAACCGTGCATATGTTACTGAGGATGAATTCAAACGATATTCCGCTTTATTTGGGTTAAATGAGAATAAAATCAGATGTATGTACGACGGAGTTTTTCATCTTGTATCCGCCGCCGACGGCGCTGAAGAATACTATAATCTAAGCAATTCCGCAAGGAATGAAACGCCTGAGCAGGCGAGAGAGCTTGATAAAATAATTCTTTCGGTATGGGCAGGAACTCCGCACCTAAGAATTATCGACAACAGCACGGATTTTAAGGGGAAATTAAACCGTCTTTTAGAGGAAGTCAAGGCAGTTATCGGAATTCCGAAGCCGCTTGAAATTGAAAGAAAGTTTTTGATTGAGTACCCTGATACAGAGTATCTCAAAACTATCCCAACCTGCCGCAGGGTAGCGATTGAGCAGGCGTATCTTGAAACTCCCGATGAGGGCAGGTTCAGAATTCGTAGGCGCGGAAGCAGGGAAGAGGCTGTATATATTAAAACGGTAAAGAGAAAAATAAATGATTTATCGCATATTGAGATAGAGAATTATATTTCCGAAAAAGAATATAACGATTATCTTTCTCAAAAGGAGTATGTGCACGGTATTATACGTAAGGACAGATATTGCATAGCTCTAAATTCGACATATTACGAGCTTGATGTTTTCCCGTTTTTTGTTGACAGAGCAACGCTTGAAATTGAGCTGCTCACGGAAAATCAGCCTTATGTTTTGCCTGACTTTGTGAAGGTAATCAGAGAGGTGTCTTTTGAGAAAGAGTATAAAAATAAGTATTTAGCGGTAAAGTTCGGCGGAAAATTTTAATTAAGTTATTCTGACTAAAAGTAAACAATGCAGTAATTTTGACAAAATTCAAAAAATCTATTGACAATCGGGCGCATTGTGGATATAATATAAAAGCTGACTTAATCAGAAATGCGCCAATAGCTCAGCTGGATAGAGCAACTGCCTTCTAAGCAGTAGGTCAGGGGTTCGAGTCCCTTTTGGCGCGCCAATTAAGTCGCGCCAAAAGGGACTCGAAGGCGATCTTATCATCAGTAAAGTTCTTTGGCGCGCCATTCTGCGCTAAATTTATATTTTATATAAATCAGCGCGAATATGGTGGGATTAGCGTAGTTGGTTAACGCGCCAGTTTGTGGCACTGGAGACCACCGGTTCGAATCCGGTATCCCACCCCATTTGACTCATTAGCTCAGTTGGCAGAGCACTTGACTTTTAATCAAGGTGTCCGGAGTTCGAATCTCCGATGGGTCACCACAGCCGCACAGGAAATCTTGTGCGGCTTTTAACTTAATAATGGGCCGTCGCCAAGCGGTAAGGCAACGGACTTTGACTCCGTCATCCGTGGGTTCGAATCCCGCCGGCCCAGCCAACAAAAGGGCACCTTTGCAGGTGCCCTTTTTGTTGGCTGGAAAAGGCGGCGGGATTCGAAGGCGACTGTGCCGAGCGTAGCGAGGTAAAAACGTCACAGTGTGACGTTTTTAAGGAGAGCGTTCTACAAACTTATACAATTAAACACGCCGCATAAAACGAGCTGAAACTATAGATTTAAGCGAAACATACGCCGGCCCAGCCAACAAAAGGGCACCTTTGCAGGTGCCCTTTTTGTTGGCTGGAAAAGACGGCGGGATTCTTTGATTTCATTACGTTAAAATCCCCTTGCGGTAACGCAGTTTGTATGTTATAATATTTCTGCAAAAAAACTATAAATATAATGAGGTTATTATGGAATTATATAACGGACGTCCCGAGGATTGCTCGGGCAGGGAAGAACGCGAGATTTCGGTTTATGATTGTCTGGATTTTCTCGGTATTGAGTACAGCAGAGTTGACCACGAGGTCGCTATGACTATGGAGGACTGCAAGGCGATTGATGATGTCCTCGGCGCTGTAATGTGCAAGAACTTGTTCCTCTGCAACAGGCAAAAGACTAAGTTTTATCTTTTGATTATGCCTGCTGATAAGCCATTTAAGACCAAGGAGCTTTCGGCTCAGATAAACTCGGCAAGGCTTTCGTTTGCTTCTGCGGACAAAATGCTCGAATATCTCGACATCAATCCCGGTGCGGTCAGCGTTATGGGACTTAAAAACGATACGGAGAATAACGTCAGCTTGATTGCGGACGAGGATTTGCTCAAGGACGAGTATATCGGCTGTCATCCCTGCGTTAATACTTCGAGCTTGAAGATAAAAACATCCGATTTAATCAACGTATTTCTGCCGTATACAAAGCATGATATGGCTGTAGTGAAGCTTGTCGGGGAATAGGTGGCATTATGTTGAAAAGACTAATCGTTACAATCCTTTCAGCGGTAATGCTATTAACGTTTATCCCTACCATCAGCGCTGCCGAAAAAGCAAACTCCGGCTCCGTAATAACTCAGGACGGAGAGTTCGTGCCTTTGTACACAACTTCTCCGGACAGTTCGCTTAAAGACCATTCAAATTATATGACAAAGGAGCAGAGCGTATTTTTCTATACGCAGACAACGTTCCTTGCGCTTATTGCAGGATATTTGATTGTGTTCAAGGTTAGGTGTATTCCCAAAGGTGAAAAAATGCACCGCAGAAAAATCAATAAATAAAATAACCGACTTAGGCAATAAAGCTTAAGTCGGTTTTGCATTATCTTAACTTCTTAAAAAAGTCCTTCAAAAGTTTTGCACATTCTTCTTCCATAATTCCGCCGTGATACTCGGGCTTGAAGTTGTACGGCATTTCAAAAAGATTTGTGATTGTTCCGCATGAGCCGTTCTTAAAGTCGTAAGCGCCAAAGTACACCTTTGGGATATGAGCATTAATAATCGCTCCTGCGCACATCGGACACGGTTCAAGGGTTATGTAAATCTCACAGTTCCACAGTCGCCATCCGCCGAGAGCCTTGCAGGCGTTGTTTATCGCGTCTACCTCGGCATGAAGCAGGGCGTTTTTGGATTTTTCACGTCTGTTTCTGCCTTTGGCTATTATTTCTCCGTCCCTGACAATAACAGCGCCTACGGGAACTTCGCCGTCGTCGAACGCTTCCTTAGCCATCTCAATGGCGGCGTTCATAAATTTATCAGTTGAGTAATCCATTTGGCAGTAAGAAATAAATTGTAACTATAAGGAACATCGACAGTGAGATAATAACGCCCGGAGTGAGGAAGAAGCTTTTGATTTTTTCTTTGTATGTAAGCAGGTCGGCTTCCGCTTCCTCGGATTTTTCAGTTGAACTGAATTTGAATATGCTCTTATCCTTTTTCACAAGGTAGATAAATGATAACAATCCGCCGATACAGAAGATTACAACTACAACAAGATTGATGAGATAATAAGTGTGCTCGTCGATATTAGTGTTCGAACGGAGAACATCAAAGGTAACTGCATAGAAGTTGTTAATAAAGTGAATAATTATTGAAGGCAGAATTGAGTCGGCTATCATATCAACAAATCCGAAAACAAGTCCGAGTATAAACGCAAAAACAATCTGCGTTGAGTTGCCGTGCATAGCGCCGAACATTACCGATGAAGCGATAACCGCAAAGCATTTGCCGTATTTTTTAAGCCTGCCCATAACAATTCCGCGGAACGCGAATTCTTCCGCAAATGCAGGAACAGCGGAAACGGCAAACATATAGAGAATAGTCTGAAATGGGTTAAGCAAGCTGTCGTTAGTCATTGAAGCCGAGTTTTTTAGACCGAACAAAGACAGGTTGTCGTCCATAAGCTGAGCCGCTGTATTCGAAACCATCGCAAGTCCCATACCGATAAATACAAGGCTGATGAGCAATGTGATTGGAACAAAGGTCTTTTTATACGCTTCACCGAACTTGAAGCCCGAGGCGGCAAGGTAAATAATGCCCGGGACAAAAGCCGCCAATACGCTGAGCAAAATGTCGAGAAGATACTCAACTGTAGGCTCAGTAGGAGAAACGCCGAAAAGCTCAAGCACGGTAACGACGATTACGCCGACAATTTGCATTGTCAAATAATACGCCATTATGTAAAAGCCGAGACCGTTTGAGGTCTTTTTTAGTTTTCTTCTTTCAATTTTTCTTATATATTCTGTCGGATTAACATAATTGAACCCCGCGTTTTGATTGTATTGAGGTTGCGGTGGCAAATAATTATACATATACATCACATCCATTCTAATATTTTATCATATACAAATCCGATTTGCAAGGTAATTTAACCGTTACAAGAATGTAAATTGACAAAACCTGAGTTTGGTGGTATTGTGAAATTGAATAATTATGTACAGTATTCGGGAGGATGACTATATGGTAACCGCAATGCTTTTTGCCGGCGGAATCGGCGCGAGAATGCAGTCGTCTGATTTGCCAAAGCAGTTTTTGGAGGTCGGCGGAAAACCGATTATAGTTCATACAATGGAGCATTTCGCCAAGCATTTTATGGTTGACGGAATTGTTGTCGCCTGCAAGGAGGACTGGATTGATTATCTTGTTGACCTTGTTAAGGAGTTCGGCATAAAAAAAGTAAGGGCTATTGTGCCGGGCGGAGAGACCGGCTACGCTTCTATTCACAACGGAGTTATGGCGGTGTCTCAGTTTTCGAAAAATCCCGACGATATTATTTTGATTTGCGACGGCGTTCGCCCGATGCTCTCGGAAAAGCTTATTACCGACTGCATTGAGGAGACCAAAAAGCATAAAACCGCAGTTCCGGTTACACCGAGTATAGACTCGCTGTTGTACAGTACCGACGGCACAAGCTGTAAAAAGAGCTACGACAGAAATACAATGTACATTACCCAAGCTCCGCAGGGTTACACTATGGAGAGAATTCTTTGGGCACATAGTGAAGCTGAAAAGCGCGGTATTACAAACCCGATTTCATCAAGCGAGCTGTTTATTGAGCTTGGCGAGAGCGTGCATATATTCAAAGGGGAGAGGTTTAATATTAAAGTCACCACTCCCGAGGATTTAATCACTCTCCGTTCGCAGTTTTACTATGAGAATTACAAAAAATTCGCTAAGGAAGAATTAAAGTATGGATTATAAGGTTAAGGATAATATTTTAAATTCTGTATATTCCGATGTGCTTGAAATTGCGCAGGCGGATTTTATCGAGTGGGAAAAGCTTAAAAACAGCACCGTGCTCATTACGGGAGCAAACGGCTTTATCGGCTCGTACCTTGTATTCGCTCTGCTTTTGCGCAACGACTTATATAATGATAATATCAGCGTATATGCTCTTGTCAGGAACAGAGCGTCGGCAGAGAAAAAGTTCGATTCCCTGCTTTTAAGGGAAGATTTAACGCTTATCGTTCAGGATGTTTCTTCTCCTATTGAAGCCGAGAGAGCGGATTATATCATTCACGCGGCGAGTCAGGCGAGCAATATTCAGTTTGAAACCGATCCTGTGGGCACTATCAGCGCTAACTTAACAGGCACATCAAGCGTGCTCGATTTTGCGTTGAAGTCAAAGGCTAAGTCTACTCTTGTTATTTCGAGCCTTAAGGTTTACGGCCAGGTTTACGGTTCAAAGGGGTATCTTACCGAGGCTGACGAGGGATATCTTGACTTTACGTCATATAAGAATTGCTATGCTATGGGCAAACGCGCTTCCGAAACCTTGGCGGCAAGCTATATTAAGGAGTATGGTCTTAACGTAAAGCTTTGCCGTCCTGCGTATATTTACGGCGCAAGCTCGCTTACCGACGACAGAGTATGGGCGCAGTTTATCGCAAATGTCGTTAAGAAGGAGAATATTCTCTTAAAATCCAACGGCGCGGCTAACCGTTCGTTCTGTTATGTAACCGACACCGCGTCAGCTATGCTCTGCGTACTTCTCAGCGGAGAAAACGGCTTTCCTTATAATATTGCTTACGAAAAGTCAAATACTACTATCCGCGGCTTTGCAAAAACCGCGTGCGAGGCGTTCCCCGAGAGGAATATTATGCTCAGCTTTCAAAATTCCGAGGATGAGGCTGAACCTCAGATACTTAAAACTCCGCTTTCTACTGAGCCTGAAATTCTCGACAGCACAAGGCTTAAGGAACTCGGCTGGAAGCCTATTGTAACTCTTAAAGAGGGAATAAAAAGAGCGGTTAAAGTTCTCGAGGAGCAAAATCGTTAGTTTAATATAACCAGTCAAATACGAAAAAAGCACTGGATTTTTGCTAAAACCACAATCTGTTGTGTTTTAGTTGACAATATACACCAGAATATGATAAAATATTAGATGTATAAATTTGTGCTTTTTCGCATTAAACAGGAGATTTTTATGAATACAGCAATTATCCTCGCAGGCGGCGTTGGAAGCCGTATGGGAGTTGACAGACCAAAGCAGTTTTTGATGGTTCAGGATAAACCTATTATCTCTTACTGTCTTGATATTTTTCAGAAGCACAGCGCGATTGACAGCATTGTTATAGTTGTCAGTGAGCAGTGGCAGGACTTTGCCGAGGAGTACGTGCAAAAGTACGGCGTTACCAAGGTTAAGGGCTACGCTCCGGCAGGTCAGTCAAGACAACATTCAATTTATAACGGACTTAAGTGCATCGACAAAAACGTTCCAGATACCGATATCGTTATCGTTCACGACGCGGCTCGTCCGCTTGTGTCGGATCAGATTATTTCCGACTGTATCAAGGGCGCTACCGATTACGACGGTGCAATGCCCGTTATTTCGGTCAAGGACACTGTTTATCAGAGCAAGGATGGTCAGGAAATCGGCTGCCTGCTCAAAAGAAGCGAGCTTTTCGCTGGGCAGGCTCCCGAGAGCTTTAAGTTCAGAAAATACTTTGATATACATAATCAGGTTACCGATGAAGAAATCGGCGCTACCGCAGGCAGCAGTGAGATTGCATACCGCCATGGTATGGAAGTGCGTATGGTCAAGGGCAGCGAGCGCAACCTGAAAATCACAACTATTGAGGATTTAGAGACCTTTGAAACTATATTGAAAGGTGATGTTTGATATGGATACAATGAAGGCGAGAGTTTTAAGAGCAGTCGGAAATCTTGAGTACTGCGACTATCCAATGCCCGAGGTTAAGCCTGACGAGGTGCTTTTCAAGGTTAAGGCTTGCGGTATCTGCGGCTCGGATATTCCGCGTATTTTTGTAAACGGAACATACCATTTTCCCACAATCCCCGGCCACGAGTTTTCGGGCGAGGTTGTTGGAGTAGGTGATGATAAAAATAAAGAATTAATCGGCACAAGGGCGGCTGTTTTTCCGCTGATTCCCTGTATGAAATGCGAAAACTGCCACAACGGCGACTACGAGATGTGTAAGTCCTATGATTATCTCGGCTCTCGCAGCGACGGCGCTTTTGCCGAGTATGTAAGAGTTCCCGTGTGGAATCTCGTTCCCATTCCCGATAACCTCAGCTTTGAGGAAGCCGCTATGACCGAGCCTGCGGCTGTTGCGCTTCACGCGCTCAGACGCGCTCAGATTGAGGTAGGCGATAACGTTGTTATCTTTGGTCCGGGCACAATCGGTATGCTTATCGCTCAGTGGGCGAGAGCATGGGGAGCAAGAGTTCTGCTCGTTGGAACCGACGCAAACAACTGGGATTTTATCGAGAGTATGGGCTTTACAGAGTACTGCAACTCATCGCACGAGGACGCTATCGCTTGGGTTAAGGAAATGACCGGCGGAGTAGGCGCAGATATCGCTATTGAGGCGGTTGGTATTGCGCTTACTGCCTGCAATTGTCTTGAAGCTGCTGCAAGCGGCGGAAAGGTTATCTTTGTAGGAAATCCCCACGGCGATTTCACCTTCCCTCAGAACACCTACTGGCAAATTCTCAGAAAGCAGCTTAGAATTTTCGGTACATGGAATTCAAGCTACAGCGATACTCACAAGAGCGACTGGAATATGGTTGTAGACGCTATGGCTAACGGCAAAATTGACGTTAAAAAGCTGATTACTCATAAATATGACCTTGAAACTATGGACAAGGGACTTGAAATTATGAAGAACAACTCAGAGTTCTTCGCTAAGATTATGGTCGTTAACGACTAAGGAGCTTACTATGAAAGGAAAGCTATCTCCGTCCTTAATGTGCGCCGACGTGCTCAATCTTCAATCTGAGCTTGAGGCGCTTGACAATTTAGGTGTTGATTTTATTCACCTTGACTTTATGGACAACAAGTTTGTGCCGAACATCACGCTTGACACAAACCTTATTAAGTCCGTAAAAAGCGTGCTTAAAAATATGAGACGCGATATTCATATTATGGCATATGAGCCTGTTCAGTATTTTGACAGAATGGATATCGGTGAAGGCGACATTGTAGCCGTTCACTACGAGGCTTGCCCTGATTTGGCTGATGTTATCGGTGAAATCAGAAAAAGACAGGCTTCTCCGTTTATCGCTATCAGCCCCGACACAAAACCCGAGGTTTTGCTTGACTACCTTGATATAATCGACGGCGTGCTCGTTATGACGGTTTATCCCGGCTTTGCGGGACGTCCGATTGTCGAGGGAAGTCTTGAAAAGCTTGCGAAGGTTCGCAAGCTGCTTGACGATAACAAGCCCGGACTTCTTATGGAGGTTGACGGTCATGTTAGCTGGGATTTGTGCAAAAAAATGCGCGAAAACGGTGCTGATATGTTTGTTGCCGGTTCTTCTTCGCTCTATCAAAAGGGCTTAGAGCTCGAGGAGAGCGTTGAAAGAATGAATAAACTTGTTGAGTAAGTATTTGATTACAGAGGTGCTTTTGTGGAATATCAAATTCAGGTAAAAGAGCTTATAATTGAAAAAAATAAGATGACTCTTACTGTTATGGGTTCTATTGCCGATCCGAGTATTAATTCTCACTTTTTATCAAATCCGAAGCTTGTAATGCACTTTGACAACGGCAAGGAGGACAGGCGTATTCCGTTTGTTCTCACAAATGTTACCCACATTGACGGCAAGGTGTTTTTCTCGGGCAAGTACATATACACGCTTAACTACCTGTTCTGGAAAACCCGCAACAGCTACAAGCCCTTTAATATGTATTTCAATCTCGGTTTTGCTGATTTTTACGAGGAGAAAATCAATGTTGATTTAACTCCTGAGCTGTTAGAAACCGACGACAGAAACTACAGAATAAAAATCAACGGCAACCGTTACGATTTTTATCCCAACAGAAGAAGAATAGTTCACACTCCGGCGGCAAGGTTCGTTGTCGGACTTGTTAACACAATCGTTAAGATTATCGAGTTTGGCTTTGCGATTCTTATGTTCCCTCTGTTTATTATTGAGGCGATTTTAAGATTTACCGGCGTGTTGCTTCTTCCGGCGAGGTTTAACGACGAAAGCCCTGTAAGGCGTTTTATCGCATATGTATTCTGGCGTTTTTCCAGAGTGTCGACAACCGATTTGTCGCTGTGGAAGGTTAAAAGATATATCTTCTGCCGTTGCTATGATTTTTACAGTATATTCAAAATCAAGGAAAACAAAATTACCTTCATTTCGCTCAGACGTGACGATTTGTCGGGTAACTTTGCCTTTGTTTACGACAAGCTTAAGGATGACAAAAGCCTTGATATAAACTTTATTCTAAACGACCACACAATTACCGAAATGACCTTCGGTGAGATTTTGAAGTTTACAAAGGCTTGCGCTACAAGTAAGATTGTAGTTCTCGATGAATTTACACCTCAAATTCACTATATTAACCTTCGCAGAGACACAACGCTGTTCCAGCTTTGGCACGCCTGCGGAGCGTTCAAGACCTTTGGCTTTACCAGACTTTCAAAGCCGAAGGGTTCGCCTCAGGCTACAAGAAACCACAGAAGCTACGATTACGTTACAGTCAGCTCTACGTACTGCAAAAAGTGTCATTCCGAGGGCTTCGGTATCGCTACCGACAGGGTTGTGGCTACGGGTATTCCGAGAACCGATGTGTTCTTTGATGAGGAATATAAGCAAAAAGCGAGAGATAAGTTCTTTGAGGAGCATCCCGAGTTCTTCGGCAAGAAGATTATCCTTTTTGCGCCGACCTTCAGAGGAATGGTTAAGGAGACTGCGTTTTATCCTACAGAGATGTTCGATATCGACGAGGTTTGCTCAAAAATCCCCGACGATTACGCGATTATCGTTAAGCACCATCCCTTTGTTCAGGATGTTCAGCCTATCCCCGAAAAGTACACCGACAGGGTAATTGACCTTTCCGAGGATAATGAGCTCAACGACCTGCTCTTTGTTACCGACGTAATTATAACCGACTATTCGTCGCTCGTATTCGAGGCTTCGCTCATTGATATTCCGATGATTTTCTATGTATTTGACCTTGAAAAATACATCAATGAGCGCGACTTCTACTTTGACTTTAAGCTTTATGCTCCGGGTAAGATTGTTTACTCAACCGAACAGCTTATTGACGCTATCAACAAAGAGGACTACTGCACAGACCGCATTAAGCCCTTTGCGGATATGTTCTTTGATTATCGCGACGGCAAGTCAACCGATAGGGTTGTAGACCTGATTTACGATAATTTGAAAAAATAATCAATAAACACTTGACAATATTTTAATTCTGTTATATAATTAACCGGTAAAATAAAGCAAAGCAGAAATGCTTTCACCTGTGGGGTACCGTCTGCACGGGTCAATACAATGCTATTTCCTATTTAGTGTGTTTAGTGTATTGTTATGCGGACGGATGTATTTCTGTCCGCATTATTATTTTTCTATTTAGTGCTTTGGAGGTGCTTAACAATCGGCAAGAAGGATAACAACATTCAGATAAACGAAGAAATCCGTGACGCGGAGCTGAGAGTAATCAGTTCTGACGGCCAGCAGCTTGGTATTATGTCCGCTAAGCAGGCGCTTGAAATCGCAGAGCAAAAGAACCTTGACTTGGTTAAGATTGCTCCGCAGAGCAAACCGCCCGTTTGCAAAATTATGGACTACGGAAAATATCGCTTTGAGCAGTCAAAAAGGGAAAAGGAAGCCAGAAAAAATCAGCATATTGTTGACATTAAGGAAGTCAGACTTTCGCTTAATATCGACACTCACGATTTTAACACAAAGCTTAACAACGCCCTTAAGTTTATTAAGCACGGCGATAAGGTTAAGGTTTCTATCCGTTTCCGCGGTAGAGAAATGGGACATCCCGAAATAGGACTTGAAACAATGAAGCGCTTTGCCGAGGCTTGCTCGGAGATTGCAGTTGTTGAAAAGCCAGCTAAGCTTGAAGGCCGCCAAATGCTTATGTTTCTTACGCCAAAGCCGAACAAGTAAGCCTTTTTCAGCTTGCATTAACAAGTAAATTATTCAAGGGAGGATATAAAAATGCCTAAAATTAAAACACACAGCGGTGCAAAAAAGCGCTTTAAACTTTCCAAGAACGGAAAGGTTATTCGTGCTCACGCTAACAAAAGCCATATCTTGAACAAAAAGACTACAAAGCGTAAAAGAGGTTTGCGTCAGACTACTGTTGCTGACAAGACAAACACACCGCAGATTAAGCGTCTTATTCCTTACAAATAATTTTCGCTTAACTAATTTCGCTTAATTCATTTCAAAATATCGGAGGTAATGTATAATGGCACGAGTAAAAGGTGCGATGATGACTCGCAAGAGAAGAAAAAAGTTTTTAAAGCTTGCCAAGGGTTACTGGGGTGCAAAATCCAAGCACTTTAAGATGGCTAAACAGGCCGTAATGAAATCCGGCAACTACGCATATATTGGCCGTAAGCAGAGAAAGAGAGATTTCCGTCGTCTTTGGATTACACGTATTTCTGCGGCTTGCAAGGCTAACGGCACAAACTATTCAACATTTATGAACGGTCTTAAGAAGGCTAACATCACTCTTAACCGTAAAATGCTTTCTGAAATCGCTATTTCAGATCCCGCTGCTTTCACAGCACTTGTTGAACAGGTTAAAAATGCTTAATATTTAATTGTATAGGCGTTTGGGATTCCCAAACGCTTTTACTTGTATTACGGAAATTACGGAGATTATAATGCTTACACTTTCCAGCAAGGATAATATTAATATTAAAAATACCGTAAAATTATTAAACAATGCAAAGTTCAGGCGTAAAACAGGACTTTTTGTCGCTGAGGGGTTGAGAGTTTGCTATGACGCGTTTTTAAGCGGAGCGGATATTGATACGGTCTTTGCAACTCAAGGCGCACTTGATAAACATCCCGAAAAAATAGGGGAGCTGTGCGAAAAATCAGACAGGGCTTTTATCGTTACAAACGATATTTTCAGCCATATCAGCGACACTCAAACTCCCCAGGGCGTACTCTGTGTGATAAAAACACTTGACAAAGTCACTGAGTTTGATAAAATAAAGAATGGCGGAAAATTCATTGCGCTCGAAAATATACAGGATCCCAACAATCTCGGAACGGTACTGCGTACCGCCGAGGCGTTCGGCGTTTCTGCGGTCGTAATGACCTCTGATTGCTGTGATATCTACAATCCCAAGGTTGTGCGCGGCAGTATGGGCGCGGTGTTCAGGCTACCTTTTTATACCGTGAGCGGTATTGCTCAGTTTCTTTCGGAAAATCCTGATTTAACTTCTTATGCCGCCGTGGTTGATAAAGACGCAGAGCCGATTACTAATATCAGCTTTGCAAAATCTTCTGTTGCCGTTATCGGCAATGAGGGCAACGGTCTTACTGAAAGTGCCGTTAACGCCTGCAATCATAAAATTACAATCCCTATGGGCGGAAAAGCCGAGTCGCTCAACGCCTCAGCCGCCGCTTCGATTATTATTTGGGAAATGGTAAAATGATTTCTAAAAACGCGCGATACTGGATTTGGATTACCTTAGCCTTAGGCTATAATACGGACAAAATCAATAAGCTTTATGAGCTGTACACCGACATCGCAGAGTTTTGCCTCGGCGGTGAAAAGGAGTGGCGCTTTTGCGGCGTGCTTTCTAACGGCGATATAAATAAGCTCAAGAGCATCAAAAAGAGTGAAGCCGATAAAATTATGAAGCGCTGCGAGGAGCTCGGATATTCGATAGTATGTATCGACGATTCCGTTTATCCCGAGTGTCTGCGCAACATTTACGCTTCGCCTGCGGTTTTGTATGTAAGCGGTAATCTGCCCGATATTGACAACACGCTGTCTATCGGCATTGTCGGTACGCGCAGGGCGTCGAATTACGGCACTCACAACGCCTATAAATTCGGCTACGCGCTCTCAAAGTGCGGCGTAATTACCGTGAGCGGAGGTGCGCTCGGCGTTGACTGCGCTTCTCACAGAGGTTCACTTGCCGCAAAGGGCAAGACTGTTTGTGTACTGGGCTGCGGTATAAACTATAATTATCTGCCCCAGAATAAGGATATGCGTGATGCTATCACAAATGACGGTGCGCTTATATCCGAATATCCGCCCGACACTCCGCCGATAGGCTATCAGTTCCCTGCGAGGAACAGGATTATCGCGGCGCTGTCAAACGGCGTTTTGATAATTGAGTCGGGCATTAAGAGCGGTTCGCTGATTACTGCAAACTACGCTCTTGAAATGGGCAAGGAGCTTTTTGCTCTGCTCGGAAACAACAGCCCTCAAAATGAGGGCTCCAACGCGAGGATAAAAGAAGGCACGGCGATACCTGTAACCGATTTTATGGATATTTTGTCTGCCTTTGATAATATATATTTGAAGGATGGGTATAAAGAAATCGACGAATTAAACTTTGCCGATATCGAGGAAATTCCCGTAAAAGGCATGGTTTATAAAAAGCCGTCAAATAATAACAAGGCGGATAAAACCGCCGAACCCGAACAAAAGCCCGTACATAAGCCTGATGTCAAGCTTAAGGGCGACTTAAAGAAGGTATATGAATTTTTATCTGCCGAGCCTGTTCACATTGACGTGATATCTAATCAGTTGTTCATTCCTGTGTTCAGGGTGTCGGTTGCGCTTACACAGCTCCAGATTATGGGGCTTGTTAAGGCGGAGCCCGGCAGAAGATTTGTTTTGAAATAGGAGGAAAATAATGTCAGATTTGGTAATTGTGGAGTCACCTGCCAAAGCAAAGACTATAAAAAAGTATCTCGGCAAGGACTACGAGGTTGTTGCTTCAATGGGACACGTGAGAGATTTGCCCAAGGCAAGGCTCAGCGTTGACATCAAAAACAACTTTGCACCGAAATACGATATTATTAAAGGAAAAGAAAAGCTCGTTAAGGAGCTTAAATCTCTCGCTGAGAACAGCGATAACGTTTACCTCGCAACCGACCCCGATCGCGAGGGTGAAGCTATTTCATGGCACTTGGCATATATTCTCGGACTTCCCGATGACTATTGCAGACGCGTTGAGTTTAACGAGATTACAAAGTCCGGCGTGCAGAACGGAATGTCAAATCCACGCGCAATCAATACCGACCTTGTAAACGCTCAGCAGGCAAGGCGTATTCTCGACCGCCTTGTGGGATATAAGCTCAGTCCGTTTATCTCGCAGAAAATCCGCAGAGGACTTTCCGCAGGACGAGTTCAGTCGGTAGCTCTGAGAATTATTGTTGACAGAGAGAACGAAATCAGAAAGTTCAAGCCCGAGGAATACTGGACGGTTGACGCGAAGTTTATCCCCAAGGGCAGCAGAAAAGCCTTTTCGGCTTCGCTGTATTCCGATAAAAACGGAAAGATTAAAATTCAAAACGCCGAACAGGCTGATAAAATAGAAGCTGATTTAGAAGGCGCGGATTATGTTGTTACCAAGGTTAAGCACGGTACGCGCAAAAAATCTCCTGCACCGCCGTTTATCACTTCAACATTACAGCAGGAAGCATCAAGAAAGCTTGGCTTCCAGTCGCGCCGTACAATGAAGGTCGCGCAGGAGCTGTACGAAGGTGTTGATATTGAGGGAATGGGCGCAACCGGTCTTATAACCTATATGAGAACCGACTCACTCAGAATTTCAAACGTAGCCATTGACGAGGTTACAAAGTACATCGAACAGGCTTACGGCAGCGAGTATTTGCCTGCAAAGCCGAGATTTTTTAAGTCGCGTAAAAACGCTCAGGACGGTCACGAAGCTATCAGACCTTCAATGCCGAGCCTTGAGCCAGACAAGATAAAGTCGAGTCTTACGCTTGACCAGTATAAGCTCTACAAGCTGATTTGGAGCCGCTTTACCGCTTCCCAAATGGCTGAGTGCGTTCAAAAGACCACTCAGGCAGACATCGAAGCAAACGGCTACACCTTTAAGGCTTCGGGCTATTATGTGTCTTTCCCGGGCTTTACCGCTCTTTATGTTGAGGGTAAGGACGAGGCGGAGGAGAAGTCCTCGCAGCTTCCCGAGCTTGAAAAGGATATGCCGGTAAGGCTTAAGGAGCTTAAAAAGAACCAGCACTTCACCCAGCCGCCTGCGCGTTATACCGAAGCTTCGCTTATTAAAACGCTCGAGGAGTACGGTATCGGCAGACCTTCAACCTACGCCGCAACAATCACCACTCTGACAAGCCGTGAGTATGTTAAGCGTGAAGCCAAAACCCTTGTTCCGACCGAGCTCGGTGAGGTTATAACAAAGCTTCTCAAGGAGCGTTTCCCGAACATCGTAAATGTCAAGTTCACTGCCGAAATGGAGGAGGAGCTTGACAGCGTAGAAAACGGCGACGTTAAATGGGATGAGCTTTTGGCTGAATTCTACTCCGACTTTGAGCAGACGTTAAAAGACGCTAAATCCGAAATGGAAGGCGTTAAGCTGAAGCTCAAAGAGGACGAAACCGATATTGTCTGCGAAAAGTGCGGACGTAAAATGGTTGTTAAGGTTGGCAGATACGGCAAGTTTATTGCTTGTCCGGGATACCCCGACTGTAAAAATATTAAGAAATACGTTGAAAAAACAGGTACAGTTTGCCCCAAGTGCGGCGGAGATATCATTGTGAAGCACACAAAGACCAAGAGGATTTTCTACGGCTGCTCAAATTATCCCGAGTGCGATTTCGTAAGCTGGAACGAGCCGACCAATGAGAAATGTCCTCAGTGCGGAGAGGTGCTCTACAAAAAGAAGGGCAAAAAGCCCACATTGTTCTGCGCAAAAGAGGGCTGCGGCTATACCCAAACTCAAAAAACGGAAGATAAGTAATGTATATTAATGTTATAGGCGCAGGTCTTGCAGGCTGCGAGGCGGCAATGCAGATTGCCAAACGCGGCTATGAGGTTCATCTTTATGAAATGAAGCCGAAAAAGAAAACCCCTGCGCATAAATCCGACCTGTTCGGAGAGCTCGTTTGCTCCAATTCGCTGAAGGCTAAAAGGCTCGAAAGCGCCGCAGGTCTGCTTAAGGAAGAAATGCGCGTCCTCGGTTCATTCTTAATGGAATGTGCCGACAAGTGCGCTGTACCTGCAGGCGGAGCCTTGGCGGTTGACAGAGAGATTTTTGCCGGACTTGTCACCGACGGAATTAACGCAGAACCGAATATTAAGGTTTACAGCGAGGAACTAATGGAAATTCCCGACGACGCGATTACGATTGTCGCGACAGGACCGCTGACCTCCGACGGACTTGCTAAGGATATAGAAAAGCACTTTGGCGGTTCGCTGTCATTCTTTGACGCTGCCGCTCCGATTGTCACCGCGGAGAGCGTTGATATGGAGTACGCGTTTACAGCCTCGCGATATGACCGCGGAGGCGACGACGATTATATCAACTGTCCGATGAACAAAGAGGAGTACGAGAACTTTTATAACGAGCTTGTCTCGGCAGAACGTGCGCCGCTCCACGACTTTGACGTAAATAATCCAAAGGTTTACGAGGGGTGTATGCCCGTTGAGGTTATGGCTCAGCGCGGAGAGGGTACTTTGAGATTTGGCCCTATGAAGCCGGTAGGCTTGGTTAACCCAAAGACAGGTCACAGACCGTGGGCGGTATTGCAACTCAGAAAAGAAAACTCGGCAGGTACAATGTACAACCTTGTCGGCTTCCAGACAAATCTGAAATTTCCGGAGCAAAAGCGTGTATTTTCGCTTATTCCGGCACTTCACAAGGCTGACTTTGTACGCTACGGTGTAATGCACCGCAACACGTTTATTTGCTCGCCGAAGATTTTGAACTCTGATTTTTCTGTAAAAGAAAATAACAGGTTATTTTTTGCAGGTCAAATCACAGGCGTAGAAGGCTATATGGAGAGCGCTTCCGCAGGAATAATGGCAGGAATTAACGCTTGCAGAGTATTAGAGGGCAAATCAACGCTTACTCTGCCGAACGATACTATGATTGGAGCGCTGTCGTTGTATATTTCCGATCCTACGGTTAAGAAGTTTCAGCCGATGGGCGCAAACTTCGGTGTACTGCCTGAGCTTGAAAACAGACCGAGAGATAAAAAAGAGAGGGGCGCGGCATACTCCCAAAGAGCGCTTGACTCGCTTAATAAATATTTAAGGGATATTGGTGAATGATATGAAAATTATTGTAGACGCCTTTGGCGGCGACAACGCACCGCTTGAAATCATCAAGGGCTGCGAGAAGTCTGTTCGGGAGCTCGGCGCAAATATCATTCTTACGGGTAACGAAAAAATTATCCGCGAGACTGCCGAAAAAAACAGCATTTCTTTGGATAATATCGAGATTGAGGATTGCAGCGAGGTTATCACTATGGACGATAAAGCCGACGCGGTTCTCAAAACAAAAAAGGACAGCTCAATGGCTGTCGGCTTAAGACTGCTTAACGAGGGCAGGGGAGATGCGTTTATCAGCGCAGGCAACAGCGGAGCGCTGTGCGTCGGCGCGACAATCGCGGTTAAAAGAATTAAGGGTATCAAACGCCCTGCGTTTGCTCCTGTTCTTCCTTCATCAACCGGCTTTTTTATGATTCTCGACGGCGGAGCAAATGTTGACTGCCGTCCCGAAATGCTCTACCAGTTTGCGGTTATGGGCTCGGTATATATGGAAAAGGTTATGAAGATTAAGTCGCCCAGAGTTGCGCTTGCCAATGTCGGCACCGAGGAGCACAAGGGTAACGAGCTTTATCAGGAGACCTACAAGCTCCTAAAGGAAAGTCCGCTCAACTTTATCGGTAATGTTGAGGGAAGGGATATTCCCGAGGGCGTTTGCGATGTTGTAGTATGCGACGGCTTTACCGGCAACCTTATTCTAAAAACCTACGAGGGCGTTGCAATTACCCTTATGAAGAAGATGAAGCATATGTTTGCGGACAGCGTAAAGGGTAAGCTCGCGGCTGCGCTTGTTATGAAGGACTTAAAAGAGCTTAAAACCAAGTTTAACTACAACGCCTATGGCGGAGCGCCTATTTTGGGCTGTTCGAAGCCTGTATTTAAGGCTCACGGCGACTCAAAGGCAGTTACGCTGATGAACGCCGTTAAGCTTTCTATGGAATACGTAGAGGCTGAGGCGATTAAAGAAATATCATCCTCACTGTAAACGGAGATATAAAATGACAGAATTAGAAGCAAAAATCGGTTACCGGTTTAGGAATATTGAGCTTATGAACGAGGCGCTTACTCATTCGAGCTACGCCAACGAGCATAAGGCTCAGCATGTTAAATATAATGAACGTCTGGAGTTTTTGGGCGACGCGGTTTTGTCGATTGTAGTCAGTGACTACATCTTTCAGAACTGTCCCGACTTACCCGAGGGCGGTCTCACAAAGCTGAGAGCCTCGCTTGTCTGCGAAAAGTCACTCTATGAGTTTGCAAAGCAGATTGATTTGGGCAAGTACCTTGTTCTCAGCAAGGGTGAGCGCAACAACGGCGGAGCGGAAAGACCGTCAATCCTTTCAGATGCGTTCGAGGCGTTAATCGCCGCAATTTATATTGACGGCGGAATTCAGCCTGCTTCTATGCACATTCTGAGCTTTGTAATCCCTGCGATTAAGAACCAGAAAAAACAGCGCGTTAAGGATTACAAAACCACCTTGCAGGAAATTGTTCAGCAAAATCCCGGCGAAAAGCTGCAATACGTTCTCGTTGACGAGAGCGGCCCCGACCACAACAAGCACTTTGTTGTAGAGGTTCACCTTAACAGCAATGTTATAGGCAAGGGCGGCGGAAAAAGCAAAAAAGAGGCTGAACAGCAGGCGGCAAGAGAAGCCTTGGAGCTGATGGGTTATTAAACACGCTAATATTTCTATTTTTATACCGCACAACGGCTGTCCTCACAAGTGCAGCTTTTGCAATCAAAAAAGCATTACAGGACAGGCTTATCAGCCGACAGGCGAGGATGTAAAAACCACCTTGACCAAAGCCGTTTCCGACTTGGGAGATAGAGCTAAGGAAACTGAAATTGCGTTTTTCGGAGGAAGCTTTACAGCAATCGACAGGCAGTATATGCTTGAACTGCTCACAGCCGCAAAGCCTTTTACGGAAGTTTTTAAGGGTATAAGGATTTCGACGCGGCCGGATTGTATTGACGATGAGGTGCTCACGCTTTTAAAAGAGTACGGCGTTACTTCAATCGAGCTCGGAGCGCAGTCAATGGATAATTCTGTATTAGAATTAAACAAACGCGGTCACAAGGCAGAGGACGTTGTTTACGCTTCAAAGCGGATTAAGGAATTCGGCTTTTCACTCGGCTTGCAGATGATGACGGGCTTGTACGGATCGGATTTTGACAAGGACATTAAAACGGCGGAGAGCTTTATCGCGCTTAAACCCGACACTGTGCGGATTTACCCGACTGTAATTATGAAGAACACCGATTTGGCTGATTTTTATCACTCGGGCAAGTTTGTACCGTATACGCTCGATGAAAGTGTGGAACTCTGCTCAAGGCTGATTTTGATGTTTGAGCGCGACGGGATAAGCATAATCAGGCTCGGTTTGCATTACTCCGACAGCCTTGTTGATGACAGTCTCGGTGATAATTATCATCCTGCATTTAAGGAACTGTGCGAGTCAAAAATATTTTATAATTCTTTTATAGAACAAACATCAAATTTATCATCAAAAAAATTTGATGTATTTATAAATCAAAGGTCGCTGTCAAAGTTTTTGGGACAAAAGAAGAGCAATATCAAAAAGCTTAACGCTTTGGGATATGAGCTTACCGTGAATTTTGACAACGAACTTTCTAAGTATGAGTTAAAATTAGGGGAAGTAAGATGAGATTAAAATCTCTGGAGGTTCAGGGCTTTAAGACCTTTCCGGATAAAACTAAATTATCCTTTGAGCAGGGCATAACCTCTGTCGTAGGCCCTAACGGTTCGGGTAAGAGTAACATAAGCGACGCCATTCGCTGGGTTTTGGGCGAACAGTCGCCTAAAAGCCTTCGCTGCTCCAAGATGGAGGACGTTGTTTTCAACGGAACCGATACGCGTAAGCGCACAGGCTATGCTGAGGTTACTCTGAACATTGACAATAAAGACCGCTTTCTCGACTTTGACGGCGACGAAATTGCCGTTACAAGGCGCTATTACCGTAGCGGAGAGAGCGAATATCTAATAAATAAAGCGGCTGTAAGGCTTAAGGACGTAAACGAACTGTTTATGGATACGGGACTCGGTCGTGACGGTTATTCGATGATCGGTCAGGGTAAAATCGACAGCATTGTGTCCTCAAAAAGTGAGGACAGGCGAGAGATTTTCGAAGAAGCCGCAGGTATTTCGCGCTACCGTTACCGCAAAATTGACGCGGAGCGTAAGCTTAAGAATACCGAGGACAATCTGCTAAGACTGCGCGACATAGTAACCGAGCTTGAAGAGCGCGTAGGGCCGCTTAAAAAGCAGAGCGAAAAGGCTCAGCAGTTTTTGAAGTATTCCGAGGAAAAGCGCGGACTTGAAATTGCTCTTTGGCTTATCTCTCTCGATAAAAGTCAGGATAACCTAAAGGTTCAGGACGAGAAAATCTCTATTGCACGTAATCAGTATGAAGAAGCAGAGCAGGCGCTTGCCGAGATTCAGTCCGAGACCGAGGAAATATACCAAAAGAACGGCGAGCTTTCAGCAAAGGCGGATTCGCTTAGAGCTGAAATTTCAAAGCTTGATTCCGATATTGCAGAGAAAAAGTCGCTTATCTCCGTCGCTGAGAACGACATTCTCCACCATAATGAGAACATCGAGCGAATTAAGGGCGAAATTGAGCGAGCCGATGATGATATGTCAAAGCTCGAGCAGAGCATTAACGATAAACAAAAGAAGATAACAACTCTCGACGCGGAAATTACAGGCAAGCAAAAGCTGTATTCCAAAGTATCTGAGGAGTTAAATGTAATTAACCTCGATTCAAGCAAGAGCGGAGACGAGCTCCAGAGCTTAACCGCTGAGCTGTCAACGCTTACCACTCAGTCTGCCGACGCGAGAGTAATTGATATGACTGCTGACACGGGTATCGCGGAGCTCGAACAGAGAAAAGATACTCTTACACAGACTGTTGAGGATAAAACAACACAGCTTAACGAGCTTGTAGATTTACAGGCACAGTATATAAAAGATATTAAATCCGCAAAGGACGACATTAAGTCGTTTGAAAATTCAATTGAGGGTTTAAGCCTGAAGCTTGAATCAAGGGATAAAAAACGTGCTCAGTTAAAGTCTGAAAGCGAAAAGCAAAGCCTCGATTTGAGAGAGCACCAGAGGAAAATCGACTTTCTCGAAAACCTCGAGCGCAACCTTGAAGGTTTTTCAAAGAGCGTTAAGTCGGTAGTAAATGCCTCTAAAAACGGACGGTTAAAGGGTATCTGCGGACCTGTTTCAAGGGTTATTTCCGTTCCTTCGGAGTATGCTGTTTCTATTGAAACCGCCTTAGGCGCTGCTATGCAGAACATTGTTGTTGAGACCGACGAGGACGCAAAGCAGGCTATACGCTTCCTAAAAAGTACAGACGGCGGACGCGCGACCTTCCTGCCGATTAACACAATTAAGCCGAGAGAGCTCAAGGAAAACGGACTTGACGATTGTTATGGTTTTGTCGGTATTGCCTCAGAGCTTTGCTCGTGCGATAAAAAGTATGCTAATATTCTGTCCTCACTTTTGGGCAGAATTGTAATTGCAGATGACCTAAACAGCGCGGCTTCAATCGCAAAAAGATATTCATACCGCTTTAAGGTAGTAACCCTTGACGGCCAGGTTGTCAACGCAGGCGGTTCGCTGACGGGCGGCTCACAGCTAAGAAACACAGGTGTTTTGAGCCGTCAGGCTGATATCAAAAAGTTAAAGGCACAGACAGACAAGCTTATTGCAAAGGTTAAGGAAGCCGAAACACTCAGCGAACAGATCAACCGCGAATGTGCTTCGATTGAAGCTGATTTGCTCGGCTACCGTGCCGATTTGTCAAATAAACAGCAGGATTTGGTAAGGCTTGAAGCCGAAAAACGCGCCTGCGATAATGAGATTAACAATACCCAGACGGCAATTTCGGACTCTGAGCAGGAGCTTGCCGACTGCACCGAAAAGATAAACGGCTTTAAGGAAAGTCAAAAGAACGCAAAGGCTCAGCTTGCCGAGTTGAACGTGAAAATTGCGGAGATTGACGAGAAGGTTAATTCCGTCACAGGAAACCGCGCCGAGCTTACCCAAAAGCGTGAGGAGCTTACCGTTAAGCTACAGAATATTCGCCTTGAAATCGTAACCGCGCAAAAGGATATTGACGCGCTCAACGCAGAGATTGTTTTTGCGCGTAACACAGGCTCGGGTAACGACAAACGCAAAGCGATGATGTTCGCACAGATTGAGGACGTTGAAAAAACGATTGCTGAAATTAAAGCGAATATCGAGCAGTATCAAAACGATATTGCGGTTCTTGAAAATACACAAAAGTCAATCAATGAGCAGATTGAGGCTATTTCCGCTCAGCGCGAGCTTTTTGAAAAGCGCAGTGTTGAGATTAGAAATGTTGAGCGCGATAAAAATAACGAGCGCGAGGTCTCAGGCAGAGAGCTTGCGCGACTTGAAGAACGCAAAATCAACATTCAAAAGGAATACGACAATATTATTTCAAAGCTTTGGGACGAGTACGAGCTTACAAAGCGTGAGGCTGAAAAAACTGCGATTGAAATTGAGGACAACGCAAAAGCTCAGTCAAGGCTAAACGAGCTTAAGCGCAGTATTAAAAACCTCGGCAGCGTTAACGTCAGCGCAATTGAGGAGTACAAGGAAGTTTCCGAGCGTTACGAGTTTATGAGCGCTCAGGTTGCTGATGTTGAGAAGTCAAAGAACGAGATTGAAAAGCTGATTGTTACTCTTACAAAGCAGATGAAAGAAGTCTTTGTAGAGAGCTTCGACCAAATCAACAGCAACTTTACACGCACGTTTAAGGAGCTGTTCGGGGGCGGTACGGCTTCACTGTCACTGTCGGAGCCCGAAAACATCCTTACCAGCGGTATTGATATTATCGTTCATCCGCCCGGCAAAATCGTTGTCCACCTTGACGCTCTTTCGGGAGGAGAAAAGGCGCTTGTCGCAATCGCTTTGTACTTTGCGATTATGAAGGTAAGACCTGCTCCGTTCTGCGTAATGGATGAGATTGAAGCGGCGCTTGACGATGTAAACGTATTCCGCTTTGCAAGCTATCTGCGCAGAATGACCGAAAAAACTCAGTTTATTCTCATCACCCATAGGCGCGGTACAATGGAAGAAGCAGACGTTTTGTACGGTGTAACTATGCAGGACGAAGGAATTTCCAAGCTTCTTGAGCTTCGCTCGACCGAGGTGGCTTCAAAGCTTGGTATAGAAACAAAATAAAGGAACATTATTATGGGATTATTCAGTAAAATCAGAGACGGATTAAAAAAGACCAGAACCGCTGTTGTAGGTCAGATTGACTCAATGCTCGGTTCGTTTACAAAAATTGACGACGAGCTTTATGAGGAGCTTGAAGAACTCCTTGTTATGGGCGATGTAGGCGTTAGAACCGCCGAGAAAATCGTCGATGAGCTCAAAGTAAGAGTAAAGAAAGAGGGAATAACAGATCCTTCGCATATTCATATTTTGCTTGAAGCGATTATTATCGAAATGCTTTCGGGCGGTGAGGAACTCGATATCTCAACTCAGCCGTCGATTATTCTTGTTATCGGCGTAAACGGCGTGGGTAAGACCACAACCATCGGCAAGCTTGCAAAGCAGCTTACCCTCGAGGGCAAAAAGGTAATTTTGGCTGCGGCGGACACCTTCCGCGCGGCGGCTATTGACCAGCTTGACGTTTGGGCAAGACGCTCGGGCTGCGAGATTGTAAAGCAGGGAGAGGGCAGCGATCCTGCGGCTGTAATATTTGACGCAATCGCTGCTGCAAAGGCGCGAGGCGCGGACGTTATTATCTGCGATACCGCAGGACGTCTTCACAACAAAAAGCACCTTATGGACGAGCTGGCAAAGATTAACAGAGTAATCGACCGGGAGCTGCCCGACGGCGCAAAGGAAAAGCTCCTTGTGCTTGACGCTACAACCGGTCAAAACGCCGTTAATCAGGCGGAGCAGTTCAGAGAGGCAACAGGAATTACAGGTATAGTTCTTACAAAGCTTGACGGCACTGCCAAGGGCGGCGTTGTGCTCGCAATCAAGGACGGCTTGGGCATCCCCGTAAAATATATCGGCGTAGGCGAGCAGATTGACGATTTACAGCCCTTTAACGCCGAAGAATTCACCAAAGCACTTTTCGCAAAATCGGAGTAATTTTAATGAAGTTTATCATAGCAACCAATAACGCAAAAAAACTTGTTGAGCTTGAAAGAATATTAAATCCCCTCGGAATTGAGGCGGTTTCCGCAAAGGAAGCCGGAGTTGTGCTCGACGAGGTAGAGGAAACAGGAAAAACCTTTTGGGAGAACGCATTTATTAAGGCAAACGCGGCTTTCCAAAAGACAGGTATGCCGGCAGTAGCAGACGACAGTGGAATCTGCGTTGACGCGCTCGACGGCAGACCGGGTATTTATTCAGCCCGTTACAGTCCCGAGGACTGCTTTAACGACGAACAGCGCACTGCAAAAATCCTTGAAGAATTGCAGGGAGTTCCCGATGAAAAGCGCGGAGCGCATTACACCTGCGCAATTTGCTGTATTTTGCCCGACGGCAGAAAGATTGAGATTGAAGAAACCTGCGAGGGCAAAATCGGACACAGCTTTGTCGGCGACGGCGGCTTCGGCTACGATCCTATCTTTGTTTACGGCGATAAGACCTTTGCTCAGCTTTCCGCGGAGGAAAAGGACAAGGTAAGTCACCGCGGCAAGGCTTTAAGAATGCTCAAGCAAGAGCTTGAAAATGAATTTTCGTAAGAGGTAATTTTATGTTAACAAGCAAACAACGCGCGTATCTCAGAGGACTTGCCAACACCATGGAGACTATCCTGATTATCGGCAAGGGTGAGATTACCGACAATATTATTATGCAGGCTGACACCGCGCTCACCGCAAGGGAGTTAATCAAGGCAAAGGTTCTTGAAACAAGCGCTTATTCATCGCGCGAGGCGGCGGATATGATTGCCGAAAAATGCGGCGCGGATGTGGTTCAGGTTATCGGTTCAAAGTTTGTGCTTTACCGTATGAACCCTGACGAGCCGAAAATCACCCTGCCAAAAGCTAAAAAAAGATGAGCAAAATCGGCGTTTACGGCGGAACGTTTAACCCCATCCACCTTGGGCATATAAGGCTCGGTAAGGCGGTTCTTGACGAGCTGAAGCTCGATAAAATTCTTTATATTCCCGACAACACCCCTCCGCACAAGGTCAGTAACGATTTGGCGAGCGGTAAGGACAGGCTAAATATGCTTGACATTTCATTGAAGGATTATCCTCAAATGGAATCGTGCGATATTGAGCTAAAACGTCAGGGGAAAAGCTACACGTATCAAACTCTGCTCGAATTAAAAGAGCTTTATAAAAACGACGAGTTGTTTTTGATAACAGGCGCTGATATGTTTTTAACGCTCGATAAATGGAAAAAGCCTGAGATTATCTTTGATACGGCGTCAATTATCGGTGTGCCGAGGGTAGAGCAGGATTTTGAAAAGATGAAAGCCTATGCCGACGAAGTGTTAAAACCGATGAACGCAAAAACCGTTATTCTGTCGCACACGGTTTTTGACACCGCTTCATCTACATTTGTAAGAGAAAACATCAGCGATTTTCAAAAGATAAAGGAAATGATTACACCTGAAGTTTTCAGGTATATAACAGATAATAAACTATATCGGAAGTGATTTGATGGAACGCACCGATTATAAAAAAATAATTAGAGAGCTTATGGGCGATTACCGCTATAATCACAGCGTGAATGTTGCGGACGAAGCTGTTAAACTTGCCGAGCTTTACGGTTGTGATGTGGAAAAAGCCTACACCGCGGGAATTTTGCACGATATCACAAAGGAAGTTCCGAAGGATGAGCAGTTGCAAATTATCGAGAGCGGTGGTATAATCTTAGACGATGTTCAAAAAGGCGCGCCTAAGCTTTGGCACGCTGTTAGCGGAAGCGTGTATGTTCAGACCAAACTCGGAATTACCGATATTGATATAATTAATGCTATTCGTTATCATACGACAGGCAGGGCTAATATGAGCCTGCTTGAAAAGATTATCTATACCGCTGACTATACCGCAAAGGGAAGGGATTACAGCGGAGTTGAGGTTATGCGCCAGCTTTCGCGCAAAAGTCTTGAGGACGCGATGATTTTTAGCTATCAATTTACCTTCAACAAGCTGTCGTCGCTCGAAAATCCCATTCATCCCGACGAGCTTTTCGGATATAACGACATCGTTTTACAAAGAAACAGAAAGGATTAATATATGACTTCTTATGATACCGCGATTGCGGCGGCTAAGGCAATAAGCGGAAAAATCGGACTTGATATTCAGGTTATCGAGATTACCGATATTTCGGTGCTTGCCGACTATATGGTTATCGCTACAGGTAACAGCTCAACCCACGTTAAGGCGCTTGCCGACGAGGTTGAGTATCAGCTTGACAAGGCAGGCGTTTCTGTCAGCCATATCGAGGGCTACCGCTCAAACAGCTGGATTTTGCTCGACTATATCGACGTAATCGTAAATGTCTTTTCAGAGGAAGCAAGGCAGTTTTATGACCTTGACAGACTTTGGCAGGACGGCAAGCCTGTTGACCTAACCGGCGTAGTTGACTAATAAATAATCATTCTCTTGGAGGGATTAAATTGAAATATAATCACAAATCGGTCGAACCTAAATGGCAGAAAATTTGGGAAGAAAAGGGCGTTTTCCACGCTGATGAAAAAAGCGATAAAGAAAAGTTTTACGCTTTAATCGAGTTCCCTTATCCTTCGGGACAGGGACTACACGTAGGACATCCGCGTCCTTACACAGCGCTTGATACCGTAGCGAGAAAGCGCAGACTTCAGGGCTACAACGTTCTTTATCCTATCGGATGGGATGCGTTCGGTCTGCCCACTGAAAACTACGCTATAAAAAATCACATTCACCCCGAGATTGTAACAAAGAACAATATCGCGCGTTTCAAAAAGCAGATTCAGTCCTTGGGTATTTCCTTTGACTGGAGCAGAGAGGTCAACACAACAGATCCCGACTACTACAAGTGGACTCAGTGGATTTTTATTCAGCTCTTTAAGCACGGACTTGCCTATAAGAAGGAAATGAACGTTAACTGGTGTACCTCGTGTAAGTGCGTTCTCGCTAACGAGGAAGTTGTCAACGGCGTGTGCGAGCGCTGCGGCAGCGAGGTTGTACACAGAGTTAAATCTCAGTGGATGCTCAAAATCACCGAGTATGCCGACAGACTTATTAACGACCTTGATTTGGTTGATTATCCCGACAGAGTTAAGGCTCAGCAGAGAAACTGGATTGGCAGAAGCACAGGCGCAGAGGTTGATTTTACCACAACCACAGGCGATACTCTGACAATCTATACCACCAGAGCCGACACGCTTTACGGTGCTACATATATGGTAATTTCTCCTGAGCATCCGCTTATTGAAAAGTGGGCGGACAAGCTCGGCAATATGGACGAAATCCGCGCTTATCAGGAGGCTGCGGCACGTAAGTCCGACTTTGAGCGTACAGAGGTTGCCAAGGATAAAACAGGCGTTCTGCTCGACGGTGTTAGGGCGATTAACCCTGTTAACAATACCGAAATTCCGATTTTTATTTCGGACTATGTTCTCGTTTCTTACGGTACAGGCGCTATTATGGCTGTACCTGCTCACGATACACGTGACTGGGAGTTTGCAAAGAAGTTCAATCTCCCGATTATCGAGGTTGTAAAGGGCGGCAACGTACAGGAAGAAGCGTTCACCGATTGCGCAACCGGTATTATGGTGAACTCAGGTATGCTCGACGGTCTTACTGTTGACGAGGCTAAGGTTAAGATTATTGACTGGCTTACCAAAGACGGAAAAGGTCACTCTAAAGTAAACTATAAGCTACGCGACTGGGTATTCTCACGTCAGCGTTACTGGGGCGAGCCTATCCCGATTGTTCACTGCGACAAGTGCGGATATGTTCCGATTGACGAGAACGAGCTTCCGCTTAAGCTGCCTATGGTAGAGTCCTACGAGCCTACCGACAACGGCGAGTCTCCGCTTGCTAAGATGACAGACTGGATTACCACAAAGTGTCCCAAGTGCGGCGGCACTGCTCACAGAGAGACCGACACCATGCCTCAGTGGGCAGGTTCATCGTGGTATTTCCTGAGATATATGGATCCCCACAACAGTGAAGCTTTAGCTTCAAAAGAGGCGCTTAATTACTGGTCGCCCGTAGACTGGTACAACGGCGGAATGGAGCACACAACGCTTCACCTGCTTTACAGCCGTTTCTGGCACAAGTTCCTCTATGACATCGGCGTTGTTCCCACAAAGGAGCCGTATGCAAAGCGTACTTCTCACGGAATGATTCTCGGTGAGAACGGCGAAAAAATGAGTAAGTCAAGGGGTAACGTTGTAAATCCCGACGACATTGTTAACGAGTACGGCGCCGACACAATGCGCCTTTACGAGATGTTCATCGGTGACTTTGAAAAGGCCGCTCCGTGGAGTCAGGCTAGCATCCGCGGCTGCCGCAGATTTGTTGAGCGTTACTGGAACTTACAGAACAACCTCATCGACGGCGACAAAATCCGTCCCGAGCTTGAAAGTGCGTTCCACAAGACAATCAAGAAGGTCGGCGAGGATATCGAGAATATCAAGTTCAACACCGCAATCGCCGCTCTTATGGCGCTTATCAACGATATTTCAAACATTAAGTCAATCAACAAAGAGGAGCTGAGAATTTTCTCAATCCTGCTCAATCCGTTTGCGCCTCACGTTACCGAGGAAGTTTACGAAGCTTGCAAGTTAGGCGACGGAATCCTTGCGGAAGCAAAGTGGCCTGAGTATGACGAGAGCAAGTGCGTGGACGATACCGTTGAGATTGTAGTTCAGGTTAACGGCAAAATCAAGGCAAAGCTCAATGTGCCCGTTGACGCTTCAAAGGACGAGTTGCTCACATTCGCTAAGGCTGACGAAAAGGTTCAGGCGGCTACCGACGGAATGAACATTATTAAAGAAATTGTCGTTCCCAAAAAGCTCGTAAATATTGTTGTAAAGCCATAAAATGATTTAATATCAAAAATTTTTCTAAAATTCTACATTTCTATTGACTTTTTTAGCAACATATTGTATAATAGCTAATGCAAATTATGCAAAGTACCCATGCCATATGGCAGATGGGAGGGAAGATAGATGGCAGAAATTAGATTAAAAGAGAATGAATCTCTTGAAAGCGCTTTGAGAAGATTCAAAAAGCAGTGTGCCAGAGCTGGCGTTATTGCTGAGGTTCGCAAGAGAGAAGCTTATGAAAAGCCCTCTGTAAAGCGTAAGAAAAAATCTGAAGCAGCTCGCAAACGCAAATACAGGTAACCAATATGCGGACAGTGTATGCTGTCCGCTTTTGATTTTGCTTAAATATCAGGGGTGTATATTATGAAAAAAATTATTGTTATGCTCGGTCCTAACCTCAATATGGTAGGCATTCGTGAAAAGGGCGTTTACGGCGCCGAGACAGCCGAGAGCATTGAAGCTCAAATCAAGGAGTATGCAAAGGACAAGGGCTTTGACTGTGATGTGTTCCAGTCAAACCACGAGGGCGATTTGATTGACAAAATCCATTCAACCTTGGGAGAATATGACGGCGCAGCAATTAACGCAGGAGCGCTTACTCACTACAGCTACGCTCTGCGCGACGCTATTGCCTGCGTAAATATCCCTTATGTTGAGGTGCATATGTCGAATATCCACGCGCGTGAGGAGTTCAGGCACAAGTCGGTAATTGCCCCTGTCTGCATTGGACAGATTGCTGGCTTCGGAAAGCTCAGCTACTTTTTGGCAATTGATGCGTTAAAGGAGCTTACACGTGACAAGGCTTGATAAACTAAAGGGCTTTATAAAAAATAAAGATGAAGCCCTGCTTATTACAAATGAAGTTAATATCGGCTACTTTTCGGGATTTTTCCACAGCGAGGGTTATTTGCTTGTAACAGGCGAAAACAGTTACCTTATTGTCGATTTCCGTTACGCCGAGGCGGCTGAGAAAAAGTCAAGCGGCTGTAAGGTTGTTATGTACAGCAAGCTGTCGCAGGATTTGCTTGACATTCTCACTAAAGAGGGGATAAACAGCGTAACCTTTGAAGCCGACAGTATTACGGTTTCTCGCTTTGAGTTTTTCAAAAAGTTCCTAGCTCAGCATAATATCGACTGCTTTGCAGACCAAAAGCTGTGCAAGCATATTGCCGACATACGAATAATCAAGGACAGCTCGGAGATAGAAAAAATACAAAAGGCTCAAAATATTGCCGAAAAGGCGTACCTTGAAGTATTAAACTACGTTAAGCCCGGAGTTACCGAAAAGGAAATTTCCGCACGGCTTGAATATTTGATGAACATTTACGGTGCTGAGTGCAAGTCGTTTGACTTAATTACAATCACCGGTAAAAAGACCTCGCTTCCGCACGGCGTGCCGTCTGACGGTATTGTTAAGGAAGGCGACTTCTTTATCTTTGACTTCGGCGCGGTATATGAGGGCTATCACAGCGACACCACCCGAACCGTCGCAGTAAAGTACGCTACGGACAAGATGACTGAGATTTATAATATCGTATTAAAGGCTCAGCTTGCCGCGCTTGAAAAGATTAAACCCGGTGTAAAATGCAGCGAGGTTGACAAAACCGCGAGAGATATTATCTCGGAACACGGTTACGGTAAGTTTTTCGGTCACGCAACAGGTCACGGAGTAGGGCTTGATATTCACGAAGCGCCTACAGTATCGCCAAGGGGAGAAATAACCTTAAAAAGCGGTATGGTAATCACCGATGAACCCGGAATTTACCTGCCGAATGAGTTCGGCGTAAGGATTGAAGATATGCTCTGCGTGACTGATGAAGGATGCAAAAACTTTGTTTCTTTGCCCAAAGAGCTTATAATTGTTTAAAGTACTTGCATTTTCAGTTAAAATTTAGTATAATAAGATGAAGTAATTTTACGGAATAGTTATATTTCTGTAAAAGAAATATCAGGAGGTAATTAGAATGATTTCAGCAGGTGATTTCAGAAACGGCGTAACATTCGAAATGGATGGACAGGTTGTTTCCATAATCGAATTCCAGCACGTAAAACCCGGTAAAGGCGCTGCGTTTGTAAGAACAAAAATCAGAAACGTTATTACAGGTGCGGTAGTTGAAAAGACCTTTAACCCCAACGATAAATATCCCACAGCTTTCATCGAGAGAAAGGATATGGAGTACAGCTACAACGACGGCGACCTTTATTACTTTATGGACACCGAGACCTGGGAGCAGATTCCGATTAACAAGAGCGTTCTCGGTGACAGCTTTAAGTTCGTTAAGGAGAATATGGTTTGCAAAATTCTCTCCTACAAGGGCAATGTTTTCGGCGTAGAGCCGCCCAACTTTGTAGAGCTCGAGGTTACTAAGACCGATCCCGGCTTTAAGGGCGACACAGCTACAAACGCCACTAAGCCCGCTACACTCGAGACTGGTGCCGAGATCAAGGTTCCGCTCTTCATCGACGAGGGCGAGGTTATCCAGATTGATACCAGAACCGGCGAGTACATGGGCAGAGCATAAGAGGTTTTTAATATGACAATTACTGAAAAAATAGCTTATATCAAAGGCCTTGCAGAAGGTCTTGCGCTTGATCAAAGCAAGCCCGAGGTTAAGGTAATTAACGCTATTGTCGATTTGCTTGACGATATTGCTTACGACCTTACCGATATGGAGGAGCTCTATGATGAGCTTGCCGACCAGGTTGACGAGATTGACGAGGATTTGTCCGAGGTTGAGTCTGAGCTGTACGATGACGACGTTGAGTATGACGAGTATGACGACGAGGATAATCCTTTTTACGAGGTAACCTGCGGTGCTTGCGGAGAGAAAATCAATGTTTCAGAGGACGTTCTGCTTGAGGGCGAGATTGAGTGTCCCAACTGCGGCGAGCTTTTGGAGTTTGATTTTTCCGGTCTTTTTGATGACGAAGCAGACGAATGTAATCAGAGCTGCGAGGGTTGCTCGGGCTGTGATGAAAAGATTGATGACAAGGCTGAAGAAAAGGCTGACGACGCCGATAAAGAGGCTGAAAAAAAATAAAATATCACTTAACATCACCTCTCGTGTATTATGTACGAGGGGTGATTTTTTGCTTTACAGACGGACAAAACGCCGTTCGGGGCTTGCGGTACTAAGACTGTACTGCGTGATAATCGCGGCGGCTATGCTTATTGTTTTTGCTGTTCGTGCGTTTGAGGGAAAGGCGTCGGATTTTTCTCAGGATTACATAGTGAACTTTGCAGGTCAGATTACGACCGACGCGCTGTCCGACGCAGTGCAGAATACTCTAAATGAGCTTGATTATGATTACGGTGATTTTGCCGTTGTAAAATACTCAGGTGACGGCAGTGTGAAATCAATCGAGACTAACTCAAAGAATATCAATATTTTCAAGGCGGCTGTTACAAAGTCCGCTCAGGATGAGGTCGCGAAAATAAAGCACTCAAAAATGGAAATACCGCTCGGCGCGTTTACGGGATTGACCTTATTGTCAAACCTCGGTCCTCAAATTCCATTGACCTTTTGCCTGACGGGAAACTTCAATTCCAGGATCGAGAGTACATTTGAAAGCGCCGGAATCAACCAGACAATTCACCACATACGCCTAATAATTTCCTCGCATATTGTGACAGCTTCTGTCGACCACAGCGGTGAAATGACCTTCGACACGGATTACGAGCTTGCTCAGTCGGTAATCGTAGGGGAGATTCCCACAACATATGGTGGTAATCGGTTGGTGTATTAATACATTTTTTCAAAATATTGTGATAAAACGGTGATAAGTTATTGAAATGCCTTCCAATCTGTGATATAATACTTTGGATAATAGATAAAATGGGTTAGGAGGCGTTTATTTGGCTGTTAACACTGTTAAGTCCGATAAACTGTCTGAAAAACAAATTGAATATATGAAGCTTATCTCCGAAATTATGGAGATTCGCAAGCGCGGCGAAAAACCGCTCGCGTTCGTCCGCACATACGGTTGTCAGCAAAATGTCGCCGACAGCGAGAAGATTAAGGGTATGCTCAGCAAATCGGGCTTTGATTTTACGGAAGAACCCGAAAATGCCGACTTTATTCTTTTCAACACCTGCGCTGTCAGGGAGCATGCCGAGGACAGAGTTTTCGGCAACGTCGGAGCGCTAAAGAATATCAAGCGCAGACATCCGCAGATTTTAATAGCTCTTTGCGGCTGTATGATGGAGCAGGAGCATGTTGCAAACCGAATTTACAAGAGCTTTCCGTTTGTAGGGCTAGTGTTCGGCACTCACTCGCTTCACCATTTTCCCGAGCTTATGTACAGCTCGCTCGTAAACGGCAAGCGTGTTTTTGAGCGCGGCAACGATGATAAAAAGATTTACGAGGGAATTCCGACCCACCGTGACGGTAACTTCAAGGGCTGGCTCCCGATTATGTACGGCTGTAACAACTTCTGTACATACTGCGTTGTTCCGTATGTAAGGGGAAGAGAAAGAAGCCGAGAAAAGGATGTTATCGTTTCCGAAGCGCGCGATATGATTTTAAGCGGCTACAAGGATATTACCCTGCTCGGTCAAAACGTAAATTCCTACGGCAAAACGCTTGAAAACCCCGTCAGCTTTGCTCAGCTCATCTCGGAGATTGACAGCATCGACGGCGATTACTGGTTGAGGTTTATGACATCCCATCCAAAGGACTGTTCAAAAGAGCTGATTGATGCTATTGCTCAGTCGAAGCATATTTCTAAGCACCTGCATTTGCCGTTCCAAAGCGGTTCGGACAGGATATTAAAGGCGATGAACCGCCACTACGACCGCAAAAAGTATCTTGATATTATCTCATACGCCAAGGAGAAAATCGAGAACGTTTCGCTCACAAGCGATATAATTGTCGGCTTCCCGGGAGAAACATACGAGGACTTTAAGGAGACTTTATCGCTTATTCGCGAGGTTGAGTTTACGTCTTTATTTACTTTTATTTTCTCTCCCAGAGCGGGAACTCCTGCCGAGAAAATGGACGATCCAATCTCTGCCGAGGAAAAATCCAAGTGGTTCCAAGAGCTGCTTGACGTTCAGGAGGAAATCGCCGCCAAGCGCTGTTCCTCTATGGTCGGCAAGACCGAAAAGGTGCTCATTGAGAGCGTAAAAGAAAAAACAGGTGAATTAAACGCCCGTACAAGCGGCAATATAATTGTAGAGCTTAACGGCGATAAAGATTTGATAGGCACATTCCAAAATGCAAAAATCACAAGCGCCCGAAACTGGATATTAAAGGGCGAGCTTGTTTAGAATTAAAACACGGAGGTATATTTATGGACACAATAGCACTTGCAAGAGAATTAGGAAAAGCAATTCAGCAGGAGGAGGCTTACATTAAGCTGCACAAGGTTCAGAGCGAAGCCGACGCTGACGCAGAGCTTCAGAACCTTATCGGTCAGTTTAATATCGTAAGACTTTCTATTAACGAGGAAGCTCAGAAAAAGGACAGAGATCAGGACAAGCTCAACAAGCTCAACACAGATATGCGCGAGGTTTACTCACAGATTATGTCCAACGAGCATATGATTGCATATAACGAGGCTAAGGGCGAGTTTGATAAGGTAATCAATCGCGTTAACGCTATTATTTCTCAGAGCTCAGAGGGCGGAGATCCCGAGACTGCCGATTACGATGAGAACTGCACAGGCAGCTGCTCAACCTGCGGCGGCTGCGGCTGATTAATTCACTGGAAATTTTTGAAAGGAGTGTAGGCTAATGGCTCAGTTATCCCCGATGATGCAGCAGTATTTTGAAATTAAAGAAGCCAACAAGGATTGTATTTTGTTTTACCGTCTCGGTGATTTTTACGAGATGTTTTACGACGACGCCTTGACTGCTTCACGTGAGCTTGAGCTTACACTTACAGGTAGGGACTGCGGTCAGGAGGAACGCGCTCCGATGTGCGGAGTTCCGTTCCACAGCTGCGAGGGCTATATCGCAAAGCTTGTATCACGCGGCTACAAGGTTGCAATCTGCGAGCAGACCGAGGATCCAAAAGCCGCCAAGGGACTTGTTAAGCGCGACGTTATCCGCGTAATCACCCCCGGTACGGTTATGGAGCAGAGTATGCTCGAGGAAGGCAAGAATAACTATATCTGCTGTCTGTATTCTTCGGATAAGACTATCGGCGTATGCTTTTGCGATATTTCTACAGGAGAATTAAACGCTACCGAAATAAGCGGTAAGGATAGCTACAATAAACTGATAAATCAGCTTTCAAGCTATTCTCCCAAGGAAATTCTGCTCGGCGGAAAGATTATCGAGATTAAACAACTCCCGGGCTTTATTAAACAAAAGCTTTCCGCAGGCGTTGAACTGCTCGAGGACGAAAAGTTCGGATTTACTCTTTGCTCAAAGACCGCTTCAAATCATTTCGGTAATGAGTTTGATAAAATTAAGGACAAGCCCGACGTTATCTGCGCGGTAGGCGCTTTGATTAATTACCTCAAAGAAACCCAGATGAACGGTCTTGAGCGCATTAATCAGATTGACACCTATTCCGAATCGCAGTATATGAAGCTCGATTACAACACCCAGCGCAATTTGGAGCTTACTCAAACTATGCTCAGCAAAGAAAAACGCGGTTCGCTGCTTTGGGTAATCGACAAGACAAAGACGGCGATGGGCAAGAGACTTATCCGCTCTTGGCTTGAACATCCGTTGATGAATATTTCGACAATCAACAACCGTCAGAGCGCTGTTGAGGAGCTTGTCAACAATACGGTTCCCCGTTTGGAGCTAACCGAGAATTTATCCGGCATTTTCGACATCGACAGACTTATGACAAAGATTGTCTACGGCTCTGCGAATGCGAGGGATTTGCGTTCTCTCTGCTCAGCCGTAAAGGATTTACCGCAAATTTCATCCTTTTTAAGCGAGTGCAAGGCATCGCATTTGAGGATGATTTATAAAAATATTGACCTGCTCGAGGATATTCACTCGCTTATCGACAGCGCCATTGTCGAACAGCCGCCCTTTACAATCAGGGAAGGCGGAATGATTAAACAGGGCTATAACTCCGACCTTGACGTTATCAACAATGATATGAATAACTCAAAGGATATCCTTGCTCAGATTGAAACCGAGCAAAAGGAGCTTACGGGAATTCCCAAGCTAAGGGTTGGATATAACAGAGTTTTCGGCTACTATATTGAGGTTACTAATTCCTATAAAAATATGGTTCCCGATACATACATCCGTAAACAAACTCTTACAAACTGCGAGCGTTACATCACCCCCGACCTTAAAGAGGTTGAGGCGAGAATTTTAGGGGCAAAGGACCGTTCGGTAGCGCTTGAATTTAAGCTCTTTGAAGAAATCAGGCTGAAGGTTGCCGACAGCTTGGAGAGAATTCAGAGAACCTCAAAGGCTATTGCGACTTTGGACGTGCTTAACTCCTTTGCGAATGTCGCTTCCGACAACCGCTATGTACGTCCCGATGTTACACAATCGACGGCGATTAAGATTAAGGACTCGCGCCATCCTGTTGTTGAGCTTTTGCTTAAGAACGCTTCGTTTGTTCCGAACGACGTTAACCTTGACAACAAATCCGACCGCGTGGCGATTATCACCGGCCCGAATATGGCAGGTAAGTCTACATATATGCGCCAGATTGCATTAATTGTTTTGATGGCGCAAATCGGAAGCTTTGTTCCTGCTTCATCCGCTCAAATCGGAATTGTGGACAGCATTTTTACAAGGGTAGGCGCTTCCGATGATTTGGCTTCGGGACAGTCAACCTTTATGGTGGAGATGAACGAAGTCGCGAATATCGTCAAGAGCGCGACTTCAAGAAGTCTGCTTATCTTGGATGAAATCGGCAGAGGTACCTCGACCTTTGACGGTATGAGCATAGCGCGTGCTGTGCTCGAATACTGCGCCGACAAAAAGAAACTCGGAGCAAAGACCTTGTTCGCAACTCACTATCACGAGCTCACGGTTATGGAAGATTTGCTCGACGGCGTTAAAAACTACAGCATTGCCGTTAAAAAGCGCGGTGACGACATCACCTTCCTGCGCAGGATTGTTCCCGGCGGAGCCGACGACAGCTACGGTATTGAGGTTGCAAAGCTCGCAGGTGTGCCGAATACGATTATCGGCAGGGCAAAGGAAATTTTAGCCGAGCTCGAAAGCGGCAGGGCAGAGACCGTTGTTAAAAAGTCAAACCCCGACGAGGACGCACAGCTCTCAATTTTGGGAGTTGCGCAAAGTCCGGTTATTGATAAAATTAAAAACGTTGACCTCAACACCTTAACCCCGATTGAGGCGATGAACTTACTATATGAACTTAAGAATATGATATAAAGGCAGGTGACAGCATTGGGAGTTATTAATGTTCTTGACAAGCACGTTGCAGAGCTTATCGCGGCAGGCGAGGTCGTTGAAAGACCTGCTTCCGTAATCAAGGAGCTGATTGAAAATTCAATAGACGCAGGCGCGAAGAACATTACCGTTGAAATCAAAAACGGCGGAACTACCTTTATGCGCGTCACTGACGACGGCTGCGGAATTGCGCGTGACGATGTAAAGGTCGCGTTCCTCCGCCACGCCACAAGTAAGGTTAAGTATGAAAACGACCTTAACAATATTTCTACCCTTGGATTCAGGGGAGAGGCTCTCGCTTCAATCAGCGCGGTGTCGAAGCTCCAGCTGATTACGAGGAACGTAAGCGAGGACGTCGGAACAAGTTATATTATTGAAGGCGGCGAGGAAATTTCTCTCGACGACGCAGGCTGTCCTGTTGGAACAACGTTTATTATCCGTGATTTGTTCTACAACATCCCTGCAAGGGCAAAGTTCCTTAAAAAGGACGTCTCCGAGGGTATCAGCGTTTCGAATATAGTTGACAAAACAGCGCTTTCACATCCCGAAATCGCGTTTACATATATCCGCGACGGCAAGCAGTCGCTTAAGACCTTCGGTGACGGCAAGCTGCTATCGGCAATCTATTCCGTATTCGGCAGAGAATTTGCAAACGGCTTAATCCCTGTCGATTATGAGCTGAATTCCGTAAAAATTTCAGGCTATGTTTCAAAGCCTGTTCACTCGCGCCCAAACCGCAATATGCAGAATTTCTTTATTAACGGACGTTACGTTAAGTCAAGAACCGCTATGGCGGCGATTGAAGAAGCGTTTAAGGGCTCGATTATGGTCGGAAAGTTTCCGTCCTGCGTGTTAAACATCACCGTTCCGTTTGAGGTGATCGACGTTAACGTTCACCCTGCAAAAATTGAGGTGCGTTTTGTTAACGAACGCCCTGTTTTCGACGCGGTTTATCACGGCGTAAAGTCCTCGCTCCTTAAAAACGACAACAAAAAGCAGGTGACCTTTAAGAATAACACCGCTTTTAACGATATTAAAAAATTCAATCCGTTCACAAGCGGCGGATATATCATTCAAAAGGAAGAAAAGGCAAAGGCTAAGATTACACCTGAGAAAAAGCCTGTTCAGCCCCAGCCTAAAAGCGATATTATCTCAGAACTCGACATTAAGCCCGATATTGACAATCTCAGAGTTTCAGACAACGACAATCCGTTTGAGATTTACTCAAAGCAGGCTGTCAGAAACGAAAAGCTCAAAGAGCAGAAGATTGAGGAATTCAAAGCAAAGGCGAGGGAAGAACAGCAAATTCCGCTGATTGACCCCGATTTCGAGGAAGAAACAATTGAGGCAGAGCCCGAAATAGACTTTGTTCAGCAAAAGCTTGATATTGAAAACAACAGTGAGCTGACCGTTACCGAAAATCACAATTCAATTCCCACTCTGCTTGATGAGCAGGAGGATGAGATTAAGTACATTGGCGAACTGTTTGACACATATATAATCGTCGAGAAAAACAAAAAAGAGATGATTCTCATCGACAAGCATGCCGCTCACGAGAGAATTATTTACGAAAAGCTCAAAGCGGAAAAGGCAGGCGCTTCCGCGCAAATTCTTTTGCAGCCTGTCACCGTAACCCTCGGCAAAAACGAATACGACGCGGCGATTAATAATCTGCAAATGTTCTCCGACTGTTCGTTTGACGTTGAGGACTTCGGCAATTCAACTGTGATTGTCAGAAGCGCTCCGCAGTATATCGACGCGGCTGAAATACCTGACTGCATAACCGAGATGGCAGGTTATATCGCGCAGGGCAAGACCGATATTTACACCGAGAAAATGGATTGGTTTTACGCAAATGTCGCTTGCAGAAGCGCGGTAAAGGCAGGCAACAGGAACAGCGCCGACGAGCTCATTGAGCTTATTAAAACGCTTGAAAAAAATCCGCAAATCAGATACTGCCCGCACGGCAGACCGATTTGCGTTACCATGAAAAAATCCGAGATTGAAAATCAGTTTGGCAGGGCGTGATTATTTGAACAACAAAATTAAATTAATCACGGTTGTAGGGCCTACCGCCTCAGGCAAGACAAGGCTCGGCGTTGAGCTTGCAAAAAGGTACGGCGGTGAGGTAATCTCGGCGGATTCAATGCAAATTTACAAGGGTATGCAAATTGCTACCGCAAAGCCCACTGTTGAGGAAATGCAGGGAATTCCGCATCACCTGATGGATTTTCTCGAACCTAATCAAACGTATTCGGTAGCGATGTTTGTTGACGACGCGAAGAAGTGTATTGAGGATATTTCCTCAAGAGGTAAAATTCCGGTTATTGTCGGGGGAACAGGCTTATATGTCGATTCTCTCCTCAACAACATCAGCTTTCACGAAAGTCAGCGCGATACCGAGCTTAGCGAAAAACTCCGGGAATTGTATTATACCGAAGGTGTTGATTATCTTCTCGATATGCTCAGAAAATTTGACGGAGAATCGGCTGAACGTCTTGAAACAGAAAAAAATCCTAAACGCATTATCCGCGCGATTGAGTTTTATAAAACCACAGGCATTACCATCACCGAACAGAATAAGAATTCAAAAAACGAAGAAAGTCCGTACAGCGCTATCAAGCTCGGACTTAACTTTGAGGACAGACAAAAGCTTTACGACCGAATCAACAAGCGCGTTGACCTTATGGTTGAGGCAGGGCTTATTTTGGAAGCAAAGCGTGTTTTCAACTCAGAGCTTAGCTTTACTTCCGTAAAAGCTATCGGCTACAAGGAGCTTTTTCCTTACTTAAAAGGAGAGCTCCCTTTGGAAGAATGTATTGAAAAGTTAAAACAGGAAACACGAAGATACGCCAAACGACAAATCACGTGGTTTAAGCGTGACAAGGAAATTAACTGGCTGTATCCCGACAAAGCAGATTCACTTGAACAGCTTTTTGAGCAGGCGGTTCAAATTACAGACAAAGGATTGACTTATGGATAAACTGCTATTTAAAAGAATACTGGTTGCGGCGCTTACCGTGCTTGCGGTGGTATATGTTGCATATCTGCTTATAAGCGCAAACTTTGATATGTACCCAACGGAGAACGCCGTTATGGTAACCGTTACAGATAAAATCTATTCAAACGGATTTATTATCCGCGATGAAAATATTATTCCGAACAACACAAACGGAATTTTGTCCTACTCCTGTTCAAGCGGAGACACCGTGAACATCAAGGGAGAAATCGCGAAGGTCTACTCCAATGAGAAGGACGCTATTGCGCAGTCTATGGCTGACAAGCTTCAAGCAAAAAAGGACTCGCTTGAATACATACAGAAGAATACAATCTCAGGCACAATGAGCCTTGATATAATAAACAACAACATCAAGAGCAAGCTGATTACTTACCTTGACGACGCCAATAAGCACAATATAACGGGCGTAAAGTCGGACTCGGATAATCTGCTCGCTTCAATCAACCAAAGACTGCTCTACACAGGCAACCTTAAAAACTTTAACGCGGAAATCAACGACCTCTCCGCTGAAATAGAAACGCTCAGGTCGTCCGCAGGAAAGAGCACAGGTTCTATTGAAAGCCCGAAGGCAGGATATTTCTCGGAGTACTGCGACGGATATGAAAACGCCGTAAAATATTCCGATATTGACAACCTGACTTTGGACGGACTGAGAAACATCAAGCAGTCGGATGTTCCTGACAACACCGCAGGAAAGGTTGTCAGCAACGTTAAATGGTATGTAGCCTGCGAGGTCAGTCACGACGATGCGCAGAACCTTACAATCTGGGACAGCGCCGTTACGGTGCTTTTGACCGAGGCGAGCACCGAGGCTATTCCTGCCGAGATTTATAAGATTACCCAGAACTCCGACGGTAAAGCGCTTGTAATTTTACAGTGCGACTATATGAACAACGGTCTTTTGCAGGCAAGGCAAGAGCCTATCGAAATCGGACTCGGAACATTTACGGGACTTCGCGTGAGCAAACGCGCTATTCACGACGATTACGTTACAAAGACCACTTATGACGAGAACGACAATTCTCACAAGGAGCAAAAGAAGGTTCAGGGCGTTTATGTGCTCTACGGAAGCGAGGTTCAGTTCAAGCAAATCTCAATCCTCTATTCTGACGACGATTATGTAATCTGCGACACTCAGCCCGAGGAAGGTATTTTGTTTAACGGCGAGACAATCTCGCTCTACGATAAAGTTATTATAAAAGGAGATGACTTGTATGACGGCAAGGTCATTAGCTGACGTTGAATATAACTACAAGGTAATTAACGAGAGGATCGCGGAGGCGGCTCAGAAAATCGGCAAAAAGCGTGAGGACATTACCTTCCTCGCCGCTACAAAAACCGTTGACGCCGCTACGATTAACCACGCGATATCGCTCGGACTTGACCATATCGGTGAGAACAGGGTACAGGAGCTGCTCTCAAAGTATGAGGATTATAACCTTGAGAATTGCTCTTTGCAGTTTATCGGACATCTTCAGACAAACAAGGTTAGGCAGATCGCCGGCAAGGTTGATTTGATTCAGTCGGTAGACAGCCTAAAGCTTGCAAAGGAAATTTCTAAGGAATCGAAGAAAAGGAATATCACAACCGATATATTGGTAGAAGTCAATATCGGCAGGGAAGAAAACAAGTCAGGCGTGTTTGAGGAACAGCTCGAAGAATTGCTTTGCCAAATCGCTGAATTGGAGTCAATTTCGGTCAGAGGACTGATGACAATACCCCCGATTTGTGATAATACACGAAAAATTCAAAAATATTTTAATAATATGCACAAGTTATTTATTGACATATCGCAAAAAAAATTAGATAATATAAATATGAGTATATTGTCGATGGGTATGTCAGCCGACTACTACGAGGCAATACTCGAAGGCGCAAATATGGTAAGAGTTGGTTCTTCGCTTTTCGGAGCAAGAAACTACACATAACAGGAGGAAAAGTAAATGGCAGGAATTGTTAACAAGTTTAAACGTATGTGGGACGCTCCCGACGACGAGTACGAGTACGACGAGTACGGCTACGCCGACGACGGAGACGATTACGAAGAAGAGGAACCTGTTAGGGAGAGACCGAGACAGACATCAACCGGTTCTTCCAGAAACAAGGTTGTAAATATTAACGCTACCGCAAAGCTTCAGGTTGGTATCTTTAAGCCCGAGCGCTTTGGTGAGGAAACAAGAGCTATCGCTGACGAGCTTACTAAAACTCACACCGTAGTTCTTAACCTTGAGGACACCAACAAGGATATGGCGAGAAGAATTCTCGACTTCCTCAGCGGTGTTGCTTACGCAAACAACGGTAAAATCAAAAGAGTTGCCTCCAACACATATATTATTATTCCCAGCAACGTTGATTTGACAGGCGACGATTTACTTGACGAGCTTGAAAACAGCGGTGTATACTTCTGATAAAGACAAGCTTTTTATATCCAAGCTCGATGACGCGGTCTTTTTATGCCAAAAACGGCAAAAGCCATATTTCTTTTCGTTTTTAAGCGAGGCGGAGCAGGCTCAGGCAGAGAGATATCTTAAATCTGTCGGATTTAACAGCTACAGCTTTTTCGGCGGATACGAGCAAAGCGAACGCAAGGTTCTCTGTCTGGATTTTTATGAAGATAATCCTGAATTTCCTATTGCGGCGGTTCAGTTTAGCTTCCGTCCTGCGGACAAGCTGACTCACCGCGACTTTTTAGGGGCGTTGATGTCGCTCGGAATTGAGCGCGAGACAGTCGGGGATATATTGGTAGAGGACGGCAGGTGCGTCGTTTTTGTAAAAAGTGAGATTGCCGAGTATATAAAATCGCAGATTTCGAAAATCGGCAGAGCAGGAGTAAAGGTCGGTGACGCCGACTTGAACTCTTTGCCGAAGGGCAGAGGAGTAGAGGAAAAGTCCGTTATCGTGTCATCCGCACGGCTTGACAATATTGTTGCGGCTGTTTCCGGGCTCTCGCGCGAAAAGACAAAAAGCGTGATTTTATCGGGCAGTGTTACCCTGAATTTTATTGAGTGTACAAATATCAGCAAAACCGTGAATGAAGGCGACACTCTGACAATCAGGGGAAAGGGTAAATTCAAAATTAACGGTGTACTGGGTGAGACCAAAAAACATCGGATAAGAATATCAATTATTCATTACAGATAAGGAGAGGAATATATGTTAACTATTGATGAGATTAAAAACGTCAGCTTTAGAAAAGCGTCCTTCAGCGGCGGATATAACGCTGAGGATGTTGACGAGTTTATCGATGAGGTAATCGCCTCTTTTGAACAGCTCAAAAAAGAAAAGACAAACCTTGTACATAAAATCGACAGACTTGCTACCCGTCTCGAGGAGTACAGAGCCGACGAGGAAACCGTCAGAAACGCTCTGCTCACTTCTCAGAAGATGAGCGACGCCTGCATCAAGGAAGCAAAGGAAAAGGCAGGCAGAATTATCCGCGACGCAGAGGAAAAGGCTCAGGCTCTTTCCGTTGAGGCTAACAAAATGACAGCTATGGAGAAGGACAACTACCTTTCACTTCAGGCTGACACCGTTGCCCTCAGAAACGAGCTTATCGAGCTTTACAGAACTCACATTAAGGCTATTGACGAGCTTCCCACCTCGGTTGACCTCGAAAACTCACAGAAGGCTCTTGACGAGAAATATCCCACAGAGCCTGTTGCAGAGGATGAGATTAACTACGCTCCCGCAGAGGAAGTTAAGACCGAGCCTGCTCAGCCGGTACAGCCTGTTCAGGAGGTTCAGCCCAAGATTTCTGAGCCTGCTGACGATACAAAGGTTGCCGTAAAGCGCCAGAGCAAGTTCAATCACCTTAAATTCGGAGATAACTACGACGTTTCTGCCGAATAATTAATAAACAAATTACTGGAGAGATTAAACAATGTCCCAAGATTATAACGCAACCCTTAATCTGCCTAAAACCGATTTTCCAATGCGTGCAGGTCTGCCCAAGAGCGAGCCTGAAACGCTCAAAAATTGGGAGGAGGAAAAGCTTTACGACAAGCTGATGGAGCATAACGAAGGCAAACCGCTCTTTGTGCTTCATGACGGACCTCCGTATGCTAACGGCGATATCCACCTCGGCCACGCACTTAATAAAATCTTAAAGGACTTTATTGTTCGTTACAAAAATATGGCAGGCTTCAAGGCTCCGTTTGTTCCCGGTTGGGATACCCACGGACTGCCCACAGAGCTTAAAGCCAGACAAAAAGCCGGTATCGGCAGCTCTGCCGATATCTCTGTAGTAGAGCTCAGAAAGCTCTGCGAGGAGTTTGTTACCGGTTATATTAACGACCAGCGCGAGCAGTTCAAGCGCCTCGGCGCAATCGGAGAGTGGGATCACCCCTACATTACCTTAAAGCATGAGTTTGAGGCAGAGCAGATTAAAGTTTTTGCCGAAATGGCAGACAAGGGCTACATCTACCGCGGTTTAAAGCCCGTTTACTGGTGTCCCGAATGTAAAACCGCTCTTGCGGAAGCTGAGATTGAATATGCTGAGGATCCCTGCCATTCAATTTACGTAAAATTCCAAGTTACCGATGACCTCGGCAAGTTTTCCGCTATGGGCATTGACCCGTCTAAGGTGTTCTTTGTAATCTGGACAACCACCACATGGACTCTTCCTGCAAACGTAGCAATCTGCGTAGGTCCGCGCTATGAGTACTCCGTTATTCAGCACGGCGACGAGTACTACGTAATGGCTACCGATTTGTATAAATCCGCAATGGAAGAAGCCGGAATTACCGACTACTCCGTTGTTGCGACTATCAAGGGCAGTGAGCTTGAGTATATGAAAACTCAGCATCCGTTCCTTGACCGTGAGTCGCTGCTTATTGTCGGTGACCACGTAACTCTCGAAAGCGGTACAGGCTGCGTTCATACCGCTCCCGGTCACGGTGTTGACGACTACAACGTTTGCCGTAATTACCCCGAGATTCCCGTAATCTGCCCGGTTAACGGCGACGGCGTTCTCACCGAGGAAGCAGGAGAATTCGCGGGTCTTACCACCGACGAGGCAAACAAGAAAATCGCCATCAAGCTTGATAATGACGGCAATTTGTTTGCTCTTAAAAAGATTATCCACCAGTATCCGCATTGCTGGAGATGTAAATCTCCCATTCTTTTCAGAGCGACAGACCAGTGGTTCTGCTCGGTTGACGACTTCAAGGACGAGGCCGTTGACGCAATCAACACTGTTGAGTGGATCCCTGCCTGGGGTAAGGACAGAATTACCTCGATGGTTCGCGACAGAAAAGACTGGTGTATCTCTCGTCAGAGAAAATGGGGTGTGCCTATCCCGATTTTCTACTGCAAGGACTGCGGCGAGCCCCTTATTGAAAAGGACGCTATGCTAGCTGTTGCAGAGCTTTTCGGCAAGGAAGGCTCTAACGCTTGGTTCGACCACGACGCAAGCGAGATTTTGCCCGAGGGTACAAAGTGCAAAAAGTGCGGATGCGCTGATTTTGATAAAGAAAAGGATATTATGGACGTTTGGTTCGACAGCGGTTCATCACACACCGCCGTTGTAAAGCGACGTGATTACCTTAAATTCCCTGCTGACCTTTACCTTGAGGGTAACGATCAGTACAGAGGCTGGTTCCAGTCCTCGCTCCTTACATCTGTTGCCACAACAGGCGTTGCTCCTTACAAGGCCGTACTTACTCACGGTATGATTTTGGATATGGAAAAGCGCAAGATGAGTAAATCTCTCGGCAACGGTATCAGTCCCCAGGAGGTTATCAAGCAGTACGGTGCTGACGTTCTCCGTCTGTGGGTTGCTTCCTGCGACTACCAGTCAGATGTTAACATCTCCTTTGATATTCTTAAACAAACTTCGGAATCGTACAGAAAAATCAGAAATACCGCAAGATACATTCTCGGCAACCTCTCTGATTTTAACCCCGATACCGATATGGTATCTCTTGACGAGATCACCGCAATCGACAAGTGGGCTCTCCTTAAGCTCAACAGCCTTATCGACAAGGTTAAGGATGCGTATGACAAGTACGAGTTCCACATTGTATACCACAGTATTCACAACTTCTGCGTTGTTGATATGTCTAACTTCTATCTTGACGTTTTGAAGGACAGACTTTATACCGAGAAGGCTGACAGCAAGCTCAGACGTGCCGCTCAGACCTCGATTTATCTTATCCTCAACGCCATGACAAGAATGTTAACCCCGATTTTGGCTTATACTTCAGATGAAATCTGGAAATATATGCCTCACCGCGAGAGCGACGTTAAATCTCATGTCATTTATAACGATATGCCCGAAAAGGTTGATATCGCTTATGACGAGGAGTTTATGAACTTCTGGGATGAAATTCACAACCTCAGAGACGACGTTAAAAAGTCGATTGAGCCCCTTGTTAAGGAAAAGACAATCAAGGGCTCGCTCGAAAGTAAGGTTACTCTTTCGGCAGGTAACGCTAAGCTTGACTTCCTCAAGAAGGCTGAGTCAGAGCTTAAGGATGCGTTTATCGTTTCGGAGCTCGAGGTTAAGGACAACGGCGGAGAGCTTGAAATCAGCGTTGAAAAGGCTGAGGGCGAGAAGTGCGAGCGCTGCTGGGCTATCAGCAAGACGGTCGGACAGAACAGCGAACATCCTACGCTTTGCAGCCGCTGCTGTGAAAACCTTAAATAGTATAATTATAATTAATAAATCGGTGCGATTTTGGTTGCGCCGATTTATCTTTCGGAGGAATTATGCCTTTTATCGCTTTGATTATAGCCGCCGCGGTGGTTGCCGTAGACCAGATAATTAAGATTAGCGTTGTAAATAACATCAAGCCTGCCGGTACAGTTGACGTTATCCCCGGAGTTTTTAAGCTCAGCTATGTGGAAAACCGCGGAGTTGCCTTCGGTATGTTTCAGGACAACCGCTGGATTTTCGTTGTGCTTACTTCGCTGATGATTATCGCCATTATTCTCTATATGTTCATTAAACGTCCGCAGGGCAAGCTGTTTTATGTGCTTGCAGGACTTATCATCGGCGGCGGTATAGGCAATCTTATCGACAGAATTCTCTACGGCTATGTTATAGATTATCTAAGTCTTTCGTTCTTTCCGCCGGTGTGCAACTTTGCGGATTACTGCATTACGGGCGGTGTAATCGCGCTTGCGGTGTATATTATGATTAAGTCCGCCAAGGGTAAAAAGGAAATTAAAAATGACTGAGCACAGGCTTGAATGTGTAACCGACGGCGTGAGGGCTGATAAGTTCGTAGCCGAAAGCGGTATAGGAATTTCAAGAAGCTCGGCTGTATCTCTTTTTGAAAAAGGGCTTGTCAGCGTTAACGGCAAGGCTGTTAATAAAAAGCAAAAGCTCAGCGCAGGGGATATTGTCACGGTAAATGTGCCTGAGCCTGTCGCTTATGAAGCCAAGGCTGAGGACATTCCGCTCGATATTGTCTACGAGGACAGCGACTTGCTTGTTGTTAATAAGCCCAAGGGAATGGTAGTTCACCCTGCGGCAGGAAACTTCGACGGAACGCTTGTAAACGCTCTGCTGTACCACTGCGGAGACAGTCTGTCGGGAATTAACGGCGTTATGCGCCCGGGAATTGTCCACAGAATTGACAAGGACACAAGCGGTCTGCTGATTGTCGCAAAGAACGATTTTGCCCACACGGGACTTGCCGAGCAGATTAAGGAGCACTCTTTTACAAGGGAATATGAGGCGGTTGTGTTCGGCAATCTCAAAGACGACAGCGGTACGGTTGACGCGCCTATCGGCAGAAACCCGAACGACCGCAAAAAGATGTGCGTTACCGAAAAGAACAGCAAAAAAGCCGTTACTCACTACAGCGTTATCGAGCGCTACAGGGGTTATACCCACATAAAATGCAGGCTTGAAACCGGAAGAACCCACCAGATAAGGGTTCATATGGCGTACCTCGGTCATCCTGTTGCAGGCGATTTGGTTTACGGAGTAAAAAAAGAGAAGGTCGGCTTTGAGGGACAATGCCTGCACGCAAAGAAAATCGGCTTTGTTCATCCGAGAAGTAAAGAGTACCTCGAATTCAATTCAGAGCTTCCGCAGTATTTTGCTGAGTTTTTGGAAAAATTAAAGAAAATAAGTTCTTAATTCATTATTATAAAAATAATTGAAAAAAGGACTTGAATTATTAATTCCTTTATGGTATAATATTTTAGCATTTGGTTCCGTCGTGACCTGCGACGTGGCTCAAATAACGGTTTTATGCCGTCATTTAAGAACTGATAGTCCGCTGCTTTTAGGTATGAATATCGGGTAAATATTAGGAGGATAAAAATGGACGCATTAAAAACAATTGCTGCCGGTTCGGTTAAAGAGACTACTCCCGAGTTCGGTATCGGTGATACTATCAGAGTATCAGTAAACATTCGTGAAGGTAACAGAGAAAGAATTCAGATGTTCGAGGGCACTGTAATTGCCAAGAGAGGCAGCGGTGTTGCTGAGACATTTACCGTAAGACGTGTAGCCTACGGCGTTGGCGTTGAGAGAGTATTTCCTCTCCACTCACCAAACGTAAAGGACATCAAGGTTGTTCGTTACGGTAAGGTTCGCAGAAGCAAGCTTTATTATCTCCGTGACAGAGTTGGTAAGGCTGCTAAGGTTAAGGAACAGATTCGTAAGTAAATTCTCGAATACTTAAAGGGGGACTTGCTTAAAGTTCCCCTTTTTCTTACACTACAGGATAATTGCTTCATTGGCACTTTATGACAAAGCAGGTGAACGAATTGAGCGATAATAAAAAAGGCTTGGATAAAGACTACGACCTCGCTGTTGAGATAAATCCCGAAATGTATCTTTCTAAAGATAAAAAGGACAAAACTCCCGATTACGACGGCTACTATGTGCCTTATAAGGCGGATGCTGAGCCTGAAAAAGAAAAAGAGCCGCCAAAAACCGAGGACGGCAAGGAATATTTTCTCTCCGCAAAGGAGGAGGGCGGTACGGCAGGTCTTTACGACTGGATCCGCTGTATTGTTTTTGCTATTGCCATTGTCGTTGTATGCCTGACGTTTGTGTTCAGACTGGTTGACGTTGACGGCACATCTATGAACGACACGCTTCAAACTAACGACAAGGTAATTGTAACTAATCTTTTTTACCAGCCCAACAATAACGATATTGTCGTTATCTCTCACGGCGCTGAGTACAAAAAGCCCATCATCAAGCGCGTTATCGCCAAGGAAGGCCAGACTATTAAGCTCGATAAAGAGAATGACCGCATTATCGTAGACGGCGTTGTAATTGACGAGCCGTATATTAAGGGCACAACCTTCTCGGGCAATTACGGCAACAATGATATTCCCGAGGTTATTCCCGAGGGCAAGCTTTTTGTAATGGGTGATAACCGTCAGGTGTCGCTTGACAGCCGGAGCACGGAGATTGGTCTTATCGACGTAAAGGATGTTATCGGCAAGGCTCAGGTTGTAGCTTTTCCGTTTAACCACTTCGGTTATCTTTATTAATCAACTAATCTAAAGCCTGTTTCATCAGTTTGAAATAGGCTTTGTTTTTTATAAAGTGAGGAAAAATATGAGTGATATGCAAAATATTCAATGGTTTCCCGGCCATATGACGAAAACCAAAAGGCAGATACAGGCTAACCTAAAGCTTGTTGACGCCGTGGCTGAGCTTATCGACGCGCGTATTCCGGTAAGCAGCCGCAACCCCGACTTAAACGGAATTATTCAGAGTAAGCCGAGGGTAATACTCCTTAACAAGTGCGATATGGCTAATCAGACCGCAACCAAGATGTGGATTGATTACTTCGCAAAGCAAAATATTACAGCGATTGCCGTTGACTGCAAAAGCGGAAGAGGGCTTAATAAGTTTCCGCAGGCGGTTAACAAGGTGCTTGCGGAGAAGATTAACAGGCTTAAATCAAAGGGTATGAAAAATCCGATGATGAGGATAATGATTGTCGGAATTCCGAACGTCGGCAAGTCCTCGTTTATCAACAGAATTTCCAGGCAGAACCGCGCTAAGGTTGAGGACAGACCGGGCGTTACAAGGGGTAACCAGTGGTTTACCATCTCGAATAACCTCGAAATGCTCGACACTCCCGGAGTTTTGTGGCCTAAGTTCGACGATAAAATCGTTGGCGAACACCTCGCGTTTACCGGTGCTGTTAAGGATCAGGTAATCGACACCGAGCTTTTGGCGGTACGTCTGCTCGACTTCCTAAAACGCCTGAAGCCTGCGGAGTTTATCGAGCGCTTTAAGCTTGAAGATATGGATTTTGAGAATACAGATTCCTATGAGCTTTTACGTTATATAGGAAAAAAGAGAGGAATGTTGGTGTCGGGCGGAGAAATCGACACCGAGCGCGCTTCGATTATGCTCCTTGACGAGTTCAGGGCGGCGAAGCTCGGCAGAATTACGGTTGAAATGCCCGGAAGACCTTTAACGGAGAATTGATATGGATTGGCTTGAATTTGAAAAAGAAGCTGCGGCAAAGGGCTATAAGGCTGTTTGCGGAGTTGATGAAGCAGGCAGAGGACCTCTTGCAGGGCCTGTATGTGCGGCGGCGGTAATACTGCCCGAAAATACTATTATCGAGGGAGTTAACGACTCTAAAAAGCTCAGCGAAAAAAAGCGTGAAGCGCTCTTTGACGTTATAAAGGAACAGGCTTTGTCCTACTCAATAGCCTTCGCAAGCGTTGAGGAGATTGAAGAAATGAACATCTTAAATGCCACAATGCTTGCTATGAAAAGGGCGGTAGAGGAGCTTGATGTCAAGGCTGACTACGCTATGATTGACGGCAACCGACTGCCGAACCTCGATATTGACAGTGAGTTTATCATCAAGGGTGACGCAAAGTCAATGTCCATCGCGTGCGCGTCGATTTTGGCGAAGGTGTCGAGGGACAGGCTTTTGTACAAGTATGCCGAGGAATTTCCCGAATATTCATTTGACAAGCACAAGGGCTACGGCACAAAGGTGCATGTTGAGGCGCTCAAAAAATACGGTCCTTGCAAGTACCACAGGCTGAGCTTCCTGACAAAGATTTTGAACAAATGATTAAGCATACAACAAAAAAGACAGGGGATAGGGGCGAGGACTACACCGCCGCTTACCTCAAAAAGAACGGATATAAAATCCTAAGCCGAAACTACCGCAAAAGCTACGGAGAGATTGATATTATCGCTTCAAAGGGTAAAACAATCTGCTTTGTAGAGGTCAAAACCCGTCACAGCGGTACTTTATCTCAGCCTTATGAGGCGGTTGATTTTCGCAAGCAGAGTAAAATAATCAAAACCGCAACCGCATATCTTATACAGAACAGCATAGAGAGCGAGTGCAGGTTTGATGTCAGCGAGGTTTTTGTCGATAAAGAAACCTTAAAGCTCGACAGAATAAATTATATCGAGAACGCTTTTATAATTAATCTTTGACAATCTGCGAATAATGTAGTAAAATAAATTGTTACAGTTTATCGAAAGGAAGATAATTATGTTATATAACAGCACACAGAACAAAAACGAGGTCGTTTCCTCTGCTCAGGCTATCGCTCAGGGTATTTCAAAGGACGGCGGACTTTTTGTTCCTCAGGAGTTTCCGAAATATACCGAGGATGACTTTAAGGCGCTTTTGTCTTTGGACTACAAGGGCAGAGCCAAAAAGGTTTTCTCTGACTTCCTAACAGACTTTACTAAGGAAGAAATCGACGACTGCGTAGACAGCGCCTACACTGCCGAAAAGTTCGGCTCTGAAAATCCTGCGCCTATGGCTTACGCAAAGCTTGACGGCAAGAGCCTTAATATTCTCGAGCTCTGGCACGGCCCGACCTGCGCATTTAAGGATATGGCGTTGCAGATACTTCCGCACTTCCTTACAAAGTCGCTTAAAAAGACATATGACGGCAAGGACGCCGTTATTCTTGTAGCCACCTCGGGCGATACCGGCAAGGCGGCTTTAGAGGGCTTTAAGGATGTTGACCACACAAACATCATCGTTTTCTATCCTGTTGACGGCGTTAGCCCTATGCAGAAGCACCAGATGAACACTCAGGAAGGCGAAAACGTAAAGGTTTGCGCAATCAAGGGCAACTTTGATGACGCTCAGACAGGCGTTAAGAAGATTTTTACAACTCCCGAGATTGCCGAAAAGCTGGCTGAAAACAATATGCTTTTCTCGTCCGCGAACTCAATCAACTGGGGCAGACTTCTTCCTCAGATTGTTTACTATATCTCGGCTTACTGCGACCTTGTGAACGACGGCAAAATCGCTTTCGGTGATAAAATCAATGTTGTTGTTCCGACAGGTAACTTCGGAAATATCCTCGCAAGCTACTATGCCTGCCTTATGGGGCTTCCGATTAACAAGTTTATCTGCGCCTCAAACTCAAACAACGTCCTGACGGACTTCATTAATACAGGCGTTTATGATAAGAACAGACATTTTTATACAACAATCTCTCCGTCTATGGATATTCTCGTGTCGAGCAACCTCGAAAGACTGCTCTATAAGCTCTCAGGCGACAGCGACGAGACTACAAGGGATTGGATGAACGCTCTTAAAACCGAGGGAAAATACGAGGTCAGCGACAGCGTTAAGGCGGTTATCACCGACAAATTTTTCGGCGGCTGCTGTGACGATAAGCAGACTCAGGCTACTATCAAAAGACTTTTTGACCAGGAAGGCTACCTCTGCGATACCCACACTGCGGTTGCGGTTAACGTTTATGAGCAGTATGTGGATAAGACAGGCGACAATACCCCTGCGGTAATCGCTTCTACAGCAAGCCCGTACAAGTTCTCAAAGGCTGTTTTGCAGGCTGTTGCGCCTAATGCTGAGCTTCCCGAGACCGAGTTTGATATGGTCGATATGCTCAACGAGATTTCAAAGACTGCCGTACCCGCTCCGCTTGCGGGACTTAAGAATAAAACTGCGAGATTTTCCGATGTTACCGAGGTTGACAGTATGCCTCAGTACGTGCTCGGAGCTCTCGGAATTGAGTAATGTTGCTATTTGTAATAGGCGACCTTCATCTGTCGCTCGGCGAGGATAAGCCGATGGATATCTTCTCGGGCTGGAACGACTATGTAGAACGGCTTGAAAAGAACTGGAGAAGCCTTGTTAAGGACGACGACACCGTTGTTGTGGCAGGAGATATTTCCTGGGCAATGAAGCTTGAAGAAACCGTGACCGACTTTAAGTTTATCGACAGTCTGCCCGGCAGAAAGATTTTCTTAAAGGGCAACCACGACTATTGGTGGGGCACAAAGAGCAAGATTGAAAAGCTCCTTGCAGAAAATGAGCTAAACACAATCAGTATTTTGTTCAATAACGCCTACGCCTGCGGAGATTACGCAATCTGCGGAACAAGGGGCTGGTTCCTCGAAAACGACACGCCCGGGGATATTAAAGTCCTCAACCGTGAGGTCGGACGGCTTAAAATGTCGATTGAAGAAGCCTTAAAGACCGGTAAGGAACCGGTAGTCTTTTTGCATTATCCGCCTTATTACAGGGGCATAGAATGTAAGGAGATTATGGACGTTCTGCTTGAATACGGCATAAAAAAATGCTACTATGGGCACATTCACGGCAAGCAAAATTTCCGTCTGGCGTTCGAAGGAGAGTACAAGGGAATCGAATTTAAGCTGATTTCCTGCGACAGGGTACAGTTTACGCCTGTTTTGGTTAGATAAAAACTTGATTTATACTAAGTATTGTGATATAATAAGACGATATATTTTATTTGGAGGAATTTAAAATGGCACTTAAGGAATGTACAAAAAAGGAAGAAGCAAATACCTACGAGCTTACCGTAGAGGTTGACGGCGAAACTTTTGAAAGAGCTGTAAACACCGTCTACAAAAAGCAGGTTAAAAATATCAACATTCAGGGCTTCAGAAAGGGCAAGGCTCCCAGAAAAATTATCGAGAAGATGTACGGCTCTGAGGTGTTCTATGAGGACGCTATGCAGGACTGCTATCCCGACGCTCTTTATGAGGCTGCCAAGGAGAAGGATTTAAAGATTGTTGCCGTTAATTCGCTCGAAGCAATTGAAGCAGGCAAGAACGGCTTCACCTTCAAAACCGTAATCGTTGTTGAGCCCACACTCGACATCGACGGCTACAAGGGCTTTGAGATTGAGAAGAAGTCAACCGAGGTTACTGACGAGCTCGTTGACGAGGAGATCAAGAAGGTTCTCGACCGCAACTCCAGACTTGTTGAGGTTGAGGGCAGAGCTGCCAAGGACGGCGACACAGCTGTTATCGACTTTGAGGGCTTTGTTGACGGAGTTCCTTTTGAGGGCGGCAAGGCTGAGAAGTACAGTCTCGCACTTGGTTCAGGCAACTTTATCCCCGGCTTTGAGGAGCAGGTTGTAGGCCACGAGGCAGGCGAGGAGTTTAGTATCAACGTTAACTTCCCCGAGGACTATCAGGCTGAGAACCTTGCCGGCAAAGAGGCAGAGTTCAAGATCAAGCTTCACGAGCTCAAGGAAAAGGAGCTTCCCGAGCTTGATGATGACTTTGTAAAGGACGTTTCCGAGAAGGAGACCGTTGACGAGTACAAGGCTGAGCTCAGAACTCAGATTGAAGCCCGCTTAAAGGACGAGGCTCAGAAGGATATTGACGACCAGATCGCTGCTAAGCTTATCGAGCTTGCTCAGGGCGATATTCCCGAGGCTATGTACGAAAATCAGGTTAACGATATGATGAGAGATTTTGAAATGCGTCTCCGTCAGCAGGGTATGAACATTGATATGAAGACCTATATGCAGTATATGGGCATGGAAGAGAGCACTGTTCGTGAGATGTACAGGGAAGAAGCTGAGAAGAAGGTTAAGCTCAGACTTGCTTTACAGTCAATCGCTGCTAAGGAAAACATCGAAGTAACCGAGGCCGACATCGAGGACGAATACTCCAAGATGGCTGAGGCTTACAAGATGGACGTTAATCAGGTCAAGGCTGCTATTCCTGCCGACTCACTCTCTGAGGACATCAAGGTTCAGAAGGCTCTTGACATTGTAAAGAACAGCGCTGTTATTAAATAAGAATATTTAAGCGCGAATTGATAACTATAATTTAGAAAGGTTTTGATATTATGGCACTGGTACCATATGTAGTTGAACAGACAAACCGCGGCGAACGCAGTTATGATATTTTTTCAAGACTGTTAAACGACAGAATCGTTATCCTCAACGACGAGGTTAACAGCGCTACCGCAAGCGTAGTTGTGGCACAGCTATTGTACCTTGAAAGCCAGGACCCCACCAAGGACATCAGCCTTTACATCAACAGTCCCGGCGGAAGCGTTACAGACGGCTTCGCGATTTACGACACAATGAACTACATCAAGTGCGATGTTTCCACAATTTGTATGGGTATGGCGGCGAGTATGGGAGCTTTTCTGCTTTCATCAGGCGCAAAGGGCAAGAGAATTGCCCTGCCGAACTCAACAATTATGATACATCAGCCTCTCGGCGGATATAAAGGTCAGGCTACCGATATGGAAATCCATACCAAGTATATGCTTGACACCAAGGCAAGGCTTAATCAAATTCTCTCAGAGAACACCGGCAAGCCCCTTGACGTTATCAAAAACGACACCGAGCGCGATAACTTTATGACTGCTCAGCAGGCTATGGAATACGGACTTATTGACAAGGTAATTGACAGAAGATAAGGTAGGAAAGCAAATGGCTAATTCTAACAACAATAAGGAAATTTACTGCTCATTCTGCGGAAAGCCCCAGGATATGGTATTGCGCCTTATTGCGGGCAACGGTGCTTATATCTGCGACCGTTGCGTTAACCTTTGTATGAATATTCTCGACCAGTCGGGGGAGAACGATTTAAGTCCTTCTCCCAATGGTAAGGCTGTTCCCGGGCAGGATGTTCCCGGGGATGTCAGCAAGCTTATTAAGCCCAAGGAGATCAAGGCTATTCTTGACGAGTATGTTATCGGTCAGGACGACGCCAAAATCACCCTGAGCGTGGCGGTTTATAACCATTACAAGCGCGCTTTGGCAGGCGACGACAGCGTTGAGTTCTCAAAGAGCAACGTGCTTTTGCTCGGTCCGACGGGCGTGGGCAAGACCTTGCTCGCTCAAACGCTTGCAAAGGCTCTTGACGTGCCGTTTGCTATTGCCGACGCAACTACTCTTACCGAGGCAGGTTATGTGGGCGAGGATGTCGAAAATATCCTCTTAAAGCTCATTCAGGCTGCGGATTACGATATCGAACGCGCTCAGCGCGGTATCATCTATATCGACGAGATTGATAAGATTGCCAGAAAATCCGAGAACCCCTCAATTACCCGCGATGTTTCGGGCGAGGGCGTTCAGCAGGCTTTGCTTAAAATTGTCGAGGGCACTGTTGCCAATGTTCCCCCTCAGGGCGGAAGAAAACACCCTCAGCAGGAGTTTTTGCAGATTGACACCAAGAACATTCTGTTTATCTGCGGCGGAGCCTTTGACGGACTTGAAAAGATTGTCGAAAAGCGCCAAGGGGGTTCGGTAATCGGCTTTGAGTCGCTCGTTAAGTCCAAAAAGGAGCTTGACGAAACCTACTGGATGAAGGATGTTGTGGCTCACGACCTCGTAAAATTCGGCATTATCCCCGAGCTTATCGGTCGTCTGCCGGTTATTACGGCGCTCAGCGGTCTTGACACCGAGGCGCTTGTAAAAATCCTCACCGTTCCCAAGAACTCGATTGTTCAGCAGTACAAAAAGCTCTTTGAGCTCGATAATGTTGAGCTTTACTTTGAGGATGAAGCGCTTGAAGCTATTGCCGATATGGCTCACGAACAGCGCACAGGCGCAAGAGGACTCAGGGGCATTATGGAAGGTATCCTTAAAAACCCGATGTTTGAAACACCGTCCGACAGCACGATTGAGAAAATCATCATCACCAAAGAGGTTGTTACGGATAATGCCTCTCCTCAGATTATCAGGAGAAAAGAAAAGCCTTCTTTCCCTGTTAAGTTATCCGGTAAGCCGGCGCTTAAGCGCACAAAGAGAAGCTCGGCTTCGTAAATTTAAAAGCAGATACGTTTTAGTAAAAACCGTAGGGGCGGACTGAAATGTCCGCCCGATAAATACAAAAGACGGTATAAAACGGGCGCACACATTGGTGCGCCCCTACTTGTTTATATACAGAAGTTTGAAATTTATAATTTATGAGGGTTATAGAAAGGACTTATAATGGATTTTGAAAATACAAACACCCTGACGCTTCCTGTTCTGCCGCTCAGAGGGCTTGTTGTTTTTCCCAAGTCTTTAATTCATTTTGATGTTGGCAGAAAAAAGAGCATTACCGCTATTAAAAAAGCGATGGAAACCAACCAGCTTATCTTCCTCTCGGCGCAGATTGACGCATCCGACAGCGAACCTAAGCTGATTGACTTATATAAAATCGGAGTTGTCGCAAAGGTTATTCAGGTGCAAAAGCTCCCCGAGAACACCACGAGAATTGTTATTGAGGGTAAGTACCGTGCAAAAATTGAATCGCCCGTATTTGACAAGGGCTGTATGATGGCTGAGGTTGAGCCTATTCCCGACGCTATTACTCCGCCCACCTCGCGCGATACCGCGCTTATTCGTGCGGTCAGGGAGCAGTTTGAGCGCTTTATTGAGATTGCGCCCAAAACCGCGCCCGACATCATCTTCAAGGTTGCGCTTTGCAAGTCAACAGGCGAGCTTGCCGATTATATCACGGCGAACATTCCGCTTGACTACACCATTAAGCAGATGATACTCGAAACTCTCAATCAGTACGACAGGCTCGAAACCGTGCTTGACGAGCTGATGAACGAGATTTATATTCTCAAAATCGAGGAAGAAATCACTGTTAAAGCCAAGATGAGGATTGACGAAACCCAGCGCGACTTTTTCCTCAGAGAGCAAAAGAAGGTTATCGAGGAGGAGCTCGGAGAAGATGACAATCCTTCCGATGAAGCGGCGGACTATGCCGACAGGATTTTGGAGCTTAAGCTTGATGAAAAGAGTCAGGAAACCCTGCTTAAGGAGTGCCGTAAGCTGATGAAAATGCCCTACGGCTCTCAGGAGGCTTCGGTGATCCGCACTTATCTTGACACCGTGCTTGACCTTCCTTGGAACACCTCTACAAAGGACAAAATCGTTATCTCGAAAATCCGCAGAGAGCTCAACAAAACTCACTTCGGGCTTGAAAAAATCAAGGACAGAATTGTTGAACAGCTTGCGGTCAGGAAGCTCAGCGACAAGCAAAAGGGACAGATCATCTGCCTTGCAGGCCCTCCCGGTGTGGGCAAGACCTCAATCGCCAAATCTATCGCCAATGCTATCGGCAGAAAAAGCGAGAGGATCGCGCTCGGCGGCGTAAAGGACGAGGCTGAAATCCGAGGTCACAGGCGTACATATATCGGCTCAATGCCCGGCAGAATTATGGCTGCGGTTCAAAATGCAGGCACAAACAATCCGCTTATTATCCTCGACGAGGTTGACAAGCTGTCGGCTGACTACAAGGGCGACCCGACCTCGGCACTGCTCGAGGTGCTCGATATTGAGCAAAACTACAAGTTTACCGACCATTATATCGACATTCCGTTTGACCTTTCGAACGTTATGTTCATCACCACGGCGAACGACCTCGGAGCAATTCCTGCTCCGCTCAGGGACAGAATGGAAATCATCGAGATCAACAGCTATACCCGTGAGGAAAAGTTCAATATCGCCAAAAAGCACCTTGTGCCAAAGCAGTTGGAGCTCAACGGATTTTCTAATAAAGAATTAAAATTCACGAATAAAGCGCTTTACACCATCATCGACTACTACACCCGAGAGTCGGGAGTTCGTACCTTAGAGCGCTATATCGCTTCCGTAATGCGCAAGTGCGCGGTTAAAAAGCTAGAGAACGGCGAGGAAGTCTTTAAGATTGACGACAAGGCAGTTGAAAAGCTTTTGGGCAACAAAAAGTACCTGCCCGACACCTATAGCAAGAAGAACGAAATCGGCGTTGTTAACGGCTTGGCGTGGACGTCTGTCGGCGGAGAGCTTCTGCCGATCGAGGTTGCTGTTATGGAAGGCACAGGCAAGATCGAGCTGACAGGCTCGCTCGGCGACGTGATGAAGGAGAGCGCGCATATCGCGATCACCTGCATAAGAAGCCATGCAAATGTGCTGGGAGTTGACCCCGGCTTCTACAAGAATAAGGACATTCACATTCACGCTCCCGAGGGCGCAGTGCCCAAGGACGGCCCGTCGGCAGGCATTACAATGGCTACTGCGATTTATTCTGCGCTTTCGGCAAAGCCCGTAAGGTGCGATATCGCAATGACAGGCGAGATTACCCTGAGGGGCAAGGTTCTGCCTATCGGCGGACTTAAAGAAAAGAGTATGGCGGCGTACAAGCACGGAATAAAGCTGGTGCTTATCCCGAAGCTCAACGAGCCCGATTTGTCCGAGCTCGACCCTGCGGTTAAGGAAAAGGTAGATTTCATCGCGGTTGAGGACTTCACCGAGGTCGTGAAGCTCGCGGTAATCAACCCCGTAAAGGTCAGCGAAAAGGCGTGGAACGACATTAATTTGCCTGTCGAGCCGAAAGCAAGTCCGGCAGGGGTTAGGCAGTAATAAAGAGTTAAGAGTTTAGAGTTAAGAGTTTAGAGTTTAAAAACAAGGTGTTTTAAAATGAATTTCAACGAAGTTAGTTTTGAATATGCGGCGGGAACTGTCAGTCAGCTCCCAAAGTCCGATATGCCCGAGGTTGTGTTCTCGGGGCACTCCAATGTCGGCAAAAGCTCGCTTATCAATAAGCTGGTTCAGCGCAAGGCTCTCGCAAGGGTGAGCGCTCAGCCGGGCAAGACGGCTACGATTAACTTTTATAAGCTAAACGATTTTCGTATGGTCGATTTGCCGGGCTACGGCTATGCAAAGGTCTCAAAGACCGAAAAACAGCGGTGGGCGTCTCTTGTAGAGGGATATCTGTCCTCAGAGCGCAACATCGCGCTTATCGTCCAGATTGTGGACATCCGCCACAAGCCGACCAAGGACGACTACGATATGATTAACTTTCTCTACAACTGCAACGCGCCCTTTGTCATCGTCCTGACAAAAAAGGACAAGCTCAAAAAAACCGCCTACGAAAAGCGCATTGACGAGGTTATGGACGAGCTTCAGGACTATGAGGGCGTACAGCTAATTCCGTTCTCTGCCGTTAACGGAGAGGGTTTGGATGATATAAAGCAGGCGATAGAGGAATATGTCTGTTGTTAATCGTAGGGGCGGACCCATGTGAAATTCCCCTGTCAGGGGAAATGTCGCGTAGCGACAAAAGGGTTGCCGTCAGGCTACGGACGCCCGCAGGACAGGAACACAACATATATTCTCATATGTGTTTTTTTGTGTGCTGAATTAAACGTCCGTTTATCGCGATTAAAACGGATTGTAAGGTAAATTCGGTTCACGTTTCTCGGGCGGACACATGGGTCCGCCCCTACAATATAAATCAAAATGCAAAAATATTAGGGGGAAGTACAATGGAAAAGAAGCCGTTTATTACTCTTGAACAGGCTCGGGATATTATCAAGGATATTCCTACGCCTTTTCATCTGTATGACGAGAAGGGTATCAGAGAGAACGCACGTGAGCTTTACAAGGCTTTCAGCTGGAACAAGGGTTACAAGGAGTTTTTTGCCGTAAAGGCTACTCCCAATCCCTATATTATGCAAATCCTCAAAGAGGAAGGCTGTGGTATGGACTGCTCGTCCTACACCGAATTACAGCTCTGCGAGGCGTGCGGAATTACCGGCAGTGATATTATGTTCAGCTCGAATGTAACTCCGGTGCAGGATATGAAGCTCGCCTACGATATGGGCGCGTACATCAACCTTGACGACTACACCCATGTGGAGTTTATCAAGAAGGTCTGCGGAGTTCCAAAGACAATCTGCTGTCGCTTTAACCCCGGCGGAGTTTTTAAGATGGCTGACAGCGAGGACAAGGTTCAGGTTATGGACACTCCCGGCGACTCAAAGTACGGAATGACCGAACAGCAGATGGAGAAGGCGTTTATCGAGCTCAAAGAGGCGGGCGCCGAGGAGTTCGGAATTCACGCTTTCCTCGCTTCAAACACCGTTTCCAACGGCTATTATCCCGAGCTTGCAGGGATTTTGTTCAACCTTGCGGTAAGGCTTCAAAAGAAAACAGGCGTACATATCAAGTTCATCAACCTTTCGGGCGGTGTGGGAGTTGACTACAAGCCCGAGGAGCAGAAGAACGATATTGCCGTAATCGGCGAGGGCGTTCACAAGAAGTTTGACGAAATCCTTGTCCCCAACGGTATGGGCGACGTCGCTATTTATACCGAGCTCGGCAGGTATATGCTCGCTCCTTACGGCGCATTGGTTGCCACGGCAATCCACGAAAAGCACATTTACAAGGAGTACATCGGTCTTGACGCGTGTGCGGCTAATCTTATGCGTCCTGCGATGTACGGCTCATATCATCACATCACGGTGCTCGGCAAGGAGAATATGCCCTGCGACCATAAGTATGACGTGACAGGCGGTCTGTGCGAGAATAACGACAAATTCGCGGTTGACCGTATGCTCCCGAAAATCGACAAGGGCGATATTATATATATCCACGACGCAGGCGCTCACGGTTTTTCGATGGGCTACAACTACAACGGCAAGCTCCGCTCGGCAGAGGTTCTGCTCTGCTCAGACGGAAGCCATAAGCTTATCAGACGCGCCGAGGAACCGAAGGACTACTTTGCGACCTTCGATTTTGGTGAGTACGGTAAGTTGAGTAATAAATAATAATTGAATTTACAGGAAACGTTTGAATAAATATTTAAAGCCTCCCCCGTCGCGCAAGCTACGGGGGAGGTGTCATTTTGCTCTGCAAAATGACGGAGGGGGCTACGTGTGAATTAGCACGAGTTATACGTTGCATTACAAAACGGGGCGTTAAAGGAAAAGCCGCCCCCTCAGTCAGCTAACGCTGACAGCTCCCCCATGACAAGTAATGGGGGAGCCTTTAAACTATCAACAAACGTTTCCGCTAAATTAATTAAACTCTAAACTCTAAACATTAAACTCTAAAAAATTTTTTAAAATATTGCATAAAACACTGCAATTTTTTTAAATTTGGGTTTATAGGTGAAAGGAGTTTTTCCTTTTAATAAAAAAATAAGGAGGATTAATATGAATATTAATCAACTTCTAAATCACCTAAACGGCGTAAAACGCCTTAACGGCAATCATTTTCAGGCGCTTTGTCCGTGTCATGACGACCACCGACCGAGCCTTGATATCAGGGAAGGGAGCAAGGGGATTGTTATGAGCTGTCCTGTGTGCTCGGCTAACGGCGAAAGCGTTATGAAGGCGCTTAATCTTGATGTCAGGGAGCTTTTTTACGAGCCGAAATCCCGACCTCACAAGCCCGAAAACGTGACCTATTACTACTCTGACGAGCTCAAAAAGGTTCGCTTTTACTACTTTGACGAGTACAAGGGAGGTTACTCAAAGGGCTTTTGCTGGTACCACAAGGGGGAGAGGGGTCAGCAGGTCAAGGGCTTGCCCAAGGACAGCGAGGGCAACACCGTGCCTGTTCCGCTCTACAAGCAGGGCTGTATCACTCAGGCGAAAGAACAGCAGGAGACGCTTTATATTGCCGAGGGCGAAAAGGATGTTGACACCCTGACTAACGAGCTCGGACTGTTTGCAGTGTGCTCTCCTCACGGAGCAGGCAAGGGCAGGCTGGAAAAGAAGTGGAGCAGTGATTACAACGGGCTGTTCAAGGGCGTTAGCGTAGCGGTTATCCCCGACAATGACGAGCCGGGCAGAGAGCTTGCAAATTATATTGCGACAGAGATTTTGCCGTATGCCGACGAGGTTAAGGTGCTCGACTTAACCAACGAGTGGGATTGGCTGAAAAAGAAGGGCGACATCACCGACGTGTACGAAAATGACAAGCCCGTTGACGGCTATAACCTTGTGCAGACGGTAAGGCTCAGGCTGAACGCGCTTACGCTTACTGCCAAACCGTTTGAAAAAGCAGAAGCGCCTGTCGTGAAAAAAAGCGATACCCCGAAGTACATCTGCCTTGAAGATGTTGAGAGCACAAAGACCGAATGGCTGTGGTACCCGTACATTCCGAGGGGCAAAATCACACTGATGACGGCTGACCCGGGTACGGGCAAGACGTTTTTGTCACTGTATCTTAGCGCTCAGGTCAGCACGGGACGACCGTTTTACGGCGAGGAAGGCGCGTATAAGGAGCCTGCGAATGTTGTCTATCAGACGGCAGAGGACGGCATTGCCGACACGATCAAGCCGAGGCTTGAAAGTATGCGCCCTGACTTTCGCAGGATTTTTATTATGGACGAGACCGACAAAACCCTCAGCCTGACAGACAAGCGGATTGAGAGCATTTTTGCCGATATAAAGCCAAAGCTGATTATTTTTGACCCCTTGCAGGCGTACCTCGGCTCGAAGATTGATATGAACCGCGCAAACGAGGTCAGACCTGTTCTGCAAAGGCTTCACCTGCTTGCCGAAAAGTACAACACGGCTGTGATTTTGATTATGCACCACTCAAAGACAACGCAGAATTCCGCGCTTCACCGCGCCTTGGGCTCAATGGATATTCCTGCGGTTGCAAGAAGTATGCTGATTTTGGGCAGAGACCCCAAAAACCCCTTCGGCAGAATACTCTGCCACGAAAAATCATCCCTCGCCCAAAGGGGAAAGAGCATTTGCTTTGAGGTAAACCCCATGCAGGGCGGTATAAAATTCAACGGCTTCACCGATTTAACGGCGGACGACATCCTAAACCAAGTCCATTCCGAGAGGAACAGACAGAGTGTGAAAAAGGACGAGCTGTGCGAGAAGATTTTGGAGATGTTTGGGGAGGAAGAAACAATAGAAATTCCGAAAATTACTCAAATTTGCGAGGATTTTAACTGTAAACCGTCAACTCTCAGGAGAGCAATTAACGAACTTGGTATTTCAAGCAAAAGCAAAGGATTTGGAAAGGGAAGAATTACACAATGGAGCTTGTCTAACACGTTTAATGACACATCAAATCCATCTGTTACAGACACCTGTTCTTAAATGGACACGATGGTAAAAAGCCAGTGTTTATGCGGTTTTTACATCATATCCACCTTTGGTTCTTAAATGAACTTTATGTACGCTGAAAGAAAATTTATTTGGCTGTTTTGTGTATCGGCGTCATCATATCCATTTAAGACTTAAAATGAACTTTATGTAAAAACCCAGTGTTTATGCGGGTTTGCTCCATCGTTTCCATTTAACTCAGCGTATCTATAAAAATGAATTTTATGGTGAAAATTGTAGGGGCGTTCTTAGCACAACGGCAACCTTAGCACGTCGGCAATCCTTTTGTCGCTACGCGACATTTCCCTTAAAAAGGGAATTACCTTTTGTCGCTTTGCGACATTTCCCCTGTCAGGGGATTTACATTGCTCGCCCGCAGGTCGGTCAGTTAAAGTTTGTATTTTAAATCAAAGTTTAGGACGAGAACAAACGTCTGCTTTAATGACAGGGGCAAGCCCTGTCACTACAAAATAACATATAAGTAGCATTGTAGGGGCAACCCTTGCGGTTGCCCGCAGGACAGGAACAAAACATTATATATCATACGTGTTTTTGTGTGCTGAATTAAACGTTCGTTTATCGCGATAAAATCGGATTGTGTAATTAATGCGGTTCACGTTTCCCGGGCGGACACACGGGTCCGCCCCTACGGTGTAAATTAAATGTATGCGTGATGGGGGAGCCTTTAAACTATCAACAAACGTTGCCTATAAATTTACTTATTCCTTATTTATTGCTTTTTCTATCCCCAGCACGTAATCCGCCGAAACGCGGTACAGACAGCACAGGGCTATCAGGTGCTTGATAGGGAGGTCACGCTTGCCGTTTTCGTACTTGCTGTACTGCTCCTGACGGGTGTGGAGAATGAACGCTATCTGCTCTTGGGTGTAGCCGTGCTCAATTCGAAGTTCTCTTAAACGCTTATGATAATCCATAATTTCACCTTATTACTATCTGTATAATTTTACTTTTAACATTATTATAACATGTTAATATGTCCAAATGCAACTAAAAGTTATGTTTAAAGTGCTGTGGAAAGAAAGGGCTTGAATTATACAAAAGATTTTAAACTGTATATCAAACGTTTATATTTGCATTTTTGACGTAAATTTACTGCCTTTTCCTGCAAAATCGGGCTGAAATTTCGTAAAAAACGTTAAAATATGAAATATTTTTAAAAAAACTTGCAAAAAGCACTTGCAAAAATTAATATAATATAGTATTATAGTAACGTTGTTGAAAGAAACGATTTTTGTTCCTGCAAATATCGCTGTTCAACACCTTGAATTTGTTTATATTTTAAATGTTTTATTTTAAGGAGGACATCACTATGTCATACGTTAGCGAACAGCTTGAAAAGCTTAAAGCAAAAAATGCCGCTGAGCCTGAGTTTATTCAGGCGGCTACAGAGGTTCTCACATCGCTCGAGCCTGTTTTTGAGCAGAACCCTCAGTACGAGGCAAACGGTATTCTCGAGAGAATTACCGAGCCCGAGAGAGTTATTATGTTCAGAGTTCCCTGGGTTGACGACAACGGCAAGGTTCAGGTTAACCGCGGCTTCCGCGTTCAGTTCAACAGCGCCATCGGTCCCTACAAGGGCGGTCTCAGACTTCATCCCTCGGTAAACCTCGGCGTTATCAAGTTCCTCGGTTTTGAGCAGATTTTCAAGAATTCGCTGACAGGTCTTCCCATCGGCGGCGGCAAGGGCGGCTCTGACTTTGACCCCAAGGGCAAGAGCGATAACGAGGTTATGCGCTTCTGCCAGAGCTTTATGACAGAGCTCTGCAAGCACATCGGCGCTGACACTGACGTTCCCGCCGGAGATATCGGCACAGGTGCCCGTGAAATCGGCTATATGTTCGGTCAGTACAAGAGAATTAGAAACGTTTATGAGGGCGTTCTCACAGGTAAAGGTCTCAACTGGGGCGGTTCACTCGCTCGTACAGAGGCTACAGGCTATGGTCTGCTTTACCTCACAGACGCTATGCTCAAAGACCACGGCAAGTCATTAAACGGCGCTACCGTTTGCGTATCGGGTTCGGGTAACGTTGCTATTTACGCTACAGAAAAGGCTACTCAGCTCGGCGCGAAGGTTGTTACAATGGCTGACTCAACAGGCTGGATTTATGACGAGGAAGGTATCGACCTCGCGGCTATCAAGGAAATCAAGGAAGTTAAGCGTGCAAGACTTTCTGAGTACAAGAACTACAGACCTAACTCTCAGTACACCGAGGGCAAGTTCGACTGGTCTGTTAAGTGTGACGTTGCTCTGCCTTGCGCTACTCAGAACGAGCTTACTGAGGATGACGCTAAGAGACTTATCGCTAACGGCTGCTATGCTGTTGCAGAAGGCGCTAATATGCCTACAACTCTTGAGGCTACAAAGCTTATTCAGGACGCAGGTCTCCTGTTTGCTCCCGGTAAGGCTGCTAACGCAGGCGGTGTTGCTACATCAGCTCTCGAAATGAGCCAGAACTCTCAGAGACTTTCATGGACATTCGAGGAAGTTGACGCTAAGCTTAAGGACATCATGGAGAACATCTACAAGAACATCTCAGAGGCTGCCGAGAAGTACGGCTACAAGGATAACTTTGTAGTAGGCGCTAATATCGCAGGCTTTGTTAAGGTTGCTGACTCTATGATCCAGCAGGGCGTTTGCTAATCTGATTTAATTTATATTTCGGCAGGGTACGGACGTAAAAATCCGTATCCTGTTTTTTATTTGATATATAATTATAATTAAATGCTAAAGTGCGCAAGCTTTTTATGTTGACTTTTTTGCTTTATGATTTATAATATTAGGTATGAAAAAGTATTTATTAAGAACGGTCAAGTTAATATCTCTGCTTTTGATTGTCACACTGTTCACGCTGTTTTTGCAGAACTTTGTGCTCTGCCATATCGACCACAACAAGCTCAGGATTGACGGCTTTTACCTCGAGGACGAAAACTCTCTTGACGTTGTGCTGACAGGTGCGAGCGAGCTTTATACAGGCTTTTCTCCGGGGCTTGCCTATGAGAAGTTCGGCTTTACAAGCTATCCGTACGCAACCGCCTCTGTAACCGCAGGCGCGGCTCTTACTCAGATTAAAGAGATTGAGCGCACTCAAAATCCTAAGCTGATTATGGTTGAGGTAAATCCGTTTATCTATCCCGATGACAGCAACGAGCACAACGAGGGAAGTATCAGAAAGTACATTGACGCCGTTCCGCTTGGTGAAAATAAACTTGAATATATCGACAGGCTCAATCCCGAAAACAAAGAGGAATATATCCTGCCGCTCATAAAATATCACTCCTGCTGGGATGAGTACCCGGGCGGAATAAAATTCCTTTCGCCGCTTATCAGCCAGCATTTCAGGGGTTATACTCTGCTAAAGGGCTATAAATCGAACATCGGCAAGTGCGGTTATGATGAACAGTATCTTAACCAAAAGCTGGTAAATGACAACACCGAGGCGGATTTAACGCCGTTTAGCGAGGAAAAGCTCAGGGAAGTTTTACAGTACTGCAAGGAGAATGAGATTAAAATTGTCTTTTTCAGAGCTCCGCACCTTGAACGCGAGGTCGATTACGAGAGCTTTTGTATGACAAACAGGGCAGGGAAGATTATAAAATCCTATGGCTTTGATTTCATTAACTTCGAGCGCGATCCCGTTACAATGAGCTATCCGCCTGAGCTTTACTACAATGTTCAGCACCTGAACGCCTATGGCTCGGCAAAGTTTACCGAGTATCTGGGCTCGATTATCAGGGATAAGTACGGAGTGGGGGAGACTGAGCTTTCCTCAGAGCAAAAGCGCCGTTGGGACGAGGCGGCTGACTATTACCGCAAGCTCTACAAAACCTGTGATGATTTGCTAAAGGAAACGCCCGTAGGCGCAGTCACGGTAATTGACGAGGCAAATCCTGAAAATAATAAAAACAACATTGAACTCGGTGAAGACCTCGAAGGGTTGAAATTGATAAAAGAGCACAACAGCTCTAAGTAATAAGGAATAAGGAATAAGTATATTTTATGGAAATGTCCGTTTATAATCACAGCACCGCAGATTTATTGCGGTGTTGCTTTTAGATAATATTGTTAAATATTTAACAAAGTAGAGGAGAGCAGGTTGGAGTTGAGAGTTTAGAGTTTAGAGTTAAGAGTTTAGAGTTTAATTATTTTATTGAAACGTTTGTTGATAACCGTAGGGGCGGACCCGTGTGTCCGCCCGGGAAACGTGTGCCGTGATTACCGTACAATCCGTTTTTTTCGCGATAAACGGACGTTTAATTCAGCACACAAAAATACATCTGAGATTATAATGTTTTGTTCCTGACCCTCGGGCGTCCGTAGCCGGACGGCAACCCTTTTGTCGCTACGCGACATTTCCCCTGACAGGGGAATTTCACACGGGTCCGCCCCTACGGTGTAAATTAAATGTATGCGTGATGAGTGACAGCCCTTGCGGCTGTCATTATAGCAGACGTTTGTTCTCGTCCGAAGATTTGATTTAATTTGATAGCTTTAAATGAACGACCTCGGGCGGACATTTCAGTCCGCCCCTACGGTTATCAACAAACGTTTCAATAAAAGAATTAAACTCTAAACTCTATCAGTAACCTTCTCCCCTCAATTATACAAAATATTCATTTTGTATAATTATTCTAATTTAGAATTATACCCCTACCTTTTTGTGTTATTATATAAATATCAAAAATCAGAAGGTGATTTTATGGCTGTTGATTTTCGTGACGAGTCGTTTCCTGTCTTAAAGGAATATTTAACTTATCAAGGAACCGTCCGGCAAAAATCAAAAAAAACCGTAAGCGAATACTTTTTGGATTTGCGAATGTTCTTCCGTTATCTGAAACTCTATTATAAAATTGTTCCAAAAGACACTGAATTTGAAGAAATTGATATTAAAGATATTGATATTGATTTTCTGAAAAGAATAACCCTGAATGACGCGTATGAGTTTATGAGCTATTTGTACAATGACCGTGAGCTGAACGCCTCTTCCCGTGCACGCAAGTGTTCGAGCTTGAAGGGCTTTTTTAAGTACATCACCAAGAAAAAGCATTACCTTTCTTCCGACCCTGTCGAGGAGCTTGAACTCCCCAAAAAGAAAAAGGCTCTGCCAAAGTACCTGACATTGGAGCAGAGCATTGAGCTTTTGAACGCCGTTGAAGGCGCTTATAAAGAGCGCGACTACGCGATTATCACGCTGTTTTTGAATTGCGGATTGCGTGTGTCAGAAATGGCAGGCTTAAATTACACCGATATCCGCTCCGACAATACCGTAAGAATTCTCGGTAAGGGCAACAAGGAACGTGTAATTTACCTAAATCAGGCTTGTATTGACGCGGTTAACGACTATATGCGCGTCCGCCCTGTTGACGAGGTGAAGGACAAAAACGCGCTGTTTATCAGCCGGAATAACAACCGTATGTCCGTCAAGACAATTCAGGCTATGGTATATAAGTATCTGGAAAAAATCGGTCTTTCCTCTCAGGGCTACTCCTGCCATAAATTACGCCATACCGCCGCAACCTTGATGTACCAGCACGGTGGTGTTGACGTAAGAGTTTTAAAGGATGTTTTAGGGCACGAAAACTTAGGCACAACCGAGATTTACACCCACCTGAGCAATGAGCAAATGAAAAACGCCGCAGAGGCAAATCCCCTGTCCGGCGTTCATAAAAAGGAAGAATAAAGTCTTTAAAGGCTCCCCCATCACGCATACATTTAATTTACACCGTAGGGGCGGACCCGTGTGTCCGCCCGAGGGACAGGAACAAAACATTATAATCTCAGATGTATTTTTGTGTGCTGAATTAAACGTCCGTTTATCGCGAAAAAAACGGATTGTACGGTAATTACGGCACACGTTTCCCGGGCGGACACACGGGTCCGCCCCTACAATGTAAAGGAAAAATTGCGAGAGGCTTTAATTATTATTACTTAAAACCACCGCACTTCCGATATCCGTCAACGGCATATCTTGGCACAATATTTCTATTTCAGAATTATAAGCTGTGCAGAATTGTCTTATCTTGTCATAATCGGGATGATTTTTAACGTTCCCGAAAAAGTACACCGTGCCGTTGTCATAAAAACCTGCGCCGCCTATAAAGCCGTAATCAAAGCCTTTGAGCTCGATATTGCCGGGCGAAATCAACAGCACCTCTGCCCCGTTATTTTTAAGCGCTTTTTCAATGCTCTTGTCCGCAGTGATAACCGCATTTTCGGCAACCTGCAAAGACGAGCATTTTGTATATCCCTGATTTACATTTACAAGTTTAATATCTTCCTCACGGCAGTAATCAAGCACGGTGTCATCAACGCTGTCAAGCCTGCCGTAGAGCGTATTCCCGATAAAAAGGCAGTTGAGCAGTACGTTTTCAGGGTACTTCTCCCCTGCTTTTTTTGCGCAGTTTTTCAGGGTAAACAGCCTGTCGTTAATGCGCAGAGCCTGCATATCCGCATGGAGCTGTTCGGGTTCGGCAAATTCTTCTATTTTCTTTGAAGGAATTATATCATACCCATATTCCGCAAGCTCTCTGCAAAAGCAAGGGTACAAGGGGCTGATTATCAGGCTTTTCATACGCTGACAGCCTCAAACGCCTCTCTTATGTTTCGTACTCCGATTAGCTCTGCATCACTGCAGTGAACGCCCTTTAGGTTGTGATACGGCAGAACAATGCGCGTAAATCCGAGCCTTACAGCCTCGTTAATCCTCATTTGAGCCTGAGAAACCGAGCGGATTTCGCCTGCAAGTCCGATTTCTCCGAAAACCACGGCATTTTCGTCAACAGGAGTGTCCTTTAAGCTGCTGATAAGCGCCATCGCAATCGACAAATCAATCGCGGGCTCGTCCACCCTGAGACCGCCTACGATGTTGATATAAGCGTCATTGTTCGAGAAATAATACCCCGCGCGCTTTTCGAGCACCGCAAGGAGCATAGAAAGTCGGTTGTAGTCGTAGCCTGTAGCCATTCTTCTGGCATTACCGTAGCCGCTTTGAGTGGCAAGTCCCTGAGTTTCCGCCAAAATCGGGCGTGAGCCCTCTATGGTGCACGTTACGCACGTTCCCGAAACATTCTTCGGTCTGCCCGAAAGCAGCATTACGGACGGGTTTTCGACCTCTTTTAAGCCTGTGTCGGTCATCTCGAACACGCCGATTTCGTTTGTAGAGCCGTAGCGGTTTTTAACCGCGCGCAAAATTCTGCAAGCCATTTGCTTGTCGCCCTCAAAGTGGAGCACGGTATCGACAATATGCTCGAGCACCTTGGGGCCTGCAATCGAGCCTTCCTTGTTGACGTGGCCGACAACGAACATCGGCACGTCCATTCCCTTGGCTGTCCGCATAAGCATATTTGTGCACTCGCGCACCTGGGTAACGCTTCCCGGTGAAGAATTCAGCTCTGTAAGGTTCATAGTCTGAATAGAGTCGACCATCACCAAATCGGGCTTGACGTTCTTGATTTGCTCGCAGACAACCTCAACATCGGTTTCGGTCATAACGTAAAGGTTAGGAGAATTTACCCCTAATCTGTTTGCGCGCAGTTTTAGCTGGCGCTTGCTCTCCTCGCCCGAAACATAGAGGATTTTAAGCGAGCTTCCCATAAACTGGCAAATCTGCATAAGCACGGTGGATTTTCCTATTCCCGGGTCGCCGCCGAGCAAAATCAAGCTTCCCTTTACAATTCCGCCGCCGAGCACGCGGTTGAGCTCCTTACAGCCGGTGTCGTAACGGTGCTCGTCATCGGTCGAGATCTCGGTAATCGAATACGGCTTGGCGTATGACGAAAACGAACGGCTTTTTACCGTGGGAGAGCTTTTTGAGGTGTCCTTAATCTCCTCGTTCATTGTATTCCATTCTCCGCAGGACGGACATTTTCCGTACCATTTGGGCGACTCATAGCCGCACTCGGAGCAAATATAAACGCTTTTAATCTTAGCCATTTTTACACGTCCTTAATTTGAGTTATAATATTCGAGCAGACCTGCCGTCACGCAAAACGCAAGCTGTTTTTGATATTCACGGCTTTTCAGCTTTTGACATTCTTCAAAGTTCGAGATAAAGCCGCACTCCACAATAACCGCAGGCTTGTTGGTGTTTTTGAGAAGATAAATATCATTGCCTGCCTTTTTGCACTCCCTGTCAAGCCCTGTCAGGAGCATTGAATTTACCGAGCGCTTCATACTTTCGGCAAGGGATTTGCTCAGCTCGTTATTCGGTGAGTAAAACACCTGAGAACCGTGAGCCTTGCTGTCGGAAAACTTGTTTTGATGAATACTGATAATCACGTTGCTTTCATCAGCATTATACATCTTTGATCTCGCCTTCATATCGTTGAGCTTTCGCTCCTTAACATTGCTTCCGCTGTCGGATACAAAGTTATCGCTATCGCGCGTAAGGGCGGTATCAAAGCCCATAAGCCTTATTAAATCTGCGCTATCCTTTGAAATAAGCAGATTAATGTCCTTTTCCAAAACGCCGTTGCAGACCGCTCCGCCGTCCTGTCCGCCGTGGCCGGGGTCGATTAAAATTTTCGGCATATTTTTAAGCGGCTGAGCCGAGGTTTCGAGCCTGATTTTTGAACCTGACATCACCATCAACAGCATAAAAACGGTTAGCGGAAGAACTACGGCAGAAATACATAATATCTTTTTTAACATACAATCCCTCCGCTGTAAATTACGCGGAAAAAGACTGCATTATTACAAACATTATACATCAAAAAAGAAAACTTAGCAATAAAAACAAAATATAACTTGTAAGGCACTGCAATAAATGATATAATTTATATGATTTTAATGTAAGGAGATTGCTATGAAAAGACCGGGAAGAAATGATTTGTGCTGGTGCGGAAGCGGCAAAAAGTACAAAAAATGCCACATAGGATTTGATGACAGAATTGAGGAAATTGAGCTTCAGGGGCATATTGTCCCCGACCACAGCATAATTAAAAACGCAGAACAGATTGAGAAAATCAAGGAGAGCGCGAAGATTAATATTGCCGTGCTCGATTACGTTGCCGAGCATATCAAGGCAGGGATTTCAACTGCCGAGATTGACCGCTGGGTGTACGACATCACAACCAAAATGGGCGGAATTCCTGCTCCCTTAAACTATCAGGGCTTTCCGAAAAGCGTTTGCACCTCGATAAATGACGAGGTTTGTCACGGAATTCCGAGCGAGGACATTATTCTTAAGGACGGAGATATAATTAACGTTGACTGCTCAACCGAGCTGAACGGTTATTTTTCCGATTCGTCAAGAATGTTCTGTATCGGCGAGGTGAGCGAGGATAAGCGCAGGCTTGTAGAAGCCGCAAAGCAGGCGCTTGACGAGGGCTTAAAGCAGGTTAAGCCGTGGGGCTTCCTCGGAGATATGGGACAGGCTGTTAACGACTTTATCAAGAGCAAGGGCTATTCGGTTGTAAGAGAAGTCGGCGGTCACGGTATCGGTCTGGAATTTCACGAGGAACCGTGGGTCAGCTATGTAAGCAAAAAGAATACCGAAATGCTGATGGTTCCGGGATTTATCTTCACGATCGAGCCGATGATTAATATGGGCAGTCACGAGATTTTTACGGACGAGGATAACGGCTGGACAATCTACACCGAGGACGGCTCACCCTCTGCACAGTGGGAAATTCAGGTGCTTGTCACCGAGGACGGATATGAGATAATTTCATATTAAACAAACATAAAGGGCGTGCATTTTTCTGCACGTCCTCTTTTATAATAATCCGTATTTGGTTTTAACTCGCTCGAGCTTTTCGAGCATTGGCTCTGCAAGGAAAAACAGCACCGCAAGGGTGGAAAAGCCGTGTATAATATCGAGCGGCAAGCCTTGGAGCATATACGCCGTGACCGTCTGAAAATTAACCGGTGAACGCGTTAAAATAAGCGTAGAAAAATTCATTATACCGCCGTAAATTACGACCGTTACTATAAACCCGAACACGCATAAAACGCCTCTGCTTTGGTACAAAAGGCCCTTTTTGAACAGCACGCCTGCCAAAAAGCCGATTATTCCCGCCGCAAACATCTGCCAAGGCGTCCACGCGCCCTGACCGAAGTAAAAATTTGACACAAGCATTGTCACCGCACCGACCATAAAGCCTGTTTCTCCGCCGAAGGCAACTCCTGAGATTATGACTATAGCAAGCACGGGCTTGACCTGCGGAAGCGCGATAAAAAGCGTTCTTCCGGCTATCGCAATCGCGCAGAGCACGGCAATTATTACAAGCTCTCTCGCCTGAGGCTTTCGCCCCTCAAACACCAAAAAGAACGGCACCATACATTCGAACAAAACGAGTAACGAGATAAAAAGGTACTTTTGGTCGTCAAGATAGGTCGTGCCGATGAAAATTGTGAGCGGAATTAACAGCAGTATCATCACCGCCGCCGCTATTGTGCGCTTTGGAAGCTTGCTGTCCTTTGTCTCCCCTGCTCTATCTTTCGCCTTTGTAAGTGGGCTGAACGAGAACATCAAAATTGCCGAAGGCACGGCTATAAACAGAAAATTAACGATAAAATTAAAGTCTTTAGGTCTGATAAAACCGAGCGCGTCGACATTAAATAATATTCCGAAAATCAAGAGCAACGCTCCGATTACCGCAGTTATCTTTTTATAAAGCGGCATTTTGGGCTTGTTTTTTTCTTTTATTTCGACATCTTGATTGCCGATAAAAAAGCTGTTGCTGTCATCGGGCTTGTCCTCTTCCCTTTTGCCTGTACAGCAGTAAATTACTTCCTCGGCAGTTACCGCATTGTCGATAATACCCCTTGAGATTTTCGAGGACGAAGTGACATAAAAGCTGTTTTCTGAGAAGAACTCGCGCGGAGTGCCTGTTGATGTGATTTCGCCGTTAAACAGCATTGAGCAGGTGTCGGCATACTTTGCGCAAAACTCAATGTCGTGAGTTACCATTACGACCGTCACGCCTGAGCTTTTAAGGGATTTAATTATCTTTGCAAACTTTATTTTATTACGCGCGTCAAGCCCCTTTGTAGGCTCGTCAAGCAGGAGGATTTGCGGATTTAATAAGAGAAGCTTCGCAATCGCCGCACGCTGAACCTCTCCGCCCGACAAATCAAACGGATGGCGGTTAATTAAGCTTTCAAGCCCGAGGGCAGATACAGCCTTGCCGACAAGCTTGTTCTGTTCGTCCTTATCAATTTCCGAGCCGACAAACGTGTCATAGAGCGATTTAAGCACGGTTTTGCCCGTAAGTATAAGAGCAGGGTTTTGCGGTAAATAAGCCGTATTTCGAGCGTTTACGGTAACTTTACCGCTGTACGGTCTGTTAACTCCGTTTATGAGAGTGAGCAAGGTGCTTTTGCCTGCACCGTTTCCGCCGACTATGGCGTAAAAACTGCCTTTCTTAACACTTAACGAAAGGTCTTTAATTACGTCCGAGCCGTCCTTTGAGTACCTAAACCTTAGGTTTTTAAGCTCGATTGCACTATCATCACTTAAATTTTTATCTTCCGGATAAAGCTTGTTAAGCTTATGAGTTTTGCTGTAATTCGCAAGAAAATCACGCCCCTGACTGATGTTGACGGGGCATTTCCCCTCACTTGACACTTCACGCCAAATCCGCATTGAAGCAGGGAGATTTTGATAAATATCTTTATTGTTCTTTAAATTATAGCCGGTGTTTTCGGGAGTATCAAATGATAAAACATCGCCGTTTTCAAGCGCGAAAACTCTGTCGCTGTACGGCAAAACCTCTTCAAGTCTGTGCTCGGTTATAATCACGGTTATACCCAGCTCGTTGTTAATGCGCTTTACAAGCGATAAAAACTCCGAAGCCGCAACCGGGTCGAGCATACTTGCCGGCTCGTCGAGGATAAGGATTTGCGGCTGCATAACCATTACGGAAGCAAGGCAGAGTATCTGCTTTTGACCGCCCGAGAGCTTAGACGTCTCCGCTTCAAAAAATTTTTCTATTCCGAAGTACGATGCCGTCTCGGCAACACGCCTTCTGATTGTGCCGTTGTCAAGCCCGAGGCTTTCAAGTCCGAAGGCAAGCTCGTGCCACACCTTGTCGGTGACAATCTGACTGTCGGGGTTTTGCGCGACAAAGCCGATTTTAGAGCTCTGTTCCTCAAGCGAAAGCGTATAAATATCCTTTCCGAAAAGCTCAACACTTCCCTCCCTGTCGCCGTGAGGTGACAAAACCGGCTTTAACAGTTTTAATAAAGATGTCTTTCCGCTTCCCGATGAACCGAATAACGTGATAAACTCGCCGTTGTTTATCGTTATATTTATATTTTTTAACGCTTTTTCTTCCGCATTTGGATAGGCAAAGCTTAAATTTTGGATTGTAATTGCTTCCATTTTAAGCCCTCCCAAGCGATTGTAATTGACGGAATCAGCATAATTCCGAGGTAAATTACATAAAACAGCACGCTAAAAGCACCGCTGAATTCGATTTTGAAAACAGGATAAAAGCTGTATTTGCCGGTTCCGGAAGCGATAAGCAAAATCATTGTAAGTGCGGAGATAATCAGTGCCGTGATTATAATGACGTCTGTTTTTCTGAACTTAAATATATTATAAGCCGTCCTGCCCTTAATGCCGTAACCCCGGCTTTTCATTGAATCTGCCGATTCTATCGAGCTTTCAAGCGACCACGAGAGCATAACGGACAATTCGCTCAAAAGAATTTTCATCTTTATAATAAAGCCCTGCTTTTGCGGAGTAATGCGCGCCGATTTAAGCTCTTTGAATTTAGAAACGAACCTCGGCACAAAGCGTAAGGTCATTGAGATCACAAGGCTTAAGGACGGAATTATCCTGCCGAAAAGACAAATTATTTTGTCCGAGGTCATAACGGTGTTGAATACCGAAAACCACAAAATTACCGAGCTGAACATCACCGCCGAAGCAATTCCGTAAAGTATAGCTTCAAGCGTGAGCGGATTTTGCCACGGCAGGTATGTAATTATCGTCGCTCCCCTGTGGTTAAAGACAGGGTTGATTATCATCACGAGCAAAATCATCGGAATTATAAACTTCACCGTAAGCCCCAAAGCGCGCCTGCCGGTGATTATTACGGCACTCAAAAGAGAACAACAGAGCGATAGCGTGATACATACGGGGTTCATAAAAAACATTGAAAACCCGATTACCACGGCAAAATACAACAGCCCTGTAAAGGGGTGAATTTTATTAAAAGCGTCGTTCATATCAGTCGTAATCCTTGCCCAAATCTCTGCCCGAGTTCAGGGTGTAGTTCCATTCAATAACGTCGTTGTTCTTAACCACATATCGCGAGCTTCCGTAGTTCGGGTACCAGTCGTTGACCTTGTACATCCAGCCAGAAAGCTCTCCGCAGTCGAATTCGTAGATGTTGCCGATACCCTCAATATATGCGGAATTGTAAACAGGCGTCCAGGAATATTCGGTGTGAATGTTATTATCCTTGCACACTCTAAGCAGAATATCAAACACCGACTCTCCCTCGTTAATCTCGATTTTTTGAGGCTTGAAAATCCAGCCATCCTTTGGTACAACGTCCGCAATGCTGTCGTCAATCACCTCGGGACTTTCAAGGATTTTTGCGCAGGAGATTGAAAAGGTGCAGTATATCTTGTCGTCAGATACCGTCTGCTCCTGGGGTTCAACAGGCTTTGGCTTACCCTGTGGAATGGGCTCGGTTTTGTATTTATCGGTAGCAGGCTGTGTTTCAACAGTTTTTTGTTCTTCCTTAACCTCGGTTTTATTATTCTGCTTAACTGTATTTTGATTTTGCTTTTCGGTAGCAGGCTGAGTGGTTGAAGCAGTGCTATCCGTTGCAGGCTGTACCGTAGTGCCTACAGTAGCGTTTACCGTTGTTTCGGAAGTTGTAACGGTTTCTGTCGAAGCAGTAACGCTCTGTGTGCTGTCGGGTGTTTCGGAGCTTTTATTTGCGCTGTTTCCGCCGAAAACAAACGCAACAGCTAAGACAATGACTGCGATTGCACAAGCGATTAAAGCAATTTTATATTTCTTAATAAAGTTAATCATATTCCCAGTCCGACAAGGTATCTTTGCAGGCTTGTAACGTCACCGATAGTAACAAAGCCGTCAAGGTTGATATCGGAATTTTTCACCTGAGCTTCGGTGAAATCCGCCATAAGCGCCACATATTTTTGAATAAGCAGAGCGTCGTTTATGTCGATTTTATAATCTCCGTTCACATCATAAAACGCATCTGCCATACTGTAAAGCGAGGTTTTGTTCTCGGTCAAGCGTACAAAATCCGCAAGCGAGTAAAAGCACTGCTCGGTAGCCATCTGATTGTATTCGCCGTCGATAAAGTGCTTAAAGCCGTTTTCGCACTCATAGTCAAAAATGCGGTCGATAATAGTTTTGCCGTCCTTTACAAAGCGAGCGTCGGTTTCGGGGTTTATACCGAGGGCACAAAGTGCAGTTAAAATCTGCGAGAAGGACTCGGGAGAATTAACGCTTTCAAGGCTTTCGGACATCAAATCAAGCGCGGTATTTACCGCAGTTTTTACATCATCATTTGTATTGTAGTAAGGCGCCAAAGCGGTAACGGCCATACCTGTGTAGTCGATATACGGAGTTGTTGTGTTAAAGCCCCAACCGCCCTTTGTCGTTTGCTTTTCAATAAGATAATCAATCAGCTTTTGGCGTGTAGCCGGGTTTTCACAATCAACTTCGGGAATCTCATAACCATTCGAGTCAAGCGCGATTAACGCCCACATAGCGCCGTTTAAGCCCTGCTTTTTGACATAATCAAAGTCTCCGAGGGGCTCTAAAAGATTATAACCGCTAACATCCGTTACATCCTTGCCGATTGAATTAAGCGCCAAAATAACACGTGAGTTTTCGGTTGACTTTGTGCGGTGAAGCTGTGCCGAGCCGTTTTCTTTCACATATGTAATAACGTTGTTGTAGTAATTATCGGCATATTCGGGAGTGATATGACCTGCCCTTGCAAGCCCGATAACCGCCCATTCTCCGCCGATTGAGCCTACCGAAGTGGATTTTGAAAGTAAGTTTTCCGCTGTGTTTTCTAGCTTGCTTTCAACCTTATTCAATGCGGTTTTATGAATTTTAATCTCATAAACCGTCTTGTTTGAGGTCGTCTCCATTGTCGGCCAGTGCTCACTGCCTATTCCGATATATAGAGTATCGCCGTTTTTAACGTCAATTTCAGCATTTTTATTAAGCTCTGCACCGTTTATTTCGGGCTGATATTCGTTTTTATATACACGAACCTGATAGTTTTTATTGATGGCTTCGGGTGTGATTTTTACGCCCTCGTCATTGTCGATTGTAAGCATATACGAGGTTTTTGAAGGCACAAATTCGCTGTCAAGAGTGCCGTTTGAAACGCTTAGCTTGCTTAAATGAGTGTCGGTATTGCCCCAAGCACTGCCAAGGTCAGCTCCCCAGTAAAGAGAGTACATCACAACAATCTCGTCGCCGTTTTTAATGCCGTTATTTTCCACGGTATAGGCGGTTGAGGCTTCGCTTGTGAACCAGTCGTTAAGCGTCATCATCCATCCGCCTGAGCCGTTTGCGGCATATTCGCTGAGCCCGTTGATTGTGCTGAGATATCCCCAGTCGTTCATAGTATAGGCGCAGTCGTTATTATTGAGCGCGTCCTCTACGACCGACTGCATTGACGAGCCTTGTGTAAGCGTTACATAATCGTCAAGCATAACGCCGTCCCAAGCCGCGCCGTCGGCTTTTGAGAAGGTGGTGTTTTTTACTATAACCCTAACCTTTTGTTTGTCTGCGGCGTGTGCTGTAACTGCGAAACTTATTACAGAAAAAACGCATAATAATGCGAGCAGTACCGAGACGGATTTTTTTAATGTATTCATATATTTACCTCCTATTTAAAAGCAAAAATGCTTTTCTAATACAACATAGAAAAGCACAACAGTATAATCCCCTGCGAAACATAGGAGATTATGGCGGCTGCGCTTCTTCTTATCCAAGAATGCAAGTCCAAGCCTATGCGGCAGCGATCTGACTTATGGCTGTGCCAAATACAGTAATGAAAGTTGCTGCGGATTCTCACCGCATTCTCTATTACATTTCGCGGAAAACCACGAAAAAACGCATAAGCTGTAAATATTTGATTCTGTTTTGATTATACCACGTCAACGGCTGACAGTCAATTAAAATCACAAATGTTTTACGCAGTCATAATATGTAACGGTGATAGTATGAGAAGTACACAGTTAAACCTGCTGCCGCTCGGCAGGACGGCAAAGGTTGTGCGAGTTGACTGCAATAATAAGCTAAAAAACAGGCTGAGTGATTTAGGGCTTTACGAGGGAAATGATATTTGCCCTGTACTTAAAAGTCCGCTCGGAGAGCCGAGAGCCTACAGAATTAACGAGGCGACTATTGCCTTGAGGGATTCTGATTGCAAAAAAATAACTGTAATTTTCGGGGACTGAATTATGCAGAAAAAACCTCTGAAAGCTGATTACACCGTAGCGCTTGCAGGAAATCCGAACGTAGGCAAAAGCACTATTTTTAACGCGCTGACAGGGCTTAACCGTCACACAGGAAACTGGACGGGAAAGACCGTTGAATGTGGAAGCGGCTACGCTAAGATTAAGGATAAGCGCTTTGAGATTACCGACCTGCCCGGCACGTATTCACTAAACGCCTATTCCGAGGAAGAAAAACTCGCCAAGGAGTTTTTAATGAGCGGAAACGCCGACTGTGTGGTTATTACGCTCGACTCCAACCGCATAGAGCGGAATTTGCGCTTTGCGCTTGAAGTTCTTTCACTTCATAATAATGCCGTTATCTGCCTTAACCTCAGTGATGAAGCCGATAAAAACGGTGTTTATATAAATTCCGAAAAGCTGTCAAATCAGCTTGGCGTTCCTGTTATAAAGACGAGCGCGGTAAAAAAGCAGAGCCTTAAAGAGCTGAAAAATAAAATTTATGATATTTGTTCAGCAGAAAAACAGTGCGATAATTGTATCAGTTTTCCGAATGACGACAGGCTGCTTCATATGCTGAGCAAGCAAATTTGCGAGAAGTGCGTTGTAAAAAACAGCAAAAGGGCTGTTGACAGACGGACAGAAAAGCTCGATAAAATACTTACCTCAAAGTCAACCGGAATTCCGATTATGCTTGGTTTATTTGCCTTGCTGTTCTGGATAACTGCAATAGGCGCAAATTACCCGAGCGAGCTTTTAGGCAGCTTGTTTGATTATATAAAGCAGCTTTTATATAAATTCTTCGACTTTATAAACGCGCCAATATTCCTTAAGGGAATAATAATTGACGGTATATACACAACCTTGTCGTGGGTAGTGTCGGTTATGCTGCCGCCTATGGCTATATTTTTTCCGTTATTCTCGCTTATTGAGGACTCGGGGTATCTGCCGAGGATTGCGTTTAACCTCGATAAATTCTTTTGTAAAAACGGCGCTCACGGCAAGCAGAGCCTCACAATGGCTATGGGTATCGGCTGTAACGCCTGCGGAGTGACGGGCTGCAGGATAATCGAAAGCCCTAAGGAAAGATTGATCGCAATTCTAACAAATAACTTTATGCCGTGTAACGGACGGTTTCCGATACTGATTGCCGTAATTACGATTTTCTTTACAAGCTCACTGCCCGAACTTTGGAGCTCGGCGGAAACGGCGTTGATACTCGTTTTGATTATTATTCTCTGCTGTGCGGTGACTTTGATTGTGTCAAAACTTCTTTCTAAGGCGCTTAAAGAGAAAAGCTCGTCAGGATTTATTTTGGAGCTTCCGCCCTATCGCAAGCCGCAGCTATGCAGAACGCTTGTGCGCTCAATCCTCGACAGGACGATTTTTGTATTGGGCAGAGCCGTGGCGGTAGCCGCGCCTGCAGGAGCGGTGATTTGGCTGTTCGCAAATATAAATATCGGAAACAGCTCAATTTTGCAGCATTGCATAAGCTTCCTCGACCCGTTTGGAAGGTTCATCGGGCTTGACGGAGTGATTTTAATGGCGTTTATTTTGGGCTTTCCCGCTAACGAAACGGTAATTCCGATAATTATTATGTCGTACTCGGCAAGCGGTGTTTTGAGCGAATTTACTGGCTACAACGAGCTGTATTCTATACTCAGTCAAAACGGTTGGGGAATTATCACGGCTGTGTGTATGATAATTATGACGGTTATGCACTTTCCGTGCTCGACAACCTGCCTGACGATTAAAAAGGAGACAAAAAGCCCAAAATACACGTTGCTGTCAATGCTGATACCGACCGTTACAGGCGTTATCCTCTGCGCGGTTACGGCTAATATAATGAGAATTTTTATTTAGGCAGTCTCTCGTACAGTAAAAAACGGACGGTTTTTACGCCGTCCGTTGTCTTTATTCTTCTTCCGCCTGAGCAGCTTTCATCATAATTGCACATTCCATACGCTTTTTGAAAAGCTCGCAGCCGTATTTGTAAACTCCGCTGATTGAGCCGGTGGCGTGGTATGCGTTAGCAGCACAGCCGCCGCTGCAATACAGCCTTGCCCAGCAGGTTTTACATTCTTCTCTTGCATAGGCGTTGCAGAGTTTGAATTCGTTTTGGATTTCAAAATTATCCACGCCGTTGTAAATATCGCCAAGCTTGTATTTATCGTCGCCTACAAACTGGTGGCATGGGTACAAATCTCCCCAAGGCGTTACCGCCATATACTCCGTACCCGAACCGCAGCCCGAAATCCTCTTGTAAATGCAAGGGCCGCCCGTCAGGTCAATCATATAGTGATAGAACGTTATCGGTCTGCCCTCTTTTTCGCGCTTTAACATCTCTTTTGCGAGTATCTCGTACTGTTCAAAGAGCACAGGCAAATCGTCATATGTAAGCGCGTATGGGTCGTCGGGAGCGCAGACAACAGGCTCCATCGAAAGCTCGGTAAAGCCCAAATCCGCCATATGGAAAATGTCGTTTGTAAAGTCGGTGTTGTTGTGAGTAAACGTTCCGCGGACGTAGTAGCCGCGGTTGCCGCGTTTTTTAACGAACTCCTGAAATTTAGGAACGATAACGTCATAGCTGCCCTTACCGTTGATTGTCTTGCGGAGATTGTCGTGAATTTCCTTTCGTCCGTCAAGGCTGAGTACAACGTTGTGGCACTCTTTGTTCGCAAACTCAATAACGTCGTCGTCAACAAGCATACCGTTTGTCGTGAGGGTGAAACGGAAATTTTTGTTATGCTCTTTTTCAATGCTTCTCGCGTAGGCGACAATTCCCTTTACAACGTCAAAGTTCATCAGCGGTTCTCCGCCGAAGAAATCGACCTCGAGGTTAACTCTGCTGCCCGAGTTTTCAATGAGAAAGTCGATAGCCCTCTTGCCCACTTCAAGGCTCATCAAAGCGCGTTCGCCGTGGTATTTGCCCTGACTTGCAAAGCAGTATTCGCAGTTGAGGTTGCAGGTGTGCGCGATATGCAGACAAAGCGCCTTAATAACCGTGTTGCGCTTTTTGAAGTCAAACGCGAGGTTTTCATACTTATCCTCGGTAAAGAGCCTGCCGTTTTGCTTAAGCTCATCTACATCTTCAATGCAATCACAAATTTCCTGCTCGGTAATCTCGGGATTGTCCCCGTACTTGTCGAGCATTGCGGAGATAATCTCGGCTTTATCCGAATTTTCATACATTTCTATAATATCATAGGCGAGCTCGTCAACAAGGTGAACGCTTCCGCTGTTGACGTCGAGCACGATGTTGTAGCCGTTAAGTTTGTACTGATGTATCATATGAATTTACCCCTATACGTAAAAGGAAAGCCGTTACCCATAATTGAATAACGGCGTAAAATCCTTTTAGTTTTAAGAAAAATTATTTCTCAAGACACTTTTCGCACTGCTGGTTAGCAACGCCGCATGAAGTCTTGCAAGCTGACTGGCAAGAGGTCTGGCACTCGCCGCAGCCGCCTGTCTTTACGCTCTTTTTAAGGTCGCGTGTCTCGATAGTTTTGATTCTTTTCATGGAAATCAATCTCCTTCAAAATTTATACTTAAATTCTATCATATGCGCTTGTTTTTGTCAAGATAACAGATTAGGTAACATCAACTTTCAGTTTATGCGGTGCGTTGCCGAGCGTTGACTGAGCGGATATGTTATTATCTGCAAGAGTTTTTACTTGATTTATAATATCGTCTGTGACAATTTCACCCGACACTATAAGCGGAATTCCGGGCGGATAGGCAAAGACATCTTCAAGCGATATTTTGCCGTTGCAATCTGTTATATCAAGAACTTTGCCGATTTTGTCTGTACATTCAAAAGGTTCACACGCCTTTTGCGGTAAGGATAATATATTGAGATTTTTGCAGTTTTCGGCTTTTTCTATACTTTTATCAATATCTTTTAAAGCGCTTATAAGCCTTTCGAAGCCTTCATCAGTGTCGCATACGGACGTCATAGCTATGATGTAATCCTCTGCCGACATCTCAGTTTCAATTTTATAATCGTTTCTGAGCGTTTCGGCAAGCTGTGTACCGCTTATGCTTGTCCTGATTGTTGAAACAACAAGCTTTCCCCTGTCGCAGGCGTAAACGTTGTTATCTTCTCTGAATATAAGTTTTAAGTTATTGAGGGCTTTTGCGCTTTTTTCAAACTCAGACAATCTCTTGATGTAGCTTTCAAACTCGCTTGAATTTTCCGAGATATAATCAAGACAACTTTCAACTGACGACATCAGCACATATGACGGACTGCTTGTTTGGAATATAGCAAGCTGTTCTCTCAGAGCGCTGTCGTAATCGGTATCGTTTGTTAAGAGCAAGGCGGTTTGAGTTAATGAAGGAAGCGTTTTGTGAAGGCTTACAACCGAAATATCAGCTCCGCATTTAACCGCGCTTTCGGGAAAAGCTTTGTTAAACGGGAAATGCGCGCCGTGAGCCTCGTCAACAAACAGCCTTGCGCCGTGCTTTTTGCAGATTTCGGAAATGCTTTTAATATCCGACACTACCCCCTCATATGTCGGAGAAGTCAGCACAACAAGAGAAATATCGGGATTTTGGGTTAGTTTATCTTCGATTAATTCAGGAAATACCGAGCCGAAAACAGGAAGCTTTACTCCGTTTTCCTCTGCATATTCAGGCAAAATATACTCGGGCTTCAGACCGAATAATTTAACGGCTCTGTAAACGGAAATATGGCAGTTTCTGGCAATAAGAACCCTGTCTCCCTTGCTTGTGAGCGCGCCGATTGCGGACATTATTCCGCAGGTTGCGCCGTTTACAAGCATATAAGCGCGTTTTGCGTTGTACAATAATTGCGCCTTATCCTGTACAGCCTTAATACAGCCGTGCGGATTGTGGAGATTATCAAAGCCGTCAATCTCGGTCAGGTCAATTTCGTACGGCAAATCGCCGTTAATGCTCTGCCTTTTGTGACCGGGCATATGGAAGGGATAAACTCCGCTTTTTCCGTAGTCCTTCAACTTATCAAAAAGCATTAGTTTGTACCGAATTCCCTGAGTTCAAGCCCTTTGTTGTGGTCAAGCGCCCAGTCAATGCTCCAGTAGCTTGTGAAAAGCAAAAGGTGGTTGCCCTTTAAGTCCTGAATACGCTTTGTATCGGAAGCGAGGTCAAGGTTTTTGGGGTCAATATCCTCGTTGACAATCCAGCGGATATATTCATATGGCAGTTTTTCCATTATAATATCAACGTTATACTCATTTTCAAGGCGGTATTTGAGCACGTCAAACTGCAAAACACCGACTACGCCGACGATAACCTCTTCCATGCCGGCGTCTAGCTCTTGGAAAATCTGAATAGCGCCTTCCTGAGCAATCTGGTTTGTGCCCTTAATAAACTGCTTGCGCTTCATAGTGTCCTTTTGGCGGACGCGGCAGAAGTGCTCGGGAGCAAAGGTCGGAATTCCCTTAAATTGAACCTTGTGCGAGGCTGAGCATAGCGTGTCGCCGATTGAGAAAATGCCGGGATCGAACACGCCGATGATATCGCCTGCGTAGGCTTCGTCGACAATCTCCCTCTCCTGCGCCATAATCTGCTGAGGCTGTGAAAGGCGGAGCTTTTTGTTGCCCTGAACGTGGAAAACTTCCATATTCTTCTCAAATTTACCGCTGCAAATTCTCATAAAGGCAATTCTGTCGCGGTGAGCCTTGTTCATATTCGCCTGAATTTTGAAAACGAATGCCGAGAAATCGTCCGACATCGGGTCAACTTCCTCGCTGATTGTCTCCCTTGACAGCGGCGAGGTTGTGAGCTGTAGAAACTGCTCCAAGAACGGCTCTACGCCGAAGTTTGTAAGTGCCGAGCCAAAGAATACGGGAGTTAATTTACCCTGTCTTACGGCTTCCAGGTCAAATTCATCACCTGCGCCGTCGAGAAGCTCAATCTCATCGAGCAAGTCCTGCTTTAGATACTGACCGAGGATATCATCAATCTCGGGATCGTCAAGCGCAAGCTCCTTTTTCTCGACCTCTTTTTGACCGTTGTTGGCTGTAAAGGCGAGAATTTTGCGCGAGTTGCGGTCAAATACACCCTTGAACTCCTTGCCCGAGCCGATAGGCCAGTTGACGGGATAGGTGTTGATGCCGAGGACGTTTTCGATATCCTCGAGCAAGTCGAATGAATTTTTAGCGTCGCGATCCATTTTATTGATAAAGGTAATAATCGGGATATTGCGCATTACGCAGACCTTAAACAGCTTGATTGTCTGCTTCTCAACACCCTTTGAGCCGTCGATTACCATTACGGCTGAATCCGCCGCCATAAGAGTGCGGTAGGTGTCCTCGGAGAAATCCTCATGTCCCGGGGTATCGAGGATATTAATGCAGTAGCCGTTGTACTTGAACTGCAAAACGGATGAGGTTACAGAGATACCTCTCTGCTTTTCAATCTCCATCCAGTCGGACACCGCGTGTTTGGCGGTTCTTTTACCCTTTACCGAACCTGCAAGGTTGATTGCTCCTCCGTACAGAAGGAGTTTTTCGGTAAGTGTTGTTTTACCTGCGTCAGGGTGCGAGATAATCGCAAAGGTTCTGCGCTTTTCTATTTCTTCCTTATATGTGCTCATACTAAATAAATCAGCCCTTTTTAATTGATTTACAACTTTATTATTTTACAATTAATCTATGCCATATGTCAATAAAAACCCGATAAAATAATAAAAATTAAAAATATTGAAATAAATTGATACAAAACCTTGACAAAAAGATTAAAATATTGTAATATACTATTGTAAAAGACAGATTATTCCTATCTTTTCATATACCTTCCAACTTTGAGGCAGAAGCTTTTTAGTTTCTGCCTCAAATATTTATGTCATTTTTAGGGTAAGTTATGAGCGAAAAATTACGACTTTACATTCACATACCGTTTTGCAAGAGCAAATGCGCTTACTGCGACTTTTTCAGCGGCAAGGCTGACGAAAAGGCTTATGATGAATATGTAATGCAATTAAAGGATAAAATTGAATACTGGAGCAAAAGGACAGATAAGACCTTATCAAGCGTATATTTCGGCGGCGGTACGCCGAGTGTACTCGGTGATAATCGGCTTTGCGAAGTTTTGGAGTTTATTAAGCAAAAGTTTTCCGTTGATAATAACGCCGAGATTACCGTTGAAGTAAATCCCGAATCGGGCAAAAGCCTTGATTTTGAAAAGCTTTACAAATGCGGTTTTAACAGAATATCCGTCGGTATGCAGAGCAGTGACGAAAAAGAGCTAAAGCTCCTCGGCAGAATTCACAGCACGGATGATGTCAGGCAGACAATTTATAACGCAAAAAATGAAGGGATAAGCAATATTTCGCTCGATTTAATGCTCGGTATTCCCTGCCAGACCGAGCAAAGCCTTAAAAGCTTGATTGATTTCTGCGCGGAGCTCGGCGTAACGCATATATCCTCTTATATTCTTAAAATTGAGGAAGGCACGCCGTTTTATATTAACCGTAATAAATATGATTTTGCGGACGATGACAAGCAGGCTGAGATGTACTTATATGCAGTAGATTACCTAAATAGGCTCGGATATAAGCAGTATGAAATCTCAAACTTTGCCAAGAGCGGCTTTGAAAGTAAGCACAACACAGGCTACTGGAAGCTTGACGAGTATATCGGCATAGGCCCTTCGGCACATTCGTTTTTTGAGGGAAAGCGCTTTTTTTATGAGCGCGATATGCAGAGCTTTAACGATAATGTAATTACTGTTGACGGAACAGGCGGTGACGAGGAAGAATTTATAATGCTGTCATTAAGGCTTGCGCAGGGGCTTGACTTTGACGAATATAAAAAGCGATTCGGCAGGGAAATTCCCGAAAGCCTAATAAAAACCGCTGATAAATATATTAAAGCAGGCTTAATGAAAAGAAACGGAAACCGCATATTCTTTACGCCAAAAGGTTTTTTGGTATCTAACGCTGTTATAAGTAAATTAATATAAAAAAGCGTGCGCTTTTTTTAGCCATCGCTCGTGCGCACTCAATACGCAGTTGCAATTAGCAGTAGCTAATTTAACATTTGACATAAGGACTTATAACTGATAAAATATAAGTTAACGTTAAAAGGAGCCTTGCCATGGATAACAGAAAAAAGCTTGCGCTAATTCCGGCTTATATGCCCGATGAAGCGCTGATTGAAATTACAAAGGAACTTCATAACCGTGACTTTACGGTTATAGTAATCGACGACGGAAGTCAGTCGGAATACGATAAAGTTTTTAATAAGGCAGAAGAATTCGCCAAGGTTATCCGCTGCAAGAAAAACAAAGGCAAAGGCAACGCGCTTAAAAAGGGGCTAAGGTTTATAAAGGCAAGTTATGCTTTCCCCTACACTGTTGTAACCGTTGACGCTGACGGTCAGCATAGAATTAAAGATGTCATAAACGTTTTTAACTATGCGGCAAAGTACCCGGGGGATGTTGTAATCGGCTGCCGTAATCTTGAAAAAGACGACCCGATTAAGAGCAGAATCGGTAACTCGATTACAAATTTTCTTTATAAAGTCACGACAGGCGCAAGGCTTAACGATACCCAAACGGGTTTGAGGGCTTTTTCCGACAGCTCGATTGACATCGCAATCAACGCCAAGGGCAGCCGTTATGAGTACGAGATTAATATGCTGCTCGACTTTACAAAAGCTATAAATGTCAGAGAAATACCGATTGAAACGGTTTATATCGACAAAAACCGCTCAACGCATTTCAGGCCGTTTAAGGATTCGGCAATTATATATTCGCAATTTTTTACAAACAAGTTAAATAAAAAGAAGGAGTAATTATGCAAAAGAAAAACAAGCTTATCCCGGTATCTGTTTTGACAGGATACCTCGGAGCAGGAAAAACCACAGTGCTTAATCACGTGCTGGCAAATCAGGAAGGCTACAAGGTTGCCGTTATCGTTAACGACATTGGCGAGGTCAACATTGACGCTTCGCTTATTGCCAAGGGCGGCGCGGTTACTCAGAAGGACGAAAATCTCGTTCCCCTCTCAAACGGCTGTATCTGCTGTACTCTTAAGGTTGATTTGATGAAGCAGATTATCGAGCTTGCCGGGTCAGGCAGATTTGACTATATTTTGATTGAGGCTTCGGGAATTTGCGAGCCCGGCCCTATCGCGGGTTCAATTTGTATGCTCGACGGAAGCGGACAATCTCAGGGCTTGCCTGCCGTTGCGTACCTTGACAATGTTACAACCGTTGTTGACGCAAAGAGAATGGCTGATGAGTTCGGCTCGGGTTCAAGCCTTCTTAACGAAAACCTTGACGAGGAAGATATTGAAAACCTGCTTATCCAGCAGATTGAATTCTGCACAACCATCATCCTCAACAAGATTGACGATGTAAACGAGCAGGAAAAGGCTGATGTTCTCGAGGTTATCAGAGCGTTGCAGCCCGAGGCTAAGATTATAGAGACCAACTACGGCAAGGTTGACGTTTCTGAAATTCTCGAAACCCATCGCTTTGACTTTGAGAAAGCCGCTACAAGCGCAGGCTGGATGAAGGCTATGGAACTTGAGGGTGAAAATTCCGAGGATTTAGAGAAGGAAGAACATCACGAACACCACGAGCATCACAATCACGACCATGACGTTCGTGAGCACGAGCATCATGAACATCATCACGACCATGATGAAGAAGAACACCACCACGGTCATCATCACCACCATCACCATCATCACGAGGAAGGCGAAGCCGAGGAATACGGCATCGGCACCTTTGTGTATCAGAACGTTAAGCCGTTTGTAAAGAGCAAATTCGAGCAGTTTGTTTTTGAAAAATGGCCTAAAGAGGTTATCAGAGCAAAGGGCTTGTTCTGGATTAAGGAGAACCCCAACACCGCCTATGTGTTTGAGCAGAGCGGTAAACAAAAGACCGCTACCGATGACGGAGACTGGATTGCGGCATTCCCCGAAAAAGAACGCAAGGAAATTCTCGCTATGAACCCCGAACTTGCCGCAACCTGGCACCCTGTTTACGGTGACAGAATTAACAAGCTTGTTTTCATCGGCAGAAAAATGGACAAAAAGGCGATTATCAACGCGCTTGACGAGTGCATTGACGAAAGCGCTAAATAAGGATATATTGGATTTGCGAAAGGATTGATTAAAATGGTTATTACATGTTTGGATTTAGAGGGAGTACTTGTTCCCGAGATTTGGATTGCATTTGCTGAGGCTTCGGGAATTCCCGAGCTTAAAAAGACTACCCGTGACGAGCCCGATTACGACAAGCTTATGCGCTACAGACTTAACATTTTGAAGGAGCACGGACTCGGACTTAAAGAAATCCAGGACGTTATCGCGACTATCGACCCAATGCCCGGCGCTAAGGAGTTTTTGGACGAGCTTAAGTCGCTCTGTCAGGTTATCATCATCAGTGACACCTTCACTCAGTTTGCCGCTCCGCTTATGAAAAAGCTCGGTTATCCCACAATCTTCTGCAACTCGCTTGTTGTTGCGGAAAACGGCGAGGTTACTGACTTTAAGATGCGCTGTGAAAAGTCAAAGTACACCACGGTTAAGGCTTTGCAGTCAATCGGCTTTGAGACTATCGCGAGCGGTGACAGCTTTAACGACCTCGGTATGATCAGAGCAAGCAAGGCAGGATTTTTGTTCAAGAGCCCTGACTCAATCAAGAAGGACAACCCCGACCTCCCTGCTTTTGAAACCTATGACGAGCTTTTAGCCGCAATTAAGGAACAACTATAATTCAATAATACATAAAACAAAAGTGTCATTCCTGTTAATTCGGGAATGGCACTTTTTATTATGAATAGATTATTTGATTTTGCAAATCATTAATATGTGATAACGATTTAGGAGCAGATTTATGAACGCAGTATCGTCAGCCGAAAACATAGAGTACAAGGTTTACCGTTTCAAATATAAAAAACAGCTTAATATTTTAATCAGTTTAACAATCTCGGTTTTGGGCTTTTGCTCGTTTTTTATTTCCGTTGTAAGGGATATGAACTGGGATTTTTTGTCGGATTTCAGGTTTATGACGATTAACGGCACGGTTTTTACATCAATTATCTCGCTGATTACGGCTGTTATCAGCCTTGCCGAGATAATTAAGGGCGAGGATATCAAGCTCGAGAAGTTCTACTTTTTGCGCTTGACATCCGTTGTTACCGAAAGTATAATCGCTATTGTAATTTTAATGTCGCTCTTCCCCTTTATCCCCGACAAGCCGAATATATTAAAGTACGATTCCTTTAATATGCATGTAATAATTCCGATATTAACGATAGTATCGTTCTTGATTGCAGAGCCGCCAAGCGAAAAAATCAAGCCGATTATGCGCTTTAACGGCTCGGCATTGATTACAATTTACTCGGTGATTATAGTTAGCCTGATACTATGGGGAGTTATTCCGCAAAGTGAAATCCCGTACTCGTTTTTAGAGGTAAATACACGACCGCTGTGGTATATTTTGCTTGCAGGAGTGATAATTTACGCAGGAGCGTATTTTTTGTCGTGGGGTTATATTGAGCTTAATAAGAAGATATCGAAAAGCTGGTATGATTAAACGAAGCGATTTAATTCGGGATTGTAAGTGTAATCAATTCCTGACAGCTTGCTTTCGAGCTCAGCCTTGTCAAGCTGCAAATCATCGCAGAGTAAATCAAGGCTCTTATACTCGTCACGCAGCTTGGTATTGATAAAGCTGAGTAAAATCATAGGGTCGTTTGGTATCATAGTGGTCTCCTTGTAAAATAATATAAAGGCTTATATTTCATTCCAGAATAAATCATCAAGCGTTTTTCCGAGCACTCTGCAAATTGCAACGCACAGCTTGATTGTCGGGTTATAATCCCCTTTTTCGATAGCATTAATAGTTTGACGGCTGACGCCCACTTTTTCGGCAAGCTGCTGTTGGGAAAGGTCAAGAGCGGCACGCGCGCTTTTTAGTTTAAGATTTTTCATTTAATTCTCCACCCTGCGCTTGTCTAATATTAATTTTATTAACGCTATTATTCCCAAGACAAATAAACAAATTGAAAAAATTAAATATATCGCGAGCGTTGAAATTTGTCCGTCCATAAAAAGTGTGTTTCCTTTAGCAAATCCTGAAATAAAATAGTATAAAGTCATTATTCCGAAAAGAAAAAAGGTTATTACGGAAGATACATTTCTTTTTGGTGTGTTTGAAAAATAAGCGTCTTTCAAAATACACAAAGCGATAAATAACGATAAGGATAGTATACACCCGAGAAACATTTGTACAGCTGTGTTGCTCCATTTTATATCAAGGATATACAATGTCGCGCAAATAAGGCAATAAAACAGTAAAAATATAAATGATGTTCTAAATGCTGAATATCTCGCCAATGTCTGCCGTTCATCGTAACTTGCCTTATTCTTATTTGTTATTCGGGCAATAAAAACTATCAAAGCTGCAACAGCGGCAATAATAACCGGTAATAAAACACTGAAATTCATAATAACTCTCCTTTAATTAATTATTACAGAAAAAGCTTATATCTCTTGCTGTAAAATGATTGTATCATATCGTTTTCATATTGTCAAGTATATATTACATATTGTCGTAGATATTTTTATGAGATAGTTAATTCTTTATATTGTATACACATCAAACCGCCGCCAAGCAGGAGATTATCCCACTTGACGGCGTTACCGGTTTAAAAACTATCTTTCATACCAATAGCGGCAGATCTCTTTTTGCTCGCCTTGGTAATTATCAATACCCTTGAATTCAAAAATAAAGCCGCATTTTTCCATTACCTTTTGCGAAGCGATTGTTATCCTTTCATTTAAGAGTGTACATACATTCTTGACGGCTCGGGATCACTGCCTTGAATCATACAAAAGAATTCCCAGCCGTATCGCTCATAAAAGCCGATGTGGTCGGTCACGAGATAAACCGGCGAAATTCCCTTTGACCGCAAATCCTCCACCGCCAAATCCAAGAGCTTTCCTGCGATCCCCTGCTTTCGGTATTCGCTTTCCGTATAGACGGCGCAAACGTTCGGAAATAAATCCTTTCTCTCGTGAAAGTCATTTTGAATAACGCCCAAACCGCCGATGATTTGATCTCCGTCAAGGCATAGGTACCAGCCATATTCGGTATTACCGCTTAGATAATCCTCCATACATTCGAGATAAGCGGTAACAGGTACGTTCCATTTTTCACAAAACCACTTGGCGGCTGTATCCTTTAATTCCGGACGCTCACGAAGCGTGATGTATTTATATTTATCCATTGTAAACACCCTTTCGATTTACTGACATCATCATATCAAACATTCCGCTGTAAATCAACCTTGAAAACCATTATAAAAAAGAATGAGCCTGCACTAAGCAGACTCACAAATTTTCATTTCACGGATAATGCGCTGAATGGATTTATCGGAAAGGTAATACCGACTTGCCAATACCGAAACTGTCTCGCCGTCAAGGTATTCCCGATAAATCAAAGCGTTTCGTCGGCGCAACTCTTTTTTAACGCCTGTTTTCGCTCCCCAATCGACGCGGGAGCCGTCCTTCTTGGGAATATAAATATTTTCCCCGTCAATGTATTGCTGAATGATTTTAATAATGTTCTGCGGCAGCACATCGTCTGCCTTGATATAGCTCATTGTTGCCTCCTAAAAATTGAAATGCTTTAGGGTAAGCAATGGCTATAAAATATTCAAACGATACCGAATAGCCAATGCTTATACGGCAATAACATATCTTTTCAAAACGCAGCCCTCCTGTCTGTTGTATTATAGCGTATTCTTTGTATTTTGTCAATTTCAAGAAAAAGCCGCCAAGCAGAAGGTTATCCCGCTTGGCGGCAATTTAGTTTACAGTTTAGAGTTATGATGACGCTGATGCGTCAGTTATGATATGAACGCTTGTGCGATCATAGTTGAGCCGCTTTGCAACTCATTCCCATTCGATAGCACATAAACAAATCTGTGTATGAATTATTATCTGTGCTATCTGTGGTACTTTTGATTATTTGATATATCCATATTCTCCTGCCTATATCCCCTCTTGTTATCATTTTGTTATCAGCGTTGATAACAGCGAGAGGATTTAGCTGTGTTGGATAAACTTTTCTGTACGGCTATTATATAGCATTTTAGCGTTGTTTTCAATAGGATTTTCGCATTATTCGAATCTTCATCGCAATCGAAATAGTGTAACGCTTTTAAACTTCAAAAGGCACTGTTTATGTTGTGTTCACAGTGCTTTTTTCGGGCAGGCTTTAGTACATTCAAAACAAAGAATACACTCGGTTCCGTTTTTGCGTTTTCTGGAGTTATCTGTCATATCCACTTCCATCGGACATACCTTTTTGCACTTTCCGCAGGATACGCATTTGCTTTTATCACACTTGATTCTGAAGAGCGAAAAGTAGCTCATGGGCTTTAAAAAAACCGTTATAGGGCAGATATACTTACAAAACGCGCGGTTATCCTTAAAAGCAAACGCCAGGATGATTCCGACCGCATAATACAGAATATTTCCGATAATAAAAGCCCAAAACATTATTCTTTCCATATTCCCGACATTCGCTAGGAACAGCGAGGCTACAAAAGCAAATGATGCGGCAAAAGTGATATAACGAATCCATCCGAGCTTTTTTCTCGGCTGCTGCGGCGTTTTATACGGCAGAAAATCCAGAACCATAGCCGTCCAACAGGCGTATCCGCACCATCCTCTGCCGAAAATGAGAGGACCGAAGATTTTGGCGACAGCATAATGAATCGTAGCAGCTTCAAATACTCCCGTAAAAAGGTAGTACCAAAAGCCTTCTATTTGCATATTCTCATTACTGATTATGCCCAAATAGACAAGCATATACAGTCCTACCAAGAGCTGTGTAATTCTTCTGGCATACTTATATCTTTTGATATACAAAAAGATTCCCAATGAAACAGACAGTCCTATGTAACTGAAATTGAATAAATAGAATATATTTCCCAATGTAAGCCATAACGTTACTGCAACCGTTTCAAAAATTATCAGCATTATCAGCGGTATTATGTATTTTTTTCTGCTCATCCCTGATTTCCTCCAATTCTTTTTTGCATTTATTTACCCAGTCAAAGTACATCTGAATGTACATCGCACCGAATTCGACGGTCATTTTCCAATAGATTGCGTTCATTGGATTTTTCAGGTTTTTGGAATAATCCGCAACCTTAGGCGGCTCATTTTGAAACTGTCTCAGAAAATCCGTTCCCATATTGGCAAGCTGCGTAAAATATTCAATATTTTCGTCAATACTCCGTTCACCCCTGAAAAACGTTTTCATAAGGATAGGAATTCGGGTAATGAATTCAGTATTGTCCTCCACCAGCCATCGGTTTAGCTCTGTTCTGCCGCTTTCGGTAATTGTAAAAACTTTTTTATCAGGCTTACCGATTTGTTCAACAATTTTATCCGTTGCCCATCCGTTTTTCTTTATCGTTTGCAATTCACGATATATTTGACTAGTCTGGGCGTTCCAGAAGTAACTCAACGAATCCTTGAACGCCTTATTGATTTCATAGCCCGTCATACTGCCGTAGTTCAGTAAGCCGAGTATTCCGTGTTTTAGCAAATCAGCTCCTCCTTATATTATACTTATTGAATATATTATAATTCCGCTTGTGGAATATGTCAAGATAAACAATTGAAAAAATACGCCGCCTAGCAGGAAATTATCCCACTTGACAGCTATGCTGATCAGGTATAAATCAAACCTGTATTAACAATATTAATTGCAAGATTATGGATTAAAAAAATAATAACAGACAGCTAAAGCACTGCCTGTTATTACAGATAATACAAATAAACTGTTCGTTATTCCCACTCGCTTAATTCATTTTAACACTAAACATAATAGTTTAGTGTTCGCTTCTTTTGATACCATTATTACCGCTATTCTGCCTATTATTTTTGGCTTCAAACTATAACAGTATCAAAACAGTATCAATGGTACTGTAATCATTATAACAGAAACGAGATGTAAAATCAATACTTTAAAGCGATAAATCGTTTGTAATTTTATATTCTGACTAAATCGAAATAGTGTAACGCTTTTAGGTTTCAAAAGGCACTGTTTATGCGCACTTCGGGTAGCGTTTTGGAGAATGTAAGGTAATATCATTGCTTTGCGAGTTTGGGCGTTACAAATCCAGCTATTGACAAAACGATTATTATACTTTATAATAAAACAAACGTTATAAAACGATTGTTTTTGAAAGGAGCTTATTATGCCCCCTAAAGCGAAATTTACAAAAGAAGAAATCATCGGTGCAGGCTTAGCGATCCTGCGTGAGCGTGACATTTCTGCCGTTACTGCAAGAGAAATCGGCAATTATCTTGGCAGCTCGGCAAGACCGATATTTACCGTTTTTGATAATATGGGCGAGGTGCTTAACGGAATTGAAACAAAAGCTCGTGAGATCTATTCCGAATATGTTGAGCAAGGATTACAGCAAACCCCTGCCTTTAAGGGCGTTGGTCAGTCATATATTCAGTTTGCAATAAATGAGCCGAAGCTGTTTCAACTTTTGTTTATGCGAAAAACATCCGGTAATATAGGCGTAAATAGAATACTCCCCGAAATTGATGACAACTATACCGATATTTTAAAATCAATTACCGATGAATATCCTGTATCGGCAGATGACGCTGTTATATTGTACCGACACCTATGGATATATTCTCACGGCATTGCCACCCTCTGCGCAACATCTATGTGTCGCTTTACGGAAGTTGAGATCGGCATAATGCTGACGGAAGTTTTCAAAGCATTGCTGACAGAAAGACTGAAAGGAAAATCATAATGATAGAGATAAATGATTTAACAAAATATTACGGAAAAGCCGAAAGTCGCTTTATAGCGCTGGATGGTGTTTCCGTTCGCATTAATGATGGTGAGTTTATCGTCATACTCGGCGCTTCAGGTTCGGGAAAATCCACTTTTCTCAATGTCATTTCGGGCTTGGAAACTCCGGACGGCGGTTGTGTTGCTTATGACAGCCAAGAACTCGGCAATATGAGCGAAAAGGATCTGACGAAATTCCGACGTGAGAACACGGCTTATATCTTTCAGCAATACTATTTGCTCCCACATCTAAATGTAGAAAAGAATGTAAGGCTGGGCGCTGACCTCGACAATAACAAGGATTATCTGAAATATATCGAAGCGGTCGGCTTATCCGATAAGCGCAGAAAATTCCCATCAGAACTCAGCGGCGGCGAACAACAGCGTGTAGCGATAGCAAGAGCGCTCGCAAAGAATCCGAAGGTACTTTTTCTTGACGAGCCGACAGGAGCATTAGACGAAGAAACAGGCAGACAGATACTTAACTATATCATCAGGCTGCACGAGGAACAGGGCTTTACGATGATTATGGTAACGCACAACAGCAATATAGCCGAAACCGCCGACAGAATCATTAAGATGAACAGCGGCAAAATCGTCAGCGTTACCGAAAACACGGATAAAAAGACGGCTTACGAGATCGGGTGGTGACGGTATGATTGTCAGTATCAAGGACAGCGTAAAGTTGTTCGGAATTTCCATTATGACCTGCTGTGCGGTAACCGTCTGCAATATGTTTTTAAACTATTATTTGGATTTAACTGCGATAGCAGGTTTGATTGACAACCCCTACGCGCAGATGTTCTACGACGCACAGATTATGACTTCAAAAGTCGTTTGCGCCGTCAGCGGCGGCTGCTTGGCAATCACTACCGTTGTGATGCTGTTCTTCTATATCAAGCATTACATAGACAGCCATTCAAAGGAAATCGGGATATTAAAGGCTCTCGGTTATTCTGATTTCAAAATTGCCAAGGGTTTTTCTGTTTTCGGCTTGAGTGTATTCCTTGGCTGTTTCGTCGGTTATTTGCTGTCATTTGCGTTAATGCCGCAGTTTTATGAGTTACAAAATAAAGACGGTTATTTGCCGGAGCTTTCTATTGGTTATCATTGGATATTATTCGTCCTGCTGGTGATTGCTCCCACTTTGGTCTTTGCTTTGATTGCAGTATGCAACAGCCTGTTAAAGCTTCGCCAGCCTTGCGTCAATCTATTGAAGGGTATTGTAAAGGTAAAGGGGAAAACCAAAAACACAAAAGATAAAAAGACTTTTGTCGCCGAAATGAGGAGCTCTGTGTTAAGAAGCCGCAAAACCTTGGTGTTCTTCATCGCCTTTTCCTCGTTCTGCTTCTCGGCTATGATACAAATGTCGGCAAGTATGAAGGATTTATCAAGTGAAATGATGGGCTTGATGATGTTGATTATCGGCGTTGTTCTGGCGTTTACCACGCTGTATATTGCCGTGACCACTGTCATTCGCTCCAACCAAAAGAATATTGCTATGATGCGTGTATTCGGCTATGATAGTGCTGATTGCAAGCGTTCTGTTCTCGACGGCTACCGCCCGGCGGCGTATATCGGCTTTATCATCGGTTCCGTGTATCAGTATGCTTTGTTGAGAATTATGGTTGACATTGTTTTTGCTGGCGTCGAGGGTGTTCCCGAATATGAGTTTGATTTTCTGATGTTTTTCATAACGCTTGCTGTTTTTGTCGTTGTATATGAAGGCGTTATGTTTGCTTATGGTCAGTCAATGAAAAAAATACCGTTAAAACAAATTATGAACGAATAAAAAAATAATCGAGCGAAGATGAATAATTCACCTTCGCTCGATTTTATTATACATAAATCAACTCTGCATTAACAATTTCCGTTGCACGGTTACGGATATTGTTCATACGCTTCACCCACAGCATTTGGTTTTCTGCTTTAAGCTGTTCGGTTGTGGATAATAAGAATAATAGCAGACAGCTTTAACACTGCCTGCTATTACAGATAATACATATTGAATTGCAGATTACTCCCACTCGATAGCACATAAACAAATCTGTGTATGAATTATTATCTGTGCTATCTGTGGTACTTTTGATTATTTGATATATCCATATTCTCCTGCCTATATCCCCTCTTGTTATCATTTTGTTATCAGCGTTGATAACAGCGAGAGGATTTAGCCGTGTTGGATAAACTTTTCTGTACAGCTATTATATCGCATTTTAGCTTTGTTTTCAATAGGATTAGTATATTTTATTCGTATCTTTATTACTTGTTATTTAATTGATAAAACAGCGCATATTACTACACATATAATTGTTATTATAGCGGCAATAATACCGATTGATTTAGCAAATCTTCTTCCTTTCGGATTGTTTCTGATCTTAGCGAGCACACCTGTGGAAAAGAAAATACCTGTAATCAATGCTCCAACAGCAAGACCAAAGCATGTATATTCTATACATTCAAGCAAAGGATTTATTTGCTCAAATTTTAGTCCGACAAACACCAATGCAGTTAAAAGTGAAATCAATCCAATTAAACTGATTATACATAATCTTTTAGTCAGTAATTGCTTTTCTGCTTCTGCATAGTCTGCCATTTTTAAAGTTGTTTCTTTTAATTCTTCGTTCATTTCCTCACTTTTCCTTTCTCCGTTAAGAAGCTCGCGTATATCAATGTCGTAAAAATCTGCAAGCTCAACAATGATTGATAAGTCGGGCATATTGTTGCCGTTTTCCCAGCGTGACACAGTCCTGCCCGAAACGTTCAGTTTTTCGGCGAGCTGTTCCTGCGTCAAGCCTTTTTCTGTTCTCAGCTCCCGTAAGAATGAGCCGATTCTTTTTTGATCCATACGGTTGTTCTCCTTTCCTGACACAAATCATAACTCAAACCGCAGCTTTTGAACACGACATAAAGTGAGAAAATGCCGTTTTTATGCGGTAGACACGTGTGTCGGGTCTTGATAATCTCCTAAAACAAGTGTTTTTTTGTTAAGATGATGGTAATAACGTAATTATACCATAATCACAAGCGCTTGACAATGTTTCAGCCGCAGGGCTGAGTATTATTCCTCCCTGCGGCTATACTTATCAGCTATAAATCAATTCTGCGTTGACAATCTCTGTTGCTCGGTTGCGGATATTGTTCATCCTTGCAACCCACAGCATTTGGTTTTCCGCTTTGAGTTGTTCGGTTATACCTTCCTTTTCGGCGAGTTGTTTTACTAACCGAAAGAACATATCCTCTGCCTGCTCGTTAATGTCGGCAAGGTAGGCGTTGAGCTTGCAGCTCGTCAGCAGATTGGTATAGCGGATTTTGTGGTGCTGCTTGATGTACCGCAAATGCCGCTTTCCCCAAATGCTGATTTCAACCTTTGGCTGTTCGGGGAGAGTCAGGCACGGCAGATAATAATCGCCTTGCAGCTCGTAGTGAATCCCTGTCTGCTTGTCATAAATTCTTTTCTCCATTGTTCATCAACCTTTCATAATATATTAGCGTGCGTCACGCTGTTTTGACTTTTTGATACTTCTTGATTGCTCGATAATCTCATTGAGCTTGCGCTTACCGAAAACCTTTTCTAACAGGCGGTAGCCTTTATTCTGCTCTCGGAGCATACCGTTGATCTCTTTGAGCTTAGAATTTTCATATTTCAGATGTTCGTTCTCACGGTACAATCTGCCATTCATATTATTGATACGGTGGTAATTTTCCCAGCCCTTATAGCTTCTGGCAAGGACAGTTCGGACAAGATTTTTCAGCCGAGTTATTAACGGATCAACAAACTTTTTCTTATAGCTCTTTGCCGACATCAAGCTCTGCGGCTCCGGGAGTTGCAGTTGCGGATCTTCGTCAAGTTGCTTTTCTACGTCGCCGAGAATTTCCTTTGCTTCCTCGATTTTCTCAACCGTCGCTTTTAGCCCCTTGACCTCCAACTGCTTTTCTTCAATCTCCCTGTCAAGCTCGGCAACCTCTTTGGCTCGTTCCTGCTTTTTGTAATCAAGAACGGACAAGTGCTGCTCGTGGGTACCTTTCTGTTCCCACTCGATACCGTGCCGCTCCATAATCTGAGCGAGGACTTTCTTTTCGGAAAGTATCCAACGATTCAGCTCGTTGTCGCTCTTTCCCTCGCCTTTGAAGCCCATATTGAGCATTGCCTGTTTTAGCGACACTCGTGTTTCCAAACCTCGTTTGCTGTCGGTGGTGAACGGTACAAAATCTATATGGATATGCGGCGTTGCTTCGTCCATATGAAGGTGAGCAGAGAACACTCTGAGATATGGATTTCGTTCTTGGAAGCCCTGATAGTATTCGTCGAGGATCGTCCTCGCAAGCTCGGCATACTCGCCTGTTGCCGACATATCTTCCTTGTTGCCGATTTGGAAAATGATCTCGTGGAACAGCTTTTCCTGCTTTCCGGACTCGATATGCTTATAGTAATCGGGAATTTTTCTGTCCTTGCGTTTCTGTTTATCGTTGTACTGTTTCAGAGCTTCATCAAACATTTCGTGATACACTTTCTTGATTGGCTCGTTGCAGTAATCTATATTCAAATGGGTACGCTCGCTGTCCACGTTCTCCGCTGTGAAGCTGCGGCTGTTGTGCGTGACAGAGCCTTTACCCACCATTGCGCTAATCGTTCTCTTCATTTATCTACCTCAAATCTGTATTTGTATTCAGCTATCTTTTTACTGAGTTGCTTACTCAGGTTCTGTTACTCTTGCCAAGAGTAACGCAAAAGCACTTTTGACAGCAGGGCTATCAAAAATGCAACCTGCGAGCAGGTTTTGCGCTCTCCGAGGGGCAAGGGCAGCCCTTTGAAAAGGGCTCCCTGCACCCCGCCTAAACTTTAGTGCGTGTCAGTCCGTGTCAGCTGTGTCGGTGTTTCACACACCCCACAATTGCTGTCACAGCCGTCACGCTTTGACACGCCGCCCTCATAGGTCAGCGTGATTCTGCGCCCTTCGTGAGTGCGCTTGTAGTGGTAGACGATCTTGTGTTCGTCCATCAGACGGTTGACATTGACATTCAGCTTTTGTGTGATAGCGTTCGGCTTGATGTTAACGGCGAGATATTCACACAGCTCCGTCGGCGTACCACACCATTGCGGATTGTCGGCGGTCACCCTCTCGGCGATCCTGTCGAGCAACGGCTCAAGTGGCGCTTTCCAAAGCTCTGTTTCGATTTTGTCAAGCTCCCACACCAGCGTTTCCGTATTCTTCTTCAAGTACACACGCTGGTCTTGCTGATCTCTGCCGGATACCTCAAGCGTAGCGTTGTTGCTCGTGCGCTTATCTTTGGAAAGAACAAACCCTCCGTCCGCAGCGCCGAGCAAACCGTTAGTGCCGGAAATCATATCGAACTTATCGTCAGCAATCTGTTTGCGAGTATGGTGGACAACCAACATACAAATGTTGTGGCTGTCCGTGAAGCTCTTTAGCTTCGTGATGATCTGATAGTCGTTGGCGTAACTGTAATTCTCGCCGCCGACCTCCCTGACCTTTTGCAAGGTGTCGATAATCACCAGCGAAGTGTCAGGGTGTTTCTGTAAGAAGCCGTCCAGCTGCTCGTCCAAACCATTGCCGAGCTGATGAGCTGATACCGAAAAGAACAGATTTTCATTTTCGGATGTTCCGAACATACGATATAGCCGCTTCTGTAATCTCGGATAGTTGTCCTCCAGAGCAAGGTATAGCACCTTACCCTGCCGTACATCAAATCCCCACAGCTTTGTGCCTGTGCTGACGTGGTAGGCAAGCTGTGCCATCAGAAAGCTCTTGCCAATCTTCGGCGAGCCGGCAAAAAGATATGTTCCCCGGTAGAGCAAGCCGTCGATGATCGGCGGCTTGCTCTGATAGGCGCTGTCAAACAGTTCGGTCATCGAGACCGTGTGTAAATACGATTCGTCTATATCGCAAAGGTCGTTAATTTCATCAAAACTATTGAAATCTGAATCGTTATCGTTTATAATAGTGGTGTTAGATTTTGTGAATGGCTGTCCTGCTTCTGCGCCAACAGAAGTATTAAGGGCAGTCATTTCTTTTAAGGCGTCCATTCGCATTCCTCCTTCATTCCGTTAAGAGTAACGGTGATTAATCTGATATTGTTGAGCAGCTCGTCATCAACGCCTGCTCCTGCTTCTATGCGCTTCAGTTCATCCAGAACTAAGGCGAGCTGTGTTTTCAGCGCCTTGTACACTTTCGGATTACCCTGTACAACAATATCCCGATTAAGACATTTGCGGTAGCAATATTCCTGCTTTGGTAAGCCTGAAAGCGCAACTGCAATATTTATTTGCTTGTGTTCTTCGGGTGATACCCGAAATCCCACGGTGATATTTCTAAAACGGTTGTGTCGATCTACATTTTTAGCTGACATTTTGCAGTCCCCTTTCAATATTCAATTTGTTAGCCATATCACTTTGCGCTGACGGCAGCATATGAGCGTAACGATAAGTAATGTCGATACTCTCGTGACCTACTCTGTCAGCGATTGCCACAACGGAAAAGCCCATTTCAATTAAAAGCGAAACGTGGCTATGACGTAAATCGTGTATACGAATCCGTTTTACACCCGATTCCTCACAACCACGCTTCATTTCACGATGAAGGTAGCTTTTGGTGATAGGAAACAATCTGTCGTCCTTCCCAATCTTATACAAGGAACGGATATAGTCTTGGAGCTCATCTGAGAGAAAGTCAGGCATACTGACGGTACGGATACTTTTTGGCGTTTTCGGATCGGTGATTACATCCCTTTGCTTAATGCGCTGATATGATTTATTTATCCTTATCGTCTGCTTTTCAAAATCCAGATCGGCAGATGTTAAGGCTAACAACTCTCCTAACCGCAAACCACACCAATATAAGATTTCAAAAGCATAATAAGAAATCGGCTTGTCCATTATCGCTTCTGCAAATTTCAGATATTCAGGTTTAGTCCAAAACTGCATTTCCTTTGTTTGCTCTTTACCCATATTGCCAACCTTAGCCGCAGGGTTACTCTTTAAGTCGTAGAACTTAACGGCGTGGTTAAAAATAGCGCTGATTTGATTATGAATCGTCTTTAGATAGGTTTTAGAGTACGGTTTTCCTGCAGAATCACGATAACCCATCATTTCATTTTGCCAAGACATAATATCTGTCGGCTTGATTTCGCAGAGTTTTTTGTTTTGAAAATAAGGCAATACCTTCTTCTCAATGACGGATATCTTTGTGTTCCAAGTGTTCTCCCTGATTTTTTCTTTGAGATCCGCCTTGTAAAGCTCCCAAAACGCTCCGAAGGTCATATCGACGTCATCGCTTCTTTGAAGTAGAAATGTTCGTTCCCACTCGCTCGCTTCACGTTTGGTCTTGAAACCTCGCTTAACTTTTCGGTCGGTACTGCCCTGCCAGTTCTTGTAATAGACGGACACATACCAAGTGTTGTTTGATTTATTCTTATAAACAGCCATTTATATCACTCTCCTTCTTTGGCTGATTGAACACCATAGAATTTTTCCTCAAAATACCGACGGCTCAATTTGCCTGCTACGGTATAAAAGCCTTTGGCTTTCAATTCCTTGTTGAGCGTATGCATAATCTTATATGCACTTGATTTTGATACGCCGAGACACTCGGCGATTTCATCAGCGGTAATCACGTTCTTGTTTGCTGTCATAGGTTTAACCCCCTTTCTTATTTTGATTTATAGTTATAGAATTGACTTACAAAGCCCCGGATTAACTTACCGAGCCTCTCACCTCATTGCCTGCGACGCTTCTAACGCTCGGACTGTGACTGGTGGGGAGTATCCCTCCTACTTCTGCGCTCGTTCCGTTTGAAGTCTTGGCGCATTTGGCAGGAGTGCGTTCACTCGCCTGACTAAACTTGTTAGTTTAGTGTATTTCTATTATACTAAACATATTAGATTAGTGCAAGTGGATAAAACATAGAAAATACTAAACTTTTCTGCTTTGAAACTATTGACATTTACTAAACATATATGTTATACTTATTACATTCTTAGGAAAAGAGGTCTAAATATGTCGATTGGTGAAAGAATCCGTTATATCCGTAATCTGCGTGGTATGACACAGAAAGAACTCGGAAAAGCTATCGGCTTTGACGACAGAACGGCTGATATTCGTATCGCTCAATATGAAAGCGGCACTCGCACCCCAAAGGCGAATTATGTAGAAGCGATTGCAAAAGCGCTTAATGTGAAAACGTATGCTTTGAATGTACCCGAAACCGATACTTATCTCGGATTGATTCATACGCTTTTTGCTTTGGAAGATACCTATGGTATTAAAATCAATTCCATTGACGGCGAGCTTTGCCTGACGCTTGATAAGCACAATAAAAACTATATAACTATGTTTGAAATGCTCAACGATTGGCGTAATCAGGCTGAGAAGCTAAAGAATGATGAAATCTCCGAAGATGAGTATGACGATTGGAAATACAACTATCCGAATACAAAGGGAGCAAGATAATAGATGGAATCTAAGAAGTATCAAGTTTTTATTAGCTCAACCTATATTGATTTGATAGAAGAACGAAGGAAAGTTATGGATGTTTTATTAATGGCGGACTGTATTCCTGCTGGTATGGAAGCATTTGTAGCAACAGATGATGAACAATTCAATGTTATCAAGAAAGTAATTGATTTATGTGATTACTATATTTTAATAATCGGAAGAAGATACGGTTCAATTAATCCTTCAACAAATCAGAGCTATACAGAAATGGAATATGAATATGCAAAAAGAAAAGGTATTCCTGTACTTGTGTTTGCAATTGATACCACGATAACATTACCAAGCAATAAAATTGAAACAGAAACTAACAGGATAGAAAAATTAACTCAATTTCGTGAGAAAGCATTAAATAATAGATTAGCGAGTATATGGACAGACAGCGGTGATTTAGCTGGAAAAGTTGCTATTGCAATTATGCAAGCAAAACGAGAGATTAAACGCCCTGGTTGGCAAAGAGCAGTTGATTATGATGAGGCATCACTTAGAAAGCAAATTATGGAATTAACTGAGAAAAATCAAGAATTAGAGAATAGCTTAAATGCTGCTGAAGAAAAAATTTTAGAATTAACATCTTATAACGATTTAGCTTTTGAAGATTGTAACTATACAATTGGATATACCTACTATATTCGTATAGGAACCTCTTTATCGGGAGTTCCAAGGCACGAAAAGAAACGTTCTAACAAAACGCTTGCACTCACAAAGATTTTTGAAAAAATTGCTACAGAAATGATGGGTGTTAGTATTACAGAAAATAGAATAACAACTATCATTTGTCATTTAGTAGATTCAACTCAAACAATATATCTTGATGATGAACAAATTCCTAAAAAGATATTAAATCAATTGAAAGAACTTCATCTAGTAAAATCAACCTGGAGTGATGAAAGAAAAGCATTGTATTGGGGATTAACAACTAAAGGTCAAAAAGTCCGCAATGAAATGATACTAATAAAATCCAAATAAAACTAACCCCTCTCGAATGAACTAAGCGTTCAAACGAGAGGGGTTTCCTCTTGCTTGTTTTATTGTAAAGAATAGTAAACAGTATCAAAACGGTATCAACCAGACTTTTGAAGTGTCAAAAAGTCAGTGTTTAAGCCATTTCTTTGACTTTTATTACTATTCCCATTCTATTGTGGCGCAAGGCTTAGGTGTGAGGTCATAGAGCACGCGGTTTACGTTTTCTACCTCTGTAGTGATTCGTTTTGTGATGTGCTGTAAAAGCTCAAAGGGAACATCCTCAACGGTTGCGGTCATTGCGTCGGTGGTATTTACGGCGCGGATGATTACAGGGTAAGCGAAGGTGCGCTTGCCGTCCTTAACTCCTACCGACTTAAAGTTGGGCACTGCGGTAAAGTACTGCCATACCTTGCCTTCAAGACCGTTCTTTGCGAATTCCTCGCGGAGAATTGCGTCGGACTCTCTTACTGCTTCGAGTCTATCGCGGGTGATTGCGCCGAGGCAGCGAACGCCGAGTCCCGGGCCGGGGAATGGCTGGCGGAATACCATATTATCGGGAAGTCCGAGCGCCTTGCCGACTACTCTTACCTCGTCCTTAAACAAAAGCTTAACGGGCTCTACAAGCTCAAACTGCAAATCCTCGGGAAGTCCGCCTACATTGTGATGAGCCTTTACGCCGTCGCTTTCGAGAATGTCGGGATAGATTGTGCCCTGAGCGAGAAACTCAATGCCGTCGAGCTTTCTAGCTTCTTCCTCGAATACTCTGATGAACTCAGCGCCGATAATCTTTCTCTTTTTCTCGGGCTCTTCAACGCCTGCGAGCTTATCGAGAAAACGGTCAACCGCGTCAACATAAACAAGGTTGGCGTTCATCTGGTTTTTGAACACCTCTACTACCTGCTCGGGCTCGCCCTTGCGGAGAAGTCCGTGGTTTACGTGAACGCAGACAAGCTGCTGTCCTACAGCCTTAATTAGCAGAGCGGCTACTACCGAGCTGTCTACTCCGCCTGAAAGCGCCAAAAGCACCTTTTTATCACCGATTTGCTCTCTTAATTCCTTTACCTGCTCGTCGATAAACACGTTGGCAAGCTCGGGAGTTGTAATCCTTTCCATTGTTTCGGGACGTACATTTCCTTGCATAACTTACTCCTTTACATTTTTGATGAAATAATTATAAACTAATCTTTATATTAAATCAAGAGTTTTTACAATTTGTTGTAAACTCCCATCAAATAAAATAACCGGAACTCGCGCTAACGAATTCCGGTAAATTTTTATTCTTCAGTTTTTTCTTCGGTAACTTCGGTTACTTCTTCTTTTACTTCTTCAGCAGGAGCTTCCTCGATAGCTTCGGGCTCGGCAGTTACTTCTTCTGTCTGCTCGGGTTCTGCTTCGTCGGGAATTGCTTCTTCATCTTCAGCAACTGCTTCTTCTTCGCAGTCGCTTTTACATTCCTCAACTCCGTAGAGCTCGGAAGCCATAATCGCAAGCGCCTCCTCCGCCTCGGGAATCGGCAGGCCTACAAAGAAGTGCATCTGGTTCTTGTAGATATTTACGTCGATATCAAGCTCGTACTCGTCAGCAATTTCCTGAAGAGTATAAGCGTCGGCGCAGAAAATTTCTCTTGTACCGGCAAATACAGTGATTTTGCAAAGACCTGTAAGGTCGCCGTAAATCGGGCTTACAGCAGGGTGCATAAGGTCAAGGTTGCCGGCGTAGAGCTCGCCCTTTTCCTTGAGAACCTCAGCGTTGAGGAGCTTATCCTGCGGCTGAATTTCCGCAATTTTGGGATCGCTGTTAGTAACGTCAAGCCACGGTGAGATAAGGAAAGCCTGCTTGGGCATGGGCAGTGTCTGGTACTTAATCTTCTGCAAAAGTGAAAGTACAAGTCCGCCACCTGCGCCGTCACCGATAAATACGATTTTATCAGCAGGGATTTGATTTTCCTCAATTAAATACATATAACGGTCGAGGAGCATTTTTTGAATTTCAACAGCAGTGTGCGCGGGAGCCTTGGGATATACAGGCAAAACGAGCTTTGCGCCGAGCTTGTTTGTAAGCTTCTTAAAGAACGAATAATGGAATCTGGTGGGATTTGACCAGAAGTCTGTGCCGTGAATGTAGAAAAGAATACAGTCGGATGTCTTATTCTTAGGCTCTAATACAAATGTATCGTCTGTGAACCAGTCAATTTCGGTAAAGCCCATATTCTTTTTTACCTGCTCGGGAAAAATAAACGGCTTTGAGCTTTCTTCAAGTCCCTTTTCAAAATTAACGGGCTTTTTTACTGTGAGAGGCAGAACCTTTGCTGCGTCCTCAAACACAAGGCTCTTAACGCTTCTCTCCTGATTTTTTGCCTGATTTGACTTTGCGATTGCCGAGCCTACAGCTGCGGCAGTTACCGCGGTAGCAAGGCCGAGAAAAATTTTATGTCCTGTTTTCATTTTAAATACTCCTCCTCCTATCTTTGAAACAGCTTTTGTAATTGAATAGATATTCATAATATCCTCCTAAAACAAACAAATCCGTTAGTCCTTATTATAACATATAAATAACCGCTTGTCACCTATTTTTAAATCTTTTTTAATCATTTGTTAACAAATGACTAAATAAGTTGAATAAAGTAAAAAAACCTGCCGGAAAGCAGGTTAATTAGTTGCGACTGCGCCTGTAAGCCGGGTTCTGTCGTGAACAGCCATCTATCTTGGCAGAGGGTTGCCCCTGCTGCTCGATGCCACCTCCTAAGAACTCGCCGAGCAAGCGAATAATGTTCTACCACGGTGTTGCTTCAAATAGGGTTTACACGGCAGGCTTGTCTCCAAGCCTCCGGTGAGCTCTTACCTCACCTTTCCATCCTTACCGAATTACATTCGGCGGTAATTTTCTGTTGCACTATCCCTGGGGTCGCCCCCGGCGGCCGTTAGCCGTTATTTTTGCTCTGTGAAGCCCGGACTTTCCTCGCACAGGTTTTTTCAAACACTGCCCGCGGCTGTTCAGCGCACTCGCGTTATTATAATAAATCATTTTACGTAAGTTGTCAAATACTTGATTAAAAAACATTTTTGAGGTATAATATATAAGATTTTACGAAAGGAGTAATTTTATGGATATAAGACAGGAATCGCTTAAAAAGCACTACGAGTGGAACGGAAAGATTGAGGTTGTATCTACCGTTCCGATTAATTCATCCGAGGATTTGGCTCTTGCCTACACCCCCGGCGTTGCAGAGCCTTGCCTTGAAATTCAGAAGGACTATAACAAATCCTACGAGCTTACACGCAGAAACAACCTTGTTGCGGTTATCACCGACGGTACGGCTGTTTTGGGCTTAGGAGATATCGGTCCTGAGGCAGGTATGCCTGTTATGGAAGGTAAATGCGCGCTGTTTAAGGCGTTCGGTGACGTTGACGCCTTCCCTATTTGCGTAAGAAGCAAGAGCGTTGACGAGATTGTAAACACAGTTTATATGATTAGCGGCTCGTTCGGCGGAATTAACCTCGAGGACATTTCCGCTCCGAGGTGCTTTGAGATTGAAAAGAGACTTAAGGAAATATGCGATATTCCGATTTTCCACGACGACCAGCACGGCACTGCTGTTATTGTTGCCGCAGGACTGCTTAACGCGCTTAAGATTGTCGGCAAGAAGATTGAGGATATAAAGGTAGTTATGAACGGCGCAGGCGCGGCAGGTATCGCGATTGCGAAGCACCTTATGAATATGGGCGTTAAGGACGTTACAATGTGCGACAGCAAGGGTATTATCTGCAAGGGCGACGAAAGACTTAACCCTGTTAAGCAGGAGATGGCAGAAATCACTAACCTCAGCCGCAAGACAGGCTCGCTTGCCGACGCTATGGTAGGCGCCGACGTATTCCTCGGTATTTCCGCCGCAGGCTGTGTTACTCAGGATATGGTCAAGACTATGGCTAAAGATCCGATTATCTTCGCTATGGCTAACCCCACTCCCGAGATTATGCCCGACCTTGCAAAGGAAGCCGGTGCGGCTGTTGTGGGCACAGGAAGAAGTGATTTTCCGAACCAGATTAACAACGTGCTCGCTTTCCCCGGAATTTTCAGAGGTGCGCTTGACTGCAGAGCAAGCGATATTAACGAAGAGATGAAGATTGCCGCTTCATACGCGCTCGCGTCTATCGTTGACGACGACAAGCTCAGCGCAGACTACATTCTCCCCCACGCCTTTGACCCGAGAGTAGGCAAGGCTGTCGCCGAGGCTGTTAAGAAAGCTGCTGTTGAAAGCGGCGTTGCGAGAATTTAAACCTTTTCATATAAATACATTAAGAGCTGACGTTCATTCGTCAGCTCTATTTTTGTAATTATTTACAGCTTTAATGAGGGTCTGCTTGTCGTTTTCAAGCTCATTATTAAGCACTTTTTCGAATAAATAATTTAATATTCCGCCGATTTCTCTGCCGTCTGTAATGCCGTTCTCGATTAAATCCTTACCGTTAACGGAAAGCTGCTTAAGGCTGAAACACTCATTATCCCTGATTATTTCTTCAAGATGAGCTTTGGCTGTATTAAGGTCAGTAAGCTTTTGCTCTCTGTTATAATCGGACTGTGACATCGTATCGGCGTACTGGATTTTGAAAAGCCTTTCTATATTCTCTTTGCCGAGCTTACCGAGAACACGCTTTACGGTCTTTTTGTTTCCGCTGAAACGCACATCGTGATATATTATCAGCTTAAGGCAGTCGGAGATAAAAGCGTTTGAAAACCTTAACCTTTTTAATATCACGTCAGCCATCTCTGCGCTTATCTTCGGGTGTCCCTTAAAATGACATCTGCCGTTAATATCAGTCGTACAAGCCTGCGGCTTGCCGATATCGTGCAACAGCATAGACATCCTCAAAAGCGGTTCGGGCTCGATTACGCCAACCGAGTGAATGATATGCTTGTATACATCATAGCAGTGGTGCGGAGTATGCTGCTCAAAGTCAAAGCATGGTGTTATCTCGGGAATAATCCCGGCAATAACATCGCGGTAATCGTTTAGGATTTTTTCGGCTGATTTACCGCAGAGTATGCCGATTAATTCTTCCCTAATACGCTCATTGGCGACGTTGTGAAGCAGGCTTTTACAGTCGTGAATTGCCTTTGCGGTGTTTGCTTCAATCTCAAAATCAAAGCGTGAAGCAAAGCGCAGTCCGCGTAAAATACGCAGAGAATCCTCGTTAAAACGGTCAGTTGGATTTCCTACGCATTTTATCAGCTTATTTGCGATATCTTCCCTGCCGCCAAACGGATCGACAAAACCGTCCTTTTCGTTATAAGCCATAGCGTTTACCGTAAAATCACGGCGCGATAAATCGTCGTTGATATTTGAAGTAAACTCAACGCTCTGCGGATGGCGGTTGTCCTCATACTCGCCGTCAACGCGGTAAGTCGTAATCTCGTAAATTCCGCCGTGCATAACAACGCCGATTGTGCCGTGCTTTTTGCCTACATCAATAGTCTTATAGTCGCAAAAGCAAGCTTGAGTTTGGTCAGGCTTTGCGCTTGTGCAGATATCCCAGTCGTGCGGAGTGTTGCCCATAATGCAGTCGCGTACACATCCGCCTACGATAAACGCTTCAAAACCGCTGTTATTTAGTTTTTGTATTATTGTGTTGACTTCTTTTGGAGTGTTAATAATCATTAGGATTTGTTTTTGTTTTCTTCTATTAATTTTGAAGCAATATTATACAGAATATTAAATACAATAATTGTTCCTGCCGCCAATACCGCAAGCAGAATAATAGCGTTTGTGCTCAGCATTGTCAATGAGAAGAGCCAGCCGAAGAAGGTAAACGCAATTGTGATGCCTGCGATACTTACAAACAGCATTGCGCCTCTTAATGCGTTAAGCGGAAGTGAAAGCCTGATAACGAGCAACAGGCAGGTTAACGCCGTTACATAAACCGAAATTGTCGAGAATTGGGCAAATTCAATTCCGAGGTTTTTGCAGAATATTTCGGCAATAATAATATTAAGCGCAACGCATAATGCCGCAGGCAGTGCGCGTGCAATAATATTAAATGTAAAGTTGCCCTTAACGATGTTTTTGTTCGGCTGAAGCGCGAGTACAAATGACGGTAAACCGATAGTAAGACCGCCGATAAGGGTAAGCTGAATAGGCTCAAAAGGATACTGCATTGTCGCGAAAATGAAGAATATCGAGAGCAGGATTGAATAGACTGTCTTTACGAGGTAGAGCGACGAGCTTCGTTCTAAGTTATTGATGGAACGTCTTCCCTCTGCGACAACTCTCGGCATTGCGGCAAAGTCGTTGTCGGTAAGTACAAGCTGAGAAACGTTGCGTGCCGCCTCGCTTCCCGAAGCCATGGCAACGGAACAGTCAGCCTCTTTAAGGGCGAGTACGTCATTTACGCCGTCGCCTGTCATAGCTACCTTATGGCCTTTTGCTTTAAGAGCCAAGACGAGCTTTTTTTTCTGAACAGGCGTAACTCTGCCGAATACGTTGCAGGTTTTCGCTACCTTTTCAAGCTCTTCATTGGTCTTGACCTCGGTCATATTAACAGCGCGTTCAGCGCCTTCGATTCCGCAGTCCTTAGCGATGTTCTTAACGGTCTTAATGCTGTCGCCGGAGATAACCTTAAGCGTTACTCCCTGCTCCTTAAAATAGTTTACGGTGTCCTGAACGTTATCTCTGAGCTTGTCCTTGATAAGAACAAGCGCCATCGGCTTTAAGTCGTCGGGTAATTTGCCGTTTTGGATTTCATTATTCGAAACAGCAAGAGCTAAGATACGCACGGTATCATTAATTTCGTTAATCTTATCAAATACTTCTTTATACTTTTCTTTATCCTTAAATACAAACTCGGAAGCGCCGATAACATATGTTTTGCCGTTTGAAAACTTTCCGCCCGACCATTTTGTTTCTGACGAAAAGCCGTGGAAAAATTCACTGCTTACAGGCTTGGTTCCCTCTATGTAATCGCCAATCGCCTGGATAGTGGCGTTTTTGTCCTCACTCGCGCTGTATATTGAGGATAAAGCTAATTTTATTTCTTCTAAGGAATTATCAAATGTAAGTACATCGGTTACATTCATACTCTCAGCGGTTAATGTACCTGTTTTATCAAGGCAGATTACGTCAACACGAGCGAGAGTTTCAATACAGTACATCTCGTTAACAAGCACCTTTTGACGTGAGAGCTTGACTACAGACACCGCCAAAACAGTACTGGTGAGCAAAATCATACCCGAAGGGATCATACCTACAAGTGCGGCTACGGTGCTGAGAACCGAGCTCTGGATTGTACCGCCGTGGATAAAGAACTTGCTGACAAACAGCAGTATTCCTAAGGGAACGATTATAATTGTACAGAGCTTAATTATAAACTTAAACGAACTGAGAATTTGTGATTCGTTTTTCTTAACATACTTTGCTTCGTTGTTAATCTTAGCGGCGTAGCAGTCAGCGCCTACATGAGTAACCTGAGCATAGCACTTGCCTGCGGATATAAAGCTTCCCGATAATAGCTCGTCGCCGGTATTCTTGGGGATTAAATCGGATTCACCTGTCAGAAGGCTCTCATTTACTTTACAGTCGCCGTCAACCACAACACAGTCGGCAGGAATTTGGCAACCGCGCGATAATATAATAATATCATCGAGGACGATTTCGTCCTTGCTGATTTCTATTTCTTTGCCGTCGCGGACAACGGTGACTTTGCTCTCGGTGAGGATTGTGAGCTTGTCTACGCTGATTTTTGAGCGAATTTCCTGAATTATACCGATGATAGTGTTAAAGAACACTACGCCGATAAACAACAGGTTCTTATATGAACCTACAAGCAATAGAAGTACAAACAAAATCACGTTAATCAAATTGAAAAGCGTACAGATGTTATCGTAAAAAATACGCTTGTATGATTTTGTTTTCAGGGTGGATGTTTGGTTGACTTTTCCCTGCGCTATCCTTTCGGATACCTGCGCAGAGGTCAAGCCGTTGGTTTTTGAAAATTCTTCCATAATACTCTCCCGTTATTCAAAAAGAAAAATTTTTGAAAAATCTTTTGATTTATTACAAAAACAGCGATATTCATACCAAAAAGATTTTTAATATTTTTATTAACCCTTTATCTATATTATAAATGCAAAAACTAATAAAGGCAACGGAAAGAAGGTGATTTTTTGAAAAAATTTGTTAATATAATTACAGTTGCCGTATGTGCATTATTTTTGATTACCGCGTCTGTCTCTGCAGGAAAGGTATCTGCCGAGGGTAAGAGCGTATATTTAGGCGGTCAGCCGTTCGGCGTTAGGTTTTATAACGACGGACTGATTGTCGTTGAACTTGAAGAATTCTTTGACGGAACGCAAAACGTATGTCCTGCCAAAAAAGCAGGGCTTAAGGTTAACGATATTATAAAAGAGGTAAATCGTATTCCTGTCAGGACGAATGAGGATTTGCAAAACGCCGCGGTAAATTGCGAAGGAAAGCCGATTTCCTTTATAATAGAAAGGGACGGCGACAGAAAAGAAATTGTCATTACTCCGCAGAAAAACAATATGGGCGTTTATCTTTTAGGCGCTTGGATAAGGGACAGCTGTGCAGGAATAGGCACAATCAGCTTTTATGATAAGGATAAAAACTACTTTGCCGCCTTAGGGCATGGAATATGCGATAACGACACAAGCGCACTTCTCCCCCTCGGCTCGGCGGAGATTGTCAAAGCGAATATAAGCTCGGTTACTAAGAGCGTTGACGGAAAGGCAGGAAGCCTTAACGGATATTTCGGAGATGAAACTATCGGTACTCTTACAGAGAACACTCCGCTCGGCATTTACGGAGAACCTAACAGCGGTATGCTTGATAGCTCAAAAGAAATTGAGATTGCCGACTATTCCGAAATAGAAAAAGGTGAAGCCGAGATATACACCACTATCGACGGTGAAAATGCCGCCTGCTATACCGCTGAAATTACAAAACTGTGCAACGCTGACGAAAGCAGTAATGAAAACTTTGTAATTAGTCACTGCCTTCAAAACAAGCAATCAGTAAAATTCTCGATAAACAGTGCATTTTTCATCGAAATGTGCTATAATAAGTGCAAGAAAATAATCAAGAGCAATAAAAAAGCTTGCACTTAAGTTAGAGGACAGTATGTATAAGTTCCATAGAAATCAACAAATGAGTTTTACAGATTTCAATCAGCCCGCAGGGATGCAGATGGATCCTGAGAACCGCTGGGTAAAGAAGGCTGCGAGTATACCGTGGTACGACATCGAGATAAAATATGCCGCGCTGTTTCCGAGCGAGACCGGTATGCCGGCAAAACCTTTACAAACAGCTCTCGGGTCGCTGATGATCCAGAAGAAATATGATTATTCCGACCGTGAGCTTGTCGAGCAAATCAAGGAGAATGCCTACTACCAATACTTTATCGGACTTCCGGGATATTCTTATGAAGCGCCTTTTGCGCCGTCACTTTTGGTAGAGTTTCGCAAACGTCTGACAGATGACATCCTTGAAGACATCAACGAAATGATGATCCAATTCAATCTGCCTGAAAACAATGAAGACGATGATTCGGATAACAACAGTCACTCCGATGGCGGCGAGGATGCTGAAAGCAAAGAGAATGAGAAATCCGAAGCAGACAACAAAGGCACATTGATTCTTGACGCTACCTGTGCTCCTCAGAACATCTCTTACCCGCAGGACATCAATCTGCTGAACGAGGCAAGAGAAAATCTTGAATCCATCATAGACGATATCTGCTATACCTACAATTTTTACAAGCCAAGGATGTATCGCAAAAACGCGAGAAAAGATTATCTGAATTTGGCGAAATGCAAAAAGCGTACCAAGAAAAAGATCCGCAAGGCGATCAAGCAGCAGCTTCAGTATATTCGTCGAGACCTCGGCTATATCGATATGTTTGTATTAGCCAACGGAGTAGTTCTTACCGAAAAGCAAGCCAAGCGGTTAACGGTCATCAAAGAGCTGTATGAACAGCAAAAGTACATGTATGACAACAATGTTCACAGCGTCAAAGACCGCATCGTCAGTATTTCTCAGCCGTATATCCGACCCATCGTGCGCGGCAAAGCAAAAGCTCCGGTAGAATTCGGTGCAAAGCTGGATATGAGCATTGATGAAAACGGATTCGCACGGTTAGAGAGATTATCCTTTGACGCTTACAATGAAGCGGATGTGCTCATCTCGGCAATAGAGAGATACCGCAAGCGAACCGGACGCTATCCCGAAAGGGTGCTGGTCGATCAGATATACCGCAATCGGAACAACAGAGCTTTCTGCAAGAGCAAGGGTATCCGTATATCCGGTCCGGCTTTGGGGCGTCCAAAAAAAGAACCGACGCCGGAGGAACGCAAAACTGCATACAGTGATAACACGGATCGTATCGAAGTCGAGCGAGGCTTCAGCCTCGCAAAGAGATGCTGCGGCTTGGGACTCATCAGAACGAAGCTCGATACAACGACCCGTTGTTCCATTGCGCTTTCCCTACTGGTATTGAACCTCGAAAAATTAGCAAGAGGTTCTTTGCGCCGATTTTTGGGATTCCTGTACGACGTAATATCAATGCTGCTGAAGCTGAAAAATAACCTCATATCCGTTTCGTGCGGTTAATGAGCAGAGACTAATTAAGATTACAGATAAATCGCTTTTGGATAACTGCGGAGGTATTGTTCAGGGTATGAGCGGCAGTCCGATTGTTCAAAACGGCAAGTTAGTAGGAGCAATTACCCACGTTTTTATCAACAACACCGCTGAGGGCTACGGAATAGCTGCACAATTTATGGCGTCGAATTATGAGTGATGATACAATATATTGTGATTTGTTGTATGTCGAAAATTGAAATGTTAAAAAATTTCAACTTTTTTCAAAAAAATTAATTGGAAACTATTGCCATTGTTACCATTTTGTGGTAAAATCAACTCGTAACAAAAATTTTGATAGGAGTTTGCCAAGATGAACAATAGTTTTAAGCTTATTATTACCGAGGAAGCCGTTGAATTTTCACAGGAAAGCCTGCAAATATTTCAAGATTTTAATATTTGCACCGCATTTTGTGTAAAGGACGGAGAGGAACTCTGCTCACGTATCAGGAGCGAAGAACCCGACGTTGTTTTTATGGATGCGTTTATGACAAGGCTTGACGCAATCGGAGTTATGAGGAGCATTAAAAAAGAAAAGCTCAAACAGCCTTTATTTATTGTATTCTCGTCATTCCACAGCGCTGTGCTCGAACGTGAGATTATGAACAGCGGTGCGGATTACTTTATGTTAAAGCCGTATGATGTTGAACAGCTTTGCGAGAACATCTCGGTTTTAATGAAGAATAAAGACGATAATTCCGTTGCACCGCTGAGAATAGACGCATTCGGAATTGAACTGAGAGTTACTCAGATACTCCACGAAATCGGCGTGCCTGCTCATATAAAGGGATATCACTACCTGAGAGATTCCATTATGATGTCAGTTGAAAAGCCCGAAATTATAAACGCCGTGACTAAACAGCTTTATCCGTCTGTAGCTAAGAAGTATCAGACTACGTCCTCGCGCGTTGAGCGTGCTATCCGCCACGCGATTGAGGTTGCCTGGGACAGAGGCGACGTTGACGTGCTTAACTCATACTTCGGCTATACAATTCACAACGACAGAGGTAAGCCGACAAACAGCGAATTCATCGCTATGATTTCAGACAGATTAAGACTGCAAATAAAAAATGCAGGTTAAAAATAATTAAAGAACGCCGTACTCAAAAACTGAGCACGGCGTATCTTTATGCTTATAGAAAGCGTTACATTTATTTGGTTTTTCCGATGTCCTTGCGGAAGTGCATACCCTCAAAGCTGATTTTTGATACAGCGCTGTACGCCTTGTCAAGAGCTTCGTCAAGAGTATCGGCAGTAGCGGTTACGCCGAGTACGCGTCCGCCGTTGGTGTAGAACTTACCGTTTTCATACTTTGTACCGGCGTGGTAAACGATAGCTCCGTCAACCTGACCGTTATCGTCCATACCGAACATCTCTATTCCCTTTTTGTATGATACAGGGTAACCGCCGCTTGCCATTACTACGCAGGCAGCCGCGCCGTCATACCATTCAATATCGAGGTCGGAAAGCTTTTCGTCAATTACGGCTTCGCAGATATCAACCAAATCAGTTTTAAGTCTGGGAAGTACAACCTGAGCTTCGGGATCTCCGAAACGGGCGTTGTATTCGATAACCTTCGGACCGTTCGGGGTAATCATAAGTCCAAAGTACAGACAACCCTTGAAAGGTCTTCCCTCTTTGTTCATAGCCTCGATTGTCGGCTTGAAAATTGTGCGCATACATTCGTCGGCAATCTCGTCAGTGTAGTAAGGGTTCGGGCTGACCGTACCCATACCGCCGGTGTTAAGACCTTCGTCGTTATCATAAGCGCGCTTGTGATCCTTGGAGCTTACCATCGGCTTAACGCATTTGCCGTCGGTGAACGCAAGAACAGAAACCTCAAGGCCTGTCAGGAATTCCTCGATTACAATGTTATTACCTGAGTCGCCGAACTGCTTGTCCTCCATAATCGACTTAATAGCCTTAACAGCGTCGTCGATTGTCTGAGCGATAATTACGCCCTTTCCGAGCGCGAGGCCGTCTGCCTTTACAACAACAGGCACGGTGTTTTCTGCCTTAACATATTCAATCGCCTTTTCAGGATTGTCGAAAACCTCGTACTTGGCTGTGGGAATACCGTATTTCTTCATCAGGTTCTTTGAAAATACCTTTGAAGCTTCTATAATAGCGGCGTTTGCGTTCGGGCCGAAGGCTCTGATGCCTGCGGCTTCAAAAGCGTCAACCATACCGTCCGCAAGCGGATCGTCGGGAGCGACAAACACAAGGTCAATTGCGTTGTCCTTGGCAAACTTAACCATATTTTCTTTATCTATTACACCGATGTTTACAAGCTCGGCGTCGCGTGAAATTCCGCCGTTGCCGGGAGCGCAGTAAAGCTTTGTGCACTTGGGACTTTCAAGCAGCTTTTTGATAAGCGCGTGCTCTCTGCCGCCTGAACCAATCATTAAAATCTTCATAATCTACCTCGATATATCAGTGATGGAAAAGTCTAATGCCGGTAAACGACATTGTCATATTGTACTTGTTGCAGGTGTCGATTACATTGTCGTCACGGATTGAGCCGCCGGGCTGAGCAACAAACTCAACGCCTGATCGCTTCGCTCTCTCAATATTGTCTCCGAACGGGAAAAATGCGTCTGAACCGAGGGAAACTCCGCTCTGAGTTGCAAGCCACTCCTTCTTTTCTTCTCTTGTAAGGGGCTCGGGCTTAGTTTTGAAGAACTGTTCCCAAACTCCGTCTGCGAGTACGTCCTCGTAATCGTCGGAAATATAAACGTCGATTGTGTTATCTCTGTCGGGACGGCGGATGTTATCTACAAACGGAAGGTTCATTACCTTCGGATGCTGTCTGAGATACCAGATGTCAGCCTTATTGCCGGCAAGTCTTGTACAGTGAATTCTCGACTGCTGACCTGCACCTACGCCGATTGCCTGACCGCCCTTTGCGTAGCAGACAGAGTTTGACTGTGTATATTTAAGTGTGATAAGGGCGATGAGAAGGTCGCGCTTTGCATCCTCTGTGAGTTCCTTGTTCTCGGTAACGATGTTCTGCATAAGCATAGCTTCGTCGATTTTGAGCTCGTTTCTGCCCTGCTCAAAGGTTACGCCGTATACGTCCTTGTGCTCAAGCGGAGCAGGAACATAATCTGTGTCGATTTTAATTACGTTGTAGTTGCCCTTTCTCTTGGTCTTAAGAACCTCGAGGGCTTCGTCGGTATAGCCGGGTGCGATGATACCGTCGGAAACCTCACGCGCAAGGAGCTTTGCAGTCTGAACATCGCAGGTATCGGAAAGCGCTACCCAGTCGCCGTAGGATGACATTCTGTCTGCGCCTCTCGCCATAGCGTAAGCAGAAGCTATGGGAGAAAGCTCCAAATCATCTACAAAATAAATCTTTTTAAGTGTGTCGGAAAGCTCTGTGGCAACAGCCGCACCGGCAGGGCTTACGTGCTTGAATGAAGCCGCCGCGGGAAGTCCTGTTGCAGCCTTAAGCTCTTTTACGAGCTGCCAAGAGTTGAAAGCGTCAAGAAAATTGATGTAACCGGGCTTGCCGTTGAGAACCTCAACAGGAAGCTCCTTGCCGTCCTGCATAAAGATTTTTGACGGCTTTTGGTTAGGGTTACAGCCGTATTTAAGCATTAATTCGTTCATTTTTATATCCCCTTACTTATTTTTATTGATAATCTTTGACTCGTACTCGCCTGTCGCGATGTCGATGTATCTTACAAAAAGAGAAACCTTGTTGTCGCTGTCGAGAGCGTTCCAGATTTTATCGGCAAAAACGTCAATTGTATCGTTTTCTATCTCTACAAGAGTAGGCTCGCCTTCGAAGCTCGGGAGCGGATTGCCGTCGCCCATATAGGTGTGAATAAATCTGCCCAGTCCAGCAAGCGGAGCGTCGTATGCGTATGTGTAACGCTCGCAGCAATCGGGGTTGCCGTCGGCGCTCTTAAGAATTGACAGAGCGTAGTTCATCTTACCCTCCGCGCACTTTACGATACCCGAAATACGGGGGGTGTAGTTGGGCTCGTCGGGTTCAAAACCGCGAGTACGGAGCGCTTGCTCAAAGGTGAGCTGCTGGCTCATAAGATTGTAAATTGTGTCTGTCTGGTCTCCGTTGGTTACGATTGTTTTGTCGTCAAGAACTCTGACGGGTGAATAGATAATCAGCGAGGGATCGACAAGCTTTGAGGGGTCGAACGCCTCGGTCTTGATGCCGTCCTCTGTCTGAGCAAAAATTCTGTTTCGGCTGTTCTCGCTTCTGCCCATAATGAAGTAAGCGATAACCGCCTTTGCACCGTCTGCTGTTCTGCCGAGAACAATTCCTCTGCCGGGATAGCTGGTAGAACCAATTTCCTTTTCTAAAGATACAGCTTTCATTATTATTCCTCCGTAAAATTATTCCGAAATCTCGGTTTTATTACCAATAACCTTTATTTTATCCTCGCAAAAGAGGGATACAGCCTTGGGGAGAATTTTCCACTCCGCCTGCTCCATAACTCTTTTTTGAAGGATTTCAGGCGTATCTCCTGTTTTTACCTCGACTGCCTTTTGAATGATAATCGGGCCGCCGTCGCATACTTCATTAACAAAGTGCGCGGTAGCGCCTGTTACCTTAACGCCCTTTTTGAGCGCTTCCTCGTGGACTTTAAGTCCGTAATAGCCTTCTCCGCAGAAGGATGGAATTAATGCGGGATGAATGTTGATTATTCTGTTTTCAAACGCGCCTATTACCTTTTTGCCGAGGATTGTCATAAAGCCTGCGAGCACGACTACGTCGGCATTTTTGCTCTGCAAAAGCTCAGTGAGCGCGGTATCGTAATCGTTAAACTCCGCAAAATCCTTACTCCTGATAACCTCGGTGTCAATGCCGTTGTTTTTTGCCCTTTCAAGCGCGTAGGCGTTTGGGTTTGAGGAGATAACGCAGGTGATTTTGCCGTTTTTAAGCTCTCCCCTTCCCTGCGCGTCAATAAGCGCCTGCAGGTTTGTTCCGCCTCCGGAAACAAGCACAACAATGTTTTTCATTACGCGAAAACAACTCCTTTTTCGCCCTCGATTACTTCGCCGAGAATTACGGCGTCCTCGCCGTTTGCTTTGAGAACCTCAAGCGCCTTGTCGGCATCACTCTTAGATACGGTGACTACCATACCAACGCCCATATTAAAGGTGTTGTACATATCGTGCTCGCTGATGTTGCCGACTCTCTGCATTAGCTTAAAGATAGGAAGAACGGGAATATCGTCCTTTTTAATCTTCGCCGCAAGTCCATCGGTGAGCATACGCGGAATATTCTCGTAAAATCCGCCGCCTGTGATGTGGGAAACAGCCTTAACATCTACCTGCTCCATAAGCGCTAAAATCGGCTTAACGTAGATTTTGGTAGGAGTTAAAAGTGTTTCTCCCAAAGGCTTGTCAAGCTCGGGATATGTATTATTTATTGTGTTCTCGTCAATTCCGAAGATTTTTCTGACGAGCGAGAAGCCGTTTGAGTGGACGCCCGAGGAACGCAGACCGATTAATATGTCGCCGGGTGTAAGCTTTGAGCCGTCAATCATCTTGGGTTTATCCGCGATACCTACGCAGAAGCCTGCAACGTCGTACTCATCCTCGGGCATAAGACCGGGATGCTCGGCGGTTTCTCCGCCGATAAGCGCACAGCCCGACTGAACGCAGCCCTCAGCGATACCCTCGACGATTGAGGCTACCTTTTCGGGAATGTTCTTTCCGATTGCGATATAATCAAGGAAAAACAGCGGCTTTGCTCCGCAGCAGATTACATCGTTAACGCACATAGCAACGGAGTCAATACCGATTGTGTTGTGCTTGTCAAGCAAAAACGCGAGCTTGATTTTTGTGCCGACTCCGTCGGTTCCGCTGATAAGCACAGGCTCTTCCATTCCCTTAAAGTCGGGTGCGAAAAGACCTCCGAAGCCGCCGATTCCCGATACAACGCCGGGGATATTTGTGCGTGCAACGTGCTTTTTCATAAGCTCAACCGATTTGTAGCCTGCGGTAATGTCAACGCCTGCCGCCTTGTAACTCTCTGAAAAGCTTTCCATAAAATTCCTCCGTTACTTTTTACTGATTTTGTTTGCGTATTTATCTACAAAGAATGTGGTCGGCACTTTAGCGCTGAAATTCTTGGTAAAGCAGCCGTCGCACAAATCTATGTCTGCATCCTTTGCGATTTCGCGAACGCTCTCAACGCTTAGATATCCGAGCGAATCCGCGCCGATTTCAGCGCAAATCTGCTCCTTGGTCATTCTGTTCGCGATAAGGTTTTCTTTGTCGTTTATGTCGATGCCGAAGTAGCACGGAAATACAAACGGCGGAGAGCTTACAAGCATATGAACCTCTTTTGCGCCTGCGTCTCTTAGAAGATTGACAATGTGCTGCGAGGTCTCTCCCCTGATAATCGAGTCGTCGATAACAATTATCCTCTTGCCCGCTACGCTTGACTTTAACGCCGTGAGCTTGGTCTGCATAAGACGTTTCTTTTTATCCATACCCGTGCCGACCTTACGACCGATGAACTTGTTTTTCATAAAGCCCATACCGTACGGAATATTTGAAGCCTTTGCGTAACCCTCGGCTGCTATTATTCCCGAATCGGGAACGCCGCAGACTATATCGGCTTCAATCGGGTATTCCTTAAAGAGCAGCTCGCCTGCCTTTAACCGCGCACTGTGAACGCTTACGCCGTCGATTACGCTGTCAGGTCTTGCGAGATAAACATATTCGAACAGGCAAAGCGAGGTTTTGACAGGCTCAGTCTCCATCATATAGCTGTGAAGTCCGTCCTCGTCAACCACGAGCATTTCGCCGGGCTTAAAGTCCCTTACGAATTCAGCGCCGATGCTGTCGAAAACGCAGCTTTCGGATGAAAAGACATAGCTGTTTTTGAGCTTGCCCATACAAAGCGGTCTGAAACCAAATTTATCCCTGAACGCGATAAGCCTTGTGGGAGCGCAGATTACAGTTGAATACGCGCCTTCGAGCTTTTTCATGGCGTTGAGCACTGCCTGCTCGAGGTCATCCGTAGAACAGCGCTCGGTGGCGATTACGTACGCCATCAGCTCGGCGTTAGAGTTGGACTGGAAAATAGCGCCTCCGCGTTCCAAATCCTTTCTTATCTCGGGAAAGTTCGTGATTGAACCGTTGTTCGAAATCGCGATTGAGCCTTCCTTGTACCTTAACACAAGCGGTTGATTAGCCGCGCGGTCAAGGCTTTGGCTCAGAGTGTAACGAACGTGACCGACGGTGATTTTGCCGCTTTGAAGCTTTTGCAAAACCTTGTCGGTGAATACCTCGGAAACCATTCCGAGCTCTTTGATTGTAGAAAAATTGCCGTCTTTATTTACGGTGATACCTGCGCTTACCTGACCGCGGTGCTGCAGTCCGTAAAGCGCGTCGTGAGTAATAGCGATGGTGTCGAGGTCGTCGTTATTATATATACCGAAAACTCCGCACTCATCGTTCGCCTTGTCAAGGCGCTCGTCTATGTTAACGTATTTTGTCATTATAGCTCAGCCACCTTAGTCTGCATTGCCAAATCTTTTTCAGCAACGCCTTTTTCCATTTCAAGCTTCATATCCTCTAACTTCTGAGCGAGAGTATCGTCTGAAAGAGCGAGCATTTCTACCGCGAGGATTGCAGCGTTTGCCGCGCCGTCAACCGCAACTGTCGCTACGGGAATACCTGTGGGCATCATAACAGTTGCCAAAAGCGCGTCCATACCGTCGAGCTGAGCGGATTTGCAGGGAATTCCGATTACAGGCAGTGTGGTCTTTGCCGCTAAAACGCCTGCAAGGTGCGCCGCCATTCCTGCCGCCGCGATAATTACGCCGAAGCCGTTTTTCTTTGCGTTTGCGGAGAATTCAATCGCCTTGTCGGGTGTTCTGTGAGCGCTCATTACGTGAACCTCATACGGAACATCAAACTCCTTAAGCTTTTTTACCGCCTTTTGAACAACGGGAAAATCGCTGTCCGAACCCATTATGATTGCTACCTTTTTCATATCATTACTCCTTAAAATTAATCTGAATTATTACGTATATTTTAACTTATTTATTATATAAAAAATAATGTCAAATTTCAATAGCGTAAAAGAATTATAATCAAAAAAGGGCAGATTGCTCTGCCCTAAGTATTCATTTTGTTTTTGCGTTTTCAGGTTTATTCTTTTGCAGTTCTTCCAAGGTATCGCCGTCGCGCATATGCGGAAACAGCGTTTTCATCTTTTTATCGTCAAAATGATGGTCGATGTATCTTTCAAAAGAATTTGCAGGCGGATTGCCGACCGCACGCTGATTCCAACGGTAAATCGACGATACCGAAACAAAAGCGTTGTACAGCATAAAGATGAATACAACCACAACTATAACCGAGCCCTGTTTTTTGGGGATTTTCTCGATAAGCTTCGACGCAAAAGGATAGATGTAGCGTATCCATACCAAGCCTAAAAATCCCCAGAAAAGCGAATACAAAAGGCAGGTTCTTCCGCCGATATTAAGCGGCATATCGCTGTAATCCCATGACACGGTTCCCAAGAATGTCTCTTGTCCCCAGGAGCATATGTATTCAAAAAATGCTCCGAGTGCCGCGCTGATAATGAAAATAAGGGTATCGCTGAGCTTGTAAAGTCTGTAAAGCACAGTGGTTAAAAGCACAGCTCCGCCGCCGTATACAGGAATAAACGGGCCGTATACCACGCCTACTCTTAATTCAAAGTGACCTTCGACAATAAGCGCGAAGATTGTTTCGATACAGGTTCCCACAAAAGAACCGACTAAGAACAAAATAAACAGCTTTTCAAAGCAAAAGCCGGATGCAAACGGCTTGTCCTTTTTATTCTCATAGAACTGGTCGAATTCTTTTTTGTTATCCTCTTTGATTTCGTCAAGCTTATCCGTGATTTTTTTAATATACGCAGTATGCTTAAGTTCAGGAAATGCGTGCACCATTCTTTTGCGGAGAATGGTGTTGGTGAAAATTTTATTATAGTTGTGTTCAAGCTCCTTAAGCTGTTCGGCGCTTTCCTTGTCGTCCAAAAACTCAGCGTCGTATTTTGCGATTTTAAGGCGCTTTTTGAGCCTGTGAATGGTGACAAAAGATAAAACATAGTCAATAAGCATAAGCAGAGCAATTGACAAAGACACAACCAGGCTGACTATATCGGGGATTTTGACAATTCCCAATCTGAGCATGGGAATGAGAATTTTTACGCAGAACACGCCGCCGAGTCCCATAATAACAACAAATGGAAATGTCAGGTAACTGCCGATATTGAATTTCAAATTGGAGTAATCCCAAGGCTTACAGCCGAGAATTTTTTTACCGATAAAGCCTGCGATAACCGTGAAAAATGACAACAGCAAAGCTGAGCCGATAAAGATAATCAAAAAATTATCCGTTAACGGCTTAAAAACAACATAGCAAATCACCGCTCCCGCTCCGTATGCAGGACAGAACGGGAGTGTTAAAAATCCATTATCGTAAAACTTTTTCTCGCTGAAAAAGTGATAAAGACTGCTGAAAAGCCAGCCGAGAAATGAAATTATAATGAAATACCAGAGTAAATGTATCCAGTACAAAAAATCACCTAAAATTTATTTTTTATCCTGCCAAATCTCTTTAATCGCAGTAACCGAGCCGGCAAGTCCCTGAATGTCGGACGGAATGATAATCTTTGTCGCCTGTCCGTCGGCAGCCTTTGCAAACGCCTCAAGGCTTTTGAGCTGAATGATTTTATCGGTAGGCGCGGCTTCGTTGAGCATCTTAAGCGCGTCGGCATTAGCCTTTTGTACAGTCATAATCGCTTCGGCTTCACCCTGCGCCTCGCGGATTTTCTGCTCCTTAACGGCGTCTGCCTTGAGAATAGCAGATTCCTTCAAGCCCTCGGCAACGAGGATTTGACTGCGCTTTTCACCCTCGGCGTCAAGAATACGAGCACGTCTCTCACGCTCTGCCTTCATTTGCTTTTCCATTGCGTCTTGAATTTCACGCGGAGGAAGGATGTTTTTGAGCTCAACGCGGATTACTCTTATTCCCCAAGCGTCAGTGGCTTCGTCAAGAATAATTCTGATTTTGTCGTTGATTGTATCGCGCGATGTAAGTGTGTTATCAAGCTCCAAATCACCGATGATATTTCTCAGAGTTGTAGCGGTGAGGTTCTCAATCGCGCTGAGCGGACGTTCAACGCCGTAGGTGTAGAGCTTAGGATCGGTAATTTCAAAGTAAACTACGGTATCAATCTGCATTGTTACGTTATCGCGTGTGATAACCGGCTGCGGAGGAAAATCCACAACCTGCTCTTTAAGAGAAACCTTCCTTGAAATTCTGTCGATAAACGGAACTTTAAGGTGAAGTCCTGTCTCCCATGTTGTATGGTATGCTCCGAGGCGCTCGATTACAAACGCGTGAGCCTGGGGCACAATCTTGATGTTTCTGACAATTAAGATTAAAATTATCAGAGCAATAATACTAAAAATAATAATTCCAACAATCGGCATAATTAATCCTCCTTAATTTCGGGCTTTACAATCAGCTTTACTCCCTCGATTGCAAGCACTGTTACCTTTGTGTTCTCGGCAATAGGCGCGTAGTCGGATTTTGCGCTCCACTTCTGCCCCATCACCTTGACCTGTCCGACGTCCAAATTCGATTTAATCTCCGAAATTACAACGCCTGTTTTTCCGATTAATCTGTCGGCATTTGTTCCGACAGTGTTCGTCTTGTTTTTCAGTCTTTTAGCAATCGGCCTTGTTATTAACAAGGCGACGGCTGAAAAAGCCAAAAATACAATGAGCTGAATAAAGATGTTCGGAGTGAAAATTGTAGTTACCGCAGCCGCTACCGCCCCGACAACAAACCAAATGGATACAAGCTGAGTTGTCGCAGCCTCGCAAATTGCCATTACAATTGCAAATCCTATCCAAATAAAAGGCATATACTTTTCCATACCACAGCTCCTTTCCTTATTTATCATAATAATACCATATTGCAAATAAACAGTCAAATAATTTTCGGTTTATACTACACTTTTGTAATATTATGTGCTATAATAGCTTATATATTTAAGCTTGAAGGTGATTTATATGTTGTTTAATACCTTTGACGAGGGAATTGCTCCCGGCGGACTAAGAAGTAAATATGAGATAAAAACCTTGATTTGTTATCTCTATTATTCTGTAAAAGAAAATATGAGCAGAGATTTGGTGATTGAAGCTATAAGAGAGGACGAGCTTGCGAACTTTTTTGAGGTAAGCGCGGCTTTTGACGAGCTTGTTTCGGATAAGAGCTTGGTTGAAGCGGACAGCGTTGACGGTGAGCAGACCTATACTCTCAGCGAAAACGGCAGGATGATTGCCATGCAGCTTGACTCTACCGTTGCTTATTCGGTAAAGGACAAAGCACTAAAATGTGCGATTAAGCTGCTTGCCGATAAAAAGACCGCAAGGGAGAATTTTGTCGATATTGAAAAGACCGAAAACGGCTTTAATGTAAAGTGTACTGTTTCAGGCGGTGACGTTGATTTGCTCAGCTTTACGCTGTACGCGCCTGATATTGATCAGGCGGAGATTATTAAAAAGAGCTTTTTAAGCTACCCATCCACCGTGTATAAGTCAATGCTCGCGCTAATGACAAAGGACAGAGAGAGCGTCGGCGAGGCGCTCGAAGAGGTTTACGGACAGATTGACTGATAAAGGATATTTTATGAAAAAACTAATCGCGTTTATTTTTGCCGTTATAATTATGATAACCATTTGCGGCTGCGGAAATGTTACCAAAGCAAATATTATGCTGACGCCCTCGCAAAGGTATAGCGAAAAGGAGCTTACCACCGCCGCAAACATAACCAAGACTTATTTTATGATGAATTATGACGGCTGTACGCTTAACTATATCAGCTATAATGATGACGCTAACGAAAAGGAACGCGAGAATAATCTTTTTAGGTATTTAGATCCCGACAGAGCAGGAAGCATTAAGGACATAGTGCAATTTGACGTGAGTTATACGGATAAGGATAGCACTGAGAAAAAAGAAGATTATATCCTTGTGCGTTACGAAAACAGCGGTTGGGAAAATCTCGACCACGGAGTTTAATGATTTATAATACAAAAACTGTCATCCGGTGGGGTGACAGTTTTCTTTTTAAAAGAAAATATTAAGCACAAGCATTAGCGTTACTCCGGGCACGCCGCCGATTACCGAAACAAGTACGGATAAAAGGCTGACCGGTATGTAAACATTTGTAAAGCCTGAGCTGAGGTTAACGGCTATCAGCGTTAACGCTCCTATTACCATCGACAGAAGCGCTCTTTTGAAAGGATGCTTTTTCCCCGAGAAAAAGTGAAGCGCTCCGAAAAGGATAAGACATCCCGATAAAATAAATACAACTCCCCACCAAGGCATATAAACATCTCCGCAAAATAAAAATAGGCTGCCGATACCGACAGTCTATTATATGCGTTAGATGTTTTTGTTATGTTATATTACAGAAGATTGTAGTAAGAAAGCACGTTGAGGGCAATTACAAAAAGAACAAATACAGCAGCAAATACCTTTGTCCAACGTGAGAGGAACGCGTCGATTGAGCGAGCCTTGTTCTTGGAGAAGTATGAATCTGCGGCACCTGTAACAACGCCGATGCCCTGCTGGTTACCTTCCTGTAAAATAATAACAACAATAATTGCGATTGAAACTAAAGCGAGTACAATACCGAGTACGATACCCAAAGCATTCATATTTATCTTCCTTTCATTTTGCGAATACCGCTAAAAATTATCATTCAACTTATACATATTAACATAATATAATCCATTTTTCAAGGGATTTTTTAAATTTTTACAAATAAATTATATTTTATATAAGAGAAAGCTGTTCGTCCATACTGTCGTCGCTTGACGGCATTGCTCCGAGCGCAGGCAGTGAACGTGTGCGGTAGCGCTGAGGCTTTTTGAACATTCCCTCTTTGTATTCTGTAATTTCAAAGAGTGTATGGCCTTTTTTGAGCTTCATAACAGCTACGCCCTGAGTTGACCTTGTGGTTTTAAGAGCGAGAGCTCCTGTGTGAACAAGCAACATTCTTCCCGATGAAGCCTTTAACAGAATATCCTTATCCTCATCAATAAACATTGCTGTGGCAAGTCTTGATTTGTCGGAATAAGCGTTTGTCAGCTTTTTGCGGTTTGTTTTAGTTGCATAGGATTCAAGCGGAATTTTTGCAAGCTTGCCGTTTTCAAAGCCGAAGAGCATAATGCCTTTGTAGTCCTTTGTAGCAACCATATAAACTGCGTTTTCTCCCTCGTCCATTCCAAGCTTGGCGGCTACGTAATCGCCCAAAGCGCTTGCCTTGGTATCACTAAAGTCGTTAGCCTTCGCCTTATAAACCTGAGCTTTATCACTGAAGAACAGCAAGTCACAGTCGTTTGAAAGCTCAATGGTCTGGATAATTTCGTCGCCGTCCTTCAGCTTTTGATTACTTCCCATTCTAAGCGACAAGGGCTTAATCTTCTTAAAATAGCCCTCTTTTGTGAAGAAGAACGTGCACGCAAAGTCGTCAACGGTTTCCTTTTCCTCAACGTAAACCGCTGTATCCTCGTAGATAATCAGGCTGCGGCGCGGCTGACCGTATTTATCGGCAATTGCTTTGAGCTCCTTGACAATAATCGTCTTTACTCTCGCCTTGCTCTTTAGAATATCGTCGAGCTCTGCGATTTCTTTTTCGAGATTTTCAATATCCTGAGTACGCTTTAAGATGTATTCGCGGTTGAGGTGTCTGAGCTTGATTTCAGCGACGTATTCAGCCTGGGTTTTGTCAATACCAAAGCCAATCATAAGGTTTGGTACAACCTCAATTTCCTCGTCGGTCTCGCGGATAATCTTAATCGCCTTGTCAATATCGAGCAGGATTTTTTCAAGACCTTTTAAGAGGTGTAGCTTGTCAGCTTTTTTGGTGCGGTCGTAGAAGGTTCTGCGCTTAACGCACTCAATTCTGAACGCAATCCATTCTTCGAGCAGCTCTTTTACTCCGAGTACCATCGGAACTCCGCCGATGAGAACGTTAAAGTTGCAGGCGAAGGAATCCTCGAGTGTGGTGAACTTAAACAGCTTTGCCATAAGCTTGTCGGGATCGGTTCCGCGTTTGAGGTCTATTGTTATTTTAAGACCGTCAATACCGGTTTCGTCGCGGATATCGGAGATTTCCTTGACCTTGCCCTGCTTGACGAGGTCGATAATTTTTTCAATAATTACCTCGCAGGTTGTGGTGCTTGGTATTGACAGCACATCAATGCAGTTTGCGGATTTATCATAGGCGTACTTTGCGCGGAGCTTAATGCTTCCCCTGCCTGTTTCGTACACCTGATTTATTACTTTTTCATCGTATATTATTTGACAGCCGCCGATAAAATCAGGCGCAGGCAGAGTCGATTTAATATCGTGGTTCGGGTCGCGGATAAGCGCGGCGGTTGTTTCGCAAATCTCTTTAAGGTTAAATGAGCAGATGTTTGAAGCCATACCTACCGCGATACCTGTATTCGCGTTAACAAGCACCGACGGAAAAACTGTCGGCAAAAGCGACGGTTCTTTCATTGTGTTGTCGTAGTTATCTACAAAATCAACTGTGTCCTTGTCGATATCCCTGAACAGCTCGTTGCAGATAGGCGCTAACTTTGCTTCGGTATAACGCGAAGCAGCCCAAGCCATATCACGACTGTAAAACTTACCGAAGTTACCCTTTGAATCGACATACGGATGAAGCAACGCCTCATATCCGCGCGAAAGTCTTACCATTGTATCGTAAATTGCGGAGTCGCCGTGAGGGTTGAGCTTCATTGTCGCGCCGACGATATTTGCCGACTTTGTGCGCGAGCCTGTGAGCAGCCCCATCTTATACATTGTGTATAGCAGCTTGCGGTGAGAGGGCTTAAAGCCGTCAATCTCGGGGATTGCTCGCGATAAAATTACGCTCATGGCGTAGGGCATATAGTTTTCACGGATGGTGGAAACTATCGGCTGCTCGACAATATCACCCGCGCCGTTGATTACGCCGTGAGTTTTTGCAGGCTGTGATTTTTTTGTGCTTTTCTTTCTCGGAGCCATTGTTCCACCTCCTTAGCTTACATCGAGGTTGTCGATGTATTCGTTGCCGTGCTCAACAATGTAATCCTTACGTCCCTGCAAATTATCGCCAAGCAGAATATCAAAAATCTGAGCGGTCTGCTCCGCGTCATCGGGCATAACCTTGATAAGCCTGCGGGTTGAAGGATTCATTGTGGTTAGATTCATCATATCCGGTTCGTTTTCACCGAGACCTTTACTTCGCTGAACCGTGAACTTTTCCTTGCCGATTTGCTCAATAAACTTGTCCTTTTCGGACTCGTCATACGCAAAATAAACGTCGTTTTTAGATGTGATTTCGTAAAGCGGAGACTCGGCAATAAACACCTTGCCTTCCTCAATCAAGGTCGGTGTAAGGCGGTAAAGCATGGTGAGCAGAAGCGTGCGAATTTGGAAGCCGTCGACGTCGGCATCGGTACAGAGAATGACCTTGTTCCAACGCAGCGCGTCCAAATCAAAGGTTGCAAGGTTTTTGTTAGCCTTTGATTTAACCTCAACTCCGCAGCCGAGTACCTTTAACAAGTCGGTGATAATCTCGCTCTTGAAAATCTTGTCGTAGTCAGCCTTAAGGCAGTTGAGAATTTTACCGCGGATTGGCATAATCGCCTGAAAATCAGGATCACGAGCCTGTTTACAAGCGCCGAGAGCCGAGTCACCCTCCACGATAAACAGCTCGCGCTGTTCAATATCCTTGCTGCGGCAGTCAACAAACTTTGCTACTCTGTTGGTAATATCAAGATTACCCGAGAGTTTCTTTTTAATATTAAGCCTTGTTTTCTCGGCATTTTCGCGGCTGCGCTTGTTTACAAGCACCTGCTCCGCTATTTTTTCAGCCTCAATGGGATTTTCAATAAAATATATTTCAAGGCTCTGGCGCAAAAATGCCGTCATAGCGTCCTGAATACCCTTGTTTGTAACCGCCTTTTTAGTCTGATTCTCGTAAGAAGAAACGCTTGAAAAGGACGAAATTACGCAAACAAGGCAGTCCTCGACGTCGTCGTACTTAATCTTGCTTTCGGTTTTGTTGTATTTATTGTTTGTTTTAAGGTAGTTGTCAATCTGGTAGACAAAGGCGTTCCTCACCGCCTTATCTGGAGCTCCGCCGTGCTCGAGCCAGCTTGAATTGTGGTAATATTCCGTGAGGTTAACCTTATTTGAAAACGCAACGGCAATATCCATTTTGCACTTATACTCGGGCTTATCGTCGCGGTCACGGGTTTTAACCTCGGTCTGCCAGTGCTGAACAGAGGTAAGTCCTCCATCGCCTATCACCTCGGCAACGTGGTCGACAACGCCGTTCGCGTACAAAAAAGAGGTGGTGTCATAGCTTCTGCCGTTTTGATTGCGGAATATAAACTCAACGCCTGCGTTAACGATTGCCTGACGCTTCATAATGTCGATGAAGTAATCGGGCTGAATCGCTATGTCGGTAAATACCTCTAAATCGGGTTTCCAAGTAATCTTTGTGCCTGTGTCCTTTTTGCTGTACGGCTCTTTCTTTAATCCGCCGACGTTCTCGCCCTTTTCAAAATGCAGAGTGTAGCGGTAGCCGTCGCGGCGGATGTCAACATCCATATACTCGGAGCTGTACTGGGTTGAGCACAGACCTAAACCGTTCATACCGAGCGAAAATTCATAGCTCTCGCCCTCGTTATTGTTGTACTTGCCGCCTGCGTACATCTCGCAGAAAACGAGCTCCCAGTTGAAGCGCTCTTCCTTTTCGTTATAGTCAACAGGGATTCCGCGTCCGTGGTCTTCAACCTCAATCGAGCCGTCGGAAAACTTGGTGACGGTGATTTTTTTACCGTAGCCTTCGCGCGCTTCGTCAATTGAGTTTGAAAGAATTTCGAATACGGAATGTTGACAGCCGTCGATTCCGTCAGAACCGAAAATTACCGCAGGGCGTTTGCGGACTCTGTCCGCACCCTTTAGCGTGGTAATACTGTCGTTTCCGTATTCCATGGTCTTTTTCCTAGCCATTCATATACCTTCCTATAATTACTTTTCAGCACGTAATTTCTTAATTTTATCGCGCAGGTATGCCGCGTGCTCAAATTCGAGCAGTCTGGCGGCGGCCTTCATATCCTTGGTCAGGCTGTCAATAAGCTGCTGGCGCTGAGCCTTGGAGAGACGTTTTGTATTCTTAAACTCGCTGTCGTCGTGAGTGGAAATTTCAAGGATTTCGCTGACCTTTTTAACGATTGTTTTCGGAACAATACCGTGTTCCTCGTTATATTTTTGCTGAATCTCGCGCCTGCGGTTGGTTTCCTCAATACACACGCGCATTGACTCGGTAACGCTGTCGGCGTACATAATAACCATACCGTCACTGTTGCGCGCGGCGCGTCCCGTAATCTGAATAAGCGAGCGCGTACTGCGCAGAAAGCCCTCTTTGTCGGCGTCAAGCACCGCAACAAGCGACACCTCAGGGATATCGAGACCTTCTCTGAGCAGGTTTATTCCGACGAGGACGTCGAATTCTCCCAGGCGTAAATCGCGCACAATCTCCATACGCTCTACGGTGTCGATATCGTGGTGCATATAGCGCACTTTTATTCCCATAGTTTCGAGGTATGCGGTCAAATCCTCCGCCATTTTCTTGGTGAGGGTTGTGACAAGTGTGCGCTGTTTTTTCTCTGTTCTTATATTTATCTCAGACACGAGGTCGTCAAGCTGACCTTCAGTCGGTCTAACTGAAATTTCAGGATCAAGCAAACCTGTAGGTCTGATAATCTGCTCTGCGATTAGCTGGCTTTTTTCGGTTTCAAAGTCGCCCGGAGTCGCGCTGACGAAAACCGCCTGATTAATTCTTTCGTAGAATTCGTCGAAGTTGAGCGGTCTATTATCAAGCGCCGAGGGCAGACGGAAGCCGTAGTCGATAAGGCTCTTTTTGCGCGCGTAGTCGCCTGCGAACATTCCCCTGACCTGCGGAAGCGTAACGTGGGATTCGTCGACAAAAAGCAGAAAATCTTTAGGGAAATAGTCGAGCAGTGTGTACGGCGACGAACCGGGAGCTCTGCCCGATAAAATACGTGAGTAATTCTCGATGCCTGTGCAAAAGCCGATTTCGCTGAGCATTTCCATATCGTAGCGCGTGCGCTGTTCAATTCGCTGGGCTTCAAGGAGCTTGCCGTTTTCTCTAAAATATTCAAGGCGTTCCTCGAGCTCTCGCTCGATCTCATCAAGCGCGGTCTGCATTTTATCGCGTGAAACGATATAATGCGAAGCAGGATAAATTGCCGCGTGGCGCAGTACCGCCTTTAACTCGCCTGTCAGCGGATTAATCTCGGAAATTCTGTCAACCTCGTCACCGAAGAATTCTACACGGATTATTGAATCGTTTGAAGCGGCAGGGAAAATTTCAACCACGTCTCCCCTTACCCTGAACTTGTTGCGGATAAAGTTGACGTCGTTGCGCTCGTACTGAAGCTCAACAAGCTTTTTAATTAAGTCGTCACGGGATTTTTCCATTCCCGGGCGGAGTGAAATTACCATATTGCGGTAATCTATAGGGTTGCCCAAGCTGTAAATACACGAAACCGAGGCGACGATGATTACATCTCTGCGCTCGGAAAGCGCAAGCGTAGCGCTGTGGCGCAGCTTGTCAATCTCATCGTTTATTGAGCTGTCTTTTTCGATGTAAGTGTCGGTCTGAGCTACATAAGCCTCGGGCTGGTAGTAGTCGTAATACGACACAAAATACTCGACAGCGTTTTCGGGAAAGAACTCCTTGAACTCACTGCATAGCTGTGCCGCGAGGGTTTTGTTGTGAGCCAAAACAAGCGTAGGTCTTTGAACACGCTCGATGATGTTCGCCATTGTAAAGGTTTTACCGGAGCCTGTAACGCCGAGCAGGGTTTGTTCTCTGTTGCCCGATAAAATGCTGTCGGTCAGCTTTTGTATTGTTTCCGGCTGGTCGCCGGTAGGCTTGTATTTTGAGTGAATTTTGAATTCCATATTAAATCAATTCACTTTCCCTTAATGATACATAGTCGTCGTCAGTTACAATAAAGTGGTCAAAAAGTCGCACTCCGACGGTGTTAAGAGTTGCTTTGAGCGCGTCGGTTGTAGCCAAATCATTCTTTGACGGCAGGGCGTTTCCGCTCGGGTGGTTATGAGCGATAAACGCAAGCCGTGCGTTGTGCCTTATTGAAAGGTCAACAATCTTTCTTATAGGCATATCCGAGGAGTTTACCGAGCCTTTGGCTACGACGTCAAAGAAAATAATCTTTCCCTTGGCGTCGCCCAACAGCAGGACAACAACCTCCTCGGTTCTGCCGATGAATTTTGACTTTATTAAGTCGCCTATTGTGTCAAGGTCGATTACATTGTCGTTTGATAGTTTAGATTCATTATAGAGCCTTGCCATCTCGGGCAAAAGCTTCAAAAGAACCGCTGTGTTTTCCGTTAAGCCGAATTCCTCTGTCAGCTCGTCGATAGGCGCGTCGCAAACGCCTGCCAATGTGACGAATCTGTCGAGAAGTCTGTGGGCAAGCGGATTGGTATCTTTTCGCGGAATTGCGTAGTACAAGTAAAGCTCGAGCGCCTCGTGGGGCTCAAATACATCAAGTCCGTTTTCTATAAACTTTTTCTTAAGCGTTTTTCTGTGCCCTTTATGGACTGATGAATCCGATGACATAACAAACCTCCAAAACCGCGGTTTATTTTACTCCGTATTTTTCGTAGTATGCGTCGATTGCCTCTTTAAGCTTGTCGTCAATAATAACCTTGCCGTTATATTCCTTATTATACAGGTGCTCAACAACCTCTTCCATTGTTACAATCGCGGTTGTTTTAAGACCGTACTTTTCCTCAATCTCGGCAAGAGCGCTCTTTTCACCCTGACCGCGCTCCATTCTGTCAACTGAAACGACAAGTCCTACGGGGTTAACATTGCCCTGAGCCTTGATAATCGGCAGGGTTTCCTCGATTGATGTGCCTGCTGTGGTAACGTCCTCGATGATAACAACCTTGTCGCCGTCGTTTATCGGGCTTCCGAGCAAAATGCCCTTGTCGCCGTGATCCTTAACCTCTTTGCGATTTGAGCAGTAGCGGATGTCGGTATCGTACTTTTCGCTGATTGCGATTGTTGCGGCAACCGAAAGCGGAATTCCCTTGTATGCAGGTCCGAACAACACGTCAAAATCGAGCCCAAAGCTGTTTTTAATCGCCTCGGCATAATACGCGCCGAGTCTGCGGAGCTGAGCGCCTGTTCTGTAAAAGCCTGTGTTTACAAAGAACGGTGTGTTTCTGCCGCTCTTGGTTACAAAATCGCCAAACTTGAGGACCTGACAGTCCACCATAAATTCAATAAATTCCTTTTTGTATGCTTCCATAGTGAGCCTCCGTAAATTTCAAATATTTGTTTGCATAATTTTACATTTTCAATTCTACCACAAGATATTGATTTTGTAAATGAGAATTACATAGATGTAATCAATATACAGTGTTTTATACTGTAAATAACAAAATATTGGCAGTTGACAAATTAGAACGGTTGTTCTATAATATAATCAAACGTTTGTTTGTGATGTTTTGAGGTGTATTATGAAAAGGTTTGTAAGCGTACGAGCGACATTTGAGGAAGGCGGAAATATCGTACCCGAGTTTATCACTTGGGACGCGGAGCACATCTACCCTATCAGCAAGGTTATTGACATAAGGTACAAAAAACTGCTCGATAATCGTACAAGAGAAATTAAATTCACCTGCGTGATTTTAGGCAAAATCAGGTATCTATATTATGACGAACGGCGCTGGTATGTAAAGGTTGAGCAGGCTGGCTGACGTTTGGCACCCCTGTCCTGCTAAATAAAAACCCTCCGGAAAACCGAAGGGCATAATTTATTGATTGTTATTGGCGCTTGCGCCGAAGTAAACGGTGTATTCATCGTAGCCGAGCTTGATTGTCTTAATCAAGCCATCCTCGCGCTGAATATAAAACTCAGTCTTAGTTCCCTCGTCAAAGGTCGCTTTGATTGTGTCGCCGTCAAGCTCGAACGTACCGGAGTGAGTGCCATCCTCGGGCAAGCCGGGGCTCATCCAAAGCTGGAAGGTTCCTTCCTTGTCAAAGGTCAGGTGTCCCTGGTAGTTGGTGTATTTTACGTTGTAAACCTCTGCAAGCTCAACCTCATCCTCACTGGCGTTTTTTGCGGAGACAGGTACCCACCTTGTGTCGTAAAGCTGGTTTGCAGCCTTGTTATGCTGATTTATCAGAATAACGGCAGTGACTGTGCAGGCGATAACCGCTGCAACGATAACAAGAACAACGATTGTCCTGACTTTTCTCTTTTTACTTTTGATTTTTTGTCTCTCGGCCATTTGGTCGGGAGTTATTTTTTTACCTTTTTTACTCATAGCTTAACCGAAATAAACCTGATAATCCGCGTAAACAACGTAGAAGCTTACAGGAGTATTGCCGTCCCACTCTGTTACGGTGATATCCATATTTTTGTCGTTTGAGTAGGTTGCGGAGATTTTTTGATTTTGAACAGCATAGCCGCCGGTTGCAGGCTCGTTGGAAGAAACAGTATCCGAGAATGTGCCGTCGTTGTTAAAGGTGAGTACACCCGCGGTATTGTAACCTGTGCCGAAAACCTCTTTAAGAGAGGTTTTGTTGCCCGATACGGTATCAATAACCTTGCCGTTGGGGATAAATGTCGCGTTAAAGTGAGTGACATCACCCTCTGCTTCGGTCGGAACAACCACAACATTCGTCTGCTCCTGCGCGGAACTCTGCTCTGAGCTTTGAGCGGAGGTCTGATCCTGACCGTGCATAGCCTGCGCGGTAGTATACGGAACAGCGCTTGCGGTGGGAGTTGTATTTTCCTGAGATTTATTATCCTTAGAACCAAAAGCGCCGTTGAAGTACAGCACTGCAAATACCGCGGCGATTACCGCGATAAGAGCGACAACAATTATAATAATTACCGGAGCTTTTGACTTTTTTTCATTTTTACTGTGTTTTACTGCCATTTTACTTTTTCTCCTTATCATTTTCAAGCGCTTCCTGCTTAAGCTTAAGAACGGTTTTGCGCTTCATCATTCTTCCGTTAAAGTAGATGTACTCCTCCATATCGGCAGACTCGTCGATTTCGAGCTTTTTAAGCTCCTCAATGTCCGGAGTAACAGGCTTGTTTTTATTCTTTCTGTCGGCAAGCTCGCTGCGCTTTTCGCTCATCTTTTTGTCAACGTTTCTGCTCTGAGCGGAGTTATCGACAATCATAACGTACATTCTCTTATATACGGCAGAGTTGATAATAAACGCCGCAACCGAGGGAATTATGAAGAGTGCCAAGAAAATTGTGGCTATCATAATCGCAACCGCGGAAGCCGAACAGCAGATTACAACCGTTGTGCAAATCGCAAAGAGAAGTACAAGTCCGAAAACAGCGATTATATTATGCTTTAACTCACCGAAGCTCATTAAAAAGCTGTTTTTGTAAATGTTCTTCATTGAGATGTCAAACGTAACCGTCATCGACGGAATATAGAAGAACATAAACAGGAAAAATACCGCTATAATAATACTTATTGCCAAAAGTACAAAGAATATCCAGTTTTGTCCGCCGAGCCTTGCGTAAAGAGAAATTGACCAGTAGCTGAAAAACACAGCCAGATAAGCGACAATTCCGTGAATGAAAAACCTGAGAAAATTATCCTTTACCGCGGCAACAAAATTTTGGAAAACGCTGACGTCAAGTCTGCCTTGGGAAATATGTGCGCTGACCTGTACCACTCCCGAGTAAAACGGAAACAGCGGTATTATGGTTAAGAGCAGTATGAAATTTGAGTTTAATCCCGAAAGAGTGTTTATCGCATAAAATATACCGAAAAACACCGCAAACGGTACCGCAAATATTACATTGGTCAGCAACAGCTTGGGAAATCCCTTAAACAGATTGGTAAACACAATCGTTAGCGGAAATGTAGAGCTTTTTGACGCCATATCGTCCTCAATCCTTCATTTAAAACTTAAACGCACCTGCAAAAAGCGACCACAAAAGCGTGTCTAAAAGTGCCGAAGCAAATGTAAATATCATTGCCGTGAGCAGCTTTGAGCTTAGGTGCAAAAATCCTTCCCTTAAGGATGACAGCGGAGCGCTCTTTCCAACTGTTAATAAAAACATCCGCTTGGAAAATTCAAACGCATAAGAGGAAAAGGCTGCAAGTGCGATACAGAACAAAAAAGTTCCCGGTAACAGCACGAGCAGATAAAATCCGGCTCCGCTTAAGCCGTGGGTTATAAAAAGGTACGCCGCGGTAATTCCCGTGCCGAAGCCCTTGAACATTACCGCCGCAAACTGAAACGGCAAGCCCCACGGCGCTGTACCGAACAGATAAATGCTGATTAAAAATATAAAGTCCGACGCAAAGCAGGCGCAGAAGGTGCCGATTGCACTTTGCGAGAGCCTTGCCTTGAGGTTCGTAGTAAACAGAAAATCGAGCAAATTGAGGGCTTCGCTCTGAGCCGAACGCGCATAAAGCGCTCCTAAAATCATTCCGAGCAAAATCATAAGGGTAAAGAGCAGTTTTACGCCGTAGCGTTTGATTATGTACCTGAAATCGGGCACGGAAATTTTGCGGTTAAGCCCCGTGAACCTCTTAGGTCTGCTAAATGATAATACAATTCCTTTCATAAAACGTTCCTCTCTTTAACAGTTTGTCCGTTAAAGAATATGCAAACGTCTTTACGATTATTACTTTCCGAGCTCCTCTGCCCTCTTTGTGCAGGCTTTCATCGCGTCCTTTACAGAAGCCGAAAATCCCTGTTCTCTTAGAACATTAAGAGCTTCGATTGTCGTGCCGCCCTTGGAGCTTACCTTTTGAATGAGAACATCAGGAGTGTCGCCGCTTTCTCTGAGCATAGCGGCTGAGCCTTCCAGGGTTGCGCAAATGAGATTAAGAGCCTTATCGTAGTCAATACCTACGCTTACGGCGTAATCAGCCATAGCCTGTGCGAACATATAAATATAAGCAGGACTGCTGCCGTTAACGGCAATAATCTCGTTCATATGCTCCTCTGTGATGTACTCGCAAACACCGCTTCCGGCAAACATATCGTAGACAATCTGCTTGTCGTCCTCGCTGATGTTGTCCGACGGACAAAGTGCGGAAGCGCCCTTTTTGAGGAGCAACGGTGTGTTGGGCATTACCCTGACAACAGGACAGTTACAGCCGAGCGCGTTTTGAACATAAGCTATTGAAATTCCTGCGGCGATTGAAACAAAGGTTTTGTCGGTGCTGACAACCTCTTTGAGTTCGTCGAGAACCTCGGCATAGTTTTGAGGCTTTACAGCAAGAACAATTATATCGCTGTCTTTTACAATGCTTTGTGATGAGCTGAGAGTATTAACGCCGAGCTTTGAAATTTCGGCAAGCTTTTCTTCGCTCAAATCATAGACATTAATGAATGAGCCGTCGCCGTTTTGAGCGATTAAGCCCTTGATTATGGCTGTTGCCATATTGCCTGCGCCGATAAATCCGATTTTCTTCATAAAATTGCCTTTCTGCCTAACGGCAATAATGGAATAGCGGTTTAACGCTATTCCAAATATCGCCTTATAGTATTATTAGATTGAGAATCCGCTGTTAACGCGGCAGGTGAACTTGAAGCCTTTCTTGTTGTTCTCGCCGTCGCGTACATAGTCGCCGTAGAAGAAGATTTCGCCTTCGTCGATTCTTCTGTACAGAAGTCCCCAGTAGCATGAGCCCGAAGCGTGGTGGTACTGGAAGAACTGGTTAACAAAGTTCTGAACGTTAACGTTGTTCAAATCTCTTGTACCGCCGGAAGCCGAGGCGTAATCAGAATAGATATAGCCCTGAGTACCGTTTGACAGCTTGATTTTATACCAGTTTGAGTTATACAAAATTCCGTCAACGAAAGTAAATATCGTGTTCTGGGACATCGTTGTAACAATCGAGTAGTTTGTACCTGCGCCGCTTCTGAGGTTAACTCCGCCTGCGTTTACAAAGCCCTTTCCGCCTGAGGTAATTGTACCTGACGAGCCGGTGTTTAGAAGTACCGACTGCAGCGATGAGTCGTTGTAAATAGCGTAAGAACCTACGTTATATGTAAAGCATACGAGCGCGTCAAACTGGCGCTGATTGAACTTGATGCTGTTGCTTGTAAGGAAAGCATTTGTTCTGGTTGTATAGCCGCCGGTGTTAACGGTCTGTACAAGATAAGCGTAAGCCTCGTAAAGGTTGAGGTTGTTGTAGAACATCTCGTTAGATGTAACTACCTTGCCGTAGCCGACTGTGGGATCTGATGTGATTGAGTCGGCAGTTACCGAGGTAAGGAAGCCCTCATAGTTAGAGATAAGGTTTATAATCTGATCGCTTGCTCTGCGTTCACCGAGAACGGTGGTTGTGGTATCGGCTGAGTTGGTAACAAATACCTCTCCCTCGCCGCTCGTCTTAGTTGTGGCATATGTTGAGCTTGCGGCGGTTCTTGAGTAAGCCTTAATCGACCACTTACCCGAAATATTGAGCACATGTCCGCCTGCCCATACCATAGTATTACCAACCTGGAGCTTACTTGTGGCAGGAACCTTGTATGAGGTTGAGCCGTTGGATACCATAAAGTAAAGGTCGGTTTTGTCAAGGTCGGTAATCGCCTTGAATACCACGTTAGAGTTCTTTGGAGCGGAGTTCGGAGTTGCGTAAGCAAAGCGGACGTTTTCCTTAGCCGCTACGTTGATTACGCAGGTGTTGGCGCCGCTTGAAGTATACGCCGCGATCGTAACGCGTCCCGTGCCCTTTGTATCTACAACGCCGTTTGTAACGGTCGCGATGCTCGGATTTGAGGAGTACCAGCTCACTCCGCTTGTGGTGGATTTAAGAAGAATTGACTTTCCGCAGGGAATACTGCCAACGCTTCTGATTGAAATATTTACATTATTTGAATTTTGCTTTACATAGATGTTACAGCTTGCAGAGCTTCCGCCTGTTGAAGCGGTAATTACAGCGTTTCCGACAGCCTTTGCGGTTACAACGCCGTTTGAATCAACAGTTGCTACGGAATTGTTTGAGCTTGTCCAGGTTACAGGCGATGAGCTTGTCGCTGTAATTGCGAGCTGATAGCCTGTGTAGATTGTATTGCTCGTGTTGGAAAGCTTTACGGAAGCCGACGGCGGATCTGTTACGTGAACAAGACAGGTAGCCGAACCGGTGTTTGTATAAGCAGAAATCGTTACGTAGCCGTATCCGACTGTCTTTACAACGCCGTTTGTAACGGTTGCAATCTTCGGGTTACAGCTGTACCACTTAACGCCTGCTGTTGAGGATGTAAGGGTGAACGAATTTCCCTTATATGCAAGCTGTGAGGTCTTTGAGATATTTACGGCTGTGCCGTCCTTTACATACACCTTACAAGTGCCCGTTTTATCGCCGGACTTTGCGGTAATTACAACATTACCTGCCGCCTTTGCGGTGACAATACCGTTTGAGTCAACGGTTGCGATATTTGTGTTGGAGCTTGACCAGCTTACGTTCGTAACGTCATAGGCTGTGATTGCAAGCTGAGTGCCCTTGTAGATAGTATTGTTTGTATTTGAAAGTGTAATCTGATTTGCAGGCGGATCCGTTACCTGAACAAGGCAGGTTGACGAGCCTGAGTTTGTATACGCCGAAATTGTAGCGTAGCCCTTGGCAACAGTCTTTACAACGCCGTTTGTTACGGTGATAACGTTGGGGTTGCTGGTGTACCATTTAACTCCGGCGGTTGTTGATGTAAGCGTAAAGGAGTTGCCCAAATACGCAAGCTGGTAGGATTTTGAAAGGTTAACAGCCGTGCCGTTCTTTACATAAACCTTACAAGCGCCTGTTTTGTCCTCAGACTTTGCGTAGATAACCGCGTTACCTGCGCCTACTGCTGTAACAACGCCTCTGTAGTCAACGGTAGCAACGTTAGTGTTGGAGCTTGTCCAAGTTACCGAGTTAACGTTGTAGGCGGTAATCGCGAGCTGAGTGCCCTTGTAGATTGTATTATTTGTATTTGAAAGCTTTATAATCTTTGATTCGTCGGGCGGATCGATTACATGAACAAGGCAGGTTGACGAGCCTGAGCCAGTGTAGCACGAAATGGTGGCGTAGCCGTTATCAATCGCCTTTACTACGCCGTTTGTCACGGTTACAACCTTGGGGTTAGAGGTGTACCACTTAACGCCCGGGGTTGTTGAGGTGAGCGTAAACGAATTGCCCTTATACGCAAGCTGTGAGGTTTTTGAAAGATGTACTGCCGTGCCGTTCTTTACATATACCTTGCACAAGCCTGTTTTGCTGCCTGATTTTGCGGTAATCGCCGTGTAGCCTGCGCCTACAGCAGTAACAACACCGTTATCATCTACTGTGGCTACATCGGTATTTGACGACGACCATGTAACGCTCGGTACGTCATAAGCCGTGATAGCGAGCTGTGTGCCGTTGTAGATGGTGTTGTTGGTGTTTGAGAGCTTAATCTCATTCTCAGCGGGTTCGGGAGGAGTCGGCGGATCGATTACCTGAACAAGACAGGTGTTTGAGCCTGTGCTTGTGTACGCGGAGATTGTAACAAAGCCGTTGGCTACGGTCTTTACAACGCCGTTTTCTACCGTTGCAACCGCAGGGTTACAGCTGTACCACTTTACGCCTGCTGTTGTTGATGCAAGGGTGAAAGAATTTCCTCTGTAAGCGAGCTGTGTTGTCTTTGAGAGGTTAACGGGCGTACCGTTTTTAACGTACACCTTACAAGTGCCCACAAGACTGCCCGACTTTGCGGTAATCAAAGTATAACCGGCTCCTACGCCTGTTACAACACCGCGGCTGTCTACAACCGCAACGGCATTATTTGAGCTTGACCACGTAACGTCGTTCACGTCGTAAGCCGTGATAGCAAGCTGAGTGCCGTTATAGATAGTATTGTTTGTGTTTGAAAGCTTAAGAGTAGCTACAGGGGTGGGAGCAGGTGCGGTGGCTTTAACAAAGTCGCGCCTTACGTATCCGGTTTTGTTTGTAGTCAGCTCTTTAATCTGATACCAATCGGTATTGTAAAGCTTACCGTCGGTAAAAGTGACCTTTGTGTTAATTCTCATCTGCGTTACTATCGCGTAGTTTGTGCCTGCGCCTGCACGCAGGTTCACATAGTCGTCAGATATGTAGCCACTGCCGCCTGCTGTGGGCGTGGGGTCTGCGGCGCTTGCAATTACGGGGAAAGCCGCCGTAAATACTGACAACATAACAATGATTGACAGAAAAACGCACAATGACTTTTTCATGGTTTTTGTTTTCATTTTTACACCTTCAATCAAAAATATGTAATTTAGAACAAATTATATTATAACACAAAATTGATTTTTTTGCAATTATTATCACCCGGGAAATTATTACATTTTGCCGTTACGGAAAATCTTGGGAGAAATAACCTTGACGTAAAACATTACCAATGTCGTGAGCGATTTGTCATAAAACAGGAATAAAACGTTTCCGAGTATTAAGAACAAATACGGCATATATATGCCGAAAACGGTGTATTCCTCTGCCGGAATTCCGAGTACAAAGGTTGTAAAGAAGAACGCCGCTACCGCCGCCGCATTGAATACCGCGAACTTTAATACCCAAACCAGTACTTTATTTTTTATCTTGCTTTCAAAAATATTTTTAAGTATCGGATAATAGCCGAACAGTGCTATAAAAAATACAACTGCCTCTTTATCCCCTGCAAGGAACGACGAAAGAATTGATACGACAGCATAAACTCCGAGCGCCCATTTGCAGTTGTATTCAATCACAATCGACACAAGCAACGCGCCTGCGAAAATCGGCAGAGCGTATGTTCCTATCGGAATAAACGACGTAAGCAGCATCAAAACCGTCGAAATTGACGCTATAAGGGCGCAATAGGCGATTTTGAAGGTCTTTTTGTTAACGGAAGTTTTCTTCATAATCAGCAGGACCTGCAGCAGCTGCACAAACAGTCTGCACACATAATTGCCGAACAAATATCACAAACTGAACAAGCGGTCGAGTTTACGTTCGGGTTTGTCGTGTATCCGCCGTAATTGTAAGCACGCTGGTTGTTCATATTGTTAACCGCGGTACGGTATTCAGCATTGTTCGGATCCATATTGCAAGCAGTGTTAAAGTAGGTGTTAGCCTGCTCGTTAAAGCCCCTGCGGTACGCGCACATTCCCATCAGGAAGTTCCACTCGGCGTCGCGCTCGCTTATTGGCGCTTCGTTTAGAATTCTTTCAGCCTCGTTAATCATATTGCGCTGAATATAAATTCTTACGCTGTAATATTTAGAATTTTGGGCGTTATAAGAATTATAAGAATTGTAGCCGCCTGCACTCTGCGAGCCTGTTCCCTTTCCCTTTTGACGCATTTTATTAATTTCGTCATACGCCTCGTTAACTTCCTTCATTTTCTGCTCAGCAACGTCCGCAAGAGGACTGTCGGTGTAGTTATCGGGATGGTACTTTTTGGCAAGCTCTCTGTATGCCTTTTTAATTTCTTCATCTGTCGCGCTTGGAGATACTCCGAGCACCTCATACGGATTGTTCATTTTTAACCTCCTGCCGATTGTTCAGCACGGCGTTTTGTTTGTTCGGAAAGCCGTATAACATCATATTGTCAATAATCGGCTTAAAATCTATAATATCGAGCAAATTGTAAGCGTCGTACGCACGTGCGAGCGATTGACTTAATACGGAGTTTATATAGTCTTTATCGTTGATATCCGCCTTGATGAACGGATTAAAGTTGCCCGACTTTTTGTCTTTTTCGTAATCATCTGCAGCGTCGATAAGGTATACCCACCTGCCGATTTGATAACCGAATTCACTTAAAACTCTCTTTTGCAAATCGTTTCCGCCTTCGAGAGCGGCTAAATCTGAAATCATTTTTGCCGTTGGATTTGCGGCTTTGTCAATCGTCACAAGCTCATCGTTTTCGGCGGCTTTTTGATTTTTCATCATTTCACTGACGATAATTTCAATCTCAGGGAAACGCCTTGCGGCTTTCTTTTGCCGTCTGCCGAAAAACGGCTTGACTATTTTTAAGGCAATTCGCTTGAAAAATCCGCTGTCGTCGATATCGTCAACGACCTTATAGTAAGCGGAAATTACCGAAAGCGCGGAAGCCTTGCTGTAGGCGTTGTCCTTGCAATCGGCAAACTTGCACTTTTTAAGCGGATTGAACTTGCACCGTCCGTCAGAAAAACCGGTACAGGAGCGCTTTAGCGACATAAGCAGGATTGCGTAAAACGTACAGTCGTAGCTTAGAATAAGCCGTGTCAAAAAGCCGTAGTCCCTGCCGAGTTGCTTGCAAAGACCGCAGTATGCCGACTTATACGCCTCGTATTCCTTAACCTTTAGCTCATCCTTGTGGATTTGAAGATAACCGAACACCAGCCTGCTCCTTTTTTGCCTTAATTTAAATATTATACAATATTAATGCAAATTTTTCAATAGTTTGACAGGATTAGTCGGATTTTTCTTTATTGGAAAATAAACAAGATTTATCTGTGATAACATATAAAAAAACAAAACGGTGGTCATTATGAACGTCTACGACTTTGATAAAACTATTTACAGCGGCGATTCTACCGCGGATTTTTACCTTTTTTCGCTGAAAAGGCACAAAAAAATAATCACCCTTGCCCCTTCGCTTTTGGGCTCGGTGATTAAGTTTTATGTGTTCAAAAAAGGCACAAAGACTGACTTTAAGCAGGTTATGTACAGGTTTTTGCGTTACTGCGATATTGACAAGGATATTGCGGATTTTTGGGAGATTAACCAAAGCAAAATCAAGAAATACTATCTTAAACAAAAGCGCGATGATGATGTTATAATCTCAGCCTCGCCCGAATTTTTGCTTGAACCAATCATCAAAAAGCTCGGTATCGGCACTCTTATGGCTTCGCGCGTTGACAGGCATACGGGATTTTATGACGGAATAAACTGCCACGGAAAAGAAAAGGTTCGCAGGTTTTACGAGGTTTTCCCCGACGGAAAGATTGACGAGTTTTACTCCGACAGCTACAGCGACTCTCCCCTTGCGGAAATTGCGGACAAGGCGTTTATGGTTGACGGCGAAAAAGTGACTAAATGGGTATTTAAATAAAAATCAGCTCCTCAAACGAGGAGCTTTTGTTTTAAGGATTTGATTTAGTTACAGCCACAGTTGAATTTTGGAGAATTGCCGAATTCTTCCTCGGCGGTTGCGGGGGGATAAAAAGAATCACCGGGAAAATCAATCTTGCTGAACGCTTCGCACGGGTCGTCGCTCTGGTCGGTGCACTCCTTACGCGGAACGCAGAAATCGTAGGTCGGGATTGTAAGCTGTACGCTCCTGCTGAGCTGGATGATTGAAAATACACCGAGAGTGGTCAATACCTGCTGAGATGTTGGGGCAACGAGGTCTCCGCCGAAGAATTCGGTTACGTTTTCGGGAACAAACGGCAGAATAACCGGTGTAGTTACCGGAGACAAGCTCGAAGCGAGTACCATGGGATAAGATACCTGAACCTCGGCTCTCGGCAGTGTTCCGCTCTCCGCTGTGCAGCAGTTGAACTCCGCGGAATCGATTGCCGCAGCGATATCGTCGCTTGAAAAGCTCTTTACGTTCGCGTCGCTTCCGTAAAGAACTGCTCTCTTTGAATAAACGGCGAGACCTGTTACACTTGTAGGCGCGCTTCCTGCGGCTGTGTAAAGCTCAACGAATACCGCGAAATAAAACGCGACGTCAACCGAAAAATAACCCCTGTGAAATGCAACGCTGTCAACATTCACGGTTGAAGTAAGCACGCTTGCCCTTGTTACTCTTGCGGCTGTCGCGGTTTCTACAAGCTGCTGATCCTCATCGGTAAAGAACACTGTTAAATCCCTGATGCAATCCTTTGCTCCGCAGCTGTCATAAATTCTGTCAACATCTACGCAAACCGGCTCGAACTCCGGAGCGCTGTCCAAATCGTTTTTATAATCTGTTTGCTGTGTCTCCATAGCTTCAGATACTTCCGACATAAAAATACCTCCATAATAAGTATTTACAGGCTTTGCAACACTGTACAATACATTTTATGGAGGTGTTGTGTTTTGGTGATTATGCAGAGTATTTTTGAAGAACTTTTTTGAAGTTATCGCGTACTGCCTTGTTATCAGAGGCGGTATAGTTTGTTAAGGAAACAAAAATCTCAGATTTATCGGTGTTATACGAAAGTATTGAACCGAAGGCGTCGTACTTGCCGTTAATAAAGGCTGTTTTGCCGTTCATCTTAACTCCGAAGCCGTAGGAGATTTTGTTGTCCTTAATCCCTGAAACCTGATTTGAGAACATTAATTTAAATGACGCAGGTGTCAACACCTGATTATTAAGCAATCCGTCAGTCCATTTGAGCAAGTCGGAAACATTGGAAATCATCCCGAAAGCCGAGTAACCCACGCCTTTATAGTTAAGGCTCTTTGTATTGGCGGCTTTATCATATGCTAAAGCCGTTTTTTCGTCGGGCTCAAAGCTTGAGCTTCCCATGCCGAGCGGCGCAAATATCGCGATTTTCAGGTAGTCGGCGTATGACATTCCGCTTGCCTGCTCGATTATCTCTCCCAAAAGGAAGTAGTTGCTCTCGGATTCGTCAAACTTTGTACCGGGTGCAAAAATCAGCTTTTGAGAAAAAATCCAGTCGAGGATAAGCTTTTTATTTTCTTTTGCGAAATTATCTTCTTTTACTTTTTCGTCGAGGTCTCCTATGAGATAGTTTGACGGCGTAGTGATATCGTTATGCAAAACGTAGGTGTTTATACCCGACGTCATATTCAAAAGCTGTTTGACGGTTACCTTTCCGCCTGCTTCGTAATCGGGGAAATATTTGTCGAGGGTATCGTCAAGGCTGAGCTTCTTTTTCTCGGAAAGCATAAGCACCGCGGCTGCGGTAAACTGCTTTGTAATACCTCCGATGTAGAAACGTGTATTGATTGAATTGTCGATATGCTTGTTGCTGTTAGCTGCGCCCTTTGAGCTGAGATACTCAAAGTCGTTGCCGAGCTTCATATAAATTGTGCCGTTAAAGTTTTTCGCCTCAACGATTTTGTCAAACTGCGAGATAATCTCGCCCGACTTTTTCTTAATCGCAACATAGTTATAGCCTTGACCGTCTGCGGAGTCCTTTGTTGCCGGAGCTGCTGTGGTCGGTGCGACGGTTGCAGGAGCGGTCGTTGCCTGAGTTGCAGGCTCTGTTTCAGATTCTTCACCCGAGTTACATCCGCACAACAGCGCTGAACCGGTAATCAGCAGACATAACAATATACTTATAGGTTTTAACAAAACAAATCACCTCTGTACGGTTACCGGAATAAGGCGTGCACCGAGAATTACTCAGTGTTGCCTATATTTTTTCCATCTTGCAGAAATTTGCCATAAGCTTTTTAGTGCCTGATTTTTCAAAGGCAATTTCAAGCAATGTATCGTTTCCCATTTTTTCGGCAGAAACAATCATACCTTTGCCGAAAACCTTGTGTAAAACAGAATCGCCCACCGAGTAGGTTGTGCCCGATTTGATTGCAGGCTTTTGATAAAACGCAGGCTTTGCAGGGCTGTAGCCTGACTTCTGCTTTGAGCCGATTCCGATTGATGCCGCACTTCCGGCAGGAGTTTGGAACATTCGGCTCTCCCCTGTTTTTTCAAGGAGCTCGTCCGGGATTTCGGTAACAAACCTTGATTCCTTATTGAACGTTGTTGAACCGAACAACATTCTCGACTTGGTTTTTGTCAAATAAAGCTTTTGCTTGGCACGTGTAATTCCAACGTAAGCCAAACGGCGTTCCTCGTTAATTTCCTCGGGGTTCATCATTGAGGCGATGGACGGGAACAATCCCTCCTCCATACCGGTGATGAAAACGACAGGAAATTCCAAGCCCTTTGCACTGTGGAGAGTCATCATAACGCAGGAATCGGACTCGGAGTCGTAGTTGTCGATATCAGACAACAGCGAAATTTCCTCCAAGAAATTCGAAAGGTCGGCTTCGTCGCCGTAATCTTCCTCGAACTTGATAATATTCGAAGAAAGTTCCTCGATATTTTCAATCCTGACCTCGGGATTTTCCTTCTCGAGTTTTAAGTAATTTTCGTAATTTGTATGCTCGATAATCAAATTATAGAGCTCAGCAAGTGTGTAATCTCCGCTTTCCTCAGCCTCTAAAAAGCCGTCGACTAAGCTGACAAAGCCTTTTAGCTTTGAAGCCGCGCGTGAAAGTTGAGGATAAGAATCAGCCTCTTTGATTACAGAGTAAATACTCTCACCGAGACCTGCGGCGATTTCCGCGGCAACCTGCACGGTTCTCGCGCCGATTCCTCGCTTTGGAACATTTATAATTCGCGAAAGGCGCACATCATCGTGAGGATTGTTTACAACCTGCAAATATGCGACCATATCGCGGATTTCTTCTCTCTCATAAAAGCGGTGGCCGCCGATAATTCTATGAGGAATTCCGCTTCGTGAGAGTGCCTGCTCAATGGCGTTTGACTGGGCATTGGTTCGGTACAGTACGGCATAATCGCTGTATTTTCTGCCGTCTGCCACTCCGTCCATAATCGTCTTGGCAACAAACATAGCCTCGTCACGCTCGCTGTCACAGGTGTGAAGCTCGATTTTATCTCCCTTGGGGTTTTCCGTCCACAAGGTTTTGCCCTTACGGATTGTGTTGTTTGAAATTACGCCGTTTGCCGCATCGAGAATTGTCGATGTACTGCGGTAGTTTTGCTCCAATCTGATTACCTTTGCGCCCTTAAAGGTGTTTTCAAAGGATAATATATTCTCGATTGTAGCGCCTCTAAACTTATAAATACTCTGGTCGTCATCACCTACAACGCAGATGTTGCCGTGCTTTTGAGCGAGCATTGAAACAAACTTGTACTGAACCTTGTTGGTATCCTGATACTCGTCGACCATAATGTATTTGAATTGTCTTTGGTAAAATTCCAAAATATCAGGGCACTGCTCGAAAAGCTCGACGGCGTTGCAAAGCAAATCGTCAAAATCCATCGCGTCTGAGGTTTTGAGCCTTGCCTGATAAATCTCGTAAATCTTGGCGATTTCGACCTTTCGGGAATCGAACTCAGCCTGCTTCAGCATATCCTGCGGCGACTGCATTTTGTCCTTAGCTTTGGAGATTTCAGAGATAACCGCCTTTGCCGGAGTGCGCTTGTCGTCAATTCCGAGCTGTTTCGAGATGTCCTTGATAAGGCGCTTTTGGTCGTCGGTGCCGTAAACGGTAAAATGGCTTGAATAGCCTATTCTGTCGCCGTAGCGGCGGAGAATTCTCGCGCAGGTAGAGTGAAACGTTGCCGCCCAAATATCTGCTCCGCCCTCGGGAACTGCCACGCAAATTCTGTCCTTAAGCTCGCCTGCCGCCTTGTTTGTAAAGGTGATAGCGAGGATATTCCACGGATTGCATAATCCCGACTGCAAAATATACGCTATTCTGTTGACGAGTACGGTGGTTTTACCCGAGCCTGCTCCTGCTAAAATCAGTAGAGGGCCTTCGGTTGTAAACACAGCCTGCTGCTGCATATTATTCATAAAAGAAAAGTTGCTTTTTATATTGTCTTGATTCATAATCTGTCCTTGCTGTCTATTCTATAAGAAAATCGGGCGAACTGCTCCGCCCGAATCCTCTAAACTCTTTATTATTATAATACTTTGTGTTGTAAAGTCAATATTTATTATAAGATTGTAACTGGTATATTAATTAGTTTTGAAAGGTTAAAGGGTTGTTATCACGTCCTTTCACCTTTATCTTTGGTCGAGGTGACAGTTGTTTTTATAATGTGAAATGTTCCTGCTCGTTTGTTGCGGCGTGAGCATAGCTATAAATTGCGTGGCTCTCTCCTTAGATACGTCACACTGTGACGTTTTTGCCTCAATTTGGTCGGCACAGTCGCCTTCAAGTCCTGTCACTCCGCCAAAATAAAAAAAGGCTCTTCCGAGCCTTTTTATTTTGGTACGAGTGTTCATAACGGATTTATAAAAATATAGGTTTTATCGGCAGTTACACACTTTTCTCACTCGTACATTTGTGATTTTTTCAATTTCTTCGTACAATAATGACGTAATCGGAGGAATTACAAATGAAAAACATTATCAAGGAGTTATATTACGGCAACATTGATCCGCAGGCTCGCGGATTTCAAAAGGGCAGTTATCTACAAAAGCAAATGACTATCATTTCTAAAAATGAAGCTCTGCTAACCGACAAGCTGACAGGCGATGAAAAGAAAGCGTTTTTAGCTTTCGTCAATGCCTCAAACATTGTTTTAGGAGAATCGGAGCTTGACAGTTTTCTTGTCGGGTTCAGGCTTGGAGCGAGATTTGCTTATGATACCTTTGTGGACAACAGCTCGCCGTACTGTGACTTTCTGAAGGAGGAGTTTGAGTGAGAAATCCAAAATATCATCTTTATTTGAAACAAAATGAACGCAGAATGATTTTAGGCAGCCTTATTGAATTAAGAAATCGTCTTATTTCGGAGGGCAGATACACAGATATGATTGATGAACTGCTTGTCAAATTCACGAATGCCAAAGTCAAAAGAATCAAGGTCAAGGAGGTTTGAGTTATGGATATAAAGATTACATATACACAACAGGGAGATTATTTACTTCCCGATTTGAAGTTACCTAAACAGCCAAAGGTTGAAATCGGCATTTGGGGTAAGCGACATTTGCACTATATTAAGCAGCATCACCCCATCAGATACACCAATCTGCTGACGAGCTGTAAGCTCACTGCTTATCTCGCCGACATAGATGAGCAGGCAGAAGAACTATTCTTTCGGTTGGTAAAACAACTTGCCGAAAAAGAAGGTATAACTGAACAGCTCAAATCGGACAATCAAATGTTGTGGGTTGCGAGAATGAATAATATTCGCAACCGTGCGACGGAGATTGTAAATGCAGAGCTAATTTACACCTGATAAGCACAGCTGCCAAGTAGGATATTATCCTGCTTGGCGGTTATATTATTTTGAATAATAACCACTTACCTCCCAAAACCGACCACTTATCGTAAAACGTTGGATTTGATTCTCCAAGTGTGATATACTGTTGTCAACAAAGGAGGAAAAACAATGCAGGTAGAAATCAAAATCGATGACAGCTGTATTGAGCCGAGAGTGATTATCATTACCGATAAGGTAAATGATGAAATCAACGACATACTCAATACGCTTTCGTCCAAAACGCCTGAGGTAATCACGGGCTTTTACAATGATTTGGCGGAAATCTTATCACCCGAGGACATTATCCGTATCTACGCGGCGGGCGGCAAGACCTTTGCTTCAGTCAACAAAAAAGAATACATCCTCAGGCAGAGATTATTCGAGCTTGAGGAACAGTTGACCAAGCACAACTTTGTGCGTATTTCCAACTCGGAAATCATCAATCTGAAAAAGGTACGCAACTTCGATCTGAGCTTATCAGGTACGATTTGCGTTACACTGTCTGACGGTACGGCAACATATGTTTCAAGACGCTATGTGTCAAAAATCAAACAGGTTTTAGGTTTATAGGAGGTAAATTATGAAAAAGAAAGTTATTTTGCGCAGCCTGATTGGTGCGCCCATCGGTTTAAGTATCAGCTTTATCATCACACTTATCATTTCGGTTATCATTAACAAGGGTGAGTATTATCCCGTTGTACCGCAGCTGACTGCTCTTTGCGGCAATGAACTGAACGCCGTCGTAATTCAGACGATATGCTCATTAATTTACGGAGCCGCGTTCGGAGGAGCATCGGTTATCTGGGAAATTGAAAACTGGAGCCTTCTGAAGCAGACAGTTATTCACTGCATTGTTATCTCCGTATCAATGCTGCCGATTGCTTACTGTATGTACTGGATGCCGCATAGCTTTTGGGGTATCGCGGGTTATATCGCAATTTTCTTCTTCATTTATTTCTTCATCTGGTTCAGCCAGTATTTCGCTATGAAGAAAAGAATTCAGGAGTTAAACGAGAAAGTAAAAGCAGACTAATTAAAAAACAGCCGTCAAACGGGATTAGCTCCTGCTTGGCGGCGTTTTTATTTCTAAACTAATATTTATATAATGGCAAATTGTCTCAATAATTCCTTATTTAATTAACGCGCTTATTATGTATTGAGGTTCTGAAGATTATGAAGCTGTTCGGTGAGCTTTTTGGATTGCTGAACCTTTTGCAGCCACATCATCACCATAGTTAGAACATATATGACAGCAATTACCGCGCCAAGTACAACATAAAACAACGGCTTCGCTATTCCTTCGGGCGCTGATATTAGAAACATTACTACCGCTTCAATCAATGCTAATTCTATGATTTGGCGTATAATATACTGTCCGGCAGTCGGCTCTTTTTTAAAGTACGTTACACAGGTCGGCAGCACACAGCACGCGGCGAGAATAACGGGACTGAGCAAATGATAATAGCGCAGTTCCTTATCGGGCTGATATATCGCGCCGAGAATAACCGTCGCTGTCAGAATCAGCGTTACCAGCGTGAAAAAAATCTGAACACGTGAGATGATAAACTCTTTAATTGTCATTTCATTTATCTCCTTTCAATGCCTTTTTGAGCTCCGGTACATATTTTCGGGTAATAATAACCTGCTCGCCCGAAAACAGCTCGGCTGTGAATCGACTGTTCAGTGCGGGTTTAATCGCGCTGACCTTCATCAGATTGAGCAAGGTGGATTTTGAAACTCGGAGGAAGCGCTTTTCTTTAAGTATTTCCTCCAGCTCATACAGCTTATGTCTTGTTTCGTACACCTTGTTTTTTGTGTAGATAAAGGTTTTGTTATCCACCGACTCAATAAAAAAAACATCAGATACGGCAATTTCATACTGCCTTTCGTCGGCGGTACCCGTCAGCTGCCCCTGTCTTGACTTGACAAAGGCTATTATCTCGCGCACCTCGTCGCTGATTCTGTAGCAGTGTATTTCTATATATTCGGGTTGGTCTTTGCCGATCTTTGTGATCCTTGTTTGCATATCAGTATTGCGGCTGAATATTCAATGCGCCGTTGCCTTTCAAATAATAATCGAACCAGTTGAGGACAACGCTGTTCAGCGTATTCATCATTTCCTCGTTGTCGCGTTCTCCGCTTCCGAGCATATTGCCGAGGAAGGGAGAAAACAGCGGAAGGTCAGTAAAGTCCATATGCTCTGCGTTTTCGAAGGTCACAATTCTGCCGACCTTCGCGTTGTTGATCATATTCTCATTGACATGATAGAATCCGCTTTCATCTGATTCTATCATATTATAATTGTTTTCGGTGAATAAAGCAAGCACGGGAACAGGATAGGACTCGGAATTATATGTGTATTCTCCGTTCATAACGCCGGTGATCTCACCCATCATCGTGCCGTCGATATCGATCACGGCGTCGATATCCGTTCTCTCTCTACCGAGAGCCACTGCCGACGCGCCGCCGAGGGAATGTCCTGTCAAGCCGATTTTATCGATATCGATCCTGTTGATAACGCTGAGAACAGTATCTGCGTCAGAGGTATGCCATGCGGTTGAGAGTGTGCCGCTGTTATTTGCCTCTTTAATGGTATCCAGCACAAAGTTCTCATCGTCGACTCTGACCTTCAGCCAAGCCTGGGAATCCGTCATCAGTTCCTCTTTGCTGACAGCATCGTCATCTCTTGTGACCTCATAGATAAACTCCTCGTCAACGGTGACCATTTTCCCGTCGGTATCCTTCGTGAAAAAGGAGTGGTGCGGATGATCGAGCGCGACAACAATATAGCCGTTGCTTGCAAGCTCCTCATAGGTGGAGAAGTTACTCTGATAGTAGCCAAACGCGCCGTGCGAAAAGATGACGAGCGGATATTCGCCCTCGGCGTTTTCGGGGTAGTAGAAGTGCGCGGGAACCTCTCTGAACGAGCCGTCGCTTTCGAATTCGTCGACTCTGCTTTCATCCACAAGGATGGCGCTTGTCTCATTCACCTGATACTCGCCTGTGGTCGGGAGACCGTTGTAGTTGGTGAAGATGAACGCTGGAACGAGCGAGAAGGCGATCAGAACCACAGATAACACGCAGCTAATAACCGTTACAGGCTTTTTTCTCAGTCCGTTGGATTTCTTCCTCATGACCAGCCAAACGATACCCGCGATCAGCAGGCGAACAGCTAAGACGATCAGTGCTCCGAAAAAACGCCACTTTAAATTGGTAGTCGGAACCAAAACCATTCCGAGCAGTAAAACCACCTCGGCAGCTCTGATGATAGCGCGGTTTTTCCGCCACGAGGCTTTTTCTCTGAATTTTGTAAAGGTCAAAACGACCAGTCCGATTTCTGCCAGTGTGAATAAGATGAAAAAGAAAATGCCCATAATCAATCTTCCTTTCGGTTTTGTTATGGGCATATTATAGTTTATTATTATATTTTTGAAAATAGATTTTGCGGTAAGTTGCAAAAATCGGCGGTAAGATGCAGAACGGTATTATTGTTTATAGGTCAATTCCTTTAACTGCCATTCCGGTTTTTCTTTATTTCCTTTTTTAACACCGCTTTGAACTAACTGCCCGGTTGCAGTATCAACCCAGAATAGCCCCGTCCAAGCCCAAGAGAACATTGTGAGCACCATGCTGATTTTGATGCAGGAATAGGTTTTGTCATCAATACTAACTTCATCAGTACCGATTTTCTTGGCTGCGAATTCACCGAGCGACATTGCACCGCGGTTATCGCCTGTGCCAATCGGATAGAATAGGATCTCGTCAAGCTTCGAATGAGCAAAAGCAGGTAAGCACATATCCATCATTTGATACCACAGACCATCGCCGATCTGGAAGCTCTTGTCCTGCGGCTTGCCCTTAAAGCTGCCCTTCATATTTATCACGCCGTTTTCCTTGACCGCGTTTATCTCGGTGTTGTCGGACGGACGGCTGTATGCCCATTTTGTCGCGGAAAGGCTGCGCTCAAGGGTAAATTCCTCCTCCGCCCACTTTTCACCGTTCTTATAGATGGTCTGAGTGATGACCTGCTCGCTTTCGTAACGGTCATAATTGATTACACGGCGCTGCTTGCCGTCCGTGCTGACATACTCGGCGGAAACCAAGCCCTCGGGGTAGGTATAGTCGGGTATATCAAAGGACTGGATTGGCTTCTGAGAATAAGCTACCTTACCTTTTAAGAACACTCTGTCGATAAACTGAATGTTAGATATGTTCTCGGCAGGGTTCTTGTCAAGCAGAATTAAATCCGCTTCTATACCTACCTTTATCTGTCCTTTTCTGTCGGCGATGCCCAAATGCTCTGCGCCATTTTTGGTGGCAAGCACGATAGCCTGCATAGGCGTCAGCCCCGCTTCGACATAGTAAGCAAGCTCCTTGTGCTCAACCTCGCCTGTCATCTGCTCAAACATATTATCTGTACCCATTGCAATCGGAATACCCGCGTTGTACAGCACCTTGAGATTGTGTATGCTGTGTTCCATTCTCGTCGGGTCTTTTTCGTATGTCATGGCGTTGACGGTCGGAACAAAGTGCGTGCCTGTTTTTTTCCAAAGAGTGATGATTGGGTCATCGGGTTCAATATCTCTGTCAAGAATGCCGTGTTCTATGCCGTATATGCCCGCTTCAAGCAGTTCCTTTACGTCGTCATAATAAAAAACGTGAGCGGTAGAGTTCAGTCCATTTTCCTTACCCTCGCGGATAATCTGCTTCATCAGCTCCTTGTCTATCTTCTGAATGGTCAGCTTATTATCAAAATACCAGTAGTCGCCGCCCTGATAGGTGAATTTCAAAAAATCAACACCCGCTTCTTTGAGCTCTTTAATTCCCGCGGAAACCTGTTCGGGAGTATTGACCTCAATCGCCATCTCAGACCTTGCCCATTCGCTGTTGGAGCCGAGAGTATTGGCAGGATGCCCGTCGGGAGCCGTAAAGTTCGGACCGACTATCAGCAGTTCGGGACCCTGAATTTCTCCCGATCTGATTTTATCACGGAGCTTATAGATAAAATGCTTCGGCGCGTCTAAATCCTTGATAGTTGTAATGCCATACGGCAGCACATTCTCATTGAAAATCTGCGGCATTTTTTCGCCCAGAAAAACGTCGCTTTCCTCTTCATTGTGACAGGAAAAGCCGCCTTGAATATGAATATGGCTGTCAATCAGACCGGGCATGAGCGTTTTGCCCGCGCCGTCAATCATTTGCACGTTCTTCTTTTGAATAGGCTGTGCGGATATTTCAGCAATCAAGCCGTTTTTTATGTAGACGTTCTGATGCTCCTGCTCTGTACCGTCGCCGACGATGACGTGAACGTCATTGATGATATACTCGTCCTTTTTGTTCTTTTTGGGACGGGTTAGGAATTTGATCAATAAAAAAACGATAATACCGGTTCCGAGAACCATTTGAATAAATCCGATAAGCGGAATACCTAATATACTTGGCATGACATTTCACTCCTTATTTATTTGCCGAAAATTTTTCCGAAGAAATCGGAGAATTGATTTTTGGGCGGTATCGCCATTCCCTGATCCTTGTCACCTAAAATAATCAAGGTATCACCGGGTTTGATGTCAAAAACATCTCTCGCTTCCTTTGGAAGAACAATCTGTCCTTTTGTGCCGACGGTAACCGTCCACGCGTACTTGCCCTCGGGCTTAGTCACAATACCACTCCTTTTGAAAAGTATGTTTTGTTAAACTTAACATACTTATGATAACAGAGAAATCTTTATTTGTCAAGGGCTCTTAAGATTTAAGTTTCCCCAAAACGCAATCGTGAATGTTGAAAAAATGGCGTGGTTAAGGGAAAACTCGGCAATAAAAAAATGAAAATCTGGTAAAAAAAGAAGTGCAATAGCGCTCGAAAAATGGTATAATTAAATTGGAACAAAACCATACCAAAGGAGCGTATTGCACTATGTTGAATTATAACACACTCAACGGTAATTTGAAAAGGGGTATTTTGAATTATTCTCAAAAAATTTCAAAAGGCTTGAACCGTCCTGATAAGAAATTCGTAACAGATATGTTGTACGGAACGCTTGCCTCGGGAAGCTGTATGCTGTCTGAAATCAGCCGCAGCCTGCATGAAAACATCAAGCTGATCAAAACAGTCAACAGATTGTCGAGAAATCTTGCGGATTTTGAAGCAGCAGACGCCGAAACCGTGCGTGAAAACTATCTCAAAGCAATCAAACGCCGGTATAATGATGACAGCTTGATAATTGTCGATGGTTCCGACATCACCAAGCCCGCCAGCAAACACCTTGAAAAGCTCTGCGAGGTACGCGACGGCAGCACAGGTGAGATCGGGATCGGTTACCATACTATCGGCGCAGCGGTTCTCTCAAGCGAAAACAAGCTGCCCTTCGGTATATACAGCCGTATCTACTCAACCAAGGATGAAGACTTTGTCAGCGAAATCGAGGAATATCTTGATTGCTTTGAATATATCAGCAGACACTTTTCCAAAGACAATGTCAGGACGATGGACAGAGGCTTTGACAACAACAAATACTACCGTTACTTTATCAGAAACAACGAAAAGTTCATTATCAGAGCCAAAAAGAACCGTAATGTTATCTATAATGGAAAAACCGAAAACATCATGTCTGTCGCCAATCGCTTCAAGGGTAAATACAGCCTGAGATTCAAGAACAAAAGCGGCAAACAAGTAGACGTCAAAATCAGTATTATTTCGATTCAACTGCCTAAATACAAAAATGTTGAATTACAATTAGTGGTTGTATACGGTTTCGGCGAGGGACCAATGCTGTTGATCACCAATCTGTCATCGGACGATAAACGAATCGGGATTTCGGTTTGCAAGGCGTATTTGATGCGCTGGAGAATCGAGGAATACTTCAAATTCAAAAAGCAAAAATTCGATTACGAGAATCTGAGGGTGCGTTCTCTGCAATCTATCCGTACTCTCGATTTGCTTCTGACGCTTGCCATCGGTTATATTTCCATGCTGTCCGACAAGCCGTTCTTTACCCGTATGCGCTTTGAGATCATCGAGGTTTCAAAGCGTCTGTTCGGAGCGCCTGATTTCGTCTATTACGCCATCGCAGACGGTATCTATGAAACCTTGAAGTACGTCAAGTCGGGGCTGAAGCGCCTGCTCGCTATTCCCACGCCTTCACCTCAGCTTTTGCTCGCAGGTTTTGGGGAAACTTAAAAATCGACTACGATTTACCCTACACGCCGTGGGCAGTCTATCAGTTCGGATATATTCAGACCTTACCGATTGTTATGGAAAAGCATAATCTGTTAGAAATAATGGATTATGTCAAAAAGCACCGCTGCTTTGAGGACTTTGAAGAAAAGGTTGACAGCAAACAAAAGCTCGCTTTTGAAACGCAATGGCGACACGAGCAAACAAAACACCCTCAAATCTCACTGGAAGAATACAGTGAAAAGAATGATATTTTCAATGCTTCTGACGTTGAGGAACAGGTAGTATCCAAAGAAACCATAAACGAGTTCACGGCGACGCTTGATGATACCGACAAGCGAATCCTTGAACTCCGTATGGAGGGACGCACCTACGAGGAGATTGCAAAGGAGCTCGGTTACAAGACCCCCAGCGCTGTTCAAAAGCGAATCAAAAAAATCGGTACGGCGTTCCAGAAACACGCTGATACCGACATAGGCTACGATTAGCACCTGCTGAAAAGCGGGTGCTTTTTTGTACCCGTTTTTATTATTTGATAACTGCCCCCCACTTTTCAGGGCAGTTACATTCTTTCAGGAGGTATTTTATTATGAAAAGTTTTAAAGACAAAGTTATTATTGGTATTGATCACGGTTACGGAAACATTAAGACCGCTAACCATTGTTTCCCGACAGGCATCACAGCCCACGACAGCGAGCCGCTGTTCACAAAGGATATGCTTGTCTATAACGGCAAGTATTATCTGATCGGCGAAGGACACAAGGAGTTTCTGCCCGAAAAGCAGACTGACGAGGATTACTACGTTCTCACCCTTGCGGCTATTGCAACCGAGCTTTCAGATTCTAACCTGAACGAAGCTGACGTGATCATCGCCGCAGGACTTCCGCTGACTTGGACAAGCGGACAGAAAGCGGATTTTGCCGCATATCTGTCAAAAAACAAAGAGGTAGCGTTTGCTTTTCGGAATGTAGATTATCATATCCGAATCTGTGATGTGAAAATCTATCCGCAGGGGTATTCTGCGGTCGTGCCTATCAAGTCTACGCTCAAAGGATTGAGTATGGTAGCGGATATCGGCAACGGAACGATGAACACACTTTATCTTGTCAACGGCAAACCGCAAAGCGGTAAAATGTTCACCGAGAAGTTCGGCACTTATCAATGCACCCTCGCTATTCGTGAAGGCTTTATGCGTAAGACACGCAGAGAGCTGAACGATTATCTTATCGACGAGGTGTTGCAGACAGGCACGGCAGATATTCCCGCTTCCGACTTGGAGATCATTTCCGCAATTGCGGAGGAATATGTCGCCGAGATTTTCCGCCGCCTGCGTGAACACGGCTATGATGAAAGCACGATGAAGCTATACGTCTGCGGCGGTGGCGGCTGCTTGATCAAGAATTTCTATCACGGTAATTTTGACCGTGTAAAATTCATCGATGATATCTGCGCCGCCGCCAAAGGTTATGAATATCTCGCAGACGTTTATTTGAGAGCCGAGGCGAAGAATGAAGGACGTGTATAAAATGACAGTGCGTTTTGATTTGACCGACGCTCGAGAGCGTGCTCTCGCAGAATATATGCAGACGCTTGACGTAAAGAAGTATCAATCCCGCAATCAGTTTGTGTTAGATGCGATCGCAGATTATGTAGATTTACAATCAATCACCCGTGAACAGCACGAGGATGATATCCGAAGTATCATTCGTGAGGAAATGCGGGCTTGCTTTGCCGAAGCAAACTTTGCCCCGCAGCCTATGGCAAACACTTCGGCACTGACCGCAGAACAACAGGAAGAAGCCGAACAGGATATTCTGGACGACCTTAAACTGTTTGATTGACGGCACGATGACGGCAAATTTCAAGACCGATATTAAAATTGACGGCAAAATGCCGTCATATCAAGACAGTATTACAATCAACAGCATAAGGCACAGCAGAACGGTTGGAATTAATACTCCGTGGCTGTGTCTTATACTGTAGCAAGCAGGGAATTTGTACGGCAAATTCCAGATACAACAGCCCTCAAAGCTGTTGTAAATCTTTAGGGACGCCCTAACACCCGAAGAAAGAAGGTATATTATTGAACGATAAGAATGCAAGAATCGAGCTGCGTGTTACGCAGTCCGAGAAAAAGAAGATAGCCCGGCTCGCCGAGAGCTGTGGTTTATCACAATCCGAATATGTCAGACAAAGGACATTGGGTTATGCGCCGAGAACGGTGCTGCCTGATGTCTTTTTTCAATTCTACCAAACGCTATGCCGCTTGTGTGACGAGGTTGCCGATAAGGTATCACCGGATACCGAGCGTAGCTTGCTTGAAGCAGTTGATGAAATCCAACGGCAGCTTTTGTTGCCCGAAAAATCTACCGCCAAGCAAATCTGTAAGGAGGTAACGACGTGGCAACAACAGGCTTCTGGCCCGTCAAGGGACGGCTAAAGGATGTTATCAATTACGCTGAAAATCCCGATAAAACTATCGAGCGCAAATATCTTGATGATGACTTAGCCGCCACTCTCAATTACGTTGAGAACAGCGATAAGACAGATCAAAAGATGTATGTCAGCGGAATCAACTGTCCGAAGAAGCGAGCCTATGAGCAGATGATGACCACCAAGCGACGTTACGGTAAGCTCGGCGGTAATGTTGCGTATCACGGTTATCAAAGCTTTCAGGCTGGAGAAGTCACACCCGAAGAAGCGCACCGTATTGGCATTGAAACCGCCAAGCGTATGTGGGGCGATGATTATGAGATAGTCGTCACAACGCATCTGAATACGGCAAATCTACAAGAGCTATTATGTAAAGGGTAGTTTCTACTACCTTAGTACATATGACTGCGGCTCATTTGTGGTAAATTGAAAAGCAGTTATAGGAAAGGAGAATAATCTGTCATCCGAACTGTAAAAAACATCGCTACGAAAGGAGCCTATTATGAAACAGAAAACTATTTTTGAACAGCTTGGCGGTACTTACATCCAAAAGGGAGACTACTTGCTCCCAAATCTGAAAATGCCGAAACAGCCGGAGTATAACATCGGTGTATGGGGACAGCGCCGCAGGCGTTATCTCAAAAAGCATCGTCCAATTCTCTATACCAACTTGCTTACATCTTGCAAGCTGTCCGAACATTTAGCGGAAATTGATGAAGAATGTAACGAGCGAATGGAAAGCCTTGTAAAAGCTATGGCTAATCAGGAAGGAGTTACCGAAGCACTCAAAGCTGCCGATCAAATGGCGTGGGTACGGCGTATGAATAATATCCGCAACCGTGCCAAAGAAATCGTATTGAATGAAATTGTATATGTATAAGGAAAGCCCGCTATCAGCATAATCGCTGACAGCGGGTTTCTCATTGGTCGCTATTTTCTGTTTCTGACATCAATCTGTCAAAATCACTTTGATATAAACGGTCTTGTATAACACGGTATTTCTCAAATTCACTTTCTGCAAAAGCTTTGGCAATAGCGGCGGTAACTTTACCTTTGTCCTCTAAAATCTCAGCGTCGTTGAATTGCAGAAAAGCATCCAGCTTTGAAGCCCAATCCTCCATCGTCATCGGAATGTGTCTGCGAGCCTGTCGGGTAGCGTAGTCAAGATACATTGTGACGATTTCATTAAGCTCCTGCATTTCATCGTGCGATAAATAATTCTTCGCAATCGATACATCCGCCTTGACGATTTTTCCTTTGGGAGCGTTCTTCCAAGTGGTCAATCCCATATGCTTCTTTGTGTGATCGGCTCTGCCAACGATTACCTCCGCCGCAGTATTACCGTGAACAGCATAGTGCATTTTGTTCTGCACCGTTGCAAAGAAATCCTTTGTAATCTGACTGTCTAAGGAGTAATCAACAGCAGTAGCGTAAATATCGGTGATTTTTTGATAAAACCGTCTTTCGCTTGCTCTGATCTCCTGAATTTCAGAAATCAGGTGGTCAAAGTAATCCTCGTCAAATATCTGTCCGTTGATTAACCTGTCTTTATCAAGAACATATCCCTGTCTGGTGAAGGTATCAAGTATTTTTGTCGCCCATTGACGGAACTGAGTTGCCCGTTCGGAATTGGTGCGATACCCAACGGCGATGATTGCCGGTAAAGAGTAAAACTTATATTGATAGGTTTTACCGTTGTCGGCAACTTGTGCAAATTTTGCATAAGTTGAATTTTCGTCTAATTCCCCGCTTTCATAAATGTTCTTTAAATGCTTATTTACAACGCTTCTATCAATATCAAACAATTCAGAAATCGCCTTTTGTGTCAGCCAAACAGTACCGTTTTGCACACGGACTTCGATTCCTTCCTCGTGAGCGTCTTTTGTGAATACGAGAAAGTCAACTGTGCTATTACGGATTTGTATCTTCTTATCATTTTGCTTCATATCTTATTCCTCAGTTTCATCTGTTTTGTTTTTCGCCCTATTCTTATACACGTTATACTGATTCTTGCATCGTGGGCTGCAAAACACAGCGCTTGGTCGGCTTGCCACAAAGAATTTGGAACATTTCTTGCATACCCTTATGGGATTGTTTTTGTCGGTCAGCATAAAGGATAACATCATTTGAATACCGAGCAGGAGCGAATGGAAATCCCATACGAGCGTCGGTTGTTCAAGCAGCTCAATGTGATAGCTCGGAGCGTTGCCATCAAATGCACGGATACTCTGCCGCATAAGCTGTTTGTAGTCATCGTCCAGTTTATCATAGTCGTTGTAATAAAGGAACACCGTCGTAGCGTTAAATGCCCAATCGGTAAACACCTGCTTCATCCACTCATAGCTCTCGGCATACTGACGCTGAAAGCTCATATTGACCGCCATAGGTCTGTCACTCATTGTCATAGCGAGCGCCATCATCATATTGTCGCCTTCGATATTCCATAAGGATTCCACGCTGCGTTTTACTACATCAAGTTTGTCAAATGGGAAAAATAAAGCAAGGTATTCCTCGGTTGACATCGTTTCCTTTTTGATAAAACGGTTTTTCGGCAAATACACCGCTTCATAGTCCATAAAAGAAGGTGTGGTCGGCAACGCTGTCATCAATCCGAACAGCCCATACTTTTCCGCAAAGTCTTTTATTTCGGATTGTATTTCTGTATCGTCCTGCTCCTGTTTCATACCCAAGCGTCCGATATACAGAGCGTCCAAAACTAACTGCTGATATTCTTTCAGCGGATCATATATTGCGGGCTGAGCGTCAGCACAGGCTGTCAAATACAGCTTGCCGTTCTCGTCTTGTTTCCACTCATATTCGCTGTACCTTACCCAAGTTGAATTGGAATGGTTAAACATTTTCATAATAATATCAGTCCCAATCTTTTATCCCGTATTTTTCTAAAAGCTCTTTGGCATAGTCGATTCCTGTTTCTGTCAAATAAACAGATTTTCTTCGGGAAGGGCGTTCTCCCTGACGGATATAATCTTTATCGTCTAAGCTGTTAAGAATATCGAAATCGTAACCTTTCCAAGCGTAAAAATCTTTGCCGTCGGAAAATCTGCTGCCCTCCGTAAAACGTGAAAGGTACAATAATATCATCGTTAATTCATTCTGTGCTTTTTCAGCTATAATCTTATCCATTATATTCACCTCGTCATTATGCTATGTAATCTAAAAATACAATAATATATTACCATTATACTAACTGCTCTTGCTATCGTCAAGGGCTTTTTCTATTAACTGCTTTTCTTCCATCGTGAGAGGATAACCTTTTTCTTTGCGGTTCAATAACACTTTTAGTAATGCATTATGTATCTTCTTCAAGGCGGTTGCTCTGACCTTGCGGATATTTCTGTCGGATTGTTCTCTAATTTCGCTGAGAGCCTTTGTGCTCATATTTCTCACTATGGTATTAAAGATGATCTCCTTATGATCGTCGGATAACTTGTATAATATCTTTGACAAATCACCATCCGTCACCAATTCGTTCAGTTCAAACGGACAATGAAAGATGACGTCGATGTAATCGCCCTTGCGAATTTGCTTTATCAGGACATCGTTTACATCGTAAGGAATAACCTCGCCGTCAAGCGCAGCACCGTAATCGAGAGGAATATCTAAACCGCTTCGCCTTATTTCGTGATAACGCTCCCTGCGCTCACGGTTACTGTCAAGCCTGTTCCACCAAACGATTACATTTTTGAAGTCATCGGCTGTTCTTGCGGCATTCTCTATTCGTGAGAGCGCTTCACGCTCCAATTCCCGTTTCAGTCTTTTCGTTTCGGGTGGCTCGTTGATCTGCGGCGGTTCTTCGTCACGTTCAAGCTGTACTTCCAATTCAGCTTGATGTTCGTCGGCTAACGCCTCGGCGAACTGTTCTTCTTCCTGTTCCGACAAAATATCCTCGTAATCATCCACCACAAATCACCTCCCGCAAAATTTATTTAAAATTTTTCTAAAAACAGTTCCGCAAACCGTACCGAATTTCTCCTATATATGGAGGGGTAATCTGTTTTCTTTATTTCAGATTACTTCTATCAATAAAAAAGGAGGAAACGCTATGGCAGAATTATCAAACAGCGAGAAGAAACGAATCAAAAAACACGTTACCAACTGTTGTGCCAACTACAGTAAAGAATATGGCCGCTTACCGCTTGAAACAGAGTGCTATATGTTCAGCGTAGGCTTTACCAACAGCAAATTGTGCAAGTATTACGAGCAAGCTGTATTACCTACCGACGCCGAGTTGTTCGCCCTATTCAAAGGCGTACCCACAAAGAAGTGTCGGCAATGCGGCAAGCTCTTTGCTTCTGTTGGACGAAAGGCGTATTGTTCAGAGCAATGTGCCACAGAAGCTCGCCGTCATCAAACGGCAGAACGTGTGAGAAAGCACCGAGCGAATAAAGCTGAAATGTAACGCTTTTGCTCTCTGAAAGCCACTGTTTAAGCGGCTTTTGGGGAGCATTTTTGCGTAGGTAAGGTGCTTTTATCAATGTTTCAGTTTAGGGGTTACAGATTAAGGAACTGACTGACCTTTATTATACACAAATCAATTACAAAATTCAATGGGAGGTAATATATTGACCAACAACTATACAACGATGATTCGCCGTATCGGCTCTACAACCTATAAGGTTAAAGTGTATTTCAAAGAGAACGGCGAAACAATGGAAGATAAAATTTTGCGAATTGTTCGCAATGAAACCTTTAAAAATGACGAGGCTTGTGGTATAATCAATTTACCACAAATGAGCCGACAGTCTGAAAGGAGCGCCTGATATGGCAGCAAAACAGACTGAAGGAAAAATAACGGCACTGTATGAGAGACTGTCCCGTGACGATGAACTCGCCGGGGACAGCAACTCCATCATCAATCAAAAATCATACCTCGAAAGCAGCGCAAGGCAAAGAGGCTATGAAAACTTCGTCCACTATACCGACGACGGTTATTCGGGCGGTAACTTTGACCGTCCTGCTTGGAAACGGCTGATTGCGGATATTGAATCAGGCAAGGTTGCGCACGTTCTTGTCAAAGATATGTCCCGAATCGGCAGAGATTATTTGCAGACCGGCTATTACACCGAGGTACTGTTCCGTCAATACCACGTCCATTTTGTCGCTATCGCCAACAGCGTAGACAGCGATGATCAGAACAGCAATGAGTTTGCGCCGTTCCTCAATGTGATGAACGAGTGGTATCTGCGCGATCTAAGCCGTAAGCAGAAAACGGCAATCCGTGTGAAAGGTGAATCGGGCAAGCCGACATCCAACAGCGCAATTTACGGTTACAGGAAAGACCCTAACGATAAATACCATTGGCTGATTGACGAGGAAGCCGCCGAGGTTGTCCGCCGTATCTTTCGGTTGACGATTGACGGACACGGACCGTATGAGATCGCTCGTATTCTTTTTGACGACAAGGTTGAAACGCCCGCCGTTTATTTTGCCAAAAGAGGAATCGGTATATGGAAAAGTAAAGAGGAATTTACGCACCCATATAGTTGGAGCGGTTATATCGTCGGAAATATTATAGCCAAGCAGGAATATTGCGGCGATACCGTCAACTTCCGTTCTCATAAGGAATCCTACAAAGACAAAAGCCCTGTCAAGAATCCAAAAGAGGATTGGCTGATTTTCAAGGACACCCACGAAGCAATCGTTGACCGTGAAACGTGGGAGCTTGCGCAGAAGCTGCGGAAAACGCCGAAACGTATTGATACTTTTGGTGTTGCGAATCCGTTTACTGGTCTTGTTTATTGTGCCGACTGCGGAGCGAAGATGTTTAATCACCGCTCCAGAGGCAACAAGGAGAAAGGGAACTATCCGGCTGATTTCTTTGACTGCTCTGCATACACCTTGGGACATCAAAGGTACGTCAAAGAATGCAAAAGCCACTATATAAGGTCGGCGGTATTGCGAACGCTGGTGCTTGAAACAATCAAGGCGGCGTGTGAATCGGTCATTGCCGATAAAGATGAGTTTTTTAACAAGCTGCGTTCTGAATCTCAGCTTCGTCAAAAAGAAGCGGTTAAGGAATCGAAACGCAAGCTGAACAAAAGCCGCAGGAGAATCAACGAGCTTGACGGTATCATCAAGAAGCTGTACGAATCCTACGCTATTGGAAAAATCACCGAAGAGCGCTTTGACAGCCTGCTTGCGGAATATGAAGCGGAGCAAAAAGAGTTGACCGCTTTTGTATCAGAAGCCGAGCAACAGTTATCAGACTATGAAGAAGATTCTGCCCGTGCTGAACAGTTTCTTGCTTTGGCGAAAAAATATACAGACTTTTCTGAGTTGACTACACCGATGATTAACGAGTTTGTCGATAAAATCATTGTACACGCTCCCGAAAAGGCTGATGGCGACCGTGTGCAGGAGGTAGAGATTTATCTTAATTTCATTGGCAAGTTTGATTTGCCGGAGCCTGAATTGACAGCGGAGGAAATCAAGCGTCAGGAACAGTTGAAGCGTCACCGTATCTTGAGCCGTGAACGCTATCAGTTGATGAAAGCGGGCAAGCATAAAGTAGGACAGCCTTTTACCCTCAAATGTAAATGTTGTGGCAATTCATTTGAATCCAAGATGTCTAATACGCTATTCTGCTCTCCAAAATGTCGAGCGAAATATTATCGTCGGCAAGAATCGGAAAAGCGGAAGCGTGAAATAGTTTGCAATTACTGCGGTAAAACATTCGTTGCTACAAGAAGTGATGTCAAGTATTGCTGCAAGGAATGCAAAGAAGAAGCAAATCGTATCATGCGAAAAGAACGCTACGAGATGAAGAAACAACAAAAGTTGAATCAAAACACTTCCGAAACGGTGTTCAGCGAAGAAAAGAAAACAGCATAATCAATTAACGCTTCGGCGGCTTGTGAGAGCAATTTCACAAGCCGCCTTTTTGATTGGAGGAAAATAATATGATGAGTTTTACTGAGAAAGATTTTATACAAGCAAAGCACAGACTGGAAGAAGCGCAGGCTCGTAACCGTGTGAAGGAGCGAGCGGCACGAACACATCGGCTTATCCAAGAGGGAGCCATTTTAGAGAAAGCTATGCCGCAAGTTCGGCAAATGTCGTTGGAACAATTGGAGGGCTATCTATGCAGTCTGCTCAAATAATCATTATCAACGGGACGCTTCGAGTAATCGGAGCGTTTCTTCTTTTATCCCGAAGGGCGCACTTACTCACCACTGCCAAAACTCGCAGAGTTTTGGTCAGCGGTGGTATTTCAACATTCGTTGAAACCGTGCGCTCTCCGAGGGTTGCGGCTCCGTTGGAGCCATGCGGAAGCTGCCGCAGAGCCGCCAACTTCCGTGCGGTTGCCAGTCCGACAACCGCATTGTCAACGCTGTACCACAGCCTTGACAGCGTGGGTATCGCTGCGGCGACACCCTGTATTACTCAACCGTTTTCGCAATACTTTTTTGACCCGCCGTTGCAGAGACTTGATCTTTCCATCTCAGTTTTTCAAAGGCGGATTGGATGCAATGTCACGTTGCAAAAGAAACAAAAATCTTATAGAAAGGATTGATTTTCTGCTATGGCAATCTATCATTTAGAAGCAAAAGTAATCGGGCGCAGTACAGGCAGGAGCGCTGTCGCTGCGTCCGCTTATATGAGCTGCTCCAAGATTTTGAACGACTATGACGGTGTTCTCCACGACTTCACCCGCAAGCGAGGGCTTGTGTGGGAGCATATCTTTTTACCCGAAAATGCTCCGCAGGAGTGGCAGGATCGAAGTGAATTATGGAACGCCGTTGAACGTACCGAAAAGACAAAGGACAGCCGACTTGCCCGTGAGTTAGTGGAGCTCTGCCTGTTGAACTCAACAAAGAACAATGGATCAATCTGCTGGCAGATTATATACAAAGCAGCTTCGTTGCAGAAGGAATGTGCGCCGACGTTGCCATCCACGACACTGACGGACACAATCCTCACGCTCATATTATGCTGACCGTCAGACCGTTGGACGACAAAGGCAAGTGGCAATACAAAACCGAAAAGGAATATCTTTGCAAACGCAACGGAGAAGAAAAGGGCTTCACAGCCGCCGAGTTTTTGCAGGCTAAATCACAGGGCTGGGAGAAGCAATATCAATATTATGTCGGCAAAAAGAAGGTGTATATGCCACCGTCAGAAGCGGAGCGACACGGCTACGAGCGAGCCAACAAATATCCAAAAAGCACGAAATTCGGACGGCAGAATCCGATTACCGCCCGTTGGAACAGCGACGAGCAGCTTGTCGTTTGGCGTGAGAATTGGGCGCAAATCACGAACAAACATCTTGATGAAGCCAATCGCTCCGACGCTCACATCGACCACCGCAATAACGCCGCCAGAGGTATCGACGAGCAGCCGACGATCCATGAAGGTTATGTTGCACAGGCGATGGAACGCCGCGGCTTGATTGCCGACCGCTGTGAGCTTAACCGTCAAATCAAAGCAGATAACGCTGTGCTCCTTGAACTGAAAGCGGCGTTTACCAAAATCTCGCAGGCAGTCAAGAATACCGTCCCCACTCTCGCCGAAGCGATGGAATCTTTGCGGGAGAAAGCGATCATCATCAACTATCATATCCGGCATACCCAGATCGGCAAGCGAATTGTTTCCGATTTTCTTAAGGGATTGAAAGCAGCTTACGAAAGCTACAAGGGTATTGTCAAGCAAATCTCGACAAAGAAAAAAGAACGTAAGGAACTTCAAAAGCAAAAGAAGTCCACTCCCGTTCTTAAGGTGATAACACACCGTAACTTTGACCGCCGTTTTGCCGAGCTGACCGAGGAAATAGAAGAACTCAAATTTGAAAAAGCTCGCTTGTTAAAAACTATGGAGCGTACCGATGATAAGGATGTTGCAACGATAAACGACAGCTTCGACAGACTGGAATCTGCTTTAGCTGAGTTGGACGAGCGAGAGAAGCGATACACCGCCGAGCTGAACGAAGTTTTACGGCAGTATGACGAGTACAAGGAGCAAGCCAAAGAATTTAACGAGGGTGAATTTGGAAAGGCTCGTTTGGATATCCGATCCGACAAAGAGCACAACGCTCTTAGCCAAATTTCTGACGCATACGGCGAACACTTTTCTCGCAGCACATTTTTCAGCAGCAGGAGCGAGATCGACGGCAAGCTCGATGACGAAATCAATATGCCCGCCGTCCGTGAATGTGTTTATCAACAGCGCAAACAAGCACATCAACAGCAGAAAAACAGAAAATCTCACGAACAGGAACGATAAATTCGCACTATTGTCAAGAGAAATAATTTGATTTAAGGATTATTTAATATTTTCTCCGCTATACTTGATCTGCAAGCTTCACAAAAGCGGATTTTGTGATACAATAATAGGCAGAAAAGGAGAAGGCGTATGTTTTTTGATATTTTGAAGCGCGACCTGAAACGTAAAAAAACAATGAACGTGATCATACTGTTGTTTGTGATTCTGTCGGTGATGTTCATTTCGTCAAGCGTTATGAACCTGACGTCGATGACAGGCTCGCTTGACAGCTTTTTTGATAAGGCAGGAGTAGGCGATTATGCTGTTTTTGAGCGAAGCGGAGGGACCGTAAAGGCTGCCGACGCGGTCAAGAACGCCGAGGGCGTGACGGACTTTAAGCAGGAGGAATGTATTTTTCTCTCGGGACACAAGTTCGTCGGACGCGCAAAGGAAAAGGACAGCCAGAACGCTAACACCAGTATGGTGTGCTGTCTGTCTCATCAAATACAAAGGTACTTTGACGGCAGCGATAATGAGATCACCGAGGTTGCCGACGGCGAGGTGTATGTCCGTCAGTCTCTTCTTGACAACAGCAATGCCAAGGTCGGCGACAAGGTCGAGCTTACCGTAGCGGATGTCACGCGCACCTTTACGGTCAAGGACACGCTCAAGGACGCGGTGCTCGGATCAAGAATGATGGGAAATGCAAGGTTTTTGATTTCCGAAAACGAGTACAAGGCGTTTGAAAAAGCCGAACCTCTCGAGCCGTATCTGTTTTATCTCAGCTTCATTGATACCAACGACATTCCCGCGCTTGAAAAAGCATTGAACAATTGTGACGCGATAGCGTTCAGTTTAGACCGATCCACGCTACAGTTTACTTATATATTGGAAATGGTCATCGCCGGTATCCTTCTCGTGGTCAGCATTGCGTTGATCATTATCGCGGTCGTGATCCTGCGCTTTACCATCAGCTTTACACTCAGCGAGGAATACCGTCAAATCGGCATCATGAAGGCGATCGGTATTCCCGACGGAAAGATCCGCTCGTTGTATCTGGTGAAATATCTGGCAATTTCCGTTTTAGGCGCAATCATCGGTTTGACACTGTCATTCCCGTTCGGCAGTAAGCTGCTCAAAATGGTATCGCAGAACATCGTGATGGAGAACGGCAACAGCCTTTTGCTGGGAATTATTTGCGCGGCGGCGGTCGTGTGTATTATCGTGCTGTTTTGTTATCTCAGCACGCGCAAAGTGAAAAAATTCACGCCTGTTGACGCTGTTCGCAGCGGCACAACAGGCGAGCGGTACAAGAAAAAGGGCGTTATCAAATTGGGCAAAAAGCCTGTGCGCCCTGTGTTCTTTATGGCGGTCAATGATATCCTCAGCAGTCCCAAGCGGTTCTTGATAATGCTGTTCACTTTCTTCGTCGGAATCTCTATGCTGATGGTCGGTCTGAATATTTCCTCAACGATGACGAGCAGCAAGATGCTCAACTGGATAAATATGGCTCAGTGTGACGCGGCACTTGTGGAATCGGGCTCGATTGAAAAATACATGGTTGCGGACGGCAGAGAAAAGTTGAACCAAAAAATATCTGAGATAGAATCCGACCTTTCGGAAAAGGGTTGGGAAGCGGATTGCTTTGTGGAAGTGATCTCAACCGTTATCGTCACCAAAGGTGATACAAAGTTGAAAACTAACGGCACAGAGGGAATCAATATGACCCCCGACGAGTATATGTATCTGGAAGGAACCGCGCCGCAGAACAAAAACGAGATAGCTATGTCCTACATTGTCGCCGATAAATTGGGCGCACAAATCGGCGATACCGTCACAGTCAAAACGCCTGATGGCGAAACAGAATGTATGATCACGGCTGTTTACCAAACGATGATGTCCTTGGGCAATAACATACGTATGTATCCGGGTCAGACCTACAGCTTTCAAAACCTTGTCGGTTTAAACGATTTACAGATTCGTTTTAATGACGATCCGAGCACCGGAGAAATCGAGAAAAGAATAGAAGCGATAAAGGAGATGTACCCCGACGACAAGGTGATGAACGCGGGCGATTATGTTGATTACTGCGTCGGCGGAGTCGGCGGTATGATGGACGGAGTAACAGGGCTGCTGCTGCCTGTCATCATTCTGATCGATATTTTAGTCGCGGTGCTGATGGAAAAATCCTTCCTCACCAAGGAGCGCGGCGAGATCGCCATGCTGAAAGCGATCGGTTTCAAAAACCGTTCGATCATCCTTTGGCAGACCTTGAGGATCGCAATTGTAATGATTGCCGCCGTTCTGCTCTCGATAGCGCTTGCCGATCCGATCGGCAAGCTGACGACAGGCGGCGTATTCAAAATGATGGGCGCTAAAAACATTATCTTTGATATGGATATATTAAAAACCTTCGTTATCTATCCGGCGATCGTACTTGCGACTACTGTGTTCAGCGTGTTTTTGACCGCGCTTTCGGTTCGCAAGGTCAATTCAAATGAAATCAATTCTGTAGAATAGGAGCATCATCATGGCTAAAATTTTAGAAGTAACCGACCTTTGTAAAACATATATCACCAACAAAAGACAAAACAATGTGCTCCGCAATGTCAACTTTTCGGTTGACGAGGGCGATATGGTAGCGGTAATGGGACCGTCCGGCTCCGGCAAATCCACGCTGCTCTACACCGTTTCGGGAATGGACAGAATGACGGCAGGCAAGGTTTTGTTTAACGGAAAGGATATTTCCAAACTGAAGCCAAACGAGCTTGCTGCGCTGCGGCTCGACGAGATGGGCTTTATCTTCCAGCAGATGTATATGCTCAAAAACCTGAGCGTTCTCGATAATATCATTCTCCCTGCACGACAGTCAAAGGCAAACACGCTTTCCGCAAAGGAAAAGCTTGAACGCGGCAAGGAGTTGATGCGCAGGCTGGGCATCATTGAAATCGCCGACAACGACATCAACGAGGTATCGGGCGGTCAGCTGCAAAGGGCGTGTATCTGTCGCAGTATGATCAACGAGCCAAAGATGATTTTTGCCGACGAACCGACAGGCGCGCTCAACCGTCAAAGCTCCAACGAGGTAATGGAGGAGCTTTGCAAGATAAACGCGGGCGGCACGACGATCATGCTTGTCACCCACGACGCTAAGGTAGCAGCAAAATGCTCAAGAGTGCTTTATATAGTTGACGGAAACATTCAGGGAGAGTATAATTTAATCGGAAAAGACGAAAGAACAAGAGAACGAGCCCTGAACAACTGGCTTATGGAGCAGGGATGGTAGTCTGGTTTTGGAGTGAGAAATAATGATCGACATTCTTGTAGTTGAGGATAATCTTGAAATGGCAACGCTTTTATGCGATTTTCTAAAAGCGGAGGGCTATTCCGCAAAGCACTGCGCAGACGGAGAAAGCGCCTTGTGTGCCTTTGATAAAGACGGCGCAAGACTTGTCATTCTTGATATCATGCTTCCGGGGCTTGACGGCTTCGGCGTGTGCCGAAAAATACGCGAGACCGCCAATACGCCGATCATCATTGTCAGCGCCAAAACCGAGAAGGACGACAAGCTCAACGGCTTGATCCTCGGCGCGGATGATTACATCGAAAAGCCCTACGATATCGACATTCTGCTTGCCAAAATCAAAGGAATATTCACGCGGCGTTATCAAAGCGATATAATCTCCGACGGCTTTTTGAAAATCGACAAGAGCAAGCGGACAGCGTTCAAAGAAAACATACCCCTCGACCTGACGCAAAAGGAGTTTGATTTGCTGCTGCTCTTAGCGGAAAACAGCGGAAAGACACTTAGCAAGGAATATCTGTTCAATCAGATCTGGGGCTTTGACAGCTTTTCAGAGCCGCAAACGCTGACGGTACACATCAAATGGCTACGTCAGAAAATCGAATCCGACCCCAAAAAGCCGAAGCATATTGTGACGGTCTGGGGCGTGGGCTACCGCTACGAGAGGTAAATGATGAAAAGCTTTATCAAGTTGGCAGTTGCGGTCATCGCTGTCCTTGCAGTGATTTTTACGGGCGCAAATATCATTTTACATAACGAGAATAAGGGCGACGCCGGTCGCCCTTATCGTGTTGAAGCGGAAAGGATCGCCGCAAGAATCGAAAACAGAGAGCCATACTCTCTCAACGATTACAGTTATATCAAAAACGTGGAGATTCAGGAAAATGGCTTTCAAGGCGGCGACAGCGACTATCTTGTCAAGGAGATCGGCGGAAAGCTCTACCGCTTTGATTATTCCTACCAAGCCGACAATACCTCGGCGATAACGTCCTTTAACATCTGCTTTAGCGTGACTGCGGCATTTGTCCTGCTGCTGCTTTTGTTTCTGTTCATAAGAATCATCCGTCCGTTTGAGAAAATCAGCGCTTATCCTACGGAGCTTGCAAAGGGAAATCTGACAGCGCCGCTAAAGGACAGCAAAAGTAAATATTTCGGCAAATTCCTATGGGGACTTGATCTGCTGCGTGAGAAGCTGGATAGTCAAAGATCCGCCGAGCTTGCCCTGCAAAAGCAGAACAAAACGATGGTGCTCTCGCTCTCGCACGATATCAAAACGCCTCTCGGTGTAATCGAGTTGTACGCAAAAGCACTTGAAAAGGGCTTGTACAAGGACGAACAAAAGAAGAAAGAGGTTGCCGTGGGCATTACGGAAAAATGTGAGGATATCCGCGGCTATGTAGACGGCATTGTAAAAACTTCAAGCGAGGATTTTTTGAATTTAGAGGTAAACAACGGCGAGTTTTATCTGTCGGCGCTAATCGACAAAATCAAGGCGTTTTACACCGATAAGCTCAGCCTGCTGAAAATCGACTTCGCTGTAGACGCTTTTTCCGACCATATTCTCTCCGGCGATTTGGAGAGAAGCATTGAAGTGCTGCAAAACATCATCGAAAATGCCGTCAAGTACGGCGATGGCAGGAAAATAAGCATTGCGTTTTCAAGGGAGGATGATTGTCAGCTGATCCATATCCGCAACAGCGGCTGCACACTCAGCAAAAACGAGCTGCCGCACATCTTCGACAGCTTTTGGCGCGGCTCCAATACGGGTAGTAACAGCGGCAGCGGCTTGGGACTGTACATCTGCCGCACCCTGATGCGCAAAATGAACGGTGATATTTTTGCAGAGATTCAAGACAGCTATATGATTGTCACAACCGTTTTTTCAATAACTTAAGCTCCGGTCTGGCAGCATTTTCTGTTATATTTTTATATTAAAGTTATATTGCTAAATGTGTTTTACGAGGACTGGCATTGTTAATGTGACAGTACATAAATGGGTTGAGTTATACTAAATGACAGTCGAAAAAACATATGATCGCTGACAGAGCAAATCTACAGCTTTTTCGGCGGTTTTGTTTTTTTTGAACGAAAGAAAATTACAACTTTGGCAGAAAATACCCTTGACAAATCTCATCTCAAAAGAAGTTACTAAAACGCTTTGCAAAGGAAAATGGACTGACCAATACCCGCTATTATGTTGACGATGGCTATACCGGTACAAATTTCGAGCGTCCCGGTTTTCAGAAGATGATTGAGGACATTGACCTCGGATATATTTCAACGGTAATAGTCAAAGATCTGTCCCGTCTCGGACGGCGGTACGATATGGTCGGATATTATATGGACACTTATTTTCCCGATAGAGATATCCGCTTCATCGCCGTTAATGACAATATAGACAGCGACGAGGGTGAAAGTGAAATTGCTCCGTTCAAGAATGTATTGAACGAGTTTTACGCAAGGGACATCAGCAAGAAATGCCGATCATCCTATCATATCAGGGGTAGTACAGGCGAGCCTTTAGCTCCGCCGCCCTATGGATATATCAAATCTCCCGATAATCCTAAGAAGTGGGTTATTGATCCCGAAGCGGCACAGATCGTTCGTGACATCTTCAAAATGGCGCTTGAAGGTAAGAGCAACGAAACGATTGCCCGTATATTGCAGGAGCGCAAGGTACTGATTCCTATGGCGTATTGGCAAGAAAAGGGTATTCGTAAAGGCGGTAAGGTCACACAGCCTAACAAATATAAATGGTGCAAAACTACCGTTACAAAATGTAAACTGAACAATCCCAATCATCCGATAAACAGTGCAAAAATCATCGAAATATGGTATAATAAATGCAAGGAAAACGGCTGAAAAGCCGCAAAAAGCTTGCATTTGGAGATGATGGGATGTATAAATTCGACAACGGACAGATAAGTTTAGAAGATTTCGGACAGCCGATAGGCATGAATCTGAAAAACAGCAACCGTTGGGTTAAGCGTGCGCAGACGATTCCGTGGCTTGAGATCGAGAAAAAATACGCGAAGCTTTTCTCTAACAAGAAGGGCAATGTGGCAAAGTCACTGCGCCTTGGTCTCGGCGCGAGGATCATCCAAGCCGAGTACGGCTACTCCGACGCCGAGACCCCGCTTCAAATCCAAGAGAATCCGTATCTCCAATACTTTTGCGGCTATAAAGCCTTTGATGACAGCAAGCCCCCGTTTGATCCGTCGATGATGGTCTACTTCCGCAAACGCCTGACGCCTGAGATCATCGGAGAAATCAACGAAATGATAATCTCCGCAGAGCAGGCAAAGCTTGAAAAGGAGAAGGAGAAATCGAGCAAAGACGAATCCGATGACGATGATAAGAACAGCGGAACCATGATCGTTGACGCGACCTGTGCTCCGTCGCAGATCTCATATCCGCAGGATGTATCCTTACTCAACAAAGCCCGCGAGTGCAGCGAGAAAATCATTGATGAGCTGCATGTCAAAGGCGAGCAAAAGCCCCGTACATACCGTAAGAAAGCGCATAAAGACTACACTTCTTACGCCCGCATCCGTAAGCCAAAGGCAAAGCAACGTCGTAAGGCAATCAAAAAGCAGCTTGGCTATCTCAACAGGAACATCGGTCATATTGAGAAAATGCTTGTCGGCGGGAAAGCATTACCTGCTAAATTTGAGCAAAAGTTTTCCACAATCCAAACAATCTACGCGCAGCAGAAAGAAATGTACGTCAACCGCACCCAAAGCGTCAAGGACAGGATTGTCAGTCTGAGCCAGCCGTGGATCCGCCCTATTGTGCGCGGAAAAGTCAAGGCAAAGACGGAGTTCGGTGTGAAGCTCGACATCAGCGTTTGCAATGGCTGGACGCGTCTTGAAAGGCACAGCTTTGACGCTTACAATGAATCCACGGGCTTGAAAGATATGATTGAGCGGTACAAAGAACGAACGGGACATTATCCCGAGCGTGTGCTTGTCGATAAAATCTATCGCACGCGCGAGAACCTGAAATACTGCAAGCAACACAAAATCAGGCTTTCGGGACCGGCTCTCGGCAGACCGAAAAAGGACGCTGAAATCGACAAAAAACAGAATTACATCGATGAGTGTGAGCGCGTCGAGGTTGAGCGCAAATTCAGCCTCGCCAAGCGCAAATGCGGCATGGACATGATAGTGACAAGGCTGAAAGAGACAACTTGCCACAGCATTGCTATGTCCGTTCTGCTTCTCAATCTGAGGAGGATCGAGAAGTTGAGGGCGGAGATATTAGCGTTGCTTTTCCGCAGTTTGAAATTGGGGTTTGTTCAGTAGATATTAAATAAAAAACGAGTGTCCATAACATAAATCCGTTATGAACACTCATACTGGTCGAGGTGACAGGACTTGAACCTGCGGCCCCATCGTCCCGAACGATGTGCGCTACCAAACTGCGCTACACCTCGTTTTAATAAAACAGCCTCGAGCAACTCGAGGCTGATGGCTGCGGAATAGGGATTCGAACCCCAACAAACAGAGTCAGAGTCTGTCGTGCTACCGTTACACTATTCCGCAAGGTTTATTGCAACTCGCTGTGCAACAGTAGATATTATAATCTAAATGGCCGTAAATGTCAATAGATTTTCGAAAATTTTTATTTTTTTCTAATCCTGATATCCGTTCCTAAAAACGCAAGCTTCTGAGCGTTGCCGATTATTCTCGATACAAATCTGTCGAAATAAATCTCCTCGAGCTTATCAAAGTCGTAGTTCGTGTTGATTATAACTGGCTTTGAGAGCAAAAGCCGCGAGTTAAATATGTTATAAAGCTCCGAGGTAGAGAATTTTGTCTGAAACTCTGTTCCCAAATCGTCGATAATCAGCAAATCGCAGTCGAGGAGCATATTTGAGACAGAATTACTGTTATCGCGCGAAAAATGCTCCTTTTCAAGCTGCTGAGCGAGCGACGGAGCTGACACGTAAATTACGCCGAAGCCTTTTTGAATAACCTCGTTAGCAATTGCGAGTGAAAGATGTGTTTTACCAAGTCCTGTGTTACCGTACATCAAAATGCTGTTTGCCTTGGGATGAAAATTGTCAGCATACCCCATGCAGTACTTTTTGACCTTTTCCATATGATTGTACGGAACTACTCCGATTGATTTATCGAACTCCTTTGAGTAATAGCTCAAATCAAACGTACCGAAGGTTGAAAGAGACAGCGGAGCAGTCTTGTTAAGCTCCGCAACGGCGCACTGTACAAGCGCATTTTTCATACATGGGCACATAAGCGTTTTGCCGTCAGATTCATAATAACCTGTGTCGTTGCAGCTTTTGCAAAGATATTTCGGTTCGAAAACATCCGCAGGATAGCCGTTTGAGGTCAAAAGCTCTACAAGCTCATTTTGCAGACTGAGGTTTACTTCCTTGAGCATTTTCATTTGCTCGGCGGCGTTTCCTCCGCCGATTACGGTTCTGACAGCGCGGATACCTGTATCGGCAATTTGCTGTTCGAGCTCCTTTGTGCGCGGAAACTTAGCATAAATCTCTTCTCTTCTTCTGTCTGCTGATTTTTCTGCGTTCAATCTTCTTTCATACATCAAATCGGCAGCCGCCTTGTAGATTGTACTGTTAAATCCCATAATCTGTTCCTCAGTCTATAAAATCAAGGGTGTCTATCTTTTTAATCTCGTCGATGTTGTATGAGGTTTTGCGCTTCTGAGTGCCTGACTTTTTCTTTTTATCCGAGTCAAGCTCTGCCAAATCGTTAAGGTTCATCACGCCTGCGTTATGCCAGCGCTTCAAAATTCCGTCGATGTAGCTGAAACGCATAACGCCCTTTGTATCAACGCAGCGCTCGTATGCTTCGCGCAGCATTTCGGAAGAAAATTTCCACTCGGTAATCCAGCGGTTGCAGAATTCAAGCTGTTTTGCAGTGGGAGAACCGGGGTTATTCAGTCCGAAGGCAGTTTTAACAATGCTGTAGTTTTGATTTGAGATATTTGCCTGTCTGATTTTTGCGTCAGCCGCTTCAACCGAGAAAACTCCGTCGTCAGCCCACTTGATGCCGATATTCTCAACCGAGCGCATATTTGATTTTCCAATGCTGATACAGTACTGAATGAGCATCATAATAACGTCAAGCGGAAGTCCGCAGGTGTCTTTGAGCATTAAAAGCGTTGCAATATCGGAATTTGAGAGTACCTTGCCGAGAGCCGACTGAGCCTCGCCAACGAGAATTTTCAAATCCTCGTCTACCGCCAAACGCTGAGCGGTAAAGACATAATCGGGCTTTTGGGGCTTGGTTACTACGAACTTTTGCTTAGTCTCCCCTACGTCCTTTGCAATTTCTTCAACCGATTGTTTAGGCTCTGATTTAATTTCTTTTACAGAATTATCATTAGCAGATTGGCTTTCTTCCTGCTGAACCGGGGTGAACTCACCGTTTGATTTGAAGAGCACACCCATATTTACCCAATAATCGAGCGCTTCGGGGATATCGGTAACGTTAACGCCCGTAGCGGCTGAAATATCGGAATCTGTTAAGTTTTTACCTGCATTTCTGAGCACATAGAGCAATACTTTGAGCTTTACGCCGTCGGAAAATTTCAATCCCTCGTCAACAATTTTTGACGGAACGGCAAACACCGAGCTCCACGCACCTAAATTTATATTAATTGACATTATATCTACTTCCTTTTGAGGTAAATAATAGTATATCACAAAAGTTTTTAAAATAAATAGCAAAAAAGAAATTTAACTATAAACAAAAATTTTTTATATGTGCAATTCAATTATATTTGTATATATTTTTTTATTGCAAAATATTGTTAAAATAAAGTTATTATGTTATTATAATAACATAATAACTTTAGGAGGTTATATTATGAAATGTCCAAATTGTGGAGCAGACATAAAAGATGGTTCAAATTACTGTTATGTATGTCAAAATAAAATTGTGGAATCAAAACCTGATAAACTGGAATTAAATAAAAAGCAATGTCCAAAATGTTTTACAATTAATGATTCGAATATGATGTTTTGCTCGAAATGTCAATCAGATTTAACTAATGTACCACTTTTAACGAAAAAGATTAATGATAAAAAGAAAACTAAAAAAGTAATATTAATTATTTCTATAATAGTAGCTTTGTTAACTTTAATAATTATATTAGTGGTTTCTACAAATTGTAATAGCACAAAGCATAACGAAAAATCATTAAGCGAATCACATATTTCGCTTGAATATTCTTTAGAAAAAGATTTTATAATTGATGATATAAAATTTAAAATAGATAGCAGATGGAAAGAAAACAATTCTATATCTTCTAATATTTTTACTTTCAATCTAAATCACCCTGTTAATTTAAGTATTTTTAAAGAAGAATATGATAATAAAATTTTATCAGAAGATGATTTAATAAAAATACATACAAAAGATGAAAAAGATTGTCAAACAGGTCAAATAGAAAATTTAAAAATTGATGATATTAATTGCAAACAATATTCAAAACAAATAATTGACAAAACTGATAATAAAAATAACCGTTATGAAGAACACCTTTTAGTATTATGTAATAACTGTGTGTATGATATATATACATATGCTGATTTTAGTTATAAGAATGAATGTTCAGATTTGTTAAACAGTATAAAAAATACATTATCTATAATATCAGCAAAACCTGAAGAAACAGAAAAAGAGACTGTTATAGAAACAACAAAAGAAAAACAAGTTGAAAATGAAACGAAAGCTGATACTATACCTCTAGAGTATAGAAACGCACTTAAGCAAGCCGAAACATATAGCAAAACACTTAACTTATCGAAACAAGCGATATATGATCAATTAACCTCTGAATATGGTGGGAAATTTGATTCTGATTCCGCTCAATATGCAATAGATAATGTTACAGTTAACTGGAAAGAAAACGCTTTGAAATCAGCTGAATCATATAGTAAAACGCTCAATCTTTCAAAGCAAGGAATATATGACCAGTTAATCTCAAAACACGGAGGTAAATTCACAGAAGAAGAAGCGCAATATGCAATAGATAATCTAAATGTTAACTATAAAGATAACGCTTTAAAAAGTGCTCAATCATATCAAAAAAATCTAAATCTATCAAAAAACGCTATATATGACCAATTAATCTCAAAACATGGAGGAAAATTTACAGAAGAAGAAGCTCAATACGCAATAGATAATTTAGAATAAATATAAAATGGCAGTCAAATTACGTGGCTGCCATTTGTTTGGTTATTTTTGAAGTGTACCCTGGCTTGCGCATTTGAGATATGCGTTTATGAAGCCGTCGAGGTCGCCGTCCATTACAGCGTTTACGTTGCCTGTCTCGTAAGAGGTGCGGTGGTCCTTAACCATTGTGTAGGGCATAAACACGTAGCTGCGGATTTGCGAGCCCCATGTAATTTCCTTTTGAACGCCCTTGATATCCTCGATTTTGTCGAGGTGCTCGCGCTCCTTTATTTCTACGAGCTTTGAAACAAGCATTTTCATAGCTACGTCGCGGTTCTGGTACTGGCTTCGCTCAACCTGGCTGGCAACGACGATACCTGTCGGTATATGAGTAAGACGAACGGCGGACGAGGTTTTGTTTACCTTCTGACCACCTGCGCCGCTTGCGCGGTAAACGTCCATTTTTATATCCTCGGGCTTGATGTCAACCTGAATACTGTCGTCGATTTCAGGCATAACCTCGAGTGATGAAAAGCTTGTATGACGTCTGCCTGCGGAGTCAAACGGAGATACGCGGACAAGACGGTGAACGCCTGCCTCGCTCTTTAAGTAACCGTAGGCGTTCTCTCCTTCAACGAGCAAAACAGCGCTCTTTAAGCCTGCTTCGTCGCCGTCGAGATAGTCAACCTCTTTAATCTTAAAGTTATGAGCCTCTGCCCAGCGCGTGTACATTCTATAGAGCATTTCCGCCCAGTCCTGAGCCTCTGTTCCGCCCGAGCCTGCGTGGAAGGTAAGAATTGCGTTATTTTTATCATATTCACCTGTGAGCAGGGTTTGAAGGCGCTGTTTTTCAAGCTCTGCCTTAACAGCCTCATACTCGGTCTGCGCTTCTTCAAGGAGAGATAAATCCTCTTCCTCATTCGCAAGCTCAATCAAAGCGTGGGTATCCTCGTATTTGGAAACAAGGTTTTCGTACGCTTCAACCTTACCCTTTAACGCGCCTGTTTTCTGCAAAACCTGCTGTGATTTTTCTACATCATCCCAAAATCCCGGCTCGGTAGCCTTTAGCTCGAGCTGTTCAATCTCAGAGCGCACGCTCTTTAAACCGAGAGCGTCGGACAAATCGTCTATATCAGGCTTTAACGCCTGTAATTCAAGCAATAATTCTTCAAACTGTACCATAATGTACCTTCTTTCAGTCGTTTCACTTATACTCTAATTTTATATTATACCAAATTTTCCTTCGATTGTAAACTTCATATTACAATTTTATTATTGCAAATATTATTGCAATATTAGGAAAAATTTGGTATAATAATATAACATATAGTTAATCGGAGGAAAATATGGATTTTAATCAATATAAATGTCCTGTTTGCAACAAGCAGTTTGAGTCGGGTGATGATATTGTTGTCTGCCCCGAGTGCGGAGCACCTCACCACCGCGAATGCTACGAGGAGCACGGAAGCTGTTTTTTTGAGGACAAGCATTCTCAGGATTTTTCCTTTGAAAATTACAACGCTGTTAACAGCGACAATTCTGACGAAAACGACAACACTTGCCCCGTTTGCAGGTTTAACAATAAACCGGGCGTGATGTTCTGCGAAAGATGCGGTTGTCCGCTTCACGACAAACAGCAAAATCATAATACTGACGATAACAACCAAAATCAGCAGTTTAATCAAAATACGCAGAACACTCAGAACAGCTACACATATCAAAACGGTCAGTTTAACCGAAACAACACTCAAACTCCTCCGCCGTTCGGCTTTGGAGCTGCAGGAGTTCCGAACTTTGACCCGCTTGCCGGAATGAACAGCGAGGAAACGATTGCCGATGATATCTCTGTCGGTGAAATGGCAAAGTTTGTCGGCAAAAACACAAACTACTTTTTGATGGTTTTTAACCGAGTTAAGCAGTTCGGCAGGTCAAAATTTAACTTCGGTGCGTTTTTGTTTTCGGGAGTATATTTCTTATACAGAAAAATGTACTTACCCGGTATTATTTTCTCGCTTTTAATTATTGCAACAAATGTCTTGGCGACTTATATCAGATTAACTCCTGAATATATCTCCGCGTCAAATGAGGTTATTTCATATATAAACAACCGCTCCGCGATGAGTTCGTATGACGCATTGATGATAACGAATAAAATTTGGATCATCTATGCTCCCGAGCTTTTGACTTGGGTAAGATACGGAATTATGCTGTTCAGCGGATTTTTGGCTAACAGAATATATTTGGGACACTGCGTTAAGGGCATTAAAAAGGTTAAGGCGCAAAACCAAGGTGAAAATATAAACGATAAGCTCACTGCTAAGGGCGGAGTTAACCTGCCTCTCGCGTTGAGTTTTGGTATAGCGATTGTTGTGATTATATTTATTTGTGAGTATTTTCAGCTCACCGTTATTTAGAAGTTATTAAATTCTATTGCAAAATCCAGGAGGAAAAATGAAAATTACAAAGGCAGTAATCCCCGCAGCAGGGTTCGGCACAAGAGTTCTTCCGGCAACAAAGAACTTTCCAAAGGAAATGTTCCCTATCGTTGACAAGCCCACAATTCAGTATATCGTTGAGGAGGCTGTCGCTGCCGGTATCACGGATATCCTAATTATTACAAACCGCGGAAAAGGCTTGATTGAGGATCACTTTGACCGCTCGCCCGAGCTTGAACATATTTTGGAAAAAAGCGGAAAGCTTGATTTTCTCAAATGCGTTCAGGAGATTTCTGAGCTTGCAAACATCAGCTTTATCCGCCAGAAAGAGATGAAAGGTCTCGGCCATGCAGTGCTAAAGGCAAAGCAGTTTGTCGGAAACGAACCGTTTGCAGTATTGTTCGGTGACGGAGTTATTATCAGCAAGCAACCTGCGATTAAACAGCTTATCGACTGCTACGGCGAATTCGGTGAAGGCGTTGTAGGCGTTAAAAAGGTGAGCGAAGAGGATATTCACAAGTACGGCTCGCTTAAAGTTGAAAATATTCACGACAATGTGTTTAAGTGCACCGATATGAAGGAAAAGCCCAAGACTAAAGAGGAAGTTCTTTCGCTGTACTCAATCATAGACAGATGCGTGCTCCCTGCCGAGATTTTTGAAATTCTTGAACGCACACAGCCCGGAGCAGGCGGAGAAATTCAGCTGACCGACGCTATGCGTGAGATTGCAATTACCAAGGGTATGACTGCGGTTGAGTTTGAAGGAACACGTTATGATATGGGCAACAAGTTCGGTATTCTTCAGGCTCAGATTGAGGTTGGACTTGAACACCCTGAAACAAAAGACCAGCTAAGAAGCTACATTAAGGACTTAGCTGAAAAACTTTAATCGAAATTATTGAGGCTTGCAGAACGCAAGCCTCTTTTTTATGCAGTAAAAAGGCGGTGGAAAACCACCGCCTGAATTAGTTATTAAATTAGTCTCTGCTCATTAACCGCACGAAACGGATATGAGGTTATTTTTCAGCTTCAGCAGCATTGATATTACGTCGTACAGGAATCCCAAAAATCGGCGCAAAGAACCTCTTGCTAATTTTTCGAGGTTCAATACCAGTAGGGAAAGCGCAATGGAACAACGGGTCGTTGTATCGAGCTTCGTTCTGATGAGTCCCAAGCCGCAGCATCTCTTTGCGAGGCTGAAGCCTCGCTCGACTTCGATACGATCCGTGTTATCACTGTATGCAGTTTTGCGTTCCTCCGGCGTCGGTTCTTTTTTTGGACGCCCCAAAGCCGGACCGGATATACGGATACCCTTGCTCTTGCAGAAAGCTCTGTTGTTCCGATTGCGGTATATCTGATCGACCAGCACCCTTTCGGGATAGCGTCCGGTTCGCTTGCGGTATCTCTCTATTGCCGAGATGAGCACATCCGCTTCATTGTAAGCGTCAAAGGATAATCTCTCTAACCGTGCGAATCCGTTTTCATCAATGCTCATATCCAGCTTTGCACCGAATTCTACCGGAGCTTTTGCTTTGCCGCGCACGATGGGTCGGATATACGGCTGAGAAATACTGACGATGCGGTCTTTGACGCTGTGAACATTGTTGTCATACATGTACTTTTGCTGTTCATACAGCTCTTTGATGACCGTTAACCGCTTGGCTTGCTTTTCGGTAAGAACTACTCCGTTGGCTAATACAAACATATCGATATAGCCGAGGTCTCGACGAATATACTGAAGCTGCTGCTTGATCGCCTTGCGGATCTTTTTCTTGGTACGCTTTTTGCATTTCGCCAAATTCAGATAATCTTTTCTCGCGTTTTTGCGATACATCCTTGGCTTGTAAAAATTGTAGGTATAGCAGATATCGTCTATGATGGATTCAAGATTTTCTCTTGCCTCGTTCAGCAGATTGATGTCCTGCGGGTAAGAGATGTTCTGAGGAGCACAGGTAGCGTCAAGAATCAATGTGCCTTTGTTGTCTGCTTCGGATTTCTCATTCTCTTTGCTTTCAGCATCCTCGCCGCCATCGGAGTGACTGTTGTTATCCGAATCATCGTCTTCATTGTTTTCAGGCAGATTGAATTGGATCATCATTTCGTTGATGTCTTCAAGGATGTCATCTGTCAGACGTTTGCGAAACTCTACCAAAAGTGACGGCGCAAAAGGCGCTTCATAAGAATATCCCGGAAGTCCGATAAAGTATTGGTAGTAGGCATTCTCCTTGATTTGCTCGACAAGCTCACGGTCGGAATAATCATATTTCTTCTGGATCATCAGCGACCCGAGAGCTGTTTGTAAAGGTTTTGCCGGCATACCGGTCTCGCTCGGAAACAGCGCGGCATATTTTATCTCGATGTCGTACCACGGTATACTCGCAGCCTTCTTTACCCAGCGGTTCTCAGGATCCATCTGCATCCCTGCGGGCTGATTGAAATCTGTAAAACTCATTTGTTGATTTCTATGGAACTTATACATACTGTCCTCTAACTTAAGTGCAAGCTTTTTTATTGCTCTTGATTATTTTCTTGCACTTATTATAGCACATTTCGATGAAAAATGCACTGTTTATCGAGAATTTTACTGATTGCTTGTTTTGAAGGCAGTGACTAAATTAAGCCTTCTTCTTAAATTCAGAAATCCTTTCCGCAGCAAACTTTTGAATATCAGCCGCGTCGAGAACATCAATGTTGCCGTCGTCATTTACATCACCAACGTATGTCTGACGCTCGTCAAGTGTAATACGGCCTGACGCGCATTTCTGAACAATTACAGCGTCAGAAACATCAATAAATCCGTCGTCATTTAAGTCACCGATAAGATACTGAGGCTCTGGCTCGTCCTTGTTCTCATAGTCGGGATCGTAAGTTCCGGAGTAAATTGATGACTGGGTTTCGAAGGTCATCAGCGAATCGTCAGCCTCCTGTGAGCTGAACTTATAAATCTGTCCCTTGTTGGTAAGGAGCTCAACAAGCTCAAGATATACAGTGGTATCAGCGTTGGGGTTAAGAACCTTAAAGGTTACAGTAACAAAGCCGATTTTGGAGTTATCCTCTCTCTTAAGCTCATAAACAGGATACGCGTTGGAGTTGTTACCATGGATTTCACCGATATCTACCTTGCCGGTATTGATGATGTAACCGTCCTCGATAGCAACAGGTGAAATGTTAAGATCGTAGCCGAGGAGCTCGCCGTCAAAATAGATACCTGTCTGGTTTACGCCGTCAGTATCATCATATGCGAGAACTTCGGGATCAAAGTAAAGATTCCACTGGCTGTTAAGCATCATCTGATCGCTCTTGATGTAAAAGCTTACTGTAAGAGTGTCAGTGTCAGCGTTGAAGGTTTCTGTTCTCTCGGGGAAGAAGTTCGAGGACGCTGTTACCGACAGCTTGCTGTCTGCGGCAGAAGCCGAGAATGAAGCAACACAAGCGATTGAGCTGACAGTAAGAATAACTGCAAGAAGAATGCTAACAAATTTTTTTGAATTTTTCATTTGGAATTCCTCCTATATATTTGAAACGGAATACCCACCGCTTCATATTGGTACTATTTTATCACAACTATACATTAAAATCAACTGATTTTATTATAAGTTAATTTTATTAGTGTTTTTTCTTGAATTCTTTGAGCTTTTCTACAGAGAATTTTTGTATCATAGCCGCATCAAGAACGTCTACATAACCGTCGTCGTTGACATCACCGACATAAATCTGACGGTCGTTTAATTTTGTTTTATCGGCAGAGTATTTCTGTACTATGATTGCGTCGAGCGTATCAATTGAGCCGTCGCCGTTAACATCACCGATAAGATATTGAGGCGTAGGAGCGGCGGTTGTATCCGGAACTGTTGTTTCAAACGGCTCTGAGGTGATTTCCGCGGTTGCAGGCGGTGCGGTTGTAATTTCAACGGTTGTGGGCGCTTCTGTCGGCTCAGTAGTAACAGGTTCTGCGGTGGTTATTTCCTCTGTTGAGGGAGCTTGTGTTGAAGGCTCTGTAGGAAGAGAAATTAACGTAAGCTTTCCGTATTCATCCATTTCATATTCAGCGCCGTCAATTATGTACTTGCCCTTATAATCAAAGAAGTTGATTGTGTATTCAAGCTTTGCGGGAAGCTTTTGATTATTTACAAGGTTTTCTATTGTAACCTTATAGCTTTTACCTGCATATGAGTTTGTCTGAGGCGGAGTAAAGCAAATGCTTTTACCCCAGAAGTTGCTTGTAGCGTAACCCTCGCGCTGACCGTCAACATCGTGCATTTCGGTGTTTCTGACAAAAACTTCTCCCGTAGTTAAATCGGTAATCGAAACCACCGGGTTTTTATTGCCTAAATCGAGCTTATCGGTGTTAAAGTAAACCGACCACATAGCCTTGGGATCAATTTCTTCGAGCGGAAATTCGCCCGGAGCAGGCCATGCGTAAGCGGCTTCGTTATTGTCAACCTCGATAATTGTGCCGGTCGCGTTGGGATTTGACTGAGCGTACTCGTAATACTGGAGCAATACTCTGTCTGCGTAACCGTATGTAAGCTTATCGCCGCCGCGCTGTAAAAAGGTGTTTCTGTGACCGGGGGTGTTGTAGCCCTGATGGTAACCGCCGCTGTTTATTTCGTAATTCGATGCGTTATTAAGGTCGTTGTTAAGTCCGCGTATTGCTTTGATTTGCTCTCTAAGAGTTGAGCTGTAGCCATAGGAGATATTTCCTCCGCATACGGAATACGCATCGTTATAAAAATCTTCGTCCATATCGGTCGGACGCGGAGGTGTGTGTCCGGTTATATTATGCCTTGTCCAAACGGTATTTAAAAGCACGGCGCCCTTTCCGGCGGTAACAGCGGTGGAATCTCCGCCGTAGGTATATTCGCTTAGACCGCATAGATATCTGAGATAATTGGAAAAGTCAATTAGATTTGACTGAACATCGCTTTTAATCAGCGTTTCCTCAAAGGGAGGATTTAACGAGCCTTCATCGAAAAGAGAATACTCATTTAAATCCGCGTTGTTAAGCACGTTACTGTACCTAACAGCCATTTCGGTTTTGGTGCGTCCTCTGTAGACAGCTTCATTATTTAGATTAATTACTTCTGCCTCTATCTTAATAAAATCGGAAACTTCAAAAATTTCCAAGTAATAATCATTTCCGTTTTTTTCTACACAAAGAACGCTTGAGCCGTTTGTACAAAGCATATACGGCAAATAAGCGGTATTTACGGAAGATACATACTCAAAGGTGCTTGAATCGTAAGCCGATAATTTATCAGAACCGTCAGCACCAATAACAAGATTTGAATTGCTCACGAACGCGGTTAACGAGCCCGAGCTCTGTGTATAAGCGTTTCGGTTAAACGAGAGCTCTTTAGTAAAGGTGCTGTCGTCTGAAACAGAATAAACATCTCCGGTATTTACAGCCGCAAGATTACTATCTGAAAATTCTAAAGGGTTAACCCGGTTGTATGCCGAATTATTTACGTTGTTTATTATTTTAGTATTTTGAGTGAACGCGGACTCGGAAAGCTCGGCATATTTTAAACCATTGGCGGTTCTATAATACACCTTATTGCCTGTTGCACCGTAGAAATCGTAGATTTTTTCGGACAGCTTGAAGAACTTATAATTTCCGTTGCTCTGAAGGTAAAAGACATAATCACCGCCCTCGTTTACAAGGCTCACCAATATATCTCCGTTTTCAAAGGCAAAAAGCTTATCGCAGTCAAAATTAAGCGTATTTGTAAAGTTTTGCAAGGAGGAGGTATTGAGCATATTAAGGTAGCATTTTTCGCTGTCCTTATACAAAGAATATATTTTTTCACCGACAATCATAGCGTCAAGAAATGTAAGCGTAGAATCAGGCGCAACCTGCGCGTAGTCGTACAGCTCGTATCCGCCGGAATAATCGGTATTATTTAGTCTCTGCTCATTAACCGCACGAAACGGATATGAGGTTATTTTTCAGCTTCAGCAGCATTGATATTACGTCGTACAGGAATCCCAAAAATCGGCGCAAAGAACCTCTTGCTAATTTTTCGAGGTTCAATACCAGTAGGGAAAGCGCAATGGAACAACGGGTCGTTGTATCGAGCTTCGTTCTGATGAGTCCCAAGCCGCAGCATCTCTTTGCGAGGCTGAAGCCTCGCTCGACTTCGATACGATCCGTGTTATCACTGTATGCAGTTTTGCGTTCCTCCGGCGTCGGTTCTTTTTTTGGACGCCCCAAAGCCGGACCGGATATACGGATACCCTTGCTCTTGCAGAAAGCTCTGTTGTTCCGATTGCGGTATATCTGATCGACCAGCACCCTTTCGGGATAGCGTCCGGTTCGCTTGCGGTATCTCTCTATTGCCGAGATGAGCACATCCGCTTCATTGTAAGCGTCAAAGGATAATCTCTCTAACCGTGCGAATCCGTTTTCATCAATGCTCATATCCAGCTTTGCACCGAATTCTACCGGAGCTTTTGCTTTGCCGCGCACGATGGGTCGGATATACGGCTGAGAAATACTGACGATGCGGTCTTTGACGCTGTGAACATTGTTGTCATACATGTACTTTTGCTGTTCATACAGCTCTTTGATGACCGTTAACCGCTTGGCTTGCTTTTCGGTAAGAACTACTCCGTTGGCTAATACAAACATATCGATATAGCCGAGGTCTCGACGAATATACTGAAGCTGCTGCTTGATCGCCTTGCGGATCTTTTTCTTGGTACGCTTTTTGCATTTCGCCAAATTCAGATAATCTTTTCTCGCGTTTTTGCGATACATCCTTGGCTTGTAAAAATTGTAGGTATAGCAGATATCGTCTATGATGGATTCAAGATTTTCTCTTGCCTCGTTCAGCAGATTGATGTCCTGCGGGTAAGAGATGTTCTGAGGAGCACAGGTAGCGTCAAGAATCAATGTGCCTTTGTTGTCTGCTTCGGATTTCTCATTCTCTTTGCTTTCAGCATCCTCGCCGCCATCGGAGTGACTGTTGTTATCCGAATCATCGTCTTCATTGTTTTCAGGCAGATTGAATTGGATCATCATTTCGTTGATGTCTTCAAGGATGTCATCTGTCAGACGTTTGCGAAACTCTACCAAAAGTGACGGCGCAAAAGGCGCTTCATAAGAATATCCCGGAAGTCCGATAAAGTATTGGTAGTAGGCATTCTCCTTGATTTGCTCGACAAGCTCACGGTCGGAATAATCATATTTCTTCTGGATCATCAGCGACCCGAGAGCTGTTTGTAAAGGTTTTGCCGGCATACCGGTCTCGCTCGGAAACAGCGCGGCATATTTTATCTCGATGTCGTACCACGGTATACTCGCAGCCTTCTTTACCCAGCGGTTCTCAGGATCCATCTGCATCCCTGCGGGCTGATTGAAATCTGTAAAACTCATTTGTTGATTTCTATGGAACTTATACATACTGTCCTCTAACTTAAGTGCAAGCTTTTTTATTGCTCTTGATTATTTTCTTGCACTTATTATAGCACATTTCGATGAAAAATGCACTGTTTATCGAGAATTTTACTGATTGCTTGTTTTGAAGGCAGTGACTATTTAAGTACAGCTTTGTTCCCTTTAAGGCGAATAATCTGCTGTTGGAAAAATCCGCGCACACGTAGTCGCCCATATATTCAACTTTAACTGCTGTTGCTGCGTTAACCGTCAAAACTGACGGTGCAAAAGAGCACAACAGCAAACAAAGGGTTAATAAAAGCGACAATATCCGCTTAGAAATCCTTGTTTTCATTAAATACACTCCTTAAATTTCAAATAATACAGGTTTGTGATTTTCAAAAATTGTAAAATGATTAAAGCCTGCCTGCTTTGCGATTTCAAGACCTTCTTTAATTCCTTTACCGACCATATCCGCCGTGTGGGCGTCGGAACCGACGGTTATATACCTTCCGCCGAGTTCAAAAAACCTTTTTACAAGCGGTAAGTCAGGAAGTGTAACTCCCATCGGCTTGAACAATCCCGATACGTTGATTTCAAGGGCTTTATTATTTGAAATAAGGATTGAAAATATCTTATCAATCTTACCTTGAAAAATCCTTAAATCCGGAAAATAATTTTTACGTTCAAAAATATACCTTAAAGGATAGGTTAAATGCGCAAGGCTGTCAAAGTGCTCAAACGCGGCGGTTTCGATTAATTCATCAAAATATTCATCCAAGACTGTATTAATATCAACCTTGTCAAAGTCCATATAGTAAAAATCATCTCTGCCGCGAAGGTTGTGAACAGAAGCGAGAATAAAGTCAAAATCGCCGTATGCAAGCGCTTTTTTAGTCTGGCTGATATCGTGCATTGGTTCACCGAGCTCTAATCCGCGGAGGATTTTAAGCCTGCCGGAGTATTTTTCGATTGCTTTTGCAGTGTCGGAAATTGACTTTGGTATCTGCCTGTCAAAGCTGCCAAACTCGCAGTTTTCGCCCATATTTATAAACTCAGCCTCGCAGTGGTCGGTGATTGCGATTATATCAAGCCCCATATTAAGGGCTGAATCGCAAATCTGCTCAACCGTACTCTCGGCGTCGAACGAATTATCAGAATGAATATGTAAATCACATAACATAACTCATAAACCTCCAAAATGTATTATAGCATAGTGTACAAAGTTTTTCAACATTTAATATTGCTTTTATATGTTGACAAATTGAAAAAACTCCTTTGAAATTACAAAGGAGCTTGAATTATTACTATTTCAAATCTTTTAACACCTTATCTGCGGCAAGCATAACGCCCAGCTTGCCGGAATGAAAGTTAAGTCCTCCCTGCATCCATACCGCGTAAGGCTCGCGCAAGGGCGCGTCGGCGGAAAGCTCGATTGAGGAGCCGAGGGTAAACGCTCCTGCCGCCATAATAACCTGACTTTCGTAACCGGGCATATCGGACGGTACGGGCTGAACAAAGCTGTCAACAGCAGAGCCGCTCTGAATTCCGCCGCAAAAACTGATTAGCTTTTGCTCGTTCCCAAGCATAATAAGCTGAATGATGTCTCCCCTGTCGTCGTTGTATTTCGGTGTAGTCTCAAAACCGAGAATTTCAAACAATGCTGAGGCAAATACTGCGGTTTTAAGCGCCTCGCCTGCGGCATGGGGAGCGTTGTAAGCGCCGAGGAAAAGCTCGCGGTTAACGCCGAGCGTAGCGCCGATTTCCTTACCTGTTCCCGGAGTTGTCAGGCGGTAGGCGCACATCTCGACAAGCTCTTTCTTGCCGGCTATATAGCCGCCTGTCGGAGATATTCCACCGCCGGGGTTCTTGATAAGCGAGCCTGCCATTACGTCAACGCCGATAGAAAGCGGTTCAACCCTTTCGATAAACTCGCCGTAGCAGTTATCGAGCATAATAATTGACTTGGGCGACACGCTTTTTGATATATCGCAAATCTTCTTTATTTCTCTCCAAGTCAGCGTAGGACGTAGGCTGTAACCCCTTGAACGCTGGATATAAACCATCTTAGGCTGTTTTTCAGCGATGTACCTTTTAACAGCCACATAGTCAACCGTTCCGTCGGGCAGAAGGTCAGTAATTTCAAAATTAATATTAAAGTCCTTAAGCGAACCGGGATAATGGCCCTCAATTCCGATAGCAGAGCGGATTGTATCGTACGGCATACCTGTCACGCAAAGCGCGGTATCGTCCGGTCTGAGAATACCGAAAAGCGCGACTGTCAGCGCGTGAGTACCGCTGACAAAATTATGACGGACAAGCGCGTCCTCGGCGTCAAAAGCGTAAGCGTACACCCTGTCGAGCGCGTCACGTCCGAAATCGTCATAGCCGTAGCCGGTTGAGGAATTAAAATAGCTCTCCCTCACGCCTGCGTTTTGAAACGCCTTTATCATTTTAATCTGATTATATTCCTGGATTTCGTCAATTTCCTTTAGCTTATCCGCGCAAAGCTCCATCGCTTTTTCGGACGCCTGAAGGATTTTTTCGTCTATATCAAAAAATTTCAAATTCTCACCTTACAAAATAGTATTCGCGCCATACGCCGTATTCCTCAAATCCGAGGTTCTTATAAAAATCAACATTGGCGTTTTGCGCTCTGTGAAGATAAACGGCTTTATTTTCGGCAACAAGCAAATTTGTTATATATTTAATCAGCGCCGAACCAAAGCCCCTTCTGCGGTAATCGGGATCGCACGAAACAGCGCCTAAAACCGCGCCTGTACCGCTTTCGGCAACCGTCATAGCCGAAGCGACGCAAATTCCGTCCTCCTCAATGCCGACAAGTCGTGCGGTGTTGTGTCGGAGCTTGTGATTTACGTCAACATAAAAATCGTCAAACGGCGGAGGAGTGAAATTTTCATCCGCGGATTTTACTATCATATCATAGACAGCTTTGATGTCGGGCTCTGAAAAGATGAGTTCGTTTTCTTCATCTTCAAACGAGGTCGTTCTGACGAGGACAGTACCCGAAATCGTCCTACAGCCGTTTAATTCGAGCTGATATTTTCCGTCGCAAATAACCGCCGAAGCCCCTGCTACACGCATAAATGACGATACCTCGTCAATATCGCTTTGCTCTGTCAAAAATAAAATAAAATTTGAACCGTTGCGTGCGATTGCGCCTGTGTATTCTTCGTCATCATTTTGCAACAGCCAGTAATCGACAAATACAAGGTCGGGGCTGTAGCTGTTGTAAAGCGAAATTATACGGCAGGCAAACGGATCTGTCGGTGAAATACCGTTTACTATATTTATAAAATTGTCAGCTTCTAAGGCTGAAATAACCATTTAATACACCTGTTATTCAAAAATTTGCGTGCAAAGGTCTCGCACCAAGGTCAAAATGCTCTCGCAGTCAGCTTTGTTTGCGGTACAATTTGGAGCGTGAAGGTATCTGCATGCGAGTGATACCGCCAAGGTGCGTACTCCTCCCCTGCTCTTGTGGATTTCTCCCGAGTCGTTTCCGCCTGCGACCGCACGCTTGTACTGAGCGTTTACGCCGAGCTTTTCGGCGCGTTCGAATGCGAGCTTCACAAGCTCTTTATCGTAGATTGTGCGCCTGTCCATAAATGAGATAACAGCGCCTTTTCCGAGATTACAAACCTGTTTTGAGCTGTCTACCTCGGGAATATCGGCGGCAGTTGTGGTCTCAACAACAATCGCGTAATCGGGGTTTACGGTATACGCGGCTACCTTTGCGCCGCGCAGTCCGACTTCCTCCTGAACCACAAATGTAAAGTAAGCGTCGTAATCGAGCTCGCTTTTAATAAGCTCAATCAGCACAAGACAGCCGAAACGGTCGTCAATCGCCTTTGAGGTAATCGTATAATCGTTCTCGGTAAACTTTGAGTCAAAGGTTATGCTGTCGCCGTAATTTACATATTTCTCGGCTTCTTCTCTGCTGTCTGCGCCGATGTCAATGTACATATCGCTTATCTCCGGGATGGATTCGCGCTCGTCACCCTTCGTGAGATGAACCGGCTTAATACCGATTACTCCCGATAAGGCTTTTTTGCCTATATTCACGCGCTTGCCAGGTAAAATTCTGCGGTCAAGTCCGCCGACCTCGTCAAATTTGACAAAGCCGTCGGAGGTTATATCCGTCACCATCAAGCCTACCTCGTCCATATGAGCAGAGAGCATAAGCTTTTTCGGTGCAGTTTTTTTGCCTTTTTTGAAAGCTATAAGATTACCGAGGTTGTCGATTTTAATTTTGTCAACATAGTCTTTTATTTCAATCAAAATTATATCCCTGACGCTGTTTTCATCACCCGAAACCGAACGCGCTGAGCATAGCTTTTTTAGAAGTTCATAATCAATCATCAAAAGCACCTCCGCTCATGATATACTCGTAAATCAACTCGGCTGTCGCCTTGACGTCAGACAGGCTGATAACCTCAGACTGAGTATGCATATAACGCTCGGGGATTGAAACGAGAGCGGTTTTAACTCCGCTTTTGCTGACCGAGATATGGTCGGCATTTGTGTCTGTTGAACCTGAGAGCGGTTCAAGCTGGTACGGGATATTTTTATCCTTCGCAAGGGTTATAAGCTTGTTTGTCATCGCTTTATTGAGTACGGGAGAAATGCCGATCATAGCACCTTTTTGCAGCTCAGCAGAAGCGTACTGACCTGAGATATCGGGCTGATTTGCAAAGCTAACGTCTACAATAACCGCTTCATCCGCTTCGGTATTATACGCGCCTGTAACAGCGCCGCTGCCGAAGGTTTCCTCCTGAGCGCTGAGCAAAATCACTACCTTATAATCGCAGGCTTTATCCTTAAGCAAATCCGCAAGGTAAATGAGCGCAGCCGCTCCGCACCTGTTGTCGAGCGCAGGTGAAGTGATTTTATCGTCCAAGAGTTCCTTTGGCTCTGAAACAAAGGTCAGCTTATCGCCTATATTAATATGCTTTTTCAGCTCGTCGCCGGGCATAGCGAAGTCTACCCATGTTTTGAAAATCGGCGTTGCCTTGTCCTCACTGCCGTTTATCAGGTGAGGCGGCATACAGCAGACCGTACCGCGCGTTCCGTCCTCGGCAACAAGCACGGTGTCCTGCAATACTCTTACGTCAATTCCGCCGCATTTATCGACCTTTGCAAAGCCGTCGTCAGTAATATCGGTGACAATAAGTCCGATACGGTCGAGATGAGCGTCGAGCAGGATTGTTTTATACCCACGCAAATTGCCTGTCACGGCGTATAGATTGCCGTTGTGGTCGGTCGTTACCTCTGCAATATCACTTAAATATTTTCCGGCTACATCAAACGCGGATTCCTCGCTGCCCGATACACCGTAAGCCGAGCACAAATCAAAAATCAGTTGCTTAATATCCATAAAGTCTTACTTTAAGCCGTTAACAATTGACTTAAAGTGGTTACCTCTTTCTTCAAAATTCTTGTAAAGACCGAAGCTTGCGCTCGCCGGAGAAAGCGAAACAATATCACCCTTGACAGCATATTTCTTTGCCTCGGCAACAGCCTCTTCCATATTTGTAACGGTTATAATCTTGATTGCATTTTCGTCGTAGTTATCGGCATTTTTAACAGCCGCTTCAATCTTCGGAGCGGTGTCACCGAGCAACACGAGAACCTTGACTTTATTGTTAATTACAGGGCCGAGCGGCTCATAAGGAATGTGCTTGTCGTAGCCGCCTGCGATGATAATAATTTTCTCATCATATAGCGAGAGCGTACCGAGAGCGGTTCTTGTGGGGCTTGAAGCGATGGAATCGTTGTAGTACTTAACTCCGTCAAGCTCACGGACAAACTCCGCTCTGTGGGCAACTCCGCCGAAGGTCTTTGCAACACTCTTGATAGTCTCCGCGCTGACAAGTCCCCAAACTGCCGAGATTGCCGCAAGGTAATTCTCTACATTGTGCATACCGGGAATTTTGATATCGGAGATATCCATAATCTCGGTTTTGTTACCGTAATCGCTGTAGACAATAGTTGTTCCGTCGAGGTATGCGCCGTTGAAAAGCTCCTCTTTTACGCTGAACTTTGCAAGCTGACCGCGGACATCCTTAGAAAAGCTATTGGCGATTTCGTTGTCGAGGTTAACTACCGCCTTGCCGAATGCGTTTTGATGTAAAATCAAATTCTTCTTCGACTCAATGTATTCGTCCATATCCTTGTGCCAGTCGAGATGATTAGGCGCGAGGTTGGTGACTACCGCAATATCGGGGCTTTTGCGCATTGTGATGAGCTGAAAGCTCGAAAGCTCAACAACTGCGTAATCGTCATCGTTTACGCTCTCAATCTCGGGCAAAAGCGGCTTGCCGATATTTCCGCCGAGGTGGACGGTTTTGCCCTCTGCTTTTAAGAGTTCCGAGATAATCGTTGTTGTCGTCGTCTTACCGTCTGAGCCGGTTACGGCGATAATCTTGCACGGACAAAGGTCGAAGAAAACTTCCATTTCAGAGGTCAAGACCTTGCCGTTTTCCTTAAGCGCTAAAAGCTCAGGCTTGTCGGGCTGTGTTCCGGGGCTGCGGAAGATGATATCAGCGTCGATATTCTTTAAGTAATCGTCGCCCAAGAGCAGCTTTGCGCCGTACTGCTTTGCCTTTTCGCCGTTCTCTCCTAATTTTTCAAGCGGCTGACGGTCGCAGGCGATAACCTCTGCTCCTTTATCCGAAAAAAGCTTGATTAAGGGCAGGTTGCTTGTGCCGATGCCGATAAAAGCTACCTTTTTGCCCTTAACGCTGTTAAAAAATCTATCTGTTTGAGTGCTCATAGATATCCCTCGTTTACTATTTATTCACATCATAATATTATACATTCTTATAGATAAAATTTCAACCTTAAACGTGATATTGCAATAATATTGAAATATTTTTTATTTAATGTTAAAATATGTACGGTGATATTATGCTTTATGATTTTATTTTGGCTGACAAAAATTCAAAAATGCCGATGTACAGGCAGATTTATATTTCTGTCAGAAACGCGATTGAAAACGGCAATCTAAAAAAGGAAACTAAGCTGCCGTCGGTCAGGAAGTTAAGCGCTGAGCTTAATGTTTCCAAAACTACGGTTTTATCGGCATACGACCAGCTTTGCGCCGAGGGATATATTAAAACCAAGCCTCAGAGCGGTTATTTTGTCGCGGCTGAATTTAAGGATATGCCTAAGCTGCCCGACGAAGCAGATTATAATTCTGAATTAAAAAATAAAATCTACAAGTATGATTTTTCTTCCAAAAGCATTGACGAGAGCATAATCAACCTCACCGAATGGAAAAAGAATATTAAGGACGTAATTAACCGCAACTATCTTCTCACCTCTTACGGTGATGTTCAGGGCGAGGAAGCGCTCAGGCTGGCACTTCAAAGGTACGCGCTCGGTACAAGGAGCGTTAACTCGCGAGCGGATAATATTGTAGTTGCCGCAGGAACTCAGGCAATTTTATATATTTTATGCTCAATTTTAGGCTGTAACAAAAAAATCGCCGTCGCCAAGGACAGCTTTGTTCAGTCGGAATTTGTATTTAAGAGCTTTGACTACGATATAAATTACTTTGAATGTGACAAATACGGAGCGACAATTAATTCTCTCGAAAAAATCAACCCCGATATTCTCCTGATTAATCCGAACTTTACCGAGCCCGACGGCGCTAATATGCCCGTTACAAGAAGGCTTGAAATTATTAACGGCGTAAAAGCTAAGGGCGCGCTTATTATTGAGGACGATTTCAACGGAGAGTTGAGATACAGTACTCACCCTATGCCGTGCGTGCAAAACTACGACACCGAAAATACAGTATATATCGGCTCGTTTTCTAAGGTGCTTTTGCCGTCGGTCAGAATAAGTTATATGGTTCTTCCCGACAGGCTGATGAAAAAATACAGAGAGATTAAATCTCTCACCAACCAGACAGCTTCGAAAACCGAACAGCTTGCACTTGCAGGGTATATCAACACAGGCAAAATTGACGTTCACCTAAGAAAAGCGCGCCGCGTTTATCTTGAAAAGAGCAAAACAGTTATAAAGAGCGTTGAAAAGCACTTTAAGGGCTGTGAATTTGTATTTAACGAAACTTCGCTTTATGTTAAAATCAAGCTGAATTTTGACATTGACCGCGAGAAAGTCGAAAAGGATTTTGCCGATAATTCGATTTGCGTAATGCCGACGAAAAAGGGTGAGCTCGGTTTGAGCTTTTCGGGAATTCCAAACGACAAAATTGACGAGGGAATTCGCCTGATAAGCGAGATTATAAACAAAAATAAGCGCTGACATCATACGATGCCGGCGCTTTTTGTGTTATGTAATGTAAACTGAACAATCCCGATCATCCGATAAACAGTGCAAAAATCATCGAAATATGGTATAATAAATGCAAGGAAAACGGCTGAAAAGCCGCAAAAAGCTTGCATTTGGAGATGATGGGATGTATAAATTCGACAACGGACAGATAAGTTTAGAAGATTTCGGACAGCCGATAGGCATGAATCTGAAAAACAGCAACCGTTGGGTTAAGCGTGCGCAGACGATTCCGTGGCTTGAGATCGAGAAAAAATACGCGAAGCTTTTCTCTAACAAGAAGGGCAATGTGGCAAAGTCACTGCGCCTTGGTCTCGGCGCGAGGATCATCCAAGCCGAGTACGGCTACTCCGACGCCGAGACCCCGCTTCAAATCCAAGAGAATCCGTATCTCCAATACTTTTGCGGCTATAAAGCCTTTGATGACAGCAAGCCCCCGTTTGATCCGTCGATGATGGTCTACTTCCGCAAACGCCTGACGCCTGAGATCATCGGAGAAATCAACGAAATGATAATCTCCGCAGAGCAGGCAAAGCTTGAAAAGGAGAAGGAGAAATCGAGCAAAGACGAATCCGATGACGATGATAAGAACAGCGGAACCATGATCGTTGACGCGACCTGTGCTCCGTCGCAGATCTCATATCCGCAGGATGTATCCTTACTCAACAAAGCCCGCGAGTGCAGCGAGAAAATCATTGATGAGCTGCATGTCAAAGGCGAGCAAAAGCCCCGTACATACCGTAAGAAAGCGCATAAAGACTACACTTCTTACGCCCGCATCCGTAAGCCAAAGGCAAAGCAACGTCGTAAGGCAATCAAAAAGCAGCTTGGCTATCTCAACAGGAACATCGGTCATATTGAGAAAATGCTTGTCGGCGGGAAAGCATTACCTGCTAAATTTGAGCAAAAGTTTTCCACAATCCAAACAATCTACGCGCAGCAGAAAGAAATGTACGTCAACCGCACCCAAAGCGTCAAGGACAGGATTGTCAGTCTGAGCCAGCCGTGGATCCGCCCTATTGTGCGCGGAAAAGTCAAGGCAAAGACGGAGTTCGGTGTGAAGCTCGACATCAGCGTTTGCAATGGCTGGACGCGTCTTGAAAGGCACAGCTTTGACGCTTACAATGAATCCACGGGCTTGAAAGATATGATTGAGCGGTACAAAGAACGAACGGGACATTATCCCGAGCGTGTGCTTGTCGATAAAATCTATCGCACGCGCGAGAACCTGAAATACTGCAAGCAACACAAAATCAGGCTTTCGGGACCGGCTCTCGGCAGACCGAAAAAGGACGCTGAGATCGACAAAAAACAGAATTACATCGATGAGTGTGAGCGCGTCGAGGTTGAGCGCAAATTCAGCCTCGCCAAGCGCAAATGCGGCATGGACATGATAGTGACAAGGCTGAAAGAGACAACTTGCCACAGCATTGCTATGTCCGTTCTGCTTCTCAATCTGAGGAGGATCGAGAAGTTGAGGGCGGAGATATTAGCGTTGCTTTTCCGCAGTTTGAAATTGGGGTTTGTTCAGTAGATATTATGTACCGAAAACTACGTCCGCTTCCTTAAGTCTGCAATAGTTTTTGTCACCCTCGGGGTAAGTTTCAAAAACACCGCCGACGGTTACGGGTGTGCCTACCGACGGATAATCGTCGGGAAATTTGTGCTCGCCCTTCCAGCTGAACTCAATTCCGCTTGAACAGCAGGCTGTCGCGTCCTGGATAATGCAGGCGTAGTAATATGTGCCTGTATTGATGTCGGTATAAACGTCAAAAGTACCCTGCATTTTGACGGTCTTTCCGATGTACTTTTCGGGGAGCCGCAACCTCAGAATATACCATATTGCTATTGAGTGCGGTGAGGTCAACCTCAGCTTCATAATCAAGCTCGGGATATTTGATATTTGCCGCAGCTGCGGTGGTTTGAGGTACAGTCACCGAACCAACGGTTGTCGGCTGGGTTTCAGCAGCGCTTGAAAGAATATCAGCTACTCCCTGCCCGTTTGATTTTGAAGTTTTGTTTTCTGCCGAATTACCTGAACATCCCGCTGCTCCGATTGCGATAATCACTGCAAAAAGCAAACAAATCAGTTTTTTCATCTTACTTTCTCCCTAATAAACCCAATTAACCAAAAAACAAAGAATACTACAATATCAACGGCTACGATTGTTGAGCCGACAGGCGTACCCTTTGGCGTGATGATAGAAATTATAATGCCGAGTGCCGCGCAGATTACCGAAAGACAAGCCGAGCAGATTGTCACCGACTTAAAGCTCTTGAACACGCGCATTGCCGAAAGCGCAGGGAAAATAACCAGTGCCGAAATAAGCAACGAGCCTACAAGGTTCATCGCAAGGACGATGATTACCGCTATGATCACCGCGATAATAAGGTTATATACGCTTACCTTTGTGCCTGTTGCTCTGGCAAAATTCTCGTCAAAGGTGACGGAGAAAATCTTGTTATAGAAGAATATGAACGCGAACACTACGATTACCGATAGGATAATACATACCCAAACTTCAAGCTCGCTTAAAGTGAGGATTGAGGTTGAGCCGAACAGCGTTGTGCAGACATCGCCCGAAACATTTGACGATGTGCTGAACACGTTCATCAATAGATAACCGATCGCGAGCGCTCCTACCGAAATCATCGCCACAGCCGCGTCGCCTTTTATTCTCGCGTTGCTTCCTGTTCTTAAAAGTAAAATCGCGCTGATAATCGTGACAGGCATTATAATCAGCATATCGTTGGTAATTCCTGCAACAGCCGCAACTGCCATTGCTCCGAACGCTACATGTGAAAGTCCGTCGCCAATGAACGAAAAACGCTTTAGTACGAGGGTTACGCCTAAAAGCGACGAGCAGAGCGCGATTAAAATTCCGACAATAAGCGCGTATCTCACGAAAGGATACTGCATATAAGCAATTAACTGATTTATCATCAGAACAGCCCCCTTTCAGCGCCGAAACGGCTGTCGAGGTACTGCTGACGGGTTCCGAAGAAGGTTTCGTTGCCGATATGAAGGATATGCGTAGAATATTTAAGCGCCGCTTCAATATCGTGTGAAATCATTATTATTGTGATTTTATCCTTTTTATTCAGTCCTTCAATCAGGGTGTACATATCAGCCGTGACCTTTGGATCGAGCCCTGCAACAGGCTCGTCGAGCAGGAGCATTTTTTGAGTTGCGCAGAGTGCACGAGCCAAAAGAACCCTTTGCTGCTGACCGCCCGAAAGCTCGCGGTAACAGCGGTTTTGTAAATCTTCAATTCCCATACGTCTGATGTTTTCAGCCGCTCGCTGTTTTTCCTGCTTTGTGTAGAAAGGTCGAAGTCTGCATCTTCCCTGATTGCCCGAAATTACAATTTCACGGACGGAAGCCGGAAAATCCTTTTGAACAACGGTCTGCTGAGGAAGATAACCGATTTCGGTCTGTAAAAGTCCCTCGCCTGTTATAACCTTGCCGCTCATGGGCTTTTTAAGTCCCAGAACGGTTTTCATCAGCGTTGATTTGCCCGAGCCGTTCTCACCGACTATGCAAAGATAATCGCCTGAGTTTACCTCGAAGCTTAGATTGCTTAAAATTTCCTTGCCCTCATAACCGAGGGTTAGGTTTTGACAGCTTAACTGTGCCATTAAATTACCCCTTTACCGCCTGCGTAAATACAGCGAGATTGCTCTCCATTATACTCAAATAGGTCTTTCCGTCCTCAATGTCCTTTTTGTTAACGGACTGCATTGAATTGAGCTCCAAAATTTGGGCGTTCTTTTGATTTGAAGTCTGCAAAACGGTGTTTGCGATTTTGCCGTCCGAGCCGTCAATCTTCATAAGCGCAGGAAGCTTTAATTCATCGAGCTTTTTCGCGAGGAATGCTACGGTTTCAAAGCTCGCCTCGGATTCCGCGGAACAGCCTGAAAACGCCGCGTAATACTTCAAATTATAATCGTCAATCAAATATCTAAACGGAAAACGGTCGGCAAAAATCAGAGTATCATACTTTGCACTGTCTCTGACAGCCTTATACCGAGCGTCAAGCTCGTTAAGCTTTTTAAGATAATTCTCTGTGTTCTTGCTGTAAAGCTCCTTATTCTTTGCGTCTTTTTCGCTGAGCTTATCTGAAATTTTTCCACAGACCATTGAGGCGTTTTTGAGCGAAAGCCAAACGTGCTCATCAAGCTCAACTTCTTCCTCAGCTTCCTCTTTGCCGTCTTTTTCTTCATGTTCCGCCTGCATACCCTCAACGGTTTCTTCCTCTTTTGCCTTAGTGCCGAGGATATCGAGCAGGTTAATTACGGTCATTTCCTTATTAGTAGCGCCTTTTAGCGCGTCGTCAACCCATTTGTCGGATTCTCCACCGACATAAATAAAGACGTCGCAGCTTGATATTTTTACAATATCCTCCGCTGTGGGCTGATAGCTGTGCAAATCCGCACCGTTTTCGAGCAGTAATGTGATGTTTACATCCTCAGCGCCTGAGGTGATATTGCTCACCCAATCGTACTCGGGGAAAATCGTGGTGACAATATTCAGCTTTCCTTCGTCCTTTGCAGGCGCTGAAGAACAGCCTCCAAATATTGTTGCAGCCATAATTACGGCTAATATTAACGCTAAAAATCTTTTCATAATTACTCCAATCAATTATTTTTACAATCCTTACAAACGCCGTAAAGCACGGTTTCGGATTTATCTATTGTAAAATCGTCGCTCTGTGCGAGGGTGTTAATCAGCATATCGGCACATTCTGCGTTCATATGGTAGGTTTTTCCGCACTTTTTGCAGGACAAATGCAGACATTCTCTGCACTTATGAGCGTCGGTATAAAGATAATACACCTCGCGCGTGCCGCTTTTGCTAACTCGTCTTACCTTGCCTTCCTTTTCAAGGTCGGAAAGATTGCGGTAAACCGCGCTAATGCTCACGCCCATACCGCCGAGCTCGGATTCGATTATCTTTGCAGAGAGTTCCTCGTCGGCGTGCTGTTCAAGAAAAGCAAGAAGGTTTTTGCGTTGCTTTGTCATATATTTTGGCATAATTACACTCCAATTTGCGAATTATTCGCAAATAATTATATCAAACAAAAATAGAAAAGTCAATAGATTTGCGAATAATTCGCAAATTCACATTGATAAAAAATGCGCTGCAAAAGCTGCAACGCATTATTTTTGTGATATTAAAAACACCTTTGGATTGACTTGTAATCGCCGAGCACAAGCAGCGTGTTATCAGAGGTTAGCACGGTGTCGGGCTGAACAACAAAGTCCAAGTTCTCTGTGGTTTTGATTCCGATGATTGTAAGATTGTGCTTTTTTCTTACATCGAGCTGCAAAATGGTCTTTCCAACCCAGCTCTCGGGAACGGAAACCTCATAGATGGAATACTTGTCGTCAAGCGCAACATAATCGAGTATATGGTCACTGCTGTAGCGGATTGCCGCCCAGTTTGCAACCTGCTTTTCGGGATAAACCACCTTATCCGCGCCGTTTCTGAGGAGAAAACGCTCCTGTCCGTCGCGTTCCGCACGAGCTACTACCAAGCTTGCGCCGAGTTCTTTTAAAAGGTATGTCGTCTCGAGAGAGCTCTGAAAATCGTTGCTGATTGTTACAAAGCAAACGTCAAAATTATCTACGCCTAACGAGCGGAGAAAAGCCTCGTTTGTGCTGTCTCCGATTTGAGCGTCGGTGACGATATCAATCGCGTCGTTTACCCTTTGCTCGTCAATATCAATACCGAGAACCTCATGACCGAGCTTGTTGAGCTGCTCAGCGATATGCTTACCAAATCTGCCGAGACCTATAAGTAATATAGATTTCATATATTTCTCCTTTATCCTACAATGATTTTTTCCTGAGGTAATTTAGAAAGCTTTTTGTTAGGTGATGACAAAGCGGCGTAGATGACTGTAAGTCCGCCAACTCTGCCGAGGAACATAAGAACTACGAGAATAATCTGCGAAGCTATACCGATATACGGTGTAATTCCAAGTGTGCAGCCTACCGTGCCGACAGCCGAAGCGGTCTCAAACAAGCAAACGCCGAAAGGCAGTCCCTCTATCATACAGATTGCCGCCGCGCTGATAAAGCACAGTGTTATATACAGAGAAAAAACTGTTGTCGCGGTTTTTACCGCCGAGGATTCAAGCCTTCTGCCGAAGCACTCGGGGTCTTCCTTGCGCCTAAAGATCGATATAGCGTTGAAAAACAGCACTGCGATTGTGGTGGTTTTCATACCGCCTGCCGTTGAACCGGGCGAACCGCCGACGAGCATCAATCCGATGAACACTGCCTGACCAATTACCGTCATTGAACCGAGGTCGAGCGAGTTAAAGCCTGCGGTTCTGGTCGTTACCGACTGGAACAGTGAGCCTAAAACCCTTTCGCCCATCGGATGGTCAGCGAAATCGTTAAGGAAAAAAAGTACCGCAGGAATTAAAATTAATACACCTGATGTAACTAAAACAATTTTACTTTGCAGTCTGTACCGTCTTAAACGGAACTTGTGCTCGACAACATCCTTCCACGTTAGAAAACCGATACCGCCGACAATGATTAACAGCATTAATACTATATTAATAAGCGGATTTGCCGAATACGCTGTGACAGAGGAAAACTTACTGTCGGGTTTTCCCATAAGGTCAAAGCCTGCGTTGCAGAATGCGGAAATTGAATGGAAAATCGACATCCAAATCCCTCTCAAGCCATAATCGCTGATAAACACAGGGCTCATCGCCAATGCTCCTGCAAATTCAATAATCAAAGTGCCCTTTAAAACAAACCGCGTCATTCTTACAATTCCGCCTACGCTTGGAGCGGAGATTGCGTTTTGCATTGTGCTCCTCTGACCAAAGGAAATTTTCCTTCCCGAGAGCATCGCGACGGTTGCAACCATTGTCATTACTCCGAGACCGCCGATTTGTATAAGAACAAGAATAACCGCCTGTCCGAATTCTGTCCAGTATGTGGCGGTGTCCTGAACAACAAGTCCGGTTACACATACCGCCGAGGTCGCGGTGAAAAGGGTTTGATTAAACGGCGTAACAATTCCGCTTCGCGAGGAAATCGGAAGCATTAAAATTAACGCTCCTGCGAAAATAACTCCTAAAAATCCTAATATTATAATTTGAAATGACGTCAGCCGTCTTTTTTTAGCTGTTGAGTTCATAAGACTGCACCTAAAAAATATTATCTTTTGTATTTTATTTATTCTTTAATGTAGTTACTGAAGAAACAAGCATTCGACGAATTTCAATAATACTACTTTTGAGATTATCGAAATCTTCTTTAGACAAACAATTAGTTTCATATAGCAGTTCAATCCAGTAATCACTTTCATTACACTCTTTTAAACTTATTTCGAATTTAGAAATAAAATCTTTGCTTCCTTGAGCATACTGCGCTTCATGGATGTTTGCTCCAACAGATGTACCGCTTCGCAAAAGTTGATTGACCAGAACATGTTCAACGTGATTAGTTTTTAGTTTTCTACAAATAAATACAACTTGTTTAGCAAATTCTTTAGATTTAGTTCGCAGAATGCTGTCTTTCATAGTAAACCTCATCATTAGTCTTTGGTTGTGTTACTGTAAAAAACGATGCGAAGCATCTCATAACTTGGCATAGACAATCATAACTGGTAACACGCGAAAAAACCTATAGTTATCAGTTGAGAGTTATGATTACGCTACGCGTAAGTTATAATATGAAAGCTTTCGCGTTCATAGTTGAGCCGCTTTGCGGCTCATTCCCACTCCACCGTGCCCGGGGGCTTACTAGTTATGTCGTAAACTACGCGGTTAACCTGATTAACCTCGTTGATAATTCTGTTTGAAACTCTGCCGAGAATATCGTAAGGGATTTTTGCCCAGTCGGCTGTCATAAAGTCGTCGGTTGTAACGGCACGGATTGCGACAAGCTCGCTGTATGTGCGCGAATCGCCCATTACTCCTACGGTTTTAACGCCCGGAAGAACCGCAAAGAACTGGCTCATCTCCTTGGCGTAGCCGCATTTATCCATTTCGTCGCGTAAGATTGCGTCGGCTTCCTGCAGGATTTTAACTCTCTCTGCCGTTACCTCGCCTATTACCCTTACACCGAGACCGGGACCGGGGAACGGCTGTCTCCAAACAAGGTCGTGCGGTAGTCCGAGCATTTCGCCGACTTCCCTAACCTCGTCCTTGAACAAATCCTTAAGGGGCTCAATAATATCCTCAAATTTTATATCATTGGGAACGCCTACCTGGTTGTGGTGGGTTTTTATTTTTGCCGCGTCGCCCTTGCCACTCTCGATACGGTCGGGGTAAATTGTGCCCTGAGCAAAAAAGCCCGAGCCGTAGCTGTCGCGGATTTTATCCCAGAATACATTATAAAACTCAGTGCCGATGATGTTTCGCTTTTCCTCGGGGTCGAAAATCCCCTTTAACTTCGCGAGAAACTCCTCGCCGCAGTTAATGCGGACAAAGTTCATATCAAACAGCTTGGTAAAGGTCTGCTCTACAAAATCGCCCTCGTCCTTGCGCATTAAGCCCTGGTCTACAAAAACGCAGGTAAGCTGTTTGCCGATTGCCTTGCTGATAAGCGCGGCGGCAACCGAGGAATCTACGCCGCCCGAAAGTCCGAGGACAACGCCCTTATCCCCCACCTGCTCCTTGATTTGAGCAACGGTGGTGTCGATAAAGCTGTCCATCTTCCACTCGCCCTTACAACCGCAGACATCGTAGAGGAACGACTTAATCATCTTACTGCCGTTTTCGGTGTGATTAACCTCGGGATGGAACTGAACACCGTAGAGCTTACGCTCCTTGTCAGCCATTGCGGCTACGGGGCAGTTATCGGTATGAGCGGTAATCTCAAAGCCCTTTGGCGGTTCGCTGATGTAGTCACGGTGGCTCATCCATGAAATTCCGCTTTCGGGCAAGGCGTTAAACAAAACACAATCTTTATTATAATTAGTTACGGTCTTGCCGTATTCACTTACCGAGTCATCCGCCGCCGATACAACATTACCGCCGAGCGAATATGCCATAAGCTGACAGCCGTAGCAGATACCCAAAACAGGGATACCGAGCTTAAAAATCTCAGGCGAATAATGCGGAGAGCTCTCGTCATAAACGCTGTTAGGTCCGCCTGTGAATATAATACCCTTTGGATTAATCTCCTTGATTTTTTCTATATCAACGGTGTAGGGCAAAATCTCGCAGTACACGTTATTTTCACGGACGCGCCTTGCGATTAGCTGGTTGTACTGACCGCCGAAGTCAAGCACGATTACCGTTTCTTTGTTCATACCAATTCCCCCAAATAATACGGAACTGCCTGAAAAGACAGCTCCATAATATAGTAATGATTATTGATTATTTATAGATAATATCGCTTCTGGAAGGGCCGTTTGAAACCATAGTGATAGGTACGCCGATATACTTTTCAGCAAACTCTATGTATTCGCGGCACTCCTTGGGAAGCTTGTCATACTCGGTAATGCCGGAAATTGAGCACTTCCAGCCCTTTAGCTTTTTAAGAACGGGCTTGCATCTTTTGAGCTTTGTTGTTGACGGGAAATAGTCGATAACCTCGCCGTCGAGCTCGTAACCTACGCATACGGGAATTTCATCAAGATATCCGAGAACATCGAGTACGGTAAAGGCAATTTGAGTTGCACCCTGAACCATACAGCCGTAACGTGTTGCTACCAAATCGAGCCAGCCCATACGGCGCGGTCTGCCTGTTGTTGCGCCGAACTCGCCGCCGTCGCCGCCTCTGCGCCTTAATTCGTCAGCCTCATCACCGAAGATTTCGGAAACAAACTCGCCTGCGCCTACTGCGCTTGAATACGCCTTTACAACGGTGATAATCTCCTTAATCTCGTAAGGCGGAATACCTGCGCCTACTGCGCCGTAGCCTGCGATTGTATTGGAAGAAGTTACCATCGGGTAAATGCCGAAGTCGGTGTCCTTAAGCGAACCAAGCTGACCTTCGAGAAGGATATTCTTACCCTCTTTGAGCGCGTTGTGAATGAACATAAACGCGTCGCCTACATACTCGGCAAGCTGATCCTTGTACTCCATCAGCTTGTCGTAAACCTCCTGCTCGGTGATGGCAGGCTTGTTGTAGAGGTTCTGCAAGGTCGCGTTTTTAATCTCGAGAGCGTGACGGATTTTGTCCTTTAATGAGTCGGGGTCGTCGTAAAGCTCGTTAATCTGGAAGCCGATTTTTGAGTATTTATCGGAATAAAACGGCGCAATACCGCTCTTTGTCGAACCAAAGGAATTTTTGCCGAGGCGCTCCTCCTCGTAGCAGTCAAACGCCACGTGATAAGGCATTACAATCTGTGCGCGGTCTGAAATTATGATGTTCGGCTTGGGAACTCCTCTGTCCTCAAGCTCCTTCATCTCTTTGACAAAATTCTCTACGCTGAACGCAACGCCGTTGCCGATTATATTGACAATGTTCTGGTGGAAAACGCCTGACGGAAGCTGATGAAGCGCAAACTTTCCAAAGTCATTGATGATGGTGTGACCTGCATTTGCGCCGCCCTGAAAGCGGATTACGATGTCGCTTTTGTCGGCAAGAACGTCGGTGATTTTACCCTTACCCTCGTCGCCCCAGTTAGCGCCTACTATTGCTTTTACCATAGTTTTACTCCTTCTGTAAATGCGGAATTATACGTTAATTTCGGGTTTGTCGGACTCAATGTCGCTGTATTTTTCAAGCGCAGGATAGACGTATTCGTTTAAGAAATCCTCTGTCTGCTCCTTTGCTCTGCCTGTGTATTTTTCGGGCTGGAGGATGTTTTCAAGCTCCTCGAGCGTTACGCCGAACGCTTCGTCAGCCGCGATTCTTTGGAGAAGGTCATTTTCGCCGCCCTCTTCCTTGATAACCTTTGAAGCCGCCATTGAGTGAACGCGGATTCTCTCGTGAAGCTGCTGACGGTCGGCGCCTCTCTTTTTAACCGCGTCCATCATAATGTTCTCGGTCGCCATGAACGGAAGCTCTTTTCTGAGCCTTTGCTCGATAACCTTGGGATAAACCACAAGACCGTCGGCAACGTTCGCGCAAAGCGCAAGCACGCCGTCGATAGCAAGGAACGCCTCGGGAACGCTTAAACGCTTGTTTGCCGAGTCGTCCAACGTGCGCTCAAACCACTGTGTAGCGGTTGTAAAGTAGCCGTTGAGCACGTCAACCATTACATATCTTGAAAGCGAGCCGATACGCTCCGAACGCATCGGATTGCGCTTATAAGCCATCGCAGATGAGCCGATTTGGTTCTTTTCGAACGGCTCCTCAACCTCTTTAAGGTGCTGTAAAAGTCTGATGTCGTTGGAGAACTTAGCGGCAGACTGCGCGATTCCTGCGAGAACATTCAAGAACTGGGAATCGAGCTTGCGCGAATAGGTCTGTCCCGATACCGGGAAGCAGGCATTAAAGCCCATTTTCTCGGCAATCTTCTTGTCGAGCTCACGGCATTTGCTGTGGTCGCCGTCAAAAAGCTCCAAAAAGCTTGCCTGAGTACCTGTTGTACCCTTTGAGCCGAGGAGCTTAGCCTTTGAGAGCTGATACTCCACGTCCTCCAAGTCCATTAAGAATTCCTGAATCCAAAGTGTAGCCCTCTTGCCTACTGTTGTGGGCTGTGCAGGCTGAAAGTGAGTAAAGCCGAGAGTAGGCAGTGCCTTGTACTCGTCCGCAAACTTTGAGAGGTTGCGGATAACCGTAACAAGCTTGTTGCGGATAAGCTTTAAGCCCTCGGTCATAATGATGATGTCAGTGTTGTCGCCTACATAGCAGGAAGTCGCTCCGAGGTGGATAATACCCTTTGCGTTCGGGCACTGCACACCGTAAGCGTAAACGTGCGACATTACATCGTGGCGGACAAGCTTTTCTCTCTCCTGCGCCACCTCATAGTTAATGTCATCGGCGTGAGCTTTAAGCTCGTTAATCTGCTCCTGAGTAACGGGCAAACCGAGCTCCTTTTCAGCCTCGGCAAGCGCAATCCAGAGCCTTCTCCAGGTTCTGAACTTCTTGTCGGGAGAAAAAATATACTTCATTTCCTTGCTCGCGTACCTTGCGGACAAGGGTGATTCGTAGGTATCCTTAATCATTTTATATCCTTTCCGACAGCGTATTATTTATCGCTGCCCTGACAATTCTCTTTTTTATCCTTATCAAAATTCATTCCGCCACGTTCCTTACCCTTGAAGGTTTCGTGGGTAATGTCGGCAGGATATTTGCCTGTAAAACAGCCGTCGCAGAAATCAACATTCTTGTAGTTTAGCATTTCAGAAAGGCACTCAACAGGGAGATAACCAAGGGAATCCGCTCCGCTGAGCTTTGTAATCTCCTCGATACTGTGGTTGCAGGCAATCAATTCGCCCCTTGACGGAATATCCGTTCCGTAGTAGCACGGCCACATAAACGGCGGCGAGCTTATGCGCATATGAACCTCTTTTGCGCCTGCCTCGCGCAGCATTGTAACAATGCGGTCGATGGTAGTTCCGCGGACAATACTGTCGTCAATCATAACGACGCGCTTGCCCCTTACCATATCGGCGATTGGGTTGAGCTTAATGCGGACGCTCTTCATACGGTCGCTCTGAGTGGGCTTGATAAAGGTTCTGCCGATGTAGCCGTTCTTGACAATCGCCTTTTCGTACGGAATTCCCGATTCCTCGGAATAACCGATAGCCGCGTCAATTCCCGACTCGGGAACGCCGATGACCATATCCGCCTCGACAGGAAATTCCCTTGCAAGAATTCGTCCTGCCTGCTTGCGGCTTTCATATACGCTTACGCCGTCGATGAATGAATCGCTGCGTGCAAAATAAATATATTCAAATATACAGAGTGATTTTTTCTTTTCTCCGAAATCCGGCTTGATGCTGCGAATTCCGTCGCCGTCTGCCACAACAATCTCACCGGGTTCAACGTCGCGAACAAACTCTGCTCCGCAGGCGTCAAGCGCCGCGCTCTCGCTCGCGAAAACATAGGAATTGTTGTATTTTCCGATGCAGAGCGGTCTGAAACCGTGAGGATCGCGTGCAGCTATAAGCTTTCTCGGGCTCATTACAAGCAGAGAATACGCGCCTTTAATCTTCTGCATAGCCGCCGCAACGGCTTCCTCAACGCTGTGGCACTTCAAACGCTCGCGTGCGATTACGTAACAGATAACCTCGGAGTCGATTGTCGTCTGGAAAATCGCACCTGTCTGCTCAAGCTCACGGCGGATTTCGACCGCGTTGGTGAGATTTCCGTTATGGGCAACCGCCAAGGTACCCTTTACATAACGCATAACAAGCGGCTGCGCATTTTCAAGCACAGAGCCGCCTGCTGTTGAATAACGAACGTGAGAAATACCCATCTGGCCCGGGAGCGAATCAAGAATACTGTTGTTGAATACCTCGGTAACCAGACCCATATTTTTATGATAATCAATTACACCGTCGTCGGTAACGGCAATTCCGCAGCTCTCCTGACCTCTGTGCTGAAGCGCAAGAAGTCCGTTATAACAAGCGTTTGCAGGCGGAATTGTACCGTCGCTGAATATTCCGAAGACTCCGCACTCCTCGTGCAGGCCTTCCTTTGCGTAATTATCGAAAGAATAATTCAAGATTTCACCATCCGATTATTTTTATACCCGTAATTTCTATCTTAATTATAGATTATTCACCGAGTCCTACGCGCTTCATCATCTCGGCATAAGCCTCTTCTACACCGCCCATATCTCTGCGGAAACGGTCTTTGTCGAGCTTTTCGCCTGTCTCAACATCCCAGAAACGGCAGGTGTCGGGTGAGATTTCGTCAGCGAGAATGATTGTGCCGTCGGGAAGTCTGCCGAACTCAATCTTAAAGTCGATAAGGTCAACCTTGCACTGCTTGAAGAAGTCAAGCATAACCTCGTTGATTTTAAGAGTGTACTTGGCGATTGTGTCGAGCTCGTCCTTAGTAGCCGCGCCGATTGCGATAATCTGGCTGTCGTTAATCATAGGATCACCGAGATCGTCGTCCTTAAGGCAATATTCGAGTGTAGGATTTTTAAATGCTGTTCCCTCGGGAACGCCGAAGCGCTTTGAGAACGAACCTGCCGCCTTGTTGCGGACAATTACCTCGAGAGGTACGATTTCTACTCTTTTAAGAACCGCGTCACGGTCGTTAAGCTCCTCAACAAAGTCTGTGGGAATTCCGTTTTTCTCGAGCAGCTTGAACATAAAGTTGCTCATACGGTTGTTAACAACGCCCTTGCCTACGATTGTTCCCTTTTTCTCGCCGTTAAAAGCGGTAGCGTCGTCCTTGTAGGAAACGATGCAGTATGCGGGATCCTCGGTAGAATATACCTTTTTTGCCTTGCCTTCGTACATAAGCTCTTTCTTATCCATTATGATTCCTCCATATAAATATGAAATTTAAAATAACAATACAAGGTATATTATAGTATAACTCCGCAGATTTTTTTAGCTGAATTAGAATTAAAAATAAATTTTTATGAATGATATAAAATATGCTTAATATAGGCTGAATTATTGGATATTTTTTACTTTATTGATATAATCTATCAATATAAAAAATATCACTTGATTTTTTTCGAAACATATAGTATAATAAATCTCGGTAAATTTGCCGGTGTGATGGAATTGGCAGACGTAGCGGACTCAAAATCCGCCGGTAGCGATACCGTACCGGTTCGAGTCCGGTCACCGGCACCATAAAAACCAGATACCCAAAAGGGTGTCTGGCTTTTATTTTACCAGCAATTAGGTGACCGGACTCGAAGGCGAGCGAAAAGAAAACAGTCCCGTGGACTGTTTTCCGCGAGAGAGCTACGCTTACTTATAGATTAATACACACCGCATAAAACGAGCAGATACATTAGTTTTATGGTGCACAGGTCACCGGCACCAACAAAACAAGACACCTCTTAGGGTGTCTTGTTGTTTTTACAAGCAAGAAGGCGACCGGACTCGAAGGCGAGCGAAAAGAATTAAAGTTCACTTGATTTTTACTATTTTGTAATTTGACATTAAGATTGCATTATTATATAATTAAATCACCAAATTGAAAGAGGTTTATATATGGGTTCAAAAAACAATTCAAATGTACGCGATTATCTGAGCTATCCAAAGCAATTTTTGCTGTACAAGTGGTACAAGCCGCTTCTTGTAACACTTTTGGGCGGTGCATTCTTTTTTGTATTCACCGTTGTGCTAAGCATAATAGGGTTTGTTCTCGCGGTATCTCAGGGTTACAGTCCGCAATCATTTATGGCTTCGCTTACAGGCGGATATGACGGCTTTGACGCTTACTCACCTGTCGGGGCTATTATGTCGCTCGGCTCGATTACATGCTTTATTCCTGCGCTTTTACTCAGTAACAGGATTGTAAACAGCCGTCCGTTCTCATCATATTCGTCATCGAGAGGCGGATTTAACTTTGTTGAATTTTTCAAATGTATGGTTGTCGCTCTCATCGTTTTGGGACTTCCGATAATTATTGCTTCGTTAATATACGATGAAAAAACAGGTGTAAATAAATTTACGGTATTCGGATTTATCATCTGCACAATTTTAGGACCGTTGCAGTGCGTTGCCGAGGAATATGTTTTCCGCGGTCACTTAATGCAGATGTTCGGCTCGTGGATTAAGCTCCCGGTTATTCCGGTTATTTTGCAGACAATTTGCTTTGCGATAATGCACCCGTACAACATTGTCGGTGTAATATCTGTAGCGATTTTCGGTTTGATACTCGGTTTTTGCGCTTATTTCACTAAAGGTCTTGAGGCAAGCTCTGCACTGCATATTGTGAACAATATGGTTGCGTTTTACTTAACCGGATTCGGAATCGGCGGTATTTCAAAAGATGTGGAAATAGCATCTACAATTCTTACTGCCGTTTGCGCATTGATTTACCTCGCTTTTATGATTTTCGCAAGCAAAAAGCTGGGTTGGTTCAGCAAGGTTAAAAAGGACGACGTTGCAGAGTTCAACGCTAAAATTGAAGCGCGCAGGCAGGCGAAGGCAAAATAATTGATATTAAATACACACTAAAGGAGCTGAGAAATCGGCTCCTTTTCTTTTATTCAGAAAAATTTTTATATTTTTTTCAAAAAAAATTGTAACCTAAACGCCTTCTGATACTATTCTCTGATAGAAAGTTGTCTAATTTCTATCAGAGAATAGTATTAAATAACGTAAAAAGGAGCCAAAATTCGGCTCCTTTATTTTGTGTTTATTATACTTCTTCATAGCCTGTTGCGGCGTTGAAAATCTTTTTGGAATTGCGCATCATATTTCTGAGCGTATGCCTGCCGCACTTTGCTTCGATAGTTTTACACGCCTGAGAGAAAACCTCGGGGGTACTGTGAGTAAAGGAATGGGTGTCCGAGCCGAGAATATCAATCAAACCGCCGTCAATCATCTTAAGCAGCTTGCGCTTTTTGAAGAACGACGCTTTGTCGGTGTAGTTGCTGATATTCGTCTGGATAACAACTCCCAAATCCTTTAAATCGCGGATAATGTCGTTGTGGCTCATCAGGTATTCGTAACGCTCAACGTGCGGAATAACAGGGATTAGCCTGTGATTCTGCATGAGGATATAAATCCACTGCATATCCTTCTCGTTAAACTGCATACTATACGGAAATTCCGTCAGAATATAATTTGATTTGCCGTAGGTTATCTGCGATAAATCATCGTTGTTAAACAGATAGCTCGTAACATAAACCTCTGTTCCGAGCACAAGGTTCACATCGTCGGGAATATACGGCTTAAACTTCTCAAACGCCCTTGCGCGCTTTTCCAAAAAACGTTCAAGGCTGCGCTCGTTTGTGTAGAAGTGCGGCGTAAGGCAGATATTTGTAACGCCCTGGCTTTTTAGGCTTTCAATCAGGCTTATGCTGTCCTCAACCGTCTTTGCGCCGTCGTCAAATGCCGGCAGAATGTGAGAGTGCATATCATAAAACTGCATAGAATATCACCGGTTAAAGCTCTGCGCAAACAAGGTCGCCCATCTGCTCGCAGCTTACCTTGTTCATTCCGTCTTCGTAAATATCGGGTGTGCGGTTGTTAAGAAGAACCTTAGACACAGCCGCTTCGATTGCCTCTGCAGCCTCGGGCTGATTAAGGGAATATCTGAGCATCATAGCGACTGAAAGTATGGTCGCGAGAGGATTTGCAATACCCTTGCCTGCGATATCCGGAGCAGAGCCGTGGATAGGCTCGTAAAGTCCGAGCTTACCGCCTGAAAGGCTTGCTGAAGCGAGCATACCGATTGAGCCGGCAATCATTGACGCCTCGTCCGAGAGGATATCTCCGAAGATGTTTGAGGTTACGATAACGTCAAACTGCTTGGGGTTGCGTACAAGCTGCATTGCGCAGTTGTCAACGTACATATGGTTAAGCTCAACCTCGGGATAATCCTTGCTTACTTTAATTACGGTTTCTCTCCAAAGGCGTGAGGACTCGAGAACGTTTGCCTTGTCAACGCTTGTGAGCTTTTTGTTTCTCTTCATAGCAAGGTCAAAGGCTACGCGAGCGATACGCTCAACCTCAGCTACAGAGTATTTCTCGGTATCCCACGCAAAGTCGTCTCCCCTGCCGCGTTCACCGAAGTAAATACCGCCTGTGAGCTCACGAACAATCATAATGTCCATATTGTCGCCGATAATCTCGTCCTTAATCGGAGACGCGCTTTTGAGAGGTCCGAAGATAACCGACGGACGGAGATTTGCGAAAAGTCCGAGTGCGCCGCGGATTCCTAAAAGTCCTGCCTCGGGACGGTTATTGCCGGGCTGGTTATCCCACTTGGGACCGCCTACAGCGCCTAAAATTACGCTGTCGCTCGCCTTACACTTTGCAACTGTCTCATCGGGAAGCGGAACGCCTGTTGCGTCAATCGCGCAGCCGCCGAGGAGAGCCTCGTCGTATTCTACGGTGAAATTAAACTTTTCAGCCGCCTTGTCAAGCACCTTAACAGCCTGATTTACAATCTCAGGGCCGATACCGTCGCCCTTTAAGAGCGTGATTTTGTAGTCTGCCATTTTAATTACTCCTTATATAATAAATATTTTATACTGATTAATCATCCTCGTCCTCTTTAGGTACGGGGATTTGCTGATATACCTCGGTTACTTTATCCCTTTGCCAGAGCATAGGCGTTATCCTAACCGAATAACCGCAGCCGCTGTCCATCGTCCATTCAAAGGGCTTTGCCTGGGGAAGTCCGTAAACCGCGAGTAAGGTCATTATTACACCGCCGTGGGTGACGATTACGCTCTCGGTCGTGCCGGTTTTCATAAGGCCTTCGACAATGCTCTCGAACATTCTGCAAATTCTGCGGACAAAATCCGCGTTGCTCTCTCCCCTCGGCGGTTTAACGGTGTTATCTCCGGCAAGCCACTTTTGAAAGTCAGGATCGTCCTTTAGCTCGTCGGCGGTTTTCCCCTCCCACTCACCGAAATTGCACTCGCTTAAATTTGCGATTACAAGAGGATTTATGTCGGGATATAAAATTTTGCAGGTCTGCGTACAGCGCTTTAACGGGCTTGAAAAAACAACCTTTGTGTATGGGTATTTGCACTCGTAGTCGAGCTTACGCAGGGCGGCTTTGCCCTTGTCGGAAAGCTCCGCGTCAGTTGTGCCGATGTACTTGCCCGATAAGGTTTCGTCAATCGCGCCGTGGCGGATAAAATGAATAACGTAACTTTTCATAAAAGCTCCAAAATTCTGTTTACAAACAGTAAAAAATCAATTATACTATTTGTAGAATAGATGGTATTTGGCAATTGATTGTCAATCACCAAACTATATTATACTATGTTTCAAAATGAGGTGTCAAGTGTTGAACAGTGATTTTCCGAGAATTATTACATTTTTACGCAAGGAACGCGGACTCAGCCAAAAGCAGGTATCGCAGGATTTGGGTATTTCGCAGGCGCTTTTGTCGCATTACGAAAAGGGGATCCGCGAGTGCGGACTTGATTTTCTGGTAAAGGCGGCGGATTACTTTGAGGTATCGACCGATTATCTTTTGGGCAGGACGGTTCAGCGTAAGCCTGCTTCCGTAAGCGCGGATGACATCCCCGAAAGCGATGAAATCAAGCACTTGCAGGGTAATATGATTAATCAGGTAAACCGCAAGCTGATAATGAACACGACTACGGTCATCTTTGACCTGCTTGCGCAAATCGGTGAAAAAAAGCTGACCAACGCGGTCAGCAACTACCTTATGTGCGCGGAGTACCAGATTTTCAGGACGATTTACTGCGCCGACAAGACAAATACCCAGACAATGTTCTCGATTGACAGAGGAAGATATCAAAACCTGACCTCTGCCTCGATGATAATTGATTTAGAAATTATCGACACGCTGATTGAGAAAAACGAGCTGTCGCTCGCCCTCTCGCCCGATATTATTTCGAGCTACTTTGACAAGGGCGCGTCATCGCTGTTTAACCTGATACAGTTCTCGGAGAGGAACATCAAGGGTTTTGCGCAGAGAAGCTGAGGATAGAGTTAAGAGTTAAGAGTTAAGAGTTTAGAGTTTAATTATATTAAAGGAAAAATTGGTATATCACGATTAAAACTGATTGTAAGATAAACGCGGTTCTCTTTCAAGGGCGCACATTATAGTGCGCCCCTACGATTGTTAAAGAAAACTTGCGCTGATTCATACGCAAGCATCGAAATACTATTTATTAAACTCTAAACACTAAACTCTATTTAAAAGCCAGACAGCATGTCATTTCTGACAGACTGCCTGCGGAGATTATTTATTAAAAAAATTAGATGATATCAATTATAATGTTACTTCGGGGACTGCCGGAATCATCACTGAGATTTCGAGGTTGCCGTTACGGCATCTTAAATCATTGATGAAGTCCTGAATATCGTCCTCGCTTTTGAGCTCAATATTGTAGCTGAGCTTATAAAGACTTCCCATATTTGTTGTCTTTACGTTCTGAAGCTTATACGTCTTTGTGTACTTTTCGAAAACATCGTCAAAGGAATGAGCGTAATTCAAATCCTCGGGAACTGTGATTTTAAGCTCTCTTACAAGGTCGTCCTTCTCTTTGAGCCTGATGAAGGAAGCTATAATCATTGCAATGCAGAGGATTGAAACAATCACAATTGCGAGTCCGATATAGCCCATAGCTGTCGCAAGACCTGTTGCCATTGCAAGGAAAATGCTGACAATCTCTTTTGCCGAGCCTGCAACGCTTCTGAAACGTACCAGCGAGAACGCTCCCATTACGGCTACACCTGTGCCGACGCTTCCGTTAACGAGCATTATTACCGTCTGAACGATTGCCGGTATCAAAAACAGCGCCAGTAAAAAGCTTTTGCTCTGTTTTGCGCGGAAGTTTGCGGTGAAGGCGATTAATCCACCAAGCACCAGCGACACCGCCGTGCAGATTAAATAAGTTTGAATTGTGAATGTGTCGGTATAGATAGCAGAAAATAAATTGTTAAGCACAGTAACGACCTCCGTTCATATTTCTCTGAGTTACAGTTGCGTAGGCTGTTCCGTATTTTGAGAACGAGCCGGGGAAGATTTTGAGCTCATTGAGCGCGTTTGTAAGCCACATCGGCATTGCCTTGAGCGCCTTAATCTCCATAATGCACATGTCGGGTGATAAAATTCTCTCTCCGAAGCTTCCCTTTGAAAGCTCGAGGTTATCTGTTCTGAATCTTACGTTTTTGTCGAATGTGATTCTGAGGTTAAAATCGGTTTTGCTGTAAAAAGCTGTTCTGTCGTAGGCTATGAACATCTGAGGCTTTAAGCCGTTGTAGAAGTGCATTGCCCAGTCGATTTCTCTCATAATCTGCGAATCGTTCGGCATTATACCGTCGTTAACGTAATCCATAGCGGTTGAGTATTCAAGAGTTTGACGTCTTTTATAAACAACGCCGTTGTACTTTTTCTTAAGCTCGAGGAACACGTTACTTGTCTGCTTTGGTGTAAAGTAGCTTCTGAGTCTGAGCTTCTCTTTATAGATAGGCTTTTCGATTGAGTTTCGGATAAGCCTGTAATCATCTGTGTCAAAGTAGAGGCTACAAACCGTGCTCTCGCCGTACTCATCCGCCTTGATATACTCTCTGATTTTTTCTAACAGCTGTCTGCGCTGTTTTACTGTGATGATGTACTTTTTTTCGGTTCTCTCAAAAATTGTCTGAATTCCCATATTGATGCCTCCCTTGTCTTTGCTGAGTTAATCATAAAGGTTAAAACTTAAAAAACGCTTAAAAACTTTTAAGAAATAAATTATTAATTTTAAAAACTTTTCTTAAGGATTATTTAAGGCTTGTTATCTATATTTAATTATAGTAAAATTAATACTATAGATATTATAGAAAGCGGGGTTTATTATGAACATACTTATAGTTGAAGATGAAAAAAGACTGGCGAACGCCCTAAAGCAGATTTTGCTCGAGCAAAAATATATGGCGGATGTTGTCTACGACGGCAACGACGCGCTTGATTACGGCTTAAGCGGAATTTACGACCTTATTATATTAGATATTATGATTCCCTACCGCGACGGCTACGAGGTAGCGTATGAGCTTAGGAAGAATAAAATTGAAACTCCGATTCTTATGCTGACGGCTAAGGACGCAGTGTCCGACAAGGTAACAGGACTTAACCGCGGAGCTGACGACTATATGACCAAGCCGTTTGCTCCGGAGGAGCTTTTGGCGAGGGTAAAGGCGCTTACAAGGCGCAGAGGCGAGGTAATTATTGACGAGGCTGACTTCGGTGATTTTAACTTTAACGCCTCTACCAGCACGCTCACAAAAGGCTCAAAGTCGGTTCACCTGAACTTTAAGGAAGCCGAAATTTTGAAGCTTTTAATTGCAAACCGCGATATCATACTCTCAAAAGAGGATATTATCACTAAGGTTTGGGGATACGACTCCGACGCAGGCTCAAACAATGTTGAGGCTTATATTTCATTTTTAAGACGTAAGCTGAACTTTGTTAATTCTTCTACAGAAATAAAGGCGATTAAAAAGGTCGGCTACAGATTGGAGAATAAAGGATGATTAAGAAACTAAGACGGCGGATTATCCTTGTAAATATGCTGCTTGTCGGAATTGTTATTCTTTTGATTTTTACCGTTGTATGCGTGAACAGCTACTCAAACTCTGTTCACGAGCTTGAACGCGGACTTACTATGGTAGCCGAAAAGGAAGTATTTAAGGGCAATCAGTTTGGCGAAAACGCGCCTGTGCAGATACAAAACAACGCCGAAAATCCTCAGAACAATATGATTGGCAAGCGCGGCGGAGACAATATTGAACGCCCGGTGCAGATTAGCTCGTACATAATCGTGACAACCGACAAGGACGGAAACATCACCGACACTCAGGAAAGCAACATCACAATGGAGGATTCCGACCTGAAGGAATGTGTTAAAACCGCAATTGAGAGCAAGGAAATGTCAGGTCAGATTAGCAGTTATAACCTGATGTTTGTTAAGCTCGACGGTATGGATGGATATACAATCGCACTTGCGGACTCGAGCGGAATTAACACTAATCTAAGGAACACCCTGTTGCTGAATTTCGGGCTGTTTATCGGCAGTATGGGCATTATATTTTTAATTAGCTTTTTACTTTCGAGCTTTGCTGTTAAGCCTGTTAAGTCGGCTTGGGAACAGCAAAAGCAGTTTGTCGCAGATGCGTCGCACGAGCTGAAAACTCCGCTCACAGTTATTTTGGCTAACAACAACATTATGATGTCGCATACAAATTCGACCGTTAAGGATGAAAAGCAGTGGCTTGAAAGCACCGAGGAAGAAGCTCAGCATATGAAGAGCCTGATTGACCAAATGCTGTTCCTCGCGAAATCCGACGCAGGCGAAACAAATGTCGAGATGTCCGAGGTGGATTTCAGCGAAATTGTCGAGGGTACATCATTAAACTTTGAACCTGTGGCGTTTGAAAAAGGCGTTATGATTGATCCGCAGATAGACAGCGAAGTTACTCTGATAGGCAACGCCACTCAGCTCAACCAACTATCTCATATCCTTATTGACAACGCGGTTAAGTATTCCGAGGAAAACAGCACCGTCACTATAAAGCTGAAAAAACACAGCGACGGCGTTGAGTTTTCGGTAAACAACTTCGGAAGCGTTATCAGCGAGGATGATTTGGAGCATATCTTCGACCGTTTCTACCGCGCCGAAAAGTCCAGAACAACTAAGGGCTACGGCTTGGGACTTTCTATCGCCAAAAAGATTGTTGAGAGCACTAACGGAAAACTGACCGTGCAGAGCAACGAAAAGGACGGCACGACATTTACCGCGATATATAGGAAGTAATAATTAACACCGTAGGGGCGGACCTGTGTGTCCGCCCGCAGGACAGGAACAAATCATTTGATATATATATAAACGTTTTGTGTGCCGAATTATGCGTTCGTTTATCGCGATAAAATCGGATTGTTCGGTAATTACGCATATCGTTTCCGCGGGCGTGCAATGCACGCCCCTACAATGTAACGGAAGGGTTGGCAATATCAAAAACGTCTGCCCCCTCCGTCATTTTCGCAAGCGAAAATGCCACCTTTTTCTGGCGAAAACGGCAACCCTTTTGTCACTTCGTGACATTTCCCCTAACAGGGGAATTTCCCGCAAGCGGTGGAGGCTTTAAATATTTTAAATCGGAGCGGAGCGACCCTCAATTATCCATTATCAAATATCAATTATCAATTCAAAAAAACGAACCGGCTCAAATCAATGAGCCGGTTCTGTTTATTTTAGATTAAATTATCTAAATGGTTCTGCTTCGGGGTTTTCGTCGGGATTCTCTGTATAGAATGAGAGGTATTCGTTTGAAGCACCGTATTTGGAATCGTTAATAACAATCCACATCTCATTCTGGTTGAAGCCCTCGTAGTCCTTTGTCTGGTTAGCACCGTTTGAGCCGCCCGAAACGATGAGGTTGTAAGTACCTGCCAGCAGACTGCCGTCCTTCACGTTCTCGTAGGTGAAGTTGTAGTCGTACCAGCCGTCGCTGTCCTCGTCAAGCGCGGGCTTTCCTGCCCATGTACCGCCTGTAAAGTTCTGGTCGGCAAGGTGGTTTCCGCTGAGGTCGGAAGCCCAAATCCAGAGGTACGGATCAAAGGTCAGCGAACCGCTGTGCTTGAGGTGTAAAGCTACCTCGCGGTTGCCGGGTACATAGTAATAGTTAATTACAAGCTTGGGACCGTACTGAATCTGACCCTCGGTCTTTTGAGGAAGCTTGGTCTCGTCAAGGGCGTAGCCCATTACAACATAAGGGTCGGACTTAAAGCTCTCGCCTACTCTGCCGTTGATTGTAATTGTCGAATCCTTGAACTTGTCAACCTTGCCCTTGTCGTCGGTGTAGTAATAGTTAATCTCTACCTCGCCTGTGGCAACACTGTAATCTGCAAGGTGCTTTTGCATCATAATAGCGTCGAAAATATCAACGTTTCCGTCGCAGTTAAAGTCGAGATTCTTGTTGGGCATAGGAGCTTTTTCCACAAGAATCTTTTGCAGATGGGCTACATCAAGAACCGAAATCTCGCCGTCGCCGTTGAGGTCTCCGTTAGTTTTGAGAGGCTCGGGGATATAGTCGGAATATACGAAGGTAACTGTCTTGGTATCGTCCGAGTAAACGCCTGTAGCGTCGCCTACGGTGTAAGAGTACTCAAACTTCGGGTCGATTCCTGTTGAAGGAGCTACCTGATAGCCTGTGCCGAGCTCGCCCTGAAGTGTTACGGAAGGAGCAACATCAGCGCCGTTCTCGTCGCCGTACTTATACTGCACGTTAACTCTGCCTACCGAGGAGTCAATCGGGTTAGCTGTAAAGCTTTCCTTATCAACAGCTACCATAGCGGAATACGCCGGAACTGTAAAGGTCTTGCCCTCAACCTCACCGAGGCTGTCTGTACCTGCGAGCCGGTCGTTGGCAACGATTACCCACTCGTCTGCGCTTGCAGCGCTGATATTAAGTGTTTGTTCAGTAGCAGCCGCATTGTAGATAACGAGCATTTTGTTCCACTCGCCCTCGGTGTCGTTTGTAATCTCAAAGCTTACGTTGTTTGAGTTTACGTCAAGGCTGGGCGGAGTATTGAAGAACTTAAACGCGTCCTCATAGGTCTTATCCATCGCTCTGAGAGGTGAAAACGCCTTTTTAATCTTCATCATACCGCTGTAGTAACCAACCAAATCGGCATAGTTTACGATGTTTGACCAGTCGATTTTGTTAATCTCGGGTGATGATTTATAGCTGTTTGTATCACCGAACTTTGTACGCGCCATCTCGTCGCCTGCAAGGTAGAAGGTAACGCCCTGTGTAGTGTTGAGAATAGCCGAGGCTAACTTGCTCATCTTAACGCTGTCGCCGTCGCGGAGTCCCCACTTTTTGCCTGTAGACGCGGTAATCTGATCGTAAAGCGTAGCGTTATCGTGGCAGGCTGCATATGTTACCGTCTGTGAAGGAGCTGATGAAGTCCAGCCGAAGTCGGTAGCGTTAGGCGGCTTAACGGTATTTGCACGTGCACCGTAGCGGATAGCCTTAGCATAAGAGGTGTTGCCTGCGATAAAGCCCTTTTCGTTAATATCAAAAACAGTACCCTTAATGCCGTTACGAACCTGGTCGTTAAAGAAAGCAACTCTGTCGCTTACCTTAGAGGCGTTTGCCTGAGTAGCGGCATAGAACTTCTCGCCGGTGTAGGTCTTTGTGTCGTGGTATGAGGTTCCGCCTGTCCAGCCCTCGCCCCATGTTGTGAGCTTGGGGTTAATCTCGTCGAGCTCTGCACGAATCTGGTTCATACACTCAACGTCCATAAGTCCCATAAGGTCAAAGCGGAAACCGTCAACGTGATACTCGTTAACCCAGTATTTGCAGGAATCAACAATGTACTGTCTTGTCATTGCGAACTCTGTAGCAACCTCGTTGCCGCAGCCTGAGCCGTCCGAGAACACGCCTGTGCTTCTCATTCTGTGATAGTAGTAAGGAACAGTAGCCTGGAAGCAGGAGTCAGCCGCCGAGCAGGAGAAGGTGTGGTTGTAAACAACGTCCATTACAACCGAAATACCTGCGTCGTGCAGAGCCTTAATCATCTGCTTACACTCGTTAATTCTAACATTACCGTCGTAGGGGTTTGAAGAATAAGAGCCCTCGGGAACGTTGTAGTTCTGAGGATCATAGCCCCAGTTAAACTGGTCGTCAGAGCCTGCCTCGTTAATTGACTGGAAGTCATAGAACGGGTTAATCTGAACGGTGGTAACGCCGAGCTGCTTGAGGTAATCAATACAGGTGGCAACTTTTCCCTCATTGTTGATGGTTGTGCCGGTCTCGGTAAAGCCGAGGTACTTACCGCGGTTTTGTTCACTTACGCCCGAGGTCTTGTCCCACGAAAAGTCCTTAACGTGAACTTCCCAAACCTGAGAGTCGGTCTGCTGATTGGGAACGATATGAACGTCGTTATTCCAGCCCTCGGGGTCGGTGCTGTCGAGGTCGCAGACCATTGAACGTCTGCCGTTAACGCCGGTTGCAACCGAGTAAACGTCCTGAGTCTCGGCAACCTGAGGCTCGGCAATAGCCTTGCCTGCCTTGTCGAAAAGGGTTGATGTGATTGTGTAGGTGTAGTAGGTGTTTACGATGTCACCCTCTACGGTAGCTGTCCACACGCCTGTCCATTTGTCGTCGTCCATAAGCTTTTCCATCGGCACTGTGCCGAGGTTTGCAGCTCCGGGCTCGGAATCCGAACCGGTAGCGTAGCGGTTAAGAGTAACCTCTGTAGACCTTGGCGCCCAAACCTTAAACACGGTTTTCTCAGGTGAGTAATTTGCGCCGAGGTCGCCGCCGTTGTAGGTGTATTCGGTGTCAACAGCCTGATTTGCAAGGTTGTAATTGTTGGCACCGACCTGCTCGTCGCCTGAGTTAGCCGCAAAAGCGGTAACAAGGCTTGTTGAAGCGAGCATACATACAGCAAGCACAGAAGCTACAATTTTCTTTGTAGTTCTCATAAGAATATTCCTCCTTATTATTTTTAATTTAATTCCGTAAACGGAAATAACTACCACATTTAAAGTTGAAAGTTTTTAAAGGCTCCACCGCTTTAAATTTAGAGGAAACGTTTCCTCTAAATTTATTAAACTCTAAACTCTTAACTGTAAAAACTCACTCAACAATGTCCATTCGCGCCATTAGCTTTTGTTTGCGCTTATAGCTTGAATAGATAAATGAAGCTATGCACAATGCGAAGATCACTCCTGCGGTAATTCCGACGCCGACTAACATTCCTGCATACGGATTCGGACGCGAGGTGTAGCGGTAGAGCACGTTTATCTCGCCCTTTTTGAACACGCCGTCGCAGTTATCGGGAAGCTCGATGAGATTCATATCCTCATACTCATTGTCGTTAGCTCTGTAGTGCTCCCCTTCCTTGCCCTCTAATGTGTTTGTATCGAGGATTTTGCCGGTGTCAGCCATATAGACGATGTTGACCTTGCAGATTGATTTGTCGGTATCGTCGGTGATTCGCGTGTACTTATATTCTACAGTTACATCGCCGCCGGGTGATATGCCTGCGCCGTTGTTAGGAAGCTGGTCGAGCACAAGCGTGTAGTTTTCGATATCGGGAAGCTTCGGGGTGAAATACGGCTGTCCCTGACGGTTGCGGATAACATATGAATCCGCAAGCTCAGAGCCGTTGATATCGTCAACATACTTTATGGTAATAGTTGACAGCTTACCCTCGAACTCCTCAACATAAACATCTGCACGTCTGATTTGCTTTGTAAATTCGCCGCTTGTATCGCCAGAGGACGACTTGATGTCGTAGTTGAGCGAAGAAGCGATATCCGCAACGTTGTAGGTCTTGCCCACCTCGTCGGAAACCATTTGAGTTCTGATTTTTTCCTTGGTCTTATTGTCGTAGTAATTAACGACAAGCAAGCCCTCGTACTCCTCAATCGAGGAATTTTCATAGCTTGTTTTGTCAATAAGAATCGCGGCTGAATGGGGCTTTACGTTGATATTGCCCGATACCGTTCCCAAGTCGCGCAGACCTGCGGTTTCCTCATTCGCAATCTGAATCCACTCGTCCTCAAGATTAATATTCTGAGCGTCGGAGCCGCCGTTGAAAATCACCGTCATCAGCTTCCACTTGCCTGACTCGGTGTTGTGGATTTTGTATGCGCAAACGCCTGACGGCATATTTTCGAGCGATTCGATATTATTAGCGGTCATAGCCGTGCAGTCGGATAATGCCGCAAAGTTTTCGCGAATTCTGAGAAGTCCGCGATAATACTCGATTAGGTCGCTGTACTTTTCGATACTCTTCCAGTCAAGCATATTTTCCTCTCGCGATGAAGCGTAGGAATTTTCATCGCCGTCCTTACTGCGCGCGAATTCTTCGCCGCCGAGGAAGAACGGAATTCCCTGAGAGGTCATAACGATAGCCGCCGAAAGCTTATTCATAGCGACTAAGTTTTCGTCACGGTCGCGGTATTTGCCGTTGTTATAGACGGAATCTACGAGCTTATCGTATAGCGCGAGATTGTCGTGGCAGGAAGCGTAGCTTACGCACTGGGTAGGAGCGCTCGCCCAGCCTGTGCTTGAATCGGACTGTCCGAGGAAGCCTGTCTTGATACTCGAACGGCTTGAACCGTTCTGAACAAAGCCAACTCCGCCGCCGAAGGTGCTGCCCTTGATACCGTCGCGCAGGGTATCGTCAAACGCACCGATACGCGCGTTGAGCTGCTTTAGGTTATTTTGATTTGCCATTACGGTGTTCGGCGCGGCAAAGGTGTCCATATTCCACGCCTCGCCGTACATCAAAATCTTCTGACCGCTGCCGTCCTCGTAGAGCTTATCGAGAGCCTCGCGGATTGCGTTCATTGTGGTGACGTCGTGAAGTCCCATAAGGTCAAAGCGGAAGCCGTCGATGTGGTATTCCTTTGCCCAGTAGGTTACAGAATCAACCATATATTTTCTGAACATAAGGTGCTCGGAAGCGGTGTCGTTGCTGCAGCCCGAGCCGTTAGAAAAGCTGCCGTCGGGATTAATACGGTAGTAGTAGTTAGGCACGGTGTACTGGAACCAAGAGTCGGTCGAGAAGGTGTGGTTATAAACCACATCCATTACAACGCCGATCCCCGCGTTATGGAGCGCCTGAATCATCTGCTTGCACTCTTTAATTCTGGTGTTGCCGTCGTAGGGATTTGTAGAGTATGAGCCCTCGGGACAGTTGTAGTTAACAGGGTCGTAGCCCCAGTTGTACTGCTTCATAATGTCCTTGCTCTCGTCAACCGAGCCGAAATCGTACATTGGCATAATCTGCACGTACTTAACACCGAGCTTTTTAAGGTAATCAACGCAGGTCGGAGTACCGCCCTGAATACCGTCAATTGTCGTTCCGCTCTCGGTAAACGCGAGGAATTTTCCGCGGTTTGCTTCGCTCACGCCGCTTGTCTCGGACGATGAGAAGTCGGCAACGGAAATTTCCCAAACGGACGCATTTGTCTGCTGAGCAACATAAACGTGATTGTCATTCTCCCAGTTGGGCGGATTTACAGCTGCAGGGTTCACTACCATACTGCGTAGTCCGTTAACTCCGCAGCCCTTGGCGTAAACGTCTCCTGTAACCTTGGTTTCGTCGCCGTAGGTTACTGAATAAGTATAGTATTTTCCCGAGAGGTCGCCGCTGATTGAAGCCGACCAAACTCCGGTTTTTTCGTCCAAGGTCATATCCTTTGTCTTGATAGACTTGCTTCCCTCTGCCTCGCTGCCCTTGTCGTAAAGGTCAAGGGTAACCTCGTCGGCTGTGGGAGCCCAAACCTTGAAGGTTGTTGAATTGGAGGTGTAATTTGCGCCTAAGTCGTTGCCGTTATAAGCCCATTTGTCGAGCTGTGCGGCGTACAGGTGAAAATCTGTGATTTTGCCGTCCGCCGAAACGGAAGCTGCACTCATACCGGTAATCATAATAAACACCAAAACTCCTGTCAAAATTCTTTTGAAATTCAAAATAATGCCTCCTTGCAGGTGCACTTATTCAACTTATTTTATCACATTTGTTAGTTGATTTTAATTCTAAAAGAGAATATAACTCTTTATTCAATCCGTTTAGACCATAAAAGTTTTGTTGTGATTTATGTGTAATTTGCACAACAACAAAGCAAAAATAACCCCTGTGAATAATCACAAGGGTTAAATTCTCACTTAGGCTGAACGCCGTTTCTTTTTAAGTAGTCCAAAATCTGCTCATCGTCCATAATTCCGAGGTCATCGCAGCCTGCGAGGTGCTCGTTATGATGCCTTAATTCATGGCGCAGAATACGGTCGAGTTCTTTTCGAAGCCGCTCTTTGTCGGCGTTACCGTATACTCTGGCGATAGAGCCGTAGTAAAAGACAATCGCGTTTCCGAGCGAATTGCGTATGTACTCCGCCATAATAAACAAGTCATTGTGCAGTGCTGCGGGATGAACCTTTAACTGAGGTAAAAGCGATATTCCGCAGTTGAGCTCGCGGTAGAGCTCATAAGGCATAGAATCCGCAATTTCGTCGAGCAGTTCGGCACATTCTTCTGATTGTTGCCGTCTTGACGATTATGTATCTTTACATTACCTTCTGAAACATATGGCGCACCTTGTCCAGGCGGCTGTTTGGACGGCGGGGCTGGATGACCGGCTGACCGACAGCGGCCTGATATCCTTTCAGCTCTGTAAGGCATACGCTCCGCCCGTTGGTGTAAAAGGCCAGATCAGTACGGTATGCCTGTATACAGCGGGCGGGAATCTCGCCAGTAAAGACAACTTCATCCTTTTTTACCTGGGCCGTTTCGATGGTGGCACAGTATTTCGGTGCATCATGATAAGCCCTGGAAAGGTATTCCTGGGGCGCATAGAGGATGAAGGAGAGATAAGGTTCCAGCAGCTGCGTCCCCGATTCCTTCAATGCCTGTTCCAATACAATCGGGGCCAATGAGCGGAAGTCCGCCGGCGTGCTGACCGGACTGTAATAAAGCCCGTATTCAAAGCAAATCTTACAGTCCGTTACGTTCCAGCCGAACAAGCCCTGCTCCAGCCCGTAACGGATACCATCCCTGACAGCGTTTTGAAAACTCTGGTTCAAGTATCCCAGCGAAACCCGGCTCTCGTATTGTACACCGGAGCCAAGCGAGAGTGGTGTAACAGACAGTCCTATGGATGCCCAAAACGGGTTGGGCGGCACCTCGATATGGATGGTGTGGCTGGCTGCTTTGAGCGGCCGCTCCATATAAATGACGGAGGGTTCCTTTACCACTGTTTCAAGCTTGTATTTTTCCGACAGCAAAGCGGAAACAACCTCCAACTGCACCCGGCCCAAAAAAGAAAGAATGATCTCATGGGTGATGGAATCCACTTCGCAACGCAAAAGCGGGTCAGTATCCGCAAGTTGCGTAAGAGCGTCCAGCAGCCGTTCTCTTTGCGCTGCCGTTTTCGGCGCAATCGTCGTCCGCAGCATGGGGAGGGGGTCCTCGCGCCACCTTTTACGAGGGAGCCGGGTTTGGTCCCCTAATACATCGTTTAACCTCACGCTGTCGCTGGGAAGGATAACAATTTCACCCTGATAAGCGGTGTCTGTCCGAACAATTTCCCCTTTGGATGGAATACGCATCTCTGTGATTTTCAGCTTTTCTCTCCCGGCCAGGGCCACCGTATCCCGCAGGCGCAGCGTTCCGCTGTATAACCGTAGATAGACACGCCGCTGGCCGCAATCGGTGTACTCAACCTTGAAAACGCTGCCGCATAGGGCGGCGCCCCCCTGTTCCCCAATCGGTTGGAACAGCCCTGTCACCGCATCCATCAACGGTTGAATGCCAAGGCCATTTTTGGCGCTGCCATGATAGACTGGGAACAGGGAGGCGTCTTGAACCCGCTGCTGTTCCTCCCGCGCAAGTTTTTCCCGGCTGATTGGTTCTCCTGCGATATACTTTTCCAATAATTCATCGTTATTTTCGATGACCGCATCCCATGCTTCTATGTCGGTATTTTCCTCCAGGACTATTTCCGGGGACAGCGACACCGTCTGCTTGATGATAATATCGGCGGAGAGCTTATCCCGAACAGACTGAACCACGCTCTGCAAATCAACGCCAGCCTGGTCGATCTTGTTGATAAAGATAACGGTGGGAATGTTCATTTTCCGCAGGGCATGGAACAGAATACGGGTCTGGGCCTGCACGCCATCTTTAGCGGAGATCACCAAGATGGCCCCATCTAAAACAGCCAAAGAGCGGTACACCTCCGCCAAAAAATCCATGTGGCCGGGCGTATCCACAATGTTAACTTTACATCTGTGCCACTGGAAGGAAGTGACTGCCGCTTGAATGGTAATCCCACGCTGCCGCTCCAAAAACATGGTGTCCGTCCTCGTTGTCCCTTTTTCGACGCTCCCCGGTTCTGAAATGGCTCCGCTGGCATATAGCAGGCTCTCCGTCAAGGTCGTCTTTCCAGCGTCTACATGGGCAAGAATTCCAATATTGATTATTTTCATGTGATTGTCCTCCCTTTACAGCCCCAAAGGGCATAAAAATCCCCAGCAGTAAAATACTTTTACCACTGGGGATTATAAGTTGCGGACATACACATATACAGCATACACCTGTTTGTGATTGCTGTTTTTGGGGATATGTCAAAATTGATAAGGCAAAAGTATTCTTAAATTGGGTACAAAAAACTAAGCCCCTACAAAAGGAGCTATCATAATCCTTTGTTCCCACTATTTGATTATAGTTTTATTTAAGAATACCTTGCCGCATATTTTTTACTCCTTTTCTGGATTAAATCATTGTATCACATCAGTTTTAGGAAAGCAAGTACCTAAAAGAAATTTTTCTTCCCCTTATATGTAACAATCATACCGGCTTCCTAGCGTTCAGAATGTTTTCTGCTGTCTGCTGTGGTGTTTGGTTGGAATTGTCCAACCAAAAGCCGATCCGTGGTGTTGTCTGCATTTTACTAAATACAAATTCAATGTATACAGAAAGATATAAGGAGTGGGAGGGATTCCGCCGTAGTTGGCATTGTAGGAAAATCCAAAAGTTTAGATTTTCCCACAATGCTTATCTTTTGGTCTTTGGTTCGGAATAGTGTAGTGCTGGCGGTCTATCTCTTGTTTTCGGTTGCTTGCTTCCTTACCGTACATGAGCATTATCACAAGGGTTAAATTCTCACTTAGGCTGAACGCCGTTTCTTTTTAAGTAGTCCAAAATTTGCTCGTCGTCCATAATTCCGAGGTCATCGCAGCCTGCGAGGTGCTCGTTATGATGCCTTAATTCATGGCGCAGAATACGGTCGAGTTCTTTTCGAAGCCGCTCTTTGTCGGCGTTACCGTATACTCTGGCGATAGAGCCGTAGTAAAAGACAATCGCGTTTCCGAGCGAATTGCGTATGTACTCCGCCATAATAAACAAGTCATTGTGCAGTGCTGCGGGATGAACCTTTAACTGAGGTAAAAGCGATATTCCGCAGTTGAGCTCGCGGTAAAGCTCATAAGGCATAGAATCCGCAATTTCGTCGAGCAGTTCGGCACATTCTTCAAAATTAATCATAATTCTAAAAAGGAATATTAATAATCGAGGTAGTCCTTAAGCTTGCGGCTGCGTGAGGGATGGCGGAGCTTGCGCAGAGCCTTTGCCTCAATCTGGCGGATACGCTCACGGGTTACGTTGAATTCCTTGCCTACTTCTTCAAGGGTACGGCTTCTGCCGTCCTCAAGACCGAAGCGTAGTCTGAGCACCTTTTCCTCACGCGGAGTGAGTGTTGAGAGAACGTCTGAGAGCTGTTCTCTGAGCATAGTGTGCGAAGCCGCGTCTGCCGGAGCAGGAGCGTCGTTATCGGGAATAAAGTCACCGAGATGGCTGTCCTCCTCCTCACCGATAGGAGTTTCAAGAGAAACAGGCTCCTGAGCTACACGCATAATTTCGCGCACCTTGTCAACGGGCATATCTATTTCCTCGGCAATTTCGTCGGGAGAAGGCTCGTGACCGTTCTGGTGAAGGAGCTGGGACTGAACCTTTTTAACCTTGTTGATGGTTTCTACCATATGAACGGGAATTCTGATTGTACGCGCCTGGTCGGCAATTGCCCTTGTAATCGCCTGGCGAATCCACCATGTGGCGTAGGTTGAGAACTTGAAGCCCTTGGTATAGTCGAACTTTTCAACCGCCTTGATAAGACCGAGGTTACCCTCCTGGATAAGGTCGAGGAACTGCATTCCTCTGCCGAGGTAGCGCTTTGCAATACTTACAACAAGTCGTAGGTTTGCTTCGCTGAGGCGCTGTTTTGCCTGAACGTCGCCGTCGGAAATGCGGATTGCAAGCTCAACCTCCTCCTCGGAAGTAAGGAGCGGAACACGTCCGATTTCTTTAAGATAAACCTTTACAGGGTCGTCGATCGTGATGTTCTGCTCGGTGGACGAACCGCCGCCGTTTTCCTCCTTGGATTCTTCATATGAAAGCTCGATATCGTCAATTTTAATCTCGCCCATATCCTCGACAATCTCGATACCCTGAGCTTCGATTGCGTCATAGAGCTTTTCGAGCTTTTCGGGTTCGAAGTCGAGTTCGCCGATAGCGTCGAGAATATCTTGGTTTGTAATGGAGCCCTTCTGTTTTCCGAGGTCGATAAGCTCCTTTAAGATTGATTTTTTATCCTGCTGAGCCATTTAAATCATCCTTTCTTTTCCCTTAACTTGTTGAGCCTGTTGAGCATATCGTCATTCGACATATCGGAAGAATTTCCGATTTTTGCCTTTTGGCTCTCATCTAAAATTAAATCTATGTACTCGTCAAGCGCATTTTTTGTTTCAGGAACAGAAACGCGCCCATTTACCATTTTATAATAATAATTTCGCTCGTCCTCGGTAAAGTCCGCCGTTATATTGTTGGCAGGCTCGTAGCCGTTATTTATGCGTTCGGTAAAATATTCATAGTATCGGCGCATAAGCGAATTTTGAAAATCCTCAGGCTTTAGCCTTTTTGATATATAACCTGCGGAATCCTGATGCTTTACCAAATAGACAATTAATTTTTCTTCTGCAGAGGATGAACGCGGCTTTTTTTGATGCTCGGTGTTAAACTTATCTCCCCTGCCCGCCATATTATCGCGGATTTCGCGGAACTCTTTTTTGGAATTATCACGGTTTTTGCGGCGAATGTTGGAGTTCACCTGTCGTTTGAAGGCTTCTTTGTCAACGCCGAATTCCTTGCAGATTTTTGAGGTGTAGACGTCGCGCTCAACCTCGCCGCTTATTGTGGCAATCAGCCTTGTCGCGGCGTTTAGGAAGCCGACCATACCCTCGCTTGTTTCGGTGTTGTACTCGCCTTTGAGCTTTTGCAGGCGGTATTCAACGTCGTTTCCGCTTTTTTCGATTATATCACGGAAAGCCGCAGGACCATCAACGCCCTTTGACTTGATGAACTCGTCGGGATCCTTGCCGTTCGGAATATTGAGAACTCTTATGTTAAGCCCTGCGTTCCTGAGCAGAGGAATTGCCCTTGCGGTAGCTTTTTGACCTGCCTCGTCTGCGTCGTAGCAGATTATTACTTCATCGGCGTAGCGCTTCATAAGCACAGCCTGCTCGGTTGTGAGCGCAGTTCCGAGGGTTGCCACGGCGTTTTGGAAGCCTGCCTGATTAACCGCGATGACGTCCATATAGCCCTCGCAGAGTATCAGGGTACGTGAGCCTGAATTTTTTGCGTTGTTGAGCGAAAACAAATTTTCGCTTTTCTTAAACACAGGCGTGTCCGAGGTATTGAGGTATTTCGGCTTTTGGTCGGTCATTATTCGACCGCCAAAGGCGATTACGTTGCCGCGAAGGTCGATTATCGGGAACATCACGCGGTTAGTAAATCGGTCGTAAATGCCCTTGCCGTTTCTCCTCTGTACCGCGAGGTTGGCGGCTACAAGCTCGCTGTCCTTAAATCCCTTGGACTTAAGGTGCTTGCAGAGCGATGACCAGTTATCATCAGCAAAGCCGAGCCCGAAATGGCGGATTGTGCTGTCCGCTAACATTCGCGAGCGAAAATAGTCAAGACCTGCCCTGCCGTTTTCGGAAATAAGAGTTTTATAATAAAACCTCGCCGCCTCGCGGTTGGCCTCATATACTCTTTTCCTCAGGCGGCTTAGACTGTCGTCATAGCCGTCCTCAGGCATATCCAATCCTGCGCGCTGGGCAAGGTACTTTACGGCTTCGACGTAGTCGAGATTTTCAATCTTCATTATAAAAGAGATTACGTCGCCCGAAGCTCCGCAGCCGAAGCAGTAAAAGGAATCGGTCTCGGTATAAATATTAAAGGACGGGGTTTTCTCGCCGTGGAACGGACAAAGTCCGACCATATTTCTGCCGCGCTTTTTTAGGCTTACGTAGGTCGAAATTACTTCTGTAATGTCGTTGCGCAGCTTAAGCTCCTGAATAAAGCTTTCGGGAATAGCCAAGAAAAACCCTCCTTCCAATAAAGCTAAATTTGCCTTTGGCAAGCTAAATTCGCTATTGAGAACTTAAATACGATTACACGCATTTTTTGTTCTCCGATATCTTTTTACGAAAAATAATATTTTATTCCTCTATTTATTTAAAACTTTTTTTATTCGCGCGTTGTAAAATGAAGTTGAAACAATAAAATAAAAGAGTCCACAGCGACGATTCTGTAGTAGAATTGAGTTACCACACACCAATTCGAAAGGAATCATCACTATGGACAATTCCAATTGTAACACGGAGCACAAGAAATTTCAACACATAACATCAGAAGAACGACACGAAATAGAGGTTCGACTTAAAGACGGTTGGTCAATTTATGCTATCGCCAAACACCTTGGCAGACCATACAATACCATCAGAAATGAAGTTGAACGAGGTACTGTATATTTGTATAACGGTAAGGTTGCGAGATATAAAGCAGATAAGGGTAAGGAAGTTTACCTTGAACGTCGCAAAAACAGCCGCAGAAATATCAATTGTCTTGAAGTGGTCGGTTTTCTTCAGTATGTTGAAAAGAAATTCCGTGAAGAAGGCTGGTCGCTTGATGCTTGCGTAGGTTACGCCAAAGCAAATCATCTGTATACTGATAAACAAATGGTTTGCACGAAAACGCTGTACAACTACGTTGATTTAGGTTTGCTAAATATCAAAAATATAGATTTACCTGAAAAGCTAAAGCGTAACACCAAAGGAAACCGAATCCGAGAAAACAAGCGAAATCTCGGCAACAGTATTGAAATGCGACCTGATGATGTTGATACTCGTGAAGAATTCGGTCATTGGGAGATTGACAGCGTTATCGGCAGAAAAACAGAGGGTGAATCTCAGGTAATGACAATAGTTGAGCGTAAGCATCGTGAATCAATATGGCTGAAAATAAGAGATCATTCTGCTGAAGCTATAGACGAAGCTCTATCCGGGTTAATTGAGCAATTCGGAGATAAATATAACGAAGTGTTCAAGAGCATAACCGGAGATAACGGATCTGAGTTTGCCAATCTTTCTCAGGTTGAATCAAAAGGGATTTCAGTGTACTTTACTCATCCGTATTCTTCCTATGAGAAAGGAACAAATGAATGTCACAACAAAATGCTTCGCAGATTTATTCCAAAAGGGAAGAGCATAGATGACTACAGTGCTGATGATATCCTCTTTTTTGCTGACAAAATCAACAATCTGCCCAGAAAGATACTCGGGTATCATACTCCGGAGGAACTCTTTGAGCAGGAACTCGACAGGATATACAGGGCAGCTTGAGCCGCGCCGTCGTGAGTTTCTCTCACTCGTCGCTACGCTCCTCCCTCAATAAACTCACGACATTCTACTACAAACGTTAAATTTGTTTCAACTTGCTATTGCAATTTGCGAACTTTTTTTATTCTTAATTTTATTTAAATTTCCGTCATAAAATACTGCTCGCTGTCAGAAACTGCCTGTACCACGCCGGAGGTTAAGTCGGCAAGCTTTTTGTTTAAGGCAGGCAAACCGTCTGGTTTTATGTGGAATTTGAGCTTTACGTCGGTTTCGAACACGGAATCGTCGATTACTCCGCCGTTATCGGGGATTAACGAGGAGATTTTGCCGTACTGGTTATACGTGCAGGTAAGCGAACAGACAAGGCAGTTTTGCATTAAGACTACCTGACCTGCTTCAAGCGCGATTTTTGAGCCCTGGGAATAAGCGCGTACCAATCCGCCCGTGCCGAGCAAAACACCGCCAAAGTAGCGCGTTACCACAACGCATACGTCGTAAACCTCGTTCTTTGTGATAACGTCGAGCACCGGCATTCCTGCCGTACCCGAGGGCTCTCCGTCGTCGCTGTAACGCTTTATATTGCCCTCTCTGAGCGAATAAGCGTAAACATTATGCCGCGCGTCCCAGTGCTTTGAACGGATAGAATTTATAAATTCCGTAGCCTCTGCCTCGGTCTTAACGGGCTTAACATAGCCGATAAACCGCGAGCGTTTCTCGGTGAATTCATCGCTTGATTCTATTTTGACTGTTTTGTAGTCTGTGTTCATAGTTACCCCGATAAATGAAAACAAGGCGACACGTTCGTGCCGCCTGTGTAAAAGTCATTATTTCTCAATATTGAAACGTCTTTTGAATCTGTCAACACGTCCGCCTGTATCAACAAGCTTCTGCTTTCCTGTGTAGAAAGGATGACACTTAGAGCAAATTTCAACACGGATGTCTTTTCTGGTTGAACCTGTCTCAATAACATTACCGCAAGCACAAGTGATTGTGGTCTGCTCATACTTAGGATGGATTCCTTCTTTCATTCTTTTCACCTACTTCTTTACACAAATAACAGATAGATTATACTACATTTAATTGTAAAATGCAAGTATTTTTTTAATTTTTTTAATATTTTGCCTGAATTTACTTATTTAATCGCCTTTGTGTTGATTTCTTCCTCTGCCATGGCGATGAATTCTTCAAGCTTCATAGCGCCGAGGTCGCCCTCTTTGCGGTGACGGACAGATACTGTGCCTGCCTCAACGTCCTTATCGCCCACAATGAACATATAAGGTACTTTTTCAAGCTGGGCTTCACGGATTTTGTAGCCGATTTTCTCGTTTCTGCCGTCGACCTCAACGCGCATACCCTTTGCTTCGAGCGCCTTTTTGACCTCGTAAACATAGTCGAGGTGTCTGTCGGCAACCGCGAGAAGCTTAACCTGAGTAGGTGCGAGCCAGAGCGGGAACGCTCCGGCGTACTTTTCGATAAGAAGTGCCAGGGTCCTCTCGTAACAGCCGATTGATGTGCGGTGAATGATGAACGGATGCTTTTTAACACCATCCTTATCAACGTACTCCATACCGAACTTCTCGGCAATCATCGGGTCAATCTGAATTGTGATGAGAGTATCCTCTTTGCCGAATACGTTCTTAATCTGGATATCGAGCTTAGGACCGTAGAAGGCAGCCTCACCGATACCAACCTTGTAATCAATTCCGAGGTGGTCGAGGATTTTGCCCATCATACCCTGAACTTCATCCCACTCTTCCTGAGTGCCGATGTACTTTTCACAGTCGTTAGGATCCCACTGCGAGAAGCGGTAGCTTACATCCTCGTAAAGACCGACTGTCTTAAGCATAAAGGTTGCAAGCTCTACGCACTGCTTGAACTCGTCCTCGAGCTGTTCGGGAGTACACATAAGGTGTCCCTCTGAGATTGTAAACTGGCGAACGCGGATAAGTCCGTGCATTTCACCGGAAGCCTCGTTGCGGAAAAGTGTTGAAGTTTCGTTATATCTGAGCGGTAAATCGCGGTATGAACGCTGCTGATTGAGGTAAGCCTGATACTGGAACGGGCATGTCATAGGTCTGAGCGCGTAAACATCGTCGTCATTGTCGGGATCGCCGAGAATAAACATTCCCTCCTTGTAGTGATCCCAGTGACCGCTGATTTTGTAAAGGTCGCTCTTAGCCATAAACGGAGTTTTTGTCAGCAGCCAGCCGCGCTTTTGCTCCTCGTCCTCTACAAAACGCTGTAAAAGCTGAATTACTCTTGCGCCCTTGGGGAGCAAAATCGGAAGTCCCTGGCCGATATAATCAACGGTTGTGAAGAAGCCAAGCTCTCTGCCGATTTTGTTGTGGTCGCGCTTTTTTGCCTCTTCAAGCTGTTTTAAATGTTCCTCGAGCATTGAAGCCTTGGGGAACGCCGTACCGTAAACACGGCAGAGCTGAGCTTTACTTGCGTCGCCGCGCCAGTAAGCGCCTGTGCAGTTTGTAAGCTCAACCGCCTTGATTGCGGATACGCTCATAAGGTGAGGGCCTGCGCAGAGGTCTGTGAAGTCGCCCTGCTTGTAAAAGCTGATGTTCTCGCCCTTGTCTGTATGCTCCTTGGCAAGCTCAACCTTATAGGGCTCGCCCATATCCTCCAAAAGCTTAATAGCTTCGTCGGGAGCAAGCTCGAAACGCTCTATTTCAAAACCTGATTTTACAATCTTCTTCATCTCAGCCTTAATCTTCTGCAAATCTTCGGCTGAAAAGGGCTTTTCAACGTCAAAATCATAGTAAAAGCCGTTGTCGATTGCGGGACCGATCGCGCACTTTGCGTTGGGATAAAGTCTTTTAACCGCCTGTGCGAGCACGTGTGAAGCGGAATGCCAAAATGCGTGCTTGCCGTCTGAATCGTCAAAGGTCAAAAGCTCAACCTTACAATCCTTTTCAAGCGGAGTGCGGAGGTCGCACACTACGCCGTCTACGCTTGCGGCGCATACGGACTTGTAAAGTCCCATTCCTATTGATTTTGCGATTTCGGCGGGAGAAATTCCGTTTTCGAATTCCTTAACGACTCCGCCTTTGAGTTCAACGTTAATCATATACATTCTCCTTATATAAAATAATTGATTATAAAAACAAAAAGCCCCAATGCCCTTGCGAGCATTGGGACGAATAAATCGTGGTTCCACCCAAATTCAGTGTAAAACACTCTTAATTAAGCCTTAACGCGGCGAACGCCGTGCCATTTCCTGCACGGACTCAAAGGTGGTAGAGTACAAGACCGAATACGGCGCTTTCAGCATTTGCACCGCTCTCTGCAGACGGTTGATTGTAATCCGTGTCCTTATCAACGTTCTTTATTATTTAATAATATAACACCGCAAAATGCGAATGTCAAGTTAAAATTTAAAGTAAAATTTTCTTACTCCGACTTGTTGTCGAGCTCCTGCAAAAGCTTGTCAATCTCGCTGAGTCTCGCCTTTTCTTTAGCTTCCTGCTCGGCGTCCTCAGTGGTTTTTACTCTCTCGACAGGGGTTTCGGGAATCTCGATATCGGCAGTATCTTCGATTTTCTTTTCGGAAAGTCTTCTGAGCTCTTCTTCAAGCTCCGAGGTCTGAGAAGGCTTTTCAGCCTTTGCTTTGGGTTCGGGCTTGGGCTCGGGAGCAAAGTGCTTTGCTGTTACGGGTTTGGAAATTTCAGGCTCGGTTACAACAGGCTCTTCAAACTCAGGCTCGGTAACAACGGGCTCGGTTTCGGTCTTTGCTTCTTCAACGACCTCTTCCTTAACCTCTTCGGCATCCTCTTTTACTTCGGGCTGAGCAGCTTCCCCGGCAGGAGCTTCATCCTGCTTTTTGGAGAAAAAGCCTTTCTTTTTCTTCTTGGGCTTTTCGGGCTCAGCTTCAACCTCAGTTTTCTCGGCAGGCTTCTGCTCGGGATTAAAGCCGATGATAAAATCATCCATACCCATTGCCGATGAATAATAGTCGTCGGAAGGATCAACGTTGGGCTCGGTTGATGAAGAACTGTTTGAAAATACGAGGTCGTCATATCCCTCGGTGTCGATATACTTTTCCTCTTCCTCGGTGTTGTCGGGCTCGGGGAGCGATTCTACAACCTCGAGCTCGTCCTTGGTGTAGGAATTTACAAACATCTCGATAATGAAGCTGAGAGCGTACAGACCGAGAACGATATACATAGCCGCTGTGATAAACGGAATGTTGCTGATACCCTCGTGCATGGTGGTGATAATCATATACACACCGTGCGAAAGTGTAAGTGCTGCTGCAGGCAGACCGTAGATAAAGCAAGCCTTTACGGGGTTTCTGCCCTTGATTCTCGACACTACCATCGAATGTGAGAAGTAGTACAGAGTGATAAAGATGTAGCAGAACAGTCCTGTGAGGTCTGTTGCGGAAATTGAAACCTTTGTGGCGTTGAGAAACTCAAACACGAGCTCGGTACATCCCCAAAGAGCCGGAAATACATATAGAATAGAAACGCCCGAAACAGTGGATTTTCCTGTGAAATGTACCTTTGACATAATCAGGAACGCAAGTCCTGCAGGTACTGAAAAAATCGCGCTGATAACGCCCATCATAAAGTACTCGGATTCGGTGGTGATTTCAACGAGCGACATACAGGACGAAGCGATTACCGCCAAGCCTGACAAAATCGCAAAAACACCTGCGGCAAAGTTTTTCTTCACCGGGTATACGGGAGCGGTTTTTCTGTCGAAAATGTTGATAATAATACATACTATAAACAGCGCCAGCGCGATACCGATTGTGGTATAAGACAGCGCCATTCTGTCCATTCCGAGAAAATTTCCGCTCTCATCCACACCGATTACGCTCATTACTCTTAAAATGAGCATTGCGATTACGGCAGGAATAAATGGTATAATTGAAAATTTAACCTTCATATATAATCTCCGTTCTTAAAGCTTACACAGGTTATTTTATCATATTTACGTACATATACTATTTTAAGACAAACTACTTGTAATGTCAAGAATAAGTTTATAGGAGAATTAATTTTTTAAGTGAAAAGCAGAATTGCGGCAATTATTTGCCTGCTTATACTGATGGCGCTTATTCCTGCGGCGGTTGTCGGAATGAGCGGAAACAATGTAAAAATGACGTCCTCTACTCCCGATACGGCAGTGAAAAGCGATGATAAAAGCCAAACAGTGATAAACACAGCCGTTAGCTTGTGCGGAAAAGATTTTTGCGACGAAGCTCTTAAAGCGGCTTTGATAATCGCGGAGAGTAATTACTTGTCGGGAACGAAAATGAAAACAAACGATAATAGTTCTGATAAAGAATTATATAATCGGGTTGAACGGATTTATAATTCTAATAACGAAATATATTTTACATACAACGAAAAGGCAGTCTATATTCCCTGCTCCCCTTGCTCAAACGGAAAAACGGTAAAAAGCGATAAATACGAATATCTGTCTTCGGTCGCTTCGCCTTGGGATATTGATTGCACTTCATATTCTATTGATAATAAGTGCGAAGGCGTGAGTATATACGGAGTGAATTACCTTTGCGAAAAAGGGTATTCCGCCGAAAATTCACTCGAATATTATCTTCCCAAGTTAAAAATTGTTGACAAACGGATAAATTAGTTGTAATCTTAATACAGAAATAACACAGGGGTGCTTGCAATTGCAGGCTGAGATTATACCCTATTACCTGATTCGGATAATGCCGACGTAGGAAGCTTGTTTATCATGTTTATTTAGCACTACGCCCAGGCGTGGTGCTTTTATTATTTACGAAAGGAAGTAATTTTATGAACGCAAGCGTAGCTATTCAGACCTTGCCCGAGGCAAAAAATGATGATGAGCTTATCAGAATTGTAGACGAGGTTATCGCCTACATCAAGAGCACAGGACTTAAGTGCTATGTTGGCCCGTTTGAGACCGCCATTGAGGGCGATTACGACGAGCTTATGGATATCGTCAAGGAGTGCCAGCATATTGCCATCAGAGCAGGCGCACCGTCCGTTTTGGCGTATATTAAGGTTGACTACAGACCTGAGGGAGATGTGCTGACCATTGAGAAAAAAGTTACAAAGCACCACGTATAAGTACCTTTTCCCCGTAGCCGCGATTTTTATTCTGCTTATAATTTGGCAGGTTGTAAGTATGACCGGACTTGTTCCGAACTTTATGCTGCCTTCGCCTGTTGACGTTGTAAAGGCGTTTATAAGCGATTTTCCGCTGCTGTTACAACACTCGCTTTCGACAATGTTTGAGACGGTTGTCGGACTTTTAATCGGAATAATCACCGGCTTTTTTACGGCTTTGCTTATGGACAGGTTTGAGCTTGTCAGGCGTTCGCTGTATCCGCTGATTGTGCTGACTCAGACAGTTCCGACGGTTGCAATTGCGCCGCTTTTGGTACTGTGGTTCGGCTATGAGGCGCTGCCTAAAATCATTTTGGTTGTAATCGTAGTGTTCTTCCCCATCGCGGTCAGTCTGCTCGACGGCTTTATGTCGGCGGACAAGGACACAATTAACCTTATGCGGTCGATGGGAGCGAACAAGCTTCAGATTTACCGTTACGTTAAATTTCCCGGAGCGCTTGGCAGCTTTTTTTCGAGCCTGAAAATTTCGGTATCGTACGCGGTTGTATCCGCGGTAATTTCCGAATGGCTCGGCGGTTTTAACGGTCTCGGTGTGTATATGACGAGGGTTAAAAAGGCTTATTCATATGACAAAATGTTCGCGGTTATCTTTTTGATTTCCATTCTCAGTCTTATATTGATGAGGCTTGTCAGTGTTATTCAGAAAAAGAGTATGCCGTGGGATAAAAGTAAAAAATAAAGAAGTAAAAAGGAGTAATCATTTTATGAAAAAGAGAATTCTGTCGTTTGTTCTGGCGCTTGCTATGATTTGCCTTGTTGCAGCAGGCTGCAACGGCGGAGAGAAAAAGAGCGAAGCTCAGAGCAGTGAAGCTAAGGAAAAGACAAAAATCACCTTTGTGCTCGACTGGACGCCGAACACCAATCACACTGGACTTTATGTAGCTCAGACAAACGGTTATTTTGAGAATGAAGGTCTTGAGGTTGAGATCGTTCAGCCTCCCGAGGACGGTGCTGAGGCACTTGTAGGCTCAGGCAAGGCACAGTTCTGCGTAAGCTTTCAGGACAGTATGATCCCCGCGATTGTCGGAGACAGCGCTATGCCGCTGCAAGCCGTTGCTGCTTTGATTCAGCACAACACCTCTGGTATCATCTCGCGCAAGGGCGAGGGTATGGACAAGCCCAAGGGACTTGAAGGCAAAAAATACGCTACATGGGATTTGCCGATTGAAAAGGCTACGCTTAAGCAGGTTATGAAGAACGACGGCGGAGATTTTGACAAGGTTCAGCTTATCCCCAGCACAGTTACCGACGAGGTTTCGGCGCTTAAGACAAAGAGCGTTGACGCTATTTGGGTTTTCTACGGCTGGGCAGGCGTTGCCGCTGAGGTTGCAAACCTACAGACCGACTACTTTGCTTTTAAGGACATTGACCCTGTATTTGACTACTACACCCCCGTTGTACTCGGTAATACAGACTGGATGAAGGCTAACCCCGACGCGACAAAGAAATTCCTCTCGGCGCTCAAGAGAGGTTATCAGTACTCTATTGACAACCCCGACGCCGCGGCGGATATTCTTCTTAAGGCAGCTCCCGAGCTCGACGAAAAGCTTGTAAAGAAGAGCCAGAGCTACCTTAGCCACGAGTATATCTCCGACGCTCCGAAGTGGGGATATATTGACGCAAAGAGATGGAACGCTTTTTACAACTGGATTAACGAAAACAAGCTCTCTACAGCTACAATCCCTGAGAACTTTGGATTTACAAACGATTATCTGGAGTAATTATGGCGTCGCTTGAAGTTAAAAACGTCTGCTTTTCCTATGACGGAAACGAAAATGTTATCGAAGATATCAACATAAAGCTGAACGAAAACGAGCTTGTCTGTCTGCTGGGCGTGAGCGGCTGCGGAAAAACCACGCTGTTTAACGTAATCTCAGGACTTAACAAACCGAACGGCGGACAGGTTATACTCGACGGCGAGGATATTACAGGCAAACCGGGTAAAATCAGCTATATGCTTCAAAAAGACCTGCTGCTCCCCTACCGTACCATTGAGGACAATGTGGCTTTGCCGCTGATTATCAAGGGTGAAAAGAAAAAGACGGCACGGCAGAAGGTCGGCAAACACTTTGCTGAGTTCGGTCTTGAGGGAACAGAAAAGAAATACCCCGGAGAGCTTTCCGGCGGTATGCGGCAGCGCGCGGCACTGCTGAGGACATATATGTTCTCTAACGGAGTTGCGCTTTTAGATGAGCCGTTCAGCGCGCTTGACGCCCTGACAAAGAGCGACATCCACCGCTGGTATCTCGACGTTATGGAGAAAATCAAGCTCTCTACCCTGTTTATCACTCACGATATCGACGAGGCGGTTTTGCTTTCCGACAGGATTTACCTGCTGTCGGGCAAGCCCGGAAGAATTACAAACGAGATTGTAATTGACGAGCCGAAGCCGAGAAACTCTGATTTTGCGCTGAGCGAAAAGTTTTTAGAGTATAAACGAAGGATAATTAACGAACTGAATAATAAATAAAGAAAGCCCGAAGCTAAGCTTGAAACTTAACTTCGGGCGTTTTTATAAAGCATATTTTTTGGCGCATATTTTTTAATTTTTTTGAAATTTCACTCTTTACCTTCTCCGTCATATTATGTAACGAGCATTGCTCACATATGTGAAAGGAGAATAGGATTGAAAAAATTATCAGATTTAATTGACGAAACCTACGGTCTTTCAAAACTGCCGGAGGACACCGTTTACGCTATGGCTTACGTGCCCTTTCAGCAGGAAAAATCCGAGGTTTATTCGGCTGACCAAGGGTATTCCCAGGGCACGATGTACCCTGCTCTGAACAAGCCGTTTTATGTCGGAATGTGCGGTGATAAGGATGACTGACAGAGAAATGCTGCTTAAGAAAATCTCGACCTACAAGTTTGCGGCTCTTGATTTACAGCTTTACCTCGACACTCACCCCGACGACGAGGACACCATTAACAAAATGAATATGTTTAAGGAAAAGGCGGCTCCGCTTGTTGAAAAGTACGAGAGAAAGTACGGCCCTCTCACCAAAAGCGAGACCGAAATGAATAACTGGAGCTGGATAAAGGCTCCGTGGCCGTGGGAAAGCGAGGATGACTGCTGATGTTTGTGTATGAAAAAAGATTACAGTATCCTGTTAATATAAAAACAACAAATCCGAAGCTTGCGAAAATCATTATTTCGCAGTACGGCGGTCCCGACGGCGAGCTCGGAGCTTCGCTTAGGTATCTTTCTCAGAGATTTACAATGCCTTTGCCCGAGCTAAAGGGAACCTTAACCGACATCGGTACCGAGGAGCTCGGACACCTTGAGATGATCGGCGCGATTGTTTATCAGCTTACAAAGAATCTGACGGTTCAGCAGATTAAAGAGGGCGGCTTTGAGGATTACTTTGTTGACCATACAACCGGAATTTATCCTCAGTCCGCTTCGGGAGCGCCGTTTACCGCGGCGTATATTCAGAGCAAGGGCGACCCGATTACCGACCTGCATGAAAACTTAGCGGCTGAGCAGGGGCTATGAAAGCACTACGTAATGTTGTATAAACCTAAACTTAACGGCACAGAGATTGATTTCCCTGTGCCGTTATTTCTTACTTTAATTTAGAAAACTGTTTTTCTTGCTTTAAAACAAAAATCGTATTGAAAAAAACTATGCGTTGTGGTAGAATAAAAGTGCTACACAAAACTAAATATATATACATCTCGTGCGAGTGTTTTTCTTCGTAAAACGCTGGCTCTGTTTTCATATGCAGAGATGTAATGAAAGTTTTGTGTAGCAGCAAATGAGCCATGACGTTTTTTGCGCAGCTCTTTTGGAGTTGCGCATTTTGATTTTATATCACAAATCAAACGCGGCTTGAAAAAGCCGTTTTACTGCGTAGGCGAGCTCAGCTATAATTTATTATTTTATAAGGAAGTGTTTATTGTGAGCAAGAAAAAGGTTAGGATTATTATAATTGCTTTAGTGGTGGTTGCCGTTGGTGTAGGTGTGTTTTTTGGTGTGAAAGCCTACAACAACTACATAACACAACAGCAAATTGAAACACGCCAAAAGGATATTGAGAGCGCTTATGCAGATTTTGAAGCAACGAGTGACAGATCGGAAAAGCTAAAAATACTTTCACAGTTCATAGAAGATAAACCGTCAACAGCAGACGAGATTTCTCTTGAAGTTGTAGAAGCGGTCGAGCCTGATTATACAGAAACGCTTGGGAAAATGAAAGCGTATTTTACAGACGATTATAATTCCGTTATTAAGAAAAATACATTTTCAGATATAGATATAAAAAGCGATAGAGAAAAACTGATTTCCGCTATTGAAAACCTATCCAAACTGAACACTACAGTAGAAGATGAAAAAGCGATTGTATTCAAATCGGATAACGGTGGTTACAAAAATATATCAGACACAATAAACGGACTGATAAAGAAATACAGAAAGATTTTTACTGATGATTATAGTGCTGTTATAAAAGCTAATACATTTGACAGCCCGGAAAAGATTGATGATAAAGATAAGCTAAATAACGCAATAACAAGTCTTACCAAGCTAAAGAAAACTGTTGAAGCTGAAAAATCTGCCGTTTACGGTAATGATGAAAAAGCTTATAATAATATCGTCGGCACAATCGACGGATTGATTTCAAAATACAAATCAAGAATTACCGCAATAGAAAAAGAAGCGGAAGCAAAAAAAGAGGCTTCCTATAGCACCGAGAATAACAACACAAGCGCTGATAATTCGGACAATCAATCATACGAAAGTAATAATTATTCGGGAAACAACTCTGATTCTTACGATTATAGTTCCGGCGATTCTGGCTCTAATAACAGCGGTTCAGGAAGTTCTAATAATTCCGGTTCTTCCGGTAATTCCGGCTCCGGTTCTGGCGGCGGATCAGGCGGATATAATCGTTGGTATAAAGATGGCGATGGAAGAATTAGTTATTTTAATGATAGTACAGGGGAAGCTTGGGATAACCAAGGAAAATCTTGGAATACTCATCAGCTTAGCGAAGATGATTAAATAAGGAGTAAAAATATATGATGTTAAGAAAACCTATTGCAGTTATTATCATTTCTATAATTGTTTTATCAATACTTTCAGCCTGTGGCAAAACAGATTCTGAGCCGACCAATTCAAGCGAAAACTCTACGATTGCAACAGAAATAACGACACAAATTGAAACACAAGAGCCAACAACAGAAGCAACGCAAGAACCGACTACGATAGAGCCAACGCAAGCTCCTACAGATGAAGAAAAAGCAGTTGATTTAACACAATCCTATACCACAAAATTTCAAGACGTAAACAGTGTGACTTATCCAAAGTTCACTTTTGACTATCCCGATAACTGGACGGTTACAAAAGAAGAAGTTACTTCCGACAGAGAGATTGTCACACTTTCCAACACCGAGGGCGCAGAGGTAACATTCTCGACCTATTTTTACGGAAAGGACTTCAATTTCAGTTATGGAGCTTCTGTTTTCGGCAGAGTTGAAGTAACGGAAGCTGACGGCTCGCAATTCGTTCCGTCAACCGTACAGGGTACAGATCATTCAGATCTCGGCGAATTTATGGTTGCAAAACTACATCAAACAGGCGTAATGTATATCACTAACGGCGATTCCAATTACAGAGATATTGACGGCGAAACGGAATACGCTGTCATACCAAAATCCGAGATCGGAACAAAGACGGAGCTTTCTGGACATTATGAGGGCGAATTCGCATTTTGGTATAACGCCTTTGTATCGTTCATCGGCAGAGATAAGGACGGTGATTTTACAGTACAAGAGCAGCAGGAAGTCATTTCGATTTTGAACAGTTTTAGATTAGCATAACAACAGCATAGGCACATTTAAAGCCGACAGTACATTAAAAGGTGTACCGTCGGCTTTCTTTATGTAACAGGGTGGGACGGTGGGAATACAGATCAAGGGAGCTTTCGCTCCCCTAACCTTATACAACAGCTTTCAACTTCTTTTCTTCCTCTTGTTTTTGGTCGTAACGCTGTGAGCCGAACATATCACGGATTTCATCAAGTGTAAAATCAACGTGGCTTTTCTTTTTGTACGGCTCGGCGTGATAATACCAAGCCTGTTTTTTATGCGCCCACTTGAATTTTAATTGTTTCAGCGTTTCCCTGTGGGGCTTTGTGTCGCCTGATACCCAAATCCATTTACCGCAAATTTCAACCTCTACGCCGACAAGCGTAATCAGCACATTAATGATATGTATAAACTCCTGCGGCGTTTCGGCGGTCTCCTGCTTTGCTGTGTAGGTCTTTCCCTCGGCGGTCTTATGTACGTCTTTCAGGCGTTCCCATAGCTTTTCAAATTCGGCTTGCATAGCTTTAAATTCCTCGCCGTCGCCCCCGACAATATCGGGGTGCAACTTCATAGCGAGCTTGCGGTATGCCTTTTTGAGTTCTTCGGCAGTTTTGCAATTCTTAAAGTATTTCATATTCTCGCTCCCTTTGCGCTGAATTTAGCTATATATTTATCAATGAGATTGTCGGGCAAACTTTCAAAGTTTTCACTTTCGCAAGGCGCATAGCAGAGGAAAAAGTCACCGCAGATATAATCACATATTCCGTTGTTACGGTTCAGCAAAAAGCGGTTCGGCATAAGTCCGTTGATTTTTCCTTCTTCGTTGCAAACTAAAGCAACTTCATCATCAAAGGGATAAATCGCCTGAATATAACCGCCGACAATGGCTTGCATACTTTCCAAATCTCCTTTGATTTCTGTTGTGTACGGCTGTGTAAATGGTTTAACAATAATTACTTTCATTTTGTTTAGCTCCTTTTCTTGAAAAATTCTATTCGGTAATTCTGAGTTGGTGGGCTTTCAAAAACCCGATATTCAGTTTTATGCAGTTATCACCTTTCCTTTCTTTTTTTCGGATATTCGTATAAATCGTCGTCGTATGGGCTTTACGGTCATATAAAAAGCGGAGAGAATGGCGAAATGTCAAGAAGCAAACAACGTGATACGCCGTAGGGCAATTCTTTACAGGCGACATTCACGGAGCATAATATGCACCTAAAGCCTATGACGGTGATTTTGAATATCCGGTCAACAGAAACAGACAAAGTGAGCATACAACGGTTAAAATATCGGGCAAAAAAATAACGCTGCGATTATTCCGCAGCGTAAAAACATTTATCTAATTGTTTTTTTTCTATTGCATTTTATATAATTTATATATTTCATAAAAAACTGCCGGAACTTCGCTCTATTATTAAGAGTAAGTTCCGACAATTTTTTTGATTTGATTCTGATTAAATTATAGATATACTGTAATAATCTTAACTAAATCCGAATAAACATCACTTAAAGAGCTAGAATAGTGTTCCATCATTTTGAAAATGAGGACTAAAACCAACTCGACCATCAAGCGACTGTTATGTTTTGCTTTTTTCAATGTCTCAACAAACAGACTTACAATACCGTCTTTGTCACGATCTTCAGCCTTGCTGAAATCTAAGAACAAAGATGAGCAAGGTACATACCCTGTCAGGTCTTCGATGTTCCAATCTGTATAATTGGAATGACAAAAATTGAATAGGTCATTTGACGCAGGATTGATCATCGTTTTTTCTCCTTTCGTAGATTTTTCATTTATTGCAAACAAATGAAATTGGTCTAAATAAACTCAATTTATTTATCCTCCAAATTAATTTTCTTAAATTCATTCTCAAAATCACAAGAGAAATCGAGCGCGTTTTTTTCGATAATCTCAAGGCACTTCAAACGAATCTCAAATTCCTCAGACGTGTTGTGATTAGTGTAAATTACAGCAGCCAAAGCCATATCGCTATTGGTGTATAAAGGAAGCGCGACGTTCATACGTTCCAGCAAAAGCTTGGTATAACGCGGTGGTAAATTTAACACCACCGCAACGCGCAAAGCCTCAAACCGAGTAATAGTTCTGCGGTCTTTAGCGGTTTTTGAGCGCACGTTTTGAAAAACACGCGGATCCATTTTTGCATCCAAAGCGACATCGTTAAGCTTCAACCGCTGTGCTTTGACAATGGCAGTCAACAAGTCGCCGTAATAGTCATTGTTTTCATCGTTAAAAACAGTCTCAAGCTTTTTGTTTTTTTGATTAGAATTATTCATTTTCTGTATAATTCTGTTAAGAATTTTCATATTATTATCCTCCAATTTTTAGCTGATTTTAAAAACATAATAAATGACGTCTTTTAAATTCTGTTTTTAAAAAATCGTATCTTTTGCGTTCTGATGATTTTTTGTGTCCAGACACAAGCTTAGCCTTCTGGCAATATACTAACACTTAAGAAATTTAAAGTCAACACAGATTCCATAAGGTATGGGATAATTCGAGGTGCAATAAAACGCAATATAATATTGACGGTAAGTGCAAATAATTGATATTTTCTGCACTTGTATTTTCTTGTTTAATTGCAAAGTCGAAAAATCATTGTTTTCATTAGTGCAGATAACAGACATTTTCTGCACTTTGCTTACCGCTTTTCGCAAAAAAATACAGAAAAAAATTTTTAAAAAAATTTTTTTCTGACCTGTTATTTTAAATATTTCTACTGTTTTAATGATTCAAGCAGGGAATAATGAATTGAAAAAGCTCGAACGATTCAATTTTGCGAGATAAAATATATTAGCCAAAAAAGAAAAACGTGCAAACAGGAGCAAAACCTATTTGCACGTTTTTTGATTATATATTTAGCAGTTCCACACCGTTTCGTCTCCGCATATATTACGGATTTTCAGGCGAAGCGGTTTTTTCTCGGATTTGATTGTTCCGTCCCAGAATGTTTTTGTTTTTTCGCCATTGAGAATAACAAAGCTGTTTTTATCAATCTTTATCTCAGAAGAAGAATGCCATTCGCCCTCGTTGCTTTCACAGTCAAGGCTGAGATATTCAATCATTTCAAGACCTTCTTCGCTGATCTGAATCGGCTTAAAGGTTTTCTTTTTGTCATTCAGCAAGCATTTGTTGTTGAATTCAAGAATCTTTGCGATTACTCTATCGCTCATAAAACGGTCAATCGAAACAACATACCTGTCTATCAATTCACCTTCTGTCTCGGCAACAGTGAATTCAGCATAATCTTCAATAACAACATCGTCAAGAATAGTTTTCAAATCTCTCAGCTCAATCTCAACAACGGTGCTGTCATCTTCCTCGATGAATTGTTTGATCTCCTCCTCGCTGGTAATGTCAACGTAATAGACAATAACTTTCTTTGTGCTTGCAGGAAGGTCGGGAATAGCCTCGTGAATGATTCGCTGCATAGTCACTTTATCAAGCAGCTTTGACGTGCTATCCATTAAGTTAGGAACATAAACAGGTATAGTACCGCTTTTTGTATCAGTTATTGTACCCTCCCAGAAGGAATCAAGCGCGTCCTCGTTCTTCAATCCCGGAATGAGAGTTTTTATTTTATCCATCGTTTGTACGGGGTTTCTATAAAGCTGTACGCCGTCTTTGATTTCATATACATCAAATGCAGCGCCATCAGCCGATAGTCTGTCGCGCATAGTCTGAATAGCATTAAGTCCAATATCGCAGGTGATAAAACGTCTGTTGAGCTTGTTTGCCACAGCCGCAGTTACACCACTGCCGCCAAAGAAATCAGCAACAATCATATTTTCATTTGAAGATGCTTTAATTATCCTTTCTAACAAAGAGGTGGGTTTTTGTGTTGAATAATCAACCTTTTCATCAGATGTTGGTTGTTGTTGAAACGACATAATGTCATTCCAAACATCACCATATGGTTTACCTTTTTTCTCAACCTCATCTCGGTATCGAGTTGAACCGTGGGCAACCATATAATACCTACCATTTTCATCTATTCGATTAAAGGAATCCAAGTATTCTTTTGTATGTGGTTGACGTAATTTGTTGAAAATTCGTTCTGAGCTTTTTGAATAATATAAAATTGTATCGTGACCTCTCACCCAGTTAGGTGCCAGTGTTTTAAATCCAGATAACACCGAAATATCCCAAATAATCTCTCTCTGGAAATTATCTTCCCCAAGTATTTCATCCAACAATACCTTTATGTAATGGACCATATGCCAATCAAGATGGACATAAATAGACGCTGTCTCACTCATAACGGATTTAATTGCTACGAGATTCTCATACATCCAGTTAAGATACTTTTCCTTATCCCATACATCACCATACATCTTTTCTTCAAACGCACGGAGTTCTTCGGAATCAATCTCCTGTTCTGCCTGAGCGATAGCTTCGGCAACTTTCGGGTTGCGGCGGATGTATATCTTTTTTGCGTAGTCTGCGCCACTGGCAAACGGCGGATCAATGTAAACAAGATCAACCTGAATGTTATGTTCTTTCAAATAGGCACAGGTAGTGATACACTCACCTCGAAACACCATATTATTATCTGTATTCTCACCAACCGATTCTATCTTTTCGACTTCATATAAAGGCATACCACGCTGCAAGGTCATTGATGTATCATCAATACCTTTGTATTTTAATACTCGGTTAAAATTCAAAACAGCCTGTCCTTCAATCGGCTCGGGTACAAAAGGTACATATTTAATAGGCATTATGGTTGTCCTCCGTTCTTGATTATCGCAGTTACAGCACCTTCGGTAGCTGATGTGATAAGTGCTGTTGCAACAGATTTAATTGTGTCTACTATCATAGGTAATCCCTTTTTGGTGATTACCTCTTTTGTTTTATGCCAAAAAGAGTTATCTCTGATTTTGTCTAAGAATTCATTTCCTTCCCAAGTCAAAGAACCTACACCAAATCTTTGAAGCGCATTATCAGCATATTGAGACCCATATTCAGAAATAAACCCTGCTTCATGCAGTATTTTACAATGATAAGCTATTATTTCTTTATCATATCCGTCTATTTCGATATTATATAACGCGGTCGACACATAATCTTCTTCGATTTTCAAAAGAATCAATCTAATCAAATCCATATCACGTTTCATCTTATTTCTCCTTATCTTTTTCAAAAGGATACATTATTCTACGATATTCTCCATTAAGTTCATTTAACATTTTTTCGCATACTTTGAATTGCGGAGGAACACCGATGGTTGTTATATCTCCGTTTTCCAATATGATTTTTATATCTGGTTTTCGTTCAAGCATCTGTTTATCCAATTTGTTCAAAAAATCTTGCATAGCAACTTTGTTGCCGGGAGGGGAATCATAATATAATTGAAAATGTTTAGCATATAGAGAAATTTGTTTTCTCATATCTTTAGTAGGCTCATAAAGGCTACAAAAAATATAATGCCTGCTCTTTTTGTTGTGAAAAAGAAAATCTATTTCTCCATATAAGTTGTCTAATTCTGTATAGTCAAACTCTGCCATATCTATTACAGAATGAAGCGACTTATCAAAATCTCCATCATTATGAAACTGAAAGTAGTTATTTATAACTTTATTGATTTGAACAGAAAATTGTTCAAGAACCTTTCTTCGCTCAGTAGCATAATTAATTATCGCAATTATCAACGCTACTAAGCCGCTTGCAAAAATACCGATTAACACATTGACGATGAAAACATTTTGTTCGTTTGATATAGAATTCAATATAGCTGCAATTACAAGAGATAGAGTAGAAAAGATAGAAGTGAAAATAATTGCCAGTTTATTTGCTTTCATGAATCATTCTCCAAAAAACTCTTTTATCTTATCGTGAGTTATCATGATTCTGTCCGTTTCAGATGTCGAATCTTCTAAGTACAGATAATCGAAACGCTCATAACCAAATGCAGTATTGTTTTGCTTCACAAACTCGGTTTCCATAAAACTGCGCTTGTCCTTAAAAGTCGGGTCATTAGCATAAATCTGTCCCTTTGTTTCTACGATAATGGCTTTATGAATAGTGCCATCTTGGCGTTTGATTATCAGGAAGTCAGGCGTATATTTGCCTATGTAGCTCCATTTACCGCCTGATTTCTTATAGCACTTGATTTTGAATTCAGTCAGTGCCTTATCGCCGTTATAGTAGACCTCTAAACCGAGATTTTCAATCTCGTCTTTCATCAACACTTCTTCAAGGAATTCTTGCTCAAAATTACTATCTGTTTTATACGGCAGATAATGGAAAGAGCGGTCTTTTTTAGGATGAGAAGAATTCTCCCGGCGTAGTTTTTCAGCCATTTCGTGCTGACCTATTTCTTCAAGCGTAGTAATAGTCTGCTGAACTTTGGCATTACCCTTGAACTTACCTTTATCGTCAAGCACTATGTTTTCAACTACATTTTGAGAAGGATAATAATTTGATGTATCATCAGTAAATATTTCAGATTTGAAATTCGCAATATTCAACAGCGAGGCTTTTTCAGGGATAACTTCTTCAACCGTGCTGAAATCACGCTTTGCATAAAATGTTTTGCGTATATTAGCTTCAACTTCCGCGTGCTGATATTTTGAGCTGAAATAACGACTGCCGTCCATTTCATATGTGATGGTATCAAATACTGCGCGAAGCAAATCTTCATATTGTTTCAATTCCGCGATAGTAGGTGAACCGAACCCTTGCCTCATAATATCGTAAACCCACGAATTAAAGGTTATATATTCACAACCGTGTTCTTCATCATCTACAGTCACGGTTGCCCTCAAATCATCCATTTCAAAATCTGTTGTCTTTTCAGTAGCGTTCTTATTCTCCGTTCCACTGACAGAAACAGGGATTGACACAGCAGGGTTTGGTTCTTCTATAACGAGAGTATCATAATTTATTTTCAATTGGTAGAAGTCTATTTTCGGAAGTTTAAGATAACCGGTTCGGTCATAGCGATTAAGTTTTGTTTTATCATTGTTTGCGCCTTGAAATTCTTGAATAGTGATGTGGTGCTGTTGTTCTAACTGCATATTTAGTTTTTCAGCATTGTCTGCATTCAGATATATCAACGCTGTTTCGGGCGCACCTTTAGAAACCTGTCGTAAACAACGGCAAGATGTCTGTAATACCATATTGGTAGGACAATCCCCTTCTTGTGAAAGGATAATTCCTGTAAGACTGCGGCAATCCCAGCCTTCTTTTCCTATCTGTACAAGAAGGACAATGCGAATGTTTGATATGGAACTATCGAGAGTATCAAATTGAAGCTGACTGTCCGCAGGCATAGTATACTGCTTGTTGCCCTTATGAAACTTCAGAATAGCACTTGTGCTGATTCCGTATTCTGTGACAATCTCAGAAGCTAACGGATATACAACTTCTTCCAATTTTTCTATTGTGCCGCAGTAAATACCGAGCTTTGCAACAGTACCATCCGCATAAACGGTATCTTTGTATTCATCAAGGAATGATCTGATTCCCTTGTTGATGATTTCGGCGCTTGTGGCGTTCTCAACAATCTTTACTACAGGACACTTTAGAAAGTTTCCGATTCCGTCAATCAATGGATAGTAGTAAACAATATTAGATATTTCAGTATTGGCTATTTTGAGCTTTGGCGCAACTTCAACCCTTTCAGCTTTTGCCAAATACGGCGTACCTGAAAAACCTATAACCGAGTTTATTGTATAGTTGTTCGCCCACTTTGTAACGACCGCGCGTAGTTTTATATCGTCACTTACGGCGTGATGAACCTCGTCGATGAAAATCGACAAAGAAGGGAGCTTTCCAATCAAATTGCGAAGCTCATTGGCTTGACGATCTTTGTCATCGTCGCTTTCCTCAAACAGACTTACCATACCGTTCTTCTCTTTGATTCTGTCGAGAATGACTTTTTCAGCATTTGTTACGGCAACTAAGCCGAACAATTCAGATAACGGTTGATGATTTGCTATCTTCTGTACGTTTGGATTGTTTGTCTTTGTTGATTTCTTTGCCGTTTTATTTTGGTCTAATACCTCAAAAGAGATTAACCGTTTTATCTCGCTTGCCGCAGGTTCGGGAATTATCCATGCAGGATTAAACTTTTGAATTGTTTTTAAACTTGGCACAACCGAGCTTTTTAATCCTGACGGTGCAAATATAATAAAGTTATGGGCAAACGCTTTATTGTCAGGCTCATTCATTGCAAAGTATAAATCAAGGTAAATAAATGCTGCCATTAAATAAGTTTTGCCTGCACCCATCGGCAAGCTAAACAGATAATCAGCGTAACTAACGTTATAAAATACTTTATCGAAGAATTCAACATAATCAATAGATGATGGTTCTTTGACGATTTGTTTTTCTATCTTAGTCGAAATTTGTTCACCGTTATCATTTGTGAGTATAGAGTATTCATATAAAGCCGCTGCCGCTGGATTGTTTTCAAAATATTCTCTTGTTGATACAGATAAGGCTAATTCATTAAGATTAAGAGAATTAAACGCTCCATTAACAAACAGTGTATTCAACGGCTTACAGTTATGGACTATTTTTAAATACAAATATATCTTGATCGCTTCAATCTGCGCGTCGCGCATTTCTCCTGTGTTAATTATATATTGAATCAAGTCTTTTACAGTACAGTCATTTGAACCATACCATTCCTGACTCTTTTTTTCTATCATTTTGTAGAACATAAGCTTCACCTGTTTATGATTTATATTCCTTTATATTGTATCACGAGACAATCTTAAAATCAATATATTGTAGTTGATTAATAGTTATTAAAAAATTTTTTAATAACGCGAAATAATCTTTCGCTATTATTTTGGCTTTATTATGCGAATTTTTAATTTTTCGCTGATTATCACTGGATTTACACCTAAAAACACGAAAGAAATACCCGTAGAAAATCGGTAAGGTTTTGATTTATAATTAGTGCAACGTATTTAGAAAGGCGTTGATGCATATGGGCTGAGTTATCTCTTTATTGTTCGTCCTTGTTGAGGGAAGTAAAAAACTACAAAATATTATAATTTTGAAAGAAGGAATTTAAAATGAAAAATTTAGGTCAATTTATCATGTTTAAGTTCACGGAGTTTGCCAAGGACAAGAAGTTCATGGTAACCGAGGTATCACCGTGGCAGGATTTCAAGACGAAGGAAGTATTAGGCAGTGCGGTAACCGTGGTGATTATCGAAGATAATACTGAATACGGTAAGCAGGGCAATAATATGTACGAGAAGTTTAAGATCAAGGTGCGCAAGCAGGTAAATCCGTCTGTAAACAGCTTGATTATGCCTACTGGTGAGGTTGAAGCTACCGTTTACGGCGACTACCGTAACATGTTGTCCGTGACATGTGATGACATACGCATTATCAACGACAAGGAGAAAAAGTAATGCGTAGGTACAATTCAACGGCGTGGCGAATTGAATTCGCCACGCTGTATACCAAACTTTTAATGTTGGCAGCAGGATTGTTTATTATAAATATTCTTGTTGTAAATTCATTGGACAGCGGCAATGGGATTCTTCCAAATCTCTATATGTTCAAATTGGTTTTGTGCCTTGTTTTGACGATTGTTATTCTGATTGCATTTGTATTTGGAATAATGATTTTGCTTTTTGACTACAAAAGATGTCAATTAGAACATAAAATTAAAGTTGGGCTATATTATCACGGCTATGGAAACCCATTGCATTTAAAAGACGGTGAATATCTCCCGAAAATCAAGGTAAAACAACTTGAAAATGATGTGTACTTATTAACCGTTGATTGTTCGTCTGTCTCAGCAGATAATCTACAAAAAATGCCGTCAATTATTAGCTCAACTCTGAATGGTAAACAAGCGCAATATGCCGTTACAATAGTAAATACTGACATAGCATACAACTGTGTTCAATTCTATATTGAGAACGTGACAGTGGACAAATCGTTTACCTTCAAAAACGTTAACGAAATGAAACCGCCACACCCAACGAAAATTAAAATTCAGCGTGGGACGAATATCGACTTAACGACGAGTGGGTCAATGCTTGTCTGTGGCAAAACACGATCTGGTAAAACTACAGCTACTATCGCGATTCTGATTCAGGCTTTGATGTGGGGGCGTGACGGCTACGGTTCTAACGTTACTATCATTGATCCCAAGTGCGCGGAGTTGTCGATGTTACCTCACGTTGTTTCAGTTGACGAGGATGGAGAAGCAAGGTCAATTTTACAAGCGCTAAAAGATTATGAAGCGACGATAAGAACAAGGCAGGCATATCTCAACCAAAAGTCGCTTGAGGTCGGCGACGCGGTTCATTGGTGGGAGTGCGGTATGCATCCATCTTTCCTGTTCATCGACGAATATGTAGCTTGCCGTTCGATGTTTCCGAAAAAAGCAAAAGCAGATAAAGGTTTCGACTACTTTTTGCAGAACTTCGATGATATCTTGCGCAGAATTGTGACCATGGGAGCCAGTGCAGGCAGTTTTGTAATTATATCAATCGCTGAGGCTTCAGTTGAGTCAGCTGGATTGCCGAATATGTTAAAAAGTGCTATGACTACTAAAATCTTGTTCAAACCAACTATTGATGAAGGGCGTTTGATGTGGGATTCGAGCAAGCTCGGGAGTTTTCCTGAGCGTGTCTACAACGCCGGAGATTGTTGGTTTTCATCAACAGACGGAGAACATGACGATGTTTCATACGCACATTTTCCGATTATGGATTTTCCGGTATATAAGGAACTGGGTAATCTGTTAAAAAATTACTATGGCGAAAGCGCCGACGGCGGGTCACCGCAAGACGGCGCTCGCCCACGATAAGGCATTCTTTTTTCAGCCGAATACAACCAAGAGCGTCTTTAAGCATGCCCCGGTTGGTAAATACGGGGTATACTTAAATAACATATGTAGAAATTTGGAGGTGAAAATATGTGGTAGAAGCAGGAATTGACCAGTTAACAATCGTTTTGTTAGCTCACGACGATATTTTGAATAACAAAAATCGTCGGTGGAATGACATCGCAACTGAAATTATATTTGAGTTGGAAGAAAGACTAAATCTAATCGACATTTTAGGTGAAAGAGGCTTGATAAAAAAAGCTATTTCCGGATATTCAATAGGTTATTCCTACGGTTATCATGATTTTTCTTTTGCGATTTTTTATCACCCTCAGTACGCAAGAATGGGCGTTCTTGTTAAATTTTCTGCCCAATCACTTGCGTATTATCAAGGGCAGACTAATCTTTATGTTTATGAAGTCTTGCAGAAAATGCAATCGCAACTATATCAAGTTCGATGTTCTCGCATTGATATTGCGTTGGATTTTATAAATGAAGGAATCAACATTACAGATATTCATAAGCAGTATTCTGAGAAAAGATTGAAAATTCTGGTTATGAGAGAGCGCAATGGAAAAATTGAACAGATTGCGAAGAGCCATTCGATTCACGGAATAACTGAAGGCTCTGAATTTCAAACAATATATCTCGGTAATCGTGAAAACCCTTTGTATATGCGAATTTATGACAAAAAAGTTGAGCAGATTAACAGCAAAAAAGGCTCTCGACGTTCCGAAGCCGAAGAATACGATAACTGGATTAGATTTGAATTAGAAATAAAAAAAGATTACGCGCATGATTTAACAAAAGCATTATTAAACACTAATTGTCAAACAGAATTCAAAGAATTAATTTTAGGATTTTTTATTCAGAAGTTTTATTTTGTTACAGTTGAAAACGACGAATATGTACCGGCTCTATTTATGCAGAAAATAATTGATATGAAGAATGACAAATCTATTGTATTGTTTAAGAGCGTTAATACAAGAAACACAGAATTATCAAGGAGTTTTTTATATTTATTAAAATCATCAGGTGTTATAACAGTGTTATATAAGATATTAGCTATTTGGGGTAAAAACGGACTTAACGAAAGTATTAAATCGGTAATAAATTATATGAAAAATGAATATAACCCTAACAGGGATTGCATAGAGTTTTTAAAAAATAACGGTAAAGAATATAAAGATAATTATAGAAGTTTCAATGACTTCTTTGAAGATGAAGTTAAGCCTGAATTAGATGATATAGCAAGGTGTGATTGAATGGTAGAGGTAAACAATCAATTCCAGTCAGAGAATCAGCAACAAATCAAGCAGAAAGTGAATGAAGCGCTCATACAGATAATACAGCTGAAAACCAAGTAAATCATTGAAGTAAAGTAATCTATATGTTATAATAACAGTGGTTTATATAGCATATAGATTACACGCTTTCTTAGGAAAGGGTACGGTTTATATGTTACAACAGAATAACAACCTTTCTCCTTTGAAAGCGGCTTTATATGTTCGACTTTCGAGGGAGGACAGAGATAAAATCAGAAAGGAAGATGATTCGGAAAGTATCATTAATCAGCAAAATATGCTGATTAACTATTGCAAGGATAATCAAATAGAGATTTACAACATCTATAACGATGAAGATTACAGCGGTTCAGACCGTGAACGTCCTGCGTTCAACCGTATGATACAAGACGCTGAAAGCCGGAAGTTCAATATGGTGCTTTGTAAAACACAATCGAGATTTGCGCGTGATATGGAGCTTGTTGAAAAGTACGTCAACGGTTTATTCCAGATTTGGGGTATTCGCTTTGTCGGCGTTGTCGATAACGCGGATTCAACCAATAAATACAACCGCAAGCAACGTCAAATCACCTCGCTTGTAGATCAATGGTATTTAGAGGACTTGTCCGAGAACGTCAAGGCTACGTTAGCTTCCAAACGCAAACAAGGCTTGTGGGTTGGGGCTTTTGCTCCATATGGCTATATCAAAGATCCCGATAACAAGAATCATTTGATCGTTGATGAAGAAGCTGCCGAGGTTGTTAAATATATCTTTGATTTGTATTTGCAGGGTTACGGAATTACTCCTATTGCACGAAAGCTCAATGAGCAAGGAATACCAAATCCTGCGACCTACAAGCAACAGCACGGTCAGCCGTTTCAGAACGCGCACAAGGAATGTTCCGATATTTGGCACACCTATTCTATTGGAAGAATGTTGTCTAACTTAGTGTATCGCGGCTGTGTCGTTCAAGGAATGTCGGAAAACATATCCTATAAATCGACTAAAAAACGGCAAAAGCCAAAAGAAGAATGGGATATTGTCGAGGGTACACATGAACCCATCATTGACCAACGCACTTGGGATAAAGTTCAGCGGTTGAGGGCAAGCAAGCCGAAAGCCTGTAATATGGGTGAACCAAACATTTTTGCAGGAAAGGTCAAATGCTTAAACTGCGGTAGCTCCATGCGTATCTACTATACACATCACGAACGCTATTACCGTTGCAGTACCCACTATTTTGCAAGTGATAGATGTTCGGGAACATTCGTCTCCGAAAAGGTGCTGCAAAGGGAAGTTCTCAAACAGATTCGGCTATTGTATCAGCAGTATGTTGATGAAGCGTATATATCCGAAAATCTGAATATCGAAAACGGATATGTAGAAAAGACAGAAATGCTGAAATCGAGGATAAAAGCCGCGGAACAGTCAATAGAAAAGCTGAACAAGCGGTATAAAAATCTCTATCTTGATAAGCTCGATGAGGTAATCTCAAAAGAAGAATTCTTACTATTATCCGAGGATTGCAAAACAAGCAAACGAGCGTTGGAGCAGGATATAGCAGACTATCAAAAGGAGTTAGATTATATCACCGCACAAATTGATAGCACAGACAATCAGTTTGATGTAATACGGCAATTCAAGGATATACAAGAATTGGACAGCCTGACGGTCAACACATTGATTGACTACATAGAAGTCGGCGGCAGTAAAAACCGCCGTATCATCAACATTCATTGGAATTTATAAAAACAATGAGCGTGTATTCTATGTAGTGCATTGATAGCCTTATGGGAGCAAAAAGCGCGTACAACCTACGACAATATCCTGCGGTTCTGCGACGATTACGACGTTAAGGACGCTATCCGCTTTTTGCGCGAACGCGAGGTTGTGCACTACCAGCGCTTCGGTGAGAATTTAAGACTTCTCACCGACAAGCTCGACGAAAAGAACTTCTATGCGTTCAACCCGTCATTTGACAAAAAGTGCTTTAACAAGAGGAAAACCAAAAGATAAAACAAAAACCGCTGCGGCTTCGATTTGAAACCACAGCGGTAATTTTTTATATTGATTAAAAATTAAATACTCCGAGCGAGCCTAAAAGGAGAACGAACAGGAGAACCGGGGCGATGTACTTAACCATCGCTATATAAAGTCCCTTTCGGTAGAACTTCTCGCCGTTCTTGGTGGCTTCTTCAATAACCGTCTTAGGCTTGCATACCCAGCCGATTAAGATACACGTTCCGATTGCGACTACAGGCATCAGGATATTGTTACTTACGTAGTCTACAATATCGAGAATCTGCGCGGTCGCGCCGTTCGGGAGCTTAAACTCGAAGTAAAGCAGGTTGTAGCCGAGACAGATTACAACGCCGATTGCGAGTGCGATAACGCCCTCCATAACGGTTGCCTTTTTACGCGAAACTCCGGTTTTGTCAATCAAGCCCGAAACAACGGCTTCGAGGATTGATACCGAGCTTGTGAGCGCCGCAAAGAGCACCATTACAAAGAACACGATACCTAAGATTGTGCCGGCAATACCCATTTGTGAGAAGATTTTCGGCATTGCAACGAACATAAGTCCGGGGCCTGCGTCCATTCCTTCGGGTCCGAGGAATACGAATACGGCAGGGATAATCATTACGCCTGCAAGGAAGGCTACTACGGTGTCGAAAATTTCAATCTGGTTAACGGACTTCATCAGGTTGTCCTTGTCCTTGAAGTACGAGCCGTAGGTTATCATAATACCCATCGCGACGCTTATGCTGTAGAAAAGCTGTCCCATGGCGTCCATAACGACAACCATTATGTCCTTAACGCCCATTCCGTCAATGTTCGGAATAACGTACATCATAAAGCCCTGCATACCGGTACGGTTTGCGTTTTCTTCGCCGCCGTTGATTGTCAGAGAATAGATAGAAATACCGATTACAAGTATTAAAAGCACCGGCATAAGGATTTTTGAAAGGCTTTCAATTCCCTTGTTAACTCCGCGGAATACGACGATACAGGTGAGCAAAAGGAAGATAACATCGTAAATAATCGGCTCTACGGGGCTTGAAATAAAGCCTGTAAAATAGCCGTCGCCTGCGGCTGCCAAGCCCTGACCGGTGATAAAGGTTACGCAGTATTTGAGCACCCAGCCGCCGATAATGCAGTAGTACGGCATAATCAAAAACGGCACTATACTCGCTATTGTTCCCAAAAAGCCCCACTGCGGCTTTAGCTTTCCGTAAGCTGTAAGACAGCTCTGCTTTGTTTTACGACCGATAGAAACCTCGGAAACGAGCAGTGTAAAGCCGAAGGTGAGTGCCAGTACAAGGTACACTACCAAGAACAATCCGCCGCCGTCCTTTGCGGCTAAGTACGGAAACCTCCAGATATTACCGAGTCCGACCGCCGAGCCCGCCGCCGCGAGCACGAATCCAATTGAACCCGAAAATGAATTTCTTTTCTGTTCCATTAAATCCCCTCATTATTATTTTTGTATGCCGCGCTTTACCGCGCGCATTGTATAAACAGATTAATTTTATCACAAAGCAGATGTGTTTTCAATATCAAATGCAACAAAATATGCATATTTTTATTTCAAAGTACATATATTAAGCTTGAAAATACTATTAAACGGGTGAAAAACAATGTCAAAAGTTAAAACCTACATTATCTCAATCCTTATCCCTGTCGCGTTGGGCGGACTTGTCGGGTTCTTGATATCGGGCAGTATGAATTACGATCAGCTCAATCAGCCGCCGCTTTCTCCCCCCGGGATACTCTTCCCCATCGTCTGGTCAATTTTATATATCTTAATGGGCGTGTCGTACGGAATGTTAAAGACAAGGGCGCTTGCGGACAATGAAGTAAACCTGATTTACTTTGTTCAGCTCGGCGTTAACCTGCTTTGGCCAATCGCGTTCTTTATTTTGCAGTGGAGACTGTTCGCGTTCTTCTGGATAATTTTGCTTGACGTGCTCGTAATCGCTATGATTGTCAAGTTTTACAGGCGGTACAAAACCGCAGGATATCTGCAAATTCCGTACCTTGCGTGGGTACTGTTCGCAAGCTACCTCAACTTAGGCGTATATATCTTAAACAGATAAAAAAAGCAACCGTTGCCGTAAAAGCAGCGGTTGCAATACTTTTAAATATATCAGCCGAGGAAGCCGTTAATAATCTGCTCCTCCGCCTCTGCCTCGGTAAGACCGAGAGTCATAAGCTTAACAAGCTGGTCGCCTGCGATTTTGCCGATTGCCGCCTCGTGGACAAGCATTGCGTCTACGTCGTTTGCTTCAAGCGACGGAATAGCGAGGATTTTGCCGTTGTCCATAATGATTGAGTCGCACTCGGTGTGACCGCTGCAGGGCGCGTTGCCTGCAATGCAGGCGTTAAAGGTCTGCGAGGAATTGTCCCTTGCTACGGAACGCGACACAACGTCGGCGTTTGAGCCCTCGCCGTTGAGCGATACCTTATAGCCGCTTACGGCCGTTTGACTGCCGTGAGTCATAAGGCGCTCCTTGACGATGAGCTTTGCGTTTGCCTTAAGCTCTGCAATGGTGTTGCGTTCGGTGGAGTCTACGCCCTTGATCTGCTCCATCTCCATCTCCATCACGCTGTTTTCTTCCATATATACCTCGGTAACGGGGTTGAGGATTCGCTTACCCTCGCCGTTACCCGAGCCGTAGTGCTTTTCTACATATTTTATCTTTGAATTCTTGCCGACGTAAAAGCGGTGAATACCGTCGTGCTGTGAGTCGTGAGTGCCGCAGTTGTCAATTCCGCAGCCTGCTACGATTACAACGTCGCAATTATCACCAATGAAAAAGTCGTTGTAAACCGTCTCTTTAATTCCCGATTCGCTGACTACTACGGGGATATGCACGCTCTCGTTTTTTGTGTTGGGCTTGATGAAAATATCAATGCCGGGCATACCCTCTTTGGTAACGATATTTATGTTGTCGGTAGTGCTTCTGCCGGCAAGCTCGCTGTTTACTCTGAAGTTATACGCTCCGGCGGGAACGTCGGTGATGTCGGCAACCTCCGCCATTAAGCTCTTTTGAATTTCGTCTAAATTAAGCACGCTCCTGCCCCCTTACTTTAATTTTTCGCAGGCGTTGACCGCCGCGGTTGTGCCGATAAGCTCAGGCAGAACGTCGTCGGCTGTACCTGTCTTTTTGATTTCTCCGTTTGTTAGGAGAACGATTTGGTCGGCAATTCTTAAAATTCTCTCCTGGTGGGAGATAATTACGATTGAGCTGTCCTTGATGTCGCTGCGCATATTCTCAAAAATGCGGATAAGGTTCTGGAAGCTCCAAAGGTCAATTCCTGCCTCGGGCTCGTCGAATACGCTGAGCTTGGTGCTTCTGGCTAAAAGAGTGGCGATTTCAATACGCTTTAGCTCTCCGCCCGAAAGCGAGGAGTTGATCTCGCGGTTAACGTAGTCACGTGCGCAAAGACCTACCTCTGAAAGATAGGAGCAAGCCTCGGCAACGCTCAGTTCCTTGCCCGAGGAAATTCTGAGCAAATCGTGAACCTTAATTCCCTTAAAGCGTACGGGCTGCTGGAACGCGAAGCTGATACCCAGCCTTGCGCGCTCGGTTATGCCTAAATCAGTAATATCCTTGCCGTCAAAGTAGATTTTGCCGGACGTGGGGCTTTCAATTCCCATAATGATACGCGCGAGAGTTGACTTTCCGCTTCCGTTAGGGCCTGTGATTACGACAAACCTGCCGTTTTCGATAGTCAGGCTCAAATCCTTGATAATCGTCTTTTGCTCGCCGTTATCGTCAACCGTAAAGGTAATATTTTTTAATTCAAGCATATTTTTTCAGTCCTTTGATGTAATCTCCAACCATTATATATCAATATGGTAGATTTTGCAAGTGATTTGTTGCAGTGTTAATAAAATAAATGAGGCGGGAAAAACCCGCCCCTTTTAATCTGAAATTAAATTAATAATTTTCGGCGTGAACCTCGAAGAAGCTCTGCGGATGAGCGCAGGCAGGACAAACCTCGGGAGCCTTTGTGCCGACTACGATATGACCGCAGTTGCGGCACTCCCAAACCTTTACCTCGCTCTTTTCGAAAACCTTTGCGGTTTCTACGTTATTGAGCAGAGCGCGGTAGCGTTCCTCGTGGTGCTTTTCGATCTCGGCTACAAGTCTGAACTTTTGAGCAAGCTCGTTAAAGCCCTCCTCCTCGGCTGTCTTTGCGAAGCCCTCGTACATATCTGTCCACTCGTAATTCTCTCCGTCAGCGGCAGCGGCGAGGTTTTCGGCGGTTGTGCCGATTCCTTCAAGCTCCTTGAACCAGATTTTTGCGTGTTCCTTCTCGTTATCCGCTGTCTTTAAGAACAGTGCCGCAATCTGCTCGTAGCCTTCCTTCTTAGCCTTTGAAGCGAAATAGGTGTACTTGTTGCGCGCCTGAGATTCGCCTGCGAAAGCCGCAATTAAGTTCTTTTCTGTCTGTGTACCTGAATATTTGTTTGCCATAACAATACCTCCGTTAAAATTTATCGTTTATATTATTTCCGATTTTATGTCAATTATATCATCAGCAGGGATGTTTTTGCAATCCTCAAAAATAAAAATCCGTTTATAAAAGTCAAATTTTCTTAAATTCCCGATGTAATGCTCAATCGCTCCGCCGCTTTTTTTGCTGTCCTTTACAAAATAAATCACCTCGAGCTCGGGGCGCGACTTGATGTTATCGAGGATATGGGTGATTTTTTCGTTGAGTTCTTCAAGCTCATAATCGCTTAAAACAGGCTTTTGCTCGGTGAGCCTTGCCGTCTCGCTGATTTGCGAGTCAAAGCCGGTAAGAGCCGCGAACGGCGCGAACTGAGCGGCACGGTCAATCATCGGCATTTTAACGCGCTTGACCGACACGGGCTTTTCCATATTAATAATGTCGTCATATTCGCCGTTGTACCTGTCCGTCACTCCCTGTGACCTCCTATCGTCTTGTTGCGCTCAACGGTCGTCGCGCCTTCAAAGAGGTTCATACCCTTTATAACTGCGTTTTTGCCGAACCTGCTCTGAAGCTCGAGCACGGTGTTTTGGATAGTCTTTTCATCGGTTGCCGTCTCCTGTTCGGGCTCGGCAAACAAGCTCAGTTGCTTGGGCTTAGCCTTGTACTCCTTTTCGTCCTGAGTGTGATTTGCGACGACGTACATTCTGCGGACTGACAGCTTTTTATCGACAATCCGTGCGAAAAGCTCTGTAGCCGCCTTAACTACCAACACCGACGACGAGGTGAAGGTGCCGATATTCTGCGAGCCGTGAGCGCGTTTGGGGGCAACTCTGCCGTAAAAATCAATCTCGGTTTTACCTCGGAATTTTTCTTTATTAGAAATATTATTTATATCATAGCCGACCGTAAGCACAATTTGGTCGGTGCAAAGTCCCTTTTTAACCAAGTCGAGCGCCAAAAGCTCAGCCATTTCGCGGATAATCAAAAGCGCCTTGTCGTACTCATACGGCGTAGAGAGCACCTGACCGCGGCTGATTGAGGTGTTGTCGGGGCGGTAGGACTTTATATCAGCGATTGTGCAGGGCTCTACCCCCCATGCATGGTCGATTAAAAGCTCGGCGTTTTTACCGAAAAGCTTGTAGAGCAAGTCCTCGTTATAGACCGAGCACCGCGCGACGTCGCCCATAGTGAACATACCGTTTTGGGCGAGTTTTTCGGAATATCCCCTGCCTATGCGCCAAAAGTCGGTAATCGGGCGGTGGTTCCACAGGTTGCGGCGGTAGCTCTGCTCGTCAAGCTCGGCAATACGCACGTCGTCCATACCTGCCTTGATATGCTTTGCCTCAATGTCCATCGCGATTTTGGCGAGGTACATATTTGTGCCGATTCCTGCCGTGGCGGTTATGCCTGTGCGCTCAAAGACGGTTCGCACCATTTTTTCGCACATTTGGGCGGCGGTCATTTTGTTTGCGCGGAGATAGTCGGTCAGGTCGATAAAAACCTCGTCAACCGAGTAAACGTGAATGTCCTCGGGAGCGACAAACTCAAGGTAAATCTTGTAAATCTGCGAGCTCATCTCCATATAACGCTTCATTCGCGGCGGCGCAACGATATAGTCAATCTTCATCTCGGGATTGCGGTCAACGTAGTAGGCAAAGTGGCTTGCACCGCAAAAGTTTTTGTTTTTGAGCCTGTTTTTGCGCTTGGCGTTAGCCTTTTTTACTCCCTCTACCACCTCAAAAAGCCTTGCCCTGCCGGGAATTCCGTAGTCCTTGAGCGGCGGCGAAACCGCAAGGCAGATAGTCTTTTCGGTGCGGCTTTCGTCCGCGACAACAAGGAAGGTGTCGAGCGGATTAAGTCCGCGGTCAACGCACTCTACAGAAGCATAGAAGGATTTTAAGTCTATTGCCGCATACTGCTTTTTCACCGCTTGTCACCGCCTTTGATATGGTGGTTATATTATAACACATATGTTCGAAATAATCAAGCGGGATTTGAGATAATATTTTCTCAGTATTTCAATATTTTGAATTTCCCGAGGGACACGTTTCTTAAATGAACACGATGGTAAAAAGCCAGTGTTTATGCGGTTTTTACATCATATCCACCTTTGGTTCTTAAATGAACACGATGGTAAAAAGCCGGTGTTTATGCGGTTTCTACATCATATCCAAATGTAATTCTTAAATGAACTTTATGTACGCTGAAAGAAAAAATCTCAAATTATTATATGCTTATTTAATTATCCGCGTCATCATATCCATTTAAGGCTTAAAATGAACTTTATGTAAAAACCCAGTGTTTATGCGGGTTTGCACCATCGTTTCCATTTAACTCAGCGTATCTATAAAAATGAATTTTATGGTGAAAATTGTAGGGGCGTTCTTAGCACAACGGCAAACCTTTTGTCGCTTTGCGACATTTCCCCTAACAGGGGAATCACCCGTGTGTCCGCCCGCGGTACAGGAACAAAACATTACATATCGTACGTGTTTTTGTGTGCTGAATTAAACGTTCGTTTATCGCGATAAAATCGGATTGTGTAATTAATGCGGTTCACGTTTCCCGGGCGGACACACGGGTCCGCCCCTCCCCCGTAGCTTAACGCGACGGGGGAGCCTTTAAACTGTAATCAAACGTTTCCTCTAAATTAATTAAACTCTAAACTCTCAACTCTTAACTCTAATTAAAGTCCATAAATATTATCGTCCCCGAGGGCGTATTTTTGCACGGTGTCGATGAAGCGCTCCGCTACGGGGTTTGAGTTTGACTTTGACCACGCCATTACGTACGACATAGCCGTATCAACGTCCTCTATCGGACAGCAGACCGTGCGTTCCTCGGACGCAAAGCCTGCGAGCGACTTGGGCAGGATTGTTACGCCCATTCCTGCCGAGAGCGCGAGATACAGCGACGACAAATCATCAAAAGACGTTTGAGCTTCGGGCGAGATATGGAAGGTACGGAGCAAATCCATAATCTCCATAAACAAAATCGGCGCTACCGATTCCGAGAGGATTAACAGCCGACGGCTGCTCAGCTTGGAAAAGCTCATTTTGCTGTTCTTCCCCTTCATATTCTGCTTTGAAGCGACAAACACAAGCGGCTCGGTGTGGGTAATCAGGGTTTCAATTCCCGAGTTTTCGGGCACCATATCGCGCGGCATAAAGCAAAAATCAAATTCTCCGCCGGTGATAGCCTGACTGCGGTCGGCGGCGTCAAAGGGCTTTAGCTCCACCTCTATTCCCGGGTATTTTGCAGAGAAGTCCTCGAGACACTTCGACGGAAAGCTCATTGAGGTTATGTCACAGCCTACGGTCAGCCTGCCTGTTGAGCCGTCGCGGATTTGCTTTACGACGGTTTTTGCTTTGCTTAAGGTATTTACAATTTCAAGCGCGTAGGGCAAGAGGATTTTGCCCTCGTTGGTGATGATTACATCGCGGTGCGAGCGCGTAAAAAGCTGAACTCCGAACTCCTGTTCGAGGTCGCCTATGTAGCGGCTGACACTTGACTGCGAGACGTAGTTCCTTCGTGCCGCCTCAGAGAAGTTGAGCGTTTGCGCTACCGAAATAAAGCAATTAAGCTGATTAATGTCCATAAATATTACCTCACGAATTATGTTATGCAGAAAGTGAAATCAACTGCCAAATAAAGTTAATATTTGCATTATCGGGCATATTGAAAAAAGTGGTTACTCTTGTTATAATCTAAATATAGCATAACAATATGCAAAAAGTAAATAGCTATTTAAAATTTTTTAGGAGTGCACAAAATGAAAAGAATTGTAATTACGGGTATGGGCGCCGTTACACCCGTAGGTATCGGCGTTGACGAGTATTGGAAAAACATCACCGCAGGCGAGTCGGGCATTGACACAATCAAGACCTTTGACCCGTCCGAGCTTGCGGTTCAGATTGCAGGCGAGGTCAAGAACTTTAACCCCTCGGACTACCTTGCGAAGGATTTAATAAGAAAGACAGACCCCTTTATGCAGTTCGCTTACATTGCCGCTGAGGAAGCGATCAAGCAGAGCGGTATTGAGATTGAGCCCGAGAGAACCGGCATTATTATGGGCACTGCCATGAGCGGTGTTGCCACAACCGCCTTTACTCAGGAAGCGCTGACAGGGGCTTCTCACAAAAAGGTAGGTCCGAGATTTATCCCCAAGATTTTGGGCAATATCGCGGCGGCTAACATCGCGATTGACTACAACATTCAGGGACCGAGCTTTACCGTAAGCACAGCCTGTTCATCGGGCGGAGACGCCGTAAACACCGCCGTTATGTGTATGCAGAGCGGCAAGGCTGACGTTATGCTTGCTGTAGGCGCTGAGAGCGTGCTTTGTCCGCTGGTAATTTACTCACTTGCCAACGCCAAGGCGCTTTCACGCAGAAACGACGACCCCAAAACCTCAAGCAGACCGTTTGACGTAACGCGCGACGGCTTTGTTATCGGAGAGGGCGGCGGAGCGCTCGTGCTTGAAACCGAGGAGCACGCAAAGGCAAGAGGTGCTAAGATTTACGGCGAGCTTATGGGCTGCGGAAACACCTGTGACGCTCATCACGTTACCGCTCCCCATCCCGAGGGCAGAGGCGCTATCGCTTGTATGAAGCTTGCGCTTGCCGACGCTCAGTTAAAGCCAGAGGACATCGGCTATATCAACGCTCACGGCACTGCTACCCACAAGGGTGACGCGGTTGAGACAAACTCAATCAAGACCTTGTTTGAGGGCAAGCTTCCGTTTGTAAGCTCTACCAAGGGCGCTACAGGTCATATGATGGGCGCAGGCGGAATTACCGAGATTATCACCTGCCTAAAGGCGATTGAAACAGGCACTATTCCCCCGACCATTAACCTTAACGAGGTTGACCCCGAGTGCGAGGGCATTGACTTTGTTCCAAACACCGCCAAAACTGCCGAAATTGATTACGCTATGTCAAACGCGTTCGGCTTCGGTGGTCAAAACTCCAGCATTATTGTTGGCAGATATAAATAATTTTAAATTTTTCAGGAGGCTGCTATGACTTCAACTTATGACAGCACAATGTTCAGAGAAACCTTTGAAAGCGAATTTACATACCTTAACGGCTTTATGCGCAATGTGCGCCGTTTCGGTCACAGAACCGCGGTTATTGACCCTGCGGCTAAAAAGCAGTGGAGCTATACCGAGTTCAATACGGACTGCAACCGCCTTGCGAACGCCTTGAAGAACGACGGCGTTAAAAAGAGCGATATTGTGATGGTTCAGCTTTTTAACTGTCCGCAGTTTTTGTTCGGATACATCGGCGCTCAAAAGGTAGGCGCGATATTTAACCCCGTAAACTTCAACCTTTCTCCCGGCGAGACCGCCGAGATTATGGCGCACAACAAGCCGAAGGTTTATATTTATGACTCCGAGGTTGTCAACACCGCTGTTAAGGCGATAGAGCTTTGCAGCCACAAGCCCGAGATTGTAATTGCCGTTAATAATTCTAAAAAAGAATTTACAGTGCCCGAAGGACATATCCTTTACGATGAATATGTTAAAAATCAGAGCGAGCTTGACCCGCCTGTTGACTTTGAACCGCATATTTATGACGAGGTTGCAAGGCTTCAGACCTCGGGTACCACAGGAACTCCCAAGGGCGTACCGCTCAACAATATAAACGAGGTGCTCTCTGCGCACGATGTTATTATGCATTTTCCGCTGAACCCAACCGACATTACTATGAATATGACTCCTTGGTTCCACCGCGGAGGTCTGCACTCGGGCGGTCCCACTCCCACCCTTTACATCGGCGGAGCTTTGGTTATTATGAGAACCTTTAACCCAAAGGTTACGCTTGAATATGTTGAGCGCTTCGGAATTTCGTTCATCACGGGCGTGCCGTCTATCCTCACTCTGCTTGTTTCACGTCAGGAGAAAAAGCCGAAGAATATCTCTACCCTTAAGGGCATTATTACTATGGGCAGTCCGCTTGAAAAAGAGGCTTGTATGCGCTTTCAGAAGGTTCTTACGCCGAACATCTTTAACGGCTACGGAACTACCGAGAGCTTTTGGAATACGTTTTTGCGTCCGTTTGATTTGCCCGAGATGTCGGGTACCGCAGGACGTTCCTGCACCGATGACGACGTGAGGGTTGTCAAGATTTACGAGGACAGAAAAGCCGAGCCAGACGACCTTGTTGCTCAGGACAATGTTGAGGAAGGCGAAGTAATCATTATGTGCCCGGGCAAGTCAACCTACTGCTACGCAGGCAATGAGCAGGCTACTAAGGAAAAGTTCTACAAGGGCTGGATGTACACAGGCGACATTGCGACCTGGGATAAAAAGCAGTTTATCACAATCGCAGGCAGAAAAGACGATATGATCATCAGCAAGGGCGAGAACATCTACCCCGCCCGTATAGAGGAAGTTATCAACACAAATCCCAAGGTTGCCGAGTGCATTGTCACAGGCGTGCCCGACAGCACCAGAGGCGAAACGCTTGCGGCTTATGTTATTAAAGAGGACGAAAGTCTGACTGTAGCTGAGCTGATTGAATTCTGCAACAGCTCAGAAAATCTGTCAAAATATCAAGTTCCGAGGTACTACCGCTTTGTTAAGGAGCTTCCGACCACTGCGACAGGCAAAAAACAACACTTTAAAATTAAAAAACAAGCCAAAGAGGACTTGCAGAACGGCTTGCTGTTAAGGAAATAATATGGAGAAAAATATATATTTTCGCAGGGCGAACTACTACGAAACAGACAAAATGGGGATTGTTCATCACTCAAACCACATCAGGTACTTTGAGGAAGCGCGGATTTTCTTTATGAAGAACATCGGCTGTGACGTTGCCGAGATGGAAGAAAAGGGAATTATTATTCCGAACGTTGACGCTTACGCCAAGTACCACTCACCGATTAGGTTCGATGACGAGGTTGAGATTGAGGTTAAGCTTGTAAAATTTACCGGAGCGGTTATGGGCTTTGACTACACCGCAAGGTTTAAGGACAGCAAGGTTACCGCCTCTGTCGGTCACACCGAGCACTGCTTTGTAAATAGTAATTTCAAGCCGATGAGCCTGAAAAGAAAATATCCTGAATATTTTGAAAAACTAAAGAGTAATATTTCTTTATCGGAATAATAATTCGTATAATATAAAGTATTATATGAATAATAAAGTTATAGAAGGAGTGTTACTATGGAAAAAATATATCAGGAAGAATTTGAGCAAAGAGTTCTTAAAGCAGAGCACCCCGTAGTTGTAGACTTTTACGCGGACTGGTGCGGACCTTGCAAAATGCTCTCCCCTGTCCTCGATGAGCTCGAAGGCGAGTTTGACGACTTTGAGTTTATTAAGGTTAACATTGACGAGAACCAGGAGCTCGCAGAGCAGTTTGAGGTTTTCTCAATCCCGAATGTCTGCATTTTTAAGAACGGCGAGGTTGCCGACAGAAACGTAGGTTTCGCTTCTCCCGACGCAATGAGAGAATTTGTTGAAAGAAACAAATAATTTAATCTAAACGCAAATTCAGGGACGGTTATTGCCGTCCCTGTTTTTTATAATCTTCTACAAAATGTTTAAGGCAATACTACACCATTCGGGTGTGCGGATTGCGCTGTAAGATTTTTCGTCAGAGTGCTCAAATAAATTGAGGTAAGGCTGACGCCTTGCCGAGATTTTTTGGGCAGTCTGGCGGAATAATATTCAAGCAAGGCGTGCACCTGAATGGTGTAGCATTGCCTTTATTATGTCTTGACGGGTTACAATACCGATAAACGTACCCAAGTCGTCGGTGACAGGCACAAAGTTCTGGTTTTGAGCCCTGTCCAAAAGCTCATCCATAGTGACGTCGATTTTTACCGCAGGGTTGAAGCCGGTACGGAGAATATCTCGGATGTTGTGCTTTTCCTGCGAGCGCATACCGCCCTCGTGACGGTCGAGGATATAATATAGGAAGTCTCCCTCGCTCACCGTACCTGCGTACTTTCCGTCTGAGGTTATTACAGGCAGTGCCGTGTAGCTGTGAGCCCTCATACGTTCAAGCCCTTGGCGGAGCGTATTGTAATCGTAAACGAATTGAACCGTTTTTTTGGGTTTTAACAGCATTAAAACGTTCATTAGTTACCTCATTTGTCTTTGAAATACTGCGAAAAAATATAGAGCTCGCCGATTAAGTATACAATACCTGCGGTCATCAGCAAAGTTTTAACCTGCAAAATTCCGCTGAAAATAAATATAAATGCCGAAATCAAAATAGTCGCCAGGGCTACTCCCTTGTTTTCGGTTTTGAAGAACACAAGCCAGAGAAGAATGTAAATCAGCGTCAGGGCGAAAACAGTTATCATCCAAAAGTTTCGCATAAGCTCCTTCGGCTCGGTAAAGCCCTGCTCCAAAACGCCGAGATTAAACGCCATTAAAAACAGGCTGAAAAACCTGCCTGTTCGGTCGATATAAACCATAGCTCTGTTTGAAAATTTGTTCCTGTCAATTGTATGCGTTTTTACGTAAATAATATGCGGAGCGACGATAATTACCGCTATGATCAAGCCGTAAATATTCACGATATCAAAAAATCTCATAACTAACACCACGTTTGAATTGGTTATTATTTCTAATAATATTTTAACACAGATACACAAAATTTACAAGCTGTTTTTGTAAACTATATATAATTTGCTGTTTACTGCCAAAATGTTACAAGTTTGTTGTTGCAATTTTGAGATAATAAATGTATCATTAATGTTGAATAAAAACTATTCGGAGATTATAATGGAAAAAAAGAGAAAATTCAAAATTAACGGAAAGCTGATATTTAATATTTTAGTTATCGGTCTTTCGCTTTATTTTATAATCTACTTTTTTGTGTCCGAGGACGGAATGATTGACCTGCTGAAATCTCCTGACGGCATAAACTGGTGGTGGATTATCGCAGGAATAATCGCTTTTTACTCGAATATTTTGGTAGACGCGATTGTTACACTGATTTATATCAGGTCGAATTATCCTGAGTTCAGGTTTATTGACGCGGTTAAGGTTGCTTGCGTAGGCGTTTTCTTCGGCGCGGTTACTCCGTCGAACACAGGCGGACAGCCCATGCAGCTTTATTTGATGGCTAAAATGAAGGTAAGCGTAGGCTTCGGCTCGTCGTGTATGACGCAGAAGTTTATCGTCTATCAGCTTGTTACCACGGTATTCAGTATATTTGCGGTAATTGTCAAGTTTGATTATTTCAGCGAGGCGTTCACAAACTTTTGGTCGTCGGCGTTTATTGTACTCGGATTTTTAACCCAGCTCGGCATTACGGCGCTTTTCCTGATTGTTTCCTTCTCAAAGAAGATTACGCACAAGCTGCTTGCGCTGATTTACAAGATTATGAAAATGCTGAAGTTTGTTAAAAAGCCGACCGAAAAAATCCGCAGGGTTGCAAGGGAATTTGACAACTTTCTAAAGTCAAACAAGAGGCTTATGCAAAACAAAAAGCGTTTGGCGCTTATCTTCGCGCTTGTATTTGCGCAGGTAATGCTGATTTTGGTCGTTCCGTACTTTATATATCTTTCGTTCGGACTTCCGAAAATCGCAGCCGCTCACGGTCAGCCTGTCGGCAATCCGTTTGACTTTGTTTGTATTCAGAGCTTTGTGCTGTTTACCTCTAACCTTGTTCCTCTCCCCGGTGCTTCGGGCGGTGCGGAGCTTGCGTTTACAATGTATTTCGGCAGTTACTTTGTTATCGGCGGTATCAGAAAGATTAAACCTGCAATTCTTTTATGGCGTTTTATCACCTACTACGGCGCGATTTTGATTACCTTCCCCTTCTCGTTCCTAACAAAGGGCAAGGATAAGGACGAGGAGTATAAAAAATCGCTCAATCCTCCCGAGGATGAAAACGACATTGATAATGAATTTGTCCCGACTGAAAAAGTTAAATCAAATTAAAAACAACGTCCAAGGCGTAATGCTTTGGACGTATATTTTTTTATTCTATTGTAAGCTCTACAGGGCAGTGGTCTGAGCCGAAAATATCGGTGTGGATATCAGCGCCTTTCAACCTGTTATCAAGCGCTTTTGAGGTTATGAAGTAGTCAATACGCCAGCCTGCGTTCTTTTCGCGAGCCTTGAAGCGGTACGACCACCACGAATAAATCCCCTCTTTATCGGGGTAAAAATGACGGAAGGTGTCTGTGAAGCCGTTGCTGAGTAGCACGGTCATCTTCTCCCTTTCCTCATCGGTAAAGCCTGCGTTTTTGCGGTTTGTCTTTGGGTTTTTAAGGTCGATTTCCGTATGGGCGACGTTTAAATCTCCGCAAAGAATAACGGGCTTTGTCTTTTCAAGCTCTTTGAGGTAGCTTAAAAAGTCGTCCTCCCACTTCATTCTGTAGTCGAGCCTTTTAAGCTCGTTTTGCGAGTTCGGAGTGTAGCAGGTGACAACGTAATATGTATCGAATTCCGCGGTGATAACCCTGCCCTCGTGGTCGTGCTCGTCAATTCCGATGCCGTATTTTACGCTGAGCGGTTCTTCCTTGGTGAACATCGCTGTGCCCGAATAGCCCTTTTTATCGGCGTAGTTCCAGTACTGATGATAATTTTCCAAATCGAGGTCAATTTGACCTTCCTGCAATTTAGTCTCCTGAACGCAGAAAACATCCGCGTCGATATCCTTAAAAAAGTCGAGAAAGCCCTTGTTTACGCAGGCTCTCAGACCGTTTACGTTCCATGAAATCAGCTTTTTCATAACCATTCTCCAATCCATTTTATACTTACATTATAGTTTATTAATGAATTATTATCAAGTGGTTTGAATACATTTTGTTGAGGTGGTTATGTGTTAGATTTTATCGCTTTGCTCGGTCAATATGTATGCTTTTATATTCTTCACGTTTGTTCGGGCGGTTCATTCCCTAAACCACTGAGCAAGAAGGAAGAGGAATATTACCTTGAACGGCTCAAAGAGGGCGATAACGAGGCGAGGAACAAGCTGGTTGAGCATAATTTGCGCCTTGTCGCCCACATCATAAAGAAATATTACGGTACAAAGTGCGAGCAGGACGACCTTGTGTCAATCGGCACAATCGGGCTGATTAAGGCAATTAACACCTTTAAGCCCGACAAAAAAATCCGCCTGAGCTCGTACGCGAGCAGGTGTATTGAAAATGAGATTTTAATGCACCTTCGCGCGGTGAAAAAGACAGAACGTGATGTGTCGCTCAACGAGACCATCGACACCGACAAGGACGGTAATCCGCTGACGCTGATGGACATTATGAAGGTTGACGACAATATCCTTGACGAGCTCGATATGAAGCTGAACAGTAAAAAGCTCGGTCAGTATATCACCGAGGAATTAAACAGCCGTGAAAAGACCGTGATTATCCTGCGGTACGGTCTTAACGGCAAAAAGCCTATGACGCAGAAGGAGATTGCGAAAATGCTTGATATCTCGCGCTCATACGTCAGCCGTATAGAAACAAAAGCCCTCAAAACCCTGAGAAAGAGGTTTGAGAGCAGTTCTAATCTATAATCTTCTTTAATTCTTCTAAAGAATAAAGGCAATTGAGCGCAGTGAGCATTGCGTTTGTTGAGAGATAACCGGGCAAATTCAGCTTATCAAGGAGTTGTTTGCGCTTTTGGGCGGAGTTTTCCGTTCCGGTCAGACCGAGGGAATATAAATCAGCCTTGGTGATTTCCTTGCGCTTTACCGTTTCCTCACCGATAATCTCCGCACCGCTTTTGCGGACAGCCTCGATTATCACTTCATCGGGCACGCCCTCAACGCCTAAAAAGCCCTCCGCGCTACCGCGCACCTTGCGCTTTTCCTTGCCCGAAAGCTGAGGAATATAGCAGTTTTTAATCTTGCTTTTATCGACAGTGCCTTTGAGGAAGTTTCTGATTACAAAGCCTGCGCCGTCGCTGTCGGTCATAATAAGTATTCCGCGCTTATCGGCAATTTGGCGGATAAGGCTTTGGCGCTGTTTGTCGTTAAAAATCCGAAAGCCGTTTGTTTCGATTATCGGCGCGTCGATAATATTTTTCAGCTTGATTTTATCGTACCTGCCCTCGACAATTACGGCTTGTTTAAGCTTAATCACCGCCTGCCCTCCTGCGCTGTAATCAAAAGCTGAGCGATCAACTGTTCCATATACAAGCGCGGATTTATCCTGACGGACTTAAAATTCAAATCCGCCTCGGTGAGGATATCAATGCTTTTTCTGAGCGCGTCGGTGCTCACCCTTGAAGTCGCGCGCGCGGCGCGGTCAAGAGCAAAGGCTCTGCGCTTGTAGTCAAAGTCCTTGACGACGTCGTTTTTACTCACTCCGCACTCGTTAGCAACGCGCATACGGTATGCGTCGATATAGGCGTTGGACAAGGTGTAGAGCATAACAATCGGCTCTTCCTTTTGATAAAAAAGCGTGTCGAGCACCTTGTATGCGCGGTCGCCGTTGCCGTTGATAACCGCGTCGGACAAATCGAAAATCCTGCTCTCTACATTAACGGTTGCAAGCTTATCAATATCTTCGAGAGTAATTTCCCCGCCCTGAGCGTAGGATGAAATTTTATCGACCTCGTTTTTGAGCGCTGTCAAATCGTCACCGACATATGTAATCAGCTTTGCGGCGTTTACGCGCGATATCATCTTGCCGTTTGCGTTTGCCCACTTTGCGATATAACGCTCGATAACGTTATTCGGCTGTTTGTCAAATACACAGACAGAGCCGCTTTTATCCGCCGTTTTTACGATAGAATCAAAGGCGGATTTGCGCTTAGCAGGCATATTTGACGGCATAGAGATTATCACAACGTTGCCCTCACAGCGGATCGCGCAAATCTCCTTTAATCTTTTTAATTCGGCTTCACTCATCAAATCAAAAAAAGCGTCCTCAATCAGCACGCAGTTGTACTCGCTAATAAACGGCGCAACCTGAACCGCCGCGCCGAGCTCGTCGAGGTTGATTTCTCCCTTAAAGGTGTGGAAATTGAAGTCGTTGGGGTGCTTACCCGCGACAGCTTCAACGAGCATTTTGGTGTAGTTTTTAACATACATCTGCTCGGTGCCGTAGATTACGTAAATCGGGGAAAAGCTTTTATCTTTAATTTGCTTTTTTAAATCTGATTCGGATAACTTTGACATATTGATACCTTTATAAATATAGGGGCGAATTTACGCCCCTACAATAATTATTCTTTAACAAAAACCGGCAAGGGCTCGAGGTAGATAATATCGTCCCTATTCTTTGCCGCGCCCTCAGCGAGAACCGCAGCCTTGCCTACTACTTCGGCTTCGCACTCCTTCATAAGCTCCTCTAATGCTCTGAGGCTTTCGCCGGTCGAGATTACGTCGTCAACAATAAGAACTCTTTTACCCTTGAGGAACTCAACATCGTCCTCACCGAGATAAAGCGTCTGAACCTTAGCAGTAGTGATTGACTTAACGGTAACCTGAGCGCAGTTGCGCATATATACCTTAATGCTCTTACGGGCGATAACGTACTGACGGCAGCCCTGACGCGCCATCTCGTAGCAAAGCGGAATACCCTTTGCCTCGGCGGAGACTACAACGTCGTGCTCGGGGCAGATTTTAAGGAGCTCTGCCGCCGCCTTTTCGGTAACCTCAACGTCACCGAACATAATAAACGCGGCGATGTCGGTTTTCTCGTCAACAGGGAATTTCACCAAATCGCGCTCGATGCCTGCGATTGTGATTTTATATGTTTCGTACTGCTTTTTTAACTCTTGGCTCATTGTTCTACTCCTTTACGTCATTCTTCCGCCGAGCTGTGTTCCGCCGAGGATATGGAAATGCATATGCTTAACGCTCTGACAGCCGTGTTCTCCGCAGTTATTGACGATTCTGTATCCTTTTTCAAGTCCGAGTGATTTTGTAATCTCGGGGATTTTTGTGAAGATATGCGCGATAACACCGGCGTTTTCCTCGGTAACGGCGTCGGCGCAGCAGATGTGGATTTTCGGAATCACAAGCACGTGCACGGGAGCTTGCGGTTCAAGGTCGTAAAACGCGAGGATTTGGTCATCCTCATAAACTTTTTTTGACGGAATACTGCCGTCAACGATTTTGCAGAAAATGCAGTCGCTCATAGAATACTCTCCTTGTTTTGTTTATAGGCAATACCGAATAATTTAGGTGTGCGGATTGCGAAGTAAGATTTTTCGTCAGGTTGGACAAAAAATCGAGGTAAGGCTGACGCCTTGCCGAGACTTTTTTGGGCAACATGACGGAACAATAATCAAGCAAGGCGTGCGCCGTAAATTGTGCGGTGTTGCCTATAAAATATCCAAAGCTATTGTACTACTATTTTTTATAAAAATCAAGTATAGGCGCAATTTTAAAACCGGTGCCAATTCATGCGCCAACCCTTCAGTCGATAAATCGACAGCTCCCCTAAGGTGCTGTCGCACATCAGGGGAGCCTTTAGACTGTTTTATATGATTTTTATTTTTTTGCGGTGATTTTCTTTTCCTCTCCGCGGAGAAGGCGCTTTATGTTGTCCTTGTGCTTGATTGTGACGAAAATTCCGATAATCAAAGCGGCGGCTGTGGAGAAGATAACATACCACAGGTTTGAGCCGTTGTAATCGAAAAAGAACGTCATAATAAACGTGTAAGGACCGTACATAAGAGCGCTTATTATGCTGCCGAGCGAGATTATTTTTGAGATAATAAAAATAATCAGGAAGGTTGCGAGTATCATTAAAAATACTCTCCAGTCCTCGGTGAGCATAAGAGCCGCGGCAGACACAACGCCCTTGCCGCCCTTGAAGTGGAAATAAAGCGGAAAGGAGTGGCCGACAATGCAGAAAATTCCTGCGAGATACTTTCCTATATTTATAATCTCAACCGAGTTGTCGGAGCAAATTGCGGACACGTCATTTGCGACGTATGTAAAAATCAGTCCGCCGAAAAGCACCGCCGCAACGCATTTGAGGGCGTCGCAGATAAGTGTGATAACAGCCGGAACCTTGCCGACCGTGCGCAGAACGTTTGTAAAGCCTGCGTTGCCGCTTCCTACGGTGCGGATATCGAGCTTGCCCTTTGTCCAGATTTTTGTGATGATGACAGCAGGATTAATGCTTCCCAAAAGATAGGCGATTACCGCTGTGAGCAGGTAGCACCACCAGTAGTTTGCCAGATTGAAAAAAGGTAAAGAATTCATTACTTATCTCCCCTTTCACGGATTACAATGCGGATTGGAGTGCCGTCAAAGCAGAACGCCTCGCGGATTCGGTTTTCGAGGTAGCGCTGGTATGAAAAGTGGAACAGCTCTGCGTCGTTGCAGAAGAACACGAATGTCGGCGGTTTTACACCTGTTTGCGTCATATAGAAAATCTTTAATCTTCTGCCCTTATCCGACGGCGGCTGAACACGTGTTGTCGCCTGTGCCAAAAGCTCGTTGAGCATACCTGTCTTAATGCGCAGGCTTGCGTTTTCGTTGACCGCGACGATTGACTCAAAAAGGCGGTCGAGCCTCTGCCCTGTCTTTGCCGAGATAAACACCTGCGGAGCGTAGGACATAAAAGCAAAGTCAGCGTCGAGCTTTTTTTGGAACTCGCGCATTGTTTTGTCGTTCTTTTCAACAGCGTCCCACTTATTTACCGCCAAAATACAGGCTCTGCCTGCCTCGTGCGCAAGTCCTGCAACCTTGGTGTCCTGCTCGGTAATGCCCTCGGTTGCGTCAATCATTATTACGCAGACGTCGGCGCGTTCAATCGCCATTTTCGCGCGGAGAATACTGTACTTTTCGATATCGTCGTAAACCTTGCTTTTGCGCCTGAGACCTGCGGTATCGGTAAAGTTGAATTTGCCGTAGCTGTTTTCAATCAGTGTGTCGATTGTGTCGCGCGTTGTACCTGCGATATCCGACACAATACAGCGCTCGGAATCGGTTATTTTATTGATAAGCGAGGACTTGCCTGCGTTCGGCTTGCCGATTACGGCTACGTTAATAACGCTTTCATCCTCGTCGTCGGCCTTATCATAATCAAGGTACTCAAACACCTTGTCGAGCATATCGCCTGTGCCGTGGCCGTGAACAGCCGAAACCTGATAAGGTTCGCCGAGACCGAGGTTATAGAACTCGTAAAAGTCCATTGACGGCTCGCCTACGGTGTCGCACTTGTTAACGCAGAGGACTATCGGCTTGCCGGACTTTTGAAGCATTTGCGCAACGTCCATATCTGTTGCCACAAGTCCGCTTTTGAGGTCGGTTACGAGAATAATAACGCTTGCGGTGTCGATGGCGAGCTGAGCCTGACGGCGCATTTGAGATAAAATAACGTCGTCGCTTTTAGGCTCGATACCGCCTGTGTCAACGACCATCGCCTTTTTGCCGCACCACTCGGTTTCGCCGTAAATTCTGTCGCGCGTAACGCCGGGCGTGTCGTCTACGATCGACACTCGCTTGCCGATTAACTTGTTAAATAGTGTGGACTTGCCGACGTTCGGTCTGCCCACAATAGCAATTACGGGTTTGTTCATAGTTTTACTCCATTTTAGAGTTAAGAGTTTAGTGTTTAGAGTTTAGATAATGGTCGCTTCGCTCCGATTTAAAGTGTTGCGTATCGTTTTTCCCTTCATTTATATTGAAAAATTAAACTCAAAACTCTATTCTCTAAACTCTATCATAAAGATTAAAAGGGCAACAGAAAATCTGTCGCCCGTTTGATCGTCTTAAGAAATTAAGCTTCCTTCTTTTCGATTTCGACTACTTGTCTGCCCTTATACATACCGCAGTTTGTGCAAGCCTTGTGCGCTGCTGTAAGCTCGCCGCAGTTGGGACAAGTTGTAAGTGTGGGCGCGTCGAGCTTCCAAACTGTTGAACGTCTTGAGCTCTTTCTTGCGTGTGATGTTTTTCTTGTAGGTACTGCCATTTTACATAGACCTCCTTATATCTTTATTCTTCCATAAGCTGTTTTAGTATCTCAAGTCTCGGGTCGATTGATTTTTTATCGCAGCCGCAGCCGCCTTCGTTAAGATTTTTACCGCAGTGCTGACATACTCCTTTGCAATCCTCTTTGCATAAAAACTTTTGAGGGTAGTTCAGGATGATGTCCGAAATTACAACTTCGTCAAGCTCGAGAGTAAAATCGGGTGTTTCAATATAGTCGTCGTTGGTCTCGTCAACCAAAGTTTGAACAAGCCTGTGCTCAAAGGTTTTGCTCTGCTCGCCGGTAATCTGCTCGCCGCAACGGTCGCAGAAGCGCTCAAAGTTATAAACACAATTAAGCGACAATGTAACAAGGCTTGCGCGGTTGTGAGCCTTGGCGGTTATCCGCACCGGAGAAGTGAATGGAAAAGCTCCGTCAACGGAAATATCAGAGATGTCAAGCTCATAGTCGAGCTGCTTGGTTTCGCCATCATTAAGAAAGACTGATTTTAAATCAAAAAGCATTCTACACCTCTTAGACCGCATAAACGCATATTAAAACGCTGTTTATTATTATACAAAAGGATTGGGGCTTTGTCAACTAAAAAATTGCAGAAAATAAGCCGAAATTTAAGATAAAAACTGTAGGATTGAGATATTATTCTTTTAAGGAATTAACTTGTAATTGAAATGTAACCTATATGAGCTTTTTCATTGTAGGGGCGTTCTTAGCACAACGGCAACCCTTTTGTCGCTTTGCGACATTTCCCCTAACAGGGGAATCACCCATGTGTCCGCCCGCAGGACAGGAGCACAACATTTGATTAATTATGATTTTTGTGTGTTGAATTAAACGTCCGTTTATCGCGGTTAAAACGGATTTTACGATTAACACGGTTCACGTTTCCCGGGCGGACACATGGGTCCGCCCCTACGGTGTGAATTGAATGTTTGTCTTTCACTGAAATGTTGGCGCTATTTAAAACGTCTGCCCCCTCCGTCACGGCATAAATGCCGTGCCACCTTTTTCTGGCGAAAACGGCAACCCTTTTGTCACTTCGTGACATTTCCCCTAACAGGGGAATCACCCATGTGTCCGCCCGCAGGACAGGAGCACAACATTTGATTAATTATGATTTTTGTGTGTTGAATTAAACGTCCGTTTATCGCGGTTAAAACGGATTTTACGATTAACACGGTTCACGTTTCCCGGGCGGACACATGGGTCCGCCCCTACGGTGTGAATTGAATGTATGTAATATAGAAAATAAAGTCTCCCCCGTACAAGCGACGGAGGAGACTGAATTGATTATATTACTAATAATTAAACTGTCTGGCAAACTGCGTTGATTGACTCGGGAATGTCAGCCTCGTCTGCTGATACGAGCACAACGATGTTTGTTGAGGTTGTCTCGGAAAGATCCTGAAGCTTCTTTGTAAAGCTTTCAAGTCCGCTGATAGCCTCGGGAGCGATCTTGAAGGTTGAATCAACAAGAATGTCGGTAACGTCGTAGTTGCCTGCGCAAATACCGCTGATGAAGCCGTAGAGCATATCATAGCCTGAAATGTTGTACTGCTCTGTGTCGATAAGTCTTGCCTTATGTGTAACGTCGTAGGTGAGCTTTGCGCCTTTTTCGATAACAACAACGTTGCCCGAAGAAGCCGCTACAGCCTCGTTAGCCAGTGCGATAAGCTTTTTTGTTTTGCCGGCGCCTTTTTTGCCGATAAGTAAAGTAACCATAATTAGTACCTCCAAAAATTTTTAACGTTAGAAGTTAGCCCAATCTTGCCTCGAGCTCAGCCTTTTGATCCTCATAGCCGGGCTTGCCGAGCAGAGCAAACATATTCTTCTTGTAGCTTTCTACGCCGGGCTGATTAAACGGATTAACGCCGAGCATATAGCCTGAGATTGCGCAAGCCTTCTCGAAGAAATAGATAAGATATCCGAGCTCTGTCTCGTTCATTTCGGGAACGTTGATTACAACGTTGGGAACGCCGCCGTCGTTGTGGGCAAGCACTGTGCCCTCAAACGCCTTTTGGTTGACAAATCCCATTGTTTTGCCCGAAAGGAAGTTGAGACCGTCTACGTTGGTAGGATCTGTGCCGAGGGTAACCTCTTTTTTAACTTTATCAAAAAGAACAACAGTCTCAAACATTGTGCGTCTGCCGTCCTGAATGTACTGACCGAGTGAGTGAAGGTCGGTTGAGAAGATAACACTTGAGGGATAAATGCCCTTGTTATCCTTGCCCTCGCTCTCGCCGTAAAGCTGCTTGAACCACTCCGCCATCATTGTGTACGCAGGCTCGTAGGCAACCATAATCTCGGTTGTCTTACCCTTGCGGTAAAGGATGTTGCGGATCGCGGCGTACTTGTAGCAGTCGTTTGTCATCAAGTCGTCGTTGTTAAGCTCAGCCTGAGCGGTCTGTGCGCCCTGCATTAGAGCGTCGATATCTGCGCCCGAAACTGCGATGGGAAGAAGTCCTACGGCTGTGAGAACCGAAAAACGTCCGCCGACGTCGTCGGGTACTACGAAGGTCTCGTAGCCTTCCTTGTCGGCAAGAGCCTTAAGAGTTCCTCTCGCCTTGTCGGTTGTGCAGTAGATACGCTCGCGAGCGCCTTCCTTGCCGTACTTTTTCTCGAGCATTTCGCGGAATACACGGAACGCGATCGCGGGCTCGGTGGTTGTGCCGGACTTGGAAATCATATTGATTGATACGTCCTTGCCCTCGCACAACTCCATAACCTCGGCAAGTGCCGATGAGCTGATTGAATTACCTGTAAAGAAAATCTGCGGAGTGTCCTTGCAGGTAAGGTTGTAGTTCTGTGATGTGAGGAACTCGATTGCAGCGCGTGCGCCGAGGTAAGAACCGCCGATACCGATAACTACAAATACGTCGGTATCCTTTTTAATCTTCTCGGCAGCCGCCTTGATGCGTGCAAACTCGTCCTTATCGTAATCTGTGGGAAGGTTGAGCCAGCCGATGAAATCGTTGCCCATACCTGTGCCGTCGTGCAAAAGCTTGTGAGCCGCCTTTACCTCGGCAGCCACGCCCTCATACTCATGTTCAGCGATAAAATCCTTCAGATATTTATCATTTAGCTTTGTTGCCATATGCTAATCCTCCATTATTTAATATTGGTTATATTATACTATAGAGCGAGGATAATTTCAAGGCATTTACGGCATATTTTTAAATACGTTTGGTTTATAATGCGAGTAAAGAATTAAGAGCGGTTTTGAACACACCCCCAAAGGTAATCGGCTCTACATTTCCTGCCGCGGTTATCTGAAAATCACGCTTTTCGCCGTTTGCTTCAAAGCTTAATTTGCCGATTATCTGCCCTTCCTCTACGGGCGCTTCAAGGCTTTCGGGTAAATCGAGCGTGCTTGTGATCTCGTCGGCGCTCGCCTTTCCGGTAACAAAGCCTGAGTTTACGTCACATTTTATTCCGACTGAGCTTTCCATACCATTGTCAACGCCGATATTGACAGGCATATCCTCAGGGATTGATAATTCTTTTACAGAATAATTGGCAAAGCCGTAGTCGAGCAGAGCGGCGGCGTCGGCAAAGCGCTGCTTGCCGTTATCGCAGCCCAATACCACGCCGATAAGGCTCATACCGTCGCGCGTTGCGGTGGCTGAGATACAACATCCTGCGTCGTCGGTCGTGCCTGTTTTTAAGCCGGTTATGCCCTTGTAGGTTTTTAGCAGCTTATTGGTATTTACAAGCTGGGTTTTACCGCCGCGGAGATAGTCAATCCAGACTGAAGTATAGTCAAAAATCTTTTCGTGCTTTATAAGCTCGCGCGACATAACTGCGACGTCATAGGCTGAGGTTATGTGTCCGTCCTCGTCAAGTCCGTTGCAGTTTTTGAACACGGTGTCCTTCATTCCGAGCTCCTTTGCGCGGTTGTTCATCTGCTCAACAAAACTCTCCTCGCTGCCGCTGACCTGTTCGGCAAGGGCGACAGCCGCGTCGTTAGCCGAAGCTACGACCGTGGCTTTAATCATATCGTCGGCGCTCATCGTCTCGCCGGGTTCAAGCCAAATGTCGCTTCCGCCCATCGAGGCGGCGTGCTCGGACGCTGTTATTGTGGTGTCAAGGCTGAGCTTTCCGCTGTCTATCGCTTCAAACACGAGCAATAACGTCATTACCTTTGTGACGGACGCGCACGGTCTTTGCTCGTGCGGATTATTCTCATAAAGAATTTTACCTGTCTGTGCTTCCATAAGCACGCCTGCAGGAGCGGTTATCAATTTGGCTTCTTCGGCGGCAAAAGCAGGGATTATCGAGCAAAAGATAATTGATATTGATAAAATAAGACAGAATTTATTTAACATAACAAAACACCTCGCTCAATATTATGAACGAGGCGTTATAATTATACTATTCAATTAAGCAAACCGCGTGCGAGGAAATTCCCTCAAGCCTGCCGGTGAAACCGAGTTTTTCCTCGGTTGTCGCCTTAACGCTGACCTGAGAAATGTCGATTTTGCACGCATCCGCGATATTTTTGCGCATTTGCTCGATGTACGGCGCAAGCTTTGGTTTTTGGGCGATTACGATTGAGTCGATATTCACAATCTTATAGCCCTTTGCGCCGAGCACAACGCAGACTTCCTTTAAGAGCAGTAAGCTGTCCGCGCCCTTGAAGCGTTCGTCGGTATCGGGAAAAAGCTTGCCGATATCCCCAAGCGCCGCCGCGCCGAGGAGTGCGTCCATTATGGCGTGGAGCAGAACATCCGCGTCGGAATGACCGAGCAGACCGAGTTCATACGGAATTTTTACTCCGCCGAGGAATAAATCGCGGTTTTCCGCAAAGCGGTGAACGTCATAGCCGTTGCCTATTCTCATTTGTCCTCTCCCCTTGCGTGAATGATACTCTCCGCGATTAAAATGTCAAACGGAGTGGTGAGCTTGATGTTTTCTTTACTTCCCTTTACAACCTTGACTTCGCCGCCCATCTTTTCAATTAGCGAGCAGTCGTCGGTAAAGCCTTCGAGGCTGTCGCCTGCGTTGTCAATTGCAAAGGCATACAGCTCGGTTTCAAACACCTGAGGAGTTTGAACCGCTCTGAGCTGAGAGCGAAGCGGAGTTCTCTCGATAACGTCATAGCCGTTCACGATTTTTATTGTGTCGGTAACGGTAGTTCCGAGGGTTGCCGCGCCTGTGTCGAAAGCGGCTTCGACAACACGTTCAATCTCCTCGACAGTGACGAGCGGACGCGCTCCGTCGTGAATCGCGTAGTACTCAGCCCTCGGATTTGCCGCTGAAATTCCGTTTTTAACGCTGTGTGCGCGGCTGTCGCCGCCCTTAACCACTGCGCTTACCTTGGAGAAGGCGTTTTTGCCGGCAATTTCTCTGATACGCTCGCAATCCTGCTCACGGCAGACAACTACAATCTCCTTAATAAGGCCGCAGTGCTGAAACGTGGTAAGTGTGCGTTCGATTACCGTTTTGCCCGAAAGCGCGATAAACTGTTTGCTGTCGGACGAACCCATTCTTGTTGAGCCGCCGGCGGCTACGATGATAGCTGATACAAATGCTGACATAAAACCCCTCCCGTCTTTTAATTGAAAATTGATAATTGATAATGGATAATTTTTGTATGACTTAAATTTTATCGAGCGCCTGTGTGAGGTCAGCGATTAAATCGTCAACGTTTTCAAGACCTACCGAAAGCCTGATAAGGTCGGGCGCTACGCCTGCCTCGAGAAGCTGCTGATCGCTGAGCTGGCGGTGAGTATGGCTTGCCGGATGAAGCAGACAGGTGCGCGCGTCAGCAACGTGGGTTGCGATAATCATAAGCTTAAGGCTGTCCATAAACTTAATCGCCTTTTCCCTGCCGCCCTTTACAGCGAACGCGATTACGCCGCATGAGCCGTTTGGCAGGTACTTTTGAGCGAGGTCGTAATATTTATCGCCCTCGAGGTTGGGATAATCAATCCACGCAACCTTGTCATGAGCCTTGAGGAACTTTGCGATTGCAAGCGCGTTGGAGCAGTGTCTGTCCATTCTTACGTGAAGGCTTTCAAGTCCGTTATTGAGGTAAAAAGCGTTCTGCGGAGACTGGATTGAGCCGAGGTCGCGCATAAGCTGCGAGGTCGCCTTGGTGATATAACCGAGCTTACCGAACTTTTCAGCGTAAACAAGTCCGTGGTAGCTTTCGTCGGGAGTTGTGAGACCGGGGTATTTATCGGCGTGAGCCATCCAGTCGAAGTTGCCGCTGTCGATAATCGCTCCGCCTACGCCTATGGCGTGACCGTCCATATACTTTGTGGTGGAGTGGGTAACTATGTCTGCTCCCCATTCGATGGGACGGCAGTTTACGGGAGTAGCGAATGTATTGTCAACGATAAGCGGAACTCCGTGTGAGTGCGCGAGGTGAGCGAACTTCTCGATATCGAGCACTGAAACCGTGGGATTTGTTACGGTCTCACCGAATACGGCGCGCGTGTTAGGTCTGAACTCCTTGGCGAGCTCCTCCTCGGGCAAATCCTGGTCTACAAAGGTTACGTCAATGCCCATTTTCTTCATTGTTACGCCGAGCAGGTTGTATGTGCCGCCGTAGATTGCGGATGAGGCAATGATGTGACTGCCTGTCTCGCAGATATTAAAGAGTGCAAAGAAGTTTGCAGCCTGTCCGCTCGATGTGAGCATTGCGGCAACGCCGCCTTCAAGAGCCGCGAGCTTTGCGGCTACAAAATCGTTTGTCGGGTTTTGAAGTCTTGTATAAAAATATCCGCTTGCTTCAAGGTCAAAGAGCTTGCCCATATCGTCGCTGGAATCGTATTTCCATGTTGTGCTCTGGTAAATAGGAAGCTGGCGCGGTTCGCCGTTTTTGGGCTCGTAGCCTGAATGTAAGCATTTTGTTTCGGTTTTCATAATATATTTCCCCCTATGTGTTTAATTGAATAATCCTTTAATAAATCCCGTGATGAAATCGGTTCCCCAGATTACAAAACAGGCGATAATAATCAGCAAAATCGCAGAGATGATTTTTACCGCGGTTCTCTTTGCGGGGCTCATAATCTCGGACTCGTCAATTTCGGAATTAACGGCGTCCTCAACGTCCTGTCCCTCGACCTTAATTTCTTCTCCCTCGGGCTTGATAGCGCCGATGCCGATGCAGACATCCCTTGCTTTGTCAAGCGCGTTGAAGGGAACGAGAATATCCCTGTCGGTCTTATCGCTGCCGGTTACGGCGTCTGCGGAAAGGGACTTTTCCTGAGCCTGCGATGTGCTCGGAATTCCGTCGTCCTCGAGCGCCGCCTGAATACGGTCAAGCTCAAAGCCTGAGGCTGAGGTTAAATAAACAGGCGTGGTCCGGTCGTCGAGCGTTTCGAGAGCGTAGTGCTTTCTGCACTCGGTGCAGTTATGCTCGGAATCGTCATACATCCGCCTGCATTTTGAACAATACTTCATAAAATTACTCCTTAGCTGTAATTAATATAATTTTAACACAAAAAAGCGGCGGGAGCAATACCCGCCGCGATATATTTAATATTTTTATCTCACTTATTCAAACACAGGCTGAATTTGCGTTTTTTCAAGCGCATACTCTACCGCCTTTTCTATCTTATTAAAATCCGCCACAAGCGAGTTCGGCTTTTTTACCGGGTCGTCCTGTTTAAGCGGAACAAAATAGATGTTCTTTGTGTTTAGAAGTCTGCCGATGTTCTGAGCCGAAGCGCCTAAGGCGTCGTTTGTTGCCACGCACAAAAGCACGGGCTTTTGCACGCGAAGGTGCGATTTTGCCGCCATAGTCACCGAGGTGTCGGTAACGCCGAGCGACAACTTTGCAAGGGTGTTGCCCGTGCAGGGAGCTATCAGCAGCAAATCGCACATATCCTTGGGGCCGATTGGCTCGGTATCAACCGAGGTTTTCAGCACTTTTTTGCCTGTTATTTTTTCTGCCTTTTTTACCGTTTCCTCCGCCCTGCCAAAGCGCGTATTGGTGGAGCAGGCGTTTTTTGACATAATGGGAATTACGTCGTAGCCCAAATCCACAAGCTTTTGCATTTGCTCAAAGGCCTTTGAAAAGGTGCAAAAGGAACCGCACATTGCAAAACCAATGGTCGCCTTTTTCACCAATTTACCTCCTTAATTATTGATGTTACGGTTTGTTTAATAATCTGCGCCGCTGTTTTGGGAGCGCACTTGCCGGGGAGCGACAACGCGCGCTGAGCGTCGATTTTAAGCGACCTTGCCGCTTCAAAGTCAACTCCGCCGGGCGCTGACGCGAGGTCGATTATCAGGGTATTGCGGTCGGTGTTTTTAAGCAGAGCTTCATCAAAAATCAGCGCGGGTATTGTGTTGAACACAAGGTCGTAGCCGCTGAGCTTTTTTAGTTCCTCGGTATTTTCGGCTTTATAGCCAAGCGCGTTAATATACGCCAAGTCCTCGAACCTTCTCGCGCTGACGGTGACGTTTGAGCCGAGAGCCTTCAGCTTTGAAGCGAGCACCTTGCCTATTCTGCCGTAGCCTGCGACAAGCGAATTGCTGCCTGCGATTGTGCCTTCATACGCGCACATCGCACATTCAACAGCGCCCTCGGCTGTGGGTACGGCGTTGAGAATTGCGAAATCCTCACGCGAGGCGTAGTCAAACACCGCTCCGCTGAGCCTTGGATAAGCCTTAATCAGCTTTTCGCGGAACGAGGCGAAAACAGGCTTTCTGTTTAAAATATCAATTTCTTCGTCGGTAAAATAAATATTGCCCTGCGAAAAAGGCGCGTTTATACTTCCGTCAGAGCGGATACTCGGGAGCGGAAGAATTATTATATCGCTGTAGCTGACGGCGGAAGTTACGTCTGTTATCGCGATGTCGCCCACGCTTTTGAGCGTGTCGAAGCCGCCGAGGATAACCCTTAAGCCGTCCTTAATAAAGGAATCCGCCAAATAAAGCTGGCGCTTGTCGCCGCCGATAATACCGATTGTCTTAATGCTGTCTGTCATAAAAACACCCTGCCGAAATAACTTTGTAGTACATCATATTCGGCAGGGTGGTATTTGTGAATTTTTAATGAAGATAGCAAGGAAGCGAAGTCACCGTAGGGGTCAATGTCGTCAACTAATGGTTTTTCGTAGGGGCGGACCTGTGTGTCCGCCCGCGAGAGCCGTACGTTTGTTCACGATGAAAGGCTTGATAGGACATCAAATTTCAATTGAACGCCCTCGGGAGCACACATGGGTGCTCCCCTACAATGTCAAGGAAAATTATGCAATAATTTCTTAAGTTGGCGACATTCCCTAACAGGAGACTCCCCCAAAGCCAAAGCATTGAGGGAGCCTGATAAGGTTTAATTTTTAATTACGCCTCAGCGATAACCTCAACCTCAACAAGAACGTTCTTGGGAAGGGTTTTTACCGCTACGCATGAACGAGCCGGCTTTGAGGAAAAGTACTCGCCGTAAACAGCGTTAAACGCCGCAAAGTCGTTCATATCTGCGAGGAAGCAAACGGTCTTAACAGCCTTATCGAGAGAGCTGCCAGCGGCTTCGAGCACGTTTTTGAGGTTTTTGCAAACCTGCTCGGTCTGATCTGAGATTGTAGTTGCCTCAACGTCGCCTGTTTCAGGGTTGATTGCGATTTGTCCCGAGGTAAAAACAAGTCCGTTTGCCTTTACCGCCTGTGAATACGGTCCGATTGCGTCGGGCGCGTTCTTTGTATAAATCTTTTCCATATTGATTACTCCTTAAATAAGTTTAAATCCTGCGTCTGTAAGCGCTTTTGAAATTTCCTTTACGTGGTCGAAGTTTCTGGTCTCGATGATAATTCTGAGGTAGCAGCCGTTAACGTCTGAGCCCTCGCCTGCCCTCTCGTGGTGAACTGAGATTACGTTTCCGCCGCGGTCGGCGATAATCTTTGACACCGCAACGAGCTGACCGGGCTTATCCTGGAGCTCAATGCACAAGGTCTGCTGTCTGCCGCTCATGAGCAGTCCGCGCTTGATTACACGGTTGAGGATTGTAACGTCGATATTACCGCCCGAAACAATGCAAACAACCTTTTTGCCCTTAATCGGGAGCTTGTTGTACATAACAGCCGCCAAAGGTGCAGCGCCTGCGCCCTCGGCAATCATCTTTTGAGTTTCGATGAGCTTAAGAATAGCGGAAGCGATTTCGTCGTCGCTTACGGTTACGATATCGTCAACATACTTTTTGACATATTCAAAGGTGTGCTCGCCCGGCTCCTTAACCTGAATACCGTCGGCGATTGTGGACACCTTGTCGAGCGAAACGGGCTTGCCCTGCTTGATTGACTCGTACATTGACGGAGCACCCTCAGCCTGAACGCCGTAAACCTTGATTTTGGGGTTAAGGCTCTTAATCGCGCAGGCTACGCCCGAGAGAAGTCCGCCGCCGCCGATTGCGGCAACAACTGCGTCAACGTAGGGCATTTCGTTGAGAATTTCGATACCGATTGTACCCTGACCTGCGATTACGTTTTCGTCGTCGAAGGGATGGATAAAGGTGTAGTTCTTCTCGTCCCTGAGCCTTAAAGCCTCGTTGTAGGCGTCGTCATAAACGCCGGGAACCATACAAATCTCGCCGCCGTAGCCCTTTGTAGCCTCGACCTTTGAGATAGGAGCGCCGTCGGGCAGACAGATGAGCGACTTGATGCCGTACTTTGTAGCGGCAAGCGCAACGCCTTGAGCGTGGTTACCTGCCGAGCAGGCGATTACGCCCCTTTTCTTTTCGTCATGGGTGAGCTGTGAGATTTTATAACCTGAGCCTCTGACCTTAAACGAACCTGTGATTTGCAGGTTTTCGGGCTTTAGGTAAACCTCGCAGTCGTCGGAAATGCCCTCAGCCTTTACGATATGGGTATGTCTGATTACGTCCTTAAGCACGTAGGACGCATGGTAGATTTTATCAAGTGTTAACATTTGTACACTTCCTTTTTGATTATCCATAAATTACACCACATTATTTTACTACTATTTTCAAAATAAATCAAGTATTGATTTTTGATATGACATAAAAGCAAAAATATATTGATTAAAAACTTGCTTTATGGTATAATATAAATAAAAGGAAGTGATTGCTTTGCAGCTTAAAGAATCAGGCGAGATGTATCTTGAAACTATATATGTATTGTCGCAGAAAAAGAACTTTGTACGCGCGATTGATATTTGCGATGAAATGGGATATTCAAAGCCCAGCGTAAGCCGTGCCATGGGACTTTTGCGCGACGGCGGTTACATAAACGTAGCTAAGGACGGCGGAATAACCCTGACCGATTTGGGACTTGAGGTTGCCGACAGAACCTATGAACGCCATAAGGTGCTGAGCAAGTTTTTTATTTCCATAGGCGTTAATGAGGAAACCGCGGTTAACGACGCGTGCAAAATTGAGCACGTTATCAGCTCGGAGACCTTCGCGGCGCTTAAAAAGCATATGAACATCTAATATTTAAATAATTATCGGCGGCTCTTACCAATTGGTTTGAGCCGCCGTTTTTGTTTGTAATTAATCCGCGAACATCGGGGTTGAAAGGTAACGCTCGCCTGTATCGGGAAGCAGAGCTACAATAACCTTGCCCTTGTTTTCGGGGCGTTTTGCAAGCTCTGTAGCCGCCCAAACTGCCGCGCCTGAGGAAATTCCGACAAGCACGCCTTCGTTTTTGGCGAGGGTTCTGCCTGTTGCGAACGCTTCGTCGTTCTCGACGGTGATAATCTCGTCATATATTTCGGTATCGAGGGTATCGGGCACAAAGCCCGCGCCTATTCCCTGAATTTTATGCGGTCCGGGAGTACCCTTTGAAAGCACGGGAGAGCCTGCAGGCTCAACGGCTACAACCTTGACATTAGGGTTTTTGCCCTTGAGGTACTTGCCTACGCCTGAGAGCGTACCACCTGTGCCGACGCCTGCTACGAAGATATCAACCTTTCCGTCGGTGTCTTCCCAAATCTCGGGACCGGTTGTGCGCACGTGGATTTCGGGGTTTGCAGGGTTTTTGAACTGGCTGGGGATAAAGCTGTTCGGAGTTTGCTCTGCAAGCTCGTTTGCCTTTTCAATAGCGCCCTTCATTCCCTTTGCGCCGTCGGTGAGCACGAGCTCTGCGCCGTATGCCTTCAAAAGATTTCTGCGCTCAACGCTCATGGTCTCGGGCATTGTGAGGATAATTTTATATCCGCGAGAAGCCGCAACGCTTGCAAGTCCGATACCTGTGTTGCCGCTGGTCGGCTCGATGATAACCGCGCCTGACTTGATGATACCCTTTGCCTCTGCCTCGTCAATCATAGCCTTGGCGATTCTGTCCTTTACGCTTCCTGCCGGGTTAAAGTACTCGAGCTTTGCGAAGATGTCAGCCTCGAGCTTGTTATCCTCAATGTAGTTGCTGAGCTTCAAAAGAGGTGTGTTGCCGATGATGTCTGTGATTTTGTTATATACTTTCATAATATACTCCTTAAATAATTTTAGAATGATTTTGAAACGGATACGGCAAAATCAACATCGCGTTAAACCTAATATAACCATAAAAACCCTTCTTTTCTGTATTGCTTATTATTCCTACGTGTTTGGTAGGTTTATTATAACACCGTTATACGCTATTGTCAAGGGTAATTTAAAAAATTATTTACAACCAAACCTTTCTGTAGTAAAATATATGTAGAAATGAGGTAATAAAATGATTATTTTAGCTTCCGCTTCTCCGCGCAGAAAAGAGCTTTTGAGCCTTATCTGCGACAGCTTTAAGATTATACCTGCCAACATTGACGAGACTATTGACGGTAATGTAAATTTATACGACATCCCCGAATTTTTAGCGCGTCAAAAGGCTGAGGCGGTCTATAAGCTTCACCCCGACGACATTGTTATCGGCTGTGACACCGGTGTGTTTGTCGATAATCAGATGATAGGAAAGCCGAAATCCGAGAAAGCCGCTGTAGAAATTCTCAAAATGCTCTCGGGCAAAACGCACAGGGTTATTACCGGCTGCGCGATTTACGGCAAGGGTGAACCGATTAGCTTTTCGAAGGTGACTGAGGTTGAGTTTTACAAGCTCAGCGAAACGGAAATCCGCGATTATGTTGAGACAGGCGAGCCGATGGACAAGGCAGGCGCCTACGGTATTCAGGGCAAGGGCGGCGTGCTGATTAAGCAAATCAGAGGAGATTATTTTAACGTTGTCGGCCTGCCGGTTGCGGAACTTAAAAGAAAACTTTACAGATAAAAATTGTAGGGTTCAGTCTTGACCGAACCCTACTAAGTTTTTAATTATCTATTACTTCTGCTTCGCCCATAATTACGCTTCCCCAAGACTTTTTCCACATCTGCTCACCGACAGTCCGCCTTGTTTTTCTGAATACAAGACCTGCGGCGGCTTCAACGGTTTCGGGCTCGGAGTCGGGCTTTAACCTTTGCATGAAAATATACCGCGTATAATACACACCCTGCGCAAGCTGCTCAATATTGAGCTTTAAGCGGATATTTCCGTTTTCATCCTTCTTTCCGCTGTACACATTGTCAACCAAAAATGCGGTTATCGGGTAACGGCGGTAGTCGTAAACCTCAATTCTAAGGCTTAGATTATCAATATCCGACAAATTTTTCCAATCGAGCTCAAGGAGCATTTCCTCACCGGGATAAAATATATTTGAGGTTCTGCCGTTGTACTTGACCTTTTCGAGGTTAAGCGTTTTGACATTTACGTTGTCCTTAAACTTGTTGTCGGTATACTCAACGGAGTAAAACTCGTCGTTTTCTCCGCCGAGGTAGCACTTAATAGCCTCGTCAACCTCGCCGTCAAAAATAACCTTGCCGTGGTCGAGCACGATACAGCGGTTGCAAAGCTCCTGAATTGTGCCCATATTGTGCGAGACATAGAGCACGGTTCTGTCCTCTTCCTCGGCAAGCTGGCGCATTTTTTTAAGGCACTTTTTCTGAAAGCGCATATCGCCTACCGCGAGCACCTCGTCCATTATCATAATCTCGGCGTCGAGGTGTGCGGCTACCGAGAACGCAAGCTTTACGAACATTCCGCTGGAGTAGCGCTTTACGGGGGTATCAATGAATTTTTCGCACTCGGAAAACTCAATGATTTGGTCAATCTTTTTGCTGACCTCAGCCCTGTTCATACCGAGAATTGCGCCGTTGAGGTAGATGTTCTCCCTGCCTGTCAGCTCGGCGTGGAAGCCTGTGCCGACCTCGAGCATACTGGCGATTCTTCCCCTGTAGGCAAAGTCGCCGTCGCTGGGGGAAGTTACCCTCGACAAAAGCTTGAGCAGGGTAGATTTTCCTGCGCCGTTAACGCCGATAATGCCGACGCGCTCTCCCCTTTTTACCTCGATATTGACGTCATTAAGCGCCAAAAAGGTATCGCCCTTTTCATACTCAGGTCTGCCGATAATCGAATTGGGATCTTCCCTTCCTCTGCGTTTGGCGTACCAGCTTTGCAAATCGCGTCTGAGCGTTCCCGAGCCGATTGCGCCGAGGCGGTATTCCTTTGAAAGATGTTCGGTTTTAATAACACAATTTTCTTTCAGCTCTATCATAAATTACACCGTATCAATAAAGTTCTTTTCTACCTTGTTAAACACAATTACTCCCCAAAACAGCAGCGCAAGCGTTACGGCAAGGCTTATGAGCAAAAACTGCCCTTCAAAGCTGCCGCTTCCCAAAAACGCGCAGCGGTATGTTTCTACAATCGGAGCGACGGGATTTAGGAGCATAAGCCAGCGAAAGTTTTCAGGCACTCTTGAAATCGGATAAACCACAGGCGTGATGTACATTAAAAGCGACACGCCGAAGCTTACAAGTACGTTTAAATCCCTGTATTTGGTTGTGATTGACGAGATTATAAGTCCCATTCCCGTGCCGAGAAGCGCTGTTTGCAACACCAAAAAGGGCGCAAGAATTATCAGCAAATTCGGGTGGACATTCGCGCCGATCAGCGAGTAGACGATTACGAGAATTACGTAGACAGCCGTTTGGAGCATAAAGTTTATCAGGTTATAAAGTATGCCCGAAATCGGCATTACAAGCCGTGGAAAATACACCTTGCCGAACAGCCTTGCGTTGCCCAGAAACGTTCCCGACGCGCGGTTTAAGCAGCTCGAAAAAAAGTTCCACAGGATGTTGCCCGACATATAGAACAAAAACTGCGGTGTGCCGTCGGTCGGAATACCTGCGATTACGCCGAAAATTACGGTAAAAACCGTGGTGGACAACAGCGGATTAATTATAATCCACAACGGACCGAGCACGGTCTGCTTGTAGTTTGTGGTAAGGTCGCGCTTAACAAACAAAATTATCAGGTCGCGGTACTTCCAAATCTCTTTTAAATTTACGCTAAACCATTTCTGTTTAGAGCTTACATATGTGATTTCGTCGTTCACACATATCACTTCCGTATTTATACTATTAAGAATTCTATCATATTAATAATTTTGTGTCAAATAGGTTGATTTGTTTTTAAATTAATGATAAAATAGATGTTGCGGATTTAAGAAAGGATGTTATTATGATAAAATCTATCGCAATTAAAACCACAGGTCTTGTGCTTGCGGTATTGCTCGCTTTTTCGGCGGTAATGCTCACAGGCTGCGGACAGAAGAAAAATACCGATTCTTCATCATCGTCGTCATCAAAGTCGTCGGCAATTTCGGCTTCACCTAAGTCGACCAAGGGCGACGCTTACGCAGGCGACGTAAAAATTCCCGACAACGCCGTAAAGGGCACAATCACCGTTAAGGATTACGGCGATATCGAGTTTGCACTTCTACCCGACGTTGCTCCCGAGACCGTTGAGAACTTCAAAACTCTGGTTAACAACAAGTTTTACGACGGCCTTACCTTCCACAGAATTTTGGAGGGCTTTATGATTCAGGGCGGCGATCCGCTCGGCAACGGCACAGGCGGTAATGATAAAAAGATTAAGGGCGAGTTTTCGGCAAACGGCGTTAATAACACTCTTAAGCACGTTCGCGGTGTAATTTCAATGGCGCGTTCGCAGGACTTTAACAGTGCAAGCTCTCAGTTCTTTATCGTTCAGGAGGACAGCAACTTCCTCGACGGTCAGTACGCAGGCTTCGGCGTTGTTACAAAGGGTATGACAGTGGTAGACAAAATCGCTAAGGACGCTAAGCCCACCGACAACAACGGTACTATTCCCAAGGCTAATCAGCCTGTTATTGAAAAAATCGTTATCAACGGTTAATATTCTTTTTTAGAATTTTAGGGGTTGGCTCTGAGTATAGAAAAGAGTCAACCCTTTATATATTCGGAAGTGAATTTTATGAATAAAACAAAATTTATATCGCTGATACTCGCCTTGTTTATGCTCGCGTCGCTTACAGCGTGCGGACAAAGCGCTGAAAGTTCAGCGGAAGTCAGCACGCCGGATGAAGCCATCGCGGTTATGAACGATGTGCAAAAGCAGGACGCTACTTCCGCTGTACATACCGAGTCTGTCGAAACCGAACCTACTGAGCCGAGCTACGAGCTCTTGCAGGAAAAGGTTGCGAATATGACCTTGCAGGAAAAGGTCGGTCAGATGTTTTTTGTCGCCTTACCCGACGAAAACGCGGCAGAAACCGCAAAGCAGTATAACCTCGGCGGATATATCCTGTTCGGAAAGGATGTTGACGGCAAAACGGCAGAGGAGCTTAAAGCCGTTATTCAGGGCTTTCAGAGCGAGTCGAAATACTCTATGCTCGTGGGCGCCGACGAGGAAGGCGGAACGGTTGTGCGCGTAAGCTCTAACCCTAAGCTCTACCCCTCGCCTTTTTTATCACCGAAGGAATACAGCCTGAAAGGCGGAGTTGACGCGGCGGTTAAGGCGGAAAACGACAAGGCAGATTTGCTTTTATCGCTCGGAATCAACGTTAACCTCGCTCCCGTTTGCGATATAACGAAGAATAAGGACTCGTTTATGTACGACCGTTCCTATGCCGATAACGCAAAGGACGTCAGCGAATTCATCACAAAAACCGTTGAAGCGTACAATTCAAAAAAGCTTGGCTGCGTGCTGAAGCACTTCCCGGGCTACGGCGACAATGCCGATACCCACACCGGCTCGGCAACCGACAGCAGGAGCTACGCGGAGCTTGCTTCAAATGACTTTTTGCCGTTTGAGGCGGGAATTAAGGCAGGAGCAGGCGCGGTTATGGTATCGCACAACGTAATTACAGCGATTGATCCGCAGTACCCTGCCTCGCTTTCCGACAAGGTTCACACGGTAATCAGGAAGGATTTGAACTTCAAGGGCGTTATAATCACCGACGACCTTAATATGGACGCGGTTAAGAATATTGCAGGCGAACAAAGCCCTGCGGTGCTCGCGGTCAAGGGCGGAAACGATATGCTCTGTTCGACCTCGATTGACGGCTATCAAGCGGTTATCGACGCGGTTAACAAGGGCGAAATCCCTATTGAACAAATCGACCAGTCGGTTGTAAGAATACTGAAATGGAAGCAAGACCTCGGAATTTTAGGCTTTTAATTTTAAGGAGAAAAAATGGAATATTCAAGCATATTATCACAGCAGTTTAACATCAAAGAGGAGTACGCGCAGAACATCATTACCCTGCTCGACGACGGAAACACAATTCCGTTTATCGCGCGTTACCGCAAGGAAATGCACGGCTCTATGGACGACCAGCTCATCCGCGAATTCAGCGATAAGCTTAACTACCTGCGCGGTCTCGACAAGCGCAGAGAGGAAATCCGCGGACTGATTGAAGCTCAGGAAAAGCTGACCGACGACATCAACTCGGCTCTTGACAAGGCGCAGACCTTAAGCGAGCTCGAGGATATTTACCGTCCGTACAAGCCCAAGAGAAAGACCAGGGCTTCTGTTGCAAAGCAGCGCGGACTTGAACCGCTCGCGCTTGGGATTATCAAGCAGGAAAAGGGCTTTAATCCTACCGAATACGCAGAGCAGTTTGTCGACGAGGAAAAGGAAGTTCCCACCGCTCAGGACGCGATTAACGGCGCGATGGACATTATCGCGGAGCAGCTTTCCGACAGCGCGGAAATCCGCAAGCGCCTGCGCGTGATTTTCAGGAACAGCGGTTCAGTTAAGTCGGTTGCCGCCGACGAGGAACAGGACAGCGTTTACACCAACTACTACGACTACAGCGAGCCTGTTAAGAAGATTGCAGGCCACCGCGTTTTGGCGCTTAACAGGGGCGAAAAAGAAGGATTTTTGAAGGTAAGCATTGACCTTGACAGCGAACAGCCGCTCGGCGTTATCAACCGCGCTCTTGACAAGGGAACAAATCCGCTGTGCTCGGATATACTCAGAGCCGCAGGCGAGGACGCCTACACAAGGCTTATCTTCCCCTCAATCGAGCGCGAAATCCGCTCTGAGCTTACCGAAACCGCTGACGAAAACGCGATTAAGGTGTTTGCGCTGAACCTAAAACAGCTCCTTATGCAGCCGCCTGTTAAGGGCAAAACCGTGCTCGGACTCGACCCGGGCTACCGCACCGGCTGTAAGGTCGCGGTTGTTGACGGCACGGGCAAGGTACTCGACACTGCGGTTATCTACCCCACCCACTCGGAGCAGAAAATTGCCCAGTCAAAAAGAAAGCTCCTTGAACTGATCAAGAAGCATAACGTTGATATAATTTCTATCGGCAACGGCACTGCGAGCAAGGAGACCGAGATGTTCGCCGCAGACGCGATCAAAGAGGCAGACCACACGGTTTACTATATGGTAGTCAGCGAGGCAGGCGCGTCGGTTTACTCGGCTTCAAAGCTTGCGGCTACCGAGCTGCCCGAGCTTGACCTTACCTTAAGGAGCGCTGTTTCAATCGCAAGAAGGCTTCAAGATCCCCTCGCGGAGCTTGTAAAGATTGAGCCGAAGGCAATCGGCGTTGGTCAGTACCAGCACGATATGCCGCAAAAACGGCTCGGTGAAACGCTCGACGGCGTTGTTGAGGACTGCGTAAACTCCGTCGGCGCTGATTTGAACACCGCCTCCCCTGCCCTGCTTTTGAGAGTGTCGGGACTTAACTCGACGGTGTGCAAAAACATTGTCGCTTACCGCGAGGAAAACGGAGCGTTTAATTCCCGTGCGGAATTAAAGAAAGTTCCCAAGCTCGGTCCGAAGGCGTTTGAGCAGTGCGCAGGCTTTTTGAGAGTACCCGAGAGCCGCAATCCGCTCGACAACACAGGCGTTCACCCCGAAAGCTACGCCACGGCGAAGGAGCTTTTGAAGCTCGTCGATTATTCTGATAAAGAAATAAAATCAGCTAAATTCACCGACATTGCACAGCGCGTTAAGCAGAGCGGTACAAAAAAACTCGCAGAAAAACTCGGCGTAGGACTGCCGACGCTTGACGACATCGTGAAGGAGCTTTCAAAGCCCGGGCGCGATCCGCGTGACGAAATGCCCAAGCCGATGCTCCGCTCGGACGTGCTCGACATTAAAGACCTCAAGGAAGGTATGGAGCTTAAGGGCACTGTGCGCAACGTTATCGACTTTGGAGCGTTTGTTGATATCGGCGTTCATCAGGACGGACTTGTGCACATCTCGCAAATCTGCGACAGGTACATCAAGCATCCGTCTGAGGTGCTAAAGGTCGGGGACATTGTGAATGTTAAAATTCTCTCGGTTGACGTTAAGAAAAACCGCATTTCGCTGACTATGAAAGGTTAACAGATAAAGCAAAAGCGCTGACGCAAGCAACGTCAGCGCATATTTTTTATTTCAAAATCATTTCGATAGCCTGCTGTTTATCGACGTCAAGGACAAATTCAATCTCCTCAGTCACCATTTTTTCGGCTTCCTTTAAGAGCCGTTCGTCAGACATATGAAGGTGTCTGCCGAGCTCCGAAAGCTCATCGGAATGTTTATATATAAGCCTTATCATCCTGATAAGCTCGGTAAAATCGCCGTTTGAGATAACCGCCTTGAACTGCTCACTGCGCTCCTGCTTGTTGTCGTTCCACTCGCCGGGCTCGGGAAGCTTTGACAAAACTCCGTTTATCATATCTTTAGTCATAACGCCGCGGATTTTTTTGACAAGCGCCTCGTTCTTTGTCGGAACAAAGAGAGTTGAAAAATTAGTATCAAGCGGTTTAAGTACATAATACTCCATAGAGACCTTACCGACCTTTTTTTCGGTAATGTCGTTTACAACGCAAACACCGTTTGTACCGTACAGTACATTTTGCCCTACGCTGAACATTTTATATCCCCCAAACATCAGATTTTTACTACATTATTATAGCATATTTCGTCATAAAATGACATAGGCAAAATCACTAAACATACATAGTAAAAAAATGTGCATAAACAGCTATATTTCCGCCGATTGCAAGTAATTAACAGCTTGGCGCAAATGTATACAGACGTTTGGCGTACAAAGAAAAACAACCGAGGATTCCTCGGTTGTTTTAGGGGGTATATTGGGTTATAGAAGGAATAGCGTATTAACAGATAATCTCTTATCTTGACTATATTATACACCAATAATACGATTAGTTCAGTTGCAAATGCAACATTTCTAAAATATACGTAAAAAATAACGGCGGAATTTATCCGCCGTTAAAATTTTATAGGCAATACCGCATAATTCAGGTGTGCGGATTGCGCAGCAAGATTTTTCGTCAGGTTGTACAAATAAATCAAGGTAAGGCTGACGCCTTGCCGAGATTTTTTGGGCAAGCTGACGGAATAATATTCAAGCAAGCCGTGCGCCTTGAATTGTGCGGTGTTGCCTATATTTTATCAGTTGTTATTACTGCTGTCGTGGGGTTCGGTTCCCTTGCTGACAATCAATATAACGTTAGTGCCGTACTCAACGGTATCGCCCTTTTGCTGGCTCTTATAGCCGATTACTCTGCCCTCGGCGTACTTGTCGCTGTACTGGTACTCGCCTGTCGCAAGCAAGCCCTGCTCGCCAATTGCGGCAGCCGCCTGGTCGAGGGTAAGTCCTTCAACAGCCGGTAGCTCGCGCATCTTTTTACCCTTGCTGATGGTTAGGCTGATGATGATGTTATCCTCTTGGGTTACCCTTGAGCCTGCCTCGGGGCTCTGAGCCATTACAGTGCCCTCTTTATATTCCTCGCTGTACTCGTCGGTGTAGTTGCGAAGGATTGTTACGTTCGTCTGACCTTCGGTCTCCTTAATTACATCATCATAGGTTTTGCCGAGGTAGCTGGGGATTGTCGGGCCTGTCCACTCGGTACTCACGGTGGATTCGACCGTCGCGCTTGTATCGCCGCCGAAAAGGCTCTTGGCAGGGTTACAGCCGTTGACCATCAACAGCCAGAAGATAATGCCGAGAAGCACCGCGGTGATAACCGCCGATATAATAAAGATTGTCGTCGGTGACATTCCGTTTTTGTTCTTCTTGCCGTCGGCGTTCTTTGAAATATTCATACTCGCTGTGCGCGAGATTTCGTCCTGAATTGCCTTTGCTGTATGGGCAACCGAAAGCTGTGAGCGGAGCTCGTCAAAGTCGGTTATACGATTTTCACGCTCAACCTGCAGGCCGTTTGCGAGAGCCGATACAACGTGAGGCGGAAGCCTCTTGACGGTATTGGTGCTCATCAAAAGACGGCTGTCCTTAAGCCTTTCGGGAGCGCTCTTGGGCATATTGCCTGTCAGAGCGAAGAACAGAGTTGCGCAGAAGCCGTAGATATCGGTGATATCGTCAAGCGGAAAATTGCGTTCGTACTGCTCGGGAGCCGCCGCGCCTGAGAAAAGCTGAGACTTAAGCGGAGTGCCGCGTTTGCGCTCGTTTTCGGTAGCGAAGCCGCTGATTTTGATTTTGCCCGAAGCTGTTATGAACATATTTTTGGGAGAGATTGCGTAGTGGCCTACTCCCCTTTTATGTAAAGCCTCCAACGCGGAGATAACCGGCATAAACAGCGGTCTGGCGATATCCCACTCAAGACTGCCGTTGCTGCGCTGAACGTATTCCTCAAACGGAATTAAGTCCTCGTTCTCCTCGATAACATAGGCTGTGTTGTTCTCTTCAAAAATATTGTGAACGTTAAGCAGAGCCGAGAGCTCTCTTAACTCGGAAAGAATTTTATAATAATTTACAAAATCGTCCTTAAGCTTGTTGTAGTTAAGGCGGTTTTCGTAATTAACCTTTACATTTTTTTCACCCTCGCCCCTGCTGATTAAGCCGATAGGCAGAAACTCGCAGACAATCAAAACCTCGCTTGTCTGTTTGTCGTAGCAGAGGTAACGTGTGCACTCGCCGTTGTTGTCAATTCCCGTGCCTACAATGTAGCGGTTCATTAACACTGTGCCATACGGCAAAAACGGCGCCTGTTGCTTTTCGGAATTGTCAAAACCGCAGTACGGGCAAACGGTTTGGTCGCCCTTTTCCTGCATACATCCCATACACAATGACATACTATGCTCACTCCAAATTATTATTCTTCAAAAGAATTTTCAAACTTCTATATTCAAACTTCTATTATTTCTGTAAAGAATTATAGCACACACTTATTATTCTTTTCAAGATTATTAAGTGTCATTATAATTACAGTTTTGTTATTGACAGATAACCTTTGTCGGTCAACACTTACATAAACAAAGGTGATATTTTGATGATTATTCATAAAAAAACGCATTTTCCACAAGATGATGTGGTGTTGAAACGGTATTGATTTTGTTACCTTTGCGGATTACAAAAAATCATTATTTTGATTGATTATTATGATAACCGCGCCTGAGCTTACTTTGATTTCGCAGCGCTCTGAGCTGAATACGTTTGAAACGCCGATAGGCACTTCGCTTTTCAGCGTGTACTCATCAAGCTCATACTGCGCTCCCTTTACGGACAACACGGCGCTTTCGCAGCCGAACGGGAACAGCGAAAAGGTTAAGCCCTTTAAATCGTCAAACCAAAATGTACCCTTTGGCATTAACTCAATCCGCTCTTTTGCGGAGAGCAGTACTGCTCTGCCGCCTTTGCTGTTAATAAAGCTAAGCAAATAAAAATTTGCGAGCGTATGGTCGAGCCTTCCGCCGAGCGCGCTTAGGATTGTAATTTCCTTACAGCCGTATTCAAGCGCTTTTTCGGCGCAGACGAGGGTATCGGTAAAGTCCTTGTCGGTGTTGAGCTTAACGGTTTCAAAATCCCCTGCTACTTCATCACGGCAGGAATCAAAGTCACCGATTACGATGTCGGGTATAACGCCTGCGCGCTTTGCGTGGGAATATCCCCTGTCGGCGCAAATCAGTAAATCGCAGCTCAGGGCTTCATCCCTGATAAGCTCTACGTCACAATCGGGAGAGCCCGCAATAATTAAACAATTCATATCACTTTAACTGCCAGTGCTTAATATCCTTAACCTCGTTGTACATCTGCACATAGCTTTTGTGGCGCGATTCGGCAATTTCGCCGTTTTGCACCGCTTCGAGAATTTTGCAGCCCTTCTCGCAGGTGTGGGCGCAGGAAGTAAATCGGCACTGTCCAAGGTATTTTTCAAATTCGGGGAAACAGTACTGAAGCTGTTCCTTGTCAATCATTTCGTAGCGCTGTAAATCCACCGTGGAAAATCCCGGGGTATCTGCTACAAAACAGCCGTCAAGCTCAAAGAGCTCGACAACTCGCGTGGTGTGTCTGCCTCTGCCGAGCTTTTCGCTGATTTGCCCTGTTGCAAGCTCCAGCGACGGAAAAAGCATATTGAGCAGAGTTGACTTTCCGACTCCGCTATTGCCCGTAAAGGCGGAAACCTTGCCCTTTAGGTAATCCCTCAAGGCGTCGGTCTCGGACTTGTCATCGGGCGAGCACTGAAAGACTTTTATTCCGCTTTTGCGGTAAATCTCGCAGACCTCGTCGCCGTTTTTGATGTCGTTTTTCGACACGGCGAGCACGGGAGTCATACCGTTATTAACCGCCGCGGCGGTCATTTTGTCGATTACGGTAAAGTTCGGCTGAGGATCGACCGTTGAGCAGACGATTACGAGCGCGTCGATGTTTGCAAGCGCAGGGCGCTTAAGCTTGTTTTTGCGCGGAAGAATTTGCTCAATGGCGCAATAACCTTCGTCGGGGACGGAGATTTCAACCCTGTCGCCTGCAACAGGGGAGCTCCCTTTTTTGCGGAAGCTTCCCCTTGCTTTACATTCATATTCTTTATCCTCACTGCGGACGTAGTAAAATCCGCCGATGGATTTCATTAAAATTCCCTGTAGTTTTTGCATTATTATTGTAATCCGTTATTGACCGCGTAGGTTTCCGGCTGAGTCTCGGGAGTATACTGGGTTGCCTCGGTTTGCGGCTCGGTGGGCGCCTCGGTGGGCGGATCGGTCTGAACAACAAAATCGTGAACTACGGTGTTTGTTACCGATGCGGTTGAGAAGTCGATGGTATACTCGCGGTAAACCTGACCGTCGAGCTCGATTACGACCGTCTGCGTGCCTGAGCCCTCAAAGCTGAGCTTTACCGAGCTGCTATCGGACGGATAAACGGTCTGCGACTTAGAGCCGTCGGTTACGCCGTCAATGATAACGTTCATCTGGAGCGAGCCCGAAACGTATGACGGAAGCTCAACGACAACGTCTACGGTTTTCTTATCGCCCTTGCCTGAGCTTACGGTGAGGGTAACTACAGTGCCCTTCTCAACCTTTCCGTAAGGAAGCGGAGACGAGCTGATTACTGTGCCCTCGGGCTCTTTGCTCTCGTCGTCGGTTACGGTTTCTACCGTCAGACCAAGCTCGGTAAGCTTTGACTTGGCTTCGTCGGAATTCATTCCCAAAATTGCGGGAATCTGCGCAGTGCCTGCGCGTTCGCCGTTGGCAACGTAAAGATAAACCGTCGAGCCGATTGTCGCCTTTGCGCCGGCTGTCGGGAACGAATCTATAACGTATCCCTTGGGAGTTTTTGAATTTTCAACGTAAACCACCTGCGGAATAAGGCTCTTGTCCTTAAGAGCGCGGATGGAGTCGTTTTCGCTTGTATTCTGAACAAACGGAACGGCAATTTCGGTATCCGTGCCGTTTACGGTGAGTGTTATTGTCGAGCCGGACTTGATCTTCATCGACTTTGCCTCGGGCTCCTGAGCGAGAATTACGCCGAGCTCTTTGCTCTCGTCGTACTTGCTCTTGATATTAAACTGGAAGTTGTCGGGGTTGTTTTCCTTAGCCTCGACAAGCGTTTTGCCAACATAATCGGGAACCTCAACGTCCTTGTTCTCGCCTGAGTTAAGCGCTGTGAAAATTGAGATACCGGCAAAAACGAGAACCATTATGAGCGACGCGATAAGCACGCCCTTCATCACGTGGAAAATAGGCTTGTGCTCCTTAACAGGTTCTTCCTCATAGACGTACTCGGGCTCGGGCATGGTTACCTTCTTTTTATCAACCTTATTGCCTTCGTCCGCTTCCTTTATTGAGCGCACGTGCTTGGTGGGCTGGTGATCGACAAAGGAGTTGCCGTAATCGAATACGATTGACGGATTAAGTCTGAAGCGCTCGAGGTCGCTGAGCATTTCCGCCGCAGAAGCGTAACGGTCCTCGGGCTGCTTTTGCATTGCGCGCATTGTGATTTGCTCAAGACCGATGGGAATTCCGGGGTTGACCTCGCGCGGACGCTTGGGAGTTGACTGCAACTGCATAAGCGCTACGGTAACGGCGCTGTCGCCGTCGAAGGGCAGTCTGCCCGTGAGCATTTCGTAGAGCATTACGCCGACTGAATAGATGTCGGACTTGCCGTCGGTAGCGGAGCCTCTCGCCTGCTCAGGCGCGATATAGTGAACCGAGCCGATTGCCTGGTCGGTCATAGTGCGTGTAGCCTTGTCGGAGAAGCGCGCGATGCCGAAGTCGGTAACTTTGATTGTGCCGTCCTGCAACAGCATAATATTCTGCGGCTTGATGTCGCGGTGGACAATTCCGCTCTCATGAGCGTGCTGGAGCGCCTTAAGAACCTGGGTTGTGAGGTGGATAACATCCTTCCACTCGATAATACCCTGGCTTTCGATATACTCCTTAAGAGTGATACCGTCGATGTACTCCATTACGATATACTGAATCATATCACCGAAGCTTACGTCGTACACCTTTACGATGTTGGGGTGAGAAAGCATGGCGATAGCCTTTGACTCGTTTTTAAAACGGCGGATAAATTCCTCGTTGTTGAGATACTCGTCCTTTAAGATTTTTATTGCGACTTCACGGTCGTCAACGGTGTCGTTACAGCGGTAAACGTTAGCCATTCCGCCGACGCCGATAAGCTCGTGGATTTCATAACGGCCGTCAAGGCGTTTTCCGATATATTTATCCATAACCTAAGCCTGCCCTTCTCAGTAAATTACGGTGGCGGTGATGTTGTCCTGACCGCCGCCTTCCTTGGCGCACTCTACAAGCTTGTTGATTAAGCTGTCGCCGCGGTTTTCGTGGCAAATTTTAACCATATCGCCTGTGGAAACGCAGTTTGAAAGTCCGTCTGTGCAAATTAAAAGCACGTCTCCGTAAATAAAGTTCGCCTCTATGTAGTCGAGCCTTACAGAGGGCTTAATGCCCAGCGCTCTGGTGATGAAATTCTTATTTGGATGGTTCTGCGCCTGGTCGTAGGTGAGCTCTCCGCGCCTTACCATCTCCTGAACTACCGAGTGATCCTCGGTTAGCTGTTTGATTTTTCCGCCGCGGATTGCGTATGTACGGCTGTCGCCTACGTGGACAACGTGAACCGTGGTGTCCTTGACAAAGACAAACTCACAGGTTGTGCCCATTCCGGCAAGCTCGGGATCCTTTGACGCGAGCTCAAAAACCTGCAAGTTGGCGTTCATAACGATTTCCGCCATGAGCTCACCGATTTGCTCCTTTGTCATATCTTCCTTATATAAATCGGTAATTTTGGTACTGATGTACTCGGTAGCCGTTGCGCTGGCAATATTGCCGCCGTTTGCGCCGCCCATTCCGTCGCAGACCACCGCCCATACACAGCTTGGAGAAATAACTCCGAAGCGAAAATCGTCCTGATTTTGGGTACGGACAAGCCCGATATCGCTTTTGCTGAATACTTCCAAGTTATTTATCCTCCTTATTATTAATGTGATTTCTTTTTAATTGACCGCAGGAAGCGTTGATGTCGCTCCCGAGGGTTCGTCTTACCGTTGCCGCTGTGCCGCTTTTGGTAAGTATATCTGTAAAAGACTGCTGTCTTTTGATGTCGCTTTTGTTGTAGCCCGTGCCCTCGACCGAGTTTACGGGAATTAAATTTACGTGGCAGTTAAGCCCCTTTAGCTTTTTTGCAAGCTCCTGAGCGTTTTCGTCGCTGTCGTTTACTCCGCTGATAAGCGCGTACTCAAAGGTTACGCGCCTGCCTGTGGTATCAAAGTAATCCCTGCACGCCTTTAACAGCATATCCATAGGATAAGCCTTGGCGACAGGCATTGTCTGACGGCGGATTTCATCGTTCGGAGCGTGAAGCGAAACCGCGAGGTTAATCTGCAATTTCAGCTTTGCAAGCTCGTAGATTTTCGGAACAATTCCGCAGGTTGAAAGCGTTATGTGCCTTGCGCCGATGTTGAGGCTCTGCTGTGAAGTGACGAGGTTTAGAAATTTTACCACGTTGTCGAAGTTATCGAGCGGTTCACCCATACCCATCAGCACCACATTTGAAATTCGAATATCCAAATCGCGCTGAGCGGCTTCTATCTGGGCGAGCATTTCCGAGGCTGTTAAGTCGCGCGAAAAACCGCTTTTGCCGGTTGCGCAGAAGGTACAGCCCATTTTACAGCCGACCTGTGTGGAAATGCACATTGACCAGCCGTGCTTGTAGCTCATAACCACGCTTTCGACGTATTCTCCGCCGGAAAGCGCAAAAAGGTACTTTACTGTTTTATCATACCTTGATTTAAGCTTTTTTTCAATATATGCAACAGAAATGTAACATCTTGTTTTTAAAAATTCTTTTAAATCCGAGGGGATGTTCTTCATCTCGTCGAATGTGGTAACGCCCTTTTTGAGCCAATCCTCGACCTGCTTTGCGCGAAACGCCTTAAATCCGTTTTCGGTGAGGAATTCCTTTAGCTCGGCGGACGTCAGTGATTTTATATCGACTGAGGAGTTCATTTTATGCCTTCCTTGTGAATACGGCTATGTAAAAACCGTCTGTGCCCGATTTGTGCGGAGAGAGCGTGATTTCGTAGTCTTTTTCGTCCGTCATACGCTCTGCGCCGTTCGGGAGATTTAGCTTTACTCCCTCAAAATCCGGGTGTTCTCTGAGGAACTTTGCGGTGTTTTCGTTATTCTCGGCAGGGTTTAATGTGCAGGTTGAGTAGACAAGCCTGCCGCCTGCCGCGAGGTTTTTTGCGCTGTTGCAGAGGATTTTGTACTGGAGCTCAGGCAGGGTGTTGTCGATTAAATCCTCTTTATAGCGAATTTCGGGCTTTCGCGAGAGAATTCCCAAGCCGCTGCACGGAACGTCGCAGAGGATTTTATCCGCAAGCGGCAGACTGCCGCCGTTTGCACCGTCACGGATTGAAGCGACAATGCAGTTAATGCCGAGCCGCCTTGCTCCGCTGCCTATAAGCTTGATTTTGTGGTCGTACAAATCGCAGGCAAAAAGCTTTCCCCTGTCGTTCATATACTGCGCGGCGGTGAAGCTCTTTCCGCCCGGAGCCGAGCAAACGTCAATCATAACATCCCTCGGCTTGGGGTTCAGAAAATATACGCAGAGCTGCGAGGACAAGTCCTGAATGTGGAAAAGTCCGTTTTTATAGGCGTTAAGTCGTTCGATTGAGCCTGTGCCGCTGAGTATCAGCGCGTTATCCAAAAGACCGGATTTTTCGGCTTTTACTCCATCCTTTGCAAGCTCATTTATTAATGTATCAGCGTCGGTTTTTAAGGTGTTGACCCTCGCGCAGATTTTTGCTCTGCCGCTGAGACTCTTTAGAAGCTCCTCGGTATTTAATTCTCCATAAGAAATAAGCCAGAGCTGTACAAGCTGCTTGGGAACGGAGTATTTAATGCTGTAATAGTACACTTTGTCGCTTTTATCGGGCAGGGTGTACTTTACCTCTGCACGTGTGATACTGCGGAGAATTCCGTTTATAAAGCCTGCGGATTTTTGGAGCTTATGCTTTTTTGCGAGCTTTACGCTCTCGTTAACCGCGGCGCTCTCGGGGATTTTGTCCATAAACAAAAGCTGTAAAATCCCGAAGCGTAAAATCAGCTTTGTTTTTATCTCAATTTTCCGTAAAGGAATTTTAGAGTACTGCTTGATGATGTAGTCGAGCAAGAGCTTGCGCTCCAATACTCCGTACACTAAGGCTGAGACAAACGCGCTGTCCTGAGAATTAAGCCCCTGCTCCTTTACCGCGTTGTTGAGCGCGATGTTAGAATACGCCTTGTCCTGTTCAATTTTAAGAAGTACCGTGAGGGCTGTGTTTCTCGGGTTTGGCATAATATTCTCCGTCAGTTTCTTCTTCGTCCTGCGATAAAGAGCAATCTTAAAAGCTGCATTATCGAGGTGATTGCCGAGGCAACATAGGTCATTGCTGCGGCTCTGAGCACGCTTCTTGCTCCTGCGTATTCCTCGGGCGGTAAAAGGTTTGTATCTCTAAAGGTTTTTAAGGCTCGGCTTGAAGCGTTGAATTCAACGGGGAGCGTTGCAACCGTGAACAGCACCGAAGCCGAAAAGAGGATAATTCCGATATAGAGCATAACCGTGCCGACCTTTGCGTAAAAGATAAGGCCGATGATTATGAAAATCCAGCTCAGTGACGAACCTAAACGCGCCGCAGGGAGAATTGCGCTCCTGAGCTTGTTCGGGAAGTAGTTTTGTGCGTGCTGAACTGCATGGCCTGCCTCGTGAGCGGCTACTCCGACAGCCGCTACGGAAGCGGAGTTATAGACCGTGTCCGAAAGGCGGATTACGTTTGTTCTGGGGTCAAAGTGGTCGGTCAGCGAGCCTGAGACGTGCTCAATCCGCACGCCTGTAACGCCGTTTTGCCTGAGAACATACTCAGCCGCCTGAGCGCCTGTCATATTGCGCGAATTGCGGACTGCGGAATACTTTGAAAAAGTCGACTTGACCGCGATTTGGCAGACAAGCGACAGGATAACACATGGTAAAATAAACACTAAATAGGTGGTGTCAAATCCGTAAAATATCATAATTTATCTCCGATGTTCAGTTTGTGACCTGCGAGGAACGCCTGCGCGGTCATACGTTTTTTGCCCTGGGGCTGAATTTCGATTAGCTCGACCGATTTATCGCCGCAGGCTATTACAAATGGTTTAAGGCTGAGAATTGTACCTGCCGCGCCGCTCATATCCGACACACGCGACGAGTAAACCTTAACGGTCTTGCCGGCGATTTTTGTTACGGCGACAGGCCAGGGGTTGAGTCCTCTTACCTTATTGTGCACTTCATAAGCTGACTTATTAAAATCTATGGGACAAAGTTCCTTTGTGATTTTTGAGGTGTGTGTCGCAAGGCTGTCGTCCTGCTTTTGCGGAGTGATTTCGCCCTTTTTGAGCTTGTCGAGAGTTTCGACAATCAGCTCTCCGCCTAATACCGCGAGCCTGTCAAACAGCTCGCCTGCGGTTTCGTTTTCACCGATTTCGGTCTCGGCTTTAAGCAGGATATCACCTGTGTCGAGCCCGACGTCCATCAGCATTGTGGTAACTCCCGTGACCTTTTCGCCGTCGAGAACGCTCTGCTGAATCGGCGCGGCTCCGCGGTACTTCGGAAGTAATGAGCCATGGATGTTAACGCAGCCGAATTTCGGCAAATCGAGCACTGCTTTGGGCAAAATTTGTCCGTAGGCGGCTACGACGATTACATCGGGATTTAGTTCTTTTAACGAATTATACGCTTCCTCCGACCTCATAGAGCTTGGCTGAAAAACAGGAATTCCGAGCTTTTCGGCGCAAACCTTAACGTCGGGCGGAGTCATAACCATCTTTCTGCCCTTGGGCTTGTCCGGCTGGGTAAAGACGGCGGCTACGGTATAATCCGGACTTTGCACGAGCTTTTCAAGCGCAGGCACGGCAAAATCGGGCGTACCCATATAAACTATTCTCATTTGTTTTGACTTTCCATTTCTTCAATCTCGGCGGCGGATAACATTCTGTCTACAACGTCCTTGAAAACAATGCCGTTGAGGTGGTCGATTTCGTGGCAGAACGCGCGTGCGAGGAGCTCTCTGCCCTCGATTTCAAACACTTCGCCGTTTCTGTCCTGCGCTCTAACCTTAACGTAGTTCGGGCGCTTGGCAAGTCCCCACTCACCGGGGAACGACAGACAGCCTTCAAGACCGCATTGCTCGCCGCTGTAGGCGATAATCTCGGGATTTACGAGCTCGATTACGCCCTCTCCGACGTCGATTACAACAACACGTCTTAACATTCCGACCTGCGGAGCGGCAAGTCCTACGCCGTTTGCGAGGCGCATTGTCTCTGCCATATCCTCGAGCAAAACAGCGAGCTTTCTGTCGAATTTTTCAACAGGGCGGCACTTCTTTTTAAGAATCGGGTCGCCGTCCTTAACAATGTTTCTGATAGCCATTTTTACATCTTCCTAACATACAAGCGCGTTCATATCCGCATAGGCGGTCACGTCGGAGTACTCGCGGTTTGTGCCGAAGCTTATCAGCACTCGCGATAAAAACTCCCTGAACGCACGGTTATTTTTGCACTTTATAATAAGCTTATATCTGTATTTATTGCTGACCTTAACAACAAGCGCCGGCGACGGCCCGAGCACGCGGATTGGCAGCGTGGGATATTCACGCTTTGCAAGCTCGGCAAATTCGCTTAGAAAGCCCTTTGCCGCCTTTAAGGTCTTGTTTTGGTCAGCGCCGACAAATCCGATTAAGCAGATGTCGGCAAACGGCGGATATAGCATACCCTCGCGGATTTTGATTTCGGTATCGAAAAACGTGTCGTAGTCCTGCTTTGCCGCCATGGAAATTATTAAGTTATCGGGGGTGTAGGACTGAATTACAGCCATACCCTTGCGCTCTCCCCTGCCGCTTCTGCCCACAACCTGTGTAAGCAGTGAAAACGCGCGCTCGTAGCTTCGGTAATCGTCAGCGTACAAGGCGTGGTCGGTGTTCAGCACACCGACAAGCGTTACGTTGGGAAAGTCAAGTCCCTTTGCCACCATTTGAGTGCCGACTAAAATGTCGTACTCGCCGTTTGAAAAGGCTGATATCATCTTTTCATATGCTGATTTTGACGAAGCCGCGTCGGTGTCCATTCGCAAAATACGCGCCTCGGGGAAAATCTCTGCTATGTCCTTTTCAGCCTTTTGAGTGCCTGTTCCGCCGAGCCTTAATGAATGGCTGTGACAGGTCGCGCACTCGCCTGTAAACGGCACCGAATAACCGCAGTAGTGGCACATCAGGCGGTTATTACGGCTGTGGTATGTAAGTGAAATTGAGCAGTTCGGGCAGGTCATAGCGTCTCCGCACTTGGTGCAGGTGACAAACGAATTGTGTCCCCTGCGGTTTAGCAGAAGAATACTTTGATTGCCGTGCTCAAGGTTATATTCAATGTTTTGCAAAAGCACGTCGGAAAAACCCGTGGCGTTTCCGCTTTGAAGCTCGGCGTTCATATCCGCCGTTACGACCGTCGGAAGGACCGCCGTGCCGTAGCGCTTTGTAAGCGTGTTGAGCGAATATCTGCCTGATTTTGCGTAATAAAAGCTCTCGACGCTCGGAGTTGCGGAGCTCAACACAAGCAGTCCGCCGCTCTGCGCGCAACGGAACATCGCGATTTCGCGCGCGTGATAGCGCGGAGAATTCTCGGATTTATAGCTGTACTCCTGCTCCTCGTCCATAATAATCAGCCCGACCTTGTTAAACGGCGCGAAAACCGCACTGCGCGTGCCGATTACAATATTCGCCAAGCCTTTTTTGACGCGCTTGTACTCGTCGAGCCTTTCACCAAGCGACAGCGCGCTGTGGAAAACCGCGATTTTCTCTCCGAAACGCCTTGAAAAAAGCGATACAAACTGCGGAGTAAGCGAAATTTCGGGCACCATTACTATAATGCCCTCTCCGCGGTCGATTACGCGCTCAATCAGCTTGATAAACACGCTCGTTTTTCCCGAGCCTGTTACACCGTAGAGCAGACTTACATGAGCTTTTATGTCAACATATTCGCCGTAAAGGTTGTCGCAGGCGGTCTGCTGTTCCGCTGAAAGCTCGATTTCAGGCGCGGAGTCGTCAGCCTTTCGGCTGTCAATCCTGAAAACTTCCTCGTCATAAAAATAGATAAGCCCCTTTTTTTGGAGCGCGTCGATTACGGACGAGGTAACGCCTGTAAAGTAGCGGATTTCCTTGACGGATACTCCGCCCGAAAGCTTTATCAGCTCGTAAACCTCGCTTTGCTTTGGCGTGAGCTTAAAGGCGGACGGGTCGGCGTTTTGGTTAACGGCGGTCATCTTCATAACCGCGTCGTTGATTTTGCGAAACGCCTCGTCGGACTTATAAAGCAAGCCCATCTCAACAAGCTTATCGGGCAAGGTGCTGTCGGCAAGTCCGAAGTCGTCGAGGATTTTTTCAAGCTTTACGGACTTCTTTTTTTGAAGAAGGTAGTTATAAAGCCTTTGCTCCTCGTCGCTTAGTTCAAAGCCGTCGTCAGACTGCTTAACTCCGTAAACCGTGGTAAGCCTGTAATTTACGCCTGCAGGGAGCATTGTTTTTACCGCGTCATACAGCGTGCAAAAGTAGTGCTCCTTCATAAACCGTGCGGTTTTTAGCAGTTCTTCGCTCAAAACAGGCTCGTCGTCGAGCACGGCGATAATGCTTTTGTATAAGCTTATATCCTCAGTACTTTCGGCACGTACAACCTCGGTGATAATACCCTGACGCTTGCGGTTGCCCCTGCCGAACGGCACAAGCACGCGCTTGCCTGCGGCGCAGTCGTGAAGTAAGCCTTCGGGAATTAAATAGGAAAACTCCCTGTCAAAGCTGTAGGCTGTGTTTTCAATCGCGATTTTTGCAATTAAAACTGAGCTGTTATCAGCCGAGCTCATCTTCGTCGGGCTCAAGGATGTTTAAGTCGTGGTTTTTAATCTCATCAATCGCGAGGAGCACGGGCTTATCCTCGGTAACGGTGCCCTCTTCCTCGAACTTCTGAGTAATCTCTCTGGCTCTTTTGGAAACGCCTACTACGAGAGCGTACTTGCTCTGCTTGCCCTCAAAAAGCTCGTCTACATTTACCTTATGCATAGTAATTCTCCTTTATTTACCGTTTATGATAATGTTGTGAATTTCATTGATAGCGTCCTCAAGCTTGTCGTTAACTACAACGTGCTTGTAGCGGTCCTTGTACTTCATCTCGTGCTCAGCCTGCTTAAGACGTTTTTTGATGGTGTCCTCGTCCTCGGTGCCTCTGCCGCGAAGTCTTTCGGCAAGTGCCTCGAGCGACGGAGGAAGAATAAATATGCTCAGTATATTCGGGAAGTTCTCCATAACCTGAAGTCCGCCCTGAACCTCGATTTCGAGCACAACGTTATAGCCCTGTGTAAGCATATCGTTAACCTGCTTGATGGGCGTTCCGTAGTAGTTGTCGCAATACTTGGCGTACTCAAGGTAACCGTCCTCGGCAATTACCTTTTCGAACTCCTCTTTGCTGACAAAGTTGTAGTCAACTCCGTCAACCTCGTCGGGACGCGGAGCTCTTGTGGTGTTTGAGACGGACAGCTTGATGTTTTCGTCGCGTCTCATAAGCTCCTTTAATATTGTGCCCTTGCCCACGCCGGAGCAACCCGAGTACAATACCAGTCTACCCATTTTTTCACTCATCTTTGTCCTCACTTTCTTCAGCTCTGTTCTGAATGGTCTCGCAGGAAACGGCGGATAAAACAACGTGGTTGCTCTCGCAGATTAAAACCGACTTGCATTTTCTGCCGCAGGTTGAATCTATAAGCAATCCGTTTGCCTTTGCCTCCTGCACAATTCGCTTTACCGGAGCGGAATCGGGAGCCGCGACAGCCACAAGCTTGTCTAGGCTTACAAGATTTCCGAATCCAATATTTAATAACTTCATAAAAAACCTCGTTTTGAGTTAAGATTTGCTTCGCAAAACTAAGATTCAACTTCGTTGAAGTTAAGATTTTGCTTTGCAAAAGTTAAGATTGCTTCGCAAGTTAGATAATAGCTTTTCACGACGAAGTCTCTTAACTTGCGCGAAAGCGCAATCTTCACTCTTACTCTATGTTCTGCACCTGCTCGCGGATTTTTTCAATCTCGCCCTTGATTTCAACAACCATATGAGCGAGCGTTGAGTCCTGAACCTTTGAGCCGATTGTGTTCGCCTCGCGGTTCATTTCCTGAATAATAAAGTCTATCTTTCTGCCCACGGGCTCGTCGAGCTCGAGTATCTTTTTAAGCTGGTCGAAATGACTTCTGAGCCTTACGGTTTCTTCCGCTACGGCTACCTTATCGGAGAACACCGCAACCTCGGTAAGTACCCTCTGCTCGTCAATTTCAACACTGAAGCTGTCGAGGGTTTGGCGGATTCTGTCGAGCAGTCTTTGCTCGTATTCCTTTACGGTCTGCGGCGAGCGCTCCTCAATCTTTTCGACAATGCCCAAAATAGTCTCAGCGCGGCTGAGAATGTCAGCCTTAAGCTTTTCGCCCTCGGTCTCGCGCATCGCGATAAAGGAATCTATCGCCTGCTTTGCCGCTGTGAGAACGTCGGCGGTAATCTGCTCCTCGTCCTCGGGGGCTTTATGAACCGTGAACACCTCAGGGAAACGCGCGATTGACACAACGGTAACGTCGTTTTCAATTCCGTAGGTCTCGGAAATTTCCTTCATCGCTCCGAGATAACCCGACACGAGCTGGTGATTGACCGTAACCTCGGACGGAGTTTGCTCGCTCTGGCTGACGCTTACGTAAACGTCAATCTTGCCCCTTGCAACGTAGGAATTCACAAAGCTTTTGAGCTTGTCGTCAAGAAAGCTGTAGCCCCTTGGAGTGCGAGCCGAAAACTCAAAGTAACGGTGGTTTACGCTTTTGATTTCAACGGTGATTTCTCTGCCGTTGAGCTCGGTTTCGCACCTGCCGAAGCCCGTCATTGATTTTATCATAACAACGACTTCCTTTCTTTCGTTATGTTTTCATACCATATTATTATATCACTGTAGTGTTGCTTTGACAATGGAGTTGTTACAAAACTGTAATCTAAAAATGCTGAATTTTTTGTGAATATTCCTCTACGGAATTATAACAACGTTTTTATGCTTGATTTATTTTTAAAATAGTAGTATTATATTGGTTAGTACTTAAAAGGAGGTATATGTCTTGGACGAGAATAAGGATAAAATCACCGAAGAACTCACCGAGAATGAAGCTTTAACAGAAGATACACAAAACGCAGAACAGGTTGCTGAGGAGCTTACAGAGGAAGCTGCTCAGGTTGAAGAAGCTGTCGCTGAGACGGCTGAGGAAACTGCGGAAGCTGCTGCTGAAACAGCGGATAACGCTGAGGAAGCAGTTGACGGAGCGGCTGAGGAAGTAACAGAAACAGCAGAAGATACAGCCGAAGCTGTTACTGATGAAGCGGCTCTTTCAGAAATCGAAGCTCCCAAGAAAAAGCCTATGCTTCAAAAGACAATCGTTATTTCGCTTATTATTGTCTGCCTTGCCGCTGTTGCCGCGGTTGTTATCGGACTTTTCTTTAACAACGACGTAACAGGCACATGGCATCTTGTAAGACAGGTTGAGGTTTCAGGCGAAGCGGCTACAAGCGATGAAGCCGGCAACAAGCTAAACGTTGACTACTACTTTACATTCAACAAGGACGGTTCGGTTACTTCGACAATCGGCACCGTTACAGGCAAAGGCACTTACACAATGTCTAAGGATGAAAACGGCAATAACGTTATCAATATGAATATGTACGACACCCTTACCCAGTACTTCCTCAACGGCGATTACACTGTTGAATACAGCGGTAACATCTTCACAGGCAAAAAGATGAAATTTACCATGGCTGACAACGCCGAGAGAAATTATGAGTTTGAGTCCGCTTCATACAAAGCTCCCGAGCTTAAGCGCGAAGGCGAGTTTGAAAAGAATGATGAGCTTGTCGGCAAGTGGGTATACAGCACAGGCGAGTTTAACCTCATTTATGAGTTCAAAGAGGACGGCACTGCCGCTTATACCGAGCAGGCAATGACCATTAACCCCTACACCTACACGCCTATCAATGTTGATATCGAAATGCGCGGAATTTACAGCGTTAAGGACAGCACTGTAACTATCAGCTACTACTTCCTTGAGCAGTCTGACAAGGATATCACCGTAAAGGCTGACGGCGACGTGCTCTACATTAACAACTATCCGTTTATCAGAGAAGGCGCGGCAACTCCCGACCAGCTCCAGCAGGCTCAGACAGTTGCAGCACAACAATAAAATTCTAAGCTCCCTGTAAAAAGGGAGCTTTTTGTTTGTTTAGATTACTTCTTGACTGAAAAAATATATTATGCTATACTTTTTTAAAGATAGAATAAAAATGACAAAGGGATGATTATATGTCAGGACATAACAAATGGAGTACCATTAAGCAGAAAAAGGGTAAAAACGACGCTGCCAGAGCAAAGGTATTTACCAAAATCGGCAGAGAGCTGATTGTTGCTATCAAGACCGGCGGAAGCGCCGATCCTAACGTAAACTCAAAGCTCAAGGATACTATCGCAAAGGCTAAGGCTGCGAACGTTCCGAACGACAACATTGAGCGTATTATCAAGAAAGCCGCAAATGACGGCGATTCCACAAACTACGAGGCTGTTACATACGAGGGCTACGGTCCGAGCGGCGTTGCCGTAATCGTTGAGGCTCTTACCGACAACCGCAACAGAACCGCCGGCGAGGTTCGTCACTACTTTGACAAGTTCGGCGGAAATATGGGCGCACAGGGCTGCGTTAGCTTTATGTTCAACCAGAAGGGCGTTATCATCATTGAGCGCGAGGATCTCGACAAGGACGAGGACGCTGTTATGACAGACGCGCTCGAGGTTGGTGCAGCCGACTTTGAGGCCGACGACGATATCTTCACCATCTACACCGATCCCGACGATTTCAGCGCAGTTCGCGAGGAGCTTGAAAAGCTCGGTTATGAGTTTGCTTCCGCAGAGCTCGAGATGGTTCCCGATACATACGTAAAGCTCGAGGATGAGGACACCGCGACAAAGATGCAGAAAATGCTCGATATGTTCGAGGACAACGACGATATTCAGAACGTTTGGCACAACTGGGAAGAGTGACGCTTCACCCAATTCGCGCAGCTAAATTTGCTTTGCAAGCTTAAAAACAAGAGAGATGAAAGTTTTTCTTTCACCTCTCTTTTTATTTTGCCTATTATTCTACTTTTTTCTGATGAACAGAATTCCGAGCGTATACGGACCGCAATGGCTTGTGATTGTGCAGCCTGCGGTGGTTTCCAAAATCTCGTCAAAGCCCGGGCTGAGCTCGTTAATCTTATCCTTAACGTCCTGTACAATCTGCTCGCTGCATTTTGTGTGGGTTACAAAAATGCGGTGCTTGTCGATGTCATCCCTGTCAAGAAGTCTGTCGGTGACGTAATTGATTATAACGCGGTCGATATTTCCGCGGTATTTTTTTGCTGATTTCATCTTGCCATCACACACCTCAATGCAAGGCTTAAGCTTCAGCAGGTTTGCGCCGAGAGCGGCTACCGAAGAACATCTGCCGCCCTTATGCAGATAATCAATGCTGTCAACAACAAAGCTTGCCTCTACCCTGTCTGTAAGCTCGGCGCAATCCTTGGCGATTTCCTCGGCTGTCGCACCGTTTTGAGCCATCTCGCAGGCGTGAAGGACAACAAGTCCGCTGCCTGTTGAGAGGTTACGGGTATCAACAACTCTTACATTACCCACGTCAGCCGCCGCAAGGCACGCGGTTGCGTACGCGCTTGAAAAATCTGAGCTGATATTAAAATGAACAACCTCGTCATATCCCTCATCGAGATATTTTTGGAAAAGGTCGGTATAATCGCTGAGGTTCGGAGCAGAGGTTTTCGGCAAAACGCCGGTTTTGTCAACGTACGAATAAATATCCTCGGGAGTAGCCTCTTCACCGTCCTTAAGGTTATCGTCGCCCATCACAACGTAAAGCGGAAGAATGGCGATGTTGTACTTTTCGATAAGCTCGGGAGAAAGGTCGCAGGTGCTGTCTGACGTAATTTTAATTTTCATAATAATCCCCTCAATTCAATATTATTATGCGGAATTGCTTTGATATTAGTGTAGCATAATTGTATATCATTTGCAACAACAAATTAAAATATTTAAAAGCAAAAGAAGCCGCCTGTGGGCAGCTTCTTTCGCGATTGTGTGTTTTATGAAAATGAATGCTTCAAAATAAATGAATCATATCATTTTTACGAAATTCAGAAATAAACCGATGTCAAATTACGACAATAAATTCAGTCAAATTACCGTATTTCCTCGGTTCATTTTTCTATATTATACAATTAAATCGCCTTTTTTTCAAGGGTAAAATCGTGATTTTGTCCTAACTGAACAGGCAAAAAGACAAAATAGACAAAAAGTTAATCAAAAGTTTGTGCAATATTTTTTGATAAAATCAAAATAACCTTATAATTACAAAGTTAACGTTTTGAACATATAGCAAATGATACAAAAATATTATTCCCGTTTTGGTGGTTTTTTATTCTGAATTAGAATAATAAATCGCTTTATTTTTATATACAGCTTCAAAAACCGCTTAAACATTGACTTTTATTTCAATTTCCCTGCATTGTCCGTACAATGACACAATGCTTAAATTCAATTTTATAATTCGAACATCCGTTTGATTTTATTCGAAAAATCGGTTATAATAGAATTACAGCATTTGCTGCGGCGGATTTGCCCCGCTCCGCCATAATCGAACAGTTCACAGTTTTTGAAAGTTGAAAGAAGGATGATAAATGAACTACCTTGAATGGTCTCAGGAATATATAGATACCGCTGAAAAATTACAAAAGGTCATCACGTTACTCAAACAAAAGCGTAAAAAATCTCCCCTTGCGAACAAGAAGGAGATTGACGCAAAGCTCAGTATGTACCGTGCGTGCTACGGCGAGTGCGTGCAGACTGCCGCTCACCTAAAGCAAAGACATAAAGAGGTGGCGTGATGAGAACCGAGATTTTACATTTAAGCGATGATAATATAAATATTCTTTCCAACCTGTACGGTCAAAGTAATAATAAATCCATCAGGAATAAGGACAAGCTTCTGCGCGTTCTTCACCGCTCGATGGACGGCGGACTTACCGAGCTTCAGCGCTTTTGCGTTGAGGAATATTACATAAATAACCGCCGTCAGTGCGCAATTGCAAAGGAGCTCGGCGTTTCGCCTTCGACCGTTTGCAGGCACATCAACAGGGCTTTGGAAAAGCTCAAAATCATAGCTTCTTATTACAACTAACCCAAATCCAAAACTCCCGGCTGAAAAACAGCCGGGAGTTTTCTTTTACTTTGCCGAAGCCTTTTGAACCGCAATTGCGTCGAGAATATCGCACTTGCCGTCGTTGTTATAGTCACCTGTTTTTTTCTGCATATAGGTGAAATTAAGCTTATCGACGGAATATTTTTGGATATCTACCGCGTCGAATATATCGAGCACGCCGTCGCCGTTAACGTCGCCTGTAATCCGCTCATCACCTGCAACCTTTTCGAACACGGTCAGCGAAGGCAACGCCCTTCCGCTCGGGTCAAAGAACGCTTGGTTATCAACAGCCGAGCCGCCGTAATACTTTCCTGCGTCGTCGGGATCAAACTCTGCTGAATAGCTTGAAGCCCAGCCTGAGCCGTACTGTTCCCAAAGGAGCTTGTTTTTTGCGACAACAGCGTCATAATCGGCTCCGCCGATACGCCTTGTATCTCCGACGGTTATCCATGCGCCTTCCCAGTAGAAAACGCCCAAGCCCTTGCCGTTTCTGACTTTATTTACCGCGTACATAACGGCTCTCACCTCGTCAGCCTGTCCCTGAAATGAGAAATCCCACAGCAAATTATCGCCGGTGCTGTTATTCCATTCGCTGACGGTATTCGCGTGACCGTCGGTATCGCGCAGGGTATTCGCGTAGGAAGTTTCTGCCACCATCGCATACTTATTATATGTGTTTGCGGCGTAGTCGAGCACCTCGGTCAGATTTTGAAGGCTTCCGTGCCAGTATGGATAGTATGAGGTTGCGAATACGTCGTAATCGACCTTGTTCTGATTGAGGTAGTCGGCAATCCACTTCATCGTGTCGGTCTTTTCGGGATTAGTAAAGTGAAGCGCTACGAGCACGTTTTTGTCAAACGCCCTGACTGCCGACGAGCCTGAATTGAAAATCTTAGCCATATTAACGTAATCGCTCTCCCCTGCGATTCCCGAGGTGGTTTCGTTGCCGATTTGCACCATTCCTATGTCAGCGCCTGCGGCTTTAATTTCTGTTAAAGAATTATAAGTGTAATCGTAAACCGCCTGAAGCTTTTGGTTCAGATCAAAATCCGCCCAAGCTTTAGGAGCCTTTTGCTTTGCAGGATCAGCCCAAAAGTCGGAATAGTGAAAATCCACAAGGAGCTTCATTCCGTAATCTGCCGCTCTTTTGCCTATTTTGCAGGCTTTGGCAAGGTCGTTGTTTCCGCCGCCGTAGCCGTTGCCGTCCTTATCATACGGGTTATTCCACACGCGGACGCGGATATAATTAACGCCGTTATCGGCAAGGATTTTGAGCAAATCCTCGGTCACGCCGTCGCTGTTCTTAAATGTAACGCCCGATTCCTCGAGCGAAATCACGCTCGACACATCCATTCCGCGGATAAAGTCAGGATTTTGAAAGTCAATTTTCTCGACATTTACGCCCGAACTATCCTCTGCGCCGACGGTAAACACGGCAAAAGCCGCCATCAAAAACGCCAAAACAAGGCTTAAAAATTTTCTTGCCATAAGGACACCTCTTTTCTATAAAAATAATAACAAATCTATGCGTTATTGTCCACGGAAAACAGCGAAATTATTGAATTAATTTTTGCCGTGTAGTATAATGAAAACGGTGATTAAAATGAGTGAACACAAGGCATTGGCACAAAAGCTTTTTTATGACGGATATAACTGCGCTCAGGCGGTTCTGCTCGCGTTTGAGGACGTGACAGGGCTCGACAAAAAGACCGCGGCAATGCTTGCCTCGTCCTTCGGCGGAGGACTTGGCAGAATGAGAGAGGTCTGCGGAGCGGTGAGCGGCGCTTCGATGGTACTCGGAATTGCAAAGGGTTATTCAAATCCCGACGACAGAGAGGCAAAAAAGGCGCATTACAAGCTTGTTCAGGACTTTTGCGCAAAGTTTAAGGAGAAGAACGGCTCGATAGTTTGCCGCGAGCTTTTGAGCGGAGTTGAAAAAACTTCTGGCGGTGTTCCCGAGAAACGGACGGATTCTTACTACAAAAAACGCCCCTGTCCTATGCTTGTAGCCGACGCGGCTGAGATTTTGGATGAGATACTGTAACAAAAAGGACGGAGAAATCCGTCCTTTCAGTTTGTCGAAAAACGTTTTTTATAAAGAAAAACGGCAAATTATTAGGTTATGCTGTAGGGGCGTTCTTAGCACAACGGCAACCTTAGCACGTCGGCAATCCTTTTGTCGCTACGCGACATTTCCCTTAAAAAGGGAATTACCTTTTGTCACTTCGTGACATTTCCCCTGATAGGGGAATCACCCATGTGTCCGCCCGAGCTGCGTTTCCTATTTGACCATATCTTCCATGGAAACGTAGGACTTCCTGTCCCGGGCGCACACGCGGGTGCGCCCCTACGGTTATGATACAAGGATATTTATAAAAAACAGCAAATAATTCTTTTTTCTACTTGATTTATTCCGTCAAATTGTCTATAATTAATATAGGTATATAAACGCCAATAATTTTAAGGAGGAAATGCTTATGTATTACACAGCAGAAGTATCTAATATGTGCCCCGTAGCTAAGGGCGCATATCACGGTCCTGCTCCTATCCCCGAAGAGGGACAATGGGTTCAGGCAAAAGAAATTAAGGATATTTCGGGCTTTACTCACGGTATCGGCTGGTGTGCTCCTCAGCAGGGCGCCTGCAAGCTGACACTTAACGTAAAGAACGGAATTATTGAGGAAGCTCTGGTTGAGACAATCGGCTGCTCGGGTATGACTCACTCGGCTGCTATGGCTTCCGAGATCCTTATCGGCAAAACTCTTCTTGAGGCGCTCAACACCGACCTGGTTTGCGACGCCATCAACACAGCTATGAGAGAGCTCTTCCTGCAGATTGTTTACGGAAGAACACAGAGTGCGTTCTCAGAGGGCGGACTTTTGGTCGGCGCTTCTCTTGAGGACCTCGGTAAAGGTCTGCGTTCTCAGGTAGGTACAATGTTCGCTACCAAGGAGAAAGGTCCGCGTTATCTTGAGATGACAGAGGGCTACTGCACACGCATCGCTCTTAACGGCGACGACGAGATTATCGGCTACGAGTTTGTAAGCCTCGGCAAGATGATGGACTTCATCAAGGGCGGTATGGACGCTAACGAGGCTCTTGAAAAGGCAAAGGGTCACTACGGCCAGTTTGACAACGCGGCTAAGTACATTGACCCGCGTCACGAATAAGGAGGTGTGCAGTATGAGTTTATTTGAAAATTACGACAGAAGAATTGATAAAATCAACGGCGTTTTGGCCGAGTACGGTATTGCCTCTGTTGAGGAGAGCCGTGAAATCTGTAAGGCTGCAGGCTTCGATCCTTATGAAATTGCTAAGGGAATTCAGCCTATCTGCTTTGAAAACGTATGCTGGGCATACTGCGTAGGCGCTGCTATCGCTCTTAAGGCAGGCGCTAAGAACGCTGAGGAAGCTGCTAAGTACATCGGAATCGGTCTGCAGAGCTTCTGCATCGACGGTTCTGTTGCCGAAAACCGCAAGGTTGGTCTCGGACACGGCAACCTTGCTGCTATGCTTCTTTCTAACGAGACAAAGTGCTTTGCTTTCCTCGCAGGTCACGAGTCATTCGCTGCCGCTGAGGGCGCAATCGGTATCGTTCGTAACGCTAACAAGGTTCGTGAGCAACCCCTGAGAGTTATCCTTAACGGTCTCGGCAAGGACGCTGCTCAGATTATCTCAAGAATCAACGGCTTTACCTATGTTCAGACTAAGTTTGACTACTTCACAGGCGAGTTAACAATTGTTAAAGAAACCCCCTACTCCGACGGTGAGCGCGCTAACGTTCGCTGCTACGGTGCTGACGACGTTCGCGAGGGCGTTGCTATTATGCACAACGAGGGCGTAGACGTTTCTATCACAGGTAACTCGACTAACCCGACACGCTTCCAGCATCCTGTTGCCGGCACTTACAAGAAAGAGTGCAACGAGCAGGGCAAGAAGTACTTCTCGGTTGCTTCGGGCGGCGGTACAGGACGTACTCTGCATCCCGATAATATGGCTGCCGGTCCTGCTTCCTACGGTATGACCGACACAATGGGCAGAATGCACTCCGACGCTCAGTTCGCAGGTTCATCCTCTGTTCCGGCTCACGTAGAGATGATGGGCTTCCTCGGCATGGGCAACAACCCGATGGTTGGCGCTACAGTTGCCGTTGCTGTTGCTATTCAGAACAGCCTTAAGTAATCTTTAGATTAAAATTTTGAACCGCAATCTTTTCGGTTGCGGTTCTTTTCTTTTTAAATATTATATTGTTTAACGGCGTTTTCGATGTCGTTTGGGAGCGGCGCGGTTACTGTAATAATCTCACTTGTTACCGGGTGGGTGAATTCCACCGTTCCGCAGTGAAGCGCCTGGCGGTTTATAAATTCTCTTTTTCCGCCGTACAAATCATCACCGACAAGCGGGTGTCCCATACTGCTCATATGACAGCGGATTTGGTGGGTTTTGCCTGTTTCGAGCTGTAATTTTAACAGCGTAGCCTGTTCGTTAAAGGCTATTGGTGCGTAGTGTGTAATCGCAGGCGTGCCCTCACTCAAAACGTGCCGTACCATTTTGGAATCGTCGAGCAAGCCGATTGGCTTAGCGATTGTACCGCCGTGCTCGATTTTGCCGTGAACAAGGGCGGTGTAGGTCTTTTTTACGCCGTTTTTAAGTTTGTTAATCGTAAACTTGTCCTTGGCAATCAGCACAATTCCCGAGGTGTCGCGGTCAAGGCGGTTATGAGCGCGAAAAACGTAGCTCTCTCCCCTTTTATGTGCATAATACACCACGATATTCGCGAGGGTGTCGGTTTGGTGCTGTTTGACGGGGTGAACCGGCATAAACGGCGGTTTATTTACCGCGAGGATGAAGCTGTCCTCGTACAGAATTTCAAGCTTTCCCTCTATCGGCTCTATATACTCCGACTGCTCGTCAGGGAGGTTTACGGTGATTACCGCTCCTGCCTTTACAAAATCAACCGCGCGCAGGAGCTTGCCGTCCATCAATATTCCTTCGGGGGTGTTTTTAAGGCGCGTTATCAGGCGCGTTGAAAGACCGTGAACCTCCTTTAGGTAACGCTTTGCCTGCATATTGTCGTGCTTTTCTTCGACCGAAAATTTCAACTGCTCAGGCATAGGCAAATCTCCAAATCAAAAAGATGCAAATAAGCTGAATGAGTATTATCAGCGGAATTCCAAGCATAAATTTAATATGACGGGTTTTGTGCCTGATAACCAGCATTGTAACTAACATTGTAACGCTTCCGCCGAGTGCCGAAATAAGCATTAGGGTGAACTCGCTGATACGCCTTTTGTGCTTTATCGCGCGGCGTTTGTCGCTCACGGTGAATATGAGCGCGAGGATATTAATAAATATTAAGTAGATAAATAAAAAATTCATAAGGATGATTAAATGAATATTAAAAGATTGTTTCCTGTGATTTGCTGTGTTGTATTGCTCGTTTTCGCGGTTGCGCTGTCGGGGCTTTACCGCAAAACTCCCGAAGTAACCGAAGTCGAAAAACCTGCCGTAACTACAGTTAAAAATGAGAGCAAGCCTGCGCAAAATGAAGAAATGCGCGGACTTTGGGTGACTTATATGGAGCTTAATATGGCAGGCTCCGCCGACAAAAGTGAAAAGGCGTTCCGTGAAAAATTTGAAGCTATCGCCGGGAAGGCTGAACAGCATAAATTCAACACAATTATCGCTCAGGTCAGACCGTTTTGCGACGCGCTATACAGCTCGAAATACTTTCCCTATTCACATATTTTGAGCGGTACTCAGGGAGAAAATCCCGGTTATGACGCGCTGAAAATAATGTGCGAAATCTGCAAAAGTCACAAGCTCAAAATTCACGCTTGGATTAACCCCTACCGCGTTACTCTGAACGAAACGCCGAACGAACTTGCGGACAACAATCCGTATATTAAGGATGAAAGCCTTTGCCTTGAAACCGGCAGCGGAATTATCCTTGATCCGTCAAACGAGAAAGCGCGTGAGCTGATACTTAATGGAATTGAGGAGATTGTCAGCGGTTACGACGTTGACGGAATTCAGTTTGACGACTATTTTTACCCCGATAACATTGGAGAGCTCGACAGCGAGCAATACGCCGAAAGTCAAAGTACGCTGAGCGTTGAGGACTGGCGCAAAAATAACGTTAACAAGCTGATTGCCGAGGCGTATCTTACAGCGCACAAGGCGGATAAGAACGTAGAATTCGGAATTTCTCCGCAGGGCAACCTGAAAAACAACGAAAAGCTGTCGGCTGACGTTGTGAACTGGTGCACGGTGAACGGTTATGTTGACTACATCTGTCCGCAGATTTATTTCAGCCCGACGAATCCGAAGCTGACCTTTGAGGACAGCCTTAATGAATGGTGCGGACTTGAATTTGCGGAGAATGTCAAGCTTTATGTCGGCTTGGCAGGCTACAAGGCAAGCTCCGAAGCCGACGAGGGCACTTGGCAAAGCTCAAGCGATATTTTGTCGCAGGAGTACAAAGTCTGTAAAAGCAATAAAAAAGTCAGCGGAATTATGCTGTACAGCTACGCAAGCCTTGCCGACAGAGGTAAGTCGGATGAAATGAATAACCTTATAAAATCATTCGGCTAACTCGCCCACGCAAAAGTCGCCCTCGGCGGAAATTAGCTTTACCTTTTTGATAAGTCCGCAGAGCGAGCCGTCCTTGGAATAGACGTGCACCGGCGTGTAGTTTTTGGTGTAGCCTTCAAGATATCCGTGGCGTAAGCGCTCGAACAAAACCTCCTCGGTTCTGCCGAGCTGGGAGTTCAGGAAGGTATTTCTCGATTGCTCAACCAACGCGCCCATCCTCTTTGCCCTATCGTCCTTGACATTCGGGCTGACCTGATTTGGTGCTTTATCGGCAACAGTGCCTTTTCTGCGCGAGTACGGAAAAACGTGAACCTTCGCAAAGCCGACGCTCTTTACAAACGCCATTGACTGTTCAAAATCCTCGTCGTTTTCGCCTGCAAAGCCGACCATAACGTCGGTGGTGAAGGACGGATTTTCAAACGCACCTTTAAGGCGGTCTACAATCTCCATATACTCGGCGGTGGTGTAGTGCCTGTTCATCGCCTTCAGCGTTTTGTCGCAGCCGCTCTGAAGCGAGAGGTGGAACTGAGGGCAGAATTTATCGAAGGAGCTGAGCCTTTTTATCAGCTCGTCGCTCATCTGCTCGGGCTCGAACGAACCGAGACGGACGCGCTCGATTTTGTCAACCGCACAGGCGGCTTCCACCGCGTCGGCGAGGTCAAAGTCCTCGTTCAAGCCGTAGGCGGAAAGGTTAATTCCGACCAAAACTACCTCTTTATAGCCGTTATCCGCGACGGAGATAAGCTCCTTTTTGAGCTCATCAAGCGGTTTTGAACGGACTCTGCCGCGTGCGTACGGAATAATGCAGTACGAGCAAAAGCGGTTACAGCCGTCCTCAATCTTGATGAACGCGCGCGTGTGCTCTCCGAAGGACGAAACCGTGAGGTTTTCGTAAGTAAATCCCTTGTTGAGGTGCGGCGGAATGTCGATTAGCTTTTCACGGCTGTTTATGAAGCTCTCCAAGGTGGGAATCAGCTTTGAGCGCTCCTTGTTGCCGAGGATGATGTCGCAGTTTTTCCAGCTTGCGGTTTCCTCGGGGAAAGCCTGCGGCATACAGCCTGTAAGCACGATGATTCCGTCGGGATTTTCACGCCTGAGGCGGTTAATCAGCTTGCGGTTTTTGCTGTCGCTGACAGAAGTTACCGTACAGCTGTTGACAATCGAGATGTCGGCGTGGTCTTTGTCGTCTGAGAGTTCATAGCCATGGCGGAGCAAATCCTCCCTCATCGCCTGAGATTCGTACTGGTTGACCTTGCAACCGAGAGTATATATATTAAACTTCTTCATAGTCTTGTAACCTTTTTGTTAATTTTGTCAAATTTATAAATATTTGCTTTATATCATTGAAATATATTTGAAATAGTGCTATAATAAATTCAGCAAATAACTTATGAGGTGAGCAAAATGTTTTCATTATCCGTTTTAGCAGAAAGTAAAAAAGTACTTTTGGAGCTGTTCGAGACTTTGCAAAAATTCAGCCAAAATATTCTGCTTAAATGCGGAGATATCATCGTGGACGCTCACTCGTTAATCGGCGTATTCTCGCTCGATACCGGCAAGCCGATTGAGCTTATTATGGAAAACGAGCCCGACGACAGCTTTAAGCAGGCTGTGGCAAGGTTCGCAATTGCCGCGTAAATATTGGTTTTAATTAAGCCCTGTGACGAAATGTCATAGGGCTTTTTTGTTGTTTAGTAAATTGCCAAGTTATGATCCCGCCGTTGCAGAAGCATTGCAGGACTTTCACGCTATTCAAAGGCGGGCGAATGTGCCCACCGGCACTTAGGTGTTTTTGTCTACCTGATGGAAGGTTTTGAGATTTCCTGTCTTTTCACTGCGCTTGTCAAGCTCTTTGAGCACGTCCTCAAGCTCGATACCCTGATTTACCATCATCACGGTAAGATGATAGATAAGGTCGGCAATTTCGTAGACGGTCTCGCTGTTATCGCCGTTTTTTGCGGCAATAATGGTCTCCGAGCACTCCTCGCCTACCTTTTTGAGGATTTTGTCAAGTCCCTTGTCGAGCAGATAGCAGGTGTATGAGCCCTCCTTGGGGTTGTCGCGTCTGTTGATTACGGTGGCGTAGAGTGCCGCCAAAACTTCTCTGTCGTTCATATATCTTCCCTCTCATAAATCTTAGTATAAAAGCAACTGTGGTTTCCCGTGTGGCAGGCGGCGCCTGTCTGCTCGACGATTACAAGCAGTGTATCGTTGTCGCAGTCGGAGTACATCTCTATCACCTTTTGCAGATGTCCTGAGGTTGCGCCCTTGTTCCAAAGCTCCTGACGGCTTCGCGACCAAAACCATGTATAACCTGTTTCAAATGTCTTTTGCAGGCTTTCGCGGTTCATATATGCAAGCATTAAAACCTCGCCTGTGCCCTTTTCCTGCACGACAGCAGGAATTAAGTCTGATTTTACAAAATACTTTTCCAAATCCATAATCACACCTGTGCGTTTTTAGATATTTCAATCGCCTGTTTAAGGTCGAGCGTGCCGCTGTAGATTGACTTGCCGCAGATTGCGCCGTAAACGTTCAAATCGGCAAGGTTGATTATATCCTTAAGCACCGCAACGCCGCCGCTGGCGATGATATTACAGCTTACGCTGTTTACAAGCTCGCTTAGCTGAGCTAGGTTAGGTCCTGTGAGAGTGCCGTCCTGGTCGATGTCGGTGAAAACAATCGTCTGAACACCGACGTCCTCCATACGCTTTGCAAGCTCAATGTAATTTATCTCGGAGTTGTCAAGCCAGCCCTCAGCCCTGACCATTCCGTCCTTGGCGTCAATTCCAACGACGATTTTATCACCGAACTGTTTAACCGCGTCGATTACAAGCTGCTGGTTTTTTACCGCGGCAGAGCCCAAAATAACCCTGTTAATTCCACGCGAAAGGTAGTAATCGACAGCGTTCATATCGCGGATACCTCCGCCGACCTCTACCAAAAGACCGGACTGCCTTGCAACGTCCGCGATTAAGTCGGCGTTTACAAGCTTAGCGTCCTTTGCGCCGTCGAGGTCTACCATATGCATCCACTTCGCTCCTGCCTCGGCAAAGCTGTTTGCCGCGTCATACGGAGAAGAAGCCACCTGCTCGGCGGTTGAGTAGTCGCCCTTAAAAAGGCGCACCGCCTTGCCGTCCTTTATATCAATTGCCGGTAAAATATACATCAGAGCACTCCCTTTGTAGACAGCGGTTTTCCGGAATTATTCTGAGCGACCGCCGCTTTGAGCGCGTGAGCCGCCGCCTTGAACACCGCCTCTGTGATGTGGTGAGAATTGTCGCCGTACACCGACTTGATGTGCAGGGTAATCTGCGCGTTATAAGCCAGTGCGCGCATAAACTCAACGGTCAGCGAGCAGTCGTAATCTCCGCAGACAGCCTGCGGAAATTCTGCGTCAAATACCAAAAACGGTCTGCCGCTTACGTCAACCGAGGCAAACGCGAGTGCCTCGTCCATCGGCACGTAAAAGCTTCCGAAGCGCTCGATTGAGCCTTTGTCGCCCAGCGCTTCGTTAAAAGCCTTACCGAGTACGATTCCGACGTCCTCAACTGTGTGGTGACCGTCAACCTCGAGGTCGCCCTTGGCGGAAATTTCAAGTCCAAAGCCGCCGTGAGTCGCGAAGGAATTCAGCATATGGTCGAAAAACCCGATGCCTGTGTCAATCTTAACCTCGCCGCCGTCAAGGCAGAGCTTTAATGTGATGTCGGTCTCTTTGGTTTTTCTGGTAATTTCGGAAGTTCTCATTTTAAGCCTCCATAAAATACTGATTGATAGCCGCTAAGGTTTCGCTGACTTCAACGTCGGTTCCTGCCGTAATTCGCAGGTATTCGCCCATAAGGCGCACGACGATTGATTTTTCCTTAAGATACTCCCAAATCCGCTTTGAATCGGGGGTTTTTACAAACACGAAATTCGCGACGCTCTCAACGGGCGCGAACGACGGATTATCAGCGGAAATCTTAACTAAACCATTATACAGCTTTTCGCGCGATAAAACAATCGTTTTAAGGCGGTTTTTTAAGAAATCGGGGTGATTATAGATAATCTCGCCTGCCGCTTGGGAAAAGCTGTTGACATTGTAGGGCGATTTTACCGCCTTTATTGCCGAGGAAATAGTCGTGTTTGCAACGGCAAAGCCGAGCCTGAGCGCCGCAGAGCCGATTGCCTTTGAAGCGGTACGGAAGATAATCAGGTTTGAATAATTTTCAACCTCACCGATAAGGCTCTGGTTCCAGAAGTCCATATACGCTTCGTCGAGCACAACGAGAGCGTTAACGCTGTTTACGAGCTTGCGCGCTTGTTCAGCGGTTATTCCTCTGCCCGTGGGGTTGCAGGGATTTGAAAAGATTAACAGCTTGATGTTGTCGGCGTTAATCTTTGCGATTAAAGCGTCAACGTCGATATCAAGGCTGTCGTTTTTAGTGAAAGTACCGCACTCGACCTCGCAGATTGACGAATAGAAGTTGTACATCGAAAAATCGGGAGAAACGACGAGCATTTTGTCGCCCTTTTCGAGGAAGGCGGATTCGATTAGGAAAATCAGCTCGTCTGAGCCGTTGCCTGCCGTAACAAGCTCAGGCTTTATTCCGTAGAACTTAGCGAACGCCTCTGTAACTCCCTGTGCCAAGGGGTCGGGGTAGCGGTTAAACGCTACTTTATCGACCGCTTTTTTGAGCTCGGACTTTATGTCGTCGGGCAAATCCGTGGGACATTCGTTGGCGTCGAGCCTGATTTTATATGTACCGCTGATTGGCTCATACGGTACCAAATCAACAATTTTTTTGTTCAGTTTATAACTCATAAATAAAATCCTTAGTCAAGATTAAAGCGCACTTTAATTGAATTTGCGTGCGCGGTCAAGCCCTCGGTTTCCGCAAATCGGATAACGTCCTGAGCGTCGTTTTTGAGCGCGTCCTCGGTGTAGTAGATGAAGCTCGATTTTTTAACGAAGCTGTCAACCGAGAGCGGAGAGAAAAACCTCGCCGTGCCGCTCGTGGGGAGAACGTGGTTTGGACCTGCGAAGTAGTCGCCCAAAGGCTCGGGGCTGTAGTTGCCGAGGAATACAGAGCCTGCGTTGTCGAGCTTGCCTACGTACTCCATCGGGTTTTCGCAGCAAACCTCGAGGTGTTCGGGAGCGAGCTCGTTGGCGAATTCTATCGCCTGCTTCATATCGCTGCACACGATAATCGCACCGAAATTGTCGACTGACGACTGAATAATATCTTTTCTGCTGAGCTTTTCCATTTGTCTTGAAAGCTCGGCTTTTGTATTTTCCGCAAGCTCGGCGCAGTCGGTGAGCAGAATTGCCGAGGCGAGCTTGTCATGCTCTGCCTGGCTCATAAGGTCAGCCGCAAGGAACTTGGGATCAGCGGACTTGTCCGCGATAATCAAAATCTCGCTCGGGCCGGCAATCATATCAATATCAACGGTTCCGTAGAGGAGCTTTTTTGCGGTGGCTACAAAGATGTTGCCCGGGCCGACGATTTTGTCAACCTTAGGAACGCTTTGAGTTCCGTAAGCCATAGCCGCAACCGCCTGTGCGCCGCCCATCAGGAAAATTCTGTCAACTCCTGCGATTTTTGCCGCCGCGATGATGTTCGGGTTAGGCGTGCCGTCCTTCTGTGGAGGAGTGCACATTACAACCTCCTCAACGCCTGCGATTTTTGCAGGAACAGCGTTCATCAGCACCGACGACGGATATGCCGCCGTGCCGCCGGGAACGTAAATTCCGACGCGCTTTAAGCCGCGCACCCTCTGCCCCATTATTACGCCGTTTTCCTTGGTGGTAAGCCAGCTCTGCTGAACCTGTCTTTTGTGGAAGTCGGCAATATTTGCCGCCGCCTTTTTGACGGTTTCGAGGTATTCGGGCGAGCACTTTGCGATAATGCTGTCAATCTCAGAGCTGTCAATCTCGGTCTTTTCGGGCGCTTTGCCGTCAAAATTGATTGTGTAGTACTCAACAGCCCGGTCGCCGTTGTTCTTAACGTTTTCTATAATCTCTGACACGGCAGGAATAACGTCCTTGTCAGAGTTTTGAGCCCTGTTTTTTAGGAACTCGATAAACTCATATTCCTTTTTGCCGTCCGCTGTTACCGTAGTTATCATTGTGTTACTGCCTCCAGTTTCTTTTGTAGCTGTTCAATCTCAGCTTTTCTGAGCTTCAGGCTCGCGGTGTTCGCGATAAGCCTTGCGGAGATGTCTGTTACCCAGTCGATTACCTCCAAGCCGTTCGCCTTTAGTGTTGAGCCTGTCTCGACGATATCAACAATGCCGTCGGAAAGTCCTACGAGGGGCGCAAGCTCGACCGAGCCTTCGATTTTGATAATCCTAACATCCATATCCTTGTCCTCAAAAAAGGCGCGTGTGACGTTGGGGTATTTTGTAGCGATGGTTTTGGTTTTGTAGCCGCTGTAAAAGTCGGTTCCCTTCTTAACGGCGAGTGCAAAGCGGCATTTTCCGAAGCCTAAATCGAGCAGCTCATAAAAGGACGAGCCGTTTTCGAGGATAGTGTCCTTGCCGACAACGCCCAAATCGCAAACGCCGTGCTCTACGTATGTAATAACGTCCGCCGCCTTTGCCAAAACGACCTCATAATCGTTGTCGCCTACGGGCAAAATCAGCCGTCTGCCCTTGTTTTTGACTTCATCGCAGTTGTAGCCGATTTTCTCTAACAGCTCAATTGTGGTTTTTTCAAGTCTGCCCTTGGTCAGGGCAATTCTTAACGGTTTCATTATATTATCCTTTCGGGTTTATATCGAAATTACTTTGGGGATTTTGCGCTGACGGGCAAACTCCTCGGTTTCTTCAAGCGTGGGAAGTACGCTGAACTGAGCCTTTACTCCCTCGCCTTGGAGCTTGCCGACGTGCTCAATCGCCTCGAGCTCCTTGCCGTCATTCGCGAAAACAAGCACGTCGGGATTGTCGGAGTAGCTCACGGCGGAATCGGAAAGCTTTAGCTCGGTGAGCGAATCGGTGTCAATCGCAAAGCCTGCCGCTCCCATTGAAGCGCCGAAGCGTGACAGCAAATCGTCATATCTGCCGCCTGTGACAACCGCGTCACCGATACCGCTGACATAGCCTGCAAAAACAAAGCCTGTGTAGTAGTCGTTGCGCTGAACAAGTCCGAGGTCGATAATCAGCTTTTCGTTTAAGCCGAGCGGACTTAGCTTTGAGTAGATTTGATGCAGGTACTCGAGCGCGTCCATCGCCTTTGTGCCCTTGCAGATTTCTGCCGCCTTATCAAAGACCTCCTCGCCGCCGAACAGCGACGGAAGGTTGCGGATTGCGCTGACCGCCGCGCAGGGAGTTAACTTATCGAGCAGATTATTCAGTGCGGAGTAGTTCTTGCTCTCGATAGAAACGCGGATTTTCTCCTTGTAGTCCTCGTCGATGTCGAGCTCGTCGGACAGCGCGTCGAAAACCTCGGCGTGACCGAGCTCAATCCGAAAATCATCGGCAACGGATTTTATCGCGCTTACAGCGGTAGTCAAAACTTCTAAATCAGCCCTTAAGCCCTGAACTCCGAGCAGCTCAACGCCCATCTGCATAAACTCGTTGCGCTTACCCGTGAGCGTGGGATTGTTGCGGTACACCGCCTGCTTGTAGTAAAGGCGTACAGGCAAAATGCTGTTTTTGAGCCTTGTCGAAACCATACGCGCAATCGGCAGTGTGGAATCGGGACGGGCAACCAAAATTCTGCCCTTGTTGTCGGTCATTTTATACATATCCTGCTGGTCAATACCGCTGCATTCAACAGAAAAAACGTCGTAAAATTCAATTCCCGGGGTGATGACCTTTTTAAATCCCCTGCCGACGAACACCTGCTCAATCTTTCCGCAGACGTCGTCCATCGCCGAGCACTCGGCAAAAAGAAAGTCCTTTGTGCCCTCGGGGGTAATCTTTAAATTCTTCTTCATATATCCCTCTCATTACACTTTAGTATGATAGCGCTTTAACATACTACCATAATAAAATATATTTGTCAAGTTATTAACAATATTATTCTTTCTATTACCGCACAAGACCGCACAATCATTGCAACTGTGCGGCTTTGCGGATTTATTCATATATTATTTGTCGCTGTTTTCGTCGGGGAATTCTTCCTCGTCGTCAGCGGATTTTTTACCGTCCTTATTAAGTCCGATAATTCTTTTGAACTTCTCCTTCTGCTCGTGCTCCTTAGCTTCACGGATAGCCCTTTGCTCAGCGGCAATTTTGGCGTAATTGAGAACCTCAAAGTCGAGAGCTTCCTGAGCGATTTTACCCTTTGACTCAATGTTGTTCTTAACTCTCTTGCCGATAAGCGCGTAAATAACCGCGAAAATCGGAGTACCGAGTACAAAGCCGGGAATTCCGAACAGCGCTCCGCCTACAACTACGCTGAACAATACCCAGAAGCTTGAAATTCCGAGCTGGTTGCCGATAATCTTGGGCTTGAGCACGTTGCCGTCGAGCTGCTGAATAAGGAAAATAATGATGATAAACCAAACCATATCCATCGGGTTTACAAGCAGGAGTATAATGGCGCTGGGAATACCGCCGATATACGGACCGAAGAACGGCACGACGTTTGACACACCGACAAGCACGGCAATCAACGCCGCATAGGGCAGCTGGAAGATTGACATTGTGATGAAGGTAAGCAGTCCGATAAGCGCCGAATCGAGGATATCGCCTACCAAAAATCTACCGCATTTTGTATCGGTGATGTCTACAACCTCGTAAACCTTGGGCAGGAACTTAATCGGAATAAACGCTACTGCCAAGCGCTTTACCAAACGGCAGAGCTGCTCCTTTGACGCGAGGAAGTAGATTGAGATGATAACGCTCATTACCACGTTGTAAACGCCTGCGGCTGTGTTGGTAATAATGTTTGTGAGGAAGTCGAGGACGTTCTTTGTAGCGTCCGCAGTAGTGACAAGATTCTGACCGTTGAGAATCTTTTTAATTTCCTCCATAAACTGGTTGAGCGTATTATCAAGGCTGAAGCTGGTGTGGAAAATTGAGTTAATCCACTTAAACGAGCCGTCAATATAGATATACGCCTTTTGCATATACTCGGGCATATTCTTTGCCAATCCCGAGACGTTTGTTACAATCTGCGGAACTACGATAAGTATTAACGCGACGATGATTGCAAACGCCAGCAAAAAGGTCGAGATAAGCGACAGCGGCTTTACAAAGCGCTTAAAGAACTTGCGCTTTGTGCCCATTTTTCCGAACACCTTGTTGCAGAAGAATTTGTACGGAAAGTTCAGGATATAAGCGATTAAGAAGCCGATTAAAAACGGCGTCAAAATGCCCATAAGTCCCGAGAGAATATTCCCTACAATGTCAAGGTGATCCTTGATGAACAGCAAAAATACCGTGAAGGTAATCGCTATCAACAGGTTTTTCATTGTCAGTAATTTTTTCAAGCTGAACCACTCCTTGTTCCTTGGACTGTGACTAATATGATTATTGTTAAAAACAATTAAAATATACTAAAACAGCGAAAGCTGAGAGCTTTCGGGCAGACCGTGAAGTACGCCGACTTCCTTTAAGGTCTCGATAACCGCCTTGGTAACCTTGGTCTTTGCCTGCATATCCTCGATTGAGAGGTACTCGCCCTTCTTGCCCGATTCTGCAAGCGAGAGCGCCGCCGCCTCGCCTACTCCGGGAAGTGATGAAAACGGAAGCCTGATTTTACCGTCCTCAACAGCGAACATCTTTGCGTCGGATTTATAGATGTCAACGGGAAGAACCTCAATCTTCCTTGCGAACATCTCGTTGACGATTTGAAGGGTTGAATACTCCTTCTCCTCCTTATCACTCGCCTCGTGAACACTCATTTTGCGCTTGATACGGCTCATTTTTTCCTTAACCGCCGCGTGTCCCTGCATTACAACAGCGCCGTCGAGGTTTTCGCTGCGGACGGTGAAATAAGCGGCGTAATACTCCAGCGGCTTATGAACCTTGTACCAGCCGAGCCTGAGCGCCGCAATCATATAAGCCGCGGCGTGCGCCTTGGGGAACATATACTTAATCTTCATACACGAGTCGATGTACCACTCGGGCACGTTGTGCTCGCGCATAGCCTTGAAGTGTTCCTCGGTCAAAAGCTTTGTCGCGTTGCCCTTACGGACAATCTCCATAATCTTGAACGACATAGAGTCGTCAAGTCCCTTGTGCATTAGGTAGGTCATAATGGAGTCACGTGTTCCGATAACGTCTGAAATTGTGCACGTGCCGTTGTGGATCAAATCCTGCGCGTTGCCCAGCCAAACGTCCGTACCGTGGGAAAGTCCCGAAATCTGCAAAAGGTCGGTAAAGGTCTGGGGTTTGGCTTCAATGAGCATTCCCTGAACAAAGCTTGTGCCGCATTCGGGAATACTGAACGTGCCGATTTGCGAGTCGATATCCTCGGGGGTAACGCCGAGCGCCTCGGTTGAGGTGAACAGCGACATTACCTTGGGATCGCTCATACTGACGTCCATAACGGGAATACCCGTGAACATCTCGAGATAATGGTAAATCGTCGGAACATCGTGTCCGAGCTCGTCGAGCTTGGTGATGGTATCGTGAATTGAATGGAAATCGAAGTGGGTTGTGATGTTGTCGGAGGTCATATCGTTTGCAGGGTGCTGAACCGGACAGAAGTCGTAGACGTCGTTCGTCCTCGGCACAACAACCATTCCGCCCGGGTGCTGACCTGTGGTTCGCTTAACGCCGGTGCAGCCCTTGGCAAGCCTTTTAAGCTCTGCCTTGTGGAAGTTGATTGACTTTTCCTCCTGATATTTTTTAACAAAGCCGATTGCGGTTTTTTCCGCTACGGTTGAGATTGTGCCTGCCTTAAACACGTTGTTTTTGCCGAACAGCTCCTCGGTGTAGCGGTGGGATTTTGACTGATATTCACCGCTGAAGTTAAGGTCGATATCAGGAACCTTGTCGCCCTTGAAGCCGAGGAAGGTTTCAAACGGAATCTCGTGGCCGTCCTGATCCATCAGCGTGCCGCATTCGGGGCAGTTTTTGGGCGGCATATCAAAGCCCGAGCCGTAGCTGCCGTCGGTGATAAACTCGCTGTGCTTGCACTTTTTGCAGACGTAGTGCGGACAAAGCGGATTTACCTCGGATATACCCGACATTGTGGCTACGAACGACGAGCCTACCGATCCTCGCGAGCCTACAAGGTAGCCGTGAGCCTCGCTGTCGGCAACGAGCTTTTGAGCTGTCATATACAAAACGGAAAATCCGTAGGTTGTGATTGAATTTAGCTCCTTGTCGAGCCTTGCCTTTACAATTTCGGGAAGCGGATCGCCGTATCTTTCCTTGGCACGCTTCCATGTGATGTCGATTAGCTGCTCCTGAGCGCCCTCGATGTTCGGAGGGAACGTACCCTTTGGTATCGGGCGGATGCTGTCGCACATATCGGCAATCATATTCGGGTTGGTAACGACAACCTCATACGCCTTTTCCTCGCCCAGCCACTCAAACTCCCCTAGCATTTCGGCTGTGGTTCTGAAAAACAGCGGCGGCTGCTTGTCCGCGTCGGCAAACTTTTGCGAAGCCTGCAAAATTTTACGGTAGTCCGAATCGTGCGGATCCATAAAGTGAACGTCGCAGGTTGCGCAGACGGGCTTGCCGAGCTCCTTTCCAAGCCTGATAATCTTGCGGTCAATCTCCCTGAGGTCGTCGATATCCTTGAAGATACCCTCGCGGAGCATAAAGGCGTTATTGCCCGAGGGCTGAATTTCGAGATAATCGTAGAAGGATGCAATTCGCTTTACCTCAGCCCACGGCGCGTTTTTGAGAATACTCTTGTAGAGCTGTCCCTCGCAGCACGCCGAGCCGATTATCAGCCCTTCCCTGTGCTCAACGAGCGAGCTTTTGAGAATTCTCGGTTTTTTATAGAAGGTTTTAAGGTGGCTTTCGGAAATCAGCTTGTAGAGATTTTTTAAGCCGACCTGATTTTTAGCAATTATAATTTGGTGGTAGGACGGAAGCTTTTTGAAGTCGCCGCCCGCGATTTTTGTGTTGATGTCCTTGGCGTCGAAAATACCATAGTCGTCCTTAAGCCTTTGGCAGAGGTTGAGGAAAATTCTCGACAAAATCTCGGCGTCGTCGGTCGCGCGGTGGTGGTTGAACTTGCCGAGTTTTAAATAATTTGCCACGGTGTCGAGCTTGACATTCTTGATGTCGGGCAAAATCGCCCTTGAAATAGCCACCGTGTCAATGGAGGTAAAGCCGTAGTCAACGCCCATATTCTCGCACGCCTTGCGGATAAACGAGGTATCGAACGGCGCGTTGTGGGCTACAAGCACGCTGCCCTCGGCAAATTCAAGAAAAGCCGAAACGGCTTCAGCCTGCGAAGGCGCGTCCTTTACCATATCGTCGGTAATTCCTGTCAGCTGCACAATTTTTGATGGAATCGGCATTTCAGGATTTGCGAAGGTCGAGAAGGTATCAGTTACCTCGCCGTTTACGACCTTTACCGCGCCGATTTCGGTGATTTTATCGCTCAGCGGAGAAAGTCCCGTGGTCTCGATATCGAAGCAGACAAACGTGCCGTCGAGCGGCATTTCCGCGTCGCCCGAAACGGACTCCACGAGGTCGTCTACAAAATAAGCCTCTGTGCCGTAGAGAATTTTGATTTTTTCGCCGTCTTTATTGATTTTATCGGCGGCTTTCATTGCGTCGGGGAACGCCTGAGCAACGCCGTGGTCGGTAATCGCAATCGCCTTGTGTCCCCAGCTGTAGGCGCGGTTTACAAGGTCGCCTGCCGAGGTGATGGCGTCCATCTGCGACATATTTGTATGCAAGTGAAGCTCAACGCGCTTTTGCTCCGCCTTATCGACAACCTTTACCTTTTCGGCAGTGCCGATTCCGCGCGCGTTTACGACAATCTCGGAAGCGTATTTATCGTACTCAACGTCGCCCATAACGGCGATTGTACTGCCCTTTTTGAGGTTATCGAGCATGGCGGACTCGCGGATTGAGTTAAACACCTTTACCGTGGTCGAGCCTGTGTAGTCGGTTATGTCGATTGTGAAAATATTTTTGTCGCCCGAACGGGTAACGCGCTTTTCAATGTCAAAAACATCGCCCCAGATAAGCACCTTTCCGCTGTCGTCGGCAATTGAGCTGATGGGCACATACTTGCCGCGGATACTCCTGCCGTAGAGCGGTCTTACAGAGGTTTCAATGAGCTGAGGTGTGGCGTATTTTCCCTCGCGGATTTCAATTTCGACGGTTTTTTCACGCATTTTCTGTCTTGCGTTGTCATCAGCCTGCTGTTCACCGTAGTAATCGGCAGAAAGCTGAATTTGCTCTCTTCTCGCCTGCTCCTCGGCGCTTTTAATCGCCTGGCGGTATTCTTCGCTGTCCGCCTTGACCTCGAAAATACCCGTATACTTAATCGCAACATTGAGCGAAAACTGCTCGTTAATTATACGCGCGAGCGCCTTGTCAAATTCCTTTGCGTCGAGCAGAGCCTTGCCGCCGTTTTGGAGCTTGATTGTCAGTACGTTGTCCTCGTAACTCACCTCGGCGTTGTTGAGAGTGCCGTTAATGCTGGGCATTTCCCTTCTGACGGTTGCATAAAGCGACTGAAAACAGTCTGCCGAGAACAACTCGGAATTGAACTTAGGCTTGATTAAAACCTGAGAATTAAGCGCCTTGGAAAACTTTTTTTCCGACTTAATAAGTTCGTCAAAATTAATGTATGTATCAAAATGAACGTTAATCGTAATTAACCGTATTTTATTATTTATGTTGACATCTAAAATCTCTCCGTTTAAGAGCGCCGGGGCAATTCCCGAGCAGTCGCAAACAGAGCCGAATAAACTTCCTAAAGTATTCATATACTCCCTTCAAATCAGCTATATATACAATTTATAATTGTAGGGGCGGACCCGTGTGTCCGCCCCTGAGCAGACATTTATTCACATTCAAACGCCCGATAAAAAATTAAACTTTTGTTGACTATCCGCGGGCGGACACGCGGGTCCGCCCCTACGGTATACAGGAAAAGTTGTATAAAAAATGAATTATTTAAAGCTTATTAACCTCATCAATGAGCGCGTCGACGAGCTTATCCTCGCTGACCTTATACAAAACTTCGCCTTTTTTGAAAATAATTCCGCAGCCGTCGCCGCCTGCCAAGCCGATATCGGCTTCCTTTGCCTCTCCCGGGCCGTTTACAACGCAGCCCATAACGGCGACCTTTATGTTTTTGTTGCAGCCGCGCAGGCGTTCCTCTACCTCGTTCGCAATTTTAACGAGGTCAATCCTCGTTCTGCCGCAGGTCGGGCAGGAAACGAACTGTACGCCGTCCTTTTTGATGTCGAGCGCCTTAAGAATATCATACGCGGCGTAAACCTCGCGGACAGGGTCGGCTGTCAGCGATACACGGATCGTGTCGCCTATTCCCCTTAACAGCAGCGAGCCGATACCTGCCGAGGATTTGATAATTCCCATACGCTCGGTGCCTGCCTCGGTAACGCCGAGGTGGAGCGGATAATCGCAGCGCTGAGCGGCAATCTCATACGCCTTAATCATATTTGAAACGGTTGAGCTTTTCATCGAAAGCACAATGTCGGTAAAATCGAATTTTTCGAGCAGTGAAGCGTGGTAAAGCGCGCTGTCGCAGAGCGCCTCGGGCGTCGGATGGCCGTACTTCGCTAAAATTTCCTTTTCGAGCGAGCCGGAATTTACGCCGATCCTAATCGGGATACCCCTCTGCCTGCAGGCGTCTGCTACCGCCTTTACCCTGTCGTCAGAGCCGATATTGCCCGGGTTAATGCGGATTTTATCAATGCCTGCCGCGCACGCTTCAAGCGCGAGCTTGTAGTTAAAATGAATATCCGCGACAATCGGCACGCTTACGGCTTCCTTAAGAGCCGGAATAAGCTTTACCGCGTCCATATCGGGGATTGCCGCGCGGATAATTTGACAGCCGGCTTCTTCAAGCGCCTTTGCCTGTTTTACCGAGCCTTCGACGTCGGTTGACGGCACGTTGAGCATCGACTGTACGCTGACCTCAGCGCCGCCGCCGATTAACACATTTCCTGCTTTAACCTGAATTTTGCTGCCCATATTATCCTCCTAACTGATTGTCGGGAACGTGCCCGTGATTAGCTGCCAAACGTCCTTGACAGATATCGCTATTATAAACATTATCAAAATCGCAAGACCGACGCCGTTGACGATATACTCGAACTTTCGCGGCAGAGGTCTGCGGATAATCGCCTCGATTATCAAAAACAAAAATCTTCCGCCGTCAAGCGCCGGGAACGGAAGCATATTTACTACGCCGAGGTTGACGGTGATGAGCGCCATTATGAACACGATGTTGTTCACGGCACTTGCAAAGTTCACCTTTAAGCCCTCGGAAGCTACCATTGAAACCGCCTTTGTCATACCGACCGGGCCCGAAAGGTCGTTAAAGCTGAATCTGCCCTGAACGAGCATTATAAGCGACTGCCAAACGGTTTTCGCGAGTGAGATTGTCTGACTTCCCGTCTGCTCAAGCACGGTGAAAAAGTTCTTTTCAACCGGCTCAACATAAAAATCTATTCCGACGGAAGCCTTGTTATTCTCAGCGTCCTCCTCGCTTGCATAGTAGGAATAAAACTGCACCTGCTCAAGCTCGGTTTTCTCGCCGCCGCGTTCAACGGTTACGTCCGCGGTGAAGCGCTGACGGCTGTCGCGGACCTCAATCTCGGGGTACTTATACTTGGTTTTATCCGTCACTCCGAGGGTTGAATAGATTTTGTCGGTGGTCGTTTTCAGGATAGAATACGCCTGCTCCTTATTATCGACCTTGTTGATCTGAGTTGTGCCGTCGGTTAGAACTTCGGATATTTTCTGAACCTCATCCTTTGAGATTTCCCTGCCGATTAAATCGGTTCCGTTCGCGAGGTTGTAGCAAAGCCTGTAGAGCTCGGAACAGCAGTCCTGCTTATAGACCGTGACGGACTTGGGATCAACGTCGCTCACCTGAAGCGTTTGAACCGCAAACTGCAAGTCCTTAGTATTCCAAATCGGATAACCGTTGATCGAGGTAATTTTGTCGCCTGCCTGCAAGCCGCTGTTAGCGGTGTATGAGTTAGGCGCAAACTGCTTAACGATTGTGGACTCATACCCCGGCATTTGCACAACGACAATAAACATCAGCAAAAAGCCGACGAGTATGTTCATAACCGCGCCTGCGACAATAATAATCATCCGCTTCCAGATTTTAGCGTTTGTAAACGCGCGCGGATTGTCGCTGGACTGATCCTCGCCCTCCATGGCGCAGTAACCGCCGATTGGAAAAAGCCTGAGAGAATACTGTGTTTCGCCCTTTTTGAAGCCGAAAATTTTAGGTCCCATACCGAGAGCGAACTCGTTGACCTGAACTCCGGATTTTTTCGCCGTGATAAAGTGTCCGAACTCGTGGGCGAAAATTATAAATTCAAATAAAAGAACTCCTATAACTATTAGTGCTATTGTAACTAAAATTTGCATTAAATAAAAGTCAACTCCAAATTAGATTACCGCAAAAATTACCCAATTACCCATTCGAAAAACATTCGTAAGTTTACAGTTGTAGTGACAGCCGCAAGGGTCTCCCCTACGATTATTAACCAAATGTATATTAATAAATTCCGACTTTTTCTTTTACATACTGTCGCGCAAGGCTGTCCGCCTTAATTACGTCATCAACGGATGACGGTACAAAGTTTTTAACGCTCTCTACCGCTCCGCAGACAAGTTCGCCTATGTCAAGAAATTTAATTTTGCCGTTCCTGAACAGCATATTTGCTTCCTCATTTGCGCCGTTCGCGATTGCCGTAGCCGCGCCGCCCATTTTGAGAGCGGTTTTACAGGCGTTAAGGCACTTAAAGGTCTCGTAGTCTGGCTCGAAGAAGGTCATCTTGCCGATTCCGGCAAGGCTGAGCTCCGCCACGGGAGATTCAAAACGGCTGGGGTAAGTGATGGCGTACTGAATTGGAATTCTCATATCGGGCACGCCGAGCTGTGCGATTACGGAATTGTCCGTGTACTCGACCAGCGAGTGAATAATGCTCTCGCGGTGAACGACAACGTCGATGTCGTCGCCGCTTACGTCAAAGAGCCTTGCCGCCTCGATAATCTCCAAACCCTTGTTCATCATAGATGCCGAGTCGATTGTGATTTTCGCGCCCATACTCCAGTTGGGATGGTTGAGCGCCTGCTCAACGGTGACGTCCTTTAGCTCGTCATAGCTTTTACCGAAGAACGGGCCGCCGGAAGCGGTCAAAATCAACTTTTTGAGCGCCTTGTTGTCGGGAGCACCCTGCAGGCACTGGAAGATTGCCGAATGTTCGCTGTCCACAGGCAAGAGCTTTACGCCGTTACGCTTAACCGCGTCTGTCACCAAGTCGCCGCCTGCTACCAGCGTTTCTTTATTGGCGAGGGCGATGTCTTTTTTTGCTTCAATCGCCGCCATGGTCGGCTTTAAGCCCACCATGCCCACAACGGAATTAAGCACCAGCGAGGCGCTCGGGATAACGGCGGCTTCGATCAAGCCGTCCATTCCTCCCAGTACCCTTGTGCCGGTGTCCTTAACCCTGAGCCTGAGCTCGGCGGCTTTGTCCTCGTTAAAGAGCACCGCGAGCTCCGGCTTATATTTTCTTATTTGATTTTCGATAAGGTCAACGTTTGAAGCGGCGGTAATTGCCGAAACCTTAAGCCCCAGTTTATCGACAACGTCGAGCGACTGAGTGCCGATAGAGCCCGTTGAACCGAGAATTGAAATTGAATTAATCATAATTTAACCTGCGCTTAAAATCGGTAAGAAGGAATTAACTATCAGCACCATGGGAACGGTGAAAATAATGCTGTCGAAGCGGTCGAGCATTCCGCCGTGTCCCGGGAAAAGATTGCTGTAGTCCTTGATGCCGATGGTTCTTTTTATAAGCGAAAAGCTTAAATCGCCCACAATTGACAGCACTGCGTCGCACACTCCGATGATGATAAGAGGGATAAAGTTGACCGTCAACTGCGGAGTAATAAGAATGCCGAACAAAAAACCAATCGCAACAGCCGCGAGCACGCAGGTGAAAACTCCGCCGATTGCTCCCTCTACCGTCTTTTTGGGGCTGATATTGGGGCAAAGCTTGTGTTTTCCGAACAGCGAGCCTGCAAAAAAAGCTCCCGCGTCAGCCATCCACGGAACCGCAAAGCAAATCACAAAGAAAAAGCTGAGGCTAAGCGACCTCATACAGAGAAACGCTATGCTCGAAGTACCGAGTGTAACGAGCGCCGTTCCGGTAAAGGCGTAGGATAAATCGGAATAATTGATTTTGTCGTGTCTGACAATGCTTGCGAAAAACACTATCATCAGCAGGGCGAACACCGCGATGTAGATAAAAAACATCAGCTTATACGCCGCCAGCATACAAACTCCCGCGGCAAAAACAATGCAGGGAATTGAAATGATGTAGGTTTTAAGCAGCTTGTTGCCGTAGAGATACTCGCCTATCATAACCGCCGTTACAAGCGATAGGAGTATCGGAAGCAACGGCCGCCAAAGCTCTGATAATATGATAATCAGAATTATAAGCGGTATTCCGATTATGGCTGTTAATAGTCTTGGTTTTAATGATTTCATCTAAATTAGTCCTCTTACAGTTTTTGCGGTTATACTCCTCCGTAGCGCCTGTTGCGCTGAGAGTAGATTTTAAGAGCTTCGTCAAGGTCGGATTTTTGAAAATCAGGCCAGAGCTTGTTCATAATTACAAACTCGGTATACGCCGACTGCCAAAGCATAAAGTTTGAAATTCTGTACTCGCCGCTCGGTCTGATGATAAGGTCGGGATCGGGCTGGCCTGCGGTGTAGAGATTATCCGAAATAAGCTGTTCGGTGATGTCGTCCTCACTGATTTTGCCGTTTTTGACCGCGGCGCTGATGTTTTTAACCGCGCGGACAATTTCATCGCGGCTGCCGTAGTTCATCGCGATGTTGAGCACCATGCCCTCTCTGTCCTTGGAGCACTCCTCGTTTTCGTCCATAAGCTCCCTAAGCTCCGGAGAAAAGCCGCTTTTGTCACCGATAAAGCGCACAACGATATCGTCGTCCTTAAAGTCGCGGATAGCTTCCTCAAGATAGGACTTAAACAGCTTCATCAATGCTCCTACCTCGTCCTCGGGGCGTTTCCAGTTCTCGGTTGAGAACGCGTAAACCGTGAGGTACTTAATTCCGACCTCGGAGCAGTAGCGCGTGATTTTTCTGAAGGTACGCGCGCCTTCGGTATGGCCTGCCTTGCGCGGAAGTCCGCGTTTTTTTGCCCAGCGGCCGTTGCCGTCCATTATAATTCCGACGTGCTTAGGCAGGACAAGCTCAGCGTGGTTTATTTCAGGTTTTTTACCTATGCCGAAAATAGCCATATTACAGCTCCATTACTTCCTTTTGCTTGTCAGCGGAAATGCTGTCTACCTTTTTGATGAATTTGTCGGTAAGCTCCTGAGTCTTTTTCTCGCCGTGCTTGAGGTCGTCCTCGGTCAGCTCGCCTGACTTTTTAAGGCTCTTAAGCTTGTCGATTGTATCGCGTCTTACGTTGCGGATTTGAACCTTTGTGTCCTCGGCAATACGCTGAACGTCCTTAACGATTCCCTTACGTCTGTCCTCGGTGAGGGGCGGAAAAATAAGGCGGATAATCTTGCCGTCGTTCATGGGGTTAATGCCGATGTCGGACTTCTGGATTTCCTTTTCAATCTGTCTTAAAATAGAAGCGTCCCACGGCTGAATTGTAAGGGTTCTCGCCTCGGTTACCGAAACCGCCGCGAGCTGGTTTATGGGAGTGGGAGTTCCGTAGTAGTCAACCTTAACCTTGTCAAGAACAGCAGGATTTGCTCTGCCTGCTCTGATTTCGGCGTACTCTGTGCAGAGGTGGTCGATTCTTCTGCCCATTCTTTCTTCAGCCTTTTTGAGTGTTTCTTTCATACTTATGCCTCCTAAATTGAATTATTATCAAAAATTAAATTTCGTTTTTTACGACTGTGCCGATATTCTCGCCGCACACAGCCCTGTAGATGTTCTCGGGATCGTCAATGCTGAACACCAAAATCGGAAGGTCGTTGTCCTTGCAGAGAGCTGACGCGGTGCTGTCCATAACCGCCAAGCCCTTGTTGAGCACGTCCTGATGGGTGATTGTCTCGAACTTCTTTGCGTCGGGGTTTTTCTTGGGATCGCTGTCATAAACGCCGTCAACCATTGTAGCCTTCATAATTACGTCGGCTTCAATTTCTACCGCTCTTAAAGCAGCGGCGGTGTCGGTGCTGAAGAACGGATTGCCCGTGCCGCAGCCGAAAATTACAACCTTGCCCCTGTTGAGGTGGGCGATTGCCTTGTTGCGGATATACGGCTCTGCTACCTGGCGCATTGAGATTGCGGTCTGAACCCTGACTTCAACGCCGAGGGCTTCGAGAGCGTCGGCAACGCCGAGAGCGTTGATTGTGGTTGCGAGCATTCCCATATGGTCGGCTCTGGTTCTGTCCATTTCGCCCGAGCTTCTGCCTCTCCAGAAGTTTCCGCCGCCTACAACAACGGCTACCTGAACGCCTGCTTCGACGCATTTTTTGATTGGCTCGCAGATTTTTTGAACGACGTCAAAGTCGATTCCGTGTTTATTTTCTCCGGCGAGAGATTCGCCTGAAAGCTTTAGTAAAATTCTTTTGTATTTTGGTTGCATACATAACACTCCATTATTCATATAGTTATTTACAATTATACAATATATTGGAAACAAAGTAAAGGCAAAACACTAAATATTTTGAATTTGTAAAAATAAAAAAGGCGCGGAATTTTACTTCCGCACCTTAAATTTCACAAATAGAATTATAGCACCTTTGAGAGGAAATCTTTGAGTCTGGGGCTCTTGGGATTATCGAAAAATTCCTCGGGCGAACCCTGCTCAACAATTACTCCCTCGTCAACAAATACAATCTTTGTTCCTACTTCCCTCGCGAAGCCCATCTCGTGGGTAACGACAACCATTGTCATACCCTCCTTGGCAAGCTGCTTCATAACCTCGAGAACCTCTCCTACCATTTCGGGATCGAGTGCCGAGGTCGGCTCGTCAAAGAGCATTACGTCGGGGTTCATTGCAAGCGCGCGTACAATAGCGATACGCTGCTTTTGTCCGCCGGAAAGCTGCGAAGGATATGCGTCGGCTCTGTCGGCAAGTCCTACGCGCTCCAAAAGCGCCATTGCGTTCTTTTCAGCCTCCGCCTTGCTCTGTTTGAGGAGCTTCATCGGGCCGATTGTCATATTTCTGAGCACCGTCATATGCGGAAACAGGTTGAACTGCTGGAACACCATTCCCATCTTTTGGCGGTGAATGTTGATATCTACGCTTTTGTCGGTAATGTCCACGCCCTCAAAGTAAATTGAGCCGCCGGTGGGTTCTTCAAGCAGGTTAAGGCAGCGCAAAAATGTGGATTTACCCGAGCCCGAGGCTCCGATAACAACCATAACGTCGCCTTTGTCAATCTCGGCGTTTACGCCCTTAAGAACCTCCATATCGTCAAACGATTTGCAGAGATCCTCAACCTTGATTAAAACATCAGTGGTCACTGCTGCGCAGCCTCCTTTCGAGCTTCTTTAAGAAGAACTGAAGTATCAGTACGATTATCAGGTAAATTGCCGCGATTGTGATAAGCGGAAAGAACGCCTCGTAGGTTCTTGAACGGATAAAGTTGCCCACGTAGGTCAAATCCTGCAGCGCAACGTAGCCTGCAACCGAGGTCTCCTTTACGAGCACGATAAACTCGTTGCCGAGCGCAGGCAAAATATTCTTGAACGCCTGCGGCAGAATTACAAGCACCATAGTCTGCTTGTAGTTAAAGCCGAGCGAACGGCTCGCCTCAAACTGCCCCTTGTCGATTGACATAATACCCGAGCGGACAATCTCGGCAACATAAGCGCCGGAGTTCATACCGAACGAGATAAACGCCGCCAAAATGCCGTTGCGCGAGCTTGCGAAGATGATAAAATACATAATCATAAGCTGAATTACAACAGGCGTTCCGCGGATTACGGTTATGTAGACATTGCAAATTGCGTTAAGCACCTTAAGAACACGGTCGCCAAACTTTTGGCACTTTTTTCCCGCAAGCTGCATATCGTGCGTTGAACGTATCATCGCGATTAAAAAGCCGAGCACGATACCGATAAGCGCGGCGACGATAGTAATTTGGATTGTCACCCACAAGCCGTTTAAAAGCTGCAGCCAGCGGTTGTCGGTGATAAAGGTCGCCTCAAAGCTCTGTGCTATGCTGTTAAAAAACTCTCCCATAAAATCTTCCTTAATAAATATAGGTAAACAAACAACAGGCGGGTAATAAATACCCGCCTTATGTGAGCAAATTTTTAATTATGAAGCCTTGATGTACTTGTCAATAATCTTCTTAACAGTACCGTCAGCCTTGAGCTCTGCGAGAGCCTTGTTGAACTGCTCTGTAAGCTCGCTGCCCTTCTTAAGGCAGATTGCGTAGTCCTCGTTCTCGAAGGGCTCGTCAAGAATTTTTGTGCCCTTGTTCTGCTCAACAAACTTCTTGGCAGGCTCGTTGTCGATTACAACAGCGTCAACCTTCTTCTGGGTAAGTGCAAGCACTGCGTCTGCGCCCTTGCTGAAACGCTCAACCTTTGTGCCGTCCTTTTCCATATCGGAAACGTAGATGTCGCCGGTTGTACCGAGCTGTACGCCTACGGTAGCGCCCTTGAGGTCGTCAGCCTTTGCAACCTTTGTCTCGCCTTCGTTAACGATGATAGCCTGGATTGCTGTTGTGTAAGAATCTGTAAAGTCAACGCTCTTCTTTCTCTCGTCGGTAACGGTCATACCTGCCATACCAAAGTCAGCCTTGCCTGAGCTAACGGCTGTGATGATAGCGTCAAACTCCATATCGTCGATTACAAGTGTGTAGCCGAGTTTGTCGCAAAGAGCCTGTGCAAGCTCTGCGTCGATACCTACAACCTTGCCGCCCTCCTGATACTCATAGGGCTCGAAAGCTGCGTTTGTAGCCATGTGCAGCTCGCCTTTTGCCGCTGTGCTCTCAGACGACTTGCTGTCTGAGGTCTTGCTGTCGGACGCTGCCGACGAACTCTCGGTTTTACCGCCGCAGCCTGCAAACATTACGGCTGTCGAGCAAACGAGTACGGCTGCTAAGAATAATGCCAAAAACTTTTTCATAAAAATACATCTCCTATCAAAATTTAACATCTATTAATATAGCAGAGTTATGCGAAAAAATCAAGATTATTATTGCGATTTATGCAAAAATTTTAAAAATAATACATTATTTTTTATACCTTGTTTCGGCAAGGTGTACATAAGGCGCGATTTAATCGGGTTTTGCGTTTTTCTTCTTTTGCTTTTTGACGGACTTGATAATTTTGATTACGGTAAAAGTCAAAATCACAATCAAGCCGAGAACTCCGCAGCCTACAATCACATACGGAAAATAGCTGCGCTCGGGATTATCGTTCAGTTCGCCCAGATCGGTGAGGGATTTATCATCGGTGTCATCTCCCCCGGGCAAATCGCCGTTATCGTCAGCGGCAGAGCTTTTGTCCTTAACGGCGTCGGCTTTTCCGCTTAAAGGCGAGGATGATTTTGATGAATTATTGACATTTGAGGCTTTTCCTGCGGTGTTAACAACGCCGCTGCTGCCTGAGCTTACGGGCAGGCTGCCGCCCGACTTTGAAATACAATCGCTGATTTTAAAATTTACGTCGCTTCCGCCGTCGCCTACAGCCTTGAATTTGAGATTAAACAGACCTGATGAATTTTGCTGATTGTAGAATACGACCTTAAGCTTATCTCCGCTAAAATTGCTGCGGACAAGCGACTCGCTCTCACATCCGCGAAATTCGAGCGCGGACTTGTCGTAATCGAACTCAAAAACCGCCGCTCCCAAATCCGCGGAATTTGAACAGCTCACGCCGATTGTGGCAATACGGTTTAAGTCCACCTCGGCAGACTCGAGCGAAAAATTAACGGTCTCTGTGGAATATGCGGAGAACATCGAGCAAGATAGTATTATAATTGAAATCACCGTCGTGATAATATGTTTCATAATTAAGCAACTCCTGCGTTTAGTATATCATTGAATTTATGAAATAGCAAGAATAAACAATTAACATCTATAAAAATTGAAAGATGGGATTTACAGTTCGAATCCCCTTGCGCCAAATAAAAAAACGCCCTTTCGGACGTTTTTTTATTTGGCGGAGAGAAGGGGATTCGAACCCCTGGTACGGTGATTACCGTACACATGATTTCCAATCATGCTCCTTCGGCCAGCTCGGACATCTCTCCAAACAACGGTGTATATTATAACAAATAACTTTGAAAAAATCAAGTATAAAAATTAATTATTTCTTATATTTCCTGCCTTGAATAACATCGCGCTCTTTAAAAGCCTTATTAATCGTATTCAGCACGCGCTTTTTGTCGGCGCTCCAGATCGGAGATACCAGCAGTTTTTTGTCGCCGTCGCCTGTTAATCTGTGGATTGAAACACCACTTGGCAGGCGTTCTATGCACTCGCAGAGAATATCCGCGTATTCTTCGAGCGACAGAGTTTCAAACATTCCGCGGTTATATTCTTCAAGCAGATCGGTGCCCTTTAATACGTGCAGAAGCTGGAGCTTTATTCCGTCGCTCCTCTCGCCTGCGTACACGGCGCTTTTTATCATCATATCTCGGCTCTCAAACGGTAAGCCGAGAATGATGTGCGTGATGACGTACACGCCGATATTTTTTAAATCAGCAACCGCCTTATCGTACACATCAAGCTCGTATCCGCGCCTGATGTAGTCCGCGGTAGCTTTATGAACCGTCTGCAAGCCGAGTTCAACCCAAACGGGCTTGATTTTGTTTAGCTCATCGAGCAAAGCGAGTACATCATCACCCAAACAGTCGGGACGGGTGGCAATTGATAACGCGGCGATTTCATCGGGCGCAACCGCCTCGTGAAAAATCCTTCTGAGATATTCTACATCGGCGTAGGTGTTTGTGAACGGCTGAAAGTACGCTATAAACTTTTTGCAGTTTGTTTTGCTCTGAATTCTGCGCTTCGCGTCCTCGATTTGCTCTGTTATGCTCAGGCGTTTGTCGGCAGAAAATTCCCCCGAACCGCCCGAACTGCAAAAAATACAACCTCTATCGCCCAACTTGCCGTCGCGGTTTGGGCAGGTCATTCCGCCGTTTAGCGAGATTTTATATACCTTTTCACCGAAGGTTTTTAATAAATATTCGTTTAAGGAATAATAATACATATTTCACCAAAAAAGAAAAAAGCCGGTGTTGCTGATCCGAAAGGATGAGTAAAAACCGGTCTTTTTTCTATGAAAGGAACATCTATGAAAAAGTGAAGTTGTTGGTTAAGTTGTTTATCTTTACTGTGGTTATATAATAACTCCGCTTTGTGACAGAAATTTGAAGTTAAACGCAAAAGTTTGTGAAAGATAAAAGAAAACTACGAAAACTTTTTGATATATTCAAAGAATACCGCGTTAACCTCGTCCTCAACCTTTTCAAGTTCCTCGTCAAGACCGCCGTTAAAAAACATTTTTGTGTGCTTGCTAAGCGAAAGATACGCGCCTATCAGGTTTTTGCGCACCTCGTTTTGAAGCTCGTCGCTGAGCTCTTTTCCGCAGGACAGCCCGAGATACACGTTTTGGTCGATAATCTGGGTTGAGATTGAGGAGTTCTTAAGCTCAAAGGTATTAACCTTGTGCAGACCGAAGTAAAATTCTTTTACAGAAAATTCCTCACCCTGAATTTCCTTGTCCTTATCCTTTTCGGCAACCTCGTACTCGTAGTAATCGAGCGAAAAATCCTGCTTTGTGATAAAGTCGTGCATATAGTTCGGGTTATGCGCGAGGATGTAATACAGCCTGATTGCGTAAACGGCGCTTTCAAGACAGGCAAAGGCCGCGTACTGCATATGGCTGTCGTTAAGGCGCAAAAAGCTGTACATATTTTGATAAACCGACTTGTTGACCGAAATCAAAATCAGCCTTTCGTTCTCCCTGAAATCCGCAAGCATCGGATTAGAGAGGTAGGTCATCGTGAACTTATACGACCTGTTTACGAAATCGGAAAACTTTCACAGAAAGTCATTGAGGATATCCTTGTCCTTGATTGTAAACTCAAACATAAGCACCGCCTATCTGAACGGACGCATATCCGCGTCGAACAAATCGTTTCTTGTAATGTCAATATCATACTCCGCACCGGTTTTGTTTTGGAGCGCGGTTATAAGCAAATTGGGGTTTACGTTGTCGCTGCTTCCTGCGGAGAGGACAACGTTGAGCTCGGCGTAATCGAATTTTTCTGTCAGCTCAAAGCTCTTTATTCCGGGCTTGATATCAACGGTTTTAAATCCCTTTTTCTTTGTCTTTTTTTCAAGCTCGATTTTTTCCTCGCCCATAAGCTCATTTATTTGCCGGCAAATCAGGCTTGACGGAACAGTATCTCCGCTGATTTTAATTGTGAACGAGGCAAAGGCGACCTTGCCTGCCTTCATTACGGCTTCGGTTGCGTCAAACACCCTTATTCCGCGCGGTAAGCATGCGTTGAGCTTGGGTATTATTTCTTTCAAAGAATAATTATCATCCTCTAACTTGACGTCCATACACTCGTTAATTCCCCTGAACCCGAGCGAAAGCGGTAAAGGAAAGGTCGCGAAGGGATGGGGATTAAAGCCCTCGGTGTGCCAAATGGGCAGCTTGCTTTTGTGAAGGGCGCGGAGCATTGTGCGGTTTAGGTCGAGGTGAGAAATATACCTGCATTCAAAATCCTTGACAAACCAAATTCTAACGTTTTTCAAAGCAGACTCCCTCCCCGTATTTTGCCGCGCCGCAGCCGCTGCATTTTTCACGGCAGTGGGGCGTTGTGGTGTTTTGATACGCTTTTTCGCACTCTTTCTTTAAGAATGACTTTGTAACTCCGTAGTCGATGTGATCCCACGGTAAAATTTCGTCAAAGGAGCGGCGGCGGTTTGCGTAAAACGCAGGATCGATTCCGCACTTCTCGAACAGCTCGAGCCATTTTTCAAGGCTGAAGCAGTCGTTCCAGCCGTCAAAGTGGAAGCCCCTTTCGCAGGCAAGCTCCATAACCTTGTTGAGCTTGCGGTCTCCCCTTGCGAACACCGCCTCCAAAAAGCTGGTGTCGGCGTCGTGGTAATTAAAACGGATTTTCTTGGTTGTAATGCTCTCCTTGATGTGCTCCTGCTTTTCGTGGAGCAGGGGAATAGTGTCCTGAGGTTCCCACTGGAAGGGCGTAAACGGCTTGGGCACGAATGACGAAGCCGAAACCGTAACGCTCACCGACCTGCCTTTAACTCGGTTCGGCGTTTGGTAGTAGGTATCTACAACGGCTTGTCCGAGGTTTGCGATGTCCGCAACGTCGTCCATAGTCTCGGTGGGCAAGCCTATCATAAAGTAGAGCTTAACGGTAGTCCAACCGCCTGCAAACGCGGTGGCGCAGGTCTGCATAAGCTCCTCGTGCTTTACGTTTTTATTGATAACGTCGCGCATACGCTGGCTTCCTGCCTCGGGAGCGAAGGTAAGTCCGCTTTTGCGCACGGTTTTGATTCTGTCCATTATCTCGTCGGTGAAGCCGTCAACGCGCAAAGACGGCAGAGAAATGCTGACCTTTTCGTCCTTGCACCAGCCTGTCAGCTTTTCGAGCAGGGGAACGATTTGGCTGTAGTCGCTCGAGCTAAGCGAGGATAAAGACACCTCGTCATAGCCTGTGTTTTCGCACAACGCCTTGCACTGGGCGTTGATAGTTTCGGGAGATTTTTCGCGGACAGGACGGTAGATAAAGCCTGCCTGACAAAAACGGCATCCGCGTATACATCCCCTGAAAATCTCCTGAACGGCTCTGTCGTGGACAATCTCAACGAGCGGAACAACAAAGTTGTCTGGGTAGTACGACTCGTCCATTTTTCTCATAAGCCGCTTGTGAATTACCGCCGGAGCGCCGTTTTTCGGCGTAAAGCTCTTAATTGTGCCGTCGGCGTTATACTCGACGTCGTAGAGCGACGGAACGTACACGCCCTCAATCTGTGCGCAGAGCTCCAAAAACTCCTGCTTGGTCTTGCCCTGCTTACGGCACTCGCGGAACAAATCTATTACTTCAAGGTCAACCTCCTCGCCCTCACCGATGAAGAACAAATCGACAAAATCGGCAATCGGCTCGGGGTTGCAGGCGCAGGGGCCTCCGGCAACTACAATATTTTTAAGCTCAGTCCTGTCGGAAGATTTAACCGGCACGTTTCCGAGCTTCAGCATATTGAGCATATTTGTAAAGCTCAGCTCGTACTGGAGAGTAAAGCCGATGAAATCAAAGTCGGAAATCGGATCTCCGCTTTCGAGGGCGTAGAGCGGAATATTGTTCTGCACCATCAGCTCCTCCATATCAACCCAAGGCGCAAAGACGCGCTCGCACCAGATATAATCGCGCGAGTTGAAAAGGCTGTATAAAATTTTCATTCCGAGGTGCGACATTCCGACCTCGTACGTGTCGGGAAAACAAAACGCAAAGCGGACGTCGACGTCCTTTTTGTCCTTAATAACCTCGTTGAGCTCTCCCCCGACGTACCGACCGGGCTTTTGAACCTTTAGCAAAAGCTTTTCTACTTCCCTGCTTACCATAAATCCTCCGTCATATGTATCTGTCAGAGCGCGTGACAAGCGAAATGATGAGATACGCGCATATAAATAACAGCGAAAAATTATATTTTGACTTGAACAGCACCGCAAAACCCAATACCGCAAGCGGAAAAATCGTGATGAGAGTTATGATATCGACGATTTTTTCAGCCCTTGCAGGGTTTAAGCGCCGTTTCAGCAAGATGAAAATTATCTGTCCGCCGTCGAGCGACAAAACAGGCAGACTGTTGAACAATCCCACCGATAGATTTGCCAGCGCGAACGGCAGAAAATTTTCGTTACCTAATAAGTATAACAGATAAAATGGAATAAAACAAATAAAATTAACAGCAGGGCCCGAAAAAATTATAAAAAAGTTCTGTTTTTCGCTCCGCGACTGCCTTTTTGAGTCGAAAATTTTTATTTCAAAGGCTGAGATTTTGATTTTCTCGGGCAAAAAGCCGAGCTTTATCATCATAAGCAAGTGCCCGAGCTCGTGAATTAATACCGCTGCCGCGCACCAGACGAATCCGCTTGTTATGCCCAAAATTACGCAAATCCCTGCTATGCAGATAAGCGTGAAGGAGATTTCGATTTTTATTTTAGCTATTTTCAGCTTCATCGGGCGTAGACCTGCCGAGCAAAAGATTTAAGTCAAAGCCGCTGTTGTTATCAAAAACCGCGGTGTTGTTGAGCTCGGAGTAATACCAATCGCGGATTGTTTCGTAGGTTTCTCCGCCTATGCTTTTAAGCGTGAAAGCACCAATTCCTGCCAAAATGCAGACTACAAGCTGAAAGGTCAGCAAATACTGCTTTGGGATATTTATCAGCTTAGGCTCGGGGTTTTCGGGCTTTTGAGCAGGGGTTTCTTCCCTTTCGTTCAAAACAGGGTACTCGGGAGAAGTCACGTTCTGCCAGTTCTCATCATACAAAATTTTTTCTTCCAAAAAAATCACCTCGGTACATATATATGCGCCGAGGCTTGGTGTTAAGATATTAAATTTACTGCAATTTCTTAAAATCGTTCCTGACGAGGTTAACAAAGAACAGCAACGCGATTACCAGCGCTACCGCCTCTGCAATCGGGAAGGCGTACCATACCGCGTCCACGCCGATTACTGCCGACAGCAGATATGCCACGGGAAGGAGCACTACAAGCTGACGCGCAAAGGAGATAAACAATCCTCTAAAGCCCTTGCCTGTCGCCTGAAACAGCGTGATAAGAATAATGCTGACCGCCGCAGGGATAAAGCACAGGCTGATAATTCTGAACGCCGGAACGCCTGCGTTCATCAGGCTTTGGTCGCCGCCGAACAGCGAAATAAGCTTGTCGGGGATAAGCCACATCAACAGCACGCCTGCCGCCATAATCGACACGGCGACGGTGATACCGACCTTTAAGGTTGAGTAAACCCTCTTTTTGTTCCTCGCGCCGTAGTTGTAGCCGAGCACAGGCAAAACGCCCTGGTTAAGGCCAAAGCACGGCATAAACACAAAGCTTTGCAGCTTGAAATAAACGCCCAAAACGGTGACCGACGCAGCCGAATTGTTAGCGGTAAATATCGCGTTAAGTCCAAGCGTCATAATAGCGCTGATTGACTGCATAATAATTGAAGGGAAGCCGACAGCGTAAATCTGCTTTAGAACGTTTGCGCTGAGTTTAAAGCCCTTGAAGGTGATTTTGACCTCGTGTGTTTTGGTAAAGAGCACGATTACCGCGAACAACATTCCGCAGAACTGACCGAATACAGTCGCGATCGCCGCACCTGCAACGCCCATCTCCGGGAAAAATCCCACGCCGAAAATCAGCAGAGGATCGAAGATGATATTGACCACAGCGCCGACCATTTGGAACAGCATCGGGTATATCATATTTCCCGTAGCCTGCAAGGTCTTTTCAATCATTACCTGAATTATTGAAAACAGCGACAGACACAGCACGATTGTCAGGTAATCAACGCCGTACTGCACGGTCTCGGCGTCGGTTGAAAACAGGATCATAAACGGCCTTACCGAGAAAATTCCGAGTATCAAAAACAGGGCGTATGAGAAAAAGCACGTGATTAGTCCGTGAGTCGCCGCGGAATTTGCCTGCTCAAACTGCTTTTCGCCCAGCTTACGCGATACAAGCGAGTTAACGCCGACCGCCGTGCCGACCGAAACCGAAATCAGCACGAGCTGCAAGGGATATACAAGCGACATCGCCGTAAGTCCCTTTTGACTGTAATTGCCGATAAAAATGCTGTCTACAACGTTGTACATCGCCAAAATCGTCATTGACAAAATCGCAGGCAGCGACATTGTAAAAATCAGCTTTGTTACGGGCATAGTGCCCATTTTGTTCTCTTTAATAACCTCTTTAGTCTGTCCCATTCTCTTTTTTATCCCTCTTACTTTTTGTACGAATATTTATGTAAATTTTGTAAAACAAAAGCATTATCAGCGTTCCCGTTACAACTCCCGAAAAGTCGAGCAAAACATCGACAATCTCTCCGGAGCGTCCGTCCGAAAAAAGCTGAATAAATTCATCAATAACCGCGGTAAAAAGCCCTGTAAACAGCACCGCAAAAATATATCTGTACGGCTTAAAGCGGTCAAAGGAGTACGCGCAGCTTGTAAGGAGACCGCCGATTACGGTAAACTCGGAAAAATGCGCGAGCTTCCTGATGATATGGTCGGTCATCTCGATTGAAAAGCCGAGACTGCGGAAAATCTGCGTGATAAAATCAAGCGCTTCGGCGCTCTCTACCGAAGAAGCCGCGGCGGACATTGACGAATGTACAAAGGCAAAGCCAATCATAAACGCCGTAAGCGCAAAAACAACGGCTCTGAAAACTTTTCCTGTACGCCTCGACCCCATTTCATCACTCCCCATATTATATTGTATCTCAAAATATAATAATGTCAATGAGTATAAAAGTATTTCAATATTATGCCCCAAATTTTAAGTTTTCGATATTGAAAAATGTGACAAATTCTGCTATACTATCCAAGGATAAAATTACAAGGAGAATTCTATGTTTGTTAAGTATCTTATTATATTCTTAATTTCAATGGTTCCGATTGTCGAGCTCAGAGGCGCAATCCCCGTCGCGGTCGGTATGGGTATGGAAGGCTGGCAGCTTTTCTGGGCATATGTTGTCTGCGTAATCGGCAATATGCTCCCTGTTCCGCTGATTTACTTCTTTGCGAGAAAGGTTCTTATCTGGGGTAAGGACAAAAAATATATCGGCAAGTTCTTTACCTGGTGCTACAACAAGGGTGAAAAAGGCGGCAAAAAGCTTCAGGCTAAGGCAGGCAGAGGTCTGTTTATCGCGCTTATGCTGTTCGTAGGAATTCCCCTTCCCGGCACAGGCGCATGGACAGGAACGCTTGCGGCAAGCTTTTTGGATATGGGCTTTAAAAAGAGCGTAATCGCCGTAATGTGCGGCGTTGTAATCGCAGGAATTATCATGGGCGCGGCAAGCCTTGCGGTAAGCATGGGCGCAGGCGGAATTTTCTCGCTGCTCGCACCAAAGGCGTAATAAAGATTAAGGGCAGCATAACGCTGCCTTTTAATTTGACAGGTGTGACAGGTGAAATATGAAAATGCAATTTGACGCGGTTATTATCGGCGGCGGAGCCTCGGGCTTGATGTGCGCGGTTGCCGCAAAGCTTAAAAATTCAAAGCTGAATATCGCGATAATCGAAAAAAACGACAGAGTCGGCAAAAAGCTGCTATCTACCGGCAACGGCAGGTGCAACCTGACAAACAAAAACGTCGCTGCCGATAAATACAAGGGCACGTTTGACGGACTTGCGGACGTGCTTAAAAGGTACGATACGGACAAGCTTTTGTCGTACTTTAAAAACCTCGGTCTGCTGACCTTCTGCGACAGCGAGGGCAGGTATTATCCTGTCAGCAAGCAGGCAAGCTCGGTGCTCGACGTACTGCGCTTCAACGCCGAAAGGCTCGGCGTAACGATACTCTGCAAGCAGAATATTCACAGCATAAGCAGGCAAAACGGCTTTACGGTAAAGACCGCGGACGGTGTGATTACCGCGGACAAGCTTGTAATCTGCTGCGGCTCTAAGGCGTCTCCCAAGCTCGGCGGAAGCGCTTCCGCGAGCGATTACCTAAAGAACCTCGGTCATACCGCCCTGCCCTTCTCCCCTGCGCTCTGCCCAATCAAGGTGGACGCAGGCGTTATCAAATCGCTCAAGGGCTTACGCGCTGCGGCAAAGGTAACTCTCAGCCGAAACGGCAAGGAAATTAAAGCCGAAAGCGGCGAGGTTCAGTTTGCGGACGGCGCGCTGTCGGGTATTTGTGTGTTCAATCTCTCTCTTTACGCCGAAAAAGGCGATAAAATCAGCCTTGATTTAGCTGATTATATTTCTGAAAAAGAATTATATGCGCATTTACTTAATAATAAAAAGCTGTTTGCAAACCTCACAGCCGAAAATATCTTCACGGGTATTCTTCAAAAAAGGCTTGCTCAGGCTGTAATTAAAACGAGCAAAATCGAGCTTAACAAGAATATTTCCGACTTGACCGAAAACGAGCTAAACGCGCTTGTAAAAACAGCTAAAAATATGACCTTCACCGTCACGGGCAACGCAGGCTTTGAGCAGGCGCAGTGCGCCCTCGGCGGAGTTAAGGGAAACGAAATTGACGGCAAAACCATGCAGAGCAGGCGCGTTAATAACCTGTACATCTGCGGAGAAGCCATTGACGTTTGCGGCGAATGCGGCGGATATAACCTGCACTTTGCGTTTGCAAGCGGTATTATCGCGGGGGAAAGCTTATGATAAGAGTTAACAATCTGCACATCCCCCTTAGCTACAACGACGATACACTCAGAAAAAAGCTATGCCGTGAGCTGAAAATTAAGGACAGCGACATAGGGACCCTGAGCCTTTTCAGGCGTTCGGTTGACGCGCGCAAAAAGGACAATATCTACTTCCTTTGCTCGGTGGACATTGAGCTTTATTCAAATGAAAATACAGCGCTTAAAAAGTGCAAAAACGCCGTTAAAACCGAGCCCTACAGCTACACCGTTCCCGAATGGAAGGGCACAATTTCTCCGCTTGTTGTCGGCGCGGGACCTGCAGGACTTTTCGCGGCGTTAATCCTCGCTCAGAGCGGCGCAAAGCCGATTTTGATTGAACGCGGCAAGGACGTTGACAGCCGCACCGCCGACGTGAATGAATTTTGGAACGGCGGCAGGCTAAACACAAGCTCAAACGTTCAGTTCGGTGAGGGCGGCGCAGGAACATTCTCGGACGGCAAGCTCAACACCGGCACAAAGGACAGCCGTCAGCGCAAGGTGCTTAATGAATTTGTCAGCCACGGTGCGCCTGAGGAAATCCTCTACAACGCAAAGCCGCATATCGGTACGGACAAGCTCAAAATCACTGTCAAGAATATCCGCGAGGAAATTATCGCCCTCGGCGGCACGGTGATGTTTGAAGCAAAGCTGACGGACATTAACCAAAACGGCGGAAAAGTTACCTCGGTGACGGTCGAAAAGAAAGGCAAGAACGAGATAATCGAAACAAACAGCGTTATTCTCGCAATCGGTCACAGCGCTCGCGATACGTTTGAAATGCTCAACAGTAAAAAGCTCCCGATTGAAGCCAAGGCGTTCTCGGTAGGCGCGAGAATTGAACACCTCAGAGAAGAAATCGACAAGAGCCAGTATGGTAAATTCGCAGGCAGCAAAGCCCTCGGCGCGGCTTATTACAAGCTGAACACGCGCACCGCGGACGGCAGAGGCGCTTACACATTTTGTATGTGCCCGGGCGGAAAGGTCGTCAACGCTTCGAGCGAGGAAAATATGCTCTGCACCAACGGTATGAGCGAATTCGCGCGAAGTGAAGTTAACTCAAACGCCGCTTTGCTTGTCGGCGTAACGCCGAAGGACTACGACAGCACAACTCCGCTCGGCGGAATGTACTTTCAGCGCGAGCTTGAACGCTCCGCCTTTATGCTCGGCGGCGGCGATTACACCGCTCCCGTGCAGACCGTAAAGGACTTTATTAACGGCGAAAGCTCAGGCAAATTAGGCACGGTAAAGCCGAGTATTATGCCTGCTTACGAATGTGCCGACCTTAACAAAATCCTGCCTAAATACGTCGCGGACAATATGAAAACCGCAATTTCCGATATGGGCAAAAAGCTAAAGGGCTTTGACAACCCCGACGCAGTTTTGACAGGGCTTGAAACCAGGAGCTCGTCACCGATTAGAATTATCAGGGATAACAAAACCCTTCAAAGCATAGCGCTTGACGGTCTTTATCCGTGCGGAGAAGGCGCAGGCTACGCAGGCGGAATAATCTCCGCAGCAGTTGACGGAATAAAGTGCGCCGAGGCGGTAATTGAAAATAATAATTGATTTATTGCCAATGTTTTGATAGAATATATTGTAGGGGCGGGTAATGCCCCTACACAACGCAAAAACAAACGGGGGTATAAATATGTACAGCAAAAACCTGATTGACATTGAGGCTATGACAACCGCTCAGATAGACAAGCTTGTAAAAAAGGCTAAGAAAATTATGCAGAGCCCTGCCGACTACAGGCACGCCTGCGACGGTAAAATTCTCGCTACTCTATTTTATGAGCCGAGCACGAGAACCCAGATGTCGTTCCAGACGGCTATGCTTAAGCTCGGCGGACGTACAATCGGCTTTGACAATCCGATGAATTCTTCCGTAGCTAAGGGCGAAAACTTGAAGGACACCGTAAGCGTAATCAGCGGCTATGCCGACATTATCGCTATGCGCCACCCTGTTGAGGGCACGGCGATGGCGGCTTCTCTGTACTCGGATATCCCCGTGATCAACTGCGGCGACGGCGGACACCTCCACCCCACCCAGACCTTGACCGACATTGTAACGCTCAGCTGCGAAAAGGGCAGGCTCGACAACCTCAAAATCGGCGTTTGCGGTGACTTGCTCAACGGCAGAACCGTCCACTCGCTGATTAAGGCGCTTGTAAAGTACGAGAACAACTCCTTTACGCTCATCTCAACTCCCGAGCTCGGCGTTCCGCTGTATATTATTGATATTCTTGAAAAACACAACTGCAAGTACACAATCTCACACAGCCTTGCCGACGCGGTTAAAGACCTCGATATGCTGTATATGACTCGTATTCAGCGCGAGCGCTTCAAAAGCGAGGAGGATTACCTCTCGCAAAAGGACGTGTTTGTGCTCGATAAAGAAAAGCTTGCAAATGCAAGGGACGATATGATTATCCTTCATCCCCTGCCCAGGGTTAACGAGATTACCGTTGACATTGACGACGACCCCAGAGCGATGTACTTTAAGCAGGCGCAGTACGGAATGTTCGGCAGAATGGCGCTTATCCTTCTGCTTTTGCAGGACGAGGACTTTGTGCTCAAGGTAAGGGACAGAGAAATTTGCGAGCACCGCTGTAAAAATCCCAAGTGCGTTACCCAAACCGAGGAATATTTGCCTAATTACAGCTATGAAAAGCTCGGTATGCATATGTGCGACTACTGCGACAAGCGGATTGATTAATTTTATAACACCATGGGCGGACGGTTGTCCGTCCTTTTTTATTAGTAATTTTACACAAATAAAATGATAAAACTTTGTCGTTAAAATCACCTCTGAGTATGGTATAATTATATTATCTCTAATAAGGAGGAACAATTATGAAATTTAAATTTAGAAAGCCGCTTGCGGTACTGCTTGCGGTATTAATGCTCGCGACAGCGTTCAGCTTTTCGGTATCGGGAGCTGAAACTTCGGACAACAGTACATCCGCCAAAAATTACCACCTTGCGCCCAAAATCCACGACGGCGCTATTTTGCACGCATGGTGCTGGTCGTTCAAGACAATCAAGGAACAGCTTCCGCAGATTGCCGAGGCAGGCTTTACCTCGGTTCAGACCTCGCCTATAAATCAGTGCAAGGTCGGCGAAAACGGCGGAATGCAGCTTAACGGCAGGGGCAAGTGGTACTATCACTACCAGCCCACGCTTTACACAATCGGCAACTATCAGCTCGGCACGCTTGACGAGTTCCGCGATATGTGCACCGAGGCTCACAAGTACGGAATCAAAATCATTGTTGACGTTGTGGCAAACCACTGCTCGGGCGACTACAGCGCGATTTCGTCTGAGATTAAGAATATTCCCAATGCCTTCCACCCCACGCTTGAAATTAACAGCTGGAGCAAAAGGTATCAAGTTACGCAGGGCAAGCTGTCGGGACTTTGGGACTTAAACACAGCAAATCCGTCTATTCAGACCATGATTAAAAACTATCTTAACGACTGCCTTGAAGCAGGCGCGGACGGTTTCCGCTACGACGCGGCAAAGCACATTGAGCTCCCGAATGAGCCTGTCGAGGACGGCAAGGATTTTGCAAGCGACTTTTGGACAAATATCCTCGACAACGGTGCGGAATTCCAGTACGGCGAGATTTTGCAGGGACAGGGCGACAGAATTGCCGACTACTCTCAGCTTATGAGCGTTACCGCTTCGTCATACGGCGAAAACCTGCGCACCGCTCTCGCTAACAACAAAATCCAGAGCAGAAACCTCACGGCGTATCAAGCTAACAACGTTGACCCCACAAAGCTCGTAACCTGGGTTGAGAGCCACGACAACTACTGCAACGACGGCAGCTACAGTCAAATTGACGATCAGCAGGTAAGAACCGGATGGGCGATTATCGCCGCAAAGGGCGACACAACTCCCCTGTTCTACGCGCGTCCCAACAACAGCAGCGCGGATAATCAGTGGGGCGACAATTTAATCGGAGCTGCCGGCAACGGCAACTACTACCACCCCGAGGTTGCGGCTGTTAACCACTTCCGCAACGCTATGGTTGGCGAAACCTTCAAAATCGGCGCGATTGACCGCAACTTTACTCACATTATGGTTCAGCGCGGTACAAAGGGTGTTGTAATCATCAACTACGGCGACACCGACTTTGCCGTTAACACAGATGTCACAATGCCCGACGGCGACTACACCGACGAGGCTTACGGCGATACATACACTGTTTCGGGCGGCAAAATCTCAGGCACTGTCAAGGCTAAAACCGTAGCGGTTATCTACGACAGAGAGTCTGAGGACTACGGAACTATCGGCGATGTTAACGGCGACGAAACCGTTGACGTGCTCGACTCTATTATGGTTCAGAAGTACGCGTCCGAAAAAACAACGCTTGATGAACGACAGCAATATGTCGGTGACGTCAACGACGACGGACAGGTAGATGTTCTTGACGCGGCTGACATTCAGAAGTACGCGGCAGAAAAGCTTTCGGAATTTAAGAAAAAGTAAAAATACAGAAACAAGGTGTTATTCTGAAAATCAAGGCATTAATGACGGCTGCTATACTCTCCGCCGTCATCGTCATTGCTCCGTTCGCGAAAAGCGAGCCGGTCTTTGTCACCGAATCGCTCAACAACTACGCTTTAGGCTATATGAGCTGGGGCGTTAAGCATATGGGGCTTGACGTTTTGCAGAAGAATTTGGAGAAAAAGGGCAAGCTGCCCGAGGTCAAGGTCGCGGTTATCGACTCGGGAATTAACACGGACAACAAATACCTTAAAAACCGATACGCAAACGACGGCTACAATTTTCTTGACAACAATACCGACATCAGCGATTCGGAGTTTCACGGCACTATGGTGAGCGGAGTTATCTCCGACTGCACCTCGTCAAACGTTAAGGTTCTGCCGCTGAAGGTCAACGGCGCGTCAGGCAGAGGAAATATGAAAAACGTCGCAAAGGCTATTCATTACGCCGTTGAGCACAACGCGGACGTTATCAACCTCAGTCTTAGCTCGGAAGATCCTAATCATACAATTACCATTCTTGACGAGGCTATTGAAGAGGCAGTTAGCAAGGGTGTTGTTGTTGTCGCAGCCGCCGGAAATCAGGGTGGAGACACAGCCGACCGCTACCCTGCCAACAAGGATAACGTGCTGACAATTACCTCGGTTGATTCCTCCGACAAAATCGCGGAGAACGCCAACACAGGCGCGGACGTTGACTTTGCTTTGCCGGGAGTTTTAATCTTAGCTCCGTACAAAAGGCTTATGATGGTTGACTCGGGTACTTCCCTTGCCGCTCCCCACGCCGCAGCAGCCGCAGCGTTGCTCAAAAGCTGGTGCAAGCACCTAAACCAAGACCAGGTTGTCGATATTTTAAAGCAGTACTCCGTTGACCTCGGCGCTAAGGGCTTTGACAACACCTACGGCTGGGGTATGATTAACCTTTCAAAATTTAACGTAAACGCTACTCCGCCGAGCCGGTAACAGAGCCTGTGACCGAACCTACCGAGCCGACTGAAGAAGTCACAACCGCTCCTGTCACAGAGCCCACTGAGCCTTTAACAGAGCCGGTTGAGACTACGGTTGAGCCTACTGTTGAGCCGACTACAGAGCCGCTTATTATCGGCGACGTTAACTTTGACGGCACGGTTGATGTAATGGACGCGGTTATGGTTCAGCTTTACGCGACTGACAACGCAAGCTTTGACGATACACAAAAATATGCGGCAGACGTAAATGACGACGGTAACATTGACGTTCTTGACGCTATGGATATCCAGAAGTATGTATCTTCCAAAATTACAGAGTTTAAAAAGAAATCATAATATTTTATTTAATAACAAAAAAGAAAATCAGACGCAAATTGCAATAGCAAGTTGCAACATTTTTTGAGTCTGTAGTAGATCGCCGCGAGTTTTCCTCGCTCGTCGCTACGCTCCTCCCTCGAAAAACTCGCGGCGACGCGGCTCACGCGGCAGCATATATGCGGTCGAGTTCCTGCTCGAACAGCTCTTCCGGGGTTCTGTAGCCCAGAATCTTTCTGGGCAGGTTGTTGATCTTATCCGCAAAGTAGAGGATGTCGTCAGCGCTGTAGTCGTCAATGCTTTTGCCCTTCGGTATAAATCTGCGCAGCATTTTGTTGTGGCACTCGTTAGTTCCTTTTTCGTAGGACGAATACGGATGAGTGAAATATACGGCTATGCCTTTTGATTCAATCTGAGAGAGGTTAGCGAATTCGGATCCGTTATCACCGGTAATGCTTTTGAATACTTCATTGTATTTATCTCCGAACTGATCAATCAGAGCGGATAGCGCCTCATCTATCGCTTCGGCAGAGTGATTTCTCACCTTGATCCATATGGACTTTCTAAGCTTGCGCTCGACTATTGTCATCACCTGAGATTCGCCTTCGACCTTCCTGCCGATCACACTATCGATTTCCCAGTGTCCGAATTCTTCTCTGGTATCCACTATGTCAGGACGCTGCTCAATACTATTGCCGAGTTTTCGCTTGCTTTCTCGATCTTTCTTGGTTTTAGTCTTTCTCGACAGTTTCTCAGGCAAATCGATGTTCTTGATTCTAAGCAGACCTGAATCAACATAGTTATACAGCGTTTTGGTACACACCATTTCTTTAGAGGAAAACAGTCCGTTGGCTTTTGCGTGACCTACTGCGGCGTCCAACGACCATCCTTCATCGAAAAACTGATCTTCAACATATCTGAGAAACTTTGCAGTTTCAAGGCAACGGTAATTGCGGCAGCTGTTCTTGCGATGTTCACGATATGCTTCCTCGCCTTTGTCAGCCTTATATCTGGCTATCTTTCCGTTGTAGAGATATACCGTACCACGGTTGATCTCGTTTTTGATCGTGTTGTATGGTCTGCCAAGACTTTTGGCTATTGCGTAGATCGTCCACTTGTCCTCATTGAAGCGCACTTCAATTATGTGTCGTTCTTCAGAAGACAGGTGTTGATATTTCTTGTGTTCCGTGCTACAATTAGGGTTGTCCATAGTGATGATTCCTTTCGAATTGGTGAGCGTAAACTCAATTCTACTACAGAATTGTCCCTATGGACTATTTTTTTATTGTTGCAACCTCATTTTACAATGCGCCAAAGAAAATCAGAGAGAAAAAGAGAGACAAGAGTTTATACTCCTGTCTCTTTTCTCTTTATCTTTCTCTTCTTTTTTATTCTCTCTTTATTTTTCTCTTTATCTTTATCTTCTTATTTATCTTTATCTTCTTATTTATCTTTATCTTCTTATTTATCTTTATCTTCTTATTTATCTTTATCTTCTTATTTATCTTTATCTTCCCTGCTTTTGTATACAATTGTATGCAATTGCAGGTTTTGGATTAAAGCGTTATGTCATCTCCCAGGTGGATTGAGTAGATTATAAGCTCCTTAACCTCGGTTTCGAGCGACTTTGAGAGCGCCTCGCTGTAGAGCTCAAGCTGTTTTTTGTACAACGTTCTGAGCTTTTCGATGTCTCGAACGCGGTCGGTTTTGTAGTCCGCAATCACAAGCTTGCCGTCCTCGACAAACGCGAGGTCAACCGCGCCCTGCATAATAATGCCGGTGTCTTGGTCGATATCCTTATACTTTTCGTCGAGCAGCGAGGGATGGATTTTCGCGGTGAAGCGTTCCTCGCGGTATACCTTCGGGGAGTTCATAACACGCTCAAAGAGCCTTCCGCTGAGCATTTCTTCAAGCTTTTTAAGGTCAACGCTCTCCGCCTGCTCGTCGCTGAGCCTGCCTGATTTTACAAGACGGTCAAGCTCTGCCGAGATATCATTTTTCGCGGCGGCAAAGTCGCAGTACTGCAAAAAGCGGTGGTGAGCCGTACCGATGTCAACCGACTGCGCCTTGTCCATTATAAACGACGGCTTTCTGAGTACCTTTTCAAAGTATTCGTCGTTTTGGCTGTGGGCAATTTGCGAGGCTGTGACCTTTTGCGGCAAATCCATAATCTCCGCGTTGGGGTACTTGAATTCGAGGTTTTTCCTGAGAATTTCGGCGTAATTGATTTTTTCGGAAATGTCTGCTTGCATTACGCTTTCTGTAATCTCAGCAACCACGCCCTCGGGGTTGATAATGTCGTCAAAGGACTTTATCTCGGTATAGCGCCACTCCGGGTAATTTTCAGCCGTTACGGCTTCGGCGCGGGGCAAAACCTGCTTTCTTACAGACGGATTGAGCAGTGCCGAGAGCATAGTCCACTCAAACATCGACTTACACGACGACACCGAATAAGGCTCTACCGCGTTGCCGCTGAGCTTTGAATAAACGCTGTCCTTGAATTTTTCGGCGCCGTCAACCGTGCCGATTATATATAGCTTTTCCCTCGCCCTCGTCAGGGCAACGTAGAACAGGCGCATTTCCTCGGCAATTTGGTTGCGCTCGAGCTCGAGCCTAACCGCTGTTCTCGGCAGTGTATTGTAGCGCAAAACTCCGTTTTTACGCTTTACTCCGAGCCCTGCGCGGCAGTCAAGGAGCACGTCGTCGCTGAACTCGTTGCGGTTGAACTGATGGGCGGTGTCCGCGATAAAGCAGACGGGATATTCAAGTCCCTTTGACTTATGTATACTGAGAACACGCACGCCGTTCACGGTTGAAGAATCAGCATTTGAAGCGGCGTTTAAGGTGCTGTCGGTCTCAATCATCTTGTCGATAAAGGCGATAAAATCGGACAGCGATTTGTAGCCGTGTTTTTCAAAATCACGCGCGTACACGCGGAGAAGGTTGATGTTCTTCTGCGCCGTTTGCACTCCCTTTACCGCCGAGGTTATCGCGCCTAAGGCGGTGGTGTCGAGCAGTCTGCCGATTAGCTCGTCGACGGTGCAAACGCTTGAAAACTGTCTTAATTTATTGAGCTCGGTTAAAAAGCCGTCGATTTTGTCATTACCTTCCCTGTTTTGACAGAGCGAGGAATACAGGCTGACGTAGCGGTTTTTCGCCCTGATTTCGGCAAGCTCGTCGGGTGTGAAGCCGTAGACAGGACTGCAAATTACCGATAGCAAAGGAATGTCGAGCGACGGATTGTCAACCACTCGCAGGAGATTGAGCAACAATTTAATCTCGGTGGAATCGAAGAAGTTTTCGGTGTCCTCGCAATAGGCAGGAACTCCCTTTGCGGTCAGGTGCTTTACAAACTCGACAGCGCCCTTGCGCTTGCCTTCATCGTTCGAGCTGAACGCTCCGCCCGAGCTTGTGTTCCTCAAAATTACCGCAAAGTCGCCGTAGGTAACAGAGCGCTTTACGCCGTCCTTGCCTGTCACGGTGTAGCCGTCCGCCTTTAGTTTATGTATCTGCTGAGCGATGTAGGTTGCCTCGAGCTCAGCCTTTGAGATATCGTCGGAGAAGGCGGATTTTTCAATCAGCGCAATCTCGGTCTCGCAGTTTTGTCCCTCGTCATAATCAGCGCCGACATAGAGGTACTCGTCCGTGGTGTAGTCCATCTGCGTTGCGCGCTTGGACATCAGCTTTGAAAAAATAAAATTAACTGTGTCGCATACCTGAGAGCGGCTTCTAAAATTCTTATCAAGAATTATAACCGCGGGATATTCGGGATTTTCCCTGTCATAACGGATGCAGTTGTCCTTTCTGTCGATGAAAATCTGCGGTCTTGCCTGGCGGAAGCTGTAAATGCTCTGCTTTACGTCGCCTACGGTGAACAGGTTGTTGCCGTTTGAAACGCTTGTGAAAATCAGCTCCTGAACCTCGTTTACGTCCTGATACTCGTCTACGATTACCGCGTCGAAGCGCTTGGAGATTTCATTTGCCGCGGCGGTTTTTACAAAGCCGTTTTCTCCGTTATACTCAGCCAAAAGCTTTACGGCAAGCTGTTCAACGTCGGAGAACGAAAGGATATTTTTATCGTTTTTAAGCTTGCTGTAAACCGCGAGGTACTCCCTTACAATGTCGAAAAGCACGGCGAATAACAGCCGCATTTCAGCGAGTTCTTCGTCAGCCTGAGCCTCGGTGTAGTTGTAATTATTTACCAGCTTTTCAATCTCTTTTTTTACGGTATCGCGCTTTTTGGCAACGGAAAGCTTAACAGGATGGTTGGTGAAGCCCTTTGGAGCGCGGATATTTTTTTGCGGCGAAAAGCCCTTTAGGAACGCCGTCATTTCGTCCCAATTATCATTCGCGATAACCGTAAGCAGCTTTTTGAGCCAGCTTTTGTCCTCGCGCACGGCGTCAAGGAACTTTTCAGAGAGCTCCGGCTCGTTTTCAAGCGACCTTTCGGCGCTGACCATAAGGCTGACAAGGCGGTTAACGTTGTCCGAGATGCTGCTTATGATAATCCTGCCCCAGAGCGATTTGGAAAAACAGCGCTCGGCGTAGCTGTTAAGCATATTGTCGAGCCAAACGCCGGGGAACGGCTGAGTTGAAAGGAATTCGCAGATTTTAAGCACGGTTTTTCGAAGCGGAGCGTCGCTCTTTTTCGCTGATGAAAAGGCGTTTAAGAGGTCTGTAAAGCCGTTTGTATCTGAATTATAAAACTTTTCAAAGGTCAAATCGAGCGCCTTTTTGCTCAGCACATCGAGCTCGCCCTTATCGCCTATACGGTAATCAGAGGAAATTCCGAGCGCGTGAAAATACTCCCTTACAATGTCGCCGCAAAAGCTGTCAATTGTGGAAATATGCGCGTTTGCGAAGCGCTTTTTTTGATTAATCAGCGCAGGATTGTATGGGTCGTCCTTTATCAGCTTGCTGATTTCGCGGCTGATTCTCTGCTTCATTTCGGACGCGGCGTCCCTTGTAAAGGTAACGACGAGCAGTCTGTCGGCGTCAACAGGGTTTTCCTCGCGAGTGATGAGCCGCTTTACGCGCTCGACGAGCACGGCGGTTTTGCCCGAGCCTGCCGCCGCCGAAACAAGCACAGAGCCTTCGGTTGAATTTATCGCGTCAAGCTGACTGTCTGTCCAGTTAGGCATTACTGTCACCGCCTTTCTTTGCAAGTTCTTCCATAAGAGTTTGTTTGTCAAAGCCCGTTAAGGCGTTGCGCGGTTCGCTCTGACGGTAGGCGCAAACGCTGTCGTAGGGACAGTAGGCGCAGCCGTCGTAGGCTCCCTTTAGCGGTGAAGCCTCAATTTTTCCGTCGTAGAGCCTGTCGCCCATATCCCCTACGGTCATATCAATCTTCTTAAATACCGTGTCAAATTCACTGCCGCTCAGCCTGCTGAAAATCTGCCTCTTGTCAAATACAAGCTTTACGGGTATGTATGTGGCTGAGTCGGTCTTGTCCATTCCGTGCAGCACGGTGCGGTCGTCGAGCACTACGCCCTTCATTTTCAGCTTTTTGTCGAGCTCTTTTTTAATCTGCACGTCGGATAGGTTGTCGGCTGAAACGGACGTGATTGCCGCAGGCATATAGAGCACTGCCGAAGGCGTAATTTCGCCGTAGCGCTGTTTGCCTGTAGTGTCGATTGAGTGCAGGTAAATGAGCATTTGCAGGTTAACGCCGTAGAGCACGTCGCTTAATTTGAAGTCCTTAGGCCCTGTTTTGTAGTCGATGACGCGCAGGTACTTTACGCCGTCCTTCTCCATTACGTCGACGCGGTCAACGCTTCCGCGGATTGACACGGTTCTGCCGTTTTTGAGCTTTACGGTGTACTCGGGAATTTCCTGTGAAATATTCAATTCGCAGTCGGCAACATCAAAGTCGCTCTGCGAGAGCTCCTCGATGATATGCTTTAAGAGCACAAAGACGTTTGAGCTGATGTTTTTGAGCTCATACATAAACGCGGCGGTTTTGTTTTCCTCTCCGCCGAGGTAGGTCGCAAGGTAGTCTGCGAGCGAGTCGTTGATGAAACGCTCAATTTCGCTGTCATCCATTACGCTGTACTCGGATTTGTCGAATTTATCGAAGAACAGCTCCAAAATCCTGTGGACGAGCGTGCCGAATTCCATCGGGTTAATCTCTGCCTTATAGCGCTCGCGGATTCGCAGACCGTAGTTGCAGAAGTACGAGAACGGACAATTGCTGAACTTTTCGAGCTGAGAGGCTGAGATGTGCAGATTTTCACCGAAGAGCTTTTCGGCGTTTTGTTTATCTTCAATCCTGAACGGAGACTTTTGAACGGCGCGGCGCACAGCCTCCGCCTTTGGCTGATATTCGGGATTATTATCGAAGAATTCTCCGAGTGCGGTAATATCGTTTCCGCCGAAAAGCGAACGCGCGTACTCCTCAAACGCGGGTTTAAGCGCCAGCATATGCTCTGTTTTGTCGCTTTCAAAGGCGGTTTTGTTGAGCACGACGATTTTGGGCAGAGCCTCGGCGGTCTCGTCGATTATCTGAGAGGGCTTGAACTTTTCGCCCTTCAAGTTGAGTGTGGGATAAGTGATAAAAAGCTTGTCCGACACCGAGGTGATACAGCAGTACGCCATATAGGTTTCGAGGTTCGAGGCGCTCGAATAGTCCTCGACAAAGTTGAGGTCGTTTAGCGTTAATAGCTTTTGCTCGTAGCTCGAAAACAGCCCCGTGCTCTTGGGTGCGGCAGGAAAAACGCCGTCGTTACAGCCGATTAAAAACGCCGCCTTGTGGGATGAAATCCTCACGCGCTGGGCGGTTGTGACGGTTACGCAGTCGAGCTTGCGCGGAATTTCGGCAAAATCTATGGAGCGGATTTGCTTTGATAAAAGCTCATAATAGCGCTTTGCCGATAGGATATTATCCCCGATTACGGCAACGGTTTTGTCGAGAGCGTCCATCAAAAGCTCCCAAACACGGATTTGCTCCGCGGCGTAATCGTCCTCGTTAAGCGCTGAAAACTCGTCGTAGAGCCGTCGGAGCGCGTCGGGAACGCCCATATCCTCGAGCAGGCGGTAAAGCAGAGTTGAAATCTCTTTTCCTGTTTTGTCCTTGATGTCATTCTTGAATTTAAGGAGCGGTTCAACAACCGAACGGCGCACTTTTTCCGCGGATTTAAGGGCTTTTTCGTCTGCCTTGGAAAATTTTTCGGAGAAGCCCGAGGGATTTTGCGTAAACTCGTTTTTGAAGCCTGAGTTGTTAATATTCCAGATGTAAGCGTAGCCTTCAAAGTCGTTTATCTCATCGGAAGAATTGGCGGTCAAGCGTGTTTTCAGCAGGGATAAAATATCCTCGCGCTCGAAGTTGTCGAGTATGATCCTGAACACGGAATTTACGAACCTGATTACGGGCTTAATGTCCGCGTCCTTGCGCGAATCCATAAAATACGGAATGTCGTATTTCTCGAAAATCACGTCCAAAATTCCGTTGTAGTTGTCGGTTTCGTGGCAGATTACCGAGATATCGGAGTAAAGATAACCCTTGTCAATAATCAGGTGCTTGATCTGCCTTGCTATGTACTCGCACTCGTCGTAAGCGTCGGAAGCCTGATAAATGCTGACATTTTCGGGCGTTTCGGGATATGGCGCTCCGGGCTTGCGGTTGCGGAAGGCAAACGCCTCGAGAGTTTTAAGCTCGTTGTTTTTAAAGCGAGTGCATTCATTAAGCTTTACAGGCGCTTTGATGTTAATAAAATCCTTATTTGCGATAGCTTTAAGGCGCTTGTAGGTATCGTTACATGTCGCGAAAACTTCCTCCTCCCCTGTCTGTTCGGGATTGAGGGTAAGGGCGATGTAGGTTTCATTACACCTGCCCATCAAAAGCCTTATAAGCTTTAGCTGCTGGGCGGTGAAGCCGCTGAACGAATCCACAAAGAGCGTATAGCCGTTAAAAATATTATTATTCTCTAAAAGAATATTATGCACCCTGTCGAGGTCGTCGAGAGGGTCGATATAGCTCTGCGACACAATCGCGTCGAAGCTGTCGAAAATCAGAGCAGCCTCGTTAAGCTTGGTTTTCACGGTTTCGTCGTCGATATTATCCGCCGCGGCGCGGAGCATATCGGTGGTTACGGACGACTTTTTGCACTCCTTCAGCGTTGCAATCATCAAATCGGAAATGCCCTTGTTTTTGTCCTCGCTCAAAAGCGTGAGCTTGCCGCTGAGCTGTTCAAGCGCAAGGCTCATAATCACGCTGCGCGTGCCGTCGTCAATCACGTTTTTCGGGAGGTGTGAGGTCTGCTCAAAGACGCTTCTGCACAGGCTTAAAAAGCCGAAAACGCTGACGTTTTTGGAGTTTTTCGCACCCAAAAGCTCAAAGAGCGCCTTTTCGGTTTCAAAGGTGCTCTGGTCGGGGACGAGCATAATAATTTTGTCGTTGCCCGAGAGCACCATTTCTTTAATTTTGCCGTAGATGTAAGAGGTTTTGCCGAAACCGCTTCTTCCCAAAATAAACTGAAGCATTTTATCCTCCGTTAAAAAGCGAGCTGAGCCTTTCGAAAAGCTCGACCACCTTGAATTTATATTCGTATTTTTCGTTTTTTACAACGTCATACTCGTTATCGTCAAGCGCCTGCCTTGCCTTTTCGTCCTGCTCGGTTGCGGTGGAAAGGCAAATCGACGGGTACATCACGCACCACCAGTTGTGCCCCTCGCCTTTTCCGAGAGTGATACGGAGTGCGTCGTACATTCCCGACGGAAGTGTGTAGGCGCTGTATTCGCGCGTTGTAAAGTACATATTTTTTATCTCAGCCTTGGCGGTGTAATTACAGCCGAGGCGCTTTAATTCGTTATTTGCGATTTGTTCAATATTAGTAAGATTTTCCGCTGTCAGGCTTTCTGCCTGTTCCTTTGAAGCGGCATTTTTGAACATATCTTCCGAGTATTCAAGCACCTTGTCGCGGACTTTAAGCTTTATGCTTTGGTCGTATTCGCTGTCGGAATTCGCGAGCACGTGAAGGCGGAACACGTCGTTTGAGATGTTCTCGCACTGCGCCTGAAACGGAATTACCGAGTAAATAACCGCGATTATGAACGCGGTGCAGAGTGATTTTACAATGAGCTTCATAAACAAAAACCTGTCCTTTCTTTCAACGGGATTATGGACAGGTTAAGTTTATTTATTCAACTGCGCAGCCAACTTTTATCGGCTTGCACAAAAATGTTTCGGGGTACTGCTCCTTGAGCGCCTCATAGCACTGCTTAGCCTTGCGCGAGGATGTAAACACTGCGTAAACAGCCGAGCCTGAGCCGCTCATTCCTGCTCCGCGAGCCTTGTTTTTGAGCATAATGCTCTTAATCTCGTTGACCTCGGGGATTTGCAGGGCAAGCTCGAAGTCGTTGAAAAACGTGCTCGAAATCAAGAACATATCGCGCGAGTAGAGCGCCTTAATCATCTCGTCGGTATAGGACGGATGGGGGTTGAGCGCGTCAACCTTTTGATACGCTTCCGCGGTGGAAACGCTGACGGTCTGCGGCTTGCAAATTACGATGTCCGAGCAGTTAAAGGACGGAAGCTTTTTCATCGTCGTGCCGATGCCCGTGCAGAGCTTTGTGCCGCCTGCAATACAGAACGGAACGTCCGCGCCTACGCGCTCGCCCAAGGCGTACATCTCGGCAGGCTTTAGCATTGTGCCGAACATCGCGTTTAGTCCCATAATGACCGCCGCGCCGTCGCTGCTGCCGCCTGCAAGACCTGCCTGGGTGGGAATTTGCTTGTCGATGTCAATGTGCAGTCCTTTGTTCTCCTGCTTGGTGTACTCAAAGTAGCGTTCAGCCGCCTTGTAGCAGATGTTTTTTTCGTCGCAGGGAACGCCCTCGTAGTTGCAGGAAATTGTGATTTCGCCGCTGTCGTTACTGCTCAGCGTGACGGTATCGTAAAGCGACACCGCCTGCATAATTGTTGAAATTTCGTGGTAGCCGTCGGGGCGCTTTGAGAGCACCTCGAGGGTTAAATTTATCTTGGCAGGAGCTTTAACCGTTGTTTTCATCCTTAAGCTCCTTTACAAATTCTCTAATACGCTCAAGCGCGATTTTAAGGTGCTTTAGCGAGTATGAATATGAAACTCTGACGAAGCCGTCTCCACATTCACCGAACGCTGTGCCGGGCACAACGGCGACGTGCTTTTCCATAATCAGCCTTGTGCAGAATTCCTCGGAGTTTAGCCCTGTGGACTTTATGCACGGAAATACATAGAACGCGCCGAGCGGCTCAAAGCATGAAAGTCCCATATCGTTGAAGCCGTCAACAACCAGTCTGCGGCGCATATCGTACTCGTCGCGCATACGCTTAACGTCCCTGTCGCCGTGCTTTAAGGCTTCGATTGCGGCGTACTGGGCGGTGGTCGGGGCAGACATAATGCCGTACTGGTGGAGCTTGGTCATCTGCTCGATTATCGGCGCAGGACCTAAGGCGTAGCCGAGTCTCCAGCCGGTCATGGCGTAGGACTTTGAAAAGCCGTTTATTACAACCGTGCGCTCATACATTCCGTCTATCGAGGCGATTGACACGTGGTTACGTCCGCCGTAGGTTAGCTCTGAATATATTTCGTCCGAGAGCACAAGCAATTCGTGCTCCTTGACAACCTTCGCGATTTCCTCGAGGTCTCGCCTTTCCATAATCGCACCTGTGGGGTTGTTCGGGAACGGCAGGACAAGAAGCTTTGTTTTCGGCGTGATTGCCGCGCGCAAGTCGTCAGCCTTAAGGCGGAAATTATCCTCGTTTTTGGTGTTGATAATCATGGGCACGCCGCCTGCCATAACCGCCAAGGGCTCGTAGCAGACAAACGACGGCTGGGGTATAATAACCTCGTCGCCGGGCTGTATCAAAACTCTGAAAGCGAGGTCAATCGCTTCGGAACCGCCTACGGTGACAAGCGTTTGCTCAGTGGGTGAATATGTAAGGTTAAATCTGCGCTCGTAGTAGCGCGTAACCTCCTTTAACAAGTCCGCAAAACCGCGGTTGGGCGAATACCATGTTTTGCCCTTGATAAGGCTGTGAATTCCCTCGTCGCGGATATGCCACGGGGTTTGAAAGTCCGGCTCGCCGATGCTCAGCGAAATAACGTCGTCCATCTCGTTGGCGATGTCAAAAAACTTTCGAATTCCCGAGGGGCTTACGGACTGAATACTTTCGTTCAAATACTTTTTATAGTCCATTAGAGAATAAGACTCCTCTCATCAGCCTGTTTGTCGGGCTCGAACAGGTTCATTCCCCTATCCTTGTATCTGCGCAGAATAAAGTGCGTTCCCGTGGAGATTACGCCGTCGATTGTCGAAAGCTTTTTGGCTACAAACATAGCGATATCCTGCATTGACTCGCCCTTTACGATAAGCAAAAAGTCGTAAACGCCTGCCATAAGGTACACGGACTCAACCTCGTCAAACGCCATACACATCTGCGCCATATCGTCAAAGCCCGTCTCTCTTTTGGGGCTTACCTTTAATTCTATCATCGCCTCAACGTGGCTGTCGTCGATGTCTTCCCAATCGACAACCGCCTGATAGCCCTTGATAACGCCCTTCATCTCGTACTCTTTAATTTGAGCCTTGATGTAGTCCTCGGGCTCTCCGAGCATTGCCGAGAGCTCGGCTGTTGAAAACTGTGAGTTTGTGCTTAAAAGCTGTAAGAGCTTGTTCATATTAGTCCTCCTAAACTGCCTGAACGGCAAGCTTTTCTACTGTGTTTATAAGATTAGCGCAAATTGACACGGCAACGCAGTACATTTCCTCGCTCTCGCGGAAAATTTCAAGCTCGCAGTAGCCTGAGCGCTTACTGTGCCGTAAAATTTCGCTTTTGTCAACGTCTATGATTACAAAGTTTTTAGAGGCAAGCTCGCCCGAAATGTGCCAGTTATTGCCGTAAAAATAGCTGTAAACGCCGTTTGCGGTGGGTACGGCAACAAAGGTGACATGCTTTTTGTTCACCTTAAAGACAAAGGTTTTTGTGCCGACAATCGGAAGCTCGCGAATTTTGCAGACTGTCTGACCATCGTTACCGCTCACGAGAATTCTGTACTTTCCCCCGACCTTTGTTCTGTCAACCGAGGCGCGGTACTTCTCCCTCCCCTGTTCGTCGCAGACAACAAAGGCGGATTCTCCCAATGACACGTCGCGTTTTAAGAAAAGCCTCATAAAAACATCACCGTTATATAAGAATAACCATAGGCAAAATTTATATACCTATGGTTATTATACAATAATTCCGTTAAATTATCAATAGTCATTTTGGAAGGGTTTTGCAGAATGAATTTAAGCATAAGAAAACCGCCCTGCATACGCGGAGCGGTTGAAATTTATAGGTATAGGCGGATATTTGGCAGGCGTCCCATTCTCCTGCATCTCTCGGACAAAGTCCTGTCAGTACCGGCGGCGTGTGGTCGGGACGAAATTTACCACCTCAAATATCCACCTTTATCCTACTACTATTATAGCTGAATTATTCACTTTTGTAAAGTATTTTTTTATTATTGATAATTCTTTTCCATTCTTTTTCTCTCACTTTTTGGAATGTAATAATTGAATTTTTGTAATTCATAGAATCAGAGCTTGTTTTTATTCTCATAATCAATCTGCTTTTACCTTTTTGATTTGACAGTTCTTTCAGTATAAAAGCGGTGGACGGTTTGTCTGATTCAATTATATAATCCGGAGAAAAAGCAGCTTCTTGTATACTTGAAAGAACATCTTGCAAATCAATAAAATCATTCGGATGATTTTGAAATATGTGCTCAACTTGCTTTTCGGTAATAATTAATTCATCTGTTGAAATATCTGTTGTTACGCAACTATAAAGCCGCTTATTGATTTTTCCGACATAATGCAAATCATTCGCCGCCGTTTCTATTACTTACTTTTGTTTCAATTTATTAAACCAAACAACCCTTACAGCATAGTTCTTGTCAGGCGTTTTTTGTTGAATAGGAACTGCGTTTGAAGGTCGGGCTCGAGCTTTACTATATAACAGCTCAGATAGCCCATAAACAGCCAGAACCACATTACCATAAACGATATATCGTAGAGCAGGGCCTTTTCAAACAGCGCGTAAACGGCGTATGCTCCGCAAAAGGCGAACAGGCATGGGTAGACGTCAAACCGCCATGATTTTTCCTGCCAGAAAAGGTGCTGGAAGGCGTGCTTTCCGACGCGGAAGCCGAAAATCCCGAACAGCAGAGCGCCGATTACGCCTGTCGATACCAAAATCGTCAAAAATCCGTTGTGCAGGTCGTTGTGGTTGTAGTTGTATTCGAGCTCGCCTGTTAGGTATTTTCCGCTGTAAAAGACTATGTTGCCGTTTGAGATACCGATAATCGGAGAGATTTTGAACAGCCCTACGGATTCCTTCCACATCCTCAGCCTTCCGCTGTCGATGTTAGTATTCTCGTGGTCGAAGGACGCTTCGCCGTTTTCATCGGCGCCTTCCTCCTGCTCAATCTCCTTGATTATCTCCTCGTCGCGGAAAAGCACATCTACAAGCGCGTTCGTCTTGGCGTTGACGACCGCAAAGCCTGCCTTGAACACGGTTCTAAACGCCATTGAAGCGCCTGAGATTACCGCGACAAGCAAAATCATCGTAATTATCCTAATGAACATTTTTCCCGGGGAGAACTTGCGCTTAACGTCAAAGAACATATAAACCACGTAGATTAATACGTAGCCGAGCATAAGCACAAACGCCGCGTTTGAGTCGCACAAAATCAGCGAAAATACATTCGCCGTACCGCTCGCCGCGATTAAAACCCTGTTGAACTTAGGCTTTTCGATTTCGTCAACCAGACCGTCCTTGTGCAGAATATGACAGCAGACAATGCCGACAGACGACACAAAGCCGAGCAGGTTCGGGTTGTAAAACGCGCCCGTAAAGCGGTTTTCGTACAGCGGAAAACGTATCCAGTACAAATCCTCATAGCTCCACTCAAAGTGTATGCCGAACATAAGGCAGAAAAATCCTATTGCGTTAAGTATTGTGGTGGCGACAACCATAAAATACGCCAAAAAATACAGCTCGTTCTTGAAGTTGAAGTCAGCCTCGGTGTGCATTCCGTAGAAAACGAAAAAACAGATAAAGGTATGGAAAAACATTATCGCGCTGATTATCGCGGACAGAGTGATGTTAAAGAATATCGGCAAAAGCGAAGCCGCGATAAAGGCGCCTACCCAAATGCCGAAGCGCATTTTGAAAAACGTGTTGTAACGGTGCTGGTTAAAATAAACCAACCTCAGTCCCCAGATGAACAAAAAAGGAAGCATCACATAACCGAGGAGCTGAACATACGACACCATACACAAAAACAGGTCGATTATATAAATTATTCTGAAAAGAGAAGTATCGTTCAAAAAACTTTTTACCCTATTCATTCAGAAAACTCCTTATTTTTAAGGTTATGAAATAACTTCCTTTACGGTTTTGAACATAATTTTTATGTCGGAAAGAAAACCGAATTCCTTTGTATACTGCAAATTATACTCCATTTTTTGAGGCAAAATAGTCTTAACATAGGTTTTGTCGATTTTTTCGGTATCGACAATCGCGGAGAGCAGATTTTCCTCGTCCTTGAACTTGATTGAAGTGAGCGAGGTGATACCCGCAGGCAGGAGCAAGGTAGCGTAATACTCGTCCTCGTAGAGGTCTACATACTTTTGAACCTCGGGGCGCGTGCCGACAAACGACATTGAACCGCCGATTACGTTGAAAATCTGCGGAAGCTCGTCAAGGCGGAACTTTCTGAGCGTTTTGCCGATTGAGGTTACTCTCGCGTCGTTTTTGGTAGTTACCTTCGAGCCTAAGCTCTCGGCGTTTACAACCATGGTTCTGAACTTGTAAATCTTAAAAATTCTGCCGTAGGTTGTTACTCTCTTTTGCTTAAAGAGCACCGGACCGGGAGAATTAACCTTGATTAATATCGAGATAACTGCGATGGGAATAATCAGAAAAACAAGAAGAATTAATGACACAATAATATCAAAAACTCTTTTTAGGATTATTGAGCCCTGACGTTTGCTCAGTATATCATAATACGCTTTTACGCTGTCGTTTTGAAACTGCGCAGGGAGCTTTTCAAAAGCGCGCATAATAATCTCCAATCATATCATAATTAAGTTAATTATATCCCATTTTTACTTGGTTTTCAATAAAAATGTCAAAAGATTAATAATTTAAGATAAAACGTAAAAACCGACGGTAGGAAGCCGTCGGTTTTTAGGTAATTTTATGGAGTAATCAAGCACATAGAAAGGAAGTCTCTAAATTTATCTTGACTTTACTATATCATACTTTTTGTGAAATGTCAACACTTTTTTGTGGATTATTTGTAAAAATATATATTTATTTTTAGAGCACTAAAATACTTGACTATTAAGCCAAAACAATGTACAATAATATTAGAAAAAAGAGATTTGTAAATTTCAAACGGTTCGGTGATAGCTTATGTCAGACGAATATTTGCCGGATATTTTAACGCTTTGCGGTGAGGACGGCAAAAATACCGAATTTGAAGTGCTCGATATTATCGAATATCAAGGCGAAAAATACTACGTACTTCTAAAGCGTTTTGAGGACAGCCTGACTGCTCTGAAGTCAAGCGCCGACTATATTGTTCTAAAGGCGGTACAAAACGGAGAGGAAACATTTTTCGGCGTTCCCGAGCACGATATTACAAGCGCAATCTCTGAAATTTTTGAAGAACGTTACAATGCCGAATTTTACGGTTAAACGGAAAATTTCTTCATATAATATATTTGGGTTAGGTAAATGACCTGCCCGATGCGTGAATGATTTTAAAATAACCCTACAACTCTTAAATCGGGAGCTTTACTCTTCAAGTGGTGTGCAGACCTCCCACTTTTTGGAAGAAGGGAGCCTGAAGCTTGAAGGTGGGCACCCACCTGTTCTACTCGTAGGCAGGTTATTATTAAATCATACGGTCGGGCGGGTTTTTTAATGCTTATTATTTTACTTTAATACATAGAGGTAGCTTATGAAAGTTTCAGTTTTGGGCTGCGGCCGCTGGGGCAGCTGCATTGCGTGGTATCTCGACAAAACAGGCCACGAGGTGCTTTCCTGCGGACTGCCGGACGCTCCCGAATTTATACAGCTAAAAACCACGCGCAAGAACGACTATCTGTCCTTCCCCGAGAGCATTGAGGTATCGGACGACCTTGAGTACGCGGTTAACCGCGCCGAGGTTATTATAATCTCAATTTCTTCGCAATACCTGCGCTCTTACTTTGAGGACATCTCAAAGTACAACCTTGACGGCAAGATTATTGTGCTGTGTATGAAGGGCGTTGAGGTGACTACGGGCAAGCGGCTTTCGCAGGTTGTAGGCGACTTTGTAGACACAAGCAAAACTCCCGTTGCGGTTTGGGTAGGTCCGGGACATCCGCAGGACTATGTTAAGGGAATTCCAAACTGTATGGTAATTGACAGCGACAATCAGGAGGTTAAAGAAAAGCTTGTTTCTGAGTTTACCAGCGAGCTTATCCGCTTTTACCTCGGAACAGATTTAATCGGTTCGGAAATCGGCGCTGCCGCAAAGAACGTTATCGGAATTGCCGCAGGTATGCTCGACGGCTTGGGATATACTTCGCTTAAGGGCGCTTTGATGGCGAGGGGTACTCGCGAGATTGCAAGGCTGATTAAGGCGCTCGGCGGAAACGAGTTCAGCGCTTACGGACTTTGCCACCTCGGTGACTACGAGGCGACGCTCTTCTCCCCCTGGAGCCACAACCGAAAGTACGGCGAGCAGTTCGTTAAGGGCGTTAAGTTTGAAAAATTAGCCGAAGGCGTGATGACGTCGAAGGCTCTTTATAAACTCGGTCAGGAATACGGCGTTGACCTGCCTATCGTGCACGCGGTGTACGAGGTTTTATTTGAGGGGTCGGACGTTGAGGAATCGCTGCGCAAGCTGTTTTTGCGCTCGGTCAAGGAAGAATTCTAAATCAGGCGGTATATTAAAAATGGGACAAAAACCGAAAAAACAACCAAAGGCTGAAAAAGCTAAGCAAAATTCAGCCGTTAAGGGCAACAACGCCACTGCTAAGGCACAGCCGGCGGTAAAGACAATTCAGAGCATTGAAAAGACGAGTAAATTTGAGTACATAGTTGTAAATATCATCTCTCTGTTTTTGTTTTTGGCGTTCGGATATTTGGCGATTATGAGCTTTTTGCAGACCAGCGTTATCGACCCTGCAAAATATTCAAGCGAGGTAATCCTCTATCAAAACGACATTGTATCGCTCAATTTGCTGTTCACGGCGATTTTCTTTATAATCGCGTTCGCGTTTAAGAAAAAGTACGACTTCTTCGCGAAAATCAACATCAGGTTCTTTGAAATAGGACTTGCCGTGTGGGTACTGATACTCGGTATGACGTGGATTTTCTCAGTCACATCAATTCCCGCGGCGGACAGCCAGAACATCTTTGAGGCGGCTACAAAGGCGGCTCAGGACAACTTTACTCCGTTCTACGACGGCGCGAAGTTCTACAACAAGGACTTCTACCAGGGCTATTCTTACTTTAACTTCTATCCCTTCCAGCTCGGATATGTGCTTATCAGCGAGTTTATTTACAGCATTTTCGGCACAAAAAGCTCAATGCCGATGCAGGTTATCAACGTGCTCAGCCTTGCCACTGCTTACTTTGCGCTCGCAAGGATCACAAGGCTTGTGTTTAAGAGAAAGAGCATTGAGTTCTTCGTTATCGTATTTCTCGCGGTATGCTTCCAGCCGATTTTGCTCTGTACATTTGTATACGGAAATATTCTAGGAATGTCCGCGGCAATCTGGGCGAGCCTGTTCCTGATTAAATATTTCCAGACAGGCAAGTACCGCTGGATGGCGCCGAGCCTTGCGCTGCTGCTGCTTGCAACTCTTGCGAAGTACAACAACTTAATCTACCTCGTGGCGTTTGTTGTAATGCTCATCGTTCACACAATTAAGATGAAAAAATGGCAGAGCGTCGCCTTTGCGCTTGCGCTTTGCGTAGCTTGCTTAGGCTCGAACAGCCTTGTAATTGTGAGCTACGAGAGCCGCGCCGATGTTGAGCTTGCCAAAGGTCTCAGCCAGGTTCAGTACCTCGATATGGGCTTGACCGAATCATATATGGCGCCGGGCTGGTACACCAAAACCGGTCTTAACACCTACCTTGAAAACAAGCTCGACAACAAGGCTGCCGACAAAGCTTCGTGGAAGAGCATTGACGCCAAAATGGATAACTTCGGCAGTGATATGGGCAAGACCTTCGACTTCTTCAGCAAGAAGATTCTCAGTCAGTGGAACGAGCCCGAGTTCGAGAGCATTTGGGTGAGCAAGGTTAAAACCCACACCAATCCCGTTGACGGCGGTATCGGAAAGGCGGTTTACGAGGGAAGCCTCGGACAGCTTTTGTCGCTCCACTTCAATTTGAACATCCAGATTGTTTATCTGCTGTTTGCGGCAGGAATTTACCTGATGTTCATCAACAAAAAGACAAATATCTGCACCATGCTCCTCCCCCTTGCAGCGCTCGGAGGCTTTGGGTATCACCTGCTGTTTGAGGGTAAATCGCAGTACGTGCTGACGTACATTCCCCTGCTGCTCCCCGTTGCGGCGTATGCGCTCAACACCATTTTGGAAGGCGACTACAGCAAGGTTAAGGAGTTTGTGTCAAAGATTAACGCAAAGGTTGTAAAAAAAGAAAAAGTAAATTAGTATAAACCGCCTGTCATCAAAGCAGGCGGTTGTTTTTTGCATAAGAAAAGGCGGAATTAACCGCCTTTTTACTGTTTATTTTATTCTTCGGTTTTCTTTTTATCCTTCTTTTCCTTGGGCTTAACGCCGAGGAAGCTGAACGTTTTACGCTTGCCGAATTTATAAATTCGGCGGAACGGACGGGTGTAGTACCAAAAATTAATATACGCGCGGTACAAAAAGGAATTTGTGGTATACGGCTTTCCCTTGCGGTAAAACGCCGTTACTACCGCGATTACGTCGCTGTCTTTGATACCGCGTTCCTTATAAAACTGGTTGTCTCCGCACAGAACATAAGAGCCGTCACGCTGAAAGTCGATAACCCTGTGCAGTACGAATGAGCCGTCCTTGCGGCGGTAGAGCGGAATATCGAACAAATGCAGTCTGCCCTTGGGCTTTGAGAGCACAACAACATCCTCGCCGTCGCGGAGCATTGGGAGCATACTTTCGCCGTGCGGAGTGAAGGTCACTGTTCCGCCCATTTCGAGCTTTTCAATTATGATGTCAATTAAGTCGCTGAGCTGAGCTTCCTTACTCGAGCACATCGGCATCCCTTACCTTTTGAATGAATACGTCGATATCAACCTCAGCCTTTTCGCGGTCAACGTCGTATTCTTCGAGCATTTTATCGACCAGTTCGTCCCTTTCTGCTCCCTTTTGCAGAAGCTCAAACAGGAACGCGCCTGTCTCGTTAAGATTAATAATGCCGTTAAAATCAAGCGTCATCTTGTTAACCGGCACTACCACATATGAATCCGCAACCTTGCGGAGAATAAAATCTTCCTTAATTTTCATAATATCACCGCCACTATTATATTACACTTTTTATCAAAATGCAAGTGTAGGCAAATATAAAACCGCCGGGGTTTAATCCCGGCGGCTTAAAATTATAACGGAAATCTTTCCTTGTAATCATCGTAGCGTTTCTCAAACTTCTGTCCCTGACGCTCACGAACCGTGTTGAGGTACTCGTGAGTTTCAAAGGATTCGTCGCCGATTTCTATCATGGCAACAGCGATGTTTGAGCACAGGTCGGATACGCGCTCGCAGTTGGTGATAATATCGTTAAAAACTATTCCCTGAGCAAGCAAGCAAATCTCATTTTTAAGGCGTGTAACGTGGTTCTGCTTGATTGTGTCGCGCATATAGTCGATGTATTCCTCAAGCGGAGCTACGCGCTTTGCAAGCGAGATATCGTTCTCGACAAACGCCTCGTTTGTCATTCTTACTACCTCGAGCACAGCCTCACACATAACGTCGAGCTCGTGGTTTGCAGCTTCTGAGAACTGATATTTATTATCGTGCATTTCCTTTGCCTTAATCGCGATGTTCATTGCGATGTCCGAGATACTCTCGAACTCCGGCACGGTGTGCAGGAAGATAGAAACCGCCTCGTTTTGGGATTTGGTCATCTCCTGACCGGTCAGCTTAATCAGGTAGGTTCCGAGGGCGTCCTCGTAGTTATCAACCTGATCCTCGAGCTTTTTGACCTTTTTAAAGGTCTTTTCATCATAGCTGCGGATAAGCGAAATCGCCTTTTCCACAGCTTTCTGCGCGGACATAGCCATATCGTTAATCGTCATACGGCTCTGCTCAATAGCGAGCGCAGGGTGAGCGATAAAGCGGTCTTCAAGTCGCGTTGACGGACTGCGGTCGTCCTCTTCCTCGCTGTCCTTGAAAACAGCCGTAACAAACTTTTCTATCAACTTTGTAAACGGAAGAACAAGAATTACGAGCGCAAAACGCATAATTGTGTTTGTTGTCGCCAGCGAAAACGGGTTCATTACCATCGACAGGAACGGATAGTGAATTATCGCGTTTGAGATGTAAAACGCCGCTGTGAGCAAAATTACGCCGAGCGTGGTACAAATCGGATAAACAAACGCGGTGCGTTTGCCCTTTGCGGTAGCACCCATTGATGACAAAACAACCGGAAGCGCAGCGCCGACAATTACGCCGGAGAGCAGCGGCCATGCGGATTCAAACGAAAGCGCGCCTGTTACGGAAAGCGCCTGAATAATACCTACCGCGGCGGAAGCCGACTGCAAAAGCGCTGTAAATACAAGACCTACGAGAATACCGAGGAACGGATTTGACATTGAGGTCATTGTCGAGGTGAACCATTCCTCCTTGCCCAAATCGCTTACGGCACCGCTCATAGAGCTCATACCGAACATCAAAACGGCAAAGCCGAGGAAAATATCACCTACATTTTTTGTAGTAACGCTCTTTGCGAACATTTTGAGGATAATACCGGCAAGCGCCACAATACCGGTCAGAGTAGCAGTAGAAAAAATCTTGGCAATGCCCTCAGCTCCGTCAATGTAGCTCAGGCAGATTACCCAGCCTGTAATACTTGTTCCGAGAATCGCGCCGAGTATTACCGAAATACCCTGCCTAACCTTCATCATTCCCGAGTTTACAAAGCCGACTACCATTACCGAGGTAGCGCTGGAGCTTTGAATTACAGTGGTTACAAGCGTTCCCAGCAGCAAACCGCGCGGCATTGAGCTGGTCATTTTGTACAGAATAGGCTCAAGCTTGTTGCCCGATGATTTCTGCAGTCCGTCGCCCATAACCGACATACCGAACAGAAACATGGCAACGCCGCCAAGCAGCATGATAATGTCTGTAAAATCCATAATCTTATTCCTTTTTTCAATGTGCTTATTTTATTTTGTTTTCAGTTAAACGCCATACGGCGCTACTATCATTTTAATACATAGACGGTCAAAAATCAACCGTATTTTTAAAAAATATGGGATTATAAGTCAGATATTATACGCTGTTTTTACTATATTGAAGCAGGTGGTATTAATGTGTTGTTTTATACTAATTCCTGATAGAAAGTAGACTTATATTTTGCGAGGATTTTTTTCGCAAGACAAGGCGAAGGACGCGGCAAGGCTGACGCCTTGCAAGGACGACAACGCAGTATTGCGGAAAATAGACCGCAAAGATTGTCTACTTTTTATTAGGTATTAGTATTACTATCATGGATAGCAGTTAACTCACGTCTGCCCCATCCGTCATTTTGCAGAGCAAAATGACACCTCCCCCAAAACAAGTGTTGGGGGAGGCTTTAAAAAGTTATTATATTTTATATTTATTAATACATTCCGCCCATATCGGGTGCAGGTGCTGCGGGAGGTGTGGGCTCCTTGATATCGGCAACGAGCGACTCGGTTGTGAGTACCATTGAAGCTACCGATGAAGCGTTCTGCAGTGCCGAACGTGTAACCTTTGTCGGGTCAACGATACCGGCGGATACCATATCGGTATACTCCTCGGTAAGAGCGTTGAAGCCGTAGCCTACCTTGTTCTCGCGCTTGATGTTCTCAACAATTACACTGCCCTCAAGGCCTGCGTTAGCCGCAATCTGGCGGAGGGGCTCCTCGAGAGCCTTAAGAACGATGTTAGCGCCTGTCTTAGCGTCGCCGTCGAGAGTCTCGACAAACTCTGCTACGGCAGGAATAGCGTTCATACAAGCGATACCGCCGCCTGCTACGATGCCTTCCTCAACGGCAGCCTTTGTAGCCGCGAGAGCGTCCTCAATGCGAAGCTTCTTTTCCTTCATCTCAATCTCGGTAGCCGCGCCGACCTTGATTACAGCTACGCCGCCTGCGAGCTTCGCAAGGCGCTCCTGGAGCTTTTCACGGTCGAAGTCAGAGGTTGTGGTCTCAATCTGCTGGCGAATCTGAGCAACTCTGCCCTCGATAGCGTCCTTGTCACCTGCGCCGTCAACGATGATTGTGTTTTCCTTTTCAATCTTAACCTGACGGGCTGTGCCGAGCTGGTCGATTGTTGTATCCTTAAGCTCAAGACCTAGGTCTGAGGTGATTACAGTACCGCCTGTGAGGGTTGCGATATCCTGGAGCATTTCCTTTCTTCTGTCGCCAAAGCCCGGAGCCTTAACGGCAACTGCGGTGAATGTTCCGCGGAGCTTGTTGAGAACGAGAGTTGTAAGAGCCTCGCCTTCAACGTCCTCTGCGATGATAAGGAGCTTTCTGCCCGACTGTACTACGCTTTCGAGGAGCGGAAGAATTTCCTGAGTTGTTGAAATTTTCTTGTCTGTGATAAGGATGAGCGGATTGTCAAGCTCAGCTACCATTTTGTCGGTATCTGTTACCATATAGGGCGCGATGTAGCCTCTGTCGAACATCATACCCTCTACAACCTCGCTGTAGGTCTCAGCTGTCTTGCTCTCCTCAACGGTGATAACGCCGTCGGTTGTTACCTTTTCCATAGCCTCGGCAATGAGGTTGCCGATGAACTCATCCTGTGATGAAACGGTTGCAACTCTCGCGATATCCGCTGTGCCCGAAACCTGCTGGCTGTTGTTGATTACGGCTTCAACAGCCTTGTCAACTGCGTCTGCGATACCCTTTTTGAGAATCATCGGGTTAGCGCCTGCGGTTACGTTCTTCATACCCTCGCGGATAAGCGCCTGAGCAAGCAGAGTAGCGGTTGTTGTACCGTCGCCTGCAACGTCGTTTGTCTTGATAGAAACCTCTTTTACAAGCTGTGCGCCCATATTCTCGAACGGATCGTCAAGCTCGATTTCCTTGGCGATTGTAACGCCGTCGTTGGTGATTAACGGAGCGCCGAACTTTTTGTCGAGCACTACGTTTCTGCCCTTGGGACCGAGTGTGATTTTAACTGTGTCAGCGAGCTGGTCGATGCCCTTCATAAGAGCCTTTCTTGCGTCCTCACCGTAAGCGATTTGCTTTGCCATAAAAAATTACCTCCTAAATTACCTAAAAACCTGAATTATTCCAAAGTCGCGAGGATGTCTGACTGACTTACGATTGTGTACTCCTCGCCGTCGATTTTAACCATTGTGCCTGCGTATTTTGAGGCGATTACCTTGTCGCCCACCTTTACGTACATCTCAACCTCTTTGCCGTCTACAACGCCGCCGGGGCCTACCGCTACTACCGAAGCGAACTGGGGCTTTTCCTGAGCCGCGGATGAAAGGATAATGCCGCTCTTGGTTTTTTCCTCAGCCTCTTCTACTTTAAGAACTACTCTGTCAAGTAAAGGTTTGATTGTCATAATATATAGCCTCCTAAATAAAATTACATTGTTTAGCACTCTTTGTCCCTGAGTGCTAATTCTATTTTATACCATTTTTCAGAAATGTCAAGGGGAAATTTGACTTTTTCTGCCCTTTAATTAATTTATATCATAATGCACAGTTTTTGAATTGAGAATTTAGAGTTTATTCAGCACGTAAAATCCAGATTAAAATGTTATGTTCCTGCCCTTCGGGCGAACATTTTAGTCAACGCCTACGGTTAACGAGGAAATCAGGGTTATTACGGAAACGCCGCCCCCTCCGTCATTTCGCAAAGCGAAATGCCACCTCCCCCGTTTTTGGAACGGGGGAGGCTTTAAATATAGAGGATAGGTTGGTGGGTAATTTAATGGGCGGACACATGGGTGATTCCCCTGACAGGGGAAATGTCGCGTAGCGACAAAAGGTGATTCCCCTTTTAGGGGAAATGGGCGAAGCCCAAAAGGGTTGCCGACGTGCTAAGGTTGCCGACGTGCTAAGGTCGCCCCTACAATTAAACTCTTAACTCTACAAAAAAGCTGCCAACGTTTCCGTCAGCAGCTTTGTGTTGTTATTACATATCAAGAATGTCCTCGTCGTTGAGGGTGGAGATTCCTTTTTCGTCGAGCAGCTTTTGAGCCGCGTCTACGTCGTCAACTCTGAACACAACGTACGCTCCGAAGGTCTCGGACGCGGTGAAGGCGTACATATACTCAATATTGATGCCTGCCTCGGACAGAGCGTCTACAACTCTGTACAGCGCGCCGGGCTTATCTTCCATTTTTGCGGCGATAACCCTTGTTACGTTGGTCACGTTGTTCTCGGAGAGAATCTCGCGTGTTTTGTCAAAATCATTTGTGATAAGTCTGAAAATACCAAATTCGGCGGTGTCGGCAATACTGCTCGCGCGGATATTAATACCCTTGTTAGCGAGCTCCTCAATAATACCGACAAGCGTGCCGGGCTTGTTTTGTACAAAAACTGAAATCTGATGAATTGCCATAGCTTTTACCTCCGTAAATTAGTCGTGAAGCTTGCGGTTGTCGATAACTCTTACTGCCTTGCCTTCGCTTCTGGTGATGGTCTTGGGCGGTACAAGGTGGATACGCGGTCCGATTCCGAGCATGGTGCGCATAGCGCTTTCAAGCTTTTTCTCCCTCTTCTGGGTTACGGAAACGATATCCGAGAACTGGTCGGGTGCAAGCTCAACATAAATGTCGAGAGTATCGCTGTTATTTACGCGGTCAACAACAATCTGGTAATTCGGTGTGTAGCCCTCATTGAGCAGAACGGTCTCGATCTGGCTCGGGAATACGTTTACGCCACGGATAATCATCATATCGTCGCTTCTGCCCATCGGCTTTGTCATCTTGACGTGAGTTCTGCCGCAGGAGCACTTTTCACGCGAGAGCACACAGATGTCACGAGTTCTGTAGCGGATAAGCGGAAACGCCTCTTTGTCAAGTGAGGTAAACACGAGCTCGCCCTTGCTGCCCTCGGGAAGAACCTCGCCGGTCTCGGGGTCGATAACTTCAACATAGAAGTGGTCCTCGTTGATGTGCATTCCGCTCTGCGCCTCGCACTCAAACGCAACGCCCGGTCCGCTGATTTCGGTCAGTCCGTAGATGTCGTAAGCCTTGATGCCGAGGCTTTTCTCAATGCTGCGGCGCATTTCCTCAGTCCAGGGCTCAGCGCCGAAGATACCTGCCTTGAGCTTGTTATCCTCGGGCTTGTAGCCGCGTTCCGCCAAGGTCTCGCCGATATAAGCGGCGTATGACGGAGTACAGCAGAGGATTGTTGAGCCTAAGTCCATCATAAACTGAATTTGTCTTTCGGTGTTGCCCGATGACATGGGAAGCGTAAGGCTTCCTACCTTGTGAGAACCGCCGTGGAGACCTGCGCCGCCTGTAAACAGACCGTAGCCGTAGCAAACCTGAACAACATCCTCGTTAGAACCGCCGACAGCTACAATCGCTCTTGCGCAGCACTCTTCCCAAAGGTCGATGTCATGCTGAGTGTAAAAAGCGACAACGCGCTTGCCTGTTGTACCCGAGGTTGACTGAATTCTAACGCAGTTTTTGAGGTCTGTACCCAAAAGTCCGTAGGGATATGCCTCGCGCAAATCCGCCTTGGATAAAAACGGCAGCTTTTTGATATCGTCTACTCCCTTAATATCCTCGGGCTTTACCCCCTTTTCGTCCATCAGGTCACGGTAATACTTGACGTTATCATACGCATGCTTTACCTGCTTGACGATTTTTTCATTTTGAATTGAGAGGATTTCCTCGCGGGATGCGGTCTCAATTTCGGGCTGAAAATAATTTCCCATTGTAATCACTCCTTATGATTTACTATTTCGGTTTTGCGCGGTTTTTACCGCTTAATATCTATAACCCAATTCAAAAGCCTTCAGGTTTACGTCAACAAATTGAGGCTTTACCGAAACCTTAATTGCTTCCAGCCACTTTTCGTAGTCTATATGGAAGTACTTGGCAAGTCTGCCCATAAGTACGATATTTACGCTTTTTGCGTTGCCTGCCTGCTGTGCAAGGCTGAGAGCGTCGATTTCATCAACAAAAACTCCCTTTGCCTTGAGCTCCTCGAGCACGTTTTCGGGGTACTCGGCAGCGCCTGTGATAACAGGCATTGGGTCAATCATCTGTGAGTTTACTACGATTTTGCCGTCCTTTTTGAGGGTGTCGGCATAGCGCGCAGCCTCAATCTTCTCAAACGAAACGATAAAATCAGCCTCGCCCTTTGAGATTACGGGAGAATATACCTTGTCACCGAAACGAACATATGTAACTACGGAACCGCCGCGCTGGCTCATTCCGTGAACCTCACTAACCTTTACGTCGTAGCCCTCGGCTGTGAGCAGCTTGCCGAGCAGCTTGCTCGCGAGGAGACTTCCCTGACCGCCTACGCCGACGATCATAACATTTTTAGTTTCCATTTATCTCTCCCCTTTCTCGATTGCGCCTACACGGCAAAGCTGTGTGCAGACGTCGCAGCCTACGCACTGGGTAAAGTCGATAACCGCCTTTTTGTCCTTAAAGCTGATTGCCGGACAGCCGAGCTTCATACACTGACGGCAGCCTACGCACTTGTCGTTATTAACCTTAACGGGCGGTTTTGCCTTGACATATTTTAAGAGCATACAAGGTCTGCGCGAGATAATTACGCTCGGAGCTTCAACGCTGAGCTCCTCCATAATTGCGTCCTCGCACTCCTTAAGATTGTATGGGTCTACTACCCTTACGCGCTCGATTCCGATTGATTTGCAGAGTTCCTCGAGGTTTACGGCAAGCGCAGGCTCGCCCTTGATGTTCTTGCCTGTGGTGGGGTTCTGCTGATGGCCTGTCATACCGGTAATTGAGTTGTCGAGGATGATAACCGTTGAATTTGAGGCGTTGTAAGCTATGTTGATTAAGCCTGTTACGCCTGAGTGCATAAAGGTTGAGTCACCGATTACGCATACGGTCTTGCCCTCGGTCTCCTTACCGCCTGCCTTGTTAAAGCCGTGAAGTCCCGAAACGGACGCGCCCATGCAGAGCGTTGAGTCGAGAGCGGTAAGCGGAGCGGCTGAACCGAGTGTGTAACAGCCGATGTCGCCCAAACAGGTGATTTTGTGCTTTGAAAGTGTGTAGAACAATCCGCGGTGCGGACAGCCTGCGCACATTACCGGAGGACGAACCGGAACTGCGGTATCAGCCGAGGTAAACTCGGGCTGAGCCATACCGAAAGCCTCACGGATCGTGGTCTGGTTGTATTCACCGAGGGGCGAGAACATCTCCTTGCCTGTGCAGGGAATTCCGAGAGAATTGAGGTGTCCCTCGATAATGCCGTCGAGCTCCTCGATAACATAGAGCTTGTCTACCTTAGCGGCGAAGTCCTTGATAATATCGACAGGAAGGGGATTTACAAGTCCGAGCTTAAGCACCGATACGCTGTCACCGAAAACTTCCTTGACATACTGATAGCAAGTGCCTGCGCAGATAATGCCCTTTTCTGTTCCGCCGTACTCTACGCGGTTAACAGGAGAGGTCTCGCCGTACTGAGAGAGCTTTTTGGTGCGCTCCTCAACAAACGGATGGCGACGGATAGCGTTTGCTGGCGCCATAATGAACTTCTGCGGATTTTTCTCGTACGCAGGAAGCTCGCGCTCTACCCTGTCGCAAAGCTCAACAGTGCTCTGTGAGTGAGCAATTCTGGTGCACATTCTGATGATAACGGGAGTGTCGAACTCCTCGGAAATTTCAAAAGCAAGCTTTACAAAGTCCTTTGCCTCTGCGGAATCCGCAGGCTCGAGCATAGGAACCTTTGCGGCAATTGCGTAATGGCGCGAATCCTGCTCGTTCTGCGACGAGTGCATTGCAGGGTCGTCGGCTACGAAGATAACCATTCCGCCGTTTACGCCTGTATATGAGAGTGTAAACAGAGGGTCTGCCGCCACGTTAAGACCGACGTGCTTCATGGCGCACGCAGACCTTACTCCACGCAAAGACGCGCCGAAGGCTACCTCTGTGGCAACCTTTTCATTAGGCGCCCACTCGCAGTAAATTTCATCATACTTTGCGGCAAACTCAGTGATTTCCGTTGAAGGAGTACCGGGATAGCTCGACACAAGCTTAACGCCGGCCTCGTAAAGTCCTCTGGCAATCGCTTCATTGCCCAACATTAGCTTCTTCACTTGATTTTCCTCCATTATTTATCATTATTATTTTATATCCTTTTAATTATATCACATTACGACACAAATTACAATCCTAATATTTTACATGCGTTTTGGTAAAAAATCTTATCCTCGTCCTCTTTTGAAAAGCCGTAGGATTTTATGATTTTTACAAACTCAGCCTGGTCTGCCCACGGTGAATCGGACGCGAACAAAATTTTATCAGCGCCGTGGCGGTCGATGATTTCCCTTGACTTTTCGGGATAGTAGCTGAGCACAACGGCGGTGTCCATAAACACGGGCAGTCCAATTAGCTTTTCGAGCACCTCGTCATATAGTTGAAAACCGCCGAGGTGAGCCAAAATCAGCTTGTTTTCGGCAGGGCTTCCGAGCTTTGAAAGCGCGTTTAATATCATATCGGGAGTGCAGTGGATGTGGTCGGGATAGCCTACGTCGAGCCCTGCGTGGGTGATGACGTACAAGCCGCGCTCAAACGCCTTTTTCATAATATTAATGTAGCGGCCGTCGTCAAAGTGAACGCCCTGATAGTCGGGATGCAGCTTAATTCCGAACAATCCGCTCTCCTTAATATAGTCGAGAGTTCCGTCAACGTCCTCGCAGTCGGGGTGGATTGCGCCTGCAAAAAAGAGGTTATTTTTGCCGTTAAGCTCTGCCGAGGTGCGGTTGATGGTTTTTTCCTGCTTTGGCAGAGTGGCAACAGGCAAAACAACGCTGTAGTCAACTCCGCTGCGTTTCATCAGCTCGGTAAGAGATGACGCCGTGCCCTCGCGGTACGGCTTTATTCCGCCCTTTTCCGACAGAAAGGCGATTGTCTTTTCCGCCATTTTATCGGGAAAGGTGTGAGTGTGAAAATCGATTATCATATCAATTACTCCATAGTTTGAGCTAAAAAGTCACTTCGTAAATGGTTAGAGGCTTCGCTGTAGACAGTTAAGATACGTTTGTTTTACTTAGTATACGTTTCCTATAATTAAACTCTTAACTCTAAACTCCAAACTCTATTTTACTGCAACGTTGTTGTCGCCGAGCTGGTATTTCAGCTCCTTAATCATCACGTCGTTTAGGCTTACCCACATCTGCGCAGGGGCTTTTACCTTGCGCTTGGTGTTTGTGAGGTAGAATATTACAGGCGTTCTGCCCTCGAAAATATCTATAACGCGCCGTGCCCTTTCGTACATCGGCGTATTTAAGTCGTCAATTCTCAGGTACAATGCCGACGGCGCGGCGTTGGGCTGAGGTCTGTTTACAGGCGCTTTGAGTTTATTCTGCTCAAACTTAGCGACCTCGCCGTTTTCACGTGCCTTTTCCATACTGTCGCAGATGATTTTCGGTTCCTCGTTCTCCTTATAGCTGAGGTTTCCCCTGACTATTACCGCGTTGCCGTCGTTTAAGACCGACACGCACCTGTCGTAGACATTCGGGAACACGACGAGCTCGATTGAGCCGCTCCTGTCCTCGGCGGTGACGAACGCCATAAGCTTGTTATTCTTGGTAAGCTGGGTTTTTGAACCTGCGATTATGCAGACCACGCAGACCTTTTTGCCGTCGAAATAGCGTTTGCTCTCGCGCGTGACAATCTCACCGATTGAGTCGGATTTTACTGCCTTTGCAAACTGCGAATAATCGTCAATCGGGTGTCCGCTGAGGTACATTCCTGCAATTTGGTACTCCATCTGCAAAAGCTCTCCGCGGCTGTACTCCTGAACATCGGGAAGCTCGGGCTCTGATGAGCGTTTTTCCTGCTCGCTCAGCCCCATATCGAAGAACGACATTTGACCGTTCAGGCTGTGCTTTTTCTCATACTCTACGTCGCTGAGCACCTTGGAATAAACCTGCAAAAGCTGACGGCGGTTTGCGCCTAAACCGTCAAACGCTCCGCATTTGATAAGGCTTTCAATCGCGCGCGAGTTCATATTTTTGCCCGACAGGCGCTTGCAAAAGTCATACAGCGAAGCATAGGGCTTGTACCTGCGCTCGGTGATAATCTGCTCGATAAACTGCCTGCCGAGGTTTTTAATCGCGAGCAGTCCGTAGCGGATATTTTTGCCGTCAACGGTAAAGCCGAGTCCGCTTTCGTTTACGCTCGGCGGCAAAACGCTGATTCCGAGCGACTTGCACTCCGAGATATAGACAGCCAGCTTGTTGCGGTTGTCGAGCACGCTCGACAGCAGCGCCGACATATATTCGCGCGGATAGTGGCACTTTAGCCACGCGGTTTTGTAGGTTACTGCGGCGTAGGCTGCGGCGTGGGATTTGTTGAAGGCATAGCTTGCGAAGCTCTCCATCTCATTAAAGACGGACACTGCGATTTCGCGGCTTACTCCGCGCCTAAGACAGCCCTCGACAACCACGTTGCCGTCATCGTCGACAAGGCCGTTTATAAACACCTCGCGCTCGCGCTCCATAACGTCGTGCTTTTTCTTGCTCATGGCGCGGCGGACAATATCCGCTCTGCCGAGGCTGTAGCCTGCGAGTGAGCGAAGCACCTGCATAACCTGCTCCTGATAGACGATACAGCCGTAGGTTACTTCCAAAATCGGCTTTAAGAGCGGATGCTTGTAGCGCACCTTCTGCGGATTGTGGCGGCACTCGATGTACGTGGGAATACTGTTCATCGGGCCCGGGCGGTAGAGCGATACCACCGCGATTAAGTCCTCGATGCAGTCGGGCTTTAGCTGGGTGAGCACGTTACGCATCCCTTGGCTTTCAAACTGGAAAACGCCCTCGGTTGCGCCGCGCGAAATCATCGCGAAAACCGCCTTGTCGTCGTCCTTAACGTCGTCGGGACTATACTGTGGATTTATCTTTTTAATAAGCTTTTCCGCCTCGTCGATTACCGTTAAGTTGCGAAGTCCCAAAAAGTCCATCTTGAGAAGTCCTAGCTCCTCAAGTGTTGTCATTGTGTACTGGGTGACGACGTTGTCGTCGTTTTTTGCGAGGGGCACGTAGTTTGAAACAGGCTGTTCCGTGATAACCACGCCTGCCGCATGCATTCCCGAATGTCGCGGCATACCCTCAATGCTCATTGCGTAATCGAGCAGAGTTTTAATCTGCGGATCTTCGTTGTATCTGTCCTTTAGCTCAGCGCTTGCGCCGAGAGCCTTGCTTATCGTTATATTAAGCTCGAACGGAACGAGCTTTGCGACCTCGTCAACAGCGGCGTAGGGCATTCCCATTACTCTGCCGACGTCTCGGATTGCGGCGCGTGCCGCCATTGTACCGAAGGTGACAATCTGCGCCACCCTGTCCTCGCCGTACTTGCGCACAACGTAGTCGATAACCTCTCCCCTGCGCACGTTGCAGAAGTCGATATCAAAGTCGGGCATACTGACGCGCTCGGGGTTTAAGAAACGCTCAAAGAGCAGGTTGTACTTAATCGGATCAATCGCCGTAATTCCGATGCAGTAGGCGCACAACGAGCCTGCGCCCGAGCCTCTGCCCGGTCCGACGGGAATTCCGTTTGACTTTGCGTACTGCACAAAGTCGTTGACAATCAGGTAGTAATCGACAAAGCCCATCTTGCTGATTGTGTTAATCTCGTATTCAAGTCGGTCAATCAGCTTTTGGTCGGGATTGTCGCCGTAGTGATGATAAAGTCCGCTGTAACATTGCCTTCTGAAATATTCGAGGTGATCCTCGTGATTAGGCACGTCAAAATGCGGAAGCTTTCTTACTCCGAACTCGAACTCGACGTTACAGCGCTCAGCGATTTTATGGGTATTCTCAATCGCGCCCTCGTATTCACCGAACAGAGCGGCCATCTCGTCCTCGGTTTTCATATAAAACTCGTCGGTCTGAAACTCCATTCTGTCGGGATCGTCAAGGGTGCGGTTGGTCTGTATGCACAGCAGAATACTGTGGATTTTGCTGTCCTCTTTTTCTATGTAATGGCAGTCGTTGGTTGCGACCATTCCGACGCCGATTTCGTTCGCAATTCTTTTTAAGTCGGGCAAAATTCTGTGCTGTTCGGCAATTCCGTGATCCTGAAGCTCGATAAAGAAGTTGTCTTTGCCGAACAAATCGCGGTAATAAAGCGCCTTGTTTTTTGCCTCGATATAATTCCCGGCGCTTAGTAGTCTCGGGATTTCGCCTGCAAGGCAAGCCGAAAGGCAGATCAAGCCGTCGTGATACTGCTCCAAAAGCTCGTCGTCAATGCGCGGCTTTGAGTAAAAGCCCTCGGTAAAGCCTAAGGACACAAGCTTAATCAGGTTTTGGTAGCCTGTCATATTCTCACAGAGAAGTACCATATGGTAGTATCTGTCAAAGCCTGCCGCTTTGTCAAGCCTCGACTTAGGCGCGACATAGACCTCGCAGCCGATTACAGGCTTTATGCCCTCTTTTTTGCAGGCGCGATAAAAGTCGATCACGCCGTACATTACGCCGTGGTCGGTGATTGCCAGAGAATCAAAGCCTTTTTGCTTTGCGGCGGCGGCAATTTTGCCGATTCTGCATGCGCCGTCAAGCAGACTGTATTCGGTATGAACATGTAAGTGGGTAAATGACATTTTGCCGCCCTCCCTTTTGCTTTTTAGGGGCGACCATTGGTCGCCCGCGGGCGTGCAATGTGATTCCCCTATTAGGGGAAATGGGCGAAGCCCAAAAGGGTTGCCGTTGTGCTAAGAACGCCCCTACATATTTAGTCCGCTGTTGCAGTGACTTTTCCGTCCTGCATAATCAGCGTGAATTTATCGCCGCTCTTTAGTTGAGCGGATTTTGAGATAATTTCTCCGTCCTTTTCGGTGATTGCGTAGCCGCGTTTTAGAACCGCCAAGGGGCTTAGCTCCTCGGTTTTGTCCGCAAGGCGGAGAAGATTGTTTCGTTTGTTATCCAGATTTTTCTGAACAGCCTGTCCGGCGCGGATTGCCGCAAGCTTATAGCTGTTGATGTATTTTTCCGTTTGCTTGCCGGGAGAAACCACCTCGGCACGCTTTTGCAAAAGCGACAGGTTAAGCCTGTAATCGCTCAGCTTATGAGCGAGCTTATAGCTAAGAGATTTTCTGAGGTTGATGTACTTTTTCTTTAGCTCCTCAATATCGGGAACGGCAAGCTCCGCCGCGGCTGACGGAGTAGGTGCCCGAAGGTCGGCTACAAAATCGCAGATTGTGTAGTCGGTCTGGTGACCTACGGCGGAGATTACGGGGATTTTGCACTCGAAAATCGTCCGCGCAAGCTCCTCGTTATTAAACGCCCACAAGTCCTCGATTGAGCCGCCGCCCCTGCCGATGATTATCACGTCGCAAAGGTTGTAATTATCGAGCGTTTTTATGGCTTCAACAAGCTGTTTAGGCGCTTGCTCTCCCTGAACGAGCACAGGGCACATCACAACGTCAATGCGCGGATAGCGCCTGTATAGCACGTTTTTTATATCCTGAACCGCCGCGCCCGAGGGTGAGGTTATCACGCCTACGGTCTTGGGCATTTTTGGAATAGGCTTTTTGTATCTTTCGTCAAACAGCCCCTGTTTTTCGAGCTTTTCTTTAAGCTGTTCATAGGCGAGGTTGAGCGCTCCTACGCCGTCGGGCTGCATATTTTCGATGAGAATTTGGTAAGCGCCGCGCGGCGCGTAAAGCTCTATTCTGCCCACGCAGAGCACCTTTTGACCGTTTTTCGGCTCAAAACGCAGGCGCTGCGCCTGGTACTTGAACATCACGGCTGAGATTACCGAATTGCTGTCTTTAAGAGAAAAGTAAAACCCAGAGGAGTAGCAACCGAGGTTTGAGATTTCACCCGACAAATAGACGGTTCGAAGCATCGGCTCACCCTCAATAAGCGACTTTATGAAGTTTGTTACCTGAGAAACGCTCAGGACGTTAGGTTTTTGAATGTCAGGTGTGTACATTGTTATATTTCCTGTAGCATAACAGCGCGGTACCTGCGGCGTTGTCTGAGGAATACTCAGGCATTGCGAATACCGCGTTGTATTTTTCTGTAAAAGAATTATTTATTATTGTGTTCGACATCACTCCACCAGCGTAAACCACAGGCATTTTGCCGTGTTCGGCGAGGATTTTGTCGGTCATTTCTTCAAGCGTTCTGCGGATATACTCAATGCAAAACGCCGCTGTATATTCAGGGCTTTTGCCGTTTTTAATATGCTTTTGGCAGAGGTTTTCAACTCCGCTGAGGCAGCAATCGCAGCCCTTTAAGGTCGGTTTAACCTTGATTTTTTCGGTATTTTTAAGCGCAAGCTTTTCAAGCTCCGCTCCGCACGGAAATTTTAAGCCGAGCATAAGCCCTACCCTATCGACAGCCTGTCCTGCATTTAGGTCGAGCGTTTTTGCAGCGGCTTCAAGGGAAAATCCGCAGCCGTTGCCCTCGGCAATTACCGCCTCGGTAGTTCCGCCGCTGACGTGAAAGGCGAGGAATTTTTTGTCGAACAAATCCTCCTTGCCGGCGCTGAACAACGCCGCCGAGATATGCCCCTCCTGGTGCGAAAGCTCAAAACAAGGCACCTTTAGCGCGGCAGAAATAATTTTTGCCGTGTTCAGCCCAACTGAAAAACACGGCATATATGAGCCATCCACCGGGCGCGGTCTTGACGACGCGCCAACCGCAGCGATTTGCTTTGTATCTACATCCTTTACAAGCTCCTCAAAAAGCGAATGGAGCTGTGCCGTGTGGTGAAACACCGCGTCGCTCTGGCGAAGTCCGAGCTGTCCTTCCTTGACGGGAAGGAGCTTTTTGCGCTGAATTACTGTCTTTGATTCGCTGTCGTAAAGGGCGACCGAGGTTGTGTAGTTTGATGTGTCAATCCCCAAAAACAGGCTCATTTTGCGCCCTCTTTGTCCCTTACGACTGAGCCGAGAATTCCGTTGATAAAGCCGCTCTCGTCGATTGTGTACTTTTTGGCAAGCTCTACCGCCTCGTTAACGGCAACGCCGTCGGGGATGTTGTCGAGGTACATAATCTCAAAAACCGCAAGGCGTAAAATTGCAAGCGACGGCTTGGAAAGTCTGCGCAGCGTCCAGCCCTTTTTGAGCTTTGAGGATATTATCTCGTCGATTTCATCGCGCTTGTCCTCAATTCCCGATACAGCAGCCTGAGCATAGGCGCACACTCCGCCCTTGAACATCTCGGCGTTGTCGTCGATTGTGGCTTCGAGCGGTTCGTCGTCAAACGATTTTGAGAACAAAAGCATAAAAGCCTGCTCACGCATTTCGCTCCTTGTAAGCTTAACATCTTCTTTACACATATTATCCCAACTTTACATTTTTATTCAGGGTATATTATAGCACATACAAGCGAAAAAGTAAACAGAAAAAGACTGACTTAAAACCTTTACGGTAATAAGCCAGTCCAAAGGATTTTTTACGCGCCGACGATTGAGATATTTTCATACGCGACGTCGTAGTGCGACACAACCGCGTCGTCGATTACGAGCACGGAATTGTCGTTAAGCTCGCTTTCGGGTACGATTACCGACACGCCCTCGTCGCTGATATAGCAAAGGCAGTCCGAAAAGCCCTTCGCCTTGATTATGCTTTCGATACTGTCTTGGATTGTGAAGCTCTTAAGAACCTTCTCCACATTCTTTTGCGCTTCGGAAACATCCGCTTCATCGGCGTTTTCAAGGTTAAAAATCTCCTTTGCTTCGTCGAGGATTTTGTCCTGAGTGCTCTGGCGTTTTGTCCGCTCGGCGGCAAAGTAGCTCTGCTGTTCCTTTGACTGCGCCGCGGTCTGCTTGGCTTCGTCAGCGGTTGCCGCTGCCGTCGCGTTTACGTATGAAGCCGCGCCGAGCTCCTTGACGCTTGTATTGTTGTTCGTGGTAAACTGCCAGTTAACATACACCGCCGCGCCTAAGGCAAGGACAAGCGCCGCCGCAATTACGTACTTTTTTTGAAATTTCATAATACTACCGACCTTTATTCTGATAATTTTGTAATACATACTTTTGCTGCCGAAATGTCAAGGGCTTTTGTTACCGCTTGGGTCACGCGCTCAACAACAACAGGATCGTCACCGCCTTCGCATACGACAAGCACGCCTCTGATTACAGGCTCAACTTCCTTGGTTTTGGTTGTGCTGTCTTTTAAGTAAACATTTTCTACGCTGTTTTCCATTGTGAGCATTACCTTTGCCGCGCCTACGCCCTGAATATGGGTGATCAGCGTTTCGAGGTTGCTTTCAATTCGCTTGCCGTATTCCTCTGTCGAAACAACATCAGTCCTTTCGTTCCCGTGTGAGACGGGATTTATGTAATTTGATAAAAAAATCAGCGCTATTCCTGCAATTCCGCAGATTATGATGATTTTGCGGAGCTTGCCGCTGTCAAAAATCTTTTTTATCCGGTCTGTCATTTTTGCTTCCTATTCCGTAATAATGTTCGGGGTGATTCCGAAATTTTGAGCGGTGAGCTCAAGTATCTTATCCGTCTGCGTACAGCTTTTGTCTATGTATATGCCGATACGCGAGATAATTATGCTGTTGTCGTGCTTAACGGATAAAATAACTTCTACGCTTTCGGGGTAAATGCCGTTTTGGTTAAGCAGAGCGGTAAGGGTATTTTCAAGGTTTTTCCGCGTTTCCGCGACGATTTGGCGGTTATACTGAGCTTCGTCTGCGGTTGCGGATTGTACGGCTGATTGTGAGCTTTCGGGAATTTCTTCCCTTATTCCCTGCACCGCGGATTTTACCGGGAAAATCAGCGAGCAGACCATAAACGCCCCGAGTACGAGGTTTAACACTCTTTTTACCGAGCTGTCGCTTACGAAGTTTGACACCAGCGCGCATATTAATGAAGCACAGCATACCGAAACCGCGACTGCGCCCAAGCCGCTCATACTCCCCCTCCGCCGATTAAAAAAATCATTGCGGCGGAGATTATGAACACCGCGGCGATGCAGAGCAAAACAGCGATTAACACTGAGAAAACCGAGCCGATACCGTCGAGCAGAACGGCGCTTTGATTAAGCCCCATAACCTCTGCCGCGGCTTTGCCTGTTTTAAGCGACAATGACCAGAGAAGGCAGTTTATGATTATCGGCAAAAAAGTCACGCCGACGGCGATTACCACAAATACTCCCAAGCCCGATTTTAAGAGCGACACACTGCCAGACACCGTTCGGTACGCTTCCGAAAGAGCCGAGCCAACCACGGGCACAAAGGAGCTTAGCGCAAAGCGCACCGTCCTGCCCGATACGTTATCGAGCGAGCCTGCGAGCACCTGCTTTATGCCGAGTACGGAAGTGAAAATTGTCATTACAAACGCCAAAATCCACTTGAACGCCTTTGAGATAAACGACGTAAAGCCGTTAAGGTTAATGCCCGGCGAAAGTCCGCCCGATATGCTGATTCCCAAAAACATATTCAAAAACGGCACGATTATCTTTTGAGCGGTCTGCGCCACCCCCTGCCCTGCCGCGATTACCGAAGCGCAGTACGCCGCCGAGCCGAACGCCTGACCTGACGTTACCATAAGCGTTCCAGCAATCGGCACAAAGGCGAGTAATAAATTTGAAGCGTTTACTATAACATCGCACGCCGTATTGACCGCGCCTATTGACGGCGGCAAAACCGAACAGCATATGCACAGCGCCGAGGCGGTGTTGAGCGTTTCACCGATTTGAGGGCTGAGGGATGATTTATAAGCGCTGAGCATTGAGCAAATAAGAAGCAGTGCGATTATCGAGATTAACCCCGACAGCGGTGATTTTGAACTGTCCGCGGCGACGCCTTCAATCTCGCTCATAATATTATCAAAGCTCAAATTTGAAAGAGCGTTTGCGTCGGCGCTGTCAGCTCCAATACTGAGCATATGCTCCCTCGCCTCGTCCGACAAGCTGCCGTAAACCTCGGAAAAATCGTATTTGTATTCCTCGGCGCTGACCGTCAGGGCGGATATATTCAAAAGTGCGATTAGCACTGTTATAATTGTCAAAAACTTTTTCACGTCTTACCTCTTGATTAATTCCAAAACGACATTTAAAATGTCCGAGTACAGCGGCAAAGCGGCGATTGTGACGAGGATTTTGCCCGTGAGCGTTACCGTGCCTGCAAGCGAAGAACTGCCCGAATCGCGGCAGACGTTGGCGGTGAATTCCGTCACCAAGCAAATGCCGATAACCTTCAAAAGAATTGCGATATAGCCTGTGCTTATGCTCGAGGCGGCGGTGATTTCGCTGATTTTGTCCGTGATTTGCGCGACGTTTGAAAACAGCGAAAATAAAATCACAACCGAGGCGCACAATCCGAGCATTAACGCGATTTCGGCGTTTTTAGGCTTTAATGTGAGGGCGATTATAACCGCGGCGACCGACAACGCGCAGACTGAAACTATGCTCATCAAAAGTTAAACATCCGCTTGATAGTCTCGAAAAGCGAGCTTATCTGCGTGATTATCATTGTCAGCACCACAATCAGCCCGGCAAGCGTTGTGAGCATTGCCTGTTCCTCCCTGCCGCTCCTGATTAATAGCTGGGAGAGCACCGCCACGATTATGCCGACAGCCGCGATTTTGAAAATTAACTCTACGTCCATTTAAACCTCTTTATTCTTTCAGAGAATAATAATTGCCGTTGATATTCCGCCGAACAATCCCAGCGCCCTGTATATTCTCGACTTATCCTTTAGCGCGTTTTCGCACTCGCTCAGCCTGTTTTGGAAAATCTCGCCGTACAGCCCAAGGTGCTTTAGCTGACCTTCGATATCCGTTGTGCCGAGGGCTGAGCCGAATTTGTATAATAATTCTTTATCAGAATTATTTAAGCCGTATTTTTTCGGCAAAGCACTTAACGAATTATCCCAAAAAGCCGTAAAAGGAACATCGGTTTTGGGAGTATCAAAAAGCTCCAAGCCCGAGCCTCTTGCGCTTGAAATTACGAGCGAGAAAATATCTGCGCTGTTGTACCTGATTTGCGTTTGCAATAGCGAGATAAACACGCAGAATTTGTCGTAAAAATCGCGCCTGTTTTTGAGCCTTTGGGTTAAGACACAGCCCGTGAAAAAGCCTGCCGAGGCTATCAGCAGACAGCCGATGAGCTTAATTACCAAGCAAATCACCTGCCCTTTCCACAGCGCTTATCTCTCCTGCGTTTTTACGGCTTTTTAAGAAAACAACCGTGCCGAACGCGCCTGTTTTAAGGAGCTTTACAGCGTTAGGCTTGCCGAGTAGCTCTGACTTGTTCTTCGCGTGCAGGGCGGCGATTACCGAAACTCCGCTGTTAACGCAGCTTTCCACGGCTTTTAAGTCCTCTGTCGTGCCGATTTCGTCGCAAATTATGTACTCGGGCGACATACACCTAAGTGCCTGCTCGACCGCCTTGTGCTTTGGATAACCGCAGAACACGTCGCACAAGCCGACGTCGTTTTGATTAACTCCGCAGACAGGCGCGGCAAGCTCTCCGCGTTCGTCGATTAGGGAAATGTTTTTATTTTCTTTTTCAGAAATATATCTTGCCAAATCACGCAAAATTGTGGTTTTTCCCGAGCAAGGCTCGCCGCAGATTAAAACTCCGTTTTGCATATTTTCAATTTGCGAAATCAACTTATCGGCGCAGCCCTTTACCTCTCTGGCAATTCTCAGGTTAATCGAGCTTATATCGCGGATATTCACGATTTTTCCCGATTCGACAACCGCCGTACCGCAAACGCCGGCGCGGTGTCCTCCGCTGACGGTCACAAAGCCGTTGATAAGCTCGTTTTGCACCGAGTAGACCGAGTAACGGCAAATTCTGTTGAAGCTGTCAATCAAATCTGCCTTGGTAATTATAACAGCCTTGTCCGGTAAAGCTTGTAAAAGTCCGCCGTCGTTTGACGGAAAATAAACTCCGTCTCGCGCGGAGATTGACAGCGGACGGTTAAGGCGAAGGCGTATGTCAGAAGCATTTTTCGCAATAAAGTCCGTATGCGGTTCCAAAAACCGCTTTACGGGCGGACTTAGGCAGTTGACCGCCGAGAGTATCTTTTTATAATTCATCTGCATAAGAATTCCTCCGATGATTTATTCTATGCAGACAAGCATAAAAAAAGACCTTCCGAAAAACGAAAGGTCGATTGTTTATTTTTATTTGAGCATATCGAGGAATTCCTGCTCGGAAATTATATTTATTCCGAGGGTTTGCGCCTTTGTAAGCTTGCTTCCGGCGTCCTCGCCGGCTAAAACATAAGTGGTCTTTTTTGATACCGAGGAACTGGTTTTTCCGCCGTTTTCCTCAATAATTTTTCCTGCCTCGCTGCGCTTCATAGTCGGCAGAGTTCCTGTCAGCACGAAGGTCATACCCTCGAAAGCTCCGCCTTTTTTGCGCTGTTCCGACGGCTTCATATCAAGCCCTAATTCCTTAAACTGGCTGATTAGGTCGGATGTGCCGTCGAGCGAAAAATAGTCCTCAAGGCTCTGCGCCATAATCTTGCCGAAGCCCTCGATTTTTTCAAAGTCCTCAGCCTTGGCGCTCATAATGTCGTCAATCGTGACGAAGTTTTCGCAGATAAGCTTTGCCGCTTTAAGCCCGATATTTCGTATTCCGAGTGCGAAAATCAGGCGGTAAAGCTCGTTGTGCTTTGACTTTTCAACCGCGGAGATAAGGTTATTCGCGGACTTTTCCGCCTTGCGGTCGAGAGAGCTGATATCCTCTGCCTTTAGCCTGTACAAATCGGCAGGGGTTTTTACAAGCCCCTGCTCCGCGAGCTGTTCAAGCACGGCAGGGCCTAAGCCGTCGATATCCATGGCGTCGCGGCTGACAAAGTGGATAAGGTGGCGCATAAGCTGAGCCGGACACTCGGTGTTGGTACAGCGGATTGCCGCCTCGTCGTCCTGAGTAACCGGGCTTCCGCAGCTTGGGCAGAGCTTCGGGAACTCAAACGGCACCGCGTTTTCGGCGTGCTGTTTAACCGAGAGCACCTCAGGGATAATCTCGCCTGCCTTGCGAATAATCACGGTGTCGCCTACGCAAATGCCCTTTTCCTCGATAAAATCCTTATTGTGGAGCGTTGCCCTGCTGACGGTTGTTCCTGCGAGCAGTACGGGCTCAAAAATTCCGACAGGGGTTAAAACGCCGGTTCTGCCGACGTTAATTTCAACGTCAATCAGCTTTGTGGGCTTTTCCTCGGGCGGATACTTATACGCCTCAGCCCACTTGGGATATTTGGCGGTACTGCCTAAAAGCGTGCGCTGTTCAAAGTCGTCAACCTTAACGACAGCGCCGTCAATTGCGTAGTCGTAGCTTCCGCGGTTGTCGCCAATCCTCTGAATTTCCTCAATCACCTCGTCAACGGTCGAGCAGACCTTATAAAATGAGGTCGGGAAGCCGAGCTCGGAAAGGTAATCAAGCCCCTGAACGTGGGAATTAATTGTAATTCCGCGCGCCTGCTGAATATTAAAAACAAAAATATCGAGGTTACGCTCGGCGGTGATTTTGGCGTTTTTCTGCCTGAGCGAGCCTGCGGCGGCGTTGCGCGGATTTTTCGCGATGTTCTTTTCCTCGTTTTCTTCCTGCCGCTTTACAAGCGCCTCAAAACTCTGAAAGGACATATAGACCTCTCCCCTGACCTCGAGGTACTCGGGAGCGTTTGGGATGCGCTTGGGCAGGCTTTTGATTGTCATAAGGTTTTCGGTTACGTCCTCGCCCGTTACGCCGTCGCCGCGTGTTGAACCGCGGACAAATACGCCGTTTTGATATTCGCAGGAGACGCTCAGTCCGTCAAACTTAGGCTCAACAACGTACTTTACGTCGGGAGAAACCTCGCGAACCTTACGGTCAAAATCTCTTAGCTCGTCGTCGGAAAAGCTGTCGTGCAGGCTCTCCATCGGCACAGCGTGAACGACCTGCGAGAACTTTTCGCCTGCGCTTCCGCCGACCTTGTTTGTAGGGGAATCAGCCTTTTTCAGCGACGGAAATTCTTCCTCCAAATTCTCGAGCTCGCGGAGCATTTTGTCATACTCAAAGTCCGAAATCTCGGGCGCATCCTGATTATAATACAGATTGTTGTGGTATTCAAGGGTTTTGGTTAGCTCCTCTACCCTGATTTTTGCTTGTGAAATGTCCATAATATCACCGTATAATAATAAAAAGTAGGGGCGAGCATTGCTCGCCGCTACAATAATTTATATAAGTTTAGCGTCTTACTGCCGATGTGCCTTTTTCTCTGAGGTAGGTTGACTCCAAATCGGCGAGGTGTAGCTTAACCGCTAAGGGATAAGCGTCGTATGCCTGGCTGATGGCGTTGCTGTTTTTGTCTCCGAACTCGCCCATATGCCAGCGGATTGCCATAGCCTCGTCGAGCTTTAGGCGCATTTTGCGCTCGATAAGGAACACGGATTTTTCGCCGTGTCCGTAGGGGAACTGGTCCTCAATGGCGTAGTAGGGAACCTTCTCCCACTGACCTGTTTCTTCGTTTTTGACGTTACGGGTTGACACCTTATAGAACTGAGCCTTGCACAAATCGTGGAGCAGTGCGCAGATTGCAAAGCTCTCTATGCTGTCGGTTTCCTCGTCAAAGTGCTTTTCCATCATCGTATTAAAAACGCTGACGGAGTGCATTACCAAACCGCCTTCGCACGAGCAGTGGTAACGTGTGCTTGCAGGCGCAGTGAAAAAGTCGGTACGCTCTATCCATTCGAGCAGCTCATCAGCGCCCTTGCGGTTGATATACTGATTGTAAATCTCAATAAATTCTTCCTTGGCGGTCATAATGATACCCTCCTCAAGCCTTATTAGTAAAAAGGGCACTCATTAGGAGTGCCCTGTTATGTAGCAAATTATTCAGCGGTTTCCTCTGCAGGAGCAGCTTCCTCTACAACAGGAGCGGCTTCTTCCTCAGCGGCTTCCTCTACGGGAGCTGCCTTTGCAGGAGCCTGCTCGTCCTCGGGAAGGAGAGCTCTCATTGAAAGGCTTACGCGCTTTTTGTCAAAGTCGATTGCAGTAATCTTAGCCTGAACCTTCTCGCCTACAGAAAGAACGTCAGCAGGCTTTTCGATTCTCTTGTTTGCAATTTGAGAAATGTGGATAAGACCGTCGATACCGGGGATGATGTTAGCGAAAGCGCCGAAGGTTGTAAGGCCTACAATTGTAGCCTCAACAACCGTGCCCTCGGGATAATCTCTCTTAAGGATCTCCCACGGATTGTCCTCAGCGTTCTTAAAGCCGAGAGAAATCTTCTTTGTCTCCTCGTTGATGTCCTTAACGTAAACGTCAACGGTGTCGCCAATGTTAACAACCTCGGAAGGATGCTTGATGTGAGTCCATGAAAGCTCGGAAATGTGAATCATACCGAATACGCCGCCGAGGTCTACGAACGCGCCGTAGCTTGTGAGCGACTTAACAACGCCCTTGTAACGCTTGCCAACCTCGCAGGTCTTCCAGAATTCCTCACGCTGAGCGGCTCTGCGCTCTTTAAGTACGCTGCGGATTGAGCCGATTGCTCTCTTAAATCTGCCGCGCTGTGAAACCTCGATAAGTCTGAAATCAACTTCCTGACCAACGAGATCCTCGAGCTTTTCGTCGCGAGAAGCGGTAGCCTGTGAAGCCGGAATAAAGATTCTTACGCCGTTGTAAACAGCGATTACGCCGCCCTTAACTGCCTCGACAATCTTGCTTGTGAGGATTTCCTGAGAGTCTACCTTATCCTGGAGCTCCTCCCAGCCCTTCTGAGCGTCAACTCTGCGCTTGGAAAGCATAATTGTGCCTTCCTGGTCGTTTGTCTTCATAATCAGCAGTTCAATTTCGTCACCAATCTTTACTACATCTTCAGGCTTCACGTTAGGATCGTTGGAAAGCTCGCTTACAGGAACAAAGCCTGTCTGTTTTCTGCCAACGTCAACCTGTACTTCATTAGGCGCGATGCTGATGACTGTACCCATTACCCTCTCATTAGTATTTAAATTTTTGAGGGATTCTTCAAGCATCTCCTCAAAAGATTCTTCAAAATTTGTTGTTTCACCGGATTTAATCTCTTCACTCATTGTATCCAGTACCTCCTTTATTATCCTTGCAGGTGTTGAAGCGCCTGCAGTTACGCCTATTTGTTTTGCAGCGCGGACGCGTGACAAATCGAGCTCATTTGCGGTTTCTATCAAAACCGTGCCGGGGCACTGCCTTTTACAGATGTTAAAAAGCTTGCCTGTGTTGGAGCTGTGACGATCTCCTATAACTATCATAAAGTCCGACTGAGCGGCAATCTGTTCCGCCTCGCTCTGCCTAACTGACGTAGCATTACATATTGTATCAAATATTTTTGCATTTGTACATACTTTTTTTATCTTTTTTACAGATTTTTTCCATTCTTTTGTGTCAAAAGTGGTCTGAGCGGCAACTTTTACCTGTTTATAATTCTTTTCAGGAATTATATCCAAAATTTTGTCTAATTCTTCCTCATTGTTGAAGGTGTAAAAGTCGCCCTTGCAGTTGCTTATAATACCCTCAACCTCGGGATGCTCCGGGTTGCCTGCGACGAGTACAACGTCTGTTTCGGGATTTGCCTGCGACACAATGCGGTGGATTTTTTTGACGAACGGACAGGTCGCGTCGCGGTAGTCGATTTTCTTTTCGTTAAGCTCGTCGATAACCGACTTTTTAACTCCGTGCGAGCGGATGACAAGCGTTTCGCCTTCCTTTAGCTCGTCGATACTCTCAATCGGACGGCAGCCGCGCTCCTTTAGCTCGCGGACTACCTCCATATTGTGGATAATCGGTCCGAGGGTGCATACCCTTGCCCCCTCGCCTATTAAATCGTTTACTATATTGATTGCGCGGTTTACGCCGTAGCAAAAGCCTGCGGAATCAGCCTTTTTTATAATCATTAAGGTCCTGCTCCCTCATCTTTTTGATTTCGTCCATAATCATTGTAGTGCCTTTTTTAAGCTCGCGGCGGTCGCCTGCCGTGGTGAGTCCGAGCTCCTGAGCAGAGAGCGGCTTGCCGAAGTGAATTACCCTTTTTGCAAAGGTGTGCTTGGGATTGCCGACGATTGTAATGCACGCCGGAACAACGGGAACCTGCATTTGCTGGGCTACAAGCGCACAGCCGCTTCGGGGACGCATAAGCTCGCCGGTCTTGCTTCTGCCGCCCTCGATGAAGATTGTCATAGCGTTGCCCTCGCGGATAATGTCCTCGCCGGTTTTAATCGCCTTGCCGTCGCCTGCGCCGCGGTCAACCGGAAACGCTCCGAGAGCGCGGATTACAGCGCCTGCGAATTTATTTTTGAAAAGCTCGACCTTCGCCATAAAATAGAGCCTTCTTTTAATGCAAAGCCCGAGCAGTACGGGATCCGAAAAAGAAAGATGGTTACAGGCGAGGATAAAACCGCCCTGCTTGGGGATATTATCGCTGCCGATATTTTTATAGCGGTACAAAAGCTTATACGCCGGCATCAGGATAACCTTGCCGATAGTATAAAGTATTTTTGACTGAGCCATCAGATAGTCTCCTTTATGACAGAAATGATTTTTTCCACGCTCTGCTCAAAGTCGAGCTCGGTGGTATCGACAATCACGCAGCCCTCGGCAGGCTTTAGCGGTGCTGTCGCGCGGTGGGAATCGTTATAATCGCGCTCTTTAACGTCGCTTAAAATATCCTCGTAATTTACGTCCATTCCCTTTTCCAAAAGCTCCTTGTATCTGCGCTGAGCCCTTGCCTCGGGCGAGGCTGTCAGGAAAATCTTGACCTGAGCGTCGGGAAGTACGACCGTGCCGATGTCTCTGCCGTCCATAATTACGTTGTGGGTTTTTGCCATATTCCTCTGCAAGTCGAGCAAAAACGCCCTTACCTTGGGGATTGCGGAGATTTTTGAAGCCGTCATTGAGGCTTCGGGAGTGCGGATAAAGCCCGACACGTCCTCGCCGTTAAGCAGGACAATCTGCTCACCCTTATCGTTAAAGGTCAAGTCAACCTTTGTCTTTGCCAAAAGCGCGTCAACTTCGGGAGAATCGACGGGTTCAATGCCGTCGAGCGTTGCGGCGTAGCCGATAGTGCGGTAAAGCGCGCCTGTGTCTACATAGATAAAATCGAGCGCTTTTGCGGCGCGTTTTGCGATTGAAGATTTGCCTGCTCCTGCAGGGCCGTCAAGTGCGACTGCTGTATACATAATATAAATTCCTTTCCGTTATTATAGGCAATACCGCATAATTCCGGTGTGCGGTGCTGCCTATAGATAAGCTGAGTTTTGTCCGGCGAGCCTGCCGGTGCTCCACGCGATTTGAAGGTTAAAGCCGCCTGTGTAAGCGTCGCAGTCGATTACCTCGCCTGCAAAGTAAAGTCCGCTTACAAGCTTGCTTTCCATTGTTTTCGGGTTAATTTCCGAGGTTTTTACTCCGCCCGAGGTGACGATTGCCTCCTCAATCGGGCGGAAACCGCCGATTTCTACCGTAAAGCCCTTTAGGATTTCGCAGAGGGCATGGCGTTCCTCTTTTGTGATTACATTGCATTTTTTGTCAAACGGCACTCCCCAGCGCTTTAGCACGGGAATGATAATCTTCCTCGGCAAGAGCTTTGAGAACGAGTTTGAAACGTCCTTGTTCGCGTTTATTCTGAATTCGTTTTGAAGCCTTTTGTCAAGCTGCGCAAAGTCGAGAGCCGGTTTGAGGTCGATTACCGCGGTGTACTCGCCCTTTTTGATATCCCTGATATGCGAGCTTGCGGAGAGAATCATCGGGCCGCTTATGCCGAAATGTGTAAAGAGCATTTCACCAAAATCGGAGTATACTTCTTTTTTAGAATTATTATCGACTATTTTCAAGCCTACATTTTTAAGCGCCAAGCCCTGCATTGACTTGCACTCTCCGTCGGGGCTTTCAAGAGGTACAAGCGAGGGTTTAAGCTCTGTAACGGTATGCCCTGCCTGCTTTGCGAGCAGATAGCCGTCGCCTGTCGAGCCTGTGAGCGGATAGCTTTTTCCGCCGCAGCAGACAATAACGCTGTCGGCGTAGAAGGTATTTTCCTCACACTTTACGCCTGCGATATAACTGTCCTCGATAATCAGCGTCTTTGCAGTGTCGTGAACTTTTTTAACTCCGCTGTCCTTTACAAAGCCGTAGAGCGTATCTACAACGTCAACCGCCTTGTCGGATACGGGGAACACTCGGTTTCCGCGTTCGGTTTTGAGTTCAAGACCTAAGCCTTCAAAAAAGCCCATAACGTCAGCGGTGGAAAAGTTGTTAATTGCGGAGTACAAAAACCTGCCGTTGACGGGGACGTTATTAATAAAAGTCTGGTTATCGCAGTTATTTGTCAGGTTGCACCTGCCCTTGCCGGTTATCATAATCTTCCTGCCGACCTTGGAGTTTTTCTCTATCAGCGTAACGCCTGCGCCGAGCTGTGCGGCTGTTCCTGCCGCCATCAAGCCTGCCGCGCCTGCGCCGACTACTATTACCTTTTTACTTGTCATCGGTTTTCTTCTCGTTTTCGTCGTGGCTTGCGTAAACGTCCTCGCGGTTCCAAACCTGCTCGAGCTCGCGGAAGGTTTCGGTAACCTCGTCCTTTTTCTTAAGAACCGTGGCGACAATCAGCGCGTTGATAAGGCTGAGCGGCGCTACGAGCGAATCGACGATTGAAGCCATATCGCTGCGCGCGATGAGCACGGAGTCTGCCGAGCTGATAAGCGGAGAAGCCATACTGTCGGTGATTGCGATTGAATGTGCGCCGCGGCGGCGCGCAAAGTCCATAGCCTCTATCGCCATTTTGCTGTAGCGAGGAAACGAAATTCCGATAATCACGTCGTCGCTTGTCATTCTGAAAATATTTTCATATGTGGTAGTTGCGCTGGTGGTGTTGATAACGATAACGTTGTTGTCGAAAATCAGCTCAAAATAATACGCCAAAAAGCTTGCGATTGCGGCGGTTGAGCGCACTCCGAAGATGTAAATTCTCTTAGCCTTGCAAATTTCGTCAACAGCGCGGTCAAAGTCCTCGTGCGAGGTCTCCTCAATCGTCCTGCGGATTTTTTCGATATCCTGATTCAGCACGCTGTCGAGCACGTTGTTGTTACCGATACGGCTCGAAGTAACTTCAATTCTCTGCACCGAGGTGAGCTTGTTGCGAATCATCTCCTGCATAGCCTTTTGAAGCTTGGGATAGCCGTCGTAGCCGAGCTCGGTCGCAAATCTTACGACAGTACTCTCGGAAACGCCGACTGTTTCTCCGAGCTTAGAGGCGGTCATAAACGCCGCCTTATCGTAATGCTCCTCGATGTACAGGGCAATTCGCTTTTGTCCCTTCGAGAAGCTGTTCATCATCAAATCTATTCTTGTAAGAAGATGTGTAATCATTTACTTACTCCCTAACTTTTTAGTCTGACATTCATTTTATCACATCATCCTGCATTTTTCAATAATTTTGCAGGTAAAATACAAAATTTTAATAATATTTTTGAAATTAGCGGCTGTTTATATTGCAAAAATAAGGCAATTATGGTAAGATTAGCATATCAACTAACAAATTTACATTGGGAGAATATGATGATTGCGATTATTGACTACGGCGCAGGCAATATTCAGAGCGTGAGCAAGGCGCTTAAGCACATTGGCTGCGACTGCTTTATCACCAACAAAAAGGATGAGATTTTATCTGCCGACGGCGCGGTTCTGCCGGGCGTAGGCTCGTTCGGAGACACCGTTGACAGCCTTAATAAATACGGAATTAAAGAGGCTGTTATCGAGTTCATAAACAGCGGCAAGCCGTTTTTGGGAATTTGCTTAGGCTTACAGCTCCTTTTCCCAGGAAGCGAGGAAAGCGAAGGCGCTGAGGGCTTGGGAGTTTTTGACGGAACGATTACCAAAATCCCTAACGGCGACGGCTTGAAAATTCCGCATATGGGCTGGAACAGTTTGAAAATCACAAAGGACAGCCGCCTCTTTAAAGGTATAGAGGAAAACCCCTACGTTTACTTTGTTCATTCGTACTTCCTCAACGCCGCCGACAAGAGCATTGTTGCGGCTCAGACCGAGTACGGCGTGACGATTGACGCGGCTGTTGAAAAGGGCAACGTTTTTGCCACCCAATTCCACCCCGAAAAAAGCGGAAACACAGGACTGAGAATTCTTAAAAACTTTGTCGATATTGTAGGAGGTTAAAGATGTACGCAAAAAGAATTATCCCCTGCCTCGACGTAAAAAACGGCAGAGTTGTAAAGGGTATGAGCTTTGTAAACCTCGTTGACGCAGGCGATCCGGTGGAGTGCGCAAAGCAGTACGATGTTCAGGGCGCGGATGAGCTTGTGTTCCTCGACATCACCGCGTCGAGCGATTCGAGAAATATTACTATTGATATGGTGGAAAAGGTCGCGAATACTATCTTCATCCCCTTCACCGTAGGCGGCGGAATCAGGAGCGTTGACGACTTTAACGCGCTGCTCAGGGCAGGAGCCGACAAGGTTTCGGTAAACTCTGCGGCGGTTCACCGTCCCGAGCTTATCAGCGAGGCGGCGTATAAGTTCGGCAGTCAGTGCGTTGTCGCGGCGATTGACGCAAAGCGCAGCGGCGACAGCTGGGAGGTCTATGTTAACGGCGGCAGAACCCCGATGGGCATTGACGCGGTTGAGTGGGCTGTTAAGTGCGAAAGCTTGGGCGCAGGCGAAATTTTGCTGACAAGTATGGACGAGGACGGACAGAAAAAGGGCTATGACCTTGCACTCACAAGGGCGGTATCCGAAAAAGTCGGAATCCCTGTTATCGCAAGCGGCGGCGCCGGAGCGCTGGAGCATTTTTACGACGCCTTCACCGTCGGCAAAGCCGACGCGGTTTTGGCGGCTTCGCTGTTCCACTTTGGTGAAATCCCGATCCCCGAGCTAAAAAAGTATCTCAACGAAAAAGACATCCCCGTAAGGCTATAATAAAAACTGACCTTGTTTGTCGATGACAGACAAGGTCTTATTTTTATATATACATTTTCACTAAAAAAACATGCTTATTTTTGGATTGTGTTCCGATTATGTTCCGATTATATGTATGATACAATTAATATGTATAGATATGTAAAGGTTATACAATCTATGAGAGCAAAAAGTATTAGCCGTATTCCGGCTGTGGTACTATGCCTGATGCTTATCGTATCGTGCATACCCTTCCAGGCTTCGGCTGAAACAATTACCGAAACCGTTTCTATGACAGAGGGCGACGTAATTAAAGAGTTTGCCGCCGCTGACTCAGAATGTGTTTCTTCCGATCCAAGCGTCGCGTGGGTTGACAATGACGGCAGCCTCAACGCGCTCAAAACCGGTACGGCAACAATTACCGTTCCGAACGGCGACGATACCACCGAGTACACCGTCACCGTATCAGATTACACCGACGGTTCGGCAGTTGCCGGTAATCTTAAGATTCTTGCCCGTTTCAACGACTCAATGCAGTTTTATGACGGCCATGTTTATCTTATCTTTACATCATACCATGACGGTGTGACAATCAACGTTCCCGACCTTTATGCCGCTTATACTATTGACGACCAATATTATAAGGACATTAACGAGGATATCGCGAACGGTTCTAACCACACAGACAAAAACACCGACAAGTACTTCACCTTCTCAGACACAACAAAGTCTGTCACCCTTAACCGCGGAGAGGTTGTTACCATCGGTATGTACCGCGACTTTGACCTGAGCGTTCCGCAGGCGGCTCTGGGTTCTATCAAGAACAGCTCCGCTTGGGCAACACTGGAAAAAGCAGGCAAGGCCATGGTTTTGGCAAGCTGCGAGGCAAACGATAATATCTCTGTTATCTACGATATTGAGGTTTATGAAAACGCTGAGGATATGGTGAAGTTCTCCTTTGACGACAGCAGCAGAGAGACCATCTATACATATGAGAATGACGGCGGTACCGTAGTTATCCCCTATTCCGGATACCTTGTAAAGAAGGGCTCAGAAGTAACAATTATACCTGTTCCCGAAGAAAGCAAGGCGGTATTCTGGATTACTGCCAACGATTCTTACGTAATGCCCAACGAAAAGCTGACGGTTAATACGGATACCGAGGTAAAGGTTCGTTACGCCGACGCAGAAATGACAGGTATGCCCAAGGAGATTAAGCTTAAGGCTATGGGCGATACTTACCGGCTTAATGCGGCTGCCAAGTACACAGGCTTGTTAAGCTTTGTCGCTCCGTATGATCAGAGCATTACATACGTAATCTCTGATCCTGTAATAAGCGTTGACGAAAACGGTCTTATCACCGTAGTCGGGGATATTCCCGAGGACGGCAAGGTGGTTTATGTTACCGCGTATGCCGGTTCAAGCGGCAACAGCGTATCCGCCATGACAAAGGTAACCCTCGGTGATTACAAGGGCTCGCGCGTTGTAGGTAAGATGACAATTTCCTCGCGCAGGATCACCACGAAAGAATTTATGTCGCACGGCTGTCTCACCTTCACAACCTATGAGGATGTGGACTTGAACACAAGCTACTACGACTACTACAGACCTGACGACAGATATAACGACCTTATGGTTGACTATATGAAGAATCCCGAGAAGTACACCTCGGATCCGGCTATTTACAACGACAACGATTTGGGATTAGAGGACAGGATGTCTTACTTTACAACCAATCCCAAGGGCGCGAACTCAGAGCCTGAGAACATTTCGCTGGTTGCAGGCGAAAGCATTACCGTATCAAACTACGGCTTTGACCCGACAAATATGATTGCTATCAGAAGGGCGCTTGAGGGTAGTCTTTACCAGGACAGCAAAGCAACTCAGGAGCTTGTAAAGCAGATGAATTTGTACTCCGAAGGCAGCGAGGAATTTGACGGAGCAGTGGCATTTGACAGCCTTGTTGATACTCTTAAACAGATGTTTGCGGTATCAGGCTCAATGGGTCATAACCCTGCGGACGGTCAATCCGAGGGCGGTATGACCATTAACCGCGAGATATATAACCAGTTTAGACGCAACGACTCACAGCTTCCAAACAACTACTACGAGGTTGAAATCACCGCCGACGAGCTCGAATTGATGAAGAGTTATCTTGCGAATCCCGAGAACAACCGTTACTCCCTCTTTAACAAGAACTGCGCTTCCGGCGCTGTTGATATGTGGAACACAACGCTTGCCGACAGACCTGAGTACAAGCTCACTGCGAACTACTCAACTATCGCTACCGAGCCGATGTTGCTTTACTTTGAGCTCGGTCAGATGGCAAAGCAAGACCTTGACGGCAAGGCAGGAACAGACTTTGTTCCCCACACCGTAAGATACACGGATGAAATCATTGATACCATCGAGAAGATTAAGGCAATCGGAGAGGTTGAGCTCACCGACGAGTGCAAGGCGAAGATTGACTCCGCCCGTGAGGCTTACGACGCCTTGACCGACGGCGAAAAGGAGCGCGTATGGAATTACGACGATCTTGTTCAGGCTGAGCAGACCTATGAAGCCCTTAAGAAAGCTAAAGAGGACAAGGAGCCCAAGGCATTAATCGGAGACGTTAATAACGACGGCATAGTTGACGTTATGGACTCTATCCTCATTCAGAGATACACAACCGACAAAGTTGAGCTCACCGACGAGCAGCTCTATGTTGCCGACGTTAACGACGACGGACAGGTTGACGTTATCGACGCTATGCAAATTCAGAAGTACTCTGTAGAAAAGATTACTGAATTTGACAAAAAGGCATAAGCTGAATAATTAACCACATATAACAAAACAGCTGTTATCCGCTTAGGGTAACAGCTGTTTTTATGTTTGAGTTATTCAGCCCTCAATATAGAGGTTGTAAATATAGTTCATATCAACGTTGCCGTTAATTCCGCCTACATAACCGTTGTCTGAGTACTGCCAAACGTCGCAGGCTACGGAGTTTGAGCTTGCCCATTCGGCGTCCCAAATTGAATAGCCCTTTTGACGGAACAAGTCGGTATTCAGCTTGTTGTTATGAGCAAAAACGCTTCCGCTTGCATAAATGCCGGCCTTGTAGCCCTTCGCCTTAAGAGCGTCACAAAATGCAACCGACATATTCGTAAGCGTTGCCTGTGAGTTTATCTTCAGGGAATACGGATCCTCTACGTCGTAATAGAACGGCAAATCAAGCTTTCTTCCGCCGAGCACCTTTATACACGCCTGAGCCTCAGCCTTTGCTTCACTAAGGTTTTCGGCGCACATATACCAGTATGAGCCGATTTTAAGTCCTGCGGCACGAGCCTTGTTGTAGTTGTTCACAAACTGATTGTCCGCGGTGGTTTTGAAGCCTGCGCGGACAATAACGTAATTTATGCCCGACGCCTTTAGCTTGTTAAAGTCAACATTTCCGCCCTGCCAGGACGAAACGTCAACGCATTTTATGTTGCTTCCGCTGACTGTCACGGTGCACTTTGCGGTAACGCCGTTATATGTCTTTGCGGTTATTACGGCTGTGCCGAGCGCCTTTGCCTTAAGCGTTACAAGATATCCCGAGCGGCTCTCAATGCTGACAGCCTTGTTTGAGCTTGTCCACTCGAGAGTATAGGGCGTGTTGTACGAGCCGTCGTTGAAGAACTCCTTAAGGCGGATAACGTCGCCCACCTTGATATTGCATTTCGTCGCGTTGAGCGTTACGGTTTTCGGAGCAGGCTTAACGGTAATATCCGCGTAAGCCCTGAAACCGTTTTGAAGCTGACAGTAAATTCTGGTTTTTCCAGCGGAAACGCCTGTCATAAGTCCGTTTGTCCTGCCGATTACCGCGATATTTTCATTCTCGGAATAATATTCCTTGGAGATTACCGCCTTGCCGTCCTCGGCGTAGCTTACAAAACCGAGCATCTCTCCCACGCCTGCGGTTACGGAGGAAACGTTAAGCCTTACCGTAGGAGATAGTTCTTTTACTTCAACCTCACATTTTGCGGTTACGCCGTTAATAAGCTTGCAGACTACCTTTGCTTTTCCCAAGCCTACGGCGGTGAATTCGCCTGTGCGGTAATCTACGTCTACGACGCTTTCGTCGGTAGAGTAGAAAAATCTGTTGGCGGCGAAATGACCGTTGCCGACAACAAAGCTGTTGAGGTCAAAGCCTTCTCCCAAACCGACAACAAGCGACGGCGTGTTCATAATAAGCGCCTCGGCTTCCAGTCCTATATACACAACACATTCGTCATGCAAGCCGTTTGCCGCGGAGCAGGTAACGGTTATTATTCCCGTTTTATGAGGGATAATCATTCCGCTGTCACTAATTACCGCAACACTTTCATCCGAGGATGTATATGTAACCTCTGCCGCGTCGGTGGACAAACTGACAAAATACGTCTCGTTAATGCCCATATAAACGAGCTTTTCGTCAAATGACAGATATGAAGCGTTAATATCTTCCGAAGCTTCTGTGGCAGGCTCTGTAGTAACAGGCTGTTCGGTAACTTCCTCTGTCGTCAACGGTTCGGTTAATTCTTCGGTAACTTCCTCTGTTGTCCGGGGTTCGGTTACTTCCTCGGTAACTTCCTCTGTTGTCAACGGTTCGGTTACTTCTTCGGTCGTTTCTTCCTCAGTCACTTCTTCCGTAATCTCAGTTGACTGTTGAGCCGTGGTGTTCTCAAAGGTAGGCTCAACAGGACCGTTATCGCGATAGCTCTGGTATTCGTCGCTGTTAATGTTAACAAGCCCTGCCGTGTGCATTTGTATAAGCGACGCATCGGTTACCGTTACGAACCCGTCAAAATTAACGTCGTAAAGCGTAGACTTCGCTTCGGTAAGCTCCTCCATATACGCGCAGTAGCGCTGTATTACGGTCGCGTCCTTTACGTCAAAATGGTAAGACCTGCTGTCGCTCATTTCTACCCATTCTTCACTTTCAGCGGCAAAACCCGAAACGCACGACACTGCCGAGAGCGTTACAAAAGCTGAAAGTAAAGCGGATATTATTCTTTTTGTTTTTACTAACATAAAACTCCTTCAATACGTTTTTAATTCTTTATGCGTATTAAATTATATATCAAACAGTGTCAATTTGTCAATAGAATGACAAAACAAAACAAAATATAACACTAATAAAATACAGCCTAAAACAGGTAAATGTTTCAGGCTGTGGTGGATTATTTTTCTATTATAGAATTATACGCCGTATATGCGGCGGAAATGTCCATATTGCAGGTCAGCACATAGAACTTTGTAAGATGAAGCAAACGCTCCAAATTGACGAGCATTTTTTCGGCTGTTTCGCGGTTTACCATACGCGCGGTTTGGAAGTAGAGCTTTTGTATAATCTCTTTGTTGTCGGGAATTCTTACGGAATTTTCCTCTCCCCTCTCGACAAAGATTATCGCCTTTAACGGATAACTTTCATTCAGCGCGATACCGCTTCCGCCGTCAAACGGCGTGCCGTAAGCTTGAGCGTGGTCGTCGTAAAGCCTGACGACAGGCTTGTCGTCATTCATTATATGCACCTTATCCCCGAAAGCCTTTAGCCATAGCTTGGTGTGAGTGCTCTTTCCTACTCCCGAATCGGCAGAAAAAAGGTACGCTCCGTTATTGTAAATCAAAGCCGACGAATGGACGAGCATTGTATTATATTTAATAATTTTTCTGTTGAAAACACCGCTAAAAGCCAAATTTTCTATTTGACCTATGGTTGTACCCACTGCAGCTTTGCTCATCAGTTGTTGCAGATAGTTTTCAGAAACCTCTAAACAAAAATCTGTTTCCCTTTCTCCGCAATAAATAAACGGCTCAGCGAGTCGCTTTGTATTATCATATTTTGCGTTGAATTCCGTAACAAAATCCGCAATTAAATATCTCATAGACTCTCCGGCAAATAACAGTACAGGCTCACAAAAGGTGAGCCTGTATTAGTATAATTCGTTTATAGAATATTACTCGATAACAATCAAGCCTGCAGCATGTTTTTGAATTAAAAGCGCGTCAAGAACGTCAGCATAACCGTCGCGGTTTACATCAGCACGCGCAAATTCAACCTCGCTGAAAACAATTGTTTCTGCTGCATATTTTTGAACCATCAAAGCGTCAAGCACGTCAATTTCATTGTCATCATTAACGTCGCCGAGTTTTATTCCGGTCAAAACATACGGAATATTACGCCTGATAGCGTATTCATAGGCATACGAACCATATTCAACGCCGAGAGTAATGTCGTCGATATTCTGAAAAGCAGAATTTGCGATATCAGTAACCGTAGCAGGAATCTCAATATAATTCAGGCTTGAACAGCCGTCAAAAGCATAGTAACCAATTCTTGTAATGGAATCATTCAGGGTTACAGAGCTTAACGATGAACATCCCTGGAAGCATTGGTTAGGAACTTCGCCGTTTTGAGACTGAATATTAACAGCTTCAAGCGAAGTGCAGTTTTGAAATGCTGCTGTCTCAAAGCTAGTGACCGTAGAGGGAATGGTCACCTCACCGCCGAGGTTAGTACATCCGCTGAACGCAAAGCTGCCGATTCGTCTGAGAAAAGCAATGTTTGAAAAATCAACGGAAGTGATTTCCGTATTATTAAGGAATGCGCGGTTACGTATATCCACCACATACCTATAGTTGATATAGTAAGGAATCTGAACCTCGGTAACGCCCTCTGCTGCGCCGCAGATTGTAACCTCATCATTGTTAAGATAAGTGTAAAGCAAGCCGTTATCATAGTAAATGGTCTCCGCGAACGCGGCAGAGCATGAAACGCAGCCAATCAGCACCGCCACCAGCAGAACAGACAGTCTTTTGAATATCTTTTTCATATTCATCACCATGTTTATTCATTGATATAAGTACAGGCAGCACAGTGGATGTACTGCCTGTACAGAGTCAAGCCGGTTAAGCTTTAGAGGAATTTTATCCTAAATTGAATTCCTCGTTACCGTAATCATCACCGGTACGGCCGGGATTCTCCGGCTTCGGATCATATTTCTCCGGATCATACGATGCGGTCAAAAGATCCTCCTTCAACTTAAATGAGTAAAATTCCCATTCAGGAGAAGCGTATTCTTTTTTCATTGATATCATCCTCCTTAGTTGCCGTTTGGCATATAACGGCCGGGTGCGATGGTTGCATCATTGTAAATGGTGAAGTAAACAGGCTGCTGGCTGACGATGACATCGGTCAGGTTGCCGGTACCATCACCGTTACCGATGTAAGCAAACGCCTTGTAGACAATGGTATGGTTTTTATTGAGATCTCCAACATTGATGTCGCCGTTAGCATCTGCCTGACTTTGTGTCTTAGGTGTTGCATTGTTCAATCCGTAATAGTACTGCATACGGTTTTTATTATCCAAACCGCTGTTTAGGTCGTTAGGATTCTGATGCACATCAAACTGAGATTTTGCTAATCCGTTGAAATTACCTGCTTCAATCCTTGCTTTAACTTCATCCGGTGTTAAACCGCCGTAACCCGCAGCAGAAGAGTAATAAGTGTCATCTTTTACAACATATTCGCCATTAACTTTCTCCAAGTATGCAACAGGCTGAATAATTAATCCGGCTTGTTTTTGTCCTGCAGGAAGTTGATTCAACTGTACCTTTGGATTGTTATCAAAGGTGAGCAAGAAGTCGGAGTAAATACGGTCTGCAGCACCTGTACGACTGTTGGGAACACCTGTACCGGCGTCGCCATTGTTGTACTGGTTACGTGAGTTCTCGATGAAGGTAATGCTTACGCCGTTGCCGTCAACCGCATAACGTGCTCTGTTTACATCGGGATCAAATCTGCCGTAATCGTTATACGATGTCGGAGGTGATGGCATTCCTCTTGTTGCAAAGGAGACTTCATCATACATCGGAGTAATTACACAGTTCTGGAAAATTGCGAGGTTGAACTCGTAATCGTAGCAGCGTGTGTATGTTCTTGCAGCATTATTTGCAGTTGCTTCAGTTTTTACACTCCAATACTTGAAGTACTTCGGTGTGTTTTCTTCGTAAATAATAAGCGGAGCCTTAACGAATTCAGGTTTACCGGCAATTCCCTCGTGTCTTACGTCATTTGTAACGAACCAGTCGCGGCCGTAAATGTCAGTCTTACCCTGTCTGTTGGTATCGGCCTTCATTACCTTACCGTCATTTTCAACAGGTATAAATTCGTTAGATTGAGTTGTCGCGTACGGGAAATCAAAGTAAGCGCTAAGCTGATTGTTTTCAGCTTCTACGCTGATAGCAAGCTGCATAGTATAATCCGAAGAGCTATATCCTCTACCGGTAATAGTTGAATTCTTGCTGAAGTCAATCGTTTTCTGGAAGTTATCCTCATACGGAGCTTTCTTACAAATGAAGCTCAGTTTCTTAGTGTCATTCTGGAAAGCAAGATCGCCGTTATTCAAGGTCATATACTCAGTAAGGTCCTCAGGAGCAAATGAACCCTTAGCTGTATAGGACTGATCACCGTATGACTTAACATAAGCGGGATAAGTGTACTTAAGCACATATTTATAATCGGGAACAATCAGCTTTGAAAGATACGGAAGAACAAACTCTCTCCTATCAAAGCAAGCGCCTGCATTAAATGTGATAGTCGCATACTTTGTGCGCTGATCTGTGCTGGATGATAATTCAACAGTTTCACTATGAGGACCGGGAGCGTTGGTGATTACATTACCAAGAATGCTGAAATGATCAAACTGAGTAAAGCCTTTCATCTCGGTCTTAAGATAAACCTTGATTCTGTAGTCAGAACCACTGTAAAAATAGTCAGAAGGTACAACAAGATCCTTGCCCTTAGCGTATCCGTCTGCCTCGTCACCGCCGTAGGTTGCAACAACATTGTTGGCGGCAGAAAGAACCTGAACCTTAACATATGTGTCACCCTCGGCTGTTGAGTCGGATGTTGGGTCAATATTATGGTTGATTGTAAGCTCGGGGCGTTTAACGGTATGCGAGAAGTAGGTAAGCGTATCGAATTGCTGCTTCGGGAAACCTTCCTCAATCTCGAACAAATCGTCAACGGGAACTTCGAATGAAGTAGTTGATGTAGTGCCTGAGGTTGTAACATCAGACGAGAAGTAGTTGGGAGAATGTGCGTCATCATTTGCGCTAAAGCGATCAAATGAAGTGTCGCTCTCTACAACTGTCTTAAGAGTAACTCTGAGGGTATAGCCTGAGTTATATGACATAACGTTGGTATCGGTAACAGAGAACATATCCGCTCTCACAAAGTGATCTGTACCATTGCCGGTAATCCATGTCCAGTTTGTGCCGTCGGTGCTCTTTTCTACACCGATATAGGTGGTGCCGGTACCGGTAGAACCATCAGCCATTGTGTGGTTAATAGTCAAGTGACCTGCCGGGTTCTTGACATAACGCGCTACGAAGGTCGCGTTAGATGTCATCTGTGACTTACCGGTAAGTTTCTTGATGTCATCAGCATTTACCGCGGTCGAGATTCCGTCACGCTCCATGTACCAGCCCTGGAAAATATATCCTGAGCCTTTGGTAGCAGCAAATTTGTAGTAATGGTTAAAGTTTGAATAAATTTTACCGTTATAATCGGCTGTATCGTGGAAGTTCTCTAATTCGTACGGGCCATCGTTATCTGACGATTTATTTGTAAAGTGAACGGTAGCGCCGGTTACTGTACCGGTGTTGGAGTCGCCTTTGTAGGTATCTGTAGTCCAAACGGTAGTATCGCCTGTGTACTCGTTGGTGTAGTCAATACGCAGGTCTGCGTTAATTTCTTCACCTTCGTAAGAATAAAGCCAACGTCCGTCATTACGTGTAGCAATTTCAGATTTTCCATTGGTCATACTCCAGAATTTTGCATATGAACTATTATTCTGAATTGCGCTTTCATAGGTTATTAATGCGGGAGTTTCCTTGTACGCCAACAAAGCCTCGTACTCATCAGCGTAGTCAGCAAGCTTGTGACCGGTTGTTGACGGGAAACCATCTTTGTCAGTAACAGCAGGATAAGTACCTGTGCCAAGCCTTGCCTGTGTACCTACGATAAGCGCGGAAGGAGCAATTTCGGTAATCTTTGTATAATTTGAACCGTCCTTGCGGTATACTGTCCAAGTTGTAGCATAACGGCCTGCGTATGTGATCGCATAGTCGTCCGAAACTACAAGCAAGGGTTCTTTTGTCTGATCCGCGTTTGAAAGCTGCTTGCCGAACAGGTCAACAGGTCTGTCGTGGTAATCGAGCAGCGGCTCCCAGCCGTTTTCAAACAATGTGTCCTTATTAGCTACTGCAAAGCTTTCGTAAGGAGCAGGAACATATGCGTTACCGGTATCACTATATTTCTGAGTTGTAGTGTTATCTGAGAAGTTGTTTGTTACTGTCCTGTGCTTAAACGCAAAAGTAATCTGGTCTGCCGCCTTCTTGTTTGTTGTTGTCGATTTACCGTTAGGTTCGTATCCGTCGGATGTCTCCTTGTAAATCTTATAGAAGTCATCGTAGTCATAGGTCTGCAGGTGGTCGTCTACCTCACGGCAATAGTCGCGGTGTACAATATCGAAGTAATCGTTAGACAGTGTAACACCCTGAATTGTTTTGCTGTTATAAGATGTCGGAATCTCAATAAAGCGACGTCCGCCGTAGTTGATAACCGGCTGACCGGGATATCCACCGAATGCGTTATTCTTATTTTCAGTGTTTTGATAATAAGGATAGATCGAAAGGGTATTGCCCCAACCTGTGTTCTGGAATGCCTCGTCGTAGTTTTCAATATAGAACTGAACGGTAGACAAGTCCTTACGGTAATAAATCGGGGTAATTTCCAAATAATCCTTGTCAAAATCAGCAGGAATATTGAAGGTCATTGAATATTCGCCGCCTGATTTCCATGTATACAGCTCGGGAGTTACACCGTTGACAGAGAAGCCCTTTACATAGTAATTGGTTGTGTAAGTTGGGGCGATTGTTGTGGTAACGGTAATGCTCTGTCCCTTAGTTGCAACAGCGGTTTCAAACTCGCTGTGAGATGTTACATTGGTAACAACACCTGTTACTGCTGTAATCTTTGTGTCGGCAATACTGGGCAGATAATCATAATCAGTGTGATTACGGTAGGAAGCGTCTTTAGCGTAAACGCTTACCTTGCTGATATCCGTGTTAAACACAGGAATAATGCGGTAGTTGTTTGCCTTGAAGCTGTGGTTGCCGTCGCCTTTAGACGTTTGCGCATGACCGCTGCCGTCATCTGGACCGAGGTCGATAATCAAAGCCTTAACGTCAGAAGATACAGTGAACTTACCTTCGCAGCATTTTTCCTCGAAGTACTTTTTGTTTTCATCTCTACCTAAATCGGTAACGTAATTGCTAAATTCTGTTGAACACCATACTTTACCTGTATCATTGAAATAATACATTTGCTTGTATTTTTTTTCAGTGTTATCGGGGTTCACCTTATATGCACCGATATAAAATGTTTTATTTGTGCCTATTGTATCAATATAGGCGTAAACATGACCATCACGGACATAAGTCTTTGAGAAAGTCCAGTAATTTGGATCGTTGCTGTAACCGTAACCAAACCAAGTAGCATCTGTCTCAGTACCCCTGCTTGCGGTGAAATATACGCGAGCAGTAGCGTCGCCGCTTAAAGAAGAGATGGTTCTGGTCGTTCCGGTACCGGTGCCGCTTCCTGTCCAGCCTTTAACAGAATTGCCGGTGCTCGGGTATGCTGTGATTGTTACGGAAGTGCCTTCCATAACAGGAGTACCTGAGGTGATTGTCTTTCCGCCTGCTGTCGCAGAGACTGTACCGCCTGCACCGGCTGAGAAGTTAACTTTATAATATTTCTTCTCAATAAAAGTAACTGTAGCTTTATGTTCACGATAACTTGAATACATCGTCTTAGAACGCGAAGTTTCTGTTGTTTCATCATCAGTATCATCCGATGTAAATCCGGTTGTTGTTAACTTAGTCTTCCAGTTAGTTGTATCGGAAGGTTTGAAATTCAAAGTAGTGCCGGTGCTCTTCTTTGCAAAAGCATTGGTATATGTGTTTGCCATATCACCCTTATCAGGGTTGGTGACATAATACTTAACGGGGTAATACTCGTCAGATGCTTCAGCAACTGTTCCTCCTGCCTTCTGCCCTGTTCCATCCCAGTTAATAAAATATGTCTTTCCACTGGATACAGCTAAATCTACAGTCTGGTAAGTCCAACTACTGCTATCTCTAATAATTACATTTGTAGAACCGGTATAACTTCTTGTATAAAGATAGCATGTATATCCGCCATATGTCATAGAATTAGCATCTGTTGTTGTGATATCATACGCTGTATTATTATCTGTCCAATATACCTGCTTGGCGTTTGTGGCAGATCTGATCAAGAGTTTGATCTTGCCTGTTTCAGGCTTTGCAAACTCGTCAAATTTAGCATAATAATTTCCGGACGGACTGGTTACGGTATAATCCTGACTGGTGCTCCGTGCCGTGCCACTGCCGGCAGCATTATCATACCAGCCGACAAATTTATAACCTGCAGCAGGTCTTGCACAGAAGTTGACCTTGTCACCTTCAAGAACTTTAGAACCACTGTCAATTGTATATTTGATTGTGGACGCTGAATTATGATACAAACCGACATTTACATAACCGTAGCCACTTTGACCCGTACATACGCCGTAGGTGATAGTGTTGCTGTTTTTAGCATGTACTTTTGCGTAAACTGTAATATTATTTTTAGGCATAGAAGAAAGAGTGCGCGTCATTGTACCATTCGTGATTTCCGTATTATTCGCATTCGAGCCAATCTTTACTTCTGAACCGTTATTATTATTCAGATAATACAGATAATCAAGCGCATAAAGACTGTCAGCTTTCGCTGTTACGGTAACGCTGGCACCCCACTGTTTCGACTGAGTTGAAGAAGGTTCGGTTATAGTAAAGCCCGTTCCAGTGCCCTTAGATACTGAATAGCTCTTGGGTACAAAGATAGCGTTAACGGTTGTGCTGCCTGTTACGGTAGCTGTGGTTGTTGCTGACTTATTGTTTGCGTAGGAAAGGTTTGCGTTAGTTTCCCACTGGCTGAATACATAGTCAGTGCCTGCGATTGCGGACAGGTTAACCGTGCCGCCGTAAGGTACGTTTGTACCGTTTGTTACATTGATTGTACCCGCCGCAGCAGTAACTTCGCCGCCAACCTTCGCGCTGCCCGCCGTAACGGTTGAAACCGCAGGATTAACGATAACTTCAATTGCGCTGGTTGTAGAAAGCTTTGAGTCATCAAGGTAGATTGTTATGTTTGCATTCTGTTTAAGCGAGAACTTGAAGGTATTATCAGCGCCTGCATTTGTTTTACTCGTTCCCTGCAAGATGTTGGAAGCGTCAGTGATTGCGCCTTTGCCCTGTTCATAACCCTTGTCAGTCTCCCAAGAAGTATCGGGATCACCTTTTGTAGTAAGGTCAAGGATACGGAACCGGAAATAACTTGATGCGTCTTTGCTCGCATTGATATTTGTATACTTAATCTCATACTTACCAACAGCGCTGTTGTAGGTCATCTGGTTGCGAGTGCCCGCTCCCGACCAAGTATTCTGCCAGTTTGTAGTATTTGTAAGCTGTTGATCACCGGTAACAATCATCTTGTGATTGGTGGTACAAGAGCTGCTTGCCGTACCCTTCTCGAGTTTAATCTTTGAGCCGGAGCTGTAAGAAACCTTAACTGTATCTGCAGAAGCCATTGCAAAATATACGCCCTGCTTTCCGTCAAAGCCCTGAGTATCTACAGCAGAAGTGGAAAGTCCACTTACATCAGCGCCCGTCAGCCATACTGTACCCGTCGAAATATCTGTAGCAGAAGTGCTGATAGCGATGTAATAATTCTTTCCGTAGGTTGCAGAAAAAGTCTGCGGCGATGTTCCGAGACAGGTATAATTGTCTGCTGTGCTGCCGCCGCTTTCGGCCTTCCAAATATAATACGTCGCGCCGAGTTCTTCATCGCCTGTCACCTTCGCCGCGTCGGTCGCGATCAAGCCAACTGTCATGCACGAAATGAGCATACTGACAGCAAGGATAACAGACATAACCGCGCGTGAGTGGCGTTTTATCTTTGTTTTCATAATTTTTCCTCCATTCTTTCAAATTTGCGGTTAGTATATTTTTAACCGCATATGAAATTTTGCCTAATGTGGTGGTATTCCCTTTGCCGATGTGCCGTCAGTCGTCAGTCGTCAGCCGTCAGTTGGTGTTCCGTTTCTAACGGCTCACGACTAACGACCATGCGCTCTGATTCTTCGGACGTTCAGCTTTTACTGCCTGACCTTCAGTGGAAAACAAGCTGTTATTTTTGTAGGGGCGGGCATTGCCCGCCCGCGGGCGGACACGCGGGTCCGCCCCTACAGGCACAACATTTGCCAATTGTTCCGGCTGAAAAAGGGTATAACAACCCACATTTAGTTAGACTAATTATAACATTAAAATTGTAAATTTTCAATACTGTTTTTGTCGATTTTATATTATTTGTTTAAAATATCTATTATGGTTCTTTATTAGAATTATATGCGCCGGTATATATAATCATTTCGTTAATATACATAAATTTAAACATTTAATTATGTGCATTTCGACAATATGCTAATTAAAATTGGCAAAAAAATACCCTCCTCTGTTCTGAGAGGAGAGTTAAATAATTGATATTTGATATTTGCAGGGTGTGCATTTCGCAGAGGTTTAAAGGCTCCCCCATTACTTGTCATGGGGGAGGCTTTAAATAGAAATCAAACTTTAAATAATAATCACCTCTCCCGAAATATACCGGGAGAGGTATTGATTGTTAATAATTATTCTGCGCTTTCTGCGCTGTCTCTGAGCTTTTTGCGCTTGATGACCTTCAGGCGGCTGAACTCTTCCCTATCCTTTTCGTCGAGGGCGTCGGTAATAAACTTGACGGTCTCTTCAAAACGCGGAATCATAATGTTCTTAAGCGCGTTGGCGCGCTTTTGCGTTTTTTTGATTGACACGGCAAGGCGGTAAACGCTGTTTTCTATCTCCGCAAGCTCGACGGTGAGGGTTTTTACCTTATTAAATAGTATAAACGCCTTGTCTACCGCGGAGTTTGTGCTCCTTGCGCCGTAGTGCAGGAAGTTGTGAACCTCGTTTTCGTCCATTGTGAGAATCGGAATCTCTACTCCCATTACGCTTCGGGAGTCAAGGTGAAGTCCGTCCTCAACAGGCACGGCGTTTGAGATATCCTCGCAAAAGCCGTTTGTGATATTGGCGGTCTGGAGCGCGATATACGCTTCCTCATACGCGCCGTCAATCTCGGACTGGAGCTTGTTTGCGTGGTCGATAAGCGTCATCATCTCGCGAATTAAAATATTGCGCTTGCGGTCGAGCAGCTCATAGCCGTTTTTGGCGAGAGCAAGCGACTTTTTTGAATTCATCAGGTTGCCCTTGGTGGGCACTGCCTGTACAGCCATGATTACACCCCTTAACCTTTATAATATACGTCAAGCACCGCGTCGTCTACACGGTCAAGCTCTGCTCTTGGCAGGGTTGAAAGGAGTTCCCAGCCGAGGTCAAGGCTCTGCTCAATGCTTCGGTTCTCGGTAAAGCCCTGGTTTACGAACTTTGCCTCGAACAGCTTGCCGAACTCGATGTACTTTTTATCAATCGGAGAAAGCTCCTCCTCGCCGATAACCGAAGCAAGCGCTCTGGCGTCGATTACCTTTGCGTATGAAGCAAATAGCTGATTTGCAAGCGCCTGATGGTCAGCGCGGGTATAGCCCTCGCCTATGCCGTCCTTCATCAGTCGCGACAGCGACGGAAGTACGCTTACGGGCGGATAAAGTCCCTGACCTTGGAGCGTTCTGTCGAGAACAATCTGTCCCTCGGTAATATAACCTGTAAGGTCGGGAATCGGGTGGGTGATGTCGTCATTCGGCATTGTCAAAATCGGAATTTGAGTTACCGAGCCCGGTCTGCCCTTAATCATACCTGCTCTCTCGTAGAGCGAAGCGAGGTCGGAATAAAGATAGCCGGGATAGCCCTTTCTGCCGGGGATTTCGCCCTTTGAGGACGAGAACTCACGCAGAGCCTCGGCGTAGGAGGTCATATCCGTCATAATTACGAGAATGTGCATATCGAGCTCAAACGCAAGGTATTCAGCGATTGTCAGGGCGCAGCGCGGCGTCAGTGTACGCTCGATAATCGGGTCGTTACTGAGGTTAAGGAGCATTACAACTCTTGACAATACGCCGCTTTCCTCAAAGCTGCGGCGGAAATACTCCGCGACATCCTTTTGAACGCCCATTGCTGCAAATACTACGCCGAAGTTGTTGCTGTCGGCTCCGCTGATTTTCGCCTGGCGTACAATCTGCACCGCCAAGTCGTTATGCGTCATACCTGAGCCTGAGAAAATCGGGAGCTTTTGACCGCGGATAAGCGTCATAAGCGTGTCGATTGTGGAAATTCCTGTGTTGATGTAGTTTTTCGGGTACACGCGCGATACCGGGTTAATCGGCGTGCCGTTGATGTTCGCCTTTTTTACCGGAAAAATGTCGCCGAGGCCGTCAATCGGTCTGCCTGCGCCGTCGAGCACTCTGCCGAGAAGCTCGGGAGAAAGCGGCATTTCCATAGGGTGGCCTGTCAGGTGCGTTCTTGTGTTTTTAAGGCTTATTCTTCTTGTGCCCTCAAAAACCTGAACCACGATTTTTTCGCCCTCAATCTGCACCACACGTCCCTGGCGGACTGTACCGTTTTCGAGCTTGATATCGACAATTTCTTCGTTGGAAACGCCCTTTACGCCGTCCAAAACAATCAGCGAGCCGTTGATTTCTTTTACGCCTACATAATCTATAATCAAAGCGTTTCCTCCTTAGTTCAGTAATTCGCCAAGCTTGTCGTCGATTTCCTTAAGATAATCGTCGAACATATCAAGGCGGCTGTTGGGAATATCATACTTCATCTTGGTGAGCTTATCGAACAGACCAAGCTGAATGATTTTTGAGATTGGGATTTCACGCGCGACAACCTCTTTTGCCTTTTCGTGAAGGTGCAGGATGACCTGCATCATCTTTTTCTGCTTTTCGAGCGGAACATAGGTGTCCTCGGCGTGGAAGGCGTTTTGCTGTAAAAAGCCTACGCGGATTGCCCTTGCCGTCTCGATTACGAGTTTTTGGTCGTCGGGCAGAACGTCCGAACCGATGAGCTTTACAATCTCCATAAGCGAGGCTTCCTCCTGAAGCAGCGCACTTATGCGGTTGCGGTACTGTACAAAATCCTCACCGAGGTTTTCCTTAAACCACGGGTCGAGGTCGTTAAAATATTCGCTGTAGCTGTCTATCCAGTTGATTGCAGGATAGTGACGGGCGTAGGCAAGCGCCTTGTCGAGCGCCCAGAATACGCGCGTAAAGCGCTTGGTGTTCTGGGTTACGGGCTCCGAGAAGTCCGAGCCCTGGGGAGAAACCGCGCCGATAAGCGTAACGCTTCCCTCTCCGCCGCTGAGTACGTCGGCTCTGCCGCCGCGCTCATAGAACTCCGCGAGACGTGAGGGCAGATACGCCGGGAAGCCTTCCTCGGCAGGCATTTCCTCAAGTCGTCCCGAGATTTCACGCAGAGCCTCTGCCCAACGCGAGGTGGAGTCCGCCATCATCGCAACGTGATAGCCCATATCGCGGTAGTACTCCGCGAGGGTGATGCCTGTGTAGATTGAGGCTTCACGAGCCGCAACAGGCATATTCGAGGTGTTGGCGATAAGGGTTGTTCGGTCGGTCATAGGTCTGTTGGACTTAGGGTCTATCAGTTCTGAGAACTCGTCGAGAACCTGGCTCATCTCGTTGCCGCGCTCTCCGCAGCCTACGTAGATGATAATGTCGGCGTCGCACCACTTTGCAAGCTGGTGCTGGTTCATTGTTTTTCCTGTACCGAAGCCGCCCGGGATCGCCGCTGTGCCGCCCTTTGCAATCGGGAACAGCGTATCCATTACACGCTGACCGGTAATCAGCGGAATTGTCGGGGTTAGCCTTTCTTTAACAGGTCTGGCGGTTCTGATAGGCCACTGCTGGCAGAGCGTGAGCTCGTGCCTTTCTCCGAGGTCGTCCTCGATAACGGCTACAACATCGAAAAGCTTGTATTCGCCGTCGGGCTTAACCTCTTTTACAACTCCCGACAAATCGGGGTGAAGCATAAGACGGTGCTCGATAATAGGCGTTTCGGGCAGGGTTGCGTAAATCTGTCCGCCCTCGAGCCTGTCGCCGGGCTTAACCTTCATGGTAACTGCCCAGAGCTTGTCGGGATCGAGCGAGGATACCGACGCGCCTCTGCTGATAAACGCGCCTGACTGCTCCTCAATCGCCTTAAGCGGACGCTCGATACCGTCAAAAATATTGTCAAGGATGCCCGGGCCGAGAAGCACGTTCATCGGCGCGCCTGTACCCGTAACCGGGTCGCCGGGCTTAAGACCTGTTGTTTCCTCGTACACCTGAATTGTGGTGAGCTTGTCGGTGATACCGATAATCTCGCCTACGAGGTTTTGTTCACCGACGTGCACCATCTCCATCATCTCGAAGCTGTCGGTGTTTTTTACAGTTACAACAGGGCCGTTGATTCCGTAAATAACATTATCGTTCATAATCATTCACTCTTTCAAATGCTTTAGAGTACGGAGAGCTCCGCGTTTTCGACAAACCACTCGCGCTGTAAGTCAAGCTTGCTGTCGAGGGTTTCGTCGGCAATAATGCCCATGCTCTCGCAGTAGGCTTTAACGCCTCCGATTTGGATTGTCTTGTCAGCTTTAACTTCCGAGCCTGCGCTGAACAGACTTTTGAACTGCTCCGCCTCAGCGATATCGCGCTCGTTTACATATATAATACAGTCTTTTCCGCCGAAAAGCTCCGCGACTGCCTTTGCGCTGTCGTTGAGCTTTGCACGGTACTCAGCGGTCTGAGCGTAGGCTTTGAGCTTGTCGGAAGCGAGCTTAAAGACCTCCTCGGTCATCTGCGCCCTTGCGATGTAAAGCTGCTTTTGCCCCTCCTGGGTTTTGGTGGCGAGCTTTGCGGTCTGGCTGTTGTGAACCTCGTTGAGCTTTTGCTTTTTGAGCGCTTCGCTGTCGCGCTTCGCCTTTTCCTCGGCTTCCTTAAGGCGTTCGGATTTGAGCTGTTTTACCTCGCCCTCCATCGCCTTTTTCTGAGCGCCTGCGTACTTTTTTATCGCCTTTAAAAAGTTATCGGTTTTATTTTTTGGCATAAGTTTACCTCTCAGCTTTCGTAATAACGCTTACAGCTTGACGCCGATTGCGTCCTGAACGTACTTGGTAATGCTGTCCTTGGTTCTGCCGTTGCCGTGACGGTCGGGGATTTCGACAATCAGCGGCTTTTTGCGGTTGAGCTTTAGATCGTATACGATGTCGGGACAGAGCGACACAAGCTTTTCGGTCATTAGAATTACCGCGATATCCTCGCGTTCAATCGCCTTCATAAGCTCGGCTCTTACCTCGTCCTCCTCGTGGACAACCACGCCCGGAATTCCGGCAAAGCGCATTCCCATTTTTGTATCGACGTTATCACTGATTAAATAGAATTTCATTTATATCACTTAGCCAATCTTGTTGAGAATAAGGATAGAAATAAGCATACCGTAAAGCGCAACGCCTTCACCGAGTGCAACAAAGATGATTGCCTTACCGAACGCCTTGGGATCCTCGCTTGTTGCGCCGATTGCCGCAGGAGCAGCGTTACCAACAGCGATACCGCCGCCGATACAAGAAAGACCTGTTGCAGCCGCAGCAGCGATATAGTTCATACCTGCAGCGCCGTCAGAAACAGCGGCGTCGCCTGTAGCAGCGCTTACAGCGAAAGGACATACCATACAAATTGCAAATACCGCAGCGAATGAAGCGAGCTGCATAAGCAGGGTTCTCTTTCTGCTTTTGCCTGTCGATACGGCCTTAACTGCGATAAGAACCGAAGCGATTAAAAATACAACGGGTAAAGCCATAAATAAGAAATCAAAAATTGTCATAATATTAAACCTCCAAAGATTATTCCGATTTTATTTTTACGGGTTCAAACGGTCTGCCCTCGCCCGAATAGAAACGGCTGAACATCTCGTAATACTCAAGCCTTAATACCTGAATTGATACAAGCAGCGCCTCGAGCACTGTAACGATGATATTGCCGACTACGACTATTGCTATAAATCCGACCGAACCGGGATTGCCGACGGATTCGGCAAGGACGAACACAACGTTCATCATACCTGCGTGAACCAGCACAAACGCGCCTACACGCAAAAAGCTCATTGTGTTTGTTACGTAGCCCAAAAGAACCTCGATGGATTCAAAAAGATTTTCCACGATATATCCGCCCCAGCTCTCGGGCTGCCAGTCCTTTTCGCCGTTTACCAAATCTCCGAGCGGTTCGGAAAAGAAAATCAGTATGAACGGAAGGACGATAAGTCCGAGGATATACGGTAAGGTCATAACGTGAATTCCGAGGAAAAGCTCTGCGACAAGACCGAAAACAATCGAGCCGTAAAAGAGAATTCCTGCGACTCCGCTGGTGCTGAACAGCGCCTTGCCGTAGTTTTTCTGCCTAAACGACGTGTAGACGTTAAGGCACATCGCGACAATCAGCAGGAACACGCCTATGCCTACGGCGGTGAAGATAATCGTCATCGTAAACTCTGGCGCCATAACCTCAATCGGCTTTTCATTAAAGCCGAGCCTTACGAACATCGGGTCGAGCGCGTGCTCAAAGCCGAACACACTGCCGAACAGGGTTCCGAATACCATTGCCGAGATACCGCACGGGAAAAGAATTCTGCCGATCGGCATTTTCTTGAGCTTCCACATAATCAGGCCTGCGATTGCGATACACAAGCCCTGACCGAGGTCGGCAAACATTATTCCGAAAATTATTACGTAGGTGATCGCGACGAACAAGGTCGGGTCAATCTCGTTATACTTCGGAACACCGTACATTTCGGTGTAATACTCGAACGGCCTTGCAAGGAAAATATTTTTGAGCTTAACGGGCGGACGTTTGTCCATCTCATTTTTAGCGTCGGAAAAGTCGAGCTCAACACTGCGGATTTTCTTAAGACGCTTTTTAAGCTGCTTTTTATTTTCCGTCGGGATCCAGCCGACTATAATAAAGCTGTTGTTGTGCTGCAACGCCTTACTGCGGATTCCCGCGTAAAGGTACAGCTCCTCGAGCTTTGAAAGATAGCGCGTAATGCGCTCTGTATTTTCGTCCAAATATTTATCGAGCTCTTTTTCCGCACTGCTCAACTGCTGCTCAAGCTGCGGAATTTCGCTTTTATAGCTCTCGATTTTCTGGGCGGGAGTTTCGTCCGTACCGACCAAATCGGTAGGCTCAAAATACAAGCCCTCAAAAATTTTGTCTATCTCGTCAAGCTTGTCGTTAGGCGCGAAATACACGCCCCAGCTATGGGTTTTGTCCTCTGTGCAAACGGCGAAGTCGACAAACTCGTTATCCTTGTAAACCTCGAGCTTTTGCACGCTGTCCTTGGACAGTCTGCCAAACCTTGCGGTGACAAACTTTGTGCCGAGCACCTTTTCGATTTGGACATCAAGCCCCGAAAAGTGCTGAACAACACTGAGGTTTTGCTTGGCATTCGCCAAATCCTTTGCCGCTGTCTCGCGCGCATCAATCAGCTTGTCGATTTCAGCCGTAGTTTCCTTTGAAAAGCTTTCAAGCTCCTCAAACGACGGGCTGAAATCGCTCACGTCTGTCAGCGGAAAGCTGCGTTTTGTCTGATTAAGCGCGGATTTAAGGTTTGTCAGAGGCTCGGCATAGCTGTTTTTTGTTTGCAGGTGCGTAAAATCCTTTACGTCGGGATAGAAGTTATCCACCTCGTCCGGATGAAACACACCGGATTCTCCAAGTACCGTGATGACCTCGTCGATGTGGTCCATCAATCCGATTACGTTCACGGCCTGCATGGATGATACCGCCAAAATTAGTTCACCTCTTTATCCCAGTCAGTGAATTATCAGAGACTGAATGGTTTTAGTGTCGAGCTGATATCTTATTCCCTCAATTAAGCTGATAACATTCATCAGCTCGATTTCGGAGAGGAACATAAACGATATCATAACGACCGAAGGGTTGTTTGAAAAATGTATATTCTTTTTTGCCAGTTTATACTGCACGCGCGGACTGATGTCGCTTGCGTGATTGTAGCCGATTTTGCCGATTAATCTTCCGCAGCCTGTGCTCTGCATAATTTGGAACACCTCTGCCGAGGACTCCGCATGACACATACGGTCAATCAGCCTTGGGCTCAGTGAGCTGAACTCAGGCAGCATATTGGCTCTGATTACCTCGGGCGGAAGGTTATAATATTTTTTCAATCTCAGAATTCTTGAAAAAATACTGTAATCGTTCATTGTGCGGAACATTGACTCGAGCTCGGTGCGTTCACTGCCCTTGGTTTTCTTTTTAATAAGCTCCAGCATATTTTTAAGAATGCATCCGTACAGCCGGTTTTCAATGGTAGAAACCGGAAGCATACCCTTTGAATCGGGCTTGTATACCTTTACAATGTCGTAATAAGGCGTGCGGCTGAGCGCTTGAAGAAAGTCGTCGTAGCTTTCAGCCTTGGCAAGCTGCACCATATCGAGCTCGGTATGCTTTGACAAAAACGACGGAAACTGAAAAATAAACTTCTCGGTTGAGTTTGAGTTGAGCAAAATAAGGTATCTTACAATCTGCTCGACCTCGGTTTTCTCTACAACATACCGCGAAAAGCCTGCGCTTACGCTTGAATCGTAGCGGCAAAGCGAGTCGAACTCGTTAAAAAGGTACTGCCGCAAGAGCTGTTCGAGCCGTCCGCGGTGAACGTCGCGCTCGTTAATTTCGGAAAGCACCGAGGCAAAGTGGGTATGTGATTTAAGATACACCATAACCTCGGGCACGCTTTGGCACGCTAAAAGTCCCGAGTAATCGCGGTCGCTCAAAAATCTGCTGTATTTTGACCTCGCTTTGGCGAGTACAGCGTAGGAAGTGGTGGACATACAATCACCTCCCTGTGTTTATCAGCCGATTACGCGGCTGACGATTTCATCCACCCATCTGTCGCGGTTTTGTTCGTAGTCCGCCTTAAGCTTAATCAGCGATGATTCCTGCTTAACGGAAATATCCCTGAACTTTCGGTCGGTCCGCTTTTCAAGATAGGCTTCGCTTTTGGCGATTTCCTCCTTGGCGTTATCCATGTATTTTTGATAAATCGCCGCAGCTTCCTCATCAATCCTCCGCCGCTCTTCCTCGGCAGCCTTTTTGTTGGCTTGTTCAAGCGCCTGGGCTTCGGCGTCGGCCTCGACGATTCTTTTAATCATATCCTGCAAACAATTCACCTCCTAATGATGAAATAATCAATATTTTCTGCCCTAAAAAGCTCAATTTACGTAAAAAAAGGAAGAAGATTGCTCTTCTTCCCCGAGTGGGTAATTTCTTCAGCGCTTTACGGCGGCGAGCGCCAAAAAGAGGGCAATTTTGATTGTCATTATTATACTTTTTTATTGTTAAAATGTCAATATACACGAAAAGATTTTTTACTTTCCTTTAATATATTATTCAATAATTCAACTCTGTTATTAAAGCGGCAGGCTTTAGAAGATAAGTAAAACGGCGTTTTCAATTAATTAAGAATATGTAACTTGCGTTTTTACACATAAAAATGTATAATCATTATTGAATGAAAATTAGGGAGGTTTTGAAATGCGGATTGATTTTACATCTCTGGTTACGATTATAATACTAATCTGCTTACTTGCATTTTATATACTTTACGTCATCGCTCAGTTTAAGCTGATGACAAAAGCAGGCGAAAAGTGGTGGAAGGCGCTGATACCGTTTTACAATGTTTTTACCGCGCACCACGTTGTCGGAATGAGCCACGTCTGGTTTATACTTGAAATTTTTTGCTGGATTACCGAGATTGTGCTCGAAGTATTCCACGGTATTCCACCTGTTTTCGGTTTGATTTTCGCCGTGCCGACCATCGTTATCACCGCGCTTTCCGAGGTGATTTACGCAATTAAGCTGTGCGACTGCTTCAGAAAAGGCATAGGCTACAAAATCGGAACAATTCTGTTTACCGAGGTGTTCTTAATGATTTTCGCCTACGGCAAAGCAAAATTCAAAAGGCCTGACAAACACTGAAATTACAACTCCGCTTTTACGGCGGAGTTGTTGTTTTTTCATCATAAAATATTTAGTGACATTTGTTGTTTTTTGATGTATAATTATTTTATTAAAAGGTCAAAAGGAGTATATCTTTATGAGACACTCTGTATTTTGGAAAATTATTTTAGGTTTAACCATAGTTTTAACGCTTGCCGAAACAGGCGTACTGATATTTTTGTATCAGTACACCTACGACCACACGATTAAAGACTCAACGGAAGACATTAAATTTGCCGCGTCGTCGTCGGCACTCGCGCTTGAAACCTACGATCCTGATGACTTGAATGACTTTATCGGCTGCGAGGATTACCTTAACGGCGTCTGCAGCGGCTTGGGCATAACATATTTATATGTACTTAAGCCGGATATCGAGACGAAAGATGAATTGTACCTCGCAAGGGGCTGGGGCGGAAACGCCTCGGAAGAATATATTAACCACCGTTATTCGGGGTATCTTGCCAAGGGAGTGCTGAGAGACGAGCAAATCAGAGTTATGAACGGCGAGGAATGTGTTGTTATACACGAAAAAAACGAGTATGACGATACGCTGATTTGCTATACACCGGTCAAAAAGCACTGGTCAAAAGCAAAGCAAACCACTGTAAACGAGATTAAAAGCATGGTATGCGCCGAGATTTCGATTAAAAGTGTATTGGCAAACTTCAACCAGAAATATCTCAACTTAGCGGCAACGATTGTCGGCGCTACCATTGTAATTTTAATACTGACGGGAATTGTCCTGTATTTCAGGGTTTCAAAACCGCTGAAAAGAATAAGCGGAAGGATGAAAAACTTCGTCTCGCAGAAGGGCGCGTTTTTTGAAAAGCTTCCTGTTAAGGGCAAGGACGAAATTGCGGAAATGTCCAACTCGTTCAACAATATGGCGGAGGATATCGACCGTTTTATTACCGACCTTTCGGAGCTTAACCGTCAAAAAGCCGAGCTGAACATCGCAAAAAACATTCAGCGCGGACTTTTGGAAAAGCCCGATTTTGAAAATGAATACGTCACAATCAACGCCTCTATGGTTGCGGCAAAGATTGTCGGCGGAGATTTGTACGATTACTGCGCGCTCGACAACGGCAACATTTTTGTGTCAATTGCCGATGTTTCGGACAAGGGCGTTACGGCGGCACTGTTTATGGCGAGGGCTGTCACAATGCTTCACCAGTATGCAAAGCTCAGCTATTCACCGTCCAAAATCCTTTACGAGTACAACAACAGCCTCGCAAAGCACAACCCGAACCTGATGTTTATCACGACCTTTGCGGCGATTTACAACCCGAAAACAAAGGTGCTGACCTACTCAAACGCAGGCCACAATGTTCCGTATATCATCTCGGATACGCTGATTAAGCTCGATGACGAAATCGGCTCGGCGGCAGGTGTGTTTGAGGATGAAGCTTATCCCGAATTTGAAATTAAGCTAAACGACGGAGATATGCTGTTTTTGTACACTGACGGCGTTACCGACGCACAGAACAGGGACGGCGGATTTTTCGGAGAGGAAACGCTCGAAAGAATTTTGCTTGAAAGCAAAAGCTCAGGCGCAAAAGGTGTTGTAAACGCCATTAACGATGAGATTAAAGCCTTTGTAAGCGGTGCGGAGCAGTTTGACGACGTAACAATGCTGGCACTTCAAATAAATTCCGAGAGCGGCAACCGCCTGCGCCTTGAAGCGAAAACCGAAAACCTCGTAAAGATTGAGGATAAAATTTCAGCACTTGATTTAAGCGAAGAAATGCGCGTTCAGCTCAACATTATCGCTGAGGAAATTTTCGTTAACATCTGCTCGTACTCCTATCCCGAAACGGCAGGAGAGGTTGACGTGATTATCGAAAACGAAAACGGCAAGGTCACATTGACCTTTGAGGACAGCGGAATTCCGTTTAATCAGGGCGAAAACGTCATTGACATTGAGGATTACGATTCCGAAAACGCCGTCGGCGGACTTGGAAGGTTCATAACATTTTCAATGGCCGATGATTATTCATACGAACGCAAAGACAATAAAAACATCTTAAAAATAATAAAAAATATTCAAGAGAATGTTTGAGAAAAGGAGAGCTATATATGAATATTAACGCAAATTTAGAAGGCAATGTATGCACTTTAGCTGTTGAGGGCAAGGTTGATACCCTAACCGCGCCGCAGTTTGAGCAGACATTTGAGGAATACTCCGAAAAATGCGACAAGATGATTTTTGACCTTGCAAAAACCGAGTACATTTCCTCGGCAGGACTGCGCGTTATTCTGGTCGCTCACCGCAAGATGGAGCAGAAGGGCGGCCTCGTGCTCAAAAACCTCAACAAAAACGTCGATACCATCATCACCATGACCGGCTTCAGAAAAAAATTCAATATTGAATAATCTTTAGTAATAACTAAACAAATCTTTCTCTGTAATCTTGACTAAATTATACTTTTATGATAGCATATAAATGATGAAGTTTGCCGAATACTGACAGTGCAAGCTAATAAAAATTTAGGAGGAATTACCGATGTTTGGAAACGACGTTAAGGCGGATTTGAGCTATGACGCTCAGGTAAAAATAAAGGAAATTGTTGAACAGGCTATTGAGGACAAGTTCAAAAAGACAATCGTTAAAAAAATCAGAAGAAAGATAATCAGAAATCTTATTATTGCAGGAGTAGTTGTCGGCGGAACTTTTGTTGTTGCCAAAAACTACGATAAGATTGCCGGATTTGTAAGAAATCAATTTTGGCTTTAATATTATTGCGGCGCTGTTATGTAACAGCGCCTTTTTTAATACTTATATTTGTAATGGTTTTGTTATAGTCTGTATGATATAATGAGGCTACAATAAAAATAAGGAGTCAACATCATGAAAAAAATATCAATCAAAGGCAAAATCCTCGCGTTATCACTCGCCGCGATTACCGCGTTAACCTCAGCCGCCGCTCTTACGGGCTGCGCAAAGGAGCAGGCGTCATCAAAGACAGGTGAAACCGCCGCTCAATCCGCAACAGAAACAGCAACAGAAACCGCTGCCGCGGACATTGCAACAACCGCGATGCTCGGTGAATCTCCCGAATGGGTGACAAAGCTTGACGCCGCCAAAAGTGCCGATCAGCTTTTTGTTGTAGCCGCTCACGAAAAGACAACCGCTTGGGTGTCGCTGCACGAAAAGGATAAGGACGGCAAGTGGCAGATGGTTATGTCAACTCCCGGCTACATCGGCAAAAACGGACTCGGAAAGACAAAGGAAGGCGACGGCAAAACTCCTGTAGGAACCTTCGGCTTTAACGCGGCGTTCGGAATTGCAAGCGACCCGGGCTGCTCTATCCCCTACACCAAGGTTGACGATAACACCTACTGGTCGGGCGATGTACGTGAAGGAATGCAGTACAACAAGATGGTCAGCATAAAGGACTACCCAAATCTTGACAAGGACAGCTCTGAGCACATCATCGACTACACCAGACAGTATCAGTACTGCCTGAACATCAGCTACAATTCAGATTGCAAAACAGACGCAGGCTCAGCGATTTTCCTGCACTGCTTAGGTCCTAACAAGCCCTACACCGGCGGCTGTGTGGCGATTCCCGAAAACCAGATGAAGTTCGTTATGCAGAACGTTAAACCGAATTGCGCGGTTGTTATTGATTCGCTCGAAAAGCTCGGCGGAGAATTCTAATATATAACGTTACCTGATACAAATAAAAACGCGCCCTGCTGTTAAGCAAGGCGCGTTGTGTTTTGTCTAAATAACTGTTAAGCCGTGCGGTTTTTGCTGATTCTCTTATAAACGGGCTTCATGGTAAGTCCCTGAATTACCGTTGTGAAGAATACTACAGCGTAGGTACAGCCGAGAATGATAAAGTAAATGTTCTCAGGCACCATATCCTTTGTGCTCATCGCAAGCGCTACCGAAAGTCCGCCTCGCAGTCCTCCCCACGTGAACAGCGTTATAAAGCCGCCGCGGGTGAAGTTGTCGGGGATTTTACCCATAAACAGCGAGGAAATCGCAAGACTGCTTGAACGTGAAATCAGGTTTGCGATAATCGCGATAGCCGAGAGCAGGAGTACGTGCTCCATTCTCAGAATGCTTATAAACGACAGACCGAGCAGGATATAAAGCAGTGAGTTGAGGAAAACGTCGAGGGTTTCCCAAAACGAATCGAAAATTTCCGCGTGTTCCTTTTCCTCGTTCTCGCAAAATCTTGAACGGAGCTCTGAGAACAGAATTCCGCAGATTACCGACGCAATAGCGCCCGAGAAGTGGAACACCTCGCAGAGTGAATAAGCGAGCGAAACGGTGAGCAGGCTGATGAAGATTTTGAGGAATTTATGCTTGCTGAAGCGATACATCAGGAAGCAGACTACCGTTACAACAATACCTACAACAACAGCGCCGATTACCTCTCTGAACATTACGCCGAGGAAGCTCTGGTCCGATGAACCCGAGGCTTTAACCATACCTGAGAAGCATACGAACAGCGCAACGCCGATACCGTCGTTAAAGAGCGACTCGCCCTGAATAAGGAACGAAGTTTTCTTCGGCAGACCGAACTTGCTCAAAATTCCCGTAGCCGCGATCGGATCGGTCGGCGCGATAATGCTGCCGAACATAAGACATACGGGCAGTGAGAGATTTAAGTTGAAAATCATACTTGCGCCGTAGATGAGCAGTCCGTAAAAACCAGCTCCGAGCAGGGTGCACACGAGCGAGAGCACCGTTACCTGTCTTGCCATTTCCTTGAAGTCCTTAAGCTTCATATTACATGAGCCGGCAAACAGCATAAAGCACAGCACTCCGTGCATAAGAAAATCATGGATGTCGAAACTCTGTACTTCTTTCATAATGTTTCCGACAGGTGTGTCGCTGAACACGATTGTGCCTACCAGCACAAGCACGCCGAGTATCGTCGCAAACAGCATAAGAGCTATTTCGTAGGTGAGCTTTGTAACCTTCTCATTGAAAAATCCGAGAACGCAGACAAGCGCAATTACACCGACGAAAATATACATTGTTTCCATATACTACATTCCTCCTCTTATAAAAACAATTTTCTTACTATTATAATATAACAAATATTGTGAATAAAAACAACCTTTTTAAATAAATTGATACATTTTTTAATAAAATCACCAATCAGCCTTAATAATCGGCTAAAATAAAAACAGATAGACATATTTTGGCAGCCATGGTATAATAAAAAAATGGATAAGAAAAAATTACTCGGAAGCTTACTGCTGGTTTTGACAGCAGTTATTTGGGGTACGGCGTTTGTTTTTCAGCGGACGGGAATGGAGCAGATTGAACCGCTCACTTTCAGCGCGTCAAGAATGACCTTGGCGGCTGCCGCGATAGGCATTGTGTCGCTGTTTTTTAAGGACTCTGCTCCCTCCTACAGTGAGGAAATAAAAAAAGCAAGGCGTAAAAACACGGTAATCGGCGGAATACTCTGCGGAATATTCCTCGCCGCGGGAAGTATATTTCAGCAAATCGGACTGGTTTATACCACCGCAGGCAAGGCAGGGTTCATCACCGCGCTGTATATGCTGATTGTCCCCATACTAAACCTTATAATATTCAGAAAGCGCAGTCCGTTTACGGTGTGGATTGCCGTGCTTATGGGCATTTTCGGAATGTACCTGCTGTGTATGAACGGCGGTTTCAGCCTTTCGCAGGGCGATACCTACGTTGTAATTTGCGCGTTTATGTTCAGCGGACACATCCTGTGCTGCGACCGTTTTGTTGAAAAATGCAACCCTGTTAAGCTGTCGGCAATGCAGTTTGTCACCGCGGCGGCTGTGTCGTGGATAGCGGCGTTTATTATGGAAGCACCGAGTGTTGATAAAATTATCTCGGCGGCTGTACCGATTCTCTACTGCGGAATAATTTCGGGCGGAGTCGGCTACACACTACAAATCGTCGCGCAGAGGTTTACCGACCCGACGGTCGCCTCGCTGCTGATGAGCCTTGAATCGGTATTTGCCGTAATTGCAGGCGCGGTGTTCCTGAACGAGCAAATGAGCGTGCGCGAGCTGATAGGCTGCGCGGTGATGTTCGCGGCTATTATTCTGGTTCAAATCCCCATTAAACAAAAACAAAAATCAAATAAACAAAACAACACGCAGGCTTAATAGTCTGCGTGATTTTTATATTTATACTAATTCCTGATAGAAAGTAGACTTATATTTTGCGAAGATATTTTTCGCAAGACAAGGCGGAGGACGCCGCAAGGCTGGCGCCTTGCAAGGACGACAACGCAGTATTGCGGAAAATAGTCCGCAAAGATTGTCTACTTTTTATTAGGTATTAGTATTACGCTCCTGCCCGTTTTTATAGGCAAAAAAATTACGCGGCAGCCGGAGCCGCCGCGCGTTAAAGCTAAGAATTATTAATTTCTTCTGATTGCGGGCAGGAACATCATTGAGAGACCTGTCTCAATGAAGAAGATACCAATCAGTACGCCCTCTGTAATTGCAAGAGCAGCAGGACGGAAGAATGAGTAAATACCAATCAGGACTGCGATAATTCCGAGGATTAGCTGTAAAATCCAAAGTCCTGTGGGGATCGCTTTTCTTGTGATTGCGATTGAAGTATAGATATCAACAATACCCATAACAACAAACCAACCTGCAACGATGTAAAGCATAACACCGCTTGCGAGCAGGAACATATTGGGTACGCAGAAAGAAGCGATACCGAGCAATACACTCAAAATGCTGAATACAAAGCCAATTCCGAATCTCTTAAATCTGATTGCGTTAATGATGCCGAATACACCGTAAACGGTAACCATGATGATAAGGAAATAGCCGGTGCTCATAAAGGTAAGTACGGGAGTAAACATACATGAAAATCCGCCAATTACCATTAAGATACCTAAAATGATGAATAGTACGTTCATAAATACACCTCTCCGGTAAAAAATTGTATAATACACACACCGCCGACTTTCGGCTTTATACATATTACATATATTATCATATCAATCAATTTCAAATAAGTCAATAGATTTGTTGGTAAATTCGACAAATTTCTTTAATTTTTTTGCAGATTATCAGTAGATAAACAGATAAATATTGATTTTTTACAATCTATTTTTCGGTGACTTGTATTTTATTACTTTCTTAACTTCGCGCAGAATATACTTGGGACGTTTAATTATACCCTTAACCGGACGGTATATATACAACGCCGGAAGCAGAAGCTTGTGACGCGCAAAAAACGGATACTGTTTTTCAAGCGCCTTGCCGCTTATAAAGGTTCTGTCGAGCAGGTACTTGGTCTTTGCGCCTTTTGTGTCTTTGCCGTCAAGACTTCGGGTTAAGCCGTTATACTCCCCCTGAGCGACCGAGCCGTAAAGAGATGAATACAAAAACTCCGAGAGCAGCTCGGTATCCTCGCCGCTGAGCGGTTGAAAACCGAATAGTTTTAATGATAGCTCACGGCATTTGCGTTCAAATTTTTCGATTTTGAGTATCTCAAGCTCACGGCGGATATAGTCAAAATCAAGCTCGGTATGCGATTTCAGATATACATAGATATCAAGCAAAGGGCGAAGTCCTGTGCCGCTGTAGGTAAAATGTTTATATGTATGCGCTAAAATATAGATGTAAAAATCCTCGTCGGTTAATGCGTATTCGCAGTTTTCTTTGCACACCGCTTTTTCAATAATATTCTCATAGTAAGCGTCAAATTCGGGAACTGCGTCCTTTTCAAAGAGCAAACGGTGCATTTCAAATTCAAGCGTAGGCAGTTTTTTATAATTATCGTGATTAGTTAAGCGGTATTCTTCACATTCGTAGCCAAACGCTTCCATAATCTCCCTGACCTGCGCCATTTTTGAGGCGTCGCAGAGAATATCGTTGTCGGACATTTCGCGCATTCCGAATTCAGGGTAAAAGTCCTTTATAACAATCCCTTTGAGCGGCAAATACCAAATGCCTGCTTCGTTTAATTTTTCGCAGATTTTGCCGCGTTCAATGTCAAACAGCCCGAGCTTGCGCATTGATTTAAGCCTTGCCTGAGTAAAACGGCGCTCCTCTATTCCTGCGCTTTCGAGTGCAAACGAAACAGCCGCGCATAAAAAGTGTCTTTTCGCAAGCAAATAAAGCCCGTCAAAATCAATTTCACCGGGCTTAAGCTCACATTTCTTTTTATTTACCGCGCAAGAGATAAGATAAATAAGCGTTTCAGCTGTTTTAGAATAATCTGCCATATCAAGTAGTCCTGTTTTTGCCAAAAAGCAATTGATTATTTATTCGACTATTGCTCCGATTTTCCTTAGTTTAGAAATTACCGAGCGGACGTCCTCTGCCATTTCGTCGCGGCTGCCGTCGTATTTTTCGGCAAGCGCGTCGACAATTTTTTCCTCGGTAGTATCGTTTTTCAGACAGTCCAAAATAACATAGGCGGTATTGTTGCCCTGTCCCAAGCCGTGAAACGGCGCCTGAGCTGTCGGCACCAAAAGGGTTTCACCGCTGATTTTATGAACTAAAAATTCATCGTTGAGTTTCATTTTATCACCTATATTAATTTTTTATTCGTCTACAATTTCGGGAGGAAACAGGAAGTGAGCCGACAAGCCGATAAATCCGAGATAGAACACCGGACGGATTACCACTGTTCTCAGTACGCTGTCCTCCAACAACATTCCGTATGCTAAGAAAAGTATAATCTCAATAATCAAACTAAGTGCAAATAAAATCAAAGCAATTAACGGAAGAAAAACAACTGCCCTCGGAAAGAGCGGAAGCCTTCTGAGAAAGAATGTGTAGTATAGGAACAATATTACCATAGCCGCAAGCGTAAAAAAGTACGCGCAGCCGTACAAAATAGTTTCGTGGTGTGAAACGTCAAAAAATCAATAACCTTCACTACCATACGGAGCTTTAGCACAAATATAAAGAACAGAGATACAATAAACATTGTGCTTCTGAGCATTAAAAAGCGGATATCGTCGGACACAATCAGCGACGTAAACAAATAGGCGGAAAGGATTGCGAACAACACCGCCACGGCTGCAAGAATTACAAGACCGATTGCAGGCAGATAGCTTCGTCCTCTGATTATAACAAAAACATTATACGCCGCATATACCGCAAACATTAATCCCGTTAGTACAGTAATCAATTTTTTCAGCGAAAACGTCTGTTTGATATTATCCTCCAAAAAAACGTATAGCTGTGTTTGCCTGCAACGCAAACACAGCCGCATCAAAGCAAGGACATCAATACACGTCCTTATATTAGAACCAATTACCGGGATTTTTCAGACTCCGGTTTGCAACATAAGAGTTTTCAAGTAATGCTTCAGGACTAACAGGATCGGGCGTTACTTCTGATGTGGTAATAACATCTTCTTTATCAAATTATGTAATTGTTGAATCCTCACGATTATAAACAGATTTCATTAATTACACTCCCAAATCTTATGGTTGAAAAATAATACGTCCCCATCCGTCGTCATCTGTCGGTGGTTGTGTGGGCGCTTCGGTGGTAGGTTGAGCAGTAGTCGCAACCGGAAACTCAAAGAATTCTCCGATTGAATACGGTAATTCAATCTCAGCTACCCATTTTTGAATAGTCACAGCGTCTTCAAGCTTAATTTCACCGTCACCGTCAACATCTGCGGCATATTCCGAAAAATCATCCCCCACGGGAAGCTCAACAAGAAACATCTGAATACTTGTTACGTCGCTAATTGTAACATAACCGTCGCCGTTAGCGTCACCGAGTATGTATCCTTCGGAATTACTGTTGCTTTCCGCAAGCGTATTTCCTGCAAAAACGGTAACAGTACCGAATAAAAACAAAGCTGCGGCGCTAATCAATGCCAATGTGATTTTGCGTATTTTAAAGGTCATCGATATTCACCTCTGCGTTATCTCTGTATCCCGAACCGGACTTTGCGGCAGAATCCTGATTAGAAGAGCCGGATTTTGAACTATTGCTGTTCTCCTTCTGACTTGTTTTGCTCTCTGTTCCCTGCTTAACGCTCTCTTGTGAGTTATTTTCAGCGTTTTTCTGAGCAGACGAGCTTGCGCCATTTATCTGTGAAGCGCTGCTGCCATCTCCGTTGGCGGATTTACTGCCGCCTGCGTTATTTTGATTTGAATTGGAATCGTTTTTAGAGTTATTATTTGATTCTTTATTTACAGAATTTTCCGATTTACTCTCAGCGGAAGAAGCGCCTGTTGATGAAACCGTTGTCTGTGATTTGGATACCGGTTGCTCTGTGCTGCTCTGCGAATTGCTTGATTGAACGTCTTTGTTACCGCCGCACGCCGAAAAACATAAAACAACAGCAACAAGAATAGCCACAAGTATCAAATTAAGCTTAGACAAATCTTTCACCTATAAAAAACATAAATATCTAAGTACAAATACCGATTAATACAGCACTAAGCCGTAATATCATTATTTGCACCAATTAATCAGAAATGTGTTTACATATTTAGTATATATTACAACAAAACAGTAAAAATGTCAATACTTAAGCAAAAGCTGCCAATTTATGCTAAATAATAAAGTGCGATTGACTGCTTCGGCTTATAGTATAGGTTCAGCTCGTTTGTTGCGGCGTGTTGAAAAGTAAAGGTTGGTGTAACTCACTCCTTAAAAACGTCACACCGTGACGTTTTTGCCTCCCTTCGGTCGGCACAGTCGCCTTCAAGTCCCTACTCGCAATCCAAAACAAAAAAGGACTTCCGAAGAAGTCCTTTTTGTTTTGGTGCGAGTGACTACTTCGGCTTATAGTATAGGTTCAGCTCGTTTGTTGCGGCGTGTTGAAAAGTAAAGGTTGGTGAAACTCTCTCCTTAAAAACGTCACACCGTGACGTTTTTGCCTCCCTTCGGTCGGCACAGTCGCCTTCAAGTCCCTACTCGCCTATTGGTACGAGTGACTGCTTCGGCTTATAGTATAGGTTCAGCTCGTTTGTTGCGGCGTGTTGAAAAGTAAAGGTTGGTGTAACTCTCTCCTTAAAAACGTCACACCGTGACGTTTTTGCCTCCCTTCGGTCGGCACAGTCGCCTTCAAGTCCCTACTCGCAATCCAAAACAAAAAAAGGACTTCCGAAGAAGTCCTTTTTGTTTTGGTGCGAGTGACGGGACTTGAACCCGTACGTCAAAGACACACGCCCCTCAAACGTGCCTGTCTGCCTATTCCAGCACACTCGCGATTATTAAGAGCTTTTTTGCTCAACAGTCGATATTATATCACAGTCGGGGATAATTGTCAATAGAATTAGCAAGAAAAATTTTATAACTTTTATTCTTCCTCAAACAGTGCCTGCATAAGCTTTTTTATTTTTCTGCTTCGGCGCTCGGTTTCCTCGGCGTTGAAAAAGCAACTTCCGTGTTCAAAATTCAGCACGTCGCCGTCCTTGATATTCTTTGGCAGGGATTTTACGTCGAGGCTTACGAAGTCGCCGTTTTCGCACTCGAGCACAGCTCTGCCGTTTTCAATTCTGTCTACGGTAAATCTTTTCATATTTATTCTCTTTCCATTGTCCTGAAGCCCGATTTAACGTCGAGATTTATTCCGTCGGAGGTGACGGCGATTGTCTGCAATTCGTCTGTGCGGTAGATTTCAGAGCCCTTGTTTTCGAGCCTTTTGAGCGTTTTTGTACTCGGATGTCCGTAGTCGTTATCCTCTCCTACGGATATTACCGCGATTTTCGGATTAACCGCGTCTATAAAGCTCTGCGGAGACGACGTGTCGCTTCCGTGGTGGCCTACCTTAAGAACATCGGCTGACACATCTGCGGTTACGGTTTTTAGCTCGCCTGTCTCGGCGTCGCCGGTATATAGAAAGCTCGTTTCGCCGTACTCAATCTTGATGATTATTGAGGTGTTGTTGAGGTTCTTTACGTCGGTATCGACCGGCGCTATGATATTGACATACAGCGAATTCTCCTCATCGCTGAGGATATTCACGCCTGCCTTGCCGTTTTTGACCTTCATCTTCTTTTTCTTGACAGCTTCGAGGAGCTTTTCATAGGTATATGTATTTGTACTCGCGTTCGGGAGATAAACCGAGCCGATGTCAAAATTCCTAACTATATACGCCATCGAGCCGATATGGTCGGAATGAGGGTGCGTGCCGACAAGGTAGTCGATTTTATCGCGACCGCAGTCCTCGATATACTTTATTATTGACGCGCCGTGGTAGTTCTCTCCCGAGTCAATCAGCATAGTCTCGCCGTTTGGAAGCTCGATGAAAATCGAATCCCCCTGCCCTACATCAAGGTAATGCGAGACAAGCGTTTTGCCGTTTGGGTAATACAGCCTCGGGATATCAAAGATAAATAAGCTGTCGCAGGATGACAGGGTGAAAATCGCCGCCAAGCACAACGCTACAGCGCAGATTAGTCTTTTAATTTTCAATCCTGTCATCCTCCTGTTCTTTTTAAGAAGCCTTACCTGTGTAAAGCTGATAATACTTGCCCTTTTGCTCAAGAAGCTGGTCGTGAGTACCGCGTTCAATAATTCTGCCCTGCTCCAATACGATAATGCAGTCAGAGTTCTTGACGGTGGACAGTCTGTGGGCGATTACGAACGTCGTCCTGCCCTTCATCAGCTTATCCATACTCTCCTGCACCATTTTTTCGGTACGTGTATCAATTGAGCTTGTCGCCTCGTCGAGAATGAGCGCAGGCGGATCTGCAACGGCAGCTCTTGCAATTGCGAGCATTTGCCGCTGACCTTGGCTGAGATTTCCGCCGTCAGCCTTGATAACCGTCTGATAACCGTTCGGAAGCTGGCGAATAAAGCTGTCGGCGTTAGCGAGCTTAGCCGCGCTGATAACTTCCTCATCGGTAGCGTCAAGCCTGCCGTAGCGGATATTCTCCATAATTGTATCGCTGAAAAGGTCGGTCTCCTGCAAGACTATGCCGAGCGAACGGCGCAGGTCAGCCTTCTTGATTTTGTTGATATTGATTCCGTCATAGCGGATTTTGCCGTCCTGAATATCGTAAAAGCGGTTAATCAGGTTGGTAATTGTGGTTTTACCGGCGCCGGTCGAGCCTACAAAGGCGATTTTTTGACCGGGCTTTGCGTAAATGCTGACGTTATGGAGCACCATTTTGTCGTCGGTATATCCGAAATCAACGTCATCCATAACGAGGTCACCCTCGAGCGGCTTGTACTCGACCTCGCCTGTCGCCTGATGAACGTGCTTCCACGCCCAAAGACCTGTGCGAGTCTCGCTCTCGGTAAGCTCGCCGTCCTTATTAACGGCGTTGACAAGGGTAACGTAGCCGTCGTCGGACTCGCTCGGCTCGTCGAGGAGTTCAAAAACTCTCTCCGCGCCTGCAAGTGCCATTACAATGCTGTTAATCTGCTGGCTGAGCTGGTTAATCGGCTGTGAAAAGCTCTTGTTAAAGGACAAAAAGCTGACTATTCTACCGAGGGTTATCCATGCTCCGCCCGAAACGAGGAACAGCACGCAGCCTGCGATTGCGCACAAAACGTAGCTTACATTGCCGAGCTGCGCGTTTACAGGCATAAGGATATTGGCGAATTTATTGGCGTTGTAGGCGCTGTTAAAAAGCTGTTCGTTGAGCTCCTTAAACTCCTCAACGCTCTTTTTCTCGTGATTAAATACCTTTACAACCTTCTGGCCGTTCATCATTTCCTCGATATAGCCGTTTTCCTTACCGAGGTCCTGCTGCTGCGCCAAGAAGTACTTACCGCTTTTTGAGGCGATTGTCTTTGTCGCGAGCATCATCACGCCGACCATACCGATTGAAAGAGCTGTCAGCGGAATACTGAGCATTATCATACTGACGAGCACGGATACGATTGTGATTGCGCTGGAGAACATCTGCGGCATACTCTGGCTTATCATCTGTCTGAGAGTATCAACGTCGTTTGTATATACGCTCATAATGTCGCCGTGGGGATGGGTGTCGAAATACTTAATCGGCAGGCTTTCCATATGCTCAAAAATACGGCAGCGAAGGTCGCGCATTGTGCCCTGGGTTACGTAAACCATAATTTTTGAGTAGGCGAACTGCGCCGCCGCTCCGATTAAATAGAACAGCGCTACGCGAGAAATTGCCATCAACAGCGGTGTAAAGTCGGCAGGATTGCCAGCCGAAACGCTCTGCACCATCGGAGTGATGTAGTCGTCAATCAGCTTTTGGATAAACATTGTGCCCTGAACGTTCGCGAGCACGCTGACAATAATACAGACGAACACAATTGAAAGGTGAAGCTTGTATCTTTTGAAAATAATTCCGAGCAGCCTTTTGAGCGTTTTCATCGGATTTTTAACCTTCGGTTTGGGCTGCATATTTTTTCTTCCGCGCAGTGCCGGCATACTACATCTCCCCTTTCTTGTCAAAATCGCCGTTGCCGACGGTCTGGGCAACGTAGATTTCTTTATAGATTTCGCAGGAGTCCATAAGCTCGTCGTGAGTGCCGACGGCGTTAATCTCGCCGTTGTCCATTACAACAATACGGTCGGCGTTCTCTACGCTCGAAACGCGCTGAGAGATAATGAGCTTGGTGGTGTCGGGAATTTCCTCGGCAAATGCCCTGCGGATTTTGGCGTCGGTCGCGGTATCAACCGCGCTGGTGGAGTCGTCGAGAATAAGGATTTTCGGCTTTTTGAGCAGCGCTCTGGCTATGCACAGTCTCTGCTTTTGTCCGCCCGATACGTTAGTACCGCCCTGCTCGATTTTGGTGTTGTATTTGTCGGGGAAGATCTGAATAAAATCGTCTGCGCAGGCAAGCTTGCAGGCGTTTATGCACTCCTCCTCGGTTGCATTTTCATTACCCCAGCGGAGGTTGTCGAGGATTGTACCGCTGAACAGCACGTTTTTCTGCAAAACTACTGATACTTTATCGCGTAAAGTTTCGAGGTCGTATGTGCGGACATCCTTACCACCTACCTTGACCGAGCCGGAATTTACTTCGTAAAGTCTGCCGATAAGGTTGACAAGGCTGGTTTTTGAGCTGCCTGTTCCGCCGATAATTCCTATTGTCTCGCCTGATTTTATTCTTAGGTTAATATTGTTCAGTACGGGACGTTCGCTTTTTTCGCTGTAGCTAAAAAACACATTTTCAAAATCAATGCTGCCGTCGGGAACATTGAAGTCGGGATTTTCGGGATTTTTAAGCGTTGTTTCTTCATCAAGCACGCCTGCGATACGCTTTGCGCTTGCCATACTCATTGTGAGCATTACAAAAATCAGCGCGAGCATCATAAGGCTCATAAGAATTTGCATACAGAAGGTCAGCATACTTGTCAGCTCGCCTGTGGTAAGCTCGCTGCCGACTATCATATTCGCGCCGAACCAGCTAATCGCTATCATTGAGCCGTAGATTGTCAGCATCATAAGCGGAGATACCGATACCATCATATTCTCCGCCTTAACAAAGAGCTTGTAGAGCATATAGGTCGCTTTGTTGAACTTTTTAACCTCGTAATCCTCGCGGACATAAGCCTTTACCACGCGGATTGATGATACGTTCTCCTGAACGGAAGCGTTGAGGTCGTCGTAACGCTCGAAAACCTCGGAGAACAGCTTATAGGTCTTGCTGATTATAAAGATAAGCACAACCGCCAAAAACGCGATTGCCACAAGGTAAACCGTCGCAAGCTTTGCGTTAATCAGCATTGTCATTGTCATAGCCGCGATGAGGTTTATTGGCGCTCTGAAGCAGATGCGCAAAATCATCTGGTAGGCGTTTTGCAGGTTGGTGACGTCGGTTGTCATTCTGGTAACAAGACCTGCGGTGGAATATTTGTCAATATTCGCGAACGAAAAGCTCTGGATATTTATAAACATAGCTTCCCTGAGGTTCTTTGCAAAGCCTGCGGAAGCCTTTGCTCCGTACACTCCGCCCATATAGCCTGCAAATAACGCCACAAGCGCGCAGAGTATCATTATCAACCCTGTGGTGACAACGTGGTTTAAGTTGCCCTTTGACACGCCGTCGTCAATCATAGTCGCCATAAGCATGGGGATTATGGTTTCCATTACGACTTCGAGAATCATAAACAGCGGCGTCATCACCGACTCTTTGATATACCCCTTAATATGTACAGCTAAGGTTTTTATCATACTATCTCTCCTTTGAATTACTCCGATACCCTAACGTTTCTTCCTTTTATTCTTTCTGAGAATTTTATTATCTATAAAATGCTTAATCTGAACATGGTAGTGGCAGTTGATTTCCGCTCCGAACATCAAAAACAAAATACAAAAGTACAGCCACACCATCATTACCGCGGCCTTTGAAAGACTGCCGTAAATTGAAAAGCCGTTGAAATCGCCCACGTAAATTGAAATTCCCCACGAGAGCAATATCCACGCCGTGGCGCACAGCAATGAGCCCGGAAGCTGATATATTAACTTATATTCCGCGCGGGTTTCGTGCGTGAGGTTCGGAAGGTTGCGGTAGATAAATGAAAACAAAAAGACCAGATAAACAAAGATTATTATAAACCTGAACCTGTATAACACCGCGACAATATTCGGAAGCTCGGGCACGTGCTGAGCTATGGCGTTTTGGATTGACGAGCCAAGCACGATTACAAAGGCTGTGGCAAACAGGATAAACACAAACACAACCGTGTAGAACATCGCCCTGAACCGCACCAAGAACCAGTTGCGGTTTTCGTATGTATGATGAATACGGTTAAGTCCGCTTGTTATAGCGTGAACGCCCTGCGCCGCCGACCACAGCGTAAAGAACATTGTAATCAACGGCACGCTCACCGAGCCCTTGTTTACGTTGCCTAGGAAGTTTGAAATTTGCGCCGACACCGCGTCGTTAAAAATAATCCTGAAAAAGCGGTCGAACTTGCTCACGGGAATATTCAGGTTTTGCAGAATTGATACCGCGAACATCGCAAACGGAATTAAGGCCAACAGCAAAAAGAATGCGGATTGGCCTGAGATTGCAAAAATATTGTCGTCCTCAATCTTTTTGAGAAACGGCGAGATTGCTCCGAAAAACTTCTTTACCTTTTTGTACATCGAAATTATTTACCCTCTTTTTTCGACTGCACGTTGTAGGAAATCCTCGTCAGCAAGTTTTCGGGCAGGAAATGCTCGAAAAACTTGACGGTTTTCATCAAAAATCCGGGGATAATAATTATTTTGCCCTGTCTTGCCTTGTCAAAGGCATAACGCGCAACGTCACGCGCGTTTAGCCCCTTGGTGGTAAAGCGGACGTTCGCGACGTTGTTGAAGTTCGTCTCGACCGGTCCGGGACAGAGTACGGAAATTTTCACCTTACTGCCGTCGCGCCTGAGCTCCTCGTTGATTGCCTGGGTAAGGCGGACAACGTAGTTTTTGGACGCGTAGTAGCTCGACAGCTTCGGCCCTGCGGAAAAGCCTGCCATTGAGCCGACGTTTAGGATAAGTCCGCTGTTTTTGCTCTGCATATCCTTCAAAAAGCACTTTGTGAGGATATGAACCGAGCTTACGTTGGTGTGGATAAGCTCGACCTCGCGCTCGAGCGGAACGTTGAGGAACTTGCCGAACGCTCCGAAGCCTGCGTTGTTGATGAGCACGTCGATATCTTCTTCCTTTAGGTGCTCGTACAAATCAAAAGCGTCGGATTCGCGCGAAAGGTCAATTGTAATTACTCGCACGCTGACGTTTTTAATCTCGTCCTTAAGGGCGTTAAGCTTGTCGGTACTGCGCGAGCAGATTATCAAATCGTAGCCGAGCTCAGCGAGATACAGGGCAAATTCCCTGCCTATTCCCGAGCTTGCTCCTGTTATTAAAGCTTTCATCAATTACTCCTTTTCGGCAACGGCGCAAAGCCACGTCGTGCCGGATTTTACATAGGTGCGGATATTGAGATATCCTGCTCTGTCGAGCATTTCGTAAATGCCCTCGCGCGATACTGCTTCAATACCGAGCCTCTCCTCGACCTTTTTCCACTTATCGGGATCTTTTTCGTCCTTTAACATTTCAAAGACGAGCAAGAGCTTTCCGCCGGGCTTGAGAACCCTGAAAACCTCCTTTAGGTCGTTTAGCTTGTCAGGCCAAAAATAGTAGGTTTCTACGGCGGTTACGTAATCAAACTTGCTGTCCTCAAACGGCAGTGCCGAAACAGATGCCTGCGAGAACTTAACCTTGCCGCAGAGCACATTTTTATGATTTAGCTTTTCTGCCTTTTTTATGCATAAATCCGAGTAATCAATGCCGTAAACCTTGCCTGAGCCTACCATATTCGCAAGCTTACCGACGGTTTTTCCGCCGCCGCAGCCAATATCACACACGTAATCTCCGGATTTAATATCAATATGGCACAACGCCCAGTCGGTAAGGTCGGAGTGCCCCTTGTTCATTGAACGAATCATCAACTTGCCCCAAAAGCCCTCGGGCTTTACGGCGTTTTCTACCAGCTTATGATACTTCATTTTATCACTTCCATAAATCACAAGATATATCTATACGAATATATTATATAACTCCAAAGGGTGTGCAGTCAAGTTAAATAAATATCAAATTATCGACATTCACGAACATAAAATTGCTTTTATAAATTGAATTCTGCAAATTCTTTTTGTATAATGAACTAAGGCAGGTGATTTTATGAATCAGTTAAAGCTGTTTAACCTTGCATGGCCTATATTTATCGAAACCGCGCTGTTTATGCTGCTTGGCTTTGTCGATGTTTTTGTGCTGAGCCGTTACGACGACTTGGCGGCTTCGGCAGTTGGCACGGCTAATCAGGCGGTGTCGATTGTAACGATAGTTTTTACGGTTATCTCAGGCGCGAGCGCGGTGCTGATTTCGCAGTATTTGGGCGCTGAAAAACGCGAGAACGCCTCGCGGATTGCGGCACTCTCGCTTACAATTAACTTTATATTCGGAATTGTGATAAGCCTTGGGCTTGTGCTGTTCAACAGGCAAATTCTAAGCTTTATCGGCGCTAAGGGACAATTGCTTGAGCTTTCGGGGCAGTACCTTTCAATCGTCGGCGGATTTATATTTTTGCAGGCGGTGCTGAGCAACGCTTCCGTTATTATCCGCAACCACGGACTGACAAAAATCACGATGTACGTCACGGTTGGAATGAACATCGTCAACACCGGACTTGACGTGCTGTTTGTACTCGGGCTGCTGGGATTTCCGAAGCTCGGCGTTACGGGCGTTGCGATTGCCACGACATTCAGCCGTATTGCCGGAATGATTGTGCTCGGCATTGTACTTTTTACCAAGGTTGAAAAGCCCTCGATTTTCAAGCTGTTAAAGCCGTTCCCCAAGGGCGATTTGAAGGACATTTTCAAAATCGGCATACCGTCGGCGCTGGAGACTTTTTTGTACAACCTCTCGCAGCTTGTGATTACGTCGCTGGTGCTCAACTTCCTGACGGAAGCTGAGCTTATCACAAAAACCTACGTTCAAAATATAACCATGTTTTTCTATCTTTTCGCGGTGGCGATTGCCCAGGCTTCTCAGATTATCACAGGGCATTTGGTCGGCGCGAAAAAAACGGAAGAAGCATACCGTCAGGGCTTTCGCTCGTACTCCTTCGCGCTCGCGATTGCGGCAGGAATTTGCGTAATCGGCGTGATTTTAAGATCTCAGCTAATGGGGATTTTCACCGCGGACGAGGCGGTTATAACGATGGGCGCGAATATTCTTTTGATTAACACCGTACTGGAGTTCGGCAGGACGACAAACATTGTTTTGATTGCCTGTCTGCGAGGCTCGGGGGACGTGTACTTCCCCACCTTCTGCGCGATTTTCTCAAACTGGCTGATAAGCGTTTTGGGCTCGTACCTTTTAGCGGTTGTGTTCGGTATGGGAATTTACGGCTTGTGGATTGCCCTTGCCGCCGACGAATGTATCCGCGGCGTTATGATGATTTTGCGCTGGAAAAGCGGAAAGTGGAAAACAAAAAGAGTTGTTAAGGAATAAAAAGTTACGGTTCTAACCTCAGTTGAGATTAGAACCGTTTTTATCAGTTATTTTCTTCCATAAACTTTAGCTGTTTATTAATCATATTCGCGCACATATAGACGTTGCCGCCGCCCATTGTGAGGATAAGGTCGCCCTCCTTGGCGTTTTGGCACACGTAGTCGGTAATCTCCTCAAAGGTCTTGCGGTAAACGCTGCCGGGGATTTTCGCCGTCAGGTCTGTGGCGTAGATGTTATATGTGTTGGTCTCTCTTACCGGCAAAATCTCGGACACAATTGCAACGTCGGGGATTTTGAGCGCCTCGGCAAAGTCGTCAAGGAGCATTGCGGTTCTTGAGAAGGTATGCGGCTGGAACACCGCCCAAACCTTGTTAAAGCCCATCTGCATTGCGGCGTTGAGCGTTGCCGTGAGCTCGGTGGGATGGTGAGCAAAGTCGTCCGCAACGGTGATTCCGCAGGGAGTTCCGAGAATTTCGAAACGTCTGTGAACTCCGCCGAACTTGTGCAGATTTTCGGAAATTTCGTTCGGGGTTGCGCCGAGATAATGAGCCGTCGCCGCCGCCGCGAGGGAATTATAAATATTGTGTCTGCCGGGCACAATCAGCTTTACGCTCGTGAGCTTTTCGCCCTTATAGAGCAGGTCGTACTGCTCGTGAACGCCCTTGTCGGCGCTTATGTTAACCGCGCGGTAATCGCAATTCTCGCCGAAGCCGAAGGTGATTTTTTCTATGTCAACGTCCTTAACCGCGTCGAGGGTGTTTTGGTCGTCGCCGTTGATAACGAGCAGACCTGTTGTCTGCTTGGAGAACTGGTTGAACGACTTTTTGATGTTGTCGAGGTTCTTAAAATAGTCGAGGTGATCCGCGTCGATATTGAGGATAATAGAGATAAACGGATTTAGCTGCAGGAAGGTGTCAACGTACTCGCACGCCTCGCAGACGATGATGTCGCTCTGACCTACGTAGCTGTTGCCGCCGATGAACGGAAGCTTTCCGCCGATAATCGCGGACGGGTCAAAGCCGCTGCCGATTAAAATTTGCGAGAGCATAGCGGTGGTTGAGGTCTTGCCGTGAGTGCCCGAAACGGCGATTGAACGCTTGTATCTTCTGCACACAACTCCGAGCATTACGCTGCGCTCAATGCAGGGAATTCCCTGCTCCACAGCCGCCTTGCGCTCGGGGTTGGTCTCTTTAACCGCCGCGGAATATACAACAAGCTCCGCGCCCTTGATATTCTCCGCCGCGTGTCCCATATAAACGGGAATTCCATAGCCCTTCATTTTGTCAAACGTTTCGCCCTCGTTCATATCAGAACCCGAAATCTCAAAGCCCTCGCTCATCATAATCTCGGCAATCGGGCACATTCCGCTGCCGCCGATACCGATAAAATGAATTCGCTTTATCTCATTAAGTAATTTATCGTAATCCATAAGTACAACTCCGTTCAGAATGTTTTGTGCTATTTACATTAACTTTAATTATAAGCTATTTTTCAGAAAAAATAAATACCTAAATACAATTTTCTTAAAATGTTGCCAAATAAGCGTAAAAATGGTAAGATAATATTATAAGTTTATTAAGTTTGCAGGGATATTATGTTGAAGAAAAACGATATTATAGAACTGAATATCACCTCTGCCACCGCCGACGGCAGCGGTGTGGGAAAAACCGATGAGGGTATCGCGGTATTTGTGCCGCTTTCAGCCGTCGGGGATTTTCTGAGGGTTAAAATTTTGAAGGTCAAAAAGACCTACGCCTTCGGCAAGATTGAGGAGATTATAACTCCGTCAAAGGACAGAACCGAGCCCGACTGCGAGTGCTTTTCAAAATGCGGCGGCTGTGTATGGAGACACATTAAATACTCCGCCGAATGTGATATAAAAAGCCAGAAGGTGGCTGACGCGGTAAGGCGAATCGGCGGAATTAATACTGATATTAAGCCGATTATCGCCTGCGACCAGACGGAGCGTTACCGCAACAAGGCTCAGTTCCCCGTCGGCAGGGACAAAGACGGCAATTTGCTGATTGGCTTTTACGCCTTTCACAGCCACAGGATTGTAAACTGCTCCGACTGCTCCCTACAACCTAAAATATTCAGCGAAGTCATCGAGGTTACAAGGGAGTTTATCGAGCTTACAAACGCCTCGGTTTATGACGAGCAGACGGGTAAGGGCAGGCTAAGGCACTTGTACATCCGAATAGGCGAAAAAACTGACGAGCTTATAGTCTGCTATGTTGTGAACGGCAACGGAATTAAGGGCGAGGATATTCTTGTTAAAATGCTCAGGGAGAGAATTTCTAACCTCAAAACTGTGATTTTTAATTCTAATAGAGAAAATACAAATGTCGTCTTAGGCGCGAAAAACCGCACAGCCTACGGCAACGGTTACATCACCGACGAGCTATGCGGTTTGAAGTTTAAGATTTCGCCGTTTTCGTTCTGGCAGGTCAACCGCTCACAGGCTGAAAGGCTCTACGGCAAGGCAAGGGAGTATGCAAATCTCAGCGGAAACGAGGTTTTGCTCGACCTCTACTGCGGAACAGGCACAATCGGGCTGACGATGGCGAAGGACTGCAAAAAGCTGATTGGCGTTGAAATTATTGACGACGCGGTTAAGGACGCGCGTGAAAACGCCGTAAACAACGGAATTACCAACGCCGAGTTTATTTGTTCGGACGCGGCAAATGCCGCTAAAGAGCTTGAACAAAACGGACTTAAACCCGATGTGATTATCGTCGATCCTCCGCGCAAGGGCTGCGGCGAGGAGCTTGTGAACACTATAGCAGAGATGAAGCCCGATAGGGTGGTTTACGTCTCCTGCGACCCTGCGACCTTGGCGAGAGATTTGAAATACTTTGACGCCCTCGGCTACAAAACCGTAGAAGTCACCCCTGTGGATATGTTCCCAAAAACAGCGCATGTAGAGAGCGTGGCGCTGTTGACAATTAATACTATTCTCTAATAAAATCCTTTAACATCTGCCGTGTAAAATTCCGCATAACTGCGTTGTCGTCCTTGCAAGGCGTCAGCCTTGCGGCGTCCTCCGCCTTGTTCTGCAAAATTTTCCATCGACATATGTTTTAAAGTCTTTTATCTGAGAATAGTATAAATAACTAACCAAAAACGGACTGAATAATCAGTCCGTTTTTTACTGCACGGAAGAATCCGTCATTCTACTCTTTTGTCATTTCAAAGGAAATCTTTAGATTTCTGAGCACTATTATCAAGCCTAAGCCCTCAAAAATCAGGGCAACTCCCTGAATTCGGGTTATAAACTGCGCGAAGCCCTCGGGGTTCATAAAAATAATCACCGCTAAAATTGTGTAGATTATTCCGAAAATAATCGAGAGCGCAAACATCACGCCCTTTACGCGCCTGAGCTGTACAGCTCTGAAAAACATCAAAAACGCTCCGTAAACGAGCATAAGTCCCGTTATAACAAAGAACAGATTGATGAAGAACTCGGAAGCCGCTATCAGCGCTATTCCGAAGGCGAGCTGGATAACGCCGACAATTATCATCCCGATTTTTCGTTCCTCTTTCGGGGTTTTAATGAAGAATATAAATTTTAGTACTCCCATTAAACCGACCGCGATACCTGCGATAACGCAGAGCGTTTTAAGCGCATGATTAGGCCATACCAGGATTGCTACACCCAAAAGGATAAATAGTAATCCCTCAAAAATATTGCTGCTGAAAAATGAGCTTTTTCTTGTTTTTTCGTCCGCCATACAAAACCTCCTAAACATTTTTATACTTTTATTTTACCATAAAAGAATTATAAGTCAACCTATAAAACAAAAAACGGAGCTGTTTTTACACAGCTCCGCAAAAACAAGGAGAATAAACAATGATTAGTAAATCTCTTATTATTGGTTTAACCGGTCGGTTACCAGCCGAAAATCTGATCCCAGAGGTCTGAGCCGCCCTGAGGCATTTGTTGCTGCTGTTGCTGCTGACTCTGGCTGTTGTCGGAATTCAGCTTTGCCGAGGGAACGTACTCCTCGAGCTCAAGCTCAATATCGGTTGTTCTGCCTGAACGTGAAACCGTCAGGGTTACTTTGTCACCGACCTTGTTATTTTCAAGCGCCTTGCTGATTTCGGACGACTGGGAAATTTCAGTGCCGTTTACAGCGGTGATAAGGTCGCCGCGCTTAAAGCCTGCCTTTTCGGCGTTAGAGCCGCTTGTTACGGAAAGAACGTAACAGCCGAGCTGATTAACTCCGTAATAGAACGCGGTGTCGTTTGAATTGATATCGACAAACTCCATTCCGAGGTCGATTTTACCTGTAACGTAGCCGTAGTTCTGCAAGTCCTTGATGATGTCGATAACGTTGTTTACGGGGATTGCGAATGCGATACCCTCAACCTCGGTCGCACTGTCCTTGGCGTTTACGATGCCGACGAGCTCGCCGTTTGCGTTAAAAAGTCCGCCGCCCGAGTTGCCGGGGCTGATTTGAGCGTTAGTCTGGAGCAAGGTCATATTCTTGTTCTCAATTGTAACTTCTCTTGCAAGAGCTGATACGATACCGTCGGTTACTGTTCCGCCGAGAGTTCCGAGCGGATTGCCGATTGCTACAACATAGTCGCCTACCGCGAGGGAAGCGCTGTCGCCAAAGGTTGCCGGGGTAAGTCCCTCCGCGTTTACCTTAAGAAGCGCGATGTCGTTGTCCTCGTCGCTGCCTATAAGGGTAGCGTCGTATGTGGTCTGACCGTCGCGGAGCGTAACCTTGATGGTCTTTGCGTTGTCGATAACGTGGTGGTTTGTAACGATATAACCGTCAGCCGAGATAATTACGCCAGAGCCTGCGCCCTTGGTAACGTACTGCTGTGCAAAGTTGCCTGTTACAACGCCCTCGGTCGCGATTTCTACAACGCTGTCGGCGGTTTTCTTAACAATTTCGGAAGTGCTTGCGGCGGTGGTTGTGCCTGCGTTTTTAACTCCCGAGGAATTTACCTGATTGATTGTTACGTTACCGTTCGTGGTGGTGTTCATATTTTTGGCGAGCATTCCTCCGCCGAAGCCGAGTGCCGCTGAACAGAGCACCGTAATAACAAGCATTGCCGCGATAAATCCGCGTGAAACGGGCTTCTTTTCCTTTTTCTTCTTCTCCTTTTTTGTAGGCGGCTGATTGTAGCTTTGAGTATGCTGCCTGTTGTAATTCGGAGCTGAGGAATAATTATTATAAGTGTTTGAGTAGTTATAGGAATACGGATTTGCCTGCTGATTTGCAGTCTGAGTATTCGCGTTGTCCGAGTAGGAATCGGACTGATATGACTGCGAGGTGTTCGAGGTTCCGTATGAAGAATAATTGTCGTTATAATTATTCGGGTTATGCTCGGCGTCCTTGTTGTTGCCGTTTATATATGAGTAATGATACTCGGTTGTTTCTTCCTTTGGTTCGGCGTTCCACTCGTACGAGCCCTCATCCTGAGCCTCGGGCTCTTCGTGCGACGACGAACTGTAAATATCGTTGCTCGAAACGTCGGTTGAATTTAAGTTTTCCTCTGACGGGGTTTCATTAGTAATAGGAGTTTCCTCTGACTGAACTTCGTTCATACCGTCAAATTTGTCGTTGTTATAATCTGTCATGATATTACCTCCGTTTATGGCAGCCGCTGTTGCGGTCTTGTCTTTTGATGTTGTAATTATAATAATTCCCCAAAGTGAAAACTGTATGAAATAACCTTGAAATATTTTTGTGTTTTTTGAGTTTTTAAAGAAAAACCCGAGTAAAACCCGGGTTTATGCTTTTATTGCTGAACAGCCGCCTTGTTTTCTACTTCCGGCTGTTCTTTCTTTTTCTCTATAATACGGCGGTTGACCTTTATTCCGTCGTACCTGCGCTTAAACGACACCCTCGCGGTAAATTTATGGTCGCAGCTTTTGCAGTAGAAGTCCGAGGTGAAGTTTTTGTTGTGGAGCTTCCACTTTTTAACGCGCCGTGCTCTTTTTCCGCAGAGGTCGCAGTTGAATTTTAAGTTTTCCTTATCAATGCCGGGGGTGTTCAAATCGGTAACGAAGTAATTTTTGAACATCATCCTGCGGTAAAATTCCTCGCAGTCAGCCTTTAATACGCAGCTTGAAACAGGGTATTTGTCAATCAGCTTAACAAGACATTCGCGGCTTAAAAGCGCGTCTGCCTCTGCCCTGTGCTGCTCGTCCTCGGAAAACTCAATCCCCAAAAGCTCCGCGCACACGCCGAGCCCCATTTGATTTGCCGCGTCGTAGCGGTCAAGGGCGCGTTGGCAGTACTCCTGCAAGTCGCAGTAGCTTTTTAAGAACGGAATGTGATAATCCTTTGTGTAGAAAAGATAGTTTTCAATCAGCGCGTGAATGTCTGAGGTTCCCCAGGTCATCAGCGTGCTGTCACCGAGAAACTTTGCAAAGCTGTCCGCCGCGGTGAAAAAATCAACTCCGCCGTCAACAAGCTCCTCAAAGTTTATCTTTGTGAGCTGCTTGACCTTGCCCGAGAGCCTTTTGCCGATTTTGGGCGAGATAAGCGACGAGAAGGTATCGACAACATTCAGCTTTTTGTCGAGCTTTACCGCACCGAACTCGATTATTTCATTGACAAACTTCTGAGCGGACTTGCTGAAAGCGCCGTTCCACTCCAAATCAAGAATTACGTAACTCATTTTTTACGAAAAGCCTGCTTCATACGCTGTTCCTTGGACAGTATACGCTTTCTCATTCTGATATTTTCGGGTGTAACCTCAACAAGCTCGTCGTCCGCGATAAACTCAAGGCACTGCTCGAGCGACATAACCGTGGGCGGTGTGAGCTTTAATGCGTCGTCTGAACCCGAGGCACGGGTATTGGTGATGTGCTTTTTCTTGCAGACGTTAACGGTAATGTCCTCAGACTTGGGACTTGCGCCGACAATCATTCCCTCGTAAACGGGAACGCCTGCGCCGATAAACAGTCTGCCTCTTTCCTGAGCGGCATACAATCCGTAGGTTACGGTGTCACCTGTTTCAAAGGCGATGAGCGAGCCCTGGTGACGGGTTACAATCTCGCCCTTCCACGGCTCATAGCCGTCAAAAACATGGTTCATAATACCGTTGCCGTTGGTGTCGGTAAGGAACTCGGGGCGGTAGCCCATAAGTCCGCGCGCCGGAATTCTGAACTCAATATGTGTAACTCCGCCGTCGCGCGTTCCCATATTTACAAGCTCTGCCTTACGCGAGCCGAGCTTTTCCATAACAGCGCCGACGTAGCTGTCGGGAACCTCGACAATGAGGAACTCCATAGGCTCGTGAAGCTTGCCGTCGATTGTCTTTGTGATAACCTCGGGGCGCGAAACCTGGAACTCATAATTCTGTCTGCGCATTGTTTCGATAAGGATTGAAAGGTGGAGCTCGCCTCTGCCCGAAACCTTGAATGTGTCGGCGCTGTCGGTCTCCTCAACCCTTAACGCGATGTTTGTCTCGGTCTCCTTAAAGAGCCTGTCGCGGATATTTCTCGAGGTAACGTACTTGCCCTCTCTGCCTGCAAAGGGAGAGTTGTTTACAATAAAGTTCATTGTAACGGTGGGCTCGTCGATTTTTACAAAGGGAAGCGGCTCTACGCAGTCGGTTGAGCAGAGCGTTTCGCCTATATTGATGTCCTGAATACCGCTGATGCATACGAGGTCGCCCAGGCTTGCCTCGTCGCACTCGATTCTTTTAAGTCCCTCAAACTGGTACAGCTTGCCGATACGCACATTCTTTGTAGTGCCGTCGGTATGGCAGAGGGTTACGGACTGGCCGTTTTTAACATGACCTCTCTCTACCCTGCCCACGCCGATTCTGCCGACAAAGTTGTCGGCGTCGATATTTGAGATGAGAATTTGAAGTCCGCCGTCAAGCTCTCCCTTGGGAGCGGGAATTTCGCGGATAATAGCGTCGAACAGCGGCTTCATATCAGTGCCTGCTTCGTTGTAATCCTCGGTTGCGTAGCCGTCGCGCGCGGAAGCGTAAATTACCGGGAATTCAAGCTGATCCTCGTCGGCGCCGAGCTCGATAAAGAGGTCGAGAACCTCGTCGACTACTTCCTCGGGACGCGCGCCGGGACGGTCGATTTTGTTGAGCACAACCAGCGGCTTTTTGCCGAGGCCGAGAGCCTTTTTGAGCACGAATCTCGTCTGGGGCATACAGCCCTCAAAAGCGTCTACGAGCAGAACAACGCCGTCTACCATCTGCAAAATACGCTCAACCTCGCCGCCGAAATCGGCGTGTCCGGGGGTGTCCACGATGTTGATTTTAATTCCGTTGTAAAGCACGGCGGTGGGCTTTGAGAGAATTGTAATTCCTCTTTCCCTTTCGAGGTCGTTTGAGTCCATTACCCTTTCCTCGACATTTTCATTTGCTCTGAAAATACCGCTCTGCTTCAAAAGCTGATCCACAAGCGTAGTTTTGCCGTGGTCAACGTGCGCGATAATCGCGATGTTTCTTAAATCTTCTCTTACGTCCATAATCATACTCCATAAAACATAATATTACATTATAATTATATCACTGCCGTGCGGTAATTTCAACTTGTATTTTTAATCACCTTTCGGCTTATATCGCGTGGTATTTTGAAACATTTTCCCAATAGACATTGCTTTTTACAATAAAATTTTCAATATTTTGTGTTTTTCGTGTCGAAATACGCTTTACAACTACTAAGGATTGTTATATAATTAACATAAATGCCCCTTGTACTATTTGCAGGGGAAATTTATAAACGGAGGTAATATTATGGGCTATACAATAGCACAGAAGATTATTAAAGAGCACCTTGTGAGCGGCGAGATGGTTGTCGGCACAGACATCGGTCTTAAGATTGACCAGACGCTTACTCAGGACGCTACGGGAACTATGGCTTACATCGAGTATGAGGCTATGGGAATTCCCCGTGTTAAAACAGAAAAAAGCGTGGCGTACATCGACCACAATACCTTACAGACAGGCTTTGAGAACGCGGACGACCACAGATTTATTCAGTCCGTTTGCAAAAAGCACGGCATTTACTTTTCACGTCCCGGCAACGGAATTTGCCATCAGGTTCACCTTGAGCGCTTCGGCAAGCCCGGCAAGACCTTAATCGGTTCTGACAGCCATACTCCCACAGGCGGCGGTATCGGTATGCTCGCAATCGGCGCAGGCGGACTTGACGTTGCGGTTGCTATGGGCGGCGGCGCTTACTACATCACAATGCCCAAGATGGTTAGAGTTAACCTTACAGGCAAGCTCAGCCCGTGGGTATCGGCAAAGGATATTATCCTCGCGGTTCTTAAGGTTATGAGTGTTAAGGGCGGCGTTGGCAAGATTGTTGAGTACGGCGGCGAGGGCGTTAAAACCCTGACTGTTCCCGAGAGAGCTACAATCACCAATATGGGCGCTGAGCTCGGCGCTACAACATCTGTATTCCCCTCAGACGAGACAACAAGAGAATTCCTTAAGGCTCAAGGCAGAGAGGAAGACTACACAGAGCTTTCGGCAGACGCCGACGCGGTTTATGACGAGGTTATCGAGATTAACCTCTCAGAGCTTGAGCCTTTGGCGGCTTGCCCCCACTCCCCCGACAACATCAAGACAATCAAGGAGCTTGAAGGTCAGCAGGTTGATCAGGTATGTATCGGCTCATGCACAAACTCCAGCTACCTTGACCTTATGAGAGTTGCTTACATCTTAAAGGGCAAAAAGGTTGCCGACAATGTTTCGCTCGCAATCGCCCCCGGCAGTAAGCAGGTATTTAATATGCTCGCGCTCAACGGCGCACTCGGCGATTTAATCGCGGCCGGAGCGAGAATTCTTGAAAGCGCTTGCGGTCCCTGCATCGGCATGGGACAGTCACCCAACAGCAAGGGTATTTCGCTGAGAACCTTCAACCGTAACTTTGAGGGCAGAAGCGGCACAGCCGACGGTCAGATTTACCTTGTATCTCCCGAAACCGCCGCCGTTTCGGCAATCAAGGGCGTATTTACCGACCCGAGATGTCTCGGAGAAGCGGCTGAGATTGAGCTTCCCGAGAAGTTCCTCATCAACGACAATATGGTTATCGACCCTGCTCCCGTAGAGGAGATGGACAGCGTTGAAATTCTCAGAGGTCCGAACATCAAGGAATATCCCAAGACAAGTCCGCTGACAGACAGCATTGAGGCTTCGTGTTCGCTCAAGGTAGGCGACAACATCACAACCGACCACATTATGCCAGCAGGAGCTAAAATTCTTCCGCTGCGTTCAAATATTCCGAAAATTTCGCAGCACTGCTTCACCGTTTGCGACAAGGACTTCCCCGAACGCGCAAAGACCTTGGGCAAGAGCATTATTGTCGGCGGAGAAAACTACGGTCAGGGCTCATCGCGTGAGCACGCAGCTCTCGCTCCGCTTTACCTCGGTGTAAAGGCGGTTTTGGTTAAGAGCTTTGCGAGAATTCACAAGAGCAACCTGATTAACGCAGGTATCCTCCCACTCACCTTTAAGGATAATGCTGATTACGACAAAATTAAGCTCGGTGATATGCTTGAGCTTCCGAATATCAAGGAAGAAATTACAAACGCTTCCGACATCACCGTTGTCAACAAGACAACAGGCGAGACTATTAAGGCGGATTGCGAGCTTTCAGACCGCACAAGAGCAATTATTATTGCAGGCGGACTGCTTGACTACACAAAGGAGAACAGCTAATGGACAAGATTAAAATGACTACCCCCATCGTTGAGATGGACGGCGACGAGATGACAAGAATCATCTGGCAGATGATTAAGGACAAGCTGCTCCTTCCCTACATCGACTTAAAGACCGAGTACTACGACCTCGGACTTAAGCACAGAAACGAAACCGACGACCAGGTTACCGTTGACTCCGCTAACGCCACAAAGAAGTACGGTGTTGCGGTTAAGTGCGCGACCATCACCCCGAACGCCGCGAGAATGACAGAGTACGACCTAAAGAGTATGTGGAAATCTCCGAACGGCACTATCAGGGCAATCCTCGACGGTACGGTATTCCGCAGCCCTATTCTCGTAAAGGGCATTGTTCCGTATATTCCGACCTGGAAAAAGCCGATTTGCATTGCGCGTCACGCTTACGGAGATGTTTACAAGAATACCGAAATGCGCGTTGAGGCAGGCAGCAAGGCTGAGCTCTGCGTTACAAAGCCCGACGGAACTGAGAAAAGGTCGACTATCTTCGACTTTAAGACCGACGGCGTAATTCAGGGTATGCACAACCTTGACAAGAGTATTTCGTCCTTTGCACGCAGCTGCTTTAACTACGCGCTTGACCAGAAACTTGACGTATGGTTTGCCACAAAGGACACAATCAGCAAGACCTACGACCACCGCTTTAAGGATATTTTTGCGGAGATTTTTGAAAACGAGTATAAAGAGAAGTTTGACGCCGCAGGCATTGAGTACTTCTACACCCTTATCGACGACGCCGTTGCGCGCGTTATCCGCAGCGAAGGCGGCTATATGTGGGCTTGCAAGAACTACGACGGCGACGTTATGAGCGATATGATTGCTACCGCGTTCGGCTCGCTCGCTATGATGACCAGCGTGCTGGTATCTCCCGACGGAGTTTACGAGTATGAGGCTGCTCACGGCACTGTTCAGCGCCACTACTACAAGCACCTTAAGGGCGAGGAAACCTCTACAAACTCGGTTGCTACCCTCTTTGCTTGGACGGGCGCTCTCAGAAAACGCGGCGAGCTCGACAAGCTGCCTGAGCTTATGAGCTTTGCGGACAAGCTTGAGACGGCTACAATCAGGACTATTGAGGACGGAATTATGACCGGCGACCTTTACCTTATCTCTACACTTGAGAACAAGAAAAAGGTTAACACCGAGGCATTTCTTGACGCGGTTAACGAGCGTCTTGCTGCCTCGTTTTAAGAAGGTGCAATTTCTAAATGTCTAAAAATGACAGTATCTCAATGTCGGTCATCAGGCGTTTGCCGAGGTACTACCGCTTTTTGTGCGAGCTTGACGACCGCTCAGTTGAGAGGATTTCTTCCACCGAGCTTTCTAAGATAATGAACTCCACCGCCTCGCAGGTCAGGCAGGATCTAAACTGCTTCGGCGGCTTCGGTCAGCAGGGCTACGGCTATACCGTTAAGGGGCTCAGGGACGAGATTAAAAAAATCTTGGGACTTAATAAGGGCTACAAGGCTGTTATGATTGGCGCCGGTAATTACGGCGCGGCGATTGTAAATTACCTTGTTTTTAACAAGCTCGGCTTTGAGCTTGCAGGCTGCTTTGACTGCGATAAGGAAAAGCTCGGCAAACAGCTCGGCGGACTGACGATTATGGACGACTCCCTGCTCTACAGCTTTTGCAAGGAAAATGAGATTGAAGCGGCTTTTCTGTGTATTCCGAAGGAAAGCGTAGAATCAATCCTCGACAAGCTGTACGGCTTGGGAATTAAGTGCTATTGGAATTTTAGCCACTACGATTTAAGCTCAAAATACAGCGACGTCGTTGTGGAGAATGTTCATCTGAGCGACAGCCTGATGACGCTGTGCTACCGTATGAACAATTCAAAATAGGAGAATAAAAATGAAACGGCTGTTTGGATTATCCGGTGTTTTATACCTTGCAACCCTGACAGCCGTTTTCTATTTTAAATCTCTGATACTGTTTACCGTGCTGGGCTTGACGGTAGTTTTGCTGATTTGCCTTGCGGTTTTGCGGCGTGTTCAAAACAAAAAATATATGTTCGCAACGTATCTTACCGCGGCTGTGACGATTGTGCTTGCTGCGCTAAGTATATTTCTTTATCAGAATTATTACGTCAATCCTATACAGGATAATTATTCTGATAAAGAAATATATGTTGAAGGCTATGTATGTGAGGAAATCACGTACAAGGATAAATCCGCCGAGTACTTAATTCAGACGACGGCGGTTGATTCAAATCCGGTGAATACCAAAATCAGGTACACCGGTTATTCCGAAAATGACGTTCGGGAATTTGACTGCGTTAAGCTTCACGTTAAGGCGTATACCGAAAATAACGAGCAGAATATCGGACACCGAATTTTGCTGAAAGCGTACGAGACAAGTCCGTACTGCCTTACTCCGACGGGTGAAAGCCGCTTTACGATCTACAAATACGCCGTTGATATGCGCAAAAACATCAGAGAAGCGCTTAATAAGCTTTTGCCGAGGGATTGTGCAGGGCTGAGCAGGGCGGTTTTGCTCGGTGACAAATACGCTCTTGACGATAATGACCTGAGAGATTTCAGGCAGACGGGAACGTCGTTTTTAATCGTCGTCTCGGGACTGCACCTTTCGATTGCAGTCGCCGTCGCAATGCTTATAATGAGGCGGTTTACAAAAAGGAGAGTTCTGCTGAGCATCGGCGCGATTGCCGCGGTTATCTGCTTTGCGGCGCTGACAGGCTTTAACTACTCGGTTATCAGGGCAGGAATTTCGATGATAATTTACCAAATCGGGCGGATTTTCCTGCGCAACAGCGATCCGCTCAACTCGCTCGGCTTTGCGGCGCTTGTGATTACCATCCCCAACCCATACGCCGTGGGAGATTTGGGACTATTGATGTCGTTCAGCGCGACCTTAGGTATTATACTTTGGAACCGTAAAATAAATGAATATATAATTAAGAAACTCCATTTTGAGAAACTACCTTATAAAGAAAGATTTCAACTTGGAATTAAGAGAACTTTGCATTTTCTCGCTAATCTGTTTGCGGTATCGCTCTCAGCTTCAATCTGGATTATTCCTATAACCGTTATCGCGTTCGGTACTATATCGCCGTTGACGACGATAATTTCATTGATTACCGAGCCGATAGCCTCGGCAATTCTCGGACTGTCACTGTTATGCTCGGCGCTGTACCTCTTCCCAATCGCACCGGTTATCACTTATCTTGCGGCGGCTGTTAACACCCTGCTTTGCAAGCTTTTGCTCGGTATCAACGGCTTTTTCGCCGGGTTTCACATATCATCAATTAAAGCCGATACAATTGAAGTTTACATCTGGCTTGCGGTGAGCGTTTTGCTCGTGGTTATCGGTTATCTCATCAAAGCAAAGAAAAATTATATCGTAATCGCGGCGAACATTTCGTTTGCGCTGATAATTGCTATGAGCGTAGTTTCTTTCTTCACAGCCGACAGGGACTGCACTGCCACGCTTTACAAATCGGGAAACGGCTTTTGCGCAGAGGTTAAGAAGGAAAACAATATCTCGCTGTTGAATGCAGGCGGCAACAATAAGTCATACAAGGAAATTAGTGCGGATATTTACAGCGCCGACAGTCAGATTGATTTTCTTATAATTCCAAATTCGAATAAAAACGCAGAGCTGCTTCAGGATATTTCCGAGAATTTTAATATAAACAATATCATTACAGGCTCTGAATCCGAGGAAGATATGCGGTATATTTTTAACGACGTGCAATATATTATTCAGAACAACACCGTTCAGACAATCAACCTCAACTCCGATAGCAAGGTTACGCTGATTGACGTTAAGGGAATTATTTACCAGTACCTGCAAATTAACGACAAGGGGATATTAATCGTCCCAGTCAACAGCGATATCGAAAAGCTGCCTGAAAAATTCAGAACGGCGGAATATATTGTGATTGAGGGTATTCCGAAAAATTACGACCTGCTGAGCTGCGATAAACTGATTTACGCAGGCAGCATAAACAGCTTTTACAAGGAAAAGCTGTTGGAGCTAAAGGAAATATATCCCGAACTGTTAATTATGAAAAACAACAAGCTTGAAGTCAGATAAAAAAAGCGAGGACTAAACATCCTCGCTTTTTTCTTGTATAGAATTATTTTATATCTCCGGTTCTTCGCTCGGGTTAGTGGGGGTTACCTTAGCCTTCGGGATTTCTCCCTTTTCGGCGAAATTGTCGATATATCCCATTACGGTTTTATTTTCCTCAAGCGTCTGAATATGACCGGTCTCCTTGTACTCGGTATTGGTGTACTTGTCGGCGTAGTCATAGAGCTTGTGATAGTACTCGGCTGCGGTATCCCAGTTTTTCTTTTGCTTTTCGGACAATTCGGACTTTTTAACGCCGTATTTTTCGGTCAGAATAGAGCCGAGGTATTCGGTAAATTTCGCTGAGCCGTAAAAATTGAGGTGGTCAATATTGTAATAGTCCGATTCTGTATAAGCCAGTGTTGTGGAATCGCGCTCAAAATTCACATAGTCAAAGCCGTATTCCCTGATTATCTTTCCTACGGCGTTCGCACGTTTGAAACGCCCGTAGGTAGACTTGTCAACCATATGCGGTGTGCGGATAAACAGCACGTCAAGCTCCTGCTCCTTGCAGTATTCGAGCAAATCGCGGAGCTTTGCCTCATATTCGGGAAGCAGCGACAAGGTTTTATCGTTCCTTGCGAGAGTATTGTTAATGCAGGGATAACCCGGTGCAGTCTTACAAAATGCAGTTTGCGTACGGTAGCCCTTAAGCTTGGTTGAGCCGTCCATATGCTGAGTGATAATCTGGCTTAAATACTTGCCCGAAGGCTCGGGATAGTCGTTCCACGTGCTGTGGTACTTTATAAGCGGCAGATAATACTCAATCTCTTCCTCGCCCTCGGGAATTGCTCCGCTTTGGAGATATTCAATTTTATTTTCATTTAAGGGCACATTGTCGATGTAATTGCGGACGCTCGAAATCCTACTGTCGTTGTCGAAGCCGTAAAGAAAAGCGTTGACCTCAATCACAATCTTTTGAGGGTTCTGCGTGCGCAAAACCTCTTTGAGCATTGTTTTTGCCGCGCCTGCCGTGCTTGAAGCGGTTGCGTACGAATAGCTGGTAAATCCGAACTTTTCATACGCCAAGCCGGGCGCAAAGCTTGCGTAAATATCGCTCGCGCCGATGAATACTACGTCGAGAGAATTCTTCTCCTCAAGGTAATAGCCGTCAAGCCTCATTCTGTTGCCGTCGTAATGCACAAGCACATAGCTCTGCAATACCAACGAAAACAGCACCACAATGAGCAGCAGGGCAGTGATTTTGATTGCCCTTGTAATGTATAGTTTTTTCTTCATAATTTAATAAATCGCCTCGTCACGTTGCTAAAACTGCATATAAACAAAGTCCGCAGGGTTGTAGCCCGAGCCGTAAATGCCGTAAACGATTACCGCCATAATTCCGATAAAGATTAAGGCAAATCTGAGGATAAACGGCTTTTTGTCGAGCATTTCGCGGATAGTTGTTGACGGATGACGTTCCTGGATAACGCTGACAATAAAGATAACGATAATTCCGACGAGAATTACGATGAAATCTTTTTTGCCGAGTCCGAGCTCGCTGATTTGAGCACGCGCCTGAGCAAAGCTCTGGTTTGTGAGAATCAGCTTAAAGGTGTTCATTGACTCGTTAATACCGGGCGCTACGTCGAAAACATATCCGACAAGCACTATGATGAAGGTACGCAGCATTTGGAATACCGAGTACCAAGCAGCCTTGGGATTGATGTGCAGTTTTTCAAGGATAAAGTCAAATACCGGCTGGAGCAGAATACTTACCATAATGATAAGTCCGTTCCAAAGACCGAAGCCGACATACTTCCAGTCCGCGCCGTGCCAAATTCCCACTACGAGGAACACGATAAGCGAAGCGACGCTTGTAGGCAGTACCTTGGCGATATGAGCGCCTGCGGCGGTCTTGCCGAACCTTGTACCCTTCATCTTCTTGCTCGCGTTGATGAACACGTTTGACATCGCGACGGGATAGAAGAGGTAGTTTTTCAGCCACGCACCGAGCGAAATATGCCATCTGCGCCAGTATTCGTTGATTGACTTTGAGAAGTACGGGCGCTTAAAGTTATCAATCATATCAATTCCGAATATCTGCGCTACGCCTCGGGAAATGTCGATACCGCCCGAGAAGTCGGCGTAAAGCTGAACGGAATACAGCAAAATTGTGAACAGCAGCGTTGAACCGCCATAGCTGTTGTATGAATCGGTAACAGTGTTAATCGCGATAACCGCGCGGTCAGCGATGATAAGCTTTTTAAAGAAGCCCCATAAAATCAGCATCATTCCGTGCTTAAAGCGCGTGAAGTCAAAGCTGTGAGGCTCATAAAGCTGGTGAGCAAGCTGGTCGTAAATGCTGATAGGTCCCTGCACAATCTGAGGGAAGAACGATACGAACAGCATAAATTTGAGCGGATTTTTCTCCGCGGCGGTTTTTTCGCGGTACACGTCTACAATGTAGCCCATCGACTGGAAGGTGTAGAACGAAATACCGAGCGGCAAAAACAGAGCCAAGGTCGGGATTGAAAAGTTAATCCCGAAGTTGCCCAAAATGTCGTTGAGGCTGCCTGCGAAGAAGTTGAAGTACTTTAAGAACGCCAAAATTCCGAAGTTGAGAACGAGAGCGAATGCCATAACAAGGCGCTTTTGCACCTTGACTTTGTTCTTGTACTTCTTTTTAGTCTCCCTGTCCCACTCGGCTTTGTTCTTTTTGAGAAGCGCCTTGGAGTTTTTGGAGATTTTGTCTATCCACAGACCAATCAAATAGGTGCTTACCGCGGTAAACAAAATGAACATCGCGTACTTGTAGCCTGCGACGAGGTAAAAGAAAATACTCGCCGCCAAAAGTACAATCCACTTATGTTTTTTCAGAGGTAAGGCGAAGTACAACAGCGCCGTTACCAGTACAAAAAATATAAAGTTTATTGAGGTATAGGTCAAAATTACATCCCCATTATAATGCTAATAAAGAAATATTTTAAGAGTTGCCCTTATCTTTTAGGTGTGTTGAACACGTCGGTATAGAGCTTATCACGCAGAATGGTAAGTCCGTCCTTTTCGGAGTATTCCGAGATAACGGGCATTTCTCTGCTGAGGAATACCGCCATACCCTCCATTGAGGAGTACGCGCCGGTTCTGCAAAATACCAGAACATCGCCGATTTCGAGCGAATTAAGCTCTACGCCGCGCGTGAGCACGTCCGCAGTGGTGCAAAGGCTTCCGCAGAGAGTCCACGGCTGAACGTCATCAGGTGTGTTATTTTTCTTTAACTGAATTATTTTAGGTATCTGCATACCCTGAAGCTGACCGTCGTACTTAAGCTGGTTCATACCGCCGTCAACAACTGCGTAGTTGATGCCCTGGTTAGTCTTAACGTCCATTACCTTTGTCAGGTAATATCCGCAGGGCGCGGCAAAGAACCTGCCCATCTCCACGGTGAGTTCGCAGAGCTCGGCAGTCTCGTGGATTTTCTCAGAAATTTCGGAAAGGCGTTCTTCCTCAAGCTCGTCGGCGTTGTCCGCAAAGTAATCAACCGCTAAACCTGTGCCGTACTCGACGCGCTCGGCGGTGAAGCCGTAGTCGTCCTTTAGCCTTTTGAGCAGGTCAGCGATGTAGTCAAGCTCGCGGATAATCGGCTTTGCCTTACGCTTTTGAGTACCGGTAAAGTAGTGAATTCCGACGATTTCAATTCCCTTATAATCGGCGCGGTTCTCGATGATATCGAGCACATCAGCCTCGTCCATACCGAACTGGCTGCCGCCCTTTACGTCGGTTACACGTACAAGCACGGGGAAAACCTTACCGCGTCTAATTGCTGCGTCGTTGATTAAATCAACGTGCAGGCGGCTTTCGGCTGTAAATGTGCCGACGCCGTCGTCCGCGGCGCGTTCAACGTCGTCATAAGTTTTATTAACGCCTGAGAATATGATTTTTTTCATATCCACGCCGGTTTTTTCGCAAATTGTCAATTCGCCCGGGCTGCAAACCTCGATTTTGCTAAAGCAATCGGGCAGTTTGCCGAGCAGGAAGGGATTTGCCTTAATCGAAAAACACATTCCGACCTTTTCTCCGAAATACTTGTGAACAAGCTCGGCGCGTTTGTTGAACAAATCGAGGTCGAAAATATACGAAGGCGTGGACACCTCCGGGAGAAGTTCCCTTAACTTTTGTTCGTTCATATTATTCGTCCTGAAGCTTCTCGATAAGAGCGTACATAGCCTTAGCCGAGTTGAAGTTCTCGGGAACGAGGTTGTTGGGCTTAATCTCGATGTCAAACTCGTCGTTGAGCTCGCCTACAAGAGCAACGATGTCGAAAGAATCGAGGATACCGTCTGTGATAAGAGCGGTTTCATTTTCAAAGTCTACGTCAGGTCTGAGTTCCTGCAGGATTTCCATTAATTTGTCCATAATAAATATCTCCTTTAATAAATTATTTGAAATATGTTTTTAATGTCTGCATATCAAGCTTGCCATTGGGCAAAGTCGGCAGCTTGTCGAGGTTGACAAGCTTGCGCGGTACCATAAACGCAGGCATATTTTTTCTGAAGTAGAGAACAATGTCCTTTGAGGTAGCCTCGCCTGTATAGAACAGGTAGAGGTGCTCCTTAGGCTTATTGTAGAGCGAACAGCAGTCGGTTACGCCGTCAATCTTCTTGGCGGTTTCCTCAATTTCGCCAAGCTCAATGCGGTGGCCGAGGTGCTTAATCTGTCTGTCCTTTCTGCCGTGAAACTGCAACAGTCCGTCGGAATCGAAGCTTCCGAGGTCGCCTGTTTTGTAGATAAGCTCACGGTAGTTATTGTTGAGCGGATTCTGGATAAAGGACTTTTCGGTATACTCGGCGTTACCGTAGTAGCCGAGAGCGAGAATAGGTCCTGTTACGCAGATTTCGCCTGTTTTGCCCTGCTCGGTGGGGGTGTTGTCCTCGTTGAGCAGGAACACACGGTAGTTGTCATAGGGCTTGCCTATCGGCAGAACCGTGTCGTCGTCAACCTTTTCATTTACAACGTAGTAGGTGCATGAAGCGGTAGCCTCTGTGGGACCGTACTGGTTGACGTAGAGTACGTCGGGCAGGTTCTCTTGCCAGATTTTGAGGTACTTGCACGGCATTACCGAACCCGAGAAGCAGAGCTTTTTGAGGTATTCGGGCTTGCTTACGTCGAAGGCTCCGAGCTTTGCGGGAAGCTCAACGCCTGCTACGCTCCAGCAGAGAGCCGTGATTTTTTCGTTATTCAGAGTATCGAAAAGCTGTGTGGGAACAGCAAATTCGTTCTTGGGGATGATAAAGGTCTGCGCTCCGAAGGTAATCGGCAGGTAAATATCGCGGATTGCGGCGATATAGTCAAGCGGAGACTGGTTGCCGAGAACGTCGGTGTCGTCAATCGAGAGCACCTTGCCGACAGAATCAATATAGGTCATCAGCGACTGGTGCGAGGTGATTACACCCTTGGGCACGCCTGTTGAGCCCGAGGTGAAGATTACGTACAGAGGCGAGGTGCAGACAATGCCCTCCTCCCTGCTCTTAAGCAGCTCCTCGTCGGCAGGAGTTGACATAATGTCCTCCATAACGACCATCTTGCCGTCAAAGTTAAGGCTCTGAGCAATCTCAAGATGAGCCTTGTCAACAAGCATAATGTCCGACTTGATAACGCTTAAAATCTGGTTGAGCCTTGTAACGGGCATATCGCCGTCCATAGGCGCGTAAAAGCAGCCTGCTCTTACCGCTCCGAGGAAGCATGCCGGGGTGAACACGTGTCTGCCCGACATTACAACAACAGGGTCACCCGGCTGTGTGATACCTGCAAGGTATGTGCCGATTGACTTTGTGAGGTCGTTAAACTCACCGAAGGTCAGGCTGTTTTCGGGATCTTTGAAAGCTGTTTTTGTAGAATATTTTTCTGCTGCAGCGTTTAATCTGCATAAAACTGATTTTTCCATAGCTTCTCCTGTAAGAGTACATAATATGTCCAATATAATTAACCATTTTAATTATAATTAAAATACGCCCAAAGTCAAGCAGTTTTTCGTAATTAAGTGAAAAATTGACATTATTATTAAACCTTTATGAGCTTATTGTGCTTTAATAGATAAAACGCCCAATCCATCAAATTTCGGACTGAACGTATAATGCTGATAATCACTTAAAATAGTGGTATATCTGACACTTCAAAGTGCCGTTGTAAACCTTGCGGCGTTTGTCGGCTTTTCTGCCGAAAATCTTTTCAAAATCGTCGTCGGGAGTAATTACGGTATAGCTTTTTCCCTTCTCGCGGACGAAGCGCTCTCCCATAATCTTGTAAAGCCCCTCGGCGGACTTTATGTCGAGCAGTCTTTCGCCGTATGGCGGATTGGTGATAACCGTTGCGTAGCCCTCGGGCTGTACATAGTCGTTGATGTCGCGGGCAGCGAAGGTAATTCTGTCCCCTACCCCTGCGATTTCGGCGTTTTTCTTTGCGGTTTCGAGTGCTAAGCTGTCAATGTCGTAGCCTTCCGCGCGGAATTCGCAATCGCGGTTTTCCCTTGAACGCGCAAGCTCGCGCTCGGCTTCAAAAACTCCGTCGGGAATACAGCTCCATTTTTCGCAGGCAAAGTAGCGGTTTACGCCGGGCGCGATTTTGAGCGCCTTTTGCGCTGCTTCAATCAAAATTGTGCCGCTGCCGCACATCGGGTCGATAACAAAGTGATTCGGACGTACAAAGGCGAGCTCCGCCATTGCCGCCGCCAAGGTCTCCTTAATCGGCGCGTCGTTTGAGTCGGCGCGGTAGCCTCTTTTGTGAAGCCCTGCGCCCGAGGTGTCGAGCGTAATGCTGACCTTGTCCTTTAGTATCAAAAACTGAATTTGGTGAACAGGGCCGGTCTCCTCAAACCAAGAGAGCATATAGCGCTTTGAAAGCCGCTCGGCAACAGCTTTTTTGATTATTTTTTGGCAGTCGGGCACGCTTTTGAGCTTTGAGCTAAGGCAGCTTCCCTTTACGGGAAAGGCGTCGGACATTCCGATGAAGCTTTCCCACTCGATATTCTTTACACCGTCAAAAAGCTCGTCAAAGCTCTCGGCTTTGAACTCCGCAAGTAAAATCTGAATTCTCTCGGCGTAGCGCGAGTTGATATTCGCCCTTGCAAGGGTGGAAAAATCGCCCTCAAAAATAACTCTGCCGTTTTCGGCGCGGACATTCTTTATTCCCAAAAACTTAAGCTCGTTGGCGCAAAAGCCCTCGAGCCCGAAAATACACGGCGCTGTAAATGTTAGGTTCATAATAAATCCTCTGTTTCGCAAAAAGAGGGCGGACAGCAGTCCGCCCCTAATGATTATAATATTTAGTCGTTTGTGGGCTCAAGCAAGCCGTAGTCGCCGTCAGCGCGTTTGTAAACAACGTTTACCTCAGAGGTATCGGCGTTGATGAACATATAAAAATCGTGGTTAATCATATTCATCTCGAGGATTGCCTCGTCAACGGTTACGGGCTTAACAAGCACCTGCTTTTTGCGCACAACCTTGTACTCGTCCTCCACGGGCTCGTCGTCCACAGGAAGATCAGCGATGATTGTCTCTATATTGCCGGACTTAATGCGCTTTTCGAGCTTAGTCTTATTCTTGCGAATTTGGCGCTTGAGAATTTCAATATCGCGGTCGAGCGCGTCGTTCATCTCGGGCATTGTGCTCTCGGCGCGGTACACCATCGAATGGTCACGAATTGTAATCTCAACTGTCTGGCGGTTCTTTTCAAGGGTGACAACAACATTTGCGGTAGCGTCCTCCGAAAAGAGCTTGTTGAATTTAGAAAGCTTTTTTTCAACTCTTTCCTTGAAATTATCTCTGAGGTTAACTTTTCTTGCTGTGTAGGTGATTTTCATAAAAATTGCCTCCCTTATTAAGTTTTAAATTCAACTTACCGTAATACGGTAAGCGTTTATGCTTTGGTAATAATGCGGTTACCTTCTGCCGTTGCCGTTTCCGCGGCGGCTGTAACCGCGGCTCTCTCCGCGCTTAAGGTCGGACATCTTGTCCTCGCTTGTCTTTTTAAAGCTCGACATCATATCCTCAAACGAGGTAGGAGCGCTCTTGCGGCTGCTCTGCCACTCAAAATCTCCGGGAGATTTTACGGGCGGAGCGGGCTTGTAAGGCTGTCTGTTCGGTCTTTCGCTTTTTTTAAACGGCGGTTTAGGTCTGCTCTGCTGTTCCTTGGGGAGCGCCTGCTTGATTGACAGCTTAATTTTGCCGTTATCAATCGCGAGAACCTTGACCTTGACGGTCTGCCCCACCTGAACATAATCTGATATTTCGTTGATAAACGTAGGCGCTACCTCCGAAATATGTACCATACCTGTTTTTGAATCGGGTAAATCGACGAACGCGCCGAACTTTGTAATTCCCGAAACCTTGCCTTCCAAAATCATTCCGACTTCAAGTGCCATATAGAATTTGTACCCCTTGATTTAACCTTTCTGCCCTATTGTTCGCCTGCGACGTTGATAAAAATTCTCTCGCCCTCACCGACGTAGCCAAAATCCTCCTTGGCGATTTTCTCTATATAATCCGAACGCTGCTGACCGGTATAACCGCGCACCTTTTCCAGATATTGAGACTGAATTTCAACCACATTGATTTCCTGCTGGAGCTCGCTTAGCTCAGCCTTTTTTTCAGCGATTTTTACGCTTTGGTTGATGATTGTAATAACAGCGTAAAACGCAAAGCCTATTGCGGCGAGATAAAGCAGGATATACCTTTTCTTGCGCCTTTTTTTAACAGGCTTGACTTCCTTTGGACCGTCGGCGTTAAGAACAACCTTCGGCTCTTCAGCCTGATCCCACGGATCTTTTTCTTTTACTTTTTTTGCCATATCGTGTCCTTTTATTATTACGTTTATTTATACTCAAATTATTACTTATGAAAAATACTATTCTACCACCTACATTATACAATATATGATAACCAATTTTCAATAGCTTTTTTGCAATATTTTTAATTTTTGTAAAAATTGCCACAATAATTCTTTTTATCCACGATATTATCGGGTTAAGAATTCTCTGCAAAAGTCTGCCTATTGTCAGTCTGTATATAAAAAATCCCAAACCGGCGCCGAAAATTACATATACTCTTATATAGCCGTCGAGAAAGCCGAGTGAAAAGTAGAATATACTAACCGCGCAAAGGAGCATAAAGGTGATATCGAGTGCGATAACCGCCGATTTTTTAAGACTCAGGGTGTGCCTTAGCAGCGCGAGAACTCCGTAAATAATCCCCAACACCGCGCCGAGCGGTAAAGAATATAAAAACGCCGTCGACTGGACGGCAAAGCTTTGCTCCATACGCTTACCTAAAAAGCTTTGATAGCTTTGATTTTGAGCCGTTGCCGATATACTGCATAGCGTCCACCCTGCCCTCGATAGAAACGTCGCCCGAGTCGAGGTTGAGCTTGTCAATGTGCAGTCCGCTGCCCTTTATAATCAGCGAGCCGTCCGTTGTTTTTACCGACACCGCGTCCTCGTTAAAGCCGTTTACATCCTCGGCGCCGGTGATTACCAGCTTTTTTCTGTTGTCGAGCATAAGCGTATGCGGCTTTGTCTTTGTGATTTCCGCCATAAATAAAACCTCCGTATATTTTTTAGGGATAACCTTTATAAAATATACGGAAGTGTTCGCTTAAATATTCAAAGCATACCGCATAATTCAGGCGTGCGACGTGAATTGCGAGGTATTGCATTATTTTTCAGACGACGGCCTCGTACATTGTCGCGGCGTCCTCCTTGCGGACAACCTCTTTTACGGCTGTCACCCTTACATTAACGGTACGCGCACCGAGGGTAATCTCGATGATATCGCCCTCTTTAACGTCGTACGAAGCGCGTGCCTGCTTGCCGTTTACTACGACCTTACCTGCGTCGCAAGCCTCATTTGCAACGGTTCTGCGCTTGATTAAGCGCGAAACTTTTAAATACTTATCGAGTCTCATAAAAATTACCTTCCAAAAAATATCGGCTGCCCCGAAAGAGACAGCCGAAGATATAAATTAAATTACTTATTTACAGCATCCTTGAACGCCTTGCCTGCCTTGAAAGCGGGAACCTTAGAAGCGGCGATCTCGATTGAGTTACCTGTTCTGGGATCTACGCCTGTTCTTGCATTTCTCTGGCGCTGCTCGAATGTACCAAAGCCTGTGAGCTGAATCTTGTCTCCCTCAGCAACTGCCTTTACGATAGTATCAATTGTAGCGGAAAGAGCCTTCTCGGCGTCTTTCTTTGAAAGACCGCTCTGCTCAGCAACAGCGGCGATGAGTTCTGTTTTTTTCATCTTAATTTTCCTCCATTTTATTATATTTAACTTCATCCCAAAGGGAATTAAGTTGCTCAAGTGACGCCGTTTTCATATCAATCCCTCTTTCATTTGCGAGGGCTTCTACCTTTGAAAAACGGCCTATGAATTTGTCGCAGGCGTCGTACAACGCCTTTTCGCTGTCGATTTTAAGGAAACGCGCAACGTTTACCGCTGAGAACAGCACGTCACCGAGCTCCTCATACTGATTATCGACGTCGTTTTTGGCGATAGCCTCTTTAAGCTCGCCGCACTCCTGAGTTAAGCTTTCAAGAGCGCCGTCGACTTTATCCCAGTCAAAGCCTACCTTAGCCGCCTTTTTCTGAACCTTTTCGGCTCTCATCAGCGACGGCAAAGCCTTTGACACGCTCTGCATTGCCTGAGTCTGGGTTGTCTGCGACTTGGTCTGCATTTTTACCGCGTCCCAGTTCTTTAATGCCTGGTCGGCGTTCCCTGCGCTTTTGTCACCGAACACGTGAGGATGGCGGATAATCAGCTTTTTGCAGATACCGTCGCAGATATCATTGATATCAAAGCTGTTTATCTCACGCTCCATCTCAGCGTGAAGCGCTACCTGAAGAAGAACGTCTCCGAGCTCTTCCTTAAGAAGCTCCTTGTCGTCGGTGTCGATAGCCTCAACAGCCTCGTAGGTTTCTTCGATAAAGTTTGAACGGATGGACTTGTGCGTCTGCGCCCTGTCCCACGGACATCCGCCGGGGGCGCGCAGGATTTTGACAATCTCAATCAGGTCGTCAAAATTGTAATTCGGTTTTTCCTTAAAGTCCATATATACATCTCCGAAGCCGTGGAAAAATGCAATCCACAGTTATATATTCTACCCAATTAAGTGCAATTTTTCAAGTGTTTTTGCGATTTTTTCGCCTTTTGGTAAAATCCTCACCTCTTGGGCAGAAAATGTGCGTAATATTAGTAAAATTGCAATATAAATTACCGCTGCTGCAACGATTGCGATGATGGTTGAGAGCCTGTGGTTCATATGACCTTCGCAAAGCTTGTTGACAAAAAAGGCAACTGCCGAGCTTCCGACCGCTCCGATAAGCGGTTTGATGGTGGTTGAAAAGAAGTTAGGAACGATTCCCGAGTACTTGACGAGCAGGAACATTCCAACCACGCAGATAAGAGCATAAGAGATCAGCGAGCCTGCCGTCGCGCCCTGAATGTTGACCTCGGGCATACTTACAAAAATCCAAGAGGTTCCTATTTTTACGAGCATACAGATGGTGTACAGAATCATTGGCAGCTTTACCCTGCCGATACCGTTGAGCATACTGCAAATCGGGGTGATGATTCCCGTAAAAATAGTTGTGATTCCCATTAGGGTGAGCACGTTGCCGCCGATATTTACCAAATCGGGGCTTGCGTAAATAAAATTCATAACCGGATGCGCCAGCACGCTTAGTCCGAGCGCCATCGGCAGAGTAAACATCATTGTCATTTTAAGCACGGTTTCAATCGAGGTTTTAAGCTCCGCCTTATTGCCCTTTGTATAAGCGCTTGTAACATTCGGCATCGCGCTTGAACCAAACACCTGCGTTACAGCGGTTACAAGCTGCATTAAGGTGAGTGACGCGCCGTAGCAGCCCCACAAACGGGTGTGAATAGTAAACCCATTGCCCTTGCCGCCGAAGAACACCTCGGGCGGATAATACGCCTTATACTGCTCAAACAACGCCTTGGCGTTTGTACCGGCGAGGTTAAAGAGCACGTTCTGAATAATTACCGCGTCAATCAGCGAACCAATACTCATTACGAGCGCTCCGCCCACGATAGGCAGGGCGGTTTTTACGATAATCGCAAAGGTCTCGCGCTTTTGCCTCGCGTCAACGGAGTTTTCAAGGTATTCCGCGGGAATTCCGTCGCCGCCGATTTTGTACTTTAACACAAGATAAAGGAACGAACAAAAGCTCGCGATTGAAATACCGCAGATATTGCCTGCTACGGAAAACGCCAGAATGGTGTTTTCCGCGTCAATATGGTTGTTGCCAAAGTTGATGAACAAAAAACTGCCGGTGGCGCGGTAGTGCTCCATACCGTACTTCATTATTAAAAAGGCGAACAATGCTCCCAAAACGAGCTTTACAACAGCCTCGATAACCTCCGAAACGGCGGTCGGGAACATATTTCGCTGTCCCTCGTAATATCCGCGGTAGATTGAAGTGAGGCAGCCGAAAAGAATTACCGGCGCCAACGCAATCATAGCGTAGATAGCGTACGGGGATTTTATGAAATAGAACGCGTAGGGAAAGCTTACCGCCACCATGGCGAGCATACATACAAGTCCGACAATAGCAAAAAGCGGAATTGAAATTCTGTGAACCAGCTTGACGTCTTTGTAACGCTTTTGCGTCATATTCTCGGAAATAAGCCTTGAAATTACAATAGGCAGTCCGCCTGTCGCTACGGTGAAGATTACGACAAAAACCTCGTAGGCATTGTTGTAAATGCCCACGCCCATTGACGCAAGACTGTCGCCGAACATTGAATAGATATCCGCTAAAATGACCTTGTCCAAAAGTCCGAAAACCTTGACAATAATCATACTGACGGTAAGTATGGCGGCGCCCTTTACAAAGGTTGAAGAAACGCTTTGCTCGGCATTTGCCACCGCGTTGTATTTTTTAGACAAATTAAATCACCTAATTAAAAATAGTTAAAAACGCGCGAATCAGCGCTGTTAAAAACAGCGCTGTCACGCATAAATATCAATAATAATTATTCTGCGGCTTCCTCAGCCTTTTCCTCTGCGTTTTCCTCGACAGCTGCTACAGCTTCCTCGGCGGAATCAATAACTTCCTCGGCAGCTTCTTCGGCTGCGGCAGCGATTGTCTCGTCCTCCTGAACGGCTTCCTCAACCTTATCCTCGTCGATTTTTGCGCCGCAGATGTTGCAGAACAGTGAGTTCTTCGGAACCTTAGCCTCGCACTGGGGACACTTCTTCTGCTCCATAAGATCGTCAAGGTGGTTGTTGATGATTTCAAGGTTTTCCTTGAGCTCCTTAATCTCAGCGATTGCAGCGTTAATCTCTGCGCTCATATCAACGCCGTGAACTCTCTCTTTGTAAGTGAACTTACCGAGATCCTTGAGCTTGTTATTGATGTCGCCTCTGATTTCGGCAGCGGTGAACTTATGTCTTGAAGCGTCGTATACCTGCGCTGCTTTCTTGGAAACAGCCTCAGCGGCGGTTTTTGCGTTAACAACAACGTCGTCAAAAAAATCGTCAAATTTTCCCATGATTATCAACCTTTCATTTTGGGGATTTCTCCCTGATTTTATTTTGTTATTTCATAGTATAACACTATTGAATACAATAATCAACTCAAATTTTGCGTATAAAAAGCGTAAATTTCCTCTTTCCTTTTGAGTATTTCGTCAAATCTGTCGATGTACTCGTAGGGGAACTTAAAATTGAACACTCTTTTGAGGTAATCGGTACTGCTGTTTTTGAGTTTTGTCACTCCGCCCGAGCCGCAGGCGAGTATTGTGTGGGTTTCGTCCATAACATAGACGTTGTACAAGCTCTCGTAACCGCGCTTTGACCAGCCAACATTTTCGAGATTGCCGACCATTCGCGTCTGGCGGTATAGATAGTACGGAATATAACTCTCGGAGATAAGCCTGCTTTGGGCGTATTCGAGCATTTTTTGAGCTCTAAGCGCCTCTTCCCTGTCAATAATTTTGCCGTCCTGCGTGAGGTTTGAGGCTCGCTTCATACATAGCGTGTGAACCGTAATACACTCGGCGTTCAAGTCTATCATTGAATCAAGCGAGGTTTGAAAGCTCTCTACGGTATCGGACGGAAGTCCTGCGATAAGGTCGGTGTTGATATTGTCAAAACCGCATTTCCGCGCCAAATCAAACGCCTGATAAAACTGCTCTGCCTTGTGCTTTCTGCCGATAGCCTTAAGAACTTCGTCGTTTACACTCTGGGGATTAATGCTGATTCTGCCGACGTTATTTTCTTTTAGAGAAATAAGTTTATCTCTCGTGATTGTGTCAGGTCTGCCTGCTTCAACCGTAAACTCGCGGCAGGTACTCATATCAAATTCGGAATTTACGACCGACAGCACGCGACTTAATTGTTCGGCGCTGAGCGTTGTGGGCGTTCCTCCGCCGAAATACACGCTCTCGAGCCTGAGTCCGAGGTCTTTTGCCGCCTTTGCAGTCGCCTTAAGCTCCTCGCAAAGCAAATCAACGTACGGCTCAATCAGCTTTTTTGCGCGTTCAATTGAAGCCATTACAAACGAGCAGTAGCTGCACCTTGACGGGCAAAACGGAATTCCGACGTACAGGCTAAACGATTCGGGCTTTGAAAGGCTCAAAATCTTCCGCTCGTTCTGCTCGGTAATCCGCGCGAGCTCAGCCTTTTGTTCGCTTACGAAAAAGTCGTTTGTAAACCGCGACACCGCGCTGTCGATATCGCTTTCCTCGCTGATTTTCCTCAGCAGCTTTACAGGTCTTACGCCTGTGAGAAGTCCCCACGGCTGAGAGATTTGGCTGTAGTCACGGAGCATTTTGTACAGCATAGAAACCGTTGACAATTCATCGAGCGTATCGTCGTTTTTAATTTCAGCCTCGTCCTCTGCGAAAAAGTCGTTAATCTGCACTTTTACCGTGATTTTATCCGACAGCTCCGAAAAAACGTAAGGCGGCTTTACCTCGGAAAACTCCTTGTAAACGTTTATCTTTTCGTTCGGGAAAAACAGCCTTGTGAGGTTTTCGAGCTCAAACCAAAAGCGGTTGTTTTTTACGTACAGATTCATTTTACAAGCCCCTCATATATGGGTTGAACCTGCGCTCGTGCTCCAGCGTGGTGAACGGGCCGTGGCCGGGGATAACGGTGTAGTCGCCCTCCAAATTCTTTAATCTTTTAAGCGACTGCGTGATAGTATAATCGTCGCCCGTAGGCAGGTCTGTCCTGCCGCAGGATTCGCAGAAAAGCACATCTCCGCAAATCATAACGTCGTCAAATATGAACACTCCGCAGCCGCTTGTGTGGCCGGGGGTGTAGAGATATGTTATTTCAGTCTCACCGAGCATAAACTTTTCGCCGTCGTCGAGCAATATATCCGCCGAAAAAGGCGTCATATCCAAAAAGTGCTTGGCGGTGAGATTGAGCGACGGATTGCTCAAAAATTCGCCGTTATGCTTGCCTGTCACAATCCTCGCGCCGAACATATCTGCAAGCTCCTTTGCGAAAAGAATGTGGTCGTAGTGGCCGTGGGTGAGCATAACATATTCAAGCTTTCCGCCGTCTGACTTAATCTGCTCGATAAGCTTTTGCGATTTTCCACCCGGGTCGACCACTGCGGACTTGCCTGTAGCCTTGTCGACGAGATACGAGCAGTTTGTCATAATCTCGGAAACGTGATAAACCTTAATATCAATCATATTTTTAAATCCTTAGTATCAATATCTATTGTAACAGGGCCGTCGTTTATGAGCGACACCTGCATATCCGCGCCGAAAACGCCCTTTTCAACGTGAATATCATTTCCGCTGACCACGCCGCAAAAATACTCGTAGAGCGGTTCGGCGGTTTCGGGACGAGCCGCGGCGATAAAGCTGGGACGTCTGCCGTGCGAGCAGTCGGCGTACAGCGTGAAGTTTGAAATTATCAGCGCCGAACCTCCGATATCCTTAAGCGAGAGGTTCATTTTGTCGTTTTCATCGGTGAAAATTCTGAGCACCGAAATTTTATCAGCAAGCACCTTGGCATGGCGTTCGTCGTCGCCCTGCCGGACACCGAGCAAAATCAGAAATCCGTTGCCGATTTTGCCGACGGTCTTGCCCTCAATATCCACCTGAGCGGATTTTACCCTTTGAATTATTGCTTTCATATTAAAGCCTCTTTATCTCTTCGATTCCGTTGATGTCGGAGAGCTTTGAAATTACTCCCCTGAGGTGGTTTTTGCCCATTACGTCGATGGTGACGGTGACAACCGCCCTGCCTGTTTTTAACTCGCGCGAATTAAGACTGTGAATGAAGATGTGCATTGTCGACAGCTTAATTGTAACGTCTGCAAGCAGACCTGTGCGGTCGGCGGCGGTGATTTGAAGCGTACTTCTGAACGCTTCGCCAACCTCGTCCTCCCAGTAGCAGTTAATCCAGCGTTCGGGCTCCTCGCACCTTGAAACGTCCTTGGGCACGTTGGTGCAGTTGCGCTTGTGGATAGAAACGCCGTAGCCGCGCGTAATGTAGCCGATAATCTCATCGCCGGGCAGAGGGTTACAGCAGTTAGAGAACTTGACGAGCACGTCGTCGTTGCCCTCAATTACAACTCCCGAGCTCGCCTTTGTGCGCTTAACGGGAGCCTGCGGAACGGTGATATTCTCGATATCCTTGGCGTAGGTCTTTTGATATTCTTCCTTTAGTCTGGGCATGATTTTCCAGAGCTGAATTCCGCCGTAGCCTACCGCGGCGTAGAAGTCATCGAGCGTATTGTACTGCTTTTTGATAGAAATGCTCTTGAAGAATTCGGGGTATTCGTCCTCGGTGAGGTTCATTCCCTGGCGCTTGAACTCACGTTCAATCATCGCCTTGCCCTCGACGATATTTTCGTCGCGCTTTTCATGCTTGAACCACTGGCGGATTTTCGACTTTGCCGAAGCGGTCTTGCAGATATCAATCCAAGCGCGGTTGGGGTGTTCCTCTTTGTGGGTGATAATCTCGCAAATATCGCCTGTTTTGAGGATATAGTCAATCGGAACGATTTTGTTGTTGATTTTTGCGCCTACCATGCGGTGGCCGACCTGGGTATGGATGAGATACGCGAGGTCAATCGGCGTCGAGCCCCTCGGAAGGCTCATAACGTCGCCCTTCGGGGTGAAAACATAAACGTCGTTTTCCGCAAAGTCGTTGCGGATGTTTCGCGCAATATCCGTTGCGTCCTCTTCCTCGAGCTGGTCGAGAATCATACTCTTGAGCTTTTCGATATTCTCGCTGACGCTCTTGCCCGCCTTGCTGTTTGAGCCCATTCCGAGCTTGTACTTCCAGTGAGCCGCGATTCCGTATTCGGCGGTGTAGTGCATATCCCAGGTGCGGATTTGAACCTCAAACGGAATTGCGTTTTTGTCGAGCACGGTGGTGTGCAGGCTCTGGTACATATTCGGCTTGGGCATTGAAATATAGTCCTTAAAGCGGTTCGGGATTGGCTTGAATACGTCGTGCACAACGCCGAGAACATTGTAGCAGTCGGGCACAGTGTCAACAATTACCCTGACTGCGAACACGTCAAAAATCTGGTCGATATTCTGGTTTCGCATAAAGGTCTTGCGGTAAATGCTGTTGATGCTCTTGACCCTGCCGCTGATATAGACGTTCTTAATCGTGTCCTTTGTGCGGTCGAGAATTTGGGATTTTATGTCCTCGATAAATCTCTCGCGCTCGCCTTCCTTAAGCATAATCGCCTGCTCAATTTCCTCGTAGCCGATGGGATCGAGGTACTGCAAAGAACGGTCCTCGAGCTCCTCCTTGATGGTTTTGATACCGAGGCGGTGAGCGATTGGCGCGAAAACCTGCATATTTTCAACGGACTTATCCCTGCGCTTTTGCTCGGGCATAACGTCCATTGTGCGCATATTGTGGAGCCTGTCGGCAAGCTTGATGATGATTACGCGGATGTCGTCCGCCATAGCAATCAGCATTTTGCGGATGTTCTCCGCCTGCTGTTCCTCTTTGGTGGAGTACGGGATTTTTGAAATCTTTGTTACGCCGTCGCAGAGCTTTGCAACGTCGGCGCCGAACATTTTTGTAATTTCGGGCAGAGATACATCGGTGTCCTCGACTACGTCGTGGAGCAGAGCGGCACAGATTGAGTCCTCGTCCATTCCGAGCTCAGCTACAATACACGCAACCGAGGTCGGGTGAAGAATGTACGGAATCCCGGACACTCTGCGCTGGTCTCCGTGAGATTTTTCCGCAAATTCGTAAGCCGAGCGGATTTTTTCAGTATCATATTCGTTGTTCGAGCCCGAGATAATCTTCTCCAGCTCGGAAAAATCCTGATAATGCGCGACGTTTGAATATTTGCTCATCGTGTCACCTCTGTAAGTCCTTTGATAATTGCCGCTGATTCAAGGTTCACCTTTGCGCTGACCTGATTTACCGTAATTTTGCTGATGCTCATACCCTCGCTTATCGTGATAAGCCCGAGCTCGTTCATCGCCTCTAACGCGACGCGGATTTTGCCAAGCGAGAGCTTGTTGCCGAGCTTATAAACGAGAGTATCAAAGCTAAAGCTGTAGCCGCCGTTTGCCCTTAAAAAGCGGTATAACACCGCAAAGTCATCCCTTGACGGCAAAATGCTTTTGAGCTGCTCGCGGTCAAGCATATTTGAACGGCAGAAGCCCTCAAAAATCCGCTGACTTTTCAGCATTTCCTCTGTGTTATCTGCAGCGGCCTTAATGTCCTTTATTATTATAGATACGCTTTTGTTGCCGTTGTATTCGTTAATGTCAAGGGTAACCGCCAAGTCAACCGCGTCGCCCTTTTGGTAGGGGAACTCCTCGGTTGTAGTGAAGAAAAGCATTGCGCTGAGCGTTGAATTTCCCCTTGATACGATTAATTTAAGGTGCTTATTATTCGATAAAGGAATTATACTGTTGATTTTCATATTGTACAGCCCGAAAATGGGAGTTGGATTACCTGCTCCGAAGGGCTGCATATGGGTTAAATCCTCTGCGATGTCAAGAGAAATACCGGCAGGATTTAGCTTGCAGTCGATTTTCAGCGCGTCAAACGGCATTGAATCGACCGAATTCGCGTACTCGTTAATTCTTTTACGGAATAATTCTATATTATCCGACTTAAGCGACAGACCGACCGCCATAGGGTGTCCGCCGTAGTGAGTAAGCAAATCCGAACATTCGGCAACCGCGTCGCAAAGCGCAAAGCCCTCTACGCTTCTGCCCGAAGCCTTGGCGTTTTCGCCGTCGCGGGAAATGATAATCGCGGGCTTGCCGTAGGTTTCCTTAACGCGCGAGGCGACGATTCCGATTACGCCCTGGTGCCAATTTTCGCCGTCAATTACAATTACACGGTCAAAAATCAGCGAAGGATTTTGCTGAATTTTCAAATCTATTTTTTGCAGGATTTCTGTTTCTATTTGCCGTCTTTCGGTGTTGTCCTCGCCCATCGCGGCGGCAATCTGCCGTGCCTCGTCATAGTCCTCGGTGAGCAGGAGCTCAACAGATTTGCCCGAAAGCCCCAGCCTTCCGACGGCGTTAATTCTCGGCACTAAGGTGAACGACACCTTGCCTGCGGTTAGCGGTTTTCCGCTAAGGCCTGAATTTTCAATCAACGCGGCAATTCCCGGACGGTCGGAGTTCTGCATACTTTGAAGTCCGCGCTTTACAAAAACGCGGTTCTCTACCCTGAGCTCTACGATGTCGCCGATTGTGCCGAGAGCGAGCAGGTCGGCGTAATTATCGAGTAGCATATCGGTATCGCAAAACTCGCCCTCAAGAGCCATTATGAGCTTGAACGCCACGCCTACGCCCGAAAGCTGCTTAAATTTGCTCGGGCAGTCAGTGCGGTGCAAGTCTACAACCGCGCAGGCGTTAGGTAGCTCATCGAGAGGCATATGGTGGTCGGTTACCACGGTGTCGATACCAAGCGTTCTTGCGTGGTCAATCTCCTTAGCCGCGGCAATTCCGTTATCAACCGTGACAATAAGATTAACGCCCTTTTCGGCAAGCGTATCAACCGCGCCGGTGTTCATTCCGTAGCCCTCGTTTTCGCGCGAGGGTATGTAATAAATCACGTTTGCGCCGACAGTTTCGAGGTATGAATATAGTAAAGCGGTCGAGGTTACGCCGTCGGCGTCGTAGTCGCCGTAAACGCAGATTAGCTCGCCGCTGTCTATCGCCTGCTGAACGCGCTTAGCCGCCTTGTCCATATCCTTAATCTCAAACGGAGAGGATATGAAGCTTTCGTTATTAAGAAAATCGTCAATTTCCTCAGCCGATTTTATATTTCTTGTCTGGAGCAACATAGCGATAATTGCCGGCAATCCATATTCACTTTGTATTGCGCCTGCTTCGGCGCGGTTCAGCCCGGCAATGTTCCAAAGCTTCATTATGTCGCGTCCTTTCTGTTGCTATATTTCATATTTAGAATTATTTATCATTTCCTCAGCGTGGCTCAGTGCCGCCTGAGTGATGTTAACTCCGCCGATAATTCGCGCGAGTTCGTTTACTCTGCCTTCGTGGTCGAGAAGTGAAACCTCGGTGAAGGTTCTGTCGTTTTCAAACTGCTTTTCTATGAGGTAGTGCGAATCCGCCAGAGCCGCAATCTGCGCCTGGTGGGTTACGCAGAGCACCTGACGTGAGTTTGAAACTTCCTTAAGCTTTAAGCCGACCTTTTCTGCCGCTGAGCCTGAAATTCCCGTGTCAACCTCGTCAAAAATCAGGGTGTCAACGGTGTCGGTTGAAGCGAGGACGGTCTTAATCGCGAGCATCATTCGCGACAGCTCGCCGCCCGAGGCGATTTTTGCGACGGGACGTGGTTTTTCGCCGGGATTTGCGGAGATTAAAAGCTCCGCCTTGTCGATACCCTTCGGGAATAATTCGACCGTTTCAAACACCGGAACAAGCTCGACGTTCGGCATATTCAGAAAACGCATTTCGTCCCTGACCTTTTCCGCAAAGTCTGCCGCGGCGGATTTTCTCGTTTTGCTGAGCTTTTCAGCCGCTTCAAGTGCAAGGCTTTTGGCGTTTGCGCAGGCGGCAATCAGCTCGTCGCGGTTTTTATCGTAATTTACAAGCTCGTCAAGCCTTGCCTGCATTTCGTCCGCGAGACCCGGCAGCTCGTCGCTTGTGCAGTTGTACTTTCTGCAAAGGCGGTTGATTAAATCAAGGCGCTCCTCAATTTCCTCAAGCCGCGCAGGGTCGCTCTCGAGACTGTCAATCATATCGGATACCGACTCGGAAACGTCCTGCAAATTATAGTAAATATCAGTGAGATTCGCGCTGATTTCCTCGTAATCGGGATTGAAGTTTGAGGCGGTTCTCAGCGCGGATGAAGCGATATCGACGGCTTCAAGTCCGCCCGATTCCTCGCCCGAGAGCGCGGATTTTGCCTTGTTAAGCAGGGAGAAAATCTTTTCAAAATTCATAAGCGCGCCGCGCTCGGAATCAAGCTGTTCCTCCTCGCCTTGCTGAATATCAGCGTCGTAAAGCTCGGTTGTCTGGAAGGAGAGCAAATCAATCTCGCGAAGGCGTTCGCTTTCGTCGGAATTCGCTTCATCTAATTTCTTTTGAAGAATTTTATATTGTGAGAATTTTTCTTTATAATCCTCTAAAAGCGGCGCGCAGCCGCCGTAGCTGTCGATGTAATCAATGTGTGTTTCGGGCGAAAAAAGCTCGTAGCTCTCGTGCTGACCGTGAATGTTAATCAGGTTAACGGAAAGCTCGCGGAGCATTGAAAGCGTTGCGGGCTTGCCGTTGATTTTGCAGGTGTTTTTGCCCGAGGCGTTTAGTGTACGCTGTAAAATCAGCGTTCCGTCCTCGTCGTCAAAGCCTAAGTCTTGGAGCTTTTGCTTAATAACATCGTTAATTTCGTCAAACGACGCGCTGACAAACGCCGATGACGCGCCTGTGCGGATAATATCCTTTGAGGTGCGCTGCCCCATAATCGCGTTAATCGCGTCTATAATTATACTTTTACCGGCGCCGGTCTCGCCCGTTAGGACGTTAAGCCCGGTGTTAAAGTCGATTGAGCATTTTTCAATTACTGCAATGTTCTCAATGTATAAGGTTGAAATCATTTTATCTGTCCTTACTTAATCTGAACTGCTTTAGCGTTGATACAAGCGAACGCGCGTGTTCGTCCGTGCGGCATGCCACAAAGATAGTGTCGTCGCCGGCTATTGTGCCGACAATCGCGCTGTTTCCTGTGGAATCGAGAGCCGCGCAAACGGCGTTAGCCATACCGCTTAGGGTTTTTATTACCACAATGTTCTGCGCCAAATCCATTGAAACTACCGACGACAAAAAGAGCTGGTCGAAGTTTGAGCGGATTTCGGATGAACTCGCCTGAGCCTCGGTGTAGCGGTATTTTCCGTCGCTTCCGAGGGTTTTTACAAGCCTTAAATCCTTGATATCGCGCGAGATTGTAGCCTGAGTTACCTTGTAGCCCTCGGTTTTAAGGCGCGACAAAAGCTCGTCCTGCGTTTCGATTGGGTGCTCGCTGATGATTTCGAGAATTTTTGAATGTCTGCTGCTTTTCATTATATTTCCCTTTCTCTGAGCTTTTGGTTGAGCTTGCGGTAAAAATTGAGCTTGTTTATCGAGATTAGCTTTAGGCTGCGACCCGATTTTCTGACGATTACCCTGTCACCCTCGGCAATGTTGATGTTAACCTCGCCATCGACGGTCAAAAGGCAGCTGCAGCCCTCAGGGATTTTTGCGGATACAGAGAGCGTTGACTCGCCGTCAAAGAGCACTGAACGCGAAAACAGTGAGTGCGGACATACCGGTGTCATCAAAATGCAGTCCATCTGCGGAGAGATTATCGGGCCGCCTGCCGAAAGCGAGTACGCGGTTGAGCCTGTCGGCGTTGAGAAAAGTATGCCGTCGGCGCGGTATTTTGAGATTTCCTCGCCGTTCAGACAGAGCGATAAATCGACAATTTTTGAGAGCTGACCGTGAGCAACTACCGCGTCATTAACCGCGAGGTAATGCTTTGACGGTCCCTTGCTCTGAACCTCGATATCGAGTAAAATGCGGTTTTCGGTGACGTAATCTCCGCTCAAAAGCCGTTTTAACGCCCCGATATCCTCAACCTCCAAATCTGCGGCAAAGCCGAGCCTGCCTACATTTACGCCGATAAGCGGCTTGTCAGCGCAGGCGGCGTGCTTGGCGGCGTGAATTATTGTTCCGTCTCCGCCGACGGTTACGGCGATATCGCAGCAGCCGAAAAGTGCGTCGATATTATCAAAAAACTCAACGTGCTCAAATTCAAGATAATCCTCGCATTCCTTCAACGCGCAGAGCCGCGCGCCGTTATCATACAGCAAATTGCAGATAGATTCGGCGCAGGCGACCGCCTTTGGTTTTGAAAGGTTAACAATAATCGCGATTTTCATAGCAAATACCTATTTGTCGAGTTGTTCGTGAGAGCGCTTAACAAGCTCCTCGGGAGTTACGGTTGTATAAGATTTGGGATCGTCGGATTTTCTGAGGTGGATAAGGTACTCAATGTTGCCCTCGGGGCCTTTTATCGGTGAAAAGTCGAGGTTGAGCACATCAAAGCCGTTTTGCAGAACAAAGTCGTAAATGCCCTGAACCACCTCGGCGTGTACGGCAGGATCGCGCACAACGCCTTTCTTACCGACCTTTTCCCTGCCTGCCTCAAACTGGGGTTTAATCAGGCAGACCGCCTCGGCGTTTTCCGCCATAAGCTGACGAGCTACAGGCAAAATCAGCCTGAGTGAGATAAACGAAACGTCTACCGAGAAAAAGTCGATATCATCGGGAACCTGCTCGCGAGTAACCTTGCGCATATTGGTGCGTTCGAGGTTGACAACGCGGTCGTCGGTTCGAAGCTTCCACGCGAGCTGACCGTAGCCTACGTCAATTGAGTAGACCTTTTTTGCTCCGTTTTGGAGCATACAGTCGGTAAAGCCGCCCGTTGAAGCGCCGATATCCATCGTAGTTTTATCCTTCAGATCGAGGTCGAAATTGTCGATTGCCTTTTCGAGCTTCAAACCGCCGCGGCTGACGTATTTAAGCGTCGCGCCGCGAACCTCGATACTTACATTTTCATCATACGAAGTACCGCACTTGTCCGCCTTTTGATTATCGACATACACCTGACCTGCCATTATAATGGCTTTTGCCTTTTCTCTGCTTTCGGCAAAGCCCTTTTCATATACCAAAACATCAAGTCTTTTTTTCATTAGCCAAGTCCTTAATTACTACCTCTGTCATACCCTCGCTGTCGAGCTTAAGCATTTTAAGCGCCTCGTTAACCGACATCTGCTTTACAAACTTGTCGTGAATCGCCTTAAGGTGATAATTGCCTGTAAAGCCCACGTGGGTGAGCATATCCGAGAAGGTACGCGCGATTCCGCCGTTTTTGATGCCCTCCTCAAAGAACCAAACACTCTTAAAGCCCTTTGCGTACTCAACGGTTTCGGAGTTAATCGGTTTGATTTTGCATAGCTTTAGCAGGCAGACGTTAACTCCCTGCTCCTTCAACAGCCCGTAAGCCCTTGCGGCGTATGAAAACATTCTGCCGTAGGTGACGATGAGGTAGTCAGCGTTTGTGTCGCCGTAAATATTATAATCGGTGCTTTCCTCTCCAAATCCCTCGGGCTTATACAGCTCACCTCCGCGCGGATAGCGCACAACCGCGAGACCTTCCTGATTATACAGAGCTTCATACATCGACATCCTTAGTCCGTCAAAGTATGTCGGAGAGAAAACCGTGGTATTCGGGATTGAATTAAGCATTGAGACGTCGAACACACCCTGGTGGGTTTCGCCGTCGGCGCCTACGATTCCGGCGCGGTCAACCGCGAGAACAAGGTGCAAATCTCCCAATGCCGCGTCATGAATAAGCTGGTCGTAGGCTCGCTGCAAAAACGTAGAGTACACCGCAAAAACAGGCCTCATTCCCTTTGAAGCGAGTCCGCAGCCGAAGGTAACGGCGTGCTCCTCAGCAATTCCGACGTCAAAAAATCTGTTCTTGTACTGCTTGGAGAATTCGTTAAGACCTGTGCCGCCTGTCATAGCCGCCGTGATCGCGCAAAGCTTGTCATCGGTCTGTGCGAACTCGCACATAGTCTTGCCGAATTCGGCGGAAAAGCCCTTGTGGCTCGAAATCGGCTCGCCCGAGTCAATGTCAAACTGACCGATACCGTGGAATTCGCCGGGGTTATCCTCGGCAGGCTGATAGCCCTTGCCCTTTTTTGTAACCACGTGAACGAGCACAGGAGTTCTTGACTTTTTGGCAGCGGTAAAGGCGTTTTCAAGCTCCTCTACGTTGTGGCCGTCAATCGGGCCGAGATATGTAAATCCGAAGCAGTCGAACAGAGTATTTTTATAAACAAGGTTTTTAATTTTTGATTTACTGCGCCTGAGCACGCCCTTTATTCCCCAGCCGATAACCGGAATTTTGGTGAGGATTTTCTCCGTTCCTCGCTTAACGCGGATATACCAAGGCTGAATACGCACGGTCGTGAGGTATCTGGGGATTGCGCCGACGTTCTTTGAAATTGACATTTTATTGTCGTTGAGAACCACGATGAAGTTCTTGTTAAAACGTCCGGCGTTGTTCATCGCCTCAAAAGCCAAGCCTCCGGTAAACGAGCCGTCTCCGATTACCGCGATGGTGTGGCTTTGGTCGCCGCTGAGCAGCTTTGCATTGGCAATACCGAACGCCGCGGAGATTGAGGTGCTGCTGTGGCCGGTGTTGAAGTCGTCGTAAATGCTCTCGGCTCTTTTCGGAAAGCCTGAGATTCCGTCCTTCTGCCTGAGCGTATCAAACTTTGAAAATCTGCCTGTCAGGAGCTTATGAGTGTAGCTCTGATGGCCGACGTCCCAGACAAGGCTGTCCTTCGGAAAATCAAAACTGCGGTGCATTGCGACGGTCAGCTCGACAACACCAAGGTTTGGCGAAAGATGGCCGCCGTTTACCGAGACAACCTCAACGAGCTTTTCGCGGATTTCGGTGCAAAGCGAGGGCACGTCCTCGCTCTTTATCTTTTTGACGTCCTCAGGTGATTTAATTGTAGAAAGTAGCTTATACTCACCCATTGTGTTTTCCTTATTTCTAATAAAGAAGTTTAATTCTTTCTCTTTGCAAGCTCAAGGGCGAATTCCCTGAGCGAATCGGAGTTGTTTTCAAACGCGTCGAGCGCGTCAATCGCGCCCTGTGTAAGCTCGTCCACGAGCTGACGGCATTTGTCAATTCCCAACAGCGAAACATAGGTTGACTTGCTGTTTTCATCGTCGCTGCCAACGGGCTTTCCGAGCTCCTCGTCAGAGGATGTTTGGTCGAGAATATCGTCCTGAATTTGGAACGCTATTCCGATTTTCTCGGCGTAATCGGAAGCCGCCTTAAGCTGAGCCTCGCTTGCCCCTGCGCTGATACAGCCAAGCTCGCAAGCCGCCTTGATTAAGCAGGCGGTTTTTTTGTAATCCATCTCCTGCAAAACCTCAATCGGGGCGTTGGTATTCTCGCTCATAAGGTCAATCACCTGTCCGCCGACCATACCCGTAGAGCCTACGTAACGCGCAAGCGCGTTTGCGGATTTGCGGCAGGCTTTGTCGCCCATCAGCTCAGCCGCCTTGTCGGATGAAAGGATTTCAAAAGCGGTCGTCTGCAGCGCGTCGCCTGCCAAAAGCGCGATATCCTCACCGAAAACCTTGTGGTTTGAAGGCTTGCCGCGGCGAAGGTCGTCGTCGTCCATACAGGGCAAATCGTCGTGAATAAGCGAGTAGGTGTGAATCATCTCAACCGCGCAGGCGCCCGGAACAGCCGCCTCGGGATTGCCGCCGCACAGCGCGTTAAACTCAAAAACAAGCCTCGGACGGACGCGCTTTCCGCCTGCTTCAAGGCTGTATTTCATCGACTCAATCAGCTTTGACTCTCTGCAGTTTAAGTCCGGCAGAAAATCAAACAGCGCCTTTTCGGTTAATTCAATATAATTATTCTTCATAAAAATCCGCTCCTTCAAGCTCGGCAGCGTCCTTCCAGTTTTCTGCTCCGAGCTGTGCGAGCCGCTCGTTAACCTCGGTGATTTTGCCCTGATAGCCGTTAAGCTCGGTCATCGAAAATTCAATCAGCTCGCAGATTTTTGTATATAATTCCATTGATTCCTTTAGGGGAAGCGCCTCGCTTTCGAGCTTTGAAACATACTGCTCGATGAGCTCGCCTGCCTGTTCAACGGTTAGGTTCTTTTTATCCATTTTTACTGTCCTCCATACCAGCATACTCAAGCAGGCGCTGAATTCTGTGATTTGCTCCGCTCCTGCTTATCGGCGGATTTAGGTTTTGGCCGAGGTCTCTGAGCGACATCTCGGGATTTTCAAGGCGGAGATACGCAATCTCACGTAAATCGCTTGGCAGGGTATCAAGCCCCTGCTTTTGTTTGATAAGCTTAATCGCCTCAATCTGCCTTGCCGAAGCCGAGGCGACCTTGCCGATATTCGCCATCTCGCCGTTAATGCGGCGGTTGATGTTGTTGCGCACCTGCTTAACCGCCTTTGTGCCCATAATTTCCATGGCGCTTATGGGAGCGCCTATGTATGTCAGCAGGTCGCAGATTTGCTCGCTGCCCTTAAAATAAACGATATAATTTCCGCTGCGCAGAACGGTCTTTGGCAAAAAACTGCACTCGGTAACTTCACCGAGTATTTTGCACAAATCCGCCGCTAAGTTTTTGTATGAAACGCAAAATTCCGCGTGATAGCTTTTCATCGGGTCGGAAGCCGAGCCGCAACTGAGGAACACTCCCCTTAAGAACGCCCGGGCAAGCTCCTCGCTGTAGATGTTGGCGCGGTTGACCCTGAGCGTTACCTGAGCCGCGGAATGTCCGAAGTCGTCAAAAATCCTCTTGCACTCGCCCCCGTCTATCACCGAGATTTTGAAAAGATGGCTCTGACCTGATTTTGCGCGGAGAGCCGCCTGCTTTTCGATAATCGGCATATAGAGGTTTTGCAGAAGCATTGTTATTCTTCTGACGGCGTCGACGCTCTCGGTGGTAAAGACAATCTCGTCCTCGCGGAAGGTCTTGCCGAAAATCAACATTCCGTAAAGCTCAGCCTTTAGCAAATCGCGTTCATACGCTTCCGCCGTGCACAGCTCTTTTTTTATGTCGGAAGAAAAAGACACTTTGTACTCCTATCAGTCTGTCGTCGGTTTTTCGATATCTCTGTGCGAAACCACGCTTTTGTAGCCGAGGCTCTGGAAATGCTCCTGAAGCGCTCTTGCGACGGTAACGCTGCGGTGCTTGCCGCCCGTACAGCCCACACCGACAACAAGCTCGCTTTTGCCCTCTTTATAGTAAAGCGGTACAGAGAAATCGAGCAAATCGAGAGTGCGCTTTAAGAACTGCTGGGTGTCGTTACTGCAAAGCACGTAATTGCGAACGGAGCTGTCAAGTCCCGTGAGCATTTTGAGCTTGGGAATATAAAACGGGTTCGGCAGACAGCGCACATCAAACACGACGTCCGCTTCAAGAGGAATTCCGAACTTAAAGCCGAACGACATAAAGGTTAATGTCAGGCTCTTGGTGACGTCCTCCATAAACAGGCTGATTACGCGTTCGCGCATCTGTTTTTTAGACATATGAGTGGTGTTGATGTGGTAGTCTGCGGCGCGTTTTACGGGAGTGAGCAGAGCTTTTTCAAACTCTACAGCCTCGGTAACAGTGCCGTCGCGGAGACGGTCTGAAAGCGGATGCTTGCGGCGCGTCTCCTTATATCTCATAATTACAATGTCCGAGCGCGCGTCGATAAAGAGGATTTTTACGTCGCTGTGCGACTTTTTGAAGTCCTCAATCTGGTTGTTCATCTGCTCGTAGTTGTCGTTTCAGCGGACGTCCACAACAACCGCCGCGCGCTTCATCGACTCGTTGGTTGAATTAAGACAGAGCGTGTATAGCGTTGAGAGCAGAGAAGCCGGAATATTATCCACGCAGTAATAACCGATATCCTCAAGCACGTGAAGCGCCGAGGTTTTGCCTGCGCCCGAAAGTCCAGAGATAATTATAAATTCCATATATTCTCCTTAAAGAAATGTTGTAATTTTCTTTTACAGAATTATAAGCTCACATTCGAGGTCGTAGCCGGTTTCGTCATAAACCTTTGTCTGAACCTCGCGGATAAGCGATTTTACGTCGTTTGCGGTTGCGTTTGATTTGTTGATGATAAAGCCGGCGTGCTTTTCGCTGACCTGAGCTCCGCCGTGGCACTTGCCCTTAAGTCCGCACTGCTCAATCAACGCGCCTGCATACGCTCCCTCGGGACGTTTGAATACGCTGCCTGCGCTCGGAAATTCAAGCGGTTGTTTTGAGCTGCGGCGGTTCATAAAGTCATCCATCTTGGCGCGAACATCCTCGGGGTCAGCCTTTTTAAGCTTAAGCGTTACGCCCGTGATAATGCACTTGTTCGAGCGGTAAACGCTGGTGCGGTAGCCCATTTGTAAATCGTCCTTTTCGCACCTGCCGATTCCGCCGTCGGACGCGAGGTGCGATACGGAATGAACGACATTTTTCATCTCGCCGTCGTAAGCGCCGGCGTTCATAAACACCGCTCCGCCTACCGTACCGGGAATTCCCCAGGCAAATTCAAGTCCGCTCAGTCCGCTGTTGAGCGCGAACTTGCACAGAGAAGCAAGCGAAGCGCCTGCTCCGCAGTAAATTGTTGTTTCGTCAATCAGGGAAATCTTGCGGAATTCTCCGTCGAGCCTGATTACCACGCCTCGGTAGCCGTCGTCGCTGACGAGCACGTTACTGCCGTTGCCGAGGATAAGATAATCCACGTCGGAATCCACGCACTCCTTGACGATATTTGCAAGCGTTGTTAAATCGTCAACCTTTATGTATACATCGGCAGTGCCGCCGATTTTGAATGAGGTATGCTTGTTCATAGGCTCATTTCTGCGCACATCGCAGTTGAGCACCTGAGCAAGGCTGTATATAATTTCTGTTCTGTCCATAATCTCTCCTAAATTACTCCCACTTGCCTACGATGGTTTTTTCCTGAGCCTCGGGCATGGCGGCTAAGTCCATACCGAGACTTACAAGCAGATCCTTCGCAGCATTGTAGCCCATCTTCTTTTGACGGTTGTTCATGGCGGCAACCTCGATGATAACCGCCAAGTTACGTCCGGGCTTAACGGGGATTGTAAGCGCAGGAACCTCTACGCCCAAAATATCCATATACTGGTTTTCAAGTCCCATTCTGTCGTAAACCTTTGTGTTGTCCCACAGCTCAAGGTTAACTACCATGTCAATCTTTTCGCTCATCTTGACAGCGCCCATACCGAAAAGCTGACGGGCGTTGATAATTCCGATACCCCTGAGCTCGATAAAATGGCGGATGTTCTGCGGCGAACGGCCGATAAGCGTGCTGACGTTGGTTCTGAGAATTTCAACCGCGTCGTCCGCAACAAGGCGATGTCCGCGCTTGATAAGCTCGATTGCGGTCTCGCTCTTACCCACGCCGCTGTCGCCTGTCAAAAGACAACCTTCGCCGTATACCTCAACCAAAACGCCGTGGCGTGTGATTCTCGGAGCGAGCTCGCGGTTAAGATACTGTACAAGGCGCGCAGTCAAGTCCGATGTGTTTTCATCCGTGGCAAAGACAGAAACCTTGTGGAGCTTTGCACTCTCCAAAATTACATTGGAAGGCTCAATCTCGCGGCAGATAATAACCGCAGGAGGTCCGAAGCTGAAGATGGACTCGATTACCATTCTCTGCGCCTCGGAGCCGAAACGTCCGAGGTAGGCAAACTCCGTATTACCGAGCACCTGAATACGCTTGTTGTCAAAAAACTCAAAGTAACCTGTCAGCTCAAGGCCGGGACGGTTAATCTCTACGGTAGAGATTTTAGTATCCTCGTAGTTTTCCGAAACATAAACCTTTTCAAGACCAAGTCTATCGACAATTTCCGATAACGGTACTGAAAATTCAGACATAAAGCCACCGCCTTTACAAAATATATATTTACATACTATAGGTAGCTTATATTATACTACAAATTCGGCTTAAAATAAAGCCTTTAATGAATTATTTTTCATTTTTTATAACTTTCTTTTCGCCAATTTTCAGCTCACCGTCAAAGCTTACTGTTCCAACAAGGAACTCGCTTGTTTTTTTCGTTTCAAAATGATTGAAAACGCTGAGATAATTGATGTTTACGGCAGGGTTATTTTTCTTTAACAGAATTAATTGCTCCTCGATTATATCCTGCTCACGAGTGCTTTCCGCAAATTTTTCAAGTGTTTTTCTGTCGCAGAGCGTCACGAACGCCGACGGTGAAAACGACGGCTGAGTGGATATATATTCAATATCGGTTTTTAGTACCCTGTCAATCAAGCTCTCCTCTATCATCAAAAGCTCGAGCTTTGACAGCGTGATGTTCGGGATATACTGATTTTGGGCAAGCTCGCACGCCTGCTCAAAGGAATCGGCAGGAATTTCCGTTTTTAACGGCGTATCGGCGCTTGAAAGGATATAAAAGGTGTAGAGCGTTTGACCGTCTTTTTCTGAAATTGTGACGTTTTCGATTATCTGTGCGGTTTCAATCTTCCTCGAGCTTTGACAGCCAGAAAAAAGAACCGCACTAAGACATATTAATACTATGCAAAGCCTTGCAAGCATTTGACTTCCTCCCTGCAAAAATATACATCGACGGTATAACTGCGGCGGTTATTACGGTGAAAACCGCGAAAATATAATTATTCGTAAATATTTCTTTTACAGAATTAAGATAGCTTCCGCACATATGAGCGGCAAAGATTATGACCGCGAAAATCACGACGTACTTAATGTCCGATTCCCTGCCGGCGCTCTTGGTGACAGCGCAGAGTACCAGCGAAATTATCATAAACACAGACATTGTGGCGAGAGCGAGGTAAAGGCTCTCGATACCGCCGAAAAACCCGATTCTCGCCGCACGCGCAAGGATGAAGGTTTGGTACTCCTGCTTTGAGGCATAATCACCGAGCGAAAACCATATAAAGAACATAATCAGTCCGTACTTTACGCCGGTCACAAGCAAGGCGAATAAGGGCTGTCTGAGCCTGAAATTTTTCGTCTTTCCCGACAGGCAGGCAAAAAGCGTGACGATAAAGGCAGGGATAATAAAATAAACAGTATTTTGGATAAAATCATTCAAGTTTCCGCTTATCTCAAAGCCGTACAGCTCAAAATCGAGAGTGCCGGTACTTCCGCCGAACATCAAAATATTGGTGAGCAGTGCGAAAACAAAGAGGAAAATTCCGAACCGCGTGATTACGTTAACGCCCTTTAACGCGGCGTAAACACAGGCGGAGAGCAGTATAAGCGCAATCAAGCACGGCGTTACATCCGAATAGTATTTTTTGCTGAACATATCGGTGTACGGCAGAAGGAAAAACTCCGCCGCCCATACAAAATAGAGCGAGTAAAGTACGGCTATCGGGATTTTGAGCTTCGGCGTTACGGTGTGCGCGACGGTCAGAAAGTCGAGGTTAGTGCGCTTTTTGATGATAATCGACGGAACAAACAGCGCAAAGCAGACCGCCAAGCCGCACAGCATACAGAGCAGATTAAAGACAAACGAGGAGTTTTGCGAGATATCATAATTCTGTAAAAGAATTACTGAGCAGGCACAGAGCATTAATGTGAGCAGCAGCCGCTTTGAGGAAAATCTTACCTTGCTCAAAACTACACCTCCGTTTCCTTAAACCGCTGAACCTTGATGATGTGCTTTGACAGGCTTTTCCAGTCCGCGCGGACAAAAACGTCGCGCATTGTCCTGAGCGAAAACGGCGCGAGCGATGACATATACGGCACGCCGAGAGAGGTTTTTGAGCACATACTGATTATCATCACGGCAGTGGCGATGACAATTCCCCACAGTCCGCAAAGTCCGCCGATTATGATAAAAATGAACCGCAGCATTGTGACGGGCGGATAAAGCGGCGAGGTGACATAGCTGCAAATCGCCGCAGTCGCGACGACCATCAGCGTTGACGAGCTGATAATGCCTGCGTTAACCGCGCTTTCTCCGATTACGAGTGCGCCGACAATACCGACGGCGTGACCGAGGGATTTCGGTATTCTCAGCCCTGCCTCCTTCATAATCTCATAAATAAAGGTGATTGCGAGCGTTTCGAGCGTGACAGGCAAAGGCGTTTGCGCCAGCGATTCCGAGGTTTTAATCAAAATTCCTGTCGGGAAATATTCGGGGTGAAACTGCGCGAGAGCGACATACAAGCCCGGCAAAAACAGCGCCGCAAAAAACGAAAGGTACTTTGTCAGGCGGATAAAAGCCGCGTAGTAGGTGCGGTTTGAGTAATCATCAACGCCCTGAAATTCCTCGACGAACAATCTCGGGACAATCAGCACGGCAGGCGTGCCGTCCACAATTACAGCTATTCTTCCCTCGGTCAGCTTTCCACAGACCGTATCGGGACGTTCGGAAATTCCCACGCCCGAAAACAGCCTGCTCGATTTTTCGTCCTCTAAATATTCTGACAAATAGCCCGAAGCCAAAACGGAGTCGAGATTGCATTTATTAAGGCGTTTTTTAAGCTTGCCGAGCAGCTTTGCCGATACCCTGCTTTTAATATAGCACAGCATAAGCTGGGTTTTTGACTCGCTGCCGACGGTCATTTGCTCAAAGACCAAATCGGGATTTTTCATTCGCCTGCGGATAAGCGACATATTAACCCTCAGCGGTTCGGAAAAGCCCTCTCGCGAGCCCCTCTGCACTACCTCGCTCTCGGGCTCGTTAACTCCGCGGAACGAGTAGCCCTGAACGCCGACGGCGAACATCTGCTGTGCTCCGTCAACAATGATAACGGCAAAGCCCGAGGTGATAAAGCTGATAATCTCCGCCTTGGTGTAAATTACAACCACATCAGACGAAGCCATTACTGAGTTTAGGATTATATCCGCCGCTTCTGCTCCCTTCATTGACTTGAAGTCGTATGGCAATAGCGGATTAATCACCGACTGGGAGAGCTGCTCCTTGTCGCAAAGCCCTTCTATTGTGACGATTGCCGCCTTTATTTGCCGCTCTGATTTTAGTGTTAAGTTGCGGATTGTAAGGTCTGCGGAGTCTGAAAAATCCGCTTTCAGCTCCGATAATATTTCTGCTAAAGAATTATTCATACATTTCTCCATTGACTATTTATACGCATATGATTTGCGGAATAAGATTTTTTATTCTTTATCGGAATATAAATTAACTTGTTGAGAAAAATAAAACAGGTGATTAAATGCTGATTTCAATTTTCAGAACTCTTATTCTCTACTTTTTCATAATGCTCGCAATACGCCTGATGGGCAAACGGCAGATAAGCGATATGCAGCCGAGCGAGCTTGTTGTGACAATGGTAATCTCGGACATCGCCTCGCTGCCAATGCAGAACACCTCGCAGCCGCTTTTGAGCGGAATTATCCCTGTGCTGATTTTGGTTTCGCTCGAAATTGCGACAAGCGTTGTGATGATGAAAAGCCGGAAATTCCGCAAGCTGATTTGCGGCAGCGCTGTTGTGATAATCAAGGACGGCAAGCTTTTGCAGTCGGAGATGAAGCGCCTACGCCTTACGACAGAGGACTTGTTCGCGCAGCTCAGGCAGCAGGATATTTTTTCAATCGAGGACGTGCAGTACTGCATTGTCGAGACAAACGGCACGGTCAGCGTGCTTGAAAAGCCCGAAAAGCGAAATCCCACCCTTGAACAGCTCGGCATTAAAGGCGAGGACAATGGAATTGAGGCGGTCGTTATCAGCGACGGCGAGCTGGTTGACAACGCACTGACGCTTTGCGGACATAATAAAACCGAGATTGATAATATTCTAAAAGAGAATAATAAATCAATCCCGGATATTTTTATTATGACGCTTGACGGTCTCGGCAATTACAAGCTGATAGAAAAGGAGCAAGGATGAAACGGATTTTTATTTCGCTGATTATCTTCGTATTATGCGCCGCCGGAGCGCTTACCGAGGTGCTCTGCGTTGCAAACAGCATAAACAGCTACCTCGGAGAGATAAAAAGCATTGACGGCTATGTTGTCAAAAATGATTTTAAGAACGCCGCCGAAAAATGTTCGCAACTCGAAAAAAGCTGGAGCGAAACGCTGAGGACGATTGACGCGGTTCTTATTCACGACTATGTTGACGAAATCAGCATTGCTCTCGCGCAGATGAAGTCCTACGCGCAGAGCGGCAATACGGATATGTACTACTCGTGCAGCGAGACGGCGAAAAAGTCGCTCGAATCCGTCAGAGACAGCGAGTATTTTCTCCCCGAAAACATCCTTTAAAACACAAAAAGGCGCTGCCTGAGCAACGCCTTTATAAGTGGAATTATTTCTTTGATTCCTTGTGGTTCTGCCACATAACCCAGAGAGGACCTGCGATACAGATTGAAGAATAACAACCTGAAATTACACCGATCATCATCGGGAGAGCAAAGCCCTTAACCGAAGCGATGTTGAATACGGTAGCAACAATGTAAACAATCAAAATTGCCGCGAAGGTTGTTACCGAGGTCATAATCGTTCTCTTGATAGTCTTTGTGCAGCTGACATTGAAGATAGTGCCGATATCGGTACTTCTGCCCATAAGCCTTCTCTGCTCACGAACACGGTCGTAAATAACGATTGTATCGTTCAGTGAGTAACCGATAATCATAAGAACTACCGCGATGAAGTTTGAGTCAATCGGCATCTGGAAGATTACATACATAAAGTAAATCATTGCGACGTCGTGGAAAAGGGCTACAAGAGCCATAACGCCTGCCGACAAACCGCCGATTTTCTTAAATCTGATAGTTACGTAAATAACCATCAAAATACTTGCCAGCGCAACAGCCGCGAGACACTTGAGCAGGAACATAAAGCCCATTGAAGCGTCAACCGAACTTGCCTCCAAGCATACAAAGTTGTTATCGGGATACTGAGCCTGAAGGTCGGACTCCAGGTTCTTCTGAATTTCAGTCTCGATTGAGTTGTTACCCGAGAACTGAACCGAAACGTTGTTGCCGGTGTTGCCCATCAAATCCTGAGAGAAGGATGTTGTGATTTTATCGGTTGTCTTTTCCTGAATAAAATCATACAGAGAGTTCTGGTCAACCTCGCCTGTGTAGCTGAATGTAAGCGTTGCACCGCCCGAGAACTGAATGTCGAGCCTTGTGCCGAAGATAAAGTTAAAGATAATACCGAGTACGATAATACCGATTGAAATTCCGAAGAAAATCTTTTTCTTGCCGACAAAATCAATAATCTTTTTGCCGCCGTTGAACTTCTCGCTGACTTCCTGCTCGGTCATAGGAGTCTGTGCTTTTGCATTAATCTTATTTGCCATCCTTAGCACCTCCAAACAACCATTTTTTGCGGAAGACTTTGAAGCCCGCAATACTTCTGAGCATAAGTCTTGAGAACAGTACGCCCATGATGAAGTTTGAAATTACACCAACGAGGAGTGTGAAACCGAAGGAGTAGATTGTACCTGTGGTAGACTCACCGAAGATGAACGAAAGGATATTTGACGGACCGAATACGAGCATCAAGATGATTGATACGATAATTACGGTCATATTACCGTCGATAATAGCGGTCAACGAGTTCTTTGTACCTCTCTCAAGAGCGCTGTCGATTGTACGTCCGGAGTTCATTTCCTCCTTAATACGCTCTGCGGTAATAACGTTACAGTCAACGCCCATACCGATTGAAAGGATAAGACCTGCGATACCGGGTAATGTCATTGTGAATGAAGGAATCGCGTTGAAGTAACCTGATACCGCCGCGATTGAAAGTCCCATCTGACCTGTAAGCGCGATAATCGCGATAAATCCGGGCAGACGGTAGAAGATAAGCATAATCAGCGCGATTACGATAAACGCGATAATGCCTGCGTACGCCATTGCAGTGAGTGAGTTCTCACCCAGAGTCGGGCTGATGTTACCATAGTTAGCGGTCTCGAGCTGGAACGGAAGCGCACCTGCGTTGATTTTCTCGGCAAGCTTGTTAGCCTCCTGAGCTGTGAAGTTACCCGAAATCTGAGCCTTACCATCGGAAATAACAGCCTGAACGGTAGGAGCAGAAAGCATAATATCATCCATCCAGATTGATACTGTCTTGTTGAGGTACTCCTGAGTAATCTCAGCGAACTTCTTTGCGCCCTGATCGTTAAGAGTAAGGCTTACGATGTACTTGGGCTCGCCGTTGTTTTCATTGATATAACCCGCCTCAGCCTTATCTACCATTGAGCCGTCCATAAGCTCGGTGGCAGTTTCGCCTGTCGGGGTTTTGTAAACGTATTCTCCGTCGGAGCCTACGTCGGTTGACTCGTGAGAATTGCCGGGTCTGAATGTAAGCTTTGCGGTTGACGAAATCTCTTCGATAGCCTCTACCGCGTTAAAATCTTTTTCATCTGACTTCCAGGGGAAACGAACGATAATTCTGTCGCTGTTTCTGTCAGCGTACAGCTCGTAATCAGTAATGCCCTGAGATACCATTCTAAGTTCAATAATGGACTTAGCGGCTTCAAGATCCGCATCGGAAGCGTCGTAATTGTCAGCCGGCTTAAATGTAGCCTCAACGCCGCCCCTGATGTCAATTCCCCATCGAATATCGCCAATGCCTTTTAATACTGTATTTTTGTTGTCGCCCGTATAATAGGATACTCCGAAAATCGCAGTAAACGAAAAGGCAAGTATCAGCAAAGCAACAATGAAGAACACAGGCTTTGGAACTCTTTTCATGCCTTTAAAACCTCCATACTATAATTGTCCTCGGTATGCAAAAAAACAACTCTGTCATTAGCGCATACTTACAGACGTAACAGAATTATTATATGATTTTTTCGCTAAATTGTCAATGGATAAGTAAAAATTTGATAAATAAAACTTTATCTTTATCAAATTTGCACAATAAAAAGACGTAAAAATATACATAAAATCTTTGCGGTTGGAGTGAGTGGAATGTATTACCCAACCGTTTAAAGCCCTCTCCAACGCTTAAGCTTTTGGAGATGTGCGGTCATTCCTATTGTGCCACATTTCAAATTGCAACAAAACCTTTAATCAACGCGGTAGGGGCACACTAAAATGTGCGCCCGAGGTTGGTCAGTATAAGTTATATACTTAATCATACCGTTGGACGTGAACAAACATATGCTCTCGGGCGGACACACAAGTCCGCCCCTACAATTATTCATTATTCATTATTCATCATTCATTATTCATTACTACTGTCTGCCCCCTCCGTCACGCCGCTTTGGCTGCGTGCCACCTCCCCCGCAATCGGTGGAGGCTTTAAATAAAAAACTCCCCCGGTGTGTTTGCCGGAGGAGTGAGATTTGATTATTATTTTTGCAGGAGCTTCTCGCATGCGGCGAGCTTTGCGCAAATGCAGAAGATTTCCATTGCGGTTACAAGCTCGTCATTGGGCGGGAAGGTCGGGGCAAGACGGATATTTGAATCCTTCGGATCCTTGCCGTAGGGATATGTCGCGCCTGCTCCTGTGAGCACTACGCCTGCCTCTTTGCAGAGCTGTACCACGCGCTTTGCGGTACCCTCAAGAACATCAATGCTTACAAAATAACCGCCGTTCGGCTTTGTCCACTCGCCTATTCCTACGGGCTCAAGCTCACTTGCGAGAGCGTTAAGCACGATGTCAAACTTCGGCTTTAAGACTGCCTTGTGCTTTTTCATATGCTCGAGCATTCCGTTGTAATCTCCGAAATACTGAACATGACGGAGCATATTCATCTTGTCGTAGCTGATAATCTGATAATTATAGCGCTCCTTGAACACCTTCATATTGTTCTTTGAAGCTGCCATTGCCGCTACGCCTGCGCCCGGGAAGGTAATCTTTGAGGTTGAGCAGAACAAAATCGGCAAATCCTCGTTACCTGCCTTTTTGCACTCGTCATAAATATTAAGAAGTGTGTCGGGTGTATCGGTAACGTCGTGAATACAATATGCGTTGTCCCAGATAATTCTGAAGTCCTTTGCGGCAGGCTTGAGATTTGCAAATCTTCTTACAGTCTCGTCGCTGTAGGTAATTCCCTGGGGGTTTGAGTACTTAGGTACACACCAAATTCCCTTGATGCTGTCGTCGTTTGCAACGAGCTCCTCAATCATATCCATATCGGGGCCGTTCTCGGTCATGGGAATCGGAATCATCTCAAAGCCGTAGTAGCCGGTAATTCCAAAATGACGGTCGTATCCGGGTGACGGACAGAGGAACTTTCTGTTTTCTATCTTATACCAAGCGTCGCAGCCCTCGACAATCGGCTTTGTCATCATACAGCTGATTGTGTCGAACATCATATTGAGACTGGAGTTGCCGCCGATCATTACGTTTTCGCTGTCAACGCCCAAAACCTTGCCGAACATCTTACGGCACTCGTAAATTCCGTCGAGGATGCCGTAGTTGCGGATATCCACACCGTCGTCTCCGATAAAATTGGACTCGCTTGTAAATACATCTAAAATGCCGTTTGACAGGTCAAGCTGTTCCTTGCCGGGCTTGCCTCTCGCCATATTGAGGTTCAATCCCTTTGCTTTTTCTTCGTCATATTTGTTCTTTAAGCTCTGATACTCGCGCTCAAGCTCTTCAGCGCTGCAATTTAAGTAGTTCATAATGCTCTCCTTAATAAAAAATGACCTTATATATTCTATAACAACCGGCAGAAAAATGCAAGTCTTTTTTGAAAATCCTGCATTTTCGGCGTTTTGGCAGAAAGAAAACAGGCTCACTACGCAAAAACTTAGTGAGCCTGTTGCAATTTTTGTTGAAATAAATTCAGTATTAATAGTACTGGTAGTAGTAGTAGCCGCGGCGGCTGCGCTTTTTGTTTGAAGTACAGCCTACCTTTACAAAGCCGAGAATTTTCGCGTCCGCAAGCTTCATACTGTCCATAATATTCTGTACGTCGCCGTGGGTTGTCGAGCGTTCGCGAAGAACAACAACAAAGCCTGCGAGCAAATCCTTGAGCAGCAGTGCGTCGGCAACTACGCCGATAGGCGGAGTATCAAAGATGATATAGTCATATTCCTCGTACAACTTCTTAACAAGATTTGTGAACTTGGGTGAGCACAAAAGCTCGGAGGGGTTCGGAGGGATTGTACCCGAGGGGAGAATATCGAGGTTCGGGAGAACGTTTCTGTGGATAACCTCCTCAAACTCCACCATCTTACCGATTACGTTTGAAAGACCTGCCTGATTTTCAATCTTGAAAATATTGTGGATGTTCGGGCGGCGAAGGTCGCAGTCAACAAGGAGAACCTTCTTCTCCATCTTTGAGAAGGAGATTGCGAGGTTTGCGGAAACGGTACTTTTTCCCTCGCCCTTTGAGTAGCTCGTTACGGCAAAAAGCTTGTCGTCGTCGGCTGAAAGCGAGAACATAATGTTCGACCTTGCGGACTTGTAGGACTCGACAATCGCGAATTTACTCTTATCGGAGATTGTCTCCGTGCGCATTTCCGCATTATTGTTTTTGATTTTCTTACCGATTTTAATTTTCATATTCCGTCACCTGCCTTAAGTCTCAAAGTCGGGGATTTCGGCAAATACCGGAACCTTGTAAATCTCGGAAAGATCCTCGTCGGGCTTGATTGTGGTGTCGATAAGCTCAAGAAGGATTGAAATTACGCAGGCGAGTACCAAGCCGATAGCCGCGCCGATTAAGGTGTTCTTGAGTTTATCCGGAGAATACGGCGCCGAGGGCTCTTTGGCTGTTCTGATTATACCAATCTGACCGTAGTCGAAATACTTCGGATAAACGTTTATGCACTGCTCGCTGATTTGATTTGCAACGTTAGCGCATTGTATGGGATCGGTTCCGTCAACCGTAATAGTGACATAGAAGGTATTTTCGTTAACCTCCATATTTACGGAGCAGCCGTCGTAAAGCTGTGTGATTTCGTCGGTATTCTGGAAAAGCGTAACGCAAATATTTGCAAGAGAGCTTGAACCGCTGATATCAGAGCTGAAAATCTTTTTAGCCTGCTGGTTGTTGCTTGAATTGCTGCTTGAATTTGCCGGCTGAGACGGAGAGGTAGAATCCGGATCGTCGGTTTTAGCTTTTGCCTTATCGTAGTTTTGAATAAAAATCATTGCCGAAGTGCTGTATCTGGGAGTGATGACAATGCTTGTATACATAAAGAACAGCAGCGCCATAACAGCAGTTGCGGCAAGTATAAATCCGATTCTGTGCAATAATATTGCAAGAATTTTTTGAATTGTGATATTTCCTGCCATTTTGAATCTCCTTTGCGTTATATAAAAATATCAACACATTAATATTCAAAATATATTATATTATAACTGTGTGCGTTTTTAATTCTAAAATAGAATTAAGAGCATTAATCCCACAAAAAAACAAAGGGAGCCGCAGCTCCCTTTGTTATAGTTAAAAATTTACGGAATTATCCGACTACATTCAGCAGTACGCCCGCGGCTACCGCCGAGCCGATAACGCCTGCCACGTTCGGGCCCATAGCGTGCATAAGCAGGAAGTTGCCGGGGTTCTCCTGCTGGCCTACCTTCTGCGAAACACGCGCCGCCATAGGAACAGCCGATACGCCTGCCGAACCGATGAGCGGATTGATTTTTCCGCCGGTAAACTTATACATAAGCTTTCCGAACAGCACGCCAAACGCCGTGCCCATACAGAACGCGATAAGTCCGAGCACAATAATTTTGATGGTGTCGAACTTAAGAAAGTTAGTACCCGAAGCCGTAGCGCCGACGGTTGTACCGAGGAAAATCGTGATGATATTCATCAGCTCGTTTTGAGCCGCCTTTGCGATACGGTCTACAACTCCCGACTCCTTAAACAGGTTGCCGAGCATCAGCATACCTACAAGAGGAGCGGCGTCCGGCAGGAAAATCGCGATAAGGATTACAACGATAATCGGGAACAAAATCTTTTCGAGCTTAGAAACAGGTCTGAGCTGCTCCATAACAACCGAACGCTCCTTTTTGGTTGTGAGGAGCTTCATAATCGGCGGCTGAATAATTGGCACAAGCGCCATGTACGAGTAAGCCGCGATTGCGATTGAACCGAGCAGATGAGGCGCGAGCTTTGTGGTAACGTAAATCGCCGTAGGGCCGTCCGCACCGCCGATAATACCGATAGCGCCTGCCTCTGCCTCGGTAAAGCCGAGGAAAATCGCGCCGGTAAAGGTGATAAAAATACCAATCTGAGCCGCCGCGCCCAAGATAAGGCTCTTGGGGTTGGCGATAAGCGGTCCGAAGTCCGTCATACAGCCGATGCCGAGGAAGATAAGCGGAGGATAAATTCCCAGCTTAACACCCTGATACAGATAGTACAGCAAGCCGCCGTAGGTGGGGTTTTCAAAATATTTTACGCCGTCGATAATCTGAACCGCGTGCCCTGCGGTGTTAAAGCCTGCCGCGTCCGCCTGTTGCTGAGTGAGCAGTTCCACGGACGGAGGGCTCATAATCTCGGGATACAGGTTTACAAGCAGCATACCGAAGGCAATCGGCAGCAAAAGCAGGGGCTCGTACTGCTTTTTGATAGCCAAATAGAGCAAAACGCAGGAAATCGCAATCATCGCGTAGTTTTGCCAGTTAAGATTAACCAAGCCCGAGCTGTAAAAGATACCCTTTACAGCGTCAAGAAAGCCTGTTAATATTTCCATTATCTAATCCTTCCTCTCTGCCTAAAAAGGTCTTGTATTCTCTATCACGCCGGCGTTTGCCCACGCGGAGCGCTTAGAGCCTGATTTTTTAACGCTTTTTATTCTTACTTTATCCTTACCGCCGTACATTGTCGCGACTGCGGCTGAGATTACCGCGATAACCTCCTCGGGAATACCGTCGGTCTGAGTCTGTACGGGTTGTTCCTTAACAGGCTCGGCTTTGGTCACGGTTTCCTCGGGCTTGCCGGGAGTCTCAACCTTTTTCTTAGCCTTAAAGCCTGTGCTCTGGGCTTTGTTAACAATCGCGCTGTAGATTTTGATAATGATAATCAACAGCAGCAAAACCGCGAAAACAACTACAAAGCCGGTCAGGATTACCTTTGCCGAGGAAATGCCCTTTTCAGCCATTGTAAGTTCGCCCACCGCATTAAGCATTGGCAATAATGCTGATAACTGCATATGCCCACCTCCATAAAAATCAAACATACATAAATATTATACTTTATTTTATTTGATTTTTCAATATTAAAAATTTGCTGTTTGTTATATTAAAGTGTCACAAGCAAAAAGAGAGCCGAAAGATTACCTCTCAACTCTCTTATAATCTCTTAAATTTACAAAATAATGCAAATCAGGCCGTTGCAGCCGTCGTTAATAATTTTCTGTATGGTATCCCCTATCTTTCGCCTTGCGTCGGCAGGCATACGGTAGAGCTTATTGTGCAAGCCCTCGTTTACAAGCTCGTGAACCGACTTGCCGAAGATATTGCTCTCCCAGATTTTTTCGGGACTTTCCTCAAACTCTTTGAGAAGATACGACACAAGCTCCTCGGACTGCTGCTCCGAGCCGACAATCGGCGTGACCTCGGTCTGGGTTTCAATTCGCATCATATGGATTGACGGAGCGCTTGCCCTGAGCTTAATTCCGTATTTTCCGCTCTGCTTGATAATCTGCGGCTCGTCGAGCGTGAGCTGGTCAATCGTCGGCATTACAATGCCATAGCCTGTTTCCTCAACCTGCTCATAAGCCTTGGCGATTTTATCGAACTCCGCCTGCTTTGCGGACAGCTTGCTTAGCGTATTCATCAAATCGAGCTCTCCGCCGATGTCAAGCCCGGTTTGCTCTGAAAGCACCTTGTAGAACAAGCCCGGGTCGGTTTTTATCCCGACCGTCGCCGTACCCTCACCGAGGTTGAGCGACTGAATTTCAGCCTGCGTGACGTATTCGTTTTCTTCAAGCGCCTGCACGGCTTGCTGAATTTCGCGGATTTTTTCTATCCCCTGCGCCGACTCTCTGATTGAATTAAAGAGCGCGGATTTAAGCGGATGCTCCTTGTCGAGAGCGACAATCCAGCGCGGAATATCAACCTTAATCTCCCTGACAGGGAACTCAAATAGGAGCTGTGCGAGAATGCGCTTAATCTCGGTTTCGCTCAGATCCATACAGCTCACAGGCAAAACGGGGACTTGATACTCCCCTGCCATACTCTCCGCAAGGCTTTTTGCGCTGTCGGAGTCGGGGTTTTCGGTGTTGAGTAGTACGATAAACGGCTTGTTAATCGCCTTTAGCTCGCTTATTACCCTGCGCTCAGCGTCAAGATAATCCTCTCTGGGAATTTCGTTAAAGCTTCCGTCGGTCGTGATTACAAGCCCGATTGACGAGTGGTCGGTGATGACCTTTTCCGTGCCGAGCTCAGCCGCCTGCTCAAAGGGCATTTCGTCCTCCGACCACGGGGTTTTAACCATCCGCGGAGCGTCCTCCTCACTGTGTCCGAGGGCGCTGTCCACGATATATCCCACGCAGTCAATCATCCTGACCTTAAAGGTGACGTTTCCGCCCAAATCAACGTCGGCAGACTCCTCGGGAATAAACTTCGGCTCGGTCGTCATAATCGTCTTGCCTGCGGACGACTGCGGAAGCTCGTCAACGGTTCTGCGGTATACGCTCTCGTCGCGGATATTCGGCAGGACAATCAAGTCCATAAACCGCTTGATAAAGGTCGATTTTCCTGTGCGGACGGGGCCGACCACCCCGATATAGACGTCGCCGTCGGTACGGCGCGAAATATCCTGATAAACGTTTCTTTCCTCCATTGTCCTGCCTCCTAAGCCTTTGGTATCAACAGCATTTGCGGACTGTCGAGGGTTAATTCTTCAACCTGGTTTTCTTTTAACAGCGAATCAAGCGCGGTGTTGTGAGCCTTGGCGATTTCCCAGAGATTTTCTCCCTGAGCGGCGTAGTACAGCATAAGCGAGCAATTATCGGGCTTTACGGGCTTATCCTCGAGCACCTCTACTCCCGAAACCGCCTTTGTTACCTCGTTTTTGACCGCTCCACCCGTGATTTTCAGCTCACAGCGGATTTCTGCCGAGCTGTCGTCGGATAACCTGAAGCTGATTCCCGACGGTTCGGCGCGTAAAAAGTACATTGCGTTACAGCCTTGTGTGCTGTCGGGAACGTGCGAATAGTCGCATGAGCGCTCGATAAATATGGGATAATTCTTGTCATCAAGCGCGACAATGCAGAGGTTGATTTTGCCGCTGACCTCTACCGCGCCGTTTGACGGCTTGGAGTCTGTTGTCACGCTGTCGGAATAAATATCGAGGATTTTAGAGATTTTTCCGTCGTCAAGGCTCGCGGTCAGCTTTTCGATATAGCTTTCGGAGACAGGGTTTACCTCGCCAATACTTTTGAGCTTTTCGAACTGCGGAACGGACGCGAATTCGGTGGAGTATGCGTCGATGATAAGCTCCTTGTTCTCGATATTATAGCCCTCGGCGGTCAGGCAAAGCTTTGCGTCAAGCGCAACGGCAGGCTTGTCGGACAGCATATCGTTTTTAAGGCGGATGTCGTAGCTCATCACGTCGCAGCCGAGAAGGTTGCGCGTGTTCTCGTCAATTCCCTCGCAGTCTGCGATACGGCTGAACGGCAGAATATAATCGAGCTTGGCGGTCTCGCCGCTCTCAACGTCGGTCAGGTAGAAAAGCTTAAGGTTAAGCTCTCCGCTGACCATCAGCTTGCCTGTGACAGCCTTTACATCTGTAACGGCGGCGGTGACCTTTGAATATAATATTCCCTCAATGCGCGGCTTGTCGGCAACTGAAATCTCCTCGCTGACGGTGAACTGCTCCTGACAAAACGCCGTTAAATCGGCAAAGTCCATTTTCTTTGTCAAAAGCTCCAGCGAGCCGTCGGCAGGCGTAAAGAGCGTTGTTTTTTGAGTAGTCAGCACCTTGACATACAGCGAAAAAGCGCCGTGTATAACAAGCCTGCGCGGACTGAGCGCGCGGCAGTTTATGTACTCGGGCTTGGTTTTGGTAATTACGGCGAAGTTATCCGAGGTGTCACGGACGGAAAAGCTCTGGGAAAAATTAACGCTTTGCTCGCAGCAGCGGATTGTCTTGTGTTCGCTCTCGACATACAGCACGCCTACGGAACAACTGCCTTCGATTTGAAGCTGACCGCCCGAAAGGGATTTTGTCTGAATTTGAGGAACGAGGGTACACTTTAAGATTTTTTCGATATCCGGACAATAATCGGGCAAGGTCAAATCTACATCGGCAAGCTGTTCGGCAACCGTATCGAGCACCGTAACGGGCAGGCAGAAGGATCGGCTATCCGAATTAAACTCCATATTTATCTCTCCTTTTTGGTTTATGTAATAAGTATATTTGGGAGATGGGTAAAATATGACAACCCGGAGCTTTCTCCGGGCTGTTCTTACTTATATTCACCGATTATTATTACGTCATACGGAACCATGTGCGATGATGTGTCGTTAAAATAAAAATCAATATTTGTTTTGCTGTAGCGGTTGATAACAGCAGTTTTCATATTTCCGTTTTCATCCAAGCCTGCCGCTCTGTTATTGTCGCGGAAAACTCCGTAAACGCAGAATTCAAGCGATTTTTCCGTTGTGTTTTCAAAGCACAGAGAATACTTATCTCCCGAAACATAGCTTTGAGAGCTTATGTAACTTACGCCGCCGCTTTCAGGTAAGGCGGTGCAGGCTGAAAACAACAGAGCTATAGAAAATAAATATACGCCGATTAATAATTTTTTCATAATCACATCACTTAAACTTAAAATATAAATTCTCAAAAAACGGCACAAACATGCTCTTTTTTATTATCTCGCCTTTGGCGTTATAGAAAACTACGGCAAGCGTCTTTCCGTCAAGCTCCTTTGCGTTGTCAAAGGTATACGACAGGGTAACCATTCCGTTTTTACCCGTTTGCTTTTTCGCAAGTCTGCTTTCGCTGAACAAGCCGCTGTCCCCTATTACATTTCCGTCGCTGTCCTCCAAACGACAGTAGATATTACCGTCCGCAAGCTCAGGCGTAACGGAAGTCTCGACATAACACCTTTTCTCTCCCTGAGGAGCACTCGAGGTCTGAGTTAAACCTTCAACACACGGCACTGTCACAGGTTCGGTTTTTTCGGAGTTTTCAGATTGCGTCGTGCTTTCCGTGGATTTATCTTTTGGTTCGGTTGCTTTTGGAATTTGTTTTTTACTGTTACCGTTTTCAAAAGTATCTGCTTTATTTTCGGCAGGCTCAATGCTTGTAGTTGACTGCCTGATTTCAAGGGATGATTTTTCAGTGGATATTTCGGTTAACGCTTCCGTATTTCCGGACATTTCGGAAACGGTGGTTTCAACAGCCTTATAAATATTTTCAGGTTTTTCAGGCTCGGGATTTGTCAGGTTGATTTCGTTATTAAAGCCGAACATTACCGTTAATGTCACCGCCGCGGCGATTACCACACACGCTGCTATTGCCGCCGCGTAGCGATAAAACTTAAACTTTGGGGCGGCTTTGGGCTTTTTTGAGGGGATTTCGAGCGCTTTGTTGAGCCAGCTTTCGGGAACGCTGAATTTTTTTAACTCGTCAAATTTAAATTCATCCAAGCTTAATCACCTCCGTAAATTTTCTTTAACGCTTCTCTGCCGCGTTTAAGTCTGGTTTTTACGGTGTTTTCGTTAAGTTTGAGGATTTCGGCAATCTCCTTTACCCTGTACTGCTCGATGTAGTATAGGTAGAGCACGTCGCGGTACTTTTGAGGGGTTTTTAAAAGTGCCCACGACATATCGCCGGAATCCTCAGAAAACTGTATCGCCCTGCCCTTTAAGCTGTCGAGGGGGATCATACGCCGGTTATCGCGCAAAAGCAGCTTACATTCGTTGATGGCAACGCGGATAAGCCAGGCTTTGAGGTGATCTTCATTGGAAAACTGAGGGGACTGTGCAAAGAGCTTCATAAACACATTTTGGTAGCAGTCCTCGGCGTCGGCGTAGTTTTGCAGCCGCATTACGCACACGCCTGCTACGGTATGAGAATATTTTTGCACCGTCTGATTATACGTCAAGCCTGCAAACAGCTTTTCCGGCATTTTATCACCCCTCACTAATAACATACATTAAAAGTCGTTTTGGTTTCATTTATTTTGAAAAATTTTTATTTTTCTGTTATGGAAAACTTGCGCTACAGGAAACGCCAACCCCTCCGTCATTTTGCGAGCAAAATGACACCTCCCCTAAAGCGCTTCGCGTATCAGGGGAGGTTTTTGGTTATTTAACTCATAACTCTTAACTCATAACTAACAAAGAGCTCCCATCCTTTCGGTCAGCAGCTCACTGTTAATTGTTAATCTTTAATTGTTAATTGACTTAGAAATGGTCAATCATTTCTGCTGCGAACTGCTGAATCAGAGTTGCGTCGGCAACGGTGATAAAGCCGTCCTTGCTTGTGTCGGCTGCCGCGAGAGCGTCGCCTGTGAGTGTGATCATCTCTGCGGCGCGCCTCTGAACCAAGGTCGCGTCGGCTACCGATACAACGCCGTCGCTGTTAACGTCGCCTAGCATTACGTCTGAGCCCTTAATCTCGGTGCTCTTTGTAACGGTAACGCCTGAAACGGTCTGAGCGGTGCCGTTGTCAACGGGATATTTGTTTGAGTTAGCGTATCTTACGCCGAGAATTTCAAGATTGAAGTTGGTCGTGGTTGTGCCCGAGCCCAAAATCTTGAAGGTCGCGGAAACAAAGTCCTTCTCGGTGGTGAAATTAGCAAAGCTGAGGGTGTAGAAGTTGCCCTTGACAAGTCCGGGAGTGTTCTCCTCGCACGCAAAGCCTTCAACGTTGGGCATTGCGGCAGAGACGAATTTGAGCTTTGTGGTGTCGTAGCTCATATTCCACTGAGCGTTTACGAGCGGAGCTGTTGACTTGAGCTTGTAGTTTACGGTAACAAACTGCTCGCCGTTGCTGTTTGTAAAGGTCTTTGCCGGGAAGAAGTTTGAATTTGCGTTAAGCGTGAGCTTTTCTGTGGGAGCAGGGGTAGGTGTGGGAGTAGGTGTTACTCCGCCGCCGAGAGCGCCGATTCTCGCAAAGTCGGAAGTGATTACGTCCACGTCCTCTTTCTCCTTGGAGGTGCTCGGGTCGGATGAATATGAGCCTGTTGCGTTGTTGAGCATTGTGTCGTCGTAAGGAATGCAGTCTAGTCCCGACTCTCCGCGTGTAGCTACGAGCATTGCGCCGATTCCGTTTGTGCTAAGATAGCTTGCGTCGATTCCGAGGGTTGAGAGCGGAATCTTAATCTCATAGAATGAGTCATATGTAGTCTTATGAGTTCCCGATGAACTCTTGAAGGTCTTATAATCTACCCAACCTGCGTTATCATCGTAGATGTCGGAGGTTTTCTTTGAACCGTTAAGGCCGTAGATGTGGCTGCAGATGTTTGTCTCTGCCATCTTATAGGCAATTCCGTTTTTAGAGAATTCCTTGCAGCCTGTGGTGAAGTTTGTATTACCGTTTGCGTCAACCGCTGTGAACATAGCAGGTGTGCCGAGACCGGGCTTGCCGCTCATATAGAGCAGGTCGTCAACGTGGGTGTCAAACTGAACGCCCATCTTCTGTCCCCAGATTGAGTTGCCGTCGGTGTTCTTGTTAGACATCGAGGTGCTTGATGGGTCTACGCTGAGAGCGAGAATAAGGGGAACGTCAAGAACACGTCCGCCGTCGGACAGAGGTCCGTCGCCTTCTCTTGCCCATGTGTCGGTGGTGTTAACCATCTGCCAGCCGATGTAGGGGTTGGTGCTGTCCCACGCTCCGAAAAGCGCGTATGTATCGAGCACGCAGTTCTCGTGGCCGCCCTTAAACTGGTTTGCAACGTCCTAAGCCGCGCCCTGGGCGATGAGCATACTCTCGTCCCAGTCGGCAGCGCTGCCGTCGATTGTAATTGTTTTCTGAACGCCTACCTTGCCGCCGGGGTTAGTGGCATAGTAGGTCGGCGCGAGCGTGCCTGTTGAGGCAAAGGCTGTGAATGATACCGAGGCTACGGCAATCAGCATTGCTGCAACAAGGAATACGCTGATAACTTTTTTGTCATTTTCATCGTTAATCAATCCTCCTGTTTTTTAGCGGTTGGTTTCCGCATATATTCCCAATTTTATTATATCTGTTTTTTTGATAAAACTCAATAATATTTTTCGGTTGAATTTTCATTTTGTCACTTTGCACATTTGGAAGATAGATTATTTAGCAATTATTACTATTCATATTTAAAATGCAAAGGGCGGACGCATTTGTCCGCCTGTGCAAATATATTCGGGCTTTGCGTTTTACGGCAAGCTCACTTCACCTTTTTTATACCGTAAATCTTCCTTAAAATTGCCGATATGAACCTGGGATTTTCAATAAGTATAACCTTCATAGTTACCTCCTGATACAAGTTAAGCTGACTATTACAAGCGCGGCTGCCGCGACAACCAACACCCATTTTGGCGGCAACAGCGACGCGACAAGCAAGCCTGCGCCGAAGCAGACGGCGGATTTTACCTTTTGTTTGCGGCACTTCACGTTATCACCCTTTACCATAATACACGGCGGCAAGCATTGTGTGCTTGAATTTTTCCGCGATTTATTATAATATAGAAACGGTGATTGTATGAGAACGCTTGAAATAAAAAAGAACGACTCAAACCAGCGGCTTGACAAATTTATGCAAAAGCATTTTAAAACCATGCCAAAGTCGATGATGTATATGTATATCCGCAAAAAGTGCGTTAAGCTAAACGGCAAAAAGGTATCGGGCGACGAAATGCTCAAGGAAGGCGACGTGCTGACCTTTTACATAAAGGACGAGTTTTTTGAGGGTGCCGAGGAAAAGCACTACGAGTTTTTAAAAGCCCCTAAAAAGCTGAACATCGTTTATGAGGACGAAAATATTCTGCTCCTTGACAAAAAGCCGGGCGTGATTGTCCACCCCGACAAAAGCTACCACTTTGATTCGCTGATAAGCAGAGTTTTGCACTACCTTTACGACAAGGGCGAGTACGACCCCGAGCAGGAGCAGGCGTTTTGCCCTGCGCTTGTAAACAGAATTGACCGCAACACCGGCGGAATTGTAATTGCCGCAAAGAACGCCGAGAGCCTGCGGATTTTAAATCAAAAAATGAAAACGCGCGAGCTCGAAAAATTCTACCTCTGCCTGCTCCACGGCAAGCCTAAGAAGGACAGCGATACACTGACAGGCTATATCACCAAAAACGAGAGCAAGAACAAGGTTACGGTTCACCCAAAGCCCGTCGAGGGCGGCAAGGAGATTAAGACGAAATACAAAATCCTTGAATTTGACGGAAGGTACAGCCTTGCCGAGGTTGAACTGCTCACCGGCAGAACCCATCAAATCAGGGCGCATATGGCGTATATCGGTCATCCGCTTGTGGGCGATACAAAGTACGGCAAAAACAAAAAAGCGCCCGATAGTTTTAAGTATCAGGCGCTGTACAGCTACAAGCTGAGATTTAATTTTACGACCGACGCAGGTATTCTCGATTACCTGAACGGTAAGGAGTTTGAGGTTAAGGACGTGCCGTTTGTTAAATAAATCAGGTGCGGACAGAGTCCGCCCATAATTATCAATTGTCCATTATCAATTTTCAATTAAACACATGAACGCACACATTGTACCTCTATGTCCCTTTGTCGCGCGGTGGCTCCACAACAGCTCGCTGTTGCAGTTGGTGCAGACGTCGCTTACGGTGATGTTTTCGGGCTTAACGCCTGCCGACACAAGGATTTGCCTGTTACATTCAAGCAAATCGAGCATATATTTTCCGCCGACCTTGGGGAATATGAATTTTTCCTTATCCAAATCCTCAAGCGCGTAGAAGTTGTCAATGCAGGGTTTATCGACCTCGTAACAGCAGACCGAGATTGCAGGGCCGACAGCCGCGGTGATATCCGCGGGGTTTGTGCCGTAAAGCCCGGTCATTTTTTTGATTGTCTTTTCGGCAATTCTGCCGACGGTTCCGCGCCATCCGCCGTGGGCAAGTCCGATTGCCCTGTTTTTGGTATCGACAAAATAAAGCGGTGTGCAGTCGGCGTAGTATGTAACGAGCGTAACGCCTGTTTCGTTGGTGATTATCGCGTCAACGCTCTCCATATCGCGCGGCTTGTAAATTCCCACTCCCCTGTCGGCTTTTGTAACGGCGCGTACAAAGGTGTGGTGATTCTGCGCCGAGGCGGTTAAAGACTCAAAATCAAAGCCTGCGCTTTTGCAGAGCCTTTTGTAATTTTCCGTCACGCACTCGGGGTTATCTCCCCTGTTGAACGCGAGGTTCATTGAGGTAAACTCACCCTCGGACACTCCGCCGAGACGGGTTGAAAAGGCGTGATTAATAAATTTTATTTCCGATAAAGAATTATAGGCTAAATACGGCACAGTGTCCGCATTGTTGAGCTTCATAACTTTTGAGTTAAAATTCAATTTATACCTCCAAATAACTTGAAAGAACCTTTAAGTTCTGTTATACTGTATACAGATTTTATTTTCGGGGTGACCACTATGAAAAACAAGCTTTTCGGCAAAAACATTGTTCCCGATTGCGTTTACTGCGACAACGCTTTTTTTGAAAACGGGATTTTCGGCTGTAAAAAGTCAAGACACATTCAAAACAGCAAGTGCAGGGCTTTTAACTACAATCCGCTTTTAAGAGTGCCGACCAAGGTTTCGCTTTACGGCAACTACACCGCCGAGGATTTTAAGCTGTAAAAGATAAAGACTTAATATTATAATACACTGTAGGGTTCGGTCTTGACCGAACCGCGAAAACAACACTTATGTGCTAACGCCGCGGTTCAGTCAAGACTGAACCCTACTTTTGTTTTTACTGAAAGTTTTATGCGAGCTGGAAGTCGAGAATGTAGCTCTCGATTGAAAGCTGAACAACTTCCTTTGCTTTTTCAGCGCCGCTGATTGACTTAATCTGGGTTTCCTTGCCCTTTTCAAGCATTTTGTAAACCTGGAAGAAGTGGAGGATTTCGTCAAAACGGTGCTTGGGCAGCTCCTTGATATCGTTGTAGCCGCTGTAGTTCGGATCGCCTACGGGAACAGCGATAATCTTTTCGTCGTCCTTGTTGTCGTCAATCATTTTAAGCACGCCGATAGGCTTGCACTCAACCAAGGTCATAGGCATAATGGTCTCGGAGCAGAGGACCAAAACGTCGAGGGGATCGCCGTCCTTGGCGTATGTACGCGGAATAAAGCCGTAGTTTGCAGGATAATGGGTTGAGGTAAAAAGAACTCTGTCGAGCTTCAAAAGACCTGTCTCCTTATCCATCTCATATTTATTTTTTCCGCCCTTTGAAATTTCGATTACAGCGTAAAATCTTCCTGCGGTAATTCTTTTTGGGTTAATGTCATGCCAAATATTCATATGCAAGCCTCCCTTAAATTTATACTTTAATTATAAAGAATAGACAGGGTAATGTCAATGATTTATTTCTTTATTTTTTCGATGATTACCTTAATAATCTGAATGAGGATTGTCGGCGCCGCGGCAAGTGCTAAGACAATTCCTGCCTGCGGAGCTACGATGTCCGCAACTGCAAAGAGCGAGTGAAGTCCCGGCACGAAAATTACGAGCGAAAGCAGCAGTACTCCGAGCACAAACGCACCGATACTCGCGAGGTTTGATGTAAAGCCGATTTTGAAAATCGAGCTGTCGGAACGGCAGTTGAAGCCGTGGAAAAGCCTTGCGAGCGTGAGAGTTGCGAATGCCATTGTGCTTGCAACGGCAGGGCTTTGCTGAAGTCCGAGGTAGAACGCGATGATTACCGAAACCGAAATCAAAGCGCCGAGCCCGAACATAAGCGAGGTGAATTTCTTTGTGAGTATTCCCTGCTTGGGATCGCGCGGCTTTTGCGAGAGCAGTCCGTCCTCGGGCGGCTCCATTCCGATTGCGATTGCAGGAAGTGAGTCGGTAAGAAGGTTGATAAACAGCAGGTGAACCGGCTCAAACGGCACGGGCAGTGCCAAAAGTGAGGTGAACAAAACGGTGATAATCGCCGCCATATTTCCTGAGAGCAGGAACAAAATCGCGTTGCTGATATTGCGGTAAACGTTACGTCCGTTCGCGACAGCCTTGATGATTGTGGCGAAGTTGTCGTCCTGCAAAATCATCGACGCGGCGTCCTTTGAGACCTCTGTGCCGGTGATACCCATAGCAACGCCGATGTCGGCTTTCTTAAGCGCCGGCGCGTCGTTAACGCCGTCGCCTGTCATTGAGACGATGTTGCCCTTTTTCTGCCAAGCCTCGACTATTCTGATTTTATTTTCAGGCGATACACGGGCGTAAACTGAGATTTTCTCGAGCTTTTCGTCAAGCTCCTTGTCGTCCATCGCGTCGAGCTCCATACCCGTTACAGCCATATCGCCTATGCGCATAATGCCGATTTGCTTTGCAATTGCCGAGGCGGTAATTTTGTGGTCGCCGGTAATCATAATCGGCTTAATACCTGCCCTGATTGCGTCGGCAACCGCCTGCTTGCTCTCCTCGCGCGGAGGGTCAATCATCGAGACAAGGCCGAGGAAGGTGTAGCCGTATTCGGTTTCCTCGGTGAGCTCCTCCCCTGTCTCCTTATACGCGAAGGTGAGTACGCGCAGACCTTCTGACGAATATTTATTATTCTGTTCGAGAATTATTCTTTTGTCTTCATCCGTAATCGGGCGGACGGTGTCCTTCTCCGCTATGCTCACACAGCGGTCGAGAATAGAGTCCAAAGCGCCCTTTGTCAGCACGTGCGGAACGCCGTGGAGAGTGTACTTTGTGCTCATCATCTTGCGGTCGGAGTCAAACGGAACTTCCTCCTCGCGGTCGAGCGTATCGCGAATAACGCCCTCGTCAAGTCCGATGTTACGCGAGGTTTCAATAAGCGCGTACTCGGTCGGGTCGCCTATTCCCTTTCCGTCCACAATGCTCGAATCGTTGTTGAGCACCATATCATAAATCAGCCTGCGGTGGCTGGGATACTTGATGTCAAGCTGTTCCTCGCGGATGCTCTCGCCTGCGATGAAAATCTTTTGAACCGTCATCTTGTTCTGGGTGAGAGTACCTGTCTTGTCGGAGCAGATTACCGATACACAGCCGAGACTTTCTACCGCCTTCAAATCCTTGATAACGGCGTTTTCCTTTGCCATTTTCTGAGTGCCCATCGCCTGAACGATTGTGACAATAGAGCCCAACGCCTCGGGGATTGCCGCGACGGCAAGGGCTACTGCGTACATCAATGAGCCGATGATATTGTCAAACGACCACTGCCAGCCCTTCTGCGCCATTGACAGCACGAACACAAGCACGCTGATTGCCATAATTATAATCGCGAGAGTGCTCGAGAACTTGTCGAGGCTCTGCTGGAGCGGAGTTTTTTTCTCCTTCGCGGAGTTCATAAGGTCGGCAATTTTGCCGATTTCGGTATTCATTCCGGTTGCAGTGACGAGCACCAGTGCTCTGCCGTAGGTTACAAGACTTCCCGAGAACACCATATTTACACGGTCGGCAAGCGGAACTTCGCCGTCGAGGGTTTCGTCGCTTTTATCGACGTTTGTCGATTCACCGGTAAGCGAGCTTTCGTTGACCTGGAGCGAGTAATTGTGGATAATTCTGCCGTCGGCAACGACGAGGTCGCCTGCCTCGAGCACGATGATATCGCCCTCAACTACATTTTTGGAGTCGATTTCAATCTTCTTTCCGTCGCGGATAACCTTTGCGCTCGGGGATGAGAGCGACTTTAGGCTGTCGAGCGATTTTTCAGCCTTAACGTGCTGAACCGTACCGAGCACGGCATTGAGGATAATTACCGCGAAGATTACGATTGTGCTCTCGATATTGCCCGAGAACATCGAGATAATCGCCGCGATTATAAGGATAATTACGAGCAAATCCGCAAACTGGCTGAGGAACACCTGCGGAATGGTTTTCTTTTTGCCCTCGGCAAGCTTGTTTTCTCCGTTTTTCTTTAACAGCTCCGCGGCTTTTTCCGAGCTGAGACCGTCGGTTGTCACGCCAAAGCTGCCCAACGCCTCAGAGCCTGTTTTTTGATACCATTTTTCCATACATTACTCCTTCTCGGGGGTTAATAAATAAAAAAGACCTTTATTGCGCTCATACCGAATGCAATAAAAGTCTCGTTCTTTAGAGTATATCCGATACCGCAAGCGGTATGAGATTGACGAAATATACCACGGCTATTGCCGCGAACTACTCCCCTTTATCGTTAAGAATTATACCACACCTAAGAATCATTGTCAACATTTTCCATAGGTTTTGATTTTTTGTACTTTTGCTTTTTCGGCTTGCTGACAAGCACCAAAATCAGCCCTGCAAACGCGAGCACGACGCCGCCCATCGACATAATCATACAGAACTTTTCGTTCGACAAAACATAGCCGAAAATAAGCGCTCCTGCGAGAAGTGCGGCGCAGACAAGCAAGAAAATAAATCCGATTTTAAAACAAGCGTTCATTTTTGTTTTCATATCAATCCCTCAAATTTCCGGCAATCGCCGCGAAGTCATCTAAGCTGAGTTTTTCCGCACGCGCGTTTGACGGCACATTTGCCGCGGCTAAAACCTTGTTAATCTCGTCCTTACTCATTTTAAGCCCTAAGCTAAGCGAATTTGAGATAACCTTTCTGCGCTGTGAGAACGCCGCCTTGACAACCCTGAAAAACTTTTCTTCGTCGGTTATAACGGGCGGTTCTTTCCTGACATCGAGCCTGATTACGGCGGAATCGACCTTTGGAGCAGGCATAAAGCTGCCTGCGCTTACGTGAAATTGTAAACTCGGCTCGGCGTAGTAGTTGACCGAAACCGTAACCGCTCCGCTCTCGCGCGAGCCGACAGGCGCACAAATCCGCTGTGCGGCTTCCTTTTGAACCATAACCGTGATTGCGGTAACCGGCAGCTTGTCCTCGAGCAGCTTCATAATCACGGGCGAGGTGATGTAATACGGCAGATTGGCGCAGATTACGACCTCCATTCCCGAAAAATCTTCTTCAATTAATTTGTTCAAATCAAGCTCGAGCACGTCGGCATTTATAACTTTTACATTGTCATACTCCGCAAGCGTTTCACCGAGTACGGGGATGAGCCGTTTGTCGAGCTCGACCGCGACAACCTTGTCCGCAAGCTGACAAAGCTCGTTTGTAAGCACGCCGATTCCCGGACCGATTTCAATTACGCCGACTCCCTCGCCTGCTCCCGAAAGCTCCGCCATTCTGGGGCAAACGGAAGGATTTATCAGGAAGTTTTGACCGAGCGCCTTTGAAAAGGTAAAGCCGTGGCGGTGCAAAATATCTTTAATTGTTCCGATGTCGGAAAGTCCTCTCATTTTAACGTCCTTAATCCTTTCGGATATTTATTTTTGAGCCTGCCGTTTGAAGCCTTGCCGAAGCCCAGCGTAATTCCGTTTACGCACACGGCGCAGTAGCCTTTAACATCGTTCGGCACGTCAATTTCCTCGCCGTGAAGGTACGCCTTTATCTCGGGGCTGTTCACATCAAAATCTACACTTTGAACGCAGTCTGTGATTTTTGCCGAGGCAAAAGCGCTGTGGTGGGGCTCAATGCGGTTTTTGATAATCTCGCCCAAAACCACGCCTGCGCGCAATATGGGCAAGCCTTTCATATCCATATCATAATTCTTCGGAAGAATAATAATCTTGTTGTTCTTTACCTCGATATTCTCCCCGAACGGTCTGTCCTTGAACAGTGAATCGTAAAAGTCGAGGATTTTTTTATCTGCATTTTGTCTGTTCGGGAGCGGCTCGGTTTTATAAGCTTCTCCGCTTTTTCTCAGGCGGACGGCAAAATGTCCCTCGCCGCCGTCCATCGGAAAAATCCTGCGCGCGTATTCAAGGGTAGGTCTGCCGAAGCTCACGCCCGAATCCTCAATGGTAAATTCGGGGTTTTCCTCTAAAAACCGCGTGATAACGCCCTCGTTCTCCTCGTTCGAGAAGGTGCAGGTGGAGTAGACCATAACTCCGCCGTCTTTAAGCGCGGTTTTTGCGCTGTTCAGGATGTTGAGCTGACGTTCGGCACAGCTTTTGACGTGGCTTACGCTCCACTCGGTCTGAGCCGAGCCGTTCTTGCGAAACATTCCCTCGCCGCTGCACGGAGCGTCAACAAGCACCTTGTCAAACTTGCCTGAAAGCCTTGGGCAGAGTACGTCGGGACGCGCGTTTGAGACAACAGCATTACTAATTCCCATCCGTTCAATATTCGATAAAAGAATATTAGCGCGGCTTTTTACAATCTCGTTGCTCCACAAAAGCCCTGTTCTGCCGAGCTTCGCGCCGATTTGCGTGCTCTTTCCGCCCGGAGCGGCGCAGAGGTCGAGCACAAGGTCGCCTTCCTCTACCCCGAGCATTTCAACCGCCGAGGTCGCGGAAGGCTCCTGAACATAAAACGCTCCGCAGTGATGAAGCGGACTGTTGCCAGGCGACTGAACATCGCCTGGAATATAAAAGCCCTCAGCGCAAAACGGCGTTGGTTTAAGCTCGTATCCGATAATGCTTTTTAGTTTTTCGACAGAGCATTTCAGGGTGTTAACCCTAAGTCCTCTGAAATTTTCGCCCTCATAATATTCTAAGAAAGAATTATACTCGCCACCGAGCAGGGCTTTCATTCTATCTAAAAATTCCTGCATAATTTTTCCCGAATCCGAATAATACCAAATATTCCGGTAACAATAATTACCAAAGGAGGTGTTCATCTATGGATAACAATAACACTCAGAACAAAAACACAAAGGGCACTCAGAACTGCGACAACAAAAAGTCCGGCAACAGTCAGAACAAGAAGGGCTAATGTGATTTTGTCACGCTGAATCGCTTTCGCAAAGCAAGCTGCGCGTCAGCGCAATTTAGCTGTTGAGCACAGCGAAACAATTTAGCTCTTAATAGCCCAGCTCCTCGTTAACGATAACAACTTTTATTCTGTTAACGTGCCTTTGCTGGGCACAAACTACATAGTTACAGCAGATTCTGCCGTCTCCGTGGCAGCCCTCGCACATTTCGGGATTTTCCTTGTTAAGCGACACGCACTGCCCCTTTTTTGCGCAGTAGGTGTCGATTCCGAGTCTTACGGTGTTGGGCGGAGCGGCTTTTGTTTTTACGCGGAGGATTGCCTCGTCAATATTTTTGACAAGCTTGTTAACTCCGCAGATTACCACAACGCTCTTGGGGCCGTACAAAATCGCCGCGACGCGGTTTGAATTGCCGTCAACATTGTAGAGCTCGCCGTTCTCGGTCAGGGCGTTTGTGCTGGTGAAGAAAGCGTCGGCGCAGAAGGTCTTGCGGTAAACCTCCTCTACCTCCTCGCGTGTAATGCCCTCGCGGCTGCGGTCAAGGTAGTTGTAGTCGGAAGATGTGATAATATCGTAAATTCCGGTCTGCTTTAGCGTAACCGAACCGCCGCTGGAGATTGTGTCGCCCTTGTTAATCAAGGTTTTTACAAGCTCGCGCGCCTGTGCGCTTGTCTCGCAAAAATACGGTTCCATTTTGTTGCGCTTTAGGTTCGCCATAGTTTTATCAATTCTTGCTTTTAACTCGTCTGTCATTTTTTACACCCCTAAAACTTGTATTACGACTATTATAATACAAAATCCGGAGTATGGCAAGGAGTTATTGCGGCTCTTTGAATTCAACTCCAAGATAATCAGCGACGGACTTTGACAGCGCTCTTGCGATATTGTCGATATTGTCGCGAATCCACCGCGCGTCGTCAACATTGTCGTGGAACGCGGTCTCAATCAGCACAGCAGGAGCTTTTGTGCGCTTTAGCTCTGCGAGAGAGGTCGTCGGCACGAGCTTGATATTGCCCGGCTCGCGGTATATGGGCGAGTAATTTCCGAAGATGATATTTGCAAAGCGCTTGCCCTTTTGGCTTGTCGGGTAGTAGTAAATCTGCACGCCGGTATTCTGCCCAAAGCTCGACTCGGGAGAGGCGTTGCTGTGGATTGCGAGGTGCAAATCGTAGTCCTGAGCATTGGCATCGTTAATTATCTGCGACAGAGTTTTGCCGCGGTCGTTGCGGTCAAAGTCGATACCGCTGGCGTAAAGGTACGGCTCCATCGCATCGGCGACAAGGTTCATATAGTACTCCTCGGTGCCGCCGTCAACATAGCGGTTGAACTCCTGCGCGGAGGGACTTAAAAAGATTTTCGGCATACAAATCAGCTCTTTCTAAACAATTTTTATATATTGTATGCGTCAAAATAAAAAAGGTTGACAAAGGACAGTTATAATTCTTATATGCAATTAATTTTCACAGATTGTATGATATTATAATTAAAATCTTTTGCAAATTTGTTAATTCTGAAAGGAGAAATAATTATGAAATGGGTATGCACAGTATGCGGATATGTTTATGAAGGTCCCGAGCCGCCGGCTCAGTGCCCTGTTTGTAAGCAGCCCGCGGAAAAGTTTAAGAAAATGGAAGCCGAGGCTGAGTACGCTACGGTACATAAGCTCGGCGAGGGCAAAATGCACGACACAAGCGAGGACATTATCGCTGACCTCAGAGCAAACTTTGAGGGCGAGTGCAGCGAGGTTGGTATGTATCTTGCCATGGCGAGAGTTGCCGACAGAGAGGGTTATCCCGAGGTAGCTGAGGCGTTCAAGAGATACGCTTTTGAGGAAGCCGACCACGCTTCAAGATTCGCCGAGCTTTTGGGCGAGGTTCTCACTGACAGCACCGAGAAAAACCTTAAAATGCGCGCTGACGCTGAGGCAGGCGCTTGCGAGGGCAAGTTTGACCTTGCAAAGAGAGCAAAGGCTGCAGGTCTTGACGCTATTCACGACACCGTTCACGAGATGGCTAAGGACGAGGCAAGACACGGCGCAGGCTTTAAGGGCTTATTAAAGAGATATTTTGGTAAGTAATTTACCGCATAAAATCTAAATTTTTAAGGAGTAGGAGAAATCCTGCTCCTTTTTTATGTTTTTTACAACCTTGTACTTTTTCTTGTACTTCCCCACCAACAGCAAAAAAGAAAAGTGAGAAAACACCTCAAAACTTGTACTTTATAAAACTTGTACTGTTTCGTGAGCTTATTATATCATACGATTTGTAAACGAAACAAGACCAAATCATCTTTTATTGAACATCATCACATCTATTTTTTATCTTGATTACAACCCAAAAACAAATCAATAACATCTTTTTTTACAGCAGCTTATTCTTACCGCTGTAATTTTTTATTTCCAAAACATTCATACCAGTACCATTATAACGCCAAGTTAAAAACAAAATATGGTATAATATAGTTGTCAAAGAGAGGGAAACAAAAAATAAAAACAAAAAAATATATCAACCCTCGAAAGAAAGGAATTTTACCATGACAAATGCACTCGTAATTAATGACAAGAACGGAACAATTGAAATGACAAAAAAGTTTGCCGCTGCCGCTAAGTTTTTTGGAAGCCAAGAGTACAAAAAGCTCCAAAAAGCACGTAGCCATTATCCTAACTACTATGTTAAGGTTAGAAGCGCAGCGAGGAAAGCAGACCACTTCAAAGGCTTAACCTTCAACTATATGGAGAACTACATTAGTCTCTGCTCATTAACCGCACGAAACGGATATGAGGTTATTTTTCAGCTTCAGCAGCATTGATATTACGTCGTACAGGAATCCCAAAAATCGGCGCAAAGAACCTCTTGCTAATTTTTCGAGGTTCAATACCAGTAGGGAAAGCGCAATGGAACAACGGGTCGTTGTATCGAGCTTCGTTCTGATGAGTCCCAAGCCGCAGCATCTCTTTGCGAGGCTGAAGCCTCGCTCGACTTCGATACGATCCGTGTTATCACTGTATGCAGTTTTGCGTTCCTCCGGCGTCGGTTCTTTTTTTGGACGCCCCAAAGCCGGACCGGATATACGGATACCCTTGCTCTTGCAGAAAGCTCTGTTGTTCCGATTGCGGTATATCTGATCGACCAGCACCCTTTCGGGATAGCGTCCGGTTCGCTTGCGGTATCTCTCTATTGCCGAGATGAGCACATCCGCTTCATTGTAAGCGTCAAAGGATAATCTCTCTAACCGTGCGAATCCGTTTTCATCAATGCTCATATCCAGCTTTGCACCGAATTCTACCGGAGCTTTTGCTTTGCCGCGCACGATGGGTCGGATATACGGCTGAGAAATACTGACGATGCGGTCTTTGACGCTGTGAACATTGTTGTCATACATGTACTTTTGCTGTTCATACAGCTCTTTGATGACCGTTAACCGCTTGGCTTGCTTTTCGGTAAGAACTACTCCGTTGGCTAATACAAACATATCGATATAGCCGAGGTCTCGACGAATATACTGAAGCTGCTGCTTGATCGCCTTGCGGATCTTTTTCTTGGTACGCTTTTTGCATTTCGCCAAATTCAGATAATCTTTTCTCGCGTTTTTGCGATACATCCTTGGCTTGTAAAAATTGTAGGTATAGCAGATATCGTCTATGATGGATTCAAGATTTTCTCTTGCCTCGTTCAGCAGATTGATGTCCTGCGGGTAAGAGATGTTCTGAGGAGCACAGGTAGCGTCAAGAATCAATGTGCCTTTGTTGTCTGCTTCGGATTTCTCATTCTCTTTGCTTTCAGCATCCTCGCCGCCATCGGAGTGACTGTTGTTATCCGAATCATCGTCTTCATTGTTTTCAGGCAGATTGAATTGGATCATCATTTCGTTGATGTCTTCAAGGATGTCATCTGTCAGACGTTTGCGAAACTCTACCAAAAGTGACGGCGCAAAAGGCGCTTCATAAGAATATCCCGGAAGTCCGATAAAGTATTGGTAGTAGGCATTCTCCTTGATTTGCTCGACAAGCTCACGGTCGGAATAATCATATTTCTTCTGGATCATCAGCGACCCGAGAGCTGTTTGTAAAGGTTTTGCCGGCATACCGGTCTCGCTCGGAAACAGCGCGGCATATTTTATCTCGATGTCGTACCACGGTATACTCGCAGCCTTCTTTACCCAGCGGTTCTCAGGATCCATCTGCATCCCTGCGGGCTGATTGAAATCTGTAAAACTCATTTGTTGATTTCTATGGAACTTATACATACTGTCCTCTAACTTAAGTGCAAGCTTTTTTATTGCTCTTGATTATTTTCTTGCACTTATTATAGCACATTTCGATGAAAAATGCACTGTTTATCGAGAATTTTACTGATTGCTTGTTTTGAAGGCAGTGACTACATTAAGAAACACAATATGGAATTGCTTTCCGACTTCTATACTCTCTGCGGCAAGACCGAAGAAGGAGAAGAACAGGAATTTGCGGCAACCGCTACCTACGGAGAAATTAAAAAGTGGTTTCTTAAGCAGTTTCCTGAGTTGAACATTAAGCGCAAGAGCATTGATGAAATTCTCGGCAAAACAGCAGCATAAAAAACATATAGATAAAAAGAAAGGATTTGATGATAATGAAAAATACATTGAAGGTCGATTTCAGCAATAACTTAATTATTATGGACAGAACCTTTGCTAAATTAAGCGAGGACACAAACAGCACAGAATACGCCAAACTCCAAAGTGTCCGCAAAGATTACCCAGATTTCACAGTAATTACACGCACCATTAAGCGCAACCCAGACAAAAACACATACAAGGGTTTAACCTACGCATATATGGAAAAATACATTCTCGGCTCAGGCAACGATGATGAAGTTAAAGAAGCGCTTTCCGAATACAGAAGGCTACGTGAGATTGGAGAGTGCCACAAGGGAAAAAGCTACCCAGTAATTAAAAAGTGGTTTCTCGAACGCTACCCTGAAATTGAAAACTTCAGGGTAGCTTAAGAAGCCAGAAGGAGGAGAATATGGATTTTGACAGACAAGAAGCGTTAAGAGTATGCCACATCTATTATAGAAACAAGGGATATTCAGAAGAACATTGTCAAACTTGGCTTGACCATCAGGATGACCAAACGCTGAAAAACGCCTATTATTGTATATTAAAGGAGCAGAAAAATGCTGAAAGAAAAGGATTTAGTGTTTTATAGAGATTGGCTTCCGCTGAAAAAAGGAGAGTTCCGCATTATGGCTATGCTTGCGGACAAAGGAAAATTCAGCGGAAATCTCTCTGACCTGTGCCGATACTTTTTCGTAAGCCCACAGACCAAAAACAGAAACAGCCTTGTTGAGCAGATAAACGCATTGGAGCAGAACGGTTATATTACAACCCAGCACACTGGACGCACATACACGCTGACAGCAATTCCAAAAGCAGAGAAGATAATAATTGCGCGTGAGCACTACGAGCGTATCAGGACGCGTAGCAGAACGTCAGACGGCGAATCTGTGGCGTGGGAATGTGTCTTAAAAGTATATTTGTGGATTTGGGAAAATGATTATGATACAATCATCACAAATGATATGATTGAATATGACACAAACCTTTCTGCTGGCGTGATATGTTCCGCAAAAAATGTTCTTGAAAAAGAGTTTGGATGTATTCACAGGAAGGTTATTTCAAAGCTAATGCCAAACGGCGAGATACACGCCAAAGGGCAGAATTTAGGAGCGTCAGCCTTTTGGGACATTGAATAAAAAGCGTTATTTTTTCCTAACAGTATTTACTGTATACTTATGTTTAGGCAAAAATAACGCTTTTATTATTTTTGTCAAATCCTATTAATCGTTTTTTATGTTTTTTCAAACTATATTGTAAGGAAAGTGGACGCAAGCGTCCACTTCTTCGGGAAAGGCAAAGCCTTTCCCGCTATCAATAAGAAAGAAGGTGAATAAAATAACAGATAAAATAAAAGACCTTCCCAATGAGGAATGGCGAGAAATCAAAGGCTACAGCGGCAAATATCTTGTCAGTAATAAAGGACGTATAAAGAGCCTTAAACACCGCAACGCAAAACTATTGACCGCTTTTGCTAATAACAAAGGTTATTCAAGAGTGGCACTATGTAAAGACGGTTAGCCTAAATATCTTTTAGTCAGCAGGTTAGTGGCGGAGGCTTTTTGCGAAAACTCAGACCCAGAGAACGCAAACACGGTAGACCACATTGACGGCAACACACTAAACAATCACGCCGATAATTTACGCTGGCTATCGTTTGCGGATAATATGAAAGAATATTCTAAAAGAAAGCGAGGACAGAAAAATGGTAATAAATGATAATATTCCAGAGTATTACGACACTATGTATTTGGACGGTTTCGAGCCTTGGTAGATTTATGAAGCGTTCCACAGAACCGTCAGAAATCAAATCAATGAACAGCCTGAAAATTACACAGTAAATATCAATATGAATGTGAGTGAAAAATAATGAAAAAGACGACCAATGACGACAAAGAGAAAAAGAAGAAAAAGCGTTAGAACGAATTGGAGAGTTTCATATTTTCAATGATGGAAAAGAGTATGAAGCAGGCTCTAAATGAAGCCCTTGACGATATATTAAAGGACTGGAAATAACAAAAACGGAGGAAACACGGCATTTCGTGTTCCTCCGTTTTTTTCGTTTTACGGTTTTTAATTTGCCTTGCCGCTGTCAGCCGCAAAAATCGTTCTCTGAAATCAAAACGCTATTCCAAAAGAGAAAGAGCCACGCCAAAACACAGTAGAGCAACGAAAAACTATTCTTCCCATAATACAGCCCCACCCTTGCGGCTTGCCGCTGTTCAGAAAAACATTTGTTTTCGGCGGCAACTTTTCAGCGGCAAATATTCCGCTGAAAACCGCCAAAAACCTATGTAAAGCGTTCAGGAAAATCAATCAGCCTTTTCGCTGACACCCTCCCCTTTTTCATAGGCAATCAAATCCGCTGGCTGGCAATCCAAAAGCTCGCAGAGCGTTTCTAAATTATCCCACGCCACGCCTTTTTTTCTGCGTAGCTTTTGGATTGTTGATTCGCTCAATAACTTTTCAGTGCGTAGCTTATAAGTAGTATATCCTTTTTGTTTCAATGTTCGTAATACATCAATTTTATATACAAGTGGCAAAATAAATCCTCCTTTCCCACTGTAATCATTATAGCACCACACCTACACGAATACAAGTGTACAGATTGAATGAAATTATGCTCTAACATTCGTGCAGAATGTCAATTGACTATGGGCGAGATATAGTGTATAATAAAGACAATGAAAGTGAGAGCGGACACACGAACAAACGGCTCGTTATTCTGTAAATGCGATAAGCTGTAAGGGCATAAGACAGCGGAAATCAGACAGCTCACTAAATGAACTACAAGGAGATTATAACAATGACAAGAAACGAAATGATGAACCTTATTGAAACAATGAACAACTATGATGAACTTGCCGCAAAGGTCAAGGCAAAGGCGGACGCAATCCGCACCAGCATTAAAGAGGAAATGGAGCGGCAAGCCGTGGAAGAACTCACTTGCGGTCAGTATATTATACGCTACACCAGCGTAATTTCTAACCGCTTTGACAGCACCACATTCAAACGCCTTTATTCCGACCTCTACAAAGACTTTACAAAGCCTGTCAACAGCAGACGCTTCACAGTAAGTTGCTGACATATAAAAGCCCTCTGCGGACAATCTAAAATCCGCAGAGGGAGAAAGGACAGTATTATGATTTACGGATATGCCAGATGTAGCACAAATGAGAGCAAACAAGATATTCAGCGCCAGACCAGAGAGCTCAAAGCCGCAGGAGCGCAAAAGATATTCCTTGAATACGAGCACGGCGACAGCGCAATAAAAGAGCAGTTATCTACACTGTTGGAAACAGCGAAGGCTGGCGACACCATCATCACGCTGGAGGTTTCACGCCTTGCCAGAAGCACCAAGCAACTGTGCGACATCATTGATACTGTCAAAGAAAAGTGCTTGCGGCTGTCCATTGTCGGCAGTATTTGCGTGGATTGTTCAAGCGGACAAATCGACCCAATGACAAACGCTTTTATACAAATCAGCGGCGTATTCGCAGAACTGGAACTGCGTATTATACGCGACAGAGTGCGTTCAGGTATGGCAAACGCCAGAGCAAAAGGGCGTAAAATCGGCAGACCGCAAATAACCGCAGATGATATTCCAGCGTCCTTCCTGCGACACTACCCAGCATATAAGGCTGGCAAAATGAATTTGTCAGAGCTGGCGAGAATTTGCGCTTTAAGCAGAACAACGGTTTATAAGTATATTGGGCTGTTGGAGGGATAGAAAATGAGAATGACAAATGCCACGCTCAAACTTCATTTTCTTAAGGCATTTTTTCACCGCAACTACAAGCATCAACATATTTATGATAAATTTTTCCGCATTTCGGACATTTCCATTCAATATCAGAGGGCTCGCTTTCTTCGCTTTCAAGAGAATTATTTTCGGTGTTATAAACATCTTTCGGCTCAGTGTTTTCAATTAATTGACCGAATCCATAAACAAGTAGGGATAACACATATCCAAAAAACAGACTGAAAAGTAGTATTAACAAGAAAAACCCAAAATGAAAATGATATGATGACCATTCTGGGTCTTTTCCAAACAAGAACGCCATAATAAAAGATAAAACAACATTAATCACAAATAAAATTATGGCAATAATTTTAATTTTTTTTGAAGGGTTATTAAACATATTATTATCTCCTTTTCTTAATCAAAACAACTAAAGTTCATTTAAAAAATTTGTTCTGCTTCTGTTCATGCTCCTTTAAAATAAAAAATGTGTAGCCCCAAACGGAACTACACACCCAAAACGCATAGCCCCATTTGCTACCACACAAACTTCTTGACTATTCACCAACAGTCAAAGACCACCAAGAGGGAGCGTCTGCGTTTTTGACATAGCAAAACGCAGACTTTGCCTTATGGTAAAAAAGTCATAGTAATTCAATATTCAAGAAGTAGGTGTGGTATAATTATTTTATCATAGCAATATCTGTTTTTCAATCCCTTATACAAAAAATCCCCTCTTTTTTTCTGTCTTTTGGTATGCTATAATGAAAAAAGCGAGGGGAGCGTTTACTAATGGCACTTAAAACAGACGAAAACGGCAATGTAATACTTAAAGAAGGTCGCGGAAAGAAAGATAACCAAAAGCTGAAACCATATCTTGTCATGCGTTATCTTTTACAAAAATCAGATGAATCGCATGCTGTTCGCGTTTCTGAAATCATCCAATATCTTAAAGGAATCGGCATTTATGCTGAACGGCGCTCCATTTACAGCGACATTGAGCAAATCAATATAACAATGCTAATGGCAGAAAAAGATTTGTTTATAGAAGAAGCAGTTGAAGAATTGGAACAATACGGCGATGAAAGCCGCTACATCATTTACAATCCGAATAAGAAAGGCTATTATGTGCGCGAACGACGTTTTGAGCTTGAAGAAATCCGCCTTGCCGCTGAAAGCATTTATGCTTCAAAGTTTCTGACACAAAGGGAAACCGACACACTTATTGACTTGATTTGTGGTTTTGTCAGCGAACATCAAGCCAAGCAAATCAAGCACGATGTTCTTCTGACCGACAGAGTAAAAACCAATAACGAATACACTTTTAGAAATGTGTCAACCATCAACGCCGCTATGAGCAGAATAATTGACGGAGAGAAGCACAATCCCGAAAAAATCAGCTTCAAATATCTGAAATATACCATCAGCGACATCAAGCAGCAAGCGGAGCGCAGACAAGGCGCAAGGTATTTTGTCAGCCCTTATGCGCTGCTGCTGAATGACGGCAACTATTATCTTTTGGCTTTTGATGATAAATCACAGAAAATCCGCACCTATCGCGTGGACAGAATGCGAGATATACGCTTTACCAATCAGCCAAGAGAGGGCGCAGAAGCCTTTCGCGCAATTGACATAAAATCATACACACAGCGCGTTTTTTCAATGTACAGCGGCAAGCAGGAGCGCATAACAATTCGCTTTATCAATCCGCTTCTGGACACTGTGATTGACCGATTTGGCACAAGCGGCGTAAAGTATTATAAAGCGGACGATAAACATTTTAATGTTGTGGTTAATGTTGAAATCAGCGACCAGTTTTTTGGATGGATTTGCGGTTTTAGCAACAAAGCAAAGATAATCGATCCACTGAAAGTTAAAGAACAGTTTACAGAATACATCGAAAAAATCAAAAAGCTCTATTAAATAACGCAGCGGCAACCTTAACAAATTGCCGCTGTGTTCTTTTGGCTTGCCGCTGTCGCGGTAATTAAAGATTATTCAGATTTTGCTTTAGCACATCTACGCCAGTTTCGGACACAGCTAAATAATAAAGCTGCGTAATGTGAATATTCCCATGCCCCATTTGATTACAGAGCAAATGCGTCGGCGTGTTCTGTTCAGCCATAAGCGTACCGTAAGTATGCCTAAGATAATGATACTTAGTCACTGCCTTCAAAACAAGCAATCAGTAAAATTCTCGATAAACAGTGCATTTTTCATCGAAATGTGCTATAATAAGTGCAAGAAAATAATCAAGAGCAATAAAAAAGCTTGCACTTAAGTTAGAGGACAGTATGTATAAGTTCCATAGAAATCAACAAATGAGTTTTACAGATTTCAATCAGCCCGCAGGGATGCAGATGGATCCTGAGAACCGCTGGGTAAAGAAGGCTGCGAGTATACCGTGGTACGACATCGAGATAAAATATGCCGCGCTGTTTCCGAGCGAGACCGGTATGCCGGCAAAACCTTTACAAACAGCTCTCGGGTCGCTGATGATCCAGAAGAAATATGATTATTCCGACCGTGAGCTTGTCGAGCAAATCAAGGAGAATGCCTACTACCAATACTTTATCGGACTTCCGGGATATTCTTATGAAGCGCCTTTTGCGCCGTCACTTTTGGTAGAGTTTCGCAAACGTCTGACAGATGACATCCTTGAAGACATCAACGAAATGATGATCCAATTCAATCTGCCTGAAAACAATGAAGACGATGATTCGGATAACAACAGTCACTCCGATGGCGGCGAGGATGCTGAAAGCAAAGAGAATGAGAAATCCGAAGCAGACAACAAAGGCACATTGATTCTTGACGCTACCTGTGCTCCTCAGAACATCTCTTACCCGCAGGACATCAATCTGCTGAACGAGGCAAGAGAAAATCTTGAATCCATCATAGACGATATCTGCTATACCTACAATTTTTACAAGCCAAGGATGTATCGCAAAAACGCGAGAAAAGATTATCTGAATTTGGCGAAATGCAAAAAGCGTACCAAGAAAAAGATCCGCAAGGCGATCAAGCAGCAGCTTCAGTATATTCGTCGAGACCTCGGCTATATCGATATGTTTGTATTAGCCAACGGAGTAGTTCTTACCGAAAAGCAAGCCAAGCGGTTAACGGTCATCAAAGAGCTGTATGAACAGCAAAAGTACATGTATGACAACAATGTTCACAGCGTCAAAGACCGCATCGTCAGTATTTCTCAGCCGTATATCCGACCCATCGTGCGCGGCAAAGCAAAAGCTCCGGTAGAATTCGGTGCAAAGCTGGATATGAGCATTGATGAAAACGGATTCGCACGGTTAGAGAGATTATCCTTTGACGCTTACAATGAAGCGGATGTGCTCATCTCGGCAATAGAGAGATACCGCAAGCGAACCGGACGCTATCCCGAAAGGGTGCTGGTCGATCAGATATACCGCAATCGGAACAACAGAGCTTTCTGCAAGAGCAAGGGTATCCGTATATCCGGTCCGGCTTTGGGGCGTCCAAAAAAAGAACCGACGCCGGAGGAACGCAAAACTGCATACAGTGATAACACGGATCGTATCGAAGTCGAGCGAGGCTTCAGCCTCGCAAAGAGATGCTGCGGCTTGGGACTCATCAGAACGAAGCTCGATACAACGACCCGTTGTTCCATTGCGCTTTCCCTACTGGTATTGAACCTCGAAAAATTAGCAAGAGGTTCTTTGCGCCGATTTTTGGGATTCCTGTACGACGTAATATCAATGCTGCTGAAGCTGAAAAATAACCTCATATCCGTTTCGTGCGGTTAATGAGCAGAGACTACTTAAAATTGATACCCAAGCGGCTTTTGATTTCACGCGACGGATATTTGAAAGAATTGACTGTTTGTATTGTGCCGTCAGGCAAACAATTTACCAATTCGCAGCTTGAAATCATAGAACCATCCAAATCTTCAATAAACCGCTGTTTTTGCGCTCTTACAGCGGCAAACTTTTCAGCGTCCTCCAGTGCCTTTTGCCTTTTGGCTTTTAAGTGCTCCAAAATCTTATCACAAAGATAAATCGTCCTTTTGGCATTGCGCGTTTTCGGATTTACCAGCTTTATAAGGCTGTTTTGATACTGCTGCTGTCTGTCAATATAAATCGTTCCTGCCTCCAAATCGACATTCGCCCATTTCAAGCCGAAGGTTTCATTGATACGCAAGCCGCAATATCTGCCGAGAAGATAAGCGGTTTCGGCGTTTGTTCCCTCAAAATATTTATCCAAAAGCGCCAACTCTACCTGACTGAAAGTGATAATATCAGTATCATCATCAACACGCAAATTTGGCATGTGTATTTTTGTGGACTTATTAACGCACAGCTTATTATAGGTATCTACATCAAGATAATTGCGCGAATACGCTTGACCGAAAATCAGATAAAAGACTTTCAAAAAGGATTCTACATAGCGGAAGGAATATTCCTGTTCATAGTAAAGTTCGGAGAGATAATCGTTTATTTCTGCTACGGATATATCGTCAACAAAACGACTTCCCCACTTTATGGAAAAATGGTTTTTCCAAAGAGAATCCTGTTTTTTAAGCGTTTGGTACGCCTTGCCTGCGCAGCTCTCTTTCCGATATTCCTCGAAAACCTCTTTGACTGTTCTTCTGAGAATCTTGTGCTGTCGCTGTCGCTCTGTCCTTGCCGCTGTCATAGCGGCTTCTCTTGCTTTGATTGCGTCCTTTTTTGTTTTAAGCTTGTTTCCGAAAGCGTCAGTGGACTTTTTACGATTGATAGTAATGCCATCAACAACCATTACAAAACGATATTCCCAAAGCCCATTACTCTTTTGGATTACACCCACATCATTCAGTTTTGCCATTTTTAGCACCTACTTTCTTGTACTAAAACTGTACAAATCTTATTAAATAGATGTTTTGAGATGTACAAGACTTGTACCAGAATTGTACCAAAGATGTTAAAAAGACGTATTGACTTTGCTTTCTTTTGGCTTTATAATGTAGATAAACACTAAAGAAAGGATAATATCTCTTTAGTTTCCGAGCCTACAACAAGGAGTGAGCGCAGCGAACGACTTGTACGAGATGGCTAAGGACGAGGCAAGACACGGCGCAGGCTTTAAGGGCTTATTAAAGAGATATTTTGGTAAGTAAAAAGCCGCATAAAATCTGAGCTTTTAAGGAGTAGGAGAAATCCTGCTCCTTTTACTTTTAAACGCAAAAAGACAGCCGCAAGGGCTGTCACTACGATGTATCTTATTGGTTTTATTGTAGGGGCAAGGCTTGCCCTTGCCCCTACGGTTACTAACAAATGTTTCCGGTTAATTAATTAAACTCTAAACTCTCAACTCTCAACTCTTAACTCTAATTTACTCCTGCGCTTTTTTGTAGAACGGCTCAATTCCCTTGACCGCGTTCTTTGCAAACTCCATTGAGTAGGGCATCATCGAGAGCTGGAACTGCTCGTCGATAAAGGGCTGGGCGATGTCGGAGATATCCTTGAATGTCTGCTCCATATCGCCGTAAAAATCAACTACGATAAAGTAGCTGAGCTGGCCGTCCTGCTCAACAAGTCTGAGGTAAGCGGCGTTTACGTTCGGCTCGGTCGAAAAATGGTTGATTAGCGCCGCCATCAAATCAATCGGGTACTCCTTGGGCTCACCGACCTTGACCTCGCCGCCCTTGAGCATATTCTGCTCGTGGCGCATATAGTCGCGCTGCTGCTTGATTGAGTTAACCATATTTTTCGGGAAGGTAACGCTCTTGCCGAAGGGGTTGATGACAAAGCCGAGGACGTTCGCCTTGGGGTCCATCACCATAGCCGCAAGGCTGTCAAAATCGGTTACAACCTTTGTCGCCTTTTCGTTGCCGTTCCACTTAAACAGCTCGTCGGTATCGGAAAACGCTCCGAAGAAACGCTCATTTTTGTTGTTCTCGAGAAGTCTGAACTGCACCTGAGTCGCGTTGCTCATAACGGTTCTGCCGTTTTCGGTGCGAGCCTGCGGAATTTGCTTCATCATCGCAGGCAGGATAAACTTTGCGTTGACAACCTTGTTAATCATCGCGTTGATGTTCTCGGGATTGCCGTCCGCCTGCATTTTTTCAATCGCCTCGAGAAGCTCGGGGTTTTTTATTTGCTCAGCAGGTACCTCGCTGTTTTCCATCTTCATATTATGTAATTCGCTCATTTTATTTTCCTCCGATTTGTGCTTAGGGCAATACCGCACAATTCAGGTGTGCGGATTGCAATTTAAGATTTTTCGTCAGAGTGCTCAAATAAATTGAGGTAAGGCTGACGCCTTGCCGAGATTTTTTGGGCAGTCTGGCGGAATAATATTCAAGCAAGGCGTGCACCGCGAATTGTGCGGTGTTGCCTTAATACTGTACTTTATATACCTTATCAGGCTCAACCTTAAGTCCGTTGCTCTCGGGATATTGAACACTGTCGATTCGCTCGCCGTCGTTAAAGATAATCAGCGGACTGTCCCAATCCTTGTCAAAGGTGTAGCTGTATTTGCCGTCGGCTTCCTTGGTCATGGGCTTGCCCGGCCACGGAGCGTTCTCAACAACGTTTTTGTCGTAGGCGTAAACGTTAATTTCGTCGCGCCACTCGGCAGGCTTTTCAAAGTAAATCTTTGTGCCGTTAGCCACCTTATAGGTCTCGCGGAAGGTGATTTCGATACGCTCGTAGGTGGGCGTTCCCTTTTCGTTTTCGGCTGTCAGCTCAATTTTGGCAACGTTGCCTTTTTCGGGCTTATTGACAGTGATTTTGTCGCCGTTTTTGAATTCCTTTGCCTCGGCGCCGTCTACCGAATATTTACCTGTCTCGGCGTTTTCGAGCTTCAAGGTTATTTCGGTCGAGGTCTTGTCGGTCGTAAAAACAGTATTGTCCGCAACGCCGACGTTCGCGCACGGAGCGTACTCGGTGTAGCCGTCGTTGTAGAGTACTACTACCGAATTTGCCGGAATTGCATTTTCACTGCTGAGCTTGCCGCCCTTGACGGTGTACTCGGTTTTGTTGTCCACGCGGTCGGTGTATGTGCCGTCGGGCAGGTTAATCTCAAAATCTGTTTTGAGCTCGCCTGTGGTGTTTACGATTACCGCGCCCTTTTTGCCGCGCTCGATGATGATTGCAGATGAATCGTCGTTCGGGTTAACAAGAGTCTCGTCCTCGCCAATCATCGCGGTGCGGAAGAAGTTGACAGCCTTTACCCTGTTGTCCTTGTAAATATCGTCGCCCTGAGCGCCGATACGGTTCATTCCCCATTCGTTTTCAGCGCTGCTCATATACGGACGTGCAAAGAACAGCGGAGTGCCGTCCTTGCGCGCGGTGATAATCGCCCAGCCGAGAGCGATTTGGTCGTTTGTGAGCTGCATTGAAGTGCCATCATTAATGTAGTTGTCGTGCGACTCAACCCATGTTACAACCTTGGGCTCAGCGTCGCCTATCCAGTAGTCCTGAACGCCTGAAACATCCACAAAACTGCTCGTTAAATCTCCGCGGATTTTTCCGCCGTAGGAGCTTGAGGTTGTTCTGCCGATTGCGCTGATGTAGTCGGTAAGGCGGTCTTTATCGCCCTGAAGAACCTCGCCGTAGATGAACATTTTATCGGCGTTTTTAATGTCCTTTGTAACTCGCTCCCAGAAGTTGTTTGTAAAACCGTCGTCCTCCTTGGGGTCGTCGGGAAGTCCGATATGCTTTGCGGTGTCATAGCGGAAGCCGTCCGCTCCGCAGTCGATACAGTCGTTGATAAATTCGAGGAAATAATCCTGGAACGACGGACGTTCGGTGTTGATGTCGGGGAGTCCGCCCATTTTGTATGTAGTGCACTCGAGCCTGTCGCCCCAGTTCTTGATATCGTTGGCACTGCCCTTGTGGAACAGGGTGTCGGTGCTGCCGCCGCCCGCCTTGATTAAATCGGGAGAAATCGCATCAAGCTTTGGCGTGGTGTGGTTGGCGATAACGTCAACAAGAATTTTAATGTTGTATTTGTCGGCTTCCTCGCAAAGAGCCTTGAACTCGTCGCGCGTACCGAGCTGATAGTTGCCGATTTTGAAGTCGGTGGGCTGGTAGTGGTAGTACCACTTGCCGTCGCCGTAAAGCTCCATTCCGCCGTCGTCGCCCTCTAAGCAAGTGTTAATCGGAGAGGTCTGAACCGAGGTATAGCCTGCCGCCGCGATGTCGGGCAGAGATTTTTTGATGGTGTTAAAGTCCCAGCTGAACGCCTGCAAAATCGCGCCTTCCTCAATCTTGTCGGCGTTTTTGAAGCCGCTGCTGTCTTTTGACTGAGCACTGTTTTGAGCGTTGTTACAGCCTGCAAGCGCGACTGAACCGCTGAGCATTAAGCCCGATAAAGCAATAGCTATAATTCTTTTATGCAATTAAAATCACCGCTTTCATTTTAAGTTATTTTATATCTTATTTATTATAACATAAATAGCGGCGTAATAAAATAGTTTTTTATAATTTTTGAACAGGAAATTATTATTCTTTTTCAGAATTATAGAAACCTTCACCCATAATTGAATTGGCTGTCGTCACCACGACAAAGGCGTTTTTGTCGATTATTTTAACGCCCTTTGTGATTTTTACAACCTGATTGGGACGTGCGGCGCACATTAAAACGCGCTTTTGACTTCCCGTGTACGCGCCTGAGCCGTCGAGGACGGTCACTCCCCTGCCGAGCTTGTCAAGAATTTCACGGCTTATCAGCTCAAACTCGTCCGAGATTATAAATATCAGCTTGCCGTTTCCGCGCGATGTGCCGTAGGTCACGGCGTCAATCACCCTGACGCTGACGAAAATTGTAATTCCTGCGTACAGAGCGCTCTCGATATTTCCGTAAACCAAGGCGGCAAGGAGCAAAACAACCGCGTCGGCAATTAAAATCAGCCTGCCTGTCGAGATGTGCGGAAGGCGTTTGTTGATATTGAGCGCGATGATGTCCGTTCCGCCCGTTGAGCCGCCCCTGCTGAAAATCAGCCCGAGACCTAAGCCTGAGACTGCTCCGCCGAAGATTGAGGCGAGCATTACGCTGCCGCTGTAGTACGGCAAAACCGCTTGAAAAATGTCGATAAAGACCGACACAAGCGCAGTACCGATTACGGTTTTGAGCAGAAAATTCCTTCCGTTGTCAAAATACGCCCAGACAAAAAGCGGAATGTTCATAACAAAAATCATCGCGCCTATCGGCAGACCGAAAAGGAAGTTGAGCATTGTGGCAATTCCTGTAAGTCCGCCGGGCGCGATGTTGTTTTTTGAAGTAAAAACCGCCACTGACGCGCCGTAAACCGACGCGCCGAGGGCGATGATGATATAATCGGTTATTGAGTTTTTGAAAAGCCTGTCGAGCCTGTGCATTATATCACTTCTTGTCGGTAGTATGTATAATGACAGAAAAAAGCTCGTCGATGCGCTCCTTTTCGCCGTTGATATAGAGGTAGCCGAACAGGCATTCAAGTCCGGTCGCGCTGTGATAATCGGCAACCGAGCCGTTTTTCGGCGTGCATTTGGGAGCGGCGTTACGGCCGCGCTTATACACGGCAAGCTCCTTTTCACTTAACATCGGCATTAAAAGCTCGCTGAACTGCGCCTGAGCCTTGCAATTTACCATAGCCACCTTTTGGCGGTTGAGCTCGCCTGCCGGGCGGTTGGCACGGTTCACAAGCGCCTCGCGCACGAGCAAATCGTAAACTCCGTCGCCCAAAAACGCAAGGGTCAGCGGAGAATATCCGTCTGCTTTAGTATGTGTAGTTTGGTTCATAATATTCTCCTTTTAAAGGCTCCCCCATCATTTATTATGGGGGAGCTGTCGTGAAGCGACTGAGGGGGCTTAGTGTGATTAAACGCGAGTTTTCCGTTTCAATTCATAACGTGGCAAAAGCTCAACGTCTGCCCCCTCCGTCACGGCAAAAATGCCGTGACACCTTTTTCTGGCGAAAACGGCAACCCTTTTGGGCTACGCCCATTTCCCCTGACAGGGGAATTTCCCGTAACAAGTAACGGGGGAGGCTTTAAATGATTTCTTAACTGATAAACTCAAATTCCAAGTCGTAAATCGACACGGTGTCGCCGTCCTGACAGCCTTTTTCCTTTAGCGCTTCGATTACGCCGCCGTTTGTCAGGACTCTTTGGAAGTAATTTAAGCTCTCGTAATCGTCAAAGTTGATTCCGCGCATAACCTGCAAGAGCCAATCGGCTTCGACAGTGTAAATTCCGTTAACATTCTTGATTGTAACGCTGTGGTCGTCAAAGTCCTCGACGGTCAAAACAGGCGCAGGCTCTGCCTCATACCGCGCAATCGGCGGAAGCTGTGAGAGCATTTCCTGAATTTTTTTAAGCAGAGGGTCGACGTCGTAGCGGATAGCCGCCATAATCGGAAAAAAGTCGTAGCCCTTTTCCGTCACGTACTGCTTGAACTCCTCAATCTGCTCGTCGGTAGCCATATCGCACTTGTTGCCTGCGACAATCATCGGTCTTTCGGCAAGCTCAGGATTGAACTTTTCGAGCTCGGAATTAATCGCGTCAAAGTCCTCCTTAGGATCTCTGCCCTCACTGCCCGAAACATCTACGATATGCACGAGCATACGGCAGCGCTCAATATGGCGGAGGAACTGATGACCGAGACCTGTTCCCTGCCAAGCGCCCTCGATTAGTCCGGGGATATCAGCCATTACAAAGCTCGAGCCCTCGCCCATTGATACCACGCCGAGTACGGGTGTGATGGTGGTGAAGTGGTAGTTGGCAATTTCGGGCTTTGCCTGCGAAACCACCGAGATAAGCGTGCTTTTGCCGACATTCGGAAAGCCTACAAGTCCGACATCGGCAAGCAATTTAAGTTCAAGCACAACGTCAAATTCCTCGCCGGGAAGTCCGGGCTTTGCGAACCTCGGAACCTGCCTTACGGGGGTGGCAAAATGGGGATTTCCCCAGCCGCCCTTGCCGCCCTTCGCGACGATATGGGGCTCGTCGTCGGAGATATCCGCGAGAATTCTGTTTGAGCTCTCCTCTTTGATGAGCGTACCCATCGGCACGCGGATAATCAAGTCGTCGGCGTTTTTGCCGCGACAGCGTCCGCCCTTGCCGTTTTCGCCTTTTTTGGCTATATATTTGCGCTTATAGCGAAAGTCCGCGAGGGTTGACAGGTTGGTGTCGGCTACAAAGACGATGTTTCCGCCACGTCCGCCGTCGCCGCCGTCGGGACCGCCTGCGGCAACGTATTTTTCACGGTGAAACGCAACGGCACCGTCGCCGCCGTCACCTGCTTTTATTTTTATATGGGCTTTATCTACAAACATTTCTATACCCTCCGGGTAGTTAATTGATAATTGATAATGGAAAATGGATAATTAATGACGGGCTCTGCCCGTACCCGATTTAAAGTAGTGCAGAGCGCTAGAAAAAGATAGATTCGCGCCACATTAATTCAGTCGGGCACAAAACGTTTCGGCAATACAAACTTATATTCACGACCGAAATTATCAATTGTCCATTATCAATTTTACATTATAAAAAGAGGGCGGATAAATATCCACCCTCAAAAAATCTTATTGCTCAACAGGGTAAACGCTTGCGCGCTTTCTGTCCTTGCCAACGCGCTCAAATCTGAGAACGCCGTCAATCTTTGCGAATAATGTATCGTCAGAGCCCTTGCCGACATTGTTGCCGGGGTGAATGTGGGTTCCTCTCTGCTTTACGAGAATGTTGCCTGCGAGAACCTTCTGTCCGTCCGCACGCTTAACGCCGAGACGCTTTGACTCGCTGTCACGGCCGTTCTTTGTAGAACCCATACCTTTTTTATGAGCGAATAACTGAATGTTTATTTTAAGCATTACCTTACACCTCCGAAATTTTTACTTTAATAAATTCTTTGTACTCTTCTTTAAGAGCGTTTAAGTGGAGCAGAAAACCGTTCAGGATGACCTCGGCGGTTTTTGCGTCCTGCTTTGACAGACTTAACTTCATAAATCCGTCGTTCACGGTAATTTCAGCGTTTAGCTGCTGAACATCGGTGATAGTGTTCGCGGTCATATAAGCCGCGGATGAGACTGCCGAACAAACAATGTCGGAGCCTTGTTCGGAAAAATCCGAATGTCCGCTGATTTCAAAGCCGAGAACATAACCGCCCTTTACCGTAAAGATTGCGTTAATCATTACGCCTCGATTGATGTAATCTTAACCTTAGTGTAAGGCTGTCTGTGACCTTTTACTCTCTTCTCGCCCTTCTTAGGCTTGTAGGTAGCAACTCTGATCTTCTTGCCTTTACCGTTCTTGATAACTTCTGCTGTAACCTTAGCGCCCTCAACGAGAGGTGTGCCAACCTTGATGCCGTCGTCTGTACCGAGTGCAACAACGTCGAAGGTTACTGTGTCGTTTGCTTCGGCTTCAAGCTTTTCAATAAAGATAACTTCATCGTTTGTTACCTTGTACTGCTTTCCGCCTGTCTGAATAACTGCGTACATATTCTCCATCCTTTTTATTGGGCTCGCTATCTGCGGGTGAACTTATGTTACTTGGTTAAGAGCGCACTTGCCCCCTAACCCGCAATATGCGGCTTATATACTATAACATAAGCAAAGCTAAATGTCAAGCGTTTATTATTAGAGTTTAGATTTTAGAGTTAAGAGTTTAATTTTGTTCTTTACCAAATCCTAAATTAACACTCGCGTTATCCTTAAAATTCACTAAACTCTAAACATTAAACTCTAAACTCTATTCAATACCGTTCTGTATCTTGCACGCCTTGATTGTGTTTTTCATCAGCGTTGCGATTGTCATCGGGCCTACTCCGCCGGGTACGGGAGTTATGTATGAGCACTTGTCTTTGACGTTTTCAAAGTCAACGTCGCCGCAGAGCTTGCCGTTTTCGTCGCGGTTCATTCCCACGTCGATTACAACCGCGCCGTCCTTTACCATATCCGCTGTGACAAACTTTGCTCTGCCAACCGCGGCAACAAGAATATCTGCTCTTTGGCAGACCTCTTTGAGGTTCTTTGTCCTGCTGTGGCAGATTGTCACCGTGCCGTTTTCGTGGAGCAGCAGCATTCCCATCGGCTTGCCGACAATGTTGCTTCTTCCGATTACCACGCACTGTTTGCCCTCAACGGGGATTTCGTACTGGTGGAGCATTTCCATCACTCCTGCCGGTGTGCAGGGTAAAAAGTCGTACTCGCCGAGCATAATTTTGCCGACGTTTACGGCGTGAAATGCGTCAACGTCCTTTTTCGGGCTGATTCTCTCGATAACCGACTTGTCGTCGAGGTGCTTCGGCAGGGGTAACTGAACCAAAATCCCGTTGATGTCGTCTTTATTGTTGAGCGTATCAACGAGCGATAAAAGCTCTTCCTGAGTGGTTTCCGCAGGAAGCGCGTACTCCTCGCTTTTGAAGCCGACAAGCTCACAGGCTTTCTTTTTATTGTTAACGTATACGCGCGAAGCCGGATCGTCACCGACGATTACAACCGCGAGTCCGGGTGTTACGCCGTGCTCCTTAACGAGCCTTTCGCACTCAAGCCTTACTCTTTCTTTTACGTTTGCCGACACCTTTTTTCCGTCGATAATTTGCATAGAAAGGATCCTCCCTTTTAATATTAATAATTAAGCAGATTAAGCCGACCACTACCAAAATTGCCGACAAAAGCTGTGAAACTCTTACGTCCATTCCGAAGATTTGGAAAGGCAGATACAGGCTGTCCGTCCTTAAGCCCTCAACAAATGTGCGCTCCAAGCCGTACCACACGAGGTACATATAAAACATCTGTCCTGCGTAGCGTTGGCGGTACTTTCCGTAGAAGTGGAGCAGGAAAAATCCGAGCAGACACCAGAGCGATTCGTATAAAAAGCACGGATGAACCGCGATATTGTTCGTGCCCTCGCTCATCATCGCCCACGGCAGACCTGTGGGAGTGCCGTAAGCCTCCTGGTTCATAAAGTTGCCCCAGCGGCCTATTCCCTGCCCGATTAAAAACGATATCATCGTGACGTCGAGAATGGGCATAATCTTCATCTTCTGGATTTTCGCGACGATTAAGCCGCCGAGCAGAGCGCCGATTATTCCGCCGTAGATGGCGAGGCCGCCCTCGTTGATTTTAATAATATCAATAAACTTGCCGGGAACAAAGTACTCCTCCCAGTGAAAAACACAGAAATACAGCCTTGCGCCGATAACGCCTGTTACAATGCCGACCAAAACGCAGTTAAAGAGCTTGTTCCAGTTGACGTTGTACCTCGCGGCGTTTTTGTAGGCGTAGAAAATCGCCAAAAACAGGCCGACCATAATGATTACGCCGTACCAGTATATTTTGAAGGTTCCGATCTGAAACGCCACGCGGCTGATGTCAAACTGCCAGCCGAGGTACGGAAATACTACGTGAAAATTATCCATATTACACCTCCGCGCCCTCGGGCTTGATAACGGACAGCGTGCAGTTGTTAACGTCGAGCATTTCCGAAAGCCTTGCGGTTATATCGTCAAAGGTCGTCCCGGCAACCGCGTCGATATAGCTGAAAAGCTCGTTGCCGTTGAAGTGGTAGGCTTCAATGGTATTCGCGATTGAGCCGACGTTGTTGAGCGAGGAAATAACGTCGCCGTAAACGGATTTTTTGGCGATTTCAAAGTCCTCTTTTTCGAGTCCGTTTTTCTTTACGTCCGCGATATACTGCTTGATAATCTCAGCCGCCTGTCTCGGTGAGCGCGATTCTCCGCCGAAAATCACCGAGCAATAGCCCGGACCTTCGAACAGCTCGTAGGTAAAGGAGCTGTTAATCAGGTTTTCGTCCATAAGCTTTCTGTAGAGCTTGCTCGTGGGCGACGCGAGCATTGAGAGCAAAATATCGGTCTGAGCGAGTTTTTTCTCGTCAATTTTTTCAGGACTCTCCTTAAAGCCGAGGTTAAACAGCGGCACCATTACAGGGAAGCTCTGCTCAACGTAGGGATTTACAATCTCGGACGGTTCATCTTCAAAGTAATTTGTAATTTTATGCTCCTCGCAGGGCTTCAGCATTTTGTCGCAGATTTTTAGCACCTGCTCCACGGTCACGTTGCCTGCAACGCAGAGAGCCATATTGTTGAGATTATAAAAGGCGTTGTAGCAGTCGTAGAGCTTTTCGGCGGTGATTTCCGCGATAGACTCGACCGTACCTGCGATGTCAATTTTAACCGGGTGATTGTGGTACATATTTTCAAGCATATTGAACATCACGCGCCAGTCGGGAGAATCGTCGTACATCTTGATTTCCTGACCGATGATGCCCTGCTCCTTTGCCACGGTTTCCGCAGTGAAGTACGGATCCTGAACAAAGTCGAGCAAAATCTCAAAGCTCTCTTCGAACCTGTCGGTGCATGAGAAAAGATAGCAGGTCTTTTCAAAGCTGGTGTAGGCGTTTGCGGAAGCGCCTGTTTTTGCGTAACGCGCGAAGGCGTCGCCCTCCTCGCTCTCGAAAAGCTTGTGCTCAAGGTAGTGCGCAATGCCGTCGGGAACGGTGATTTTTTCTCCGCCGTCAACCGAAAAGCAGGTGTTAACACTGCCGTAGTTTGTACCGATAATGGCGTATGCCGAGCGGTAGCCCTCCTTGGGGTAAACGTAAATTGTAAGTCCCGAGCTGTGCTTTAGCTTAAAATAGCTGTCGTGAGCGCGTTCGGATTTAATCTCTGTAATATTCATCTGCTCACCCCTCACTTGTTTTTTAACACGTAAATTGTATCTAAGCTCAGCTTGTTAGCCGCCGCTATAATCTCGTCCTTGGTGACGGCGTTAATCTCAGCCGAGCGCTGTTCGATCGTCTTGAAGCCGTTTTCAAAGAGCTGGGAGCTGTACCAGTTCTCAATTCCGCCGACGGTGTCGTTTGAGGTATAGAAGGCGTTGATGACCGCCATTTTCGCTGAGTCAATTTCAAAATCGGTGATTACGCCGTTTTTCATATCATCAATCTCTTTTAAAATTCCCTGCTCGGCTTTTTCGACATTATCGCCCTCAACGCCGCTGTCGATAATCATAATGCCCTTGCGCCTGTCGTAGCGCGAGGAGCAGTAGTAGCAAAGGCTCTGCTTTTCGCGCACGTTGCAGAAAAGCTTTGAGCTCGCCGTACCGCCGAGAACCGCGCACATAAGGCTGACCACCGTGCAGTCGTCGTCTCCCGAGGCTGAACCCGTCCTAAAGCCCATAACGAGCTTTGACTGGGAAACTTCCATTTCCTCTGAAACGCGCTTGACCGAATCCGCAGAGCGGACAATGGTATTTGTTATCTCTACGGGCGAACGGTTGATTTTTTCAAAGGCGTTTTTGAAAACCTCAGCCGCCTTATCGGGCTCGCTGTCTCCAACGTAGAAAATCTCAAAGGTTGCGGTTTCGAGCAGGTTTTGCCATGTATTGTAAAGCGATTTTGAGGTTACGGCGTTAATCTGCTCGGCTGTGCCGTAGCGCTTAATTCCGTAGACCTCGTCGGCGCACATATTTTTAATAAGCTGTGAATTCGCGTAAATCCGCTTGTCGTTAAACTCGGAGTCGATAACCTCCAAAAGCTGTCTGCGCTCCTGCTCGACCTCGCCGCCGACAAACGCGCCGTCCTTAACGTTCGGCTCAAAAATAACCGAGCACAAAAGCCTTGAAAGCTCCTGAGTAATGCTCTCGTTTTCGAGCGCGTAACGGTCGTCAAGCCCCGAGGCTGAAACGCAAATCACCTGACGGTCGCCGTTTTTTGCAACGCTGACATTCAAATCCGCACCGTAAAGGGCGCTCAGCTTTTTGCTGAGGACGGTAAAATCGGGATATTCCCTGCATGAACGCGACAAAACGCCCGCAAGCAGCGCGTTTGCCGAAGCGGTCTCGGCGCTGAGCGGAAGGATAATATTCGCGGAAAGCTTCATAGTCTTAAAGCGGCTGTCGCGCACGCTGTTAAAATAGACGTTCTCGGCAAGGCATTGCCGGTTAATATTGCTCATCACATCATCTCCAAATACATATATGGTTTAGTATACCACATTTTTCAAAATATTAAAAGACAAATATTTTTCGGAATTAAATTCTTATTATGGCTATATTCATTAAACTCTTAACTCTAAACTCTCAACTCTCAACAAAATCCTTAACAACCTCTCCTGCGATAATTAATCCTGCTACCGACGGGACGAAGGCTACCGACGCAGGGGTATCACGGCGGTTGGGGTTATCGGGATCTACAGGGCGGACGGGGCGCTTGGGCGGTTCCTTGGAATAGACAACCTTTAGGCTTTTTATTCCGCGCTTACGGCATTCGGTGCGCATTACCCTCGCGAGCGGACAAACAGAGGTTTTGTAAATATCGCTGACCTCGAACATCGTCGGGTCGAGCTTATTTCCTGCGCCCATAGCGCAGATTATCGGCGTATTTGCCGCCTTTGCGCTCTCAATCAGGCTTAGCTTCGCCTTGACGGTATCGACCGCGTCGATTACATAATCGTACTGCGTAAAATCAAAGCTGTCAGCGGTTTCGGGCAGGTAGAACATCTTATATACATTGACCTTACATTCGGGATTTATGCTCAAAACCCTCGACTTTGCCACCTCGACCTTGTACTCTCCGACGGTGTCGGACGTCGCGATAATTTGGCGGTTGATGTTCGACAGCGCGACCTTATCGCTGTCTATCAAATCAAGAGCGCCTACTCCGCTTCGCGCAAGCGCTTCAACCGCGTAACCGCCGACTCCGCCTACGCCGAACACGGCAATTCGCGCGGATTTTAGTTTTTCCATAGCTTTATCTCCGAGCAAAAGCTCTGTTCTCTGAAAACGGTTATCCATTGTTTTCCTTTCTGTCGTAACGCTCCAAAAAGCTGTGCATTTTGCCGTTTGTTTTGTACCCGGGGAAGGTGTCAAAATGCAGGTGGTGTATGCTGTTAAAAATATTTTTCTCGATATTCGGATTGTCTTTTTTAAGGCTTTTAATCAAGTCCTTTACCTCCTGCCGTTTTCCGCTTGAAAGGTGCTCTGTTCCGTCCAAGCCCTCGGTCATACGGCAGGCGCACTGCAAAAATTTTAGGTCATTATAATTCTTCCACCGAATTATATCATCCTCGTGTATGCAGTACATCGGGCGGATAAGCTCCATTCCCTCAAAGTTTGTACTGTGGAGCTTCGGCGGCATAGCCTGAAGCTGAGCGCCGTAAAACATAGCCATCACTGTGGTTTCTATCACGTCGGAAAAGTGGTGCCCGAGCGCGATTTTATTACAGCCGAGCGACTTCGCCTTATTGTACAAATGACCGCGGCGCATTTTTGCGCAGAGGTAGCAGGGGTAGCGGTCGGCTTTATCCGTAACGCTGAAAATATCCGTCTCAAAAACCGTCACGGGGATTTCGAGCAGACTTGCGTTATTTTCAATTTGAGCGCGGTTTTCGGCGCTGTAGCCGGGATCCATTACGAGGTAAACAAGCTCAAAGTCAAAATCGCTGTACCTGAGCAAAAGCTGCATAAGCTTTGCAAGGAGCATAGAGTCCTTTCCGCCCGAGATACAGACGGCAATTTTGTCTCCCTCTTTAATCAGCTCGTATTCCTTGACCGCCATAATAAACTTGTTCCAAATCTGCTTGCGGTATTTTTTTGTAATGCTTCTCTCTGCTTTTTGGCAGAGGGTTAAATCGTCGTTCATATTAAGCTCCGTTTAGGTGATGGTATGATTATAGCACAATTTCTTAAAAAAAGGAATGGACTAAATGCAAATCACTAAAAAAGCCTTCTGACCGGATAGTCAAAAGGCTTTTGTCTTAAAGAATACTCTCGATAGAGTCGAGCTGAACCTGAGTTGCAGAGCTCATAACTCCGTTCAGGAAGATTACATTTGTAATTCCCTTTTGCTGGCAGAAGGTTTTGAGGCTTCCGCTCCAGCTTCTGAAGTCGATTGAGTAAACCTCGCTGAAATTGTAGGTTAGGTACGGAACAAACGCGTTTCCGTAGCTCTCGTGGATAATAGCAATCTTTTCTCCGTTGGCGGAGGGACTGCTGCTTTTTAGTACTTCAAGCGGATTGTCGCCGTAGATAAATACGCCGTAGCCGTCAGCGCCGTCGTAGTAGGGGCTGTCGACCTCAAGCTCCTCGCCGTTTGAGTTAGTGATTGTATTCTTGACCTCGTACGGCAGTTTCCAGTAAGAGACGGTATCCTTGTTGAGCTCGGTTGAAGCCATACCTGAGAAAGTGCCGTTAAAGCCCTCGATTTTTGTTTCGGTACAGCTTGAAAGATTGAGCACCGGAAGCTTTGCCTGCTCGGCAAACGCGGTGTAGGCGTAATAAGCGCCCAAGCCCGTCCAGTGGTGGTCTGAGCTGAAATAAACGTAATCGTTGCAGTGCTCGGAGAGCTTGTTGTAAGCGTTAACGGGAATTACGTTTTTATTCATCGCGTCGTAAGCCGCCTTTACATACTCGTCCTGGGGCTGGGTATTTGCTCCGCCGTCGGAGTTTTTAAGCCTGTCGGGAAGTCCGAACTCGGTATGGTTGGGAGCTACAAGCGAATAGGTCTTTACCGAAGCTCCGAGACCGTCCGCCGCCTTATTCATAAGCTCGGCGTACCTCTGCGCCATAACGTCGGTACCGAAGAACAGCTCAAACGCCTGCTTGTTCCACACATACAATCCGCCGTCGTTCATACCGGTTGACTTTCCGTCATCCTTGATAGCAGGCTTGTTAAAGGTGAACTCGCGCGCAGGCTCGGTCGTGGGAACCTGAGTTTCGGTCGCAGTCTGCATAGCCGCGGCTTCCTTAGCCTTGTCGTCCTTACTGCCGCAGAGCATATTGGTGCACGAAGTTATAAGCACAACAACAAGAATTACAAGAAGAATAAAGACTGAAACAATTATAATTCTGTTCCTTGTTCTTTTCCTGTAAGTCTTTCTGTTTTTGCGGTTACGGTTGCTCTGAACCGCCCTTTGCTTGTATCTGTCGTAATCAAAATTATCTAAATCGTATTTATCCACTGTGTTTACCCTAAAATAAAATTATTGTGCAAGCACGTTATTTTTGATTATTTAATCGCGTTATTAACAATCTCCATAATGCCGTCGTAGTCGCTTGCAACTACCAGTGTTACAAAGTTGCCGTTCTGGGTAACCTTGCACTTTTTAACAAGCTCAACCTGGTCTGCGCTGTATGAAGAATAGGTGCTGTAAATTGACTGGTATCTTGCGTCGAGCGCCTTTTTAACGCTGTCGGAAGCGGTCTTGTCAACAGCCTCTACAAGTACAATCTCAACAGGTGCGGACGAGGTGTCGGGATTAATCTCGGCAGCGAACTGCTTAACGTCCTTTTCGGCAATTGAGTAGTATTTATCGAGGTCGGCAACCTCTTTAAGCTCCTTGAGTCCGCCTGTAGCGTCGCTGTACTTTGCGTTAACGTCTGTCATAACCTTTTTGAGGTCAACAGAACTTCCGCCGCAGCCCGCAAAAGCGAGTACAAGGATAATCGCTGCCATTGTAGCTGTAATAATTCTTTTCATATTGGTATCCCCTTTACATATTTTTTGCGATATCATTATAACACAGAAAAATCAATAATAATATATAAATGACAAAATTTTTATATTTTAAATAATAAAACTTTTATTTTTCGGAAATTGTATTGTATTTTGAGAACCCTTTGTGAATATGCTTCACTTTTATTCGGGTTTTAGAACGGTCTGCCTCCGTTGAGCAGGTCAAACACATAGTTCAGCCATCCCATAACGTGAGCGCCGAGGATTGCCGAGGTAATTATAACCGCGCCCTTGTTGTTCTTTTCGACGAGCTTGTTGTGCTTATACATCGAAACCGCGCAGAAAATTCCGACCGCGAAGTACGACGACCAAAGGAAATTGCCGTGGTTAAGCCTCCAGCCGTCCTCGTAAACAAAGAAGGTAATCGCGAGGTTTGTGACCATCTGCAAAACTCCGAAGGCGTAAAACTTATCCTTTACAACGTCCCTGAAGCAGTAAGCCAAAATAGCGAGAGGAAAGACCATAGACAGGAAAATCGTAATCAGCGAATACTGGTTCATCGCGTTAAGCGCCGTCATAAAGCCTATTCTCAGGTGCGAGGAGTCGTCGAAAACCTTGCTCTGCTGGAACAAAGTCAGTCCGATACTCGGCAAAACCGCCGTGCCGACAATGATGTAATTCAGGATATTTTTGCCTTTGTGCCTGAAGAAATCAATTATCAGCACACATAGTACCGCGAGTGAAAAGCCGACGATAAAGTTCGGCTTAAACGCCGTGGTAAGGAGCATAAGCCCTGTGAAAATCAGCCATTGTTTAACGCTGATACGCTTGGTGTGGTAGGTCTTGATAAACGTCAGGAAGTAGTAAACCGACAAAATCGCAAAGGGCTTCATCGCGATATAGGTTGGGTTGTGGTAGACGTTAAAGTTGAGGATAACCTCGTAGCGGAATGTGCCGACAAACGGAATGAGCGGAATGATAATCTTGAAGAACATATTGCACATCCAGGCGTAAACCCAGACAATCCACTTGTCCTTGTGCGGCATTAAAAACTGCAAAAGCTTTTTGGTTGCAAAAACTCCGAGCAGCAAAAGCGCCGTCTGATAAACCGCTATGCAGTCGCCGGGATTTGGGAGCATATTGAGCAGACCGAGGCATACATACGTAAGACTGTATAGGTTTTTGCCGGTCTTGAAAAACTCAATGTGCATGAGCATATCGGACATAAATCCGTTAGTTCCGTGGTAATACTGCTGGTGGAACAGAAAGATAAACATCACACAGTGAAGCACGAAGAAAATTATCGTCAGCACTCTGCAAGTGTTTGAGTACTTCGACCTTTGTTTTATAGGATTTGCATGGTTCATTATATTTCCCTCACAGAATTATAAATATCAAAATTCTCTCAATTTATAATTTTATCATCACGCAAAACGAATGTCAATACATATTTTATACGCACCGCCTCATACTAATAATAGCACTATTTTTCGAGGTGGGTTATGTATATTTACAATATGCCTTTAAGCTTTACAATGGCGCTTGCCCAACAGCCGAGGTCAGCCGAAAGCTTCAGAAATATGACCGACGACCAAAAGACCGAGGTTGTCAACAAGGCGAACACAATCAGGGATAAAAAGGATATGTGGAAGTTCGTTATGGAGATTAATTCAATGAAGAATTAATCTCAATTCAAAAAAATCGCCTGCTTCCAAGCAAACGCTTGAAAACAGGCAAATTTATATTATTTAACTTTTTCTAAAATCAATATCCCAGTCCGCCCTGAATAAGTACGCCGACGTAGTTCATCCAGCTGAAAACGTGAACTCCGAGAACTCCCGACGAAAGCGCCAATGCGCCGATACGTCTTTCCCTTGCAATCTCCACGTACTTTGTGATCGATACGATGAAAAGAATTCCGATTGCGAAGAACGACGACCATAAAAAGTTGCCGTGGCTGAGGCGGTGGCCTGTTTCATATACAAAGCAGGTAATGCCGAGGTTAATAATCATATGAAGCCAGCCGAAGGTGTATTTGCGGTCCTTGAGCAAATCCTTGAACACAAAGGCGAGAATGACAATCGGAAAGACCATAGAAAGCAAAATCTTAAAGCCCGGGTGATACGCCATTGCACGCAAGCCTACCATAAAGCCGATTTGCATTTTCGAGTCGGTGTCGGCTCCGAACAGCGTAATCTGCTGATATAGCATAACCGCTAAGCTCGGGAAAACCGTTGTTCCCAGGGCAACACAGCGCAGGAAGATTTTTCCCCTGTGCCTGATGAAGTCGAAAATCAACACGCAGAGCATTGAAACCGAAAAGCCTATCATAAAGTTCGGCTTAAACAACGTTGTAAGGAGCATTAAGCCCGAGAAAATGAACCACTCGGAAACCTTTATTCCCTTCTCTGTGTACTTGTTCATCAGCCTCAAGAAGAACCAAACCGAAAAAATTGCGAACGGCTTCATCATAATATAGGTCGGGTTGTGGTAAACGTTGAAGTTGAGCATTCCCCTGACGTCAAGGCTGCCGATATGCGGAATGTAGGTGAGGTTAAATGTAAAGAACATATTCGCCAAAAACGCGAAAACCCATACAATCCAGCGGTTAACCTTTGGCATAAGGTGTTGTAAAAGCACCTTGGAAGCCACTATACCTAACAGCAAAAACGACGTCAGCATTATACAGGTTACTCCGCCGCGGTGAACCAGCTTGTCCGCAAAGCCGAGCAGGTAATAGGTCAGGCTGTACATATTTTTTCCGAGTCTTGAAAACGCGATATGCGTGTGCAAATCCGCACTGTACTGATACGGCGAGCCGAGCCAGTATTGGCGGTGAAACAGAATTGTAAAGAAGATTGCGTAACCGATAAACAGTGCGAAGGTCAGAATTTTACAGATCAGCGCAATCCTTTTCTCCTCAGATGTTGTCCTCAAATTTCTCATAGAAATATCCTTTCAAAGGTATTATATCTATTTTAACACCCTGACATATTTATGTCAATAGAAAACACCTTAGGCAAATTCGTCAAAATTTAAAGAGTAAAAATTGCAATTTCCCTCTTGACAAGTTAGCCGATGATAACTATAATGATATAAGGATTGGTTAGCTTTAACTAACCTGAAAACGGAGGTGTAAAAATGTTCCCCCTGGCAATGGCGGACGTTGGCGAAACTTATATAATCAAGAAAATCGGCGGCAGTCCCGAAGTGAAAAAACACCTTGAAAACCTTGGCTTTGTAGCCGGCGGCGATGTTACCGTAATCAGCGCGCTCGGCAACAATGTTATTGTGAAGGTCAAGGAGTCCAGAGTTGCCATAAGCGAAGAAATGGCAAGAAAAATTATGGTATGATTTTGTAATAGAAAGGATGGAAAGAATGAAAACTCTTAGAGAGGTCAACATCGGAGAAACCGTAACCGTAAAAAAGCTCCATGGCGAAGGCGCTGTTAAGCGCAGAATTATGGATATGGGAATTACCAAGGGCGTAGAGGTTTACGTTCGCAAGGTTGCTCCGCTCGGAGATCCCATTGAAATCACCGTGCGCGGATACGAGCTTTCGCTCAGAAAAGCCGACGCTCAGATGATTGAGGTTGAATAACCATTTATTTTTAACATAAGGTTAGCTAAACCTAACCGCAGAAAGGAATAAAGCTATGAGTTTAACAATCGCCCTTGCGGGCAACCCTAACAGCGGTAAAACCACGCTGTTTAACGCCTTAACAGGCTCTAACCAGTTTGTCGGCAACTGGCCCGGCGTTACCGTTGAAAAAAAGGAAGGCAAGCTCAAAAAGCACAGCGACGTAACCGTCACCGACCTTCCGGGAATTTACTCGCTCTCCCCCTACACGCTTGAGGAGGTTGTTGCGAGAAATTATCTTATTGACGAACATCCCGACGCGATTCTGAATATCGTCGACGGTACAAACCTTGAAAGAAACCTTTACCTGACAACCCAGCTTACAGAGCTCGGAATTCCCGTTGTTGTAGCGGTAAATATGATGGATATTGTCAGGAAGAACGACGATAAAATCGATATCAAGGAGCTCTCCGAAAAGCTCGGCTGCAAGGTTGTGGAGATTTCCGCGCTTAAGGGCACAGGAATTACCGAAGCCGCAAACGCCGCAATTGAAGCCGCTAACAATACAAAGACCGTTCCCCAGCACACGTTCTCGGGAGTTGTTGAACACGCGCTTGCCCACATTGAGGAAGCCTGCGTTCACGATATGCCCGAGGAGCAGCAGCGCTGGTACGCAATCAAGGTTTTTGAGCGCGACGAAAAGGTAATCAGCAAATTAAACATCGACGAAAAGACGTTTGCACACATTGAAGGCGACATTAAAGCCGCCGAAAAGGAGCTTGACGACGATTCGGAGTCAATCATCACAAACGAGCGTTACGTATACATAGCCACGGTAATCAAGTCGTGCTACACAAAGAAAAACCGCGGCAAGCTGTCCACCTCGGACAAAATCGACAAGATTGTTACAAACCGCTGGCTCGGACTTCCGATTTTCCTCGTCGTGATGTTCCTTGTTTACTACATCTCGATGGTTACAGTCGGACAGTTTGCGACCGACTGGATGAACGACGGCGTATTCGGAGACGGCTTCCACCTGTTCGCAATCGGCTCTTCCGAATACGAGGAGCACGCAGAGGCAATCGGCGTTCTGACAGGCTCAGCGGAAGCCGCAGGCAACGAGGCTGTGCTAAAGGCGCTCGACTTTGAAAACGAAGAATACAGCCCCGAAGCCGCTGTAAAAGCGGTCAACAGCTTCGCCGCAAGCGTAAAGGACAGCGACGAATTCACCTACGAGGTCGAGGACGAGGAAACCCTCGAAATCACCAAGGAAACCTCAAAGGGCGAGGACGTAAAGAACGCCGCCAAGGTGTTTGAAAAGAACGAAGGCAAGCCCGACAATCCTGCCGAGTTCGGCGTATGGATTCCCGGTATTCCGGTAGTAGTCGGCAACTGGCTTGAAGCCGCAAAGGCTCCCGAATGGCTGAGTTCGCTTATACTCGACGGTATCATCGCCGGCGTAGGCGCGGTTCTCGGATTTGTACCGCAAATGCTTGTGTTGTTCTTCCTGCTCGCGTTTTTGGAAGCGTGCGGATATATGGCGCGTATCGCCTTTGTGCTCGACAGAATTTTCCGCCGTTTCGGTCTTTCGGGCAAGTCGTTTATTCCGATTCTTATCGGTACGGGCTGCGGAATTCCCGGTATTATGGCTTCGCGTACAATTGAAAATGAGCGCGACCGCCGTATGACAATTATGACAACCACCTTTATCCCCTGCGGAGCAAAGGTTCCGTTTATCGCTATGATGGCAGGCGCATTGTTCGGCGGATCGCCGTGGGTATCGACCTCGGCTTACTTCATCGGTATGGCGGCTATCATCGTATCGGGTATTATGCTTAAAAAGACTAAGCCGTTCTCAGGCGAGCCTGCTCCGTTTGTTATGGAGCTTCCTGCCTACCACCTCCCCACACTCGGCAACGTTCTGCGTTCAATGTGGGAGCGCGGCTGGTCGTTCATCAAAAAGGCAGGCACAATCATCCTGCTCTCGACAATCGTTCTTTGGTTCCTCAGCCGCTTCGGCTTTGTTGACGGCGCGTTTACAATGCTCGGTGAGGAAGAAATCGGCAACAGTATTCTCGCTGTAATCGGTAACGGTATCGCATGGCTTTTCGCACCGCTCGGCTGGGGCAACTGGCAGGCGGCTGTGGCTTCAATCACAGGTCTTATCGCCAAGGAGAACATCGTCGGCACAATGGGCGTGCTCTACGGCGGCGGAGAAATCTCGACCTGGGCTATGATTGCAAGGGTATTCACAGGCGTTACAGGCTTCTCGTTCCTCGTGTTCAACCTGCTCTGCGCACCGTGCTTTGCGGCAATGGGCGCAATTAAGCGTGAGATGAACTCAGCAAAATGGACGTTCTTCGCAATCGCTTACCAGTGCATTTTCGCCTACGCAATCGCCTTTATGATTAACCAAATCGGCGGCGCGTTCACGGGCAGTCTGAATGTAATCGGACTGATTATCGCAATACTTTTGATTGCATTTATGCTCTTTATGCTGTTCAAGCCGTACAAGGAATCAAACAAGCTTACAAAGAACGTAAAGATTAAATAAGATTAGTTTTGAAAGGAGCAAAGCATATGTGGTTTGCGGAAAATATCGGTACAATTATTGTTGTCGCTATACTTTTACTGGTAGTGGGAGCCGCCGTTTTCTCGATTGTCAGGAGCAAAAGGAAGGGCAAATCCCCGTCCTGCGGCTGCGGCTGCGCCAACTGCGCAATGCACGGCTCCTGCCATAAAAACAGCAAGACAAATTAATCCATCCCATCACAAAACCGCCGTTCCCAACTTTTTGGGACGGCGGTTTATTTTTCTTTTCTTATTCTGATTAAATAGACTATCAGGTACGACAGCACGCCTACCGAAACGCCTATTGTGTTCATTATCACATCGTCGGTCTCGCACCTGCCCAAAATAAAAATATACTGGCAGGCTTCTACAATCACAGACAGCAAAAATCCCGTGCCGATTGTTATTAACGGCTTTAGCTTGAGCTTTTTCGGCAGTGCAAACGGCATACTCATTCCGAGCGGAACAAAAAGCAGAATATTCATATACATTGTGCGGTAAAACTCAGGCTGGGTTTTCGCGTAAGTAAACGATACAAACGGAATTAGGCTGACATCATGAGAGCCGTTGCTGTTTCTTTTGAGAATTGTCAGCGACAAAATCAGCAAAAGTGACAGGCATAAGCCTGTAATCGCAAAAATCCGCCGCGGTTTTTTCGGCAATATTAGCATTAATACCGCCCAGACAACGAACATCACGGCTGTTTCTATATATACCATATTCATCGGCTGAGTGTAAAAATAATGATAAATATACATCATTCACTCCGGTTTATTTAGTCTTAAAAAGCTCCATCTGACCGTAAATGCTCTTTCGCTTACCGGCTTCCCTGAGCATAGCGGACGTATCCTTGTTCTTCCTTTTTCCGCTGAGGAGCAAAGCGGCGTACTTGCCTCCCTCGGCAACCCAGCCGACCGGCAAAAACACCTTTTTGCGGCTTATCCATTTATAATCGTCATAGACCTTTTTGTTAAGCGTAGAAAAAGCCTGTGAAACAATGCCTTTGTTGTCGACGGTGCGCTCGCCGCGGTTTGAGATGTACTTAATCTCGCGGTAGCGGTTCATATCCTTTTTGCCGAAGTTACCGCCGCTGATGATGTCGTCGATAACACCGTCGAGCAAATCGTCGGTCACATTTGCGCTATGCGCCCATTCCTTGCGCGAAATGCCGAGGTATTTTTCGCTTACCAGGGTAAGAATTTGCGCGAATTTCCACATTCCGTACGACTTTAGCTTACTCTCAAAAACCGCCGAAAACTCAGCGCTTTCAAAGCTGTTCGCAAACACAGCCCAGTCGCACAAATGCCTCAGCCCTATACCCTCGCTCGTCATATGCGAAATCACGTGCAACAGCATTATCAGCCCGTGGCGGAATTCGTCGGGAATACGGCAGGTAACGCCGTCGAGGGTAATCAGCCTTGATGTGCTTATTGTTTTGTTAATTTCTCTTTTTATCCGCACACCTGCCACTCCGCCGGGAACGCCGTTTACGGAGCGGTGCTGCTCCCAAATTCCGTACGGCTCTTTTCTGGCAAAAGCCATGTGGATATCGTCGTCGCCGTCGCCGTGGTCGAACTCAAAGCCTGCGTTAATCACCGCGGACTTTGCGCGTGAAAAGTCAATTTCGTCAACAAGATAATCCACGTCGCCCATATCTCGCAGAGACGCCTCGGGATAATAGTAAGCCGAGGCAATACCCTTGATTGCGCAGTACGGAATACCGTTTTCGCTCATAATCGCGTGAAGCTCGCCGTGCTGCATAAAGTTATTTGTATTGGCAGTGATATTTGCAAAGAAGGCTTCCTGATTTTTCGGGTAGAGTTCGGGAGAATTTTCGAGTATCTGCTTGCCCAAAAGCGAAAAGACGGTCGTAAAAACCGTCTGAGCTTTAGCTTCTTTTAATATTGCCGGATATGATTTCGGATTAATCTCCGGCTGTTCTCCGCCGAACAGCTGACAGCGCAAAATTTGCAGCAGCTGCTTTTGAATATCAGTCATATTACCTCTTGTTTGCATATCTTGTTTTAAGGCAATACCGCATAATTCAGGTGTGCGGATTGCACAGCAAGATTTTTCGTCAGGTTGTACAAATAAATCAAGGTAAGGCTGACGCCTTGCCGAGATTTTTTGGGCAAGCTGACGGAATAATATTCAAGCAAGCCGTGCGCCTTGAATTGTGCGGTGTTGCCTTAACCATATTAACATATTAACTCCGATTTTTCAAGTAAATTGGGCAGGTATTAACGCCTGCCCATTGTAAATTATTATCAGTCAGCGCCTTTGAGCGCTTCAACCATATCTATCTTTTTGTTCTTACGCGCCACGGCAAGGCTCACGAGCAGCGATACGCCGAAGGTCAACAGAATTGACACGCTGTAGGTCAAAGCTCCGAGCATAAGCTTCATCTCATACTCGCCTGCAAGCGCAGTTAAAAGCCAGTTGAGAACACCCACGCCTGCCGGCAGACCGATTATCACTCCGATTACCGTCAGCCAAATATTCTGCGAAATCAGAAGCCTTGCAATCGCACGGTTTCTAAACCCCAGCACCTTTAGCGTTGCAAGCTCGCGCGAGCGTTCAACGTAGCTCATAATTCCGAGGTTGTACAGCACGACAACTCCGAGAATTACCGCGGCGATTACAAGGACAATCACCATTGTGTCCATAATCTCGACAAAGCTGCCAAAGGTATCCATAAGCTGAGCCTTGTCCTGCTTGCCCGAGATAAGGTCTGAGGAAGGAATATCCTCAGAATTAACGTCCGTGTAAATTGCCGAAACGGTATAGTCAATACCGAGCTTGTCAGCTAAGGCATCTGTCATCGTGACGCTTTCGGTCATAACAGCGCGGTTGTAGCCGATTACCTTCGCGGTGTAGGTATCCTTTGAGCCATATGGCGAAAACTCGATTGTATCGCCTATTTCGGCTTTGTCCTTTAGCCTCAGACAAAGGTAAACTCCCTCGTCGCTGAGGTTGATCCGCTTGTTGTCCTCGTCAATCACATTGAGCATATTGTGCGGATTGTGAACGACGTCGAGAGTGATTGTCTCGCCGTCAAGGCTTATGCCCTCTAAGCTCTCCCGGTCGCCGTCGAGCTCATTCGCTAAATTTACAGCCTTCTTTTTGTCGGCGTTATCGACTAAATTCACCTTTGTTGTGTAGTTTGAAATATCGTTGTTAAGCAAGTCGAGAAAGCCCGACATTGTGTCGCGCATTCCCAAGCCGCCGACCATAAGCACCATACAGCCTGCTATGCCGAACAAGGTCATCGCAGAACGGCTTTTGTGGCGGCTCAAATCACGGATATTCCACTTTGTGCCGAAACGAAGCTTATCCCAAAATCTGAATTTTTCGAGAAAAACCTTGCGCATTTTCTTAGGCGAATACGGTCTGAGCGCGTCAGCCGCCGTGCCCTTTAGCTGACTGCGTACCGACAGGTAGCTGATTAGCGTGAGCAAGCCGATAGTGCCTGCCATTACGGGATAGCAAAACGGCGGAATTACTGCCGACCAGTCGGGCATATCAAAGAAAGTGCCCATCGTTCCGTTTTCGCTCATTATCAGCTTGCAGACGGCGTAGCCGAGGGCTATTCCAAGTGCCGTGCCGAACAGCCCGATAAACAGTCCATAAGAGGTGTAGTGGAGCAAAATCCTGCGGTTCTTAAAGCCAAGCGCCTTTAATGTGCCGATTTGGAGCTTTTCCTTGGTGGCTATGCGGTGCATTGTCGTGACCATCGTGAGTATCGCGATTGCGAGGAAGAGCACGGGCAGTACCGAGCCCATTGTCTTGCCTTCCTCGGCTTCGCCCTGAGATTCCTTGAACACAACGTGGTCGTCCTTGGGAGTAACCATAATCGTCCGCCCGAGCTTGTCCTTGACCGCGCTTTCAAGGCTCTGCTTGTCCAAATCCGAAATCAGATTAATCTGTGCGAACACGGCGTTTTCCGCCTTCTCCAAAGTATCGTCCGTCACAAAGATATTAACAAGACTGTCGTCGGCAAATTCAGACGGAACTCCCGACTTTGTCAGCTCGTCCTTAAAAGAGCTTTTCGCCTTGTCGCTGACAAAGCTTTTAAGCTTTTTCGGCGTGATATAGGCGTAGCCGAAGGTGTTGTAGTCGGGCATCATCTGGTTTTTATCGGCAACGCAAATCATATGCTCGCCTGCCTTGATAAGCCCCACAATCTCGCCCGAGAGCTCAACGCCCTGATATTCGAGCGTTAAGGTATCGCCCAAAGAATAACCGTTAAGAGAAGCGAATTTATCCGACAGCCAAAAGCCGTCGCTGTTTTCGTCATACTCCGCGCCCTGCATTACCGTGAAGGTTGATACCGTGTAATTTTCGCTGACGTCGAGCGCGAGGGATTTGTTCTTCTCACCCTTAATATCGAGGTTGACCGAGAGAAAGCGCGTGGCGGAGTCAACGCCGTCAATCTGCGAGATTTTCTCCAAATCACCGCTCGTGAAGCCCTCCTGCGAATACAGGCGGTAGTCGGCGTAACGAGTTTGGTCAAAGAACTTGAACGTGTCGTGCTCGATTGTCGCCCACTCCATATTGAAGCCCAAAAACATACCCATACCGAGCGTTATCATAATTATCATCGAGATAAACTGAGCCTTGTAGCCCCACGCGGTACGGAACAACTTGCGTATAAGCATTACCACTCCACCTCGTCGGCGCTCATCGGGTTTTCCTGCTCCGTCATTGAGCGAATTTTTCCGTTTTTAACGCGGATTACAACGTCCGCCATTTTCGCAATACTCTGGTTGTGGGTGACGATTACTATGGTTTTGCCGTAGTTTCTTGCCATGCTGAGCAACAGCTTGAGCACCATAACGCCTGTTTCGGAGTCGAGCGCGCCTGTCGGCTCGTCACAGAGCAAAATCCTCGGATTCTTGGCAAGCGCTCTGGCAATTGAAATTCTCTGCTGTTCACCGCCCGAGAGCTCGGCAGGAAAGTTGTGCAGATGGTCCTGTAAGCCGACCTCGGCTACCATCTTTTTAGCGTCGAGCGAATTAGGCGAAATCTGCGAGACAAGCTCGACATTCTCGTACACCGTCAGAGTGGGTATCAGATTGTAAAACTGAAATACAAAGCCCACCGTCGCGGCGCGGTAGTCGGCAAGCTCGTTGTCGGAAAGGGTGCTTATATCCCTGCCGCCGACGGTGATTGTGCCGCTTGTGGGGCTGTCAAGACCGCCGAGAAGGTTGAGCAATGTGCTCTTGCCGGCTCCCGACGGGCCGAGTATAACCACAAACTTGCCCTCATCAAGCTCAAAGCTCACGTTATCAAGCGCCTTTAGCTCGTGCTCGCCGCTTTTGTAAACCCTTGTAACCTTGTCAAACTTAACTATCGACATACTTACCTCCCGAAAAGCGAAAAGCGCTTTTTCTCATACGGCTCTGTTTTTACCGAAATCACCTTGTAGCCTGTTTTGTCAATGGCGTTTTTGACTGCCGCTTCGTCGAGCGCGGTTTCGCTGATAATCTCGGTTATGCCCTTTTTATGCGAGGAGCTTACCTTTTTAATCTCAAAATCCTTACGGATTACATCGTTTATATGGCTTTCGCACATCGGGCACATCATTCCGTCAATCGTTAATGTCGTTTTAATCATATATATCAGTCCTGTCTTTGATAATGTTAGCCTATGCTAACCTTTGCGCAAAATTAAAAGCGTCACGCAATAAAACAGTTAGCGTTCGCTAACTATATTATAAATTAGAATACCCGTTTTGTCAAGCTACAATGCGAAAATCAAACGGTCAAGACCGTACCCTATAAAAATCAATAAGAATAACAATGCAAAAACGCCTGCAAAAGCAGACGTTCATGCAAAATAATAATGAAATTGGTATTGGATCGGCAAACCGTTGTACCGCTACGATGCCTTTCGGTAGTCCCGGTGTGCCGTATTCAGGAAGCATAATTAATAAATATATTTTAAGCCAAAGCCGCGCCAAGCGCCTTGCAGGCTGCAACAGCCTCGTCGCCGGGAGCTTCGTTAGCCATTACAGGCTCGCTTACAAGGGTAACGCCTGCAGATTTGCAGGTTTCCTCCCAGTCGCGCATCCACTGACCGTCTCCCCAGCCGTATGAGCCGAAAAGACCGATTTTCTTATCCTTAAGTGCAGGCAGAACCGCATCAAACATCGGCCGGAACTCATCCTCCTCGAGCACCTCGTCGCCCATTGCGGGACATCCGAAGGCTATCGAGTCAAACTCTGCGGCTTTATCCGCTGAAAAATCCGAAGCTGAAAATACGCTTACCTCAGCGCCTGCCTGTGCAGCGCCTTCCTTTACGGCGTCCGCCATAGCCTCGGTGTTACCTGTGGCACTCCAAAATACTACTGCTGTTTTACTCATAATAAACTACCTTCCTACGCTGATTTTTTAACGATTAATTTTGTAAATGATGTTCCGCTGAGCCATTTGGAATAATAGATGTCGGAGCATTTTTTATACTTGGCAAACTCGCGCAGGGCTTTTTCTTCATTACCGTAAACCTTCCAACAACCGCAGCATTTACAGCAGTTTCCTTTATGAAGAATAAACCCGCGGACATCCTCGGGAGGATAACCGAGGAAAAGTCCGATTTCGTGCGGAAAAGCCTTGCAGCGGTTAATTCTGCTTTTGAGCGTTTCGATACACTCGGTCAGCTCAAACCGCTTGTAGCCAAAGGATGAGAGAATATCTCTGGACTAAAAATCGCTCAAATCCTTTTTAAGCTTTGTCGGGCGATAAACATAAATCAAGGCGCGTTCCCTGCCAAATTCCAACGGCTGCATTTTTACTCCCCACGCGCCGAAACGCTCGTTAAATCGCTCTGCATAGCGCTTAAGTTCAGCCTTGTCTGTGTAGACGCAGCTGAAAAGGTTAGCGGTTTTCAGCCCCGCGAGGGTAGGAGAACAATGCTTAATTATCAAATCTTCCGACATCTGCGTATTCCTCCGAGGGATTTTACTATCAGTTAGCTATTGCTAACCGATATCCCGAAAATATGCATCCGCTATGGACGCCGTTGCATTTGATATTAATAATATCATAGGTTAGCGGTTGCTAACTGTATTGTAGTATACAGTATTTTTATCCGTTTGTCAAGGGGTAATTTTTTATTTTTTCATAATTTTAATATCGTAAAGGTCGTTTCGATTAATTTCACGCGCAATTCTTAAATAAACATTGCGTTTTCTTTATATATATGTTAAGATATATTTGGTTGTTTTGTATATAATATTCCGCTTTATGTGGAAAAATAAAGGAGGATTTTACGAAAGACCGCTCCAAAGTGATTTTCGGTAACGAAATCAGCGAAAGAGCCTACCGCAAGGCTCTCAACGGAAAGAAAAAATACATCAATAAGTACGGCGACGACAGCACTAAGAACTACCCTGTTAAGCTCGTAAAAAACGCCTGCCTTAACGAACCGCTCGGCGTTGAGGACATCCGCGTTGCCGAGGGAGAGAACGGAAGCTCCTTTGACCTTGAAAAGGGCTTAATCGTCGGCAACATTCGCATGGGCTTCGGCCATTACAGAATTTCAATTGCCATGGCAAGCGCCGCTCACGCGCTGGGCTACACCCCCTACTGGATGGACCTGAACTCTTATCCCAACACCACCTGCACCAAGGTAATCGGCGCTCAGAATGATTTATATTCGCTCGGCTCGCGCCTTTCGCAGAAAAGTCGGCTGTTCAACAAGCTGCTCTGGGAACCGCTCAACTATGAAGGCTTCAGACAGCTCACTTACAATTCATCCGACCAAAAAACCGCTGAATTGATGACGACGGTTTTTAAGAATATTCCAAAGGAAATTCCTGTTATCGGCACTCATGTATGGCCTGCGCAGGCGGCTCTGCACGCAGGAATGAAACACGTTGTAAACGCCATCCCCGATAACTGGCCGATGGCTTTGCACCTTGCCGAGGGCTCGGTTCACCTGATACAGACAAGGCAGTCGTATATGGGCTACAGAATTCTAAACGGAATGGCAAAGAAAAAGGTGCTTAAGCCCATGCCGCCCGAAAGCCTTAAATACACAGGTCACTACATCGACCACGAGCTTGTCGCGAATATCGAGAAGGACTGCGAGGCAAGGCTTAACCGCAAGAAAGACGGCAAGCCGATGCGCTTTTTGCTGACAATCGGCGGAGCAGGCGCTCAGCGAGAGCTCTTTGCCGCTGTAATAAAGCACCTTATCCCTGCGGTTAAGGAAAACCGCGCGGTTATCTACATCAACATCGGAGACTACAAGCAGGTTTGGGACGCATTAAAGCGCGACGTGCCGTCGCTCAATATGCTCGGCAAAACCCACTTTAACAACTGGGACGACACAAAAGCCTTCTGCGAAAACGCGATTGACGGCGAGGTTCAGGGCGTTCATGTGTTCTGCCACGAGAATATTTTTGAGGCGGTTTACTGCACCAATATTCTTATGCGCAGCGCCGACGTTCTGCTGACAAAGCCGAGCGAGCTTGCCTTCTACCCCATTCCCAAGCTATTCTTAAAGCGTATCGGCGGTCACGAAAAGTGGGGAGCGATCCACTCCGCTGAATTCGGCGACGGAACGCTTGAATGTTCGGATATTCCGCACACCCTGCAGATGACTGATATGTTCCTGAACGAGGACGCTCTGCTCACCGAGATGTGCGAGGCAATAAAAATCAACAAATCCATCGGGCTTTACGACGGCGCGTACAAGGCGGTCAAAATCGCGATGGAGCTTAAAAACAGCAACTTGGGAGGATAATATGAAACGGCTAACCAAAAGACAAATGAGGATATTCGCGGTAGGTCAGCTCGGCTGGTCTACGCTCAGCGGAATTATCAACGGTGGTTCGTAACCTTTTACCTGCCAACGCAAAACGACATCAACTCAGGCGCTATTCAGTACATTATGCCCGGTCTTGTAATCGGCGGATTTTTAACAATTCTCGGACTTATCACGGCGCTTTCACGTGTATTTGACGCGGTTACCGATCCGCTTATCGCTTCGCTTTCAGACCGCAGTAAAAACAAACGCGGCAGACGTATTCCGTTTATGCAGTACGCGGCAATTCCGCTGTCGATTGTAACCGTGCTTTTGTTCTGCGCGCCTGTTGAGACGATCAGCGGATGGAACGTTGTGTGGATTTCGGTATTCGTTGTACTGTTCTACCTGTTTATGACGATGTACTGCACACCGTACAACGCGCTTATCTCGGAGTTCGGCAAAACTCAGGACGACCGTATGTACATTTCAACAGCGATTTCGCTGACCTTCTTTGCAGGCACACTGCTCGCCTACACCCCGTTTGTATTCGCAGGAATGCTGCGCGGAAGCGTCGGCTTTGCGTGGAGCTACCGCATTTGCTTTATCGTGCTGGCGATAATCTCCTGCATTTGTATGCTTATCCCGACCTTCTTCCTAAAGGAAAAGGAATTTGTTGACACAAAGCCGTCGAACGCAAATATGTTCAAGTCGCTCGGCGCAACCTTCAAAAACAAAAGCTTCCGCACCTTTGTCGGCTCCGACATTATGTACTGGGTAGGACTTACTCTGTTCCAGACTGGTCTGCCGTTCTTCGTTAAGGTTTCGATGAAGCTCGACGAATCCTACACCATGATTTTCCTCGGCGGAATGACGGTGCTCTCAGCAGTATTTTACCCGATTGTTCCGAAGCTCGTTAAGAAGTTCGGAAAGAAAAAGCTCGTAATCTCGGGATTTTTGGGACTTGCAATCGCTTATGTAATAACAGGACTTATCGGCGTAATCGGCACAACGGTTATCCCGGGCGTTGTTTACGGCGTTGTTATCTGCGTTATCGCGGCGTTCCCGATGGCACTGCTCGACATTATTCCGCAGTCGATTGTTGCCGACGTTGCCGAGGCTGACGGCTATGACACAGGCGAAAACCGCGAGGGAATGTTCTTTGCGGCGCGTACCTTTGCCATGAAGTTCGGTCAGTCGCTCGCTATGCTCGTGTTCACATCACTCGCCATCATCGGCACAACCCAGAACACCAACAGCAACGACATCACCGCGTCCGTTCTCGGTATGACAATCGTAGGCTTTGTAGCCGTTGCGTTCTGCACACTCGGCGCAATTATCCTCAGCTTCTACAACGAGAAAAAGGTTATGTCTACCATCGACAAAAATCAAAAAGAAAAGAAAATTTCTACCGAAACAGAAACCACCGAAAAAGGGTGATTTGATTGATTAAAAAATTAAAGGGCTCTCTGCCCTCTTTCCTGCTCGAAACCGAGCACACCTCATACATCTTTGCCGTGAGAAAGTCAGGGCATTTGGAGCACCTCTACTACGGACCGAAGGTGGCGATTTCGTCAAGCGAGGACTGCGAGGTTTTCCGCGAAAAGCGTGAGTTTGAGCTCGGCAACAGCATAATTTACTCCAAGGAACATCCCACCACCTTGCTCGAGGATATGTGCCTTGAGATTTCGTCGCCCGGTCATGGAGACGTGCGCGAGCCGTTCATTGAGCTTGTGATGAACAACGGCAGCCGAAGCCTTAACTTCCTTTTTGACTGCTACGAAATGAGCCATGGAGAGCTTGACTATACCACCCTGCCGACGGCGTACAGTGAGGACGGCAAAAGCGAGCACCTCTGCGTTAAGCTAAAGGACGGCGGAATGACGCTGGAGCTTCACTACCGTGTATTTGCCGAATGTGACGTTATCACGCGCTCGGCAAGGCTTATTAACGGCAGCCCCGGCTCGATTGAGATTGAACGCCTGCTGAGCACGCAGATTGACGTTCCGTTCAGCGGAGTAAGCGTTACGTCCTTTCACGGCGCGTGGGCGCGTGAGATGAACAAAAACACCGCGAGCCTGACCGCAGGAAAGTTCGTTATCGAGTCGCGCGCAGGCTGCTCGTCAAACCGCGCTAATCCGTTCTTTATGGTTCACGAGCCGAACGCAGGCGAATTCACAGGCGGCGTTTACGGCTTCAACCTGATTTACAGCGGCAATCACTACGCCGCGGTTGAGGTCAACGCCTACGGAAAGACGAGAATTACCTCGGGTATTCAGCCCGACGGCTTTAGGTACATCCTCAAAAGGGGCGAAGCCTTTGAAGCTCCCGAGGCGGTTATGACCTTCTCGACCAAGGGCTTTTCGGGACAGAGCGAGAATATGCACCGCTTTGTCAGCGAGCATATTGTCAGGGGTACTTGGAAAAACAAGCCCCGTCCTGTCCTGCTCAACAGCTGGGAAGCGTGCTACTTTAATGTGTCCGAAAAATCAATGGTCGCGCTTGCAAAAGCAGGCAAGGAGCTCGGAATTGAGCTGTTCGTTATGGACGACGGCTGGTTCGGAGAGCGCAGCAGCGACACATCTTCGCTCGGTGACTGGTATCCAAATCAGAAAAAACTGCCGACAGGCTTAAAGGGACTTGCGGATAAAATCAACGCGCTGGATATGCAGTTCGGCATCTGGGTTGAACCCGAGATGGTGAACACCGACAGCAACCTTTACCGCGAGCATCCCGACTGGACAATGGAAGTTCCCGGTCAGCTCCACTCCGAGGGCAGGAACCAGCGAATTTTAGACCTTGCGAACCCGAAGGTTCAAAACTTTTTGATAAATAAAATGACCGAGGTTTTCTCCTCAGCGAATATAAGCTATGTTAAGTGGGATATGAACAGGATTTTTTCCGACGCCTATTCCCAGTATCTACAGCCCAAAAATCAGGGTGAAACAGCCCACCGCTATATTACCGGACTGTACCGCATGATGAAGGCGCTGGTAGATAAATTCCCCGAAATTCTCTTTGAGGGCTGCGCCTCGGGCGGCAACCGCTTTGACCTCGGAATTCTCTGCTATTTTCCGCAGATTTGGGGCAGCGACAACACCGACGCAATCTGCCGCGCGACCATTCAGGAAGGCTACAGCTACGGCTATCCGCAGTCGTGTGTGGGCGCTCACGTCAGCGCAAGTCCGAACCATCAAACCCTGCGCTGTACCGCTCAGGAGACGCGCTTTGACGTTGCGGCGTTCGGAGTTCTCGGCTACGAATACGACGTAAGGGATTTGAACGCCGAGCAACGGCAGCAAATCAAATCCCAGATTGCCTTGTACAAGCAGTGGCGCGACGTTTTGCAGTACGGTCAATTTTACCGCATTTACTCGGGCAATCTGCACCAATGGATTTGCGTTTCCCCCGACAAGCGCAAAGCGGTCGGAATGCTGCTGCAGGAGCTTATGACTCCGAACACGCAGTCGCACAAGTTCTTTGCCTACGGGCTTAACCCCGAGCAAAAGTATAAGCTGTACAACAGTCAGCGCAAAATTGACATAAAGCTGTTCGGCAGTCTGATTAACACAATGGCGCCGTTCCACATCAAGCAGGACTCGTTCATCCACAACGTCGTCGCCAAATACTACAAGATGGACGGCGAGGCGGAGAGCTTCACCGCGACAGGCAAACTGCTGATGACCACAGGCGTTGCGCTGAGCTCGGCATTCTCGGGCACGGGCTTGAACGAACACGTCAGGGTATTCCCCGACTTTGCTTCACGAATTTACTTTATCGAGGCGGTCGATGAGGAAAAACCGCAGGAAAATTCAGAATTAAAAACTGAAGTAAAAACAGAAGAAAAAACTCAGGAATAAACATAACCGGCAGACAAAAACGTCTGCCGGCTTTGTTTTCACGCGAAAAAACCGGCGGTGACTGCTCACCGCCGGATAAAAGATTTGTTTGATTGTATTACATATCCTTCCAATAAGTAAGGAATGACTGCATTGCTGTTACATCTGAAATTGTTACATATCCGTCAAAGTCGAAGTCTGCCCATTCCATCTGCTCAACAGAGAGTTCCTCGATATAAGCAACGTATCTCTGAATCATTGTGGCGTCGTCGATGTTGATTTCGCCGTCGGCGTTAACATCGCCTATGCCCAGACCAACCGGCTCTGTCTCAGAGGGCTCTGTTGTAATAGGCTCTGTCGGAGCTTCGGGATCGGTTGTAGGTTCAACCGTTGTAGGAGCAACTGTTGTCGGCGGAACCGTTGTCGGGGGCACTGTAGGCTTTGCTGTTGTGGGAGCAACCGTTGTAGGAGCTGTTGTGGGAAGCGCCGAAATATAGGTTGCGTATTCAAGAACAAACCAGCCTGACTTGCCTGCATAGGTTGTGTAACCCCATACCCAGCCTGTGCTCGCCTCGGTGTAGAGGTGAGTTACGGTAACCTGAGTGTTCGAGGGAATTGTTGTAAGGATAGTGTTGCTTGTACCCGCGTGATATCTGAGGTTAACATAATCAGTTGTCTTGTAAATTCCTGTCTTGTATGTAGGAGCAGGAGCCGGAGTTGCGGAATCAAGCAGGTAAATAAAGCCCTGGAAGGTCCACCAGCTGTTGCCGCCGTAGTTTTTATCACTTGTAGAGCAGGTTGTAAGGTAGAAGGTTCTTCCGCCCCACTCTGAGTTTGAAAGTGTGATTGTACCGTTTTCAATCTTCTCTACAACCGCAACGTGACCGCCGCCGCTGTAGCACCAGCAGGCAATAGCGCCGAGCTTAGGTGTGCTGCCGTAGCTGTAATAGCCGCCGCTTTTGTTGTAGTCGTACCACTGACCTGCGCCGTTCCAGCTGAGCTTGGGAGTTGATTTCAAAATCTCATATGCTCTGCCGTAAGCGTATGCCGTACAGTTCGGCAAGCCGTAGCCGTACTTCTGAAAAACGTTATAGTTGCTGTTGTAATAATAAACGTTATTTGACTCCGGAGCGTTAAGCCTGGGAGTATATGTTGTCGCCGCACCGGCGGAAATGCCCATTGATAATACAGATGTTACAATCAGCGCAATTACTATTAAAACCGCGCTAAATCTTTTTGCTGCAATACGTATCAAGTTTATCTACCTCCAATCAGAATTTCATTTCTGAAAGTTTAGTAAGTGCTGTAACCTTTTTGTTACCACATACATATTGTAACACACAAATCGCGAAAAATCAAACCGTAATTACACCGATTATTACCAATATTCGGCGGTTTATTTGCTACAACATTCACAATATATTCGGTTGTTTCGGAGATAAGCCACAAATACTGGGTTTGTGCGGGCTTGTTAACCATATTATACCATAATTCTTTTAAAAAACAAAGATTTATTTCTAATTTGGAATAATATTATTTTTGAAGGGTGATATTATTTTTTTAGCTTATAAATCACGGAGGTTTTGGGATGAAAAAGCCGTTTGCACTGCTGATTTCGGCAGTTTTATTTTTATCGTTTTTCGGCTGTTCGGGGCAGGAAAATTCATCACAATCAAGTGCGACTGCTGACGAAGCGCAGTCGTCAAACGCTGCCGAAACGACAATCGCGGCAGCCATAGATGTTGAGTACAGCGACAAAAACCAGACAATCGGCAGCGAAATTTTCGGCTATATGGAAATACCCGATAACTTTACCGCACTGCCCGCCGAGGGCACGAGGAGCGATTTGCAGTACGCCGACCCGACGGGCACGACGGTGTATACGCTGAACATTATCTCGTCGGGGATTACGCCGTCCGCCGCTGTCGCGAGCATTGAGACGAACTTCAAAAACCTCGGAGCGCAGGACGTCGCGGTGGACTTTAACGGCTTTGTCGGGGATTTGGACGCGATTCAAATCGGCTGTACCTTCCCCACCGAAAAGAAAAACGCGACGGTTCTGCTCGTACCATCGCTCGACAGAATAAATTATATCGCCGCGGAGTACCCTGTCGGTGACACAAAAGCCGTGCAATACCTGCAAACTTGGACGCAGAAAAATAAAAAAAGTTAAGGAAAATAATCAAAAGCAAAAAAACACTTGCATTTTAAATTAATGTGTGGTAATATATTACTTGCGGTTAAAACAAACCGTTATGCGCCGGTAGCTCAGCTGGATAGAGTGTCTGACTACGAATCAGAAGGTCGGGAGTTCGAGTCTCTTCCGGCGCGCCAAATAAAACGGATACCCATTTGGGTATCCGTTTTATTTATTGTATCGCACGCCGTAAGAGACTCGAAGACGAGCGTGCCGAGCTTTAAGCGTTAGCGCAAATTTATATAGACATCACAGTAATGATTTGATATAATCAAAATGTAGATATATCACTGAGGTGGAATATGAAAAAGCTTGTTTCAATAATTATAGTTACTGCGCTGATTTTTATGTGCACGGGGATTTCGGCAAGCGCCGAGGGTACGGAGGTTTCCGTGCCGAAAATTGAGATTATTACAGAGAAAGGCAACGGCGCGTCGCTTCAAAAGGCCGACGGCTATGTTAACGCCGAAATAACAATTACAGATGGCGTCAACACACCGCTCAGCGGAAGCGTGCTTTTTAAGGTGCGCGGCAACAGCACGGCAATGTCAAGCATATCCAAAAAGGCGTTTACGTTCAAATTCGACAAAAAGACCGATGTTCTCGGAATGGGCAAAGGCAAAAAGTGGGCTTTGCTCGCGAATTGCTTTGACCCGACTTTACTTCGCAACTACACCGCATTTGAGCTTGCGCGCGAGATGGGCGTTCCCTACACCTCGGAACAGAGAATAGCTGAGCTGTGGCTCGACGGCGAGTACCGCGGCTGTTACACGGTTTACGAGCCTGTTCAACAGGGCAAGGACCGCGTTGATCTTGACATCGAGAGCAACGGCGGCAAAAATGACTTTTTGATTGAGCTTGAATCCACAAGGGTTGAGGAAGGCGTTACGTATTTGAGTGTAGGCGGAGTTCGCTTTGCCGTCAGCGAGCCCGAGGAGCCCGACGCGGAGCAGACAGCGTACATTACTTCCGTTATGACTGACATTGTGAACACCCTGCAAAAGGGCGATGAACATCAAATCCGAAGCAAAATTGACGTGGAATCCTTTGCGAAAATTTATTTTCTGAACGAGTTTATAAAAAATCAGGATTTCGGCTACAGCTCCGTGTTCTTTTTCTATAAAAACGGCAAGCTCTACGCAGGTCCGCCGTGGGATTACGATTTGTCGCTCGGCAACGTCAACGGTGAGCTAAACTCCGCAAACGCGAAGGCGGCAAGCGTAAGCGACGGAATTATGCAGGACAAGAAAAACCTGTACAAGTGGCTGTGCAATAAGGACTGGTTTCAAAACGAAATTAAGCTCGTATTCCTGAAAAACTACGGTTATATCAAAAACATCTCGGCTGACGGCGGTATGCTCGACAGCCTGAGAGCTCAGTACAGCGGCGTGATCAACCGCAACTTTCAGAAGTGGTCGGTAAAAAGATGGTGGCTTAATTACCAAAAAATACCGTTCGCCACATATGAGGAAAACTACGCTTTTCTAAAGCAATGGACTGCCGAGCGAACCGCTTGGCTGAGCGATTACTACGGCGTAAACGAGAATTCATATGTTTTGGGAGATACCGACCGCGATTACTACGTGACAATCTCCGACGTCACCGCGGCTCAAAAGACTTTGGCGGAACTGCCCGTGACTGAATTCAACAGCGAGGCTGCGGATGTTGACGGCAGCGGCTTGAACATTGATAACATCACAACCATTCAGCGTTATATCGCCGGGTATGAGGAACCGTATAAAATCGGCGGCGTTATGAGAGGAACAAGGGCATAAAAATGAAGCTTGAAAATATCGACAAAGGCAAGGAGTTCGACTTCGGCTTAACGTCAGATTATTACGCAAAGTACCGCGATATTTACCCGAAAAGTATGTACGAAAGGCTGATTTCGTTTGGTATCGGCAAAAGCGGTCAGAGAATTCTCGACCTCGGGAGCGGTACGGCGGTTTTGCCGTTAAACCTCGCGCATACAGGTGCGGATTTCACCGCGACGGACATCTCGGAAAATCAGATAAATTATGGCAAAGCGCTCGTTAAGGCGAAAGGGCTTGACAATATTTCCTTCAAGGTCTGCTCAGCCGAGAAAACGGGCTTTGCGGACAGCAGCTTTGATGTTGTCACGGCGGTGCAGTGCTTTCACTACTTCAACGCCGAAAAAGCCGCGGTCGAGATATGGCGCGTGCTTAAACCCGGCGGACTTTTCTGCAAAATTTTTATGGACTGGCTTCCGTACGAGGACAGCGTTATCGCTGAGATGGAAAGCCTTGTGCTGAAATACAATCCCAACTGGAACGGCTGCGGTTTTAAGGAGTACAAATTCATCTTCCCTGACTGGGCGAAAAACCGCTTTGATATAGAGAATGTCTGCTCCTACAACACCGAGCTTGAGTTCACAAAGGAAGCGTGGCTCGGCAGAATAATGAGCTGCCGCGGAGTAGGCGCAAGCCTTTCAAAAGAAAAAGCAGCGGAGTTCGAAGCCGAATACCGCCGTATCTTAGAAAAATATGATGAACCGCTTAAACTAAAGCACCAAATCCACATTGAGATTTATAAAGTTAATAAATAAGACAAGAGGGCTGCCGCTTAACATGCGACAGCCCTTATATTATCTATCAGGGAAAAAGATAATTATTTGCCTCTTGCAACATATGAGGTGTGAAGCAGCTCGTGAGCCTTGTGTGAACCGGGCTTCTCAAGATACTCGTCGTAGATTGCCTTAATCTCGGGGTTATCGTGAGACTTTCTGTACTCAAGGCTGAGGTCGTCCTCGTAGAGAGCCTTAGCTCTGAGAGCCTTGAGGTCGGTAAAGTTTCTAACGTGACCGGGCTGAATGGGCTGACCGCCGCCGTTTACGCAGCCGCCGGGACAGCACATAACCTCGATGAACTGATACTCGCTCTTGCCTGCTCTGATTTCGTCAAGGAGCTTGGCAGCGTTCTTAAGTCCGGAAGTAACCGCAACCTTAACCTGCTTGCCGGCAATTTCGTAAGTAGCAGTCTTGATATCGTCAGTACCGCGAACCTCGGTGTAGTCAATCTGCTTGAGATCCTCGCCTGTGAGAACGTCAGCAACGGTTCTGAGGGCAGCTTCCATAACGCCGCCTGTTGCGCCGAAGATTGTACCTGCGCCTGAGCCGATAGCCATAATCGGGTCGAAATCCTCGTCGGGAAGCTCGTTAAACTGGATACCTGCGGTCTTGATCATCTTTGCAAGCTCGCGGGTTGTGATTGAAATATCGTTATCCTGCATACCGTCACGGCCCTGGTCGTCACGCTTAATCTCAAACTTCTTAGCTACGCAGGGCATTACCGATACAACAACGATGTCCTTCGGGTCAATGCCTGCCTTCTCAGCGTAGTAGGACTTAATCATAGCGCCCTGCATCTGCTGGGGAGACTTACAGGTTGAGAGGTGAGGAATAAGGTCGGGATAGTAGTGCTCGCAAAACTTAACCCAGCCGGGTGAGCAGGAAGTGATCATCGGGAGAGTACCGCCGGTCTGAACGCGCTCGATAAACTCTGTACCCTCTTCCATAATTGTGAGGTCGGCGCCGAAGTTGGTGTCGAATACCTTGTCGAAGCCGAGCATCTTAAGAGCGGCAACCATCTTGCCCTTTACGTTTGTGCCGATGGGCATATCAAAGCACTCGCCGAGTGTAGCGCGGATTGAGGGCGCTGTGTGAACTACAACGTGCTTTGTGGGGTCTGCGATAGCCTCGAACACCTTTGCGGTGTCGTCACGCTCAACAAGAGCGCCTGTGGGACAAACAACGGTGCACTGACCGCAGCTTACGCACGGAACATCAGCGAGCTCAGCGTTGAACGCGCAGCCGATTTCGGAATCAAATCCGCGGTTGTTAGCTCCGATAACGCCTACAAACTGCTCCTTACAAGCAGCTACGCAGCGACGGCAAAGGATGCACTTGTTGTTGTTTCTTACAAGGTGGAGAGTTGAGTTATCCACGGGATACTCGGTCATCTCGCCCTGGAACTTAGTCTCATCTACGCCGTATTCAAGGCAGAGCTTCTGGAGCTCGCAGTTGTTGTTTCTGGGGCATGAGAGACATTTTTTATCGTGATTTGAGAGCAGAAGCTCAAGGTTGGTCTTTCTGTACTCGCGAATCTGAGGTGTGTTTGTATAAATCTCGGTGCCTTCTCTGTCGATGGGATATACGCAGGCAGCAACAAGGCTTCTTGCGCCCTTAACTTCGCAGAGACACATACGGCAGGCGCCGATTTCGTTGATTTCCTTTAAGTAGCAAAGCGTCGGAATCTTGATACCGAACTTATGGCAGGCTTCGAGAATAGTGGTATTTTTCTCTACCTGGTAATCTCTGCCGTTGATTTTAATATTCAACATTTCCATAGTTATATCTCCTTTCCTTAGCCTTTAATAATAGCCTTAAACTTACAGGTATCCATACAAGCGCCGCACTTAATGCACTTGCTTGTATCAATCTCATAAGCGGGCTTCTTCTTGCCGGGAGCGGTGTAATCTGTAACCGAGATAGCGCCGACGGGGCACTTCTTGGCGCACATTCCGCAGCCAAAGCACTTGTCTTTGATGATTGAATACTCGAGCAGATCCTTACAAACGCCTGCGGGGCACTTGTGGTCTACAACGTGAGCTACATACTCGTCTCTGAAGTAACGCAGAGTTGAGAGTACGGGGTTGGGGGCAGTCTGTCCGAGACCGCAGAGGGAATTAGCCTTGATAAAGTGGCAAAGCTGCTCCATCTCGTCAATAAGCTCGAGCGAGCCCTGTCCCTTTGTGATTTTGTCGAGCATTTCAAGAAGTCTCTTTGTACCGATACGGCACGGAGTACACTTACCGCAGCTCTCGTCAACGGTGAACTCGAGGAAGAACTTGGCGATATCAACCATACAGGTTGTCTCGTCCATTACGATAAGTCCGCCCGAACCCATCATTGAGCCGATAGCGAGAAGGTTGTCATAGTCAATCGGAATATCGAGGTGCTCCTCGGGGATACATCCGCCGGAAGGACCGCCTGTCTGAGCAGCCTTGAACTTTTTGCCGTTGGGGATGCCGCCGCCGATTTCGAATACGATTTCGCGCAGAGTTGTACCCATCGGGATTTCTACAAGACCGGTGTGGTTAATCTTACCGCCGAGAGCGAATACCTTGGTACCCTTGCTCTTCTCGGTACCCATTGAAGCGAACCAGTCAGCGCCCTTAAGGATAATCTGGGCGATGTTCGCGTAGGTCTCAACGTTGTTGAGGATTGTGGGCTTCTGATAAAGACCCTTAACAGCCGGGAACGGAGGACGGGGTCTGGGTTCTCCGCGCTTGCCTTCGATAGAGGTCATAAGAGCGGTTTCCTCGCCGCATACGAACGCGCCCGCGCCGAGACGGAGCTCGAGGTCAAAGTCAAAGCCTGAGCCGAAGATGTCTGTACCGAGCAGACCGTACTCGCGAGCCTGGTCGATAGCGATTTGCAGACGCTTAACGGCGATAGGATACTCAGCACGAACGTAAACTCTACCCTTTGTAGCGCCGATAGCGTAGCCTGCGATAGCCATAGCCTCAATCAGTGAGTGAGGGTCGCCCTCGAGAACCGAACGGTCCATGAACGCGCCGGGGTCGCCTTCGTCGGCGTTACAGCAAACGTACTTCTGGTCAGCGTCGTTAGCCGCGGCGAATTTCCACTTTAAACCTGTCGGGAAGCCCGCGCCGCCTCTGCCGCGCAGACCTGAATCGAGGATAGTCTGGATAACTTCCTCGGGAGTCATTTCTGTCAAAACCTTACCCAAAGCGGCATAGCCGTCCTGAGCGATGTAGTCGTCAATCTTTTCGGGATCGATAACGCCGCAGTTACGCAGGGCAACACGCTTTTGCTTAGCGTAGAAAGCGGTCTTGTTGAGGGACTTAATCTTGTCCTCCTCAACGGTCTCCTGGTAAAGAAGTCTGGTAACGATTCTACCCTTTAAGAGGTGCTCCTCTACGATTTCGGGAATATCCTCTATCTTTACCATTGAATAGAAGCTGCCCTCGGGGTAAACTACCATAATCGGGCCGAGCGCGCAAAGACCGAAGCAGCCGGTTGTGATAACGTTAACCTCTTTTTCGAGTCCGTTTGCCGCGATTTCTTCCTTTAATCTGTCAACTATTTTTAAGCTGTTTGAAGAGGTACAGCCGGTACCGCCGCAAACAAGTACATTAGAACGATACATATAGCCCTCCTTATTCAGCGTAAGCTCCGATAGTGTACTTGGAAACTACGTTTTTGTTAACAAGATGGTCGTTAACAACCTCAACAGCCTTTTCGGGGGTCATCTTAACGTATGTAACCTTTTCCTGACCGGGAATTTCTACTTCTACAACGGGCTCGTACTGGCAAATTCCGATACAGCCTGTCTGTGTAACTACGATATCGTCCGAGAGACCGCGCTTTGCAATCTCCTCAACAAAAGCGTTGAGAACAGGTCTTGCGCCTGCCGCGATACCGCAGGTTGCCATACCAACGAGCACCTTTGCAGCGTTGGGGTTTTCTTTTCTTAAATTAACATTTGCTCTTGCCTTATCTCTGATAGCCTGCAGTTCAGCTAAAGATTTCATTTTAATTGGCACCTCCGTATATAATTTGAGTTTGTTCTTCTAAAAATGCGTGAATCCAATCCAAAACGTCGGGCGTGTCAAGGCTTACTCCGTCGAGCACTTCCCTGAGCTCGCGCGTGTCGAGGGTAAAGGAGCCGTTATCGGTGCTGTGAATAAAGACAAAGTCGATATCGGGATTGCACCTGATTAAAATTTCAACGGTCGAGTTGATATCCCCGAGCGGAGTCATATCAACGTGGCTTTTAACATATGACGCAGTGGTCACTGTGCCCTTGCCGGGCTCTGACTTAATTGAAAAGCTGCCGCCCGTCTGTTCGGCGGACATCTTGAACAGCGGAACTCCCAAGCCCACCTTGCGCGTTGTGCGCGTGGTAAAGAACGGGTCGATAACCTGCTGAACCTGCTCCTCGGTCATACCGCAGCCGTTGTCCTCAATAGAAATTGTAAGTCTGTCGTTTTTGTCGCTCTCGTCAACGGTGATTGTGACGAGGCTTGCCTCTGCCCTGACAGAATTCTGGGCAACGTCCATTACGTTTAAGGATAACTCTCTCATTAGTCCTGATACTTTTTGAGCACGTCTTCAACGTCGTCAACGGTAAGTCTGCCGTAAACATCGTCGTTAACGGTGATTACCGGAGCGAGTCCGCACGCGCCGATACAACGGCACGCTGTGAGCGAGAACTTGCCGTCGGGTGTACATTCCTCCGCCTCAATACCGAGCTTTTCGGAAAGCTTGTTGAGGATATCGCCCGAGCCTTTTACGTAGCAGGCTGTACCGAGGCATACAGAGATATTGTACTTGCCCTTAGGAGAGAGCGCGAACTGTGAATAGAAGGTCGATACGCCGTACACTTCCTCAAGCGGCACGTTAAGACCTTCCGCGACCATTTTCTGAACCTCAATCGGCAGATAACCATAAATCTCCTGAGCCTCCTGCAAAACAGGCATTACAGCACCGGGATCGTCAATGTTCCTGGCAATGACTTCCTTTAACTTTGCTTCCTGCTCAGGTGTTCCCGAAAACGGGATACTGCTGATTTTCTTTTGCATCGTTTTTCCTCCCTGAATAGAATAGTAATCGAATTGCTAATTGCAAAAATCGCAAAATTTGCAATCCTGTCGGGTGATTTTCATAAAAATATACACACTCACCCAACTATTGCTTTATATTATAACATAAAACTTTATGAAAGTCTATACGTTTTTTACAATGGAAACAATTTATTTCGACAAATTTTGATAAATTTTTCCGAATGAGAATTAAAGAGGTGTAAAATGTAAAACATAGAATTACTTTAATTACAGAGAGATATTTAAAGAGAGAGAATAAATAGAAAACCTGCCGTTGCAATTTAATTGCAGGCAGGTTATTTTCTCTCTTATTTTCTCTTTTCTCTTTATCTTTCTCTTTATCTTTCTCTTCTTTTTTATCTTTATCTTCCCTGCTTTTGTATTCAATTGTAGCTTCAGCCTTTTGGGCGGTTCAGGAAGCTTATTATACACTCTGCCGAGAGCTCGTCAAGCTCCAATGTGTTTTCCGCGTCGCGCATATTTTCGAGGTAATGCGCGTCGGAATTCGTCACGATGTTCAGTGTGTCGAGAATCGGATGAAGCTTCCGCAGTCCTTCGAGCTTTGTTATGTCGGCAAGCTCCGCGGTTGTAAAGCCGCAGTACTCGTCAATCTCACCGAGCACGGAAAGAATTGACAGGCTGTCGCGGTCGATGTGCGCAGGGTAGCAAATTCCGCCGAAGTCCGCGACGATTTTGTGGGCGTTCATAATGCTGATTTCGCTCGCAGGGATAAGCAGGTGCTCAATCTCCCCTATCTCCTCGTCCTCGGAGTTCATTATGACCTGCCTACCGTAGATTTCGGCGCGGTTTTTGACCTTAATTCTGTGGTTATCGACATATTCGCTCCAGTCAAGGGCGCGGTCAAGCGTCGGGAACAGGCACACCGCGTGGATATCCTCGCTGGTGGTCAGCTCCATTCCCGGGATTACGTAAACTCCGTTGCGCTTGCCTGCCTCAATCGCCGCCCCGCAGTTGAGCGAGGTGTTGTGGTCGGTCAGCGCGATAACGTCGAGCCCGAGCAGCTTTGCCATACCCGTGATGTTGTTCGGAGTCATATCCATATCTCCGCACGGCGACAGACAGGAGTGAAGGTGTAAATCGTAAAAATACTTCATATTAAATTAGCTTGCTTAGCTCCACCGCGAGAGTGTAGCTGTTTTTATCGGTCGAGAGGATTGTAACGTCGTGCATTTCAGCCTTAGCCTTTGCTTCGTCATCGAGCGCGGCGCTTTCGACAAGCACAATACAGCTTACGTCGGCAAGGGTGGCGACCGCGATGGAATTGATGTTGCCCATAACCGTCAGCCACGCGCTGTCGGCAGGCGCTCTGCCCATTACCCAGCTGAGCAAATCTCCGATATAGCAGTCATTAATCTCCCTGTCAAGCTCGCCCTCAACGTGGATTTTTAAATCGCATTTTTCAATAAAATCTTTTACTGTCATAGTTACCTCGTAAACTCGAATTAATAATTACGATAATAAACGCAAGTTTATCTATTGCTCAAACCTATAGTAAAAGCAATTAAACTCTTAACTCTAAACTCTTAACTCTAAATCGTATTCTTAAGCTGGTCGTAGACGTTTTGGATTTTTGCCTTTAGCTTATGTATGCAGTCGGTTTCCTTTGCCTTTCCGCGGACGATATCCTCCGCCATTGCGCGGCAGGTAGGCGCTCCGCATGAGCCGCAGTCGAGCCCGGGAAGTCCGCTTAGGATATCCTCCATCTCGGACATCATCTGCATAGCCTTTACGATATCCTCATCAAGCCTGAAAATATCCGCGTCAAATTCGAGCTCCTCTGTCCACTTCATATCGTCGATATTTCGGTTGTCGAGGTGGTTCATCGAAACGGGCAGGTACTTTCTGAGCGTTTGAATTCTGGCACGCGCGACGTAGGGATTTTCAACCGTCAGCACTCCGCCGACGCAGCCGCCCGAGCAGGCGTTCAGCTCGATAAACTCAACGTCCCTGATATGCTCGTCCTCGAGCTCCTCCAAAACTCTGATTACATTAACAATGCCGTCTGCTGCGAGGTACTTTTCACCCAGCATAGCGGCGGCTTCTCCGCCCGAGGTAGCCCAGCCGATACCGATAATTCCCGACTGCGCGATAGGCTCAATCTCGGTGAGGTGATCCATCGCGTGGGTGAGCTCGGGGTAAATCTTCGATATGGCAATCGCGCCGTCAACGTTTGAGCTTTCGGCGTAGTTCGGCGAGTGAGCCTCGGTTACCTTCGCAGGGCAGGGCGTAATGAAGAAAATGCCGATTTCCTCGGACTTTAGACCTGTTTTCTCGATAGCCTCCCTGCGCGCGATTTTCGCCGATACCTCCATCGGCGCGAGCAAGGGCATTACGTTGCCGCAGAGCTCGGGAAAACGGATTTTTATAAGCCTTACAACGGCAGGGCAAGCCGAGCTGATTATGGGCTTTTTCAGCTTATTTTCCTTAATCAGCTTACGTGTGGCTTCACTGACAAGCTCCGCTCCGCGCGACACCTCGAAAACATCGTCGAAGCCCAGCTTTTTAAGACCTGTGAGCACGATGTCGATATTGTCGAGCCTGTTGAACTGTCCGAACAGCGCAGGCGCAGGGATTGCCACGTTATATTTGAATTTTTTGATTTCGTCAAGGGTTGTGCTGTGAGCTTTTTTGGCGTGGTGAGGGCAAATCCTTATGCACTCGCCGCAATCAATGCACCTCTCGGACAGGATTTTCGCCTTGCCGCCGTGCACCCTGATTGCCTCTGTCGGGCAGTGCTTTAGGCAGTTTGTACAGCCGCAGCAGAGGTCAGCCTCGAGCTCAACCGAGTGGAAATATTTACTCATAAATACTCCTGCAATTAAATTGATAATTGAAAATGAAAAATGGAAAATTAAGGGTCATCGCATGGAATGGGTGTTGTTACCCAAATCAAACATTTGGACAACACCTCAGCTTCGCTCCAAAAATTATTATAGAGCGTAATACAAGCCGTTAAACTTTTACCGTAAGATATACATTTGTACCGACGCCGATTGTGGTTTCAATGCGCATATCGTCGGTATATTTTTTGATGTTGGGAAGTCCCATACCTGCGCCGAAGCCGAGTGAACGCACGTTGTCGGGCGCGGTTGAAAAGCCCTCCTGCATAGCCTTGTCAACATCGGGAATTCCGGGGCCTTTATCGGAAAGCAGAATTTCAATTCTGTCGGGATAGATGTCGACGTCGCAAAAGCCGCCGTTGGCGTGGATTACCATATTGATTTCAGCCTCGTACATGGCGATTGCCACGCGCCTGATTGCGTCGGGATTGAAGCCGAGAGATTTGAGCCTCTTTTTTACAAAGCCGCTCGCCTCGCCTGCACGGGTAAAATCCTCAGCCGAAACGTCGTAATGAAGGTGTATAGCGTTGCTCATACCTTTGTTCCTCCCGAAAGACCGTTGGAATAAAGAAGTCCGCAGGCGGTGAACATTCTGAAACGGGTTTTTATAAGGGTAATGCCCCTTGCCTCGGCAAGGTTAATGATGGAGTCGTCGGGCATTTTTCCGCGAACGAATACGATACACGCCATATCCATCATCTCGGCGGTACGAACAACCTGGGGATTTACAAGGCCTGTCAAAAGCACGGACTGATCCTTTACAAAAGCGAGCACGTCGCTCATCATATCGGAGCCGCAGGCGGTTTTAATCTCCTGATTAAGGTCGCCTTCGCAGATGATTTCTCCCTCTAAAATATCAATAATATCCTTTACAACCATAGTTTACACCCTTTCTTGAGGCGGCAGTAAAAAAACGCCTGCCCGTGGTTTTATAAAAGCATAATGCACAAAGCTATTATAACATATAAAAAATACAAACACAATACGAAAAATTAAGATAAATATTACTATTTGTGATTAAAACAGCAAAGTTGTCATAATTTGTCCGCAAGTTAGTATATGGTTAGTATATGGCCAAAATTGGAAAGAAAAAAATGTCGAATTTTTTTAATTTCTTTATTGAAAAATAATAAATATAATGTTAAAATCATATAGATGAATTATATAAAGAGGTGCTGTAATGCTTAGGGATTTATATCCTACCGACAATATCTGCGGTTATGACGTGAGACCGGGTTATTATGACAGCGAGGGCGCAATGCCGGTGCGCGGCGGAGTTAACTTTACGATTAGCTCATTCTATGCTACCTCGTGTACGCTTCTATTATTCCACCCCGGAGAAAACGAACCCTACGCGAGAATTCCTTTTCCCGATTCGTACAGAGTCGGCAATACATACGCCATAATTGTCTTTGGACTTGAAGTTAATAAATTTGAGTACGCCTACTCCTTTGACGGTCCTCACGACCCCAAAAAGGGACTGATTTTTGACAAGAGCAGGATTATTCTTGACCCCTACGCAAAGGCTGTTACAGGTCAGAGCGAGTGGGGCAAGCATCAGCAGGAGAAGGTCTACAAGGCGAGAGTTGTGTTCAACGACTGGGACTGGGGCAACTTCAAAACCCCGTCAATTCCCCTTGAGGAGCTTATTATCTATGAGCTGCACGTAAGGGGCTTTACCCGTCACGAATCCTCGGGAGTAGAGCACCCGGGCACATTCGCGGCTATCCGCGAGAAAATCCCCTACCTTAAGGAGCTCGGAATTAACGCCGTTGAGCTTATGCCGATTTTTGAGTTTGACGAGTGCGGAGCCGACCGCCACTACGAGGGCGAGCAGCTATACGATTACTGGGGCTACAACACGGTTTGCTTTTTCGCGCCGAACACCAGCTACGAAGCCGACCACGAGCATCACCGCGAGGGTACGGAGCTTAAGGAGCTTATCCGCGACCTAAAGACAAACGGTATTGAGGTTATTCTTGACGTTGTGTTCAACCACACCGCCGAGGGCAACGAGATGGGACCGTTCTTCAGCTTTAAGGGAATTGACAACAACATCTACTATATGCTGACTCCCGACGGAAAATACTACAATTTCAGCGGCTGCGGCAACGTGCTCAACTGCAATCACCCGATTGTGCGCGACTTTATCAAGAGCTGTCTGCGCTACTGGGTTACCGAGTACAAGGTTGACGGCTTCCGCTTTGACCTCGCGTCGATTTTGGGACGTAACGAGGACGGCACTCCGATGGATCAGCCGCCGCTGTTAAAGAGCCTTGCGTTCGATCCGATTTTGAGAAGCACAAAGCTGATTGCCGAGGCTTGGGACGCAGGCGGACTTTATCAGGTAGGAAGCTTCCCCAACTGGAACCGCTGGGCTGAGTGGAACGGCAAGTACCGCGACGACCTGAGAAGATTTTTAAAAGGCGACGGCGGCTTGGCTTGGGCTGCGGCTCACAGGCTTACAAGCTCTAAGGATCTGTACGACCCGTCGTACAGAGGAGCTTGCGCTTCGGTTAACTTCCTCACCTGCCACGACGGATTTACGCTTTACGATTTATACTCCTACAACCAAAAGCACAACCTGAGAAACGGCTGGAACAACACCGACGGCGCTGATGACAACAACAGCTGGAACTGCGGCTTTGAGGGTGAAACCAACGATCCGAACATAAACGCGCTGAGAGTTAAGCTGATTAAAAACGCCTTTGCAACCCTTATGTGCAGCCGCGGCGCGGCGCTGTTCCTGTCGGGAGATGAGTTCTGCAACACGCAGTTCGGCAACAACAACCCCTACTGTCAGGACAATATTATCTCGTGGCTTGACTGGAGCAGAAAAGAAAAGTACAGCGACGTTTTTGAGTTCTTTAAGTATATGATAGCGTTCAGAAAGCGCTTCCACGTTATCACAAAGAACAGGCGTGAGTGCACCTGCACTCTGCCGCCGGAGAGTATCCATTCTGCCCAGCCGTGGAAAACCGACTTTAACGGCGAATCAAGGATGGTCGCGGTTATGTACGCAGGCGCTGCCGGCGACGACCCGGCAAGGGACGAGATTGTGTACTTCGGCATTAACGCCCACTGGGAGAGCTGCGACGTTGAGCTGCCCGGACTGCCGACAGGCTATGTTTGGAAGCTGTACGTTGACACCGGCAAAAATGCCGACAAGGTAATTTGCGAGCACAGCAATATTTTGCTCCACGACAGAAGAATTAAAATGCAGGGCAGGAGCGTTATCGCGCTTGTTGCGGAAAAATTATGGTAAAAGTAAAATCCACCGGAATTTCCGGTGGATTTTTTGATTGGAATTAATTTACTACATTCACTTCAATCGAGCTCGACTGACCGTTGTAGGTGGTCACGCTCACCCTTGAAGTTCCGGGCGACTTGGCTGTTATTACGCCGGTCGCCTTGTCTATTTTGCAGACCGAGGTATCGCTTGACTTGAACACAAGCTCGTTTGAAGCCGTGCCCTCGGTAAGCTTTGCAACCAGTTTAATCGTCTGACCGGTTTTTATCTTGATATTTGTCGAGTTCAGCTCGATGTTATCAGGGGCTTCCTTAACCGTAACCGTACACTTGGCGGTCAGTCCGTTGAAGGTCTGCGCCGTGATTACCGCCGTGCCGAGTCCCTTCGCCTTAAGTCTGCCGTTTTCGTCTACGTCGACTACGCGCGGATTGTCGGAGTACATTGAAATACTTGAAGCGGAGTTGTCGGGGATAATCGCCTCGAGCACAAACTCCTCGCCCAGTCCCATATTCAGCTTACTGCGGTTGAGCTTTAGGCTTGCAGGAGCTTCCTTGACGATGATATTGCAGTTGTCGTGCAGTCCGTTAAAGAGGCTTGCGACAACGGTAGCCGTACCGATGTGCTTAGCCTGAATTACGCCGTTGTCCGAGACAAAGCCCACGGCGTTTGGATTGCTGGTGGTGTAGTTGACCTTATGCACGGACGAATTCTCGCTTAGTACCGTGCCGAGGTTAAACTTCTCCCCCTTGCCGAGAATGAGCATTTTCTCCCCTACCGCGATATTTTTCGGCGCGGGATAAACCGTCACGGTACAGCTTGCCTTAAGTCCGTTTAGTGCTGTCGCGGTAATTATGGTTTTGCCGGGTGAAAGTCCGGAAACATTTCCGAGCCTGTCAACCCTCGCGACGTTGCTGTTTGACGAAACCCAGTTGAACTTAGCCTTTGCTTTCGACGGCGTGAGCGTTGTATTCAGTCCGAACGCCTCGCCCACAGCCAAATCGGTATAGCCGTAGCTGAGTGAAAACTCGGTCAAATCGAGGTTTTCGACGGTGTTGCTTCCGAGCTTCGCCTTTGAGTTTTTCCACACGTCAATGCGGTTGATTTTGTTATCGTAAAAGAAGTTGTTGCCGATGTAATCCGCCTGGGACGTGCTCTGAATTGACATAGCGTTTTTGCCGGACGACTTGATGTAGTTGTCGGAAATATCAGCGCTGTAGCTGTTGTCCCACAGGCAAATTCCGCAGTCGCCCGACTGGTCGATGGAATTGTTGCGGATAACAGTGACCTTTGCGTCCTCGACGTCAATTCCGAAGTTATCGCTTCCGTATATGCTGTTGCCGTCGATAAAGTTTATTTTGCTGTTGTCGTAGACTTTAATTCCTTGGTAAATCGACTTGTTAAAGTCGTTTTCGCCGCAGTTGATTACGTTGTCGGTGAAGGAAGCATTGCGGACGTTTTTCGCGCGAATTCCGTGACCTTTAACGCTGATGAAGTTGTTGCGGACGGTCACGCCCTCGAGGAAATATTCGCCCTTTGGCAGACCGCCGCTGCCGTCGGAATTTTCATCGTAAACCTTATCCAGCCTTGCGCCGACAAGCGAGATACCCTCACATTCGTAGTTTGCGTAAACGTCCTCGACCGCGCCGCAGTGGTTGATTGAGTTTTCCGCAATCAGAATGTTGCCGTTGCAGGGCTCCTGATAGCTCTCGGAAATATTTGTTTCGGTCTTGCCCTCATCCGCGAGAACTCCTGCCAAAAACGTACCGTCGCCGCCGCCCATCATTGAGTAGAGCGTAATGCCCCTCGGGGTGTTCTCAATCGAGTTGCCGACAATCTTGACGTTCTTCCAGTTCATTCCCTGAATCGCCGCGCTGCCGAGGTTCGTGAAGCGGTTGCTCTTAATTAAAATTCCGTTGAACGGTGCGTTATAAATCGCTGTGTGAGTGCCGATACCTCTGGGGCAGTCGTCGAACAGGCAGTTTTCAATCCTGACGTTGTTCATCGGCAGAGCCTCGGAACGGCAGTCGTAGATATGGCCTTTTTTGAGGATGTCGAGCTGAATCGCCTCGTAGCCGATTTTTTCGCTGTCCATATGCTGGTTTTTGAACGAGCAGTTCTTGACCGCGAAGCCGTCAATACCTGCGATTTCCATAATATGGCTGTTGTTTACGTTTCTGAAATTCGTGCTTTGAATTGTGAAATTAGTGGCGTGAGCCGCCTTCAAAATAGTATTTTGAGTTCCGCCGCCGTCGAACGTGCCGCCCTGAATTATGATGTTTTTGTATGCGTCGTAGCCCGAAGCGCCTGATTTTTCGGTGTCGAAATTGCCGATCCGGAGCATATTTGAGGTGCTCGCCTGACTGCGGTTAAGTGTTACGTCCGTCAGCACAAGGTGGGTGTTGCTGAAAATCATCAGGGTTTTGGTGATGCTGTACTCGCCCGGCTCGACCTCAACAACATAGTGCTTTGAGTCGGTCGCGTTTTTACGCGCGATTTCAAGCGCGTTTTGAATAGCGATATACGTGCCGTCCTTTTTGATTTTTTCGGCGGTTACGGTTATTTTTTGCTGATTTGAATTTGAATTTTCCGCCGCGAAGGCGCAGCTAAATACGCCTGCCGCCGTCAAAATCGACAGAGCAAGCAATAGGGATATAATTTTGCGCGGCAAGTTCACGACATATTCCTCCAAAATTCATTATGAGAATATTGTATAGTATTTATCCACAAAAGTCAATATTTAGAGTGTAAGTTTTCATAAAATTTTCACATAGATAATTCTTATGCCGAAAAATACCGAAAAAAGGTAAAAAAGCAAGAGACAACCGCGAAGGCTGCCTCTATATTTCTTCTGTAGAATTTTAGTTATCCTTGCTTAGCTCGGCAAGCGTTACTTCAAAGCCCTTTTTCGCGAGTTCAAGACATTCGCTGTTAATTTCGCCGCTGATTAGCAGACTCGCGAGGTACTCCGCGAAATGCGGATTTTTCACAACCACCGGACCTGTGAGGTGGGTTCCGATCAGGTTTTTATATTTTAAGCCCTCGGTCTTATCGCTCTCGTTATCGGCAAGTCCGCGCTTAACGGTAAATGCGTGGTCTGTAATTCCCGTAATTTGAGAGCACTTGTTGACAAAGCCGACAAGCGGTCTGTCGAGGAAGTCACATTCGAAAATCGCGTCGGCGGTCATCCTCGTTTTGTTCTGCTCGGTCACGGTAAAGTCGAACATTCCGAGACCGCTGTGCTCTCCCCCGTCGCAATCGGTTATGGTTTTGCCGAGCATTTCAAAGGAATTGCCCGTGAGCAGTGCAGGCTTGTCCGCTTCGACATACGCCTTAAATCCGTCCGCAAGCCTTTTAAAATCCTCAAGCACGAGCTTTTGGTTTTTCTCGGTTCCCGAGCCGATGAACACAAAGCCGTAATCGTTAAAATCAACGTTGTCACCTAGCGATTTTTTAACAACCTCGCAGTCCGTACCGCTCTGAGCAATCAGTCTTTCGAGCACGCTCACGTTGCCGTAGTCGCCGTAGAGATTCATAATATCATAATAAAGATGCAGAATTTTCATATCATTCACCCTTTACCTTCGCCAAAAATTTACCCTTGTCCGAGAAGCAGGTAATCGCGTAGATATACCTTCCGCTGCCGTTGTCGAGGTAATCGACAGCCTCGGGGATATCCTCAAACAGCTTGATTTTGTCAGACGGAATATCAGTGAATGAGAACCTCATTCCGAGGTCGTTTACGTACTTTCCTGCGAGGACAATCTCGCCTACATTCGGAGAATTGAGCATATCGAAGTCGATATCCCACAACCACGAAACATCGCTTGTAAAGTACTTTCTGCTGACCGCGTCGACGATAATCAGCACGTCGCAGCCGTCCTTGTAAGCCGAGGCTACGCGCAGGCTTTGGTCGTAGGAAATGCTGTTCTCGTGCTTTGAGGTGAGCAGAGTTCCCGTTCTGTTGCCGAGCTCAAAGGTAATAACCCTGCCGTTTTTTAGCACGTAGTCGCCCATATCGCGAGCGATTTCCGCGCCGTCAATGCCGACAATTCTCGCGACGGTATAGGCTGAGAGAATATTGTAGATGTTATAAAGCGATTTGAGCGCGAGTGAAATTTTATACTTGCCGTCAATCTCCATAACGCCGTTGTCGAGGTCAACCGCTGTGATTGTGTAGGCGGTGTCACTACGCTTGTAGCCGCACTTTGTGCACTGAAAATGACCGATGTGATTATAGTGGTAGGTGCTGTAGGTCATCGGAGCCTTGCAAACAGGGCAATATGCGCCGTCGTTGTAGGCGCTGACGAGATTTTCGGTATCGGTCGAGAGCTTGTCCGCGCCGAACCATACCACATTTTCCCTGCCGATTCCAAAGCGCGAAACGAGCGGATCGTCGGCGTTGAGGATAAGCTGGGTTCCGTCGTAAATGCTGTCAGCAATCGCGTCGTAAACCCACTCGGGATGGCCGTTTCTGGTTAGCTGGTCGCGGTAGAGGTTGGTGATTACGTAGTGGGTAGGCTTGATATATTTAAACGTATATCTTGCAAAGCGTTCGTCGCTTTCGATAAGCAGGATGTCGCTCTTGACCTTGCCCGAAAGCGTTGAGCTGCCCAGCACAAGGGTGGTTACGCCCTCAATTTGGTTTGAGCCCTCGCGGTTCCACGACACGGTTTTGCAGTTTTTCATCAGAATATGAGCTATCATCTCAACCGTAGAGGTCTTGCCGTTGCTGCCTGTTACGGCGATGATAAACTCGGGAAGCTCTACCCTGCTGAGAATATCCGGACAGATTTTAAGCGCAATCTGACCGGGGAAGCTGCTGCCCTTGCCGATAAGCCTGCCGACAAACCTGAGCAGCTTGCAGATTAATACAGTAAAAAATACCTTCATAACAATTCTCCGTAAATAAAATATAGTTACATTATAAGCCAAAACGCTGTGTTTTTCAATAGCTAATTGCTTTTTGCGCTTCTCACTCCGATTATACAAGTAGAGACATCGTGAAAACGGCTTATAGCGGAAGATTTTTCGGTAAAAAAATCGCAAAAAATCACAAAGCAATATAGTATATGTATTGACTTTGCCGTCAATTTGTGATATAAGCATAAAAAATGTACATAAACAAAATAATTTGTTGTTTATGTACAAATTTAACGCAAAGGATGTGTCCTAATGAAAAAGACCGTCGCAAAGTATTTATGTATACTCTTGTCCGTAGCGTTGCTTTTTACTGCGCTCCCCCTGACGGTATACGCCGAGGATAGTGTAACTGTAAAAGATGTAGGCTCAGCAACAGAACTCGAAACTGTTTGTTATGAAATCAACACAAACGGCGGAGAGTATGTAATTAACCTGACCGGAGATATTGAAAACGGCTCCATGTCAATTAAAAAAGAAAGTGCGGTTGTCACTGTTATCGGTAACGGTCACACCATTTTTACATCCAACTATGCATTTTATATTGAAAACGGAGCGAAGGTAAATCTTGGTGACGAGATCTCTAAATTAATTATAGAAGGTGATAATCAGTCTCATCATGATCCCGGTCTTGTATACATTAAGCGCGGTTCTACTTGCATAATGAACAACAATGTAACACTTAAAAATCACAAGGGTGACAACTACCTCGGCGGTGGCGTTACGGTTGAAGGCGGAACGTTTGTTATGAATGGCGGTAATATAGATAACTGCGGTATTGGCAGCAACTGCGAAGCGACTGATTTCGGTGGCGGCGTGGCAATGGTTGGCGCCGGAAATATCAATAAATTAAATAGCAGATTTAACCTCATTAGCGGTACTATAAGCGGTAATAAGGCATCAGGAGGAGCGGGTGTTTTTGCTTCCGGATATCATTTTGCTAAGACAAATCCAATATCTATGAACGCAACAATCGACGGCATATCAGTTCCGAGTTCCGGCGGCACATCAGGCGGCACAGAAAGCATCGCTGCAAGCAATCCCGGCTTATTTATCAACGGCGGCTTGATTACAGAAAATACTGCTACTGGTAGGTATGCTCATAACGATAATAAAACTGATCTCCGTCAGCTGCTTTCTCGCTTTTCTTCCTCTTTTTCCTTGGCTTGTAAGTCACCTTTCGTCTAAGGTCAATGTTACGCACATGGAGCCAGCCGTTGTCTATGTAGTTGTAAAGGCTTCTCAAAGATATCGGCAACTCCGCTTCGTGTTCGGAATAAATATGAGTGAGCGGCTGACCCTTTTTGATTTGTTTTGTTACAAGTTCATCGACAAACTTTAGTTGTTCTTCAGTTAATCTACGAAGAATTGATATTTGCTTCACTATATCAGTTTTATCATATTTTTTATAGGCTGACTCTAAAAAGAATGATATTGCTGCGTTGATAGCAGCTCTTCCATACGAATAATAAAAGGAGTTTGTAATTTTAATGGTTTTATCAATATTAGCACTTGAATGGCACAATATTTTTGATAGTTCTTCATCGGAAAGAGTAATATTAAAATATTTTCTTATCTTATTGTATTCCATTTATTCTCAGCCCCATCATATTACTTTTGTATCGTATAATACGCTTTTAAGATGTAACATGTATATTCTTTTTGTATCAAAGCTCATCCAAAACAGGCTTTTACCAAAAAATAAATCCTGCTTGGTAAAGGAAACTTCAGATTTTGTATAATACATTTATCACATAATAATCAACCAAAGGATAGATGCCCTAAGAAAATTATAACAGGCACTGCATTGGAAAGCAACAAGAATTTTTGCGTAGATTTTAACAATCGCATTCCTTTCTTCGTACTGTAGTCTGTTTATTCTTAAGTGTACATCACAATGAAAAAACTTATTTGAAGTTAAAAGTGTTTATAAAACAATGCAGTAATCGTCATAACAATCGCAATCAGGAAGTCCTTGAATGAGTATATCTAGCAGGCAGATATAGAAATATACGCATCTCATCAATTCATTATAATCGCCAATCTCACGACTCTTAAAAGAGTGAATACAGTTCCTGTTGATTTGGATGATCCGTAGCATTTTGATTTCATCATCTTTTAGCACCTGAATATGATTATATAATTGAATCAACTCTTCTAAAGATATATTCTCAACGCGATGTTCCTTTATATGAGTTTTTATGTGTTGATTAGCATTTTCCACAATTGATTTTTTCTGATTTGAAGAAATAACATCTTTTTCAACCAAAACATTTAATGTATCCTTTATGTGTTTTAAAACTTCATCCTTATTAAAATCTTCCCACTGCTGCCATTTTGTATTTTGATAATCATCAAAATATATAGATAAAAATGATTGTAAAGCGAATTCTGTCATCGACCCAAGTAATATCCATGTTTCAAATTCAACTGCGCTATCACCAGTGTCAGAGTTTAAAACGCGATTACTTATTTGTTTTACCTTCTCGCAAATAGATTTTATTATATTTTCAAACCTTTCCATATTATGAATGTTAATCAAATCAGATATTTCCGGGTTAGGAGAAAGTTCAACACATTTGAGCAAAGCTGTTTTAAATTCATTTGCTTTTTCCATCAAAAGAGAAGATAAAGTAATACATTCGAAATCATCTTTTTTCCAATTCTTATAATCCATATATATCTCCATGTAAGTAATAGTTTTATTATAACACAATTAAACTCCATATACTATATTTTTAGATAAAACACCTAAGCTAAATGATAGCCGTATATCTTATCTATAACCTTTCAAATCAGGATAACGCTCACAAGCCACGATAAAACGCCCAAAAACGGTGCGAAGTTTTCAGACCGGTACTTTCCTTTCTCCAAAAACTCGCAAACAGAACAACACACGGCGAAACAGGGTGCTTATTTTTTCACTGTATCAATCTTTAGCAATTTTCGTCGAGCTCATAATCTACACGATAAGCAACAGAACCGCCCAGCAGCGCACAACATGTTGCCGGGCGATTTGTTATTGTCTACCGTAAAAAGATTCCACCATCAGCCTGACGCCTAATCGAAAGCCGTTGATGAAACCTTCACACTCGCATAAGCTGCTTTGCTCCGTCAAAGCGTCTTTTAGCTTTTCTACAGTTTGCATTTCTTCCCTCTACAGCTTGGCTGTCGTAGACTTCATCATCAATACCGGTACCATCTGCGCCTTCTTTCTGCCCGTGAGCCTGCTTTTTCTCATGAATCTTTGAGCGCTCTTTGCTATCCGTTTTGGGCATCGTCTTGTTGAGTTCGTCCAGTCTTTTGCCTACGCTGTTGACAATTTGCTTTGCCAACATGGAGAACAAAAAACTGATACGCGCGTTGTTGATTGCAACCGGAGCATCATAGTTTATACCTAACGCTGTCCTGATAAGCATATTTTTCAGCGAACGCAGCTCCGGGTTCTTCTCAATCGGCACGTCGGGCTTGTCCTTTGTGTCGTAGTAAAGGCTCAACTTTTTCCGGTTGACATCGTTCCATTTTGCATAGATTTCAGATAAAACATCGTCTTTAGCGAACTCATGCAAAGCGAAATCTACCAACTTTTTCATCTTCCTTGGTAGATAGCCATAGAGCTTCTTCCCTTTCTGCTGTTGTATTTCATCTTTGATTTTCCTCAACAGAAAAAGATAATAGTTGGCATTAGGGAGCGATTGCCGCGCCTGAATATGTTGTAACAGGTCAGCCAAATTATCTTTCAACTCATTTCGATAACCCGTTTCTATGGTCGCCAGCTTGTATTGTTCGTTACGAAAAATGTCCTGACCAAACGCCCGGCGCAGTTCTTTGATTCCCTTTTCAGAGAGAAATCCCTCCTGCCCTTTCGAGAAAATCACCAGATGAATATGCGGATGGTGCGTTGTATTATGAAACGCACCGTACCATTCCAAGTCCTCCACCTTGATTCGATGAGCTTTGGCAATCTCATTCATATTGCGTCGCACGAGATTTTTCCATGCTTCAGCGTTGTTAAAGTGCAGTCGTTCTGCATCCTCACGGCGCAGACTTACCACCTCTGTCCAGATAACACCGTCGTGATTGGCGACCCGTTCCGCGACCGTATCGAGATCGATTGACATATCAAACTGCGTAAATAATCCGTGTGAACCGAGCTTTTCAACGCCGGGTCGGTTTGAAATGTAGTTGACCAAGCCCTTTAATTCACTTGCGCGGTCAGCGTATCTCTCCGTGACTGCGTCGAGAAATTCATTCGCATTTTCCCTTGTAGGCATGGCGTAGTAGTCATTGTATTCAAGGAACTTTTTGCTTTGAGGGAAATGTTTTACCGTAGAAAGAATGAGGTCGTGCTGTTTTTGGGTGGCGATGCTATATTTATTTCCGCTCGGCAACTTCTCAACGCCCTCACGAGTCGCCATATATCTTATGAGGTCAGCCATATCTTTTGCGCTCTTTTGAAAGCGACATGAGACAATTATCTTAGCCATTTTCATCACCAAAATAATCAGCTTCAGCGAAATCCTGTGCGCGTTCAAGGTCAAGCACACCGTTATGTTCAGCGACAAGCTGCTCGGAAACATCATTCAAATAATTCAGAGCGTAGTCGTTGAGGTCACTGTTTCGAGCAGAAAGGATATTACTTTTGCTCACCTCAACCGCTAACTTGAACAACATCTCGCTCAAATTTTCTTCAAATCTGCCGAGCACCAGCTTGATATTTTGACTGATGATTGGCGACAAATAACTGACACTTCCCTTTTGAGCGAAGTAGCCAAGGTAGTAATCCACCGCCTCACGTACCAAAGAACTGCGCGTATAGCCCTGTTCTTTTGACATAATTTCGTCCAACTTTTCCAATTGGTCTTTCGTAAAACTGATAGTAACCTTCTTAAATTCTTCCATATTTTCCTCCTGAAAATTTCTCGTTCACACAAACGCCGCAAATAGTGAGGACTCCCTCAAAAGCGCTGCGATTGTTCTCCTGAAACTGCACAACGGTCGGCTCTGCCGTCCGATGTCCTTCGCGAGCCGTCCACCAAAGGACGGCTCGCTTTTACCTGCTTCAAATAATCACCGGCGTTTTTTGCGCTTATTTTGCTTGATGTACGGGATACCATTCCTATCCCACATTTGATGATAGTAATAAACGTCCCACGCACCTCTGATGGGCGCGATTCCAAACATCAGATTTCCGTTCCACGCCTTACCGTCCTTGGTTACCACAAAGGTTTTGTGCTTGGTGATTAAACCTTTTTCTTCAAGCATATTTACATATTTGATAACAGTGTTTTTGCTTTTCCCGATTGCTCTGCCAATCGTTTTGTAGCTTGGATAGCAAGTGTAGGTTCGCCTGTCCTCGCACTTCATCAGAAAAGCATAGACGGCAATTTCCTCCGCTGTCAGCCCGAGGTCGAAAATAGCATTCGGCAAAGGAAAGAAATTACGTACAGGGAGAGGACCGTGATACCGCCCCTGCGGCGTTTGGTTGTATTTATACATGTTTTTAGTTCCTCCGGTTTCTTTGTTTCATGTGGCTCAAATTTCAAACGCAAAGAGAAATGGTGCAGAGCAGAGTCGGTGCTCTCTGCTCTGCCTTTGCATTACAGATTGAAGTTATCGGTCAGTCCGGCAAGTCTTGTAGTGTCGCGCTTCACATAGTAGATTTCTGTAATTTCCGAGGTGGTATGCCCAAGCAGCTCTGCAACCTGCTTTACGGACAAAGCTTTCACACTTCCATCCGGTTGTTTTACGCCGTTGATAAGGCGTGTTGCGAATGTATGCCTGAACGTATGCAAACCTTTATGCGGTAACCCTATTGCGTCAAGTATGCGATAGAATCGGTTTCGCATATTGCGTGGGTTAGTGAAGTTGCCGTTCTCGTCCGGTATGAGCGGAGCGTCCTCACCGAGATACAATTCCTCGCGCAATTTCTGTATCATCTCAATTGCGTTGTCATTGAGCGGCACGTCACGTTTGCTCGTTTTGCTTTTCAGCTTGCCAACCTTGACCTCCAACTTTGGCACATATTCCAAGCCGTCACGAACGTGTACTTCTTTTACGCCGCGTTGCAAGTGTATTACACGGTGTTCGAGGTCTATGTCGCTGTTGATAATACCGCACAGCTCTCCTGCTCTCAATCCTGTGTTGAGCATCAGGAAATACGCCGCCGCTTGTTGGTAGACGGGCTTACCGTTAGCAAATTTCTTAAAAGCTTCCTCTTTGATTTTCTCCAATTCTTCATCCGTGAATACGACCACCAAATCACACTGCGGTTTGCTTTCCTTGTTTTGAGCAGCAAGGTAGTTATCTTTCTTCGTCATATCGATTAGAGCCATTGGATTGTTTGGTATTGCACCTTCCTGATATAGCTGTTTAAAGAACATCTTTAGCAGCGAGTAAGCTTTCTTGCTTGTTGTGAAGGCATATCCGTTATTCATGTGCTTGGTGAGCAACTTCTTGATGTCAGCAGTTGTCACGTCTCCGACTGGTTTATTCCCAATGTAGGGATAGATTTGGTGTTCAGCAGTGCATTCATAGCGGTCATATGTTGTGCGCTCTACTTCCGGGTACTTGTACACGCGCAGCCAATTCTTCATACTCTCTTTCAGCGGTTTCCGGGCTTCATCCGAATTGGCGACTTGTTCATTGAAGTTCTTGACATACTCAGTCATCTTCGCTTGTAGCGTTTTCTTTTTCTTGCTGGAAAAGCTCTTGCGTTGAGCAACGCCGAACTCATCCTTGTATCGCACCATGCCAATCCATCTGCCATCCGACTTCTGCCAAATGTTTCCGTTGTCTAATAATTCTCGTTTCATCGTATCGACCTCCTATTTTTGGTAACCACAACAATACCACAAGCAGTGGTCATTATCCAGCAAAACCCCTGACAAAAATTACGGCAAAAAATTGTGGAAAACCAACTATTACAACTTCCCATACTCCAATTTTACACGATTCAGTGGGCGATAATCTGGACAATGCTTTTTCGGGCATAAAAAATTCCCATAGTTCGGCATTTTGTCAAACTATGGGGATTTCTTCATTTTGGCAGCCACATCGCAGCCACCGAAAAAAGTAACTCAGGACGTGTTTTTTCAACCGTGCCCAAGCAGCGGTCACAGACCACGGAAAAAGCGTGTGAGTAGTGCGGCATAGTTTATCATAACGGCTTTGCTGCTCGCACGCAAAACACACGTCTTTCCGGAAAAAATCCGGAAAAAATCTTTTAAAAAGAATTGCGATTCCGCGTTTTTATCACGAAAACATCTTGACAAACACACGTGTCTGTGTTATTATATTTTCTGCAAGTGACACGCGTTCATTTGCAGCGACATTATATTTAGGGGTATAGCTCAGTTGGTAGAGCAGCGGTCTCCAAACGTGAACGCCGCAACGATTATCCGCATAAATACTGAACTTTCAAGGCTCGAAACGTCGGTTTCAAGCCTTTTTTCGTGTTTTCAGTTTTGAATGATGTTAAAGTTATTTATGCAAAATCGAGGTAATAACTTGCAAAAAATCCCGGAACATCATCAAAAGACCAGCACTTTTCCATCAGCAGAAAAAGGGTAACTGATACTTTTTTGAGTTATTGATATTTGCTAATCAAGGTAATTCTGATTCATCCGAAATCAACTTCGCGGTAATTGATAAACACTCACCCATAAATTTCAAATCAACCCGGATTTAATTCTAAACCCCTCCCCCATAAATCATAAATGCTGTGCTCAACCATCTCCGTTAAGCACAGCATTTTCTTTTTATATGATTATTCTATTGAGTTTTGCCGACAGCATTTTCAGCATGAAATCCCAAGTTGATTTTCAGTTTTGAAAAATCCGTTTTCTTTGTTTTATGCGGCGCAAATTTTGACTTGATATTTTATGGCTACGAAAAGAGATAATTGATATAATCCGTTCTTCCGTCCCTGATAGGCGGCGTATTCAACATACCTCTTTCAACCGGTACGATTAAGAATATCGTAAGCCGTTGTGCAGAGAAAGTAAAGCCGGCACTTGAGCTAATACGTCAAAAGCTTTCTGAAACTCCGTTGGTTCATTGCGATGAAACGGGAACCAACATAGACGGTAAACTTCATTGGGTTCACAATGTTTCAAACGGAAGCTACACATATATGACCGTCAGCAAAAAACGCGGTTATGAAGGCATAAAATCCACGGGTGTCCTTCCTGATTATCACGGGATCATCGTCCACGATTGCTGGACTTCCTATTGGAAGTTTAACGATGTGACGCATTCTGTATGCTGCGCTCATCTTCTGAGAGAGCTGAACGGAATTGCAGAAAATCACCCGGAGCAAGCATGGGCGAGAAAATTCAAGGAACACCTTTTGCGTATGAAAAGAGCAAAAGACAAGGCGATCGCGGCAGGAAAAGATTATCTCAGCGTGTTTACAATTCAAAAATACAAACGCGAATACGATGTCATAATAAAAGAGGCATACGCGCAGAATCCTATTGCGGAACCTGTCAGGAAAAAACGCGGCAGAGTAAAACGCGGTAAAATTCTCGCGCTCATCGACAGACTCAAAAAACACAAGGGAGCAGTCTGCCTGTTTTTAGAAAAGCTCGGTGTTCCGTTCGACAACAATCAAGCCGAGCGCGATATCCGCAACATCAAAACAAAGACCAAGGTTTGCGGCTGCTTCAGAAGCAGAACCGGCGCAGAGGAATACATGGGCTTAATGTCGTTCGTTAGCACCGCCCGCAAAAACGGGTTTGATTCTTATCACGCGGTTAAGATGGTTTTATCAGGTCAGATCAATCAGGTTTTTGGGATGGGGTACTGAATAGTTACAATTTTTTAAAAAACTTGAAATATTACAGATTTTTGTCAGGGTTTTGTCATAGTCTGTGTGTTATTATATAGCCACAGTCAGGGCAACGTGACGTTGCATCCAAGCCGCCTTTGGAAAACGAAGAGTTAAATCAAGTAATTTGCAACGGCGGGTCAAAGATAGCGAAACGTCAAATAAATAATAAAAACAAAACCAAGCCCTGACAAATTTCAATAATTAAGGAGAAATGAAAAATGAAAAACACTAACGAAATCAGAAACAACTACAACGACAACTTCGAGGCAAAAACAAACAACAGCGGAATCTCTCAGGAAGGCGCAAGATGGGCAAGACAGAGAAAGGTAGCTCTTATTCAGAAAGACAGAAAGAAGAAGGCAATCAGACAGAGAATCATCGCGGTATTCGCGACTTCCGTACTGGCGGCAGGAATCGCAGGCTTCTGCATTTTCGGAATCCCGGCAATCAACAAATCCGCTTCCGCTCCGGCGGCACAGAGCACAACGGTATCGCAGACAGATACTAACATCAAAAAGACTTCTCAGACAAAGACAGCAAAGACCTCAAATAACAACAAGACAACCGACAATTCAAGCTACGCCGCGCCGGTTAACAACAACAATAACAGCAACAGCAACAACACATACACAGCGGACACAAACACAAGCACAAATACCAACACTAACACCAATTCAAACAATAGCACTAACAACACAAGTGAAGAAGCAAACTATGTTAAGCCTTACAGCGGCACAGGCGCAGACAACACCGGCAACGGCTCGATCGGCGACACAAAGACAAATCCCAACGACAACCCCAAGGGAAACAAGGTTGAAGCTTCCAACGCCGATCAGTCATACAACACCGTACAGCCCTACAACGACGGACAGTCAAATAGCAGCGCTAATACAGTTAACACCGCAAATACAGTTAACAACACATCAAACTCAGACAGCGCCGACGTAAACTATGTTCAGCCCTTCGTAGGATAAACAGCGTCTCGCTTTGATATAGATTAAAAATATTCAATCCCCTTTGCAAAGATTTGTTTCTTTGCGAAGGGGTTGTTTTATTGTGCATATTTGACAAAAACGGCAATGATAATTTGGATTGCGTTAAAGTGTAATAAATGATAAAATAATAATGTCCTTTAGCGTTAATTAAAAATGCCGTAAATTTGCGGCGTATTTTTGAGGAGGAAAGAAATTGAAGAAATTAAAAAGAACACTAAGTATACTGCTTGCGTTTATAATTGTAACATCGGTATTCACTGCGGTACCGTTTACCGTAAGCGCGGCGGAAAATTCCGAAACATCAAAAGTCGGCGAACAAAGCGGTACAACCGGCGACTGCACTTGGACGCTTGACGACGAAGGTACGCTGACTATCAGCGGTAACGGCAAAATGGATTCTTACGATTACAACAATCCTGTACCGTGGGGTGATAGCATAAAAAGTGTAGTTATAGAAAACGGCGTTACAAGCATCGGAAGTTGGGCGTTCACCTACAGTGAGGGGCTTACAAGCGTGACAATCCCCGACAGCGTGACAAACATCGGAGAGTTTGCGTTTAGCGATACAGCATGGTTTAACAACCAGCCCGATGGTTTGGTATACGCAGGTAAGGTTGCTTATAAATACAAAGGAAAAATGCCTGACAACACAAGCATTTTTCTTAAAGAAGGAACAAATGGAATTACCGGCCATGCGTTTTCATACTGTAGCGCTTTGGCAAGCATAACCATTCCCGACAGCGTGACAAGTATAGGCGAAAGTGCGTTTTCAGGTTGCACAGGCTTGACAAATATATCACTTCCAAATAGTGTAACAAGTATAGGTGATTATGTATTTTACGGTTGCACCGGCTTAACAAGTGTTACCATTCCCGGCAACGTGACAAGCATCAGCAATCAAGCGTTTAGAAACTGCACCGGCTTAACAAGCTTTATAATTCCGGATGGCATTACGAGTATCGGCAGTTCTGCATTTGATGGTTGTACCGGTTTGAAAAGCATATCGATTCCTGATAGTGTTACAAATATCGGATGGGGCGCGTTTGAAGAATGTACAGGCTTGACAAAAGTCAATATTTCAGATATTGCAGCTTGGTGCAATATTAGTTATGACAATAATTATGCTAATCCTTTATCTTATGCACACAATCTGTATTTAAACAATGAACTTGTTACTGATTTGAAGATTCCTGACAATGTGGTAGATATCGGCAATTATGCTTTTTCGGAATGTACCAGCATAACAAACATAGAAATCTCCGACAATGTGGAATTTATAAGCGATTATGCGTTTATAGGATGTACCGGTTTAACAAGCGTAACCATTCCGGACAGTGTAGTGTTTATTGGAATTCGCGCGTTTGGATATTATTATGATGATAATTCCGAATTACAGAAAATTGACGGTTTTACCATTTACGGATATTCCGGAAGCGAAGCGGAAAGATACGCCTTGTCTAAAGGTTTTAATTTTGATGATTCAAAATTTAGCTGCACTTGGACGCTTGATGAAAACGGCACACTCACAATCAGCGGCAATTGCGAAATGGATAATTATTCAAACAAATTGTATAACGGTTCTTGGATAACAACCGCTCCGTGGGGAGCGGATATCAAAAGCGTTATTATACAAGACGGTGTAACAAGCATCGGCACATCTGCGTTTGATGGCTGCACCGGTTTGACAAACGTTTACATACCCGACAGCGTAACGAGTATCGGCGCTTTTGCTTTTGATAATTGTACCGGTTTGACAAACGTTAACATCCCCGACAGCGTGACGAGTATCGGCTATTATGCTTTTTCAAATTGCAAAAACTTAACAAGTGTTACCATTCCCGACAGCGTTACAAGTATAGGCGATTCTGCATTTTCTCAATGCACCGGCTTGACAAGCATAACAATTCCCGAGAGTGTTACGAGTATTGGCAATGACGCTTTTTACGGCTATGCCGCAGGTTTTACTATATATGGAGTTAAGGGAAGCGAGGCGGAAAAATACGCAAATAAAAATAATATTCCGTTTGTTGTGATAAGCGGGAATAATAATCAAACATACACCGATGAAGAAACAAATATTTCCGTTACTTCCGATGAAGGCTTGACTCTTAAGGTTATCGAAAAAGCTGAAACCGAAGCCGGAGATATAGTTCTCGGTCAGGGCGAAGCTATTAACAGTGTGTATGATATTTCGCTGCTTAAAGACGGCGCTGAGGTTCAGCCGGACGGTAATGTAACCGTAAAAATCCCCTGCGATATTGAAGGCGCGAAGGTTTACAGGGTTGAAAACGATAATACCCTTACCGATATGAACGCCGTATATGAAAACGGATATCTGGTATTCACAACCGACCACTTCAGCGTATATGTTGTTTCTGTACCTAAAACTTATACAACCGGCGACGTCAACGGTGACAATGTTGTTGATATCCTCGACGCGATTATTATTCAGAAGTTCACTGTTGATAAAGTCACTCTGACTGATGTACAAAAAGACGTTGCCGACGTAAACGCTGATGGCGTGGTTGATATTCTTGACGCGACGGATATCCAAAAGTTCACGGTAGACAAAATTACGGAATTTAAGAAAAAAGCATAATTGCTTGCTTAAAGCCTCCCCCGCAAGCGGTGGAGGCTTTAAATTTGCTATCGTAAACGGTCGGGATAACGCATTTTTTATTTAACCGGTTTTTATTCTCGAATTGGATGAAACGTCACGTTTCCGCGACCAAAAATAATGACAGCCGCGAGGGCTGTCATTACTAATAAACAAATGTAACTATTCAGAACGATAAAAATTTGTATACCTGCACAAAAGAAATTTTGAAGTATCGAATAGCGGGCTTACGAATGAAAAAAGTATAAATTTGTCATACGCTATGCTCTCCAGAGACTCTAAAAACGTTTCTTAAAAATCGGGTTCGTCAAAATTCACAACTGCAAAAATGCGATAGTATAGCCAAATTTCGTTAATTCTGGTATAATATCAGTAACGAAAGGCGGTGGAGCAAATGCCGGTTACACAAGAGTTTATCGAGTCTTTGATGAAGCAAAATCAAATGCTGTTAGAGCAAATTGAAAAGCTTAATCAAACCATAGCCGAACTAAACGCGACAATCAAAGAATTGCGTGAGCAGCTTAACAAGAACTCTGGCAACAGCTCCAAACCGCCATCATCTGACGGTTTCAAGAAAGTCAACAAGAGTCTTCGCGAGAAAAGCGGTAAGAAACGCGGCGGACAGAAAGGACATCAAGGAACCCATCTTGCTGTTCTTGCCGAGCCTGACAAAATCCATCGGCATATGCACGCCGATTGTTCCGCATGTCCTTACAGGGATAAGTGCGCTTCAAAGGCTTGCGTTAAGGAGACGCGGAACGTCATTGACGCAGTAGTTGAGGTAAATATCACCGCTCACGAAAAACTCTGTGTCGAAGTGTGCCCTCTTTGCGGCGAATCCAAAACAGGAGCATTTCCCAAAGATGTAAAAGCAAATGTACAATACGGCAAGAATCTGCAAGCGCTTGTTGTTGCCTTTAATACGGTAGGTGCGGTCAGCGTCAACAAAACCATAACCTTCAAAAATCTCTCAAAACGGGCAGTCGCTCACAAACCTCGACAAATGCTCAACACCGCGCAAACAATCCGGTCGGGTACACACTCGTCTTTCGCCTACAAATCGCACACAGGGTGATACACGGCGAAACAGGGCGCTCACCGTGCTGTTCACATAGAAAGTCCGAAGTGTTGTTCTTCGTCATCAAGGTCATCATCTTCATCATAATCAACATCATCATTCAGATATTCAGAATAGGCAGAGTCGAAATCAAAATCGTATTCTGTTTGAGAATTCAGTTCCTCTGTATCATGTTCGCTCTCCTGATTGCCAAGCGAAATCAAGTAGTCGAGCATAGTCAGGATACCCTCCACGGCTTGGCTGTCGTAGACTTCTTCCCCATTGCCTGTAGTGTCCGAGCCTTCTTTCTGACCGTGAGCCAGCTTTTTCTCGCGGATCTTAGAGTGCTCCTTTCCGTCAGGCAAGGGCATCATCTTGTTGAGCTCGTCCAACCTTCGATCGGCGCTGTTAACAATCTCTTTTGCCAACAGAGAGAATAAAAATCCGAGACGCGCGGTGTTGACTTTGATTTGCGCGTTGAAGTTCATTCCAAGCGCTGTCCTTATAAGCAGATTTTTCAACGACCGCAGCTCTGTGTTCTTCTCGATTGGAACGTCCGGTTTGTCCTTCGTATCATAATACAGGCTCAGCTTTTCACGGTTGATCTCGTTCCATTTGGAATAGATTTGGGATATGCTATTGTCTTTGGCAATCTCACGCAGAGCGAAATCCACCAACTTTTTCATCTTCCTTGGTAGATACCCATAGAGCTTCTTTCCCTTCTGCTGTTGTAATTCGTCCTTGATTTTTCGCAACAGAAAGAGATAATAGTCAGCATTTGGAATCGACTGTCGCATTTGGATTTGCTGTAACAGGTCTGCCAAATTATCTTTCAACTCATTACGATAGCCTGTTTCGATTGTTGCCAGCTTGTATTGCTCGTCACGAAAGATGTCCTGACCAAAGGCGCGGCGCAGCTCCTTGATACCTTTTTCAGAAAGAAATCCCTCCTGTCCTTTTGAGAAAATCACCAGATGAATATGCGGATGGTGAGTTGTATTATGAAACGCGCCGTACCATTCCAAGTCCTCAACCTTGATACGATGGGCTTTGGCAATCTCATTCATGTTCCTTCGAACAAGATTTTTCCACGCGTCGGCATTGTTAAAATGCAACCGTTCCGCGTCCTCACGACGCAGACTTACCACCTCTGTCCAGATAACACCGTCATGATTCGCAACACGTTCCGCAACTGTATCGAGGTCAATCGGCATATCAAATTGCGTAAACAATCCGTGTGAGCTGAGTTTTTCGACGCCGGGACGGTTTGAAATGTAGTTGACCAAGCCCTTTAATTCATCCGAGCGGTCGGCATATCTTTCTGCAACAGCATTGAGAAATTCATTCGCATTATCTCTTGTCGGCATAGCATAATAGTCATCATATTCAAGAAACTTTTTGCTTTGAGGGAAGTGCTTCACCACAGAAAGAATAAGGTCGTGCTGTTTTTGAGTGGCAATCCTATATTTCTTGGCGTCAGGAAGTTTTTCGACACCTTCACGGATAGCCATATACCTGATGAGATCAGCCATATCCTTTGCGCTCTTTTGAAAGCGGCAGGAGACAATAATTTTAGCCATTTTCTTCTCCGTTGACGAAATCAATCGCCTTTTCCAAATCAAGCACGCCGTTATGTTCTGCGACAAGCTGCTCGGAAACATCATTCAGATAATTCAAAGCGTAGTCGTTCAGCTCGCAGTTACGCGCAGAAAGAATATTGCTTTTGCTCACCTCAACCGCCAACTTAAAAAGCATCTCGCTCAGGTTTTCTTCAAAGCGTGACAGAACCAGCTTGATATTTTGACTGATAATAGGCGACAAATAACTGACACTCCCCTTTTGAGCGTGGTAGCCAAGATAGTAATCTACCGCCTCTCGCACCAGAGAACTGCGCGAGTAGCCCTGCTCCTTTGACATGATTTCATCCAACTTTTCTAATTGATCTTTCGTAAAGCTGACAGTCACTTTCTTGTATTCTTCCATGTTTTCCTCCGTAATATTTCCTATTCACACAAACTCCGTAAATACTGAGGACTTCCTCAGAAACGCCGCGTGTATTCTCCTAAAACTGCATAACGGTCGGCTCTGCCGTCCGATGTCTTTCGCGGGCAGCCCTCAAAGGGACTGCTCGCTTTTACCTGCTTCCAATAATCACCGGCGTTTTTTGCGCTTCTTTTGCTTGATGTACGGGATACGGTTTCTATCCCACATTTGATGATAGTAATAAACATCCAAAGCATCTCTGATAGGCGCAATTCCAAACATAAGATTCCCATTCCAAGCCTTGCCATCCTTGGTTACCACAAAGGTTTTGTGCTTAGTTATCAAGCCTTTTTCTTCAAGCATATTCACATACTTGATCACGGTGTTTTTGCTTTTTCCAATCGCTCTGCCAATAGTTTTATAACTCGGATAGCAAGTGTAGGTTCGCCTGTCCTCGCACTTCATCAGAAAAGCATAAACGGCGATTTCCTCTGCCGTCAGCCCAAGGTCAAAAATAGCGTTTGGCAAAGGAAAGAAATTACGCACGGGGAGAGGGCCGTGGTATTGACCATTTGGCGTTTGACTGTATTTATACATTTTTGTTCCTCCGGTTTCTTCGTTTTAGGCAATGTAGATTTTGAACGCAAAGAGAAAGGGCGTGCAGAGCAGAGTCGGCACTCTCTGCTCTGCGTTCGCATTACAGATTAAAGTTGTCGGTCAATCCGGCGAGTCTTGAATTATCGCGCTTGACGTAGTAAATTTCTGTGATTTCCGAGGTGGTGTGTCCGAGCAGTTCTGCAACCTGTTTTACCGAGAGCGCTTTTACACTTCCGTCGGGTTGTTTAACACCGTTTATCAAACGTGTTGCAAATGTATGTCTAAATGTATGTAGACCTTTATGCTCCATACCGATCGCGTCGAGAATACGATAGAAGCGGTTTCGCATATTGCGCGGATTTGTGAAGTTGCCGTTCTCGTCAGGGATAAGCGGCGCGTCCTCTCCGAGATATACTTCCTCGCGCAAGCGGTTGATCATTTCTATCGCATTGTCGTTAAGTGGCACGTCTCGTTTGCTCGTTTTACTTTTCAGCTTGCCGACCTTTATCTCCAGCTTTGGTACATACTCCAAGCCATCACGGACGTGTACTTCCTTAACACCGCGTTGTAAGTGTATGACGCGGTTTTCGAGATCTATGTCACTGTTGATGATACCGCAAAGCTCCCCTGCCCTCAATCCTGTGTTGAGCATAAGGAAGTAAGCCGCCGCTTGCTGATATACAGGCTTGCCGTTAGCGAAACGTTTGAAGGCTTCCGCTTTGATCTGATCTAATTCTTCATCCGTGAATACGACCACCAAATCACACTGAGGCTTGCTCTCCTTGTCTTGTGCAGCAAGGTAGTTGTCTTTCTTCGTCATGTCAATCATCGCCATCGGATTGTTCGGGATAGCACCTTCCTGGTACATCTGCTTGAAGTACATCTTGAGAATTGAGTACGCCTTTTTGCTCGTCGTGAACGCATAGCCTGCGTTCATATGCTTTGTAAGCAATTTTTTGATATCTGCAGGCGTTACGTCGCCTACCGGCTTCTTCCCGATATAGGGATAGATTTGGTGCTCGGCAGTACATTCATATCGGTCATAGGTCGTGCGCTCGACTTCGGGGAACTTGTACACCCGCAGCCAATTCTTCATACTCTCCTTCAGCGGTTTCCGGGCTTCATCCGAGTTAGGTGTTTGTTCCTGAAAATTCTTAACATATTCGGTCATCTTTGCTTGAAGCGTTTTCTTTTTCTTGCTTGAAAAGCTCTTGCGCTGAGTAACACCGTACTCATCCTTGTAGCGCACCATCCCGATCCAGCGACCATCTGACTTCTGCCAAATATTTCCGTTGTCTAATAATTCTCGTTTCATAGTATCACTCCTCGTTTTTGGTAACCAAAACAGTACCACAAGTATCCTTCAATATCCAGTCAATAAGCCGTATTTTAAGAAAAACAGAACTTTACTTTTTCAATTTAGGTTGCCTATCTCTATTATAGCAAAAAGCACTGTACCATTATCAGTACAATGCCTTGAAAAGTAGAACCGTAATTGTAAAAGTAAATGCAAGTGTTTCGCTGCTATGGCAGCCGCAGTGCAGCTACTGAAAGAACGTAGTTAAACAAGTTCAACAGAGAACGTGGTCAGTCAGTGGTTAAGGCTTGTGAAACGCGTGTCGGCGCACGCTTTTTTCGTCTTAAATACGGACAACTAAAATGTGATCAACGTGCGCTTGACACGCGTTAGTTCCAAAAACGCAAGTATGCCGCACACCGACTGACTTCCCCCTCAAATAAATTGCATTTTTCTTCGCGTTATATTTTGCGGTTTTCTTGCAAAAATCGCTTGACAAAACCGCGTGTATGTGGTATCATACTTTTTGCGAGTGAGCGTGTCTCACCTCGCAGCAACCAAATATTTAGGGGTATAGCTCAGTTGGTAGAGCAGCGGTCTCCAAACGTGAACGCCGCAACAATTATCCGCATAAATACTGAACTTTCAAGGCTCGGAACGTCGGTTCCAAGCCTTTTTTTGTGTTTTCAGTTTTGAATGATTTTAAAGTCATTTATGCAAAACCGAGATCAGAACTTGCAAAATATTCAGGAACAGCATCAAAATACCAGCATTTTCCCAACAGCAGAAAAAGGGTGACTGATACTTTTTTGAGTTATGGAGATTAGTTGCTCAGGGTAATTCTGATTCATCAGAAATCAACTTCGCGGTAATTGATAAACGCTCCCTCATAAATTTCAAATCACACCAGCTATAATTCTAAATCCTACCCCAATAAATCATAAATGCTGTGCTAAACCATTTCAATTAAGCACAGCATTCTCTTGTTTAATGATTATTCTATTGAGATTTCCTACAGCACTTTCAGCATGAGATATTCAAGTCGTTTTTTTAGTTTTGAAAAATCGCTTTTCTTTGTTTTATGCGGCGCAAATTTTGAGCGAATCAATCTCTAAACCGGTTTGCTGTATCTTGCAATCTGTCTAGAAATTTGATATGATACTAGCATACCGAAGGAGCGTGGACAGGATGAGTGAGAGCAAGCACAACCGCAGGACGCAAAGAACCAAAAGGGCGATCTACACCGCGTTTGCCGGGCTGTTGTCCGAAAAGGAGCTGCACAAGATCACCGTGCAGGAGCTGGTGGACAGAGCGGATATCGGACGCGCGACGTTTTACACGCATTATCTTGATATATACGATCTCAATGATAAGATCGAGGGAGAGACCATGACCGAGATCGCGTATATCGCGCTGGAGCTCGGCGAACAGCCCGCGGAGGAATTTTTCAAGAGTCTGCTTGATTATATGTATGATAACCGCGCGGTGTTCAAGATGATTTTCAGTCCCAACAACACCGGACAGCTGCACGCCGACCTCACCCAAATGATCGAGGGCGTGTTCCGTCAGGTGGAGAGCGAGAAAACCGGCTCGAACCTCGACGACAAGCGCCTCGCCTATATGAGCCGCTACCGCGCGCAGGGCTGTCTGGCAGTGATCTCGATGTGGGTAGAGGGCGGCTTTGCCGAGCCGAAGGAGTTTATTGTCGAGACGATCACCGAGCTTGACAACGGTATAGAAGGTTTATTTTCATAAAGCAAAAAAGCAATCCCCGTGCCGTTTTGGCACGGGGATAATTTTGTATTTTACATTCCTTTATATTCGATCAACCAAATTCCGTACTCTCTGTTATATTTACCTTTATTATATAATTCTACATACTCTTGATACAATTCGTAGGGAGCGTTTGCGTGTTTGGGATTGGGAGATAATTTGACTTTCATATATTGTACAAAAAGGTATTTATCCATATAACTGCCGTATTTATTAAATTCCTTCATATTTCTGATATAATCCGCAAAGTATTTTTCGTCGTAATGGTAATGTCTGCTGCTTTCGTTCCATGTTTTCCAGTCGAAGAATTCCTTGTAATCTTCAAAGGTGAGATCTGCGAACTCAACGTGAGAGTTTTTCCATGCGGAGAGCTCATTTCTCATTTTTTCTTCCTGAGCCTTTTCTTCGTCCAACTTGTTTACCGCGTTTTTCTCATCCGTTGTGATCGGATCGCCGAGAGTGACGATCTTCTTTTCGTAAGAGCTGCAGTAATAATAGCTGGAACGGCAGTAAATGAAGTACATATAAATGTCTGCTCTGCGATAAGTATAAACCAAAATGTTCTCTTCCTCGCATTTAGGGTCACATATATTGATACCCTTTGCGTAAACACTGCAGTCATATAACAGACTTCCGCCATATTCGCCTAAATCCTCGGTTCCGACTCTGTGCTCTTCGGTTTGAAGGGCAGTATCGGTCAGGATATATCCCGGAACGATGTCTGTCTCGACATTCTTCAAATTAAAATCACAATAAAGCGCCTTGTTATTTTTGAGGAAGGTGTAAATAGAGGTGTTGGGATAATTTTCGCGCACATATGCCGCCAATGCCTTAATATCGTCTGTGGAAAGCGCGCTCTTGTTGATGTAGTCGTTTGTCTTGGAAGTTCTGTTTGGATAGAGCTCTGCATATTCAAAACGTCCGCAAACCTTGTCGATCGACTTGCTTCCCTTGAAGATGAATTTGCCGGTGTTGTGCTTCCGGAAGTTATCTGCGCCTGTGGCTGCCGCTGTGAGCATTTTTGCAGCGTCGTCAGCGTCCAAGATCTCTCTTGCCTTGTCAAAATTGTCGTATTCGGATTTGAATATGCCGTTTCCGAGCGCCTTGACGTCCGCTTCCGTGAAAAAGTAAACCGCGTCGGCTGCTTTCTGGCACTCGGCGATAAGAGAGACCGCGTACATATACTGCTTTGTCAGATCCTCTGCCGCGCCGAACGCCTTGTTGTAGGCTTCCCGCTCTATCATACATGAGGGAGCCTTGTCGTTGTAGAGCAGGTCGAACATACAATCCGATACATATTTGTTGCTGCCGTCCATATAATCTCTGATGATGGTGCAGTAACGCTTTACGTCTCTGAAATCCGCGCCCTTTTTCAGTGACGCCAGCTTCATCATCTTCTGCTGATTGTTGAGATCATCATCATTTTCGATCGAATAAATGTCCTTCGCAAAGTCCTCGAGCGCTGCGCTGAGATTGCGGTAGTTGGTCTTTAGCTCGCTCAGCTCGGTCTTGTTGCCGAGCCATGCGACATTGCGGTCGATATTGTTGTTGAGAGCCTTAAGAGTGTTGCTGATATCATCAAGCTTCTGATCCATTTTGTCGAGCTTGTTGTTTACCGCTGTGATAGGATCGTCGCCTTTGACGTTCGCATTGAACAGGGTTTTGAACGGCGATACCAAAATGCTCGCTCCGGGGAAAACCTGTCCGAGCGTATCAAACGCGGCGTTGGCAGCGTTTATGCCTGCCTGCTTGCCGTAGTCTTCGGCTTTGACTGTCGCAAAGCTCACGGGAGCGTTTGCGTCGTTCTGCTGCAAAATATATTCGGAAGAATTTATTTCTGCAGCAGAAGCGGAGCTGATTGCAATAACGCCTACTGAGAAAGCGGTGACGGTTGATAATAAACCTGCTATGATTCTTGTTTTGATGTTGTTTGTCTTTTTCATGGTGTTAGCTCCTTTTCTTTGGTTTTGTTTTGGGATTTTGTTTTCGTTTTCCCTTGACTGTGGCTTTATGATAACACCGATTTCAGGCAAATACAATCTTCAAAAAAGCCGCTGTTTGTCTACATTTGGACGCTTTTTAGGTCAAGTGTCTGCTTTTAGACAGATGACTGACTAATTGTCTCAAAAATAAAAAGGATCTCCATTCACACCGGAGATCCCTGATTGATAATACGCAGTATTATTTGATTTTCAGTACCTTGTACATTCCCGTAACGGTAAAGACGTTTTTGATGCTATCGTTTACGCCCGTTATTTCAACGCCGCCCTTCTTCATCAGCTCGCGCTGAGCATACACCAGCACGCGCAAGCCTGCCGAGGTGATATAGTCTGTATTGGAAAAGTCAAAAATCATTTTATCGCATTTGGGAAGATTTGATTTTACTGCTTCTTCCAACTCGGGAGCGGTCATCGTGTCGATTTTTCCTTCAACGGTCAGTGTGCAGGTGCTGCCCTTTTTTGATGATGTAGCTTTCATAGTTCATTCTCCGTTTTGTTTTTACTGCTTATAGTATAACACAGTGTTTTTGATTTGTCATTAAATCTGCGCAAATTTTTTAGTGACAATCGCCTCGGAATACTGTATAATAATGATAATCGGGAGGTGTGCGTATGAAATCTTCTATATTCAAAAAGGTAGCGCTTTGGCTGCTGATTATCATTACCGCTGTTGAGGTCGTGATGTTTGCCGCTTTATACACCTACACCTATAATAAAGCAGTTGCCGAAGCGACCGCCGATATCACGAAAGCCGCCAAGGATGCCGCCGAGCTTGTCACTTTTACCGACCCGGACAAGTATGATATTGAATCGACTGATGAACAGATCATAACATCTGTGCTTACCAACGCCTGCAATCAGTATGAAGTGGATATAATCTACTTTCTTTTGCCGAATTTGCGGGATAACACGGTCATGTATTTGACGCGCGGCACCAGCGCGCTTCAAGGGTCAAAAGAGGATTCGCACCCTGTAAACGATTTAACGGGTCATTATGTTGAAGGCGGCTTGACCGATGAGATGAAAAGAGCCTTTGAGGGCGACGAAAGCGGCATTGTCGTTCATATCACGAACAAAAACGAGGACAAGCTGGCTTGTTATATGCCGGTTTGGTATTACGGAGATTCCGAAAATGGAAAAGCAGGCGCAAAAATCAAATCAATTGTGAGCGCCGAGATATCCCTTCAAAATGTAACAAGTGATTTTAAAAAGAAATTCCGCGAATTTGCGGTTATTATGGTTATAGTCACGCTGACTGTCGGCGTCTCGGCGGCAGTCATCCTGTATTTTAGAGTATCGAAGCCGCTGAAAAAAATCAGTATGAGAATGAAGGGCTTTGTCTCAGACCGTGACGCGGGATTCGAAAAGCTGCCTGTCAAGGGTAAGGACGAGCTTGCCGAAATGTCAGATTCCTTTAACACAATGGCAGAGGAGCTTGAGCAATACATCGATGACGTTGCAGAGCTGAACCGGCAAAAAGCCGAGCTGAACATCGCTCAATCTATTCAGATGGGCTTGCTGGAACCGGACTCCTTTGAAAACGAGAAGGTCAAAATCAGCGCTTCGATGACGACTGCAAAGGTAGTCGGCGGCGATCTGTATGATTATCACATACTGGATAACGGCTGTGTTTTTGTCGCGATCGGCGACGTTTCAGGCAAGGGTATAACCGCCGCGCTGTTTATGTCACGCGCGATCACTCTGCTGAACAACTACTCAAAGCTCGGCTACTCTCCCGCAAAAATGCTGTTTGAGTTCAATAACAACCTTGCGGCGCATAATCCGAATATGATGTTTATTACGGCATTTGTCGCCGTGTACGATCCGGAATCGGGAGAATTGACCTACTCCAACGCAGGTCATAACTATCCGTATATCATATCCGGCAAGCTGACCGCGCTGGATACTGAAAACGGTATTATGGCAGGCTCGTTTGAGGATGTTGATTTCCCCGAATACAAGGTAAAAATGAACCCCGGCGACTGCCTGTTTATGTATACCGACGGCGTAACGGAAGCGGAAAACAAAAGCGGCGAGTTATTCGGCGAAACGCGGCTGGAGCAAGTTTTGCTTAAAAACAAAGCCTGCGGTGCAGATAATCTGCTGAAAGCTGTAACCGAGGAAATCAACGCTTTTGCCCAAGGAGCAGAGCAATCGGATGATATGACAACGCTTGCACTCCAGATCAAGCCCGACTGATAAGCAGCACATATCAAATTACATGGATATAGTGCTATACCTCTGACAATAAGATAAATAATCTCTCACAAGCTGCGACAATCGCTCAAAAATAGCGCAGTTTTCATTTCTCGCATTCCCCCAACAAACCGCACACAGGGCGAAATACAGCGAAACAGGGCGTTTATTTTTCGTTGTACCACCCTTTAGCAATGTTGTCGAGCTAGGTCGTTTGCCCGGCAGCGCACACCTCGCTGCCGGGCGATTTTTTACTCTCCGCCGTAAAAGGATTCCGCCATCAGCCTGACGCCTAATCGAAAGCCGTTGATGAAACCTTCACATTCGCACAAGCTGCTTTGCTCTGTTAAAGCGTCTTTTAGTTTTGCTACAATTTGCATTTCCTGCTCGTTCAGCGTTGATTTGAGTGTTGCGGTATGCCTGATGATGAGTTGATTCAGCTTATCACCCTCGCTGTCTTTAGGTACATCGCGCTCGAATGGGTGTATGTTGCCATAGAACAGTTCTTTTATCGTATCCATGCCGATACCTCCTTCAAGCATAACAGGATAGCACAGAAAAAGAAAAAGTCCAGAGTTTTTTCGGGTTATCTTTGATTTATGCGGCGCAAATTTTGAACGCTACTATTGCCCTGTTTTTACTATACACTAACGTGTATAGTAAAAAGGGAGTGCTCTAAAGGCGAATATGAATGTGCCACATCACTCACAACCCGCGACAAACGCTCAAAAACGGAGCAAATAGTTTTGACGGATAACTTTTCTCACCTATCTCCAACAAACCACACACAGGGTGAAATACGGCGAAACAGCGCGCTAATCTCGTTGTTCACATAGATAGTCCGAAATATTCTTCATCCTCGTCATCGAGGTCATCGTCATAGCCGATATCTTCATCATTCAGATATTCAGCATAGGCGTTGTCAAAATTGAACTCGTCGGCTGTTTGCGTGTTCTGTTCCTCGTTATCATGTTCACTTTCCTGATTACCAAGCGAAATCAAGTAGTCAAGCATGGTGAGAATACCTTCCGCAGCTTGGCTGTCGTAAACTTCATCATCAGTGCCGTAGCCGTCTGCACCTCCTTTCTGCCCGTGAGCCAGCTTTTTCTCTCGGATTTTAGCTCGCTCTTTGCTGTCCGTTAAGGGCATCATCTTGTTGAGCTCGTCTAACCTTTTTCCGGCACTGTTGACGATTTGCTTTGCCAGCATGGAGAACAGGAAACCAATACGCGCGGTATTTACCGCAACCGAAGCATTAAAATTCATACTCAACGCAGTCCTGATAAGCAAATTTTTCAGTGACCGAAGCTCCGGGTTCTTCTCGATCGGCACGTCGGGCTTGTCCTTTGTATCGTAGTAGAGGCTCAACTTTTCGCGGTTGACTTCATTCCATTTTGAATAGATCTCTGCTAAATCACTTTCTTTAGCAAACTCATGCAGAGCGAAATCAACCAATCCTTTCATCTTTCTCGGTAGGTAGTCGTAGAGCTTTTTCCCTTTCTGCTGTTGTAATTCATCCTTGATTTTTCTCAACAGAAAAAGATAATAGTCAGCGTTGAGGATCGATTGCCGCATTTGGATTTGCTGTAAAAGGTCAGCCAAATTATCTTTCAGCTCATTCCGATATCCGGTTTCGATTGTCGCCAGCTTGTACTGCTCGTCACGAAAGATGTCCTGACCAAACGCGCGGCGCAGTTTTTTTATTCCCTTTTCAGAAAGAAATCCCTCCTGACCTTTCGAGAAAATCACCAGATGAATATGCGGATGGTGCGTTGTATTATGGAACGCACCGTACCATTCCAGATCTTCAATCTTGATTCGATGGGCTTGTGCAATCTCGTTCATGTTGCGGCGAACAAGATTTTTCCACACTTCGGCGTTGTTAAAGTGTAACCTCTCAGCGTCCTCGCGGCGCAGACTTACAACCTCTGTCCAGATAACACCGTCGTGATTCGCTACGCGTTCCGCGACGGTATTGAGATCAATCGGCATATCGAATTGTGTAAACAATCCGTGGGAACCGAGTTTTTCAACGCCCAGTCGGTTGGAAATGTAGTTGACCAAACCCTTCAATTCATCCGCTCTGTCAGCATATCTTTCCGCAACTGCATCGAGATATTCATTCGCGTTCTCTATTGTGGGCATAGCATAGTAATCATCATATTCAAGTAACTTTGTGCTTTGAGGAAAATGCTTCACCACAGAAAGAATAAGGTCGTGCTGTTTTGAAGAAGCGATATTGAATCTCTTGCTGTTTGGTAACTTTTCAACACCCTCGCGGGTAGCCATGTATCTTATGAGATCAGCCATATCCTTTGCGCTCTTTTGGAAGCGACATGATACAATTATCTTAGCCATTTTCATCACCAAAATAATCAGCGTCAGCGAAATCCTGCGCGCTTTCAAGATCAAGCACACCGTTGTGTTCCGCGACAAGCTGCTCGGAAACATCATTCAAATAATTCAAAGCGTAGTCGTTTAGCTCACAGTTACGCGCAGAAAGGATATTGCTTTTGCTCACCTCGACTGCCAACTTGAACAACATCTCACTCAGGTTTTCTTCAAATCTCCCGAGCACCAGCTTGATATTTTGGCTGATGATCGGCGACAAATAACTGACACTGCCTTTTTGAGCAAGGTATCCGAGGTAGTAATCAACCGCTTCACGCACCAATGAACTGCGTGAGTAGCCTTGCTCCTTTGACATGATTTCATCCATTTTTTCCAACTGATCTTTTGTAAAACTGATAGTAACCTTCTTGTATTCTTCCATAGTTTCCTCCTAAAAATATCTCCGTTCACACAAACGCCGCAAATACTGAGGAACCCCTCAGCAAACGTTGCGCGTGTTCGCCTAAAACTGCATAACGGTCGGCTCTGCCGTCCGATGTCTTTCGCGGGCCGTCCCCAAAAGGACGGCTCGCTTTTACCTGCTTCCAATAATCACCGGCGTTTTGGGCTATAAAAAATCCCCTTGCCGGGGCAAGAGGATAACTTCCTTTTCATTTATTTCAAAGATTCTTTTTAAGGTAATATCTGCAATGCAATGTTTGGCAATTAACTAACGCTCCGTTGAGTTGGATAGCTATTTCTTCTTACACGCCTCTTGCGAGGCGTGACCGGCGGCGGCGTATTCTGTAGCGACCCGAACCGCTTATTTCTACTCACACGCCTCTTGCGAGGCGTGACCTGATACTGTAATGGATTTGCGGTCTTACACTCATTTCTACTCACACGCCTCTTGCGAGGCGTGACGTTTCGCACGTTTCACAAAGGCAGCCGTGAATGGATTTCTACTCACACGCCTCTTGCGAGGCGTGACAGGTACTCTTTAGGCTTTGTGCCGTTCTTTGCAATTTCTACTCACACGCCTCTTGCGAGGCGTGACAGGTACTCTTTAGGCTTTGTGCCGTTCTTTGCAATTTCTACTCACACGCCTCTTGCGAGGCGTGACGTCGCGCGTGCTGTTTGAATAAACGTTAATTTCATATTTCTACTCACACGCCTCTTGCGAGGCGTGACGTTTAGCGTTAGGTGATGAATCCGCTATCGGCAAGCATTTCTACTCACACGCCTCTTGCGAGGCGTGACGCCGTTCTCGGTATATTGCCAAATATCGCATTTATTTCTACTCACACGCCTCTTGCGAGGCGTGACTTTGGCAGTGTGTTGTCAAACGTATATGGAATACTATTTCTACTCACACGCCTCTTGCGAGGCGTGACGAATCCTATAACACTTCTTTACATTTATCCAAAAATTTCTACTCACACGCCTCTTGCGAGGCGTGACGATTTAAAACTTTAACCTCCTGCTCGAGCTTAACATTTCTACTCACACGCCTCTTGCGAGGCGTGACATTATCTGCTGTGGATATCCAGTGCTTATTGTCATATTTCTACTCACACGCCTCTTGCGAGGCGTGACTTTTATGCCGCTGAACGCCTCGCCGCCCGGTGAAATTTCTACTCACACGCCTCTTGCGAGGCGTGACATACGAATGTATCAAAGCAGGAGCGGTTCTGATAATTTCTACTCACACGCCTCTTGCGAGGCGTGACTGTAAGTCCGGGCAACAAGGCTGAACCAGGGTATATTTCTACTCACACGCCTCTTGCGAGGCGTGACCGGCAAGGATAGTGTTATTCACCTTGATAACAAATTTCTACTCACACGCCTCTTGCGAGGCGTGACCGATCGCGAAAGCTACCTCAATAGCCGAAATAACATTTCTACTCACACGCCTCTTGCGAGGCGTGACACAGCGATGTGTTCGCCACCCTGCATTAACGACATTTCTACTCACACGCCTCTTGCGAGGCGTGACGGCTTATGCTTGGGCTGACTTTTCAGATAATTAACATTTCTACTCACACGCCTCTTGCGAGGCGTGACCGTATATTCTTTCTTTGTTGTAGGTTCTTCGTAAAATTTCTACTCACACGCCTCTTGCGAGGCGTGACCGCTATACGCTTAAAGGCTCTCAGAGTTTCGCTATTTCTACTCACACGCCTCTTGCGAGGCGTGACACAATGTAACATTGTTAATTGACGGCTTATTTGTATTTCTACTCACACGCCTCTTGCGAGGCGTGACATACACGCCGAAGGCTTTGTCGGGCTTGTTATCATTTCTACTCACACGCCTCTTGCGAGGCGTGACCGCAAAATGCTGTGTTTTCGCGGATTTACGCCACAATAGAGGCGGACAACTTGATATAATTATTCTATCCGAGAATAATTGTTTGTGATTTTCCTGTTTTTTTCAGGCGAAGATACCGCCAAAATCAACTTATCGGAGGTTCGCCTTACAGGATAATAACTCCTTCCGGGTTATAGGTTTGCTTTGCTCCGATGTGTTCAACCCTTCGCTCCCAATTATTGCCGAGATAATAAAATCTTAAACTGTCCTTATCCCGGTCAATTAATTCTGTCAATCTGCTTTTTAGTCTCAAAAACGAAGAATAATCCAAATCAGCTTCAAACACAGAGTTCTGCACTCTTTGTGCATGATTTTGACATTCCTTTGCAACCTTGCGCAGTCTCTTTTTTCCTCCGGGGTCAGAGGTTGAAACATCATAACTGATGATTACCATCATAACAATTTCCTATTTCAATAAAAAACATGGGTATTCTTCTATTTCTCCGCGAACATATTTTGCCAAAAGATTGCTTTGGACATACGGAATTAATCCAAATGGTATTTTTTGTTTAAGATATGGATGCAGGTATTCCGTTCGTTTCTTTTCCTGCCATTTTGACAACACCTTTTTTCTGCCGTTGTCATTCAACCACACTGCACCGGAAATCTGTGTATCAAAATCTTTTTTTCTAACAATTTGCAGATTAATTAATGTCAGAACAAATCTATCAGCCAAGCACCTTGCTTCCTCCACTAAGTCACAGGCAAGCGAATGTCGTCCGCTTCGCAGAGCGTGGCAAAATCCAATGTAGCTATCCAACCCCACGGTTTCGAGAGCAGCGGCAAATTCGGCGGTATAGAGCGTATAGACAAATGAAAGCAGTGCGTTGGCTTCGTCAAGCGGAGGACGTTTGTTTCTGTACGAAAAATGAATATCACTGTTTTGCCGGGTAATTAGCTTATCAAATACGGAAAAATATGCCTGTGCACAATTTCCCTCTATTCCCAGAATTTGTTCAATGCTGTTCGCCGCTGTCAGATTTTCTACTCCTTTGCTCAACACCGCAACAGCTGCCTGAAGCTCTGAATTATTGCGCAGTTCAGACACATCATGCAAGGTACGTTTTATTGTCTGAACCGAATTGCAAAACTTTGCAGCCATTGTGTTTTTTGACAGAATAAGCGCGTTTTCACGGAAAACATCAATTTGAGATACTCGCAAAAACACATTTCCTTTCGTTTCTCCGCAAACCTTTGCAAGAAATTTACCGTAAGGTGAGATAAAATTAATCGGAATGTTTTTTTCAACGCATTTTCCCATCAGCGCAGGTGAACATCCAAGATAGCTGAAACACACAATATTTTCAATATTGTCGAACGGTATCCTGAATTTCTCGTTGTTGTCCAAACGACACACAAGGTTTTCTCCGTCCAAAGCAAGATAAGCGTTTTCGTTTGTCACATAAATGGTGTTTAGCAGCTTTCTCATGGGTTCTCCTCCAAAAGCTGATTAATGGTTTTTTGCAAACTGACGTGTTTTCCGCGGGCAGGCATACACAGGTCTTTCATTGAGCACCCGCCGCACTTTTGTCCTTTTTCGATAGGCGGAATGACTCCTTCTTGCATAAGCTTTCGCATTTCCTGCAAAATTTGCTTCAGTTCAGCGTCATAATCATCATAGTTTTCCTGCAATGGTAATTCAACCCGCTTTCGCGTATCTGCATAATACAATACGCCTGTGCTGTTGCAGCGAAACACATAATCCACACAAATTTTCTGTGCAAAAACCTGCATTAAATCCTCGTGACGATATAATTCGTGCTTCGGCCGGGTGGGTTTATACTCCACGATGGTATAACGCCCCTGCAATTCCTCCAGACAGTCAGTGACACCGACTAAATTATACTGCGGCAAATCATTAAAAACCGTTACGCCGGTATAAGAAATCTTTGCTTTTGAAACGTAGCGGTTATCTTCATGTACCCTTCTGTGCAGCAGATTTGCTTTTGTGACATAATAGTTTTCTGCCCATGCACAATTAATTTCCAGCAATCCCCAGCGGTGACGGCAGTAAAGCCAATGCTGGATTGAACGTATGGAAATATATTCCTCTGTCATATTTTTTCAATCAGCTCAACACCGTTTGGCGTTTCGGCGTCAACCGTAATCTTATAGTCATCGAATTTGCGCGGAGGATACGCAGTTTCCTCCACTTTTACTTTGTCAAACAAAATATGCGAGGGGCAATTGCCGAGAATGTTGTCGTGTTTGAAAACAATTAACTTTCTCATGCACATCTTGCCACGCGCGGCACTGTGATCTTCCTCGAACATATTGATAATTGCCGTCCACAGCAGCTCCAAATCTTCCTCGGATAAATCTGTCACCTTGTTGGCAAGCGCGGCGGAAACATAGCCTTCGGCACGGTAGAGGGCGTAAGGAACAATGCTCTTTTTGCCCATCTCCGTTGCACCTGTTTCCATTCTGTCGTCTGTAGTGCGCGCCTGACGTGTGATAGTGATGTCCTGAATATTCACAGGCGAAATACTGCGCGCAAAATTAATCTGCACGGGACCTCTGACAATGCCGCAAGGGTTGTCGCCCGTGGACATAACAGCGCCGAACGCACGAACATCAAAGTAGTTTTTGCACATATAGCTTCTGGCAATCTGTACGTCGTCAGGATTCTTTCCTTTTTGACCTTTTTTCAGATTTGCGGCGTCATACGCCTCGGCAAACTTGGTGTTAAGCGACTTGTCTGCCTTTATCAAAATATTGTAGCCCGGCTCCGTATCCTTAACCAGTTCCACATAATTACGGATTTTGCGTTTTAAGCAAACGTCCGTAACAAATCCGTAGCCGCTTTCCGCGTCAATTCTAGGTGTATTGCCTGCGTCCGGATCACCATTGGGGTTTCCGTTCTCTACATCAAAAAGCATGATAAAATCATAGCGGTTGTTCAGCATAATGATTGTTCCTCCTTGTTATCCTGTGTCTTTGTTTGATAGAACATTTGGTCTTGATGATAGTAGCCAATCATAAATCTGCCCTGATCTTCGAGCAATAATGTATTGGGAAATTCGCCATTTAGCTTATCGACAATTTCCGTAATCAGTTTATTGTAAAACACGGTGTTTTTTTCGTTCAGCTTCTTTATGTGATTTTGCGAAAGCATCAATAGCTTTGGAAAAACCAGCGCCGGCTTTGAAGCTGCCGACGAAAAGTAAGCATCCTTGATTGTCCGGTTGAGTTTTGCGGTTGCGGCAGCTTGCTGTATGTGTTCGAGTACGGCGAATAACCTTCCGCAGAGATACGCCTGGTTGGTGTTTTGTGTATCGAGAGCCAATTGCAATTCCTCCTTTTGTCCTCTCGCTCTTGCTTTTCTGTTTATACACGCTTTAATAACGCCTGTCCGCACATCATTCATTGTACGGTCTGTCTTAACTCTGGTCATCATACCCGACAGCAAATAGCCGGGATACGGAGTTCCGTAAATAACGGATTTGAAAATTGCCGTCAGCAAAGAAGCGTCGATGTTTTCCTTGTTGCTTTTCGGTGATTTCAACTCGTTTTTCAGCCGCCATAGCGGAATAGGTCTGAAATCCTTTCCGATTTGTATATCAGTTTGATGCTGCGCTATTGCCTTGAACAAATCACCGCATTTTTGCCGGTAAAAAAACTTAACAGATAACCGCGAGGCGTTCGGCTTGATTCCCAAAATATAGAAAGTGACGTTTTCGTCTATCTCATCAAAGGAAGCTAAGATATTAGCAGAAACGGTTCCCTCGCGTGATTTTTCCGCTAAGCTGTGCAGCATTTTTTCGGCTTCGTCTTTATCCGTCTTGTCGTCATCCCCGAAAAGACAATAGCTGAGACAGTCGACATATTTTTCGTGCTTTTCTCCGCCCACTGCCCAATACGCAACGGTTATATCGTCCAACAACTGTTTGTGTCTTCTGTCCGCAAGCAGTGTATTGAGCGCGTAGGTATACTTTTTCATGGCGTTTTCAGAAATATTGCTGTTGAATGACTGCTCATTTCCGTAGGAACAGCCGGCGGTAGTTTTAAATCCCACTAAAACCGTTCCGGAAGCCTGACCGCCGGCAACTCCCTTGATTTTGTTGTGGATACGGGCAATAGGGAGGTTTTCGCCTGTGACAGCGCACTGCGTTAGGTTTTCGGATGTATCGTTTGTCTTTTCTCTGAATGACTGCCACGCGCTTTTTATTTGCGAATCCTCATGCAGCAGCACATCCGGGTGACCGCCTAAACAAAATGCGTATTTGCCGGTTAAGTAGGCTTTCCCTAGGGAAAGCAGTGCCGGATTTTCGGTTTCCGCGCTTGGGTTCCAATCGCTGACAAACTCACGAAACGCATTAATAACAGGAGAGTCCAAGCCCTCAAGTGTGGTCAAGGTTTTTTCACGGAATAATGCATGTGATTTTTTGGCTTTATCTGTATGGTCGTCGGGCGTCAGATTGCCGGAATCAAAATTCAAACCAAAGATATAAAGCGGACGGTGTTCAATAAAATTGAAATCAATGCCCGGCTTTTCCGTGCGTTTTGGCAGCAAAACCGTTCTTGATGTTTTTCGTTCCTTCATCTTGCCGCTTTTCATGGGGACTTGTTCTGTCAGCCGCCAGTCGATGATACTTTCTATCTTTCCGTTCGGAGCAAGGGCAACCAAAAAATCAACAGCCTGTTCGGAATATCCCTCCGGCACAACCTTTCCGTCACGCGCCAAATCATCATAATACTCGCACAGCGCAGATATCAGCATTTTATCACCTCACGGTATTTTCTCACATCAATCACGCCGCCAACCATGTGTGGTCGGTAATACGCTGTCGTTGCTCTGTCAGAAAACACGGGATTATCCCAATCGCCGTTCAGCGGAATACCTTTGTCCTCAAAATTCACGCGGTAGCTCATAAACCCAAGGTCGGTATCGCCCATAGACATAATTTCCGGATGAATTTTGGAGTAATCAAAATCTTCCACTAATTCAATACGCTTGACAGGAAATTCAGCACAGCCAAAGCACGGCGTTCGGAAGGTCTGCCCCTTTTCAAGACGGCGTTTGATGATGTTATAATGCTTTTTCTCGTCCTCGTCGGCTTTATCGCTCTTGACGCCGGTCATTTCAAAATGAAATTCTACGCCGTAGCAAACGTCCTTTAGCAACATAGACGCCCGCTGTGTGCGTTCCTCCGCGGCAAAGATGCACGGGTCTGCGCCCTTTCCGCTCATTTGGCTTTTTATCTTCTGGAGTGAAACCTTATCCTTTAGCTCGTTTCGCCGCACGTTGGCAAAACGAATAGGCTTGAATACGATGATTTTGTCAATCACATAGCGGATAGCCGGCTTCCAATAGACAGATTTCAACATTCCCTCCAGCGCTCCGGGTGGCGGAACATCATAGCTGACTCTTTCCACTTTAAGTTCCGGACGTGTAAACAGCGCGTAGTCTCCCTCTGCTATAATCTTAAAACCTTTCATGTATGACCTCCTGTCAAATATAATAATCCGGCGCTTCAAAGCTTACTCCTGTTTTTCTGTTGTAGTAGTCGGGATTTATCAAGCAAAACACTCCGCCGTATTCCTTGACAGCACCTTGCTTTATCAAATCATTCAGCTCATTTTCATACACCGTAAAGGTATATTTTTGAAGTCTGCGATAATCGGTGTATCCGGTATCCATCAACCTGTCTATCAGTTCTTTGCTTTGCTCATCTGCTGCAACAGCTACGGCAACCGAATTATCTTCAATCATTTTAAACCTTTTGGCGTAATCAGCAAATGGTAAGTCTTTTGGTTTTGCGCAGTCTTTTGAAATGGTGTTGCTTTTGATTTCCTCGTCCTCGAAATCTACTAATCTTCTGTAATATTCACGAATACATTTTTCATCGGAAATATCCCGATACTCTTTTATGAGATGCCTGGTTATATTTACCTTTGCCTCATTGGATACTCTATCCAATTCAAACACCTTAACAACAGCGTTCTGCCGCTTTCCTTCGCGGTTGCATCTTCCTCCTGCCTGCAATATGCTGTCGAGTCCCGATAATTCGCGGTAAACTGCGTAAAAGTCCAAATCAACGCCTGCTTCTATCAATGATGTGGAAATCACCGTCACCCGTCTTTCCTCGGGTACATCTTTCAAATCAGGATAATCGGCGCACAGCTTTTCTAAATCTTCTTTGATGGCAGAGATTGTCAACTGACGGTCAAATGCTGACATATAGGTAGACAGGTGATACTTCCTGCCCGAAGCCATTTTGTATAGTTCTGCCGCGGTTTTTCGGCGACTCACTACGACTAGAGCAGACGGACTGCTCTGTGCATCGACCATCAGCATATCCGCGCTGACTTCTCCCATGTTCTTGTATTCGCATTTGCGAAAAAGTGCAAACTCGGATTTATCCTCAACCGTTTCGCAAATTTTTGTATCCGGCAAGGCGTAAGTATGAACCAGCTTTTCAAAATCCGGCATGGTGGCTGTCAAAAACAATGCTTCACTGTTGAGCAATCCGGTAATCTGCGCCATCGCCCTCAAACAGGGTTGCAAATATGGCATCGGCATCATATGTACCTCGTCAAGAACAATCACACTGTCTGCCATGTTATGCAGCTTCCTGAGCCGGTTTCGTTTGTTTTTATAAACGGATTCGAAGAACTGAACGGAGGTTGTCACAATAATCTGCGCGTTCCAATTCTCCGTGACATTTCTCAATAATTGTTTATAGTCTTCATTATAATCGCAGTCGTCCACGCAAAAAGAGGATTGATGACGCAAAATCTGCGCGCTGTCTCCAAACAATTCCTCAAACACATTAACTGTCTGGTCGATAATGCTGTTGTACGGAATAACATATATAATCCGATTTTTGTTTGTTTTGAGCGCACGCTCTAACGCAAACTTCATACTGCACAAGGTTTTGCCGCTGCCCGTAGGCATATCCAGCAGATATATTTGAGCATCCTCGCCGGATTTTTCATATACCTGTGTCTGAAGTTTCGATCTGGCGCGCTGCAAATCAGTCACACTGACAAACGAATCCAAACGGCAGTTGAGCCTTTCAAGACACGCTGAAAAATCACTTATAAGCGTTCTCTCCTCTCTACCTGCGCAAAAATGGGCTGTATCTATCGAATCGGCATCTGTCAGACAGGAAAAACAGTAACGCGTCAAAAAAGCATATCGCTCCAAAAAGGCTTCTCTATCATTGCGTACATCGTTAAAAAGAGAAATGATTTCTTTTTCGTCTGTTTGGAGCGGTTTCAATTCATTTAAATAATCAGAATAATCGTCAAATCTGTTCGGATTTGAAAGCCGTCCGCAGAGTGTTGAATCATAAGTATCATTTGCCATATTTCCACCATCCGGCAGACCGGTATGGTGTCCGGCGATACAGAATTGCGCCATTAAATCAAATACCGTTCCGACTCTTTTAGGAAAATCAATTGCACCACAAGCCGCGTGCTCTACACGGATGTTTTTACCATCCACAATCTTTTCCTGAAAGGATTGCTGATACTTTCCGATGTCGTGCAGTAACCCCAAATTATAAATAAATGTCTTGAGCGGCGCAATGGAAAAACCGGAGGCGATTTTCGCGGTCGCTTCGCTGTGCTCCTGGATTGTTTGCTCCTTTTGCGTTATTTCGTTAATATGCGCTATTTTCACCAAGAATCCCCCGTAAGAATAAACAAATTTTGAAAATATTATACCAAATATTTTAAGCAAGTTCAAGATATAATTGTGCAAACTCCCGAATTTCGCTTGCTTTATACCCTTAACCTTACAGTAAAATAATAAAATAATAGCTTCGATACCATTATTATCTCAAAACCATTATCCCATTTTCAGGACAATGCTCGCAACAAGACAACAAGGTATTGGGCATAAAAAATCCCCACAACTTGGCATTTTGTCAAGCTATGGGGATTTCTTCAATTCGGCAGCCACATCGCAGCCGCTGAAAAAATAAACTCAAAACGTTTGGTTGCAAATAAAGTCGAGCAGCGGTCACAGACCACGGAAAATGTGTGTGAATAGTGCGGCATAGTTTATCATAACGGCTTTACCACTCGCACGCGAAACGCACGTCTTTCCGGGCAAAATCTTTTAAAAAGACTTGCGATTCCGCGTTTTTATCAAGAAAACATCTTGACAAAATCACATGTATATGCTATGATATTTCCTGCAAGTGAGCGAGGCTCACGTGCAGCGATAAAATATTTAGGGGTATAGCTCAGTTGGTAGAGCAGCGGTCTCCAAAACCGCGTGCCGAGGGTTCAAGTCCTTCTGCCCCTGCCACCTAATGACTCAGGAATTGATACAATCCCTGAGTCTTATTTTTCGCATATGCAAGCCATTTTAAGACACACAGCCAAATAACAATCCCCGCCGAGAGGCATATATTGGTCTCTCACGCGGGGATTTTTCTATTGTAATAAAATAATATCGTTTAGTTTTTTATCCTTATCGTTTGGAGTTGTACCCTTATCGTTTGGATTTGTACCTATATCGTTTAGGACTATACCGTAATATTTGGATTTAGGGCTGATAATTACAAATAGTCGCATATATCTTTTCTTCATATCTAAAACTTATCAAAAGGTATCTCAAAGGTTCCATCTGGCAATTGTCGAATTTCCAGTATAGATTTTTTATTATCTTTCACCCATTTTTCAATATTTTTTTTATCCCTTTTTTTTACTTGTGTCCCTAAATAATCAACTTCTAAAGTGTCAAGGAATACTGAAGCTACTTTTTGGTTGTTTATAAATGCGTGAAAATGAGGTCTATCGTGCTTGCCGAATTTTTCATCATATATACAAAACTTCAAGGAAGAATTGCATCTCTGAATTAGTTCTCTTCTTTCAATGATTCTAATACCAACCAAATTACACCAAAAGTTTCTTATCTCAAAAGCATCAGCAAGATCCATTTTATTCCCCCTTCCTATCAAAAACATAGATAGAAAAAATACACTCTTACATCTTACATTTGGTTTTCGAGCATAGTCCTAAATCAAACTATTCTTTTTCCCCTTTTGATAGTATTCCTATAATAAAGAATCTATTGCGGGGCTAAAACGAAATATTATTTTTAAGCAGATTAAAGGCCTCCTTGATTTTTAAAGCCATCAATTTTCTCCTCTCAACAAGGAAATCTTCATATGCCATTTTTTCCCATCCATGTGGCAGTGCATTTTCTTCCTCCATTTGGTAAATGGCTTCTTCGGACATTTCCGTGCAAACGACAGGATAATATACTGACGGAGCGGCGTCAAGAATATCCATATTATCTTTCCAATCAATAAAAGCGTAGTTTGCCATTTGGTTGATTTTTGAATCTGAATAGCCTATCGATTTCAAATATGCTTTTGGGAATAAATGGTGCTTTTCAAGTGATTTTCTATTTCCATCGGATCCAGTTTCAAACAATTTTGAAACAAGTAAATTACTCTTTGAAAACAAAATTTTCGCGTTCATAATATTCAACGATGCAACATATGCATTCCATGCATTATTTCCTCGTCCGGATACAGCCAAGCCTTCAGATCCAACGAGTGTAATATCAAAAAAATCATTTGTTAAGCGCTCATTAACTCTTGAAAGGATAAAACCAGCATACTCGTCAAGAGTTGATAACTCTTTTATACTGTTCAAATGGTTTTCGACTGTTGATTCAAATGAACCTGTATAAAGAGAAACTAAAGAAGCATAAAAAAACCACAAAGATGCTAAATGCATATTATCATTATAGGACGCATTAAATCTATGCTTTGCAATCAAATAAAATGCATAACTATAAAAAATTGCATTTCTTGATAAGATAAGATCGCCGGATAAATAACCGGCATTCATAATAGCCTTAAGAAATTCATGCCAACTGTGAACATTAAGAACATCAGGCAACTTCCCTTTTAGTGTGTCAAAGCGCTGTATACGAAGATTATCATCAACAGCACCACGCTTCTCAAAATCAGCACCTCGAAGCAATTTGTACCCGTATTTCAATCTGGCTCTGTCAAACGCATATGCCATTACAACACGGATAATGTCCTGCGCGTCTACCGTAGTGATTTGATTGTACGAAGTGGTTTTTCCTTTTGAAGGATACGTTGATTCTTTGCTGAATATTTCTATCATTCGCCGTCCTTCATCCCAGTATAATGAAAGAAGTGTCAAAATAAAATCATTCTGCTTTAGCTTCACACCACCGGAATTAACCCTTACGAATATATCTGATACAGCCTCTTCTTCGGCGTGAGACTTGATATCAAATACTGGCAAGGTGTTATTTCTAAGATTAACCACAGCATTTATTCTTTCAGGTATGACTCTCTGTTCATCTTCCGAAAGCGTGTCACCTTTTTTTATGCGATAATCCTGTAAGTTTTGAATGAATTCTCCTATATACTTAAATGTATTATTTGAGGTATATAGTTCACTGATGTTGTAGATCCATTCAGGATCCTTTTTTGTTGCAGAATACCCAACCTCAAACTTATTCTTTAGCGGGCAATATGAGATCACTATTGTTTTTTCATCAAATTTTTTATTGATTACCTTTTTGCCCTTCATAACAGCATATAGAGATGTTAATCTCTGTTGCCCATCAATAATAACCTCTTTGGGAGAATCATAACTATGAGCTTCTGCTCCAATGGTCTTTTTTTTATTAAGTTCAGGACATTCCCATAGCATTAGATACCCAATCGGATATCCGTGCATCATAGAATCGAACAAATCCCGAACTTGGGTATCACTCCAAATAAATGGACGTTGGAGTTCAGGTAATCCCAATTCACCAGTATCTATTTTTTCTATAAGCTGGTTCACAGTAAATGAAGTAACACTGAATATTTCTGACATTATTATCCTCTCTAATCATTATTACATCAACTTCAAGAATCCACCGTCAAAAGCACCGGGAAGCAAGAATGTTTTCTCGCCTTTTTCAAACTGCACTCTGATTTGCAGCTCATTGATATCAAGCATAACAACCGTGCCTTCGCCGAACACTTTATGAATAACCTTCGCGCCAAGTTTGACGGTTGACATATCGAAGTCAGACTTCTTTGTTTCTGTTCTGCCCGGTTTTGTGCCGATCGCAACCCTTACACGAGGCGTATATGTGGATTGCCACTTTGGCTCAACCTTTTTGTGTTCAATTTTTGGTTTCGCTGTTTTTGTAACTGTTTTCTTCACTTCCTTCGGTGGTTCCGGTGGAAGCTGAATCATCTCCGGTTGGGTAAACTTTGGCGGCTCCATCGTAGCTTGCTGATTATAGAACAACCGTTCATATTCTTCACGCTTAAGAACGGTATCCCAACCACCGACATCTTTGCCTTCGTGCTTGTTGATACCTGTATATTCAAGGCTGCTATCCTCGTAACGCTTAAATTTGAAGATAGCATCGCTCATGAGGCTTGCGTTAAATACGCCAAGTGAACACAGGAGTTCAAAGTCCTTCACCTTCAAGCCGGTTACTTTTCTGAAAAGTCCCGGTTCAAGCTGCGTAATAACATCTTTCAGCGTACTCTCACGGTAATCGGTCAGATACATGAATACAGGAATACGCGTGGCAAATTTGATCAGCTTTTCCTGAATCTGCTTGCGAAGGCTCTTATACTCCTTTTCTTCCTCAGAGAGTTCTTTCTTTTCCTTCTTATTGAGTTCGTCCTTTTCCTTTTTTGCTTTCTTTACCTTTTCGGATTTATTGATGATTGTTTCGATATCGCTGTTAAGGGAACGGAATCCCTCAATGCTCATAAGCGCATCTAACGCTTCCTTGTTGTCGAGAAGTCTGCGCAGAGTATCGTTATCTACATTAACGAGCAAAGCACTTTCCCAGCGTCTTGCAAGCAATGTGGCCGATGTTCCGGCAAGGGCAATATCAAGCACGTCCTGCGCGGAAATCTGACGCATTCTTGCGCCGTCATAAGCGAGAACAGGCAGGAAACTGATAAATTCCTCGACCTTCTTTTCGGGATTATCCTCATTTACATTGAGTCGGCACGAATAATCGGAAATCTGCTTTAATGCCCTGTCAAGTGCAAAATCGAACACGTAGCATTCGTGCTTCATGATGATTTCGTTGCCGTTATCGTCTTTTATCGTCCACGGTGACTGAACGCGGAAAGCCGTCTGGAAATATGATTCCGGGCTGCTCATATCGCGCAGCATAAATACACCCGACCACGGTTTTACGGTAACGCCTGTCGTCAGTTTGCCGCATGACAATGTAATCGTTTTTGTTGTCAGCGGATTTTCCATCGCGTTTTGTACGGGAGCAAGAGCATCCAAACCGATACCGGCTTTAATGCCTGCCGCAACGATGATTTTATAATCGGAGAAATAGTTGTCCTCCTTAAGAACGTTGTACATCGCATAGCAGGACGCAACATTCGGCAAATACCATAAAGTATGGTTAAGCACAGCAAGCAGCCTTGCATCGGAGTACGGCATAGGCGGACGCTGACCGACCTTCATCTCATCAACATTGCTCGGCAAATAGGAACCGCGAATCAGCTGCACCCACTTCTTGACCTCACTCTCAAAGATGAAGCGCGAGTTTTCCGGCATATCTCCCTTTTCATATTTCGCCTTAAAGAACAGATTAAGGCTGAATTCATTAAACTCTCCTGCCATGGCAATCTGGCGGATGCTGTCGGGAATGCGGTAGGTCATCATAACCATTTTGGGCAGAGAAATATAGGGGTTTCCCGTACCCTTCCAATTCTCCTTGGCTCTCTGCTCGTCGGAGTATGTCCAATTGTAAATCTGATCTTCTATAAATTCTCCACTATTGATTGCTCTGAACGGTGTACCCGATAAGTAAAGATAGTAGCTTGTAGTGATTGGCAGGAATGTTTCATTGATGGCATTATCCGCTTCATCGCGCTTGTACTTTTCTTGGTCGAAATCCGCTTCGGCTTCTTCGTCCGGATTTTCAAAGAGTTTTTTTGCGTTCTCTCTCCACGCGCCGAAGTGGTACTCGTCAAAGGCGATCAAATCCCAATTGTTGGCGTGAATAAACTCGTTTTTAACCTTGATGCCGCCGCTGCTGTTTGTGCCGAGAAGGTCTTGGAATGAACCGAACACTACAATCGGTCTGCTCTTGTCAGCAGCCTCAAACGCATCATTGATATTGACGCTGCGGTTGTGTGCGTCCTTGTTGGAAATAAACTGCCAGCCTTCAAAGTCGATATGGCTCATCAGGTCATCCGCCCACGCCGATTCAACCGCAGGCTTAAAGGTAAGCACCAGCACACGCTTTAGACCCATTCTCTTTGCCAGTTGATAAGTAGCAAAAGTTTTGCCGAAGCGCATTTTGCAATTCCACAGGAATTTGGGTGCACGGGTCGGATCCAATTTCTGTGCTTTTTCATAGTATGCCATCGTGCTTTTCACCGCATACGCCTGTTCAGGGCGCATTGGAAAGCTTAATGTGCGGTTCTCATCATTTTCGGTTCTGTTTCGCACGGCAACAATGGCAGCTTTTACATCGTTAATGGTACATTTGTACCATTCGTTTTTATCTTCGCCTGCATTCAGCTGTTTAAATCCGCGCCGGCGCATATATCGGTGAATGTCGTGGTCGTTGAAGGAAGTTCCGTCTGTACGCATTGCAGAGGCTTCCAATAATATTTTATATGGTACAGCGGATGTGTGCATTTGTTCTGCCACACGCTCTCTCGCTGTACGTTCAGTATAGCCGATTTTCAAATAACCCTTGTGAGAACCAACACCGATTAACTCATATACATATATTGTCGGCGTTACCTCTGGTCGGGGAGTAAAATTTACGGATGACATATTTCTTCTCCTAATCCAGCGGTTTTATATTATCTTCAATAAATTTAATTTCCTCGTCAGAAAGTCCATATTTGTTGTACAAATCCAAATTATTCCAAGGACGAGAAAAATCTTGTATTGGACAAAAACCGTATACCTTTGCTACAACATGGTGACTAACTTTTTTCAAATGCATTAACAAATGAAATAAGTTAGTATTCATATATGAAATTACGTTTTCAGCTTCTTCTTTTGTATCATATAACCCTACACAAAGAAAAGTCTCTGTACACACGTCATAAGGGCCTCCTAAAAAAGGACGTAGTCGTTCTTTTGTCCAGTCAAAACCATTATCTAACACTTGCGATACAAACACTTTGTATTTACCAATGTATTGTTGTCCCGAAGGGAATGGATAAGATTTTGAAACATAACGTTTAACTGTTTTATATTTGTAAGTGCCAAAAATAGAAATGCCATTTTTTACCGGATTTTCACTAATATCCGGCAAATTATACTTCTTTGGATTAGCAAAAAAATCACTTGGCAATCCAAAAGGTTTTCTTGCCGATACAATACTGGAAAAGCTTTTTTCGTTTAGTGCTTGAACTTTTCTCAAGATTGGAACCGCTTCATTTATTCTAATAAAAGTATCAGCTCCTTTTTCAAGCATAGGTCTTTTCATATTTGAAGTTATGCTATTGCCTTTATGTGAATATACATCACAATCTCCCGGATTGTCTCTATCCCATAAAAAATAGCACACTCCACCTGCTATTCTTATCCCTGGAAAACAGTCTGCACCTATTGGATAGTCATGTAACACTCTTATTCGATTATCTTCCAGCATTTCCTTACGAAATCCATCCAATCCTTTTCCTCCTGCAAACCAGCGCGAAGGAATAATCATTGACAAAAACTTTGGATTTAGTTTTTTTGACTGACTTACAAATTTATGATAGATAGGTGATGCACTTGCAAACGCACCTGAATCACTAAGTTGGTATGGTGGGTTACCTATTATTACATCAAACTTCATATTAAAAATCTCCTCCGGTTTAACCATATGAATCCACTCATAAGCATGAGTTTCAAGGTCATCTCCACGCTCGTATTGTCCACTTGAGGCGCCGCAAAATACGCACTTGCCGTTCTGCCAATGATGATTTATTCGCTTGTAACGGATATTACCCTGTGCATCATCAAACTTACTGACAGAATACTCGCTGTTCGGGTACTTGGAGCAATAAAGGCTTCTGCGTGAGAGCAGGCTTGTCAACTCGGTAATGGCAATACCATAAAGTTGCTTGTGAAAAATATGATCAAGACGTTCCTGTAAATCAGGAATCTGCCACTCAAGCCCTTTGATTAGCCTGACAGCTATTTCACGAAGGAACACGCCGCTTTTACAGGCGGGATCCAAGAATGTTGTATCCGGATTTTCAAACAACTCCTGCGGCAGCATATCAAGCATCGCATTTGCTACGCTTGGTGGCGTGAACACTTCGTCATTGGAAAGGTTTGCAATACATGTCAAAACATCCGGAGTATATATATTCCCAAATAAACTGTTGTCAGCCATTTTCCGTCAACCTCCTGTAGTGTATCAAAGTATATTCCCTGATAGGCTTCGGCACCTTTTCATGCGTCACGGGATCTATCATCCAATTTTCAAGCCCCATTGCGTCATCGCCAAACAAACTGAACTGTTCGGCATAGTATTGATCTTCGGTGTTTTCTTTCAAAAGAACATCCAATCGAAAATCTCTGCGTTTTATTCTCGCGTCATTGAACGGGAATGTCCATTCCGCAAAAATAATCGGTTCATCGGTGTCCTGTTGGTTTTCATCTACACACATCAAACTTAATGCATTACCGCAGATGATGTTGGTTTTCAAGATGTATTTAGCAGCTTCGCGTGCTTCATCGCTTGCCTCTTTTTTACAGGCAGCGGTGTACTCCTCATTCCATAACGCGAACAACTTGTCACGACACACTTGCGCGTTGTCGGCAAGAATATCAACGCCGTAAATACTTGTCAGCGCAAGAATAGCATTTCGCTCGTAATCATACGCGCTTTTTTTGTATTTTTCTTTTACCACCGACAGTTTGCGGGTAAGCACCTCCGCAAGGAAAACACCCTCGCCAACAGCCGGTTCCAAGAATCTTGAATCTATCCGCAGACATTCGTCCGCCACTAAATCACACATAGCCTTGACTTCGCGTTCGGCGGTAAACACCTCACCATGATCGGCAACACGCTTTTTTGATTTTACCTGTTTTGCCATATTTTCACCCATTAAAATTCATATGGTAATATTATAGCAAAAAAACCGCTACAACTCAACTATTTTATTTAGATTATCAGTATGTTTTTTCTCTTTCCCAATCATCATCGTCATAAAAACATCATGTTTGCCATCTCCATCCCAATCAATTGGGTCAAATAATCCTATACAGAATTCTCCTTGGTCTTCATAAATTAAATTTTATTCGCTGATTCTTTCTCATCCTACGTTGGACTTCTGTTTTTACTTCCACATTTCGGATACTTCATTACAATTTTTCTGAATGATTAATCCATTTTGATCCACCAGCCTCTACCATCTCTATATCCATTGCTTTCCATAAACGGTTTTACTGCATCGTGGTATGGTTTAGATTTTATATCTCCGTTATTTGTTTTTTTCAGAACCCATAAGATACGGTCTTTAAGTTTGATATATAAAGTATAATATGATTGAAAGATGGCTTTATATTTCGGATCTTCATCAACCATATGCATGTACATACTACTTTTGTTGCTAACTTCTGAAAACAAATCCGCGAGCTCAGTTTCCGAAAGTTGAGTAATCCTTTCATCAGAAACAATTGGGCAGCTTGAGCGGTTATAATACAATTCGTGTAATTCAGAAGTTTTTTTGTAGTCATCGTCATCAATCACCATTATGCTCCTCCCAATAATCCTCCGCATCCTCATAATCATAAAAATCATCATAATGGTCATAGTAGAAATCATCCGCGTCCACATAGTCCTTTGCACTGAATTCATCCTTGGATTTGCTGGGCTTTGACTTCGAGGCACTTGATTTATAATTATTCTTTTTGGTAGTAGGTTGAACATCAGATGGCTCGGTTTTACTAACGTATGAAGAATCTGAACTGCCGGATTTTGAAGCATTACCGGAATATGAACTTGAAGAGGAGCTGTACGACCTCCTATACAAATTGGACGAGTATGATTTTTGATTGCTCTTGCTGCATGAACCAAAGACAGCCAGAACAATAATCACAAGAACAATTATCACTACTGTTGTTCCACAGCCGGAACCCTTCTTGGACTTACGCAAATTTCCTCTACCGGACTCTTTCATAGATTCCTCAAAAATCCTGTATTCAATATATTCATCTATAAAATCATCATGATTGGACATAACAGCACCTCCTCAATAAAAATTGTCATTTCTCTGTTAGGCTTTCACAGTTCCTACGATGGGAATCATTTGCTGATCCTGACTAAGCGTGATATCTACGACAGCATCATCAACGTCCAAACTCTTATTATCGAGCAAAGATGTGATTGCTCCTATACTGGATACTGTGCATTCAATGGTATAAGTAACGCTGTTTTTGGTATAAGTCTCCTCCTTCAGCACAATGTTGTGCTTAACGAAAACCTGCCTGAAACGGTACGCCTCATCTTGGACATCCGCACCCTCGCGGAATCTAATTGTGATTTTGATTGTTGTTTCTACCATAGCTTTTTCTTCCTTTCATTTGTCAAATTCTTATCTGTTACATCAACTGTTTCATCAATTCTGAATTCTAATTCAATTTGTGCTTTCAGTCGCCTGTACCGAATAGCTTGTCTGTGATGATGTCGGTTCAGCTTGTTCGTCACTCTTTGCAACATTGCCGATTATTCCTATCATTAGATAAACAAGCCACGCTGCAACTATAATTCCTATCTTTGCACCTGTTTTCAGTTTTTTGTTGCGTGATATAATAATAGTCAGCGGAATCGGAAAAATAAATATCCATCCAAGCACCCACCAAACCATCTTACTTTTCTTCTTGGGCGCAGGCTGAGGTTTTCTTGTATAATGCCGCTGTGTCTGTGCCTCGGTTTGAGCTCGCTGACGTCCTTTTTCAAACGCATATCCGGCACTTTCGGCGTTGTCAATTTGGAGGTGCTGTACCTCATCATCAATCAATAGCTGTGCGCCGCAGTATTCGCAATATGCTGATTGGCGATCCGCATCAATATGTAAATTCGCGCCACAATTATGACAGGTAGTATCTATAATTTTCATACCCAAACCTCCTTGTCAAATCATATCCTTTAATCAACTGTTCCTAATCTCAGTCTTATTTTTCATTAATCATTTCGATTAAATCAGATGATTCTTTTCCGGTAGTTATATAGCTGATGCAATGATCGATTTCTTCATCCGATTTACCTTTTATCTTCAGCCACTCGATCAATCTTGCAATTTCTTTCTTAGTCATATACTTTTACCTCCTCTCAGTTTTATAATAATTGGCATGCTTCGATATATTCATACTCTTTTGCAGAATAGGCGCGGTCTTTGAGTAACTTCATTGCGTGTTTAAAAGCAGGAACATCGCTCTTTTTAACTCGGCACTGGAACAGACTATACGGTTCATCGCGTCCTATAAAATCACAATCCAGCTGTCCTCTTATATTGAAAATAATATCTTCAGCTGCTATAAATTGGATTGCTTGATAATTATAATCCAAAAAGTGAAAAGTTGCGTGATACTGGCTTTCCTTCACTTGTTTGTAATTATTTACTGTATTAAATTTTGATTTCAACTCTTCAAAATAGGTAACGCCTGCACTTCCCTTGCTGTTCTGCATATGTACATTCCAAGAATAAGTCATTATCTCAGAAATTGCACAACTAAAGTACTTCGGGTTTTTATATACGTTTTGAAGATGGTAACCTGACGTAAAGGTACGAGTAAAATCATCATTCACAGAATAATTATTATGATATAAATCAAGCACGTCGTTACAAATTTGAAGGAACCAAGTATCTTCATTTACTTTTATTGTTAAGTCGTCAATCCCCACATCAATCAATTGGGTATCCGTTTTGAAAAGTAGCTTTTTCAGTTTCCTATTTCCGCAACCAATCTTATCAAAAAACTTAACATAAAGACCGATTTTTCGATGTTGATTAACAAAGGCTGAACGAATCAGCATACGCCGGTAACAAGCCGAACAGGGTGCCATCTCTTCATCAAACTCTGTTAGCATCTCAAACTGTTCATCCGGGATGCGTTTAACCAAGTGGCATTCCCTATCATGTATTATTCTTTTCTCACGCGAAAATGCAAACTTGTTATGAGGGTTGTCCATTAAGCTCTGCCTGCGACGGTAATAATCTGAAAAAATCTGAGAAGTTTTAGCTGAAGAATCGTTTTCTGTATTCATTTTCGATTTCTGCAATTTATACATTATTTTTCTCGTATTTAGTGGATGATAATTTCTCGGTACCATATGATCATCTCCTCTCTGGTTAAACTGTTTGATTTGCAAAGCTTGTTCCGATATTCATACTTCAAGAATATCATATCAAAAAATCACATACAACAAAATTCCGAAAATGTAGTACAAGGGATTAGCGTAAACAAAAATATTTTTTTATTTTATTATTCAAGAGCCCAAATTACCGTGACAGTTTCACTCTCTTCAATGTCGGTTGCTGATAAATTGTCTGATGCGCGTGATGCTTTTTCTCTGCAAATAAAACGGGTTTCCTTCAACTCGCATTCGACCAAATAGTCATCGTCATACTCGTCCCCGACAATAACTTTATCAATTCCCGAGACCTTTTGTCCTGTCAGAGAAGCAATCGCATCTGCCTTTTTTCTGGAATCCTTAAACGCCTCTTCTATGAGTTGCTGATGGATATCCGCTAAATTTGAAACGCTGAATTCAGTATCAATATCAGCGTTATAATGATTTTCCTCAATCAGATCCGTAATATGATTAATCAACTTCATATCATACGAAGCCTCGATCCGGATTGCTCTTTCCGCTTCAATATATGGCTTGGCATCGTAGTGCCTTGTTGATACTGAGTGATTATTCAGCATAATCTGACTTAGCTCGATACCGCTCGATTGAAGATCATTTAATAGCGCTTCTGAATCGTTCATACATTTGTGAACGGCTCTGTCATGCGTAGGTTCATCGGCAATCACACGAATGTCAATGGTCATCCTATCGCATTTAAATTTCCTCTCTGCTTTTCCAATAATTTTCATTGTTCCCATAATCAAAACTCCTTTTCTGAAATATTAGTATTCATCAAACCAGTAATCACGCATTTCTTTCAAAAAATCCTCTGTAATCGGATACCCCGATTTTTCTCCGATAACACTGTCTATAAGACAATAAGGACATAGCGCAGTCGGTTCATTCGGGTTATCATCAATCCATTCAGAAATCATGTTATTCGGAAAGACGTGCAAGCAGTAGAAGCAACCACACTTCTCACTTTGAGTAATCTCGGTGTAGTTCATAAACGAATGCGCGTGTGCAGCTATATGCTTTGGCTTTTTCTTTTTGTTGAATCGTACAATTTCATCAAACCCGGTTTTTCCAAACTCAAAACCACATTCATTGCAATGCCAATTTTTACTGTCCTTTGGCAAGAAGCAACCTGCCAATTTAACCTCACCCCTTTCTTCTTTCTCCAATAATTCGTCAGTTATATTCTGTCGTCCCCACCGGATTTCCGCTATATTTCTTGAACCACATTTAGGGCACTGCGGTCGAGTTACTGTTACTTTACACATCTTTATTGCACTCCCTCGTTTTATCAATAATTTTGATGAAATAGTTTACATTTAGCTTGAATGAAAAAGTGAAGCTAAGGTAAAAACACGTTAGCGGTCAATTTCGTCCAAGCTGATTGAAATTTGAGCCTGTTTCGACGTTCAAAACGCGGAAACGAAGCTGGTTTTACTTAATGTGGCAATCATCAGTGCATAGCAAAGCTGACAGACCGCCTCTCGATTTTGTCAAAGTGAAACCGACCTGCCTTTTCAAGCAATATAGCCGGTCACTGCCCGCAAAATCGTTAATTTACTTTGTTAATAATGTGGGATTGAGATTGACCTCATCGGAGGGAATCGCGTGTAACCCCAGCATTTTCAGAAGAAGCTTTACTTCCTTTCGATCTTCCGCTTCAAATGGAGATTTGCCCCCGAGCTTTTCCCGTCTGGTGCTGTTAATATGGTTCATCAAAAGCACCATATCGTCCTGTGTGTAAGGGTTGAAGCTTTTGCCTTTACGCAGAACATAGCGTATATATTCGTGGTTCTTTTCAAGCTGAGCCTTTTGCCAAGACGCCTGCGGATCACAGTAAAACAAACGTGTCCTCTGAACGCCCTGATCCGTCTTTTCAAGCTCCTGTGTGTACTTGAACTCACTGCCGTTGTCAGTCAGGATAACCGGGAAAATTTTGCGAAAATTTTCCACCCCGACAAGGCTTGTCAGGTAGTCAAACTGTTCCACAACCGTTGCCGCCTTGCCGTCCCTCATCAGCATAATCAGCATCAGATTCGTCTTGCGAAACAGCAGCGTCAGCATCCGTTTTCCCTGTTCCCGGCATCCTTTGACCGTGTCCATCTCAACAACGTTGATATCAGGGTGCTTCTCCATATATTTCACAAAATCAAGGTAGGTTCGCGTCTGTCTGAACTTCTGGTTTTGAAACGCCTCAGATTCTTCACGCTTCTTTTTTCTCTGCTTGTAAGAAACCTTCCTGCGCAAATCAAAGTTGTTGACCTTCAAACAACCCATGTCAATGTAACGGTACAAGGTGCGCGGTGAAACGCCGATTTCATCGCCGTGTTCCGCATAGATATGCGAAATCGGCTGTCCTTTGCGAATCAGTGGGGAAACAATTGAGTCAATGCGTTTCAGCTCATCCTCGTCTGCGTGGGTTTTCTTTCGCGCCTTGGAATAACGCTTTTTGGACATCGCGTCGGCTTGGTTCGCCATGTAGTAAAACCGGTCGCATTTGCAATTCCTGCGGCGGGAACAAACATTGCAAACATACGGCGGCTTTTGGAGAACAGAGCAGGGGGAGTTGTCGTACTTGTTGCAAAGCTCTCTGCAATTAAAGTCAAAGCACCAAACACATTTGCGTTTGCAGTCAAAGTTGCAGCAAAGATTCTTTTCCTCGCATTCGTTGGCAAACCGGCAGTCATTTCCGTGCGGCTTAGATCCTTTGGCAGGAGTTCGGTTCATCCGAATTTCTTTAGAAACCGATGCTCTCGATACGCCTATTCTACGGGCAATTTCGGTTAATGAAAGTCGTTGATAAATTCCACTTTCAATAATGATTCTTTGTGATAAATTGATTCTGCTCATAATTACCTGCTTTCCGCAGGCAGTAACCGAAATCATTCTACCACACCGACCGTCAACCTTGACTGAACGCTGAGAAAAATGCTGAAAAGTTTTTGAAGGCGACGGAAACTCGGAAATATCCAAACGTTTTCGCCTTCAAAATGACGAGTGTAGCATTTTTCTCACCAACCCGTCAAGGTCAAGCCGCCTTAGGGCGGTGACTGCGTTAAAAGGCTCCGAAAATCTGGAAATATCCAAATATATACCCTGCACTTTTGTCAAGGTGAGCTTTCGCTAACTCTCCAAATTTTCCCTTAAAACGTTAACTTCACTTTGTCAATTTAGGATGCTTACATCTAGCTTGAATGAAAAAGTGAAGCTAAGGTAAAAACACGTTAGCGGTCAATTTCGTCCAAGCTGATTGAAATTTGAGCCTGTTTCGACGTTCAAAACGCGGAAACGAAGCTGGTTTTACTTAATGTGGCAATCATCAGTGCATAGCAAAGCTGACAGACCGCCTCTCGATTTTGTCAAAGTGAAACCGACCTGCCTTTTCAAGCAATATAGCCGGTCACTGCCCGCAAAATCGTTAATTTACTTTGTTAATAATGTGGGATTGAGATTGACCTCATCGGAGGGAATCGCGTGTAACCCCAGCATTTTCAGAAGAAGCTTTACTTCCTTTCGATCTTCCGCTTCAAATGGAGATTTGCCCCCGAGCTTTTCCCGTCTGGTGCTGTTAATATGGTTCATCAAAAGCACCATATCGTCCTGTGTGTAAGGGTTGAAGCTTTTGCCTTTACGCAGAACATAGCGTATATATTCGTGGTTCTTTTCAAGCTGAGCCTTTTGCCAAGACGCCTGCGGATCACAGTAAAACAAACGTGTCCTCTGAACGCCCTGATCCGTCTTTTCAAGCTCCTGTGTGTACTTGAACTCACTGCCGTTGTCAGTCAGGATAACCGGGAAAATTTTGCGAAAATTTTCCACCCCGACAAGGCTTGTCAGGTAGTCAAACTGTTCCACAACCGTTGCCGCCTTGCCGTCCCTCATCAGCATAATCAGCATCAGATTCGTCTTGCGAAACAGCAGCGTCAGCATCCGTTTTCCCTGTTCCCGGCATCCTTTGACCGTGTCCATCTCAACAACGTTGATATCAGGGTGCTTCTCCATATATTTCACAAAATCAAGGTAGGTTCGCGTCTGTCTGAACTTCTGGTTTTGAAACGCCTCAGATTCTTCACGCTTCTTTTTTCTCTGCTTGTAAGAAACCTTCCTGCGCAAATCAAAGTTGTTGACCTTCAAACAACCCATGTCAATGTAACGGTACAAGGTGCGCGGTGAAACGCCGATTTCATCGCCGTGTTCCGCATAGATATGCGAAATCGGCTGTCCTTTGCGAATCAGTGGGGAAACAATTGAGTCAATGCGTTTCAGCTCATCCTCGTCTGCGTGGGTTTTCTTTCGCGCCTTGGAATAACGCTTTTTGGACATCGCGTCGGCTTGGTTCGCCATGTAGTAAAACCGGTCGCATTTGCAATTCCTGCGGCGGGAACAAACATTGCAAACATACGGCGGCTTTTGGAGAACAGAGCAGGGGGAGTTGTCGTACTTGTTGCAAAGCTCTCTGCAATTAAAGTCAAAGCACCAAACACATTTGCGTTTGCAGTCAAAGTTGCAGCAAAGATTCTTTTCCTCGCATTCGTTGGCAAACCGGCAGTCATTTCCGTGCGGCTTAGATCCTTTGGCAGGAGTTCGGTTCATCCGAATTTCTTTAGAAACCGATGCTCTCGATACGCCTATTCTACGGGCAATTTCGGTTAATGAAAGTCGTTGATAAATTCCACTTTCAATAATGATTCTTTGTGATAAATTGATTCTGCTCATAATTACCTGCTTTCCGCAGGCAGTAACCGAAATCATTCTACCACACCGACCGTCAACCTTGACTGAACGCTGAGAAAAATGCTGAAAAGTTTTTGAAGGCGACGGAAACTCGGAAATATCCAAACGTTTTCGCCTTCAAAATGACGAGTGTAGCATTTTTCTCACCAACCCGTCAAGGTCAAGCCGCCTTAGGGCGGTGACTGCGTTAAAAGGCTCCGAAAATCTGGAAATATCCAAATATATACCCTGCACTTTTGTCAAGGTGAGCTTTCGCTAACTCTCCAAATTTTCCCTTAAAACGTTAACTTCACTTTGTCAATTTAGGGATGCTTACATCTAGCTTGAATGAAAAAGTGAAGCTAAGGTAAAAACACGTTAGCAGTCAATTTCGTCCAAGCTGATTGAAATTTGAGCCAGTTTCGACGTTCAAAACGCGGAAACGAAGCTGGTTTTACTTAATGTGGCAATCATCAGTGCATAGCAAAGCTGACAGACCGCCTCTCGATTTTGTCAAAGTGAAACCGACCTGCCATTTCAAACAATATAGCCGGTCACTGCCCGCAAAATCGTAAAATTACTTTGTTAATAATGTGGGATTGAGATTGACCTCATCAGAGGGGATCGCGTGTAACCCCAGCATTTTCAGAAGAAGCTTTACTTCCTTTCGATCTTCCGCTTCAAATGGAGATTTGCCCCCGAGCTTTTCCCGTCTGGTGCTGTTAATATGGTTCATCATAAGCACCATATCGTCCTGTGTGTAAGGGTTGAAGCTTTTGCCCTTACGCAGAACATAGCGGATATATTCGTGGTTCTTTTCAAGCTGAGCCTTTTGCCAAGATGCCTGCGGATCACAGTAAAATAAACGTGTCCTTCGCTCGCCCTGATCCGTCTTTTCAAGCTCCTGTGTGTACTTGAACTCACTGCCGTTGTCAGTCAGGATAACCGGGAAAATTTTGCGGAAGTTTTCCACCCCGACAAGGCTTGTCAGGTAGTCGAACTGTTCCACAACCGTTGCCGCCTTGCCGTCCCTCATCAGCATAATCAGCATCAAATTCGTCTTGCGAAACAGCAGCGTCAGCATCCGTTTTCCCTGCTCCCGGCATCCTTTAACCGTGTCCATCTCAACAACGTTAATATCAGGGTGCTTCTCCATATATTTCACAAAATCAAGGTAGGTTCGCGTCTGTCTGAACTTCTGGTTTTGAAACGCCTCAGATTCTTCACGCTTCTTTTTTCTCTGCTTGTAAGAAACCTTCCTGCGCAAATCAAAGTTGTTGACCTTTAAACAACCCATGTCAATGTAACGGTACAAGGTGCGCGGTGAAACGCCGATTTCATCGCCGTGTTCCGCATAGATATGCGAAATCGGCTGTCCTTTGCGAATCAGCGGGGAAACAATCGAGTCAATACGTTTCAACTCGTCCTTGTTTGCGTGAGTTTTCTTTCGCGCCTTGGAATAACGCTTTTTGGACATCGCGTCGGCTTGGTTCGCCATGTAGTAAAACCTGTCGCATTTGCAATTCCTGCGGCGGGAACAAACATTGCAAACATACGGCGGCTTTTGGAGAACAGAGCAAAGGGAGTTGTCGTACTTGTTGCAAAGTTCTCTGCAATTAAAGTCAAAGCACCAGACACATTTGCGTTTGCAGTCAAAGTTGCAGCAAAGATTCTTTTCCTCGCATTCGTTGGCAAACCGGCAGTCATTTCCGTGCGGCTTAGATCCTTTGGCGGGAGTTCGGTTCAGCTTGATTTCGTTGGAAACCGCAGTAACTGACATGCCGATCTTATTTGCAATTTCAGTTAAATTCAATCGCTGATAAATTCCGCTTTCAATAATGATTCTTTGTGATAAATTGATTCTGCTCATAATTACCTGCTTTCCGCAGGCAGTAACCGAAATCATTCTACCACGCCAACCGTCAACCTTGACTGAACGCTGAGAAAAATGCTGAAAAGTTTTTGAAGGCGACGGGAACTCGGAAATATCCAACCGTTTTCGCCTTCAAAATGACGAGTGTAGCATTTTTCTCACCAACCCGTCAAGGTCAAGCCGCCTTAGGGCGGTGACTGCGTTAAAAGGCTCCGAAAATCTGGAAATATCCAAATATATACCCTGCACTTTTGTCAAGGTGAGCTTTCGCTAACTCTCCAAATTTTCCCTTAAAACGTTAACTTCACTTTGTCAATTTAGGATGCTTACATCTAGCTTGAATGAAAAAGTGAAGCTAAGGTAAAAACACGTTAGCGGTCAATTTCGTCCAAGCTGATTGAAATTTGAGCCTGTTTCGACGTTCAAAACGCGGAAACGAAGCTGGTTTTACTTAATGTGGCAATCATCAGTGCATAGCAAAGCTGACAGACCGCCTCTCGATTTTGTCAAAGTGAAACCGACCTGCCTTTTCAAGCAATATAGCCGGTCACTGCCCGCAAAATCGTTAATTTACTTTGTTAATAATGTGGGATTGAGATTGACCTCATCGGAGGGAATCGCGTGTAACCCCAGCATTTTCAGAAGAAGCTTTACTTCCTTTCGATCTTCCGCTTCAAATGGAGATTTGCCCCCGAGCTTTTCCCGTCTGGTGCTGTTAATATGGTTCATCAAAAGCACCATATCGTCCTGTGTGTAAGGGTTGAAGCTTTTGCCTTTACGCAGAACATAGCGTATATATTCGTGGTTCTTTTCAAGCTGAGCCTTTTGCCAAGACGCCTGCGGATCACAGTAAAACAAACGTGTCCTCTGAACGCCCTGATCCGTCTTTTCAAGCTCCTGTGTGTACTTGAACTCACTGCCGTTGTCAGTCAGGATAACCGGGAAAATTTTGCGAAAATTTTCCACCCCGACAAGGCTTGTCAGGTAGTCAAACTGTTCCACAACCGTTGCCGCCTTGCCGTCCCTCATCAGCATAATCAGCATCAGATTCGTCTTGCGAAACAGCAGCGTCAGCATCCGTTTTCCCTGTTCCCGGCATCCTTTGACCGTGTCCATCTCAACAACGTTGATATCAGGGTGCTTCTCCATATATTTCACAAAATCAAGGTAGGTTCGCGTCTGTCTGAACTTCTGGTTTTGAAACGCCTCAGATTCTTCACGCTTCTTTTTTCTCTGCTTGTAAGAAACCTTCCTGCGCAAATCAAAGTTGTTGACCTTCAAACAACCCATGTCAATGTAACGGTACAAGGTGCGCGGTGAAACGCCGATTTCATCGCCGTGTTCCGCATAGATATGCGAAATCGGCTGTCCTTTGCGAATCAGTGGGGAAACAATTGAGTCAATGCGTTTCAGCTCATCCTCGTCTGCGTGGGTTTTCTTTCGCGCCTTGGAATAACGCTTTTTGGACATCGCGTCGGCTTGGTTCGCCATGTAGTAAAACCGGTCGCATTTGCAATTCCTGCGGCGGGAACAAACATTGCAAACATACGGCGGCTTTTGGAGAACAGAGCAGGGGGAGTTGTCGTACTTGTTGCAAAGCTCTCTGCAATTAAAGTCAAAGCACCAAACACATTTGCGTTTGCAGTCAAAGTTGCAGCAAAGATTCTTTTCCTCGCATTCGTTGGCAAACCGGCAGTCATTTCCGTGCGGCTTAGATCCTTTGGCAGGAGTTCGGTTCATCCGAATTTCTTTAGAAACCGATGCTCTCGATACGCCTATTCTACGGGCAATTTCGGTTAATGAAAGTCGTTGATAAATTCCACTTTCAATAATGATTCTTTGTGATAAATTGATTCTGCTCATAATTACCTGCTTTCCGCAGGCAGTAACCGAAATCATTCTACCACACCGACCGTCAACCTTGACTGAACGCTGAGAAAAATGCTGAAAAGTTTTTGAAGGCGACGGAAACTCGGAAATATCCAAACGTTTTCGCCTTCAAAATGACGAGTGTAGCATTTTTCTCACCAACCCGTCAAGGTCAAGCCGCCTTAGGGCGGTGACTGCGTTAAAAGGCTCCGAAAATCTGGAAATATCCAAATATATACCCTGCACTTTTGTCAAGGTGAGCTTTCGCTAACTCTCCAAATTTTCCCTTAAAACGTTAACTTCACTTTGTCAATTTAGGATGCTTACATCTATATTATCTCAAACAGATTGTACCGTTTAAAGGACAATGCAATTCTGTATTATAATTTCTAATGATAATCGCAATATTTAATTATTATTATTATTGCTTGACAGACTGCTTTTCTTTGATTGACAGTCATATTTTAAAACTCGCTCAAGAACCGCTGACACCGCGAAAATGTCATTGCTCGGGTACTTTCCTTATTTTTCGCAACAAACAGCACACAGGGCGATTTTCGGCGCAACAAGGCGTAAAAACGCAGCCCATTCAGAGCTGCGTTTTTCATTCTGCCAGTAGCTATTCTGTTATAAGAAGTCAATATTTCTTTTTAAAAAGCACTTCATCTCTCAAAAATCAATTCATCTCTCAAATTCTTTTCAAAAATGAGAGATGAAATTTATATTTTATTTTGCAAACCGCTCAAAAACAGCCGACACCGCGAAAATGTCCTTGTTCGGGTACTTTCCTTATTTTTCGCGACAAACCGCACACAGGGCGATTTTCGGCGCAACAAGGCACAAAAAACACAGCCCTAAAGAGCTGCGTTTTCTTATTCTGTCAGCAGTGATTCTACAGTCAGCCTAACTCCCAACCGGAAACCGTTGATAAAGCAATCACGTTCGTTCAGACAATTAAGCTCTGCCCATACGTCTTTCAGTTTGCCGAAAATTTCCGCCTCGCTTTCATTCAGAATCTTTTGAAGCTGCGCTTCATGGCGGAGAACCAGTTTTTCAAGCCTGTCGTTCTCGCTGTCCGGATTAATATCGCGCTCGCTGGGATTGATGTTGCCGTAGTACAGCTCTCTGATTGTGTCCATGCAGACACCTCCTTCAAGCACAACAGAATACCACAAAAATCGAAAAAGTCCAGACCTTTTTTCATAATCGTTTTCTTTGATTACAGCGTCACAAAAAATGAGCTACCCGAAATGTATCGGATAGCTCGTTTTATTTTATCTCTTGTTCTGTTTCATCAAACAGCGGGCTGTCAAAGAACTCTCGGACGGTGATTTCAAAACCGTCGCATAGTTTCTTGATAGACACCACGCCCGGGTTCTGGCTCTTTTGGTTGAGCATACTGTATATGGTTGACGGCGACACGCCAGAAATATTTGCAAGGGCATTGACAGCGATTTTTCTCTCACGGCACAGCTCCAAAATGCGCTGCGCGACAGCTTCTTTTGTTCTCATAGCCTTCTCCTTTGCGATTTATCGTAATTTAATTCTACAAAAATGTGCGATAAATCGTGTGGGATATATCGCAATTATTAATAATATGTGTTATAATTTACGATATATCCCACAAAGGAGAATGTTATGTTTTCAGTTTATACGGTATGTTTTTTCGGGCATAGGCAGGTAGATAAATTTACGGCAGTTGAGCAAAAAGTCGAAGTGCTTGTTGACAAGCTACTCAATGAGCACGAATATGTTGAGTTCCTCGTCGGGCGCGAAGGCGAGTTTGACCTCCTAGTAACCTCTGCAATCCTTCGTTGCAAAAAGCGATTTGATTCGGCAAACTGCTCCGTCATTTGGGTTATGCCTTATCTGAAAGCGGATTATCTCAAGAATAAAGAAAGTTATGATAACTACTACGATTCTGTTGAAGTTTGCGAACAATCTGCCAACGCTCATCCGAAATCAGCTATTCAAATACGAAACAGAGCGATGGTTGACCGTTCCGATTTTTGCGTTTTCTGCGTTACGCATAAGAGCGGCGGCGCGTATCAAACGCTTCGATACGCGGAAAGCGTTGGAGCAAAAATAATAAATCTTTCGGACTTGATTTTTGATTGAAAAAAGTAAAAGAGCGTGCAGGCAGATAAACCGCCGACACGCTCTGTTTGTACTTATGGATTTTTACCAATCGTCGTCATCATTCCACGACGAGCGAAAACCAAAGTTATCATTATCATCATCGTCATCCCAACCGGATACCATATGCATTTCGCCCGAGTCCATATCCATCGCCATGTTGTCGCCCACGCGCATCATCATATTTCCGTCGGAATCCATACCCAAATTATCTGACATCTCAAAACCGAATTTGCCATTAAAAATATCAAAAAACATAGTTATTCCTCCTCGTCATAATTTTCCAAAATATAGTTCAGCATTTTGAACGCTGCTTTTTTCTTTGCTGTTTTTTTTGAAGTTGATGTTGCGTTGAACACCTTATCGAAGTCGTCAATCATACATGTTACTTGCCATTTAGGGTTTCCGTTCTTATCATGACTTTCGGTGTATTTGTATTTCGGCAGGTCAAAATAGCCGCGCCTTGACAGTGTTTCCAACTGATTGATTGCCATTGATTCGCTTGGTTCCTCGATTTCATCTTTGATAGAATAGAGCAAGTCATTATCGTAAAGATAATCATATGCTGCCTTTGCTGCGTTTCTTCGTGTCTCGCTAAACGTATCTCCGTATTCAATAAATGTTGTTTCATCATCAAGAATAAGTGTACATTTACAGCGGTTGTTTGTATTAACATAAAAACTCGAAATAGAATGATTATAGTTTTTATTATCTTCGCAAATAAAGTCTGGATATCTTCCGCAGTTTTTAATTGACCAGTCTTGAACTATCGAAATATATTGATCTTCAATATCATCAGAGATATAACTGTATGGATCAAGCATGCGGTCAACCACTTCTTCAAGTGTCGGAATGTCCCAATTGGAATCAAGAGCAACTGCGCCTAAAATTGCTTCGAACAAATCCTCTTTTGCCGAATCGTTGCGGTATACTTTGTTTTTAATATCGCCTTTGCCTAAGATTAGATATTTTGAAAAGCCGAGCATATCAATTCTTTTAGCCAAAGTTTTTCCTTCCACTAACAACCGTTTCATTTCCGTCAGTTTGTTTTCGCGGTAATCGGAAACATATTCATTAAAATCCTCGTTTTCATCATAATCCTCATAGTTTTCGGCAAAATCCCCATATTCCTCGGAAATCAGCTTTACAATGATGAAATCAAGTACCTTGTCACCGATAAACTCCAAAACCTCATTATCCTCGCCGCCGTTTTCCTGAGAATAAGAACGCCTTACAAACGCTTGTTGCAATAAATCGGTATTGTTGAACGGATAGCATATCTTATTCTGAATCTCTCTTAAATCTTCTTTGTTCATAAAAAAATCACCTTTCTGTAAATTTACAAAAAGGCGTAAAATGCTGACAAGATGCACTGCTCCCCGGGAAAGCAAAGCTTTGTCAGACAAGGTAAATTAAATTCAAATCTTTGTCAACCTGTGTTTACTAAGGTTCACTTGCATAAACGGTAATAAACAACTGAAAACAATGCGTTAAATTTAAAATACTACGCCTATTTGCTGTTTTCAGTTTATCATAAAGGCAAATTCAAGTCAATGTTTTTTAACAAAATTCTCTGGAATTTTGCAACCGATTATGCTATGATAAAAGCAGAACAAATCACGGAAAGAGGTTTTGAAATGAGCAAAAAGATTGTGGCGGTCAACGCCGGGCCGCGAAAGGGTTGGAATACTGACACCTTGATTAACGAAGCGGTAAAGGGTGCTCAGGCGCAAGGAGCGGAGGTGCAGAAATTCGATTTGTTCCGCTTGGAAAAATACACCGGCTGTGTGTCATGCTTCGGCTGTAAAAAGGAAGCTCACAAGGGCAGCTGCGTTTTGCGCGACGGTCTTAAACCTGTGCTTGACGCGATTCGCGAGGCGGACGGCTTGATTATCGGCTCACCGAATTATCTTTCCGAGATGACGGCTTCATTCCGCGCGTTGTATGAGCGTTTGATTTTTCAGAATTTGACATACAATCTCGAAACGCCCTGCTGCAACGAGCAGCAGATTCCTGTTTTGCTGATTATGACGAGCAACGCGCCCGACACGATGTATCATCATTTGGTTCAAAATTATCAGCAAACGCTGAGCCGCTTTATCGGTCCTACCGAAACTCTTATCAGCGGCAACACTCTACAGCTTAAGGACTACAGCAAAACCGACTGGGAATGGACGATGTTCAATCCCGAAGAAAAACAGCGCCGCCATGAAACCGTGTTTCCCCTTGAATGTCAAAAGGCGTTCCAAAAGGGCGCGGCGTTGGTAAATACCTGATATACATAACAGCTTCCGCAAACTTTCTGCGGAAGCTGTTGGTTTATTTTCGGGAGATTATTTCATCAAGTCCTTGCCTGCGTTCCAAGCCTTGCCTGCCTTTTCTCCGCTGACATAGTAGCCGTGCTTGAACTGGTCGAAGATAAGAGCCTGCAGCTTTTCGACCTCGACCTTATCATTTTCGTCAAGGATGCTTTCTTCGGCTTTTGTATCGACGATCTTGCCGACGATCGCGTACATATTCTCGGTGTTGATCACCTCGGCAAGCTCACATTCCATTACATAGGGGAATTCATCGATAACCGGTGCGTTGACAACATCGCTTTTAACCGCGTGATAGCCTGTTCTCTCAAACTTGTCAGCCATCTTGTTGCCTGTGGCAATCCCGAAGAAATCCGCAACGTCCATATGCTCCTTGTCGGCGATGCTTACGGTGAAGGCTCTTGTTTTCAGCAGATTCTGTGTGGTCTTGTGATCCTCATCTATGAACAGCGCGATCTTATCCATAGCGCAGATCATACCCCACGCGGCGTTCATCACATTCACCCTGCCGTTTTCATCGTATGCGGCTACCATCAGTACAGGCATCGGATAAACGCCCGGGAAGGAACCTAAAGATTTTTTCATTTTCATTACCTCGCTTAAATATTTGATAACGCGCCGGCGATAGGCGTATCACCTGAACGCATTTTAATGACCTTTTTGTAGGTGTTTTCCATTGTCAGAACACTTGACAGCACCTTTGCCACATCGGGGATCGGGTTGCTGCCGTCGTGCTCGGGATTGATTTCGATTTTGTCTGTGCCTTCTTCCTCTTTGAGAACGCTCGGCTGGACGATCGTATAGTCAAGATCGGTGTTCGTTACAAGATAATTGTCGGCAAAGAACTTGGCGATATTGTAATTTGTGATGTTTTGCAGAGATTCTTCCTCAGCCCATTTCTCAGGCTCTAAAGCGAAAATAGAACTGAGTATCACAAAACGCCTGACTCCGACCTGCTCACACGCCTGCATCAGCTTAACCGCGCCGAAGGCGTCTGTCTGCAATAGGTCTTTTCCGCGCGAACCGGCAAGAAAATACACAGCGTCCATATCTTTTATGATTTCCGCCATTTCGTTTTTGTTGAAATGCAAATCAAAAAAGACGGGCTTTATCAATTCCGTTTCAGTAACATTTTCGACGTGACGGCTTCCGCAGTAAACGATATGACCTTCGGCAGTTAAATTATCAATGACACACTTGGCAACTCTTCCTGTTGCTCCTACAATAAAAATCTTCATATCATATCCTCCGGATCATTTCAACCAGTCTTCAATTTGCTTCTTTACTTCATCCTGATTATTCTGAGCGTCCTGACCGCGAATAGCTAAAACTTCCTTTACCGTGGCTTTGGGAACAGCGTCCTGAATCATTTTCTGAGTGTCCGCGTCGGCAGAGCCTTCGTGCGTACAGAACGGAACGATAGTCTTGCCGTTAAAGTCGTAGCTTTCAAGGAATGTGTAGCAAATCATCGGCAGGTCTGTCCACCAGATCGGATATCCGAGATAAATGGTATCGTAGGTGTCAAAGTCTTTAACGGTATCCTTTATCTCAGGACGTGCGTTATTGCTCTGTTCCTCTTTTGCAACATCACAAAGCGCGTCAAATGTCATCGGATAATTATCGTTTTTCGGTACGATCTCAAAGGTATCGGTGCCGACCTTTTCGGCGATTATCTCGGCAACGATCTTTGTATTTCCTTTCTCGATTACGCCGAACTTATCCTGCTCTCCTGTCCGAGAAAAATATACTACAATCGATTTGCCGCTTGCAGCAGGGGTTTCAACGGTTTTACTGCTGTTGGATCCTTCTTTTGATGTGCCGATATTTCCGCCGCAGGCAGCGAGCGAAACAACAAGGGCGATCGACATCAATAAAGCAAGCACTTTTTTCATCATAATAACCTCCGGGTTTGATAGTAAAAATAATATTGACTTCTTACAACTAAAATGATAACATTACATCATAAAGAACACAAGTACTGGCATTTTTGTTAGGTACTTACTTTGAGGTAAGTTATGAACGGAAGAAAATTATCGGAAGAAAAATTCAGCGATACCGGATACAGCTACACACTGTCTTTGTTCTTTACTGCTTAATGGAGTACGAACCTGTACGCTTCAATGAAATGCGCCGATATCTCGGTAACGCGGCTGACAAAACGCTGAGTCAAACATTGAAGGAATTGGAACGTGACGGCTTGATCAATCGAAAGATGTACCCTGAAATACCGCCAAAGGTTGAATACACTTTGACAAAACGCGGTCATTCATTAATGAAGGTACTGGATCAGTTATGCACATGGGGAACAGAAAACCGACCGGTAGAATGAATTTCAACAACCATAATAACAACAAAAAGAGCGTGACGGCAGTTGATCAACTAAACTGCCTGCACACTCTTATGCTATATAGCTATAACAGTTAAACGGCAAATTATCTCTTGCGCTTGAAAATGCGGTCACCAATTCTCATAGCGTTGATTTTTATTGACCGCCGCGATCTGCCGCATTTCATCATCTGTCAGCTCAAAGTCAAAAATACGGTAATTCTCGGCGATATGGTCGGGATTGGATGAACCGGGAATGGCGATATAGCCTGCCTGCAAATGCCAGCGCAGTATAATCTGAGCCGAGGTTTTGCCGTGACTTTTGGCAATCGCCGTGACCGTTTCATGTGTGGATTTGCTGATACCCGAGGAGGATACACTGATTTCTCTGCAGGCGGAGGATTTATACATAACCGTCTATCATCCGACAAAGGAAATCCTTTCGCTGCTTCGGAAGGCAGTATCCGAATCAGGCTTTTATATTTGGCAAACACCTCAAATTGCGCGGATCAAGAAATACGAAAGCTATCTAAATGAGGCTCGGCAATTGTTATGCGCCGGTGAGAACTCAGACAGGCTGAAATACTTGGTCAGCGAATTGGAAGCGTATTACGAAAGCGTAAAATGGCGAAAGGACTTTGAGAACGACGAAGCCGGGCTGCTCCCGAAAAACTTAAAACGCGGTGTACTTTCCGAGGACGGGATTTACAATCTTTTGGAGAAATACAGGGAGGTATCTGAATGACACTTTACATCAACTGCTGCGTCAGAAAAGAATCCAGAACAAACAAACTGGCAAGAGCGGTTCTGCAAAAGCTCGGCGGCAATTTTGCGGAACGAAAGCTCTATGAAGAAAACCTCAAGCCGCTTGACAAGGAAACGCTTAAAAAAAGAACCGCGCTGATTGAGAGCGGCGATTACAGCGACAGAATGTTTGAATATGCTAAGCAATTCGCTTCTGCCGACACAATCGTGATTGCCGCGCCGTATTGGGATCTTTCCTTTCCGGCTGTGCTGAAAACGTATTTTGAAAACATTTATATAACGGGAATCGTCTCCGAATATGACGAGAACGGGTTACCGCGCGGCTTATGCAGGGCGAAGGAGCTCTATTATGTCACCACCGCAGGCGGTCCCTATGACCCGACCTACAGCTACGGCTATGTTGAAAGTCTTGCAAAGCATTTTTTCGGTATTCCTACCACGCATTTGGTAAAAGCCGAAATGCTCGACATCACCGGCAACGACGCGGAGGAGATTTTGAAGCAGGAAATTGAAAAATGGGCATAATTACAGCGTGCAAGCGGTGAGGGAATCACTGCTTGCACGCTGTTTTAAACTACCTTAGTACAACGGTAAAAGCTGAACATATTTGAAGCTCAGCTTTGAATGCGGTTCACCTTCATATTGAATCAGTTTAAGCACGGTAAAGCCTCTTTCTCTTAGGTGACTCTATGATAAACTGTGTCATAATCCATATAATTGGCGTAATCCGCAGCGAACTTGCTTTTTTCATTTGTATAGAAATTGCTTTTTTCATTTGTATAAAAATGTGCTTGACAAAGGAAGGGTTTTTTGTTATCATAAGTATGTTAAGTTTAACAAAACATACTTTTTTTAGAAGGAGTGATATTGTGGCTAAGTCTGAGGGCAAGTACGCGTGGACAGTTACCGTCGGCACAAAAGGACAGATCGTTCTTCCAAAGGAAGCGAGAGATGTTTTTGACATCAAACCCGGAGATACCTTGATTATTTTAGGCGACAAGGATCAGGGAATGGCGATACCGCCAAAGAATCAATTTTCCGATTTCTTCGGAAAAATTTTCGGCAAATAATAAAGGAGCAAAAAGATATGCCCAGTATATTCGGTATTCCGCTTATCGGATTTATTCAAATGGTTCTCGGAACCGGTATTTTAGTTTTTTTATTGATCAAATTCTTAACCCGTCCAAAAAAGAATAAAAAGGACGAGTATATAATCAATGACGTTCATGTCATCGTCGGTGACGGAACAGAGCAGGAGCATCAGAACGTCTATATCAAAAACGGCTTGATCGCGGAAATCTCCGCGCAGCCCATCCAAAAGAAAAACGTGCAGATGATTGACGGCGCGGGCAAAACACTGATGCCCGGTCTGATTGACAGCCATATTCATATTCAGGGCGGCTTTTCCTGTCACAATGAAGATGAAAGCGACGTTTTTCTGGGCGAAAAAATGCCGCAGATTTTCAATGAGAATGTGCTGCCGTATGGCATAACAACTATTAAGGATTTAGACGCGCCGAAGCATTTTATCTATAAGCTCCGTGATAAAATCAGATCGGGAGAAATTCAGGGTCCCGAGTTATTGATAGTAGGTCCGAACTTTACGGCTCCCGACGGGCATCCTGCCAATACGCTCGGCTCCAACAGCGAATGGGCAAGATCTGAGATGGCGATTGAGGTCAATACTCCCGAGCAGGTTTCCGCTGGAATTAAAGAGCTCAAAGAAGCGGGTGTTGATTTTTTGAAATTCACCTATCAAGGCGGCGACTACTGGTATTTTGATAATAAGCTGACAATCCAGAAGATAGACAAGGAGTTAATGAAGCAGATTATCCGCGAGGGTAAGGAAAACGGACTGAACTCTACCGCTCACGTTTTTTATTATGACGACGTAAAGGAACTGCTTGAAGCGGGCATATACGGCATAGAACACGGCATTCTTGACAGAGATATTGAACCCGACGACCCGATCATCACTCTTTGGAAAAAATCGGGCGCGCACTTTGTTCCGACCGTCAACGCCATGACATATGAGAAAGATCCGACAAGAATGGAGCACAGCATACACAATCTCAAGGTGCTGTACGACGCGGGAATTCCGATTGCTATGGGTACAGACAATATGCTTGAGCAGATGTCGGGCGAGGTCGAGCACAAGGAGCTTGCTTACTATGTCGAAGCAGGACTGACGCCCATGCAGGCTATCGTGCTTGCCACCAAAAACGGCGCGGAGCATCTCGGAATCGAAGACAGAAAGGGTCAGGTCAAGCGCGGTATGGAGGCGGATTTAATTCTGATGGAGAAAAATCCTGCCGAGAATATCTCCAACATCAAGTTTATCGACAGAGTTTTCCTCAGGGGCAAGGTGGTATATTCGCAGAAGCCCATTCAGTCCTTTGATATCCCCGACTACTCCTACCCCGAGGGCTTGGTTTCCGCCGAGTATGTCAGCACGGACGGCAAGCAGCGCCGTGTAATCAATTATGACCGTTACGAGAGCGAGCAGCTCATCACACAAATCACATATAAAAACGGTGAAAAATGGGCGGAGGAAGAATTCACGGTCGGTCGCAGCCTTTCGGCAACAAAATGGATATATATCCGTCCGTCCGACAACACCGAAATCAATGCCGTTAAGGAAAACGGCGTGATCAAGATGACAGGCAGCTTTAAGGGCAAGCCGCAGGACAAGAGCTTTCAGATTGGCGACGGCTTATGGTATCAAATGATGGATATGTGCTTCCCTGCTTTTGCTGATTCGAAGCTCGACGAGATCCTTTTCTATCCGATCGGCACAGGCGATAACCGCGGCGCAATGTCGCTCGGCGAATTCGCAGCCAAGAAGATCGGTACCGAGAAAGTGAGTATTGATGACAAAACCTATTCCTGCATTAAAATCAGTCTGGTACTCACCATGTTCTCTTGGGCTTGGACGGGGCTTTTCTGGGTCGATACCGCAACCGGTCAGGTTGTCCAAAGCGGTGTTAAAAAAGGGAATAAAGAAAAACCGGAATGGCAGTTAAAGGAATTGACCTATAAAAAATAATACGGTTCTGCATCTTACTGTCGATTTTTGCACCTTACCGCAAAATCTATTTTCAAAATTAAAATAACAAGCTATACTATGCCCATAACAACCCCGAAAGGAAGATTGATTATGGGCATTATTTTTTTCATCTTATTCACATTGGCAGAAATCGCACTGGTCGTTTTGACATTCACCAAATTCCGTGAGAAAGTCGCATGGCGGAGAAACCGTGCGATCATCAGAACCGCCGAGGTGGGTTTGCTGCTTGGCATGATCCTCATTCCGACGGTCAATATGAAGTGGCGTTTTTTCGGAGCACTGATCGTTTTGGCAGTTCGTCTGTTGATCGCAGGTATCGTCTGGCTTGTCATGCGAAAGAGAGCCAACGGGCTGAGAAAAAAGCCGGTAACGGTCATCAGCTGCGTGCTATCCGTGGTTCTGATCGCCTTCTCGCTCGTTCCCGCGTTTATCTTCACCAACTACAGCGGATTGCCGACAACGGGTGAGTACAAGGTGATTGAGACAAGCGTGATCTTTGTCGACAAAAACAGAGTTGACGAGTTTGAAAGCGACGGCTCATACAGAGAGGTACCTGCGCATTTCTATTATCCCGAGAATGCCGAGGGTGAATATCCGCTTGTTATCTTCTCTCACGGCGCGTTTGGTTATTATCAAAGTAACTTTTCAACCTACGCCGAACTTGCAAGCAACGGATATATCGTAGTAGCCCTCGACCATCCGCACCACTCATTCTTTACTACTGATACCGACGGAAAGACCGTAACGGTCGACACGGATTTCATCGAGGACGTTATCAAAATCAATGAAGACACAAGCGACGAGGAGGTATATACCATCTCGCAGAGCTGGCTCAAGCTCAGAGTTGACGATGAGAATTTTGTACTTGATACCATTAAAGCTGCAAAAGAAAACAAGTCGCTTGACGAAAGATGGCACACAGATGATCAAACCGGAATTATCAGTGTTCTCGAACACACCGATACTGAAAAAATAGGCTTGATGGGTCATTCTTTGGGCGGCGCGACAGCAGTATCTTTAGGAAGAGAGCGCAGTGATATAGACGCGGTCATCGATCTTGACGGCACAATGCTCGGTGAGATCAAGGGCGTTGAAAACGGCAAAAATGTGTATTACAGCGAGCCATACCCTGTTCCCGTTCTTGATTTTACAAAGGAAACGGACTATAATGATAGAGAACAGTATAAGAGCGAAAAGGGTTATCCTTACGTCAATGAATACATTACCGATAACGCAAAGGTCAGCAAGACCGTCGTATTTAAAGACGTTGAGCATATGGATTTTACCGACCTTCCGCTGATTTCTCCGTTCCTTGCCTCAATGCTCGGCAGCGGAGATGTGAATCACGATGAAACACTAAGCACAATAAACAGCATCGTTCTTAACTGGTTCGACTATTACTTAAAGAACGAGGGAACGCTTGATATAAAAGCTCAGTATTGATTATGCATACAAGGATCACAAAAATCGACCGTGATAAGCCCGAACTGCTTGAAATACAATGCCATAGTGTAAGCGAAGAGGTGCGTGAGATCGTCGCTTTCGTCAAATCCCGCCAGGGGCAACTTACGGGTATTGCCGACGAAAGACAATATGAGATATCCATATCGGACATCTTCTATATCGAATCGGTGGATAATAAAGCCTTTATCTACACAAAAAGTAAGGTTTACGAAACAAGGCAAAAGCTATATGAGCTTGAGGAAATGCTGAGCAAAAAGCATTTCCTCCGCGTGTCAAAGTCGACCCTGCTTAATCTGATGAAAGTCAGTGCGATAAAGCCCGCGCTGAACAGCCGCTTCACAGCGGTACTGCAATCAGGCGAGCAGGTCGTGATTACACGAAAATATGTACCCGCGCTGAAAAAAGCTCTGAAAGGAGATAGCTAAATGACAGTAAAGGAATTTATCATATCGCGTGTTCAGATATTTTTCTTTTTGGTAACGCTGATACTGACCGCCAGCGCTGTGATGGGATTAGTCTATCAGCCTGATATGGAACTGCGCTATTACCATTTTTTCAGCCCCATTTTGATCGCCGCTTGCTGTGTTCTGCCGACCTGTGTAACATACTATAAAAAGGAGCCGACGGTCAGGCAGTATATCATCAGACAAATCATAGAGCTCAGTCTGATCGAGTTAGTGGTTATGCTCTTTATCACGCCGCCCGAAGGAATAGAAAAACCTCTGTTTTATATTGTTCTCGGCGCAGTGATCGCAGTCATATATCTTTTGACGATGGTGATGATGTGGCTGCAAAAGGTTCAGCAATCCAAAAAGCTCACCGAACAACTTCATAATCTTCAAAACCTCAAGACAGAATAAGCGCGTTTAAATAAGGAATTTGTTGAAGAAATACGACTTCATCGTACCCGTCAAATAAGATAAAGAAACATCCGCCACGGATACCGTTTTGGCATTCGTGGCGGATGAGATTATTTGATGATAATTTATTCAGTTGAGTGAGCGGCTTTAGAACGGCAGCAATCCGGCACATTCCACGGCAGGAGGATATCTATGGATTCACTCTCCTCCATGTTGGGCGCCTTTGTGAGGTCTATCCAAATCGATTTGTTTTATGCGTTTGTTGCTATTATCATAGCAGGAAATGAACTTTGGTTTTCCTTCACTGTCGAGAGTGACATAAACACGACCTTTTGTCATTTGTGATTCGTCTTACGCTTCCTAAACTTATTTAAAAAATAATTTTTCATTTTCAACTCCAATGAGAATTTCGTTTATACCAACGCAAGGAACATTATTATCTCGAATTCATCGAAACAATACTTTTCAAAACCGCCTCACACAGCGTGCGGTGACCTTCCTCTGTCAAGTGCTGTCCGTCTAAGCTGCTCGCTATAGCGACATCAGACGCGGCGAGGAAAGCAGTATTGTGTTTATCCGCCAATTCCTTGTAATCCTGCTTCAACTCTCTGCTCACCGCAATGGAACGGTCATTAAAGCCAAAATCAAAAGCTGCCGTTTCAAGATAAAGCGGAGAAATCAGCAAGATGTTTTCAGGGGCAACAACATCAAGGAGCTTTTTAAGGCACAGCTCCAAGCCTGCCGTGATCTCCTTTGACGAAGCGTTAAAAGCGCTTTTACAGTCGTTAGTGCCAAGCATAATGATCGCCGCGTCAAGCGGTTGATTTGCTTTCAGTATCGCAGGCAATGCCATAAGACCGTTTCTTCCGTCACATTCTTCATCATCAAAAGCGGTCGTTCTGCCGCACAAGCCTTCTTCAAGTACCGGCGCGTCTTTTCCGAGGGCTTTTTGCAGCAAGCCTGTCCAGCGGATTTCTTCGGGATACCGCTCTAATGTCATCGGGACAGAACCCCATGTTACCGGGTCAAAGCCCCATGTGTTGGAATCGCCGTAGGCAAGAATTCTTTTCATAATAAACCTCCATGCTTTTTATACTGTTACCAATTCTCATAACGTTGGTTTTTATTGACCGCCGCGATTTGCCGCATTTCATCATCGGTCAGTTCAAAGTCAAAAATACGGTAATTCTCGGCGATATGGTCGGGATTGGATGAACCGGGAATTGCGATATAGCCTGCCTGCAAATGCCAGCGCAGTATGACCTGAGCCGAAGTTTTTCCGTGACTTTTTGCAATCGCCGTGACAGTTTCATTGTTAAAATTCTCTGACGTATGACCTCTGCCGCCGAACGGATACCACGACTCCACCACAACTCCGTATTTACGAACGTATTCCTGCAAAGCGGTGTTTTGATAATAAATGTGATTTTCGTTTTGAATAACGGCGGGCGGAATCTGCGCGTATGACATCACCTCGTCAAAGGCTTCGGGTGTGTAATAGTTGGAAATGCCGATGGAACGCACCTTACCGTCGCGCACAGCCTGCTCCATCGCTTTGTAAACCGCTTCATCATTGTTGCCGGGCTGATGGATCAACATCAGGTCGATATAATCAAGCCCTAAATCCCGCAGTGAGTCGTTGATCCCCTGCGCGGCGCGTTCGTAATCGCTCGGCATGATTTTGCTTGTGACAAACACATCTTCGCGCTTCACAATGCCTTCTTCAACCGCTTTTTTAATTTCCTTGCCGACGCCGGTTTCACATTGATAGTAACGCGCTGTGTCGATCAAACGGAATCCGTCTTTGAGTGCGTGATAGACCGAATTTTCCGCTTCCTCGTTGGACAGCGTCCACGTTCCCAAGCCGAGAATCGGCATCTCATATCCGCTGTTCAGCTTCACGGTTTTTGAATCGAAATCAAACTCCGACGCGGATGTTTCACTGTTAGCATCAGGCTGTTCAGTGGTAGGTTGTGCAGTAATTTCCGCTGTTGTATTCTCCTTTTCCGTTACGCTTTTCGGCTGTTCCTTTTGCGATTGAGTACAAGCCGCCATAACAGCTAACATAAGCGTCTTTGCTGCTGGGCTTAACCGAAGACGGAGCACAAAAGAAACTAAAATCTATCCTAAAAAAGTTAAGGAAATGCTTACAGGAGTAAAGGCAGTGGAAACATTCAGCGTTGTTTCCACTGTCTTCAATTTTGCCCCACAAACCGCGACAAATCGCCTGTGAGGGATACATATGAGGATTATCTTAGTTCGGATAAACCACTCACAGAGGAAGGAGCGTTGGAGTTGAAGAAGATAAAGAAACGATATGACTATGCTAAAATTCTGACAGGGCGCGTCAGATTTTCTCGCTGCTCATAAAGTCAACCATCAATCTAACAGCAAAAAATCACCCTCGGTGAGCGCGTAGCATTTACCGGGGGTGATTCACAATAAAGGTATATTCTTTCATATTTTATTGCACCGAACCGTCGCCCTTGCGCGGCCGGTGGGAGTGCAGGTAAACAGCGTGAGGTCATACTCCCCCGCGGTCAGCTTGTTCAACTCTGTAGGTTCCAAGGTCTCGACCTTTTTTACAATGTAACGGATGGTCGAACCGTCCGCCTGTGTCAAGTCGACCTCGTTCCCCTCTACCATCTCATTGAGCAAAAAGAAATGAGAATAATAGTTATGAGCAGCAATAACAAGGTCATTGCCTTTGACAGTTCCCGAATAACGCGCCGGCGCGTAATTGAGCGCTTCAAAGCTCCAGTCGGCAAATACGGGAAGTGTGACATCATACCCCACGAAGCTGAGATAGCCGAGATAATTCACATCATCTATGACCGCGAGGGTTTCTCCGTCTTCCGATACTACGCGGTCCACGGTGCTTTCTCCGGCGTCAGCTGATTTTTCTGACGGCGAAGTTGCCGCTTCGGGCGTTTTGTCCTTGAGCCGGCTGACTATCTCCTGTGAAAAAGCCTTTGCCTTTGCATCGTCATTGCTTACTTTGACAAACAGCGCGGCGGCGCCGAGCACCAAGAGTATGCCGCAAATTATCAAAAGCGTTGAAGTAATTTTGATTATCGAGCGTTTTTTCATTATTTGGAAATCTTCTTTTTGATTATGATTCCTGCCGCAACCAATACCGCGCCCGCTATCAGAAGAACGGGAACAAGCCAAAGCATCGTACCTGTCTGAGGTATATCATTTCCGGGAGGCGTAGTCGGCGGTACTGTGGTTACAGCCGTTGTAGGCTCGGTCGAAGGCTCCGTGGGCGGCACGGTAGATTTTTCATATTTCACATCCGCTTCTACTTCATATATCAGCCTGCCGTATTCGTCAGTGTACGGCAGAGAGATTATAAACGGCGTCGGCGAATATACATCCTGCTCTACTGTCTTACTATCGCCCAAAACCAGATACATTCCGGCGCTGTCGATCTTTTCAAACCGCAGCTTTCCCTGATCGTCTGTCACTGCGGTATCATCAGCTGCGACACCGTTTTCGCTGACAAACGTTTCCAGTTCCTTTGACAATTGCGCCAGCTGTTCCGGTGTCTTTTCGGAGATATCCTTGATATCGAACGGCTTCTTAGACTGCATTTTGCCTTCTGCGTCCGGCTCTGCGATCTTCCATGCCGAAAAACTGACATTATCCATCGGGATCCCTTCAGCGATGAAACGCAGCGACAGAGACGGTGTTTTTTCACCCTCAACAGCGCCGGCACTCACACACGGCAATACGGCTAACGCCAAAACGAACACTGACAGGATAATGCTAACTGTCTTTTTCATTTTTATTTCCTCCCTCTTTATCTGATTTCTTCCTTTTTATCTTTTTAACGATGATGACGATCAAGCCTGTTATCAAAACAGCGGCTCCCAATATGGCTAATATCTCCGAAAGATCCGGAGCTCCCAAAATATCGGGCACGCGTATTCTGTAATAGCTTTCTCCGCCTGCGCCCTGATTGTCATCATCTGCATCATATGGTATTCTGTGGCCTCTCAGTACAAGCCTGTGGGAATTCACCCCGTAAGGCGTGCAGGTCACAAGCGTACAGATATCCTCATCGGGGTCGATAGAAATATCTTGGAGCTTTTCAGGCTCTACAACAGAAATATCGTCGATTTCATATGCCAGCTTATCACCGAGAATGCTGATAAAGAACTTGTCGCTGACTTCCAGTCTGTCAAGATTTGTAAACAAGGTCGCGCTGGTCAGCCCTCTGTGCCCCATGATTATCGAGTTGGTTCCCTTTCCGCCGACCGGAAGCGATGAACCCGGCACGTGACCCGTTCCCGCAGAAAGGTATTTTTCATCGACCGTGTGGTAAATCATAAGATTTACATCTATTTTGGGGATCCTGATATACCCCATAGTGTTGTCACTTTCATAGTTGAGGAGCGACAGGTATTCCTCCATCTGTTTTTCGGACAGCCTGTAGCCTATTTTATCATTCAGCAGCCTTTCGTTATACGCCCGCGCCGCCGAAAGATACCGCTGCTTCTCCTCATCGTCCATTTTGCTCGAGCGGTTATCATAGGAGACGATCCTTTCGTACTGCCGTGCATACATCAGATGGTTGCTTACAAACGGATACAGCAGCAGCGTGACGCATGCGAGAAAGAACATCACGATCATCAAATTCAAAACAAAGGATAGAAATTTGCGTTTTTTATTCAATTTTCTTCCTCCGTTTTATAATGCGATATATCTCTATGGCTATCGCGATGATCAGCATCAAGACGCCTGCCAGCGCAAGTATCTCTTCAATCGTGGGGCCTCCCTTGCGGCTGAACGGCAGCGTATATGAATATCCGCCTGTTCCGCCTGTATCGTTCGCAACGCGTCTGCTTCCCGTAAGCTCCGCAAAAACGACCAAACGGTCGGAATTAACTCCGTAAGGGGTGCAGGTAACAAGCGTACAAAGCTGCTTCCCTTTTGTGATCCCGATTTTTGCTACGTCATCCGGTTTGACGGTTTTGATTTCTTCAACACGGTAATCAAGAACCGTGTCAAGCACCTTGATTTGAAATGTATCGCCTGCTTCAAGTCTGTCGATATTATTGAACAGCTCGGAGTTCGGAAGTCCTCTGTGCGCCATCAGCATAACATTGCTGTCACAGCCCTCAACCGGGAGCGATGACCCCTGAACATGGCCGACGCCGATTTGCAGGATCTCCTCGCTAACCGTGTGATAAACAGGCTGGCTGAGCTCAATGCACGGTATCTCCAGAGTTGCCATCAACCCGTTGCTGCCTAGGTCAAGCAGGCTCATATATTCGTCTGTAAGCGCCTCTTCAACGCTGTACCCCACCGGGTGCTCGGCAAGCTCTTTATTATAGCTCAGAGCATCGGCAAGGAGCCGCTTTTTTTCCGCTTCCGGCAGTTCGCGCGTGCGGTTATCATACGAAACACAAACTTCCTTCTGCGCGTTGCTTACAAACAAACCGCTGATATACGGATAAAGCAAAAGCGAAATGCAAATCAAAAACAAAGCGACAATAAAAACATTAAAAACCGTATTGCGCTTGGTTTTCTTTTCCTTCGTTTTCATATTTCTTCCTTTTCTTGCGTGCGTTTGAAGCACTAATACCGATCTAAATAGAATTACTGCCTCAAACCCGCGCAAGGCGGGGGTGATCCACGGAATAACCGTGGACCACCTAAACTCTAAAAGTATTATTTCTCTTTAGAGGAGATCCTTTTCTTGATGATAAGAACAACTATCATTCCGGCAAATGCCGCGCCTGCCAAGCCGAGGATCACATACAGACCGATGCCGCCTGTCGAGGGGAGCGCACCTTTTTGGAAGTTCTTAACGTTGAGCGAGGTGATACCTGTCTGGATATCAGCGTAACCGCTCGCGTTTGTCTTGGTAACATAGCCCTGAGGACCTTTAACTGTAGCTGTGTAGGTGGTAAGAGGATATGTTCCGTCGGTATCAACCTGATTTGAAACCGAAGCCACGATCTCGATGGTGATTGCGCCTTCCATCTTGGTGTAGTTGTCGGGAGCAGCAGTCTCGGTAAGGGTGTATGTACCTACATCCAGACCCTTCCAATCAAACTTAGAGAGAGCTGTGCCGTCGATCTCAGCGACCCTATCATTGCCCTTCTCGAGCAGCCACTTTGAGCCTTTGAGAGCATCGCCTTTGCTGTCAGTCTTGTTGACCTCGATGCCGAGGGTGAAGGTCTTGGTTTTGCTCGTGGGAGATTCACCCTTCTCTGTTGTTGCGGGATCATTGGAATAAAGAAACTTTACCTCATTGATGTTGCCGGTGTTGCCCATTTCAGCGCTGCTTGTGAGCTTTGCCTTATATGTGAGCTTGATCTCGGCATCATAGGTTGCAGCCGCAATGATCTTAAGGTCTTTGATCTTAACGTTTACGCTGTTGCCCGATGCTTTGCCGTAAACATTTGCGGTGCTGTCGGTAGTAGAGATCGGTACGTCTGTTCCGCCGATGGTCAGGGTCATTGAATCTGCAACATATGCCATATTGGTCATTTTATCTGCGATCTCAAAGTAATAAGTCGCGTACTCAGACATATTGGGCACCTTGCCGGTAACGGTAAATGTCATTTTCTCGCCGATAGCGGCGATGTTGCTCTTTTTGTCTGTCTCATCGCTGTCGGAAACAGTCTTTTCGGGCGTAGGCACGCTCAGCTTGTTTGTGATGATCGCATTCGCGCTGTCGAGCTTGAAGAGCGAGTAGATAACAGCGTCCTTTGTGTTGCCGGGCAATTTGGGCGCCATTACATAGTAGCCGTACGGAAGTCCCGAAACAGTGTAGGTAGCTGCGTTAACTGTCACATCCGCAGCGGCAGCAACGTTTTTGGTGGCGGCAAACTCTCCGAGCTCGCGGCCGAGATCCCGAGCAGCGGCTGTGTTGGACTTCACACCCGCAAGATACGCAATGATCTCGTCGTTTGTTTTGTAGCTCTTGGCAGTAAAGAACGGTTTAAAATCGCTTGTCACTGTGTAAGAGCAGGTTGAATCCACATAGTCAAGCACGCGGTAGAATTTGAGGTTTTCGTCCACGACTGCTTGTTTTACGGTCACTGTTCCGGTTGCGGTTGAGACTGCTCCGCATGTGACTACGGTCATAGCCGCCAGCATAAGGACTGCCAGCGTCATTGCGATGATTTTTGTCAGTGTTCTCTTTTTGTCGTACTCCTTTTCTCTTTAATATTATTTTTTCTGTTCTTTATTACAACTGCTGCAAGCAGTATTACAAAGGTAATTGAAGCTAAAGCCGCGACAGGTATCACTCCGCCCGCACCTGTTACAGCGAGCTCTACGGGCTTATCCACCATTTTAAGCATCAAAACATTCTCGCCGCCCGAGGTTATTGTTCCATCTGCGTTTACGGTAAATTCGATATCAGGCGCTTTCATATATCCGAAGGGAGCCTGCTTTTCGCGCAGGATATAGGTGCCCTGCGGAATCTGAGCGGTGTGATAGTCTTCGCCTGTTAACCATTCCTCGAGCACGTTCTCCTCGTTGCCCTTCTCGATAATCTGCAGCACCGCGTCGGTGACGAACTCATCGTCCTCGTCCACCTTGGCGATACGCACATCATAGCGCTTATCGGTGTTGGTGTATGTGATCGTGATATCGTCGTCCTTTTGCACGGTGATGGCGGAGGTGGTAAGCTGGCGGTCGGTCACGGTGTTTTTATCGGTCAGCGGTGCGACTCTGTCGGTTCCGCTGATGGTATACGACGCAGTGTAGTTGCACGCCTGTTCGCTGACGGTGTATTCCGCTCCTACGGGCAGGTCGCTGAACGTTACGCTGTCGCCGTGTTTGAGCGTAAGGGTCAGGTTGACCGTACCGTTTTGGTCGGTGGTGAACTGCGTGCCGTCCGAGAGCGTATAGACCGCGTTTTTGTCGAGCTTGCTCATGGCGATGTTGAACGCGAATTCATTATCGGTCGTCGTTTTGCCGTTGATGAGCTTTTTGAGCGTGAAGCTTCCTGTCTCGCGCTCCGTCTCGGGGATCTTTTTGTTGTTGAAAACGACGTGAGCTGTGTCTCCCACGGTGAGAGTTCCGCTCTGTTCAGGCTTGTCGCAGGTGTACAGCGAGTTTTCGGCCTCGGTGACGGTGTAGGTCTCTACCGTGCCGGGAAGACCGGTTATGCTTACGGTCTCGTCATGCTTTAGGTAAGCCGTTGCAGTTCCGCCCGTGAAGATAAGGTCGCCGAACAAGCCGTTGATGTCCGCGTGCAGATCAACGTTAAAGGTGAACACACGGTCAAGGTCTTCCGCGTCGAGCTCTCCGTTATCATAATGCAGGACATGCTTTGTGATATCAAAGCTCTTCTTTGGCTTGATATTATTGGTCACGGTAAAGGTGACGTCGCTGTTATTTTCGGTCAGAGTGCCTGAGGGCGAATATCTGGTATCGAAAACGCCCTGATAATTCTCCTCCTGCTCGGTGACGGTATACGTTACACCGCGCGGGATGTTGGTAAAGGTCATCTGTTCGCCTGCCTTGAGGGTCACGTCCGCTGTGCCGTTGGTGAATTTTGTATAGCCGAATACCTTTTTGCCCTCAACGCCTGCGCCCGTCAGTTTGACGTTGAAGTGGTAATCCATACCGGCGAGGTCGTATTCGGGATAGTCCGACGCATTGCCCGTGAGCACCTTTTTGAGGGTGAGCGAGCAGGTGTCGGTAATTGTACGGGTGTTGGTTATGGTCGCGCTGTTCTGTCTGGGGTAGTTGATAACGGTGTAGCCTGTACTGTTATCAAGGTCGCACTTGAAGCCGGGGATAGGCTCCTCCCAAATGTAGTAGGTCGCCGGGACGTTGAACACCTTCATCTTATACGTCCAGGTTCCGTCGCCGTTATCGATCCACTTGCTGTCTTCGCTGCCCGTGCCGTCATACATTACGCTGTTGGTGGTCTGAGAGAATGTCACGGTATTGGTATTGGTATTAGTATCGGAGTCGCCCGGGTCACCCAAGGCGATGTCCGATTTAAAATCAATAGCTGCGGATATATCGGGTCTGCCCGCGGCTAACATCTCAGGTTTTTTCACCGTCTGTATTTCGGGAGCGGCTTGGCTGTTTTCTGCGCTGCTGTCACCGAAAACGGCGCTGACGAGCTTGTTGATAAGTCCGCCCAGTACATTATTCAGAGTGGCTCCAACCGGCTCGGAGTCCTTGTTACCGGTCGGCGGAACATATTTTTTATATGTGTTATATGTGAAGTAGCCGGGCTCATCGGTTCCCTTATCCACACGGGCGTAGGTTTTATCTGTATATGATTGGTCATATGTCGTGCCCGCTCCGCCTTTGAGAACCTTACAATCGCAAAACATAGAATCAGAGGAATTTACATTTTCGGTAGTCCACAGGCCGCCGACATAAACAGTTTCCAATTTACTGCAATCGCGGAACATCCATCTCATATTCGTCACACTGCCGGTTTTCCAGCCGCTGAGGTCGAGGGTGGTCAGTAACTTGCAATGGGTGAACATCTCATCCATAGTAGTCACGCTGCCGGTGTCCCAGCCGCTGACTTCGAGATTGAGCAGACTGATGCATTCGCGGAACATCGATGACATATCGGTCACACTGCCGGTGTCCCAGCCGCTGACGTCGAGGTAGGACAGATTTTCGCAAAAATCGAACATATAACGCATACTGGTCACACTGCCGGTGTTCCAGCGGCTGACGTCGAGGGTATTAAGATTGATGCAATTGCCGAACATGCCATACATACTGGTCACACTGCCGGTGTCCCAGCCGCTGACGTCGAGGGAGGTCAGACTGCAGCAACCGGCGAACATGGAACTCATATCTTTCACGCTGCCGGTGTCAAAGCCGCTGACGTCGAGGTCGGGCAGACTGCTGCAATTGAAGAACATCATCCTCATAGTCGTCACACTGCCGGTGTCAAAGCCGCTGACGTCGAGATCGGTCAGACTACTGCAACCGTTGAACATGAAAGCCATATCGGTCACTTTGCCGGTTTTCCAGCCGCTGAGGTCGAGGGAGGTCAGACTGCGGCAACCGCTGAACGTGGATTCCATATTGGTCACACTGCCGGTGTTCCAGCCGCTGACGTCGAGACCGGTCAGACTACTGCAACCGTCGAACATGGAACTCATATTCGTCACGCTGCCGGTTTTCCAGCCGCTGACATTGAGATTGGTCAGACTGCTGCAACCTTTGAACATGCTATTCATATCGGTCACACTGCCGGTTTCCCAGCCGCTGAGGTTGAGTGTGGTAAGATTGCTGCAAGAGGAGAACATGCCACTCATATTGGTTACTTTGCCGGTGTCCCAGCCGCTGAGTTCGAGGGTGGTCAGACTGCTGCAACCTTTGAACATGCTATTCATATTGGTCACACTGCCGGTGTCCCAGCCGCTGACGTCGAGATCGGTCAGACTACTGCAACCGCTGAACATTGACCTCATATCGGTCACGTTACTTGTATCAAAGCCGCTTAGATCGACACTAACCAATGATGATGTACCCGCGAACAGAGCATAGCTGTCATCGGGCAAATGTGCCGTGGCGGCGTCCGACCACCAGTACGCATCCGTGCCGCCTTCTTTCCACACATAAATCGACGCGCGGGTTTTTTGGTCGTCTACCCTTACCGCGCCCTTCGGGAGCGTGGAGATGGTATAGGGTCCCTGTGCTTTTTTGAAGGTCGTCGCGTTAATTAAATTACTTCGCAGAGTGGAGTCTGATCGCACATACGCATCAGGCATTGGGATACTGATGACAGGCTCCTTCGTGTCCACATGAACAACGGGTATCGGCAGATCCGACGAATCGGTAATGTGGTTGCCGTCGGCGTCGAGCCAGCGCTTGGTGATGGTGATTTCGCCCTCATACGCGCGTGTATTCGGAACGCCGAAGCAGTCGGCGTACAGACCGCTGTGCCAGTCGGAGGGCATCTTCTTCAGCCCGCTGACGGTTACCTCACCTGCGCTGCTGACAGTAACTGTCCGCACGGTGGGGTCAAGCTGATAGTGCTCCGGCGCCTTTGTCTCCTGCAGGGTGTAATGACCTGGCTCGAGCCCCTTGAAGGTCGCGATACCTTCCTCAGCCAAATCTGCTGCGCTCACCGCGGTCATGTCAACGGGCGTGCCGTAGTCCGAGGTACCCTTGAGTGTGAACTCCGCGCCACTTAGCAGGGCGTTATTGAGCGGGTCGTATTTGACCAGACGGAAGTTATGCAGCGGCTCGTTGAGGATAACGGAATAGCCGTTCTCGGTCGGCTTCACCTCAACGGGCGAACCGTCCTTAATCTGATAGAGCGTAACGATACCGTACTTGTCGCACACGACGGAATATTCTTCTGTAGAAATAATATAGCCGTCCGCCGTCTTGGTCTCAGTCAGCTTGTAGGTGCCCCATTCAATATCGGTAATGGTGACAACGCCGCCGTTCTGCGACGTGCCGTATTTGAGGACAGAATTGCCGTAATTGGAAACGCCCTCGAGCTTAAACTCCGCACCCGTGAGCGGGGCGGTATCGGTGGTGCCGTCAATATTACCCTTCTTCAGAAACTCCAGATCGCCGTGAACACGCGGCGGGTTTCCGATCATATAGGGCTTGTCTTCCGCGCTGCCGTTTATTTTTACATCTCCGTTCTTATCGACCGTAACGGTGAAAACGGTATCGTTGAGGAAGAAGTCGCTGTTCGTCCCGGTTTCCTTTAAGGTGTATGTACCCCTCTCCAGATTTCGGCGGGTGATCCTGCCGGTTTCATCTGTATAGAGCGTCTCATTGACCTTGGTGCCGTAGACGGACGTACCGCTGAGGTTGAACTTTATACCGGGCACGACTACATTATGATCCTCACTGCTGACCTTCAACAGCTCCAAATCGGCGACGATCTTCAAGGTGATCTCGGTGTAATCCTGGTGGATCAACTGCTCGCCGGATGCACTGTCGGTCTCAACGTTGATGGTATTGTTGTTCAGATAGATATTGTTGAACGCCCTCGGGGTAGTCTCGTTGCTGTCAATGCCGTGCGGCGCACGCATATAGACAGTGAACTGTGCACCGGTATTGACAGGCATCACATAGGGGGTGTTGTCCTTCGCGGTACGCATATCGACCGCGATCGCTTTGACGGAGGATAGATCGTCTTTAAAGCTGTCGCTGCGCGTCCAGACAGAGGTATCGGAAAGGTCTTTATGAGCTTCATCAATAACCAGCCCACTGACCGTGGAATAGTAGACCTTCGGTGCGATGCCGAGTCTCTCAAGCTGGTGGGTATCCACACTTTGGAAGATACCGCGCCATTCGGACGTCTTTCCGGCGTCCTTGCCCGATACGACCTCGTAGTTCTCAAGCGAGTCGAAGGCAATCAGCTCTGACGCCTTGGAGTGGTCGTCGGTCGCGAAGCGGACGTTGTAATAGTAATTGTTATCATTATAAGTGACCGCGGACTGCGAATAGCTTGTATCATCAGTGCCGCGCACCTTCTTCTCAAGTCCGAGATTGGTGGCTACCAGCAGCGACGCGTCGTGGGCGTCCTCTGTATACAGAAAGCGCTTGCTGTCGCCCGCGGAGAGGTCGAGGTTCTGCATCAGCTCCGCCTCTTTGATATCCGGCATCTGAGAGGAGGTTTTGCCGTCGGTTATGCTGCTGTTGCCCGTTTCATAGGCAACAGTGTTCAAAAGCTTTGTGCCGTAGTCGGCGATCGCTTCCCACGGATGAACGGTGGAGTAGACGAGGCGGTAGCTGTCCGCGCTCTCATTGATCGCGATTTTCAGCATCGTCCGCCCCGAATTACGGTAGTTATCATCCACGGTGACGGTGTATTTCCAGTTTTCCAGCTTTGTGCTGCCGGCATAGACCGACAGTGAATCCTTCTTGTATACAGCGCCGTCCGGCAGCAGGTCGTAAAAAACGCCCGACTGCTGAGGAATGGGATAAGTGCCTTCGTTGTCGCGGTAGCTCTCGGACATGGAGACGTTCCATGTAACGGTATATTCCCTTTTCTTGTCACTGTTGGTGGCGCCCACGAAAGATTTTTTCAGCAAGCTGCTCTTGTTCTTTCCCGTAATGTAGTCATCGGCGCTGCGCGTGAAGCTGATGATGGTGCTGCTTGACTGACTGATCTTCGAGGCGGAGGTGTTTTTCAGGCAGAGCTTCGATACGCTGTTTTCACCGATGGCGGAGTCTGCATATTTGTCCACCGTATCGGAATGCTTCAGCTTTACATAGGGATATGCGCCAAGCAAGGTGTACCAGTGGGCGTTAGTGGTCTTAAGACAGAAGCCCGTGACGTTTCCACGGAAGAAAAGGTTCGTGCCGCCTGTTTTTTTCGTGTCGACGATGTCCTCTGCGGCGTCGGTAAAGTCGTACTGCCCGGTGTAGGGCGTGTAATCCGCAATCTCGATATAGTCTCCGCTGCCGCCGACTTCGGCGTAGACGGTGATCACGTCGTCCGGAGAGAGGGAGCTCTGCGTATCGAAGTCCTTTGACTCTTCGTTATACGTCGCTATGACGGTGTAGTAATACAGGGTAAGCTTCTCAAACTCATAGTCGTCGGCAGTCAGCTTCTTGTCGCTGTATTCCTCATCGGAGATTTCTTTGAGATAGAAGGTGTTGTCGCTGAGCGTATAGGTGACCGGATTCTGACCGTAGTATCTGCCGGGGTCGGCAGCTGCCTGATCGAGGGTGACGTCGTCGGGCAGCGTCCACGGATAGGCGTAGCCGTATACGTCGGTATAATATTTCAGATTGCCGATCGTCGCGCTGTCATCCTGATTGAACTCCAGCAGCGAATAATCGCGGATATAGTCAGAGTTATACACATATCTATCCGAGACATCATAGCCGTTCTTTGTGGAATAGAAGTGACCGCTCGGATGCTCAAAACGCGGAGCTTGCTTATAATATGTCGCGCGGCTCGTGAGGGTGGATGTGGAATCGACCATGTCGGCGGGCTGTAACGTGACAGAAACGGAATTGTTCAGCGAATAGCGACCGTTTTGCTCAAGAAGCTCGTCATAGGTGGATTTTTTGTGCGCCGTCAGCACATATACGGTCATATACTCGGAACGTGAATTCGTGATCGTGAGAGAGCGCTGATAGGTTTTTTCGTCCGCCCCCCTGTCCCTGTAGCCTAACAGCATCGCGTCTTTCTCATTGAAGGTGTCGCTGAACGTAAGATTGTATGGCTGGGTAGCGTCTGCCTCCGTATTGATCGTCCAGATCAGATACTCATAGTCGTTGGGATTTTCGGGCTTGACCGTGTTGCCCCACGCGTCGTTCCATGCGGTATATGCCGAGTAGGGATTCAATTTTTCGACTTTCCTCAATGTGGCGGTGGTGTCGATGTATACGGGAACCTTCTGTGTTTCGCGGGAGCAATGAGCCGAACCGTTATCAATCACGATTGTCGCTTGGAACGGATTGGATCCGCCATTTTCGTTGTATGAGTCTTCTGACAGATAGTCGGCGTAATCAAAAGTCGGCTTAGTTGTCTTATAGCTGACTTCGATATATCCGCTCTGCGCGGCGCTGCAGGAGCGACGGTTGAAGATGACGAGCTTCTCACCGTCCTCCTTGTAGACAAACAGATTGCTGTCCGGCAGATCATCCTCCGTGTATTCGGGGATCGGCAGCTCGTAGCTATCGGCGAAATTGCCGTCCCTGTCGCACAAAATAGACTTCGGAATCGTGATCTGTATCTGATTCTTCTCGTATTCACCGACTCCCGAGAAGGCGTAGAAGATGCGATAGGTGAAGCTGTGACCGGAATTGCTGTTCTCCGCCGTCCACACATAGTCGCCGTCGCTGTTGAGCACTGCTCCGCTGCGGACTACCGCACGGAAATCGTTAAGCTCGATATCCTGCTGAGCGCTGTCGTCGGTACCGCGCAGGTGCAGGAGCGCTCTGGGCGCAGCAAGCTCCTCTTCACTGACCTTGCCCGTCAGCTGGTCGGAGTATGTTCCGATCTCCTCGCCGTCAACGTCCTTCATTTTATTGGAATCATCGATTGTGATACCCTCGAAGGTCTGCCTCGGCTCGTAGCTCTTTGACGGGATACCGACGTAGCTGCCGTCTGAAGCGTCAACCAAGCCGCCCGATTCACTGACAAACACTTCTTCATACGTAGGTTTGCCGAGCGCGCTGTCACTCGACGCTTTGCCCTGCGATGCCGCAGCCGCCTGCATGACTGTGATCGGATTAGAGCTGATCAATAATACACTGATCATCACAATAGAGAAAATGCTTTTCAACATCATTCTTTCCCTCCATTCATTAGTTTAAAAACAATATTCGTTATCCGTTAAAGTTATTATCCTGCTTTTTCAAATGCATAATACAATATCTGCGGCGGAACTCACGCGGTGTTACGCCGTATCTATCCTTAAATATAGTCCCGAATTTTGTATGTGTAGCATAACCGACACGCTGAGCTATTTCTCCGATCGAGTAATCGGTTTCGCGCAGCATTTCCTCAGCACGCTCCATACGCACTTTTATTTGATATTCCTTTATTTCGTAACCGTACACGCTAAAAAAATACTTATTAAGCGTGGTACCGCTTATTTTAAATTTTTCAGCAAAACGCTTGGTTGTCCATGGCTCGTCATAGCGTTTTGTTAAACAGTTCATAATCTCCTCTGCAATTTTCAGCTGAGATTTTTTTACTAACCTGCGGCTTCCCGAATTTGAAGTGCTGATATCATCTATATAACGCAATCCAACTTCAATCGCTTTTATCAAAATCATGTCCTGACTCTCGTTTGAGAAGCACATGCCTAAAAGGGTCTCCACCGCACGGCGAGTCAAGTTTGACTGTCGGAAATAAAACAGGGAATCCTTTTTTTCTTTATTCAAGCCCAATTTTCCCACTTTATCTTTCAAAAGCGAATAAATACTATCACCCTTAGGCATTTTATCTAAATATAATACAGTTACCAAGCCGAGATAATCAGACGAAACATCAAGAAACGGATAATCGTCTAATCTCCGTTCTGCAACTCCATCGCGAGGATTAAGCACCTTGATGCAGTTGTCTTTCTTATGCTTGTATGTACCCGATAAGCATACGGCAGAAAGAATAAAGTGACCCCGTGATAAATTATTCATTATCAGTCTTTTTACTTCCTCTTGTATTCCGCACATTATATTACAGGCAAAGATATAAACTCCTTCAAAAGGACAATACACAACTATTCTTCCGCCGTTTTTCAGCGATATCTCAAGCCTGCGGTTATCCTTATCGTTAATTACATCGTTATATGTCAAATACTCAATACCTCCCAATATATTACACGATAACAATGAATGTGCTTGCAATTTCTTATATTGTAGATAATAGCACTATTTTAATACTTTTTCTATCCCGATTGTCAATTTTTATTCCATCTGCATAATGATTTGTAAAATTTTCTTATTATTTTGGCTTTATTCGAAAAAAAATCAGTACAAAAGGACATGATATAATTGTCTTGTCTCGTTTTCAATTTTCAAAATTATCGTTTCGCTGATTTCTGTGATGTCTGCACCTGCAACGTGCGCTCGTAGAATCACCCTATTGCTTAACATGACAGTGTTTCGGCGGCAAATGTATTTCTTTTGGTTTTTCTGCTTTTAGCACAAAAACACGAGAGGTGATGAAACCTCCCGCAAACGGTAAATCATTTAATTGACATCATAGCCACATTCCGACAAAAGGATTGTGCACCGATAAAATTTCATTTACAACCCAAACTACTGTCATTTCTTCACCCTGAAATTATCCGAGTAACAGCCCGCGTATTCCTTTGAGTCAAAAGTAATCTTGACGGGCTGATAGTACACAAAATCTTTGACGTTCGACTTTCTTAAGCAGCCATGAGATCACCCCTCACACAGCCCCTCATAATAGGTTTTCTCACTATCGGAGATTATTATATTCTCATTTGATAATCTAACAGGAATGCTGATAAAAAATTCTTTACACCGTTGAATGCTGATTTGATTTTTTTCTGTTGTCAAAATCGCACTGCCGAGCTTCCGCGCGATTGCCGCCGTAACAGATTCTTCAAAAAACAGCCAATCATGTGCGCCGTTCCCTGAACGGGAACGCTCAACAGCTAACGGTATATCGAATTGTCTTCACACGGTTCTGACAGCGGTGACATCATCTTTCCGGTTTCCCTGCCGATAAATAAGGATTTGAACAACGCTATTTTCTTTTCGGGCGATGCGTATTTATTGAACGCAGGCTCTTCGCGTTTTGCATTTTCAAGCCAAGCTTCAACCGGGCAGATAAAAGAACAGCCGTGCTCATTCTCGAAGAGCACAGCTGTCCTGTTGGTTATCATATCTGTTTCGGTTTTGATAAAGCGATATTCTTTTCCGTTAATGATAGCTTTTTCGTTCATAGCTATTCCTTACTTAGATAACTTTTGACGGTTCCGTTCAATAATCGTATCGATGTTGTCAATGATAAAATGCTGGGCGTTGAGGTTATAGAATACACCCTTGTAAGGTGTGCCGTACTGATTCACTCTTTCCTCGGTGGTAATTCCAAGGTTTTGACCTTCGCTTGTTGGACGCTTTCTCGCATTGTTGTTTACAACGATATTGGTCAACATACCGATTTCCACCAGCCATTCGGTGATTTCCTTGCTTTTGATCTCTTTTACATACAGCGTATTTATCAGGGCATTAATACGCTTTGTTACTTCGGTAATTGAAATCGGTCTTTCCGAGTATTCATAATTTGCAAGCTGTTCAACAGTAATGCCGAACTCCGCCCTATCCGGCATCTCCACCTTGAATTTGCCTTTGTTGTCAACAATTTGTTTCAGGATACCCGATGTATAAAACAAACACCTTGATATTCTAACATTATTAACGACATCATTCTCAGCGACTTCTTCATTGGTCAGCGGATTGACGCCGTTGGCGAGCTTTTCCAAATACATCTGCGCTCTGGCAATGGTTTCGATTTCGGTCATCTGATTTCACCCCTCTTAATCCTTTAAGCACCCAATCGGAATAACAAATACTCCGTCTCCTCGTTTGTATCCGTACTGCGTGCCGGTTATGACGATTTTCAGATCAGGTAATCTGAGAGGGCACTGTTTTTCCCGTTCGTTATAAACGTTAATCAGATTCTCAATTTCGACCAAATGCTCGGCGCCTTTTTCGATTTCATTTGAACCGAGTTTAAACTCTAACAGGGCGTAGCGCCCGTCATCCAAATGAAGAACGCCGTCCGCCTCCAAGCCGTACCGATCATGGTAATATGACATCTCGCCGTACATAGAGGAAGAGTATATTTTCAAATCCCTGATGCACAATGACTCAAACAGGAAACCAAGCGTTTTGAAATCTGTATTAAAGTAATCCGGAGATAAACCCATCGCTGCAACAGCAATAGAAGGATCTATCAAATTTCTTTTCTTGGAAGAACGAATGACCGTTTTTGAACGGATAGCGGGACACCACGCACTGATATCATCGATGATGAACAGCTTTTCAAGCGCATGGATATAATCATAAATGGTTGGATTGCTGATATCATAGTTGGCTTTAACATCACCGAAAACGGTTTTGGATTCAGCGAGCGTACAAATGTTTCTGCTGTATGATTGCAGGATTGCCCTCGCCCAGTTGGCGTTTCTCTTCGTTCCGTCTATATTGGAAATATCAACCGAGTAGGTCTGTCGATACAGATCCTTTGCTATCTCTAACTTGGAACGAACCGTCTTGTTCATCAGCGCCTGAGGCCAGCCGCCCCGGCATATTGCAAAGATGATATCATCGATTGTCATCTGCGACTCACAACCGTCAAACGTTTTGGGATGATTGAACAACTCCATCAGCGAGACGGTTCCGTTGGATTCTTCGCTCTCATACAAACTCATGGGGTACATTTGAAGCTGGCTGATACGAAGCGTCCCGGTATGTGCGGTTTGAATGTCACGCGATGAGGAACCGGTCAGTATATACTGACCGTTAAGCCCGGTGTCATCAATATCTTTTCGAATGGTTCCCCATAGCTTTGGAGCATCCTGCCATTCATCAAAAAGGCGGGGCTTCTCCCCAATCAGCAGCTTTTTGGGAGCAGCCTGTGCGACTGCTAAAAGATTATCACGCACCTCTTCGTCCTGAAATTCGACAAAGCTTTTTGCTTTTTGCTTGGCAGAAGTCGTCTTGCCGCAGCCTTTGGGTCCTTTGATCAGTGTTGCGCCGAATGACTCCAGCTTGAGATCAAGAAGACTGTCTACGATTCTCTTTTTATAATCCTTTTTATCCATAGCATCCTCCATGGTTAATATCATATCCATTATAACGCTTTATACTATCCTTGTAAAGATATTTTAATATATTCTACTAAATTAATTTAAGATATCTGAGATAAAGCGTTTAATACATTTGAGATAAATAATTTAAGAAATATGACAATATAGGATTTTTTCATCTTCTATGAAAAAAGAATTGAACAGCTCGCTAAAAACTCAGGGGGACAGTCTTGCGTTCCTTTCCCCTGAGCGATATCTATTTGTAAGGATATTAAAGGCTTATTGATGACGTTATTCGTACATTATACCGCCAATCCGTATGTATAAACAACTCTCTCAACCTGACCTTTGGATTCCCAACAAGTCCGCATAAAATCTGCTTGTCGTACGTGCCACATTAATTTATTAATGATGAAGCTGTACGGCTTAGAGTTGTCGCAGACGAATACATCGAAGTCGTCAACATAGTGTCTGCCTTCCCAGCCGTAGGTCTGATGGACGGTGTAGGTGCCATAAGGCAGCTTCTTTGATTTTGCGTATCCCTTTTCGTCGCAGATAAGGGTATCACGCTCACTGTCCTTTGCTTTGTCAAAACTCCCTGCGCTTTTGAGAAAGAGCTGAAACGTGGCTCCTTCATTGATGATGTATTCTCTTACCTTGCCGTTTTTATTTCGCCGCTTATGCAGCTTCTTATCAGTGTGATATTCAAGATAGTGAAAGCACACTTTGCGTTTTTTGTCGATTGCCTCGTCTAACAGCTCAACATTGTAGAAAAGCTGCTTGTTATCCGTCTTATCCTCCGGCATACGGGCGATATGGTTCACTCGTTTTTTGAAATAGATATTGGACAGAGAAGCTAACTTATCGACCAGCTCCTTATCCTGCTTATAGGGGATATGATTCGAGAACAGAACGCTGTCAATCAGCAGCCGTAGCTCACTGTCGGTAAATTCACGTTCCAGATAAAAGTCGGAAAGGATTACATTCTCCTGTTCTTTGCCGTCCTTGTCTTTGAATATGCGCACGCTCTCGCTGTAATTGATGTTATAGCCGAACTCGATCAGGTTCATCAAATTGCGCTTGACAGCCTTGCGTTCAACCGTCATATCATATTCACGCTCAAGAATATCCTGGATCTCCTTCTGGCTCAGTCGGTGATTTTCATCAGTATATCGTTTTAGAATATCCAAAATATTCATAATAATCAGTTTCTTCGGAGATTTAGCGAACATCATACCACCTCTTATCTCTATCATATCATATTGAAATTCATTCTGCAATAATAATACACCGCAAGATGGTGTGTTTTTGGTGCACTGATTTTTTGTAAATCCAAAGTGAAACGCCCCTTGATAAGCGATTTGCCTATCAAGGGGCGCCGGATTCTTTTATGCACTGATAATATTGTTTTTGACGAGCAGCTTCGGGTCGGCTTTCAGTACGCTGAGGAACCGTCTTGCCGCTCCGATCGGTTTGTTGGTGCCGGCTTCCCACGCTTCAACTGTCTTGACCGACACGCCCATTACTTCGGCAAACGTGAGCTGCGTCATTCCAAAGCCGAGACGGATGTCCTTGATTTCTTCCGAACTGAAATCAGGAACAGGGCTTACCGTGCATTTCGCCGTTCGTGCCTGAACATTGCCTTTTTCATATTCGATCGCTTCATTCAATCCTTTTAAAATGCTTTCATAAACGCTCATAAAATCATCTCCTGATAGTAGCTTCCAAAATTTTGATCAGCTTCTTAACTTCATTCCGCTCCGATTTGGATAGATTATCTTTCTCGTCTTTAGCATATGCGGTGATCAGATAAATACGCTCATAAACCGCAAAGTCCACATAGCAAACTCTTGCGCTACCGCTTTTTCCTCTGCCCTCAAAGGCAATTCGGATTTTCCGCAGACCTCCGGTGCCTTGCATAACATCTCCCTTTGTGGGATTGATCGTCAGTTCCTCCTGCAAGGCTTTGAGTTCCTTATCAGTAAGCCCCATCTCAGCCCACTTTCGGTCAAACTCCGGAAGCATTATAAATTCCATTGTCATACCGTCACTTCTTTCAATCTCATTATACCCTATATAATAGGGTGTGTCAAGTTTAATCTGGTTCAAAATAGAATTTTTTAGCCGCCAAGCTTATTCAACTCGGCGGCTTTGCTTTTAGCTGTAAATGAGCTCGTGATTAACGATTTCCTCTGCTCGGTTGCGGATAGAATTCATCTTCTTAACCCACAGCATTTGATTGTTAGCTTTAAGCTGTTTCGTTACATCTTCACGCTCCGCAAGCTGCCTTACCAACCGATCAAACATATTCTCCGCCTGCTCGTCAATATCGGCGAGATAAGCGGTCAGCTTGCCTTTAGTCAACAAATTCGTGTAGAGGATTTTGCGGTTACGCTCCAAATAGCGAAGACGCCGCTTTCCGATAATTCCGATTTCGACCTTCGGCTGTTCAGGCAGTTTCAAATCGGGAATAAGATAGTCGCCCTGCTGTGTGTAAGTAATGTTTGTGTTTGTCATAGCTTTAACCTCCGAAAAATAATGAAATATTCTTATTGATCAGATACACGATTCAGCGATTTTAGGCTATTTTCGATTAATTGACAGCATTTTCAAATTTCTGTCGTTTTTAGAAATGTGATCTTTACTGTGTTTTTTAAGATGATTGACAGCAATATTGACTGCGATTTTGACTGCAATCTATCTTAATTTAACAATTTTCAAAACATCTTAACTTAACTTTAATAATGCTCAGTAAGTCACTGTTCAAGCCGATTTTAGGTGTTTTGAGTAAAGCTGGCAAAAGAAAAAGAGCAGTCCGAAAACTGCTCTATTTGGTCGGGATGACAAGACTTGAAGGCGACCGTGCCGAGCTTCAAGCGTAAGCGACGAAGCGAAGGTAAAAACAGTCCTGCGGACTTTTTATTTTTCAAAAAGTATTGACACCATATACGGTATCATATATAATGTTTATATAGAGGATGTGGTTATATTATGTCCAGATTTGATAAACTACTAAAAGAAATACTTTCACTGTCAAAGGATTTGCGGTTTGATGAATTGCGCAAGGTTCTTGAATACTACGGTTATGTTATGGATGCTCCGCGCGGTGGCAGCAGTCACTATACATTCCGCAAAAGCGGTTGTTATCCGATAACCATTCCAAAGCACGAACCGATTAAGAAAGTATATGTTCAAAAGGTTAAAGAGATTGTGGAGGCTGAGATTGATGACAAAAAATGATATTTTAAAAAAAGCAGAGGAATATATGAAATTAAAATACAGATTTGAACTGACGGAAGACGAAGCCGAGGGCGGTTATGTTATCTCGTACCCCGATTTAATCGGCTGTATGTCGTCAGGTGAAACGATTGAGGAAGCTGTAAAAAACGGCGAGGACGCTCGCCGCGAGTGGATTATCGCAACATTGGAAAACGGTATGGAAGTGCCGAAACCGTTTGACGCGGAGGAATACTCCGGTCAGTTCCGCCTGAGAATGCCCAAGTCCCTGCATAAGCTCCTTGCCGAGCGTTCCAAGCAGGAAGGAATCAGTATGAATCAGTATTGCATTTATCTGCTTTCGCATTACAGCTAATAATAGTTCAATAATATAAGACTTCCTGTCCCGTGGGCGTCCGTAGCCGGACGGCAACCCTTTTGTCGCTACGCGACATTTCCCCTGACAGGGGAATTTCACGCGGGTGCGCCCCTACGATTATGTCAAATGTTGTCCTGAACAAATCGCGTTTGGACTTTTTCTGCAATAAGAAAGGGACGGATTAACCGTCCCTTGATTTTTTATTTAAGCGTTTAGGCTTTAATTAGAAATCTCTTCTCTTTCTTGCGAGGAAGATAACGCCTGCAGCTGCGAGCATTACACCGCCGAATACGAAGAAGATGGTTGTCTCCTGGCCTGAGCTAACTGAGCTTGAGCCTGAAGAAGATGAAGAACCGCCTGAGCTTGAGCTTGAGCCGCTTGAGCTGCTTGAGCTTGAGCCGCTGTTGCTTGAAGAGTCACCGCTTGAGCTTGAGCTGTCTCCGGAACTTTCACCGGTTGCGGCAAGTGAAGACTTGGATTTATCCCAACCTATTTTATCTTTATCCGCAGGGTCTGTAAATACATCTTCTCCAAGTTTAGACGCATCTTTACCAGCATCTTTGATGGCTTTCTCAATATCATCTGATCCAAGCTTGAGAGCTTTAGCTGTATCATCAAGAGTCTGCTGAACAGACTTACCGTTGAACTTAAGAGCGTTTGAAAGACCGTCTGTGCCGCTTGACTTAATGAAGTTAACGAGCATATCGTATCTTGTTGTGCCTGCCCAGAGAGCCTCACCGATTACGTTACCGATTGATGTAATGCAGAGCGGAGGTGCGTACTTAGAAGCGTCAGCGTTCTTCCACTTTACATAGTAGCTCTTCTTCTCAGAGTTAACGTTGTTCTCTACCTGATCGCCTGTGAGGTAAGCTGTGTCGCCCACGATACTGGAATCAAAAATAAGGTCACAAGTCTGAACGCTCCAGTCGCCTGAGAAGATAACGCCGTACTGCTTGCCGCTTTCCAATGTAATACCTTTTTTATCTAAGTCAAACGTAAATATATCGTTACCTGCTTCAGTCATAGCACCCTTGTTAGAACCCCATGTGATAATCTCACCGGCGCCGTGCTCGTAAAGATAACAATAAACCTTCTTAAAACCCTTCCAGATGTTTCTGTCAACCTGGAAGCTGATTGAGTTACCGCCTACAGCAGCGCTGCCGCTGTCATCAGCGCCTACAGATGAATCGCCGTCGGGAGCAGCAACTGCAGCAGAATCCTCAGCAGCAGCAACAGCAGCGCTGTCGGTCTCAGCCGCGGAAGCAGCAATAGCAGCTGTGCTTGCAACCATCATAGCAGCGATTGCAATGCTAACTATTTTCTTGAACATTTTTTAATCTCCTCCTAAAATTGTTCCTTTATCCGAGAAAACATAATATCTCAGTAAAAATATTATACAATAAATATTACAAAACTTCAATACTTTTGCGAAATATTTTTCCGTTTTCTTATACAAGAAATTATTAGTCATTTTGGTTGTTTTTTACAATATATGACTAATTTTCTGCCAAAACAGGGGCGGATGTGTTTGTCCACCCCTGCTGTCAAGATATTATTACCGTTTTACTTAAACAATCCGAGTACGGTTTCTTTGACAACCGCAAGGGCGTCGGAAATTTTTGTGACGTCCTTTGCGCCTGCCATTGCCATATCGGGCTTGCCGCCGCCGTTGCCGCCCGCAGCCTGAGCTACCGCCTTTACAACCTTGCCTGCGAGCACGCCTTTGGCTACTGCCTCCTTGCCGCAAGCCGCCGCAAAGGTTACCTTGCCTTCGTTTGCCGCCGCGAGGACGATTACCGTTGAACTGTCTTTATCCCTCGCCTTTTCGCACATATCGCGGAGCACGTCGGCTGTTGCGCCCTTTACGCTGCCGGTTACGATTTTTACGCCACCGGCTTCCTCGGCGTTTTCGAGAATTCCGTCGAGCTGATATGCCGCGAGCTTTGAGTTGAGGTCGGCAATCTCGCGCTGCTGCTCCTTGATAAGCTGAGCCGCCTTTGCCGCGCCCTCAACAATCGCCTTGGGATTTGTGAGCTTAAGCGCTCCCGAAGCGCCCATAAGCGCCGCGCTGAGCTTGTTGATATAATCGAGCACGCCGTAACCGGTGAGAGCCTCAATTCTTCTTACGCCTGCGGCTACCGAGCCTTCCTGACGAATTCTGAACAGTCCGAGGTTTGAGGTGTTCTTAACGTGAGTACCGCCGCAGAATTCAACCGAAAAGTCGCCTGCGCTTACTACGCGGACAACGTCGCCGTACTTTTCACCGAACAGCGCCATTGCGCCGAGCTTTTTTGCCTCTTCAATGGGCATTTCGCGCGTTGTAACCTCGATACCCTCTAAGATTTTTTCATTTACAAGGTCTTGAACCTCAATAAGCTCCTTGGCTGTCAGAGCTTCAAAGTGAGTGAAGTCAAAACGAACATAGTTGTCTGTTACGAGCTGACCTGCCTGCTGAACGTGGTTGCCGAGAACCTGACGGAGCGCGCTCTGCAGAAGGTGAGCCGCGGTGTGATTGCGCATAATGTTCTCGCGCCTTTTCTTGTCAACCGCCGCTTTTACGGTCTCGCCAACGGTAATTCCGCCGTCCTTAACAAGGCAGGAATGAATATAGATATTGCCCGAGGCGTCCTTGGTGGTGTTGTCAACCTCAATCTGAGCGCTGTCGGCGGTGATTACACCTGTATCTCCCACCTGTCCGCCGCTCTCGGCGTAGAACGGAGTTTTGTCGAGCACGAGAACTACGCTCTCGCCCTCGCCTGCGGTTTCTACACGCTCGCCGTCCTTGACGATCGCGGCAATCTTAGCCTCGCACTCGAGGTCGGTATAGCCGACAAATTCGGTCTTTTCGACATCCGAAAGGTCGGTTGAATCGCTGATCCAAGCGTCTGCGCCTGCGTTTTTACGGGCGTCGCGCGAACGCTTTTTCTGCTCCTTAAGGAGCTCCTGAAAACGCTCTACGTCTACCTTGATTCCCTTTTCAGCCAAGATTTCTCTTGTCAAGTCAATCGGGAAGCCGTAGGTGTCGTTGAGCTTGAACGCATCCTCGCCGCTGATTGTCTTTATCTCGCTCTGCTCCATGATGTTCCGGAGCATCTTAAAGCCCTGGTCGATGGTCTTTGCGAAGCTTTCCTCCTCAACGCGGATAACCTTTGTGATAAACTCGCGCTTTTCGTCAAGCTCGGGATACGCTTTGAGGTTTTCGTTGATTACGGTATCGCAAACCTTATAGAGGAACGGCTCATGATAGCCGAGAAGTCTGCCGTGACGCGCCGCGCGTCTGAGAAGTCTGCGCAGAACGTAGCCCTTGCCCTCGTTTGAAGGCATAACGCCGTCGCCAATCATAAAGGTTGTGCTGCGGATATGGTCGGTGATTACGCGCAGCGAAACGTCGCTTTTTTCGCCGTCGCCGTAGTTAACGCCGGTAATTTTGCTGATGTGCTTCATAATGTTCTGTACGGTGTCTACAAGGAATAGGTTATCTACGCCCTGAATTACACACGCCAAGCGCTCAAGTCCCATACCTGTGTCGATATTGGGATGTTCAAGCGGAGTGTAGTTGCCCTTGCCGTCGTTGTCGAACTGGGTAAATACGAGGTTCCAGACCTCAACGAAGCGGTCGCACTCGCAGCCAACGTGGCAGTCGGGCTTGCCGCAGCCTTTTTCGGGACCGCGGTCAAAGTAAATTTCGGAGCATGGACCGCACGGACCTGAGCCGTGTTCCCAGAAGTTGTCCTCTTTGCCGAGGCGAACCATATGCGACGGATCGACGCCGACTTCCTTTGTCCAAATATCAAAGGCTTCGTCGTCGTCCTGATAGATTGAAACGTAGAGCTTGTCCTCGGGCATTTCGAGAACCTTGGTGAAGAATTCCCACGCCCATGCGGTAGCCTCGCGCTTAAAATAATCTCCGAACGAGAAGTTGCCGAGCATTTCAAAGAATGTGCCGTGACGCGCGGTGATGCCTACGCGCTCGATATCGGGCGTTCTGATACACTTTTGGCAGGTGGTAACGCGCTTGCGCGGAGGAGTTACCTCGCCTGTGAAGTACTTTTTCATGGGAGCCATACCGCTGTTGATAAGCAGAAGGCTGTTGTCGTCCTTTGGAACGAGCGAAAAGCTGGGCAGTCTGAGACAGCCCTTTGACTCGAAGAACTCGAGGAATTTTTCTCTAAGCTCGTTTAGTCCTGTCCATTGCATTTTGATTACTCCTTAGTATATGATTATAATGTTTTGTATATTATTTTTCCGTACGAAAAGGGTTTATTGTTCGCGTTTGCGTCTTAAAACCGAGCCTGCCGGAACGGGAAGGTCGGATTTCATTGTGAGTATCTGCTTGGGATGAGGCGCGCTTTCAACCTGCTCGCCGTCCTCGTTTGTCAGCGAAATACATTTTACGTTGTACGGTACTCCGCCCGGCGGAAGAATGTCGAGCGTGTCGCCTACGCAGAATTTGTTGCGCTGGGAGATTACCGAGGTTGTGTCGTCAATGCTCTTCTCGCAGAACGCCGCGGCGTCATAGTGTCGGATATAGCCGCCGTTATCGGTGGTCTGCCCGGGCTCGTAGCCGAAGTAAAAGCCTGTGCTGTACTCGCGGTGGCTGATTTTTTCAAGCTCCTCTTTAATCCACGGCTTTAGCTTAAAGTTCTCGCCCTCGGCGTAAAAATCATCGACCGCGTGGCGGTAGGCGTTGGTCGTAACCGCCGTGTAGTAGGACGACTTTGCCCTGCCCTCGATTTTGAAGCTCGACACGCCTGCCGCGACAAGCTCGGGGATATGCTCTATCATACACATATCGCGCGAGTTATAGAGGTAAGTTCCGCCGTCGAATTCCTCTACCGGAAAGAACTGCCCCTCGCGCTTTTCTTCATAAAGATGATACTTCCAGCGGCACGGCTGGGCGCAGTCGCCGTGGTTGGCGTCCCTGCCCGTAAGGTAGCTCGATATCAGGCATCTGCCGGAGAATGACACGCACATCGCGCCGTGAACAAAGCACTCGATCTCGAGCTCCTTGGGGGTTTTTGCTCGGATTTCCGCGATATCGGAAAGCGGAACCTCCCTTGCCATTACCACCCTTGACGCGCCCAAATTATAGAGTGCGTTGGCCGTTGCGTAGTTTGTTACACCTGCCTGTGTTGAAATATGGATTGCAACCTTCGGCGCGTAGCGCTTTGCCATTTCGAGCACGCCGGGGTCGGCTATAATCAGCGCGTCAACGCCGATATCCTGAGCAAATTCGAGGAAGGACGGCAGAGCTTCGAGCTCGCTGTTCTTCGGGAGAATATTGCAGGTCACGTGGATTTTTTTGCCCATTGAGTGGGCTAAATCACACGCTTTTTTCAGGTCGTCCCTGTCAAAATTCTTTGACGACGACCTCATTCCGAACATCTTACCCGCAAGGAACACCGCGTCCGCGCCGAAATCAAGCGCGGCTTGCAGACATTCAAAATCGCCTGCGGGAGATAAAATTTCAGGCTTATTCATCACTTAATATACTCCAAATTAGCCTCGTGCTCACCGATAGTGGAAGCGTAGTACGCCTTGCCGTTGCTGTCGTGGCAGAAGTAGTAATAGCTTGAATCATACGGATTGAGCGCCGCCTTGATTGCCTCCATACCGGGGTTACAAATCGGTCCGGGCGGAAGTCCGGTGTTGTCGTAGGTATCGTAACGGCTCTTATAATTCGCCGCAATCTCGGCAGGAAGCTTGTCCTTACTGCGGTAGGGGTAGTACTTTGTCGAGTCAAGTCCGAGGGACGATACGCCCTCGCTGCTGTCGGCGTTAAGGCGGTTGTGAAGGATTGAGGAGATATAGTACATATCGTCCGAATCCGCCGCCTCTGCCTGGATGATTGAGGCTATTGTCATAATCTCGTCGAGCGTGTAGCCGTCGTCGGATTTTTCGAGCATTTTATTGACTGATGTGAGCTTTTCATAACCGTCGAACGCCTGCTTTTCAGCCATACGCTTCTCGTAGTTATTGAGAATTTTATAAATAATGCTTGCGGGATCCTCGTTTACATAGAACTCGTATTTATCAGGATAGAGGTAGCCTTCGAGCTTGTAATAACGCTCGCCGGGGTTTTTGATGTTCTTTAAGAAGTCGAAATCGTTGTCGAACTTTGAAGAATTGCAGAGCTGTAAAAACTCCGCCTTGTTGCCGAGCGCTCCGCCCTCTTCAAGCTTGTCCGCAATCTCGAGGACGCTTTGTCCCTCGATGATTGTTACCTCAATGGTATCGGTACGGTTTGAAGTTCCCTGCAGGTTGGTAATAATCGCCTGATAGTCCATATTCTTTTTGAGCTCATATGTGCCCTGCGAGAAGGTGTTGTTCTTAGTCACCATAGCGTAGAGCTTAAAATATGTGGGCTCACCGATTACTCCGCTGTTTTTGAGAGCGTCGGTAACCGTGCCGATGTCCGCGTCCTTGGGAACCTGAACGGTTACGGTGGAATCGTCCTTGCGGTTAATTGCAAGCAGGTCGTTCATTCCCGTGATTAAAAACGCTCCGAGAGCCGCCGCGATAATCAGCACCGAAACTATCCATGCAATTCTGAAAATTCTGCGGTTACGCTTGTTACGCGCCTTGAGCTCGCGCTTTTCTTGCCTTTGACGCTTTTTGAGCGACCTTTTAGACTCGCGCGCAATTTGGTCTTTAACCTCTTCTCCGCTGTAGGAGCTGATTTCCTCGGGCTCCGACGAGCCGTAAGACGTGCCGTCGTCGTCGTAATTGTCGCGGATATTGAGCTTAAAGCTCTCCGCCTTTCTGCGGCGCTGTTCTTCAAGTCCGTGGTTATTATTGTCTGTACTCATATACTCATTCCTTTACCGGATTGCGGTTGACAAACCTCTCGGTTACGAGGATATCAACCGGTCTGTCGTATACTCCCTTTGGGAGGGTATTTTGTGTGCATTTATAGTAACAGATTCCGGCGGTTGTTCCGCCGAAGCTCTGCAAAAACCTATCGTAGTAGCCTTTTCCGAAGCCGATTCTGTAGCCCTGGTAGTCAAAGCACAGCCCCGGGACAAGGCAAAGCCCTGAGGAATAGTCCTCTGCCCTTTCGCATTTTTCGGGCACCGGCTCTAATATGCCGAACTTTCCGCGCGATAAGTCGGAGCGTGAATTTATGTAGTAAAAATCCATCTCTCCGCTGACTTCTCCGCACTTAGGTACGGCTACGCGCTTGCCGTTTTTAAGCGCGTCGTCGATTACCGCCGAGGTGTCGCACTCGATTTCTCCCGACACAAACGCAAACAGCGTTTGGCAGGACTTATATTCATCAAGCTGTAAGATTTGCTCTGTCAGCCTGCTGTCAAGCGATGATTTGAGCTGCGGCGGCATTGACTGCCTTATGCGGCGGTACTTTGCCCTGAGCTCGCGCTTGCGCTGTCTGACGTTTATCAGAGGCATTGCATATCCTCGGTAACCTTATCCGCAACGTCCTTCGAAAGCGCCTTTGTGACAATCGCGTGGCCGAATTCTACCGCGCAGCCTGCGCCCTTTGCGGTGATTACGTTGCCGTCGGTCTCGGTGTGGGCGGCGGTGTACTCTGCGCCCTTGAGCTCCTTTTCAAAGCCGGGGAAGCAGGTGGCTTTTTTGCCGTCTAAAAATCCGAGATGGCCTAAAATTGAAGGTGCGGCGCAGATTGCGGCAACAATTTTGCCCTCATCATAGCAGCGCTTAACACAATTAATAACTCTTTCGTCGTTTTCAAGGTTAACCGTTCCGGGCATTCCGCCGGGAAGGATCACTCCCTCGATTTCGCCGTAGTCGATATCGTCCGCGGAGACGTCCGACTTAACGCATACGCCGTGCGAGCTGATTACGAACTCGCCGGTAACTCCTGCGGTCTGAACCCTGAGCTTTGCTCTGCGCATTACGTCAAGACACGCGAGCGCTTCGGTCTCTTCAAAGCCTTCGGCTAAAAACAAATAAAACATAATTTCCTCCTGATTTTAGGATAGTGTGATTCCGATGTATATGTCCTTCGGCAGAGGCGTTGTTGACAGCGCCTTTGCCATTCCGTATTTTTCTTTTTTAGAAATATCAAAGAATTCCTCGCCGCATTTGCCGTAAACAACAAACCTGACTGAGTCGGAGCTGTTAAGCAAAAGCGTTTTTAATTCTTTTAAGTCATTATATGCACAGTAAAAAACCTTGCAAACGCCGTTTTCTTCCTCAAAAATCGCCATGGCGTTTTTGCTGAAAGCGGTTTTTATTCCGTAGCAGGCGTAATATTCAATAGCGAAGCGGACATAATCATTATTCCATAAAAGAAAATTTCCTCTTTTAAATCCGTATTGAATATACTCAAAGTCCGCGGTGTCGCCAACGAGTATGCTGTCGGCACAGCCGCGTTCGAGCTCGTTTCGGTGAACCATCGCTCCCCTTACCGAACAGCAGGCGCGGTAGCCGTGCTTGCCGTAAAAGCGGTAGAGCTTTCCGCTTGCAGGCAGGAGTACCGAAAAGAGGTCTCCCCTGTTTTTCGCGTCATTTAATGAATATTCTATCAGCTTGCCCATTATTCCGCGGTTTCTAAAATCCGGCAGGGTTGCCGCTCCGCAGAGGTAGTGAGCCTGCGCTCCGCCGAGTGTGCAGTCAATCAGGTACAGTGCAGAGACAATTTTGCCGTTTTCAGTCGCGGCGTAAGCGTGGTATGTGTTTTTATTTCTTTCAAAGAATAAATCTGCCGCCTCGGGCGAATCGTCAAAGCAATTCAGCCACAGGGCTTTAAGCTCGTTTATATCTTCTTTTCCGGCTATTTTCAGCTCTGTATTCATTTTGGAATACCGTCAAATCTTTCGTAAATAATCTCGGGATGATAGGACAGCTTGGATTTTTTCAGTCCCTCGAGCCCCATATCCTCCTCGCGGTTGAGGTATTTGTAATTTGTAAGGGTTTTCGCAAACTCGTTATTGATAACCGCATAGCTGCCCTCGTAGTCCCTGAGCGCTTTTTCAAAGTTAACGTCGAAGCAGAGCGGTGAAATCTCCGAGCCCAAAGTCATAGCGACGGGCGTTTGATTAACATACAAAATCAATCCGCGCATTTCGAACTCGTTTAAGTTCTCCAGCGCCTCTTTTATAACCGCGTATTCGGCGTGCTCGTTTGGGGTAAGCCCATTTTCCAAGCACCAAAGCTCCGCGACCTTCAGCGCGTCGGCGGCGTTTTCCGCCGTTACAGGCTCGGTTTTGCTGTCGGGAAAGGTGCGGTTGAATTTTGAGATGTGGTTGCGCTTGGCATGGTACTTTTTGCCGGGAAGCTCAGCGAGCATTTCGGTCAGGTAAATATAGTCCTGAGTTGTTGTGCTCGGCTCAAAAATGCACTTACCCGTGCAGAGCCTTTCGAACTCCTCGCGTTCTTTGCGCGACATATAGCCCATATAAGGCTGGCGGTCATTTTCCTTTGCGTCGTCCGCAATCGCCTTTAACGCGCCTTTAACATTTTTGCCGTGCGGAAGACAGTAGCCCCACAGCCTGCCGTCGGAACGGAAATACGCCTTGATTAAAGTATCGTCGAACACGGCGAACTTAATAGGATACTCGTGTTTCCACAGGTAGGCGCTGACCATATTTGCCTCGCAGCCGATTTCATCGTCCGAGTAAAACGCTCTGTATTTTTTTATATCGGATTTTTCGATTTGCTTAAAATTTAACATAAAATATCGCTGACAGCCTTTACTATTTCCTCAGATATTTTTTCTATCGGCTTGATTTCGCCGTTTTCGCAGCAGTCAATTACCGTCCAACCGCATTTTTCCGCGGCATAAAGCGCACTTTTGCGGCAGGTTAGCAGAAAACTGAGGTTGCTTTCGTGCAAATCCTTCTTGCTTAAATCTCCGCCGTAGCGCTTTTCCATCAGCCTTTGCGAAACGTCGGGAGATACGTCGAGGTAAATTACCCTGTCGGGCTTTGGCAGTCCAAGCTTTACGTACTCAAAATCATCCTGCCAGTCGATGAACACGTCGCGGTCGCTGTCGTCAACCTTTGCCATTTGGTAGATTATATTTGAGGTGCTGTAGCGGTCGCACAAAAAGAGCGTGCCGTCTTTATAGTCGTCCTTCCAGTCCTTTAAGAAGCTTGCGGCGCGGTCAACGGCATAAAAAGCCGACGCGCAATAGGCGTTAACGTCCTCGGGCTTGCTGCCGAATTCTCCGCCGAGGTACATCTTTACAAGCGCTGACGCAGGGCTGTCGTAATCGGGATATTCAAGCCTGCGAACCTTTAAGCCTTTTTTGCCGAGCTTTTCTGCAAGGAGCGCGGTCTGGGTAGCCTTTCCGCTTCCGTCAAGCCCTTCAATAACAATAATCTTGCTTTTCATAACTACCTCTTAGGGCTGTCTGCCGTATTTTTCTCTCATTTCCTTCTGTCTGCCGCAGCACAAATTGCCCTCGGGACAAGGTCCGAACAGACATCCCGGCCCGCAGTTTTTGAACAGCGTGGGCGCGACCTTTAGACATTCGAGGAGCATTTTCTCGGCTACCTCGCGGATTTCCCACTGTGCGCGGTTACAGCAGCGGTGCGCAAAGAAGTTGTGCAGACTGCGCGCGTTAAAGGTGCAGACAATTTTTGTAGTCGAGGCGTTCGGGAGAATAAACCTCGCGTCCTCGTTCGCTTTTTTGATGAACGCGGAGTACTGCTTTTTGTTGCTCTGCTTGAAGCTCTCCATAATTTCCTCATCACTGCCCTGCTGAGCCTCTCCGAGAAAACCTGCGATATATCCCGCAACAAGGCTGTCGCGGATTTCTTTATAAGCCTTCGCTTCAACTTCAAGCGCCTTTTCGTAAGCCGCGAGAGCCTTTGGATTGTTTTGAATTTCGGGCGGAGTTACAAAGTCGAACTTCGTGCCGTCAACATACCTCTGGCTCTGCTGCGAGTATGAGGCGATTCTGTGGCGAACGAGCTGATGCGAGCAGGCGCGTGAAATTCCCTCAATTCCAAAGGTGAACGAAGCGTGCTCGGTAGGACTGGCGTGGCCTAAATCAGTGAGCATATCCAAAAATGAGGTTGTCTTTTCCTCTGTCAAGCCGTCGCGGATATTTTCGATATCCGACGGAGAATAGCACAGCTTTGCCGCCATTGCCACGGTTTGCTCGGGGTTGGGAGTGTGCGCGAGCAAGGTTACTTTTACCGCCATAAAATTACCTCCTGAATTAATTAATATTGCTCAAAAATTGCAAATTTACGCATTTATAGTAATTATACTACATAATTAGATTTATTATATCATTTTTCAACGCTTTTTTCAATAGATAATCAAAAAAAGCGTACGCAGATGTGCGTATGCTTTTTTTAGCCATCGCTCGTGCGCACGCAGTGCGCAACTGAGCGGGCAATACAAATTTTTTATTTGATAGAGTTTTATTTATATTTCTGCTTGTAGAAATTAAATTGCTTTTATATTTATACAATTTGTTGTAATTTACTATCAAATAAAAAAGAGATAACGGAAGCAATTTCCGTTATCTCCTGTTTTATCAGTCTCCAAATTGATTAAATCGAGCCAAAAATTCTTTTGTGCGCTCGCTTGACGGATTGTCAATAACCTGACCGGGCGTACCCTCCTCCTCGATGAAGCCGTTATCCATAAAGATAATTTTGTCGGCAACGTCGTGGGCAAAGCCGATTTCGTGAGTTACAACAATCATTGTGCTGTCGGAGCTTTTCAGTCCCCTGATTACGTTGAGAACCTCTCCGGTGAGCTCGGGATCGAGCGCGGATGTCGGCTCGTCAAAGCAAAGAATGTCGGGATGGAGCGCAAGCGCCCGTGCGATTGCAACTCGCTGCTGCTGTCCGCCGCTGAGATTGCAGGGGTAATAGCCGCGCTTTTCGTATAGTCCGACCTTTTTGAGCAGCATTTCCGCCTCTTCGTCAATAAGCTTATTTGCCTGCTTGATGTTTGTAACGCCCATATACTCTCCGCTCTGGTGGATTTGCTCCTTTGCCTTAAGCTTGGGTGCGAGGGTTAGGTTTTCGATAACCTTATACTGCGGAAACAGGTTGAAGTTTTGGAACACCATTCCAAAGTGCAGTCTGTTTTTGCGAATAGCCGACTCGCTTTTCTTTGAATCGTCATCTCCGTCAAAAAGCAAGTTGCCGTCAACGGTAATCTTGCCCTGCTGAGGGGTTTCAAGGAAGTTCAGGCAGCGCAAAAGAGTTGTTTTGCCCGAGCCCGATGAACCGATAATCGCCAGCACCTCGCCCTTTTCAAGCGAAAAGCTGATATCCTTTAATACCTCGGTTCTGCCAAAGCTTTTTTGAATATTTTCTACATTTAAAAACGGCATACCTATCCCCCCTAAATCTTATAATAATCGAGCTTTTTCTCGATAAATCCGAATAGAAGGGTGAGAAGTCCGCTGAAAATAAGGAAGAAAACTCCGGTGTAGAACAGCGGCCAGATAAGTCCGGTCATTGTGAAGCGCTCAGCCGCCTTGAGCATTTCGGGCACCATAATTACACGCGCAAGCGAGGTGTCCTTTACGAGGGTGATAATCTCGTTGCTCATAGGCGCGGTAATGCGCTTGACAACCTGCATAAGCACAATCTTGAAGAAGATTTGTGACTTGCTCATGCCGAGCACCTGACCGGCTTCGTACTGTCCCTTTGGAATTGACTCGATTCCGCCGCGGAAAATCTCGGAAAAATACGCCGCGTAGTTGATAACAAACGCGATAATCGCCGCAGTCATACGGTCAAACGAGATTCCCCAAACGAGCGAGGGAATGTAGAACACCACAAAAAGCTGCAGCATGAGCGGTGTTCCGCGGATTATCCATACTATTACTCTTACAAGTCCCTTTAAGGGTAAAAATTTTGACATTGAGCCCATCGAGATTATCAGACCGAGCGGAATTGCCAAAAGCAAGGTCAGTCCGAAAATCTCACAGTTTTGGGCAAAGCCCAAAAGGAGCTCGTGGGTTACGTTTAAGAATTGTTCCATTATAAATTATTTTGCGATAATCTGCTCTTTGAGGCTGTACTTGTCAGCGATTTCTGCAAGCTTGCCGTTCTGTGCGAGGGTTGCGATTGCTGCGTTTACCTTTTCAAGAGTCTGGGGGCTGTTCTTTCTGAACGCAATGCCGTACTCCTCGGGTGAGAAGCTCTTTGACTCGATAATCTTGAGGTCAGCGTAGTCTGAGCCTGCCTTGAGTGTGCCGATTGACATTACATAGTCGATGATTGCGATGTCTGATGTGCCTGACTTAACCTCGAGAAGCGCCTTTGCCTGAGAATCGGCAGGAGTATACTTTGCTTCCTTAAAGAACTCATCGCCCTTTGCAACTTCCTCGCCTGCGGAGCCTGCCTCGGCAATTACCTTAGCGCCCTTAACGCCTTCTGCTGTAGCGTACTTCTCGGCGTTCTCAGCCTTAACAATCATAACCTGCTTGTTAGCCATGTAAGGAGTTGAGATGTCCATATTATTTTTTCTCTCGTCTGTGATTGTAAGACCGTTCCAAATGCAGTCGATGGTTTTGGAGTTAAGCTCTACCTCTTTTGAATCCCACTCAATCTCCTGGAACTCTGCCTTTACGCCGAGCTCTGCGCAAACTGCCTCGGCAAATTCAGTCTCGAAGCCTGTGAGCTTGCCGTCCTTCATATAGTTCATGGGTTCAAAGTAAGTGATACCGATTTTAAGGCTGCCCTTGTTCTGGATAAAGCCCCAGTCACTGTTAGCGTCTGCCTTCTGCTCTGAGCTTGAGTTATCTGTCTTGTCGGAATTACTTGAACTGCCAGCATTGCCGTTGCCGCCGCAACCTGCAAATACCGCGACAGTCATTAAAACTGCCAATAAAAGCGCGATTATTTTTTTCATAGTGTTGTCCTCCGTTTATAAATAATATATACGTTCTGTACGAACCAAGCATTATTATACATTACCACGTTAACAAAGTAAAGTGGTTTTTAGAAAAAAAGAGGAAAAATCGCTGTAAATCTCGGTTTTTCGAATTTTTGGCAAAAAGTATCCCCCGCCATAAAGACGGGGGAAGTATTATTTGATTATTCAGCTGATATTAAGCAATTAGTCCCAAGCTGTTACGAGGTAGTGACCGAGGTCGTTCTTAGAACCGTCCATCCAGTAACCTGCGTGGCTAAAATCTGTAATATCTTCTGTCTGAGCGCCGCTGCCGTTGTTAAGGATAACGCCGACTGCTCCGTCGGGAACGCAGCAGATGAACTGTGTCTCGCCGTAGTCGTTTGTTGTTGTTTCTGCCTGAGCTGCGCCGGGCCACTCGCCGTTGATTGCGTTGCCGTCAGCATCCCAAGCGTATACATATGCGCTGCCCCATCCGAAGTTATCGGTGAGAAGGAAGGTCTTCTCCTCATATTCGGTAGGAACGGGATCGGTCTCGGTGGGCTCGGGGTCTGTTACAGGCTGCGGATCAGTGATAGGCTGGGGAGTATCCGGATTTACAAAATCGGGATTGTACTTGCCAGCGTAAATTGATGTCTGGGTTGTGCCGTTGAAGGTCTGACCGTCAACGAACTTGCTGTACATAATTACCTGGCCGTTCTTGGTCTGGAGCTCTACCATATCGAGGTTAACCTCGGTTGAGCCTGAACCGATAACGTCAAATGTAACTGTGAGCAGGCCAATCTTGTCGCCGTCGGTGTCGCGCATGGGATAGTATGTACCGGCGTTGGAAACGTTACCGATAAGCTGTCCCTGAGCAACCTTAGCGCCGTTGATAATGGACTGGTCTGTGATAGGTGTGTTGTAGTAGGTTGTGCCGAGAACCTCGCCGTCAAATACGAGATCCTTCTTGTTAACGCCTTCGTCCTCGTTGTACTTAAGAACTGAGGGATCCCAAGTGATCTTCCACTGGTCGTTAACCATGAGCTCTGAGCTCTTTACATAGAATGAAACTGTAATCTGCTTTGTATCAGCAGGGAATGACTCTACTCTTGTGTCGAAGAGGCAGGTTGACTTAGCTGTTACGGTGAGACCCTCGCCGGAAGCGGTGGGCTGTACCTCTGTCGGCTGAGTGGGAACGTCGGGAGAAATGTACTCCTGACCGCACTTCTTTGTGCTGGGTCTCTCAGCAGCGTACTTCTGGATAAGTGTAGCGTCCATAATATCAACTATGCCGTCGCTGTTTACATCACCGAGGATGAGCTGGAGAGCGTCGAGAGTTGTCTTTGCTGCAGCGTACTTCTGAATGATAGTAGCGTCCATAATGTCGCAGATACCGTCGCCGTTTACGTCGCCGTAGTAATACTTCTTACCGGGATCGGGAGTTGTGGGCTGGGGATCTGTAGGCTTGATGGGATTGGTTGTGGGCTCGGGAACTTCAGTTGTAGGCTGGGGAGCTGCTGTTGTGGGCTGGGGAGCAACTGTTGTGGGAGCGGGGGCACCCTTTGTTACGTTTGTAGCCTCAACGTTTCCGCCGGGAACAAGAGTTGTTGTTGCCCATTTTGTGCCGTAAACCTGGCTTGTCATGTTGAGCTTCCGGCCCTTCTGTGAAGAACTCTGAGTCTCTGCGCCGGTGCTCTTCAAGTAGCCGCAGATGATTACGTATGTGTTTGAAGAAGTACCAAGGTTGAAATCAACAAGCTCTGAAGATACGGTTGATGTACCGTCGGATTTCTTTGTGGTCTTATATGCCTTTGACGGAACTTCTACATAATAGTAACCTGAAGCCTCGTCATACTGCATTTCCTCGCCGGGCCAGCCTGCTGCGTTGGAGTAGGTTGCATTTTGAGTAGCGTGTGTTACCTCATCGTAGATGTACGCGCTGAACGGGCCCTTCCAAGTTGTCTTCTGAGCCGCGTTGAAGAATACATAAACGCCTGAGCCTGAGTGCTCGGTCTTTTTATACTTATAAACATAGCTCTCTGTCTGACCTGCAGCGTCTGTAGCTGTGAGGTTGAGAGTGATTGTGTCGCCGTAGCTATAGTCGGAGCCAATGCGGATTGTGGGAGTGCCTGTGAATGTTACAGGAGCGCTGTCCTCAAGAGCATATGTACCCGATACAGCGTTCTCAAGGCCGAGCTTAACTGTGAGAGTCTCGCCCTCGAAAGCGCCGGACTCTTTTGAGCTTGTAGCCTTGGGAGTAGAGGTTGACTTGTAAACAACAGCAACGCCTGACTTGCCGATTGTACCGGAAAGTGTGCCGTTTGATACAGTAAAGGTGTTGCCTGTTACGGTATCAACATAGCTGCCGTTAGCCATACCTGTTCCGCTGATGTTAACGTTAGCGGTAGCGCCTGCAGTACCGCCTACGTTAGAAAGAACGATACCTGTTGTACCTCTTCTTACGTAAGAAACAGAACCCGAAGAACCGAGATACTCGCTCTGGCCTACAAAGGCGTTCTTGAACTTGTTAACCTCGGAAACAGCAGCGCTCTTATAGGTGGTGTTTGAAGAAGCCTGGCCCATCTTAGCAGCAGGACGTGCAAAGAACAGAGCTGTTGAGTCTTTTCTTGCAGCTACAAGAGCCCATGACTTTGTGATAACGTCGTCAGTGAGGTTAGAGGTATTTGAGATACCTGCCGAACCTGCGCTGCCCTCGTATGTATCGTGAGACTCTGACCAGAGAACGATGTTTGAAGCCTTAAGGTTTGTGTCACCGTTCTGACCGCTGATAGCAGTGTAGTTGGACTTTGTAGCGTTGCCTGCATTCTTGCTGTTAACAGCCGCTGTGATAGCGTCACCTGTGCGGTTATCTGTTACGTTGATGTAAGGAGTGTAGTGTGTGTACTTTCTTGAAGAAGGACCGCAGTTGTTAAGAATCTCGCCGTAGATGTAGAGATCGCCGCCGGTCTTATTCTTGTAGTAGGTCTTAGCCGCACTTGTTACTGTAGGCCAGTAATTAGAAGCGTAAGAGCCGTCGGAAGGAGTCTCGATGTGCTTAGCGCCGTCGAAACGGAATCCGTCAACACCGCAGTCAATACATTCTTTAAGAAGATTAACGATGTTGTTCTGTACGGTTGAGTTTGCAGTGTTAAGGTCAGGACAAGCTGTAAGATGTCCCTGAACGCACTGTTTTACGTCGCCGTCGGAAACATCGCCCGAAACATTGTGGTAGAACTGGCTGCTTTTAGCGCTTGCCGCGTAGATGTTAGGCTGATAAGTCTTAACCTGCGGGCTTACAGCGAAGGGATCCTTAACGGTATCCGAGTCGTTGTTACCAACGTGGTTTGATACGATATCGCAGATAATCTTGATTCCGTAGTTTTCTGCCTCCGCGCAAAGAGCCGTAAGGTCTGCCTTTGTGCCGTACCATGATTTCTGAGCAATCTGGTGGCTTACGGGCTGGTAGGGCTTCCACCACTCGCTGCCGACCGATGCTGCTGCACCATAGTCCTTAGGCTGCTGTACCGGAGATGTCTGAACGGTACTGTAGCCCGCCGCTTTGATAGCAGGCAGGTTGTCTTTGATTGAGTTATAAGACCAGTTGAAGGCGTGCAGAATTACACCGTTCTGAGGGTTCGTCTGCAGGTTTGGAGAGCTTGCGACAGCAGCGTCCTCCTCGGGAGCGATGTTAGCCGCTCCTGAAGAAAATGTGAACGCGAGAGAAGATGTAAGTACTGTTGCAGCAGCAACTACACTTACAAGTTTTCTGAACATTTTCATCAAAAAACCATCCTTTCATTTTAATTCATTATTATTATAACAAATTGATTTGCAAATGTACATATTTTATATTACAAATTAATAACAGAATTTTTGTGCATTTTTGCAATTTGTACTAAATAGACAGTTTGTTTTTAAAAATTTATTGCATTTGAGAATTTTAATATCCCGAAACATTGATAAAATTTTGTCAATTTTACGCCCGAAAAAACGGTATACAATTTAAATGTAATTATAAAGTGATTGACTTTTGCGTTTTATTAGAATATAATCTATAATGGTTTTGTAGACTAAATATAAAATAGTCTCAAAGCACACCATTTGAACAGGGGTGCATAGATGGAAAACAATCAGAAAAAGGTAATTGTATCCTTAAAGGATATTTTCGTAAGGTTTGACGGCGAGGTTATACTCAACCACATAAACCTTGATATTCACGAAAAAGAGTTTGTAACTATTTTAGGTCCGAGCGGCTGCGGAAAAACCACCACGCTCAGGATTATCGGCGGTTTTGTTGAGCCCGAGAGCGGCGACGTAATCTTTGACGGCAGCAAAATCAACGGCACTCCGCCTAACAAAAGGAATGTTAATACGGTTTTTCAGAAGTATTCGCTCTTTCCGCACCTCAATGTCTTTGACAACGTGGCGTTCGGCTTGAAGCTTAAAAAGCTTCCGAAGGCTGAGATTAAGAAAAAGGTTACAAAAATGCTCGCGACGGTTGACCTTAAGGGCTACGAAAAACGCCCTGTCACCAAGCTTTCGGGCGGTCAGCAGCAGAGAGTAGCAATTGCGAGAGCGCTTGTGTGCGATCCCGATGTAATCTTGCTTGACGAGCCCTTAGGAGCGCTTGACCTGAAGCTTAGAAAAAGCATGCAGATTGAGCTCAAGGAAATTCAGCGCCAGACCGAGAAAACCTTTATATATGTAACTCACGACCAGGAAGAAGCGCTGACGATGAGCGACACGGTTGTTGTAATGAACAACGGCGTTATCGAGCAGGTCGGCACTCCGGAGGATATCTATAACGAGCCTGTCAATGCCTTTGTCGCTGACTTTATCGGTGAGGCGAACATACTAAACGGCACGATGATTGACGACTGCCGTATCAGAATTCTCGGCAAGGAGCTTGAGTGCGTTGACAAGGGCTTCGGCAGGAACACCCCCGTTGACGTTGTTATCCGCCCCGAGGACATCATCATCACTCCGCCCGAAAAGGGACAGCTTACGGGAATTGTCGAGAGCACGACCTTTAAGGGCGTCCACTACGAGATGAGCATACGCTGCGGCAAATGCGAAATTATCGTTCAGTCCACCAGAAGCGCCGAAATCGGCAGCGAGGTGGGAATGTGCGTTGTTCCGTTTAATATTCAGATTATGAATAAGTTGCTGCCGTTTTACGATAATATAATAGAAACCGAAGTCAGCTACGCCGACGAAAGCTCGAATACATTTGAATTTGAGCTTGAGGGCGAGACCGTAACGGTTGAAAACCGTTACTATCCGCAGGGCACGAAGCTTAAAATCACCCTGCCGCCCGACGCGCTTTCGCTTGCAGGTGACGGCGACGGCGATTTGACCGACGTTTATATTGAATCCGTCGTTTACAAGGGCGAGCACAACGAGATTATTCTTGAATCCGATGAGCGCAAGTGGCTTATGCTCAGCGACGTTGACGAGCAGGTTGCAACCTATGTTCCGCTGAACTTTGACTTTGACAAGGCGAAGTTTGAAGTTTTACAGGACGCGGAGGGCTGAGTATGAAATCAAAAAAGCTCTCTATCCCCTACATCATTTGGATGCTCGTATTCACGATGATACCGCTGGTGATGATTTGTATCAGCGCTTTCACGAACAAATACGGCAGTTTTTCGCTCGAGCCGTTCCAAAAGGCGTTTGAGCACACCGGAGTATTTACCAAATCGCTTTGGATTGCGTTTATCTCCACTTTGATTTGCCTTGTGCTCTCATACCCCTTGGCGTATATGATTACCAAAATGAAGCCCTCATCCCAGCGGACGGTGATTATGCTGCTGATGATTCCGATGTGGATGAACTTCTTGCTCAGAATTTACGCATGGATTATTCTGCTTCAGGACAACGGTCCGGTCGACCAGGTGATGTCGTTTTTCGGAATTCACGGAAAGTACATCAACAACACCGGCGCGGTAATTGTCGGAATGGTTTACGAGTACCTGCCGTTTATGGTGCTCCCGATTTACACGGTTATGAGCAAAATTGACGGCGGACTGATTGAAGCCGCTCAGGATTTGGGCTCAAACGGCTTTGACGTTTTTCGCAGGATTGTATTTCCGCTGAGTATTCCGGGAATTATCTCGGGAATTACGATGGTATTTGTGCCGAGCGCGAGTACCTTCCTTGTGGCTCAGTACCTCGGCGGTAACGATGACAAAATGATAGGCGACGTCATCGAAAGCTACTTTATGACCGACCAGAATATGGCGTCGGCGCTGTCGCTTGTGCTGATGGTATTTATATTTGTGTTCTTAGTCATAATGAACCTGTTTGGCGATGAGGAGGCGATTGCGTAATGAACGGCAGAAAAAACGGCTTCCTCTCAAAAATCTATCTTGCGCTTATAATGTTTTTCCTTTACGCGCCGATCGGCGTTATGATTTTCTTTTCCTTTAACAACGGAAGAACCATTGTATGGAAGGGATTTTCGCTCAAATGGTACGAGGCGCTGTTCAACGACAACCGCCTGATGGGCGCGCTTGTCAACACGCTTTTGATTGCGGTGCTCGCGTCGCTGTTCGCGACGATTTTGGGAACAGCCGCGGCGATTGGAATAAGCAACTTCAAGGGCAAAAAACGCGCGATTATTCAGAACATCTCGAACATCTCCATCATCAGCCCCGATATCGTAATGGGTATGTCGCTTATGCTACTCTTTACGTTTTTGGGAGTTATCTTTAATTTTCAGATGGGCTTTGTCACGGTTCTGCTGTCGCACATCAGCTTTTGCGTGCCGTTTGTGGTGCTAAACGTAATGCCGAGGATTAAACGGATGGATCCGAACATTTACGACGCGGCTCTTGACCTCGGCTGCAACCAACGGCAGGCATTCTTTAAGGTTGTTATTCACGAGCTGATGCCCGGAATTGCCTCGGGATTTTTAATCAGCTTTACATACTCGCTGGACGATTTTATCATCACCCACTTTACTCAGGGTACGAAGTTCCAGAATTTGTCCACCGAGATTTACGCTATGCTTAAGCGCGAGATTCCGCCTAAGGTAAACGCGCTGTCCGCCCTGCTTTTCTTGGCGATTATCATCATTATGGTTATCATTAACCTGCGCGACCGCCGCGAGGAAAAGGTCAAGGGCAAAATGAAATAATCTGCAAATACCCTTTATTATAAATTATATTAACTGGAGGATTGGGAAATGAAAAAAATTATCAGCTTTGTTCTTTGTGCCGTAATGGTCTGCACCTCTGCCGCGCTGTTTGCCGGCTGCGGTTCCGGTTCAGGTTCGGGTTCTTCCGAGAACAAGGGAGAAGTAAACGTTTACAACTGGGGCGACTATGTTGCCAACGGTATGGACGGACTTAAAGATGTTGTGGCTGAGTTTGAAAAAGAAACAGGCATCAAGGTAAACTACACTACCTACGATACCAACGAGGAGCTTTACAATATGCTCAAGAACAGCAACGCCGAGTATGACGTTATTGTTCCGTCGGAGTATATGGTGACAAAGCTCAAGAGCGAGGATATGCTTATGGAGCTTAACTTCGATAACATTCCGAACTACAAATACATCAACGAACGCTTCAAAAAACTCCCCTGCGACCCCGAGGGCAAATACACTGTTTGCTACGACTGGGGTGTAACCGCGATGATTTACGACAAAACCAAGGTTGATAAGAAGCCCACTTCATGGGAAGCTCTTTGGAATCCTAAGCTTAAGGGACAGATCCTTATGATCAACAACAGCCGCGACGCTATGGGTATCGCGATGCAGCTTTGCGGAATCAACCCCTCGAACTTTACAAAAGAAGATGTTGACAAGGCTGCAGCAAAGCTCAGAGAGCAAAAGCCGCTTGTTAAAAAGTACGTTATGGATCAGGTGTTCACCGAGATGGAGGGCAGCCAGGCTGCTATCGCTCCCTACTATGCAGGAGACATCTCCGTAATTATGGAGAATAACAAAAACCTCGACTACGCCTTCCCCGAGAGCGGCTCTAACCTTTTCTACGACTCGTTCTGCATTCCGAAAACCTGCAAGAACAAGGAAAACGCCGAGGCGTTCATCAACTTTATGCACAAGCCCGAGATCGCCGCTGAAAACTGCAAGTATCTGCTCTACGGTACTCCCAACGACGGTGCGCTTGAATATCTTGACGATGATATTAAAAACAGCGAGCTCACCTTCCCGAGCGACGAGTACGTCAACAAGTGCTACACCTTCAGCGACGTTGACCCCGAGGTTTACGCTTATATGCAGGAGCAGTTCCTGAAAATTCAATCGACAAACTAAGCATCGCGGTAATATTCCGTAAAGCAACAACAAGCCGGCTCGCTCCGATTTGGGGCGCGAGCCGGTATGATTTTTTGAGGTGAAAAATGAAAAAAACAACAGCAATTATTTTATCCGCGCTGTTTATTTGTACGTCGCTTTTGTGCGGATGTTCATCCGAAGAAAGCAAGCCGCAAAGCGGCCCGGCGGAAGCTTCTTCAACAGTTAAAGAAAAAGAAGCCCTCGCGCTTGAAAAGGGCACGACCTACACCTTTAAGACAAAGGAGATTTGGTGCGAGAACAACGGCAATAAAATCTACGGTATCGCCTATATCCCCGACACAAACAAAAAATGTCCGCTCGTCATCACCTGCCACGGTCTCGGAACCAATCACGAGGCAGGTATCGGCTACGCCGAGCATTACGCGAAAATCGGCGTTGCGGCATACACCTTTGACTTTTGCGGAGGTACGAAAAGCAGCGACACCAACAAAAGCGACGGCAAGAGTACGGATATGTCGGTTATGACGGAATCCGCCGACCTTGAAGCGGTATTCAACACCGCTCAAACTTGGGATTTTGTCGATACAAGCAGAATTTTCTTCCAAGGCGGAAGTCAGGGCGGACTTGTCAGCGCGATTACGGGCGTTCGTCTTAAGGACAAAATCGCGGGTATGATTTTGCTTTATCCGGCGTTTGGAATGTATGACTTTGTACACCGCGCCTATCCGTCCTACGAGAGCATTTCGGGAACGATGGAGATTGTAAACGATATGGTAATCGGTGAAGCGTTCGGCAAGGATTTGTGGAATTATGACGTCCGCGAGCACCTTTCCGAATTTACAAAGCCCGTGATTATTATTCAGGGCACTGAGGACAACATTGTGCTCCCTTCCGTAACCGAGCAGGCGGCAAAGCTTATCCCCAACTGCGAGATGAAGCTGATTAACGGCGCAGGTCACGGCTTCGGCAGCAAGGAGCTTGACGAGGCGGCAGACTACGCTATGGAATATTTGTATAAGAACTGCTAATTAAATATTTACGCACGTAAAAACCGGCTCGTTAATTTGAGCCGGTTGTTTTTATTTTTTTTCAATCTGAAAATATTTAATATCTATTTTGGGTAATGATACTTTTGAACCCATAACACTTGTATATGAATACATACCATCACAAGTACCCCAAAATGTAATAATATCATCCTCAAGTATTCTATCCGCTCCATCTGGTATTTCGACTTCAGCGTATATAGTATCCGTATAATACGGATCAGATTCTATATACTCATATTCGTTCTTTGTAATATTTATCCTTAAAGAAACAGTTTTATTAAGCCACGATGATTCTGTAACCTGAATAACCTCGCCGGTTAATACAAAATTATTACCTTTATATTTGTCGGGATTCCTTGAAAGAGTTTCAAAATCAATACTTTTACAGCTTGACTTAAAATCTCTTTCTATATTTTCATTTGTTTTTGAAATCTCCGTTGGTTTTTCTGTAACTTTCTCAGTAGGCTTTTCATTTGTTTTTTCTGTTGGTGTTACAGCTTTATCTGATTCCGTCGCTTTTGAAATAGATGTATTTGAGTTAGTTGAAGAACTCGGCATAAACATAGCGCACGTACAGGTCATATTAAACATTAGAATAATTGTACCAAGTCCCATCAACAGCCATACCCACCATCTTTTATACCATGGTTTCCTTGGTTTTTCGCTTATCGGAGCTTGATTTCCGTTTGCAGTCTGATTGCCAACTGCTTGATTAACAGGCGTTTCAAATGCACGTGTAACGTTCTGCGCTTGTTGTTTAACAGTTTGAGTTTTATTTGAAACTTCTGCGCCGCAGTTTGTGCAGAATTTAACACTATCGTTTATTTCTGCTCCACATTTTTTACATTTCATTTAATCTTTCCTCCTAAACTAAAAAATGCGCACAACGCGAAGTTGTACGCACAAAAAACATACAGCTCCGTATTGTCGCCAAACAACTCAACATACCATTTCAGTTATGCAGAAAAGAGCTTATGCTTTTTACATGAAAAAACATAAACTGAAATGATATATTGAATTTGAGTTATTTGGCAACTTTATTGTATCATATAATAATTAATTATTCAATATAAAAAATAAATCCGCCGTACATTTTTGTACAGCGGTTTTCTGATTATATAGTTCTTATATTACTGTTGAATAAAGCCTGTTACAAAGACGAAAAGCAAGAGCAGCGGCAGGACGTATTTGAAATACGGAGCCAACGCCTTGGGGAGTTTCATTCCGCTGCCCGTGTTTGCCTCTTTTAGATAATTGTCAAAGCCCCATCCAAAGCGGAATGAGCAGAACAGCAGGATTATCAGCGAGCCGAGAGGCAGGAGAAGCTTGCTCACTATGAAGTCCTCCATTCCGAGGATATCCAATCCGAACAGTTGAACGCCGGACAGAACGTTAAAGCCGAGCAGACAGGGCATACTCATTACGAGCATAAATACGCAGTTAATCAGCGTGGACTTTTTTCTGCTCCAGCCGAAGTTATCCATACAGCTCGAAATAATGTTTTCAAACACCGCGGTCAGCGTTGAAAAGCTTGCAAAGCTCATAAACAGGAAGAACAGCGTTCCCCACAATCTGCCTGCAGGCATATTTATAAAGATTTTCGGGAGCGTTACAAAAATCAGCGACGGCCCCTGTGTGGGCTCAACGCCGAAGCTGAAGCATGCCGGGAAGATAATCAGTCCGCTCATTATCGCAACGAAGGTGTCGAGCACGGTAATGCGGATCGCCTCGCCCGCAAGCGTGTTGTCCTTTGACATATAGCTGCCGAAAACCTGCATACTTCCTATACCTAAGCTCAGCGTAAAGAACGCCTGGCTCATAGCGGCGCTGACAATGTTGAACAGTCCGACCTTTTCTATCGAGCTAAAGTCGGGCATTAGGTAGAACCTCAAGCCCTCAACCGAATTTTCGAGGAACACGCTGTTGACCGCGAGCACCACGATGAGCAGGAGCAGTGCAATCATCATCCACTTTGACACGCGCTCCAAGCCGTTTTTAACTCCTCCGGCGCAGACCGCAAAGCCGAGAATAACGGTGATAGCCATAAAAATTGTCAGCTCTATGGGATTTGAGAGCATATCGGATAATACCTTATCCGCGCCCTCTGCGCTGACTCCCGAAAAGCCGCCTGTCGCGAACTTCCAGCCGTAGTCGACCATCCAGCCCGAAACCGAGGTGTAGAACATCATCAAAAGGTAGTTTCCGGCAAGGGAAAACCAGCCGTGAATGTGCCATCTGCTGCCCTTGGGCTCGAGCTTTTTGTAAGCCTGAACTATACTTTTTCGGCTTGCGCGGCCGAGCGACAGCTCCATTGTAAGGATCGGAATTCCCATAATTGCCAAAAACAGCAGGTACACAAGCACGAACAGTCCGCCGCCGTTTTGTCCGGCGACATACGGAAACTTCCACACGTTTCCGATACCGATAGCGCAGCCTGCGCTTACCAGTATGAATCCGAGACGGGATTTGAAACCTTCCCTCTCCATAAATAACCTCTCCTAAAAAGCAAATAACAAGGGCTGACTCCGCGCTCCTTTCGAGTTAGAGTCAGCCCGTTTTTTACAGAACAATTACATCGGGTGAATCATTTTCTCTTTATCAAGCTTTTCGCCGTTGATTCCTACCCTTGAATTTCGCCTTTTTTCAAAAAAGTCGAGCGCAACCTTGGGGAACTGAGCGTAGGACAATACGTCCTCCTCCTGCTCAATCCACTCTGAAATTTCGCCTCTGAGCTTATCGAGCTCGGGCTCGAGCCTGTCGGCAGGTCTGCCGTGGATAATCTCCATATCGCCGCAGATTTTCTTCTGAAATTCGGGGTCAATCGGCATAGGAGTTGTGCCGTACTCGCCTGCTACCATACCCTTGAACTCGCGTGTGCACATACTGTAACGCTCGCCTGTGATTACGTTGAATACAGCCTGAGTGCCGACAATCTGCGATGTGGGAGTTACGAGCGGCGGATAACCTGAGTCCTCGCGGACGCGCGGTACTTCCTCGAGCACCTCGTTGAGCTTATCCTCCTTGCCTGCCTGTTTAAGCTGAGAAAGCAGGTTTGAGAGCATTCCGCCGGGAACCTGGTAGATAAGCGCCTTTGCGTCGGTCGCGAGCATTTTGGGGTCGAGCAGACCGCTCTTGATATATTTTTCGCGCAGAGTCATAAAGTATGCGCGGATTTCCGCAAGCTCGCGGATGCTCAGCCCAGTGTCATACTCGGTACCCTCAAGAGCCGCTACCATTGACTCGGTAGGTGCGTGCGATGTGCCGAGAGCGAGCGGACTGATTGCGGTGTCGATTGCGTCTGCGCCTGCCTCGACCGCCTTTAACAGGCACATAGAGGCAAGTCCAGAGGTGTAGTGGGTGTGAAGCTGCAGGGGCATTTCGGGCAGAGCGGTTTTGATCGCCTTTACAAGGCTTTCGGTTCTGCTCGGGGTGAGCAGCGCAGCCATATCCTTAATGCAGATTGAATCCGCGCCTGCGTCGGCAATTCTCTTTGCGTACTCCACATAGTACTCGTCGGTGAAAACAGGACCTGTGGTGTAGCTGATTGCAACCTGAGCGTGGCCGCCCTCTTTATTGGCGGCGTTTATTGCGGTTTTAAGGTTTTTAATATCGTTAAGCGCGTCGAAAATTCTTATAATGTCAATGCCGTTTGCGATTGAACGCTGTACCAGATACTCAACGCAGTCGTCTGCGTAGTGACGGTAGCCGAGCATATTCTGTCCCCTGAAAAGCATTTGAAGCTTTGTGTTGGGGCAGTGCTCCTTGATAGTTCTTAATCTCTGCCACGGGTCCTCGTTAAGGAAGCGCAGGCAGGCGTCATATGTCGCTCCGCCCCAGCACTCCAGCGAATAGTAGCCGATTTTATCGAGCTTGTCGAGAATCGGAAGCATATCCTCCGTCGTCATTCTTGTTGCGATAAGCGACTGATGTGCATCGCGCAGAGCGGTCTCTGTAATTTTTATCTTTTTTGCCATTGCAGTATCCCCTTAATTAAGTGTTACGAGCACCTTGCCCGAATCAACAGCCTCGCCCTTGGCAACCTCTACGGTAGCAACGGTGCCGTCCTGCGGAGCTTTAACGGGAGTTTCCATCTTCATAGCCTCGATAAACACGAGGTCGTCGCCTGACTTAACAGCCTGGCCGGCGCTTACAACAACGTTTACAACCGTGCCGGGCATAGGAGCTTTAATCTCAACACTGCCCTTTGCGCCTGCGGGAGCGGCAGGCTTTGCGGCAGGCGCGGGCTTTGCCGCGGGAGCAGCTGCAGCCGCCGGAGCAGCGGATTCTCCGAGCTCCTCAACCTGTACGTCATAGGCTGTGCCGTTTACTGTAATTCTTAAATTCTTCATAGCTAATTACCCCTTTATTTAATCTCAAATTGTACTGTGTTTTTTAGCGACGGTGGGAACCCTCTTGCCTGCAAGCATATCGAGCGCTGAAACAAGCGCGTCTCTGAGCTCCTCCTCGGCAAAAATACCGTCAATATAGCCGTTCTGAGCGGCGTTGAAAGCTGAAAGGTTTTCCCCTGCGAACTTATCGGCAGCCGCCTTTTGCTCGGAAAAGGGAACGTTCATGGTCTCGGGCGACATAATGAACGCCGCCGCCTCGGTATTTACGGGAGAAACAACCGCGTCGGGCAGAGCGTAAACAACGTCTGCGTTTGCGCCTGTTCCTGCAAGCGCTATGTAAGCCGAACCGATAGCCTTGCCTACGATCACCGAAATTTTAATCGTAGTAGCCTCGGCGTATGCCGCTGTAAGCTTTGAAGCGCCCTTAAGACACTCGAAGCCCTCGCAGTCCGCAAAGGTGATTACGGGGATTGAGAATGCGTCGCAGAAGCGTACAAACTTTGCCGCCTTCTGAGCCGACTTGCAGTCGAGCATGCCGCCTGTTGTGCGGACAACGCCTACAACCTGACCGTTGAGCCTTGCAAGCCTTACGCGCGCGTTGTCGCCAAAGCCCTCGAAAAGTCTGAGCTTTGTGCCGCCGTCAACGAGCTTGCTGACAATGCACTTGCCCGAAAGTCCGTCGGGCTCGTTTGCCTCTGCCTCAGCGGCGGGAACAAGGTTATTTGAAGGCAGGTAAGGTACAAGGATACGCGCCTGAGCGACAGCGTCTGCGCTGTCCTCTGCCTTTATTGCAACGTTGCCGTGTGAAAAGTTAAAGTCCAAACCGGCGTTCTTACCGGTAACGTCAAGGCTGAGCTGTGCCTTTTCGCTCATAATTACAAAATCCGCGCTGACTGCGCTGAGAGCGTTTGTGCCGAGGCAGTCACCGATTACAACCGACACCTGCGAAACTACGCCCGAAGCCTTTGAAGCGAGCTTAAGCACCTCGCCGCAGCCGCCGAGAAGGTCTGTGCCTTCCTTAAGTCTGCCGCCGATACTGCTGTAAAAGCCGAACACCGGCGCGCCTGTTTTGAGCGCGAGCGAATAGAGCTTTTTGAGCTTTTTGCTCTGTGCAGAGCTGAGCGCTCCGCCCGAAATGTCGCTGTTCTGCGCGAAAGCGTAAACGGGCATACCCTCTACTGTTCCGCTGCCTGCGGTTACCTCCGCAAGACCGTCGCCCGATTTTACAAAAGCGTCGAGCTCGCAAAAGCTTCCCTCGTCAAAAAACTCGGTGAGAGTTTTGTAAGCGGAAGTTGAGGCGATTTGCTCCTTTGCGGCATTGATTTTTTCAATACTCATTTTGATTCCTCCGATTCTTATGTGCTTCAAAGATTCGCTTAAAAGCCAAACTTCTCATAATACATTTTAATCTAATGTATATTATAACTCAAAATATGTCAAAGTACAAGGTCTTATTTTGAAATTTATCGCTAAGTTCAAACAAAAAAAGCGCGGTAAAAGCCGCGCCTTGCGAATTGTTGTTAATAAATTGCTTTTATATTGTTCTGCCGTTGACAATGGGGTTTGCCGTAAGGTTCTTAATCTCCTTTTCAGTCAGGTCGCGCCAGTCGCCCTGCTTTAACATTCCCATCTTTACACCGCCTATTTGAGTGCGCTTGAGCCTTGCGACCTCTAAGCCGACAGCGTCGCACATTCTGCGGATTTCGCGGTTTTTGCCCTCGTGAAGTATCATCTCGAGCACAACTCTGCCGGGCTCTTTGTGCACGACATGGACGATTGCAGGCGCGGTCTTTTTTCCGTCGAGCTCAACGCCTGTTTCAAGCTTAATGAGCTGTTCCTCGTTGATATCGGGGCGGACGGTCACGCGGTAAAACTTATACACGCTGTTGCGCGGATGCATAAGCTTGTTTGCAAACTCGCCGTCGTTGGTAAAAACGAGCATACCCTCGGAGTCCTTATCGAGCCTGCCGATAGGATACACCCTCTCGCCCACTCCGCTGACGAGCTCTGCAACGCATTTTCTGCCGCGTTCGTCGTTCATTGTGGTGATAAATCCGCGCGGCTTGTTGAGCATTATGTACCTGAAGCTCTTGCGCGGAATGACAATCCTTTTTCCGTTGACAAAAACCTTGTCCTTATCGGTTACCTTGTCACCGAGGATCGCGGTTTTTCCGTTTATTTTTACCTTTCCCTGCAAAATCAGCTCCTCGGCTTTTCTGCGAGAAGCAACTCCGCACTGGGATATGAATTTTTGAAGTCTTATCGGTTCTTTTTTATCCATTAAAAAATAGTTCCTTTATTTTTTCGAGCAGTCCCTTTTTGCCGCTCTTGATTTCCGCGCCGTTTTGCGCCTTAAGCCTGGCCTTTTTCAGCGTTTTACCGTTCAGGCTGTATTCGATTTCGCCCACCGCTTCGCCCTGCATAACAGGAGCGAACAGGAAGCTGTCGAGCTTAACCATGCGTTTTATTTTGCTCTCCACGCCCTTGTTTACGACAAGCTCGCAGGAGCTGTCCGCGCTGACGGTTACAAAGTCATCCTCGCCGCCTGCGACGGGGATTTCCGCTGTAAACTCATTATCCATGTAACAGCCGAGCTTGGAAAAGCCGTACTCGTAAAGCGCCGTATGGTCTTTCCAGTCGTTTTTATCGTCGAGCGTAACGCAAATCAGCGTGAGGTTATCGCGCCTTGAAGCCGTGACAAGGCACCTGCCTGCCGCGTCGGTATAGCCGGTCTTGCCGCCTATGCAGTAACTGTACATCGACAACAGCCTGTTATGGTTGGTGTAGGTCATATGCTTTTCGGGCTTGATAAAATCGACCGTGGCGCTTTTTTGCGAGATTAGCTCCGCAAGCTGTTTGTTTCTGAGAACCTCCGCCATAAGCAGAGCCATATCGTGCGCGGTGGTGTAGTGGTTGTCGTCGTCAAGTCCGCTCGGGGTGACAAAGTGAGAGCTCTTCATCCCTATGCTTTGGGCGCGTGAATTCATAACCCCGGAAAACTTCTCATAACTTCCCGAAATTGCGATTGCCGCTGCGTTGGCGGCGTCGTTGCCCGAGCACATCATCATACCTGCCGCGAGGTCGCTCAGCTTTACCGTGTCGCCGTACTCGAGGTACATCGAACTGCCCTCGGCAGTCATTTTATCGGTAAAGGTCACGGTGCTGTTGCCCCTTGCCGCCTGTTCAAGCGTGATGAGCGAGGTCAAAAGCTTTGTTGTGCTGGCAGGCTTTTTATGTTCGTTTTCATTCTTTGAAAGAATTATACTGCCGTTCTGCGGACAGTACAGCACAAAAGCCACCGCTGAGGTTTCGACCGTTTTGCTGTTATCGGTCTCGGCATACACCGGTATTGACACGCACAGGATAAATGCGGCGCAGATTAAAACGCATATTAATTTTTTCATAAACACACCCCATTAATTATATGTCAGGGGTGGTTATGGTATTCAACTAATCAAACGTCTACGTCGTCTGAGGTAATCTCGGCAAAGTCGTTGCCGGATTTCTGAGCCTTTTTGGTCTTGCGGTTTTCAATTATGCCCTTAACCTTGCCGACTACGTCGGGAACCATGCTGATAATCTGGTCGATACCGGTGTTGTTGCCGTCAACGTTAATCAGGCGCACGTCGCCCTGATAAACAGTGAGGAAGGCGACAGGCTGAATTGTAACGCCTGCACCGCTACCGCCGCCGAAGCAGTCCTTGCTCTCCTTCTTTGTGGGAAGGTCGGAGCCGCCGGAAGCAAAGCCGTAGCTTACCTTTGACACGGGAATAATCAGCGTTCCGTCGGATGAAGTGATGGGCTCGCCTACAATAGTGTTGACGTCAACCATCTCTTTGATTTTGTCCATTGTTACGTTCATTAAGTTACCGATAGGATGGTCCATACTATAATCTCCTTCTTTAAAGTCCGGATTAATCTCGGACATAATTTTTTCTACTTCTGATTTTTTGCCTCTGCGCAAGCTCAGCAAAAGCTTTATCGCCTTGAAGCCGTGTTTGAACACGAGAGCTACTATCCAAAAAATTCTGATTCTCAGCGAGATATCAATATCAAAAACGGATTGCTCACCGTTTGTAAAGTTCGGTGAAATATCTATCGCGTATTTTTTGCACTTGGCAACTCTTACCAAAACGCTGAAGGCGGGATATATCGACGAACAAAAGTATCCGTATTTTACGGCGGTGTCCTCGGCGTTTTCGCCTGCGTAGGTAATGCTGATGAAAAACTTTTTCAGCACAAGGTGCTTAAAGAAGCTCTTTAACATTCCGCCTGCGATTGCCGCAACCTGGCGGATTACGTCCATAAGCCATGAAATGCCCTTTTCTTTAATTATATTGGGCTTTTTCTCCTTCGGCTCTTCTTCCTTGGGCTCTTCTTCTTTTTTCTTTTTCTTCTCTTTTTTAGGCTTTTTCTCTTTTTCGGGCTTTGCCGGTAAGATTTGAATTGACAGGAAGGCTATTCTGAGATTTACCTTCAGCTCCTTGTCAAACGACACGTCAACGCCGACAGGAATTATCAAAATCAGCGTGATAAACAGGATTATTCCGATTAAAATGTACCAGCCAATCATGAACAATCCCTCCTACCGCCTTAATCAAGCGTTTATTCGTCGAACACCGACATCTGTTCATCCTGAGGAGCTTCGGGCTGAGGGGTTTCCTCCTGTCCCTCGTTCTCTTCCTTTTTATCATCCTCGGGCAAGGGCGGAAGCTCTTCAAGATTAGAAATATTAAAGCACCGCAAAAAATGCTCTGTTGTGCCGTAAAGCAACGGCCTGCCGGGAAGCTCAAGCCTTCCCTTTTCCTCAATCAAGCCTTTGGTTGTAAGGCTTCCGATTACGCCTGAGCAGTCAACGCCTCTGACCTGCTCGACAAACGCCTTTGTAACCGGCTGGTTGTACGCGACGACCGCCAGCACCTCAAGTGCCGCCTGCGACAGCGGAGTATTTCTGCGCAAGTCCATCACCGTGCGGATTTGTTCAGCGTACTGCTTAACAGCTGTCATCTGGTACGCCGAGTCGAGCTTTATTATAGTTATGCCCCTATCCCGGGCTTTGTAATCATCAATGAGCTTGTCCACGCTCTCGTCCACGAGCTTTTCGGGGATTTCAAGCGCCTGGGCAATTCTTGATTTTTCTACAGAGTCGCCGTTAGAAAACAAAATTGCTTCTATAGCGGCGGTTATGTTAATTTCTTCCATTATTTATCCTCAACAATCTGCGCTTACTCAATCATTCTTACAACGGCGTTTTCTCCGCTGCCTTCAATGCGGATTCGCTTGCCCTTTACAAGCTCAAGCGTAGCCAAAAACGTCGCGACAAGGTCGCTTTTACCCTCGCAGATTTCAAAAATTTCGTGATATTCAAGCTTTTTGCCGTGTCTGAGCCTGCGCATAAGGTGGATGATTTTTCCGTTTACCGACACAATCTTATGCGCGACAATTCCCGAGAACGCCTGCTCGGACGGCGGCAGCTTCCGCTTTCCCCTGCCGACCGCGCTGACATAAGCCTTTGCGATATCCTCGCTCGGGTGAACACGGTTATACGTCAAATCGAATTCTACAGGTGACGGCGCTCTGAAAAACGTGTCGAAGTCGTAGCTTACGCCGAGCTTTGCAGCGATTTCGCGGCATACAGCGTATTCAAGCAGCTGTCCAGAGAGCTCCTTTTTGAGCTCCTCAGCCTCTTCCTCGTACTTCGGCAGCAGCATAACCGACTTGATATACACAAGCCTTGACGCCATTGTCAAAAACTCAGAGGCGATATCCATTTGATTTTCCTGCATAAGGTTGATTTGCTCCATATACTGGTCGAGCAGGTCGGAGATTTGAATATCGTAAATATCTATTTTATTTTTTGAGATTAATGTTAAAAGCAGGTCAAGCGGCCCTTCAAAAACAGGCAGCTTGTACTGTAAGGTCGTTTCCATAGTGCCAACCTCAGCGGAACATATTGAACGGCAGCGCCGCAAGCCAAACCATTCCCTGCATCAATCCGTTTGACAGATAGCTCAGCAAGCCGCTTAACGGGCCGAATGAAATTAACGCGAAAAGAGCGAAAAAGAAAATCATCTGGTATCTGTAGCAAAACTCAACCGCCTTGTCAGGCAGGAAAGTAAACAGAATTTTTGAGCCGTCCAGGGGCGGAATCGGCAGCAGGTTGAACACCGCGAGGTTTACGTTTACTCTGATGTAGAACGACATAAACATCGTTAAAAATTGGCCGAAACCGTTTGTGTACATAAACTGAGGAAAAGCGGTGTAAAGCACGTTATAGATTATAAGTCCGACAAAGCCTGCGACTAAGTTCGCGACGGGGCCCATCAGCGCGGTAATCGCCATGCCTACCTTGGGATTTTTGAAGTACCGCGAATCCACGGGTACAGGTCTTGCCCAGCCGAAGCCGAACAAAATCATACACAGCGCGCCCATGGGGTCGATGTGGCTGAGGGGATTTAGCGAGAGTCTGCCCCTCTGCTTTATTCCCTTATCCCCGAGCAGTGACGCGGTAAATGCGTGCGCCCACTCGTGGAACGGCAAAATCAAAAATATAATAACCAAAACCGCGAGAATTTGCGCGATTATGTTTTGAAGTGTGAAATTTCCGCTTAAAAGCTGCGAAAGCATTGCGCCCTCCTATTTATACTATCAAATAAAACTCTTTAAAATCTATTGCGTTAAAGCATCTTAATCAAAAGAATTATTAGTCAAAAATATACATATTAAATTATACAATACTTTAACAAAAATTACAAGTCTTTAAAACAAGTTAATAAATTTTGAAAAAACACTTGCATTTTCTTAAATTTTCTGGTATTATAACAAAGTTAGGAATAGAATTTGATTTGATTAAGGAGGTGCAGACGCATGGCAAAATGTGAATTCTGCGGTAAGGATGTAAAGTTCGGCATCAAGGTTTCTCACTCACATAGACGTTCAAACAGAACATGGAAGCCCAACGTTCAGCGTGTTAAAGCTATCGTTGACGGTTCGCCCAAGCGTGTATATGCTTGCACCCGTTGCTTGCGTTCAGGTAAGGTAACAAGAGCTAACTAAATTTTACATCTAAGGGAACGGCAAACGCTGTTCCCTTTATTTTTGCAAATAAAAAACACTGTCAATCTAAAGCTTTTAGACCGGCAGTGTTTTGTTTTTTGTAGTTAAAACATTATTTCCTTTTTACGCATTATGAAAAGGATAAGCGCCGAGACGGTAATTACTCCGAGGCAAATCCACGCGAACAGCGGTTGTCCGGTATCAACGCTTCCGTACTCAACCGGTTTAGGCTTTGTTTCCTCAGTGTTGACCGTAGGACTTGTCGGGCCTGTCGGCTGAGTGGACAATGTTGTAGGCTGAGTAGCCGAGGTGGTTTGAGGCACAACGGTTTCCACCGCGACTACAGCACCGTTTTGGTCGGTGACAAGCACGGTCTCGGACTGCGAGACAGGCTCAGTCGCCTGAATAAAGTTTGAGGGCGTGAGCGTTGTCATCTTGGTTATTCTCTCAAAAATCGGATCGATTGCAGGATTTTCAATTGAATTTTCAACCACGGTTATCTCATTTTTGGAGTCCGAATAGCCCGTTGCCGCGTCGATTTCGGAGACAATCAGGTTGTCCACGGTCAAATCGACCTTGGACAAAATCGGCTCGTCGGGGTTGATATTGATAACATCAAAGACAATCTGCACAAAGGGCTTGTCCTGACTTGAAAAGTCAAACAGGCTCATATTTGAAGCACAGTAGCTGATTTTATCCTTTGCAGGGAACGACATTACGGAATTCTCTCCGATAGACGGACAGATATTCTGCGAGGGATTTTTCGCAAGGTTAAAGCTGAGCGACTCGGTATCGTACTCAAGACACCAGTTGACGCTCAAAATGTTCTTTGTAGAGCGAAGCCAGTAGGTAACAGTAATTTCCTTGGTATTGGCGTTGTATTCCGCGCTTGACTTTGGGAAAAAGTTTGAGATTGCGTTTAATGTCAGCGCAGGGAACTTTGCAGGGATTATCGGCTCGGTTGTGGGGATTTCCGTTGAAGCCTCTGTCGCTCCTAAAGCTTCTGAGGGCTCCGAGGAAACAGCTGACGGCTGAGTATTATCAGACTCGTCCGCGTAAGCCGAAATTACGGAAACTGTGAGTAAAAAAACAGTGAGAACAATTGCAAAAGCTCTGTGCAAAACAGCTTTATTCATTATTCTCACCTCCAAAGTTTTGTATATTTAACTAATTATACTACAATACACACAAAAAATCAAGAATTTAACAATACTGTCATATAGCAATCGCTTTGAATAAAAAAACACTTCCGGCATTTCTGCCGAAAGTGTTTTATTAGTTAAGTAAAATTATTTGCTGCTGCGTCTCTTGCGTACAAAGTAGAATACGCCAAGACCTGCAATTGCAAATACTCCGAAGATTGCTGCTGCAGAGTAGTCGCCTGTAGCGATTGAACCGTTGGAGTCGTTGCTGCCTGTGCCTGAGCTTGACTTCTCACCCTGTGCGGATGTAGCGTCGTTGTTGTCAGCTGCGGGAACAGTTGTCTCGGGAGCAACAGTTGTCTCGGGAGCAGGAGCCGGCGGAGGAGTTGTATCGCTCCAGTACTTGCCGGAAATGTTACCGAATACAACAAAGTTTCTCTTTGTTGTTTTATCATAAGCGTCGGTGTGCTCTCTGAGAACAAAGCCTGTCTTTTCGTCAACAGTCTCTTTGAAAGCTTCGTCTTCGCCTGTTTCAGCGTTCTTCTTGGTGCCCTCGTAAACAATTTTATTGTCTGCGTCTACAGTAAGGCCTTCCTTCTCGATGCACATCTCTCTTGTGGGCCAGATACCGAACTCGCCGTTGCCATAGTAGAAGTAGAACGCGCCATCCAAGCCAAGCTTTCCTGACAAATCAGATTTCTGAGCTCTTTCTTCATGATAATCTGTAACGAAAATCATATTATCCGGATAATGATAAATGCTGTCATCGTCCAATACGAAGAAGAAGTTATTAGCATAATCGCCGAACTCGGGAATTGAGTAGTCAGGTGTATAAGGTTTATAATCTGGTTCATCTTTTTTCTCTTCGGCTTCTTTTTGCTTTTCAGCTTCTTCTACGAATCTATCATAGTAAGTATCATACATATAATCCCAGAACTCCTTCGGGAAGTAGTCAGAGTCACCCTGACCAAAGTATTCAACCTGGAGATCCTTTGTCTGCTGAGCTGCAGTATACTCTGGATATGAAGTATCCATACCGCCATCGATGAAGTTGCTGAAAATCATGTTGGGAGCTGTCTTAGAAGCAAGAGTGCTGTAAAGGTTAGCGATATCTCCCTCAGAAACCTTCTTCATCTTCCAGCCGGGCCAACCATGACCGTTTGCAGCAGGGTAATCATTGGGATCATCATCGCCGCCCCACCAGTACAAACCGGCAGCACTGCCGTATTTTTCCCATGTCTCACGGGTAGTAGATTTCTCTTCACCTATCCATGAACCAGGCATAGCAAACATAACTGTACGAGTCTCTACACCTGCAGAGGGTGTATACTCAGGAAGACGATTAGTATCCGGTGGGACGTCTGCTGCAGATACAGTAGCAATGCTGCCTGCGATTGCCGAAAAAGCAAGTGCGCCTGCAAGAGCAACGCCTAAAATTCTCTTTTTCATTAGTTTATTCCTCCAATTCATTTCCGATTATATTCGGTTATACTAATTATATAACATAATATTTTAAATTGCAATATTATATTACAAATATATTTTTGGAACTTCTTACAAATATTTAGCTGTTTTTTAGTAAAAAGGTCAAATATTAGAGATTTTATTACTCGTCGTCGGTTTCTCCGGCTTCTTCCATCGCCTGCTGCTCGGCAGAAATGTCGAATTTCGGCTCTCCGCCGTCATAGTCGGAACCGTCGGCAGCTTTCTTATTCTTCTTGTTCGCAAGAACAATCGCGACGATAATCAGGACAACCAGTACGGGAATACCGATGAAGATAAATAACATCGGAGAAACGCCGGAGTTTTTGCTTCCCGAACCGCCGTTTTGAACGTCCTCGTAACGGGTAACCTCTACTACATCCTGCTGGATTTGGGTTGAGCGCTGCTTGCCCACAACGGATTCGTGGTTATCCTTATTGGGTGAGTTTTCCTCTCCCTTGCCGTCAACATAGTTAATAAAATGCGACTGGCGGTTGTTCAGCGTTTCCTCGTCGTCAGTGATGGGAAGAACGCCGTCTGTGATTATTGCGTCATTACCGTCTGTAACGTCGTATGACCAAGTGTAAGACTTAAGATATGTCATATCGTTGCCGTAAAGCTCGGTTACAAAGTAAGTAAACTTTGCCTCGCCGCCGTCAAGAACCTTGAAATTGCAGGAAAAGAACGGTGTTTTATTTGCACAGTTTACAGGATTGTTAAAATCAGTCCAGTTAAGCGGAATTTTACCCTTGATTTCTTCGTTATAGAAAAGGTTGTCAAAGGTTTCGGAAGTTACAGAGCCCTTAACAAGCTCAAGCTTTTCGGAATCGTAAAATACGCGAACCTCAAAACCGATAACGTCCTCGCGGGTATCTGCGAGATTTAAGGTGAATTTAATAGTATCGCCCTTATTAACGGTTTTATCAGCGCCGTTGATTTTTAGACTATCCTCTGCAAAAGCGGTGGTAGCCGTGGTGAGGATAATAATTGCGGCTATAAGGATTGAACTAATTTTTGCGATGTAATGTTTCATATCTACAGTCCTTTTACATTGATAATAACATTATATATCATTTAGAAAATAATTTCAATGTAATTTGTGTGATTTTTAGATAAAAATTAATGGAATTTCGTCTAAATATGCGGAAAAATACAGAATTTTGAATTATGCAAAAAAACACCCTCCGGAAAACCGGAGGGTGAAAAACTATTTTTTATTTATTTGCGAACATCAGTGCAAATTATTTATCTTCTCTTCTCTTGCGGGTAAAGTAGATACCAGCTGTCGCGGATACGAGTACGAGGAGGATGATAATTGCCATAGATGCACTACCGGTCTGTACTGCACCGCTTGAAGATGAACCGCTTGCGCTGTCTGATGTTGACGAGCTGCTGCCATTGCCGTTTGCACCTGAAGGTGTTGTATCACCTGTAGCAGAGGGAGCGTCGGTAGCAGCTGTGGTCTCTTCGGGAGCAACTGTTGTTTCCTCAGGAGCAACTGTGGTCTCTTCGGGAGCAGCTGTGGTCTCTTCTGTTACTACGGGCTCAGTTGTAGGAGCTTCTGTAGGCTCGGGAACAGTTGTGGGCTCTTCAGTAACTACAGGCTCAGTTGTGGGCTCTTCTGTTACTACGGGCTCAGTTGTGGGCTCCTCAGTAACTACAGGCTCAGTTGTGGGCTCTTCAGTAACGATGGGCTCAGTTGTGGGCTCTTCGGGCTCATGATCCTCAAATACCTGAACATTGAGGTCAACTGTTGTGTCGCCGACGCCGATTACCTCGAACTTAACAAGTACGAATGTATCGCCTTCAGCATACTCGAACGGATCAACAGCGTTCGAAGCTGCAGCTCTTACCTTACCATCCTCAATGTTGAATACAGTGATGTCAACGCCGGGTGTGGTAACCTCATTGAGCTTGAGCTTTGTATCGTCGTAAGTCATCTTCCACTGGAAGCTGTCTACTGTGTAAGCCTTATCAAGGTTGAATGCGATTTCAACAGTGTCGCTAAACTTAGCGTCCTTAGTCTGAGTAGCGAACATGTTGGAAACTGCCTCAACATTGAGGTTCGGGTTAATAGAAGTAGGCGCGGGCTCAGTTGTGGGCTCTTCAGTAACTACGGGCTCTGTTGTAGGCTCTTCAGTAACTACGGGCTCAGTTGTGGGCTCTTCTGTTACTACGGGCTCAGTTGTGGGCTCTTCTGTTACTACGGGCTCAGTTGTGGGCTCTTCTGTGGGCCCGGGCTCGGGAGCTGTAACTGTAACAGTCATCTTAGCGCCTGTCTTGGTCTTGAAGTCGAAGTTTCTGAGGTCGAGCTGAAGCTTAACTGTTGAGCCGTCTTCCTCTACCTCGAAGATGCAGTTCTCGCCGTTATAGAAAGCGTCGAGCTCTGTGTTAACGGGATACTGTGTCTCTTCCTCTGAACCAAAGTTGTGCGCCCAGGGGTTAGAAGTGGGGTTACCCTCTTCGTCTACTGAGTTAACAGCAAACTTGATGTTGTAGTTCTCGAAGGCATAGATGTCTTCCATTGTCATTTCCCAAACGCCGTCTGCAACTTCTGTCATTGCGTTTGCAGGGTCGCAGGGATCCCAGTTTGCGCCGTTGAGGTATGTATCCTCACCGTTACCAACTGCGATTACGCTCTTAACAATAAGGTCTTCGTCAAATACTACGCCGTCGCCCTCAACCTTAACTTCGTTGGTTACAGGGTTGTAGGTAACTTTAACATCGCAAGCTGTGTCTACGTTGAACGAAACGTTCTGCTCGGGATAAGACTCATCCCAGCCGTGATCCTTAACAACCTTGAGCTGAACTGCCTTTGCGGGTTGTACATTAGGATATGTGATCTCGTAAAGACCTGTTGCCTCGTTAAAGGTCATGTCGTTAGCTTCGTTTGAAGCGTCCCAAGCTGTGCCGTTGAAGATAGCGGCTGATGAACCTGCTACTGTGTAAACAGCGTCTGTAATAGGAGTAGGCTCTGTTGTAGGCTCGGGCTCTGTCTCGGGAGCAACTGTTGTAGCGGGCTCTGTCTCGGGAGCAACTGTTGTAGCAGGCTCTGTCTCGGGAGCTGCTGTTGTATCAACAACTGTTGTCTCAACAACGGGCTCTGCTCCTTCGGCAGCGAGAGCAGTGTTGAGTGCTGTAGGATCTCCGCCTGTTACAAAGTCATAAGCTTCCTGCTGGAGACCGTTTACATTGTAGATGATGTAGTCTTCCTCAGTCTTGGGGTTAGTAAGTGAAGCAGCTGCAACCTTGCAGTTAACAGTTGTCTCACCCTTAGCGCCGTCAACAACGTCGAATGTTGCTGTTGCAATAGGTACCAACTCGCCGTTCTTTCTGAGCTTAAGACCATCCCACTTAGCGATAGCGAACATGATTCTGTTCTCACTGGTGATCGGGTTAACGTCACCAAGCTCACCTGCTACGGGGAACATCTGATTGTAGTTGTATTCCTCGATGTCCTCATCATAGAAGCCGTTCTTGTCGGGATCGAATGTGAGGTATTCGGGATCGTAGAAAATACCAAACTGGATAGCCTGGAGCTGGAGTGCCTTGTCTACGTTCATGTAGTAGGTTACTGTTACTGTATCGGGAGTTTCAGCATAATGCTGTGAACTATCTCCGAACAGGTTTGATGTAGTGTTTACAGTAAGACCGTCACCTGAGGGAGCAGGCTGAGTAGCAGGAGCAGCTGTTGTCTCCTCTACGGGAGCAGCTGTTGTCTCCTCTGCAGGAGCTTCTGTTGTAGCCTCTTCGGGTGCAGTAACGTCAACTCTCATCTTAGCGCCTGACTTGGTTGCAAAGTCAAAGTTTCTGAGGTCAAGAGTAAGCTCTACAGTTGAGCCGTCTTCCTCTACCTCGAAGATGCAGTTTTGGCCGTTATAGAAAGCGTCGAGATCTGTGTTAACGTCATACATCTTCTCTTCTTCTGAACCGAAGTTGTGAGCCCAGGGGTTGGATGTGGGGTTGCCTTCCTCGTCTACCGAGTTGATGGCAAACTTAATCTGGTAGTTCTCGAAGGCATAGATGCCCTCCATTGTCATCTTCCAAACACCGGGGTTCTCAGGATCCTCAGTCAATGCGTTTGCGGGGTCGCAGGGATCCCAGTTTGCGCCATTGAGGTAAGTATCCTCACCGTTACCAACTGCAATTACGCTTTTAACCACGAGGTCTTCATCCACTGCAACACCGTCGCCGGTAACTGTTACATCCTTAGTATCAGGATTGAATGTTACGGTAACGTCGCAAGCAGTTTTAACGTTGAATGCAACGTTCTGCTGGGGATAGGATTCATCCCATGAGTGGTCTTTAACGACCTTGAGTTGGATTGCATCTGCCGGCTGTACATCGGTATATGTAATAACATAATTACCTGATGCTTCGTCGAGGGTCATATCGTTTGCTACATTTGTGGCGTCCCAAGCGGAGCCGTTAAAAACAGCAGCGTCTGATCCTGCAACGGTGTATGTCACTGTTTCTTCGCCATCTGCGGCAGCAACGCTGATTGCTGTGATAGAAGCGGACGAAACAACGAGCATAATAGCAAGCAGAATGCTTAATGCTTTTTTGAACATTTCTTCTCCTCCTTATGTAGTAATGCTTCTATAAGCAATAATATTATAATACAAACGCCGTCCAAAAGTCAATAAATTTTAGAAATTGGAAACGGTTTTTTTCATGATTTCGTATATTTTGTTTGATTTGCTGAATTATCAAGCTGAAATTTGTAGGAATGCACAGAAAAAAGCGGCTTATTTTTAAATAAGCCGCGGTTTAACGTAATAACATTTACAAATAATTCACCAAAAAATGATAAAATCGTGTTACTTGTAACCGTTTATATTATGAGATTGCCAGTTCCACGAGTCGTAACACATATCGTCAAGATTTTTTTCTGCCTTCCAGCCCAAAATCTTCTCAGCCTTGTCAGCATTGGCAAAGCATTCGGCAACGTCGCCTGCGCGTCTGGGTTTAATTACATAAGGAATTTTAACGCCGTTAACCTTTTCAAACGCCTTTACGATGTCGAGCACGCTGTAGCCTGTTCCCGTTCCGAGGTTGAACACCTCGCAGCCGGTATTTACGGCGGCGTACTCAATAGCCTTAACATGTCCCTTTGCCAAATCGACAACGTGGATATAGTCGCGCACTCCTGTGCCGTCGTGAGTCGGGTAATCGTCACCGAATACGCCGAGCTGCTCAAGTCTGCCTGCGGCTACCTGTGTGATGTACGGCATAAGGTTGTTGGGAATTCCGTTTGGATTCTCTCCGATTGTTCCGCTCTCGTGAGCGCCGATCGGATTGAAGTAGCGGAGAAGAACAACCGAAAAGTCGGGATTTGCGTGTGCGGTGTCGCTGAGAATTTGCTCCATCATCAGCTTTGTCCAGCCGTATGGGTTGGTCGGACTGCCGGTGGGCATTGTCTCTACGAGCGGAACGGTCTTGGGAGTTCCGTAAACCGTAGCCGACGAGCTGAAAATGAAGTTATTGACCTTGTACTTACTCATGGTTTCGAGCAGGGTAAGGGTTGAATCGATGTTGTTGCGGTAGTAGAGCATGGGCTTTTCGACGCTCTCACCGACCGCCTTAAGTCCTGCAAAGTGAATTACGGCGTCGATTTTGTTTTCAGAAAAGATTTTTTCTACCGCTTCTTTGTCGCAAACATCCGCCTCGTAAAGCGGAATTTGAGTATTTGTGAGCTTCTCAACCCTCTTAACAGCCTCGGGGCAGGAGTTTGAGAAGTTATCGGCAATTATTACGCTGTGTCCTGTATTGATAAGCTCGACGCAAGTATGGCTTCCGATATAGCCTGCGCCGCCTGCAAGTAATACGTTCATTTTTTGTCCTTTCCTGTCATTTTAAACTGTCTGAAAAATCCCTTTTTAAATAGTATACGGAATTTTACGCTTTTTCGGGGTCGGGATAGTCAACTCCGAAGGTTTCAGCCTCTGCCTTTACAATCACCTGATCGTCAAGCGGTCTGTCCGAAAAGTCGGTATCGCACTCGGCAATCTCATTTACCGCGTCCATTCCCTCGATTACCTTGCCGAAGGCGGCATACTGGCCGTCGAGGTGAGGAGAGGTTTTGTGCATAATGAAGAACTGCGAGCCTGCGCTGTCGGGCATCATCGAACGAGCCATTGAGAGCACGCCTTCGGTGTGCTTGAGGTCGTTTTTGAAGCCGTTGGCAGAAAATTCGCCCTTAATCTGATATCCCGGACCGCCCATTCCGGTGCCTTCGGGACATCCGCCCTGAATCATAAAGCCGTAAATTACACGGTGAAAGGTAAGTCCGTCGTAAAAGCCGCTCTTGACAAGGCTTAAAAAGTTATTGACGGTGTTCGGGGCGATTTCGGGATAAAGCTCGGCTTTGATTTGCTTTCCGTTTTGAAGTGTGAATGTTACGATTGGATTTGACATTTTAATCATCCTTTTAATTATAGTTTATTCCGAGTCCTGCACGTGTGCCGACCGGCGCGATTTCGGGTATAAAGTTGCGGAGTACGGCATATGCAAGCCAAACTGCCAATAAAATATAGTAAAATTTAGCGTTGTGGATGAGCGGAAACCTGACGTTTTTTCCGAAAACTCTGAGCACGAGCTCTATGTACCACATAAGCGCGAGTATAATCGCCGCTATTATGACAGCGTTTTGGCGCAGGGATAAGAGAATATCGCCGTGCAAAAGGGCAGTTGCGGCTCTTGTTGCTCCGCAGCCTGCGCAGTAAACATGGAAAATTGAAAGGAACGGGCACTGCCATAATTCAAAATTTGATAAAATAAACACGGCAGCCGCGCCTAATACTGCCAACGATACGGCAGGAATAACAAACACCAATACCTTGTGATATGTTTTATAGTGCAACCCCTCACCCCTTTAATTAAATCGGGCAGGGAACGCCCCTGCCCGACCTATTGACTATTTGCAAATTTTTAATAGTATATACGACCTGAGCGACCACTGCTCATAGCAGCAGAGCATCCAAAGATAATCGCGAAAATTGTTGCCAAAACTAAGCCGATAATACCAAAAACCAGGCCGAGTGTTGCAAAGGTGTTTTTGCCTGTGAACTTTTTCTTAGCCAGAATAGAGAAAACAATTGCGGCGATACCTGTGAGGAAACCGCCCCAACAACATGAAATCATTGAAACGATACCGCATACAAACGAGATAATGCTGAATACCTTTGCAGGACCTGCGAGAACCTCGCCGTTATCGGGAGCATAGCCGCCGCCCATAGGCTGGGGCTGATAAGGCTGCTGTGAATAATCGGTGCCGTTTGCCTGATTGTACTGGTTAAACTGCTGTGCATAGTCATTCTGCTGATTATACTGCTGAGTGTAATCGGGCTGAATAGGCTGCTGATTGTACTGCTGAGTGTAATCAGGCTGAACAGGCTGCTGGTTGTACTGTTGATTGTAGTCAGGCTGAACAGGCTGCTGGTTGTACTGCTGATTGTAGTCAGGCTGAACAGGCTGCTGCTGATTATACTGTGCTGCGTAGTCAGGCTGCTCAGGCTGCTGCTGATTATACTGTGCGGCATAATCGGGCTGCTCAGGCTGCTGGGGATAGCCGTTAGGGTTGGGGTTCACATTATTATTGTTGTTATCCATATCAGGTAACCTCCTTGTTTTTTTACACGTTAATTATACGCCATGGCGTTTATTTTGTCAATAAATTTGGCGTATTATTAATATTTTGTTATTCTATGCTCATTGTGGCATAAGCATTTAAATCCGTTCCTGCGGTGTTGCCGCTCAGGTACTCGTAATAAGCCTGAGAGCCGACCATTGCGGCGTTGTCTCCGCAAAGGCTTTTGTCGGGCATATAGAATTCATAGCCGCGGTTTTTGCATTCTTCTTCAAGAGTTTTGCGCAAAAGGCGGTTTGCCGATACTCCGCCTGCGATTACAAGCCGTTTTACGCCCAAATCCTCAGCCGCTTTTAAGAAGTTTGTAACAAGACAGTCTACAACGGCGTATCTGAACGAGGCGCAGACGTCGGCTTTATTGAGCTCAATTCCCTTCTGGGCTGAGTTATGGAGCAGATTGATAACCGCAGTTTTCAGTCCCGAAAAGCTGAAATCGTACGGCGCGTCATTTACAACAGGGCGAGGAAGCTTGAACGCGAGCGGATTGCCGTCCTCTGCGACCTTGTCAAGCTCGATTCCGCCGGGGTAGGGCATTCCCATTGTCCTTGCCGCCTTGTCAAAGGCTTCGCCTGCGGCGTCGTCGCGCGTTCTGCCGATAATTTTCATCTTGGTATAATCCTCTACCATAACTATGTGGCTGTGTCCGCCCGACACAACAAGGCAGAGAAACGGCGGCTTTAGTTCCAAATTAGAAATATAATTCGACGCTATGTGCGAACGAAGGTGGTGGGTTGGGATTAAAGGCAGTCCTGTGGAAAGCGACAAGCCCTTGGCGAAGTTTACGCCGACGAGCAGTGCGCCGATTAGTCCCGGCGCGTATGTAACCGCGAGAGCGTCGATTTCTTCAAGGGTAAGCTTTGCCTGCTCGAGCGCCTGAGTTACGACAGGAGTTATCGCCTCGGCATGACGGCGCGATGCTATCTCGGGCACAACACCGCCGTACAGCCTGTGCTCCTCTACCTGTGAGGCGACTACCGAGGACAAGACGTTTCTGCCGTCCTCAACCACAGCCGCGGCAGTCTCGTCGCAGGATGATTCTATTGCTAAAATTCGCATTGATATTCTTCCTTTTTTCTTTATTAGAAGTATTTTGTCATCAAAACAGCGTTTTCCTCCGGGTCGCGGTAATAATTCTTCCTCTCGCCCACCTTGATAAAGCCGAAGTTTGAGTAAAGCGAGATTGCGGTTGCGTTGCTTTCGCGAACCTCCAAGGTTACAAACGCAAAGCTGTTCTTTTTGCAGTGGGTGACAAGCTCGCGGATAAGCGCGGAGCCCACTCCCCTTCCCCTTTCGCTCTCGGTCACGGCGACGTTGAAGATATATCCCTCGTCGATAACCGCGCTCATACCGATGTAGCCGATTACTTCATCATTTTCGAGCGCCGCGATAAACACGGAATTCGGGTTATTCAGCTCCGAGAGCAGGCTTTCGCGCGACCAAGGGTGCGAAAAACACTCGTTTTCTATTTTGAGCACAGTTTCAAGGTGCTCCTCAGTCATTCTTTTCAGATTCATATTCTTTTATTATTTCTTTTACAGAATTATAAATTTCATCCCTGCACGCTCTGTACACGTCGAGATTTCCGCCGAACGGGTCTGAGATATTCATAACCGTAATTTTTTCCTCGGGAATACTGCAAAAATCCCTGAGCATCATCGCGTGCTCGTCGGTCATACAGTAAAAGCGCTCAAACTGGGCGATGTTGTAGTTAAAAACAAAATTCGCCTTCTTTTGGCTGAGGTCAATTCCGATTTCCTCGCACGCCTTTTGAGCGTTGAACGAAGCAGGAACGCCGTTTGCCGCCGCCATGCCGAAGCTGACCGCGCCGATGTTCAAGCCCTTTTCGTCCGATAATTTATTAAAAATCGCCTCTGCCATCGGGCTGCGGCAGGTGTTGCCTGTGCAGACAAACGCCACATATCTATCCTTTTGCATCGTACCACGTCTTTCCTATCGCCGCGTCGGCTGTCAGCGGAACGCTGAGCGCAACGGCATTTTCCATTTCTTCCTGCAGGATTTTTGCGGCTTTTTCGCTTTCGGCCTCGGGAGCTTCGACAATCAGCTCATCGTGAACCTGCAAAATAAGCCTTGCCTGCATATTTTCGCGCTTTAGCCTTTCGTCAACCCTGACCATCGCGACTTTGATAATGTCGGCGGCAGTGCCCTGAATCGGCATATTACGCGCCACGCGCTCTCCGAATGCTCTCATCATCGCCTTGCCTGTGCTCAGCTCGGGCAGGTAACGCCTTCTGCCGAACATCGTCTCAACATAGCCGTCGAGCTTTGCGCGCTCGACAACGCGCTTCATATATTCGTCAACGCCGCTGTAGTGGGCGAGATAATTTTTGATATACTGCGAAGCCTCGCGCATTGAAACGCCGATGTCCTTGCCGAGCGAGAACGCGCCGATTCCGTAGACGATACCGAAGTTTACCGCCTTTGCGCGGCTCCTCATAAGCGGAGTTACCATTTCGAGCGGCATATTAAACACCTGCGAGGCGGTGATGGCGTGGATATCGTCGTTATTTTTGAACGCCTCAATCATATTTTCATCGCCCGAGATATGCGCCAGAACTCTGAGCTCAATCTGCGAATAGTCGGCGTCAACCAAAATCCAGCCGTCCTTGGCGCAGAAGAACTTGCGCATTTCTCTGCCGAGCTCGGTGCGGACAGGGATATTCTGCAAATTCGGCTCGGTTGAGCTTATTCTGCCTGTCCTTGTCTCGGTCTGGTTAAAGCTGGAGTGAATTCTGCCATCGTCCGCGATTACCTTTAACAAGCCCTCGCAGTAGGTCGAGTTGAGCTTTGCGAGTGCGCGGTATCGGAGCACGTTGTCAACAATCGGGTTATCGTATCGCAGGCTTTCGAGCACCTCGGCGTTTGTGCTGTAGCCGCTTTTTGTCTTTTTCTTAACCGGCAGTCCCAAGTCCTCAAACAGCACCTTGCCGAGCTGTTTTGGGGAATTTATGTTGAACTGACCGCCAGCCTGCCCGTAAATTGTTTTTTCAAGCTCGTCAATCTGCTGTGACAGCATAGAGCCGTAGTCGGCTATACCCTGCCTGTCCACGGCAAAACCGACGTTCTCCATCTTTGCGAGAACCTTTGCGAGAGGAATTTCGATTTCTTCAAGGAGCTTTTGCTGTTCGTTCGCCTTAATCTCGTTTTCGAGCTTTTCGCAAAGCTTGTCGTAAACCGCAAGAGCTCTGTACTGCTTTTTGTCCTCGTCATCAGTTACGGGCAGAGCAACGTCGTAAATCATACACAAATGCTCGTCGGAATAGTCCTTTTCGGACGGATTGAGGAGATACGCGGCAAGCTCGGTGTCGAACTCGATTGCCGCGGCTTCAAAGCCCTTTTTGTCGGCATAGGCAAAGAGCGCCTTACTGCCGCGCGTGTATTTTTTCAGCTCGGGGTTTTTGAGAATATCGTCAAACAAATCCGCATCACGGCTTGTGTAAACCTTGCCGTTGATTAAAACCGCAAAGGCTTTTAATTCTTTATCGGAAATTTCAAAGCTAAGATATAATTTATCATTATTCTTTATCGGAATATTAGCTTCATTTTCCACAACTTCAAGCTTCTGCGCTTCTTCCGCTTTGACTTCGGTCTGCGGAATATCGGTCAAGCCGTATTTTTCCATTAAAGAAAAAAGTTCGAGCTTAGCCATATAATCGGCGCAAGCCTGCTTGTCCTTAATCTCAACGGTATAGGCGGTAATGTCGGTATCAATCGGCGCGGTGCGGCAGATTTCACCGAGCATACGGCTCATAATCGCGTTTTCCTTTGAAGCAGTCAGCTTTTTGCGCACGCCGTCCTTTATGTCGAGCTCGTCGAGGTGGTCGTAAATATACTGAACGCTGTGGTATTTTTGAATTAAATCGCCTGCGCCCTTAGGGCCGATTCCTGCAACTCCGGGGATATTGTCGGAGGTATCGCCCTGAATCGCCTTGATTTCGATAAGCTCCAAGGGCGTAACGCCGTAATCCTCCATAATTTTTTCGGGAGTGTAGCGGATATCCTGCTTGTTGGTGCAGAGGTGGATTGTGGTTTTATCGGACGCGAGCTGTAAGCTGTCGCGGTCTCCTGTAGCGATTACACACTCGTCGCCGCTTTTATCGCAAGCGGAAGCGAAGGTGCCGAGGATATCGTCAGCCTCGTAACCCTCGCAGGTGACGATTTTATAACCTAATAATCCCAAAAGCTCCTTTAGCGGAGGCATTTGCGAGGCGAGCTCGGGCGGCATACCCTTGCGGTTCGCCTTGTAGAGCGAATACGCCTTGTGCCTGAAGGTCGGAGCTTTCAGGTCGAACGCGATTGCCACCGCGTCGGGATTTTCTTCATTTTGAATTTTATTGAGCATTGTCAAAAAGCCGTAAATTGCGTGGGTAAACTGACCGTCCTTGTTTGTGAGCGGTCTTATTCCGTAAAACGCACGGTTTACAATGCTGTTTCCGTCAACAACCAAAATCCTCATAGCTTATACATCACTTCCGTAATTACACCGTCTTTGTAGTAAATTCGCGGTACGCGCTTGCCGACAAGGCAAACGACCTCGTAGTTTATTGTATCGGTATTTTTCGCGATTAAATCCGCGGTAGGCTCGCCGTGCTCGCCCGTGCCGAACACAACAACCTCGTCGCCCTGCTCAACGTAGTCGATATCGGTGACGTCGAGCATGGTCTGATCCATACAAATTCTGCCGACAATCTTCGCCTTTTGACCGTTAACGAGCATATAGCCGTTTTCGGCGTTTGAGCGGACAAAACCGTCGGCGTAGCCGATTGGAACCGTCGCGATTTTCATATCCTTAGGCGCGGTAAAGGTTCTTCCGTAGGAAATATCAGCGCCTTTTTTAAGCTCCTTAACATACGCGACCGAGGTTTTGAGCGTCATGGCAGGCCTTAGGTTGAGCTTGCCGAAAAGCTTTGGCGACGGAGCGAGACCGTAAAGGATAATACCCGCCCTGACCATATCGCAGTATGTATCGCCGTAATCCTCGATTGCTCCGCTGTTTGAGCAGTGGCAGATTTCAATATTCAGCCCTTCGCTTTCAAGAGCTTTTCGGACATATGTAAAGTTATCGTACTGTTTTTGGGTAAATCCCCTGCCCTCGTCCCCTTCATCTGAAACGCAGAAATGAGTGAACAAGCCTTCGGGAATAAGGTTTGGCAGTGCGCAGGCTTCGCAAATTTCTTTAATAGAATTATCATCACGCGGAAATTGCTGACACATAAAGCCGATTCGGCTCATACCCGTGTCAGCCTTGATGTGGATTTTTACGCTTACTCCTGCCTTGGTACATTCGTCCGACAGCGCCTGAGCATAGCCGAGCGAAAAAACCGCCTGCGAGATATTGTACTGCGCAAGGCGCGAAGCGTCGGTCACGGGGGTGTAGCCCAAAATGAGAATAGGCAGCGTACAGCCTGCGTCTCTGAGCTCAATTCCCTCGTCGATATTTGAAACCGCGAAGAAATCCGCGCCGAGCTTTTCGTAAACCTGAGATAGCATAACCGCGCCGTGGCCGTAGCCGTCAGCCTTGACTACACAGCAGATTTTGGCGTTGCCGGTTTTGCTCTTTATCTCCTTAAAATTATGAATAACGGCGTCGAGAGAAATCTCCGCCCATGTTCTTTTTACAAACTCCATAATTAAACCCCTTTGGCGATGGAATGATAATTCTGTATTAGAATATTAAAACTAATCATATATAGATATTATATTACTTTTCCGCGATTAAATCAACCGTTAGGGCGTGTTTAATTCCCATTAAATAAATAATATGCTGAATTTGAGCTAAAAATATCAATAATATTGCATTATACCTTGATTTTCCTGCTTTAATGTGCTAAAATATCTTTGTGCGAAATTTTGAAGAATACCGCACATTTTGCGGTTTATAAAACAGGAGGGAAAATTTTGACATCAGAAAACATAATAATTCTGAGTGCATTTGCCGTGTATATGGTAATTATGATTGCCATCGGCGTAGTGTACTCCAGAAAAACGAAGAACAACGAGGACTACTTCCTCGGCGGCCGTAACCTCGGCGGATGGACCGCGGCGATGTCTGCTCAGGCTTCCGATATGAGCGGCTGGCTGCTGATGGGACTTCCCGGTTCAATTTACCTTGCCGGTACGGGTGAGGTGTGGATTGCGATTGGTTTGCTTATCGGTACAATCCTCAACTGGTTTATCGTATCGTCAAGACTTAGAAAGTACACCATTGTATCGGGCAACTCGCTGACGATCCCGAGCTTTTTCCAGAACCGCTACCGTGATAACCGCGGCGTAATCAAGATTGTGTCCGCTATTATCATCGCGATTTTCTTTGCGGTTTACACCGCTTCGGCGTTCAGCTCGGGCGCAAAGCTGTTTGCTACTCTCTTCGGTCACGGAGAAAACGGTCAGCTCGACCAGACAGCGTACTTTATCGGCTTGATTATCGCATCGGTTGTAATTCTTATTTACACCTTCCTCGGCGGCTTCGGCGCGGTATGCACCACTGACCTTATCCAGGGACTTTTGATGCTCGTGGCGATTCTCGCGGTTCCGATTGTAGCATATACAATACTCACTTGGGATCAGGGCTTTGCCACAGCACTCAGCGCAAAGGGCGTAAGCAATCCGGAAAACTTCCTGAACTTTATGAAGAACGACGACGGCTCTAACGTTTCTGCTGTTTCGATTATTTCAAACCTCGCTTGGGGACTTGGTTACTTCGGTATGCCCCACATCATTATCCGCTTTATGGCTATCAAGAATGAGGCTGAGGTTAAAAAGTCAAGAAAAATCGCCATTGTTTGGGTTATTATCTCGCTTGCGGCGGCTTGCCTTATCGGACTTATCGCGAGAGCGTTCCTCACTCACCAGCTTGACGCTTCAAACAGCGAGACAGCGTTTATCCGCCTGATTCAGCAGGTATTCTCAGGAAACGGCGTATTGATTTTTGTAGGCGGTATCTTCCTCTGCGGTATTTTGGCGGCAATTATGTCCACCGCGGACAGCCAGCTCCTTGTTACCGCGTCGGCGGTTTCCGAGGATATGTTCAAGGGCGTTATCAAGAAGAACGCGTCGGAAAAAACCTCGCTTTGGGTTGGTAAAATCGCGGTTGTTGTTGTAGCGGTTATCGCTTTCCTTATCGCGCTTGATCCGAACTCGAGCATTATGGGACTTGTTTCCGACGCATGGGCAGGCTTTGGCTCGGCATTCGGTCCGGTTGTACTGCTCGCGCTGTTCTGGAAGCGTTCAAACCTCGCAGGAGCTATTGCGGGTATGGCGACAGGCGCATTGACCGTTATCGTTTGGGACTACCTGCCGGTTGTTAACGGTCAGACAATTTACGCCGCTACAGGACTTTACTCACTGGTTGTAGGCTTTGCGCTTGCACTGGTTGTAAACGTTGTAGTATCGCTCATCACAAAGAAGCCTTCAAAGGAAATTACAGGCGAATTTGAGTCTATCAAAAACCTTGAAGTTTAAGAGCTAAATTGCGGCTTTGCCGCAGCTAAATTTGGCGTTGCCAAGCTAAATTTGCTTTGCAAGCTATATAATATTTAAAATGAATCCGGCTCAGAACCGCAACAGTTCCGAGCCGGATAATTTTATATTAGATAAAAATTTTTTATTGCTTGTAGTAATAAGTTGCTTTTAAATTTATTTAAAAAATTTGTTGTTATTTCCTATCAAATTAACAATGAGCCGCCAACCGTGGTCAGCAGCTCATTGTTTGCTGTAAAAATATTACTTGAGATATGTTGTTGTGTTGCCGATTTTTCCGCTGATTCCTTTGAAGCCTGTTGCGCAGCATACATATACTCTCATATTAGCCGCTCCGATGGAGGGAACTGTGAGTGTGTTGTTTGTAACGTTAACAACATCGCCTGTAACAGCGTCGATGTACTTTCCGTTGGGAACATTGTTAAATGTAGCGCCGCCGGAGATTGTTACACATGCGAGGCTGTCGGTTGAGCTGTCGGTGTAACGGCGGATGTACGCGATATTGCCCGAAGCAACGGCGTACTGTCCTTTTTGGAGAGCAGGTACTGCTCTGCGGATAGCGTTGAGCTTCATCAGGTGCTGTGCGAGCGGCTTGTTAAGTGTAGTTGCAACTGTGCCGGAAGCTGTGTACTTACTAAAATCGGTTGCGGTAACATCGCCCTCGAGGTAGTCGCCGTAGTAAGCTCTGCCTGAGTTTTCGAGCGAAATTAACGTACCCTTATCAATAAGCTCACCCTTCTTGAACTCTACCTCGGAACCGTAGTATACGCACGGAATTCCGCGGAAGGTGAACATAAGGTCAAGGTCTTCTGCCCAAGTCTGAGTTCCGCCGGTGAAGCGTGTGAACTCGTCGGGCTGCTCGGGAGAGTAGTCATGAGAATCAACGTACATTACATTATATGTAGCGTCGTTGTAATACTTATCGGAAGCCTTTGCAACACCGAACGCGCTGCTTGCAGAACCGAACATTCTGTGCATTGTAAAGTCGATTGCTTCCATACCCGAAGCCTTTGAACGGTCGGGCTTATGATAGGTTACTCCGCTGAGCGTAGCATTAGTAGATGTCGGCTGACTGCTGGGGTTATCCTCGGTCTTGTAGTGATCAAAGGTGAGGTTCATATTTGCGTTGATGTCCTCAGCCGTTGTGCCCCAATGCAGCTGTCAGCCCACTTTGAATTGCTCTCTTTCCAGGTGTAGTAGGGAGCGGATTCCTCTGCGTGGCCGCGGTACCAAACCTCGGTATAGCGTGTGCAGATTTCACCGAACATAAGGAAGTTGGGCTTGCCGGCTGCCTTTGCGGCGTCGTGAATTTGGTCGTTGAACATCATATCCTGATAAATCTTCATGCCCTTCTGGTGAACGGCGTGGATAAGATCCTGATAATCAAAATCGTCGCTCTCGTAACGGTAATCAACCGTGCCGAAGTCCATAGCGTGGTAGCCGTGGTAGTCATAACCCGAGGCGTTTGTAACAACGGAAGTTACCCAGATTGCGTTAAAGCCGAGCGCCTTGATGTAGTCGAGCTTGTCGGCAAGACCTTTGAAGTCGCCGCGCCATGCCGGGTCGGAATCGGGGTTGTTAGCGTTGCTGTCATCCCAACAGTGAACGTCGTTGCCGGTGTCGCCGTTATAAAAACGGGTTGTCATTACAAAGTAGAGTGTGTCCTCACGCGGATCGGAGCTGTCAATGGGGTCTGTCTGGTCGGGATAGGACCGTCCGCTGTAGCGGTGTAGTTGTAGGTCTTTGTAACCGTTGAGTTATCTGACGCCTGAACACATACGTTAACAACGTAGTTACCTGCCATTGTCGGGGTAAACTGATAGGTGTTGTTAAGGGTATAGTAAGGTGTGTTCTTTACACCGTTGGGATCGGTAACGATTTACTTGTAGAACAGCAGGTTTGTGCCGGTCTTTCCGCCGCCGGCTGTAACTGTAACGGTGTTTGCAACGCCTGCCTTGATAAGGTTGAGGTTAGCAGGAGTTACGCTCTTGATAATCGGCTTTGTAACCGAAGAATCGTCGGCAACTGTAAGTGCGAGTGTACGGCTGTTCTCGTTACCTGCGGTATCCATAAAGTCGTACTTGATTGTGTAGCTGCCTGCGACTGACGGAGTCCAGGTTACGGTCTTTGCGGTGCTGAAGTTAGAGATAACCGATGTGCCGCCGCCCGCGTTTGTAACCGAAAACTTGTAGTAAACGGTTGCGCCGTTAACATTTTTAGCCTCGGCGCTGAGGGTTACATCCATTCCGGGATAGATGTCGCTTGAAGGATCGGCTGTGTAGGAGCTTACGCGAAGATCGCTTGTGTCGTAAACCTTCCATGTGCTGCCGTCATAAATCTGTCCGTCATGCGCGGTGAGGTCGGTTGTCTGGCTCTGACCGTTGTTGCTGAATATGCAGTTAGCATATGTTTTTGTAGCGGTGTACATCCAAACATCGTCGTCAACCTTTGTCATAGCCTTGCCGGGCCAGCCGTTGTTGTCGGAGTTGCTGTTCCACATATAGCAGTACGGAGTTGACCAGTTATCATTATTCTTATAATAAACTGTTGTACCTGTGGAAGAAGATCCGCCGCTTGTAGTAGGCTGAACCGCTGAGGTTGTAGCGGTTGAACCGCCGGCTGAGGTTGTCTCCTGCGGAGCGTCTGCGTACGCCGACCATGTGCCCGCCTTGAGGTCATAAATTTGACCGCTCTTGCCGGGATAAGTGAGGTCGGTTGTCTGGTTGTCGTTGCCTCCGCTGCCATTGTCAAAAATAACTTTGTCGAAGGCCTTGGTCAGCTTGTAAGAATAAACGTTATCCTTAACAAGCGTCATTTTTACGCCCGGCCACGCGGCATTGTTGCCGAGGCTGTCGCTCCACATATAGCAGTAGACGTTGCTCCAGCCATTGTTCAGCCTGACATAAACAGTGTCTCCGGCGGCAGCGAACGCACTAACCGTGCCGGCCAAAACAGCTGAGAATACCAGGGCTAAACACAGCACAAGACATAAAAATTTGTGTTGTTTCTTTGCCATAATATGTCCCTCCATAGCATAGAATTTTGCGAAAATAATACTTTTCCGCATTATACAAATATAGTTTACAATAATTGCGTTTTTTTGATTTTTCTGTTTTAGAATTATTTATTTTTTAACTGCCAAAAATAAGCTCTTCTTTTTGTATGAATTGCCGATTGCGTTATGCAAAATTAAAAAAATAAAGCTCCCGAATTTGTATGCGCAAATTTCGAGAGCTTTTTTGGTTTATTTTTCGTTTTTAATCCTGTCCCAGTACGCCTTGAACGCCTGCTCGTTTTTGTTGTCTCCGAAGCGGTAATACCTTCTGTCCTTTATCGCGTCGGGCAGATACTGCTGATAGGTGTAGTGATTGGGATAATCGTGGGGATAGATATAGTGCTGGCCTTTGTTGGGGTTGTCCTCGCCGTCGTAGTGCATATTTTGGAGCCGGCGCGGAACAGGGCCTGAATTACCGCGGCGGATATCACCCAACGCCGCGTCGATTGCGGCTTCGCCGGAATTTGACTTGGGAGCGTTGCAGACCATAATAACCGCGTCGGCAAGGGGAATTCTCGCCTCGGGTAGTCCAACCGCCTGAGCTATGTCCACGCAGGCTTTTACAATCGGGATAATCTGCGGATATGCAAGTCCCACGTCCTCGCAGGCGCAGACCATAAGCCTTCTGCATGCGCTTGGAAGATCGCCTGCCTCGAGCAGTCTGCCGAGGTAATGAAGCGCCGCGTCGGGATCCGAGCCGCGCATACTTTTTTGATAAGCCGAAACTATGTCGTAGTGCTCGTCGCCGTCACGGTCGTAGCGCATGGAGCTTTTCTGTACGAGCTGTTCTGCGATTTCAACCGTGATTTTCTTAACTCCGTCCTCGGTATCGGCGGCTATTGCGGAGAGCTCGAGAGCGTTGAGCGCCTTGCGGACGTCGCCGCCGCAGCCTGCCGCGATTTTCTCCGCCGCGCCCCCGCACAGCTCAACCTCTGTTCCCTGCTCCTCTCCGAGCAGCTTTGCAGCGCGAGAAAGCGCTTTTTCGACCTCCTTAGGCTCGACCGATTTGAACTCGAACACCGTACAACGGCTCAAAATGGCGTTGTATACGTAAAAATACGGGTTCTCGGTAGTTGAGGCAATCAGGGTGATACTGCCGTTTTCAATGTACTCGAGCAGAGTTTGCTGCTGCTTTTTATTAAAATACTGAATCTCGTCGAGGTAGAGCAAAATTCCGTTTATTCCCTCAAAGGTGTCAAGCCCCGAAACAATCGACTTGATGTCCGCTGTAGAGGCGGTTGTACCGTTGAGCTTTTTGAGGGTTTTGTGCGTTTTGTTGGCTATATATGTGGCGAGAGTCGTCTTGCCCACGCCCGACGGACCGCAAAAGATAAGGTTCGGGATTTCGCCGCTCTCGACAATTTTTCTGAGCGGCTTACCGGGAGCGAGCAAATGGCGCTGACCGACGATATCGTCTATTGAACTCGGTCTTAATCTGTCTGCCAGGGGTTTGTTCATAAAATCACCTAAAAATTGCGGGCGAGACAGCGCTCGCCCATACAATCAAATCTTTTAATTATTCATAAAGAGGATACTTTTTGCAGATAGCCTCTACGCCGACCCTTACCTTCTCCTTGCTGTTCTCGTAGTCGTTGAGAACGAGGGTGATGTACTCTGCGATGAGGTCCATATCATCTTCGTTGAGACCTCTTGTTGTAACCGCGGCAGTGCCGATTCTTACGCCGCTGGTAACGAACGGTGAACGCGGTTCGCCGGGGATAGTGTTCTTGTTGACCGTGATGTAGCAGTCGTCAAGTCTTGCCTCGAGCTCCTTGCCGGTAACGTCGGTGTCGCGGAGGTCAAGCAGCATAACGTGGTTGTCTGTACCGCCCGAAACGAGCTTACAGCCGCGCTTGAGAAGTCCCTCGGCAAGCGCCTTGCAGTTTGAAACTACCTTTGCGCCGTACTCCTTGAATTCGGGCTTTAACGCCTCTCCGAAGCAAACTGCCTTTGCAGCGATTGTGTGCATAAGCGGACCGCCCTGGGTTCCGGGGAAGATTGCCTTGTCAATCTGCTTTGCGAATTCCTCACGGCAGAGGATAAGACCGCCGCGCGGACCGCGGAGAGTTTTGTGAGTTGTAGTTGTAACAAACTCACAGTAAGGCACGGGGTTGGGATGAACTCCTGCGGCTACAAGGCCTGCGATGTGAGCCATATCTACCATCAGATAAGCGCCTACAGCGTCGGCAATTTCTCTGAGCTTTGCGAAGTCGATAATTCTGGGATATGCGGAAGCGCCTGCCACAATCAGCTTGGGCTTACATTCCTTTGCAATTTCTAAAACCTTGTCGTAGTCAATGCGGTGGGTTTCGCTGTCAACGCCGTAGGGTACGAAGTTGAAGTATTTACCCGAAATGTTAACTGGCGAGCCGTGTGTGAGATGTCCGCCCTCGTTGAGGTTCATACCCATTACGGTGTCACCGGGCTCGAGCATAGCGAAGTAAACCGCTGTGTTTGCCTGTGCGCCCGAGTGAGGCTGAACGTTTGCGTGCTCTGCACCGAAAAGCTCGCAGGCGCGCTGACGCGCGATTTCCTCGACAACGTCTACGCACTCGCAGCCGCCGTAGTAACGCTTTCCGGGATAACCCTCGGCGTACTTGTTGGTCAGGTGGCTGCCCATTGCTGCCATAACAGCAGGTGTAACTATATTTTCGCTTGCGATGAGCTCAAGGTTACGTCTTTGTCTTTTGAGCTCGCTGTTCATTGCGTTTCCTACCGCGGGATCGTACTCCATAAGATATTCAAGTGCCGCGATGTTTGTAAGTTCACTCATTTTTAACTTCCCCTTTGTGTTTGATTAATCATTATATACTTAAGGCAACACCGCACAATTCAAGGCGCACGGCTTGCTTGAATATTATTCCGTCAGCTTGCCCAAAAAATCTCGGCAAGGCGTCAGCCTTACCTTGATTTATTTGTACAACCTGACGAAAAATCTTGCTGCGCAATCCGCACACCTGAATTATGCGGTATTGCCTTAAAGACTAAGCGCCTTCTGCTTTAAGGCGTATAAATCTTCCAATGTCTCAATTCTTCCTGCTTCATTTCTGAGCTTTGCCGCGCCTCGGATTCCCTTAAAATAGCCCATCACAAGCTTGCGCGCTTGTCTGAGCGCGATATACTCGCCCTTGTACTCGACCATCTTTTCAATGTGGGCGCACATAACGTCCAGCTTTTCGTCGAGAGAGGGATAATACAGCGGTTTTTCGGGATTTTCAAGCAGTGAATTTATCTGTGAAAATATCCACGGATTTCCGAGGCTCGCCCTGCCGACCATAACAAAGTCCGCGCCGGTTATTTCGAGCACATGCTTTGCTTTTTCGGCAGAATCAATATCTCCGTTTGCGATTACCGGAATACCTGCGCTCTGCTTTAGCTGACGGATTATATCGTAATCTACCGGCGGCTTGTAGTACTGACGGCGAGTTCTGCCGTGGATCGTCACCGCCGAAGCGCCTGCCTGCTCGCAAATCCCTGCGACTTCAATCGCGTTAATGCTGTCCTCGTCCCAGCCCTTGCGGATTTTTACCGTTACGGGCACGGGGCTGACTTCGACAACCGCCTTTACAATCTCGCCGCACAGCTTGGGATTTTTCATCAGGGCGCAGCCGCTTCCGCTTCCGCTGATTTTCGGAGCCGGACAACCCATATTTATGTCGATGATATCGGGGTTATTCTTCATAGCCGACAGCGCCGCCTGAGCCATTGTTGACGGCTCGTCACCGAAAATCTGAATTCCGCACGGACGTTCCTTGTCCGAGGTTTTCATAAGCTCCTCGCTCTTTTTGTCCTTAAATGAGAGCGCCTTCGAGCTTACCATTTCGCTGACACAGTAGCCTGCGCCGCAGCTTACGCAAAGCTCGCGGTAGGCCCGGTCGCTGATGCCTGCCATCGGCGCTAAAAGCGCGCGTGAATTCAGGCGTACTCCGCCTATTTTATACTCGCTCATACGCCGCGGTTTTTCCTTCCGCCTGCCTTTGTACTTATGGCAACGGCGAGAATTACAACAATTCCGACAGCCACGCAAATCCACGAGGCCGCGCCGAACGCCTTGTTTGTGGAGTAGGTCTTTTGGCTGACGGTTTTGGGAACCGTAGGCGGAATAAAGAACTCGGTTGTTCCGGTGTTTGAGTTGTTGTCGATGTTATTAATTTGTCTTTCGGTCTCCTGCTGAGGAGCTTCTGTCTCACGCTGAGGGGCTTCAGTCTCAATCTCAGGCTTGGGCGCCTCGGTCTCAGGCTGAGGCGCAGCGGTTTCAGGCTCGGGCTGAGGAGCTTCGGTTTCGGGTTGGGGAGCCTCGGTCTCAGGCGGAACATATTCTGTCTGAGCAGGCTCGTCCGGAACGTATGAACCCGATGAACTGCTGTCATCGTTATCCGCCAGAACTCCGAATGTGCCGAAAAGCAACAGCATTACGCCGAACAAAATTGCAAATACTCTTGCACCCAGCTTGCTGTGTTTCATATCAATACCTCACTGTAAATTGCGGTAAATCAATATATTGTGTGCATATATAGCTATTATACCAAACAAGAGGGTGTATTTCAATAGCAATTTTGACAGAGATTGGTTATAAGAAAACATATATTTTATAGATAAACCTGTTAAATCATTATTTTTAACTTAACACCTCGGACAAAACCTTTCCGAGCAAAGTACCCGTGTACTCTACCTCGTCGATTGAATTCGCGTCCGAGCCGACCTCGATAAGCAGAGAACCGTCGCAAATATATTCGTTATAGGCAAAAAAGTCAAAGCTGAGCGGTCTGGTCATTCCGGGGTAGAGCTTTTCCGCTGTATTTTGGATTTTCAGCGCAAAATTCAGGTTGTTCTGCCAGTGGTCAAAATCCCTCTCTCCGTAGTAATCGCAGCCCGACAGCACCATAATCTGAGCGCCTTGCTTTCCGTCGTACTCAAAAACAGGCTTTACCTTCCGCTCGTCTGTACCGAGCGCGTCGCGGTGGATATCGAGCACGACCTTAATCGAGCTGTTTTCCGCCATATCCGCCTGAACGGTCTGAGCGCTGCGGTCGTAAGCGCCGTTGTATGTAGAGTCGTGAACCGTGGTATCGTGCAGGGTTTTTATTCCGTTTTTCTCGAGCTCCTGAGCTATTTTATCGCCCACCGCCACAACGCTGAAATCCGTATTCTGCGTTCGGGAATAATAGCTTTCGTAAAAATAATCGACGCTTTCGTCGAGGTACGCCTCGGTTGTGTGGGTATGGTAGATAAGCACCTGCGGAGAGGATGAATTCTTCTCGGTTTTAAACGTGAGCGGAGCGTTTAAGAGACTCTCAAAATCAAAATCGAGTCCGGTTTTATTCTTAACGCAGCACTCCCCTACCGCCGTGCCGTCAAAGCCGATTTGCTTTTGAGCGACTTCATACTTTTCCTCGCCCTTATGAGGGGCAAGACTGTCGTAATAGCCTGTCTTATCGCGGACTTTTGCCGATGTTGAGGTCGAAGTTTTAACGCTCTTTTCCTTATCCTGCTTGACAGGCAGGGTTTGCTGAGTTTCTTCGGTTAACTCAGGCTCTGTACCTGCCTGCACGGGATACACGCCGTCGGTCAATGTAAACGCCGCGGCGGCAAGCGCTCCGCTCTGAGGGTCAAAACATTCCGGAAGTCTGCGAATAACACAAAAAGCCGCCAAAAACACGAGTGAAAACGCGACTGTCGCCTTTAGCAGCTTTAAGATTTTTCCTTTGATTTTCACATTACCACCCAAGTATATATATGCGGACAGGGTGGTATTTTATTACATCAGCTCGACAAGCTCGCTCAGGCTGAATCTGTCCTGCAAAGCGGCGTTCAGCGCAAATCCGAGCAGGCGCGAGGCTCGCTCTGTAAGCAAATCAATCTCGCGCGGAATAACGACCATATTCCTGCTAAGCTTTGGGAGATTTTCAAGCTCTCCCTGACGTTCCAAGCCGAGCAGATCGCCTGCCAGAGTCTGAACGTCAACGACAGTCGGAACGCCCACCGAAATCACCGGAACGCCGATTGTATCCTTGTTTATCCTCGTGCGGTGGTTTCCAACTCCTGCGCCCGGGGAAATTCCGGCGTCGCTTATTTGCAGAGTTGTACCGAGCCTTTCAAGCCTGCGCGAAGCAAGCGCGTCAATCACCACAACGGCGTTCGGGCGGATCCTCTTAACCACGCTGAGAATATACTCCCCTGTTTCAATACCGGTCTGACCTGTCACGCCGGTATTCATAACCGCCACGGGGCGCAATCCGTCAAGCCCTGCCGAACGCGCGAGCTCACCCTGGATATGCCTTGTCGCGAGCACCTTAAGCGCGGTTTTTGGTCCTAAGGCGTCCGGAGTAATCTCCTCATTTCCAAGACCTACCACGAGTATAAGTCCGTTCACAGGAATAAGCCTTCGGATTTCCCTGCCGATTGCCGCAAGGCGCTTGTCGGTCGATGTGAAATTATCCGTCAGCGACGGCAGAGCGACAGTGATATACGTTCCTATATCCTTGCCGAGCGTCTGCTTTGCCTTCTCCGTCTTTACCGTCAGGCGAGAGATTGAAAGTCCGCTTTCGCTGTAGGTTTTGTAGTCAATTCCCTTTACGCTGCCGCCTGCAAGCTCACGCGCTTCTACCGCGAGGTCGGTTCTCAGGTACATTTTCTCAGTCCTTAATAGTTTTCTAAATCTATTCTTTACTGCTTACAAATTATTATTCTTTACATTCGCTAAATTGTTTGATATAATATCAATAATTAGTCTCTGCTCATTAACCGCACGAAACGGATATGAGGTTATTTTTCAGCTTCAGCAGCATTGATATTACGTCGTACAGGAATCCCAAAAATCGGCGCAAAGAACCTCTTGCTAATTTTTCGAGGTTCAATACCAGTAGGGAAAGCGCAATGGAACAACGGGTCGTTGTATCGAGCTTCGTTCTGATGAGTCCCAAGCCGCAGCATCTCTTTGCGAGGCTGAAGCCTCGCTCGACTTCGATACGATCCGTGTTATCACTGTATGCAGTTTTGCGTTCCTCCGGCGTCGGTTCTTTTTTTGGACGCCCCAAAGCCGGACCGGATATACGGATACCCTTGCTCTTGCAGAAAGCTCTGTTGTTCCGATTGCGGTATATCTGATCGACCAGCACCCTTTCGGGATAGCGTCCGGTTCGCTTGCGGTATCTCTCTATTGCCGAGATGAGCACATCCGCTTCATTGTAAGCGTCAAAGGATAATCTCTCTAACCGTGCGAATCCGTTTTCATCAATGCTCATATCCAGCTTTGCACCGAATTCTACCGGAGCTTTTGCTTTGCCGCGCACGATGGGTCGGATATACGGCTGAGAAATACTGACGATGCGGTCTTTGACGCTGTGAACATTGTTGTCATACATGTACTTTTGCTGTTCATACAGCTCTTTGATGACCGTTAACCGCTTGGCTTGCTTTTCGGTAAGAACTACTCCGTTGGCTAATACAAACATATCGATATAGCCGAGGTCTCGACGAATATACTGAAGCTGCTGCTTGATCGCCTTGCGGATCTTTTTCTTGGTACGCTTTTTGCATTTCGCCAAATTCAGATAATCTTTTCTCGCGTTTTTGCGATACATCCTTGGCTTGTAAAAATTGTAGGTATAGCAGATATCGTCTATGATGGATTCAAGATTTTCTCTTGCCTCGTTCAGCAGATTGATGTCCTGCGGGTAAGAGATGTTCTGAGGAGCACAGGTAGCGTCAAGAATCAATGTGCCTTTGTTGTCTGCTTCGGATTTCTCATTCTCTTTGCTTTCAGCATCCTCGCCGCCATCGGAGTGACTGTTGTTATCCGAATCATCGTCTTCATTGTTTTCAGGCAGATTGAATTGGATCATCATTTCGTTGATGTCTTCAAGGATGTCATCTGTCAGACGTTTGCGAAACTCTACCAAAAGTGACGGCGCAAAAGGCGCTTCATAAGAATATCCCGGAAGTCCGATAAAGTATTGGTAGTAGGCATTCTCCTTGATTTGCTCGACAAGCTCACGGTCGGAATAATCATATTTCTTCTGGATCATCAGCGACCCGAGAGCTGTTTGTAAAGGTTTTGCCGGCATACCGGTCTCGCTCGGAAACAGCGCGGCATATTTTATCTCGATGTCGTACCACGGTATACTCGCAGCCTTCTTTACCCAGCGGTTCTCAGGATCCATCTGCATCCCTGCGGGCTGATTGAAATCTGTAAAACTCATTTGTTGATTTCTATGGAACTTATACATACTGTCCTCTAACTTAAGTGCAAGCTTTTTTATTGCTCTTGATTATTTTCTTGCACTTATTATAGCACATTTCGATGAAAAATGCACTGTTTATCGAGAATTTTACTGATTGCTTGTTTTGAAGGCAGTGACTAATTATACAGTTAATACTATTGAGGTACTATGATGAGATATAAAAAACTGTTAAGCTCGATAATCTCCGTAACCGCCGTATGCGCGGTTTTGGTCTCGGCGTTAAGCTTCTCTGCTTCTGCCGCGGAAATTGATGAGGAAGAATTAATCTCCGCTCCGCAGGCGGTTTTGGACAGCGTATCAGAGGGAAATACAGAAAGCTCAAGCCTTCCCTCAACGTACAGCTCGGTCGATTTGGGCTATGTTTCTTCCATTAAAGAGCAGCTTTACAACGACTGCTGGGTTTACGGCGCACTCGGAACGCTTGAATCCACGCTGTTAAAAAACGACCTATACATAGGCGATATGTCGGTCAATCACGCCAATATCTGGGGCTCGACACGCAGCAGCGGAAAGGGCTGGGTAAGACGTACAGGAGAAGCAGGCAGAGCAAAAATAATGCTCGGATATTTAACCTCATGGCAAGGAGCGGTTTTGGATAGCAAGCTGCCCGGCCTGGAATTAACCGATTTTACTCCTGACGAATTGCCGACAGGTTTGGCGGATTTCGGCGTTACTTCAATAAAATATCTTTACCGCGAGGATGCAGACTCAATCAAGCAGGCAATTATGGAGAGTGGCGGTATCAGCACATACTATTCAAATTCCGTAAACTGCTTTAATTACGACACTTATTCGTTCTATATGTCCCCCGACTATGCCGACTCTTATATGGGACACGCGATTGAGATTGTCGGCTGGGACGATAATTACTCAGCAGAGAACTTCAAGGAAACTCCCTCGGAAAACGGCGCATGGCTTGTCAAGAACAGTTGGGGCGATGATTGGGGCATCAACGGATTTTTCTGGATTTCCTACGAGGACAGGGATTTGTTCCATCCCACAAAGTACACCCCGTCATATCAGATTAAGTCGATTGATAAAATCACCGAAGATACCAAGCTTTTGCAAAACGAAATTTACGGCGCGACATATGAGTTTAATTACATTAAAGGCGACGAGCTGACCGCGTTCGAAAGCTTTGATTTTGACAGCGATTATAATGTGCTTGACAAGGTGGTTTTTGAGACTACAAGCCAAGGTGCTGACTACAAAATTTACTACGTTCCCGACAAAGACGGCGTACCCGACAGCGACGAAAGCAACTGGACTGAGCTTTACAGCTCAACGGTTGAATACTCAGGATATATTTGCGCTGACTTTGATGATTTTGAAATTCCCGATTCGTCAGGTAATGTGGCTATTAGAATTTCTGCACTTCCCGGCGCTGAAAGCGCAAGCCTCGGCGTTTGCGAATGGCTTACCTCGGGCGGAAAATTCACTTTTAAGTATCAAACCGAAAAAGACCTAAGCTACGTTATGGACAACGGCAAAATCTACGATACCAAGGACTGGTACTCCGAGATTGGCGACGACAATATGGGCGGAACTTTTTCGATTAAAGCGATTACCAAAAAGTCTGCTCCCAAGCCCGGCGATGTTGACCTCAACGGCATTGTCGATATCAACGACGCAACCCTGCTCCAAAAGCACATAGCTCTGATTGTAAAACTTGAAGATAAAGCATTATCGGTTTCCGATATGAATGGTGACGGTTATATCACAATCTCCGACGTTACCCTTATCCAGCAAATGATAGCTGAAATTTAAAAAGTGCAGGTGGGCACTCTCGCCCGCCTTTGGAAAATGTGACCGTACGGAAAATATCTGTAACGGCGGGATTAAAATGCAGCAGTATCATATAAAGTAAAAACAGGCTCTCCGAAACTAACGGAGAGCCATTTTTTTATGATATTAAACTTATTCCTGAGCCGTCTTAATCACTCACACGGCTCAAATTTTTCTGATAATTTTTGATTTCTTTCCGCATTTACACTTGAAATATTAATTAAAATTCCATAATCATCTTTTCTTCTCAAATATGTTGTAACGCATTTTCATCGTAATTCATCCTAAATAAAAATTTAACAATACTATAATATATTAGATTAATAGATTTGTAAATAAAAATAAACAGTTTTATGCTCGCCACATAGGACGTGATGTTACGAGAACTCAGCCTACTCCCCGTCCGCTAAAAACAGTCCACAGGACTGTTTTTTTACGCGGACCTTCGAGCCCGGTTGGATAATGAGGGAACAAAAAATAATAGGAACAGCATTTGCTGTTCCTATTATTTTTGGCTCCCCCAACTGGGCTCGAACCAGTGACATCATGATTAACAGTCATGCGCTCTCCTTACTGTCACACTCAACACCCGAGTGTGTTATCCAAGTGATTGTTGGACAAGTTTGTGAGCACTAATTCATTTCGCTACTATAGATAATTGGTATTTCCTTTTATCTATATTATATAGTATCCTAAACAAATGTCAACTAACCAATTAATCATTTCCCAATGATGATTGTTTTAAAAACTTCTATTGTTTCAAGAGCCATCTTGACAGATTCCTCAACCGGATACTTTTTAGAATAGCGTCAAGAATCAATGTGCCTTTGTTGTCTGCTTCGGAGTTCTCATTCTCTTTGCTTTCAGCATCCTCGCCGCCATCGGAGTGACTGTTGTTATCCGAATCATCGTCTTCATTGTTTTCAGGCAGATTGAATTGGATCATCATTTCGTTGATATCTTCAAGGATGTCATCTGTCAGACGTTTGCGAAACTCTACCAAAAGTGACGGTGCAAAAGGCGCTTCATAAGAATATCCCGGAAGTCCGATAAAGTATTGGTAGTAGGCATTCTCCTTGATTTGCTCGACAAGCTCACGGTCGGAATAATCATATTTCTTCTGGATCATCAGCGACCCGAGAGCTGTTTGTAAAGGTTTTGCCGGCATACCGGTCTCGCTCGGAAACAGCGCGGCATATTTTATCTCGATGTCGTACCACGGTATACTCGCAGCCTTCTTTACCCAGCGGTTCTCAGGATCCATCTGCATCCCTGCGGGCTGATTGAAATCTGTAAAACTCATTTGTTGATTTCTATGGAACTTATACATACTGTCCTCTAACTTAAGTGCAAGCTTTTTTATTGCTCTTGATTATTTTCTTGCACTTATTATAGCACATTTCGATGAAAAATGCACTGTTTATCGAGAATTTTACTGATTGCTTGTTTTGAAGGCAGTGATTAATTAAAATTTACTTACTTGGAAAAGAGGGTTATTATGATTGTTCTCGCCTCTGCTTCGCCGAGAAGGCAGGAGCTTTTATCGCTGATTACGGAAAATTATAAAATTGAACCGGCGCACATTGACGAAAGCATTCACGAACAAATTGACCTTTATAAAATTCCGGAGCACCTTGCCTTTAAAAAGGCGGAGTATGTTCACAAGCTGCACCCCGACGACACGGTTATCGGCTGCGATACCGGTGTTTTTGTTGACAGCCAGATGATCGGCAAGCCGAAATCCGACAAGGCGGCTTTTGAGATCCTTAAACTGCTGTCGGGCAAAACTCACCTCGTTATAACCGGCTGCGCAATTTTTAAGGGCAGCAGAGTGATCAGGTTTTCGCAGGTCACCGAGGTTGAATTTTATGAACTTAGCAACGCGGAGATCGAGGAATACATCGCCACGGGCGATCCGTCGGACAAAGCAGGCGCTTACGGAATTCAGGGCAAGGGTTCGCTGCTTGTCAGGCAGATCAAGGGCGACTACTTTAACGTGGTCGGACTGCCGGTTGCCCTGCTGAATAAAAAGCTGAATGAAATTTAAAAACAGGGAGCGGTTGACTGCTCCCTGCTTTTTCTTTGTAAGGTGTTTCGGCATTTGCCGGCGACTTTTATTTTTTGTTCGGATTTTTCACCATTTTGCCGTTGATAAATATATAGTCGTCGTCGGATCGAGTATTTTGCACGGTTTGTTTTTCTTCTTCGGAAAGCACGTTTTTGGGTTGTTCGGCGTTATTTACAAACGAACCCATATTTTCCTGCATTCCCTTTGAAATCATTGAAACAATTAAATATGTTATAAGCAGAGGCAATAATGCAGTAATTAAAATTATCGCCGCTGTTCTTGCCGCGCCGTCGGTGAAAACAAGCAGAAAAACCGAGCCTCCCGCAAGTACGCCGACCATGACAAAGGTGATTATATTGGTAAGGATTTTACCGAAAATCATCAGCAGTGAGTTTTTATAAAGGTCGCGGTAACGAAGCTCATAGGTCACAGCCATAAGCGGAAGGTAAAACAGCATGAGTATCATTATTGCCGTAAAAAGAATGTAGATAACGAGAATATACGCAAAAACAATGTCGGTTTGCGCCTGGGTGAAGTAGTATAGGATTGCGAAAAACGAAGAAGCGAAAATAAGGTATATAACAAATCCGTGAAATATAAAATCCTTAAAATTTTCCCTGACCGCCTTAAAAAAAGTCGAAATTACGGGAACGAAATTTTTCTCGACAGAATATTTTCGCACGACCATTACAAGTCCGGGCAGGAAAACCGACGACGGAATTATTCCGAGCCCCCACACAAGAATATTGTCAAAGCCCGAAAGCTTTGCGGCTGAAATCGATAATGTCATAAACGCGGCAAAAAAAGCCGAAAATATAACTCCCGCGAGCAACAGCGCCGGAAAACGCGAGAAGAAAACAGTAAACGAATTTTGTTTTTTATTATTCATTCTTTTTACCTCTGAGTAGTTTTTCAAGAGATAGTATATCACAGTTTGACAAAGTTTTTCAATATTATTCTATTTTTACACATATTACAAAATTGTGTTTGTTGATTCTTTTAAAGAAATATAGTTATAATCTTCATTTATAGCGTTATAAATTGGTTATTAAATTGTAACCAACACACAAAGCAACAAAAAGTACACTAAATTTTCAACAATAAGTCAAAAGTTTTTCTTGATTTTTAACAGATAAAATGCTATTATTTATATAAATTGAAAGCTTAATATCAGGCTTTCGACGTATATCCGACGGATTTCGGATAAATATTTTCAGAAAAGGTGATTGACGTGAAAAAGACACATCTCAAAAGAGCGTCTGCTCTTGTTCTTGCCGCTTTGATGGCAGGTACAGCACTTGCAGGCTGCGGCGGAATCTCAAGCTCAGGTTCAGGTTCAGCTGCTTCCGGCGAAGAAAAGAAGGGCGACGCTTCAAAGGGCAAGGTTTATTACTTAAACTTTAAGCCCGAGCAGGACGAGGCTTGGCAGAATCTTGCAAAAGAATACACCAAGGCAAAGGGCGTTGAGGTAACAGTTAAGACTGCTGCCGAAGGCACCTATGAGCAGACTCTTACCTCGGAAATGAACAAGGACAACGCTCCCACACTGTTCCAGGTAAACGGTCCCGTAGGACTTGCCAAATGGGGCGAATTCTGCGACGACCTTACAAATTCCGAGATTGCAAAGAATTTAACAAAAGAAGACTTTGCACTCAAAGAGGACGGCAAAATCAAGGGTATCGCTTATGTAATCGAGACCTATGGTATCATTTACAACAAAACTCTCCTTCAGAAGTATTGTGATTCCGATTACGCCACAGTTAAGAAGATCGATGACATCAACAGCTTCGACAAGCTTAAGACTGTTGCGGAAGAAATCCAGAAGAACAAAGAGGCTCTTGGAGTAGAAGGCGCGTTCACATCGGCAGGTATGGATTCTTCATCAGACTGGAGATTCAAAACTCACCTTGCTAACCTTCCCATCTATTTCGAGTACAAGGATGACAATGTATCCGATAAGAAAGAGTTAAAAGGCACCTACCTTGACAACTACAAGAACATCTTTGATCTGTACATTAACAACTCCACCTGCAAGCCCACAGAGCTGGCTTCAAAGACAGGCGAAAACGCCGAGACAGAGTTTAAGGACGGCAAGGCTGTATTCTTCCAGAACGGTACATGGGAATACGACGCAATTTCAAAGTCTCTTAAGGATGACGAAATGGGCATGCTTCCTATTTACATCGGCGCAGGCGATGAAGCTACACAGGGACTTTGCACAGGTACAGAAAACTATTGGTGCGTAAACACCAATGCAAGCGATGACGACAAGGCAGCTACACTTGAGTTCATCAACTGGTGTGTATCAAGCGAAGAAGGCACAAAGGCTATGGCTGAAAAAATGAACTTTACAATTCCTTTCAATGCAGCCAAAGAGTCAAAGAACGCTCTTGTTAAGATTGACACCGAGCTTACAAAAGCAGGCAAAACTCCCGTTAGCTGGAACTTTACAACAATGCCCAGCGAAGAGTGGAAGAACGGCGTAGGCGCTGCTCTTACTCAGTACGCCGCAGGCACAGGCGACTGGGATGCTGTAAAGAAGGCATTTGTTGACAACTGGAAGACAGAGAAAGCAAAGGCTACGGAATAATCGGCAACTCTGAATTTAAGTTGAATTAATCAGCATATAAATTTTTAGGAGACGGTTAAGCTTTAGCAGCTAAAACGGTAAAAACTCAAATAAAACAACTGTAGGGGTCGTGTCTTGACCGACGAGTGGACTATAAAAATGCTTATGGTGTTCAGCCACGGTCCGGTCAAGACCGAGCCCTGATTTTTTTGCTTTGCGGCTTATCAGCTTTTATCCGGCTCCTTACTGTATAAAGAAAGGCAAAGAGATGTTTAAAAAACCAAAAAGAAAACTGTATGCATTAATCTTTGTTCTTCCTACGTTTGCGGCGTTCGTTATAGGTTTTATTTATCCGTTTATAAGAGGAATTTACCTGTCGTTCTTTCAGTTTCAGATCGTTTCAAAAACCAAATTTGTCGGTATCAACAACTACTTAAAGGCTTTTCAGGACGACAGCTTTTTAAGATCCTTCTGGTTTACATTAGGCTTTGTTGTTGTAAGCCTGGTTCTTATAAACCTTATTGCGTTTTTTGTCGCTTACGGACTGACAATAGGAATTCGAGGATCGAATGTTTTCAGAACCGTATTCTTTATGCCTAACCTCGTCGGAGGTATTATTCTGGGATATATCTGGCATCAGATTTTTGACGGCATACTCAGAAACCTTGACATGCCTTCGCTTGTTACAAACAGCGACATGGGTTTTTGGGGCTTGGTTATCCTGATGTGCTGGCAACAGGCAGGTTACATGATGATAATTTATATTGCCGGCTTCCAGAATGTTCCGTCTGACCTTTATGAAGCGGCAAAGATTGACGGCGCAACCAAAGGACAATTACTTACCAAGGTAACGTTGCCGATGATGATGCCTTCCATCACGATCTGCTCGTTCCTTACACTTACCAACTCCTTTAAGCTGTTTGACCAGAACCTTGCGCTTACCGGAGGTGCTCCGCTTAAGGACGGAATCTGGACAACGGGAATGATGGCGCTGAACATTTACAAAACCTTCTACGGCGAAGGCAGAAGCGCCAAAGGCGTAGGACAGGCTGAGGGCGTTATCTTCTTCGTTATTGTAGTAGCTATTTCGCTGCTGCAGCTGTTCCTCACAAGAAGAAAAGAGGTGCAGGCTTAATGGCAAAAGTTACAGCAAAAGAACCTAAAAAAGTAAAAAAACAAACTGTCGGCATGAAAATTCTTACGGTGATTTTCACTATAGTTTCGGTTTTTTATGTAATGCCGATAGTCATTGTACTTTATAACTCGTTTAAAACAAACGAGGACATAAGCCGTAATCTTTTTGCGTTTCCTACCGCCGAATGCTTTAACGGTTTCGCAAACTATGTTAAGGGCATGACCTTTGGTAACTATCCGTTTTGGGAAGCTGCTATTTGGAGCCTGTTTATTACCCTGGGCGGCGTGTTCCTGATTTTGCTTTGCACTTCGATGTGCGCGTGGTATATTCAGCGTTCAAACACGATAATATGCAAGATAATTTATTATTTCTGCATTTTCTCGATGGTTGTTCCCTTCCAGATGGTAATGTTCACACTTTCGGACACTGCCAACAAGCTTAAGCTCATTACTCCCTGGGGTATTCTGCTTATTTATCTCGGCTTCGGCGCGGGCTTGTCGGTGTTTATGTTCTCGGGCTTTGTAAAATCGATCCCGATCGAAATCGAGGAGGCTGCCGATGTTGACGGAGCAGGACCGCTGAAAACCTACTTCGGCGTGGTTCTTCCGATTATGAAGCCCACGGTTATTTCGGTCGCTATTCTTGAAACAATGTGGATTTGGAACGACTACCTTCTTCCCTATTTGATTTTGGACGGAGAGTACCGAACCATTCCCATTCACATGCAGTTCCTTAACGGAAGCTACGGTCAGACCGACAACGGCGCTATTATGGCGTTGGTTGTGCTGAGTATTATTCCGATCGTTGCGTTCTACTTCGCCTGTCAAAAATACATCATTGAAGGTGTTGTTTCGGGCGCTGTTAAGGGATAATTATTTCTTCAAAGCATAACAAAAACGCAGACAGTTTGGTTTTGAACTGCCTGCGTTTTTTAATATTATCTTAATTAATATCTACTGAACAAACCCCAATTTCAAACTGCGGAAAAGCAACGCTAATATCTCCGCCCTCAACTTCTCGATCCTCCTCAGATTGAGAAGCAGAACGGACATAGCAATGCTGTGGCAAGTTGTCTCTTTCAGCCTTGTCACTATCATGTCCATGCCGCATTTGCGCTTGGCGAGGCTGAATTTGCGCTCAACCTCGACGCGCTCACACTCATCGATGTAATTCTGTTTTTTGTCGATTTCAGCGTCCTTTTTCGGTCTGCCGAGAGCCGGTCCCGAAAGCCTGATTTTGTGTTGCTTGCAGTATTTCAGGTTCTCGCGCGTGCGATAGATTTTATCGACAAGCACACGCTCGGGATAATGTCCCGTTCGTTCTTTGTACCGCTCAATCATATCTTTCAAGCCCGTGGATTCATTGTAAGCGTCAAAGCTGTGCCTTTCAAGACGCGTCCAGCCATTGCAAACGCTGATGTCGAGCTTCACACCGAACTCCGTCTTTGCCTTGACTTTTCCGCGCACAATAGGGCGGATCCACGGCTGGCTCAGACTGACAATCCTGTCCTTGACGCTTTGGGTGCGGTTGACGTACATTTCTTTCTGCTGCGCGTAGATTGTTTGGATTGTGGAAAACTTTTGCTCAAATTTAGCAGGTAATGCTTTCCCGCCGACAAGCATTTTCTCAATATGACCGATGTTCCTGTTGAGATAGCCAAGCTGCTTTTTGATTGCCTTACGACGTTGCTTTGCCTTTGGCTTACGGATGCGGGCGTAAGAAGTGTAGTCTTTATGCGCTTTCTTACGGTATGTACGGGGCTTTTGCTCGCCTTTGACATGCAGCTCATCAATGATTTTCTCGCTGCACTCGCGGGCTTTGTTGAGTAAGGATACATCCTGCGGATATGAGATCTGCGACGGAGCACAGGTCGCGTCAACGATCATGGTTCCGCTGTTCTTATCATCGTCATCGGATTCGTCTTTGCTCGATTTCTCCTTCTCCTTTTCAAGCTTTGCCTGCTCTGCGGAGATTATCATTTCGTTGATTTCTCCGATGATCTCAGGCGTCAGGCGTTTGCGGAAGTAGACCATCATCGACGGATCAAACGGGGGCTTGCTGTCATCAAAGGCTTTATAGCCGCAAAAGTATTGGAGATACGGATTCTCTTGGATTTGAAGCGGGGTCTCGGCGTCGGAGTAGCCGTACTCGGCTTGGATGATCCTCGCGCCGAGACCAAGGCGCAGTGACTTTGCCACATTGCCCTTCTTGTTAGAGAAAAGCTTCGCGTATTTTTTCTCGATCTCAAGCCACGGAATCGTCTGCGCACGCTTAACCCAACGGTTGCTGTTTTTCAGATTCATGCCTATCGGCTGTCCGAAATCTTCTAAACTTATCTGTCCGTTGTCGAATTTATACATCCCATCATCTCCAAATGCAAGCTTTTTGCGGCTTTTCAGCCGTTTTCCTTGCATTTATTATACCATATTTCGATGATTTTTGCACTGTTTATCGGATGATTGGGATTGTTCAGTTTACATTAGATAAAGGAAAACTCGCTACAAGTATTGGCATCTCCCTATTTTCACACCTCGTCGCCAAGGCACTATTTTCGGCACCACTGAGCTTAACTTCCGTGTTCGGTATGGGAACGGGTGGACCCTCAGCGTCATTAACACCAATTAATTTGTAGCGAGTTTGTGGCTCCCCCAACTGGGCTCGAACCAGTGACATCATGATTAACAGTCATGCGCTCTACCGACTGAGCTATGGAGGATCATATAATTGAGTAGTTTTATCGGTTTTTGCTACTCAAATTTTTGAGTAAATTTTGTGCAATTTCGGGGATGGTTGATATTTATCAACCAAACGCCGACATTGCACGGAGTGCAATGGAGGCGCGAAATTTTTTGAAAATTCACTCTGATTTTTTCCTCTAAATCCAGTCCAGTGTCAGGTACTTAAATGTACGTAGCCACTACCGACTGAGCTATGGAGGATCATATAAGTTTTCTCAGATTTCTCTGAGGATTTCCTCTTTTGCCTACCCGTTAGTGTGAGGTTTGAATGTACGTCTGCACTACCGACTGAGCTATGGAGGAATATGAGTGTTGGCATCTCCCTATTTTCCCGGGCCGTCGCCAGCCAAGTATTTTCGGCACCACTGAGCTTAACTTCTGTGTTCGGTATGGGAACAGGTGGACCCTCAGCGTCATCAACACCAACTTTTATTGTCGTTTCCATTTAGGAAACGTATGTTAACGAACTCTCAATAAATATTATTAGTTATTCATTATTCACTATTCATTATTCATTGAGCGTTCGAAGAACTCGATTCTGGTGACTCGTGGGGGAATCGACCAAGAGCTTCGCTCTTGATGGCTCGCATCACAGATGCTCACCGCTTTGAACTAAAAACAGTCCACCGGACTGTTTTCTTTACGCTCAAACCCTCGCGGGTTCGATTCCTCAAAACAGAATCTATATATCAAAATCGTCTTTTTCAGACGTTTTTTTATCATCTGGTGACTCGTGGGGGAATCGAACCCCCGTTGCCGGCGTGAGAGGCCGGAGTCTTAACCGCTTGACCAACGAGCCATATTTAGCTTAGGGGCTCGCTGTTTGAGCCCCTTTGCTTCTTTTGGTGCACCATCAGGGGCTCGAACCCGGGACACCCTGATTAAGAGTCAGGTGCTCTACCAACTGAGCTAATGGTGCATTTTTTAAGTCGTTTCGCAGGTCGGTTCTAAGCTTGACGTCCAATTCTCGACTTAAAACTTTTACTTAATACATAAGTCGGCTCTCTCTATCATAGTAAACAAATAAACCAAACTCTGTATCATAAAAAGTTTCAATTAAGCCTGACTGCGAACGTTGGGCAAATACCCTGAAAACTGAACAAAGAAGAGATAAGAAAGAAAGAAGTAAATACTGACATTAGACCAAAGTATTCTTTTGCTGCTTGATTATTGTCATGCCTCGTTACGCTTCGCTTTTCCGTAAATAACTCCCACTCGTCTAATCTGTTCCATTGACTTTGTCAATTCCACAGCTTAGTCCTCGCAGTTCGTTATTCCCGGGCTCAGCGTCTCAGCACTTCTTGTGGTCAAGCCCTCGACCTATTAGTACTGCCAAGCTGAACATGTCACCATGCTTACACACGCAGCCTATCAACCTCGTAGTCTTCAAGGGGTCTTACTCGCTTACGCGATGGGATATCTAATCTTGGAGTCGGCTTCACGCTTAGATGCTTTCAGCGTTTATCCGTTCCGTACATAGCTGCCCAGCTGTGCCACTGGCGTGACAACTGGTGCACCAGAGGTACGTCCATCCCGGTCCTCTCGTACTAAGGACAGAGCTCCTCAAATATCCTGCGCCCACGACAGATAGGGACCGAACTGTCTCGCGACGTTCTGAACCCAGCTCGCGTACCACTTTAATCGGCGAACAGCCGAACCCTTGGGACCGAATTCAGCCCCAGGATGTGATGAGCCGACATCGAGGTGCCAAACCTCCCCGTCGATGTGGACTCTTGGGGGAGATCAGCCTGTTATCCCCAGGGTAGCTTTTATCCGTTGAGCGACGGCATTTCCATTCACATACCGCCGGATCACTAACTCCAACTTTCGTTACTGCTCGCGCCGTCACGCTCGCAGTTAGGCTGGCTTTTGCGTTTACACTCAGAGGCACGGTTTCCGTCCGTGCTGAGCCAACCTTTGAGCGCCTCCGTTACTCTTTCGGAGGCGACCGCCCCAGTCAAACTGCCCGCCTGACAATGTCCCCCGACCGGATTCACGGCCGCAGGTTAGAATTCCAGAAACCTAAGGGCGGTATCCCAACATTGACTCCACCTGAGCTGACGCCCAAGCTTCCCAGTCTCCCGCCTATCCTGTACATAGATTACCGAAACCCAATATCAGGTTACAGTAAAGCTCCATGGGGTCTTTCCGTCTTGCCGCAGGTAACCGGCATCTTCACCGGTACTACAATTTCGCCGGGTGGGTAGTTGAGACAGTGCCCAGATCGTTACACCATTCGTGCGGGTCGGAACTTACCCGACAAGGAATTTCGCTACCTTAGGACCGTTATAGTTACGGCCGCCGTTTACCGGGGCTTCAATTCAATGCTCTCACATCTCCTCTTAACCTTCCGGCACCGGGCAGGTGTCAGCCCCTATACTTCATCTTTCGATTTGGCAGAGACCTGTGTTTTTGCTAAACAGTCGCCTGGGCCTATTCTCTGCGGCTCTTTCGAGCACTCCTTATTCCGAAGTTACGGAGTCAATTTGCCGAGTTCCTTAACTACCCTTCTCCCGCTGGCCTTAGAATTCTCTTCCTGTCCACCTGTGTCGGTTTGCGGTACGGGCATCTGCTTCTATTCACAAAGCTTTTCTCGCCTTAATCCAAGTGTGCTTCCCTACTCTAATTTCGGTCCCTTACGCCCGGGTCTACCAACGCCCGGGTCACACCCTTCTTAAGTGTCCCTTTGCTTAAATTGCAGATGGTTACGGAATTTCAACCGTATGTGCATCGGCTACGCCTTTCGGCCTGACCTTAGCTCCCGACTTACTTGGAGCGGACGAACCTTCCTCCAAAAACCTTAGACTTTCGGCCATTAAGATTCTCACTTAATTCTCGCTACTTATTCCGGCATTCTCACTCGTATACAGTCCACCAGCGCTTTCGCTCTGACTTCACCCCGTATACGACGCTCTCCTACCATACCTAATAGGTATCCCAAGCTTCGGTTCATAGTTTAGCCCCGTTAAATTTTCCGCGCAGAATCACTCGACCAGTGAGCTATTACGCACTCTTTTAATGAGTGGCTGCTTCTAAGCCAACATCCTGGTTGTCTAAGCAATTCCACATCGTTTTCCACTTAACTATGATTGGGGACCTTAGCTGTGGGTCTGGGCTCTTTCCCTCTTGACAATGAAACTTATCTCCCACTGTCTGACTCCTGATAAACAATTATCCGGCATTCTTAGTTTGATATGGTTCAGTAACCTCTCGGCCCCTAGCCAATTCAGTGCTTTACCTCCGGTAATCTATATCAAGGCTAGCCCTAAAGCTATTTCGGAGAGAACCAGCTATCTCCGAGTTCGATTGGAATTTCTCCGCTACCCACAGCTCATCCGCTGGCATTTCAACGACAGTCGGTTCGGTCCTCCATAAAGTTTTACCTTTACTTCAACCTGGCCATGGGTAGGTCACACGGTTTCGGGTCGAATACATTTGACTTCTTACGCCCTATTAAGACTCGCTTTCGCTGCGGCTCCGCACCTTAAGTGCTTAACCTTGCCAAATACATTCACTCGCCGGACCATTCTACAAAAGGTACCTGATCGTCCGTTGAATGACTTTCAGTGCTTGTAAACACAAGGTTTCAGGTTCTGTTTCACTCCCCGTCAGGGGTACTTTTCACCTTTCCTTCACAGTACTTCTTCTCTATCGGTCACCGAGTAGTATTTAGGCTTGGAGGATGGTCCCCCCGTATTCCCACCGGGTTTCACGTGTCCGGCGGTACTCTGGATACAGTCTGCTGAATTGACTTTTCGCTTACAGGATTTTCACCTTCTTCGATTGGCCTTCCCATACCATTCAGCTAAGTCGCTTCAATGCATTATACTGTCCGAACCCCGAAGGTATTTCTACCCTCGGTTTGGCCTCTTCCGCGTTCGCTCGCCACTACTGGCGGAATCTCTGTTGATTTCTCTTCCTCGCCCTACTTAGATGTTTCAGTTCAGGCGGTTCCCCTCATATGCCTATGTATTCAGCATATGATGACAAGACTTTCCTCTTGCCGGATTGCTCCATTCGGACATCCACGGATATATCGCTCACTTACAGCTCCCCGTGGCTTTTCGCAGTTAGTCACGTCCTTCATCGGCTCTCGGTGCCAAGGCATTCCCCTTGTGCTCTTTGTAGCTTGACCATTTCTTATGAGATATCTTTGGTTCTTCGTTATTAGTTTGAAAATAGGCTGTTATATTAACAATCTTCTTTTCACCCTTACAGAAATTGCAGTATTTTACCTTCGTAATTTGAGTTTGTTTGACTAAACCTTACTTGATAAACATACTTTTCTCGCTTTATCTGCTATCTTTATTCAGTTTTCAAGGTACTCTTTACAAATGGATAATTGATAGTTGATAACGGATAATTAATTATCCACTTTCCATTTTCAATTATCAATTTGTTTGGTGGGCTTAAGTGGACTCGAACCACCGACCTCCCGCTTATCAGGCGGACGCTCTAACCGGCTGAGCTATAAGCCCATATTGGTTTGGCTCAAATCTTAAGCCGTTATTTGAAAAGATAACTCCTAAAAAAATAAAGATTTTTAACTATTCATTATTCTTTATTCATTATTCTTTTCTTCTGGTGGAGATATGCGGGATCGAACCGCAGACCCCCTGCTTGCAAAGCAGGTGCTCTCCCAGCTGAGCTATACCCCCATATCTTTTTGAAGGCAGAACCTTCAAAATTGAACAATAAGGTTACTAAAATCCATAATGCTGACCTTGGATTAGAGTGTCTTTTGTGAGCTGAGACCTGACATTTGTAATGTCATGCCTCGTTACGCTTCGCTGTTCCGTAAATAACTTCTGCTCGTCTAATCTGTTCCGTTGCCTTTGGCAACTCCTCAGCTTAGTCCTCGCCGGTCGTTATTTTCGGGCTCCGCGTCTCGGCACTTCTTTCTCCATAGAAAGGAGGTGATCCAGCCGCACCTTCCGATACGGCTACCTTGTTACGACTTCACCCCAGTCGCCAATCCTACCTTCGGCAGCGCCCTCTTGCGTTAGGCTACTGACTTCGGGTATTACCGGCTCCCATGGTGTGACGGGCGGTGTGTACAAGGCCCGGGAACGTATTCACCGCGGCATGCTGATCCGCGATTACTAGCAATTCCGACTTCATGCAGGCGGGTTGCAGCCTGCAATCTGAACTGGGACCGTTTTTAGGGGTTTGCTCCACATCGCTGTTTTGCTTCCCTCTGTTGACGGCCATTGTAGTACGTGTGTAGCCCAGGTCATAAGGGGCATGATGATTTGACGTCGTCCCCACCTTCCTCCGTTTTGTCAACGGCAGTCCTATTAGAGTGCTCTTGCGTAGCAACTAATAGCAAGGGTTGCGCTCGTTGCGGGACTTAACCCAACATCTCACGACACGAGCTGACGACAACCATGCACCACCTGTCTCAACTTTCCCCGAAGGGCACCTAATGTATCTCTACTTCGTTAGTTGGATGTCAAGACCTGGTAAGGTTCTTCGCGTTGCTTCGAATTAAACCACATACTCCACTGCTTGTGCGGGCCCCCGTCAATTCCTTTGAGTTTCAACCTTGCGGCCGTACTCCCCAGGTGGATTACTTATTGTGTTAACTCCGGCACGGAAGGGGTCAGTCCCCCCACACCTAGTAATCATCGTTTACAGCGTGGACTACCAGGGTATCTAATCCTGTTTGCTACCCACGCTTTCGTGCCTCAGCGTCAGTTAAAGCCCAGCAGGCCGCCTTCGCCACTGGTGTTCCTCCCTATCTCTACGCATTTCACCGCTACACAGGGAATTCCGCCTGCCTCTACTTCACTCAAGCCAAGTAGTTTCAAATGCAGTTTATGGGTTGAGCCCATAGATTTCACATCTGACTTACTCGGCCGCCTACGCACCCTTTACACCCAGTAAATCCGGACAACGCTTGCTCCCTACGTATTACCGCGGCTGCTGGCACGTAGTTAGCCGGAGCTTATTCGTTAGGTACCGTCAAATTTCGTCCCTAACAAAAGAAGTTTACAATCCGAAAACCTTCATCCTTCACGCGGCGTTGCTGCGTCAGGGTTGCCCCCATTGCGCAATATCCCCCACTGCTGCCTCCCGTAGGAGTCTGGGCCGTGTCTCAGTCCCAATGTGGCCGTTCAACCTCTCAGTCCGGCTACCGATCGTCGCCTTGGTGGGCCGTTACCCCGCCAACAAGCTAATCGGACGCGAGTCCATCTCTAAGCGATAAATCTTTGATATCAAAGTCATGCGGCTTCAATATGTTATGCGGTATTAGCGATCTTTTCAGAACGTTATTCCCCTCTTAGAGGCAGGTTACTCACGCGTTACTCACCCGTCCGCCACTAAACTAAAAATCCGTCATTCCGAAGAAATCTGTCAAAATAGTTCCGTTCGACTTGCATGTGTTAGGCACGCCGCCAGCGTTCGTCCTGAGCCAGGATCAAACTCTCTAAAATTTGTATCTCAACACCTTTCGGTGTTCAAATCATTTTTCAGAGTTTTAATCTCTTTATCCAGAACTTATCATACTGACACGTTCGTGAATTTACTGTACATTTTAGTTTGTACTAACTGTAATTTCTTGAGTATAATCACTCAAAGTCATTACGGGTTTCTTGTTTTCCTTATTGTTCAATTTTCAAGGTTCTAAGCACTTTTGGGCTAAAAAATAACGGGCGTTTTTCGCACCCGCATCTCAATAGTGCAAGTGTTATTATACATCAATCACCTTGGTTTGTCAACATCTTTTTTGAATTTTTTAGAATTATTTTTCAACTTTTTTATATCTTGATAATATATTTATTTTGATTGATTTTATCTTGGCGGTTAAGGAAAATATAGCCATACTTTTTTCCTATACATATTATATTATAATACATTTCCCGTGTTTTACTCATTAATTTGCGTTTTGTTATTGTGTTTTTAAATAAGTAATGGGGCTTCACTTTAGATAATATTAACAAAAAATTTTTTCATGGCAAAAAAGTATAGACATTTTATAAATTTGTGGTATCATATAATTACATAAAAGAAATAAAACTTTCTTTTGTGTTTTCAAATATCGAGGTGAGAAGAATGAGCTGCAATAAAATCATTACAATTACAAGACAGTACGGTTCGGGTGGACACGAGATCGGTGAACTGCTTGCAAATAAGCTTGGCATAACCTTTTATGACAAGGAACTGATTTCTATGGCAGCTAAAGAGAGCGGAGTATCTCCCGAGGTATTTGAAAAGGCAGACGAAAAGCCTGCCAACAGCTTGCTTTATTCGCTTTCCGTAGGTCTGTATAATTACGGAAACGGGTTTTCTTCATCAATGGGCGATTTGCCGATTAACGATCAGCTTTATATTATTCAGCACAAGATAATCAAGGAAAAATCGGAGAATGAGAATTTTGTTGTTGTCGGAAGATGCGCCGACTATGTGCTGAAAGACAATCCCAACGTAGTAAAAGTGTATATTTACGCTGACATTGAAAGCAGAATGAAACGCGCCGTTGACAGAAACGACATTGAACCTGCCAGAGCCAAACAGGCTGTATTAAAGGCAGACAAAAGCAGAGCTAACTATTACAGTTTTTATTCAGGACAAAAATGGGGTCAGGTTGACAACTACGATTTGTGTATTAACACCACTAATCTTACACCTGACGTTGCCGCTGATTTGATTGTCGACTACCTTAATTTACTCGGCAAAAATTAGAGGCATAAAATATACTCCTCCTGAATATACTGTATCATTGTTGTATCATTAATTTAGGAGGTGAAAAATATGAAATTCGTCATTATGGATATTGATGATTTTATCTTCGGCAACGAGGAGTGGCACGAGAGCGAGAGGTAAGCCACGCTTACCAAGCTTTTAAAAGGAATTTTAATTGAAAATCGCTTAGTGTTTTTCGTTGACATAAAATCCACATGCGTTCAGCCGTCCGTTTTCGGGCGGCTGTTTTAATTAAAAGCAGGCGCGCTGTCATTTTAGGCGGCGCGCCTTTGTTTGCCCCTGAACGGTTCGAGGGCGTTATTCTTCGTTATTGATAAAGCTGATTGGATCGGCGTTTGTGCCGTTTACCTTGACCTCGACGTGGATATGATTTTTCTCGCTCGCCTCAAAGGGAACTGTGCCGACTGTGGCGATTTTGTCGCCCTGCTTGACGGTATCGCCCTTTTTGACCTTGATATCACCGAGTCCGCTGTAAACGCAGACAACGTTATTGACCGAGATTTCAACGGTTTTGCCGAAAAGCTTGTCCTCGCTGACCTTGGTAACCTCGCCGTCGCTCATCGACATTACGTCGTCGCCAAGCTCCGCGGCAAAGTCAACGCCGTTATGCGGTTTCCACACATTTAGAGTTTTGTAATAGACGCTCTCCTTGCTGTATTCGCGCAGGACGTTGCCGCCCTTTACCGGAAAGGCAAGGCTGATGTCCGCGGCGAGCATTGTCTGCAACGCATCGCGGCTGTAGGTCGGCTTTTGAGTTGTCGGCTGAACGGTTGCGTCATCCTGCTCGGCAACCTCGGTGGGATAAGTTTCCTTTTCGGGCTTAAACTCACTGCCGAGAGTCGGCATGGGCGGAGTTGCGTGAACTCCCGTTACCGGCTGATTAACCTGCTTTGCGTCCGACGACGCAAGATTTTGCTTTGCCGAATTGCTGACGGTGTTGTATGTTGAATATACCGCCATACAAACAGCGATTAGGCAGATTGAAAACGCGGTGTAAAATCCGATTTTTTCGCGGCGGGTTTTTCTTTTTCTTCTTTCGCCGCTGTAATGTTCGCTCATAAAAAAAGCACCTCCGCTGTTATTATTGGCGGAAGCGCTTTGATTTATTCAATTTTATTCCAACACTTTGTAGCCCAGCGCTTCAACGGTTTCTTTCAGCTTATCCGCTGAAATTTCGGCGTTAAGATTAACAACCGCAGTGCCTTTTTCGTGGCTTACGTCGGCAGAGTCAACCTCCGCAAGTGATTCGAGCGCGGATTTTACCCTTGCCTCGCAGTGGGGGCACATCATTCCCTCGATTTTTAATGTTGTTGCCATTTTCTTTTCCTCCTTGATTGTTTCGGTTTTTATTGGTTTATCTGATTTTATTTCAGTAAGTTTTACAAAGTTCAGTCTGAGCGCGTTTGTTACTACGCAGAAGCTCGAAAGGCTCATTGCCGCCGCGCCGAACATCGGGTTCATACTCCAGCCGAGGATTGAGATAAACGCTCCGGCGGCGAGGGGTATTCCGATTATATTGTAGATGAACGCCCAAAACAGGTTTTGGCGGATATTCCTGAGCACGGCTCTGCCGAGTTTAACAGCGTTCGGCACGCCTATAAGCGAGCTGTTCATCAGCACTACGTCCGCGGCGTCGATAGCTACGTCCGTACCTGCGCCGATTGCAATTCCGATGTCGGCAGAGGTCAGGGCAGGCGCGTCGTTAATGCCGTCACCGACCATCGCGGTTTTGCCCTGAGCGCTGAGCTTTTTGATTACGCTCTCCTTTTCGTCCGGCAGAACGCCTGCGATAACCTCGTCTATGCCTGCCTGCTTAGCGATTGCCGAGGCTGTCCTTTGGTTGTCGCCCGTGAGCATTACAACCTTCATTCCCTGAGATTTCAAAAGGCTTACAGCCTGTTTGCTGTCGGGCTTAATAACATCTGCTACAGCGATTATGCCGAGAAGTTTATTTCCTTTAGAGAAATATAGCGGTGTTTTTCCCTCGTTTGCGAGGTTATCCGCAACGACTTTGAATTCGTCTGAGATATCACAAAACCCGCCTATATAGCCGAGATTTCCTCCGCGGAGCGGTTCGCCGTCAAGCTCTGCATACAGTCCGCTTCCGGGCAGGTTTTTGAACGCGCTGACCGCGGCGCTGTTAATATTATTTTCCTGAGCGTAGAGATTAACCGCCTTTGAGAGCGGATGCTCACTCATTTTTTCAAGCGAATACGCGAGGGATAAAAACTCGTTTTCGGAAATTCCGTTCGGTTTTATGTCGGTGACAACAGGCTCGCCGCTTGTGACCGTGCCTGTTTTGTCGAGGACGATTGTTTTAAGCTTGCCCGTTTCCTCGAGCGATTCGGCGGTTTTGAACAAAATTCCATGCTTTGCGCCGACTCCGCTTCCGACCATTATCGCGACGGGAGTTGCCAGTCCGAGCGCACACGGACAACTGATTACGAGAACCGAAACCGCCCTTGCGGTAGCGTCTCCGACAGGCGCTCCGATTATCATCCAAATAGCAAAGGTAATTATCGCGATTCCGATTACCACGGGCACGAACACACCCGAAACCTTGTCGGCAATTTTCGCGATTGGTGCTTTTGTAGCCGCGGCGTCGCTGACGGTCTTAATAATCTGCGCCAGCGTGGTGTCCTCTCCGACGCGCATAGCCTCGCACTTTATATAACCCGAACGGTTGATTGTCGCGGCGGAAACCTGACTGCCCTTCTCCTTATCGACAGGCACGCTTTCGCCTGTCAGGGCAGATTCGTCAACCGCCGTCGCACCTTCGAGCACGATACCGTCTACGGGTATGCTCTCTCCCGGGCGGACAACAAAGGTATCTCCCCTTTTGACCTGCTCTATCGGGACGGTCTTTTCCTTGCCGTCAATCAGCAAGGTCGCGGTTTTCGGTGAGAGGTTCATCAGGCTTTTCAGCGCGTCGGTCGTCCTGCCCTTCGACTTTGCTTCAAGGAGCTTGCCGACGGTGATTAGCGTTAAAATCATCGCGGCAGATTCAAAGTACAGGTCGTGCATATACGCCATAGCCCCAGCAAAATCCCCTGCCGCCTGCGCGGAGGTCATCAAAAACAGATTGACCGTGCTGTAAACAAACGATGTTGCCGAGCCGAGAGCAACGAGCGTGTCCATATTCGGAGCGCGGTGGATTACTCCCTTAAAGCCGCTGATGAAAAACTTTTGATTAATCACCATAACTATCGCGGCGAGCAGTAATTGAACAAGCGCTACCCCTACGCAGTTGCCGTCAAAAAACTTCGGCAGCGGAAAGCCGAACATCATATGCCCCATTGAAAAGTACATCAACACGAGCAAAAATCCGATTGAAGCAACAAGGCGCTTTAGGATTTTCGGACTTTCGGTGTCCTTCAAAGAATCCGCGTTCGGCTGAGAGGTTTTATTTTCTTTTCCCTTTTCGGCGGCGGTGTAACCGGCGTTTTCAACCGCCTTTATTATCTCGGCGGAATCCGCGCTGCCCTCGACTCCCATTGAGTTTGTCAGCAGGCTGACCGAGCAGGAGCTTACGCCGTCGAGCGACGACACCGCCTTCTCAACCCTCGCGGAGCACGCGGCGCAGCTCATTCCGCCAACGTCAAATTGTCTCATCAAATCACCTCATAAGCTTTTGCAAAGTGTCCATAAGCTCGTCGATAACCTCGTCCTTGCCCTCTCTTATATCATCCGCAACGCAGGTGTGAATATGACTTGAAAGCAGCTCTTTGTTAAAAGAGTTTATCGCAGCGTTGACCGCGGCAGCCTGAACGAGTATATCGGGACAGTAGGCGTCGTTTTCAAGCATACGCTTAATTCCGCGGATTTGCCCCTCGATGCGGTTAAGGCGGTTAACAAGCTTTTTATACTCAGCTTCGTCGCGCTTTTTGGTCTTGTGACAAGCGCAGACTTCGGTTTTCTTTTCTTCCACAAATATACCCCCTATAGGTATTTTCAGCTTTATTATATACCCCCACAGGGTATTTGTCAACATAGATACAAATTATTATTACGATTTAATTTCTAAATTTAACTCGCATTAACACAAACTCCGCCCCCTCCGTCATTTTGCTATGCAAAATGACACCTCCCCCAAAGCTTACGCGTTGGGGGAGGCTAAAAAAACCGCCCTGCAAAAGCAAAGCGGTTTGATTTATAAATTAGTCTGCTGAGTAAGGGAGCAGTGCGAGGTGACGCGCACGCTTGATTGAAGTTGTGAGGTCACGCTGATGTCTTGCGCAGGTGCCTGTTACACGGCGGGGAAGAATTTTTCCTCTCTCGGACAGGTAACGGCGAATGCGGTTAACATCCTTGTAGTCGATATGCTCTACCTTGTCAACACAGAAAGCGCAAACTTTCTTGCGGCCTTTTCTGCCTCTGTTAGGTCTTTCAGCCATCTTTAGTTCTCCTTTCGTTGAGAATTATGTGAATTGGTTAAGTTCAAAATTTTGTTACGTTAACGCATCACGCTTTGACGGTTTGCAATCAGAACGGCAAATCGTCATCAAGCGGCATATCCTGAAAATCAGCGTTCGAGCCGCTCTCGTATGAAGGCGCTGCCTGAGGAGCAGGCTCCTGATACTGACGGGGCTGGCTGTACTGCTGAGGCTGAGAATACTGGTTTCCGTACGACTGATTGCCGTAACCTGAGTTGTCCCTTTTCTCGCCTGTAAAGGATACGTTGTCGGCTACAACCTCTACAACATAGCGGTTTGTGCCGTCCTTAGCCTGGTATGTTCTTGTCTGAAGCTGTCCCTCAATCGCAATCATAGCGCCCTTGCCGAAGTAACGGCAAACAAACTCAGCTTGCTGTCTCCAGCAAACGATGTCGATAAAATCAGCCTTGCGCTCCTCGCCGCTTCTAACATAGCTGCGGTCAACTGCAATTCTGAAATTTGTAACGCTTACTCCGTTAGGAGTTGTTTTGAGTTCGGGATCCGATACCAGACGTCCCATTAAAATTACACGGTTTAACATAACTTTTTTCCTTTCGTCATTCGTAATTCGGACAAATGCGTTTACATTCATCCTACAATGTTCGTATTCGCTTAGTCTTCTTCTTTTTTAATGATGAGTGAACGGATAACGCCTTCGGTAATTCTGAAACGACGGTCAAGCTCCGCGGGGAACTCAGCAGTTGATTCAAAATCAAAGAGAACGTAGTAGCCTTCACTTTCCTTGTTGATAAGGTAAGCAAGCTTTCTCTTGCCCCACTCGTCAACATTCTTCAAAGTGGCACGCTCCTCAATGAGCTTCTTAAATCTTTCGATAAGAGCCTGGATGCCCTCTTCGCCCTGCTTCATTGAGATAATCATTACGGTCTCGTAATTTGCTGTTACTGCCATCACTTTGCACCTCCTTCTGGACATTATGGCGGATTTCTCCGCAAGGATTTGTCGCATAGAGCGACAGATATATTATAACACAAAAAAGCCCTTTGTCAACTCTTTTTCACAATTTTAATGAGCTTTGTGGCTGATAAATCAGCATAACAACTCATTGACAAATCAGAAAATTGTTATATACTATAAGTGTATAATGGATTAGTATGGAATGGTGTGTAAATTTCAAAAAATTCTATGAAATAGTTTATGAAAAAGACAGGACGGTGTTATTTTGTTTACGTCAATACTTAACGAACACAAGGGCTTTGGCAAGCAGATTATGCTTTTGTCAAAAAACGAGCTCATTAAAACCTACAAGGGCGCTGTAATCGGACCGCTTTGGGCGGTTGTAAAGCCTGCGTTTACCGTATTTGTTTACTGGTTCGCTTTCTCGGTGGGTATTAAAAAGCTCAGAGACGTCGGCGTTAACCTCGGCGGTCCCGAGGCGTTTTCAATCGACTTCTTTACATTTATGTTTATAGGAATCATTCCGTGGTTCTTCATTCAGGACAGCATTGTTCAGGGGTCAAAAACGCTGAGAACCAACAGGCAGTTTATCACAAAGGTTAAGTTCCCTGTATCGACAATCCTTACATACACGGGACTTTCAAGACTGTACGTTCACCTTTTCCTCGCGATAATTATGTACGGCTATGTTGTATTTCACCGTGTTGCAGGCGGTTTGCCGCCTGTGAGCGTTTATGATTTGCAGTTCTTCCTGTACTGTCCGCTGATGTTTATGTTCTTTTTGGCTCTTTCGTGGTCAACCGCGCCAATGGCGGCGTTCAGCAAGGACTTTGAAAGCCTTATCGTATCGGTTATGTCGGGTATTTTCTGGCTGTCGGGAATTATGTACGACTCCTACAGCTTCAAGGGCTTCTTAAAGTACGCTATGCTCGTTAACCCGATTAACTTCTTTGCGAACGGATACCGCAACTGCTTCATCTACAACAGGTGGTTCTTTGAGTACAAGACGGAATTTGTTATCTTTATGGTTGAGTTTGTAGTAGTGTTCCTGCTCGGAATTTACAACTACAACAGACTCAGAAAAAAACTTCCCGACGTGCTCTGATTGGAGGCGCAATTGATGTCAGATACTATTATTCGTTTTAAAAACGTTTCAAAAACATATATCCTATATAAAAACGACCAGGCGAGGTTTAAGGCGCTGTTCATTAAGCCGAGAAATCCCAAAACAAACCGCGCGTTAAATGACGTTTCGTTTGAGATTAAGCGCGGCGAGTCCGTTGGTATTGTCGGTGACAACGGCGCGGGTAAATCCACCCTGCTCAAGATGATTACAGGCGTTGCCTTCCCCGACGAGGGCGAGATTTTTGTAGACGGCAAGGTTGCCGCTCTGCTCGAGCTTACCGCAGGCTTCTCAATGGAGATGACCGGCAGGGAAAACATCTACCTCAAAGGCTATATTCTCGGTCTTGAGGACGATTATATTAAGGAAATTGAAGAAAAAATCATCGAATTCGCAGAGCTCGGAGACTATATTGACCAGCCTGTAAGAACCTACTCCAGCGGTATGAAAATGCGTCTGGGCTTTGCTATCAACGTTAATATTGAGCCCGATGTGCTCGTAATCGACGAGGCGCTGGCTGTCGGTGACGCGAGCTTTAAGCGCAAGTGTAAGGACAAAATCAAGGAGATTATCGAGGCAGGCACAACCGTGCTTTACGTTAGCCACACAGCAAGCTCCGTTAAAGAGATTTGTCCGCGTTCAATTTACCTGAGAAAGGGCGCTGTTATTTTTGACGGCGACACAGAGGAAACACTTAAGGTTTATAACGATTACAAGGAAAGCGTTAAAAACAAGAAGAAAAAATGATTAAAACCAAGCTTAACGAATTTGAAGCAGACTGGGCGGCTATGCCCGTAATCGAAAAAGACGAGCTCAATAAGCTCAAAAATAAAACTATACTGATCAGCGGACATTCAATTGCCCGCTGTCTTTGCTATGCCCTTTTGTATCAAAACGAAGCCAAGGCTCTGAACATCAGGGTTATTTTTTCTGATAGCGACAACAGCAGAATTAAGGAGCTTTTTTCTGAGCTTGTGCTCAGAGACGACTTCGATTTTGTTGATTATAATTCTTTATCAGAAATTAGAAAAGCGGATTATATAATCTACACAGGACTTTGCGGCGAGGAGATTAAGAGCTTTGGCGGCAGCTTAAAAACCGAGCTTGCCGCGGTTAAGGAGCTTTGCAGAATTGCAAAAAAAAGCAAGGCAAGGCTTATAGCACTCAGCGACAGCAGGGTTTACGGCAAAGCCAAGCACGGCAGGGTTTACGCCGAAAACGAGTACGCCGCCGTTGACAACACCGACGAAAGCTGCTTTGACAGCCAGCTTTTCCGCGCACTTGAAGCGTACATGAACTGCGAGAAAAAGGCAGGCGCTTTTGAGCTTACAACGCTCAGGACGGGCATTGTTTTAGGCGCGTGCTCTGGGCTTAAAACTCCGTTTGACGGTTTATTCAGGGCGGTTGCCAAGGGTGAGGAATACACTCTCTTTAACTCAGACAGAAAATACTCGCTCGTTTATATTTCCGACGTTTTCAAGGCAATTATATATTCTTTAACTCAGCTTAAAAGCGACGAGGTTTACAACGTTACGGGAATTAACTCCACGGTTTCCACGGGAATGCTCGCCGCTGTTCTGCACGATATTTACCCCGAAACAGCGCGCGTTACACTCGGCGGTAAGGATGAGCTTAACGCCTGCGCTGTTCTCGGCAGCAAGCTTGAAAACAACGGCTGCGAGCCCTCGGTAAAGCTCGAAACCGCGCTTGAGCTCTGCGTTATGAGCTATATGGACAACGCCAAGGGTGCGAGCCTGCCGAACACGCACGACGGACGGCTTGACGCGATACAGAAAATTCAGCTTGCAGGGCTGATGGAGGTTGACCGAATCTGCAAAAAGCATAATATCCGCTACTTTTTGGGCGGCGGAACACTGCTTGGCGCGGTAAGGCACCGCGGATTTATTCCGTGGGACGACGACTCCGACATTATGATGCTCAGAGAGGATTACGACAAATTCTGCAAGATTGCTCCGTCTGAGCTTCCGCCGTTTTTGTCCTTCCACTCAAACAAGACCGACAAAAATAACTTCTACGAATTTGCGAAGCTCAGGGTTGACAACACGGTTTTCGCGACCGAGCTTGCAAAGTCGCACAACTCAATCAACATAGGTATCGCGCTCGATATTTTCTGCCACGACAAAACCGCAAACTCGGCTCTCGGTCAGAAAATCCACCTCGCGATGACGATTTTCACACGCGCGCTCGTCCTCAACAAGTGGAATAACCGCAAAACTCAGAACGGAAGCCGTATTCAGACCGCGGTTACAAACTTCTGCATAAAGGTATTTCCGCTGAGGTTCAGCCTGTGGCTGATGAACCACACAATCAGCTTTTTCAAGAACAAGAAAAACGCCAAGTACCTCTACGACGGAATGGGCAGGAACGTGTACAACGGCAGCTTCCCCATAGAGCTGCTCCAAAACGAAATCCGCCTTGACTTTGAGGGCGAAATGCTCCCCGTACCCGAGAAGTACGACGAGTACCTCAAATTCCTTTACGGCGACTATATGGAGCTTGCGCCGCTGAGCACAAGGCTCGGCTGTCACGAGATTAAGCTATGCGACATCGGAAAATATGATATGTTATAAAGGCAATACCGCACAATTCAAGGCGCACGGCTTGCTTGAATATTATTCCGTCAGCTTGCCCAAAAAAACTCGGCAAGGCGTCAGCCTTACCTTGATTTATTTGTACAACCTGACGAAAAATCTTGCTGCGCAATCCGCATACCTGAATTATGCGGTATTGCCTAAATTTTGCCTGACCGATAATTTGGTCAGGCTTTTATTTTTGCCGTAAGGCTTGACTTTATCGAATTAAAGTGGTAAATTATTATATTGGGTATATTAGGTTACATTAGGAGGATTTTAAATGATTATAGTATTAAAACCATCAACACCGCCCGAACAAATCGCTCAGTTCACCGACAAGCTTTGCACCGACTACGAGGTCAAGGTTAACCGCTGGGACGGCGTTCATTCGACCGTGCTCGGACTTATCGGGGACACTCACACTGTCGATATCGAGTACATCGACGCTCAGGATATTGTCGAGAGCGTTAAGCGCGTTCAGGAGCCTTACAAGAAGGCTAACCGCAAGTTTCATCCCGAAAACACCGTTATCAAAATCAACGACAACGTGAGCATAGGCGACGGAAGTCTGCACATTATGGCAGGCCCCTGCTCGGTTGAGAGCGAGGAGCAGATTGTGCAGATTGCAAAGGAAGTAAGCGTCTCAGGCGCTACACTGCTGCGCGGCGGCGCGTTCAAGCCGAGAACCTCACCCTACGCCTTTCAGGGCTTGAAATCCGAGGGACTTGACCTGCTGAAAATCGCGAGGAAAGAAACCGGACTGCCCATCGTCACCGAGATTATGCGCACAGAGCACATTGATATGTTCGAGAACGTAGACATTATCCAGGTCGGCGCGAGAAATATGCAGAACTTTGACCTGCTCAAGGAGCTCGGCAAGACAGACAAGCCGATTTTGCTTAAGCGCGGACTGAGCGCGACGATCGAGGAATGGCTGATGAGCGCCGAGTACATTATGGCAGGCGGCAACGACAAGGTTATTATGTGCGAGCGCGGAATCCGCACCTACGAGACCTACACCAGAAACACCCTTGACGTTTCGGCAATTCCGATTATCAAAAAGCTCTCGCACCTGCCTGTAGTTGTGGATCCGAGCCACGCATCGGGCAAAAGCTGGCTTGTTGAGCCGCTTGCAATGGCGGCGGTTGCGGCAGGCGCCGACGGGCTTATTATTGAGGTTCACAACGATCCGTCTCACGCGCTCTCGGACGGCGCACAGTCGCTCACCCCGAAGCAGTTTGACGGCGTTGCAAAAAAGATTTTTTCACTTAAAAAGGCACTTTAATAACACCGGAGTAAATTTATGGATAACTTAAACGCAGCAGGCAAGGCGCTCTTTGAGGAGATTAAAAGCGCTCCGCCTATCCCCGATTCATCAAACGCAAAAATCGCATATCAGGGCATTAAGGGCGCAAACAGCCACGACGCCGCGCTGAAGCTTTTCCCCGGCAGCGAGCTCAAAGACTATCCGGGCTTTGCGGACGTTTTTGAAGCTGTCGAAAGCGGCGAATGCGCGTTCGGAATTCTGCCTGTGGAAAACTCAACGGCAGGCTCGGTTTCCACCGTATTCGATTTAATTCTGAAATACAGATTTTACATCGTAAAGGTTCTCGGTCTGCCGATAGACCACTGCCTTGCAGGGCTCAGGCAGGCTGAGTTTTCGGATATCGAAAAGGTAATATCCCACCCTCAGGCGCTTTCGCAGTGCGCGGAATACACCGAAAAGCACGGCTTTCAGACTTTTTCGTGGTCAAACACCGCCGTTGCCGCACGCGACACCGCCAAGGAAAAAAGAATTAATTTGGCAGCAATCTGCTCCCCCAACGCGGCGAAGGAGTACGGCTTAAAAATTCTTGACAATCATATTCAGGACAATCCGTACAACTCAACACGGTTCATTGTAATTTCCAAAAAGCTGTTTATTGATGAGAACGCAAACAAGGTAAGCCTTTGCTTTTCGCTTCCACACGAATCGGGCTCGCTTTACGCTATGCTTGGACGTTTTAACGACCTCGGACTTAACCTGACTAAGATTGAATCGAGACCGATTCCCGGCAAGGAATTCAGATATCTGTTTTACCTTGACTTTACCGGCAGCGTAAAAAGCGAGGAATTAACGCAGCTTTTATGCGGACTTTGCGGGGAAGTGCCCGAGTTCAGTTTTCTCGGCAACTACGAGGAAATTTCTGCTTTTGATGAGGAGAAATAAAATGGAACTGACAGTCAGACGAGCCGAAAATCGAGATATACCCAAGCTGCTCGAGCTGCTTGTTCAGGTCGATATGGTTCACCACAGCGGCAGGCCGGATATCTTCAAAGGCCCTGCCACAAAGTACAACGCGCAGGAGCTCGAAACCATAATCGCCTATGATAAAACGCCTGTTTTTGTCTGCGCGGACGGCAAAGGCGAAGTGCTCGGTCATGCGTTTTGCATACACAGGCAATTTACCGACGACTCGGTGATGACCGACATCAAGACGCTTTATATCGACGACATCTGCGTTGATGAAAATGCTCGCGGCAGACACGTCGGCAAAGCGCTTTACGATTATGTAATCAACTACGCAAAGAAATACGGCTGCTATAACGTTACGCTAAACGTTTGGAGCTGCAACCCCTCCGCGCTAAAATTTTATGAAAAGATGGGACTTGTACCGCAGAAAATCGGTATGGAAAAAATCCTTTAAAATCACAAAAACGTCAACCCAAACGGATTGACGTTTTTATAATTTGCATTTTCCGCAGCGCGTACAGCCGTTGCATATCATTTTCATTCCGCAGGTTTGGCACTTTTCCGAAAAATACGGAGTGTATAGCCTTTCCTTGGCAATCGGTATTCCGAGCGGATTTGTCAGCTTGAAATTTATCGGCTTTCCCTCATAACTCAGTCCCGATTTGTGAGCCTGGTTCGACTGGAGCTCACTGCTCTCGATACGGTACATTTTGCCGTCCTTGACGAACCGCCTGCCCGTTCCGCAAAATACAAATTTTACGCCGAATTCCTCACACTCGTCGCGCAGGCGCTTAACCCATTCATAATGGCACGGACGAGCTCCCGAGTAGTTTTCGCCGTCGCAAAGCACCTGCTCAATCTGCCCGAAAGGCAGATATTTTTTTATGCTTACTTCACCGATAAACGGCGCGCACATTATGCCCTTGTGCTTAAACGGCAAATCCAAAAGTATGGGTATTCGCTCGTCGGCACGCTTTTGATTTTCACAGCTTACGTTAAAAAATACATTTTCCCAGCCGTCGCCCCAATCATACGGCAAATGGCCGCGCACTCTTTCGGGGCGTTTTGTAAGTAAAAAGAACACAACGTCGGGGCGCCTGCGGATAATGCTCCATGCGTCATCGCGCCATTCGTCGGCTTCTTCAAGGAAGAAATCCGAGGTCATACACACCCTGAGCTGTTCGCCGCTCTGAACCTTGTAATTACCCTGTCTGTCCTTTGACAAGGGATAGCGAAAGCCTGCCTTTGTTCGGTAAATATCAGCGCCGTTTTTGCCGCGCTGTCCGTCCAAAAAATACATATAGCAGTTCTGACAGCCTTCGCTGCACTTTTTACAGCCGTGCCATGGGTTCCAAATGTCGTGCAAAACCTCACCTCCCTATTTTTACTAAAGCTTTATTATACCAATCTTCATTAAAAAGTAGACTTTCTACTTTTTAATAGCGCCGTAGGCGCGTCAAGATTGTATAAGACGGCAATTGCGCTTTTGCGCAATTGGAAAACGCGCCAAGCGTTTTCTCTCTGATAGAAAGTTGTCTACTTTCTATCAGAGAATAGTATTAATCCGCCGAGCAAACCGCGGCACAGCATATATCGCTGCAGCCGCACTTGCTTAAAATCTTTGTGCACTCGGCAAGCGTACTGCCTGTCGTGATGATGTCGTCGATAAGCAAAACGCGCTTGCCTTTGAGCATTTCCTTATTTATTGGGCGGTAAACGCCCTTAACATTCTTTCTGCGTTCAGCGCCTGACAAGGTATGCTGAACCTGATTTTTCTTGTACTTTTCAAGCGAATGAATATATTTTGTGCGCATTAAATCCGCGCACTCCTTTGCGAGCAGCTCCGACTGATTGTAACCCCTGTTAAGCTTCTGCTCCTTGTGCATGGGCACGCAGGTGATGTAGTCGAAATCCAAATCCGTACCGGCGCTTCCGAGAGCCGTGATTATCGCAAACGCCAACGCCTTTGCATACTGGGCGCGATTGTGAAACTTGAACCTCTTAACCGCCTCGGCAAAGTTGTCCTTATACAAAAACGGCGCAATACAGCGGTAGCCGCCCTCGATGTAGGTGGTGATTGGAATTTCGGGAAAATTTTTACTACATTCGTCGCAAGCATATCTTTGAGGGTCAATCACGATGTCGCAGTACGGACAACGCACAGGAAAAAACGAATTCAAGGCAAACTCGTACAACCCTTTCAGCTTGTATTTCATCTAATCACCCCTTAATAACTCAGTTAAACAACGATTGATATATTCTTAAGTCGCTGTCACCGAAAACGTTAAAGATTACTTTGATATCACTGCCGGTTTCAGCTTTATACTCACGAACCGTACTGAGGGCGATTTTCGCGGCTTCTTCCTTAGGAAAACCGAACACGCCCGTGCTGATACAGCAGAAAGCTATGCTCTTAACGCCGTTTTCCTCGGCAAGCTTAAGGCAGGATAGGTAGCAGCTTTTCAGCAATTCGCAATCCTTCTCTGTCAGCCGTCCGCCGACAATAGGGCCTACGGTGTGGATAACGTACTTGCTCGGCAGGTTATAGGCAGGGGTGATTTTCGCCTGACCTGTAGGTTCTTCATACCCCTGAGCAGTCATAATCTCGTTGCAGGCAGCTCTGAGCTGAACGCCTGCAAAGGTGTGAATAGCGTTATCAATACAGCCGTGGCACGGCGAAAAACAGCCGAGCATTTGGGAATTCGCGGCGTTAACAATCGCGTCGCATTTAAGCGTTGTGATGTCGCCCTGCCAAAGGTAAATATCGCCATCGACAGGCTGTAAATCGTCGATATCCGTCACGCCTTTTTCCTTAGTCTGCTGTCGCAAATACTCGTCCTGAACGCGAATAAACTCATCACTGCAATTCTTTGGCATTCTGACGTTGAACAGCGAACGCAAAAGCCGCTTGCGGTTGTATTCGTCGTGTGGAATATCCGCCGCTTCTCCGCGTTCAGCGAGCATATATTCTATCAAAAATCTTTGTCTTTCCGCTTGTGTCACGTTAACACTCCCCTATCCGTTTAAATCCTCTCTCACAAAGTGAGTGCCCTGCCACGGTTCAATTTCGGGCAGACCGAACTTTTCTTTTCCGAGGGCGATTGATTTGAGCAAAAACGCCATATTCCGCGCGAGGGTTCTCATTGTCTGCATACCCTCGGCATCACAAGCAGCTTCGCCCGGTGCTCTGCCGTGAACGCAGTTCCAGTACTGGCTTGAAACAACCGGCATACGGCTGATTGTAAAGTACTTGTTTAGCTCGTCGAAGGTAGCCGTACAGCCGCCGCGCCTTGCGACAACAATGCTCGCGCCGACCTTCATTGTCTTGTCAAAGGAAGTGCTGTAAAACAGGCGGTCAAGGCAGGCAATCAGCGTGGCGTTTGCAGAGGCGTAATACACCGGAGAAGCGACAATCAGACCGTCGGCGCTCTCGAACTTTTCGGCAATTTTATTTACCTCGTCATCAAAAACGCAATGTCCGAGCTCCGCGCAGCGGTTGCAGGCGATACAGCCGCGAACCGCCTTGTTGCCGATTTGCACAACCTCGGCTTCTATATTTTCTTCCGCGAGAGTTTTAACAACCTCGTCAATCGCGATTGAGGTGTTGCCGCTCTTGTGCGGACTTCCGTTGATGATTAAAACCTTCATAATATCCTCCTAATTCTTCTTAATATCGTTTATAACCGAAAGCGGACCGCCTGTCGGATAACCATCTGACAATCCTGTTCGGTCAATTAAAATTCCGTTTTTATCGTAGTCGGGATGAACCATAATCTCGGTATATCCGCGGACAATCCCCGACTGCAAGTCCGCCGATCTCCCGAAATATTCGGTTGTGATAAAGCCGTTTTCACGCCAAAAATTATTTGATATTCTGCCTTCGGTAATAACAGGATGTTCGGGCGTATCATAGGTGCGGTTAAGACGGATTTGCCTTATCCCCTGCTCCCTGCAAACGCGAGCGATAATCGGCGCTAAGTGCTCAATGGTGTGGATATAGTGGTGGGAATCCGCCCTGACGACGTTTATTCCTGCCTGCTTAATTCGCTCAGCCTGCGCCGAAAGCTCAGAATACATGGCGTTTTTCTCGAATTCCGTAAGCGGTCGCGGTGAACGAATATACTCCTTGTGAAAAACTCCGTCTCTAACAAACGCGGTGATTTTTGTTATCTCCTTTGTCAGAGGTCTGCCCTCGGTGAGGTTAAAATGCACGCCGATTTTACCTTGGAAACCGCACTCGAAAGAAAGCTTTACAGCCTCGTCAAAGTACTCGCCGTTCGCCATCATTGTCGTGCCGTCAATCAATCCCCTGCCGAGCGCTTCGGCAATCGCGCATGAACAGCTCCGGTTCATACCGTAATCGTCGCCGTTGATAAACAGGCGCATATTCTCACCTCTTGCTTTTCCTTTTTTTAGGCGCAGGCAGTTCGTTTACCATCGCATTAAACAGCGCAGCCAAAAACTCTTTGTCGTCAAGGTTATCTACCAAAAGCATTTCCTTTGCGCCTTCATACGGCAGTTCGAGCGCGGCGTCGGGCATTAATTCTTTCGCTGATTTTGTCTGCTTTACGAGGAACCTGTCGTCGTAAATTCCGCCGATAACCTTTCCCTGATAATAGATTATGTACTCGCCCATCATCGCTCTGTGCGACACGTCGTCAAGCTTAGAGAGCTGCTCGAGCACAAAGTCAAGATATTCCCTTGAAGAAGCCATATTTATACCTCTCAATCAATATTCTCAATATTCTACGCGGAGATTTTCTACGCCGTACCTCTCCTTAAACTCCTGCTCATCCTGCTTGTTGCGGATTAGCATTACCTCGGTAAAGTGTCCGCCGTTTTTATCCCTAAAGCCTGCGACCTTTTCACCTGTGCAGATTGAGCTGCGGATAACCGCGTACTGCGTTTCGGGATTAAACGGCTTTGTATCAAACCGCTCTGTTTTGAAAATTGAAAATTTGCGTTTCTTCATACCGCAGTCCCCCACTCTTTATATGAAAATCCATAACTAAATTATAACCAAGATACGGCGATAAATCAATAGGTTTTATACGTATGAACTAAATCAAAAAATATCAAATTCAAAATGCGAAAAATTTAATTTCAGCATAGACAAGCAGCGTATGATTTGATACAATAATAACATAAAATCAACGGAGGGTTGAAAATGAGCGTCATCGGAAAGCAAATCAAGAAATACCGCAATCAAAAGAAATACACACAGGAAAAGCTCGGAAGCCTTATAGGCGTAACAACTCAGGCTGTTTCAAAATGGGAACGCGGCGGTACGCCCGACGCGGAGGTTTTGCCTAAGCTTGCCGACGCGTTAGGGGTAAGCATTGACGCGCTGTTTGGCAGAGAGGAGCAGGACATAAGGCTTACGCTGATGAAAAAGCTAAGCGCTATGCCGCAGGATGAAGCATTCCGCTCTGCGTTTAATTACTGCTGGTCGCTTATTTTGGGTCTGTCCGGCGACGAGAGCTTGACGGAAGATTTTGCCGATACCTTTACCGGTCATCCCGAAAAAAGCGATAAACGCAATAATTACTTTTCTAAGCTATTGTGTGACGACGGCTTAGCCTTGGCGCGGATTACAGACGATTTTCGCCACTTTTTTCTGATGATACGTCCGCAGGAAGAAGGTATTTTGTCGCACTTTGAAAGCGAAGACGCCATCAGGCAGGTTTTTGCTTTGTTCGCGGATAAAAAAACTCTTAAAATCCTCTACTATCTTTATACGGTATCCGATATTCCGGTCACCGCGCCGCTCATATCTCAGGGCACCGGACTTGAACCGCACGACGTTGAACGCTGTATGAAAACGCTCTGTGACAAACAGATTGTACATCCGATGAAAATCGCGTCCGTCGACGGAGAGATTAATTCTTATATCATCCGCTTTGAGACAAACGTGCTTCCGCTGCTTTGCTACGCGGACGGAATCGCCAAGGGCTCTCCATACCCTGTTTTCGGTATTTGCGATAGAAAAAAACCGATTTTTTAAACCGATAGTTTAATTTGGCTCCTTATGATTTAATGTTTATGTAAACAGTTGCTTGATATACGTCGGCAGCTGTTTTATTATATAGATATAAAGGCAACACCGCACACCTGAATTATGCGGTATTGCCTAAAATTTACGTGAGGAGTGTTATTATGAAAAAAATATCAGCGATTATATTAATCATTGTTATGATTGCTTCTTTTGCCGGATGCGGTTCTAAGTCTGCGGAAAGCTCTGCGGCTTCGTCAACGGAAGTACAAACTACAGAAGCCCTGGCAACACAGCCTGAGACTATTACGTCGGATATGAAAAGCAAGCTCGATAAGGTATTGACGGACTTGAACTACAAAGGCGTTCTTCAAATTTCAAAGAGCGGCAGTGTTGTATATCAGTATACAAAAGGCAACGACGATAACGGCAAGCCGCTGACGATTGGCGCTTCAATGCCGATTGGCTCGGTCTCAAAGCAATTTTGCGCGGCTTGCGTTATGCTGCTTTGCGACCAAAAAAAACTCAGTGTTGACGATACGCTGGACAAGTATTTTCCCGAATATAAAAACGGAAAAAAGATGACAATCAAAAACCTGCTTAATATGAGCTCCGGACTGACAAACTTTCTTGAGCTGATTAATCCGGTTGACATAGGCACAAACGAGAAGGAAAATATCCAAAAAATCAAGAAGGCTATATTTGACAAAGAGCTCATCTTTGAACCGGGCAGCGATTATCAGTATTCAAACTCAAACTACTTCCTGCTTGCGGATATTGTTGAGCAGGTAAGCGGAGTTACCTATAAAGATTATCTCAGAAAAAACTTTTTTGAACCGTTTGAGATGACCCACACCGGCTTTACCGATGAAGTAACGGAAAATCACGAGTGGACTTTCGCTCTATCCAAAACGAAATCAATAGAAGAAGGTTTCTACAATCCCGGAATAACCAAGGGTGCCGGCGATATTGTATCAAACGCTGAGGATATGGACAAATGGATGCGCGGACTGAGCGGAGGAAAGGTTATCTCTGCCGACGCGTTTAAGCAAATGACTCAAACCGTGAATCCGAACAGCACAGAGGAATACTGCTACGGCTTTTGGCATATGCCGTACGGCGGCTCGGGTCATAACGGACAGATTCCGCCGCATTTCGGAGCGGTTGATTATATCAATACCGAGCGTGACGTATATCTGTTCGCGGTGTCAAACACAGGCAGAGGAATGTCGTATGTACAGGAAATTCCGCAGACGCTGTTAAGCGTTTTGTTTGAACAATAAAGAAAATCGAGGAGCAAAGACTATGAAAAAACTCATCTCAGGAATACTGTGCGCGGTTATCTTTCTTTCAATATTGACAGCCTGCGCAGGCAACTCGGGAACTTCCGGCAGTTCAAAGGCTCAGAACAGCGCGGCTGCCGCGAAAACAAATGAGCAAAAGCTTCATACGCTGACGGTCTGCGCGGCTAAGGACGCAGGAGATATCACAGCGGTATTTCTGAATACATCAACCGGCAAAACCGCCGCAGTCAAGATGAAAAAGAACGGCGAGCAGGGCGCAAACAATATTTTCACTTGTCAGGGGGACGTAAACCTATACAATATGGTTCATGTTAAATTCGGCGAAAAGTCAAGTATGGACGTTGCGTTTAACAGCTTTATCAGCGGCTGGTACCTAAAAAAAGATGAGCTTCTTCCTTATATTACCGGCAAAGAGCCTGTTTATGACACTAAGTTTGAAACAAAGGCATTAAAGTTTGACGGACGTGATAAGCTCGTCTATATCTACACACCGCAAAATTATGATAAAAGCGCGGAGGATAAATACTCCGTCATCTATATGTTTGACGGTCAGAGTATTCTTACAACCGGCAAGGACAGGGGAATGGACAACGATACGGTTTGCTGGAACGTTGCCGAACACCTTGAAAGTATGATGTCTGTCACCGATAATAAGGCGATTATTGTCGGCATCGAAAACAATGACTTCTACAGATGGGATGAGCTTGTTCCCGATTTGGGCGATATAAATACCGAAAAAGAACCCGAAAACGTAAAGCCCGAGGAATTAACAAAAAAGCGCGGCTCTGACTTTGCGAACTTCGTCTGCGATACTGTTATGCCGTATGTGAACGAAAACTATAACGTCTATACCGACGCGGAGCATACCGCATTGGCAGGCTCGTCCTTAGGCGGTCTCGAGACCTTTTACACGGTTCTGTCACACCCCGACAAGTTCGGTACAGGCGGCGTGATGTCGGCGACCTTTGATATGTACGCCGACAAGCAGTGGACGGATTTTCTGAAAGATAAAATTAATATGGATAACGCGCCGTTTTTGTATTTTTACGCCGGAAGATATAACGGTGATAACGGCGACGTTTCTCAGACTATGTACAATCGCCTGATTGATGACGGATATTCAAAGGATAAGCTCGTGTTCAACAAAAACGAAACCGGCGAGCATATGATCGAGTATTGGAGAGGTATTTATCCCGAGTTCTTGGAGGCGGTCTTTACACAGAATGTCGCAGGCTTAGAGTTTGCCTCTCCCGTTCAGTATAAGGATACAAGCGATCCGCTTGAGAAAATGCTAAAAGAATTAGAGCTTGATCCAAGCAAAATCGAGCCGGGTTATATCTACTACGACAACAGCGAAACCAAGTGGGATAAGGTTTACGCCTACTGGTGGGGCGGAATGGCGTTCAACAGCTTCACAAAGGAACCCTACTACTTTTCGGAATGGCCGGGCTTTCAAATGGAGCGGATTGATAATTCCGATATTTACCGAATTAAAGCTCCGTGGGGAAATCAGGGAATTATTTTTGACTCGGGCGTTACCGACAGAGAGGTGTCCGAGGGTAAGGAAGCGTTCCAGACAACCGATATTCCGTACAACAACGACCTTATCGGTAAGCTTTACAAAATTGATATGTCCGTAGAACCGAAGGCAGATCCCGGTGTGATGAAATCAAAGCGCAGATATTCCGCCGGAAATTGGTCGGACTATTCAGCGGAAAAGTGATAAATTTACAGGCAACAGCCGGCGAATCAAACGGATTGATTCGCCGGCTGTTTAATGAAGAGGGGTTTATTGTTTTGTATTGGGAATTGTAACCTTCACAACCGTTCCGCCGCCTTCGCGCGGTGTGATTTTCAATGTTCCCTTGCACATCATATTAAGCCGCTGCTAAATATTAGCGAGTGCAGTATGAGGTTCATTGTCGGTAGACGGCTGATAATCAAGTCCGTTGTTTTCGACAATAATCTCGTTTCCCGAATCCGTCAGCCGTGTTTTGACATAGATATGCAGCGCCTCACCGTTTGGATCTAAGCTGTGCTTTACAGCGTTTTCCACAAGCGGCTGTAAGGTGAGCGGCGGCACTTTGAAATCTATATGCGGAGTGTCATAATCGACGCAGAGCATATCCTCATGCTGTGCCTGTTCCACGGCAAGGTACGCTTTGGTATGTTCGAGCTCGTCCTTGAACGGTACAGCTTCTTCGCTTGGACAGCCGTGAAGTTTTTGCGCAGATAGGTAGTGAAGTCCAGCGTTACCTGCTGCGCTTTGTCAGCATCCTGCTTGCAAAGGTAGTAAATACTCATCATCGTGTTGTAAATGAAATGAGGGCGCATTTGAAGCACCATAACGCTGGCACGCTGATTTGCAATCTCGCGCTGCTGATGAAAATTATGAATAATTTGGTCTGAGACAATGATATAGCACATCGAAAGCGCGCAGATACCTACTCCTGAGAAAAGGAACGGCACAATGTCGATGAACGCGTGCACGGTAAGGAAGCCTGTAAAAGGCAGCAAAAAGATTAAGAAAGCGACCAAATACCGGGTTGACAGTTTTTTTCGCCTGCGGATTAAGCCCACAATATTAACGAACATACCGAGTACCAGCGGAAGCATCGGCAATGGTAACAACGACGTGCGGATAAATTCATTATTAGGAGTTACAACATAGAACCAATTTGTAAACTGCCCAATACTAAGCGCAAAGAAGCAGATAAGCCAAAGCAAAATCACAGTGTGAAACAGCTTGCTGCTCTTAACGCTTTCTCCGCAGTAGTGCAAAAGCAAAATTGTAGGCAGAGGCACTAGAACCGACGCAAGTAAAGCTTCAAAGTATACGACAATCTTTTCTAAAATTATACTCACCCCATCATATATACAGCGCAAAAATGCCGCAGGTGCTTTTCTATGTCCTGCATAACCTTCTGCCGGTACTGCGTCTGTCTGTCGGCTTTTGCAATCATCACCACAACAGGCGAGGTCAGCTCCATGGCGAGAAGCGACGGGTCGTCCTGCTTGAACAAGCCCTCGTTCATCATATCTTCGATGATTTTGGCGTACATCTTTTGAACACCGCCGATTTGGTGGCGTGTGGTGATTTCGGCAAAGCGCTCGCTTCTGAACTGCTCACGAACAAGGAATTTTCGGATTTTCCCGATTATCGGGTCAAAAACGGTAAACTCCACCTTTTTCATAGCGATTGCAATAAATTCATCCCGGCTGTGCGGCAACTTGCCGAAATGCTTCTCAGAGCCGAAGCTCTCTTCATAACGCGCCTCTGCCGTGTCAATCAGCGCGTTCAGAATATCCTCCTTGCCCTTAAAGTGATTGTAGAGCGACGGCGCTTTAATGCCGCCCTTTTCGGCGATCTGCTCCACGCTCGTTCCGTCAAAACCGTTCTCTGAAAAGAGCGTCAGCGTTTCGTTCAGTATTTTATCTCTTGTCGTCATAATATCCTCCAAAGAAAAGGACTAATAACCGTTAGCCTCATTACAACTAATGGTTATTAGTCTGTCAAGAGGAAATTTATTTATTTCTGCCATAAAACAATTGATTCCGCCGAATAGAAGCTTATCCGGCGGAATCATTACATTAGTTTTTCTTAAGTTTAACGGCAAATACCGCTACTGCGGCAGCGGTCAGCACTACCGCGTAGGCAACGACCCACCACAGCTCAGGGAAGATCGCGCCAAAATCACCTGCCGCTGCCGCCTGAGCCGCTTTTACCGCATGCGAGAAGGGAAGGATATTCGATACGGTCTCAAAAGCGCCGCCCACCATTGAGGTATCAAACCAGATGTTGGAGAACCATGCGGAAAGGTTCGTCAGCAGAGCGCCGCATATACCGCCGACCGCCTTCTCGCTCAGCACGGAGCCGAACATCAGACCCAACGCGATGAATACGATTGTGATCGGGATATTCACCGCAACAGCGGCTAACAGATTCGCCGAAAACGGTAAACCGAGAAAAAGCGCGCACAGATAGCATACGGTTGATTGAGTCAGCGCAATCGGTATCATCGGCATAGTATAACCGAGAATAAATTCAGAGGGGCGCAGCGGCGAAGTGAACAGTCTTAGGACAAAGCCGGTTGTTCTGTCTTTCGCAATCAGCATGGAAGAGAACAAGGATAAAAAGCTGAGACCGAATACTGTGATACCGGGCGCTAAGTATTGAATCTGAAAATTTGTCGGACCGTATCCCCGGGGGATGGCTTTGTTGATTGCCGACAGCAATAACAGGAGTATGAGGGGAAACACAATACCGAAAATCAAGGTCAGATTATCGCGGGTGATCTCTTTTGTGTTGCGTGAAGCAAAGGTTATGGTTCTCATTTTGTGTTCTCTCCTGATATCGTAATAAACGCTTCTTCAAAATCATTTGTGTTGGCTTTTGTCTTCAACTCCTCTGCGGTACCCTCGGCACACAGCGCTCCGCGCGCCATGATACCGATACGGTCGCAAAGGCTCTCTGCTTCCTCCAAATAATGGGTCGTCAGGATTATTGTCATTTTACCTTTTAATTCTTCGATAGATTTCCAAAGCTCACGGCGAGCCAGAACATCAAGACCTAAGGTCGGCTCATCCAAAAAAAGAACATCCGGTTGAGTGATGAGAGCCATTGCGATACTCAGCCTGCGCTGCCAGCCGCCGGATAAGGTCGCAGCACGGCATTTAGCTATTTCTTCCATTGAGAAATCCTCGATCATCTTCCGGGCTTTTTCCTTGGATTCTTTCTTGTTGCAGCCATAGATGCGGGCGATGAATTCGAGATTTTCGCGCACACTCAGCTTAGCGGCAACGGCGGTTTCTTGCGGAGAAACATTCATGATCGCCTTGACTTGTTCCGCTTCATTCTTTATGCTGCGCCCCATCACCCATGCTTCTCCCGAAGTAGGCTGTGTCAGGCAGGACAACATTTTGATTGTAGTGGATTTGCCCGCTCCGTTGACGCCGAGCAGACCGTACAGCTCGCCCTGATAAACGGCAAGCTCCAATCCCTTCACCGCTGTTTTGTCCTTATATTTCTTTACCAGCTTTTCTGTTTTGATGGCTTCCATATCGATTCTCCCAAAGTATGATAATGCCGTGATTTGTTATGTATAGTATAACATTACGGTACGCTGCTTTCTACCAACCGGGATTAACCAAGTGTGTTAAAAATCGTAGCAAAAAAGCGCCGCCCCTGAGGACGACGCTGAATATGCGGTTGAAATAATAAAGGCAGCACCGCATAAATTTATTCTGTTTTCATATCACCTAAAGAGATTTTAGCCAGCGCGATGCCGCCCCTTGAAGTATCTCCCATCACCATTAGTCTGTCTCCCGCGTGAATATCAAACACCTCGCGGGCATATTCCGGGATTTTGACTTGTCCGTCCTGCGTAACCTCTGTCATACCGAAAATATACTTTCCGTCAGCAGTATTTTCGTTCGCATCCAAACCATCGAGCGGCACGGATACAAGTACGTCGATTGAAAGAGTATAATACTCCGCTATTTCACGGCATTTCAATACATCCGGAACACTCTCTCCGCTTTCCCACTTCGCTACGGATTGGAGCGAGACGCCGAAACGCTCGGCAAATTTCTCCTGACTGAGATTCTCTTGTTTTCTGAGAAAACGGATATTGTTTGCTATCACCGCAATCACCTCTTTACTATGTATAGTCTACCATTATTTCTAAATGATTGCAAGTATCAGCCTGCCAATGGGTTGTTTTATTGCCGCAAAAGAGCTTATCTCTTTTTATACAGCACCAATTCCGGTTTTTTACCTTCTGCCTCATAGGTGCTGACCAGAATAAAATCCATATTTGCTAAAACGCCAAAGCAGCGTCCGCCGCCGAATTCCGACTCAAGCTGGTTGCCGAGATAGGTCTTGTTGTCGTTGAGGAACTTAGCGCTGACACCGCTCGGCAGGGGATAAGCAAGATTGACGAAGCTTCCGACAAGCGCGTTCAGGCGCTCTACCTTCGGCAGTCCCTCGATGTGCAGAGCGTTGATTTCGTCGATCAGCTGTTGCTTGAACTGCTCAAACTCGCCGTTGTCGCTCAGCTGTTCATAGCGCTTCCAATAATCGAGCTGCGGCAGCGTCTGCTTCAAATAGGCGTGCGCCTGCTCCTCGGTGAACTGTTCGCTCACCATATTCTTTACGCAGACGTCGATCAGCTCGTCCATGTCGCTGTAGGTGTACTGCCCGTCCGCGTAGCACCATTTACAGTAGTTCTCGTTCAGTGCGCCGTCCTTATCCGTGCCGATAATCGTATCGTCAAGCGGCATACCGCAGCACTGACAGATCAGCTGACGTGGCGAACCAAGCAGCGTGTTGATCGAAACATTGAAAAGATTTGATAGCAACTTCAGTGCTTCGGTATTCGGCACGGTGTCGCCGTTTTCCCAGCGCGACACCGCCTGCCGCGTAACAAATACCTTTTCGGCAAGCTCGTCCTGCGACAGTCCGTTCCTTGTCCTCAGTTCATAGATAACGTCCTTTGTGTTCATAAAAACACCTCCCTGTTACCAATACTAATACTAATACCTAATAAAAAGCAGACAATCTTTGCGGTCTATTTTCCACAATACTGCGTTGTCGTCCTTGCAAGGCGTCAGCCTTGCCGCGTCCTCCGCCTTGTCTTGCGAAAAATATCCTCGCAAAATATAAGTCTACTTTCTATCAGGAATTAGTATAATACAAACCGTAATAAAACACAAGCAACCCGCTGTTGCCTTATCTTTTCCCCAAAAGATTGCTATTCTTTTATTGATTGATAAGCCTATATCTGCAAACCCCATTTTAATTGAAGGAGCGTAATTTAGAGTGTTACATAATAAGGACAGATATTATCGAAATGACCATCCTTCATCCTGAAACCTTTGGGAATCGTGCCTAATTGCTTAAACCCCAATCGTTCGTAAAGATGTCTTGCGTGAATATTGGTTTCAACAACAGCGTTGAATTGTAAAATCAAGAATCCTATTTCTTTAGCTTTTTGAATACAGTCCATAACAAGCTTTTCACCTATATGTTGTCCTCTGCACAAAGATGATACAGCATAACTTGCATTGCATATATGTCCGCATCTGCCGACATTATTTGGGTGAAGAATATACAGTCCCAGAACCTTATTGTTTTCATCAACAGCAACTCCGCAATAGCTTTGTGACGCAAAGAATTGTTTACCTGATTGCTCATCCAATAAGTCCTCTTGCGGAAACGCAATACCTTCATCAACAATTTCATTCCAAATCATTATCATTTGTTTCAAATCACCCATAGTGTATTCTCTGATAATCATTGCTTCCTCCGTTAATTCAATTTGTCTGTCCAAAAGTATAACACAAAACTCACAATAAGAAAAGAGGGAGTATCGTGATGATACTCCCAAAATTCGTGGTGGACCATAGGTGAGTTTGCATAATTCAAAAGTTTCTTCTCGCTTGTTGCGGTGTGCGGGATTGGTTAAGTTTCTGCTGCTCGGCGGGCTAAAATCGTTTCACTGAAACGACTTTACCTTCGGTTCTTCGCGCAGCTCGAACCTCGGCACGCCCTGTTCGATCCCCCTATGCTCCACTTTACCGACAGTTAAAAAAGCAGAACACCTTTATGGTGTTCTGCCTTTTTAATATATGGTGGACCATAGGGGGATCGAACCCCTGACCTCCAGATTGCGAACCTGGCGCTCTCCCGAGTCACGCGCTTACGCACCCCAAAAGTTTTCACAAAATTCAATCCGCACATTCGATTTCTCAAGCATTCTCGTTTATACTGATTATATCAAACAAACGGAGGTAATGAAATGAAAAAACCAAAATACCATTTATACCTAACGCCTGATGAACGGCGCACGGTCATCAACAGCCTGATTGATTTGAGGAACGACCTCATATCACAGGGCAGATACACCGACATCATTGACGAGCTGCTAATCAAGCTCACGAAAGCCAAAGTCAAGAGAATTAAGATCAAGGAGGTCTGAATTATGGCGACAAAGATTACATACACACAGCAGGGAGATTATTTACTTCCCAATCTAAAGTTACCCGAACAGGATAGCCGTCCAATCGGCTTGTGGGGACAACAACACCTTCGCAATATCAAACGAAGCCGCCCTGTTCTCTACACCAACCTGCTTACCAAATGCAAGCTAAACGAATATCTTGCCGATATTGATGAACAGGCACGGAAGATGTACGACGAGCTTGTACAGGCTTTCGCTAAGGAAGAAGGCTGCACCGAACAACTCAAAGCATCTAATCCAATGCTATGGGTGAGTAAGATGAACAATATCCGTAATAGAGCACAGGAGATAGTAAATACAGAATTGATTTACACATAAGGAAAGCCTGATGATTTCGATAGAAGTCATCAGGCTTTTTGCATATTTTATCAAATTGAAAGAATAAAAACGGTTGAACTGAACTATTTAAGGATCGAGATAGCGTCAAGGATGGTTTTCTCCATTGCTTCCTGTCCGTATTTATCTACCTGCATTTTGTCCTTTGCGCCGTGAGTCAGACAACCCGCTCCGCCGATACAGCCGCCGACGCACGCCATACCTTCGATAAAGTTTGCTTTCAAAAGATTTTTGCTCTTCATTGTCAGCGTTTTTTTACATTCCTCAATGCCGTCGCACGAAACAGCGTTCAGCTCAAAATCATCAAGCCCCTGCTCCTTCAAGCCCTCGGCGACCGCGTCGGCAAGTCCGCCGCAGCGAGCGAAGATCCTTCCGAAGTAGGAAGCGTTGTCGAGCACGCCTTCCTCCAGCGTGTTGAGGTCAATATCTCGGCTGTCAAACAGCGCCTGCAATTCTTCAAATGTCAGCGCGGAATCCACATAAGGCTTGACGGTATCGAGCTGGACCTCCATCTTTTTAGCCGTACACGGTCCGATAAACACGACCTTTGCATTCGGCGTTGTCTCTTTGATATACTTGGCGATCGTCGCCATCGGAGAAAGATTGTGAGAGACGTTCGATTTAAGCTGCGGGAATGATTTGTTGATATAGTCCACAAAGGCGGGGCAGCAGGAGCTGGTCAAAAAGCCCTTTTCCGCAAGCTCCTTTGATTCCGCCTGCGCTACCATATCCGCACCGAGAGCTGCCTCTACGACCGTATGAAATCCCAGCTCTTTCAGTCCCGATATAACCTGACCGAGTTTTGCGTAAGTAAACTGGCTGGAAATCGACGGGGCAACAACAGCATAGATCTTATAATTTCTTCCCTGCTCGCATTTCTTCAGCAAATCTATTACGTTCAAAATAAATGATTTGTCGCTGATAGCGCCGAACGGACATTGATAAACACAGGCGCCGCATGAAATACACTTTTCGTCGTCGATCTGTGCCGCGTTGTCGTCGTTGATGCTGATAGCCTTGATCTTGCAGGCATTTTGGCAGGGACGCTTACGGTTGGCTATCGCGGAATACGGGCATACCTTGGCGCACTGACCGCATTCCACGCATTTGCTTTTATCGATGTGCGCCACATGGTTGTAGTCAAAGGAGATAGCGCCGCGTTTGCAGACGTCCTCACAGCGATGCGCCAGACAGCCGCGGCAGGAATCCGTGACCTCATAACCGGCGGCAGGGCATTCGTCGCAGGCTATGTCGATCACCTCTATAACGTTTTGACGGTCAGAGTTACCGCCCATAGCGATTTTGACGCGTTCGGCGAGGATCGCCCTCTCTTTATATACGCAGCAGCGCATGGTCGGCGTTTTGCCGGGAACGATGATTTTCGGAATATCCAGCACGTTCTCAAGCAGCGTATCGTTCCATGCCTGACGCGCCACCTCGCGCAGCACCTTGTATTTCAGATACTGCACCTTGGTATCAAATTTTCTTAACTTATTCATTTACGTTCACCTAAAAATAACTGACCTTGATGCGTTTGCCCATCAGCTTGAGCGCCTTTGAAAGCTCTTGCACCAAATTCATTTTAATGTTGAAATTGATCGGCAAATCGGGATTTTGATGTGCCGGGTTAACTGCCTTGCCGACATAAAAATTTATATCCGTCGCTTCCTCAAACAACAGACGGCTGATAAGCGAAGCGCCGTCATTGCCGTAGCCCCATTCCTCATAGAAATCGTTGTTTTTGACATAGTCGTTGGCATATTCCACCACCTTGTTGATGGTGATAACGCCCTCGGTCACCAAATCGACGCCCTCCAGCTCCGCGATCGGCGGCACATCGCTGCGTTCAAAGCTGAGCTTTGGTCTGAGCGGTTTCCGCAGCCACTTTGCGGCAATGGAAGAGGTCGTTCCGCCGCAGATGATATGCTTGCCCTCCTTTGAGAAAAACAGGCTCATCATACGGTCGCAGTCGTCCCTGTCGGAGGGCGGGCCGAAAAGGATATTCATAGGCACGCGCTTGCGGATCTTGATAACGCAAGCGGTCGCGTCATCGCCGGGTTTTCCGCCGTAAAGACTGTTGACCTCGTCTATCAGCATCGTGGAAAGCGACTTCGCGGTAAAACAGCCGCCCGACATACTCAGCATATATTCCGCAATGTCCTCCCACTTCCAGCCGAAGTTATACGCGATACCGATCCCCGCGTGAGGGCAACCGTCGCTCATGGCGATGATAATGTCATCCTCCTTTAAGCGGATAACGGACTTGTATATCTTTTTTCCGCCGATATTGACCTCGGTTTTGGCGTAATCGTAAAGATCGCCGTCGCGGATATAAATTATATGAGGATTGTCGTACTGTATCAACTCGATGGTGCGGGAGTTGATAATGTGCATAATTGTAAAGGTGGAGTACGCAACGCCGCGTACCGAACAGACAGGGAGCGTTGCGGCAATGGTAGAAACACATTCCTCCAAAGGCAAATCTGCCGCCATCATGGTTGAGATGATCTTGGAGGTGAGTGTAGACAGAATACTCGCCTTTACTCCGCTGCCCATACCGTCTGCCAGCACGATAACGGTAGAATCACCGCTCTGTTCTACGATGTCGATATGGTCGCCGCAGAGCTGTTCGCCGTCGTGGTTAATGCTTTTGTAGCCGATTTCCGCACATAAATCATTCATCCGTAATCGACTCCTTCAGCTTTGACAGCGCAATTTTCGTTTCGGCGGCAGTTTCTCCGAGCAGCGAAGCGATCTCCTGCACTATGCGCATTTGCTTATCGACCACCTTGTCGGCGACCTCAACCGTTTGACGGCTGATATCCTCCTTGCGGCGGCGTGCGGTTTCCTCCTCGGTGACGTCCGTCATAATGCAGATCAACATATTGCTCTCTTTGTCGGGAACGACCGTCATTTCGACATATCGGTCGTACTCGGCTAAAAATGTACGCTCGTTGTATATTCCGCGGTGGGTCGTCTGCACGTTCAAAAACGGCAGCGGGTCGAGGATCCGCACCACCTGAGAGCCCATAACATCGGACGCGGCGCGCAGATTCAATATTTTCAGCGCGGCGGAATTGATCTGCTGCACCTCCAGCAGATCGTTCACGACGATCAGACCGTTGGGCGTGTTTTTAACGATCGTATCCGAGAAGCTCTCTGCCTTGTCCTTCAAAAACGGCAGGCACATGGAGATCTCCGCCTTGCCCTGATAAATGGCGACAGCCTTTTCGCGGCAGGTATCATAACCGCAGGAGCCGCAGTTTAGCTCCTGCGAGGGCTTGAATTTACCCATTTGCCGCAAAATCTGGTTGATCTCATAATCTGAAGGCTTTGCCGAACGCGGGGATATGAACTCAAACATTTTCTTCGTTTCTACCGCTTCCGGCTGTTCGACCTCAAAATCATACTTACCGGCGTATTTGGCAACTGCCGTGTAATCACTGACCGGGTTAAGGCGGTGCTTTTCCATAACGGGACCGCCGATGCAGCTTCCGGCGCAGGCGCTCATTTCAATGAAAGACTTGTGAACATTGCCGTCCTCAATGTCTTTCAGAGCGGCTATACAGTTTTCTATGCCGTCGATCGCAAAGTAAGTATAGTCCTGCGCCTCTTGTGTCATTGTTTTCAGAATACCGCCGGTTGTCGGGAAAAACCGGGCAAGGCTTTTCTCTGTATGGTCAGTTTTCTTTTCGAGGGCAATGTTTTCCTCTTTCAGCCACGCGGACAGCTCCTCAAAGGTCAACGTGGCGTCAACAATGCCTTCATAATATTCCGCTTCGTCTTTTTTGGCAACGCAGGGACCGATAAATACGGTCTTAGCGTCGGGGATACGCGTCTTGATATCCTTGCAGTGTGCCTGCATCGGCGACAAAACATCGGCAAGATACGGCAGACAGCTCGGGAAATATTTTTGGATCAGCAAATTCACGGAATGGCAGCAGGAGGAGATCACGATATCCCTGTTCTCATCCTGCAGAATGCGGTCATATTCGCGCTTGACGATCGTCGCGCCGACAGCGGTTTCTTCAACGTCGTAAAAACCGAGCTTTTTCAGAGCGGCGCGCATCGAGTCAATACCCACGCCGGCATAGTTGGCGATAAAGGACGGCGCGAGGCTGACGACCACTGGGGCTCCGCTTTGCAGCAGAACGCGTACTTTTTCGGTGTCATCAACGATTTGCTTGGCGTTTTGCGGACACACAACAAAGCAGTGACCGCAAAGAATGCACTCGTTGCCGATTATATGCGCCTGATTTCCGGAAAAGCGTATGGACTTTACCGGGCAGTGGCGAATACATTTATAGCAGTTTTTGCAATTAGATTTTTTTAATGTCAAACAGTTCGACATCTGTCCGCTCACTTTCAATAGAGTTTTGCTAAGATTTCGGTTTCAAAAAAGCTTTCAAACGTTGCAGGCGTCACACCCATAATGATCTCGTCGTCAACCCGAACGGTAACACCCTCGCGGTTGCAGCGTCCGATACAGAAGCTACCCGCAAGAGTGATTTTATCCGTCAGATTGCGTTCCTCAATAGCCTTTTGAAACAAATCGACAACCTGTTCCGAGCCCTTGAGGTGGCACGACGAGCCAACGCAAATCTGTATGTTCATTTTATACCTTTGCCTTTATGTTTGTTTCAAAGAATTCGCCTACGTTTTCGGGAGATACCGAATAGAAGGTATCGTCAACGGTAACGCAAACGCCCTTTTGGCACTGTCCCATACAGAAGGTGCCTCCCAGCTCCACCTTGTCGCTGAGGTCGTTTTCGGCAACAAGGAGCTGAAGCTGCTCTACCACCCGGCGCGAGCCCTTTATGTGGCAGGAAGAGCCGATACATACGGTTACTTTCATTCTGACTTCCTCCTTATTCGTACTCGACAACGTTTACCCAGCTGAGCAGGAACTCACGTTCCTTTTCGTTGCCCTTTACGGACTGTGAAGCCGCTACGATCGGCATCCACTTCTGGACATACTGCTTAGCGGTGTCGCTCTTTTTGCAGAACAGGTCGAGATACTGCTTTGCTGTTTCTATATCTCCCTTGAGCCAAAACAGCAAATAAGTTCTTGCCGCGTCAGCGGCGCCGTTACCCTGGGTAGCGTGAGACCAGTCGATGATGTAGGGCGTGCCGTCCTCGGCAATGATGATGTTGGACGGATTAAAGTCGCCGTGACATACCTTGTTGTGCTTAGGCATTCCGTTTAATCTGGTATGCAGGTCATAGCGTGTGGTAGCGTCCAGCTCCGCCATGCTGATTTTGCTGTTCATTTTATCCTTGAGTTTGTTGAGCAGAGGACAGGTTTTGCTGAGGACCGTAAGCTGCAGATCAACAAACATATTAAGGTACTCATCCTTTTTATCGGGATCCTCGTCCATCAGCTGCTGCAGCGTTTTTCCTTCGATAAAATCAGACACGATCGCCCATTTTCCGTCAATTTTTGTTACCTCATGGATCTTGGGGATATTCAGACCGATCTCCTCGATACGCGCCTGATTCAGCGCTTCGTTAAGCACGTCGGCTTTGGAAAACTCTTCGTTAAATACCTTTATACAAAGGTCGCCGTCACGATAGACGGTTTTGGCGGTTCTTACCGCGATTACTCTATCCAGTGTCATGTTCTGTTCCTCCCTTACAGATTTTTATGAATACCGTTCTTGGCTCTGCGGAACGACTGCTTAAAGTCACTTTTGTCAATTTCTCCGCTGAGCTGTTTTTCGTCGGGTGTTGCGGTTTCCTCGAAGGTCTTGCCGTAATAAGCGTTAAGATACATCTGCTTGATTTCGCTCATAAGCGGATAACGGGGGTTAGCTCCGGTGCATTGGTCGTCAAACGCCTGTACGGTCATATCGTCAAGTCTGTCAAGAAAGTCCTTCTCATCGGGGACGTATTCTTTAATGGTGGACTTAATGCCGACTCTTGCCTTGAGTTCGTCAATCTTCTCAATCAGATTCGCAAGCTTTTCGCTGTCATTCTTACCGTTAACTCCAAGGTAATCGGCAACCTCTGCATAACGCGCAAGTGTATGGGGATGGTCATACTGCGGGAATGTTCCCATCTTTGCCGGAACCTCTGCCGCATTGAAACGGAGAACCTCGTCAATCATCAAAGCGTTTGCAACACCGTGAGGAAGGTGATGGAAAGCACCGAGCTTATGCGCCATGGAGTGGCATACGCCGAGGAAGGCGTTGGCAAACGCCATGCCTGCCATTGTAGCTGCATTTGCCATTTTCTCTCTGGCTTCGGGGTCATTAAGTCCATTGTCATAGGCTCTGGGCAAATACTCAAAAATCATCTTTAAGGCTCTCAGTGCCAAGCCGTCGGTATAATCTGTTGCCATCATTGAAGCGTAAGCCTCAAGCGCATGGGTAACAGCGTCAATACCGGAAGCGGCGGTCAAGCCCTTGGGTGCTGTCATATGGAAATCAGCGTCGACAATCGCCATATTAGGCAACAGCTCGTAATCGGCAAGCGGATATTTAACACCTGTCTTTTCATCGGTGATAACAGCGAAAGGAGTTACCTCAGATCCTGTACCGGCAGAGGTTGATATAGCGATAAAGTAAGCCTTTTCGCCCATCTTCGGGAATGTGTAGATTCTCTTGCGAATATCGGAAAAGCGCATTGCCATATCCATAAAGTTCGCTTCGGGATGCTCGTAAAGAACCCACATAATTTTCGCCGCGTCCATTGCGGAACCGCCGCCGAGAGCGATAATCGTGTCGGGCTCAAAGGATTTCATCTGCTCTGCGCCTTTGATAGCACAGGCAAGTGTAGGATCTGGCTCAACATCCGCAAAAGCGGTGTACTGAATTCCCAGTTCGTTGAGTTTATCGGTAATGGGCTTTGTGTATCCGTTCTTGTAAAGAAAGCTGTCGGTTACAAGGAACACGCGCTTCTTATTCATAACATTTTTCAGTTCATCAAGGGCAACAGGCATACAACCCTTCTTGATATATACCTTCTCAGGCGCTCTGAACCAAAGCATATTCTCTCTCCTTTCGGCAACTGTTTTGATGTTGACTAAATGCTTTACACCGACATTTTCGCTGACGGAGTTTCCGCCCCATGAGCCGCAGCCAAGGGTGAGCGAAGGCGAAAGCTTGAAGTTGTAGAGGTCACCGATACCGCCCTGAGAAGACGGAGTGTTTACCAAAATACGGCAGGTTTTCATACGCGCCGCAAATTCATCAAGCTTGTCCTTTTCGTTAACAGCGTCAAGGTAAATGGAAGAAGTATGACCGTAGCCGCCGTCCGCAACAAGCTGCTCCGCCTTGCCGAACGCGTCCTGAATGTCCTTAGCGCGGTACATGGCGAGAACAGGGCTGAGCTTTTCATGTGCGAATTCCTCGCTTAGGTCAACTGATTCCACCTCGCCGATAAGAATCTTAGTGCCGGCGGGAACCGTTACGCCTGACAGCTCGGCGATTTTTGCCGCCTTTTGTCCTACGATTTTCGCGTTGAGAGCGCCGTTGATAATGATGGTTTTACGAACCTTATCCAACTCGTCGTCCTTAAGGAAATAGCAGCCGCGTGCAGCAAATTCCTGTTTTACGGCGTCATAGACCTTGTCGAGTACGATCGTGGACTGCTCGGAAGCGCAAATCATACCGTTGTCAAAGGTTTTTGAGTGGATGATTGAGTTTACAGCCAATGTAATGTCGGCGCTGTCGTCAATGATGGCAGGTGTGTTGCCTGCGCCTACGCCGAGAGCGGGCTTGCCGCTGGAGTACGCCGCCTTTACCATGCCGGGGCCGCCTGTCGCGAGGATGATATCCGCCTCCTGCATAACCAGATTGGTCATTTCCAGCGAGGGAACGTCGATCCATGCAATAATGTTTTCCGGTGCGCCGGCTGCTACCGCCGCCTCCAGAACGACCTTTGCTGCTTCGATGGTGCTCTTCTTTGCGCGGGGATGCGGGCTGATGATGATAGCGTTTCTGGTTTTCAGACAAATCAACGCTTTAAAAATTGCGGTGGACGTGGGGTTTGTAGTGGGAATAACCGCACCTACAACGCCGATCGGCTCGGCGATCTTCTTGGTGCCGAAGGCAGTGTCTTCTTCGATCACGCCGCATGTTTTGACGTCGCGGTACTGGTTGTAGATATATTCGCTGGCATAGTGGTTCTTGATGACCTTGTCCTCCACGATACCCATGCCGGTTTCTTCCACTGCCATTTGCGCGAGAGGAATTCTTGCCTGGTTTGCTGCGGTTGCCGCCGCTAAAAAGATAGCGTCAACCTGTTCCTGCGTGTAGGTGGCAAAGATCTTCTGTGCCGCTCTGGCTCTGGCGAGCGCGGCTTCCAGTTTTTCTACGCCGTCAACGATCTCATAATTTTTCTTGTTTGTTTCCATTGTTCTCCTCCTGATTTAATCAATTTGCGTACTGTGCAGATGTGCCAAGGATAATGCTAAGTTTTCGTTTTGCAACGCTATGCCCTGCGGGATCTTAAGCGTAACAGGCGAAAAATTCCAAACCGCTTCAATTCCGCTCGCGATCAGCTGATCGCAAACCGATTGCGCCGCGTTGGCAGGAACGGTAATAATACCGATTTTGACGTCTTGCATCTGGCAAAACCGTCGCAGCTGTTCCATGGAATAAACGGGCTTGCCGGACGCTATACGGCTTTTTCCCGCATCCTTGTCAAATGCCGCTATTATCTCCATTCCATAATCACGGAAGCCTCTATAATCCATCAAAGCGGTTCCGAGCTTGCCTGCTCCGACCAAAACTGCCGGGGTAACATTGTTGACGCCCAGCGCAGTTCTCAGCGAAGCCTTCAGCGCGTCGGTAGCATAGCCTGTTTTGGGCTTTCCTTTTCCGCACACAAGGCTCAAATCCTTGCGCACCAGGACCTCGCCCAAGCCAAGCGCTCTTGCGATTGCCGGTGCCGAGATATGTTCGCTTGATATGTTTTCCAAATAACGCAAATAAGTCGGAAGCCGACCGAGCGTTGCTTTTGAAATTGCGGACTGCAAAGACTCACCTCCTGTTCGCTTGTTAATATTATACAATATTTTCTCAATATGTGAATAACTAAAATGGTATATCGGTAATATATTTATCGATATACCACATCTCGAATAACAAAAAACAGGTAGTTTTTACCCAAAAAACACAAGCAGCAGCCGATTTCAAAAGGAAAAGGCTGCTGCTTTTTTACAGAATATTTTGTTTTGATTTGTATAGCTCGGTCATAAAATCCCGATCCAGCTTGCTGAGTCGGTAATCCTTGCGGCATATCAGCATATCCCGGTAGAGCTTATGATTATCGGGACAGCTCCTTTGCACAAGACCAAAGCCCGAAATAATATCGTCGGGCAATGGAGAGACCCACATAAACGTATCCGGATTTTGAGAGAGCAGGTGGAACTGACCGCCGCGCTCAAAAACAAAGATGTTGCGGGTGCAGTTGACGGTATGTTCATCCTTGAGCACGGTTGCCGCAGGTAAAGAGGGAACATACGGGTCGGCATGTGAGATCTGTATATACGGCTCTAAATCCTGATAGCGTATCTCCTCTTTCCGAGCGAGAGGATGCCTTGCGTTCATCACCAGCACATATCGGAATTCCGCGACCAATTCATACTTCAAGCCCTTTTCATCAAGCAAAGTTTTGAAATAATTATCAAAATGAGAGGCGTAACGGATAATCCCCAAATGATAATTGTGCTCCAATATATTTGTAATAGCGTTGTGAGAGTTGGTTTCCTGATAATATATCTCCGCAGAGCCTTTGTCGATACAGTTTGTGAATTTTGAGAAGGCGTCGGCTATGTAGCTTGCGCGGGGAACAGAAACAGAAAAGGTTTGTTTTGCGGGCAATTCCGACTTATACATCGTTTCAAGTTCATCAAGCTGACTGAGGATGTTTTGGGCGTATCCCATAAATTCTTCGCCTTTGGGCGTGAGTGTCATACCTTTCGACGTGCGCAAAAAGATGGTGATCCCCAAATCCGCTTCAAGCTCCTTTATGGAACGGCTTAAATTCGGCTGTGCCACAAGCAGTGTTTCACTCGCCTTGTTTATCGAACCGGCTTTTGCGACTTCGACCGCATATTTCATATGGATAACGTTCATCCCGACACCCCCTTTGGAACTAATTAAATGATACCATACTTCCGGTCGAATTGCAACATAAATCAAAAGCGAATATCGTCAATAACAGCCGTTTTTGCTTATGATTAGCGGTGATCGTTAGGAAATGTATCTGACTGTGTCCATTCTCAGACGGAGCTTTCGTCATCGTTTTCGATGAAGCGCATTCCTTCCTGCCATATGAATGTACCGTTGATCTTCGGTCGGCTCATTTGGTCATTCCGCTGACACTGCAAGCTCAGCCTGAATTGACGCTGTAAAAAGAATACTGAAAGAGCCGTATCAACCGGCGGATAACCGCCGATTGATACGGCTAAAAATTATAGTATGAAACGAAGAATAAAAACGGAATAATAAATCACGGCAGGAAGATTGCCGATGTACCGAGTTCGCCTTCCTCGCCGCAGTGCTCGGCGAGTATTACGCTGTCAGCGTACTGCAATCAGTCATTTAATACGTCGCCGATAACCGATTTCAGCGTATCGGCGGATTGTTTCAACGCCGCTTTTTCCTTGTCGTTCAGTTCGATCGGCACCTGACCTTCTACGCCGTGCTTGCCCACAATAGCAGGCATACTGAGAGCAACGCCGTTTATTTCCTCGCCTGTCTGTATGCTTGAAACAGGCAATACGGATTTTTCATCCCTGACGATCGCCTCGCAGATCCGCTTGACCGACATAGCGATACCGTAGTAGGTAGCCTTTTTCTTTTCGATGATCTCATAAGCGCTGTTCTTCACGCCGTCTGCAATTTCTCTCATTGCCCGTTGATGCTGATAATGTCCGCGCATTTCACAGAACTTGTGAAGCGGAACTCCCGACACATTGGCGCTGCTCCAAGCGGCTATCTCGCTGTCGCCGTGTTCGCCGATGATAAAAGCGTGAATACTTCTGCTGTCAACACCGAGATGTTCGCCGAGCAAATACTTCAATCTTGCAGTATCGAGTACCGTGCCCGAACCGAAAACTCTGTTTGACGGAAAACCGCTGAGCTGTTTAGCGACATAAGTTAAAATATCTACGGGATTGGCAACCACCAAAAGGATCCCGTCTTTATTATATTTCACAATTTCGGGAATGATCGACTTGAAGATCGCTACATTCTTCTTCACTAAATCAAGTCTTGTTTCACCGGGCTTCTGTCCGGCGCCTGCTGTCACGATAACTACCGCGGCGTCGCTGATATCCTCATAGCTGCCCGCGTAGATCTGCATAGGCTTTGAGAAAGGAAGTCCGTGGCTGATGTCGAGAGCTTCGCCCTCGGCTCTGTTCCTGTCAGCGTCGATCAGGACGATCTCCGAGAACAAATGACTTTCCATCAGCGCAAACGCCGAAGCCGAGCCTACAAATCCACAGCCGATAATAGCGGCTTTTCTGCTGTTTATTTCTACCATAGCAGTCACTCCTTTTCTTTTCTGATTGTATTATATACCGTATTGGCAAGATTAATCTAAAATCTGACCGTCTCTTGTAATCGTCACGACCTGCCACGGAATGAACTTTCCGCTGTTTCTGAGCGCCTGCTCCGCGGCTCTCTGCAAACCTCCGCAGCACGGCACTTCCATACGGACAATAGTGACGCTCTTGATATCGTTATTGCTGATGATCTCGCTCAGCTTGTCGGTGTAGTCCACCATATCGAGTTTCGGACATCCAATCAGGGTGATTTTTCCCTTCATAAAGTCCTCGTGCATATTGGCGTAGGCGTAGGCGGTACAGTCGGCGGCGATCAGCAGCTTTGCGCCGTCATAAAACGGTGCGACTGTGGGCAGCAGTTTGATCTGGCAAGGCCACTGGTTGAGCCTTGATACAGGCTTGCCTGTTACGACAGGTGTTTCCTCAACTTCGGATTTATCAAAGGTCATCATTCTTGAACCGGGGCAGCCGCCCTGATGATGGTGCATTTCCATTTTCTTCTCCTCCTGCGCTTTCTTAACTGCTGTTTCATCATATTCGGGAGCCTCGCGCTCCTCAAAGGTAATTGCTCCTGTCGGACAACTCGGCAGACAATCACCGAAGCCGTCGCAGAAATTCTCACGCATCAGCTTTGCCTTGCCGTTCACCATATCAATAGCGCCCTCGTGGCACGCGTTGGCGCAAGCGCCGCAACCGTTGCATTTTTCTTCATCTATTTTGATTATCTTTCTAATCATTATTCTCACCTCTTGTATATATCATAATTTATTCACCATCAAAAAGCTGTTGCCACAGCAACACTTTTATGATATTCTAAATATGAGGTGATTTTGATGCTTACAAACCAAGATTACATTTGCTCTATCCGCAAATGTTACCTGTTTGACGGAATAAAGGATGAACAGCTTGCCGATGCGATCAAGCTGTTGAACGGACGCATAAAAAAGGTCGTTAAAGATGACTATATCATTCAACTCGGCGGAACCGGACAATATGCAGGGTTATTATTGAAGGGCAAAATCGAGAGTTCCTTCCAGAACGAGAACTTTGACCAAATCACAATGCTCACCTTCACAAACGGCTATCTGTTTGGCGAAAGCTTGGTTATCAATCGGGCAAAAAACAGCCCTGTTCAAGTCAGAGCTGTTGAAGATTGCGTTGTGCTTTTTATTGATTTGGAAATGATCTACGCAGCTGCGGATAATACCTCGATACAAATCATTCTCGCGAGAAATCTGATAAAAAGCCTTGCGAATAAGAACCTTATTCTAAACCAAAAGGTGAGGATACTCAGCCAGAAAAGCCTGCGTGACCGGATATTTATTTATCTCCGCACACTTCCGAAGGACAAGGATGAATATGTAAAGATCCCGTTCACGCAAACCGCCCTCGCCGAATACCTCGGTGTAAATCGCAGCGCTCTATCCAGAGAACTCGGAAGGATGCAGAATGAGGGCTTACTGGTTATTGACGGGAAGAGAATAAAAATAATAGATAATTTGGTTTAAACACAAGATCAGCCTGATGATTTCGATTGAAGTCATCAGGCTTACTTTATTTTAAATTTGTATTTTGATAAGGGCTTTCAGCCTTCATAGAGACCCTTCTTCTTGATAAACCAACCGTGCGGAACATTGGCTCACATTCGTATGACAGCCCCATCATCAGGTCGGTAAAGGTTACTCTTTTATTTCTGCGTACGGTTTTTCTATTGCCGCATATGGAGGAAACAGAGAGTATTCCTTTTACTATCAAAGACCTCAACGAACAATACGACGAGATCATTTCTTGGTCGAGCCTGTACGACAGCGCTTCTATTGAGGCGAAGAAAATGATCGTCAATTCGATGATCAAACGAGTTGATGTTTACCGCAACTATGAACTGAATGTAGAGCTGAATATGAATATCCGCCAGTTCTTCCTCGGTATGGAGGAAAGCGAGAGTATTCCGATTACAGCATAAAATTTACCCGCCTGTTCACATCTCGTGAGCAGGCGGGTTTTAACTTTTTTATACTCTAAAACAACAAATCAGAATTTATATTATTATTTCAGTTTGAAAGTATTGTTCTTGAAAGAAGACTTGTTCACGGATTTCTTCTTTTGTAAACGTACAGTCAACCGGACAAACTACCCACTTACTCTCAATATCATTTATTCGATGAATAATTGCAATAATTTTTCCTGTGAATTCATCAATCGCTTGATTTACACCGAGAATATAAGCATCTTGTTCTTCGCCATCAGGCGCAAGAACGCCTTTAACATATCCGTAATTAATCGGATAATAAATATCCCTGTGTTTTGGATGATAACTCCCAAGCGGTCTATCAACTGTTACTGTAACAATATCTCCAATCATTTATAATTCTCCGTAAATTCCGATTTATCTTTCCAAAAGTATAACACAAAACTCACCAAAGCCAAAGTCAAGAGAATCAAAGTTAAGGAGGTTTGAGTTATGGCTACAAAAATCACATACACACAACAGGGAGATTATCTTCTGCCCGATTTGAAATTACCCGAACAGCCAACTGTTAAGATTGGTATATGGGGCAAGCGGCATTTGAGATACCTTGAAAAACATCATCCCATCATTTACACTAACCTTCTGACAAGCTGCAAACTCACCACTTATCTTGCCGATATTGACAAACAGGCAGAGGATATGTTCTTTCAGTTAGTAAAACGACTTGCGGAGCACGAAGGTGTAACTGAACAGCTTAAAGCAGATAATCCAATGCTGTGGGTGCGAAAAATGAACAATATCCGCAATCGTGCCGAAGAAATCGTCAATAATGAAATGATATATCAATAAAATCAGCCTGCCGATCTATGACCGGCAGGCGTTTTTTCTATATCAGTTTCTTTGTACTTAACAATCCTATCCCAAGTGTTGATGCGTTATGCAGCATAGCGGTCGTGGTTGGCTGCGCTAAACCGCCGACTCCCAGCGCTATCAGTCCGCTGTTAACGGAGAGGATAGAGCGGTAATTTCTGTCGATACGCTTCATCATTGCCGTGCTGAGCTTTCTCAGTGTGACAATGCTGCCCAAATCGTTCTCGGAAATCGTAATGTCCGCTATCTCTCTTGCAATCGGCGCGCCGTTGGAAATAGCGATACCCACATCTGCTGATGAAAGCGCGGGCGAATCGTTCACGCCGTCACCGATCATTACCACCGTGTTGCCCTTCGCTTTTTCATTCAAAACAAACTGCGCCTTTTCCTCGGGCAAGATCTCCGCATAGAAGCGGTCAACGCCGACTCTCTCGGCGATAGCTTTCGCTGTGTGCTTGCTGTCGCCCGTCATCATCACTATGTTATCAAAGCCAAGCTCTTTGAGCTGTGCGATAACCTCCGGCGCTTCCTCACGGAGCGGATCTTCAATGCAAATGACCGCCGCAAGCCAGCCGTCAATGGACAGATACAGTCTTGAAAACTCGCCTGATATCGCAAGCAGTTTTTGCTCTGTTCCAAGCGGAACAGCCGATCCCATATCCTCAAAAATAAAGTGATAACTGCCGATCAACACCTCTGCACCGTCAATGGTGGATTTCACGCCGTGCGCTACCACATACTCGACCTTTGTGTGCATTTCATCGTGCGTCAGACCTTTATCGGCAGCCGCACGGACGACCGCGTTTGCAATGGAATGAGGAAAATGTTCCTCTAAACACGCGGCGATACGCAATAGCTCATCCGGTGTTTTGTCACAGAAGGACACGACGCTGTGGACAGTTGGATTCGCCTCGGTGAGCGTTCCCGTTTTGTCAAAAACGATCGTATTCGCCGCAGCGACCTTTTCAAGAAACTTGCCACCCTTGACCGTAATGCCGTAGGCGTTCGCCTCTCTGATAGCGGACAAAACCGTAATGGGCATTGCGAGCTTCAGAGCGCAGGAAAAATCGACCATCAGCACGGACAGCGCTTTGATCACGTTGCGCGTCAACATCCATACCAGCGCCGTTCCGAGGAAGGTAAACGGCACCAGCCTGTCGGCGAGATGTTCCGCTTTACTTTCTACACTTGATTTCAGCTTTTCCGTTTCTTCGATCATTGAAACGATTTTGTCATATCGGGTAGAGCCGGCGTTCTGCGTGACGCAGATTGTCAGCTCGCCTTCCTCAATCACCGTTCCGGCGTAAACGGTCGCGCCGGCGTTTCTGCGTACAGGCACGCCTTCTCCCGTAAGCGTCGATTGATTCACCATCGCTTCGCCGCCGCTGACAGTACCGTCAAAGGGGATCATACTTCCGGCGTTGACAATGATCTCGTTGCCGGATTGGATTTCCGACGACTTGACCAAAACAGGCTGTCTGCCAGTTTTCAGCCAAACTTTGCCGACATTCAAAGACATACTGCCTGCCAAATCACTGATGGATTTTTTGTGTGTCCAGCCCTCCAATATCTCGCCGATCTCCAGCAGGAACATCACCGAACCGGCAGTTTTGAAATCGCGTCTGATCAGCGAAACCGTGATGGCTGTCGCGTCCAAAACAGAGACCTCCAGCTTGCCCTTTGACAGACACCTTAGTGCTTTCCAAATATACTGCGCGGCTTTGACGGCGAGGATAGCGATACGGATATAGCGCGGAACGAGAAACCGCCTTAAATACCGTCCTGCGATCTTCCGCAACAGCTTGCCTGTGTATTCCTGCCGCAGTTCCCTTGCCGCCGTTACGGATGTGAGCGCGTGTTCGGGAATCACTGATGTATCGGGCTCTGTCTGACACAGGAGTTTGATCGCATCCTCTTTGCTGCCAAAATATTCGATCATCAAATCGTTTGTCGCAGGGTAAACCTTACAGCGTTTGATTTGACGTTCGGAGTTCAGCGCACAAAACAGCTTGTCAAGCTCCAACCGGCTGTATCGGTTCAAAATATGTACCCTCAGCCGACCTCGGATCTCGTGCAGTATTTTAAATTTCATTTTCTTCTGTCGACTCGACCGTCTTTTCGGGTTCAGACTCTACGGCTTTTTTAGATTCAGTCACGACGGACTTTTCAGGTTCAGACTCTATGGGATTTTCGCTTTCCTCGCGTTCAAGATTGATTTGCTTTGCCTCGGCATAAATATCCTCAGCGTTTTCCTGAACCTTAGTTACAGTTTCCATAACGCTTTTTTTGGCTCTCAGCGCTGCGGCGGTGCAATGGGTATATGCTTTTTTTGCGTCTCTGCTTGATAACGCTTTGATTCCCGCTGTACCGAACAACACGCCTCCAAAGAATATCAATGCGCCTTTTCCTAATGATGTCATAATATGTTCCTCTGCGATATAGGCAACGGAACAATGAATCTTTTGAAGATTTCCGACCGCAAGCCTGATATGCTCAATATGTTTACCGAGAAATACGGCGTGTATCAATGTACTCTCGCCGTCCGTGAAGCGATGATGAGAGAACACCACACTAACCTTGACGAGAGTACCGTAATCAGACTTACGCGCCGTGCGCTGCTTGTGTCGTTATGTATTGGATTTATTATATCAAATATTTGAAATCAGGTCAAGACTATTTGATGATCAAACGCGTTGACGTTTACCGCAACTATGAACTGAATGTAGAGCTGAATATGAATATCCGCCAATTTTTCATCGGTATGGAGGAAAGCGAGAGTATTCCGATTACGGCATAAAATTTACCCGCCTGTTCACATCGCGTGAGCAGGCGGGCTTTAACTTTTTATACTCTAAAACAACAAATCAGAATTTGTTCATTTAACTTCCGATTTACTCTTCCTCAGGATATTTCAATCCCCATTCATTTCTAAGCCTTGTCATAATATCCATTACATCAATCGAATACTGTAGTTTCATAACAGAAGCATCTCCGCTATTAATTGCTGTTTCCATATCTGTAAGCTCATAGTACAAAGCATCTGCCGTATTCCCTGCTGATATTTCCCTTTTTTCGCCGGTTAAGGCTTCTGTAATAATCGCTTTATCAGCACGTGGAAACTCCATTATCTCTATATAGCCCTTTTCACAACTTATCATTGCTCGTTTAGGTTGCTTTGAGTGCATGGTAAGAGCTACAGTTGCCATCTGATTCTTATCATTTTGTAATAGAATAGTCGCCTGCTCATCAACTCCGGTCGGTGCACTCTTCCACTGGCTCATCAGATTTTCGGGTTTTTCTTCCATGAAGCTACGGACAATGCTTAGGGCATATACTCCAATATCAAGCATTGCTCCACCTGCCAATTTTCGATTAAAAAACCTGTTCTTCATATCATAATCTTTGAAGCTTCCAAAGTTCACCGTTATCATCTGAACTTTTCCAAGCTCTCCATTTTCTATGATCTTCCACAGTTCCTTGTATATCGGCATGTGCCAGATTGTCATTGCTTCTGCAAGTATAAGGCCTCTTTCATTTGCCAGGCTGATCATTTCGCATAGTTCTGAAGAATTCAAAGTGATAGATTTTTCAACCAGGATGTGTTTACCATTTTCCAAAGCTTTCTTCATAAAACCATAATGGGTATTATGAGGAGTCGTTATGTAGATAACATCCACATCTTCATCGGCAAACATTTCATCGATTGACGGATAGACTTTTTCGATACCATACTTTTCTGCAAAAGCAACCGCTTTATCATAGGTTCGATTTCCTACTGCATAAAGAGATTTACCCATTTTCTGAAGACCTGCAGCCATTTCATTTGCAATTACACCTGTTCCCAGTACAGCCCATTTTATCTCTTTGCTCATATTTTTCTCGAATCTCCTTCCCTGTAGTTCATCTGTCTTATAATCAGTTATTCTGTAATATAGGTACTCTACAAATACCGATTTATCGGGATGTTAATATAATAGAAATACCGCCCGAGCAAACTCGGGCGGCGGTGGTGGACCATAGGGGGATCGAACCCCTGACCTCCAGATTGCGAACCTGGCGCTCTACCAAGTCACGCGCTTACGCACCCCAAAATTATTCACAAAATTCAATCCGCACATTCGATTTCTCAAGCATTCTCGTTTATACTGATTATATCAAACAAACAGAGGTAATGCAATGAAAAATCCAAAATACCACTTGTATCTATCGCCTGATGAAAGGCGCACAGTCATCAACAGCTTGATTGATTTGAGGAACAACCTAATAGCACAGGGTAGGTACACCGATATCATTGATGAGCTGCTGATCAAGCTCACGAAAACCAAAGTCAAGAAAATAAAAGTCAAGGAGGTCTGAATTATGGCTACAAAGATTACATACACACAGCAGGGAGATTATTTACTTCCCAATCTAAAGTTACCCGAACAGGATAGCCGTCCAATCGGCTTGTGGGGACAACAACACCTTCGCTATATCAAACGAAGCCGCCCTATTCTCTACACCAACCTGCTCTCCAAATGCAAGCTAAACGAATATCTTGCCGATATTGATGAACAGGCACGGAAGATGTACGACGAGCTTGTACAGGCTTTCGCTAAGGAAGAAGGCTGCACCGAACAACTCAAAGCATCTAATCCAATGCTATGGGTGAGTAAGATGAACAATATCCGTAATAGAGCACAGGAGATAGTAAATACAGAATTGATTTACACATAAGGAAAGCCTGATGATTTCGATTGAAGTCATCAGGCTTTTTGCATATTTTATCAAATTGAAAGAATAAAAACGGTTGAACTGAACTATTTAAGGATCGAGATAGCGTCAAGGATGGTTTTCTCCATTGCTTCCTGTCCGTACTTATCGACCTGCATTTTGTCCTTTGCGCCGTGGGTCAGACAGCCTGCGCCGCCGATACAGCCGCCAACGCACGCCATGCCTTCAATGAAGTTCGCTTTAAGAACATTTTTGCTTTTCAGCGTCAGCGCTTTTTTACATTCCTCAATGCCGTCGCAGGAAACCGCATTCAGTTCAAAATCATCAAGCCCCTGCTCCTTCAAGCCCTCGGCAACCGCGTCGGCAAGTCCGCCGCAGCGGGCGAATATTCTGCCAAAGTAGGAAGCGTTGTCGAGCACGCCCTCCTCCAGTGTGGTGAGGTCAATATCCCGGCTGTCAAACAGCGCCTGTAACTCCTCAAATGTCAATGCGGAATCCACATAGGGCTTGACGGTATCCAACTGAACCTCCATCTTTTTTGCCGTACACGGTCCGATGAATACAATTTTTGCATTTGGCGTTGTATCCTTGATATACTTGGCGATCGTCGCCATCGGCGATAGATTGTGTGAGACATTCGGCTTAAGCTCAGGAAATGATTTGTTGATATATTCAACAAAAGCAGGGCAGCAGGAGCTGGTTAAAAAGCCTGTTTCCGCAAGCTCCTTTGATTCCGCTTGCGCTACCATGTCCGCGCCGAGAGCGGCTTCTACGACCGTATGGAACCCAAGCTCTTTAAGACCGGTGATCACCTGACCGAGCTTTGCGTAAGTAAACTGGCTGGAAATAGACGGCGCAACAACAGCATAAAGCTTATAGTTCTTTCCCCGTTCGCATTTCTTCAGCAAATCAATGACATTCAAAATAAAGGATTTGTCGCTGATAGCGCCGAACGGGCACTGATAAACACACGCTCCGCATGAAATGCACTTTTCATCGTTGATCTGCGCCGCCTTATCTTCATTAATGCTGATCGCATTGATTTTGCAGGCATTCTGACAGGGGCGCTTGCGGTTAGCGATTGCGGAATAAGGGCAGACCTTGGCACACTGACCGCATTCCACGCATTTGCTTTTATCGATATGCGCCACGTGATTGTGGTCAAAGTGAATCGCGCCTCGCTTGCACACATCTTCGCAACGGTGAGCCAAACAGCCGCGGCAGGAATCTGTGACCTCATAGCCGGCGGCAGGACATTCGTCACAGGCGATGTCGATTACCTCTATAACATTTTGACGGTCAGAGTTACCGCCCATAGCGATTTTAACACGCTCGGCGAGGATCGCCCTCTCTTTATATACGCAACAGCGCATGGTCGGCGTTTTGCCGGGAACGATGATTTTCGGAATATCCAGCACGTTCTCCAACAGCGTATCGTTCCACGCCTGCCGCGCGACCTCGCGCAGCACCTTGTATTTCAAATACTGCACCTTGGTATCAAATTTTCTTAACTTATTCATTTGCGTTCACCTAAAAATAACTGACCTTGATGCGTTTGCCCATCAGCTTGAGCGCCTTTGAAAGCTCCTGCACCAAATTCATTTTAATGTTGAAATTTATCGGCAAATCGGGATTTTGATGTGCCGGGTTAACAGCCTTGCCGACATAAAAATTTATATCCGTCGCTTCCTCAAACAACAGACGGCTTATAAGCGAAGCACCGTCATTGCTGTAGCCCCATTCCTCATAGGAATCGTTGTTATTAATATAGTCGTTGGCATATTCCACGACCTTGTTGATGGTGATAACGCCTTCGGTTACCAAATCGACGCCCTCCAGCTCCGCAATCGGCGGCACGTCGCTGCGCTCAAAGCTGAGCTTTGGTCTGAGCGGTTTCCGCAGCCACTTTGCGGCGATGGAAGAAGTCGTTCCGCCGCAGATGATATGCTTGCCCTCCTTTGAGAAAAACAGGCTCATCATACGGTCGCAATCGTCCCTGTCGGAAGGAGGGCCGAAAAGAATGTTCATCGGAACACGCTTGCGGATTTTAATAACACAAGCGGTTGCGTCATCGCCGGGCTTACCGTTGTATAGGCGGTTGACCTCGTCAATCAGCAGCGTGGAAAGCACCTTAGCAGTGAAGCCGCCTTCTGACATACCCAGCATATATTCGGCAATATCTTCCCATTTCCATCCGAAGTTATAGGCAATACCGATCCCGGCGTGAGGACAGCCGTCGCTCATGGCGATGATGATGTCATCCTCCTGTAGGCGGATAACAGATTTGTATATCGTTTTTCCGCCGATACTGAGCTCGGTTTTGGCGTAATCGTAAAGAGCGCCGTCGCGGATATAGATGATGTGAGGGTTATCATATTGGATCAGCTCGATGGTACGGGAGTTGATAATGTGCATAATGGTAAAGGTGGAGTAAGCAACGCCGCGTACCGAGCAGACAGGGAGCGTTGCGGCAATGGTAGACACACATTCCTCCAATGGCAGTCCCTCCGCCATCATTGTCGAGATGATCTTGGAGGTCAGCGTAGACAGAATACTCGCTTTTACTCCGCTGCCCATACCGTCCGCCAACACAATAACGGTAGAATCAGCGCCCTGCTCTACTATATCAATATGGTCGCCGCAGAGCTGTTCGCCGTCGTGGTTAATGCTTTTGTAGCCGATTTCCGCACATAAATCATTCATCCGTAATCGACTCCTTCAGCTTTGACAGCGCAATTTTTGTTTCGGCAGCAGTTTCTCCGAGCAGCGAAGCGATCTCCTGTACGATGCGCATTTGCTTATCGACTACCTTGTCTGCGACCTCCACCGTTTGACGGCTGATATCCTCCTTGCGGCGGCGAGCGGTTTCCTCCTCGGTAACGTCCGTCATAATGCAGATCAACATATTGCTCTCTTTGTCGGGAACGACTGTCATTTCCACATAGCGGTCATACTCGGCTAAAAATGTGCGCTCGTTGTATATACCGCGGCGAGTGGACTGCACGTTCATAAACGGCAGAGGATCGAGGATCCTCACCACCTGCGTACCCATTACATCCGACGCGGCTCGCAGATTCAATATCTTCAGTGCGGCGGAATTGATTTGCTGTACCTCCAGCAAATCGTTCACGACGATCAAGCCGTTGGGCGTGTTTTTAACGATTGTGTCCGAAAAGCTTTCCGCTTTGTCCTTCAAAAACGGCAGACACATTGAGATTTCCGCCTTGCCCTGATAAATGGCAACCGCCTTTTCGCGGCAGGTATCGTAGCCGCAGGAACCGCAGTTCAGCTCCTGAGAGGGCTTGAATTTACCCATTTGACGCAAAATCTGATTGATCTCATAATCAGAGGGCTTTGCCGAACGCTGCGCAATGAACTCGAAGATTTTCTTCGTCTCGACCGCTTCCGGTTGATCGATCTCAAAATCATACTTACCGGCGTATTTGGCAACGGCAGCGTAATCACTGACCGGGTTCAGACGGTGCTTTTCCATAACAGGACCGCCTATGCAGCTTCCTGCGCAAGCGCTCATTTCAATAAAGCACTTGTGAACATTGCCGTCCGCAATATCCTTCAGGGCAGCAATACAGTTTTCTACGCCGTCAACCGCAAAGTAAGTATAATCCTGTGCCTTTTGCGACATAGTTTTCAGAATACCGCCGGTCGTCGGGAAAAACCGCGCAAGACTATTTTCTGTATTGTCGGTTTTTTGTTCGAGGGTGATGTTTTCCTCTTTCAACCACGCGGACAACTCCTCGAAGGTCAGTGTGGCGTCAACAATGCCCTTATAATACTCCGCTTCGTCTTTTTTGGCAACGCAAGGTCCGATGAATACGGTCTTAGCGTTGGGAATACGCTTCTTTATATCCTTGCAATGTGCCTGCATCGGCGACAAAACATCGGCAAGATACGGCAAACAGCTCGGGAAATATTTTTGGATCAGCAAATTCACGGAATGACAGCAGGAGGAAATCACGATATCTCTATCCTCATCCTGAAGAATGCGATCGTATTCACGCTTGACGATCGTCGCGCCCAAAGCGGTTTCTTCAACGTCGTAAAATCCGAGTTTTTTCAGAGCCGTACGCATTGATTCAATGCCCACGCCGGTATAATTTGCGATAAATGACGGCGCAAGGCTGACGATAACGGGATCTCCGCTTTGCAGCAGAACGCGCACCTTTTCGGTTTCATCTACGATTTGCTTGGCATTTTGCGGACACACTACAAAGCAGTGACCGCAAAGAATACACTCATTGCCTATAATATGCGCCTGATTTCCGGAAAAGCGAATTGACTTTACCGGACAATGGCGAATACATTTATAACAATTTTTGCAATTTGATTTTTTTAATGTCAAACAGTTCGACATCTTTACGCTCACTTTCAATAGAGTTTTTGTAAAATTTCGTTTTCAAAAAACCTGTCGAAGGTTTCGGGTGTTACGCCCGTAATGATCTCGTCGTCAATCTGAACGGTGACACCCTCGCGGTTGCAGCGTCCGATACAGAAGCTGCCCGCAAGAGTGATCTTATCCTCCAGATTGCGTTCCTCAATAGCCTTTTGAAACAAACCGACTATCTGTTCCGAGCCCTTGAGATGGCACGACGAGCCAACGCATATCTTTATGTTCATTTTTTATACCTTTGACTTTATACTTGTTTCAAAAAACTCGCTGACGTTGTCTGGAGATACCGAATAAAAGGTATCGTCAACGGTAACGCAAACACCCTTTTGACACTGTCCCATACAGAAGGTACCGCCCAGCTCCACTTTGTCACTGAGGTTATTTTCAGCAATAAGATACTGCAGCTGCTCTACCACCTGACGCGAGCCCTTTATGTGGCAGGAAGAGCCTATACATACGGTTACTTTCATATTGACCTACTCCTTATTCGTACTCGACAACATTTACCCAGCTGAGCAGGAACTCGCGCTCCTTTTCGTTGCCCTTTACGGACTGTGAAGCCGCCACGATCGGCATCCACTTCTGGACATACTGCTTAGCGGTGTCGCTCTTTTTGCAGAACAGGTCAAGATACTGCTTTGCTGTTTCTATATCGCCCTTGAGCCAGAACAATAAATAAGTTCTTGCCGCGTCAGCCGCGCCGTTGCCCTGGGTAGCGTGAGACCAGTCGATGATGTAGGGCGTGCCGTCCTCGGCGATGATGATGTTGGACGGGTTGAAGTCGCCGTGGCATACCTTGTTGTGCTTGGGCATTCCGTTTAATCTGGTATGGAGGTCATAGCGTGTAGTAGCGTCCAGCTCAGCCATGCTGATTTTGCTGTTCATTTTATCCTTGAGCTTGTTGAGCAGAGGACAGGTTTTGCTGAGGACCGTAAGCTGCAAATCAACAAACATATTCAGGTACTCATCTTTTTTATCGGGATCTTCGTCCATCAGCTGCTGCAGGGTTTTTCCTTCGATAAAATCAGACACGATCGCCCATTTTCCGTCAATTTTTGTTACCTCATGGATCTTGGGGATATTCAGACCGATCTCCTCGATACGCGCTTGGTTCAGCGCTTCGTTAAGCACATCGGCTTTTGAAAATTCTTCGTTAAAAACCTTTACGCAAAGGTCGCCGTCACGGTAGACGGTTTTAGCGGTTCTTACCGCGATTACTCTATCCAGTGTCATGTTCTGTTCCTCCCTTACAGATTTTTATGAATACCGTTATTAGCTCTGCGGAATGACTGCTTAATATCTTTTTTATCAACTTCTCCGCCGAGTTGTCTTTCGTCGGGTGTTGCGGTTTCCTCGAAGGTCTTGCCGTAATATGCGTTAAGATACATCTGCTTGATTTCGCTCATCAGCGGATAACGGGGATTAGCTCCGGTGCATTGGTCGTCAAACGCCTGTACGGTCATATCGTCAAGTCTGTCAAGAAAGTCCTTCTCATCGGGGACGTATTCTTTAATGGTGGACTTAATGCCGACTCTTGCCTTGAGTTCGTCAATCTTCTCAATCAGATTCGCAAGCTTTTCGCTGTCATTCTTACCGTTAACTCCAAGGTAATCGGCAACCTCTGCATAACGCGCAAGTGTATGGGGATGGTCATACTGCGGGAATGTTCCCATCTTTGCCGGAACCTCTGCCGCATTGAAACGGAGAACCTCGTCAATCATCAAAGCGTTTGCAACACCGTGAGGAAGGTGATGGAAAGCACCGAGCTTATGCGCCATGGAGTGGCATACGCCGAGGAAGGCGTTGGCAAACGCCATGCCTGCCATTGTAGCTGCATTTGCCATTTTCTCTCTGGCTTCGGGGTCATTAAGTCCATTGTCATAGGCTCTGGGCAAATACTCAAAAATCATCTTTAAGGCTCTCAGTGCCAAGCCGTCGGTATAATCTGTTGCCATCATTGAAGCGTAAGCCTCAAGCGCATGGGTAACAGCGTCAATACCGGAAGCGGCGGTCAAGCCCTTGGGTGCTGTCATATGGAAATCAGCGTCGACAATCGCCATATTAGGCAACAGCTCGTAATCGGCAAGCGGATATTTAACACCTGTCTTTTCATCGGTGATAACAGCGAAAGGAGTTACCTCAGATCCTGTACCGGCAGAGGTTGATATAGCGATAAAGTAAGCCTTTTCGCCCATCTTCGGGAATGTGTAGATTCTCTTGCGAATATCGGAAAAGCGCATTGCCATATCCATAAAGTTCGCTTCGGGATGCTCGTAAAGAACCCACATAATTTTCGCCGCGTCCATTGCGGAACCGCCGCCGAGAGCGATAATCGTGTCGGGCTCAAAGGATTTCATCTGCTCTGCGCCTTTGATAGCACAGGCAAGTGTAGGATCTGGCTCAACATCCGCAAAAGCGGTGTACTGAATTCCCAGTTCGTTGAGTTTATCGGTAATGGGCTTTGTGTATCCGTTCTTGTAAAGAAAGCTGTCGGTTACAAGGAACACGCGCTTCTTATTCATAACATTTTTCAGTTCATCAAGGGCAACAGGCATACAACCCTTCTTGATATATACCTTCTCAGGCGCTCTGAACCAAAGCATATTCTCTCTCCTTTCGGCAACTGTTTTGATGTTGACTAAATGCTTTACACCGACATTTTCGCTGACGGAGTTTCCGCCCCATGAGCCGCAGCCAAGGGTGAGCGAAGGCGAAAGCTTGAAGTTGTAGAGGTCACCGATACCGCCCTGAGAAGACGGAGTGTTTACCAAAATACGGCAGGTTTTCATACGCGCCGCAAATTCATCAAGCTTGTCCTTTTCGTTAACAGCGTCAAGGTAAATGGAAGAAGTATGACCGTAGCCGCCGTCCGCAACAAGCTGCTCCGCCTTGCCGAACGCGTCCTGAATGTCCTTAGCGCGGTACATGGCGAGAACAGGGCTGAGCTTTTCATGTGCGAATTCCTCGCTTAGGTCAACTGATTCCACCTCGCCGATAAGAATCTTAGTGCCGGCGGGAACCGTTACGCCTGACAGCTCGGCGATTTTTGCCGCCTTTTGTCCTACGATTTTCGCGTTGAGAGCGCCGTTGATAATGATGGTTTTACGAACCTTATCCAACTCGTCGTCCTTAAGGAAATAGCAGCCGCGTGCAGCAAATTCCTGTTTTACGGCGTCATAGACCTTGTCGAGTACGATCGTGGACTGCTCGGAAGCGCAAATCATACCGTTGTCAAAGGTTTTTGAGTGGATGATTGAGTTTACAGCCAATGTAATGTCGGCGCTGTCGTCAATGATGGCAGGTGTGTTGCCTGCGCCTACGCCGAGAGCAGGCTTGCCGCTGGAATACGCCGCCTTTACCATACCCGGTCCGCCTGTCGCGAGGATAATATCCGATTCCTGCATGAGCAGATTGGTCATTTCCAGCGAGGGAACGTCAATCCATGCTATAATGTTTTTCGGAGCTCCTGCCGCTACAGCAGCTTCAAGAACAACCTTTGCGGCTTCAATCGTGCTTTTCTTAGCGCGGGGATGCGGACTGATGATGATCGCGTTTCTGGTTTTCAGACAGATCAGCGCTTTAAAAATAGCGGTTGATGTGGGGTTAGTCGTAGGAATAACAGCGCCGACAACGCCGATCGGCTCGGCGATCTTCTTAGTTCCGAAAGCCTTGTCCTCTTCTATCACACCGCAGGTTTTTGCGTCGCGGTACTGATTGTAGATATATTCACTGGCATAGTGGTTTTTGATGACCTTATCCTCTACAATACCCATGCCGGTTTCTTCTACTGCCATTTGAGCGAGAGGGATCCTTGCCTGGTTTGCTGCGGTTGCAGCCGCTAAAAAGATAGCGTCAACCTGTTCCTGCGTGTAGGTGGCAAAGATTTTCTGTGCCGCTCTTGCTCTGGCGAGCGCGGCTTCCAGTTTTTCTACGCCGTCAACGATCTCATAAATTTTCTTGTTTGTTTCCATTGTTCTCCTCCTGATTTAATCAATTTGCATACTGTGCAGATGTGCTAAAGATAATGCTAAGTTTTCATTTTGCAGCGCTACGCCCTGCGGGATCTTAAGCATAACAGGCGAAAAATTCCATATCGCTTCAATTCCGCTTGCAATCAACTGATCACAAACTGATTGCGCTGCGTCAGCAGGAACGGTGATTATGCCGATTTTGACGTCGTGCATCTGACAAAACCTCCGCAGCTGTTCCATGGAATAAACAGGCTTACCGGACACGTTACGGATCTTTTCCTCGTCTTTGTCAAATGCTGCTATTATCTCCATTCCGTAATCGCGGAAGCCGCTGTAATCCATCAGAGCAGTTCCGAGCTTGCCCGCTCCGACTAAAATAGCCGGCGCAACTTTGTTGACGCCCAGCGCAGCTTTAAGCGAAGCCGTCAACGCGTCGGTTTCATAGCCTGTTTTGGGCTTTCCTTTTCCGCACACAAGGCTCAAATCCTTGCGCACCAAAACCTCGCCCAAGCCAAGCGCTCTTGCAATCGCCGGTGCCGAAATATTTTCGCTCGTTATGTTTTCCAAATAATGCAGATATGCCGGAAGCCGGCCGAGCGTTGCTTTTGAAATTGCGGATTGCAAAAACTCACCTCCTGTTCGCTTACTCTTATCTTAACAGTAATTTTATTATATTGGAATAACCAAAATGGTATATCAGTGATATACTTATCGATATACCATATCTCGAATAGCAAGATAATCGAAATAGACCGCCTCAAAATATAAACAGCAGCCACTCCCGAAGGGAAAGGCTGCTGCTTTTACTACAGATATTGACTTTTTGATTTGTATAGCTCTGTCATAAAATCCCAGTCAAGCTTGCTGAAACGGTAATCCTTGAGGCATATCAGCATATCCCGGTAGAGCTTATGATTATCGGGACAGCTCTTTTGCACCAAACCAAAGCCGGTAATTACATCGTTGGGCAATGGAGAAACCCACATAAACGTATCCGGATTCTGCGCGAGCAGATGAAACTGACCGCCGCGCTCAAAAACATAAATGTTACGGGAACAGTTGACGGTATGTTCGTCCTTAAGCACGGTCGCCGCAGGCAAAGAAGGAACATACGGGTCGGCATGTGAAATCTGTATATACGGCTCTAAATCCTTATAGTGTATCTCCTCTTTTTCGGCAAGAGGATTTTTTGCGTTCATCACCAACACATATTGGAATTCCGCGACCAATTCATACCTCAAGCCCTTTTCATCAAGCAATGTTTTGAAATAATTATCAAAATGGGAGGCGTAACGGATAATCCCCAAATGATAATTGTGCTCCAATATATTTTTTATGGCGTTGTTTGAGTTGGTTTCCTGATAATATATTTCAGCCGAGCCTTTGTCGATACAGTTTGTAAATTTTGAGAAGGCGTCGGCGATGTAGCTTGCGCGTGGAACAGAAACAGAAAAGGTTTGTTTCGCGGGTAATTCCGATTTATACATCGTTTCAAGTTCATCGAGCTGCCGGAGAATGTTTTTTGCGTATGCCATAAACTCTTCGCCTTTGGGAGTAAGTGTCATACCTTTTGATGTGCGCAAAAAGATAGTGATCCCCAAATCCGCTTCAAGCTCTTTTATGGAACGGCTTAAATTCGGCTGTGCCACAAGCAACGTTTCGCTTGCCTTGTTGATCGAACCGGCTTTTGCGACCTCAACAGCATACTTCATATGGATAACATTCATCCCGACACCCCCTTAGACTAATAAAATAATAACATACTTTGTAAAGAATTGCAATATAAATCAAAAGCGACTGTCGTCAAATAACAGCCGCTTTTGATAATGATTGGTGATAATTGTTAAAGTTGACAGCCCATATAACCAAGGGCTGTCTTGATTGAAGCGTATTAATGTATCGTTCTAATATACTTCAATAATCAGGGAAAACAAGGCAAATCAGCATATCCTTGTTTTTCATACACATTATAACAAACCCTGACAATAAAGTGAATTACTATTTTGTATAATGAGTTATATCAAAATCGGAAAACGTAAAAGACGCCGCACTGATTCTTTAATCTGTACAATGCCTTGGCTTCCAATCGGCTGTCTCTTATTTGATTTCAAGCCATTCTTATAAATACCGTTTTGAAATATGGCAGTAGTCATTCGGGAAATTATCAATAGTATAACAATGGGATCACTTAAAAAAAGTTATATCGGTTGTTTTGATACAATATGTTAATATTCATTATTTTAATATCAAATGAAAGTTAGCTAAACAAACAATGCTTTATTTTTGAAATAGCCGTTTCACAAACCCTCTTAGCCGTATCAGCATCACTAAACCCGTGATCGGTGGCGATATCGGTATAGGGCAGCGGCTTGATTGGCTTTTCCTTCGGCTTGCCGTTTTCGTCTAAATCATTCTTGTCAGTATAATGCGTGCTGAAACATTCAGGGCAAAAGCCGAGGTGCTGGGCGAGCATTATCTTTTCTGTGTATTCCAAGCTATCGTAGGCTTCATACAGCTTATTATAAAGCTCCTGCTTGAAAAAGATATTTTCGGGATTGAGTGAGGAATCCGGCAGAAGGAAGTCGGTGGTTCTTGTATCATCCTCATCGTTACTCTGAACATCTACATAGTTTTCAGTAAGAATACCGCCCTCGATGATAGACTTTGTTTTCTCATAGCTTTCGCCGATTTGCGCCGCAACCTGAGAAATGGTTTCCTCCGTAAATTTGCCGCCTGAATGATTGAAAATATCCATCACTTTACGGAGTCGAGCATATTCAAATTCACTTTGCACGGAATAGCCCGTCCGCATTGTACGAATATAGTTATGCGCCTCACGCTCCATATACCAATTGGCGTATGGGAAAAACGGCGATTTGGATATATCGTAGTTTACCAAAGCTTTACACAAGCCATACGCCATTGCCTGCTTTATATCAGCGAAATGCTCTTCCATTTTGTATGTTTCCCTATATTCCTTTGCCAAATAATTCATCTGCGGCTCATAGTAGTGCAGAAACCAATAGAAATATTTGTCGTTCCCGGTTTGAACATACATCCGAATATACTCCTGCAAATCCCATTTAGGCGGTGGCGGAGTAATGCGGTACATATTCAAATCTTTACTTTCAATATGGCTCACTTTTGCTTTAATCTCCTGTCCGTTTCCATATATATATTCTCACGCTTCATATCTGCTTTGTATTGACCGTTAGCGTAGTTGTCGTCAAACTTTGCTTTTTGCCAATACTCTTTTGCAACCTTCAGCGCCATTGCAGCAAACTCTGCTGTGATGGTGCTTCTTTTTTGTTCCACACGAATTGCAGAGCAGCGACTCTTGTAAATCGGATTGATTGGATTGCCTTCGGAAAGTTCCTTTTCCTTCATCCTCGCCGCATATTTTCGGCAGGTAATTGGCTTCCCTTTTAGCGTGTAAGGCGCGGTTCCGTTGCAATATACCTGTCGCCTTGCAGAAGTCATCAAAAAATATCGCTTACAGATTGGACACCTTCTCGGATAATGACCGTAGTGCAAGCCCTCGAAGAAATCTGTCAGAACAAAGCTGTAGTAATTATCAAAAAACATCCTTCTCGCTGTAACCATCGTTTTGCTTTTAGCGGTCTTTCGCATAGCGACATACTCGGATGTTACATCAAGCTTTTTGTTGCCAAATATGTCTAGCGCAATCGATAATAGGTGTGGCTCGTCAAATCGTTCCGCTTCATTTAGTCTGTTACAAAACTCGGTTAAGCCCTCAAATGCTTCCCTCATATCGTTGCTGATACGATCATAGAAAGTCAGCGTTGTCATCATATCATTAAGTAGGTTGTCCGCTGTTTTTTGCTGAACTTCATCTATTTCGATCGGCAGTAAATCCAACGCGGATTCATTGATTCCCATAGCTAAAATCTGAGCCTTTGCATTGAAATACTCTCGGATAAAGTTTGCGTTATCCTCTGTAAAAAGTTCAGATATTCTAATACGCTCTGCTTCAACATCCAGCTTAGTGAACGGTTGCAGCTTGGGCAAGGTCAGCAATATCTGCTGAATCTCCCAACCCGCTTTCAAAAAGTCTTTGTTATCAAGATAACCGGAAGAGATCGTATCGTATAAATGCCAGCTGTATTGTTTGTATACAGCCAACCGAGCCGCCGTATCATCCTTATAGTATTGGTTCAAAAGGTGCGTAGCGAACGTACCGGCAGAGTAAGTTTTGTTGCCGATTCGTATTCTTCCGTCACGAAAATCGGCGCTGAAAAAGCTGATTTTTTCCAAAACTAACACCTCCTCACTATCCTCACTATCCTCACTATCCTCACTATGCTTGAATGAAAAAGTGAAGCTAAGGTAAAAACACGTTAGCAGTCAATTTCGTCCAAGCTGATTGAAATTTGAGCCAGTTTCGACGTTCAAAACGCGGAAACGAAGCTGGTTTTACTTAATGTGGCAATCATCAGTGCATAGCAAAGCTGACAGACCGCCTCTCGATTTTGTCAAAGTGAAACCGACCTGCCATTTCAAACAATATAGCCGGTCACTGCCCGCAAAATCGTAAAATTACTTTGTTAATAATGTGGGATTGAGATTGACCTCATCAGAGGGGATCGCGTGTAACCCCAGCATTTTCAGAAGAAGCTTTACTTCCTTTCGATCTTCCGCTTCAAATGGAGATTTGCCCCCGAGCTTTTCCCGTCTGGTGCTGTTAATATGGTTCATCATAAGCACCATATCGTCCTGTGTGTAAGGGTTGAAGCTTTTGCCCTTACGCAGAACATAGCGGATATATTCGTGGTTCTTTTCAAGCTGAGCCTTTTGCCAAGATGCCTGCGGATCACAGTAAAATAAACGTGTCCTTCGCTCGCCCTGATCCGTCTTTTCAAGCTCCTGTGTGTACTTGAACTCACTGCCGTTGTCAGTCAGGATAACCGGGAAAATTTTGCGGAAGTTTTCCACCCCGACAAGGCTTGTCAGGTAGTCGAACTGTTCCACAACCGTTGCCGCCTTGCCGTCCCTCATCAGCATAATCAGCATCAAATTCGTCTTGCGAAACAGCAGCGTCAGCATCCGTTTTCCCTGCTCCCGGCATCCTTTAACCGTGTCCATCTCAACAACGTTAATATCAGGGTGCTTCTCCATATATTTCACAAAATCAAGGTAGGTTCGCGTCTGTCTGAACTTCTGGTTTTGAAACGCCTCAGATTCTTCACGCTTCTTTTTTCTCTGCTTGTAAGAAACCTTCCTGCGCAAATCAAAGTTGTTGACCTTTAAACAACCCATGTCAATGTAACGGTACAAGGTGCGCGGTGAAACGCCGATTTCATCGCCGTGTTCCGCATAGATATGCGAAATCGGCTGTCCTTTGCGAATCAGCGGGGAAACAATCGAGTCAATACGTTTCAACTCGTCCTTGTTTGCGTGAGTTTTCTTTCGCGCCTTGGAATAACGCTTTTTGGACATCGCGTCGGCTTGGTTCGCCATGTAGTAAAACCTGTCGCATTTGCAATTCCTGCGGCGGGAACAAACATTGCAAACATACGGCGGCTTTTGGAGAACAGAGCAAAGGGAGTTGTCGTACTTGTTGCAAAGTTCTCTGCAATTAAAGTCAAAGCACCAGACACATTTGCGTTTGCAGTCAAAGTTGCAGCAAAGATTCTTTTCCTCGCATTCGTTGGCAAACCGGCAGTCATTTCCGTGCGGCTTAGATCCTTTGGCGGGAGTTCGGTTCAGCTTGATTTCGTTGGAAACCGCAGTAACTGACATGCCGATCTTATTTGCAATTTCAGTTAAATTCAATCGCTGATAAATTCCGCTTTCAATAATGATTCTTTGTGATAAATTGATTCTGCTCATAATTACCTGCTTTCCGCAGGCAGTAACCGAAATCATTCTACCACGCCAACCGTCAACCTTGACTGAACGCTGAGAAAAATGCTGAAAAGTTTTTGAAGGCGACGGGAACTCGGAAATATCCAACCGTTTTCGCCTTCAAAATGACGAGTGTAGCATTTTTCTCACCAACCCGTCAAGGTCAAGCCGCCTTAGGGCGGTGACTGCGTTAAAAGGCTCCGAAAATCTGGAAATATCCAAATATATACCCTGCACTTTTGTCAAGGTGAACCTCAACTAACTGAGCAAAAAAATCGAAAAAATTTGGGGTTCACTTTGACAATTTAGGCTATCCTCACTATCAAGTCTACCAAAACAAGTGTCCCATAAAACGCCCTTTGCTCCGATTTTGAAAATTTTTTTGAAATTTATGTTTTCCAAATTATAAAAATATCGGCTTGAATTCTGATTGTTCAGTATTCAAGCCGTTTTTTTATGTTTTCTTTTTGATTTTCACTATGTTTTCTTAAAACCCTAAGTTTTCGGATTTTCGTGTATTTAATACAGTAGAGGGACGAAAAGCCCTCAAAAATACACGAAAGGAGATACAAGCTATGGTACTGAAAATTACCGAAGAGCTGTCCGACAGAGTAAACCGCATTGTTCGTCATTCGTGCTGCAACTGCATTGATGACAACTGCCTGTTGCTCGACGACGGCGAAGAACACAGCTGCGTGCAGCTGATCAGCAAGTACGGCATTTACTGCAACTATCTTTTGAAATGCGTATTGCCTGCTTTCCCAAAACTCTATGGCGACATACTCGCCTACAACGAAAAACTGAAAGGATGATTTTATGAAAACACTAAACAATTTTAAGATTATCGGTATCGACCACGGTTACGGCAATATCAAAACCGCTAACCATTGTTTTAAAACGGGTATCACTACCCACGACAGCGAGCCGCTGTTTACAAAGGATATGCTCACCTACAACGGCAAGTATTATCTGATCGGCGAAGGTCATAAGGAGTTTCTGCCCGAAAAGCAGAACGATGAGGACTACTATATTCTTACGCTCGCTGCTATCGCAACAGAGCTCGCCGATGAAGGGCTTACCGAAGCGGAAGTGATTATCGCCGCAGGCTTACCCTTGACTTGGACAAGCGGACAGAAGGCAGATTTTGCCGCATACCTGTCAAAGAACAAGGAGGTAGAGTTCGCTTTTCGGAATGTAAGTTATCATATCCGAATCTGTGATGTGAAAATCTATCCGCAGGGTTATTCTGCGGTCGTGCCTATCAAGTCAACGCTCAAAGGGTTGAGTATGGTAGCGGATATTGGCAACGGTACGATGAACACGCTCTACCTTGTCAACGGCAAGCCGCAAAGCGGAAAGATGTTCACTGAGAAGTTCGGCACTTATCAATGCACTCTCGCTATTCGTGAGGGCTTTATGCGTAAAACACGCAGAGAGCTGAATGACTATATTATCGACGAGGTGTTGCAGACAGGCACGGCGGATATTCCCGTTTCAGATTTAGAGATCATCACCGCTATTACGGAGGAATATGTTGCCGAGATTTTCCGCCGCCTGCGTGAACACGGCTATGATGAAAGCACGATGAAGCTCTATGTCTGCGGCGGTGGTGGTTGCCTGATCAAGAATTTCTATCACGGAAATCTCGACCGTGTAAAGTTCATAGACGACATCTGTGCTGCCGCAAAAGGCTATGAATATCTTGCAGACGTTTATCTGAGAGCCGAGGCGAAGAATGAAGGACGTGTATAAAATGACAGTGCGTTTTGATTTGACCGACGCTCGAGAGCGTGCTCTCGCAGAATATATGCAGACGCTTGACGTAAAGAAGTATCAATCCCGCAATCAGTTTGTGTTAGATGCGATCGCAGATTATGTAGATTTACAATCAATCACCCGTGAACAGCACGAGGAAGATATCCGAAGCATTATCCGTGAAGAAATGCGGGCTTGCTTTGCCAAAGCAAACTTTGCTCTGCAACCTGTAAATCCTGCTTTAAGCGCAGAACAGCAGGAAGAAGCCGAACAGGATATTTTGGATGACCTAAAGCTGTTTGATTGACGGCACGATGACGGCAAATTTCAAGACCGATATTAAAATTGACGGCAAAATGCCGTCATATCAAGACAGTATTATAATCAACAGCATAAGGCAAACAGAATCCGTCTCGTATTACCACAGGGCGGGTTTGTCTTATACTGTAGCAAGCAGGGAATTTGTACGGCAAATTCCAAATACAACAGCCTCCACGCTGTTGTAAATCTTTAGGGACACCCTAACACCCGATGAAAGAAGGAATAATATGACAGATAAAAAAGCGAGAATCGAGCTGCGTGTTACGCAGTCCGAGAAGAACAAGATAGCTAAGCTTGCCAAAAGCTGCGGCTTATCTCAATCCGAATATGTCAGACAAAGGACATTGGGTTACGCACCGAGAACGGTGCTGCCTGATGTCTTTTTTGATTTCTACCAAATGCTCTGCCGATTGTGCGACGAGGTTGCCGATAAGGTATCACCTGATACCGAGAACCGGTTGCTCGAAACAGTTGATGAAATCCAACGGCAATTGCTTTTGCCTGAGAAATCCACAACGGCACAGATCCGTGAGGAGGTAGCGACGTGGCAACCACAGGCTTCTGGCCCGTCAAAGGACGGCTAAAGGATGTTATCAATTACGCAGAGAATCCCGACAAAACTATTGAGCGTAAATATCTTGATGATGACTTAGCCGCCACTCTCAATTACGTTGAGAACAGCGACAAGACAGATCAAACGATGTATGTCAGCGGAATCAACTGCCCGAAGAAACGAGCCTATGAACAGATGATGACCACCAAGCGGCATTTCGGTAAGCTCGGCGGTAATGTGGCGTATCACGGTTATCAGAGTTTTCGGTCAGGTGAGGTCACGCCCGAAGAAGCACACCGAATCGGAATTGAAACCGCCAAGCGTATGTGGGGCGATGATTATGAGGTTGTCGTAACGACACATCTAAATACCTCAAATATTCATAATCACATTGTCCTAAACAGCGTTTCCTTTCGCACCGGTAAAAAATTTGAAAATCATATTTCCGACCATTACAAGCTGCGTGAGATTTCAGATGAGGTCTGTCGTGAGTATGGTAAATCTATTCTTGAAAACGCTCCGTTCTACGGCGGCGACAAAGCGTATTGGGTACGCAAAAGCGGACGGATACCACACAAGGATATGCTGCGACACGATGTTGATGAAGCCTTAGCCTGTACCATCAAGGCATTTGATTTTGAATTGTATCTCCGTTCGCTCGGATATCAGTTTGTGCGGACTTTTAAATATCAGCATCCTTCCGTGATCGCTCCCGACTGGCTGAAACCTGTTAGGTTAAGCAGTCTTGGCAAGGATTACACCAGAGAAGCGATTCTCAGACGGCTGCAATCTCAGCGTGAAGATAAATACTTCGTGGATTTCTATACACCGAAATCGTATTATCAGCGCCAACCGCTGATTGTGAGAATCAGAGATTTTGAGAAAAGAACAGAGCCCGATGTTATCACGGCGCTGTTTGAGCTTATCATCACTATCGCAAAGCTTATCACAGGCAACAACGTTCAAAAAAGAGATTACCGTCCTGTTTCGCCCGAATTGAGATTGGAAATACAGAATCTCGACCGAACGCTGGCGGAATATCATTTTCTCCGTGACCACAACGTGGAGTGCGCAGAGGATTTTGTATCTTGCCGAAAAAAGATTGCTGAACAAATCAAGGCTTATGAAACTGAGCGGCAGCATATCCGTAACCGAATACGCAGAGCGAAAACACCCGAAGAAGATTATTCTCTAAAAGAACAATGCAGAGAAATCACAAAGAAGCTAACACCCTTGCGTAAGCAGCTTATTATCTGCGGGCGCATTGAAAACAAAGTGCCTCGACTCCGTGCTTTGATCGAACAGGAAAAGCAACTGGAGCAAGGCAGGTACAAGTACAAATATTATCACCAAAATAAAACGAAACAAAGGAGATATGAAAGATGACCAATATATCAATCAACAAATTACACGAATTCAGAGACCACCCTTATCAGGTGCTCGACAACGAAGAAATGAACAGCTTAATCGAGAGCGTTCAGCAGCAGGGCATTATGACGCCGCTGATTGTACGACCGTTGGAAAACACAACCGACGAATACGAAATCATATCCGGACACCGCCGTTTCCGTGCGGCGCAGAAGGCAGGGCTCACAGAAGTTCCTGCCTTTATTCGTCCCGTCAGCCGTGACGAAGCAGCGATTATGGTGGTGGACAGCAACCTTCACAGGGAGCACCTTCTGCCGTCGGAGAAAGCGTTTGCTTACAAATTGAAATATGACGCTCTGAAACGTCAGGGCAAGCGCACCGACTTAACTTCGTCCCAAGTTGGGACAAAGTTACGAACGGACAAAATCATTGCGATTGAAGCCGGAGAAAGCCGCAATCAAATTCAGCGCTATATCCGCTTAACTAACCTTATACCCGAATTGCTCGAGCTGATGGACGAGGGCAAAATCGCCTTTTCCGTAGGTGTGGAGCTGTCCTACCTCAGTGTTAATATGCAGTATTATCTGCTGGATGTTATCGAGCGTGATGACTGCACGCCGTCCTATTCTCAGGCATTTCATATGCACAAGGAAATGCACAACGGAACACTCACAATGCAATATGTTGACAAGCTGATGGCAACAGAGAAGCCAAATCAGCGTGAAATGCTGAAAATTCCCGCCGAGCGCGTTCGGGCTTTTGTTCCGAAGAACTACACCGTCAAGCAGACAGAAGATTATATCGTCAAGGCGGTTGAACATTACAACAAATATCTGCGCCGCCAGCGTGACAGGGAGAGGTGAGATAAATGAAAACCGATATAAATGACCACACCAAGCAGTACCGTTTTATCGACGGACACCGCGTCTGTATCTCGTTTGCAAAAGAACCTAATACCGACTTATTCGGAAATATCAGGGGTATTTTGCTCACCTGCGCAGATACCTCGTACATTTGTCGGAGCGATCAATCTGTTGATAAAATGATGGTATCAGATAAGGAGGTATCGTAATGGAGAAAAACAGAGTTTGCTGTTTGTACCGTGTTTCGACAGACAAACAGGTAGATTATGACAATAATAATGAAGCGGATATCCCGATGCAGCGCAAAGCCTGTCACCGATTTGCCGATAAGATGGGATGGACGATCGTTCACGAGGAACAGGAGGACGGCGTATCCGGTCATAAGATCCGTGCCGAGAACCGTGATAAAATACAGGCTATCAAGGAGCTTGCCCGCAAGGGGAAGTTCGATATCCTCCTTGTGTTCATGTTCGACCGAATCGGACGTATCGCAGACGAAACGCCGTTTGTTGTAGAATGGTTCGTCAAAAACGGTATTCAGGTATGGAGCACGCAGGAGGGTGAACAGCGCTTTGATAATCATATCGACAAGCTGCTCAACTATATCCGCTTTTGGCAAGCTGACGGTGAGAGCGAAAAGACCTCTATCCGTACACGCACAAGTCTTGGTCAGATGGTAGAGGAAGGGCACTACAAGGGCGGTAACGCAGCACTTGGCTATATGCTCGTCAAAAGCGGCAGGCTGAATAAGCGAAAGCACGAGCTGTACGATTTGAAGGTCAAAGAGGAGGACGCTGCTATTGTCCGCTTGATTTTCGATAAGTACACCAAAGAGGGCTTGGGCGTTCAGAAAGTCGCCAATTTTCTCAATAACGGCAGTTATTCCAATCCCACGGGCAACCGCTGGTCGTACAACACAATCCGCAACGTGCTGCACAATCCAACCTACACCGGTTATCTGCGAAGCGGTGACAGCCGATCGCCGTTTATTCCCGAACTACAAATCATCTCTCAGGAACAATTCGACAGAGCACAAGAGATTCTGCGGCAGCGTGCCGACGTTCTGAAAAACAAACCGCGTGTGCCGATGAATATGAAGGGCAACGCCTTGTTGTCCGGCAATGTGTTCTGCGGACACTGCGGAGCGAGGCTGCACTTATCCACGGCGAATAAGTGTTACACCAAAGCCGACGGCACAAAGGTCAAAAAACCTCGAGTTCGCTATGTCTGTTACGGAAAGACACGTAAGATCACGCCGTGCGAAGGGCAGTCCGCATATATACAACACAAGCTCGACAGCATGGTAGAGAAAGTCGTAAAAGAAATCTTTGACCGTATTAAGGGCGTTCCCAAGAGTGCCATCATCAACTCACGCTACAAGGAAGAGCTTGCAGTCAGAAAGGCAAACCTCAAACGCACTCAGTCTGAGTATGCCAAAGAGCTTGAAAAGCTGAACAAGCTCCGTGAGGAGGTTGTAAAGTCGATTCAGGGCGAGAGTGCTTTTTCACAGTCTATGCTGGCAGGGCTCGTCGAGGATTCCGAGAAAAAATCTGAATTATTGAAAGCACAGTGCGAAAAGGCTGAACTTGATGTAGAATCCTCAAAAACGCTCATTAAAGATTTGAACGACCAATATGACGAAATCATTTCGTGGTCAAGCCTTTATGACAGTGCTACCATTGAAGCAAAAAAGATGATAGTAAATTCGATGATCAAACGCGTTGACGTTTACCGAAACTATGAACTAAATGTAGAGCTGAATATGAATATCCGCCAGTTCTTCCTCGGTATGGAGGAAACAGAGAATATTCCGATTACGGCATAAAAATTCCCCGCCTGTTCACATCGCGTGAGCAGGCGGGTTTTTACTTTTTATACTCTAAAACAACAAATCAGAATTTGGTGGATAATATCATAAACTCTCCCGTATCATCACTGATTTAAGCTCTAAAATAATAGCATTCAAATCTTCAGTCAGATTATCGCTGTGTATCAGCATATCGTCAAAAAGTCGGTTGAGGTTTTCTTCAAAGTGCTCAGGAAGAATAGTGCAATGATTTCTGCAAAGCTCAATCAATCGCTTTTCTCCCGGATGCGTTTGCTTGTTCAATGCGAAAATCACATCAAAATACGATTCCAAAAAGGCGGCTGTTCTGTGAACAACGCTTACCCTGTCATTTCTGCCGTTCGCCTTTTTCAGTTGCAGGGAGTATGCGGGCATAGCGCCGTATAAAAGAGCTGTGTTTCTTTTGATGATGTTATTTCGGAGTTCTTCGGGATAAGGAACGGAAAAGCGTTTTTTGGCGTTCCAAAGCCTTCCGTACTTATCGCAAACAATTTTACAGGTCAAAAGGTTATGCCACATACAGGTAGTATATCCGTTGTATGCCTCAAACCTTTCCACAACTTTCGCAACACCGTCACAAAATTCGTCCAGATCGCGGTAAAGGATGTCGATGTCGATTCCATTGTTCAGAACACAGTTATCCTCGTATTCCCAGTAATGGTTTCCAATCTCCATAGATTGGCAGTAATCAGCCAATAATGCGCGTCTGCTTTCTTCTCCGATTGGCGCTGTGATGTAAACATACACATCATAATCGGATTTTTCATCATAGTTTTCTCCCGAACGGGAACCGCCGAGCGCGATTGCCTCGACCTGATCAAATTCGGATAGTTTTTCAAATAGTTTATTTATCATTTTATCATCACCTATATATTTCGATTTATCGGGATGTTAATATAATAGAAATACCGCCCGAGCAAACTCGGGCGACGGTGGTGGACCATAGGGGGATCGAACCCCTGACCTCCAGATTGCGAACCTGGCGCTCTCCCAGCTGAGCTAATGGCCCTTGTCAATTGTATGAAATTGTAAATTGTTTTGGGGTGCGTAAGCTACCCACTCGGGCTCCCAGCTGAGCTAATGGCCCTTGTCAATTGTATGAAATTGTAAATTGTTTTGGGGTGCGTAAGCTACCCACTCGGGCTCCCAGCTGAGCTAATGGCCCTTGTCAAATGTATGAAATTGTAAATTGTTTTGGGGTGCGTAAGCTACCCGGTCGGGCTCCCAGCTGAGCTAATGGCCCATGTCAAATGTATGAAATTGTAAATTGTTTTGGGGTGCGTAAGCAACCCACTCGGGCTCCCAGCTGAGCTAATGGCCCATATATTTTTCTTTAACGGATAATATTATAGCACATTTATTTTTGCATTTCAATATATTAAACCAAAAATGTTTTTAAAAGCAAAACACGGAGAATTATTCTCCGCGTTTTGTGTTTGTTACTTTTGATAGTGAGGTTATTTATGAAAAAGTGAGTAGTTAGCTTAATTATCCGGAGTAACGGTTGTTTGTGATATACTCCTTGCCGGTCTGAACGCCCGTAACGTTGAGGTTCTTGTCGGTTGTGTAACGGATGGGAACATTGTGCCACTTGCCGTCGATTGTCGCGTACTTAAGAACAGCGTTTGTTACTCCTGCATACTGACCTACTGCCTTGAATGTATATTTATTTGTCTTAAAATCATATGTGCAGCTGATTTTTGCCGATGTGCCGCTTGCTCTGTAGTCCCAGTCGTAGCCGTAGCTTGTCTTGCCGAATGCTGTGTACAGGCAAACCTTCTTGCTTGCAGCCTGTGCCGAGATTGGTGCGCTGTTTACTACTGCCGCCGACGCGCCTACTGCCGAAAGTGCTCCGAGTGCCGATACCGAACAAATTGCTGCCATAATTCCTGCTATTACCTTTGTCTTTACGTTTGTCTTTTTCATTTTTCATTTCTCCTTATTTTTAGCGTTTGGTCAAGTCTTTTGTTTTTTATTTTGTTGTTGCCTTGACTGTGGCTATATAATAACACACAGACTATGACAAAACCCTGACAAATTTAAGGAGATTTATAAATTTCTTAAAATTTTTTTGAAAAACTTAAAATCCAAAGAATTCGACTATCTCTTTTATCGCCGTATCCATCTTTTTAGGATCCTTGAAGATATGATCCGCCCCTTCGACCGCGACAAACTTGATGTTATTTTCATCGGCAAACTTCTTTGACAAATCAAAGTCAACTATGCTGTCCTTTGTTCCGTGGATAAAAATTATATCCTCCGAAAACTTTTTGAAGTCACGGGCAAAAACATCCGTTTCTTTGAGCTTTTCGATGAACTTATTATCAATTTTTACGTTGTGGTCAAAGCCTACGAGTATCGGCTTGTTCCTTGACAGCGCCTTGATATCGTCGGGAGAGGTAATCTTGGCACTGATGATATCGTACATATTTACCGCAGGACAGCGCAGCGCGAGCTTGCGGTAGGAATTTCCGTTTTCATAAATATAATTGAGGTACTGATAAGCGCCGAAGCTGTTGGCATAAATATAAATTTCGTCCGTCTTAAACCGCGATTTTACGTAAGCAGTCACGATTTTGATATACTCAAAGCAATCCTCGAGCATCAGCTTTCGCTTAACATCCTCGCCGTGGGCAGGAGCGTCATATGTAATCACCACGATGTCCTTGTGCTTTTTCAGCACGTAGTCGGAGAACCTCTCGGCAGATTTGTTGTCTTTATTTCCGCCGAAGCCGTGAGCGCAGATTACCGCTCTGCGAACCGCCTTGATGTCAGCGTAATACATCAGGCATCTTATACTGTTGCCCTTTTCATTTATTGTAAAACTCTTTTTCATTTTTCTCTCCGTTTAGTTAATGAATTTTTGCAAAGCCTTAACGTCCGCGTTCGGGAACATAGAGCAAAAGTGTTTCAAAAGCTTCTCGTATGATTTTTCGGGCGGACAGCTATACACCTTCTCGGTGAAGCTCTCACCCATAAAGCTTTCGGGCGTGGAATACTCCGCAACGCCCCAGCCGTAAGGCTTGCCGAATTTATCCTTCATATACACAAAGTCGCTGATTGTGACGTAGCACTGCGCCTGTAGGCGTGTAATGATGGTATCAAAGCCCTTGTTGCCGCCCTTTTTGTAATTGCCGAGCTGTTTAAGCTGTTTTGAAATTACAGGAGAATTGCCCTCGACCAAATCGTAAAGCAGCTTGTCCTTATACGGCGCCAAGCCGTCGTCATAACGCGCGTCAAAGTCGTAACCGTCACGGCGGTAATTTGCAAAGTCAGGAAACCATTCAGGGCTGATATAGCAAGCCTTTTTCTCAAAGAACTTGCCGTAGGCGCAGCCTGTCTCTTTTATTATAGGACCCTTCCATTCCCACGCGCTCCACGCTCCGTTAGAGGAATTCCACCAACATTCGGGCGCGATATGCTCCTCAATCGAAAAGCCCTCTATTGAATTTTCAAAAAACGGCAAAAATCCGAATTCATTAATTGCGTCAATCAAATCGGACTTGCTTTTGATTATAAAATCTCCGAATGGCATAACGCACCTTCTTTATATAATTCCGTCATTTTAACCTTTTATACATCCTCACACATTCAAATTTCCAGCTGTTAAAGACCTCGTCGCTCTCTCGCGAATAACCGAGTTTTTTATAAAACCCCTCAGCAACAAGGCGGCTGTCGATTACGACCTCTGAATAACCGAGCTCCGATATCCACTTTTCGGCCTCGCAAATCACCTTTCTTCCGAGCTCTTTACCTCTGTATTCGGGCAAAACAACAACCCGTCCCACCAACACGCAGCTTTCGCTGAGCGGATAAAATCGGCAGGTTGCGACGGGGTATTCGTCGTCGAGCAGTACTATGTATTTGCATTCCACTCCGTCGTGCTCGTCGAATTCCTCTCTGAGCGAAATATGATGTTTGCGGTTCATCCCCTGAATTCTGACCGAATACGCACCTGCACGCTGGTATTCTTCCTGTGCGCGAATAACTTTGAATTTTCCCATAACCCATTCCCCGTTCTGAAATTTAATATCGCGTTTATTAACTTAATAATAGCAGAAAAAAGGAGTTTAGTCTATGGTTTTGTTTTTAAAACAAGGTCGAACTCAGTAAATCCAAAGTTCTTTGTTCCGTGATATAGCTTAGGAGAGGTGTACCCTGCTGCCTCGTCAACCATTTTCTGAGCGGTTGCCATATTGCCGCGCTCTACCGCTGAGAGGTAGTCGGCGTCGAAACGGTCGGAATTTTGTTGAGATAATGTATTGACAATACTATTACTTTGGCGTATAATTTTATTAAAGCCAAGTTTATTGAAGCCATTGGGCAATTGGAGCCCAATCTGCCGATATAGACTCTGGCTTTTTTCTTTACTTATATAAAGTATCTTATCATTTGTTAAAGCTCTCTTTATATAGCTTTCAAAACCTTTATCTTTACCATAATAACTCTTAACAAAGTTACTCGGTTGTGTCTGCAATTCATATATTCCCTGCCCGTTTGTATGAATTACCGCAACAATAGGAGCTCCATCATTATCAAGATAATCAGAAATTACTACTATATCATCTGATGTACTTAATGAATCCATAATAATAGCTGGCGATTTTAAGATTTCCGGCATTAATTTAACTTGTTCAGAAGTTAATCCGTGCCAATGAGAATTATTATTTGATTTTGGTTTTAGAGCTTCCATCAGATGTGCTTTTGTATATAGAACAGGAAGTTGTTTCAATCCTAAGTCTAACAGTATGTCAGGCGTATCTGATACAAATAAGGCGTTTCTGTTATTCCAAGAACTTGTTTGCGCTTTATCAACTTGTTCAGCAAATGACGTTCTATCCGAATACCAAATATTATTGTTGCTCTCAGATTTTTCCGCCCTGATACCCTGCGCGACGGCTTCATCCCATAGCTCCTGCACACGGTTTTCGACCTTGTTCATAGCTTCAAGCAGAGCCTGTCCGTATTCGGTCTTAGCTTCAAGCGGATTTTCTTTGAAGAAATTGCGGAGGTTAGCGGCTATCTTTTTAATGGCGTTTACAAGCCTTTCGGCAAAGCTGCGGTTGACGTTGAGAAGGTTCTCAAATAACTTTGTATTTTGGAGCATATGGAGCGGATGACGTTTATTCGTATAATGTGTCGCCTTCCTGCTCGTTTTATGCGGTGTGTGATTAGCTATACTGTGGGCTTAACGCTCTCCCTAAAAACATCACACTGTGATGTTTTTACCTCGCTGCGCTCGGCACGGTCGCCTTCGAGCCCCGTCATCTTGACGCTTGTTCCAAAAAAGAAAAGACACCCTGTGGAGCGGATGACGTATGCCTGCGTAATGTGTATCCTTCCTGCTCGTTTTATGCGGCGTGTTTAATTGGTAATGTTCGCGTGGCTCTCTCGCTAAAAACAGTGCACCGCACTGTTTTTGCCGCCTGGCGGCGGCACGCTCGCCTTCGAGCCCCTATCCGCAAACCAAAAAGAAAAGACACCCTGTGGAGCAGATGACGTATGCCTGCGTAATGTGTATCCTTCCTGCTCGTTTTATGCGGTGTGTCAAAATGGATATGTTCGTGTAGCTCTCTCCCTAAAAACATCACACTGTGATGTTTTTACCTCGCTGCGCTCGGCACGGTCGCCTTCGAGCCCCTATCCGCAAACCAAAAAGAAAAGACACCCTGTGGGTGTCTTTTCTTTTTGGAGCGGATGACGGGGCTCGAACCCGCTACCTCCACCTTGGCAAGGTGGCGCTCTACCAGATGAGCTACATCCGCATATTTGGTGCCTCCGGACGGAATCGAACCATCGACACGGGGATTTTCAGTCCCCTGCTCTACCGACTGAGCTACAGAGGCAAAAATGGCGACCCGGAACGGGTTCGAACCGTCGACCTCTAGCGTGACAGGCTAGCGTTCTAACCAACTGAACTACCGGGCCATTTGGTGGGAACAATAGGGCTCGAACCTATGACCCTCTGCTTGTAAGGCAGATGCTCTCCCAGCTGAGCTATGCTCCCACGTTTATGCCTGTGTCGCTTCAGCGTTTCGCCTTATCTCTCAGCGACGGTTACTATCATATCACTTATCGGCCGAAATGTCAAGGCTTTTTTTGAAATTTTTTCAAAATTATTAAGCTGAAACCGCAAATCAGTTTATCGACTTTTCAATGTGTTTTTTTTACTGCGTAATTGTGCAAAAGCCTTATTACTATCGCGAGCAGGTATGTACCCAGCAAAATCGCCGCTATGGACAAATACCATCTTCCGCCTGTATTGAAGCCGTAAAAATCATCCCAGCCGTCAAACTCTCCGATTACCAAAACTTCTATAACATATACCACGCCGTAAATCGCCATAGGAATCGCCGCAAGGTGAATAAACCGCTTAGGAATGATATAGCTTGTCTCAAACAGCCAGAACGACAACAGCGCAAGCAACGGTCCGACAAAGTGCATATAAAACGCCGTGTCCTTGAGCACAAAGTAATAGCCGAACATAGGGCCTAAGAACAGCATTACCGTGGCAAAGGTCAGCATTACCGAGGTTGTGCCGATGTACTTTGCCATCACCGCCCAGTGAGGGATTTCTTTATCTTTACCGATTAAAATTCTAATATCGAATATTAGCACAATCAACGCCGCAATCGCGCTTAAAATATTTGAGTCGGTCGTAAAGAATTTGAACGACTCGTAGCCGTTCCTTATCAGCACACCCGGCTTTCCTGTGAAGTACGACACGACAATTGCCGCCGTGCAAATCACAATCAGCGCGTTCATTATCAGCGAAACTATTGTTTTTGATTTACTCATTTCCGTCTATCCCCATTAAATTCTCAGTTAAGCGCCTTGTGCTCCTCGCAGAGCTCCTTGTAAAGCTCGTAAGAGGTAAAGCCGATGTTTGCCTCGGTCTTAATCGCCTTAAGCGCTACAGGCGTTTTTTGCCGTTTAAGCTGGTTCAAAAAGATGTTTAGCATTGAGCCGTAAAAGTCGCTCAGATACAGCATTTCGCCGTCAAAGTCCGAATCGGGCTTAACCGTTTTGTCGTCGTCAAGTCCGAGCAGGGTTGAAATTTTCAAGCCGAATTCGGATTTTTCAACCTCTCTCGCTCTTATATTAAGCTTGTTGCAGAGCAGCTTTATCTTTAAGCGTTTGCTATCGTCGATGTTATACATTAAAACTTCCGTCATAATTTCCTCCTAAACTATCTCAGCAGTCGACCTCGGTTGTTCCGCCGAGGAAGGTCGGCAGGCTTTTGCCCTGCTTTTTCCAGTGCACATATTCCGCCGTCGCGGTGAACAGCACGTCTCCCGAGGAGTTAATTGCGGTCTCCATACTGTCCTGAATTACGCCGATGATAAAGCCTACGCCGACCACCTGCATTGACACCGTGTCGGGAATTCCGAACAGCGAGCACGCCATCGGAATTAACAGCAGTGAGCCGCCTGTTACGCCTGAGCTTCCGCATGCCGCGAGTGACGGCAAAAACGACAGAAGAATTGCCGTAGGCAGCGACACCTCAATACCCAGCGTATGCGCCGTCGCCAACGCCATTATCGTAATAGTGACCGCCGCGCCGTCCATATTTATTGTCGAGCCGAGCGGAATTGATACTTAATACATATCGCGGTCGAGTCCAAGCCTTTCGCAGAGGTTAAGGTTAACCGGAATATTCGCCGCCGAGCTGCGCGTAAAGAACGCGGTCAGTCCGCTTTCCCTTATACAGCGTAACACAAGCGGATAAGGATTGCTTCTAAGCGACAGCGCCACTATCAGCGGATTTATCACAAAAGCCACCGTCAGCATTGTGCAGACGAGCAAAAGCATCAGCTTGCCGTAGGTTACGAAAATATCAAATCCGCTTTCCGACACCGCGGTAAAAACCAAGCCGAGTATGCCGAACGGCGCGAGGTTGATTATCCAGCGTACAACCTGCGTTACCGCGTCGGACAAATTGCGCATAAGCTCCTGAGTATTTTCACTTGCAAAGCGCTTTAGCGCCATTCCGATTATTACCGCCCAGAACAAAATTCCGAGGTAGTTGCCGTTTGAGAGCGCCTCTATCGGGTTGGCGATTATGCTGTTGAGCAGTCCGCGGACGATATCTCCCAGTCCGCCGGGAGCGGCAATCTCGGTTTTTGCAACTTCCGAGGTAAGCGTAATTGTCTGCGGAAAAATAAAGCTCGCGGTAACCGCCGCAACTGCCGCCAAATATGTTGAGAGGATGTAAAAGAAGATTACCAAGCCGAACCGCCGGTCGAGCTTTGCGTTGTCCTGGCACAGCGAAGCCGCGACAAGAACCGCGACAAGCACCGGAGCAATCGCCTTTAACGCTCCGACAAACAAATTGCCGAGCATAGAAATCCACTCCGCCTGCGGCACAATCAGCGCGAGTACCACGCCGATGACAATGCCGATAATTATCCGCAAAATCAGGCTTGCACCGTTATATATCATTAATACCTTTTTGACCGCACTCATACATTCCCCTCCGGAATTTATGAAAATAAAAGACTATATAATAATATATCACGCGGCAGGCGGTTTTTCAAGGCAATTAGACCAATTATGCACTCAAACGCAAAATGAACCGCCCAACACGGGCGGCTCACTGTGAGATTAATATTTATCGGCAAAAGCCTTAAGCTTAGCTCCGTTCGGTCTGCCGTTGAGAATTTCTCCCTCGACAATTTCAGCTTTAGGAGCGCTCGGCTGCAAGCCTGAAACAGCTTTTCCGAAGCCCGAACCGCCTGAGGTCGCGAACAGAACAACCTTCTTTCCGCTGAAATCATAAGCCTCTAAAAAGCTGTTGATAATAGTCGGGGCGACATACCACCAAACGGGAAATCCGACAAAAATTGTGTTGTACTCCGCGATATTCGCGTTTGTATCGGCAAGCTCGGGGCGCGAGCTTTTGTCGCGCATTTCAACCGAACTGCGCGAGTTTTTATCCTGCCAGTTAAGGTCAGCTCTTGTGTAGGCAACAGCAGGCTTAATCTCATACAAATCTGCGCCTGCAGCCTTTGCCAAATTCTCGGCAACCGCTGCGGTCGTTCCGCTTGCGGAAAAATATGCTACTAACTTTTTGCTCATTATTAACTCTCCTTTGTATTGATATCAATTTAATGATTGACAAAATTCATTCTGACACTCTGTCAGCAGTTCTATCATACATCTATTCTGACACGTTGTCAATATAAAAATAATATTTTCTCAAAAATAACTTCCAGTTTATCCCACAACCTTTTACGCATAAAAATATTTGTAACTCAAACAATATTCGTGCAAGGATTTTGCTAAATATTAAATTATGAGGGAGATTTTAGATATGAAGGCTACGGGAATAGTCAGGAGAATTGATGATTTGGGCAGGGTCGTTATCCCAAAGGAAATCCGCAGGACACTGCGTATTCGAGAAGGCGACCCGCTGGAGATTTACACTGCTACCGACGGGGAGGTTATTTTTAAGAAGTACTCGCCTGTCGGGGAGCTGTCGGAGTTCGCGGGGCAATATGCCGACGTTATCGCGAGGATTAGCTCGCTGCCGACTTTGATTTGCGACACCGACCATGTTATCGCGGCGGCGGGAGTTTCTAAAAGGGAGTTTTTGGAGCGGCGAATCAGCCCTGTGCTCGAAAACTATATGGACAACCGCAAGAGCTACTCTGCGACCGAGCGCACGCTAAACAATGTTCAGCCGATTGAGGGAATCGAGCAAAACGCCGCGGTGATCTACCCGATTATCGCCTCGGGCGACGTTATGGGCGCGGTAGTAATGCTCAGCTCAGACAGTATGAAGGTGCCTTCAGCGCCCGAGATTAAACTGGCGCAGTCAGCGGCAGCTTTTTTGGGCAAGCAGATGGAAAACTGATAAATTAAAAACCGGCGTGAAGTTAATCACGCCGGCATTTTTATGCTTTGATTATTTATTGAAGATTGACATGATGTCGTAGAAGGTGTCATCGTCGTCATCGGTTTTGTCCTTAGTTGCCTTTGAGGTGTTGTCGTCCTCGGAAGTGTCAACTATAACATTGTCAATAGTAGGCTGGGGATTTGACGGAACGCCGTCTGTGCCGAAGCCTGTCGCAATAACTGTAACGCTCATCTCGTCGTTCATCTTGTCGTCGATAACAGCACCCCAGATGATGTTCGCGTCCTCGGAAACCTTGTCCTTAATCATGGTAGAAGCTGTGTCGATATCCTCGAGGCTTACATCTGATGAAGCTGTGATGTTGATGATAACGCCCTTCGCGCCGTCGATTGAGGTTTCGAGCAGCGGACTTGAAATAGCCTTGTCAGCGGCAACCTTAGCCTTGTCCTTACCGGAAGCCTTGCCCATACCCATATGAGCGTAGCCTGCGTCCTTCATTACCGAGGTAACGTCGGCAAAGTCGAGGTTTACAAGACCGGGAAGCAGGATGAGGTCTGAGATACTCTGAACGCCCTGACGGAGAACGTCGTCGGAAATTTCGAAAGCGTTAAGGAGTGTGATAGGCTCATCCGAAACCTTTTTAAGTCCCTCGTTAGGAACAATGATAAGCGAATCAACGCAGGGAGTGAGCTCCGCGATACCCTGCTCAGCCTGAGTCATTCTCTTTTTGCCCTCAAAAGCAAAAGGCTTTGTAACAACGCCTACTGTGAGAATGCCCATATCCTTGGCAATTTTTGCGATTACAGGAGCCGCGCCTGTACCGGTGCCGCCGCCCATACCTGCGGTTACGAATACCATATCGGTATCCTTGAGGAGCTCGGCAATTTCTTCCTTGCTCTCCTCAGCGGCGCTCTGGCCGATTGAAGGCATTGCGCCTGCGCCCTTACCGCGTGTGAGCTTTTCACCGATTTGAACCTTCTGCGAAGCCTTGGAAAGTCTCAAAACCGGGCCGTCGGTGTTGATAGCGATAAATTCAACGTTTTTAATGTTCATGGCAACCATGCGGTTTACAGCGTTTCCGCCGCCTCCGCCGACGCCGATTACTTTAATTTTAGGCATATACTCATTTTCCAGTTCAAGCTCAAAAGCCATTTTGTTATCCTCCTTAAAAATCCTTATAGGTCTCTATAAAAAGTCGCATAATATCCTAATTTACTATTCTGCATTTTATATAGTAACACACTTGTTAAAAAATATCAATGGTTTTGTGCTTTTTTTCTTGATATTTTTCGTTGAAATTATTTCATTTTCAGTGCTTGGTGCAGACAAGTCTTTAGTAAGGCGCTGCGCCGTCGGCTCCGCCTCCGCCAAGGTCGCCCGCGTAATAGTTTCCGTTACCGGCGGTATTGTTGGCGTAGCCGTTGTCGTAAACTCCGCCGGCGTTATTATTGTATGACGCGCCGTTGTCGTAAACCGCACCGTTATCATAGGTATTTGCATCATAATTATTTGCGCCTGCGTTCGCGTCATAACTATTGTCGGCATTAGCGTTCCAATCCGTTGTACCGCCGTTTGTATCTTGTGCCGGAGCAGTTGTGGAAGGCTCGGTTGCCGGAGTAGTCTCGGCAGGCTTGAAATGCGACATTTTGTTCTTGCTCGATGTCGAAACGTCGAGCGTACCGTAAACCTGACCTGTGTTGTTCGGGTCGAGCTTTTGGGTGATAATCGCCGCAGCGGTCTTGATTTTATAGTCGATATCCTCGGCAACGCCGATATTAATCTTGATTTTACCTGCGTAGTCAATTGTGATTGCCGAGGTGTCGGTGACGTCAAAAGCCTTGATATTGTCAAGTCCGTTCGCCTTTAGGCTGTTCGCCACGCTCTCGAGGATATCGGGCACGGACTTGTCCTCAAACTCAATATAACTGCCGATTTCCTTGTTCTTGTAATCGTTGCAGATAAGCTCCGCGGCGTTCTCGGGCTCTTCGGTTTCGGTGTCGAGAACCCTGCCCTTTGAGCTGATAATGAGATACTTGTCCCCGTCCTTTACATAGTATGACGGCAGAGCGTTTGTTATTTTAATGGTGACGGTATCGGGTACGGCAAAGCCGATTTTCGCGTCCTCAACGTAGGGAAGATTTTTTACAATCTCCTGCGGAGTTCCGCCGATAGCCGCCAAAAAGATATTCTGCTGGAGACTTACGTTGCTGAACGCGATAATCTGATCCTCATAGTAATACTCGTCGCCCTCAATGTCGATTTTTTCAGTCTTGAAAAGAACCGTAAGGCTGAGCACAGCTCCGACAACAAGAACCGTAAGGAGAATTGCCGTTGCTATAATTATTCTGCGGTTACGCGCCTGCTTTTGGGTAATCGGCTTTTTGTTGCGCCTGATAACCTCCTGCTCCTGCTTGCGGATAACCTTTGCGCGGCGTTCGCTGCGCTTTTTTTCGCTGTACTCGTCTATGTAATAGCCGTCCTCAAAATCCTGCGGCTTGAGGTTGCGGATTCGCTCCTCGCTCTCGCGCCTGAATTTTTCTTCACGGCTGATTTTTTCAAATTTGGTTGTTCTGCCCGAGTTAACCGCCTCTTCAATTTTACTTCCGGACGGCTTTTTGCGCTTGGGCAGCTTTACATGCTGAGTGGCGTCAGAGGATTTTTTTGCCCTTTTTTTCTGTTCCTTATGATATTTTTGAGCCTGCTTTGCGGCTTCTCTGCGCTGTTTTGCAAGCTCGCGCTTTTCTTTTGAAGAAATGTCGCTCATTTTGGGCAATCCCCCTTTCCTTTTTTTATAAGTCTTATATTTTTTTAATATCCGCGCCGAGCGAGGAAAGCGACAGCTCGAGGTTTTCGTAGCCTCTTTCGAGGTATCTAAGCGAGCCTATGCGCGTTTTTCCCTCGGCGCAAAGCGCGGCTACAACAAGCGCCGCCGCTCCGCGAAGGTCGGTGGAATCGACCTTTGCGCCGTATAATTTGTCTCTGCCGTACACCACGCAAACTCTGCCGCAGGTTTTTATCTCCGCGCCCATTCGGGCGAGCTCGCGCGTGTGACGGAAACGGTTTTCAAATATATTTTCGGTAAACACCGAGGTTCCGTCCGCAACGCAGGCGGCTGCCATCAGCGGAGCCTGCGCGTCTGTCGGAAAGCCCGGGTACGGCATTGTGCTGACCGCCTTAAGCGGCTTTAAGCTCGCAGGAGCGGTTATTTTCAGCTTTGTGCCGTCGGTTTTTATTTTGCAGCCCATATCCTCAAACGCGGAGATAACCGCTCCGAGGTGGGCAGGAATTACGTCTGTAAGTACAATTTCCGAACCCGTCGCCGCCGCTGCCGACATAAAGGTTGCCGCGGCTATTCTGTCGGGAATAATGCTGTGGGCGCAGCCCGAAAGCGAGCCCGTGCCCTCAATTAAAATTTCGCCCTCGCCTGCGCCGTAAATCCTTGCTCCGCAGGAATTCAGGAAGTCTGCCAAATCGGCAATCTCAGGCTCTCTGGCGGCGTTTGTCAGCGTGGTTGCGCCGTGAGCTAAACACGCGGCGATAATGACCTGTTCCGTCGCGCCGACGCTCGGAAAGTCGAGCGAAATTTTCGCTCCGCTAAGTCCGTATGGCGCACGGCAGTCGATACAGCCGCGGCGTTCGCGGATTTCCGCGCCGAGCTTTTTAAGTGCAGAAAGGTGCATATCAATCGGGCGTAAGCCGATTTCACAGCCGCCGGGCAGGCTGAGCTTTGCCCTGCCTGTTTTGGCGAGCACCGCGCCCAAAAATATGATTGAGCCGCGCGTTTTTCGCATGAGCGAATCGGGAACATCACAGCGGTTAAAGCCGTCGGTGTTAATCACGAGGGTTTGACCGCTGCGCTCGGCCTTACAGCCGAGGTAACGAAGTATATTTACGGAATCCTCAACGTCGGAAAGGTCGGGACAGTTGTATAAAACGGTCTCTCCCCTCGCGAGCAGTGTCGCCGAAAGGATAGGCAGAACGCTGTTTTTAGCGCCCTGAACACTTACCTCGCCCGACAGTTTTTTGCGTCCCGTAACAAGCAGCTTTGACACACTAACACCCTCTAAATGAATCTCAGTTCATTTTATGCTGTCAGCGTGCCGAGTGTTAAACTAATTTAAGAACCTTTTTAACGACGGAATAAATCCTTTCGTTGGCGTCGGTTATCGCCATTTTCTTGCAGTTTTCTCCGGTTTGACGGAGCTTTTCGGGGTTTCCGAGCATTGTGTCAACGGTGCTTATGAGCGTTTCTCCGCTCAAATCGCTCTCCTCAATCAGCTCCGCAGCGCCCTTGTTTACAAGCGCCATGGCGTTGTGATACTGGTGGTTTTCCGCAACGTTCGGGGACGGAATAAGAATTGCCGGCTTGCCCATTGCCTGAATTTCGCTGAGCGTGATCGCTCCGGCACGGCAGATTACAAGGTCAGCCGCCGCCATACACTCGTTCATATTGTCAATGTACGGTCTGATGTCGAGATTCGGGCACGAGGGCAGGTTAACACCCTTTTCGTTAAGCAATTCCAAAAACGATTCGTTGTTGCCGCCGTAGGCGTGTATATGCTGGTATTTACCGTCAGCAGCGCTCCTCGCGATAAGCTCAGCCGCGGCTTCGTTAACCCTTTGAGCGCCTAAGCTTCCGCCGAACGACAGCACAAGCGGACGGTTATCAAGCCCGAGCTTTTCACGCGATTTTTGCTTATCTGCGGTCAAAATCTCTCCGCGGACGGGGTTGCCCGTGATTACGACATCGGCTTTTTCAAAGTATTTTTTTGCGGCTTCAACCGCCACCATAACCTTTTTTACGCGGCGTGAGAGCATTTTATTGGTAACGCCGGGATAGGCGTTTTGCTCGTGAATAATGCAGGGAATTCCCATCTTTGCCGCGGTGCGGACAACAGGTCCCGAAACGTAGCCGCCTGTGCCGATACAGATATCGGGAGCGAATTCCGCGATAATCTTCTTTGCCTCAGCCGAGGAAGTAAAGGTTCTCTTAACGGTTTTTGCGTTAGCGACCATACTCTTTGGCGACAGGCTGCGCTGAAAACCGCTGATGGTGATTGACTTTATATCATAGCCTGCGTTTTTTACAAGGCGCTGTTCCATACCGGTTTTGTTGCCGATAAAAAGGATTTGAGCCTCAGGCTGTTTTTGCTTTATATACCCTGCAATTGCCAATGCCGGGTTGATGTGGCCGGCGGTTCCGCCGCCTGCGAGCAGTACCTTCATATTTACTCCTTTAAAAGCCCTTCTGCCCGCGGCGTTTTCGCGCAAAACCGCGCCGCCGAAGGCATAGGTGGGTTTAAACTATGTTCTTTCAATGTTTGCCGTGCGCGAGATTGAAAGCACAATGCCCATCTGCGCCAGCAGCATAATCAGCGAGCTGCCGCCGTAGCTGAAGAACGGCAGGCTGATACCGGTGTTCGGCAACCAGTCGGTGATAACCAGAATGTTCAGGACAACCTGAATACCAATCTGCGAGGTAAGTCCTATCCCGAGCAGCTTGCCGAATTTATCCTTTGCTCTGAGCGAGAGCGTAATGCCGCGCCAGATAAGCAAAGCAAAAATGAGCAGAATAATCGCCGCGCCGATAAGACCGAGCTCCTCGACGACAACCGCGAAGATAAAGTCGTTCTGCGGTTCGGGAATGTAGAGGTACTTCTGCCTTGACTGGCCGAGACCGAGTCCCCAAAGCCTGCCCGAGCCGATTGCGTATAGCGAATTTCGCGTTTGGTAGGTGTCCCACCACATATCGTCGTCGGTGTATTCAAGCGCCTGTCCCCAGCCTGCCATACGGCTCATGGCGTAGGACAATCCGCCTGTTACAGCCAAAATCAAAATCAATCCGAGCAATATGCCGCCTGCTATGACCAGGTACTTTGTTTTCATTCCGCCTATGTAAAGCATAAGCACGGTGAGTATACCGATGATTACGATACCCGAGTAGTGCGGCTCCAAAAGCAACAGCACCGCGATTGAGCCAAAAACTATAATACCCGGCAAAATGCTGTATTTCGGGAGTTCCATTTTGTTGTAATATTTACTTGCCCAGTGAGCGAAAAACAAAATTACGCCCAGCTTGGCAATCTCAGACGGCTGAATGTTAAACATACCGAGGGGAATCCAACGCTTTACGCCGCCCTCGCCTGCGGGAAGAACAAGCACTATCAGCAGCGAAAAATACGCAACGCCCAAAACAATCGGCGCTATCTTGTGCAGCTTATTGTAATTCAAAAACGACATCGCAACCATCGCGATTAAGCCGATTACAATAAAGATTATCTGCCTGATAAGGTAGTAGTAGCTGTCGCCTTGGGTGTAGTACGAGAAGGCGTAGCTTGCCGAGAACATCATTATTGTTCCGATAGTGAGCAGAACAAGCAGGATAATGCAGAACGGCAAATCAATGCCCATTCCGATGCCGAACCACTTGGCGTTTTTCATCTTACGCTTACGCGACGGTCTTACAAAAAGCCTTTCCTTTTGCGCCTGCTGATCTCTTTGATACTCCTCATCATAGATACGGTTGACGTCCGCCTGAAATATCATTCTTTTTTTTGGAGCCATTATTCATCCTCCAAACAACGATGTTTTATATGATTAATTAAAATTATCCGAATAGTACCAAAACAAAAGACAATGCTCCGAAAACTGCCGTAACGGCGCTGAACACCGCCACGATTTTAACCTCGCTCCAGCCGCACATCTCAAAATGGTGGTGAATCGGGCTCATCTTGAACAGTCTTTTTCCGTGGGTGAGCTTAAAGTAGCTTACCTGAAGAATAACCGAGAACATCTCGCAGAGGTAAACGATTCCGAGCGGCAAGAGCAGAATCGGCATTCTTATCGCAAACGCCAGTCCGCACACCATTCCGCCGAGGAAGAGCGAGCCGGTGTCGCCCATAAATACCTTTGCAGGGTGGAAGTTCCACACAAGGAAGCCGAGGCACGCGCCTGCGACAGCCGCGCTGAGTGCGGTAACGCCGAGGTAGTAAAGCCTGCTTGCGATAAGCATAACCGCCACTGCTACGAAGAATGTTACCGAGCCGTCAAGACCGTCGATACCGTCGGTGAGGTTAACGGCGTTTACAATTCCGACAATTACAATTGCCGAGATAATATAATAGAAAAATCCTAAGTCAACGTTGCCGACAAACGGAATATAGGTGCTTGTTCCGCAGCCCGAAAATCCCAAAACAGCGAGATAAACGGCGGCTACCGCAAACTGGAGCAAAAGCTTCTGTGCGGCTGTAAGGCCGAGATTGCGCTTTTTTGCAACCTTTGTGTAGTCGTCGATAAAGCCGATTAAGCCGTTTGCAAGCGCAAGTCCGAGACCTGCGAAGATGTAAATTGCCTCGCCGTGGATATCCGCGAAGAATGTTGTTACAAACTGTGCGCCGAACATCACATACAAAACCGTGCTGACGATTCCGACAACCACGCTGGCGAGTATAAACATTATACCGCCCATAATCGGAGTGCCCTGCTTACCCTTGTGCCACTGCGGACCTTCCTCGAGAATTGTCTGTCCGAAGTTTATTTTGTGCAGATACGGGATTAAATACTTACCCGTTACGGCGGAAATTATAAATGCAAGTACCGCCGCCGCAAACGTCCATATTCCGTAAACTATCATTCTTTTTTCGTTCCTTTCATATATAACGCCGGAAACGCGCTAATCGTTAAAGCCGGTGTCGGTTGACGCCTCAAAGGTAACCGTGATTACCGTACCCGGAGCTACCTCGGTACCCTCGGGGATATCCTGAGCCACCGCAAGTCCGCCGGAGCTTACCGCGCCGTCGAAGTTGACGTTCAAATCGTAGCCTGCCGCAACCTGATTTACATAGGAAGCGGTGTTTTCTAGGAAGTTCGGAACCGTTACCTTCTCTGTCCTGCTCTCCTCGTCGGTGTAAAGCACAATGCTGCCGCCCGGTGAAAGCTTAGAAGCAACTGCCGGAAGCTGCGAGAGAACCTTGTCGCCCGAGCCCTTGACCGTGCAGGTGAAGCCGTCGTTTTCTACCGCCTTCTTCGCCTCTTCAAGCGAAAGTCCTGTGTAGTCGCCTGCGGATACGTCGATAAACGCCAAATCCTCCTCCTTGTAATCGGTCTTGATTTCAAGGTAAGGCAGAACCTCAGTCATAATATTGATGAATACAGGCGATGATACCTGTGAGCCGTAGTAGGCGCCGCCGTCGGGAGTATCGAAGAACACGAGCATCGCGATTTGCGGATCGTCCGCCGGAGCGTAGCCGCAGAACGAAGCGATGTAGTCCTTACCGAAGCCACTGACGGGCTCCTCAACGCCGATTTTCTCGGAAGTACCGGTCTTGCCGGCTACCTTATAACCTGCTACATAACCTGCCGTAGCGCCTGCGGTCTCGGTGTTGTAGCCGAGAATTTCGTTGAGCTTGTCGGAGGTTTCCTTTGAGATAACCTGACGCTTAACCTTCTTTTCAACGTTTTTGATAACGTTGCCCTTGGCGTCGGTGATTTTTGAAACAACATACGGCTGCAAAACATAGCCGCCGTTTGAAACCGCCGCGCAGGCGGTAATCATACTGATAGGTGTGATTGAGAAGTTCTGACCGAACGAGGCAACCGCCAAGTCGACCATACTCATCGTGCCCTCGGGCCAGAAGCTGTCGTCAGCCTCGCCCGGGAGGTCAATTCCGCTCTTTTCGGCAAAGCCGAAGCCGCGGTAATAATCCCTGAACTTGTTCATTCCGACGAGCTGTCCGATTTGGATGAACGCCGGGTTACAGGAGTTACAGATTGCCTGGGTAAAGTTCTGGTTTCCGTGACCGCCGAGAGCGTGGCAGTTAATCGTCTTGTCGTCTACAACATACGATCCGCCGCAGGCAAAGTTTGTTTCGTCATTGACCTTGCCTTCTTCGAGAGCCATTGAAGCGGTACACATCTTAAATACCGAACCGGGCATATATGTATCGGCAACCGCCTTGTTACGCCACATTGCCGACAGCGCCTCACCCTCAGCCTTTTCGCGCTCCTTTTCGGGGAGCTCGTTGATTTTTTGCTGGGTTTCCTGGGGCAGTGTGTACGGGTCATTGAGGTTGTAGCCGTTAGCCGTAACCATCGCCAGAATAGCGCCTGTGTTAACGTCCATCGCGATACATACCGCGCGGTTTTTAACGTTATTTTCCTCAATGCCCTGCGCCATATATTTTTCGCAGATTGACTGGATTGTTTCGTCAATAGTGAGGTAGATGTTGTTGCCGTCCTCTGCCTCTATATTTTGCTCGTATTGGAACGGCATATTCGTTCCTCTGGCGTCTCCGGCGGTGACAATTCGTCCCGGAGTGCCTGCGAGGTAGTCGTCGTACTTAAACTCTACGCCTTCAAGTCCCTGTTCGTCCGCGCCGGTAAAGCCGATTACGCAGGAGGCGAGTTCCTCCTTGGGATAGTAACGCTTGTAGTCGTCAAGGAGCTGGATAACGCCGTCGCAGTCGTATTCCTTTGACAGTTTATCCATCAGCGCCATTACCTGATCGCGCGCTTCAACCTCGATTTTGCGCTTTACAACAACGTAGTAGCTTTTCTGCTGGGTTTTTTCGAGGACGTTTTGATAGTCGACGCCCAAAATTTCGGACAGTCCGCTCGCCGCAGCCTCGCGCTGCTTGTCGTCCTTAAAGTTTATCGGAGACAGCACGACCTGCCACGCCGAGGCGCTTTCCGCAAGCACCTTGCCGTTGGTATCATAGATTGTTCCGCGCTTGGCGTTGATTGTCGTGTCGCGGAGCATCTGGCTTACGGCGGATTCCTGAAGCGAGCTTCCCTGAACAAGCGTCAGGAAGGAAAGTCTGATCAGCGCCGCGCCGAAGCCGATTACAAGTATTACGATTATGAGCACCGCCGTGCGCTGTCTGAGCCTTTGGTTAGGGCCGAGCTCGGCGCGTTTTTTGGTGCTTCTTACCTTTTTTTCATTATCTTCCAAAATAAAACTCCTTTACAGAGATTATAATGATGTAGTTAAATGGAATATTTTGGGCAAGTAACGGTTTTTCGACAAATAATGCGCCGAAATATTCCAAATTCAGTCAAACTCAATCATACATATGCAGGTCGAACTAACTGCAAAAAGAGAGCCAAGACTTTGTCTTAACTCTCATTTTCATTATAATATATTAAATTCTAATGAATGTTATGACCAAAGATTTTTAATTGACTCAATAAACTGAGTGAAAATATTTTCACCTTTCTGAGCAGAAACCTCTGCTTTGTCGCCGCTCTCAATAGAAACAAATTCCTTTTGAGCGTTTGAGGCTTTGGTCATACCAAGCACCTCGGTTGCGTGCTTTTCAATTTCCGCGTTCGAGAGGCTTGCCTCCAGCTTCATCTGGTTCTGAGTGTAAATACTCTGAGTATCCGCCAACGTCTCCTGCGCTGAAATAATCTTTTGGTTAAGCTCGGTAAGCTGAACCTGACCAACGATGATTGCGCCGATAACAAATGTTACTACTGCCGCGCATAAACCGCCGATAATAAGCTTTACAGGGTTGTGCTTGCGGCGTCTTGCCTTGTTGATATCGTCCTCAGAGAACTCAACTATTTTCGTTTTCTGTTTTTTCTTAACCTTTCTTACGGGCTCGTCTTCAAGCTCTCTTGCGGGAGCGGCCGAGGTGTAAACCTCGTCGTCAAAAAGACTTAAGTCGTAAGCGGCATTGTTATTCTCATATGCCATTGGACTGCACCTTGTGCCTTTCTACTATCAAAAAATTTTCATAAAACACACTAAATTCTGCTTTATATTTCTATAAAACAAAAAAGTTTCAAAATTTTAACAATTTCGTTTCTACAAATAACACACAATCTGTCCGATTTCACGGACATTTCTCAGAAAATGGAACATTTAGTGATTACATTTTCTTAAAACACAACCGGTTGTAGTTGTAACATAATTTACAACTTTGTTATAATTTTACACCAAAACTCTCGATTTGTCCAGTGTTGAGAAGAAATTTCTCAAATTTTTTCGCATATTCTCAACTTTGCACTTCTTGCTCTCGGGTTTTCAGTCAATTCTGTTTCATTTGCACAAACAGGCTTTCGGGTAATCAAACGTACCTTTGGTTTGTTTCCGCAAACGCATACCGGAAAGTCCTTAGGGCAGGTACAGCCCTGTGCCCATGACGCCATTTTCCGCTTAACAATCCTGTCCTCAAGCGAATGGAAGGTGATAACTGCGAGCCTTCCGCCGCTTCCGAGCAGCTCAAACGCACCGTCAAGCCCTTTTTCGAGCACTCCGAGCTCGTCATTCACGGCAATCCGGATTGCCTGAAAGGTTTTGCGTGCCGGATGACCGTCGCGCCTTACCTTTTGCGGAACGTTGCTTTTGACAATCTCCGCAAGCTCTAAGGTAGTTTCTATAGGCTTTTTCTGACGGCTTTCGACAATCCCCTTTGCGATTGACGGCGCGTACTTTTCCTCGCCGTAATCGTAGATTATCTTTTTAAGCTCATCATACGGCAGTGAATTTATCAAATCCGCCGCTGTCGCTCCCTTTTGGCTCATTCGCATATCGAGCGGAGCGTCCTCGTGGAACGAAAAGCCCCTCTCGGAAGTGTCGAGCTGGTGAGATGAAACGCCGATATCGAGCAAAACACCGTCCACCCTAAAAACTCCGCGCTGTTCAAGCAGTTCCTTGATGTCGGCAAAGTTGCCCTTGACGATAAGCGCATTTTCGTTTTTCTTAAAGCGCTCGGTCAGAGTACAGATTGCGTCGGGATCCTGGTCAATGCAAATCAGCCTGCCGCTTGTAAGGCATTTAAGGATTTCGGAAGAATGACCTCCGCCGCCGGCAGTGCCGTCAACGTAAATGCCGTTCGGGTTGACATTAAGCCCTTCGATTGTCTGATTAAGAAGAACGGGAATATGAGAAAACTCCATTTCGTCCTCCTAAAACCTGAGAAGTGCGACTGCTTCACCGAGTACGTCCTTGTTGGAGCCGCTGAACTCGTCGTACTTGGATTTGTTCCAGATTTCAATTCTGGTGTCCATACCCAAAACAACGGCTTCGTCCTCAAGCTCCGCGGCTTTTCTGAGCGACTGGGGAATCATAATTCTTCCCGAGGCGTTCGGAGAAACCTCCGCCGCCGTCGCAGTAAAGGCGTACTGAAGCGCCCTCGCTTTGTCCGCAGGAAGCTCCTTGATATTCGCGATAATCCGCTCAAATTGCTCCGTTGACATTACCTGAACGCACGGACTGTCAAAGCCCTTGGCGATGTAGAAGGTATCTCCGAGCTCTTCGCGGAACTTTGCAGGCAGGACAATTCTGCCCTTGGCGTCTATACTGTGGTCAGACGTTCCTAAAAACACTCGGTTCACCTCCAAAATCTGCAAATCTTAGTTTAATTTGCCATTTGATATCACAAAATGACACAAAATGACACTGTGTGCTACTATTATAATACATCTAAGAGAAAAAATCAAGAAAAAGTTACTAAATTATAAAAAATAATTACAATTTGTCGGATTTATACAAACAAGCGCAAGTCAGTATATCAAAATCGTACAAATGGAAGTCTTTTTTCATTATTTCCAATGATGCAGAGCATAAAAAAACAGACGGCGAACGCCGTCTGTCGTAATGTGAAATAAATATTATCCCTCGCGCTTAGCTCTCTGGGAATTGATAATGTTCGCGCGTGTCTTTTTAACCTCGTTAAGCTGAGTGCTGAGGCTCTCCTCGGTGCGCTTCATAATGCCGTCAACATAAACGTTTGCAGCCTTTCTGATTTCCGCCGACTTAGCCTTGGCGTCGTCAACAATCTCCTTAGCCTTTGCCTGAGCCTCTCTTACGAGCTCGCTCTGGTTGAGCATAACCTTCTTGCGCTCCTCAGCCGCGCGGATAATATTCTCCGACTCGCGGTTAGCCTCGGCAAGAATCTGCTTTCTGTCGGCTACGATATTCTTAGCCTGTCTTACCTCTGCGGGCATAGCGTCCTGAATCTGCTCGATGATGTCGTAAACCTCATCGCTGCTAACCATAACCTTGCCGCCCGAAAGGGGAACTGTTTTTGAATCGTTAATTAAATCCTGAAGCTGTAAAATTAAATCATCAACCTTCATTTTCTCCACTCCTATTCCCTTATATTTATTATAAGTTGTATTTTATTTAATCAACCGGCAGTGCCGGACATTTCCAATCTAATTCTTTTTGAGCTTTTTGACAATTCTGTCGTGAACGCACTCCGGCACGAAGTTGCTTATATCTCCGCCCATTGAGCCGATTTCGCGAACCATACTCGAGCTGAGGTACATTGAGTCGCTGTCGGCGGTCAGGAAGATTGTTTCAAGCTCGGGGTTAATCTTTTTGTTCGCCATAGCCATCTGAAACTCGTAGTCAAAGTCAGACACAGCCCGGAGTCCCTTGACGATAGCGTCTACGCCGTGCTGTCTGCAATACTCTGCGAGCAAGCCCTCAAAGCTGACAATCTCAACATTATCAAGCCCCTTTACGGCGTCGCTCAAAAGCTCGATTCGCTCCTCGATTGAAAAGCTCGGGGTTTTTGACGAATTGACAAGGACTGCGATATACACCTTGCCGAACATTTTTGACGCCCTTTTGATAATATCAAGATGCCCGAGAGTTACCGGGTCGAAGCTTCCGGGGCAAATTACGGTTTTATTCATTACAAAAATCCTTATTTCTGAAAGTCGTTATTTTTATTTTACCATAGCGATACTGTCTGTCAAGTACAAAATCGCCGTATTGTGATAAAATTTCTTCATCAAGCGGATTTTCGGCAATGATAACGCCCGTGTCCTTAACAGCATTTGCCACAAGCTCCAAGCTTTCCTGAAGCGCTCCGGTCTTGTACGGAGGGTCGAGAAATACAATATCAAAGCTTTTGCTGTTTGCCGACAAAAAGCTGCGGAAGTCCATTTGAAAGACCTTTGCCCTGTCCTCAAAATGAGTGGTTTTGAGGTTTTGCTTTACGGTCATAACTGATTTTTTGGAGTTGTCGACAAAATATGCCGACTCAGCTCCGCGGCTGAGCGCCTCAATTCCCATTTGTCCCGAGCCCGCGAACAAGTCCAAAAATACCCTGCCCTCGGTCTCAAACTGGATAATGGAAAAAACCGCTTCTTTAATTCTGTCGGTTGTGGGACGGACATCCTCGCCCTCAAGGGTTTGAAGCCGTCTGCCTTTTGCAGTACCTGTAATTACTCGCATAAAAACGTCCTTTTCGTTAACTCATTAATTATATCACACAAAACAACATATTACAATATTATTTTTAAAAAATTACAAAATTTAATTCTCATTTTCGGGATTAAAATATCTGTAAACTGCCAAAGCGCAGTCCTTTGTCATTTTCGGAGCCTGTTCAAGCTCCTCTAAATCTGCCTTTGAAATATTGTCAATCGTCCTGAAATATTTTAAAAGCGCCTTTGCCCTGACCTCTCCCACACCGTCAATTTGGGTGAGCGAGCTTTTAAAAGTATTCTTTTTTCTGCGCGCGTGGTGGTAGCCGATCGCAAAGCGGTGAACCTCGTCCTGCATTTTGCTCAGGAAGGTGAACACCTGCCTGCGTGAGTTAATTGCGATTTCTCCGCCCTCGCCTGTTACGGCGCGCGTGCGGTGCTTGTCGTCCTTGACCATACCGAAAAGCGGCACGGATATATTCATTCTGTCAAATACTTCCCTGACTGCGGCTACCTGTCCCTTGCCGCCGTCGAGCAAAATTAAATCGGGCAGCTTTCCAAAGCCCTCGTCGCTGTCCTCGGCGTTGTAGTATTCCTCAAAGCGCCTTTGCAGAACCTCAGCCATTGAAGCGTAGTCGTCCTGCCCCTCGAAGCCCTTGATTTTGAACTTGCGGTAGGCGGATTTGAGCGGCTTGCCGTTTTTATAGACAATCATTCCTGCGACGTTTTCCGTTCCGGCGAGGTTTGAAATATCGTAAGACTCGATATATTCGGGGATATTTTCGAGCCCCAAAAGCTGACGGAGCTCCTCAAGCACGCTGTACTCGCGTACTGTCGCTCCCTTTTGCTGGGCGAGCGCTTCCGCGGCGTTTGAACGGCACATCGCTACAAGCTGAGCCTGCTCTCCGCGCTGAGGCACTGTGATATTCACTTTATTTCCGCGTTTTTCGCTGAGCCACCGCGACAAATCCTCAATTCCGTCATACTCCCTGTAAAGCGCGATGTTTTTCGGAACGTCGCTTCTTAAGGTGTAATAGCGGAGCAAAAATTCCTCGAGGTCGGCGGCTTCGTCGCCGATTTCAAAGATAAAGCTCTCGCGGTCAAACAGCCTTCCGCCCTCAAAGCGGAACACCTGAAAGCAGATTTTTCCGTCGTTGGAAAATCCTGCTACCACGTCCTCGTCGAGCACCTTGTTAGCGACTACCTTTTGCTTGTCGCCCATCTTTTTTACCGCGGCTATTCTGTCGCGGATTTTCGCGGCGCGTTCAAATTCAAGATTTTCCGCCGCCTGCTCCATCTGCTCGGTCAAAAGCTTTACGGAATTTGACGAACCGCCCTTCAGAAAGTCAAGAGCCTGGCTGACCGCCTCGCGGTAATCAGCCTTTTTAACTCTGCCTGTGCACGGCGCCATACACTGCTTGATGTGGTAGTTCAGGCACGGCCTTGCCTTGCGGAAATCCTGCGGAAATTTGCGGTTGCAGGTCGGGAGCATAAAGATTTTGTTAGCTTCCTCGACCGCGCTTTTTACGTAATAACTGCTCTTATATGGGCCGATATACTGCGCTCCGTCGTCGGACTTTTGCAGGACGTAAGAGATTTTTCCCCAATCGCCCTCGCCTACACGGATATAGCTGTAGCCCTTGTCGTCCTTCAAAAGAATATTGTACTTAGGCGTGTGCTGTTTGATAAGACTACATTCAAGGATGAGCGCTTCAAACTCACTGTCGGTGATAATGTACTCGAAGTGATCGACGTTGTCGACCATACGGCGAACCTTTTCGGGATGGTTGTTCTGTGAGCCGAAGTACTGGCTGACGCGGTTTTTGAGCGCCTTTGCCTTGCCGATGTAGATTATCTCTCCGCCCTTGCCGTGCATAATGTACACGCCGGGCAGCAAGGGCAAAGCCATAGCCTTTTTCCTGAGCTCGCTCATTTTCGGGTTCATAATATCACCTGCCTTTACACAAATTCTTTTTTGCGGATTTTTCTATACAGAAAAAACAGGGCGGATATAATCCGCCCTTAATGCTAAATGTTCAACACAAATTACTCGGCAAAGCCTGACTCAACAAGCTCTGCAAGACCTTCAACAGCCTCTGTTTCGTCAGAACCGTCAGCGATAATCTTGATTGTTGTACCGCCGATGATGCCGAGCGAAAGAACGCCCAAAAGGCTCTTAGCGTTAACACGGCGCTCCTCTTTTTCTACCCAGATAGTAGCCTTGTATTCGTTGGCCTTCTGAATAAAGAAAGTTGCGGGACGTGCATGTAAGCCTGCCTTGTTTTGAACTAATACTTCCTTAACGTACATAATTGATACCCTCTTCTCTTCAAAGTTAATATCGATAACTTAATTATCCTTATTTATGCCTCGATTATTACATATTATAATCAAAAACTTTTGCAAGGTCAATACGATTAATTTAATTTCGTATTAATATTCACCCGATGTAGAAAATCGAGTGCGTTTATTGTGCACTTTTACAACAAATTATGTAATAATAAACAGTATTAAATCAACATATAGCAAGATAACCCTGCATTTTTGTTAAAGTATAACAAAAGACTGTGTTTTACCGCGTTAAAGCACGCCCTTGTTTTTAAGCAAATCGGGGCGTTTTTGGGCGGTAACTTCAAGACTTTTTTCTTTTCTCCACTTCTCAATATTTGCGTGGTGACCGCTGAGAAGAACGTCGGGAACCTCAATTCCGCGCCATTCGGAGGGCTTTGTGTACTGAGGGTATTCGAGCAGGCCGTTATAGTGGCTTTCCTCGGTAAAGCACTCGTTGTTTGTGAGCACTCCGGGCACCATTCTGCACAATGCGTCGCAGAACACCATTGCAGGGATTTCTCCGCCTGTGAGCACGTAATCTCCGATAGAAATTTCCTCGTCAATAAAGCTGTCGAGCAGGCGCTGGTCAACGCCCTCGTAATGACCGCAGAGCACGCAGATGTTCTTTATATCCGCAAGCTCCTTGAGTCTTTGCTGGTTCAGCGTTTTTCCCTGCGGCGACATATACACAAAGTGCGGACGTTCGCCTGTCTGACGGCAAATTTCCTCAAAGCAAAGCGCAATCGGCTCAGCCTTCATCAGCATACCCATACCGCCGCCGTAGGGCGTGTCGTCAACGCGCCTGTGCTTGTCAAAAGCAAAGTCGCGGAGCTGGTGGGTGTGGATGCTGATTTCTCCGCTTTTTTGCGCTCTGCCGATAATGCTGTCGTTAAAAACCGGCTCGAACATCTCGGGAAAAAGCGTGATTATATCAATCCTCATCGTCAAAAATTCCTTTCATCGGGCGGATAAGCACATAGCCCTCGTCGGTGTTCTTCTCGATGATAACGTCGTCGATAACGGGCGCGAGGTACTTTTTGCCGTCGGCGTCGGTAATCTCGTACACGTCGTTCGCGCCTGTGCGCAACACGTCGGTGAGGGTTCCGTATTCCTTATCGTTGTCCGCGTCAATCACCCTTGCGCCGATTAAATCCTGCACGAACTCCACGCCCTCGCCGAGAGTGATGTCATCACGGTTGATATAAACGATTTTTCCGCGAAGTCTTTCGGCTTGGTCGATGGTCTCAACACCCTTGATTTTTGCAAGAACTATATTTTTATGCGGACGGGATTTTACCTCAAAAAACGTCTCTCCCTTTTCGTCGAGGTAGAGCTTTTTGAACGCGCATAAAAACTGCGGCGAGTCGCACCACGGCTCGATTCTTACCTCGCCTTTTATTCCGTGTGTGCCGACAATTCTGCCTGTTTCCAAAAATTGTTTTTTCATACTTTATTCCTTATAAATTCGGGTGCGGGCAGCGCCCGCCCTCAATTATTCATTATTCAATATTCATTCTTCATTATTCATTGTAGAACTGCTTTAACGCAGTTCTACAATAGTTACGCCGTCCTCGCCTTCACCGAAGGTTCCGAGGCGCTGTGATTTAACGGCTTTATTTGAGCGTAAAAATCTGTTTATCTCGCGTCTGAGCACGCCCGTGCCCTTGCCGTGGATAATGGTCAGCTTGTTTATTCCCGACAGCACGGCGTTGTCAATCGCCTTATCGACAACCCCGGTTGCCTCAAACGCGGTCAGTCCGCGAACGTCAACCTCGGTTTCGGGACGCGCGTCCATTCGGCTGGGCATACTGCGCGTGGTAGTCAGCTTTGCCGCAGGAGGCTTAACCTTTGACTTTAAGAGCCGTAGATTTTTGATGTCAACCCTCGTCTTGATTATTCCTGCCTGAACGAGCACAACGCCGTCCTTGTTCGGCGGCGCGAGCACCGTCGCGTTTTTGTCGATATCGTAAATCAGCACCTCGTCACCGACCTTAAGCGGACGGGGCAGCTTGTATTCTTCATCGGGTATATTTTTGAGCTTTATCGGGTCTGCTCCGGCTTCCATTTGGTTGATGTCGCGCCTGAGCTTTGAGCGCTGTTCTGCGGAAAGCTCCTTTTCCCTGCGCGCCTTTTCGAGCTCCTCGACAAGCGCGTCCGCCCTTGCGCGTGTTGATGATACAATGCGCTGAGCCTCCTGCTTTGCGCGTTCAATCTCGCGCTCGGCGTCGAGCTTTGCCTTTCTGAGCTCATTTTCAGCCTTTTGCTTTTCGGTATTCGCCTTTGCGGTCAGGCGGTTGGCGTTTTCAAGCTGTTTTTCAAGCCCCTGGCGGCGCTTTTCGAGCTTTTCGACCACGTCCTCAAACTGCCTGCTCTCGGTGGAAACAAGCTCGTTTGCGCGTTCTACAACGTCCTCTCCCAAGCCGAGCCTGCGCGATATAGCAAACGCATTGCTCTTGCCGGGCACGCCGATAAGCAGACGGTAGGTCGGCTTTAATGTGGCGACGTCGAACTCGCAGCAGCCGTTTTCTACTCCGTCGGTTCTAAGCGCGAATTCCTTAAGCTCGGCGTAGTGGGTGGTTGAAGCGATTTTCGCTCCCTTTGAGCGGAGCTTTTCGAGAATTGCAATCGCCAATGCCGCTCCCTCGACGGGATCGGTTCCTGCTCCGAGCTCGTCTATCAGGCACAATGAGCCAGCGTTTGCGAGCTTGATTATCTGGACGATATTCGTCATATGAGCCGAGAAGGTGGACAGCGACTGCTCAATGCTCTGCTCGTCGCCAATGTCCACAAGCACTCTGCGGAAAACGCTCAGCTCGCTATTGTCGGCGCACGGCACCAAAAGTCCGCACATAGCCATCAGCGTTAAAAGTCCGATTGTTTTCAGCGTTACGGTTTTACCGCCGGTGTTCGGGCCTGTGATTACGAGCGTGTCAAATTCGTTGCCGAGGTTTACGTCAATCGGCACGACCTTTTCCTTTTCGATAAGCGGATGCCGCGCCTGCTTTAGATTGATTTTTCCGCGGTCGTTCATAACCGGCATAGAGGCTCTCATTCTGTAGGCAAACTCCGCCTTTGCAAAGATTAAATTTAATGTGCAGAGGTTGTCGTAGCTCTTTATAATCGCGTCGGCGTAGTCGCCTGCGCTCACGGACAGCTCAAAGAGGATACGCTCAATCTCGTCCTCCTCCTTGCCTTTAAGAAGCTTGATGTCGTTGTTTGCCTGCACAACTCCCATCGGCTCGATAAACACGGTCTGACCGCTCGACGAGGTGTCGTGAACCAAGCCGGGAACGTTGTTCCTGCACTCGCTGCGGACAGGCACAACATACCTGCCGTCGCGCTGGGTGACGATAGCCTCCTGCAAATATTTTACGTAAGACGAGCTGTGGATGATTTTATCGAGCACCTCGCGCGCCTTTGATGACGCGGTGCGGATTTTTCTGCGGATATCCGACAGCGCAGGGCTTGCCTTGTCGGAAATTTCATCCTCGCTGATAATCGCGGTCGTGATTTTATCCTCCAAAAACTTGTTGGAGACAAGTCCGCTGAAATAAATATCGAGCGAATTTTCGACGGAAGCGAACTTTGAGTGCCACTCCTTTACCGTGCGGATAACGTGTAGAGTCCGCGCGATTTTGAGCAGCTCCGAGGTTGAAAGACAGCCGCCTGCCTGAGCGCGTCTTAAGCTGCCTGCGCAGCTTACCGCTCCGCCGAAGGACGGCGAGCCGAACCTTCCGCTGAGCATAAGCGCGTCGTCTGTCTGTTTTAGGCGCTTGTTCACCTTGTCAAGCTCAAAGACAGGCTCTAATTTCAACGCTTTATCACGCGCAGTATCGAGCACTGTCAAGTCGGAAAGGCGCTGTAAAATTTTATCGAGTTCAAGTGTTTTGTAATGTCTGTTCATAACTTTTCCTATGTAATAGCCTTGTAAAAATTAAGGGTTTTGAATTCTTTTTCAAAGCGGTACTGCAAATAGCTTTCCGACGCGGAGTTGAGCATTTTAAGCCCTTCCTCGCTGAGGGTAAAGGAAAACAGCTTGTCGTCGTCGGAATACACCGTGTGGCGCAGTGCGGTGAGCGCAGCCTCGCTTAGCTTTACCATTCCATCCGCCTTTATTCCGTGGCAGGAAGCACACTCAATCTCGCCTGTGCGCGGAGAAAAGTACATCTCCTCTGCGGCGTAAACTCCGCATTCGCGGCACATTACCAAATTGGGCAGATAACCTGCCATAGCGGCAAGGCGCATTTCAAAGCAGGGCTTTACAAGCTCCTCACTCCGTTTGCCCTCCGAGATTAAGTAAAGCGAATTGAGCATAAGGCTCAAAAACTTCTCCGCCGGTTGCTCGCGCGGACAGATTGTAAGCGCAAGCTCGCAAAAATACTGCGCGAGGCAGGTCTTTTTTACGTCGCCGCGGAGCTTTGAGAATATCCGCAAAATCCGCGCGTCACCGATTATGTAGCTTTCCCGGCTTTTGTAAAAGGTGAGCCGGGAATATGAGAGCAGCGACGACGGCGCGCATTTTTGATTTTTGATATTCTTCGCGCCGCGCACAAACGCCTTGATAACTCCGTGGGATTTTGTCAGGGCATAAACGAGCTTGTCCTGCTCACCGATATTCTGTTCTTTGATAATCAGTCCGTCCGTTTGGAACTTCATCGGTAATCTCCCTTCTCACGGTGTCGGCGCCCAAGTCCTTTGAGCTTTGAATACTTTTGTAGCGGATGTAGTCGAGCACGCTGCCCGTCTGAAAAAACACCTGCCACATATACCATTCATCCATCAAAACACCTCCCAAAATAGTGTTTTGATTTTTGAATTGATTATTTAATGAATATTTTTCCTGATTTAATCAATCAAAATTGCGCTCGTCGTAACCGAAATTCTGCACCAATTGCGCGCGGTTACGCCAATCCTCTTTGACCTTAATCCAGGTCTGCAAAAACACCTTGCAGTCGAAAAATCTCTCGATGTCCTGCCTTGCGTAGGTGCTGATTTTCTTTAACATCGCGCCGTTTTTGCCGATGATTATGCGCTTGTGGGTTTCACGCTCGCAGAATATCGTCGCGTCGATATCCAGAATTCCGTTGTCTCGGGTTTTCATCTTCTCAATCAAAACCGCCGTGCCGTGGGGGATTTCCTTGTCGCATAGGCGCAGGATTTTCTCCCTGATAATCTCAGCGACAATTACGCGCTCTGGCTGGTCGGTAAGGGTGTCGTCGTCGAAGAAATGGCCGCCCTCGGAAGCCTGCTTTTTAAGCTCCTCAAACAGCTCGTCAATTCCGCTTCCGTCCTGAGCGCTGACAGGTACGACCGCCTCAAAATCATAAAGCTTTGAGTAGGTCAAAATTTGCTTCATCAGCACATCCTTTTCCTTAAGCATATCAATCTTGTTTATCGCGAGAATCGCGGGCATTTCCATCGTCTTGAACTTTTCAATCAGGCTCAAATCCGCAGGAGACGGCTCCTTGCCTGCCTCGACCACGAGCATACAGCAGTCAACTCCGCCGACGCTCTCGTTAACCGAGCGAACCATATACTTGCCGAGTGTATTCTTGGGCTTGTGCATACCGGGAGTGTCGAAGAAAACAATCTGGTACTCGCCCTTGGTCAGCACGCCCGTAATACGGTTGCGCGTGGTCTGCGGCTTTGAGGACACAATCGCGATTTTCTGCCCCATTAGCCTGTTGAGAATTGAGCTTTTGCCCACATTCGGTTTGCCGACGATAGCGACAAACGCCGATTTATCATTAGTGTTCATAATTACCTCTTCAAAAATTTATTTCAAATTAAAATATTCCAGTTTATAGTATAACATATCGTGTCAAAAAATAAAAGCATTTCCGCCGTAAAAGGCAAAAATGCTCTCAGTCTTTTTTGAATTTTTTAATTATTTTAGCAGGGCTTATCGCAATAAAAAGCACTGACACAACCGCCGAAATAATCAAAAGTATCAGCATAGGGATATTTTGCGAGAAGTAAGCAAAAATATTCTTTATTACTTCCAAATTCCAGAAGAATATCACCGCAATAGCTGCCGCCGCAATTGACAAAACAAGCACCGCTCCTGCCGCCATATCCTTTGCTCGGCGGATATGCTCGTTTTGCTCTGTGGTAACAGCGTCACAGGTGTCCTCTATAGCCGTATTAACAAGCTCCGCCGCGATAACGAGCGCGATTAGGATAATCAAAGCCGCCCACTGCGCCGCGGTAAAATTATAAAACGATGAAAACACCAACACATATACCGCCGCTACAAGGTGAAAGCGCAGGTGCCCTTCGCTGCACACTGCGCCGAAAAATCCCTTTATTGCGCAGCCAAAGCTTTTAAGCTGCTTTTTCATTATTCGTAATCTGATACAATGTAGCTTGACGAGGCAGGAAGTCCGAGCTGCTCCATAACAAGCTCCTCTTTTTCTCTCATTCTAACCTTTTCAAGCTTTTCCATATGGTCGTAGCCGAGCAGGTGAAGAACGCTGTGTGCGGTGAGATAGCCCACCTCTCTCTGGAGCGAATGACCGTAAAGCTCAGCCTGGTCTCTCGCCTTTTCCATAGAGATTACAACGTCGCCCAAAATCTTTGCACCGGTCTCCATATCGGTATCGTAAACGCCGTTTTCGCCCATCGGGAACGACAGAACGTCGGTTTCTATATCCTTATCGCGGTACTGCTTGTTAAGCTCCTTAATACCTGCGTTGTCGGTAAATGTAACGCTGATTTCCGCAGGACCTTCAAAGTTTTCGAGCTTTAATACCGCGTTGCAGCAACGGCGGACAAGCATACGTATGCCCGTAGGAATTTTAACGGTTTTTTGGTTGTTAGTAATGATTACCTTAATTTTGTCTGCCATATTAACCACCTTCTCTTTCTTATGTTTAAATCACGATTTAGCCTTGCTCTCGTATTTTGCATAAGCCTTGATAATGACCTGAACCAGCTTATGGCGTACAACATCCTTTGCGTCAAAGGTGCAGTGACCTATGCCCTCGATGTTTTTAAGAATTTTCACGCAGTCCTTAAGTCCGCTTTTGGCGCCTCGCGGAAGGTCAATCTGCGTTATATCGCCTGTAATAACCATTTTTGAGTTGAAGCCCAGCCTTGTTAAAAACATCTTCATTTGCTCGCCGGTGGTATTCTGGGCTTCGTCGAGGATAATAAAGCTGTCGTCAAGCGTTCTGCCCCTCATATACGCAAGCGGCGCAACCTCGATATTGCCGCGCTCAACGTACTTTTGGTAGGTTTCCGCTCCGAGCATATCAAACAGCGCGTCGTACAAAGGTCTTAAATACGGATCGACCTTGCTCTGCAAATCACCCGGCAAAAATCCGAGCTTTTCGCCTGCTTCAACGGCAGGACGTGTCAGAATAATGCGGTTGACCTGCTTGCTCCTGAACGCCGTAACCGCCATTGCCACGGCAAGGTAGGTTTTGCCCGTACCTGCAGGGCCTACGCCGATTGTAACGGTGTTTTTGGCTATCATATTGCAGTAGCGCTTTTGACCGATTGTCTTTGGCTTTATCGGCTTGCCCTTTGCGGTAATGCAAACGCAGTCGCCCGCGAGCTGTTCAATTTTTTCCTCCGATCCCTCGTTGACAAGGGAGATACAGTAACGGATATTTTGCTCGGACAGCGCCTCGCCGCGGTTAATAAACTGCAGAAGGCTCTCGATAACCGTGCCTGCCTTTGACACGCTCTCGATATCGCCGTCAATTTTTAGCTCGCTGTCGCGGCAGGTGATTTTTACGCCGAACTCGCGCTCGATGAGCTTGATGTTCTGGTCAAAGCTGCCGAAAAGCTGAGCAACATTCTCCATTCTGTCAATGCTTATTACTTGTTCCGTAAGATCATTCTCCTAATTGCCAAATTTATAGTTATTATAACACAAAATTTCCATTAAGGCTTTTAAAATATATATTTTTTTACTATTTTTTTAAATTTTGTGTAAAATCACAAAAAAGCCCTCAAGGTTTTTGTGCTGTTTGTATATTTTCGCGGATAAAATCTATTATAGATATTATAATAACATAAACAAATAGTCGTTTTATTATTTTATTATTATTTTGACTTTTTTAAGGGCAATATTTTATATTTTTATCTGCCAAATATCTGCCAAATTTTAGAAGCAGAAAAACAAACGACCAAAATTGAAGGTTTTCCTTGACAAAACATAAGATGTAGTATATAATACCAGAGGTGTAAAGAGTTTAGCTTTACACACTCATAGCAAGGAGCTATGGAAATGGAAAAAAACATTGAAATTTCTCTGCTTCTTGATTTTTACGGCGGACTGCTCAAGCCCGACGCCGCGCAGATGATAGACCTCTACTACAACGAGGATTTATCGCTGTCGGAAATTGCCGCTCAGACCGGCATTACGCGCCAGGGTGTGCGCGACAGAATAAAGCGCTGTGAGCAAAACCTTTTTGAGCTTGAACAAAAGCTTGGAATGTTAAAACGGTTTCGAGAGCTCGAGCAGGGGCTTGACCGTATTCTTGAAGCCGCCGGAAAAATTGACTCGGAAACAGACAATCAAAGGATCAAAGACCTTGCGCAAAGCATAAAGGCAGAGGCGCTCGGATTAAAGGAATAAGGAGTTCTTATGGCATTTGAAGGACTTGCGGATAAACTCAGCAACGCATTCAAAAGGTTAAAGGGCAAGGGCAAGCTAAACGAAAACGACGTTAAGCAGGCAATGCGCGAGGTAAGGCTCGCACTGCTTGAGGCAGACGTTAACTACAAGGTTGCCAAGGATTTTACCAACAAAGTAACCGAACGCGCGGTAGGACAGGACGTTATGGAGAGCCTGACGCCTGCGCAGATGGTAATTAAAATAGTAAACGAGGAGCTCACCGCTCTTATGGGCGGCGAAAACGAAAGGCTCAACTTCAACTCAAAGCCGCCGACAGTTATTATGATGTGCGGCTTGCAGGGTTCGGGTAAAACAACTCACACGGCAAAGCTCGGCAAGATGCTCAGAGAGCAAAACCACCGTCCGATGCTCGTTGCCTGCGATATTTACAGACCTGCGGCTATCGACCAGTTGAAGGTAGTAGGTGAAAAGGCAGGCGTGCCCGTATTTGAGATGGGTACGGATAACCCTGTCAAAATCGCGAGAGAAGCCGTTAAGCACGCAAAGGATTACGGCAACGACGTTGTAATTCTCGATACCGCCGGACGTCTGCACATTGACGAAATGCTGATGAACGAGCTTAAGGAGATTAAGGCTGAGGTTAACCCCGACGACATTTTGCTTGTTATCGACTCGATGACCGGTCAGGACGCGGTTAACGTTGCAAAGAGCTTTAACGATTTGCTCGAAATCACCGGCGTAATCCTCACCAAGCTCGACGGCGACACCAGAGGCGGTGCGGCGCTGTCGGTTAAGGAGGTTACCGGTAAGCCGATTAAGTTTGCAGGTACAGGCGAAAAGCTCGAGGACCTCGAGGTGTTCCACCCCGACCGTATGGCGAGCAGAATTTTGGGAATGGGCGACGTGCTCACCCTGATTGAGGACGCTCAAAACAAGCTGGACGAAAAAAAGGCTGAAGAAATGGCGAAGAAGCTGATGAGCAACCGCTTCGACTTCAACGACCTTTACGACCAGTTTGCTCAGATAAAGAAGATGGGACCGCTTAAGGGTATCCTGTCAAAAATCCCGGGAATAGGCAATCAGCTTGACGACGCCGATATCAACGACAGACAGATTGACTGGCTTCAGGCGATTATTTTGTCAATGACTCCTGCGGAGAGAAGTAACCCCTCGCTGATTAACCCGTCGCGCAAGCGCAGAATTGCGGCAGGCTCGGGCAGAACCGTTGAGGAGGTTAACCGTCTGCTTAAGCAGCTCGACCAAATGCAGAAGATGATTAAGCAGATGAACGGCAAGGGCGGCTCTAAAAAGCGCCGCAGAAAGAAGCTCCTGCCCGGACTCGGCGGACTGCCGATGGACGGCATGGGCGGTATGGGCGGACAAGGCGGAATGCCTCCGTTCTAAAACAGAATTCACCCAATCTACGAATTGGTGAAGATATATATTTTAATTTTTTATAGAGGTGTAAATTATGGCAGTAAAAATCAGACTTAGAAGAATGGGTTCAAAGAAGGCTCCTTACTACAGAGTAGTAGTTGCAGATTCAAGATACCCCAGAAACGGACGTTTTATTGAGGAAATCGGTACTTATGACATCCTTAAGACCCCCTCGGAGTTCAAGGTTGACGCAGAGGCTGTTAAGAAGTGGATTGCCAACGGCGCACAGCCCACTGACACAGTTAAGGCTCTTCTTAAGAAGAACGGCGTTATTGACTGATAAAACTCAATAACAATCAGAAAGGATAAAACAATGCAGGAATTACTTGCTATTATTGCAAAGGGACTTGTTGACGAGCCCGACGCTGTCAAGGTTGACAGAGACGAGCCCAACGAGGAAGGCATTACCGTTTATCACATCCACGTTGCAGAGGACGATATGGGCAGAATTATCGGCAAGCAGGGCAGAATTGCCAAGGCTATCCGTACAATCGCGCGCAGCGCTTCAATCCGCACCGAGGAAAAGGTAATGGTAGAAATCGACTAACTGTCGGAGATACTGAAAAATAAGGGGCAAATCCACGCGGTTTGTCCCTTGAATTTTAGGAGATTTATTATGAAAAAGCTTAAATTTTCAGCGCTTATTATACTCACGGCTTTGATTACGGCGGCTTCAATGTCAGGCTGCGGAATATTTAATTTATTCCGCCAACAGCCGCCCACAGAGCCGACCACCGCGGCAACAGCAGCTCCTACAACCGAAGCTCAGACTACAGTTGTGCCCACTACCGCAGCGCCTGCAACAGACGCCCCGACTGCCGCTCCCGAAACTCAGGCTCAGCAGAGTTCACCGAAGGCAGAAGCGAAAATGCTCAACGGCGCTGTGCTCTGCGACGGTGAGGAATACTACGACCCTTACCTCGGCATTAAATTCTCTATCCCCGAGTGGAAGGGCAAGGTTTACGCCAAGGGTGAGCTGACAAACGGAAGCTACAGTCTGACGTTTTATGAGAAGTCAAACTACGAGTGGGGTATCGTCAAGGAATGGGACGGTATGGGTATGCTGTTCACCGTCTACACCTCGCCAAAAGAGGTTGACGGTCAGAATATTGAGTACCCTGCAGGCTCGGTTGAAATTAACGGAAGCGTTAAATACCTGACCTACTTTAAGCCGACCGACGTCCGCTGCAATACCGACGACGAAAATATGGCGAACGATTACCAAAGAATGTATAAGCTGCAAAGGCAGTACTTTATGAGCGGCGTTGTTGACGCGGATAAAAATTATAAGCCGTCGTCAAATCCAAACGCAGTTAATTTAAAATAATTAAAACCTACTTTTTATTTATGTTTCTACGTATAAATGTGTCATCACGACAAAAAACGGAGCTTTTGACAGCTCCGTTTTTCTTTTGGTTATTAAGTTGAAATTAAATCAAACTTCCGAACCACCGTTGCAGAAACGTTGGTAATTAAGTTGAAGTCAAATCGAACTTCTGCCCCGCCGTTGCAAAAACGTTGGTAATTAAGTTGAAGTCAAATCGAACTTCTGCCCCGCCGTTGCAGAAACGTAAGAATAAATCAAACGTTTCCAAAGGCGGCTTTGCCCGCGGGGGCAACCCCGTCACATTTTGCCTGCTAAGGCGCGGTTAAGCCAGATGTCGGCAATATCCATTGCCAAAAACAGTCCCTTTTTCTCGCTTGACTTAACAAGCTGCTTGCGCGGAGAAAGGTACGGATCGGTAGCCATAAGCTGAATCGCAACCTTGTCTGCGATTTCGATGCCGTTCTGCTCCTTTTTGGACTTAATCTGCATTCTGATTACATACGGTTCTTCCATATTGCCGTAGTAAATCTCGTCTCCGCAGCGCACAAGAGGTCTGCCCTTGTAGGTAGAAAACTCCTTATCCTTTTTGGCGTCTGCCACAAGGCATCATCCTTTCAATTTATTGTGAACTATACGTTCAAATAGGATTTTACCAGTGCTTCAAGTAAGTCGTCGCGGTCTATTTTGCTGATGATGTTGCGCGCGTTGTTGTAGGTTGTGATGTAGGTGGGATCCTCGCTGAGAATGTAACCTACAATCTGATTGATGGGGTTATAACCCTTTTGCCTAAGCGCGTCATAAACTATAGTAAGTCCTGCTTTAATCTGATCATCCTTTTCCTCGCCGAGCGAGAAAATCATAGTTTTGTCTAACATACTTAAAACACCTCCCGATATTCTATTTTATTATAAACCAAAACCGTTTAAAATTCAAGCCTTTATCTCAAATTAACGTTGATACCCTTAAGGTTCTCGATTACCTTGTCCATTACAGCCTGAACCTCGGCGGATGAAAGCGTGCGCTCTGAGGATGAAAATTCGAACCTGATTGTAATGCTGTGGAACAGCTCGGTGTCGTAGGTGTCCACAATCTTTACATTCTTAAGAATTTCCGTACCCTCGTTCTTCCAGCACTGTGAAAGGTCGCTGAACAACACTCCCGAGGGAACAACAACCGACAAATCATAGTCCATTGGCGGGAACTTTGACGGCTCGTCGTAGATGATTGAAGCGTTCTTCTTGTCCGCAAACGCCTGCATATCAACCTCAGCGAATACAATCGCAGCCTTTTTGTCGAGCTTCTTGCCGACTATAGGGTGAACGATACCGATTTTACCGATTACCTCGCCGTCGAGTATAATCGAGTTGAGGTTAACAGGGTGTTCATAGCCGTGAGTTGCCTCGGCGGTTTTAAATTCAAGCTGCTTGTGCTTGAGATCGTCAGTGATAACCGCGAGGATGTCGCGGAGCTCAAAGTACAAATCGCGAACGTCCTTAACCTTGCTGAACAGCGAGATTGCGAGCTTTTTCTTCTCGATACAGAGGTTGTTCTCGTCCATACCCTCGACAACTCTGCCGATTTCGAAGATACCGAACTCGGGAGCGTAGCCCTTGTTAACATTGAGCTGGCAAAGCTGTGTGGGGATCATTGAATTTCTGATTGTCTCGATGTTCGGGTTAGTGGCGTTAGCAAGCTTGATGTTCGGCTCAACCTCAATTCCGAGCTCCTTAAGCTCGTCATAATACGCCCAAACGTAGGAATGAAGCTCGTGAAGACTGTAACGCTTAACGAGGATGTCCTTGATTTTGTCCTCGTTCTCCTTGACAACATCCATTCTGACAGGATAGAGCGGAGAACGTGTGGTGTTAACGTCAAAGTTATCGTAACCGTAAATTCGGGTGATTTCCTCGATGATGTCCGCCTTGATGGTAACGTCCTTTGTAGCTCTCCAAGAGGGAACTACAACGTCGAAGTTGTCGCCGTCGAGCTCAGCCTTAAAGCCGAGGCTTGTGAGGGTTTTGAGGATGGTGTCGTTGTCAATCTCAATTCCCGTATAGCGGTCAACAAACGCCTTGTCAAAACTCAGCTCAACCGTGTCGTACTTGTAAGCGTACTCGTCGGTGAGGGCTGATACCACCTGCACTCCGCCGTCGTACTGCTTAAGGAGATACAAAAATCTCGCGATTGCAGGAACGGTGAGCTCAGGATCAAGGCTCTTTTCGTAACGCATTGAAGCGTCGGTGCGGTGAGCCAGACGAACCGTTGATTTGCGGATTGAAGCCGCGTCAAAGGTGGCGGATTCAAGCGTGAGGGTTGTGGTGTCATCTACGATCTCGGAGTCAAGTCCGCCCATAATACCCGCGATGGCAACAGGCTGGTCGCCGTTGCAAATCATCAGGGTGTTTTCGTCGATATTTCTCTCGACCTCGTCGAGGGTTTTGAAGGTGAAGGGCTTGTCAAAGCGCTTAATTCTGATTTTTTCAACCTTGCGCGAATCGAAAGCGTGCATGGGCTGTCCCATTTCGAGCATGAGGTAGTTGGTGAGGTCGGCAAGCAGGTTAATGCCCCTCATTCCGCAGTAGAACAGGCGGATTCTCATATTAACAGGGCTCACGCTCTTGGTGATGTTCTCAACCTGCAAACAGCTATAGCGGTAGCAAAGGGGATCCTCAATCTTCAAATCGACCTTTTTAAGACCGTCGTACGCCTTTAAGTCCTCAACACCGAGGGGTTTGAGCTCTCTGCCGGCAAGGGCGGCAAATTCACGCGCGATTCCGTAGTGACCCCAGAGGTCGGGGCGGTTTGTAAGCGACTTGTTGTCTACCTCAAACACAATATCGTCAATCTCGTAAATATTCTTTAAATCCGCGCCGTTGGGAACGTCGTCGGTGATTTCCATAATTCCCGAGTTGTCGTCGCTGATACCGAGCTCAGCCTCGCTGCAGCACATACCGTATGACATATGACCTGCGAGCGGACGCGGAGCAATCTCAATCTCGCCGATTTTCGCGCCGACCTTGGCAAACGCGGTTTTCATACCTACCCTTACGTTAGGCGCGCCGCATACAACGTCGGTAAGCTCAGCCTCACCTGTGTCAACCTTTAAAAGGTGAAGCTTTTTTGAGTCGGGGTGGTTTTCAACGGATTTAATCTCGGCAACAACAACGCCGCTCAAATCCGAGCCCTTAAAGAGAATTTCGTTCTCTACCTCGGCGGTAGAAAGCGAAAATTTATGGATTAATTCCAGCTTGTCAAGACCTGTAAAGTCAACAAAGTCCGAAATCCAATTCATTGATAAAAACATAGCAGTACCTCCCTATCAGTTGTCGTCGTCTGTAAACTGAGCGAGCGATTTTAAGTTGCCGCTGTTTAAGTCGCGAATATCCTTAACCTTGTACTTCATCATGGCAAGTCTTGTAAGTCCGAGACCGAATGCAAAGCCTGTGTACTTTTCTGGGTCAACGCCGCCCTCGCGCAGAACGTTGGGGTGAATCATACCGCAGGGGCAAAGCTCGAGCCATCCGCTGTGCTTGCACGAGGAACAGCCTGTACCTCCGCAAATTTCGCAGTTGATGTCAAGTTCAAAGCCGGGTTCTACGAACGGGAAAAATCCCGGGCGCAGACGAACCTTAACGTCTCTCTGGAAAACCTCGGAAAGCATGGTTTTCATAAAGAAAATCAGGTTGGAAATTGAAATGTCTTTGTCAACCATCATACCCTCCATCTGGAAGAAGGTGTTTTCGTGGCTGGCGTCGGTCGCCTCGTTTCTGAAGCAGCGGCCGGGGAAAATAGCCTTAATCGGCACGCCGTTTTCTTCAAGATTTTTGCCGTACTTTTTGAGAATGGCGTTCTGAGCCGCGGAGGTCTGCGACTTTAAGAGCTGGCCGTTCTCGAGGTAATATGTGTCCTGCATATCGCGCGCAGGGTGGTGCTTGGGAATATTAACCGACTCAAAGCACTCGTAGTCGGTAACAACCTCGGGGTAATCCTCAACGGTAAAGCCCATCGACTTAAAAATGGTCTCGCACTGGCGCTGAACCAGTGTGATCGGATGATACGAACCCCTTGTAAGGTCGGCAGGAGCGGTGATGTCAAACTTCGGCATAGCGTTGATTTCAGCCTCAATCTGGAGCTTTTTCAGCTCCTCTACCCTCTCCTCAATCCTCTTTGCCGCGGCAGCCTTTAGCTTGTTAACCTCTGCGCCGAAGGTCTTTTTCTCATCGTTGGAAAGGTTCTTCATACCCTTTAACAGAGCCGTGATACTTCCCTTTTTGCCGAGGTATTCCACCCTTGCCTTGTCAAGCTCGGAAAGGTCCTTGGCGTTTGCGAGCTTTTGCCTGATTTCTTCTCTCAGGACTTCAATTTTGTTGTCCATGCTTTTTCCTCCTATTTTAAACGTTTCCTAAGTTCTTATTATAACACTCTTTTGTTCTCGGCTGAAAACATCAAGTGGATTTAACATTTTTTATTAAAACAAAAGCCCCTGCACGCATAAGCGTACAGGGACGAATTTCTCCGTGGTACCACCCTGATTCCCAAAATACTTTGGGCTCTCACTTAACATATAACGGTGTCAGCCGTCAGAGCCTACTGCTGTTTCAGCCCTGCCACTCGGGAGCGAACTTCACATCAATCCGCAATAACGCGCTTTCAGCCGCCGACGCGCCTCTCTTTTAATGCGGTGCTTAACGCTACTCTCTCCGTCGCTGTGTTTAAGAAGTATAGCACTAAATTATATAATACCACTGTTTTTTTGATTTTGCAAGGGTTTGAGCAAATTTATTTGCCCGGTCATAGATTATTACGCCTTATTGAATTTTTCCTTAGGCTGCTTGCAGCGCGGGCAGCGCCAATCGTCGGGCAAGTCCTCAAATGCAACGCCGTCGTGCTCGGCAGGGTCATAAACATAGCCGCAGATTGAGCAGATATAAATGCCTGTCGCCTCCTGCTCCGTAAAATCAATATCGGCAAAGATAGTCTCGACGGGATTGTCCAAGTCAATCACGCGCTTTGCCTCAAGATTCTCATAGCCCTGCGGAGTGTGAGTTCCGCAGTAAACGGTCGGATGGTTGCGGACAAACTCGCGCACACGGCCGAGGGTTGTGAGCGCGTCTTGAAGATTGTCAAATACAACAGACTGCTTGTTCTCATAGAGCGCCTCGTCAACATAGGTGATATCGCCGTGGAGCATATAGAAAAGACCGCCGTCCTCAACTACAACAATGCTGTTGCCCTTGGTATGACCCTTCGCCTTGATAAAATAAATGCCGTCTTGAATCTTCTGGCTTTCGGGGAAATTATAGTACGCACCGTCGGTAAAGGTAACGGGAACGATATTGTCAATACCCTGTAATTCAGCCGCGTCAAGCTCATCGGCGTTGACATAAATTTTCGCGTTCGGAAATGACTTTAACTCGCCCGAATGGTCGTTGTGCCTGTGGGTGAGTAATATTTTCGTCACCTGCTCGGGCTTATAGCCCAGATTGCGAAACGCCTCCATATAGCTGCAAATATCCTTGCCGGTATATGCGGCAACCTCCTTGTCGGGCTTTTCCTCGGGAGTGCCTGCGGGAAGTCCGGTATCGACCAAAATCACCTCATCGCCTGTGTCAATCAGGTAGTTTTGCAGACTTCCGCGAAAACGGATATCCATGCTGTACTTCTCGGGGCCTTCCTCGCCGCCGAACGCGAACAGCTGTGAATAGAATCCGTCTTTTCTGAATTTTACCGCTTTAATTTCCATTGTGTGCCTCCTTATAAAAGTGCTTTTATGCACGCCTCAACCTCTGCCATATCGGCAGTGGGCTCAAAACGCGCAGCTACATTTCCGTCACGGTCAACAATAAACTTTGTAAAGTTCCACTTGATGTCGGATTTTTTATCCCAGTCGGGATCGGCTTTTGCCAGCATATCCGCAAGCAGCGCGGAGAGCTTGTGTTCACCAAAGCCCTCAAAGCCCTTTTGAGCCTTCAGGTAGGTATAAAGCGGCAGCTCGTTTTCTCCGTTGACGTCCGCCTTTTTCATCTGCGGAAAGGTTGTGTTGTAATGCAGCGTGCAGAACTCGTGAATTTCATCATCCGAGCCCGGAGCCTGTCCGCCGAACTGATTGCAGGGAATGTCCAGAATTTCAAGTCCCTGTTCGTGATAATCTTTGTACATCTGCTCAATCGGCGCGTACTGAGGAGTAAAGCCGCAGCCTGTGGCTGTGTTGACAATCATAATTACCTTGCCCTTGTATTCAGACAGGTCAAGCTCTCCGCCCTTGGCGGTTTTTACTTTGTAATCGTAAATCATAGTTTTTCTCCTGTTTAATTTTTTACGCAAATTGCAATAGCAAGTTGCAACATTTTTTGAGTCTGTAGTAGATCGCCGCGAGTTTTTCGAGGAAGGAGCGTAGCGACGAGCGAGGAAAACTCGCGGCGACGCGGCTCACGCGGCAGCATATATGCGGTCGAGTTCCTGCTCGAACAGCTCTTCCGGGGTTCTGTAGCCCAGAATCTTTCTGGGCAGGTTGTTGATCTTATCCGCAAAGTAGAGGATGTCGTCAGCGCTGTAGTCGTCAATGCTTTTGCCCTTCGGTATAAATCTGCGCAGCATTTTGTTGTGGCACTCGTTAGTTCCTTTTTCGTAGGACGAATACGGATGAGTGAAATATACGGCTATGCCTTTTGATTCAATCTGAGATAGATTAGCGAATTCGGATCCGTTATCACCGGTAATGCTTTTGAATACTTCATTGTATTTATCTCCGAACTGATCAATCAGAGCGGATAAAGCCTCATCTATCGCTTCGGCAGAGTGATCTCTCACCTTGATCCATATGGACTCTCTGAGTTTGCGCTCGACTATTGTCATCACCTGAGATTCGCCTTCGGCTTTCCTGCCGATCACGCTGTCGATTTCCCAGTGTCCGAATTCTTCTCTGGTATCCACTATGTCAGGACGCTGCTCAATACTATTGCCGAGTTTTCGCTTGCTTTCTCGATCTTTCTTGGTTTTAGTCTTTCTCGACAGTTTCTCAGGCAAATCGATGTTCTTGATTTTAAGCAGACCTGAATCAACATAGTTATACAGCGTTTTGGTACACACCATTTCTTTAGAGGAAAACAGTCCGTTGGCTTTTGCATGACCTACTGCGGCGTCCAAAGACCATCCTTCATCGAAAAACTGATCTTCAACATATCTGAGAAACTTTGCAGTTTCAAGGCAACGGTAATTGCGGCAGCTGTTCTTGCGATGTTCACGATATGCTTCCTCGCCTTTGTCAGCCTTATATCTGGCTATCTTTCCGTTGTAAAGATATACCGTACCACGGTTGATCTCGTTTTTGATTGTGTTGTATGGTCTGCCAAGACTTTTGGCGATTGCGTAGATCGTCCACTTGTCCTCATTGAAGCGCACTTCAATTATGTGTCGTTCTTCAGAAGACAGGTGTTGATATTTCTTGTGTTCCGTGCTACAATTAGGGTTGTCCATAGTGATGATTCCTTTCGAATTGGTGAGCGCAAACTCAATTCTACTACAGAATCGTCACTGTGGACTATTTATTTTATTGTTGCAACCTCATTTTACAATGCGCCTACTGTTTTTTATTTAATATAATTTAGTTGAAAATATTCCATTCAAGGGATGTTGTTAAAAGGAGCACTCGTAAAAGAAAGTTACCTTATTGCCAAATTTAAAATCATATTAATCCACATGCCGGTGCGGCACCGGCACAAATAGAGATGAAAACGGAAGCCGCAAAATTTTCCGTTTTCTGATATAATGTACTTGAAGGAAGGCACACTACAAAGCACGGTAGGAGGAGTTGTTCTCAGCTCTTCGTCTGCAAGACAGCATTTTAATCAGTGTAAGAGTCACCTTTCAAGCACAGATAAGTAAGTCCATCGAGTCCGCACACTAAGAATTGTTTAAGTTCTTGGAATTTAATGTGTGGTGGCTCAGTCACTGCCTTTCTCTCTATTACAGGAAGGAGTGCGCTTAATGAAACTCACATATCCAATCTGTTGTGGCGTCGATGTTCACAAAACCTTTCTCGTTGCCACAATCATCACAAGTAATTATGAATCACCCAAGTACAAGCAAATCATCTCAAGCGTGCGGTCGCTGTTCTGCAGATTCTGAACGCCGTTGACGAATTGCTCCGTTTCCGCTTCGGTAAAATCATTCAACACGAAGCAGTTCACCTTATCAACCCTGAAAAATCCCAAATGCTTACAAACGGAATAAAGCAGGCGTTCAATGGCGTCCTCTGCCCTATAAGACAAATCGCCGTTGTTTGTTTCGACCATAACGGCGATGACGCAATAATTCGCGTTGATATCAAAGTCGTTCGATTCCAGAACCGGCAGGTATTTTTCCGTATCCTGCGGGAAGAACACAATAACTCCTGTAGCGGCTGAAAATTTTATTTTTGCCCGTGTACATTCTCGCAATTTTTACCGCGTTTTCATTTGCGTCTGCACCCGCGTTGGTAAAGAAAACCTTGCCAAACAAATCGGGCAACAGTTTAATAACCATTTCCGCAAGCGTTGATCGCGACTCTGCCGCAAAGGACGGACCGATATAGCAAAACCTGTCAACCTGTTCTTTTATCGCGTCGCCGATTGCCTTGTTTCCATAGCCAAGATTAAGGTTCACAAGCTGTGAAGACATGTCGCTGTAACGGTTGCCATCGTAATCGTAAAAATAAATTCCTTCAGCCCTTGCTACCGCAATCGGATTAATACTCGCCTGCTTGCTCCATGACTGTAAGATATATTTTTTATGATTTTCAACAATTTTCTCGGGTGTCATGCAAATCTCTTCTTTCCAAATATAATAAAACAAAAACGGGACTTCACACATTGATGAAGCCCCGTTGCTTTGGATTTGTTTATGAGCACATTATACCATAGATAAAATTAAATTCAATAATTTATAGCCCAATATTTTTTGTGCTGAAGCACAATTTATTTATGCCCGAATTGAACCTGTAAAAAAATCACGTACCAATTTCGGCAAAATCATCACAAAGCTAATGTTGTGTTTATATCAAGACTATTGCATAAAGCCTTCAAAGGCAGCGTCGCTGGGCATTCTCCAATCTCCGCGCGGACTTAACGATACCGAGCCGACCTTAGGCGAATCGGGAACACAAGAGCGCTTAAACTGGCTGATAAAAAATCTTTTAAGAAAAACGCTCAGCCATTTTTCTATAGTGTTTTCGTCATAAATCCCATTAAAAGCTTTCTCCGCAAGCTTTTTCAGCTTTTCTTTGGTAAACCCGAAACGCATAAAATGATATAAAAAGAAATCATGTAATTCGTATGGTCCTATACTATCTTCTGTTTTTTGTGAAATATTTCCTTTTTTATCCGGAGGCATAAGCTCGGGTGATATGGGAGTATTTAAGATGTCCGTTAAGATTGATTTTATCTTATGTTCTCCTGTCTCGGCAAAATAGCTGACAAGATACGAAACAAGTGTTTTAGGAATTGATGCGTTTACGCCGTACGTGCTCATGTGGTCTCCGTTATATGTACACCAGCCTAATGCTAATTCGCTTAAATCACCTGTTCCGACGAGCAGACAATTGTGTTTATTTGCCAAATCAAACAGAATCTGCGTCCGTTCTCTTGCCTGTGTGTTTTCATAAGTAATATCTTTAAGATTAGGATTGTGGCCGATATCATTCATATGCTGCAAACACGCATTCCGAATATTGATTTCTTTTACGGTAACGCCGAGTTCATTCATTAACCGCAGCGCGTTTCTGTATGTCTTGCCGGTTGTTCCGAACCCGGGCATTGTCACGCCGATAATATTTCCCGCAGGCTTTCCTATAAGCTTCATTGCCCTTGTTGTTACCAACAGCGCGAGCGTTGAATCCAAGCCGCCGCTGACTCCGACTATAAAGCCTTCAGAACCAATATGCTCTAATCTTTTTACAAGTCCCGCTGCCTGAATGGAGATAATTTCCTTGCAGGTTGCTTTTCTGTTTTTGCTATCAACAGGAATAAACGGATGCGGATTAACAGATCGGTATTTCAAATCGTTATCTTCATTTTCCAGTTTATCTTTATAAAGAATTTGACAATCCGATTTATTTATAAAGCTCATATTCTTTTTTCGGAGAGTGTTTATTTTTTCCACATCAATATCCGCTATGGTTATAACGTTTTCTCTGCTGAACCGTTTGCCTTCGGCGAGAATACTTCCGTTCTCGGCGATTGCGGTAGCGCCGCTGAAAACCAAATCCGTGGTGCTTTCAAATACGGAAGCGCCTGCGTACACATAAGCGCATATGCATTTTGCCGATTGGTTTTTTATTAAGCTTCTGCGGTATTCTGCCTTAGCGACATACTCATCGCTGGCTGAGAAATTTACTATAATGTTCGCTCCGCTCAGCGACATATTAACTGACGGAGATAAAGGAACCCACAAATCCTCACAAAGCTCAACGCCCAGAAAAACATCATCATAAAGATGAATAATATTCTGCGTTCCGATTTCACAATTATACTTTTCGCAATACCCTGAATTCAGGTTTTCTCCGCTGTCAAACCATCGCTTTTCATAAAACTCGTTATAATTTGCCAAGTGTGTTTTTGCGGTAATATTTATTATTTTACCATTTTGAATTACTACGGCACAGTTATACAATTTATTCAAATGTTCAATGGGCATACCGACTATAACGCAGATATTTTTTCCTTTTGTATGAGAAACAATTGTGCCAAGCGCATTTTCCGCGGCGTTTTGCAGGGATTTTGAAAAAAACAAGTCCGCGCAGGTATATCCTGTTATTGATAACTCAGGCGTCACAAGAAGTCGTATATCTTCTTTTAAAGCCGTGTCAATTGCGTAAATTATTTCTTCTTTATTGTATTCGGGATTTGCAACCTTGAGTTTCAATGACGCCGCCGCGACTCTGAACATTCCGTAATTCATCAAATGAACTTCCTTTTAAACCTAAATCCGTTACAGAGTTACCAGTAACTGTTCTTTATTTATGTCATGATAGAGCGTACAATTTTCGACCTTAAATATTTTAACAATCTCCGAAAGCGCTCCGCTATCATCAAATTCAGCCGCGACATTTTCAAAACGGTTTAGCTTTTCGGGATAAAAGCCGAGTGTTTTACTGTTATTAAACACGGCGGTATAAAGTATTTCAGCCTCAACCAAATCCTGAAAAATATGACTTCCGTATGACAGCTCCGGGTTATAGCCTGCTTTGCTTTCTTCCATTTCGCAGATTACGTCAAATCCGCTGATATCCGAAAACATTGTCGGGACTCCAAGCTCCTGAGACGAGGTTCCTATTCTGCCAGGAACCATAAGCATCATATGTTTACCGGCATTACGGAAATGCCAATTTATTCTGCCTATCATTTGCGCAACCGTAATTTTGTCCTTATACGGCATATTGTAGTAACCTATCGGGTCTACATATACAATACAATCAAGCTGTTCCTCTCTTGACAATCCCATAGACGCGCCGCGGCTGCTCAGCAAAATATGCTCTTCCGTAACGTCAGCGGGAATATCTACCGAGTTTTTTCCTTTAACTACCTGAAGCGGTCTGCATTGGAGAAGATCGATTGTATACTCGCCGTCATCCGAGAAGTTAATTGTAAACTCCGTATCAACTGGATAATCATATTCGGACTGAATGCGCGCAAGCATTCGGCGCATGCTGTCCATCAGCTTTTTGTTTTTTACAAGACCTTGGCAGGATATAAACCGAACGGCTCTGTATCTTCCCATTTCGCTCAACCTTTGCTCAGCTTCAAAATCATGTTCCAAAAGAACATTACCCATGTAGCGCGAAAGCACTGGCTCTAAGGCGTCAAGACTCACGGTTTCAAGCTTTTGTTCAGATGAATTTATCACTTCGGCGTTCCGCTGTGAAAACTTGTGTCTGTCGGCGGCGCTTGAATAAACGCTTCTTTCGGGCATATCAAGGCTGACAAGTCTCGGATAGGAGCCTTCTGTTCGGTCAACCGCCGAGGTGCCGAGTCCCATAACCAGTCTCAGCATCCCCGCCTTCGGATCGGCGGTCTGTAAAAATCTGTACGGGCTGTATGAATATCCTACACCCGCCGCGCAGGGCATATAGTACGAGCCGTAGTACGAGCCCGACACTCTTTGAACCAAAAGCGCCATTTGCTCGTCGCGTTTATCAAGACCGCGGCGCTTTCTGTAATCAAGAGCGGAAAGTCCCATTGTGCTGGCGTAGACTATTTTGATAGCGTTTTCAAACTCCTTTAATCTGTCCTCAAAGCTTCCGCGGTTCGCGCAGAATACGGACTCGTATTTTCCCGCGAAGGCGTTGCCGAAGCCGTCCTCAAGAATACTGCTGGAACGGACAATGTACGGATCCTGTCCGTAGTATTCGATAATATTACCGAACTGCTCGCGCATATCGTCGGAAAAGCTTCCGTTTAGCAGCAACTTTCTGAATTCATCCGCAAGCTTAAAATAGCCGTCGTCGGTTCTCTGGCGTATTCTCATATCCCAAAAACCGTTATCTACGATATATGTGTAATAAACATCAGAGCCGATATAGAACGAATCGTGCGGCTCAAGAGTTTCGTCAATATCAGGCTCTTCGTTTCGGATAATCGCTCTGGAAAGAAGCATACCGCAGGCTTTTCCGCCTATCATTCCCGTGCCTATCATATGGTCGCGAACCTCAAAATAATCCTCGGGCGTAAAATGTTTTTTTACCATTTGGCGCATTTTTCTGTCACGCGTCATCATAATTGCGCGCATAATCTCACAATCTTCGGATAAATCGCTTCCGTTTTCAAGCTTAATTTTCGCGGTGTTAAAAAATCTGTCCCACGAATCTATGTATCTTTCATCCGTTCCGCGTCTTAGCTTGCCGAGCGTATGATAGAACCTGCTCGATTTTACGCCGTCGGTCACGGGACGGAATCTGCCCGTTGAAGGCTCATATGTATGAGGAAGAAACATCGTATCGGAACTGCGGTTCCAGACCTTTTCGGGGCGGACGAAAATATCCTTTTCTCCCGTATATACATCAAGAAAAAGCTGGGTAGTGTCAATGATTTTGTTGACGGAATGGACCGAATGCTTTCCGCGAATCAAAGGAAAGAAAGCTACCGTGTCGAGGATAAACAGAAACGGACAGGTAACTCTGAAAAAATTACCCATCATCAGATCCGTGGCCCACGCCGTCTGAAGCTCGGAAAGGCAATCAAAAACATAAAAAGCGTCTCTGCCTGCCTTTTCAATCGCATTGTGAATTTCGACGGTAAAATTTTCAAAACGGTGCGAAAGCGGAATAGTTATCGTTTCAACCTCGGGCACATCCGTGATGAACGGTTCGTGGCTCGCAAAGCGGAAATAGATTATTTTTCGCTTGTCCTTTACCGCCTGTCTGACATACGGTTCCATAAAAAGCCTGAATTCGTTTAAATCCGAAACTCTCCAGACCACATTATCTCCGAGTCTGATGTTATCGAGCGCTTTGTCCATCTCCGGTATTCCTGAGAGCACTCTGTCAAACGCTGCCATATGCCTTACCTCCTGATATAATATTTAATTTACTCAAATTAGCGTAGGTAACAAAAATATCAAAAATTTTTGAACTGCTGTCGTCTGTTTTATAGGACAGCTCGGGATGCCACTGAACCGCCCAGATAAATTTTTTGTTCAGCATATATACCGCTTCTATTAGTCCGTCTGTCGCCCTCGCCATACATTTCAGCACGGAAGACAGATTCTTAATACCCTGATGATGACAGCTGTTTACCGCAAGACGCTCCTTGTTCAGCAGATACGCTAAGGGGGTGTCCTGTTCAATTATAACCTCGTGAACGGGATTCTCATAAGGCGGATTTTGACGATGCATAAGCGTCGAATCGGTTTCCGCGGGTATATCCTGATAAAGCGTTCCCCCAAGCGAGACGTTCATAAACTGAAGCCCTCTGCAAATGCCGAGAACGGGAACATCAAGCCGGATCGCTCTGTCCAAAAGCAAGGTTTCAAATCTGTCGCGCGTTTTGCAGGTAATGATGTTGTCATATCTTTTTGCTTCGCCGTAAAGTTCGGGAGCGACGTCCTGTCCGCCTGTCAAAAGAAATCCGTCACAAAGCGCGGCCGCCTGATTAAAAACATTTTCGTCATCGGTAAACGGAAGAATAACGGGCAAGCCGCCTGCCTTGATAATTCCGTCCATATACCCCGGTATCATCCATATACTGTTTCTGTACTCGTCCCATAGCGGTACTACGCCGATTACCGGTTGCCTATCCTTCATAATAACCCTTCCTTATACCAAATCATCCGTGGGGATAATACGGAACAACGGCGTCTGCGAATAAATCAGCGGCTGGTTAACGTGGAAAAATACGATTCCGTTTTGCGGCGCGATGATCCTGTCCGCGATTTCTCCGGTGTACGGATCCATAATCTCCGCGATGATTTCTCCTTTTTTTACTCTGGAATTAACATTTGCGCGGCGCACAAAGATTCCCGCCGTAGAAGACTTTACGCTTATGAGCGAATGTCCCTCAATAAACTGCGAAATATAGCCCTCGTGGCATCTGTATTGAATAATGCCCTGCTTATTCAGAAAGCTGAGGACGGCGTTGATTGCTTCTCTCGCGCTGATAATATCAATACTGTCCGTCGCGCTTGTATATACGGAAAACGCTTTGGCGCCCCAAAGCTGCCAATTGTAATTCAATGTGGTTGTGTCATAAGGACGCGCGTTCCTCCTGAATACATACGGCAGACCGAAATCCTTCGCGAGCTCTATATCCTCAAAGCCCGTTTGCATTACTCTGACATGCGGAATATAATCTCCCTGCATATAGAAGCTGGTAAACTGAATTCCGTATTGGTAGGAGCTGATATTTTCAAATACACCCGCCGCGATTCTCTGCGTCGTTTCTCCGAGGTTGTAGCCGGGGAACATCCGGTTAATATCGGTATTGTCGGTTGACCAAAAACGCTTGCCGATATTCATAGAGTGGCTGTTGACAGTAGGGATTACCATTACCGATTTGCCGTATTTTATTTTTCCCTGATGCTCGAGCTGTTTAAAAATATTAATCAGGCGCGAGCAGATATACAACTGCTGCACCTCATTGCCGCGCGTCGCGCCGACAATGCAGGCGGAGTTTTCTCCCTCGCCGAAGGAATATCCCTTTATTCTCATATTATCTCTGTAAACAGAATTCAATTCAAATACAATCTTTTCCTTCATAACGCACCTCACGCAAGAATTCTCGCAATCAGCGAGCCCTCGGACACAATCGGATATTCACGCAGTGTAAAAACGATTCCGTCGGTGGGGGCGGAAATGCGTTCGTTCATTTCTCCTGTCAGCGGATTGAGAATATCGCCGATATGGTCGTCCTGCTTCACATTTTTCCAGTGCTCTACGCAGGGGGCAAATACGCCTGATTTTCCGGCGTTGATAAAGGATACCTCTCCGTCCTCGGAAATAATCGGCTCCTTCGGGTCAATTACCTCTCCGTTCCAAATGCCAAGCTCCTTCATAAGAGCGAAAATGCCGTCAGTCAGCTGGTCGCCGAATTTCTTAGTGATTCTCATACCCACGCCCATTTCCACAACAAGCGTAGGTGTGCCGGTAGTGTTCAGTGAATAGGCAAGCGTGGATTCAAGCACGGTTGCCGACGAATGAACCCAGATATAGTCCGTGTTCAAAAGCTTCGCAAGCGGCACAAGCGTGTCGCGCGAAAGCTCGTTGATTCTGACCTGAGGAATTTCCTCAAGAAAGATGTTGCTGGCGTGAATATCAATGACCGCCGCGCTTTTGCTTAAATCATCTATGATATTTGAGGCGATGTATTCCGGCATGGAGCCGTTTTCCGAGCCGGGGAATATGCGGTTCATATCCAAATCAAAGCCGGGAATACCCCTTGTGATGGAATCAATGCCCAATGGATTTATCGCGGGATAGACGTCCACAATACCCGTAAGGCAACCGATGTTTTCCTTGATTCTTCTCTGAAGCTCATAGCATACATACTGTCCCTCAAGCTCGTCGCCGTGCGTTCCCGTTACAATGCTGATCCGCTTTTCTCCGCCTTTTAAACCGTTTTCGGGAATCAGGCGGTTTTTTTGTACCATTAATTTTTCGTCAATCGGCAAGCCGACCGACGCTACTGTTTCAATCATAATTTCAGTTCCTTTCCTCTACTTTGACGTTTTCCGTCTGTTTCTGTGTAACGCAGCCGTAAAAGCTGCCCCGGATTACAGAGCAATCTCCCGAATCTCTTCCGCAGGAAACCCTGATATAGTCATCGTTTACCAGCTTATGGTTTGTCGGGTCAAAGCCGTACCAATATCCGTTGCAAAGCGCTTCTGCCCATGCGTGTGAGGAGCCTTCTCCCTGCATCATTCCGACGACATACCTCGCGGGAATCCCCTCCATTCTCAGCAGAGAGAGCATGATATGCGCGTAATCCTGACAAACACCGCGCCCGAGGGCAAGCGCGTTTTCGGCGGTTTCGTGTACCTTGGTCGCCCCGGCGTCATAGATGAAGGTGTAATGGAGCGTATGCATGATACGCAGCGCCTTTTCATAATCGCCCGAACAGGTTTCAAGCTCAAGATTTTTGTGATACTCTCTGATTTTTTCGCCCGGAGCTGTCAGCGATGTATGTACCTTCAGCAGCGAATATGCCGCCGGAAACGCGGAGTATTCCTCAAAAATGTCAAGCCCTGTTTGCGCCGTTCCGCTGACCGTTACTTCAAAATTGTCGTGTGTTTCCTCAATCAGACCGTAAAGCTTTCTATTGCCGAAATTATCCTCAGCGACGCTGTATTTTACTTCGTTTGAAACATAAATATCCAATCCGCTGATTTTCTGTCTGTTTGTGTCTTTGGGCAAAAACTTTACCGAAAAGGCGTGGTGCGTAACCGGCGCGCTGAACGCGGAGCTCAGATGATAGGTAAATGTTAGCTGTTTGATAATACCACCCTTTTCATTCGGTAATGAGGTTTCTCAGCAGATTTTTTAGATTTTTATGATTTAGCGGCGGCTCGACAGTCATACTGTCTGCTGTATTGATAACGCCTTCGTCATATCTGAGCTTGGATTTCGCCAAAAACTGCTTCATTCTGCGATATTCTCTGATAATATCACTGTCGGGCAAATCAAGACTCAGGTATAAGTCCAACCGCTCCAGTCCCTTTCCGAGCTTGATAATATTCCGTATTTGTTCGTTATCTATCATATCACCTCTTTGAGCATATCGGCATAGTTGCGGTTATCGACTACGCCTGTCTCAGAGAACGCGTCCGGAGCACTTCTTCGCTGCAGTTCTCGCGCTATCATAGGGTATGACGCGCCCGAGGGCACGCGTAGATTGTCCTCAAGAATATACCAATTGTTATCCTTTGACTGAACCAAATCGATACCCGAAATATGGCTGTAAATATTTTTCGGAGGCGTTACGCCATCGCAGGGAGGCAAAAAGCCCTTTGCCGAGTAAATAAACTCCTCGGGAATAACACCGTCCCTGACAAGCCGTTTTTCTCCGTAAATATCGGACAAAAAGCAATTCAGCGCGTTAACACGCTGCTTCAAGCCTTTTTCCAAAAATTTATATTCGCCGTTTTTGATGATTCTCGGAATCGGGTCAAAAGGAAAAAGCTGCTCCTTGAATTCTCCGTTTTTATATATTCCGAACTTTACGCCGTACCTTGCAAGCAAACGGTTAATTGTTTCCGCGTTTTTGATGAGTTCATTCATAGCCATTCCTCCATATATAGAAAAAGCGCCTTTCACTTCCGTGAAAAACGCCTTTGTTTATGTGAGTATTCTATCATTATTTCCCAATATTGTCAATATGTTTCTGCAAGTTTCAATTAATAATATTTCATTTTTATGCAAATTGGATTTAAAATACTTAAATTTCTCAAAAGAATCTGAATAATTAGATTGTGTATCCTTCATAACCGAAGATAACCATAATGCTCTTATGAATCTCGGCAACACGTTTTGCCGGGGGGTTCCCTTTGGCTGTCAGACTGATGGTTGAAGCGATGAGCAGCGAGAAAACCTGACGCGCCCTGTTTCGCCCCGTGTTGCGCGAAAAAATCTGTGGGAGTTGTACCCGACAACGCCCAGCAAACCACACACAGCCGATTTGTGGCGGCGTGTGGGCGCAAAAAAGCACAAGCTCAGAATCAAACCGGTTTCTGAACTTGTGCCTTTTTGACGTTCAAAAACTGAGACGCTGTAGTCAAAGAATACGGAATTTATTTGTCCTTCCTTTTTCTGTTGGGGAAACAGTCTTCGAGCCAGTCGATGTACTCCTCGGGAGTTATATTTCCGGCAGAGCATTCATCACGCTTGACAAGAGCCTCGTACTTCCATTTTTTGAAATCGTTTTTCTTGATCTGGTTAACTTTCACACGGGCGGAGTAACGGCGATAATATTTCCTGTAGATTGGCAGAGCCTCGTTCTTTTCCATTTTCAGCTTATAGTTCTCCTCGGCAGCGAGGTCACGGCAGGAACGCAATTCACCTAAATGAATCCGGTTGCAGTATCGCGCGTCATAGTTGCCTTTGTATGTAAACCACTGCCCGCAGCGTTCGCAGCACTTTAAATTGACTTTGTATTCGATTAGCTTGCAAAGCTCAAGCTCCAAGAATTCATGCAGGCTCTCGCACCGATAACGGAGAACCGGATTGTGATTATAGTTATGAAAATATATTAGTGTGGCTACGTCTATGTCGTGTTCCTGCGCAAAATCAGCAAATGCTGAAAAATCATAATTCAACGGAGATTTTTTGTCTCCCATTATCAACCGCCGCCCTTCGTTGAATTCAACGAAGGGCGGCATATTATTTATCTTCCGATAAAGATAATACCGCGCGGAAGCCGTCATATCGCCCAGCACCTCAGAATAATACTTCGATTCAAAACAGAACTCCAGAATATCCCGGTATTCCTTTTGCAGCATTATCAGATATTTATAGTAGTCAAGCATAGCCGCCGCCAAATCCGCATCCTGCGTAATAGCCGGCGGAAACAACGCGGAAGCGGTCGACCCAAACGCCAAGTGATTGATCAGCCATTTATAGTTGCGGTAGATTTGATAACGATTAATCATATCCTGCATTTCATTGTCAGCATTTGGTAAATCAATATCTTCATACATTCGAAGGCTTACTTTGACCTCCTTGTACAGCGAATCGAAATCTGCGTAAACAAATTCAAACAATGCTTCACCCAACGGCAGAGTAACCTTGCAGCCGCTGAGAGGATTGTTTTTTTGCTGAGGTTCAATGTCGGGGTTGTGCTCATAAAACATTTTTTCAAATTCATCGATCTCGGTTGAGTCAACCGGAAACCGAATGTTGTCAAGCCACTCCGAGTTATCATCATCGCTGTGAGCTTGTATGGAACGTGCCCGATCTTTTGAATTTATGCAGAGCGTGACAAATTCATCGTCATTAGATTTCATAAGCTCGGTTGAGTTGTTGCCGCTATGGTATGTAACATAAACCATACCATCATTAAACGCAACATTCTCTGTTCCTGTTCGTTCCAGTAAATACTCTTCATATTCAGATAACTGATAATTTTTTAAATCCATTTTGATACCTCGTTTTGTACAATCCAAATTTTGCAATAAATCGGCAATCTAACTGAGTCTAATTTATATTGTATAAAACTATTGAAACTTTGTCAAGACTCGCTATAATAAAAATTGTAAGAACGTTCTGAACTTTATAAAAACGAGGTGAATTCATATATCTGATTACGATATTTATGATTTAGACATCAGAAAAACATTCAACTCCATTGACGGAGACACGCTTCTTGATATGGACTTGCCCGCGACAAAATTTGTGATAAAAGATTTGTTGCCGCAAGGACTTGCTATCATTGGCGGCGCACCGAAAGTCGGCAAATCTTGGTTAATGCTTGACTGGTGTGTTCGTATTGCGAAGGGCGAAACGATATGGAACTTTCCTACTACGAAAGGAAAGTACGCTGAGGATAATTGCTTCCCAAATATCCGCGTGTTTGTTGATGACGGCTACTCGGGCGTTAGCTTTGACCGCCCCGGCTTTCAGGAGATGTATAAGCTGATTGAAGCCGGCAAGGTCGGAATCGTTATCACGAAAGACTTATCCCGACTCGGCAGGAACTATATCGAGGTCGGAAACTATACTGAGTTCATCTTTCCGAGATACAGCGTAAGGTATATTGCCATCAACGATAACTATGACTCGCTGTTCAGCGACAACAACGAGCTTGCGCCGTTCAAAAATCTGTTCAACGAGTGGTACGCCCGCGACACGAGCAAGAAAATCCGCTCTGTATTCAAGGCGAAAGCCGAGCGTGGTGAACGTCTGGGTACTACAATCCCGTATGGTTACCGCCGCGACCCCAACAGCGGAAAAGAATGTCATCTCCTCATTAACGAAGAAACCGCGCCTGTGGTAAAAATGATATTCGCAATGTGTGCCGAGGGAATCGGACCGTGTAATATTGCGAAAGTACTGCAAGAAAATAAGATTCTAAAGCCCACATTCTATCGCTTCCAAAAGGAAGGTAAGTATGGCACGAGAACGGGTACAGAAAACCCGTACTCATGGACATCACGCACGATTGCTGATATGCTTGATAACGAAATTTATCTCGGGCACACAATCAACTGCCGTACAAGGATCGCTTCGTTCAAGGATAAACGCACAATCAAGGTTCCGAAGGAAGAACAGCTCCGCTTCGAGAATACCCATGAACCGATTATCGACCAAAAAACATGGGATATTGTCCGCAAGGTGCGCGAAGGCAGAATACGCCAAACCCGTATGGGTGAAATCAATAAATACAGCGGACTTATCTATTGTGCCGACTGCGGCAAAAAGCATTATTTCGTCCGGGGTAAAACAGTGAAGCGTGAGAATTATAATTTTATCTGCGGAAACTACCGCAAGCATTTAGGCGAGGAGAAGTGCACTCCCCACTCAATCCGAGAGGTGGTTCTTGATGAAATCGTACTCGAAGAAATCAACAAGGCGCTCTACTACGCGAGGAACAACACAAAAGAGTTTACCGATTATATCAGTAAAAAGACTTCCTCGCAGTATAGGAAAGAACTGAATTCAAAAACTGCTGAACTGTCGAAAGCGGAAAAGCGAATTGTTGAGTTAAAATCTCTGTTCAAGCGCTTGTATGAGGATAACGTTCTCGGACGTATCAGCGATGAGCAGTACAGAATGCTGTCAGTTGACTACAACGATGAGCAGAAGGAGCTTGAATCATCAATTCCCGAGCTTCAAAAAGAAATCGGTACACTCAAGAACGAGTGTACCAATGTACAGAAGTTCCTTGACATTGTCAGGAAATATGTATGTGTGCAGGAGCTGACGCCCGAGGTACTGAGAACCTTCATCAGCAAAATCGTCGTTCACGAGCGTGAGAAAAAACACAGCCAAACCTCTCCGCAGCAAATCGATATCTACTTCCGCTACATCGGAACATTCGCTCTGCCGAGCGAAATCAACCAAGCAGAAGAAAAAACGCATGACGAAAGGCGGACAGCCTGAGCTGTCCGCCTACACATAGGGCACCGCCTTAAACTGAAAACATCCTTTTCGGAATCAGCCTTATAGCCTGCCTTTTCAAAATCAAAGCTATATTTTTCAACATACGGCTTGTCGGTATCGAGGAAGTCGATAAACACAAAGCCGCCGTAGGCGCAAACAGTCTGGTCGAGCAGACCGCTGCCCTTTCCGAAATACACATTTTCGGCATACTGACCGATTTTTGCGATTTCGGCTTCATCGGCACGGCAGTCGTTGTAGTTGATGTTGATTATAGCGCCGACAAGCGTTTCAAACGCTGCGGATGAAGAAAGTCCGCTGCCGCTGAGCACGTCGGAGGTAGAGTAAGCGTCAAAGCCGCCGATGTTAACGCCCATCGAGGCAAAACGCGCGGCTATTCCGCGGATTATCGCGGCGGAAGTTCCCTTTTCCTCCTCGTGAATTGAGAGGTCGTTCAAATCGACTTCAATTCGTCCGTGACCTTACGACTCCATACGGATTATGTGTTCATCGTGAAATGCGACAACCGCGATAACGTCCAGATTAACCGCTGCCGCCAACGCACAGCCGTGCTGGTGGTCTGTATGGTTTCCGCCGATTTCAGTTCTGCCTGGAGAGGAAAATATGCGGATATCATCGTGCTGAGGGAACAGCTCCGAAAAGCGGCTGACCGCGTGAATATATCTTCTCTGCTGGCTTTCAATCGCGGTCGGGGAATTACCGTAGAGAATTTTTAAAGCGTGGTCGGCTTTTCCGCCGCGCAAAGCTTCAATAAACGTTTGTATCTTCATTTGCTAAGCACCTCACATATCGAGCATTTTCATTTCTTCCAAAATTTCTTCTTCCGTTTTATCGCTGTCGCTGAGTTCTTCACGGCGAGCGGCGTAATAAGCCTTTTCCTCGGGAGTTCCGGGCATAATTTTTTTGCCGTCCTCGGTGAGAATAAACTCTCCGTCGTCGTCAACCAGCGGCAGATATTTGTTGTAGTCCTTTATCAGCAAACGCGCGGTCAGCATGGTGATTGCTCCGAAGCCGAAGAAAAACCAGCAAAACGCATAAAGCGGCATAAGGTGAGGGTCACACCACGTCGGTGAAACCTGACTTTTCCCATTCCTTCGCGGTTTGTTGGGTGTAATATAGCATAGTCAACAGAGGTATGTCAAGATAAGGTTCATCAACGGCGGGTCAGCCGTTTCGCTTAATCAGAATTTATCGTTTTGATGTTTTTATCTTTTTGACCAATGAGTAAATTCCATATCCTATCATCACTCCAAGTGTGTTCAGGATCAGATCATCAATATCGGTAACTCTGGTCGCAAAGGGCAATTGCATCAACTCAATGCACAGTGATATAAACGCTCCTGCCGCAATCACCTTGCCAAAATGATCCATTTTTCTGTAAATGATAGGCAAAATAATGCCGGTCGGAATAAACATTGCTGTATTCCCGACTACATTCCAGATCACATCCCTTACACTGTCGTATTGAAATAAATTAACAAGAGGGATAATATTGACGCGGAAAGGAAAAGCAACTTTTGCGTCAAAAATCAAAGGCTGAATATGCCCGTTCACCAAATCTCTCGGAAAAAATGAAAAACGGATAATAATCGCAAGATTGATATACATCAACAGCAGCAAAGCTTCACGTTTCCATATGATTCGCTTTTGGTGAATCCATACGACCAATCTGATCAACAGCCAAACAACCGCAAACAACAATTCAAGAGTCATAAAAGATATTTCAAGCATTCTGTTCACCCATTGTAAATTCCTATTTATCTGCTATTATCATACCAGAAATCAAGAACCTTGTCCACAAGCCGAAGCAAAACTATTTGAAAGTTTTAGCTGCAACAGTCTGTTATTCCATCAGAAATAGAAGATTTCCTCAAACTTCTTGTCCAGCGCGATACATAGAATCAACGCCAGCTTAGCGGTCGGGTTGAACTGACCTGTCTCGATGGAGCTGATCGTATTGCGCGACACGCCCACGATTTTTGCCAGCTCCGCCTGAGATAACTTTTTCTCCTTGCGGATCGCGGCGAGGTTGTTTTTCAGCACCAGACCGTTATCTGTCATGACAACACCCCGCAAAGCTGCATGATCCACAGCACTGTCCAAACAACCGCACCGATTCCGTAGGCGATCGCGACAAAAAGCTCATGCTTCTTTCCGCGAATACGGAACTTTGTCAAGAAGGCTACAAACGCCATGACAAACATTGCCATATTGCAGCCGAAGCTAATGCGGTGAAGGACAATCCCCTCGATAATATCAACCGCTACAATCAGACAAATGCCGACGAGGTACGCAAAATACGCACCTCTTCTCTGCGCATCGAGGTCAGCGACATCCTTTCCCCTGTTTTCGGTTTGCGCCATCTTTAATATTTCTTCCTTATTCATACCAACAACTCCTCCGGCTTCCTTTGCCAAGTTTTATTGTCATCATTATAACACCGCCAAGTTTACTTGTCAATACTATTTGCAAAGTTTTCTTGTCATTTTTCGTGTGGATCCGTCCTTGCTGTAGAACAGGCGCAGTATGACGATATGCTGATTGCCCTGTCGTAACAACAGTGAGCTTGATTGGAAGCAAATGGAAGCTGCTGATACTGCGTAATCTTCTCTTCAGACCGTGGCGGTTCAACGAACTGAGAAAAAGCCTTGACGGAATCAGCCAGAAGGTTCTGACCGACAGCCTGCGTTCGATGGAGGATGACGGTATCATCACCCGCACCTTTTATCCCGAAGTACCTCCGAGAGTAGAGTACGCCCTGAGCGACCTCGGCGAGAGTATGCGCCCGATCATCAAGTCGATGGAAACATTTGGGATTGATTATAAGGAACAGTTTGAAAAATAATAACGACCGATAAAACGAGCAGGACAGCCGATGACACCGTCCTGCTCATTTTTATATTTCTATTTTTCCGTGTTTTTCCTCATGCTTCTCAATCGCATCACGAATCAGAATCAATATCGAACTGTTCGCCGAGCGGCCTTCGTAGTCGGCAACAACGTGCAACTTGTTCAGCATTTCATCATCAATTTCTTTTGTGGATTAATACAACAAAAAGAATAAAGGATAACGCTTATAAACATAAAGCTACTAAAATATACACTTATGCAAAATTCAAATAACTGTATCCGGTTTCGGGATAATTTGCATAGCCGATTTGTTGACTTTCTTCAACTCTTTCTTTATAATGATGACGGTTGGTGACGATCAACCTTTAATGAACTGTACAGTCATGATTATTCCATTTATTTAAGGAGAATAATTATGCAGTTATTCAAAAACTTTTGTACCCCAACGGTAAACAAAAACGGTTTATTAGTTGATTTTCAGCTGAACGTACCCGAAAGCTATAATTTCGGCTATGATGTAGTTGATGAGATGGCTCGCCTTGCACCCTGCGACAGGGCTCTTGTCTATACTAATCCTGACAAGGTTGAAAAAACATTTACATTTGGCGACATAAGCCGGCTGAGCAATAAAGCGGCAAACGCGCTGAAAGCACAAGGCGTAAAAAAAGGCGATAAAGTGCTCGTTATTTTGAAGCGTAACTATGAGTACTGGTATATTGTACCGGCACTCCATAAATTAGGCGCGGTTGCAATCCCGGCGACCAATATGCTGACAGTTGACGATATTACCTATCGCATAGAAACAGCGGATATTCGTTTTGCGATCTGTACTCCGGACGGCAGCACAGCCGAGGATATGCTTGAAGCCGCAGCGCAAAAACGGCAGTTAGAATCAGTGTTCGTTGTGCGCCGCGATTTGCCGGGAGCAATCAATCTGACAAAACTGATAGATTCGGCAGACGAAAGCTTCACGCCTGTTGATACCAAAGCGGAAGAACCTATGCTGATTTACTTTACCTCCGGCACAACAGGCTACCCGAAAGCAGTCGTGCATAATCACACCTACTCGCTTTCGCACATAATCACCGCTAAATACTGGCAGAACGTCCGTGAAAACGGGCTTCACCTGACCGTAGCCGAAACAGGTTGGGGCAAAGCCTCGTGGGGAAAGATCTACGGACAATGGCTGTGCGGCTGTGCTGTTATGGTTTACGATTTTGACAGCTTCTCACCGCACAAGCTGCTGCGGATAATGGAGAAATACAAGGTTACCTCTTTTTGCGCGCCGCCGACGGTTTACCGTTATTTTATCAAGCGTAATATGAGCAAGTATGATTTATCGGCGCTGGAGCACCTGACCACTGCCGGAGAGGCTTTGAATCCCTCTGTATTTGAAAAGGTTTATGAGCAGACGGGTCTGTGCTTAAAGGAAGGCTTCGGTCAAACAGAGTCCGTGCTTATGCTCGGTAATCTTGTCGGTACAGAGTCAAAGACCGGCTCGCTCGGAAAGCCTACGCCGTTGTACAACACCATGATAGTTGATGAAGACGGCAACGAGCTTAAGGAGAACGAGGTCGGCGAGATCGTAGTCGTGCCGCAAAAGCAGCAGTACGGTATATTTATGGGCTATTGCGGTGATGAAAAGCTGTACGAAAGCGTGTGGAGAAACGGCGTTTATCACACAGGCGACACCGCGTATAAGGACGAAGACGGATTCTATTGGTATGTCGGAAGAATAGACGATTTGATCAAAACAAGAGGCTTCCGCGTCGGACCGTTTGAAATCGAAAATGTATTGATGAAACACCCTGCTGTTTTGGAATGCGCGGTCACGGGTATTCCCGACGCTTCAAGAGGACAGGCTATCAAAGCAACGGTAAAGCTTGCCGACGGTTTTGAAAAGAGCAAACAGCTCGAAAAAGAAATCAAGCGTTTTGTCAACAAAAAGGTGTCCTCCTACAAGCATATCCAGGTGCTTGAATTTGCCGACGAAATGCCGAAAACCATAAGCGGCAAAATCAAGCGCACCGATATAAGAAGTATTGACAGAACTAAGATTTGTTAAGAAATGACATAGTTTCCCCGCCTGTTCCCAGCGAACAGGCGGGGATTTTTGATAAACGAAAACTCCGCGTTTTCTTGTAAGCGTCAAATGAGGTAAAGAAACATCCGCCACAGATACCGGTTGGTACTGTGGCGGATGAGATTATTTTAGGGTATTTTATTCAGTTGAGTATGCCGATTTAGAACGGCAGTCGCCCGGTGTGTTCCACGGCAGGAGGATATCTATGGATTCATTATCCTTCAGATTGGGCGCTTTCGTGAAGATGAACTTGAGATACTCATATGGGTCGAGGTTGTTTTCCTTCGCCGTTTCGATGACACTGAAAGCTGTTGCGCTCGCCTTTGCACCCGACGGTGGGTTGGCGAACAGCCAGTTTTTTCTGCCGATAACAAACGGTTTGATGCTGCGCTCGGCGCGGTTGTTGTCGATTTCCAGCCTGCCGTCCTCGATGTAACGTCGCAGGTACGGCTCTTCTTCGATCAGATAATGAACTGCTTTACCGAGCTTACTCTTCGGAGCAATGTTCCGAAGAGATTTTGCCCACGCAAAGAACGCGTCCAGAAGCGGTTTTGCTTGCTCCTGTCGCTCTTTCAGTTTATCTTCCGGACTCTCGTCCTTCATTTTCTTTTCAATCGCATACAGCTTACCGCAGTAATCCAGACCGATAGCTGCCGTCGAACCCTTGCGTTGTGCTTCCGGCAGAACCTCCAGCGCCTCGCAGAATCTCCTTCTTGCATGTGCCCAACAGCCGACGATTGTAACATTTTCGATTCCGCGGTATGCTTTGTAGCCGTCTGTATGCAGATAACCTTTAAACTCTTTTAAGAAGCTCTCGGCATTCTCCGCCTTGCGGTTCGGTCGATAGTCATAGAGAACAATCGGCGTCTCACAACATCCGCTCGTCCGGTACAACCACATGTAGCTCTTTGTCGCTGTCGGCTTATCCTTTGTTTTGAGCACTTGTAAGGTAGTCTCGTCCGCATGGAGAACACTTTCTTTGAGGAGCAGCTCTTTCATTCTCTCATACAGCGGCTCCAGCCAGAGCTTTGAAGCGGTGATGAACCAGTTCGACATCGTCTGTCTCGACAGTTCAATGCCCTTCTGCTTTAATTCCTGTTCCTGGCGATATAGCGGAGAGTGCATCACAAACTTCTGTGTCATCAGATGAGCTATTGCTTCCGCAGAGGCAAAACTGCCTTTGATGACCGGATTTGGCTGAGGTGTTTCTACAACCGGTGTATCTGCTTCGTTCTCATGACACTTCCTGCACGCGTAGGTGAAGTATACATCCTCACGGATGACGGCTTTTGCCGGGATTATCTCAAGGTGCTTGGTGACCTTCTTACCGATGACTTCCATCTCTTCACCACATTCAGGACACTTGCGTTCTTCTTCGCTGAGCTCGTGTTCAACAGTGTAGGTTTCTATGTTCTCGGGAAGCTTGTCGAAGCAGCCGGTCTTTTTCTTTCGGGTATGCTCCTTGACTGTTGTCTCAGCAGTTTTATTCCCGATGTCCTCTATTAGCTCCGCTTCGTTAAAAAGCAGAGAGATACCTGCATAGAGATCTTCCATACGCTCTGAGCTTGAACCAAAGGTTTTCTTTTTATTGATCAAAAGCTGTTCTTTCAGCCAGTTCAATTCGGATTCGAGCTGAGCGCAGTGAGATTTCAGCGACTCATATTCAGCTTTAGAAATCGTTACAGTTTCACTGCTTTTTACTTCGTTTTTCATGATATTATTATACCACAAAAACGCTGAAAAGTCCAGTGCTTATGCGGATTTATGAGCGATTATCCGAACTTTATTTTCTCCATTTTCCGGTGTGCCTTCGGCTGCCGGATACTCAGTCCTTCCATCAGCCAGCGGTACTGCTGAGGAGTAATACCGAGCGCCTCATTCTCACTACGAGGCCATTGGAACTTACCCTTTTCAAGCCGCTTGTAGAGCAAAAGAAAGCCGTCTCCCTCCCAGTAGAGCGCTTTGATTCTGTCAGTCCGTCTGCCGCAAAACAGGAACAGTGCGTCGGAACACGGATCAAGTTTAAACTGCTGTTCAATGATAGTCGCCAGACCGTCGATACCACGGCGAAGATCCGTGTAGCCGCAGGCAAGGTAGACCTTTGCTCCGCTGAAATCGCTTAACATGATTTGAGTATGCGAAACAGTGCGGCGAGTGTAGCTTCATCTGCGCCGTTATGCACTTCAGCACAGATGCTTCCGATTTTTACCGACGCCGCGATGTTGTTATTATGGCTCTCATCGAAGGATAGCGGGACTTCGACAAACTGAGAACTATTTTGCAACGCTTTCCAAACCTTCTGCCGGCGATAGTGGAAGGTGCTGACAGCGATCTGATGCCGCTCGCACCATGAGCGCACACTCAGTCCGCTGTTGCGACACTCTTCAACCTGCCGTGACCATTCTGCAAGATTATTGTTTTCCTTGATAATTTGTATGCCTTTTGACATGATCCACCCCGTACAATTGTGTGCGATTGCATACGATTGTTTCCGTTCGAATACAGTTGACTACAACCGCACACTTCGTTTTTGCTTATATTTTCTCACATTCACCGGGCAGAGTTCAATACGGTGTTTTATTTGACGGTTACGTTTTTGCTTATATTTTCTCACATTCACCGGGCAGAGTTCAATACGGTGTTTTATTTGACGGTTACTCTTCTTCGAGGAGAGGCTCCCCGAATAACCCAAGTAGCAGAAAACGGCCTGCACGTCAAGGGTAAAATGAACGGCGGCTCGAGCCGCCGCCCTTGACATGCATTCCGTTTCCCGCTTATAATGTTGACAAGGGGCTTAAGCCCCTGAATAATATTTTTTGCTCTATTTTACACCGCGATTTAGAGTTTACACAGAATTTGGGACTGACCCGATTATTGTCACTGCAATTCATACTATACCAAGATAAATCAAAACTATTATAGTATAGTCCTACACAATGGTGAAGAACCATAAATAAAATGGCAATGCCCTTAACTATGAAAGAATCTGTTTTATCGAAATATATGTGTTCTTTAAGCACCAAATACTCCTCACATTTCAACAAAAATCAATAATGCTAAATTTTAATTTTAAAACCATTAGTTCATTTATTTACTACACTTAACACATATACATCTTCAAACTCTCCATCTACTGAAAACTCACAATTCACACCATAATGTGCCTTAAAATATGTTTTGTATTTTTCTATTTCATCTTTTCTCAAGAGCAATTTCCCTTTGGGGTTATTAATCATATATTCGAATAGATTATTCGTATTAAAAGCTTCTAGCTTATTATGGTAAGTTGGTGAATAAACAGACCAACCAAAAGAAACTAGGTTGTTAGGGGATTTGGATGGCGTAAATAATGGATTATTATAATTTTGCAATTCAACCCCGGCTCTTTCATCTATAAACAAGGTTTCATTATTCTTTACAATATAATTTCGTATCTCTGTTCGTTCATTTACTACCAATGCTTCAGATTTATAAATAATTACAGATGAAAAAGCACCTATACACAGGAACAGAACACAAGAAATACATTGTATAATTTGCTTTATATTGGAATGCATAAATCTATATGAAACATTATTGTAATCCATCATTCCCAATAATATGATTATTGTTGGAAAGAAGATATTAAACGCAACTCTAAAATTCAGTCTGACTAAAGTCATATAAAGGATCAAGGACATACAGGTAATAACAACCAGAGACATTTGAAAAAAATGATATCTATTAAAGATAAAACCGGTCACTAATACAAAAAATACAATTGGAATAGCAAGAATAAAAATATAGTTCAATCGAAACAGGATAAAATATGGTACAAATGCAGAAGCTACAATAAATGGAAAAACATATTTTATTATGTTTCTGAACTTTATTGCCAAAAATGCTATTGATAATAAACCAAGAAAACCAACCACTAAAAAAGCAAGCTTCCATCCATGCATAAAACTACTTAATCGATCATAAATACATCTAAAAAAGTAACGCTTTCCATACCATTTTTCGTTAGAGAAATCACTAATTTGTTTAAGTTTTTCAGCATTAAAAAACCCCGTATCCGTTGTGAAATTATGTAAAACATCTAAATCATTCTGTGATGTGATCCCTATTGATTTATAAGAGTCTTCATTACCGCTAAACGGTGGAATAATATAATCGATACAATCCGAACGATAAGAATTATACGATTGATAATCAGCAAAGTCATCATCACTGTACAAAATACTATTTGATATTAATTGTAGTACCTGACAAAGTCCAATGATAAGTATTATAGAAATAAATACATTTACATATTTCTTTATGTATCGACTGAAATCCTTATCATACTTATTTTTTATAAAATCTATTAGCACAAAGGAAAGAAAATAAACACCAAATATCAAACATATAGGCAACAAACATGCAAAACGAATAAGTGCACCAAGTATGCAAAAAGCACAAGCAATGGACAAAAAGAGGACTCGCGATTTAATTGTTTTCCAAATCAATACCGAACTGATGCATAAAAAACCAGTTGCAATAAGCACTGTTGATGTTTGCGACCACTGAATAATAGTCACAAACTGGCTTATGAACAATACGTTATATCCTAAAATAATAAACGTAGAAAAAAACCTAGAATACTTTTTTAAAAAGATATAGTTTAAAACAAATACTGCAGAAAAGTTTAAAATAATCTGAATTACAACAAACCAATTTATTCTACCGTAAATTTTGTAAAGAAGCATTATCGGATAAGAAAAGAATATACTCATAAATAAAGATTTGCCATCTCCTTCAGCTAATTGCTGTGAGATGAGATAGTCGTCATTTGTTGAGTAAAAAATATGAAATCTATTGATTGCAAAGCAAAGCATTACCATTTTTATTGCAAACAATAATGCTACGATCACAGGATGCTTATATTTTTCTTTGGACATATTCATTCATTACCTTTCTTGACTGCACACAAAAACACGTTTATAAAAAGACACACAAATTAACCTGACATTATAATTCAAATGTTATTAATGGAAACAGTTCAATCATCCATAACAAACCAACTTCATTAACAAAACTAAATGAATTCTCAGTAATCCGTTATTATATTTTTTATTAACAATTATTCTTTACTTTCTGTTTACAGAAGATTCTATTATGTAGTTTTTTAGAATTATCCATAAAGCCATCTATACAAAAGATTCCTATACAAAACATTATAATTTGCATATGGCTAACATACTTAGACATCACCTCAAACAAAATCAACGCCAAAGTAATACCGATAATCATCATCATAAACTGTACTAATGGCAAACATACTGGATTAGTTTTACAATCCTTCTTTTTTTGTACCGAAAGCAAGATAACAGAGCAGAGCGTAATAAATGTCAAATACGAAATTAAAACAAATACCTTATAAATTATTCCGTGCATACCGTGAAGAATAAAATCATTAACTGCTCCCCCTTGCTCATACGCAAAAGACAAAAATACGGTTCCCCATAATGATTTCATTTTGGAAAACAAATGCCCAGGTATTAACCATGGAGATTTCAAGAACTCGTCAAGTCTACCTTTAACCAGATTTATCTGATACTCTTTTGCTTCTGAAGAATCCTCAATCTCTGAGTATTTTTCAAACGTATCTCTATCCTCTTCATTCCAAGTTCCCGGCTTATCCGTGTTCAATCCAATATAAGCAATCCAAGCATATGGCAAACGATTCTCAACGCTTCTTTCGATTCGTTCATTTTCTCCTTTAATATATTGAACATGATCATGAACAAAAGTATCACAAATATTTGACACAATAAAAAAACAGATAAGAATGCAGAAAACACTTGACAAAAGCTTAAGAATTCTTTTCCAAGCTATCCTATCACGGAAAAACAATATAATAACTAATAAAATATATGATGCTATGACTACCATTCCACCTTGATTTATCATTGCACCAAATGAGATCAGAAGCGCAGAAATAATAATCATCAATATTTTAATAAATATATTAAATTTTCCATTTATCGCTTTCAAAAAAAACCAAAGCGAAAGGACATAAAAGAACAATAATGCCGTCTCATGCACCAAAAGCTGAGTTTCAAAAAGGCCAACCGGCAAAACATTAAATATCAACAATCCCAAAAACGCTTTATTTTTTCCTACATATGGCCTTATTATATCAAACAATAGTATAGTAATGAATGCAAATAAAACAGATAAAAAGGTAGTACATACTTTTGAGTCATTGCCGAAGATATAAACTAAGGGGGATAAAAACCACCCATAAACCACAGTATATGGAAACATTAAGGCATATGCTATATTATCCGTTATTGTTCCTTTTTCTGCCAGTTGTGTCGCGTATGAAAGATACATCTTCATATCAGGATGAAGATTGGCATTATTATCTAACAAGAATACTAGCAAAACCTTAGTTACTAATACGAAAAAGAAAAGGAAAACAAACATCTTTGATATCGATATCTGATTAAGTATCCCCTTTAATCTATATACCTTTTGAAATAGATTTTCACCAAAAATACAGAAAAAAGCTATTCCAAATACCACAATACCTATTATTAAATATTTCATCCACCCTGAACTAATTATCTCGCTAAATCCCCATATGCTTGCCAATAGAACAAACACAACTATAGCAAAAAACATAACGCTAATTGCTCTAATAAGAAAGTTAGATATTTTTTGCATGCTGCACCTCGTGTCTATTTAATCATTGCGAAAATTATCCCTTGCTTCGGCAATCGCTTTTGCTTTTGAAGGATAAACATAATCTAAAACATATCCCATGATTACTCCTTTGTTTATAGTTCTATCTTATTTAAGTTCATCTATATACTTCCCGTCTAATACATCTTTCAAATACTGCCCATACTGGTTCTTCTTCAATACATACTCAACAGTTGAAATATTATACGTATCAAAAGTAATGTTATCTTCATTTACTTCGCATTCTTTTGACATTACAATATCCGCAGACTCTTTTTCAGCAATACCAATTAGAATCTCATACATCTGCGGATGAATAAGATCATCATTATCAACAAACGCTATATAATCACCCTGCGCAATTTTTAATCCAGAGTTTCTTGCCTCGCTCACACCCATGTTTTTTGATGTAACACTTTTATTCGGCTATCTTTTAGGCTCCATTCGTCGCACAATTGGCCGCTGCTATCTGTACTACCATCATCAATCAACAATAATTCAAAGTCAGTGAATTCTTGACATAAAATATTTGATATAGTATTACTTAAGTATCGCTCTGCGTTATATACCGGAACAATAATACTTATCTTCATAATACCTTCTTATGGTTTATTGATAGATTCTATGATGCACCTTTATCAAATAATTACTGAACAATTACACCTGTTTATCATTTGTTTGAAAATATCAATAAACTCCCTTACAGTACCTTCTCCGCCGTTTTTCTTACACACAAATTTCACTTTCCGCTTAACTTCCTCAACCGCATCCGCTGGGCAAGCAGTCACTCCGCAATACTCGATACACTCCAAATCATTTAAATCATCGCCTATGTAGGCAATTTCTTCGGGAGCAGTGTTATATTTCTCAGCAACCCTCTTCAACTGAGCAAGCTTATCCCCAACCCCTTGATAGAGTTCGGTGATGCTGAGTTCTTTAGCTCGGTTTTCAACTATCATCGACTTTCTACCTGTAATAATAACAGGAACAATACCCATTTCAGGGAGCATATGGGCGATGGCGTAGCCATCCTTGACATTGAAAGCCTTCATCACTTCGCCGTTTTCGCCCATATAGATTTTGCCGTCGGTGAGGGTGCCGTCTACATCCATGACTAAGAGCTTTATCTTCATCTGACAATACCTGCCTTAAAAATATCCTGCATAAGAATTGTGCCGACGAGCTTGTTCTCCTCATTCACAACCGGCATACAGGTGATTTTTTTGTCGCTCATGGTTTGCAGGGCGTTGACTGCCATTTCGCGGTAATCGACGGTTGTCGGATTCTTTGTCATGAGGTCATCGACAACGGCGTTATAAACATCTACATTCTTATCAAGCATGCGTCTGAGGTCGCCGTCGGTGATAATACCTTTGATGTTGTTCTCATCGTCAACAATCGTCACCATACTTAAACCCTTTTTGCTCATCTCTACAATTGCCTGATGGAGCGTTGAGCCTTCCAAAACGACCGCGTCCTCGTCGCCTGAGTACATCAGATTTTTCACCTTGACAAGCAGCTTTTTACCGAGTGCGCCTGCAGGATGGTGAAGTCCGAAGTCATCTCTGGTGTAGTTAATCGCTCTTGAAGCGATGACTGCCAAAGCGTCACCCAGAACGAGCAGCGTTGTCGTGCTTGAAGTCGGAGCAAGGTGCAAATAGCACGCTTCTTCAAACTCCGGGAAGAAGAAATGATACTGACACTCCTGCGCCAAGGTTGACTGCGGCTTGCCGGTAATGGCTATCGTTGTGCATCCGATTTCTTTGAGCACCGGCATCAAGCGCGTAACTTCCTCACTCTCGCCGCTGTAGCTCATCAGCATGACAACGTCCTTTTTCTCCACCATGCCGAGGTCGCCGTGCATGGCTTCGCCCGGATGCATGAAGAAGGACGGAATGCCAAGGCTCGCAAAGGTCGCGGACATTTTCGTTGCAATGTGACCGGGCTTGCCCATTCCCGTGAGAATCAGCTTGCCCTCGCAATCGAGAATCAGGTTGAGAATCGACTCAAAATCCTTGCCGAGTGCGTCGCGCGTTTTTTGGAGCGCTTCGATTTCTTTATCAAAAACTTTTTTCGCTTCGTTTATGTAATCAAACTTTTTATCCATTATTCATTCACCGCTTCGTAAACTCTTTGAAGCTTTTTCAGTAATTCTTCCATTTCGCCGAGCGGCACCATGTTCGGACCGTCAGATTTTGCGTTATCGGGATCGGGATGTGTTTCCATAAACAAGCCGTCTACGCCGACTGAAACCGCCGCCTTCGCAAGATATTCGACATACTGTCGGTTGCCGCCGGTGCTGGTACCGTTGCCGCCGGGCTTTTGAACGCTGTGCGTCGCGTCAAAAATCACCGGAACACCCATATCCTTCATCACGCGCAAGCCGGTCATATCGACGACAAGCGTGTTGTAACCAAATGTCGTGCCGCGCTCACAGAGCATGACGTTATCATTACCTGACTGGCGCACCTTTTCCACGCAGTTCTTCATATCCCACGGAGCAAGGAACTGCGCTTTTTTGATATTGATACATTTTCCGGTCTTTGCCGCTGCGACAAGCAAATCGGTCTGACGGCAGAGAAAAGCCGGGATCTGGAGAATATCGCAAGCTTCCGCCGCTTTTTCTGCCTGCCACGGCTCGTGAATATCAGTGCAAATCGGGAGATTGTAAGTATTCTTCACCTTTTGAAGAATCCTCAGTCCTTCCTCAATGCCGGGGCCTCTGAAACCGCTGATAGAAGTGCGGTTTGCCTTGTCGAAAGAAGCCTTAAAGGTATAGGGAATGCCGAGCTTGTCCGTGATGTCCTTCATCTGCTTGGCAATGGAGAGCACCATCTCCTCGGACTCAATAACGCAGGGACCTGCAATTAAACTGAACATATGTACTTCACTCCGCCATGTTATGCTCAATCATATAGCGCTCAACTTGCACTCTGTCTTTGGGAGTGTCAACGGAGAGCGTTTTGCAATGAGCGTTGATGTAGTAGCAATCCTTGCGGTTCTCGATAAAGCGGAAGGAATCGTTTTCCTCGATTTTCTCAACAGGACCACGCGGCGTATCATGATAATATTCGAGCGCTGCGTGCGTGAACGCACCTACGCCGACAAACTTCTGATAGGCATAATTCATCTCGCCCTTCGGGAACGGAATCGGTGCGCGTGAAATGAACAGGCAGATACCGTCCTTGTTGGTGACGATTTTCAAATTGGTCGGGTCGACAACCTCAACCGGATTGGAGAAATCGGTCATGAGGTTGGACACATAGAAACCGTCCTCCGGGATTGTTTCGGGAATACACTTCACAATGTCCTCCGCAAGCACCAGAGGCTCATCACCGTTGACCATCACATAGAGATCAGCGTCAATTTTATGCGATACCTCCCACAAACGCTCGGTCGCCGTTTCGCAGTTATCGGAGGTCATGATAACCTTCGCACCGAAGCCCTCAGCGACGGATTTGATTTCCTCGCTGTCGGTGGCGACATATACCTCGTCGAACACCGAGACTTCTTTGCTGTGCTTCCAAACCCAGTAAACCATAGGCTTGCCGCAAATTAACGCCAAAGGCTTGTTATTAAATCGTGTCGACCCGCCGCGTGCGGGTATCATTCCGATGATTTTCATGGTTATTCTCCTCGCAATTTCTTATACAGCAAAAAAACATTAAAGCTATGTAAAGACAACATCGTTTTCAATTTGTTATTGCAACTATTTTCGCTTGTATTCTTTAGTGCATGAATAAACGCACTGTCCTTTAATATATAATTACCGTATCTTACTTTTTCTTTATAATCCGAATTACTCAAATCGTCTAAGCACTGGTAAAATCTAAAAAAGTATTCGTCAATAAAAGCTTGCTTGTCTCTTTCAGACACTACCTCTAGCCTTGGAAAATACAGTGTTTTCAAAGTATCATAATAGAACAAATCAGTTTTTCTCGACAAACTATCGCAATTATCATCATTCCAAAAATAAAGTCCTTGCGCAATATGATAAAAGCTTTTGCAATGTTTTATATACTGAATATTAAATAAAACATCCTCGCCAACAGATATATTTATTGGAAATCTAATATCGAATTCATTTATAACATCTTTTCTATATATTCTATTCCAACAACTATGAGAATAATTATTTGTATAATACATATAATAGTTTTCTAAACTGATTATTTGGTTTGTGCTTATGCTGTTTAGTTTATGAAGTATACATCTATCAGTAACAGAACTAAATGTATAATACTCACAATTAACCCAAGAGTTACAATTATTTTTAATCCCATCCAGCAAAACCAGAATCCAGTTTTCGTCTACATAATCATCGCTGTCGCAAAACATGATATATTCACCTTTTGCAATTTCTATACCTTGATTACGCGCAGCAGAAACGCCTTCGTTTACCTTGTCTATCATAACGATTCGACTGTCTTTTGATTCATACTCTCGTAAAATATCAATGCTATTATCTGTGGAACCATCATTGATTAGTATGAGTTCAAAATCGCGGAATGTTTGATTAAGAATACTGTCAAGGCAACGATGTAAATACTTACTTGAGTTATAGACAGGAACAATAACGGAAGCTTTACACATTCTTTTTTCCTTTTTGCTTTTTTATCTGTGATATTATTAACCAATAATACTTCATTAATGTAGGATATGCGTATTCATAATACATTGGAGTCTTTTTTATTGAAAACCCAACTTGGTTTTTGTACTTTTTTAAGTGCTTACTCAGTTTCTTTCTCAATAAACATTTATAATGCCTATTCTCATAATCGTTATCTATTGCCTTAATGTGAATGCTACATGTATAAGCGATAGAATCTAAAACTTTTGCATACGCTTTCTTGAATCTGTTTTCTTTAAAAAAAGAAAGTTGGTTATCAAAAGCTTCAAAAGCATCCAGACGTCTTGTTGTCCAAGATACTTTTGTAATTCCAGCATTGTTAATAAAATATGAATACAACGGCTGATTCACAAAAGCGCAGTTTTCATATTGGAACAACAACTTATATGTCGTAAACTCATCCTCATGCAGTTTGCCAACCGGATAACGTATTTCCCGAAACAATTCTTTTTTATAAAGCTTCCCCCATGCGACAACAGCGTTGATATTATGCTCGCAAAAGAAGTCTTCTGAATTTACAGTAACTGCTTGTAAATCGCTATCATCAACTTTCGGACTATCTCCTGTTGTTTCTTCATAACCGCAAATGCTAATCTCACAACCGGTTTCTTTTACCGCATTGTAAAGTGTTTCCAGGTACTTAGGATGAATCCAATCATCGCTGTCGATGAATGTTATCCATTCACTATCACTATTGGCAAAAGCCCAATCGATTCCGGCATTTCGTGCGTCAGACAGTCCGCCGTTTTCTTTATGAATCACATGAATTCGGTTATCTTTCTCTGCATATTCATCGCAAATTTTTCCGCAATTATCGGGGGATCCGTCATCGACAAGAATCAAATCAAAATCTGTAAAGGTTTGAGTGAGAATGCTCTCGATACAGCGATGTATGTATTTTTCAACTTTGTATATTGGTACAACTATGCTAATTAACATATCGTTTTATCTCTTTCGCTAGACCATCATAGCGCTTCAGCAAAGGCTCGCTATCAAATGTACAGTTCCCCATTTTTGTGATTCTTGGTAAAAGAGAGAGGACTTCTTCTATATTGGTTGAATATTTAATATACGCAAATTGCAATAGCAAGTTGAAACAAATTTAACGTTTGTATTAGAATGTCGTGAGTTTCTTGAGAGAGGAGCGTAGCGACGAGTGAGAGAAACTCACGACGGCGCGGCTCAAGCTGCCCTGTATATCCTGTCGAGTTCCTGCTCAAAGAGTTCCTCCGGAGTATGATACCCGAGTATCTTTCTGGGCAGATTGTTGATTTTGTCAGCAAAAAAGAGGATATCATCAGCACTGTAGTCATCTATGCTCTTCCCTTTTGGAATAAATCTGCGAAGCATTTTGTTGTGACATTCATTTGTTCCTTTCTCATAGGAAGAATACGGATGAGTAAAGTACACTGAAATCCCTTTTGATTCAACCTGAGAAAGATTGGCAAACTCAGATCCGTTATCTCCGGTTATGCTCTTGAACACTTCGTTATATTTATCTCCGAATTGCTCAATTAACCCGGATAGAGCTTCGTCTATAGCTTCAGCAGAATGATCTCTTATTTTCAGCCATATTGATTCACGATGCTTACGCTCAACTATTGTCATTACCTGAGATTCACCCTCTGTTTTTCTGCCGATAACGCTGTCAATCTCCCAATGACCGAATTCTTCACGAGTATCAACATCATCAGGTCGCATTTCAATACTGTTGCCGAGATTTCGCTTGTTTTCTCGGATTCGGTTTCCTTTGGTGTTACGCTTTAGCTTTTCAGGTAAATCTATATTTTTGATATTTAGCAAACCTAAATCAACGTAGTTGTACAGCGTTTTCGTGCAAACCATTTGTTTATCAGTATACAGATGATTTGCTTTGGCGTAACCTACGCAAGCATCAAGCGACCAGCCTTCTTCACGGAATTTCTTTTCAACATACTGAAGAAAACCGACCACTTCAAGACAATTGATATTTCTGCGGCTGTTTTTGCGACGTTCAAGGTAAACTTCCTTACCCTTATCTGCTTTATATCTCGCAACCTTACCGTTATACAAATATACAGTACCTCGTTCAACTTCATTTCTGATGGTATTGTATGGTCTGCCAAGGTGTTTGGCGATAGCATAAATTGACCAACCGTCTTTAAGTCGAACCTCTATTTCGTGTCGTTCTTCTGATGTTATGTGTTGAAATTTCTTGTGCTCCGTGTTACAATTGGAATTGTCCATAGTGATGATTCCTTTCGAATTGGTGTGTGGTAACTCAATTCTACTACAGAATCGTCGCTGTGGACTCTTTTATTTTATTGTTTCAACTTCATTTTACAACGCGCGAATATTTAATATATGGCAAATACGAAATCCAATTGTATGTACCGCTAACCTTATGATGATTATTGCTTAACGCAATACAAGGAGTTCCTGTAATCGCAGCAAAAACCATTCCGTGAAGTCTGTCAGTGATTACAAATTCCGCGTCGGCAAACTCCTGCATTTTTTTCTAACAAGTTCCATACGGTTTTCTTTTGTTACCGGTTCATCAGAATACATATCTGTAGTACGGAAAACAAAGCTATTCTCGTTCAAGTAATCAACAATCGCTTGTCTATCTTCATCAGCCATAGCTTTCTCTGCGTCATTTCGAAAAACCAGCAAACCGCCTGATCTCTTTGTGACCGTAACTCCATAGTCATCCATAGTTGTAGATAGAACAATATCCGGTGTCAGTAGCTTTGCAGGATTGCGGTAGAGAGTTTTTAATCTATCAAAGGATATTTGCTCTCTGGCAACTATGGTAAGCTTTCTATGTTTTTCATAATGCTGTTTCGATGCTTCAATTGCCTTTCTTCCTTCTTCATCTTCAGTAAAAAATACTGTCTGAGGAAAAATAACTATTGGATTATTTGGAAATGCATCAATAAACCGGTAGCGAAACTCTTCTTCATTAGGCCATAGATTTCCCAAGTTACCTCCGCCAATACCACAAATCAAATGCCGTTTATTGATATATCTGCTAAACAATCCTGCATATTCGATATACTCACTTTGAGTAAACTTTTTGATATTTGACCTGGGAAAACCACATTTTTCAAGAAACAGCATTTGTGCGATTGCAATTGCACTGTCACCAAGATTTGTATACTCCGGGGTACCAATAAAGAAAGCTTTCCTCCCTAATGGAAATCGAAGCAACTTATAATAGCGATAGTTGATGAATATTCTATTTTTTATAGATTTAATATGGTTTAATATCACCAAGAACCATCACGCTCACTTTATGAGTTTGTGTTTAATAGCCGAGGCCTTTCCTCTTATTTTTCTGTAAACCTTGTGATCAGAATTGATCTTCCATTTTTTATATGCACCATATTCTTTGTTTGATTCATTCAGTTTTGAATTTAAAAATGAATACATCTCATCAGAATACCAGTTTGATCCCTTTCTACACCTTAAGTTTGCTATTACACTAATAAAAGTCTTACTATTCATTTTATCTTTTTTAATTTTTCATATAGCTTATTACCTAACACTCGTCGAAACACCCTATTAGGTAAATGTTTTCTTCTATCATTTTTATAACTCTTTATCTGTTGCTCTCTAAATTTGAACCATTCAGGAATTTCTTCGGAATACATATATTTTTCTATTACATATTCAAAACTATTAGAATGAACGTCCAACCAAAATTGTTCTCTGTTTTCTGCTGGAGGAAAGCAGTGCGATAATGCCGGATTTCCCTGTACAGCTTGCTCGACATCTCGAGCAAAATATCTCATTTGATGTTTAGCTTGCTGAAATAAAACATCCCCATTACTACTATTTATCATTATCATTGAGATTCCCTTATCATCGTCATAATCTTTTTCATTAGTAGACTGATAACCCCAAAAATCCGCTAATGTTACATCTGCAATTCTCTGGTTATTTGCATAATGACAACTATGACATGACGGTCTTAAAAATAGATTCCTCAAGAACCCTCTAGCAAAAGGATCTTCATATGTATTTTTCTTATAAACAAACCCATTTTGGAATTCCACGCGCATTCCAAACACATACCACCCAGGCTCTTTATCCCTAAAATACATTTTATTCACCTTTGATTTGTACTGTTTTTCAAGATACTCAAGGTATTTTGAATAAATCTCAGGCGATGGAACACCATGGCACACTAAATCAATTGTAAATAATTGTTTTTCGTAACGATTACCAAGATATGAATATAAACCGTCAATCTGACAAGGGGTTCCGGAAAAAAGAACAGGCATTCCATTTAATATGTCATCTTTTACTTGACTGAAGGTGTTTCCAATATAACTTTGCACATATTTAGAACCTCTTAATTGTTTCAATTCGCTTTTCTTGGTTATACGTTTATGAATCACCTTATTATCCTTATCAAAACCTGCACCGTACACCACGCCATTATTGCTCATGATTTCTTTTGCAAATGCTGTGAACGCGCCACCCGAAGTACTTCTTCTGCGTAATCTACGATTCTTCATCCATCCAGCATATACTTTTTTATCATAGTTTTCTTCACTTCTTTTAGAATTCATTTGTGGGCATACTTTTGCACATGCTCCGCATTTAATACAATTATCCTTAAGAATTATTGGGTACAAGAATCCTTCCTCATCTTGCTGTAAAACAATTGCTTTTCGCGGACAAATATTTATACAAGCCATACAGCCTGTACACTCACTTTTTTTACACAACTCCATTTTAGTCACTCTCGATAATGCTTTTTAATTTGTCGTAGTAATTCTCTTTAAAGTACGAGGGAAGTCGATACTGATAATCAGTTTGGTAAATACGTGCAACTTCATCAGGAATACTAGAGATGTCTGAAAGGTATTTAACATATTCCTTGTAACTTTCAGGAAACCAATCCACACCAGAACTCAACTTATGATCCGATGAAGGAATAACTAATACCGGAGTAGCAGCAATTAATGAAAAAATAGTTCCGTGATAGCGATCTGTAATAACAACTTTATACTTAGCGTATTCGCTCCATAAATCCTCTAATATTTTTTCTCTGTTCTTCTTGAATTCATTTGGTTCTATCTTTAAGGTAGTGTCAGTTTCAGTAACCTGATCTATTTTTCCTAGATCAAGTTTAAGTTTTTCCCGTTCATCAGCCGTCAAAACTGCTTCTTTGTCATTGCGCAAACATAGTAAAATACCCTTACGAATGTGGTTATAGTTTCTCTGTCCAATCATTGATGTTACAATATCAGGGAACAAGTATAAGCGGCTATTATAAAATAGATGTTTAGCTTCTTTATAGGACACAGAATCTCTGCAAAAGAAGAATAAATCCTTATGTTGATTATAAATTTGAATAGATTTATTCTTTTCTTTCTCTGTAGTATAATTTATAGTTTGAGGCAAAACAATTATTCTATGATTTGGAAATGCTTTTATTACTTGGCGCTGAAGTTCTTCTTCCAACATGTATAAGTCGGTAGTATGATATCCACTATGCAAGAATATTAAATCTTTAGCTTTAATTATCTTTTTTATTCGTCTTATAGGCTCATAGTTCAAATAGAATAAGCCTTGCGAATCATACCATCTAATTTTATAATCCGGATAATGGTTTATTATCCATTTTTGAATACAATATGATTGAGCTTGATCCCCTGCATTACTGTGGAAGGGTTCTCCAAATACAAAAGCGTTTTTTGACAAAACAAGAGACGCTGTTTCTTTTGCGTTATACTTTATTTTTCTCAATTGTGTTTGAATAGCCATTGTTTGCTCCTAATAACCAATTAAAGAATCTGAATTTTGGGAAACATGACAAAGCCCCACCAGTTTGGATGCCATTGCATTTTATTATTACTATCTATATGTATAATTTTTTCAAAAGTAAAAGCGCAGTTTACAACATCATGTAATTGATTATTACCATACCGATCCACAGTATATGCAGTTAAATCCACGAAATATTTTCCGGGGGCTAGCCAATCTGTCGGCACCAACAAAACTGTTTTGTTGATGCCCGGAACCACTTTTATCGAACAATCTGTCGTTGCCATACCCGCTCTAAGATCGTCGATTGAATGAATTGTCCAACGAAACGCAAGATTATCAAACGCACTTGTAGATTCATACTCAATACTTAATTCGATTTTTTCATCATCATAGAATATAGGATAGTCCTCTTTCTTTTCGAAAATAGTTTTCTTGATTATAATACTCTGATCGATATCTTTGCGCTCGCGCACATTGCTATATTCATTCACAAGATTCATTTCTTTAGTGGAACTAATGTATCTTTCAATAGCCTTCTCTACATCACCTTGAAAAACGACTTTACCTTTATCAAGTACAATACATCTATCGCACAAGCGTCTGATTGTATTCATATTATGACTAACATATAATACTGTTCTTCCTTCTTTTGTGGCAACCTCTCGCATTTTATCAAGGCACTTTGTTTGAAACGCCATATCGCCAACAGCAAGCACTTCATCCATAATCATTATTTCAGAATCGAGATGTGCAGCAACCGAGAAAGCAAGCTTAACAAACATACCACTGGAATATCGCTTGACAGGGGTATCAATAAAATCGCGCACTTCGGAAAATTCGATAATCTGCTCCATCTTTGCGTCGATTTCCTGTTTCGTCATACCGAGAATGGCACCGTTCATGTAGACATTTTCACGTCCGGTCAATTCGCCGTTAAAGCCGGTACCAACTTCAAGCATAGAAGCGATACGACCGTAGATATCAATTTCGCCTTCTGTGGGTGCGGTTACCTTAGAAAGCAGTTTAAGAAGTGTACTCTTACCGGCGCCGTTGCTACCGATAATGCCGACAGCTTCGCCCTGATAGATTGTCAAATCAATGCCGTTAAGCGCCATAAAGGTTTGCCCTTTAATGCGCTCGCCCTCGCCGATTTTGGTGTTGGGATCTTCTTTACCGCGAACCCTCGCCCACCAGCTCTGTAAATCTGCTTGCAGGGTTCCGCCGCCGATTTGGCCGAGACGGTACATCTTTTTGACGCCTGATACCTGGATAGCAACAGGTCTGTTTTCATTTGCTGACATATTACCCTCCATCAAACCGTATCCATAAAGGTTCTTTCAACCTTGTTGAAAACCATAATGCCGAAAATGACTACAACAATTGTAAATGCCCATGAGATTGCCAGATAAAGCGGCTCAATTGTTCCCTTGCCGATGACAGCAAAGCGGAACATTTCAACCGGCATTGTTACCGGGTTAAACTTAACAATCGTCTGTATCCATTCTGCATGGAATTTTTCAGTAAGCTGAGAAAGCGGGTATACAATAGGTGTTGCGTACATCCAAAGCTGTACGCCGAATCCAACTAAGACAGACAAATCTCTGTACTTTGTCGTCATACTGGAAATGATGATACCAAGACCCATTCCCATCATGCCAAGATGAATCAACGCAATCGGAATCATCCAGAATGCCCACCAATTCGGGGAAACTTCTCCTTGAAAAACATAGAAAACGATAAATAATAACGCGACTGCAAACTGAATCAAGAACTGAATCATCGAAGACAAAACATTGGAAATCGGAGTTGTAAGGCGTGGGAAATACACCTTTCCAAACACAGCCGAATTTGCAGTAAATGTGGTTGCGTTATTCGTTACACATGCAGCAAAAAACGTCCATATCGCAGTACTAGGCAGATAGAATGCCATTTGCGGCACTCCATCAGTACCCATTCCGGCAATACCGCCAAATACAAAAGCATAAATCAAGCTGGTGATGATTGGGTTTATTACCAACCATGCAGGGCCTAAAACCGTTTGCTTATAAGTCACTACAAAGGAACGTTTGGTAAAAAGCCAAATCAAATCTTTATATTGCCAAACTTCTTTTAGCTTTAAGTCAAACCATTTGTGCTTTGACGATATGTGAGAATGATACTTTTGATAATTAGCATGAATATCTGCCATTATTAAACCACCTTATATGTTATTGATTACTTCATCAAAATCCACTCGCGGGAAAACTTCGAGCTTTCCACCGCGGGTTGCATTATAGACTTCAATGTTCTTTTCATCGCAGAACTTTTTCATAGAAATAAAAGCGCGTGTGCTTGCGTCTATATTAGGAACATAGAGTTCTGCTTTGTCTTTGTTGTATTCATCGGTGAAATAATCTTTGACTGATGAATCACTAATAATTTCACCTTTGTCATTTTTCCATGTGCTAAAATTATGATCTACGCCGATTAAATATATTTTTTCGAACCCCATATAGACTGCCATTTGAGCGGCAGTGACAGCTACGGTTGTGGAATCACCAATAAACTTGGAAATATCTTCTTCCATAACAGGATACTCGGTTCTTTGCGGGTTCAGATTAAAAAACAATGCGTTGTCAATATTCACGTCATGATAGAAATGTATGAAAAGCGGAATAAACTTATATTTCAAGTCCATCTGATTAACTGGTTCCACACAATTCTTAAGAGTTTTCTCGTCTTGGGACACATAATACGTCGGACGCCAGTTTGTATGATCGAACATTAGGTAAATACGATTAAACGCAAAGGTCGGAAGGTGCCTTTGATAAAGCTTCTCTAAATCTTGTGCTGTCAGACTTGGCCCATTTCCAATAATGAAACATGTTTCTCCATTATGGATATTCTTAAATTGTTTCAGTTGTTTAGCGTATTTACTTTCCGAAAAATGGCTGAGGATATACCCTTTTCTTCTCTCCTGAATAGATTTAATCGGATGCAACTTATCACCGTCTTTACTTGGTCTTAAAGGTTCGAACAATTTTATTTGGAATTCTGTGTTTCAGTAAATAATATGTATTATACAATTTAGCTTTGCTCTTATAACAATCTCGCTCTTCAGGTGATGTTCTGGTTTGTCTTAATCGATGCAAGTTGGAATACAAATAGTATTTTTGAAGAACGGAAAGCCTCCCATAGTCAGGCAAGTGTTCGAGAATCACGCTTTCACAGCCTCTGTTAATCTTATCCGTTTTCTCGGTACTGGTCAGTGTACCGTCATGCCACCTATACTGATACAAAGCATCCGGAATATTTGAAACAGGAAATCTTGCAAATATTCTCAGCCAATAATCATAATCTTCCACCAAAAACTTATTCGGATTATACTCACCAATTGCTTCGTAAACTTTTCTAGTGTACAGGAAGCACGCGCCTACAAAGTTACCGCCAATGATGGCGTTTTGATAATCTTTTGGAGCAGTCCAAATATCGACTATCTTTCCTTCGGCATTAATCACATCACAGGTTGCAAATACAAACTCGGTTTTTTCTTGCTTTAAGGTGTTAACCATCTTTTCTATAGCAACGGGTAAATATTTGTTGTCATCCGATGTCCAAGTAAGATAATCACCCTTCGCCAAAGAAAAACCTCTGTTTAAACTCCTCGGTAACTTAAGGTTTTGCTCATTCCGATAATAATGAATTCTATTATCTTTAGATAAATAGCTTTTTGCGATTTCAGAAGATGAATCTGATGAACAATCATCAATGATAATCAATTCCCAGTTTTGATAGGTTTGAGCAATAATGCTGTCTATACTTTCTGCCAGAAAGCGTTCTCCGTTATATACCGGCAAAACAATGCTTACTAGTTCGTCCAAATAATCACCTAATTACATAAAATATCTGCTATTCTCTTGCAGGCAAACCCATCACCATACGGATTGCTCGCCTTGCTCATTTTTTCATATTCAGCTTTATCGGTTAACAGCTTCTTGAACTCTTGATAGATAACCTCTTCGTCGGTGCCAACAAGCTTAAGCGTACCCGCTTTTATACCCTCGGGTCTTTCGGTTGTGTCGCGCATTACAAGCACAGGTTTTCCAAGAGAAGGAGCTTCTTCCTGAATACCGCCACTGTCAGTAAGGATCAAATAACTGCGTGCCATGAAATTATGAAAATCTAACACATCAAGCGGCTCAATGATATGGATTCTATCATCGTCGCCGAGTTCTTCATCCGCAGCCTTGCGCACAACCGGATTCATATGTATCGGATAAATCACCTTAACATCAGGCGTCTCATCTACAATCCTTCGAATTGCACGAAACATTCGGTGCATCGGTTCGCCAAGATTTTCCCGGCGATGAGCTGTCAGCATAATCAATCTGCTGCCGTCAGCCCATTCCAATTCAGGATGTTTATAGTTCTCGCGCACTGTCGTTTTTAGCGCGTCAATTACTGTGTTGCCGGTAACATAAACCGTCTCCGGCTTTTTTCCTTCTCTCAAAAGATTTTCCTTAGAAACCTCTGTCGGGGCAAAATTATACTGTGAAATAATACCAACAGCTTCACGATTAAACTCTTCCGGATAAGGAGAATAGATGTTGTATGTCCGTAATCCCGCTTCGACATGTCCGACGGAAATCTGCATATAGAAACACGCAAGCGCCGTTACAAATGTCGTGGAAGTATCGCCGTGAACCAAAACTACATCCGGCTTTTCCTGCTCCAATACCTCTTTGATACGGTTTAAAATACCTGTGGTAATATCAAACAGCGTCTGCTTGTCTTTCATAATGGAAAGGTCGTAGTCAGGAACGACATTGAATATTTCAAGAACCTGATCCAGCATTTGACGATGCTGTCCGGTGACGCAGACTTTTGTTATGATGTTTTCTCTCGACTTTAGTTCGTTAACTAAAGGACACATTTTTATTGCTTCCGGTCTTGTGCCAAAGACTACCATGATTTTTTCCATTTATACTCTTGCCCTTATTGATTATCTCTCCATTGTCCATCGCACGTTATCCTTAATAACCCTTGCAGGATTACCGACAACCACAGTATTTTCGCGTAGAAACTGTTTAGTAACAACGCTTCGTGCACCTACAATAGTGCCGTCAGGAAGAACGCTTCCTTTTAAAATGTTCACTCCGGTTCCAATCCAGACTCTATCACCTATTGTAATATCTTCTTCATTGTTAGTTCTTTTGTTCTAACATATCATCAGGCAAAGATGCCAAGAATTCAATTTTTCTTTGCCTTCTATGTCCATAATCCATATTTATTGAAATTCTCTTTTTTTTGTTTTTAAAATCTTCAAAATCACATATTTTTCTTGCAGGATTACCAGCAATTACAACATTACCCTCGCGAAAACTTTTTGTAACAACGCTACCACTACCGACTATAGTATGATCTCCCAAAGTTACCCCTGGCAAAATAATAGATTTAGCACCAATAAAGCATGAATTTCCTATTTTAATTTTGCCAAAATAATCTGTAACATCCAAATCACATTTAATAACAGAGTTATCATGAGTTAGCAATGCTGTATCATAAGCAATCGTAACATTATCACCTATTTCAACCAAACATGGTTCTCCTGGCATTTCACAATAAAACTTAAAGTTTTTACCACATTTTCCTCCTAATTTATTAAACTGTTCAATTTTCAATTCGAGTATTTTTTCTTCATTGTTTTTATAGCCGTACCATAATTTTCTTATTTTTTTAACGCAAATTGCAATAGCAAGTTGCAACATTTTTTGAGTCTGTAGTAGATCGCCGCGAGTTTTTCGAGGGAGGAGCGTAGCGACGAGCGAGGAAAACTCGCGGCGACGCGGCTCACGCGGCAGCATATATGCGGTCGAGTTCCTGCTCGAACAGCTCTTCCGGGGTTCTGTAGCCCAGAATCTTTCTGGGCAGGTTGTTGATCTTATCCGCAAAGTAGAGGATGTCGTCAGCGCTGTAGTCGTCAATGCTTTTGCCCTTCGGTATAAATCTGCGCAGCATTTTGTTGTGGCACTCGTTAGTTCCTTTTTCGTAGGACGAATACGGATGAGTGAAATATACGGCTATGCCTTTTGATTCAATCTGAGATAGATTAGCGAATTCGGATCCGTTATCACCGGTAATGCTTTTGAATACTTCATTGTATTTATCTCCGAACTGATCAATCAGAGCGGATAGCGCCTCATCTATCGCTTCGGCAGAGTGATTTCTCACCTTGATCCATATGGACTTTCTAAGCTTGCGCTCGACTATTGTCATCACCTGAGATTCGCCTTCGACCTTCCTGCCGATTACACTATCGATTTCCCAGTGTCCGAACTCTTCTCTGGTATCTACAATATCGGGACGCTGCTCAATACTATTGCCGAGTTTTCGCTTGTTTTCTCGATCTTTCTTGGTTTTAGTCTTTCTCGACAGTTTCTCAGGCAAATCGATGTTCTTGATTTTAAGCAGACCTGAATCAACATAGTTATACAGCGTTTTGGTACACACCATTTCTTTAGAGGAAAACAGTCCGTTGGCTTTTGCATGACCTACTGCGGCGTCCAAAGACCATCCTTCATCGAAAAACTGATCTTCAACATATCTGAGAAACTTTGCAGTTTCAAGGCAACGGTAATTGCGGCAGCTGTTCTTGCGATGTTCACGATATGCTTCCTCGCCTTTGTCAGCCTTATATCTGGCTATCTTTCCGTTGTAGAGATATACCGTACCACGGTTGATCTCGTTTTTGATTGTGTTGTATGGTCTGCCAAGACTTTTGGCGATTGCGTAGATCGTCCACTTGTCCTCATTGAAGCGCACTTCAATTATGTGTCGTTCTTCAGAAGACAGGTGTTGATATTTCTTGTGTTCCGTGCTACAATTAGGGTTGTCCATAGTGATGATTCCTTTCGAATTGGTGAGCGCAAACTCAATTCTACTACAGAATCGTCACTGTGGACTATTTATTTTATTGTTGCAACCTCATTTTACAATGCGCCAAAAATTTGTTTTAAATAATTGTCAAATATTCTGAATTCTTCTGTGTTTCGAGCTGTAACTCGAACACCTAGTAAATCAGTAATAACAAGTCTATATGTATCCTTCGAAAGATTTCTATATTTTTCTCCGATAACAGTGTTAGCATAATACTTATCTCTTCTGAGAATAATTTTCTGTATTAAGCTATAAATTTCTTTTACCCTTGCCGCAACGGAATAAACATGAGGAAACTCTTTTAACAAATCATTAAACTCTTTTTTGAGTTCCATAAGCGGATTTTTTTCATCTTTAATCAGTATTGAGTAATCAGAATAAATCTCTTTGCACAGATTATAAGTATGCTGTTCCCCGAATCCGAATTTCAAATCCAAAGCATCCAATCTTTTTATTTTTGCGTTGATCTGTTCATTTGATAATAATTTTTTCCACAGATTATCCCAACTTGGAATTTCAGGCATTGCTACACAACCCTAACTATTTTTGTATTTCTACAAATCACTTTTTAATACACGAATTTTAAAATATGAAGCACATATTCTGCCGTATTATATATTATAGTATACTTAAAGCTAAAAAGTCAATATCATTTTCACTAATTTAAGTTTCCCCAAAACGCAATCGTGAATGTTGAAAAAATGGCGTGGTTAAGGGAAAACTCGGCAATAAAAAAATGAAAATCGGGTAAAAAAAGAAGTGCAATAGCGCTCGAAAAATGGTATAATTAAATTGGAACAAAACCATACCAAAGGAGCGTATTGCACTATGTTGAATTATAACACACTCAACGGTAATTTGAAAAGGGGTATTTTGAATTATTCTCAAAAAATTTCAAAAGGCTTGAACCGTCCTGATAAGAAATTCGTAACAGATATGTTGTACGGAACGCTTGCCTCGGGAAGCTGTATGCTGTCTGAAATCAGCCGCAGCCTGCATGAAAACATCAAGCTGATCAAAACAGTCAACAGATTGTCGAGAAATCTTGCGGATTTTGAAGCAGCAGACGCCGAAACCGTGCGTGAAAACTATCTCAAAGCAATCAAACGCCGGTATAATGATGACAGCTTGATAATTGTCGATGGTTCCGACATCACCAAGCCCGCCAGCAAACACCTTGAAAAGCTCTGCGAGGTACGCGACGGCAGCACAGGTGAGATCGGGATCGGTTACCATACTATCGGCGCAGCGGTTCTCTCAAGCGAAAACAAGCTGCCCTTCGGTATATACAGCCGTATCTACTCAACCAAGGATGAAGACTTTGTCAGCGAAATCGAGGAATATCTTGATTGCTTTGAATATATCAGCAGACACTTTTCCAAAGACAATGTCAGGACGATGGACAGAGGCTTTGACAACAACAAATACTACCGTTACTTTATCAGAAACAACGAAAAGTTCATTATCAGAGCCAAAAAGAACCGTAATGTTATCTATAATGGAAAAACCGAAAACATCATGTCTGTCGCCAATCGCTTCAAGGGTAAATACAGCCTGAGATTCAAGAACAAAAGCGGCAAACAAGTAGACGTCAAAATCAGTATTATTTCGATTCAACTGCCTAAATACAAAAATGTTGAATTACAATTAGTGGTTGTATACGGTTTCGGCGAGGGACCAATGCTGTTGATCACCAATCTGTCATCGGACGATAAACGAATCGGGATTTCGGTTTGCAAGGCGTATTTGATGCGCTGGAGAATCGAGGAATACTTCAAATTCAAAAAGCAAAAATTCGATTACGAGAATCTGAGGGTGCGTTCTCTGCAATCTATCCGTACTCTCGATTTGCTTCTGACGCTTGCCATCGGTTATATTTCCATGCTGTCCGACAAGCCGTTCTTTACCCGTATGCGCTTTGAGATCATCGAGGTTTCAAAGCGTCTGTTCGGAGCGCCTGATTTCGTCTATTACGCCATCGCAGACGGTATCTATGAAACCTTGAAGTACGTCAAGTCGGGGCTGAAGCGCCTGCTCGCTATTCCCACGCCTTCACCTCAGCTTTTGCTCGCAGGTTTTGGGGAAACTTAAACATTTTCAATAAATAATTTACAAAAAATTGTGAATATTCTACATTTTTCACTGCTTAATTTCACTTGCTTTTGTGTCCACCTAAAAGTTTCGTTCCATCAATACCCCGTCAAATTCTTTAACATTTTTTGTCTTAATGTATGTTTTTCTCGGCGGGATTCTGTGGTCCGAATACAGTTGAAATAATATCTTCCCGAGTATCTGAATTTGATGGGTACGCCCTTCTGTGAAAGAGTGTTTTTCCCTTTCTTATCAGGGTTGATATTCAAGATAGTCGCGGATAGTATTATAGTTTCAAACCAGCGTCTGCGGCAGTTATTTCTTTGTTTCATTTGACACTTGTCTTGCTCCGGTTACCAGCACACACTTGAATGTGCGATCCAAATTCTTAATGATAGCTTCAATATAGCGCTTGACACAATCCATCATTTGTTCCTCCTGTTTCGACAAATTCTGAATCCAATTCATCTGCCATCATTATAACTCTAAGGAGAAAAAATCTCAAGTGAACAGTTGTAAGTCAAATGCGTATTTCCTAAAACATAAGTAACCGTCAAATAAAACACCGTATTGAACTCTGCCCGGTGAATGTGAGAAAATATAAGCAAAAACGAAGTGTGCGGTTGTAGTCAACTGTATTCGAACGGAAACAATCGTATGCAATCGCACACAATTGTACGGGGTGGATCATGTCAAAAGGCATACAAATTATCAAGGAAAACAATAATCTTGCAGAATGGTCACGGCAGGTTGAAGAGTGTCGCAACAGCGGACTGAGTGTGCGCTCATGGTGCGAGCGGCATCAGATCGCTGTCAGCACCTTCCACTATCGCCGGCAGAAGGTTTGGAAAGCGTTGCAAAATAGTTCTCAGTTTGTCGAAGTCCCGCTATCCTTCGATGAGAGCCATAATAACAACATCGCGGCGTCGGTAAAAATCGGAAGCATCTGTGCTGAAGTGCATAACGGCGCAGATGAAGCTACACTCGCCGCACTGTTTCGCATACTCAAATCATGTTAAGCGATTTCAGCGGAGCAAAGGTCTACCTTGCCTGCGGCTACACGGATCTTCGCCGTGGTATCGACGGTCTGGCGACTATCATTGAACAGCAGTTTAAACTTGATCCGTGTTCCGACGCACTGTTCCTGTTTTGCGGCAGACGGACTGACAGAATCAAAGCGCTCTACTGGGAGGGAGACGGCTTTCTTTTGCTCTACAAGCGGCTTGAAAAGGGTAAGTTCCAATGGCCTCGTAGTGAGAATGAGGCGCTCGGTATTACTCCTCAGCAGTACCGCTGGCTGATGGAAGGACTGAGTATCCGGCAGCCGAAGGCACACCGGAAAATGGAGAAAATAAAGTTCGGATAATCGCTCATAAATCCGCATAAGCACTGGACTTTTCAGCGTTTTTGTGGTATAATAATATCATGAAAAACGAAGTAAAAAGCAGTGAAACTGTAACGATTTCTAAAGCTGAATATGAGTCGCTGAAATCTCACTGCGCTCAGCTCGAATCCGAATTGAACTGGCTGAAAGAACAGCTTTTGATCAATAAAAAGAAAACCTTTGGTTCAAGCTCAGAGCGTATGGAAGATCTCTATGCAGGTATCTCTCTGCTTTTTAACGAAGCGGAGCTAATAGAGGACATCGGGAATAAAACTGCTGAGACAACAGTCAAGGAGCATACCCGAAAGAAAAAGACCGGCTGCTTCGACAAGCTTCCCGAGAACGTTGAGACCTACACCGTGGAGCATGAACTCAGTGAAGAAGAACGCAAATGTCCCGAGTGCGGTGAAGAGATGGAGGTTATCGGTAAAAAGGTGACCAAGCATCTGGAGATAATTCCTGCAAAAGCAGTCATTCGTGAGGATGTGTACTTTACCTACGCATGCAAAAAGTGTCATGAGAATGAAGCAGATACACCGGTCTTCGAAACGCCTCAGCCGAATCCTGTCATCAAAGGAAGCTTCGCTTCTGCTCAGGCGATCGCGCATCTGATGACGCAGAAGTTTGTGATGCACTCTCCGCTATATCGCCAGGAACAGGAATTAAAGCAGAAGGGCATTGAATTGTCGAGACAGACGATGTCAAACTGGTTCATCACCGCGTCAAAGCTGTGGCTGGAGCCGCTGTATGAGAAAATGAAAGAGCTGCTCCTTAAAGAAAGCATTCTCCATGCGGACGAGACTACCTTACAGGTGCTCAAAACAAAGGATAAGCCGACAGCGACCAAGAGCTACATGTGGCTGTACCGGACAAGCGGATGTTGCGAAACGCCGATTGTTCTCTATGACTATCGACCGAACCGCAAGGCGGAGAATCCCGAGAGCTTTTTGAAAGAGTTCAAAGGTTATCTGCATACAGATGGCTACAAGGCATACCGCGGGATTGAAAATGTTACGATCGTCGGCTGTTGGGCGCATGCCAGAAGAAGATTCTGCGAGGCGCTGGAGGTTCTGCCGGAAGCACAACGCAAGGGTTCGACGGCAGCTATCGGTCTGGATTACTGCAGTAAGCTGTACGCGATTGAAAAGAAAATGAAGGACGAAAGTTCAAAAGATAAACTAAAAGAGCGACAGGAGCAATCGAAACCGCTTCTGGACGCGTTCTTTGCGTGGGCAAAATCTCTTCGGAACATCGCGCCGAAGAGTAAGCTCGGCAAGGCGATTAATTATCTGATCGAGGAAGAGCCATACCTGCGCCGTTACATCGAGGACGGCAGGCTGGAAATCGACAACAACCGCGCCGAGCGCAGCATCAAACCGTTTGTTATCGGCAGAAAAAACTGGCTGTTCGCCAACACACCGTCGGGCGCCAAAGCAAGCGCTACCGTTTTCAGCATCATCGAAACAGCGAAGGAAAACAGATTGGATCCTTACGAGTATCTCAAGTTCATATTCACAAAAGCGCCCAACCTGAAGAAAAATGAATCCATAGATACCCTCCTGCCGTGGAACGCGCCGGATGACTGCCGCTCTAAATCGGCATGTTCAACTGAATAAAATACCCTAAAATAATCTCATCCGCCACAGTACCAACCGGTATCTGTGGCGGATGTTTCTTTACCTCATTTGACGCTTACAAACATAATCAAACACAATAATTGTGTTTGTGAAAGATCCAGCAAAAGCGCAACCTCACGTTCAAGTTCATCAATGAGATTTATTATCTCGCTCTGTTCGTAACCGTCAAATAAAACACCGTATTGAACTCTGCCCGGTGAATGTGAGAAAATATAAGCAAAAACGAAGTGTGCGGTTGTAGTCAACTGTATTCGAACGGAAACAATCGTATGCAATCGCACACAATTGTACGGGGTGGATCATGTCAAAAGGCATACAAATTATCAAGGAAAACAATAATCTTGCAGAATGGTCACGGCAGGTTGAAGAGTGTCGCAACAGCGGACTGAGTGTGCGCTCATGGTGCGAGCGGCATCAGATCGCTGTCAGCACCTTCCACTATCGCCGGCAGAAGGTTTGGAAAGCGTTGCAAAATAGTTCTCAGTTTGTCGAAGTCCCGCTATCCTTCGATGAGAGCCATAATAACAACATCGCGGCGTCGGTAAAAATCGGAAGCATCTGTGCTGAAGTGCATAACGGCGCAGATGAAGCTACACTCGCCGCACTGTTTCGCATACTCAAATCATGTTAAGCGATTTCAGCGGAGCAAAGGTCTACCTTGCCTGCGGCTACACGGATCTTCGCCGTGGTATCGACGGTCTGGCGACTATCATTGAACAGCAGTTTAAACTTGATCCGTGTTCCGACGCACTGTTCCTGTTTTGCGGCAGACGGACTGACAGAATCAAAGCGCTCTACTGGGAGGGAGACGGCTTTCTTTTGCTCTACAAGCGGCTTGAAAAGGGTAAGTTCCAATGGCCTCGTAGTGAGAATGAGGCGCTCGGTATTACTCCTCAGCAGTACCGCTGGCTGATGGAAGGACTGAGTATCCGGCAGCCGAAGGCACACCGGAAAATGGAGAAAATAAAGTTCGGATAATCGCTCATAAATCCGCATAAGCACTGGACTTTTCAGCGTTTTTGTGGTATAATAATATCATGAAAAACGAAGTAAAAAGCAGTGAAACTGTAACGATTTCTAAAGCTGAATATGAGTCGCTGAAATCTCACTGCGCTCAGCTCGAATCCGAATTGAACTGGCTGAAAGAACAGCTTTTGATCAATAAAAAGAAAACCTTTGGTTCAAGCTCAGAGCGTATGGAAGATCTCTATGCAGGTATCTCTCTGCTTTTTAACGAAGCGGAGCTAATAGAGGACATCGGGAATAAAACTGCTGAGACAACAGTCAAGGAGCATACCCGAAAGAAAAAGACCGGCTGCTTCGACAAGCTTCCCGAGAACATAGAAACCTACACTGTTGAACACGAGCTCAGCGAAGAAGAACGCAAGTGTCCTGAATGTGGTGAAGAGATGGAAGTCATCGGTAAGAAGGTCACCAAGCACCTTGAGATAATCCCGGCAAAAGCCGTCATCCGTGAGGATGTATACTTCACCTACGCGTGCAGGAAGTGTCATGAGAACGAAGCAGATACACCGGTTGTAGAAACACCTCAGCCAAATCCGGTCATCAAAGGCAGTTTTGCCTCTGCGGAAGCAATAGCTCATCTGATGACACAGAAGTTTGTGATGCACTCTCCGCTATATCGCCAGGAACAGGAATTAAAGCAGAAGGGCATTGAACTGTCGAGACAGACGATGTCGAACTGGTTCATCACCGCTTCAAAGCTCTGGCTGGAGCCGCTGTATGAGAGAATGAAAGAGCTGCTCCTCAAAGAAAGTGTTCTCCATGCGGACGAGACTACCTTACAAGTGCTCAAAACAAAGGATAAGCCGACAGCGACAAAGAGCTACATGTGGTTGTACCGGACGAGCGGATGTTGTGAGACGCCGATTGTTCTCTATGACTATCGACCGAACCGCAAGGCGGAGAATGCCGAGAGCTTCTTAAAAGAGTTTAAAGGTTATCTGCATACAGACGGCTACAAAGCATACCGCGGAATCGAAAATGTTACAATCGTCGGCTGTTGGGCACATGCCAGAAGAAGATTCTGCGAGGCGCTGGAGGTTCTGCCGGAAGCACAACGCAAGGGTTCGACGGCAGCTATCGGTCTGGATTACTGCGGTAAGCTGTATGCGATTGAAAAGAAAATGAAGGACAAGAGTCCGAAAGATAAACTGAAAGAGCGACAGGAGCAAGCAAAACCGCTTCTGGACGCGTTCTTTGCGTGGGCAAAATCTCTTCGGAACATTGCTCCGAAGAGTAAGCTCGGTAAAGCAGTTCATTATCTGATCGAAGAAGAGCCGTACCTGCGACGTTACATCGAGGACGGCAGGCTGGAAATCGACAACAACCGCGCCGAGCGCAGCATCAAACCGTTTGTTATCGGCAGAAAAAACTGGCTGTTCGCCAATACACCGTCGGGTGCCAAAGCAAGCGCTACCGTTTTCAGCATCATCGAAACAGCGAAGGAAAACAGATTGGATCCTTACGAGTATCTCAAGTTCATATTCACAAAAGCGCCCAACCTGAAGAAAAATGAATCCATAGATACCCTCCTGCCGTGGAACGCGCCGGATGACTGCCGCTCTAAATCGGCATGTTCAACTGAATAAAATACCCTAAAATAATCTCATCCGCCACAGTACCAACCGGTATCTGTGGCGGATGTTTCTTTACCTCATTTGACGCTTACCTCTGTTCCATCAAAACACCACTAAATGATTATACCCTATTATACCCTTTCTGTGATAGTCTGCCAAGGGTATAATAGGGTATGAAAAAACAAAGAAATAGATTATACTGCAGAAAGCTTATACTTCGCTTTCTGCTGATATTAGCGTTTCGAACAAATATGTGAATTTTTAACAAAAATTTCGCTATTTTGTTCTAATTCTTTTACATGGACCTGATGATTACACCACGTCGGTGAAACCTGATTTTTCCCATTCCTATGCGGTTTTTGGTAGTATAGCATGAGGTGGAAGGAAAGTCAAGGGAGAATGTTCTTTTTCTCCTGAAGCTCTCTTTCAATTTACAAATCAAGCGAATTCTCGTTCAGCAAAAACTCATAAAGTCCGAGATGAAGGATTCCTTCCCAATCTGTTCAAACGTTCCTTCACAGCATTGATACCCGTATACTTATTTGGATTATTAGTATCCGAAATATAATCTAAAAAAATTCCTATGTCGCTTTTTATGGTCGAGATTCTTCTCAAATCCTCACTAGCCTTTATTGAATCCTCAGGAGGAATAGATTTTATTCTTACTGATAGTTCTTTATATTCGTTATTCCAAAACTCAGTATATGTTAATCTATCCGAAGCGTTATAGATTTTTACATCATCCCATACAATAGTTAACAGTTTATTTTTCCAACTATTATCCTTCATCATTTCAATGATTTCATACATACAATTGGCAGATTTAAGATACCTATCTGATATTACTGCAATTATCAAGTCATGCTCTCTTATAGAATCCATGAACTCCTTAAAGCTATCCCAGTAACCAACCTCATTAATATCACGAGAAACCAATGAATAATCCCTTAATTCATCTTCCAAAACATCTATGAATTCCTTGCAGGAATTCTGATTATAAGAAATAAAAACTTTTTGATTTTTTATCTCATGCTCTTTCTTGTAACAATCGATAAATTGGATTCCTTTTTCAGTTATTTGGGCATTATCATAGAATGGAATTAAGATTTCATTTCCCTTACCTCGTGAAAAATTCATTCCAGAAAGGTAATCGGATTTATCGATAAAATCAAGAATTGAAAACAAATCTTCCTTCTCACATTGAATTTTTGATGCAAGTTCTGGAAACTTTATTTTCGGATTGTTTAAAATTTCATTAATTACTATATAGCACTTCTGGTTATGCGATTCAATTGAAAAACTCAATATCATCACCTAAAAAACTAAAATATGTAGATTTGTTGAATTATAAATGCGTTTTCTTTATTCTTGCTTTGATGAGCATCAATATCAATGATAGTAAAACTGATATAATCGCCGTACCCAAAAACAATATAATTGAACTTGGAACTATATCTATAAACAGTTCCACAATCATCGGATGGAAGCAATAAATGATTAAGCTTGCAGAGCCAAGCAGGGTACATACTTTGCCATTCAGATTCCAATTAATTTGAGAAATCAAAGAAAACAAAAAATATGCCGTAGGAAAAGTCATAAATATGAAGGAAACACTTTCCTGTCCAAACACCTTCAAGGTAAAAGCTTCAACTGTTAACAAGCTAAATGATACAATAAATACAACTAGCGAGAACTTTAAGGAAATCTTTTTCTGTGAGATAAAGAAGCCTAACAACAGCAACGGTAGTAACAAGAATACCGCATCGAACAGCGCGCTAAACTTGCCTCCGATTCCAAAAATAGTTTGTATAAATGTTGGAAGCCATTGAGTATAACCATAGGAAATTGCTTTGATGATATAAAGCGCTATCATTAACGCAAAAAGCAGTTTCCTGTTTTTTATAAATCTAACGCACAGATAAAACAGCGGAAGCGCATAAATCAAACTTATTAGATACCACAAGTGATAGTGGCAACCTTGGGTTACAGTTGCAAGCGCATAATCCTTAAATGCACCAAATGACATCCAGCCTGTCTTTATCCATGTCGGAATGGAATAGAGCAAATACAAAAGAGTCCACAAAGCATAAAGCTTTATCATCTTCCACTCCTGCTTTTTAATCGGTTTTGCTCTAAATTCATTCTTCGCTAATGATTTAGACAAGAAATATCCAGAGCAAACAGCAAAGAAAGGCACTGCCAAACGGCAAACGATATCCACAAAAGCAAAATTCAAAGTATCATTAATATCAACAAAAAGATTTGTATGAATACCAATGATTAAAATCGAGGATATGAACTTGAATAAATCAATTGTGTAATTTCTATCATTCAATTATAAAACTCCTCAATCACAAAAAAAGCTTTGTTTTATTATTTATTATCTATATCAAAACACAAATGCATCTTTCAAGCCCAACCACTTTTGATCTTTGTCAGAAAGATTCAGCGGTGTTCCGTCGCTCATCGCATATCCATCGCCTTTACAATTACCTTGGTATTCACCGGTTAGGTCAGGCCACTCAATGCCGATTTCAGGATCATTCCATGCAAGTCCACCCTCATCGCCGGGATGGTAAAAATCCGTGCATTTATAGCAGAAGGTTGCAGTATCAGACAAAACTAAAAAGCCGTGAGCAAAGCCTTCGGAAATATAAAACTGCTTTTTGTTCTCAGCACTTAAAATCTCGCCATACCATTGACCATATGTAGGGCTGTCCTTGCGCAAGTCAACTGTAACATCAAAAACAGCCCCCTCGAACACACGCACAAGCTTACCTTGAGGATATTGCTTCTGAAAATGCAGTCCTCTCAAAACGCCTTTCTTTGACATACTCTGGTTGTCCTGCACAAATACCATATCAAGACCTGCTTCCTGCATATCCTGTTGGTTGTATGTCTCCATAAAATAGCCTCTCGCATCTCCGTGCACAGTCGGCTCAATGATATACAAACCCTCAATTGGAGCTTGTATAACTTTAATCTGTCCCATTATAAATCTACTTCCTCCAAATATCTTTTAACCGCGTCCTGCCATGTCGGCAACGGCTCAAATCCCATTTCTGTTAATTTACTCTTATCAAGTCGGCTGTTGAAAGGTCTTGCAGCTTTGCTTAAGCCGTATTCATCTGTCGTGACAGGAATAACTTTCGTTTTCAAGCCATACTGCTTGTAAAACTCACAACAGAAATCATACCAACTGATATAACCGCCCTCATTTGTAGCGTGATAATATCCGTATTTATCGGTCTCAACCATATCGACCAGCAATCGAGCTAAATCATGTGTATAGGTTGGTGTGCCAATTTGGTCATTAACAACGCGAACGGTATCATATTTCTTTCCCACGTTAATCATTGTCTTTATGAAATTCTTACCGTTCAAACCAAACACCCATGCTATACGAACAATGAAGAATTTATCAAGCAACTCTGCAACAGCCAACTCGCCCTCTAACTTTGTCTGTCCGTAGTAATTGAGCGGTGCAAAATCTATGCAATCCGCCTTCCACGGTTCAGTTCCTTGACCGTTGAAAACATAGTCGGTACTAATGTAAATCATCTTGCAATCAAGTTGTTTACAGACCTCAGCGATATTCCGAGTACCGGTTACATTAACGGCATATACCTTTTCTCTGTTGTCTTCGTCCTCAGCCACATCTACCGCTGTCCATGCAGCGCAGTGAATTACTGCGTCAGGTCTAATATCACATAGTACTTTTTCAACAGCATTTTTATCTGTAATATCTAATTTTATATCGGCTGATTCAGTTATATCAGAACCGAAAACCTCATATTCTCGGCGTTTCAGCTCATTCATAACATCATATCCGAGCTGACCGCCGACGCCGGTTACAAATGCTTTCATATCTACATCTACCTATAAGTAAAATCCCTATTTTAAGAAACTTTCTCATAATTATTTCCCATTACTATTAGAAGAAATATTAATGCAATTACTTCTCTGTCTGTCTGTCTGTCTGTCTGTCTGTCTGTCTGTCTGTCTGTCAACAGATTATCGCTTTTTCTCTCTGACGTGTCAATACTTATAATTTCTTTTCTGTGAGAATTATATAATTCCGAATTAAAAAAATCATTATCTAATTTACAACAAAATAGTTTCTTATATTTTATAATTTCATCTTCTTGTAAACCGGAATAATCAAAGGCTAATAACTTTTTTATTGTATCTTCATCAAATCGATATTTAACCACTTTATTTCCAACGTAAATAGCATAGGGTGGCACATCCTTAGCAACCACACTTCCTGCACCGATTACCGCACCTTGCCCGATTGTAACGCCGGATAATACCAATGCGTTTTGACCAATCCATACATCATCCTGAACTACTATCGGTCCCTTAGTAGGCGCAGTACTTTTTTCACCTATGTTATAGTAATGAGAAAACGGATAACTCGAAAGTCTGTCCAAGTGATGATTTCCTCCTGTCAAAAACAGAACGCCTTCCGCAATTGAGCAATAATTGCCAATAGATAAATGTTCATCCTTTCCCCAAAACCATCTCACATCAATATTGCCATAGGTCCCTTTACCCACAGAAATTACTTCATGAATATTATAATCCTCAGGAAAAACCATTGGTGCAAGAGTCGTAAAATTATGTTTGTTTTTATCTCTCCAGTTGCTACTCCATTGCTGACGCTTTTTTCTATCTTTATATTTTTCTATAACTAATGAAACAATTCCCATTGCATTTTTCCTCAATTTTTAGAAATCATCATTTTCTTTATTTTAAAAACCATACGGTTGTATAACGACATTCTGAATGCTTTTTTAGATTTTACTGTATCGTTATATGCCTCGCGTGTCATATCTATAATGTACTGACGATACATCCAGTCGGGCGGTAATTCGACATTAAAATCAAAATAATATGCAAGATATCTTTTGAAAATCCGTTTAAATTTCCATTCGGACAATGGTTTACCTAATTTCATTCCATTATCTCTTGCGTATTGATTAAGAAAATTTGTGTAATCAAAGATAAAGGGTCCAGCTGAACCTACCGTAAAAATGCTTCTACATGCATCAATAAAAACAGTTTTACAATCTGTAACTTTCGCTATCATCACCTGATAAGGGTTATAAAATGCCTGTTTTTCTATACATATCGTCGTTTGATTTTGAGTACCGAATAATTGATTATGTAACAAAGAACTGGCAATACCCGCAAAGTATTTAGCATTTTGCAGAATTCCTATGGTATCAATTAACGATAACTGTTCAGGATAAAAAATACAGTATCCATTCTTTTTAAAATAATTATCTAAGAACTTCTCATTAAGATTAGACTCTGCACTAATCGGTAGCTTTCTTTTTGAGAAAAAAACCTTATCATATTTCTCACCAGAGTACAATTCGAGTCCCTTTTTGTTGATAAATTGATATAAATCAATAAACTCCTGAGTATAGTGGTCGTTATACACCAGCCCTTCTTCAGGTACAATAACTTTCTTAAACTTTGTAGGTTTATTGATTATTCTTACTTTATCTGAAATTCCAAGCAATTTTAAAAACTCAAAGTAATTACCTGAGAATTGCTTATTGCCATCAAGAGAATCAATAAAAACATACGCATCTACGCTCTTATCATTTTTCAGGGCATACCATAGCCGAGAAACAACCTCTGTTATAAAATGTCCCCAAACTTTATTAAAAAAACCACAATAAACAACCGTTTCATTTGATTCTTCTATACCATATTTAGACGGATTGTAATAACCTTGAACTCTGGCTTTTTGTTTTGACAGTTCAACGTATTTGCCGTTTTCGTCCATCACACCGCCGCGACCATGTGACACATCATAGTCATCAAATTTTACAGCAGGAAGAATAGTCGCATTATCGTAAGTTTCTACAATCGCGCTATCAACTTTGTGAAATTTATCCCTTGCTTCGGCAATCGCTTTTGCTTTTGAAGGATAAACATAATCTAAAATATAACTCATTGGTATTTTCCCTTTTTCTCATAAAAATACATCTTTATTCTTTTATGTAGCCATTAAATTTGATATTTTAATAAATCCCCTCACAGCCCCATCGCCGCCATTGTGCTTACAAACATATGTAACTACCCGCTTAACTTCCTCCACCGCATCCGCAGGGCAAGCCGTTACACCGCAATAATCTATACATTCCAAATCATTCAAATCGTCACCAATATAGGCGATTTGTTCGGGAGCGACGTTGAATTTCTCAGCAACTATCTTCAACTGAGCAAGCTTATCACCTACCCCTTGATAGAATTCGGTAATGCCGAGCTCTTTTGCGCGGTTTTCAACTATTTTTGACTTTCTACCGGTGATAATAACAGGGATAATGCCCATTTCGGGTAGCATATGAGCAATGGCGTAGCCGTCCTTGACATTAAACGCTTTCATAATTTCGCCGTTTTCGCCCATGTATATTTTGCCATCGGTGAGGGTGCCGTCAACGTCCATGACGAATAGCTTTATCTTCATCTGACAATACCCGCCTTAAAAATATCCTGCATAAGAATCGTACCGACGAGCTTGTTTTCCTCGTCCACAACAGGCATACAGGTGATTTTCTTGTCACTCATGGTTTGCAAGGCGTTGACTGCCATTTCGCGGTAATCAACGGTGGTCGGATTTTTGGTCATGAGGTCATCGACAACAGCGTTATAAACATCAACATTCTTATCGAGCATTCGTCTGAGGTCGCCATCGGTAATGATGCCTTTGATGTTGTCTTCGGTATCGACAATTGTCACCATGCTCAAGCCTTTTTTGCTCATTTCGACAATTGCCTGATGGAGCGTTGAGCCTTCCGAAACAACCGCGTCTTCGTCGCCTGAGTACATTAGATTTTTGACCTTGACAAGCAACTTTTTACCAAGTGCACCGGCAGGATGATGGAGTCCAAAATCATCTCTTGTATAGTTAATCGCTCTTGACGCGATGACAGCCAAGGCATCGCCCAGAACGAGCAGCGTTGTCGTGCTTGAAGTCGGAGCAAGGTGCAAATAGCACGCTTCTTCAAACTCCGGGAAGAAGAAATGATACTGACACTCCTGCGCCAAGGTTGACTGCGGCTTGCCGGTAATTGCAATTGTCTTGCAGCCGATTTCTTTGAGTACAGGCATCAGACGCGTAACTTCTTCGCTCTCGCCGCTGTAGCTCATCAGCATGACAACGTCCTTTTTCTCCACCATGCCGAGGTCGCCGTGCATGGCTTCGCCCGGATGCATGAAGAAGGACGGAATGCCAAGGCTTGCAAAGGTCGCGGACATTTTCGTTGCAATGTGACCGGGCTTGCCCATTCCCGTGAGAATCAGCTTGCCCTCGCAATCGAGAATCAGGTTGAGAATCGACTCAAAATCCTTGCCGAGTGCGTCGCGCGTTTTTTGGAGCGCTTCGATTTCTTTATCAAAAACTTTTTTCGCTTCGTTTATGTAATCAAACTTTTTATCCATTATTCATTCACCGCTTCGTAAACTCTTTGAAGCTTTTTCAGTAATTCTTCCATTTCGCCGAGCGGCACCATGTTCGGACCGTCAGATTTTGCGTTATCGGGATCGGGATGTGTTTCCATAAACAAGCCGTCTACGCCGACTGAAACCGCCGCCTTCGCAAGATATTCGACATACTGTCGGTTGCCGCCGGTGCTGGTACCGTTGCCGCCAGGCTTTTGAACGCTGTGCGTCGCGTCAAAAATCACCGGAACACCCATATCCTTCATCACGCGCAAGCCGGTCATATCGACGACAAGCGTGTTGTAACCAAATGTCGTGCCGCGCTCACAGAGCATGACGTTATCATTACCTGACTGGCGCACCTTTTCCACGCAGTTCTTCATATCCCACGGAGCAAGGAACTGCGCTTTTTTGATATTGATACATTTTCCGGTCTTTGCCGCTGCGACAAGCAAATCGGTCTGACGGCAGAGAAAAGCCGGGATCTGGAGAATATCGCAAGCTTCCGCCGCTTTTTCTGCCTGCCACGGCTCGTGAATATCCGTGCAAATCGGGAGATTGTAAGTATTCTTCACCTTTTGAAGAATCCTCAGTCCTTCCTCAATGCCGGGGCCTCTGAAACCGCTGATAGAAGTGCGGTTTGCCTTGTCAAAAGAAGCCTTAAAGGTATAGGGAATGCCGAGCCTGTCCGTGATGTCCTTCATCTGCCTGGCGATGGAGAGCACCATCTCCTCTGACTCAATGACGCATGGACCTGCAATTAAACTAAACATATGTACCTCACTCTGCCATGTTGTGTTCAATCATGTAGCGCTCAACCTGTACTCTGTCCTTCGGTGTGTCGACGGAGAGCGTCTTGCAGTGAGCGTTGATGTAGTAGCAATCCTTGCGGTTCTCAATAAAGCGGAAGGAATCGTTTTCCTCGATTTTCTCAACAGGGCCGCGCGGTGTATCGTGATAATATTCGAGCGCTGCGTGCGTGAACGCGCCTACACCGACAAACTTCTGATAGGCATAATTCATCTCGCCCTTCGGGAACGGAATCGGCGCGCGGGAAATAAACAGACAAATACCGTCCTTGTTGGTGACGATTTTCAAATTGGTCGGGTCGACAACCTCAACCGGATTGGAGAAATCGGTCATGAGGTTGGACACATAGAAACCGTCCTCCGGGATTGTTTCGGGAATACACTTCACAATGTCCTCCGCAAGCACCAGAGGCTCATCACCGTTGACCATCACATAGAGATCAGCGTCAATTTTATGCGATACCTCCCACAAACGCTCGGTCGCCGTTTCGCAGTTATCGGAGGTCATGATAACCTTCGCACCGAAGCCCTCAGCGACGGATTTGATTTCCTCGCTGTCGGTGGCAACATATAACTCGTCGAGCACCGATACTTCTTTGCTGTGCTTCCAAACCCAGTAAACCATGGGCTTGCCGCAGATTAACGCCAAAGGCTTGTTATTGAATCGTGTCGACCCGCCGCGTGCGGGTATCATTCCGATGATTTTCATGGTTATTCTCCTCGCAATTTCTTATACAGCAAAAAAACATTAAAGCTATGTAAAGACAACATCGTTTTCAATTTGTTATTGCAACTATTTTCGCTTGTATTCTTTAGTGCATGAATAAACGCACTGTCCTTTAATATATAATTACCGTATCTTACTTTTTCTTTATAATCCGAATTACTCAAATCGTCTAAGCACTGGTAAAATCTAAAAAAGTATTCGTCAATAAAAGCTTGCTTGTCTCTTTCAGACACTACCTCTAGCCTTGGAAAATACAGTGTTTTCAAAGTATCATAATAGAACAAATCAGTTTTTCTCGACAAACTATCGCAATTATCATCATTCCAAAAATAAAGTCCTTGCGCAATATGATAAAAGCTTTTGCAATGTTTTATATACTGAATATTAAATAAAACATCCTCGCCAACAGATATATTTATTGGAAATCTAATATCGAATTCATTTATAACATCTTTTCTATATATTCTATTCCAACAACTATGAGAATAATTATTTGTATAATACATATAATAGTTTTCTAAACTGATTATTTGGTTTGTGCTTATGCTGTTTAGTTTATGAAGTATACATCTATCAGTAACAGAATTAAAAGTATAATACTCACAATTAACCCAAGAGTTACAATTATTTTTAATCCCATCCAGCAAAACCAGAATCCAGTTTTCGTCTACATAATCATCGCTGTCGCAAAACATGATATATTCACCTTTTGCAATTTCTATACCTTGATTACGCGCAGCAGAAACGCCTTCGTTTACCTTGTCTATCATAACGATTCGACTGTCTTTTGATTCATACTCTCGTAAAATATCAATGCTATTATCTGTGGAACCATCATTGATTAGTATGAGTTCAAAATCGCGGAATGTTTGATTAAGAATACTGTCAAGGCAACGATGTAAATACTTACTTGAGTTATAGACAGGAACAATAACGGAAGCTTTACACATTCTTTTTTCCTTTTTGCTTTTTTATCTGTGATATTATTAACCAATAATACTTCATTAATGTAGGATATGCGTATTCATAATACATTGGAGTCTTTTTTATTGAAAACCCAACTTGGTTTTTGTACTTTTTTAAGTGCTTACTCAGTTTCTTTCTCAATAAACATTTATAATGCCTATTCTCATAATCGTTATCTATTGCCTTAATGTGAATGCTACATGTATAAGCGATAGAATCTAAAACTTTTGCATACGCTTTCTTGAATCTGTTTTCTTTAAAAAAAGAAAGTTGGTTATCAAAAGCTTCAAAAGCATCCAGACGTCTTGTTGTCCAAGATACTTTTGTAATTCCAGCATTGTTAATAAAATATGAATACAACGGCTGATTCACAAAAGCGCAGTTTTCATATTGAAATAACAGTTTATACGTCGTAAACTCATCCTCATGCAATTTACCAACAGGATAGCGTATTTCTCGGAATAACTCTTTTTTATAGAGCTTTCCCCATGCGACAACTGCATTGACATTATGTTCACAAAAGAAATCTTCCGTATTGACTATCTCTGCTTCTAAATGACTTTCATCAACTTGAGGATTATCTCCTGTAGTTTCTTCATATGCACAAATACTGATCTCGCACCCGGTTTTCTTTACCGCATCATATAAAGCTTCCAGATATCTTGGATGGATCCAGTCGTCGCAGTCAATGAATGTGATCCATTCACTGTTGCTGTTCTCAAAAGCCCAATCAATCCCAACGTTGCGCGCATCGGAAAGCCCACCGTTTTCTTTATGAATCACATGAATTCTGTTATCTTTTTCTGCGTATTCGTCACAAATCTTCCCACAGTTATCGGGTGATCCATCATCTACAAGAATAAGCTCAAATTCAGTAAATGTTTGAGCAAGAATACTATCAATACAACGTTTTATGTATTTTTCAACTTTATAAACTGGAACCACAACAGTTATTTTACTATTCTTCATTTTTTATATACTAAAATACCCTTTCACATAAATTGTTAATTCACGAATAGTTTCAAGAATTTTACCTTTAAACGTTTTCTTACACACCGATTTATCTTTCTTACCACACCTCGATTTTGCTTTCCAGTAAATAAGTGAAGCTTCATTTATTACATCATAATCCCATGGCTTTTTTTCAGCATTATAATGCAATATATGAATATCCTTGAGTCTGTCCTTTGGAATAGTATTATCATACCTAATTTGATAATTGTATTTATAATAATCATCATACTTTAATTGATTAGCATATAAAATATTAAGAATATCTTGATCAAACCATTCAACCTTGTCCTTCAATTTGAAACACTCTCTCATCAATGCCTCTGCATTCGTTTCCTTTCTAAGTGATTCAAGATTCATTAACATCACTCCAGCATTAAAGTATACATGTTCTTTAGGCAATCCAAGCTTCTTTTTCAATTCTTTTCCTTGCTCAGTATTATTAATTCTTTCTTCGCATACAACATACTTCATACCATCAAAGCTCTGTGAGTAAAAATCTGAAATTTCTTTAAGTATAATTATATCGCCATCTAACCAAAGTACTCTATCAAGTTCATGTGGTAAAAGAAATTGAGCAAGTATCCTAAAATACGTTTCAACAGATAAGTGATATCCAATTGGATAATTTCCGAATGCAATATTTTTTACATCAATCTCAAAAAAATGCATTCTAAACTCTTTTTGAAGCCGTTCAGAAAAAGCATTCATATCTTCTTTTCCCACTCTATAGTTTAGGAAAAAGACATTAATCTCATCGTTTGCATTTCTTTTCAATGAATTTAACATTACACAATATTTATCTAAATATTTTTTATCCGAGGATATCAGTATATTCATAAAGCCTCCTATTTTGACTTAATTCTTGAAAATAACTTCCTTAACTCACGAATTACATATTTCTTATGTTTTAGCGAAAACTTTAACTTAATTCTGATACGTTCTGATTGTTGGTTGCAATATTTCATTAGAAAATCTAAATATTCAAACAACTCATTTTCAGGCATATCACTTTTCTCATATTCAGTCAAATACTTCCAATGAAGACGTGCAACAGACTGCTCCACCTCAGTTGACCTTGTAAGTGTTAGACTATCGTTATGCCACCTATAATCATATAAACACATATGTAGCGGGCTAATTCTATACGATAAACTAATTCTTAGCCAATACTCGTAATCTTCTACTAAAAACAATGACGTATCATAGTCACCGACATTTTCAGCTACAGAACGTCTATACAAAAAACATGCACCAATTGTATTTTTATACTTCTGTTCTTCCGGGTTACCAACTGTAACTTTATACTTAAATTCACCTTCTTCATTAATCATATTAAAATCACAATAAACCAAGCCTACATCAGTATGTTGTTCCATGAATCCAACCATAGTATCAATAGCATCTATATGATACATGTTATCATCCGAAGTCCATGTGAAATACTCACCCTTCGCTATTGCAAAGCCATTGTTTAATGATTTCGGCAGCTTTGAGTTAGCTTCATTTTTGATATATACAATTCTGTCATCCTGAGACTTATACTTGAGTATTATTTCCTCCGATGAATCGGTTGAACAATCATTGACAATAATCAGTTCAAAGTTTTTATAAGTTTGATTTAGCACGCTTTCTATAGATTGCGCAAGATATTTTTCACCGTTATATACCGGCAAAACGATTGATACCAGCTTGTCCATTATCCAAGCTCCTTCTTCATAATAAAATCAAGCTACTTGTTCAGTTTCTACGCCCGCTTTTGTTTTATTCTTGATATCAAATGCTCAAATAACGATACAATAGACTTCAAGCTAAAAGCCATAACACAAATCAATAAGACAATTATGAAAATATTTACGACGGCATATTTTGTTAGCGTCATCAAGGATAACGGTCCCAAAATTATAAACTGATGAACAAGGTAAGCCTCATAAGAATATTTGTCTGAAACATTTAGTACACTCAATAAAACTTTGTTTTCAGTTTTTGCAATCCCAATCTTAATAAATACCCACCTTAATACAATAAAGATGGTAATACCTAACCAAACATGATTAAAGTTGCACCACAGTCTGTAATAGGTGTTTTCTTTATCAATGATATGAAAACAATAATCGTTCAGAATCTGAAACACATTCTGAAAAGAAAGTATGATAAAAACTAAATTGAAACGATTAATTTGTTTAGCAGAAGAATGTTTTTCATTTCTGCCATATACTAGCCCCAAAAAGTAACATATTATCCATGCGGGATTATAAAAATAGAGGTCTATAAAGAAACGGAAAAAGATTATAATAGCTAAACACACTATCAAAACAACAATTAGTATTTTCCGTTTATTAGTAACACTAATCAAATCAATAAAAATAGAGGTCAAAAAATAGCAAAGAAGTATCAAAGGAATATACCAGAGATGCTCTCCCCCTTCTATCGTAGTATTAGCATTACAAATATATAGCCGGAAAATATCCATCCTAGAATAGGATGCGTTCAAGATGAAAATATGAACTAACAAAAAGGCGCTAATTGTAAGGTAATAGGGTAATAGTATTTTCTTTGCTCGAATAATATAAAAGTCCAGCGTTTTTCTTCTCTCCCCCCCCCGTAAAGGTAACCGGAAATAAACAAAAATATTTGAACTCCGACATTTAGCCAACTACGTAATGGGTATTGATAGTATTGACACAAATGACAACTAACAATGAAAACGAATGCTATCAACCTAATCGCGCTGATACTGTAATCCTTTTCTTTCAAACAATCACTCCTACTATGAAAGCATCATGAAGTATTTAATGCACTATAACTTTAATACACCAAAAAGTGAACTAATACATACTCTATATTACTTAATAGCGCTTCCTAATATTCAACAATAATTTACTTATTGTATGCTCCTTTATCATATTGTTCTTCTGTAAATTTACAATTATAATCAATGCTATCTAAATATTTATTTGTTACTTTATAGAACACCTTTCTTCCTAAGTCTCCAAATAGACTAATACGGTTATACAACTTTAAAACATGACGTTTTTTGATTTCAATAGTGTTAACTGGAACAGGGGTAGATTTACACCAAAATATATTATTCTGATTCATTTTTTTCACTAGATTATGACTAACCAAAAAGTCCTCAAACTTTTCATATTTCTTGATATAATTACTGTTAAATCTACTATAATCTGTTTCTTGGAATAGTTTAGAAATATCCAAATGTTTTTTTGAGTATTTCATCCAAGGAATATCATAATACTCTGCCATTTCCTGAGTTCTCGAGTCACATGCTAATACTAAAGCAGGGATACCACTTAATAAAGACATAATATTTCCATGTATTCTAGTTCCGCAAGAAAAATTAAAATCTTCTTGTTGCAAATACGCTCTCCAATGCGGCACATCATAAAACAATCTAATTCTATTTGCGAGAAATAACTCGGTTTCAAAAGTCCCCTTATTTTCAATTAACTTGCGCAAAATCTTAGAGTACGAATCATTATAGAATGAAACATCATAACTTTCTTGTAACCACTGATCTTGATCAATAAATACACTATTACTATACTCATCAAAAAGCGTTTTGTCATTCAATAATAGTCCATTAAAAACAGGATGAATAATCTCCTGCTTTTTTTCAATATGAAGATTACAACCATTTTGAAACAATGAGGGGCATCCTATTACACTTGCTGTATTATAAGCTATTTTATCTAATACCATCTTTGTAAAGTATCCTCTACAAGCTATTTCTCCTCCAGTAGAATAAATCGTCTCGATAAAATCACTTGTTTCATTCTTGATTTGACTAACAAGTAAATCTAAATCAGAATAACTATCAGCTTGTGCTCCTACAGATATTACATAAACAGGTATTTTACTATTTTTGAATATTTGGGAAATTTGAATTATTACATTTCTATATGTCACTGATAAAAGATTAGCAGCAGAGTAAATAATCGCATCATATTTTTCGTTTATTTGAGCCCACGTTTCATCTGGATTCAAAAAAAACAGTTGATTATCCTCAGTTGATAAACAAGAAATAATTCCTTGTATCCAAACTTTATTTCCGATATTGGTAACATTGGCATGATAATTATTTACAAGTTCACTGTAAACGCAATTATAATCTAACTGCCGAAAAACATCATATGGTCCACCGTTTAATTGTTCTCCCCAAATTAGCAATCTCATTTTTTACCACCTCATAACTTAACATTGAATCAAATCTAATATTTTTCCACCATTCTTTGTGCCAGACTAGTTCGTTTTCTGATTCAAAAATATTAAAAAAAATATGATTACTTTGTGCTAAACTCCCCATATATATATAATTATCATCAATTGTAAATAAGTTTAATCTAAAGGAATATGATCCTTTAGTTAAAAAAGAGTGATCAAACGATAAGCGTATAGTAGATAAACCCGTCTTAATGCCTAATAAATCCAAACTACCAAACCCTAATGTATCACCGTAATCATCGTACAACTGAATTCCCAATTTCAATCTATCAAAAGTGCAGTTCAAATTACAGATAATTTCTATTTCGATTATTGAATCCTTATTAGATTCTAAACTTTCTTCGCACTTTAGTATTGTTAGTTTTTCAAACAAAGCATATTTTCCTAGTTCTGAGTCTTTGTTATAATAATTCAATTCATCTCTATAATACTCAGTTTTAAACTGATCAACTTTGTTACCAATATACCTTTTTATGCTGTCTTCAATATTTCCTTGATAAACAATCTTTCCTTTATCTAACACAATACATCTATCACATAGCTGTCTAATTGTATTCATGTTATGAGATACATATAAAACTGTTCTTCCATCCTGTTGCGCAGCCTCACGCATCTTTGTAAGACATTTCTTCTGAAACGCCATATCACCAACAGCAAGCACTTCGTCCATAATCATGATTTCCGAATCTAGGTGAGCCGCAACAGAGAATGCGAGCTTAACAAACATACCGCTCGAATAACGCTTGACAGGAGTATCAATAAAATCTCTGACTTCTGAGAATTCGATAATCTGCTCCATCTTTGCGTCGATTTCCTGTTTCGTCATACCGAGAATGGCACCGTTCATGTAGACATTTTCACGTCCGGTCAATTCGCCATTAAAGCCTGTACCAACTTCGAGCATAGAAGCAATTCGACCATAGATGTCAATTTCACCCTCGGTCGGTGCGGTTACTTTTGAAAGGAGTTTAAGAAGTGTACTCTTTCCGGCGCCGTTGCTGCCGATAATGCCGACAGCTTCTCCCTGATAAATGGTCAAATCAATGCCGTTAAGCGCCATAAAGGTTTGCCCTTTAACGCGTTCACCTTCACCGATTTTTGTGTTGGGATCTTCTTTACCGCGAACACGCGCCCACCAGCTCTGTAAATCTGCTTGCAGGGTTCCGCCGCCGATCTGACCGAGGCGGTACATTTTTTTGACACCTGATACCCGGATGGCAACAGGTCTGTTTTCATTTGCTGACATATTACCCTCCATCAAACTGTATCCATAAAGGTTCTTTCAACCTTGTTGAAAACCATAATGCCGAAAATGACTACAACAATTGTAAATGCCCATGAAATCGCCAGATACAGTGGTTCAATTGTACCCTTGCCGATGACGGCAAAACGGAACATTTCAACCGGCATTGTTACCGGGTTAAATTTCACGATGGTCTGAATCCATTCAGCATGGAATTTTTCAGTAAGCTGAGAAAGCGGATATACGATTGGGGTTGCATACATCCAAAGTTGTACGCCGAATCCGACTAAGACAGACAAATCTCTGTACTTTGTCGTCATACTGGAAATGATGATACCAAGACCCATTCCCATCATACCGAGGTGAATCAGAGCTATCGGAATCATCCAGAATGCCCACCAATTTGGGGAAACCTCTCCTTGAATCACAAAGAAAATAATGAACATCAATGCGACTGCAAACTGAATTAAGAACTGAACCATCGAGGACAGGACATTGGAAATCGGCGTTGTGAGCCGTGGAAAATATACCTTACCAAAAACTCCGGCGTTTGACGTAAATGTGGAAGCGTTATTCGTTACACATGACGCAAAGAACGACCAGATTGCCGTACTCGGAAGATAAAATGCCATCTGCGGAACGCCGTCGGTTCCCATTCCGGCAATACCGCCAAATACAAAAGCGTAGATAAAGCTGGTGATAATCGGATTCAACACCAACCACGCAGGGCCTAAAATCGTTTGCTTATAGGTAACTACAAAGGAACGCTTGGTAAAAAGCCAAATCAAATCTTTATATTGCCAAACTTCTTTTAGCTTTAAGTCAAACCATTTGTGCTTTGACGATATGTGAGAATGATACTTTTGATAATTAGCATGAATATCTGCCATTATTAAACCACCTTATATGTTATTGATTACTTCATCAAAATCCACCCGCGGAAAAACCTCAAGCTTGCCGCCGCGGGTCGCGTTGTAGACTTCAATGCCCTTTTCATCGCAGAATTTCTTTAGGGATATGAACGCGCGTGTGCTTGCGTCTATATTAGGAACATAAAGCTCTGCTTTGTCCTTGTTGTATTCATCGGTGAAATAATCTTTGACTGATGAATCATTGATGATTTCTCCTTTATCATTTTTCCACGTACTAAAGTTATGATCTACGCCGATTAAATATATTTTTTTGAACCCCATATATACTGCCATTTGAGCGGCAGTGACGGCTACGGTTGTGGAATCACCAATAAACTTGGAAATATCTTCTTCCATAACAGGATACTCGGTTCTTTGCGGGTTCAGATTAAAAAACAATGCGTTGTCAATATTCACGTCATGATAGAAATGTATGAAAAGCGGAATAAACTTATATTTCAAGTCCATCTGATTAACTGGTTCCACACAATTCTTAAGAGTTTTCTCGTCTTGGGACACATAATACGTCGGACGCCAGTTTGTATGATCGAACATTAGGTAAATACGATTAAACGCAAAGGTCGGAAGGTGCCTTTGATAAAGCTTCTCTAAATCTTGTGCTGTCAGACTTGGCCCATTTCCAATAATGAAACATGTTTCTCCATTATGGATATTCTTAAATTGTTTCAGTTGTTTAGCGTATTTACTTTCCGAAAAATGGCTGAGGATATACCCTTTTCTTCTCTCCTGAATAGATTTAATCGGATGCAACTTATCACCGTCTTTACTTGGTCTTAAAGGTTCGAACAATTTTATTTGGAATTCTGTGTTTCAGTAAATAATATGTATTATACAATTTAGCTTTGCTCTTATAACAATCTCGCTCTTCAGGTGATGTTCTGGTTTGTCTTAATCGATGCAAGTTGGAATACAAATAGTATTTTTGAAGAACGGAAAGCCTCCCATAGTCAGGCAAGTGTTCGAGAATCACGCTTTCACAGCCTCTGTTAATCTTATCCGTTTTCTCGGTACTGGTCAGTGTACCGTCATGCCACCTATACTGATACAAAGCATCCGGAATATTTGAAACAGGAAATCTTGCAAATATTCTCAGCCAATAATCATAATCTTCCACCAAAAACTTATTCGGATTATACTCACCAATTGCTTCGTAAACTTTTCTAGTGTACAGGAAGCACGCGCCTACAAAGTTACCGCCAATGATGGCGTTTTGATAATCTTTTGGAGCAGTCCAAATATCGACTATCTTTCCTTCGGCATTAATCACATCACAGGTTGCAAATACAAACTCGGTTTTTTCTTGCTTTAAGGTGTTAACCATCTTTTCTATAGCAACGGGTAAATATTTGTTGTCATCCGATGTCCAAGTAAGATAATCACCCTTCGCCAAAGAAAAACCTCTGTTTAAACTCCTCGGTAACTTAAGGTTTTGCTCATTCCGATAATAATGAATTCTATTATCTTTAGATAAATAGCTTTTTGCGATTTCAGAAGATGAATCTGATGAACAATCATCAATGATAATCAATTCCCAGTTTTGATAGGTTTGAGCAATAATGCTGTCTATACTTTCTGCCAGAAAGCGTTCTCCGTTATATACCGGCAAAACAATGCTTACTAGTTCGTCCAAATAATCACCTAATTACATAAAATATCTGCTATTCTCTTGCAGGCAAACCCATCACCATACGGATTGCTCGCCTTGCTCATTTTTTCATATTCAGCTTTATCGGTTAACAGCTTCTTGAACTCTTGATAGATAACCTCTTCGTCGGTGCCAACAAGCTTAAGCGTACCCGCTTTTATACCCTCGGGTCTTTCGGTTGTGTCGCGCATTACAAGCACAGGTTTTCCAAGAGAAGGAGCTTCTTCCTGAATACCGCCACTGTCAGTAAGGATCAAATAACTGCGTGCCATGAAATTATGAAAATCTAACACATCAAGCGGCTCAATGATATGGATTCTATCATCGTCGCCGAGTTCTTCATCCGCAGCCTTGCGCACAACCGGATTCATATGTATCGGATAAATCACCTTAACATCAGGCGTCTCATCTACAATCCTTCGAATTGCACGAAACATTCGGTGCATCGGTTCGCCAAGATTTTCCCGGCGATGAGCTGTCAGCATAATCAATCTGCTGCCGTCAGCCCATTCCAATTCAGGATGTTTATAGTTCTCGCGCACTGTCGTTTTTAGCGCGTCAATTACTGTGTTGCCGGTAACATAAACCGTCTCCGGCTTTTTTCCTTCTCTCAAAAGATTTTCCTTAGAAACCTCTGTCGGGGCAAAATTATACTGTGAAATAATACCAACAGCTTCACGATTAAACTCTTCCGGATAAGGAGAATAGATGTTGTATGTCCGTAATCCCGCTTCGACATGTCCGACGGAAATCTGCATATAGAAACACGCAAGCGCCGTTACAAATGTCGTGGAAGTATCGCCGTGAACCAAAACTACATCCGGCTTTTCCTGCTCCAATACCTCTTTGATACGGTTTAAAATACCTGTGGTAATATCAAACAGCGTCTGCTTGTCTTTCATAATGGAAAGGTCGTAGTCAGGAACGACATTGAATATTTCAAGAACCTGATCCAGCATTTGACGATGCTGTCCGGTGACGCAGACTTTTGTTATGATGTTTTCTCTCGACTTTAGTTCGTTAACTAAAGGACACATTTTTATTGCTTCCGGTCTTGTGCCAAAGACTACCATGATTTTTTCCATTTATACTCTTGCCCTTATTGATTATCTCTCCATTGTCCATCGCACGTTATCCTTAATAACCCTTGCAGGATTACCGACAACCACAGTATTTTCGCGTAGAAACTGTTTAGTAACAACGCTTCGTGCACCTACAATAGTGCCGTCAGGAAGAACGCTTCCTTTTAAAATGTTCACTCCGGTTCCAATCCAGACTCTATCACCTATTGTAATATCTTCTTCATTGTTAGTTCTTTTGTTCTAACATATCATCAGGCAAAGATGCCAAGAATTCAATTTTTCTTTGCCTTCTATGTCCATAATCCATATTTATTGAAATTCTCTTTTTTTTGTTTTTAAAATCTTCAAAATCACATATTTTTCTTGCAGGATTACCAGCAATTACAACATTACCCTCGCGAAAACTTTTTGTAACAACGCTACCACTACCGACTATAGTATGATCTCCCAAAGTTACCCCTGGCAAAATAATAGATTTAGCACCAATAAAGCATGAATTTCCTATTTTAATTTTGCCAAAATAATCTGTAACATCCAAATCACATTTAATAACAGAGTTATCATGAGTTAGCAATGCTGTATCATAAGCAATCGTAACATTATCACCTATTTCAACCAAACATGGTTCTCCTGGCATTTCACAATAAAACTTAAAGTTTTTACCACATTTTCCTCCTAATTTATTAAACTGTTCAATTTTCAATTCGAGTATTTTTTCTTCATTGTTTTTATAGCCGTACCATAATTTTCTTATTTTTTTAATAACTCTTTTCAACAGTATGCCTCCTTCATATATTAGATTTGTTGCCTATTCCCAGTATGTTTTGTGCATAAAAAACAAATCTAAAACAATGACATAGACTGATTACTCTTAATCGTTTCTTAAGTTTTAAAGATTTGACATATTCAATATCTGGGCAACACTGATTTGCTATTTTTTTTATTTCTTTAAAGTAACGTTGATTATCATCTCTTTGTAATAATCGTTTTGAACGTAAGGCTTGAAAAAGGCACGTATTTAACAAATCAACGCGAGCAACATTTCTTAAAGCAGGCATGTTTGTTTCAATAAATTTGAGTCGCTCGTATTTTGCTTCGAGTACTGGCATTGGGCTATAATTAATCCCTCCCTGCATTATACTTCCGCTACGTAAATAATAATTATAAAGAATGGAATTCACACAAACGACACGCTTTGAATTTGCAATTGCTTTCCAAGTCCAAAATTCGTCCTCATTAATCTTGTTTATTGGGAATTCTATATTTTCAATAGTTTTTTTTCTATATAGTTTATTCCAAACAGTTTGAAGCAGATGTTTTCCATTTATCAAATCTTCCATTGATTGTAAGCTGTTATCAAAAACCTTTTTATTATCTATAGCCGAAGTGAGTGGAATAGACGGCTTATCATCCATAACTATTCTTACTCTACAAGATGCGATATCGCAATCATATTTTTTTATTGCTTCATAAAGAATCTCAATCATGCATGTTTCTATATAGTCATCACTATCAATAAAACTAATATATTCACCAGTTGTTATCTTCATCCCTGCATTTCGCGCATCGGATAAGCCTCCGTTTTCTTTATGTATAACCTTTATGCGGCTGTCTTTTTTAGCCCAATCGTCACACATTCGCGGACAATTATCAGGTGAGCCATCATCTACCAAGATTATTTCAAGTTTTTGATAAGTCTGATTAACTATACTCTCAACACATCTATTCAGGTATGCTTCGACGTTAAATATCGGTACAATAATGCTGATTAGCGGATTTTCCATAATCTATCTCACTTCGTATTTATTATCAGTTCCTCTTGCCTTAGCATATATCTTATGAAATGCACGATATAAAGCAGGAGAGAAACTACAAAGATGATATCGGATTTTTAAAATCTTACTTCTATTTCCTGCCAAAAAAGGTTCTTTTATCTTTTTTAACTCTCCCCGACACATTTTAATATATTCATCAATATACGCTTCTCTGCCCGGATTAGTCATAACCGCACCATTTATGTAAAAACTAGCAAGTCTCCCATATACAACATCAGATAATTCTTTATTATCCCTAACATCATTGAGAATTATTTTTTGAACTTTTATAGGATCGTACAACTTATGCTTATTCACCTTTGATGTAGCCGCTGAACCTTTGCGCAGAACATAATGATAAGGACAAATATCCTCAAATACACTTGCTGAGGCGGATTTAAATAAATAATAGTTCATCAACAGATCTTCGTTATTCTTAATTGATAAATCTATTAATCCCTCGTGTAACAAGCTGTGGAACAAGGTTTTGTGGAAAAGCTTGTTCCACAGGCCCGGTTCAATAAATGAACCGTCTAACAGGTCATAAAGACCTGTTAGCTTGTCTTGTTGCACAAGACGGCCTGTGTTGTAGTAGTAATCAACACGGCTCGGAAATACCATTTGATAGCCGCAATGCGATATTTGAGCAGAATACTTCAACGCATTCTCAAGCAGTCGTTGATACATATCCGGCTCAATTATATCGTCGCCATCAACAAATCCAATCCAATCGCCCGTTGCTTCTTTGGTACCAGTTATTCTAGCACTTGTCACGCCACAGTTTTCTTGATGAATAACCTTTACACGATTATCTTTCTCTTTGATACAATCAATTACAGCACCACTGTTATCGGTTGATCCGTCATCGACTAAAATAATTTCAAGGTTTTGATATGTTTGATTTCTGATACTCTCTACTGTCTTTTCAATATAATTTTCAATATTGTATACAGGAACTATTACTGATATTTTGTTTTCGTTCATCAATCTATGTAACCTATTTTACCGTCTAATTCTTCTTTCTGCTTCAAACGAAGCTCCATAGGTATATCCTTTCTTAAAGTATATGATTCATCATATACAGGCGCGGATTTCATACGCTCTTTTTCTTTCTGAATATACTCTTCCAAAGTGCAAATAACTCTTGCAGGAGATCCGACCGCAACAGAATTAGTTGGGATATCTTGTGTCACGGTACTATTTGCCCCGATTACGACGTCATCTCCAATTGTCACTCCAGGCAATACAACAGATTCAGCTCCGATAAAAACGCGGTTTCCGATGGTCACATTGCCGACTTTAGTAAAATTCATAAAAGCCTTGGTACTTGCGTCATGACATAAAATGTGTACGCGTGGTGCCAATGTGACATCATCGCCGATTTCAATTAGCCAACAATGACTCGGATCCAGAATAACTCCGTTTAGACGCCCAAAATTCTTCCCGACTTTCATACCCATTGAAATCAATTTTTCAGTTGTGTATTCTCCGCGCAAGCGGTATATCCATTCTTTTAATATACTCATAATCTTCTCTTATAAACTCAACAACATATCTTCCACTGCTTTAACGGTCTTTTCTATGCTGAATTCTTTTCCTCTGATTTCTGCTTTCTTTTTGTAATGCACAAGTAAATCAGGGTTCTCCTAATGAAATTGATTCATTAAAACGAATATTATTTTTATCTATAATCTCTTTTTGATATAGCTTGCACACCGGACCGGCATCTAACCAATTATCGTGCAATGTCATAATCTGTCTTCTGCTAAATTCAATATACTCTTCTTCCATTTTTATTTTATTGCTGTTTACAGGATTTCCGCCGGGAAAAGAAACGGTTGAAAAGCAACACCAAACATTATCACAGTGCGGATATAATGTTTTGGTTTTAATTAATGAGTCTAAGAATTCTGAATTTACATAATCATCGCTATCAATGAAGCATATATACTCCCCATTTGCGTTATCGATTCCAAGATTCCTTGCAGATGAAACACCGCCATTTTCCTTGTGAAACACACGAATTCTTGTATCTTTTCTTGCGTATTGATCACAAATATCGCCACTTTTATCAGTAGACCCATCATCCACAAGTAAAAGTTCAAAATCAGAATAAGTTTGATTCAATATACTATCAATACAAAAGTGCAAAACATCTTCAACGTTATAGACCGGAACAACTACGCTAATTAATCTATTCATATTAAAATCCAATATTAGCAAGCGCTCTGAACTTACAGCAAAGATCAAAGCTTATTCTTGAAAAAACAAAGTATTTTTTTGATGAGCCTTGTATTTTTTTTATTTCTGATACAGATAGATTGCATTCTTGCTTATACCTTTTGATTCTTGTTATAGCCTCTCGTTTTTCCTTGCCGCTTAAATATTTTAAAACACACTGATAAGCAAACATGCAAGATCCATAAAAATCTATTTTGGCTTGTACAGCAAGATTGGGATAATTCTTTTCGATATATTTCTGTCGTTTAGCTTTTCCTTCCAGTGCGTCTAAACGGCGAATACTGTAATTCTCTCCCATAATACTATCGCCTCTCTGGAAGTAATAATACATAGTCTTATTGATTTTTGAAACCTTTTGAGTCCTGCCAAAGACCTGATACGTCCAAAACTCATCTTCATTAAGTTTTCCTACAGGAAAAAGTATACCCTTGAGGCAATCAGCCTTATATAATTTATTCCAAACGTGTTGATGAAAAGGATTCTCCGCAATCAATCCGGACAATGCCGATTCTGTCTTAAATGTGGTAACAGCTAAATCATCTGAGTATTTCTCAATTCTTTCATCTTCATAGAACTTTACCACACTACACTCTACTACGTCACTGTTCTCTTTTTCCATTACTGCTAGCAAGGTAGCAAAGAAATCCAAAGCAACATAGTCATCACTGTCTATGAAACCGATATATTCTCCGGTTGCTATCTTCATGCCTGCATTTCGCGCATCGGATAAACCTCCGTTTTTTTTATGTATAACCTTAATTCGATTATCTTTGCTTGACCAATCCTCACACAACTGTGGACAATTATCAGAAGAACCATCATCAACTAAGATAATCTCCAGCTTTGTATATGTTTGGTATACTATACTTTCAATGCAACGATTCAGATACTCACCGACATTATAAATTGGAACAATCACACTTATTCGTTTTTTCATTGTCATTCATATCTTCTCTTTTGGAAGGTCTTTGTATAGAAACGATAGATAAATGGATACAACGATGGTATTTGTACAATCATCTTTACAAGCATCCCGCTTCTCTTACTTAACAAATCAAAATCAGATGAACATTTTAGAATTAATTCTCGAATCTTAGTTTTATCAGTATCATACCGATGTCCCTTTTCACATGCTAGAATATTATAAACATTGATACAAGTAGCTATATATGCTGCTATAGCCTCATCTTTCAATTCATCTGGAGCTATTTCTATAATTCTTTGTTTAACTTTAATAGGATCGTAAATTCTATTAGCATTTAACCCTTTTCTTGAAGCAGAACCAGATCTTATAATATAATGGTATGGACAAAAATCCTCATAAACTGAACAATTTGACTCTTTAAACAAAAGAAAATTCATTAATAAATCTTCATTGTTTTTGATAGAATAATCTACTAAACTACTAGAAAAAAACTGTTTAAACAAACTATAATGGAAAAGCTTATTCCAAAGACCGGGTTCTATAAATGGTCCTGACAATAAATCGCGTAATCCTGTTAATCTATCTTGACGGACAAGACGACCTGTATTATAAAAAAATCTGGTGCGTCCATCTTCAAAGATCATTTGGTAGCCGCAATGTGATATTCTAGCCTGATACAATCTAGCGTTGAACAATAATCGCTCAAACATATCAGGTTCTATATAATCATCTCCATCAACAAAGCCAATCCACTCACCAGACGCAACTTTTACACCAGTCAATCTAGCATGTGTAACACCTTGACTACGCTCATGAATCACTATAACTCTTCTATCGCCGGAAAAAAATGTATCGACTATTTCTGAAGTACCATCAGTAGAGCCATTTTCAACCAGAATAATCTCTATATTGGAATAAGTATGACCTTGAATGCTTTTTACGCATCGAACAATATATGGCGCAATATTATAAGCCGGTACAACAATAGATATTAATGGCTCACAATCAAACTTTCTGTCAGTCATAATTATCTCCTTTTTATAGGTTAAGTAACATATCCTCAACTGCTGTTACTGTTTTTTCCTTACTAAACATCTTGGCTCTTATTTTCGCCTGATTACGATAATGCGAAAGAAGATTCGGAGAAGTCAGGAGTCGATACAATCCAGTATATAAACTGTCTACATCATTATCCGTAACAACTCCATACTCATTTCTTTTCCCAAGTTGTTCATATATTCCACTGCAATTTGTACTGATTACAGGTGTACCAACAATCAACGCCTCCGTAACAGCACTCGAAAAGCCTTCTCTACGCGATGAACAAACGTATAAGTCTGCTTTAGCAAGATACTTATACGGATTATTCTTAAATCCTAAAAATGTAAACGTATCACCTAGTTTGTTTTCATCAATATATTTTTCTATCTCTGCTTTCTGTTCACCAACACCTATAATATATGTATGCACTTTTATTCTATTTTTAATCAATCTCTTGTGTATCTTAGCAAGCCTATCATAACCCTTAACCGGTTGAATTTTCCCCACTGAAATCAAGTTTAAAACATCTTTATCAAACTCAATATCGGTAACTACTTCTTTTGATAATCTCCTTATTTTTTCACTTTCAACGACATTATATAAAACACAACTTTGAGTTAGTTCTCCTTGAGCAAACCACTCAAATCTTTCACGTGCCATTTTTGCAACAAATACAAGCATGTCATATTGTTTATATGACTCTACGGCTTTACGCTTCGACGAGAACCCAGCATAAAATCCACGCTCATTTTCAAACGCAGTATGAATCCACGCAACTTTTTTAGTATCTTTATACGGACATCCACTTAAAATATGTGCTGTTGGTCCTTCTAAATAAGATACTACAACATCATATTTATCTTTAACAATCTGTTTATACAACAAATTGGCTGAAACTCGTGCGAATAACCTGCTATTTCCTTTAAACTGTTTTTTTAGAAATGATTTATATTTTATGCATTTATTTAAGCTATCTTTCTGCGAATCTTGATCAAATAACGTCTGAACAGTTATATCAAACTTATCATAATCCATATTATTTACCAGATTCACTAATACATTCTCTGCACCGCCTCTATCCAGAGTTGGTATAAAAAACAAAACTTTTATCATCCCTAATAGGCTCCAGATTCCCACATCGGAATATATGGATTTATTCCTAAATCCCCATTCCATAACAAAAAAAGCATATATCCCAAACATACAATAATTGTTAAAACTTTAATATTTTTTCTTCTTTCACTATCAAATGAGAACACAATTTTCGGGAACATAATAACTGAAGTAATTGTGAAGTATGGCGCCATCTGGGAAAAAGATACACTTTGCATACTATAAATCATAAAAACAACGCCAAATATCCCCATAATGATATCGTGATCGATATCACTAAAATGCTTTTTAATCCTTGAATAATTGAATATCGCAACTATAGACGGAATCGCCCAAAACAGTGCTCTTATTATACTTGAACCATGTGCGTTAACAAAAACATCTTTATAATCTGAAACCAAATTATCTCCCTTAAAAAAGCCAATCACATCTCCCCAAACATTAATCAAGAAAAAACTCATAACAAACGCAACCAACAATAGGATAATTGTAGAAATTGACTTTAGCTTTTTAAGAGAAATAAGATGGAAAGGTATAATCAACAACGCTGCAGCATGAAATCCATAAGCTATTGCCATAAATATAGCATACCGTATGTATTTTTTTTCTCGGAGCGCGCAATAATACGCAACAAAGGTAAATGAAATTGAAAGACCTTGCCTTAGGCCATTGAAACAGAAAAAAGCTAATAAAGTTGAAAGATATATAAGACACGAAAAATTTACATCTAAACTCTTTTTTTCTATTACATATAAAACAGGGAAATATATAATAATGCCAACAACAAAACTTCCCCAGAACCAACTTCCATGAAAAGTGTTACTTAATACCCAAACTACTACTTGATACAGCTTGTCGCGATAATTATTCAATAAAAAATCTAAAGATAATGAATCATTATATATTGTTTTATATCCACCATAATACCCGGCTGTATCACTACCAGTTTTTCCCCTAAAAGCGAACAGCAACACCCAAATAAACAATATAAGCCCAAGCAACATTATCTTTTTTCTTCTGTTTTGATACTGTGCAATACCGTTATAATCATAGCGATTGACAATAGCAGAAGAAATCCATGCCGTTAATGCTACATCGATAATATATGGAAACAAATTGCCAACCACCTCTACTAATAGTTTTTACCTCAAAAAAATCAACTACTTCTTTTTATCTCTGTTTTTATACCGAATCCACCATGATAATAATATTCCGGGAAAAAGCGCTAGAACAGTATATCCTTTTTTAGGTGATTCTTTCACTGCTTTGCCCAGTTTGCCCGCCAAGCAACAACTAGAAACATAGTGGATGTTCTCTTTGAATAGGTACTTTTTAGGAGCGTTGGGAAACATCATATGTTGCTTACGCCACTCCGCAAAACTGTTAGGACTATTATAGTATTGCCACAAAACAGTATCGGTCATTCCACCTGGTTGGTAATCGCAGATACACAAAACTTCATTTGATACTAATAATTCACCATATTTATCTGCTTTGTACATCAAATATAATGGATTGAGATTTTTCTCCCCTTTAAACTCAGGCATGGGTGCAACTTTCTTTAAGATGTCAGTTTTATAAACATACATCTTATCTCCACCGTTGTCATAACGCAAAAAACGTTCATAAAGATACATTGATTTGATATCATCCGGAAATGTATTTCCAATATAATTACCTTCAGTATCTTTACACATTGTCATCAAACCAACATATTCAGAATTATGCAGTTCAGGCCAAAAACGTTCAATAATTTCAATACTGTCTACAGGGAAAAAATCATCCGATTCGTAGCAAATACAAAGCTCAGTATCCATTAACGGAATGGCTGTATTATAGGTTGTATATAAACCACCGTTTTCCTTATATACATAATCGATCTTAAATCTCTTTTCCTCTTCAATCCACTTTCTGACCTCTTCCTCAGTATTGTCAGATGAGCCGTCATCAATGATTAGCCACTTGAAGTTATAGGAGGTTTGGTCAATCAGACATTGATAACAGCGTTTTAAGAGATCTTTTCGATTATATGTCGGTGTGAAAACGGTGATCAATTCCATTGTTTATTCCTCTGTATACATTTCCATCCATCTTCTTTTAACGATGGTTCCGTATTTTTGTTCACAGATCGGCAGTTTCTCACCGATCATTCTCTTTACATTCAAATAAGGCAAGTTAACTCCTGCCGCAGCAAAGGTCGGAATCCCTGCCGTAATCCTAGGATTGCACTCCATAATAACAGGAGTTCCATCCTCGCGGTCTCGAATGTCGAAGCCAATATTTCCGTCAAGGCCAAGCGACTCTGTAACTGTTGCACATAGTTCTTTCACAGCCTTGTTATCCTCAACGATTCCGTCAAGCATAATGCTGTTTTCCATATTCATACTCTTACGGCAACAGTTATACAACACTTTACCGTGATCCGCCAACAGATCTACTGTGTATTCATTTCCCGGCAGATATTCCATCACAAGCATCTCAGGGAAATACAGTGCTTCCGATAAGATGTCTATAACTTCATCTAATGTTGCAAAGCACGAAGTGGGTTTTTGATGCATAAAGGCATCGAATTTTGACTGGCTAGCATCTAAGATTCTAAATCCCCTGCTCCCGCTACCGTTTGTCACTTTCAGGCACACTCTCTTTTCAGGATAACCAAGCGCTTGTACTGCTTTTTTCAATTCTTCCATACTATGTACTGCTTGATACGCTGCACATGGAATTTCGACGGAAGACAAATAATCAAAAAGCTTAAGCTTATCATTCGCAATGTTCAACGCTTCAATATCAGAAACACCAACCTTTGTACCGATTGCTTCAAATCGATCACGGTTTCCCGCTAAAGCGTTCAGCTCAACAGACATAATCGGGAGAACAACCTCTACTTTTTCTTTTTTGCAGATATCCAAAAGAACATCTATATAAGCAGGGTCATCACCTCTTGGAACGGGATAATACGCATCAACCATTTCCAACATGGTCTTATCATCATTCATATCTGCTCCGATTAATCGAATCTTGCGTTCTCCGTTTTTGGTTAAGCAAGCTGTTGTTCCAGGCATAAACACATTGCCTGCGGCAGTAATCAGCACTGTTACCTCGCGTAACGGTTTCATCATATTCTCCTTAAAACACATATGTATGTAAAACATCATTAAAGGTTTCCGCTTGCTTCATCAGCACGGGAGTTCCATCCCTCTTAACGGAAATCATCGCACAATTCGGCTTGATAAAAGGCGGCTTGTATACATTGGAATAGCCTCCTGTATTGCCGAAAACAATATAATCTCCAACAGCCAGCTTTCCGCTGTATCCTGTATACATCACATCCTGTTCCAAGCAGGTGTATCCTGTAAAATCTACATCATCAAACTGCTGTTGATTACTTGATGTATGAATCACTTCAATCGGCAATTGTTTTAACAGACAGGTTTCCCCAAGGTTATGTTCGCTGCAATTAAGAACAGCAAATGTTTTTCCTCTGATATTTTTTATCGCATCTACTCTGCCGATAAAATATACATATTTATTTATTAACGTAGTTCCCGGTTCTGTAAAAAGAATTGGTTTTTTGTTTTCTTTCAGGTAATGCTCTGCAACCATCTTAGCGGTAACTTCCGCATACTCCTCATAAGTGGGCACATCAGAAAACTGAGCATAAAACGACGGTGCCATCGCGCCGAACATGCCGCTGCCCAAATCCAAATACTCGGGAATTCCTTCAAAAAACTCATCAGCAAGCGATAGCATGAATTTTGTACGTTTTTTCCAAGCTTCAATTCCTCTGCAACGGCTTATATGACAATGCAATCCATTTATTGCAAAATTAGGTATTTGGGATACGATTTGAAATGACTCTGCGATATCTTTTTTATCCATTCCGAAACGGGAAACAAAATCCTGTCCGACATCCAAATTTACACGAAGCCCACACTTGAAACTTTTGTTGGAATTGGTTAGTGCAATCTCGCAAAGGGCACTTAACTCAGTGAGATTATCAACATTTACGATACTTCCATTCAAAAAAGCATTTATACCGTCCGTACCTTTATCGGGGCCATTAAAGATGATTCTCTCCGGCTTATATCCAACACTTTGAGCAATATAGTACTCCATACCGGAAACAACCTCCGCATATCCGCCAAGCTGATTGATAAGTTTGCAGATATAAGGGGTATAGTTGGTTTTATACGAATATGAAACACAATATTCGGGATATACATTTTGAAAAGTCTTTTCAAATCTGCGATAGTTTTCTGTAAAATCCACTTCATCAAAAACATAAAGCGGCGAGCCAAATAGCTGCTCCAGATTCCGTATCGTGTTTACATCAAATTGCATAACTCATTAAAGCTCATTTCTAATCTAAGGATTTCAAATGCCTCAGCAAATTTTTTACCAATCTCATATCCACGGAACCCGCTGCGGCATCTAACGCCCTCAATCCAATCCTCCGCTCCAAATTTGTTATATTCGCTGGTGTGGCATTTGAGTGACTCAATTTTCTTTTTCACAGTGGATTCGATATCAACATAAAGGTGAGGTTTGAAAGCCACATAAGAACGTCCGGAAGGCGTAATCGGCTCATAGAAGAACACAGTGTTCATTCTTCTCGCCGCAGCGATAGTTGCCTTGGCAACTCCCTCATGCGCCTGATGAGTGTCAAACGGATGGTGCGTAAAAATTATGTCAGGCTTGAAATCAGCCAACGCGAGATCAATTGCGTGGACAACATCTGAGCAGAACGGAATATCTTTTGTGGCAAAATCAAGAATATCAATATCCTGAATACCAAGGGTATGTAAAGCATGAACACCTTCTTCAACAGCAAGTTCATCTGAACGCTGAATCTTACCATCATTATTTGTGTATCCAGACTTACTCATGATAAGCACTTTTACGGTATGACCAGATTCTACTGCCTTAGCCAGTGTTCCTCCACACGCTATTTCTATATCATCTAAATGTGCACCAATTGCTAAAATTCTCATTATTCTGGTTCCTTCCCATTTTTTAATTCCTCATAATTATGTTCAAAATCAAGTATTACTGGGTGATGATACCATGTCTGTTCTTCTTTTGGAGGAAGCTTCAAATAATCACCGTAAAAATTTGTTAAATACTCTTTCCAGTTTGCGTAACAAGGAAAAAATGATTTTTCAAACTCAATTGTAGTTAATTCATCCCATAAATTAGAAGAAAAAGACTTTCTCATAGCATTAATTGTATCAATACCAACTAATCTAAAACGAGTATCATCATTATATTGTGTTATCTTTTTTAATAATTTATCTCTTTTCTTTTTCCTAGTTTCAGTCGAATTCAAAGAAAAAATAATGCGTAATAAAAACTTAGATATAATACTTGCATCTGATGGAATAAACTCCCTAATGAAGATTTGATATCTAATTACTCGCCAATAAAACAAATACTTTCTCAGTTTTCCGCTGGGGATTCTATCAATTGGAAAAATATCTACAAATATCCCCATATGATAAATTCCAGGCAACTCTCCTTCTTGATAGAAAGTAGTATGATCCTTTCGAATTTTAACAAAAGACTGTGTAAACGCAGGGGTATTATCCTTGCTTTGTAGCAAATACTTATCGTGTTGACAAGAATTCCACAATTGAACAAATCGATTATATTCACTTCGTAACATACAAATATCCAAATCGTCATCCCAAGGAATAAACCCGCCATGTCGGACTGCACCTAATAGCGTGCCTCCACTTAACGAATAGCGTATATTGTTTTCTCTACAGAAGGAATCAATATATTTAAGTATTTCCAGTTGAACCATTTGTAGTTTTCGCAGCGTTTGATAATTCTCTATTTGTGAACAATCATAACCATTTGGCATTTTTATCTCCAAAATATATATCTTCCAACTCTTTTTTTACTGAAGTAAAACTATAATCCAACGCGAATTCATATGCTTGTTTTTGAATCCTGTCGGCTTTTTGATTATCGGCTAACAACTCTAAAACTCTATCAGCCATCGTTTCTGAATCATCCCGACTGACAAGATAGCCATTCTCGCCGTCATGTATCAGTTCCTTGTGTCCTCGGTTGATGCTTGCAACAACAGGATTACCTGAGAGCATTGACTCAACAATATTGAGAGGCAAGCCTTCACGATAGCTACACGCAACAAGAACATCAATAATATGCTGATAATCTTGCAAGTGGGTACAATAGCCAAGCATTATTACGTTGTTTTCTAAACCACACTGTTTTATCTCGTGCTCTAAATTCTCTTTCTCAGGACCATTGCCTGCGATAAAGAGAATTGCGTCAGGATAACGCTTTACAATCTTCCTCATAGCGCGAATTGCCATCTTCTGGTTTTTGTTTGGTAACAATTCACCTACACAGAGTAAAAGTTTTTGATTCTCACCAAAGCCCATTTTCTTTCTGAGGCGAAGTTTTTCTTCTTTACTCACAGGGAAATAGCGCTTCTCATCCACACCAACGCCATGGATATGCTCTACCTGACAGTGAAATTTCTTCTTTGCCAAGCGGTAGTCTTCATGAGTAATGGTAATCAAAGTATCATTCTTACGCGAAAAATACTTTTCTATCGGATAATAAATCATCCAATTCTTTTTAGGTGAGCCTTCATAAAAGTGAAAACCATGTGCTGTATAAATCAGCCTTGCACCGTTTTTTCGCGCTTGCTTTGCAGCGATTCGTGTTACAATACCACCCATCGGGGTATTGCAATGAATCACATCATAATTGCCTTCGTTGATAATCTGTTTGAGCATTTTCTCTGCCTTCAGGTTATCCTTACTCTTTGGAGAACGGGAAAAGGGAATATCAAAAACCTTCTCAACAAAGTCAAGCTTCAAGCCGTTTTTTTCGGCAAGATTGTTTCGCGCCGCGACATGAACCTCACAACCATGAGCGTGCAGTACCTCAACCAAAGGCTTATGAAATTGGCAAATATGGCTCTGCACGGTTGCAGTCAGCAAAACTTTCATTATCTAACTTCCTTAGAATGGCAAAAACGAATTAATAGTAAAAATCACATTCAACGCACGCGCACGATTATCGGTCTCTTTAAGATTTACAACGCGAATGTTCATATCATAAAGGTCTTTATTCAAATATTTCTTTACATCCAAATGATGTTGGTCTGAAATTCTCTTTTCAAGCGGAGCACGGAACATCAAATCCAAGAATTTGCGGTTGTTATACGCAAAAGTAATGTCAAAGCAATACTTCATCTCGGTGATGTTCAAACCGCCCCAGCTGCCCCAAGTCACCTCGTTATAGTGCATATCAGCAGGCGGAAAGGATTCTGGGATTTTTTCGTATTCAAAATCTTTAATATACTGTGCAAACAGCTTATCAATCTTATGCGCCAAGCTTCTGTTCATAATAAAAATCTTATAGAGATTCCTAAAAAGTTTTGGTGAGAGCGGTGGAAACTTTTTACGTCCATAATGCTTATACCAGTACGCTCTGATAGTTTCGGAAACCCAAGATTTTACTTCAACATCGCATTTTGCGTTATCTCTCAAATATAGTTTCTTGCGAATTTCATTATCATATAATTCCGCAATGTAACCGTTGTTATGGCGGAACAGCTCACGCCTTGCTTCAAAATCCTTGATTGCGTCGTTGTTATCAGGGATTTTGTACTCATGTCTGGTAACGCCGAACCGCTCGGAAATCTTCTTTGCTGCTGCAGCGTCAGGTATCTCTTTCTCGGCAGAGATATAACTGAAAGTTTCAAATTTATCGTAATTACCGTTTGCAGCGGCAAAAGTAGTGTTACTATCAATTCCTCCGGTCAAAGAAACCCACGGACGCTGCCACTTTTTAGAAATCAATGTCATATTATTACGAAGAATATCGCCTGCCTGTTCAATCACTTTGTTATACTCATCAGTATCGTTGGCAATTTTATTCTCCGTTAAATACCAAAAACGCTTATGCGTTACATTCTTATCCTTATACCAATATTGAATACTCGGTACAATACGCTTAACCTCCGCAAACGGAGACAAATCAGCAGGCAAATAAGGTCCCATTACTCTGCCGTACCATTTATAAGCAATTAACTCTTTAACAAAGCTGTCCATCTCCAGATTACAGATATCACATATCAATTGGGGGTGAGAGGACAAATAAAAGTTACCGTCAACAACTCCATAGCAAGCAGACTGCATACCGGATGGATCAACAAAATATTCCACAGTACCATTTACAATAGAGCCATACACAAAAACGCCGGTAATCTCATTAATACGGTCAATATAATCATCTGTGCCGTATGCATCAGCGATACGTTTCAAGATAATCTTTTCATCAATTTCCATTGTAAACGGATTATAGGCGTGTCCAAGAATAAAAAACGCGGAACCATCTTGCTCTATTACATTCATTCCGGCAAGCTTATGCGCCATGAAATAATATCCGCAGTGTTCCTCTTCCTTCCAATTACCGTAAAATGGAAAGTCATTTGTGTTTGTTTGCTTTTTATCGGTCAATAAAAAGCCGCGAATAAACAGATCTTCTTTTAGATATGGGTATTTTGCAAGCAATGTGATAAAATCATTATTATTCATTGTTTTCTCCCTCTATCTATATAGATTTTTAATAATAACCTCTCTCAACCGCTCCGCATTTCTGTCACCGACAAAACTGTTATGAGGGGTTAGGATGATGTTTGGTTTTTCCCACAAGGGACTGTTCTTGTTCAGCGGTTCTTCCTCGAACACATCAAGAACAGCGCCGGTGAAGTGATCTATGTGGTTTATCAGCGCTTCTGTATCTACGATTGCGCCTCTTGCGATATTGACGAGCGTTGCGCTGTCTTTCATTAAACTTAACTTACTATTATCTATCAAATGTTTTGTCTGCTCGGTTAAGGGCAGTGTCATAACAATAATATCCGCTTGTTTGAGTGCGTTGTCCAGCTTATCTAATGGCAACATCTCACTGTACAAGCTGTCCTCTCTCGGAAACAAGTCAACACCTGTCATCGAGCAATCAAACGCCTTAAATCGTTTCGCGCACTCATTTCCCACACTGCCACAGCCGACTATCAGGACTTTTTTGCCTGCCAATTCCAGCAAACCGCGGTGCTTTTCCCAAAGATGTTTTCTCTGATTCTCTCGGAAAAACGCCGCTTGTTTGTATAGCTGCAAAACACCGCAGAGGGCGAATTCTGCCATCGGAATACTGTAAACGCCGCGTGCGTTGTGTATTTCTATTCCATGCGATTTGACATAGTCCATATCAACTCTGTCAAAACCTGCACTGGTCAGTTGGATATATCGTAAATTCGTGAATTGTTCAATCGGGTGGGTTAGGAACAAGCCGTTACAAATAACGCCTTCTGCCCAATCATAAGAGCAGGGTAACGCATCTTTTTCAAACTGCATAAAGGTGACGGTATGCCCCATCGCTTCAAGCTCTGCTATGCAATTTTTGCCGTCAGACCAGGCGCCTGTCACCAACAGATTCATCGCTTATCCCTCGCAAATCGCGTGAACGCGCTCTGCGACTACCCTTTCGTTTTCTCTGAAATAGCTCATTTTGCTTTCGCATTCGGCTTCAAGCTCGCGGATTTCCTTTACTCCGTCGATGAAGGTCGAGCTGATAATGCCGATGTGCTTTACTTTATCAACATTGCAAAAGCTGCGCGATAAAATAGCGCAGGTCGATCCAAGGCGGTAATGCTCTCGGATAATATACTCACTGGGCAACATTCCCTTACCGAGCGATGCGACGCCGCCAAAGCCGTAGGGAATTCCTTTCAGCTTGCACTTTAGGCACAAGCCCTCAACCGTGCCGTCGGCAAGCAGCTCAAACATAAACTTTTTATGATAACCAAGGCTCAAATCGTTGAGCCCTATGTAGATTTCGTCGATGCCGTCAAGCTCCAGAATTTCATCCAAAGCTTCAGCAGACTGCGGCGTTTCAATCAGCAGCATGGTTTTTGCCCTGCCGCCAACGTAGGACAGGAAATCTTCCGCCTGCGAAACGCTTGTGATATATGGCAGCATAATGATATCCGCGCCGGCTTGAATGACATCGTCAATCTCCTGCTTGGATGAAGTGTACTCATCAGTCGCCTCATGAATCGGGTTTACGCGCACCAAAACCTCGGCACTCTCAACCGCCTGCTTCATGGTACGCACGTCCTCAACCGTATGGTGATTCTGTACGGAGTCCAATCCTCCCTGGCGTTCTGCCTTGCCGATGTATTCCATATCAACGAAAATTCTGTCGACGCCCGACGACTCCGCAATCTGCGCAATCTCAGGCTTATTCGTGATGTACATTAATTTCAGCGCCATAATGTAACCTTATTTCTTCACTGTTTCGCCTTTGTTTTCATTATCTGCATTCGTAAAAATCTTGAAAATCGTGAGCCAGAAAATCTTGAAATCCAGCCCGAAGGAAATGTGGTCGACATACCACACGTTCAGCTCAATGCGCTTGTGCCACTCGACGTCTTTTCTGCCGTGTGTCTGCGCCCAACCGGTAATGCCCGGACGAACCTCAAACATACGCTTTTGCTCGTCGGTGTACTCCTCCCACTTCCACGGATGGTAAGTCAGCGGCGGTCTGGGGCCGATAAGCGCCATATCGCCTTTTAAAATATTTATTAACTGAGGAAGTTCATCGATACTTGTCGCACGGATAAACTTTCCTACCTTGGTAACTCTCGGATCTCCCTTGCCGGAATACACGCCTGAACCGGTTTTCTCTGCTCCGACTTTCATTGAACGGAATTTTAGAATATTGAACACTTTTCCGTTCTTTCCGATGCGCTCCTGCTTGAAAAGCACCGGTCCTTTTGATGTAGCCTTGATTATGACGGCAATAATAAGATAAAGCCAACTAAGCAGTATCAGCGCTAAAACCGACAGAATAACATCTATTAATCTTTTAAAAAACCTTTTATACATAGTAACACCGTCAGTTTTTACGCGACTTTTATCAAATTACGCCTCAAGCACATAAGTAACCAATTTAAATATAACTTATAATATTATATCATTTTTTCTATTTAGTCACTGCCTTCAAAACAAGCAATCAGTAAAATTCTCGATAAACAGTGCATTTTTCATCGAAATGTGCTATAATAAGTGCAAGAAAATAATCAAGAGCAATAAAAAAGCTTGCACTTAAGTTAGAGGACAGTATGTATAAGTTCCATAGAAATCAACAAATGAGTTTTACAGATTTCAATCAGCCCGCAGGGATGCAGATGGATCCTGAGAACCGCTGGGTAAAGAAGGCTGCGAGTATACCGTGGTACGACATCGAGATAAAATATGCCGCGCTGTTTCCGAGCGAGACCGGTATGCCGGCAAAACCTTTACAAACAGCTCTCGGGTCGCTGATGATCCAGAAGAAATATGATTATTCCGACCGTGAGCTTGTCGAGCAAATCAAGGAGAATGCCTACTACCAATACTTTATCGGACTTCCGGGATATTCTTATGAAGCGCCTTTTGCGCCGTCACTTTTGGTAGAGTTTCGCAAACGTCTGACAGATGACATCCTTGAAGACATCAACGAAATGATGATCCAATTCAATCTGCCTGAAAACAATGAAGACGATGATTCGGATAACAACAGTCACTCCGATGGCGGCGAGGATGCTGAAAGCAAAGAGAATGAGAAATCCGAAGCAGACAACAAAGGCACATTGATTCTTGACGCTACCTGTGCTCCTCAGAACATCTCTTACCCGCAGGACATCAATCTGCTGAACGAGGCAAGAGAAAATCTTGAATCCATCATAGACGATATCTGCTATACCTACAATTTTTACAAGCCAAGGATGTATCGCAAAAACGCGAGAAAAGATTATCTGAATTTGGCGAAATGCAAAAAGCGTACCAAGAAAAAGATCCGCAAGGCGATCAAGCAGCAGCTTCAGTATATTCGTCGAGACCTCGGCTATATCGATATGTTTGTATTAGCCAACGGAGTAGTTCTTACCGAAAAGCAAGCCAAGCGGTTAACGGTCATCAAAGAGCTGTATGAACAGCAAAAGTACATGTATGACAACAATGTTCACAGCGTCAAAGACCGCATCGTCAGTATTTCTCAGCCGTATATCCGACCCATCGTGCGCGGCAAAGCAAAAGCTCCGGTAGAATTCGGTGCAAAGCTGGATATGAGCATTGATGAAAACGGATTCGCACGGTTAGAGAGATTATCCTTTGACGCTTACAATGAAGCGGATGTGCTCATCTCGGCAATAGAGAGATACCGCAAGCGAACCGGACGCTATCCCGAAAGGGTGCTGGTCGATCAGATATACCGCAATCGGAACAACAGAGCTTTCTGCAAGAGCAAGGGTATCCGTATATCCGGTCCGGCTTTGGGGCGTCCAAAAAAAGAACCGACGCCGGAGGAACGCAAAACTGCATACAGTGATAACACGGATCGTATCGAAGTCGAGCGAGGCTTCAGCCTCGCAAAGAGATGCTGCGGCTTGGGACTCATCAGAACGAAGCTCGATACAACGACCCGTTGTTCCATTGCGCTTTCCCTACTGGTATTGAACCTCGAAAAATTAGCAAGAGGTTCTTTGCGCCGATTTTTGGGATTCCTGTACGACGTAATATCAATGCTGCTGAAGCTGAAAAATAACCTCATATCCGTTTCGTGCGGTTAATGAGCAGAGACTATTTATGTCAAGCAGTAAAATACATTGTCAATTATTGCAAAAATATGTTGCACATGTTGCTTTTATTGTTTTTATGGACTTGATTTCAGATAAAATATTGTTGCTGTGCATTAATATCCGTATATTTCTATAGTAAAAGTCAATCGGTTAGAGAAAGCCAGTTGTTTTTGAAAAAAGAAACGCGCGATATTTCGCCCTGGGTCGCTCAAACAAAACCTTCGAAAAATGTCCCGACCACGACGGACAAAGCCCACACAGCCGATTTGTTGCGGTTTGTGGCACGAAATAAAGGCTGAGGAAACAATCCGGATTGTCTCCACAGCCTTTACTCTTGCAGTAGTTTTCGCAGTTTATTTAGAATTGATTTCAGTTTCTTTTGTGCGCCGTCCTCGGTCAAGCCCAACAGCAAGGACGCTTGGCGGATCGTTTTTCGCTCCTTGTCTTTCAGGCACTGCGGGCAGATACCGTAGACGTACTCTACCAACAATCGGTCTTTCTTGTTGAGTTTGGTAAGGGCGTTCAGCAACTTTTCTTGTTGGCTCAGTTTGAAATATAAACGTTCCGTATCCAAATCATTTTCAGCGGAATTTACAGCAGAAGAATAGTAATCTTCGTCCTCGTCGCTGCCGTAAAAATCGGCGTTATACTTTGGCTTGAAAGTGGTTACGGCAATCAGGTAGTTTTCTATGCTTTCTTCTGACAAATCCATTTCGTCCGATATTTCGGATATGATCTGCGATAGCGGTTTATTCTTTTCCTTTTTCTGATAGTATAGATAGGCTATCTTTTTCAGCATCGCGTACTGATGACGGTTATCCAACCTGAAATTTCCGCAGTTTATTCGCACATAGTCGTGCCAAGCTGCCATCACATTATATTTGATCAGTTGCAGCAATGGCATCTTGGAATCGTAAGTTTGAAGCTCATCCCAGAGAACAGTAACAAATATCTGCTTCAAATCCTCTGCGCGATAGTCCTCCAACTCATAGCGTTTAATGAACTGACTAACTTTTCTGTCCAAATATGATTCATAAAAATGCAGAAACGCTTTGAAATACTTTATCTCTCCGGTTTTCTTATATCTGACAAAGTACTCATTCCAATCCAACCGTTCAGGTTGATAATCTAATTCATACATCTAGCATTTCCTTTGCCGCTTTGTAAATATTCTCCATTTCCATATCCTTCTCAAATTGCGTTTCCGCATAATCACAATTGATTTGGGCTTCGTCGAAACGATCATCAATGTATTCCTTTGCCTTGGCAGATATGGTCTCATCGTATTTGCCGAGGCTTTTGTTTTTTCTGATCAAATCGTTACGTTTCTGCCAAAGCAGATAATACGGGCTGTCAGTTTTCTTCTGCCGTTCCATTTTTCGCTTAACTACTTCCGGGTGTTTTGCTACGTATGAACACGGCACGCCGTACTTTGGATTCTTCGTACTGCAATACAGCTGCTTATGCGCCGTCGTCATAAAAAAGTACCTGTCACAAATATCACACCGCCACAGATAATGCCCGTGAATGTATCCTTCAAACAAATCGGTGTTCAAAAAGTCCTTCAGATTATTGTAATAGACCTTTCGGAAAATATAGTTTTCCCCATTGACGTTTTCAATAACGGGCATCACCGTCGCCCTTGTTTTGAACGGCTGGGTATCGGTACGAAAAGTGAACTGCAGATATGGGTTATTCAAAAAATCGCCGAATGCGTCTGCCAACTGACTTTTATTTCGTGCGCCTCGCTCTACAATACGGTGGGTCATTTGAAATACCAGCGAGGAATAAGAAGTTAATTGCGTAATCGCGTTATCAAGGATCTTCGGAATGGACAACGCCAATATAAAATCATCAAAAGCCCTAATCAGCCTGTCAAGCTTGTCCGCTTTTTCTGCTGTGTCAACAACATAGTTATCACGGTAAACAATGTAGATATCCATATATTGCTCTAACCGTTCGTCCGAGAAAAGCAGGTTTAATTTATCTGCATATTTGTCATAATCAAAGATTCCGAAAAACGGATTTGCTTTTAGCGAGTTTAAAACCGACAGGATAATTTTGTGCAGGTAACTGAGTTTATCCATTGTTAAATCTTGGAGTAAGTCTTCAGAAAAAGCAAGCAGGGATTTCACGCGCTTGTTATCCATAAAACGGCACTCTTCTTGAATGGCAAGATAGCTTGTGTATCCTATCGGATACTCCTTACCGTCCAGCAAAAACTTATCTTTTTTATAAACGACCTCAAACAAATTGGAATTTTTCACTTTATCTTGAATATCATTTTCAAACATCCGTTCTCACCTCGCAGCATAATTATAGCACATACGTTCGGAGACTTCAATACAAATTAGAATATTCGTTCTAAAATTCACAAAAATCCGGAAACGGTTTGAACCCTTCACGGGAAAATACGGAAAATTTTGAAAATTTGACATTGATAGAGTGAAAGGAAAGCTCAGCCGAGTACCGGTGTAAGGCTAAGCTCTCCTTTCGCAAATATGAATACTACTCCCACTTTCGCGAGGTGGGAGTTTTGTATTTGTAAAAAATATATTTAGGAGCGTGATAAATATGTCAATCACAAAGAAAAAACTCACCGTCATTGACGGCGAAACATTAATGGATATGCGATTAGAACCAATCCGCTATTGTATTGAGGGACTTCTGCCGCAGGGCGTTGCTATGATAAGCGGTGCTCCGAAAATCGGCAAGTCTTGGATGATGTTGGACTGGACGATACGCATAGCCAAGGGAGAAAATGTCTGGAATTTCAAAACGACAAAGGGCACAACGCTCTATCTCTGCTTGGAGGATAACTGGAACCGTGTTCAGAGCAGGTTGTTTGACGTAACGGACGAAGCGCCCGGCAACGCTTACTTTGCCATCTCATCCTGTTCGTTGTCCGGCGGTCTTGAAAAACAGATCACTGATTTCGTAGCTGAACATCCGGACACGGTACTTGTTACGATAGACACCTTCCAGATGATTCGTAACACAGAAAAGGACACCGGATACTCCAACGATTATCAGGAAATCGAAAGACTGAAAGCATTAGCTGACAAGCTGCAAATCACCATTCTGCTTGTGCACCATTTGAGGAAACAGGGCGACAGCGATCCGCTGAATAAAATCTCCGGCACTACAGGCATCAGCGGAGCGATTGATACCGCGCTGATTCTTGACAGGAGCAGCCGTAATCAGAAGAACGCAACGCTGACCTGCACAGGCAGAGATATAGAGAGCCGCGAGTTGGAGCTGACTTTCTCTGCCGACACACACACTTGGAAATTGCTGTCTGACAGCATTGAAAATCCCGAAATGTTGTTGCCTGATGAAATTAATCAGTTGATTAGGTATATGAAGCAGACGAGTATGTACGTTGGTTCGAACACCGACTTCGCCGAAGATTTTTCTTCTTTCTGCTGTAAGAGTATCACGCCGAGCGTGCTCAAAAAGCTGATGAATAAATACCGCTATGAATTGGAAAGCTACGGCGTATTTTTTGTCTCGGGCAGGAGTAACGGCAAGCGTTTTCTGAATATCCGTTATAATCCCGAAAGTGACGGCAGTGACGTTAAGGACGGCAAAATTAGCGGCGTCAAAACTGCCGTCCCTGCCGTTCCTGTCGTCCCTGTTAATGAGAAACCGATAACAATAAGAGTTAAACCTTCGGAAGCATATTACGAAGAACAACGCAGACGTGGCAGATACCGTTAATTCACGGATTATCGTCCCGCTTTATTGCCAGTTTCGCCTTTGTATTACGACCGCCCTCTTTCGGGCGGCCGCAAAGGCAGATGCGGGCAAGGCCCCAGACTGTGTCAAAAGCCACTGCCCGAACCTTGCCCGCTGTTGCCCCCAACCCCTTGAAGGGGAGTTTTATGAAAAAACAGCATAACATTTCTGTTACACTGCTCTAATTGCTTTTGTTAACTTTTTTATACCCAGCACCGAAAGCGCTCGTTTCATGTTAAAAATCAAGAAAGCGAGCGCAAATTCTCCATCGGTTAATGTTAATCCTTTTGTGAGCAGATAGTCGGCATGAAAAGCTCTTTTAACAGTGCCGAACGGGTGCTCCGACAAACATTTCCTCTGTTTGAGAAGTTCTTTATTGGGTTTTATTCTTACTTGTTTGACGTGAAGATTCTCAATATTGTATTCTTTTGAAAACTCACTTGGCAACATCCATACTTCAAATTGCTTTGCTGTTGCAGTAGTACAGCGGTGTTTGCATAATCGGCATTTACGGAAGTTATTAAATTTAGCGCTGTGTTTTGCAGTTCTGTAAGTTGCCGGATAAAGTATTTCACCCATGGGACATATACAAACATTACGCTCTTTTAGATATACACAGCGTCCATTCTGATGTGTTTCTGGCTTTGGCGTATCCTCATCTGTTTCCACGCAGATATCAAATTCTTCAATATCCATACAAACATTTGCGTTCATATTATCTGCGTAACATTCAGCAATATCAGTAGCAGAATTGTATCCTTTATCAGCAAGTAAATCTATCTTTGATTTTATTTTCAAATTATCTTTTGCTTCCGCGCCAACATCGTGAAGCTGCCCCATATCCGTTACCTGATTAGTGATTTTGTATGAAGCAATCAATCCATTTTTGCTGTCGACAGCCGTTTGAACATTGTAGCCGACAACTGTCTTTTTCATCGAATTGGTCATTCTTCGGCAATCGGGATCTGTTAAAGAAATCTGTGTTTCACCGCTCTCTTTTAAATCCTCGAGCATACCTTGATATTTATCACGACGCTCTGTAAGCTCACTAATTATTTGTTGAATGCTGCAATTTGTTCCGGTTTCGGATTCAGCTTCACCGTCATCGTTACTTTCAAGCTCAGACAAATATTTCTCAAGATTTTGATCAATTCTTGCGATTCTATCCTTTAGTTTTTCGGAATTAAAATTTCTGTCTTTGGAATTACATCCTGCAAATTTACTGCCGTCTATTGAGAAAAGTGTTTTACCGTATAATCCGCATTTAGCACAAAGAGTTACAAACGCCTTAAAAGTATTCTTAAGAGCTTTTGTATTGTCATGACGGAAACGAGCGATTGTTTTGTGATCCGGTCGAAGGTTTTTCATCAGCCAGATAACCTCAAGATTGCGATGCGTTTCTCGTTCAAGACATCTGCTGGAGCGAATGCGGTTAAAGTAACCGTAAATATATAGCTTGAGCATGTCCTGAGACGCATACGGTGGTCTGCCGGTTGAGTTTAGCTCAGAATGATTAAATCCCATAGCAGCCACATCAAGGCTGTCGACAAAAGCATCAATAACCCTTACCGGATTGTCCTCTGTGACATATTCATCTATGCTGGGAGGCAGCATTGATATTTGATTCCGATCTTCACCTGAAATATACTGCATACAAACAACTCCCTTGCATCTGTTTATTGCATCATTATTATACCATATTTTTCAGACTTTGTCTTTACTTTTGACACAGTCTCGCCCGCACCCCTTTATTAAAAGAATGGAGGTAATTATTATGAAAAAGCAAACAAAAACTGAAATCATTTCAACGAGAGTTACGCCGGAGCAGAGAGAAATCATTGAGGAAAAGGCGTACTCTTCCTACCGAACGCCGAGTATGTATCTGCGTGACTGTGCGCTTGGCAAAAAGATTATCGTCGTAAAAGGTGTTGATGAAGTCGCAAATGAACTGAGAAAAATCGGCAACAACCTCAACCAGCTGACGCGAGCGGTAAATTCCGGCTACGCTTACGAGGTTGACTTGCGTGAAACGAGAGAGGAGGTGGCAAGGCTTTGGCAGTTGTTAAATTCGTTAACGCAGGAAGTCCGATGAACAATATTTTTGATTATGTAATGCGCAGTGAAGCGACGGAAAGCAAATTGATCAGCGGCATCAACTGCTGTCCCGAGAGCGCGCTCGATGAATTCCGGTTCATCAAGAAGCGGTTTCACAAGGAGGATGGCAGGAGTTACTACCATATCGTGCAGTCGTTCTCACCTGATGACGACCTCACACCCGAGACCGTGCACGAAATTGGCTTGAAGTTTGCGGAATACTTTCCCGGTTTTCAAGTGCTTGTTGCCACGCACATCAATACAAAAGCCATCCACAATCACCTGATTATGAACAGCGTGAACTTCGAGAATGGCAAAAAGTTTCACCAGAGCCGTGATGAAATGCTGCAGGCGAAGGAGTATTCCAATCAGCTCTGCCGAGAGTACGGACTGAGTGTTACCGAGACCAAAACCAAGAATCCGCGCAACTCAAGATGGAAACGTGACCTGATAGAAACCGCTTCATATGCCATCGGCTGGTCAGCTACCAAGGAAGAATTCATTGAGTATATGCGTGAGCATGGCTATAAAGTTCAGTGGGAGGACAAATACAAATATATTACTTTCACCACGCCCGAGGGTTATAAAGTGCGCGACAACAAATTGTTTGACGAGCGTTTTCTAAAAAACAACCTCGAATTGTACTTCGCTATGGGCGGATGCGACGGCGCAATGCTCGACACCTACTGTGACTACGTTACGCCTTATCACGATGACAGTTTCACCATGACAAGCTCTGATGGATTGATAAATCTCCTCGGAGATATACTCTCGACTGTCCCCGAGGGCTTCTATTATCAGCCGCATTATATCAAAGAAATGAGCACAATGGAGAAGTTGAGGTTAGAGAAAATCCTCGGGCGGAAGATTTCCAACGAAGCATTCCGCACCTACTGCACCCGTGAGGACTACGAGCGCGAGCAGGGTATCGCGCAAACTTATTAATATTTCTACAGAATCTGTCTGGACTTTGCGAAAAAGGTGTGGTAGTGTTTGTGTCAACAAAACGGCGCGGCGATACCATACGCGCGTATCAACAAAAATATGAAAGGAAATATGATTATGCAAACTGAAAAGAAAACCAAAATCAGCTCCGTACATTTCAAATATGTCGGCACGGACGAGCAGTATAACGCTTTCATCAAAAGCGTTATAAAAGACTATATCACCGATGACAGCTTGCTTCCCGACACGGAAGAAGAAATAATCATTGCCAAAAAGTCTGCTTAACGGCAGGCTTATTTTATATCCAACAGGAGGAAACAAAATGAAAGTATGGTTATACTATCGGCTCTCACGCGATGAGGACGCGGAGCTAAACTCGCTCACGAATCAGAAAAACATCCTCGTGGAGTACGCAAAATCAAACGGTCACGAGATTGTCGGCGAATCGTTTGACGACAACGTCAGCGGTATGCACTTCAACCGTGAGGGCATTAACAAAATCTATGAACAGGTCGAGCAGGGCACGATTGAGGCGATTATCGTCAAGGATATGTCCCGCCTCGGCAGACACAAAACGCAAACCGCGCTGTTCATTGACTATCTCAGAGAGCACGACGTCCGCGTTCTGTCGGTCACTGAGAACCTCGACACAAGCAACGAGGACGACGATTTGATTATCGGTTTCAAAGGCTTGTTCAATGATATGTATGCGCGCGACATCAGCAAAAAGGTCAGAGCGGGCATGGTACAAAAGCAGAAGAAGGGCTTTGTAATGATACCGCCGCTCGGCTATTTCAAAGATAAAAACACTAATCAGGTGGTCGTGGTAGAAGAACACGCGCAAATCGTCAGAAGAATATTCGATATGTATCTTGAGGGCTATGGCTTTTCCGCCATAGCCCGTATCTTTAATGAGGAAGGAATCAAGTCGCCTGCCTACTATCAAAAGCAGCTTCTCGGCAAGAACCTCGGATACAACAAGCCGAAAATCGGCTTGAAATATCTGTGGGATAACACGGGAGTAAAGCGGATTCTGCAAAACGAATTCTATATCGGAACGCTGATCTGCCACAAGACCTACAACAATAAAATCACCCATATCCGCAAGGACGTTCCCAAAGAAGAACAATATGTTCACGAAAACTTTGTAACGCCGATTATCTCAAAGGAAAAGTTTGAGTTAGTTCAAAAGATGATTGAGCAGAAGAAAAAAGGCAACGTCAGAGCAAGCGCAGGGAAGCCCTGTCATAGGTATTCAGGACTGCTTGAATGCGGCGACTGCGGTTCAACCTTTGTAGCAATCAAGCGCAAATGGCGCGATAAACCGTTAAGAATCGAGTATGCCTGCAACGGTTACCATCGCTACGGCAAAGAGAACTGCACGGCGCATAGAATTAACGAGAGCGAAATCGACGAGCTTGTCTACAATGAAATTCTGAATATCCGTGAACAAGCAAAGGAGAATTACAAGAATATTGATAACGACGTCCGCCGATGGCTGAAACAGAAAAGCACCGTCACCGGAAAAATCAAACAGCTCAACGCCGACCTTGAACAGCGCAAATCCGACCAAAAAGAAATTCTGCTCGAGCGCATCCGCGACAAAGAACACGCCGAGGTTTACGATGAAATGCTCACCGCTTGTGAAAATGACATCAAGAAAATATCTCAGGAACTGTACGATATTCAAAACTACAGCGAAACCATCAAAAAGCGCAAGTCGGAAATGAAGCAGACGGTTGATTTGATTGAAGAAATCATCAAGGAAGGGCAAATCAGCAATGCCAATCTCCGGCAGTTGATTGACAAAATAATCATCTACGAGGACGGAGAAGGCTTAAGAATCCAGATAAATCTGAACGCCGCCTTCACTGAGCATATGATAATTTTCAATGGCAACGGCGAAAAACAAGGTGACATAAAGGTGCTGGAAAAAGGCAACTATCCGCTCGCAATGCGGAGAAGAATGAGGTTTAAGGAGTAAAGAAAAGGACAGGGAGATAGCGGTTAAACTATCTTCCTGCCGTGTAAAATATTATTGTAACTGTGTAACGGAGATTGCAAATAATGTGTATCCTATTTAGATTTCAATGTTATTTTTTCCACATTATAATAATTTGCAATGCCTCTGTTGGTCCAGTAGTTAGGATCTTCTTTTATATCAAACTTAGAAAAGAAGTCTGGTACAGTTTCAATATCACTTATTGTTGTTGTTCCGCTTTTTATTTTATCAATCCTATCCATATACTCTAAACTATACATTTGAGGGGTCCCATTTTTTAATGAAAATGCTGTATCCACTAAAGTTATATTATGAAAACCATAATTAAAGCAACCGCCAATAAATATACCAACAATTATTAAGCAACTGCATAAAATGTAACTTTTCCTAATATTTTGTATCCTTATCTTTACTATCTTTCTGCTATTTATCCATCCACAAAAGTAAAATATATTGAAAGAAACAAGAAAGTAATATGAATAATAATAAATGTTTACTTGTCTACCGGAACCAACACTACTCATAGCATAAAGCGACGGTGTTAATTGTGTCGCAAACACTAAAAATGTAATTATAAGTACTAAGAAAGGATACTTGTATTTGTAGTTTGTTCTTTTAGTTAAAATCATTGCGAACAATGCTATTAAAATGAATCCTGCAATTTGACATAATCCAGTCCAACTCGCGATAAATGTAAACGCATAAAATACTGAATGAATAATTGCCATAATTGGCGATTCCCCTGTTACCTCAGCAGCTCGAACGCTGTTTCCAGGAGCTATCACGCTAATAATAAATCCTGTCAATAATGCTGCAAAAACAATAGAATAATATGGTATGATTTTTATATTTGTTTTAAAGACTATTATTATTCCTATTCCTAATAACACTGTTGTTATTAGTCCAGTTGAAAAATTACCTCCCCCAACAACTACAGCCAATAGCAAAGAAAAAACAAAATATACTATTCTCATTACATTTTTTCTAGCGAAATACATCCTGATAATTAGTGAAATCAATACTAATGAAAAAGAATACATAAGAGTATACGCCTCTGCACCATTCCACCAAAAAAACGCTTCATGCTTATCAACCACAAGCTGTATCGATAAAAACAATATAATACAAGATATTATAACGGCAAATCGTTTATCCAATCCAAACGAGCTAAAAAGTGTAATAATAATAAAGAATGTTGATACAATCAATGATAAAAGAATAATAACAGTAGTTAAAAAATAAAGATTTTCTGAAAAAGCAGCGGGTTGCAAAGAATTAAAAAACGAAGCAGAATAAAGACCTTGCCATCCATTATAGCTTTCACCTACCTGAGAAAATGCTGCAAATAATATTTCAAATAACCCACCGCCATTAACAAAAACTTGGTGTACCTTAGCTGAGAAATTAAAATCATCAGCCAAAGGGTGTGAATAGAAAGATGCCACTATAATTGGTATTATACTAAGTAATAAACCAACAAAGAATAATATTGTTACAGTGTTTATCGATTTTTTATTACTTAAAAGCTCTTTCATATCATCACTCCAAAAAATCAATTGATAACATAATGTCGATTATGTTGTAGAGAAGATTTAGTCACAACGAGCTATAACATAATTTCAAAGCAAAACAGCGCAATAATACTATGTTCGTAAATACTTGCTTTTTAGGAACTTGGTTTTCTGTGTCAAATTTCGAAAAAATAATTAATCGTTCGCACTTTTTGAGCAAAATATGTTGATTAAATATGATTATCAATGTATAATAGTTAAGTATATTACAACATAATCGACATTATGTAATCAAACCACAAGCCGCATATTTTCCATACGCTTTAGATGCTCATAGCCTGTGGAAATAATATATATCCTTGTCGTGTTGATACTGCTGTGACCGAGAATATCGGCGAGCTTGGCAATGTCTTTTTCCAGCTTATAAAACGTCCTTGCAAACAGATGTCGCAGATTGTGAGGAAACACCTTATCTGGATTGACGTGAGCCTGTTTGCACAAGGCTTTCATCTCTCGCCATACGTTTGTACGGTTGACCAGCTTTCCAGATTTCGTAATAAAGATAGCTCCTGCTTTGATATGTCGTTCGGCGGCGTATCGGAGCAGTTTTTTCTTTAGCTTTTTCACAATGAAAATCACGCGATTCTTGCCCTTGCAAGCTACTTCAACAGTACCGCTTTTCACCGCTTCAACCGTTATGGATTGTAACTCGCTGATTCGGATGCCTGTACCGCCGATCGTCTGCAATATCATATTCAAACGATGGTTGTGATTGCGTTCGGCAGCTTCGACCAAACGTAAATACTCCGCCCTGCTCAGCTCCTTATTTTCGGGGCAGTAGATTTGTCGTTGAATTTTAATTGCCTTTACTTTGCAATCAACCCAGCCCAAGTAATCAAATAAGCTGTTCACGGCGGCGAGCATCGAATTGATACTGCTCACAGCATATCCGTCGGCAATCAGCTTTTGCTTGTACTCGATGACAAGCTCCTTGCTAATCACATTGCCGTTCAAATACGCCGCAAATGCCTTTACATCACGAGCATATTTCTCTATTGTATTTGCGCTCTTTTCCTCCATCCGAAGATGATTGATAAAAGATTTTATATGTTCTTCTGTTAATAATCTTCCTTTCATAGTCTTACCTCCGAGTATTTGTCTTTCTATTTTACTCGAAAAGTACAGCGATTAATTATCAATCTAATTATGTAATGTATCATCTTAAGTTACGAATGCGCAAAGCTACAGCCCCGCACTATCGTTTTGTCGTCTACTTAGAGCTACCGTCATCAGAGGACGAAAACTACAAAGCCAACACCCGAAAAGGCGTAGACGTGGAGTATATCCCCACAGCTAAATCCGCATAAGAGAAAAGGTGAGCAGGCACAAAAACCTGCTCACCGAATACATAACGGTAGAAATTGAAAAAAATGAGTGTCCATAACATAAATCCGTTATGAACACTCATACTGGTGCAGGTAACAGGACTTGAACCTGCATGAAATTGCTTTCACATGGACCTGAACCATGCGCGTCTGCCAATTCCGCCATACCTGCGAGTATAAAAATTTTGTAGGTTTCGGAGAAAGTTTAAGACGGATTTTTCAGTTACACCGAAGGGGTGTAACCTGAACCATGCGCGTCTGCCAATTCCGCCATACCTGCGAGTATAAAATTTTTGTAGGTTTCGGAGAAAGTTTAAGACGGATTTTTCAGTTACACCGAAGGGGTGTCACCTGAACCATGCGCGGTGTGTCCCGCTTGAAATATAGTCGTACCGCGTCGCGTGAGCACACGCTCCCTGTACTCCTTATTTCAAACCTCGCTTTTGCTCGCTTCATCTGCCACCGGCAGCGCTCGCAGCGCGACCAATTCCGCCATATCCGCGAATTGCTCATATTTTTACACGGCTGAGCTTGCCGAGGCGGAGCGTATTGCTTAATCCACAAGCGTTATTATATCAAATAAAAAACGGTTTGTCAATACGATATCTTTGTTATTGAGGGGTTGTTTCGCCCTGCCAGGTATTTATTCCGCCGAACTCGAGAATATTTGTATATCCCATATCCACAAGCTTTTGAGCCGCCTGCTTGCTGCGTCTGCCGCTGCGGCAATACACAAGTATCATCTGATTTTTGTCGGGCAGCTGTTCGGGCTGTTTATCGGTAATGCTCTCGTTGGTCACATTAATCGCGTTCGGAATATGGCCGCCGTTAAATTCCTGAGCGGTTCTTACATCGAGGATGATAAATCCGCTCTGCTCCTGCATTATCTTTGCGGCTTCCTCCTGGGTGATTTCTTTATAACCGTTTGGCTGGGCGCAGCCTGCGAAAATCAGCGTAATCGCGGCGAGTACCGCGGCTAAAAACTTTTTCATTTCAAAACTCCTGTTGTAAAACAGGCAGGCAAAGCGCCTGCCTGTGATTGTATAATTAAAGTACCTTGTGCTCGGTTCTGGCGATAACGTCGAGCTGCTGCTCGCGTGTGAGGTCGATGAACTTGACCGCGTAGCCCGAAACACGGATTGTAAAGTTTGCGTACTCGGGCTTTTCGGGATGCTCCATACAATCCTTAAGCTTTTCAACGCCGAAAACATTTACATTAAGGTGGTGAGCACCCTTGTCAAAGTAGCCGTCGAGGATATGCCAGAGGTTATCAATTCTCTCGCTGTCGTCGTGGCCGAGAGCGTCTGGGCTGATTGTCTGTGTATTTGAAATTCCGTCGAGCGCGAACTCATACGGAAGCTTCGCAACCGAGTTGAGCGAGGCGAGAAGACCGTTTTTCTCAGCACCGTATGCAGGGTTTGCACCGGGGGCGAATGGCGTAAACGCCTTTCTGCCGTCGGGAGTAGCGCCTGTCGCCTTGCCGTAAACAACGTTTGAGGTGATTGTGAGGATTGAGGTTGTCGGCTCGGAATTGCGGTAGGTGTGGTGCTCCCTGACCTTCTTCATAAAGGTTTTGAGCAGCCAAATCGCGATTTTATCGGCGCGTTCGTCGTCGTTGCCGTAGCGTGGGAAGTCGCCCTCTACCTTATAATCGGTAACAAAGCCTTCCTCGTCGCGGATGGTCTTAACCTTGGCGTACTTGATAGCGCAAAGCGAGTCAACAACGTGCGAGAAGCCCGCGATACCTGTTGCGAAGGTGCGGCGTGTGTAGGTGTCGATAAGCGCCATTTCAGCCGCCTCGTAGTAATACTTGTCGTGCATATAGTGAATGAGGTTGAGCGTGTTGACATACACCTCTACAAGCCAGCTGAACATAATATTAAACTTGTCCATTACCTCCTCATAGTCGAGGTACTCGCTTGTGATAGGTCTGATTTCAGGTCCTACCTGCTCCCTTGTTTTGAGGTCAACACCGCCGTTGATAGCGTAGTTAAGGCACTTCGCGAGGTTTGCTCTCGCGCCGAAGAACTGGATTTCCTTACCTGTCTGAGTGGCGGAAACGCAGCAGCAAATGCTGTAGTCGTCGCCCCAAACAGGACGCATTACGCAGTCGTTCTCATACTGGATTGACGAGGTGTCAACCGAGATTTTCGAGGCGTACTTCTTGAAGTTTTCGGGAAGTCTTGACGACCAAAGCACTGTGAGGTTCGGCTCGGGCGCAGGTCCCATATTTTCAAGAGTATGCAGGAAACGGAAATCGTTTTTGGTAACCATATGTCTGCCGTCCATACCGACGCCTGCCATCTCTAAGGTTACCCAAACGGGATCGCCCGAGAAAAGCTCGTTGTACGACGGAATACGCGCGAATTTTACAAGGCGGAATTTAAGAACAAGGTGGTCGATAAGCTCCTGAGCCTCGCTCTCGGTGATTCTGCCCTCCTCGAGGTCGCGTCTGATGTAGATATCGAGGAAGGTCGAAATTCTGCCGACGCTCATAGCCGCGCCGTTCTGAGTTTTGATTGCGGCGAGGTAGCCGAAGTACAGCCACTGAACAGCCTCCTGAGCGGTCTCGGCAGGACGCGAGATATCATAGCCGTAAATCTTCGCCATCTCCCTCATACCGTGAAGGGCGCGGATTTGCTCGGCAATTTCCTCTCTGAGCCTGATGTGCTCCTCTGACATATTTCTGCCGCCGCAGTAGCGGAGATCCTTCTCCTTGCGGTGAATAAGATAATCAAGTCCGTAGAGTGCAACTCGTCTGTAGTCGCCTACAATTCTGCCGCGGCCGTAGGTGTCGGGCAAGCCTGTGATGATGTGGTTGTGTCTAACCTTCTTCATCTCGGCGGTGTATACGTCAAAAACCGCTTGGTTATGGGTTTTGTGGTAGTCGGTAAAGATTTTTACGAGGTCGTCATTAACCTTGTAGCCGTAGGTAGAAGCCGCCTGAGCCGCCATTTTGATGCCGCCGTAGGGCATAAACGCGCGTTTGAGGGGCTTGTCGGTCTGCAAGCCGACGATTTTTTCGAGCTCCTTTTCGTTTTCGTCAATATATCCGGCGCCGTATGAGGTGAGCGAGGATACAACCTCAGTCTCGCACTCGAGAACGCCGCCTCTTTTTCTCTCCTCTTTTTGCAGAGCCTGAACCTTATCCCAAAGCCTTTTTGTAGCGTCGGTGGGGCCTTCCAAAAAGCTCTCGTCGCCGTCGTAGGGAGTGTAGTTGTTCTGGATAAACTCGCGGACATTAACGTCCTCCTGCCATTTTCTGCCTTTAAAACCTCTCCAAGCGTCCATTGTAAATCTCCTTTTGTATCAGTCAATTAGTATATTCTTTGCCGATTTAATACCTTCCTGCGTCGGCGGTTGTACTCCTTCGAGCGGATAACTCATTCCAAGCTCCGTCCACTTGTAAGCGCCCATTGTGTGGTAGGGCAAAACCTCTGTTCTTTCAACGGTTTTGAGCGTGTCGATAAACTCGCGCGTCTGTCTGAGATAACCGCTGTCGTCCGTAATTCCCGGGACAAGCACCTGGCGAATCCACACAGGCTTGCCGATATCGGACAAAAAGCGTAGCATATCGAGGATATTTTCGTTTTTAACGCCCGTCAGCTTTTTGTGCTGTTCGGGATTAATGTGCTTGATATCGCAGATAAACAAATCCGTCAAAGTGCAAAGCTCTTTGAACTTTGAAAAGAACGGTTCTTCCCTCGTAAACGGTTGACCTGCCGTGTCGATACAGGTGTTTATGCCGTTTTCCTTCGCGAGCTTAAACAGCTCGAGCAGAAAATCAATCTGCAAGAGCGGTTCGCCTCCGCTGACGGTTATTCCGCCCTTATCGCCCCAGTAGGGCTTGTACCTGAGCGCCGTCGTAATCAGCTCGTCGGCGCTCATCAGCGTTCCTGAGCGTTTGTTCCACGTGTCGGCGTTGTGGCAGAACTTACAGCGCATATTACAGCCTTGGGTAAAGATTAAGAACCTTACCCCCGGACCGTCGACCGAGCCGAAGCTCTCTGTGGAGTGAATTCTGCCCAATGTTTTATCCATACAAACCTCGTTTTTACGATTAAATATGCTGTTTCCGAACGAAACAGCATATCAACTATATCACACAAGTTATGGATATGTCAATAGTTTAGGACACAATATATTGTGTGTTTTCAAAATTGTAATTTTATAATTAGATTTAAGAAATAAGCGTGAATTTTGTAACAAAAATAATTCCTTTATTATTGAAAACTCGGTCGTTTTGTTATATAATATTTTTCAGGCAAATTTGCCGTTATGTCAAATATTATTCCTTTGGAGAATTAAGATGAAATACAACCTTCACACCCACACAATACGCTGTAATCACGCTCAGGGCGATGACCGCGAATACGTCGAGTCGGCAATAATGGCTGGGATTAAAGTCCTTGGATTTTCCGACCACTGTCCGCAATTTTTTCCGAACACCGATTACTACAGCAACTTTAGAATGAAGCCCGAGGAATTTGAGGGCTATGTAAAAAGTATAAGAAGTCTGCAAGCCGAGTACAGGGATGACATCGAAATTCTGCTCGGGCTTGAAACCGAGTATTACCCCGAAACCTACGGCAAATTCATGGAGTTCATAACGCCGTACAAGCTCGACTACCTGATTATGGGACAGCACTTTGTCGGCAACGAGTACGACCAAAATTCGTACTATTCAAGCCGTCCGAACCGCGACGAAACCCTGCTTGAAAGGTACGTTGCTCAGGTCTGCGAGGGACTTCGCAAGGGCGTGTTCACCTACATCGCCCACCCCGATATTCTCTACTACGAGGGTGAGCCCGGCTATTACCGTGACAAAATGGCGGAGCTTTGCGTTTGCGCCAAGGAGCTGGGAATTCCGCTGGAGTACAATCTGCTCGGAATGACAAACAAAAAGTGCTATCCCAAGCCCGAGTTCTGGAAGCTCGCTTCCGAAATCGGCAACGACGTACTAATCGGCTACGACGCGCACAATCCCGATGCCCTGCAAAACGACGAGGCGTTTTTTAACTGCGTGCTAAACCTAAACGCCATGGGCTTGTCGCCGATGGAATTTTCAAAAATTAAAATAAGAAATGTGCAAAACAAAAACCGCTGATTCGGGTGTGTTTCGTAAGGAAGTTATACCCTAAAGGACAGCACTTGCAAATCTAATGTATTATTACTACGGCACGGCAATATGCTATGCCGTAGTTTTCTTTGCGTTGTCAATTAAAATCGTTCGACATATTGCGACGGCGAGATGATGTCACGTCTAAACAAGCAGTGCGTTTTTACTCCTGCCCGTAAAAACACGCTTGTTAGGGACACCCTAAGTCCTGTAAAATGCGGTTGCTAATATAACTGTTGTGTGGTAAAATTAATTTGAATTGGTATGCTATGAAGAATGTCGGGAGTGGATCAAATGGATAACATTAAAAGATTTGATAATCAACCTATTAGAACAGCGTGGGATGAAGAAAAAGAGGAATGGTTTTTTTCGGTTTCGGATGTTGTCGAAGTGCTTTCCGAAAGCAAAGATGTAAAGCAATACATAAAGAAAATGAGAAGTCGTGACGCTGAGTTAAATTCCAAGTGGGGTACAATTTGTACCCCTGTTCGTATGATGACCGCCGACGGAAAATATAGGAAGATCAACGCCGCAGATACAAAAGGTATTCTCCGTATTATTCAATCTATCCCGTCTAAAAAAGCTGAACCGTTCAAGATGTGGTTGGCGCAGGTCGGCAGCGAGCGCATAGAAGAAATAATCGATCCCGAACTGACAATAGAAAGAGCATTGGAAACTTATGCCAAGAAAGGTTATCCTGCCGATTGGATAAACCAACGTTTGCAAACCATTCGTGCCCGCAAGGAGCTGACCGATCAGTGGCAGGCTCACGGTGTAGAGAAAGGTAAAGAATACGCTATCCTTACCGATGAAGTCACCAAAGCGTGGTCAGGTATGACGACACGTCAGTATAAAAATCTCAAAGGTCTGAAAAAGGAAAATCTGCGTGACAATATGAGCACTCTGGAGCTTGCGCTGAATATGCTCGCCGAAGCGACTACCACTGAACTGACTAAAACACAAAACCCCTATGGCTTGGAAGAAAACAGAGAAGTAGCGCAAAGCGGCGGAAAAATTGCCGGCGACGCAAGGAAAAATATTGAAGCACAAACAGGCAAGCCTGTTATTACCTCAGATAACGCCGCAAGACTGAATGAGGTAGTTACGGGAATGATAGAGGGCGTTGTAAGTAGTGAGGAAAACAATGACAAATAAAGAGATATTGGATATTGCATTACAGCAATCGGCGTATGATTGCAACTGCAAACCGGAAGACTTTATATTGGAACAGAATGTTGTAACGCTATCAAAAGCAAATCCCAAAGCAAGGAAATACATTCCCCTGCCGTTGGAATGTGACCTTGTTTCCTATGGCAACAACATTGTAGCACAGGTCAGTGAACGGACGAAACCGGCGGTGTTGGAGTACATCAATAAATTCGACGCTTACCGCTGTTTTGAAACGCCGCAAATCAATATGCTGAATGATTTGCTTGCTCCGTTTGATTTGAAGGTTTGCTTTATGGCGGAGTATTTTCTACCGGACGTAACTAAGCTAAAGGAGCTTGACTGCGGTTATGAATTGCGTGTTTTGCAAAAAGAGGACTTAGCAGATTTGTACACGGAACAGTGGAATAATTCCCTGACATTTAGCGACAGAGAAAGAGATGTGATGGCTGTCGGAGCGTATGATAACGGTAAACTCATAGGGCTTTCAGGTTGCTCCGCCGATTGTGAGATGATGTATCAAATCGGTGTGGACGTTCTTCCCGAATACAGACGAAAAGGTATTGCTTCCGCTGTAACAAGCAGATTAGCGCTTGAAGTATTGGCGCTGGGGAAGGTTCCGTTTTACTGCGCCGCTTGGTCGAATATCAAATCGGTACGCAATGCTATCAAAAGCGCTTTTCGTCCTGCGTGGGTGGAACTGACGGCAAGAAAGAGCCAATATATTAATAAAATGATTTGATAAAACTCTATATTAAATGAGGAAAAATATGCAGATACAAAGCAACATTATTAAAAGTTTGTTTCAAAACGTATATTTCATCACCGGAACGGCATATGCCGGTAAGTCAACTGCCGTAAAACTATTGGCTGAAAGATTTGACGGTATTTGCTGTGGCGAGAATTATCACGATATTTTTATGAAGCATATCAATAAAGAACATCAGCCCAATCTATCTTATTTCGATACGATGAAGGATTGGCAGGAATTCATTAGTCGTACTCCCGATGAATATGCCGCTTGGATTGACGGCTGTTCCAAAGAAGCAGAGAGTTTAGAGATTATTAGACTGTTCCAGTTGGTTGCAGAAGATAAGAAAATCTTTGTCGATACGAATATCTCTTTGGAAACATTACGAGAGATTTCCGACTATCAGCATATCGCGGTTATGCTTTGTCCGCAGAGTATGTCGGTAGAAAGATTTTTCGACAGAAGCGATCCCGAGAAGCGGTTTATTCTTGCCCAACTCAATCAAGCGGAGAATCCTGAGAAAGCAATGGAAAACTACCGTAAATGTCTTGAAAAAATTAACGCTAAAGAAGTTTATGATAAATACGCTAACAGCGGATTTTATACGATTGTCAGAGATGAAAACAGCACGATTGATAACACGTTACAAAAACTGATTGAACACTTTGAATTGAAATAAAAAAGAGGTAATATAAAAGCCCAAGAGAGCAACTTCATTACGAAGTGCCTCCCTTGAGCTTTTTTCTTTATCAGAATTTTAAATCATACCAGAGCAGGAAGGCGTAAATCGCGTAAACCCTGCCCCAGAGCTGTTCCTCGCCGTTGAGGTAGCTTGTCCAGAGCTTTTTAATCTCGTCCTGATTGAAGAACTTTGCCGAGGTCTCGCAGAACAGCTTGTCTGAAATCGGCTTGTTAAAGCGCTCGTCCGAAAGCCACTTGCGAACCGGAACGGCAAAGCCGACCTTTTTGCGGAAGGCGACCTCATCGGGCAGCTTGCTGCTTGCCGCCTTGCGGAAAACGTACTTGTTTTGGTCGTGAGCGAACTTATACTCGGGCGGAATTTTGCTTGCAACGTTGAACAGTCTTAAATCGCTGAACGGAGTGTGAAGCTCAATTCCGCAGGCTGTGCTGGTACGGTCGGTGTTGAGGTAAATGTCTCCCTCGAGCCAAAGCGAAATATCAATTGTCAGCTTTTGGTTGAGCGGCTCTTGTCCCTGAACGTGCTTCCAAAGCGCCTCGACGGGCTGAACCGCCCTTACGCTGCCGTCGTAGTCGAGCATAATTGATTTTACATAATCCTCGGACATAATGTGTGAGCAAGTCAGGTACGTCCAGTCGGACGGAAGCTCGCGCTTGTGGGCATTGTAGCCGCCGAAAAATTCGTCGATGCCCTCGCCCGAATACACAACGTCGGCGTGCTCCTTGACCGCCTTGCAGCCGATTGAAAAAGCAACCGCGGAAGCGTCTCCGAGCGGCTGTCCCATCTTGTCGATAACCGTGGGGATACGCTCAAAGTATTCCTCGGGGGTGATGATTTTTACGCCGAACTTTTTGCCGAGAAGCTCCGCTGTGTGACGCGCAAGGCCCGACTCGTCAAAGCCCTGCTCGCCGTAGCCGACGGTGTTCGCCTGAACCGCGTCGCTCGCCGCGAAAAGATATGAGGAATCAACTCCGCCGGAGAGGAACGATTCCTTGTAGGGAACCTCGGTATCTTCTCTTTCCTCGGAAAGAATTTCATCAACTACCTTCTCAATCTCAGCCGCCCACTCATCCTCGGACTTTGAGTAATCGGGCTTAAAATCGGGCATAAAGTAGCGCACAACTTCTACGCTCTTGCCGTCCCAAACGGCGTAATGACCGGGCATAAGCTTGTAAAGGTTCTGATAAAAGGTCTGCTCTCCGATGGGGTAGCCGTAAAACAGGTACTGCTGGAGCATGGGCATATTGAGCTTCTTTTCAAAATTCGCGTTTGAAGCGATTTCGTCAATATCGCCTGAGCAGACAAATTCATTACCGCAAACGGCGTAGAACATCTGCTTTTGACCAACCTGGTCCCTAACGCAGAACAGCTTTTGCTTTTCCTCATCCCAAATCGCAAAGGCAAACGCGCCGTAGATGTGCGACATCATTTCCATACCCCACTCGGCGTATGCCTTGGTTAAAATCTCACTTTCACGCTCGGCGCGGCTCAGGCCCTGCTCAATTCCAAGCTGTGCGCAAAGCGCTTTATAGTTGCGGATATATCCGCTGAAATAACGAATTTCTGTTTTTGACATAACGATACCCCCAATGTCGAATTCTGTCAAAATTATATCACCTAAGGGGAATTCAGTCAAGATTATATACTATATATAATGTAAAAGAGCCGCTGAATTTTTCATCAGCGGCTAAGAGTTGTGTGCCCTTTAAAGGCTCCACCGCTTGCGGGGGAGGCTTTAAAGCTGTTTTTAATTATTCCTGACCGGGAACCTGCGGAAGGGAGTTAAGACCTGCGGCAAGGTCCTCGTCGGTGGGGATATAGTCGGACATTACGCCGTCGTTGAACTTCTCATAAGCCACCATATCAAAGTAGCCTGTGCCTGTAAGACCAAAGAGGATTGTCTTTTCCTCGCCTGTCTCCTTGCACTTGAGAGCCTCGTCGATGGCAACGCGGATTGCGTGCGAGCTTTCGGGAGCAGGGAGAATTCCCTCAACTCTCGCGAACTGCTCGGCAGCCTCAAATACAGAGGTCTGCTCAACGGAAGTAGCCTCCATATAGCCGTCGTGATAAAGCTGGCTGAGGGTTGTTGACATACCGTGGAAGCGCAGACCGCCTGCGTGGTTAGCCGACGGAATAAAGCCCGAACCGAGGGTGTACATCTTCGCGAGCGGACAAATCATACCGGTATCGCAGAAGTCGTAAGCGAACTTACCGCGTGTAAAACTCGGGCAGGATGCCGGCTCAACGGCTATAATGCGGTAGTCCTTCTCTCCCCTGAGCTTTTCGCCCATAAACGGAGCGATAAGTCCGCCGAGGTTAGAGCCGCCGCCTGCGCAGCCGATGATGATGTCGGGAGTTACGTTGTATTTGTCGAGCGCCGCCTTGGCTTCAAGACCGATAACGCTCTGGTGCAGAAGAACCTGGTTGAGAACCGAGCCGAGCACATAGCGGTAGCCGGGGTTAGAGGTAGCAACCTCTACGGCTTCCGAGATTGCGCATCCGAGGCTTCCTGTTGTGCCGGGATGCTCCGCAAGGATTTTTCTGCCGACGTTGGTGGTGTTTGACGGCGAGGGTGTAACCTCAGCGCCGTAGGTGCGCATAACCTCACGTCTGAACGGCTTTTGCTCGTAGCTTACCTTAACCATATAAACCTTGCAGTCAAGTCCGAGGTACGCGCAAGCCATTGAAAGCGCCGTACCCCACTGACCTGCTCCGGTCTCGGTGGTAACGCCCTTTAAGCCCTGCTTTTTGGCGTAATAAGCCTGGGCGATTGCGGAATTGAGCTTGTGGCTTCCGCTGGTGTTGTTGCCCTCAAACTTATAGTAAATCTTCGCAGGAGTGCCGAGAGCCTTTTCAAGGCAGTAGGCGCGTACAAGCGGAGCAGGACGGTACATTTTGTAAAAGTCCTGAATTTCCTGCGGAATGTCGATATAAGCAGTTGTGTCGTCGAGCTCCTGCTGAACGAGCTCCTCGCAGAATACCACCGACAGCTCCTCGGCTGTCATGGGCTTGCCTGTGCCGGGGTTGAGAAGCGGCGCGGGCTTGTTCTTCATATCCGCTCTCAGGTTATACCATTTTGAGGGAATTTCGCTTTCGGACAGATAGATTTTGTAAGGGATTTTGTTTTCTGACATAGTAATTTGCTCCTTCTATTTTTATTTATGATGGAAAAGTCGGTTTATAATCTTTGGAATTATAAATTGTGCTTTGCGATACGTTTATAAACTTTAATTCAACTCCGCCATCGTTTTGTTAACAATACACCCATATTTTAACCACCAATTTAAAATAAAAAACCTGTCCCGGAAAAATGCCGGGACAGGATAATTCCTGCGGTGCCACCCTGCTTGACGATAAAATCGTCCGCTTAGCGCGTACTTACATACGCCGGCTTTTGATTACGGAAAGCCATACTCCGTCTCACATACTCCGCAAAAGCGTTTCTGCTCGCCCTCGGAAGTCCATTCAGTCTGACATTCTCTGCCGCGATTCCACCGTCCGCGACTCTCTTTAAGAGAAGTGGAAAGACCTACTCACTCTTCCTCAACGGTTTAAAATTCTGTTTTCTTTGCCATTATTTTATACCGACAAATAGAATTTGTCAATACTTTTTTGCGAAAAATTTGTATTATACTAAACCGTCAAAATGTTCATAAACATTTAGACAATTATGTTATCTCCTGCCGAAAGGTAGCCCAAGCGCTCCATTATCCCCTTCATATACCGATACTGAGCCTCGCCTGTGCAGTGGCAGGTAAAGTAGCTCGTATTGTAGGAATTGAGCCTTTCCGCAATTGATTTCAGCGTATTTCCGGGCTCGAGCTTTGACAGGTGAAATCCGCCCACAAGCACGTCGGGCTTGAACCATTCCTCGATGTTCACAATGCCCTTGTGCGAACAGCCGCTGATCAGCACGCGCTTGCCGTTTTCCTCAATCAAAAGGTAATGCTCGTGGCGGAAGTCGTCGGGAATAAGCCTGCCGTCTTGCTTCATATTCAAGCCGAACGAGCCCAAATCGAGAACCTTTTTTCCGCCGTTGCAGGAGTAAAGCGTCAGCCCGTCGGCAATTTTTGTAACACCGTCGGTGAAGATTAATCTTCCGCTGTCTTTCAGGCTTAAATCGAGCCCGATGTACTTTTCCTCTCCCCTGTAATGCGGTTCAAAGGCGTACCTGCTCAGGTAAACAGGCGCGGTTTTGTTGAGCTCCAAAAACCTTTTTAGTCCTCCGCCGTGGTCGTAGTGACCGTGGGAGAGCACGGCGATATCGGCCTCAGCCAAGTTTATTCCGAGCGCTTCGGCGTTTTCGGCAAACAGCTCAGTCTGACCGGTATCGAACAGGATATTACGACTCTCCGTCTGAATATACAGGCTCAGCCCATGCTCGAACGGCAAGCCGTTTTTTGATGTATTTTCGGTTAACGCGGTTATTTTCATATTAATTTTAAAACTCTAAACTTCTACGTCCAAAAAATAGTGGTCGGTGGCGTTGATTACAATTGTTCCATTGTGCTCGCACCTGCGCGGAATTCTCGCGCCGTAGTTTGTATGTACGTGTCCGTGGAAAAAGTACTTCGGCTTAAAGCGCTCCAGTAATTTATTGAAGCACTCAAAGCCCCTGTGCGTATGGTTATCTAAATCGTTAAGATGCCTTGCCGGAGAGTGCGTAACGAGCACGTCAAAGCCGCCGTGCCTGCGGATTTTGAACCAGAGCTTCTGAATTCTGAACTTCATCTGCCGTTCGCTGTACATATACTTTCCTTCCTTGTAGCGGTATGAGCCGCCCAAGCCGACAAAGCGCACGCCGTTGTACTCAAAAAACTTATCGTCAATGCAGATACAACCCTCGGGCTCACGCTTGAATTTGTCGTCGTGATTGCCGTGGATATACAGCAAAGGCACATCTGCCAAAGTGACTAGGAACTCGAGGTACTCGACGGACAAATCGCCGCACGCGATTATCAAATCAATTCCGTCGAGCTTGCCGGGAGCATAGTAATCGTAAAGATACTCAGACTCCACGTCCGATACCGTCAGAACCCTCATTCCTGCTCACCGGCTTCCGCATTATCGTCCGCCTTTTCGGCTTCAACCTCATCCTCAGCCGCAACAGCGGTGCTCTGAGCCTTTTCAACGCCTGCGGTGTCAACGGTAGCCTTACCCATCGGGCTGAGCTCCTCGTACTGCGGAATACTGCCGATTACATTCTCGACAAGGTAGTCCATATTTATAATCTGGTCGAGGCTGAGCGACTTTTCGTCCTTGCCGATAACGTCGCCGTTTTGGGCGTAAATCGGAGTTAAGAACGGTGTGCAGACATTGTGTGAGATACTATCCTTAAGGAATTCTGCGAACTTCTTTGAGGAGCGGCTGAGCGCAAGCGAATAGCCGATATCGACAACGCCTGCGGACATTCCCCAGTAGTAGTTGAGCGCCTTGTTGCTCTTTTCGTACTCCGCCTGCATTGTTTTGTTGAACACGCGGCGCAGTATTTCCTCGTAATAAACGCCCCATTTCCAAACGGGATTTGCGAGCAGAACCATCTCCTCGCCGTTGATGTACGAAAGTCCGAAGCTGTTGCGGTCGTCTTCGCGGAAACGCGCTGTATCCTGCGATGAAATATAGTGAATTCCCTTGTCAATGAGCTTTTGAGCCGCCGCCTTCGCTCCGCAGACAGCCGACCATTCAAGGTAAACCTTTGCGCGTGGATTTGCCATTTGAGCGCCGAGCGCAAAGGCGTTGATACCGGCGATTTGTCCGTAAATCGGATAGTCGCAGACATAGCCGAGCTCGCCGCTTTCGGAAAGCGAGCCTGCAAGCGCGCCGAGGATAAACTTAGCCTCGTACATTCTGGTGTAGTATGAGCGGATATATCGGTGCGACTTATTTAGCGCGCAGTTGAATACAATAATATCGGGGTTATCGACAGCCGCCCTCAGGCTCGCCTGGGTAAGCCTGGGCGAGGTTGTAAAGATAATCTTCGCGCCGTCGTCAATCGCCTGCTTAATCACCTCGTCGGGGTGGTTGTCCAGGGCGCTGTTCATGGCGTTGTTGTAGGCAACGGTCTCGATTTTATCCTCAAACACGCGCTGAACGTAGTTTCTGCCCTTTTCGTGGTCGTGAACCCATCCGGATTTTTCGGGAGTACCGTCGTGGATAAAGGCGACCTTTACCCGCTTGGGAGCAGCCGCGGAAAGCACCTTTGTCAATACGCTTTGCTTGGGCTCCTCGGCAGGCTCGGCGCTTAGCTCAATCGGCTCGTTATCATCGTGCAGCTCAACCTCCTCCCACATCTTGCTGAGGTTCTTTTTGATGTCGGCGGTGTCGGTGGTGGTGAGCTCTGGATAGCCGTAAACCATAATATAGCTGAGCATCGCGTCACCGACGGTGGACTGCAGCTTGTCGCCGCCGCTCGCGGTATAAGCCTTTTTAAAATGGTGGTACGTTCCGGCAAATTCGCTCTGCTCCTCGTCGGTCCACTCCTCTCCGGCTTCCTTGCCGAGAGCCTTTTGAAGCAGGGCATAGCTGCCCTTCTTTGTGAACTCTATAAAATTGATTTTGCTGTACTTGTAAAACTCGACAAACTCGTTGTATAAATCAACGTCGTCGCCGCTGCCCTCGGGCATAATGCGGATAACGTGGCCGGGGATTGTGAGCGCGTCGAAGAATTTGAGCACGCTGACGCGCTTGTTGCCTTCCTCAACGTAGTATCGGTTCATATATTCATACGCCTTAATCGGATCACGAATACCCTCGGTAAGGTGGGCGTTGCAAAGGCGCTTCCACTTGTCGGCAAACTCCGTGCCATCCTCCAAAATCGGCATAAAATTTGAGCTGAAGGCGTTTGTTCTGCCCCTTGTTTTTGTACCGACAATCAGCTCGGACGGAATTTGGACAATTCCGAGGTCAACGGCGTTGGCGGCATTGCTCGCTGAAACAAAGTCATCGAGCACAGGCAGGCAGGGAGATTTTCCCGCCCAAACGCAGGCGCGGTAGTCCTTTTGCGCAAGCTTTAAGGCGTCCTTATAATACAGTTGTTCTTCCATAAAGCCACTTCCTTTCGTATATATCTATGCTTAATATATCACAAACCCCTGTGAATATCAATATAAATAAAGTAAAAACCGCTCCGCAAAAACGGAACGGTTAATACATTCGGTTTAATCAAAAATAGCAAATCAGGTATTGCTTAACGCGTACCCCGCGCTGAGCGGCAAACCCAGCTGGTACATAACAGTTTCCTTTTTCTCCTGAATTCTGAGCTCGCTGTTTTTTGATTGCTTTTTGTTCTCAATCATATGCAGAGCCTCGTGAACGGTAAGGTAACAAATCTCTTTTTGCAGCGAGCAGTCGTAAAACTCCGAAAGCTCCTGCGCCTTTTCCATAGAGATATAAATCGTTCCGAACACTTCGCCGTCCGGCTCAGGCAGCCACATAGCGCCTGCCTCAACACCCCTGCCCGTATACCTTTGTTTTAGTTCTCTGATTTTTGCGTTATCCGTAAAGGTAACGTTAATTACGCACGGGCCGCCGACATTTTCCATCTGCAGCGCCGCTAAGCAGCTGCGCCTGACAATCATCCTTATGCCCTTTGGCACTTTTACCGACTTTTGCTCATCTGAGATGACAATCTTGATTTTGTCAGACATTACTAAAACCTCCTTAAAAAATTTTTTGTTGCTGCGTTTTGTTTTTTGCAATTATATTGTACCAAAATATTGACAAGATGTAAATTCGCAATTTGCATAATATATTTGCACAAATTCGAAAAAAATTTAATTAAATATCAACAAATATGCTTGACTTTGCTCATTTTAGTGCTATAATATGATTAAGAGGTGACCAGAATTGCTCACACAGGAGAGATATCATTCAATTTTAAGCACAATTAACGAAAAGCACGCAGTCACGGTATCGGAGCTTTCGCAGCTCCTTGACACCTCGGAGTCCACAATAAGGCGCGACCTTACGGTGCTTGACCGGCTCGGAAAGCTCAAAAAGGTTTTCGGCGGAGCAACCTCTATCAAGCAGACCATCAGCGTTATTGAGGACGACACAGCCCTGAAGGAAACCCTGATGAGGGAGGAAAAAACCGAAATTGCCCGTTACTGCGCGACTCTTATTAACGACACGGATTTTGTCTACATCGACGCCGGCACAACCACCTCGCGGCTGATTGACTATATTCCCGAAACCAGCAAGGCGGTTTACGTGACAAACGGTATATATCACGCCCGAAAGCTTATAAAGCGCGGACTTAACGCCTACATTGTCGGCGGCAAGGTCAAGCCCGTAACCGAGGCGGTTATAGGCTCGGAGGGTATTTCAAACCTAAAGGATCTCAATTTTTCAAAATCGTTTATCGGCACAAACGGAATCGACATTGAGGCAGGCTTTACCACGCCGGACATTGACGAGGCAAAAATGAAGGAGACGGCGATCGAAAAAAGCTATATGGCTTTTGTAATGGCGGATCACACCAAGTTCAGACGCGTCTTTCCCGTGTCCTTTTCACCACTCGGAAAATGCTGTATCGTCACCGACAAGGTGACCGACAGCTTATTTAAAAATGAAACAGTCATAAAGGAGGTCATGCTTTGATTTTCACAGTAACCCTTAACCCCTCTATAGATTACGTTGTAAGGCTCGACAAGCTTACAAACGGAATTACAAACCGCACCACAAGCGAGGAGTACTACTTCGGCGGCAAGGGAATTAACGTTTCCTGCGTGCTCGCGGAGCTCGGACTCGACAGCACAGCCTACGGCTTTGTGGCGGGCTTTACCGGAGAGGCAATCGAAAAAGGCATCAGAAACGACCGTATCATCACGGACTTTATCAAGCTAAAGCACGGCATATCGCGAATCAACATCAAAATTAAAGCCGGCGTGGAAACCGAAATCAACTGTCAGGGACCTCACATTGACGACTCGGAGCTTGAAAGACTGCTCCAGAAAATTGACAGAATCGCAAACGGCGACACACTCGTTATCGCCGGAAGTATTCCAAATACAATGCCCGACGACGTTTATGAGCGTATGCTCGAGAGAATCAGCCGCAAGGACGTAAAGATTGTGGTTGACGCGACAAAGCAGCTGCTTGTAAACTCACTGAAATACAAGCCCTTCCTGATTAAGCCCAACCGTCAGGAGCTTTCCGAAATTTTTGGCACCGAGGTCAAGACCGAGGAGGATATCGAGAAATACGCAAAGGAGCTGCAAAAGATGGGCGCGAAAAACGTGCTTATCTCTCTCGGCGGCGAAGGCGCAATGCTGATTGACGAAAACGGCGAAAAGCATAAGGCAGGCGTTTTGAAAGAAAAGGTTATCAACACCGTCGGCTCGGGCGACTCAATGGTGGCAGGCTTTGTAGCAGGCTACGAAAAGGAGCACAGCTATCCTTACGCGCTTAAGCTCGGAAGCGTTTGCGGCAACGCGACAGCGTTCCTCAGCGGACTGGCGACAAGGGAGAAAATCGACGAATTGCTTGTTAAATTCGAAAAGGAATTCGAGAGCTGATTTACTAAGGAATTAATTTTTAATACTAATCCTTAATTAAATTATTTAGTTAAGGGTTAGTATAGTTATTAATTTATAAAAAATTTTCAAGGAGGATATTATGCGCATTACTGATTTGCTGAAAAAGCAAAGTATCGCTCTGTCGGTATCGGTAAAGGACAAGAGCGAAGCAATCGACACACTGGTTGATTTGCATACCAGAAGCGGCAACCTCAACGACGCGGCGGTTTACAAAGAAGGTATTCTCGCGCGTGAGCAGATGGGCACAACCGCAATCGGCATGGAGGTTGCCATTCCCCACGCAAAGAGCGAGGCTGTTAAGGCTCCCGCCCTTTCCGCAATCACAGTTCCCAACGGAGTTGACTACGGCGCTCCCGACGGACAGCCCTGCAAGCTTATCTTTATGATAGCTGCAACATTGGACGGCGACGTTCACCTCGAGGTTCTCGCAAGACTTATGCAGATGCTTATGCACGAGGACTTCACCGCAAAGCTCAAGGCTGCCAAGACTGCCGACGAGTTTATGAAGATTATCGACGAGCAGGAAACAGCTCAGTTCCCCGAAGAGGCAGCAGCTCCTGCAGCGCCCAAGAAGGAAGGCTACCGCGTACTCGCAGTTACAGCCTGCCCGACAGGTATCGCTCACACCTATATGGCAGCCGAATCTCTCGCTAAAGCAGGCGAGAAGATGGGCATCACCATCAAGGTAGAAACAAACGGCTCGGGCGGCGCAAAGAACGTTTTGACCGCTGAGGAAATCGCAAACTGCGACGGTATCATCATCGCGGCTGACAAGAACGTTGAGACCGCTCGCTTCAACGGTAAGCCCGTTTATTCAACAAAGGTTGCCGACGGCATCCACAAGCCTGAGGAGCTCATCAACAAGATTGTTAACGGCGAAGCTCCCGTATTCCATTCAGACAAAAAGGTAGAGGCTTCTGCAGGCGGCGGAAACGAAAGCTTCGGCAGACAGCTCTATAAGCACCTCATGAACGGCGTATCACACATGCTTCCGTTCGTTGTAGCAGGCGGTATCTTTATCGCTATCGCGTTCTTAATCGACACATTCGCAGGCAACGCAGGTTCGGCTGACTTCGGTTCGGTTAACCAGGTAGCTGCTTGGTTCAAGACCATCGGCGGCGTTGCGTTCAACCTCATGGTTCCGATTCTTGCAGGCTTTATTGCAATGTCAATCGCTGACCGTCCCGGCTTGCTTGTCGGCTTGGTAGGCGGCTTCCTTGCAACTGCAGGCGCTACCTTCCCGCTTCCCGGCGGCGACATCCCCTCAGGCTTCCTCGGCGGCTTGCTCGCAGGCTTCGTAGGCGGCTACATGATGCTCGGCATCGAGAAGATGTGCTCCAAGTTCCCGAGAGCTTTGGAAGGCATCAAGCCCGTACTTGTTTATCCGCTGCTCGGTCTCGGCGGCGTAGCTGTTCTTATGTGCGCTATCAACCCGATTATGGGCTGGATTAACACAGGCATGACAAACGTTCTTAAGTCAATGGCTGACTCAGGTCTTATCATTCCGCTCTGCGCACTGCTCGCAGGTATGATGGCTATTGATATGGGCGGCCCGTTCAACAAGGCTGCTTATGTATTCGCAACCGGTATGCTCGCTTCTCAGACAGAAGCCGCTTATATGATTATGGCTGCTGTTATGATTGGCGGTATGGTTCCCCCGATTGCAATCGCTCTTTCAACAACCTTCTTCAAGAGCCGTTGGACAGACGAAGAGAGAAGAAACGCTCCTGTTAACTACATCATGGGACTCTCCTTCATCACAGAAGGCGCTATCCCCTACGCTGCAGGTCATCCGCTCCAGGTTATCCCGAGCTGTATCGTTGGTTCTGCCGCGGCAGGCGCACTCTCCGCAATTTTCCAGTGCAAGCTTATGGCTCCTCACGGCGGCGTATTCGTATTCGCGACAATGCAGGGCACATGGATGTTCTATATCCTCGCGCTCCTTATCGGCGCGGTGCTCGGTATGATTATGCTCGCTATCCTCAAGAGACCTATTGACAAGAAATAATTAATTCAAATCCTATTAAATAACTAAAACCCCAAGGGCGGAGCCGGCCGCTCCGCCCTTAACGCTATTGTAAAGGAGAAATCATTATGGTATCCAAAAAAGTAACACTCGTAAACGCTCAGGGCTTCCATATGCGCCCGGCTTCTGTATTTGCTCAGGCTATGGCAAAGTACACTTCAAGCGTAACAATTAAATTCAACGGCAACGACTACAACGCAAAGAGCCTGCTCAACATCATCGCGGCTTGCATTAAGTGCGGCAGCGAAATCGAGCTTGTTTGCGACGGCCCCGACGAGAACGACGCTCTTGCCGAAGCTGTACAGATGATTGAGAGCGGTTTAGGCGAATAGGTGCCGGTGGGCACTTTCTCTCGCCTATTAATGCGTTTGATAATTTGGCAGCCTCCAAAAACGGCGAGGTCAAAAGCCGCAATAATTATCAACAAATAAAACACACCACAACGAGGTGATTACAATGCTAAATGGTATCGGCGCTTCCGAAGGTATCGGCATCGGAAGAGTTATGATTATCAAGGAACAAACCCTTGAATACACCCCGAAAGAGGTTACCAATATTGAAGCCGAGCTTGCGCGTTTCAGAGGCTCGGTTGACAAGTTTTGCGATAACACCATGGCTCAGGCTGACGCGATACGCCAGTCCACAGGCGAAAAGGAAGCTGAGATTTTGCTCGGCCACATCGCAATTATCCGCGACCCGTTTATGGGCGGCGAGATTGAAAATCTGATTAAGGCAAATCAGTGCGCAGAATCTGCCGTTGAGCAGATTTGCAAAATGTTTATAGATATGTTCTCGGCAACCGGCGACGACCTCACAATGCAGCGCGCAGCCGACGTAAAGGACATCCGCGACGGACTTCTGTCAATCCTTTTGGGCGTTGAGGAGGTTAAAATCAGCGACGCACCGGCAGGCACGGTTCTCGTTTGCAGAGAGCTCACACCGTCTATGACAGCCGGAATTAAAAAGGAGAACATCGTAGGTATCATCACCGAAACCGGCAGCAAGACCTCGCACTCCGCAATCCTTGCGAGAGCGCTTGAAATCCCTGCGGTGCTCAGCGTTCCGAACGCAGTAGCACAGCTTTCATCAGGTGAGCAGGTAATTGTTGACGGCGACAACGGCGAGGTCATCACCGCTCCCGACCAGGCTCAGATTGACGAGTACAGCGCAAAGCGCGAGGCGTTTTTAAGAGAGCGCCGCGAGCTTGAAAACTACAGAGGAAAGGCTACCGCGAGCGCAGACGGCACAGAGTATGAGCTTTTCTGCAACATCGGAACTCCCAAGGACGCCGTTAAGGCTGTTGACGCCGACGGCGAGGGCGTTGGTCTTTTCAGAACAGAATTCCTGTTTATGGACAGAAGCTCACTTCCCACCGAGGACGAGCAGTTTGACGCTTACAAGCAGGCTTCGCTCATCCTTAAGGGCAAGCCGTTGATTATCAGAACTCTCGACATCGGCGGCGACAAGGAAATCCCCTACCTCGGTCTTGAGAAAGAGGAAAATCCGTTTATGGGCTTCCGCGCAATCCGCTACTGCCTTAAGAACCGCGATATGTTCAAGTCACAGATTAAGGCAATTCTAAGAGCGAGCGCGTTCGGAGACATCCGCATTATGTTCCCCCTCATCACAGCCGTTGAAGAGCTCAGAGAGGGCAAGGCTCTTGTTGAGGAAGCAAAGGCCGACCTCAAGGCTTCGGGCATTGAATTTGACGAGAACATTCAGGTTGGCGTTATGACCGAAACAGCGGCTTCCGGCGTTATCGCAGATTTGCTCGCTGACGAGGCGGACTTCTTCAGCATCGGCACAAACGACCTGACCGGCTACACAATGGCTGCCGACAGAGGAAACAGCGACGTTGAGTACCTCTACTCACCGTTCCATCCCAGCGTGCTGAGAATGATCAGACGCATTATCACCTGCGCGAGAAACAAAGGTATTCCCGTAGGTATGTGCGGCGAGGCTGCGGCTAACCCGGCTATGATTCCGCTGCTTATCTCCTTCGGTCTTACAGAGTTCAGCGTATCCGCTCCGTCCGTTTTGAAGGTTAGAAAGAACATTGCCAAATGGACAAAGGCAGAGGCTGACGCCGTAGCTGAAAAGGTTATGAGCTTCACCACTGAAAAAGAAATTACAGACTATCTCAACACGGTGATTTAATCATATTCTCTCCTTTTTAAAATTTCGCACGCAGAGGCAGACCATCGGTCTGCCTCTGTTTTTTTATAAAAATAAACGAATTTAAAGCCTCCCCCGTCGCGTCAAGCTACGGGGGAGGTGGCACGCCGCCAAAGCGGCGTGACGGAGGGGGCTGCGTGTGATTTAGCGCGAGTTTTCCGTTGCAATACAAAACGGAGCGATTAAGGCAACGCCGCCCCCTCAGTCAGCTAACGCTGACAGCTCCCCCAAAGCTAAAGCGTTGGGGGAGCCTTTAAACTATCAACAAACGTTTCCTGTAAATTAATTAAACTCTCAGCCCCTAACTTCTGCCCTGTCATTTTGCACTAATTTATACTTTTAACTTTGTTAATAATAACCAAATATTTTCCGTGCAAAAAACTTCTAAAAATCAAATTCCGGAGCTGTTTTGTGTAAATTTACCAAATGACAAGTTGACGTTTCGATTATATTTGGTTATCGCTGAAAGGCGTTTTTCACCGCGTTTGTTCAAATCATAAAATCGGCTCGAAAAGGCGCTAAAAAGGTGTGGTTTTATTGACTTTTACAAGTATTTATAATATAATGGTATGTGAATTAGAATGTTTAATTATGGTAAAAATCAAAGTAGAGGAAAGTGATATTATGATACCGTTCAACAGACCTCCTTTTTTGGGAACGGAATTTAATTACATCAAGGAAGCCGTAAATAATCAAAAAATCTGCGGCGACGGTGAATTTACAAAAAAATGCAACGCTTGGATTGAGGAAAAGACAGGCACAGCAAAGGCTCTGCTGACTACCTCGTGCACCCATTCTCTTGAAATGGCGGCGCTGCTGCTCGACATAAAGCCCGGCGACGAGGTTATTATGCCGTCATTTACCTTTGTTTCCACCGCCGACGCTTTTGTTTTGCGCGGAGCAAAGATTAAATTTGTAGATATCCGCCCCGACACAATGAACATCGACGAAAAGCTCATTGAGCAGGCGATTACCGATAAGACAAAGGCGATTGTTCCTGTTCACTATGCAGGCGTAGGCTGCGAGATGGACACTATTATGGACATCGCGAAAAGACACAACCTCAAGGTTTGCGAGGACGCGGCTCAGGGCGTAATGAGCGAGTACAAGGGCAAGGCTCTCGGCGCAATCGGCGACTACGGCTGCTACTCCTTCCACGAGACTAAAAACTACAGCATGGGTGAGGGCGGCGCTCTCCTTATCAAGGATGAAGAAAACGCTGAGCTTGCCGAGATTATCCGCGAGAAGGGCACTAACAGAAGCCGCTTCCTGCGCGGTCAGATTGACAAATACACCTGGGTTGAGGCCGGCTCGTCCTACCTTCCCAGCGATATGAACGCCGCTTACCTCTGGGCTCAGCTTCAGGAAGCGGATATGATTAACAACAACCGTCTCGCTTCGTGGGACAAGTACTACAAGGCTTTTGAACAGCTCGAGCAAAAGGGCTATGTAACCCGTCCGGTAATTCCGGCGGAGTGCAAGCACAACGCGCATATGTTCTACCTCAAGGCTGAGAACATTGATGTGAGAACAAAGCTTATCTCCTACCTTAAGGAGAACGACATTCTCGCGGTATTCCACTACGTTCCGCTCCACAGCGCACCTGCAGGACAGAAGTTTGGCGAGTTCGTAGGCGAGGACAAGTACACAACCAAGGAAAGCGACAGACTTTTGAGACTTCCGATGTACTACGGCTTAAAGGACGACGAAATTGAGCGCGTAATCGACGCTGTAAACAAATTCTATAAGGGTTAATTTATGAACAACAACGTAACTATTAGACCGATGACCGAGGCTGACACCGCCAATATCGTAAGATGGCGCAACACCCCCTCGGTTTACGAACACTTTATATACAGAACTCCTCTCACCGAGGAGGCTCACCTTAACTGGCTTCACAACCGCGTTGAGACCGGCGACGTAGCGCAGTTCATCATCGTAGATAACGAGAGCGGCACGGACGTCGGCTCGGTTTACCTGCGAGACATCGACCGGCAGCACAAAAAATGCGAGTACGGTATTTTTATAGGCGAGGACAGCTGCCGCGGAAAGGGCATCGGATCTGCCGCCGCGAAGCTTGCCATCGACTACGCATTTGAAAAGCTCGGTATGAACCGCGTGTTCCTCAGAGTTTTTGCCGACAACAAGCAGGCAATCAGGAGCTACGAAAAAGCAGGCTTTAAGTACGAGGGCACGTTCAGGGACGACGTTATCATCGACGGCACTCCCTATGATATGGTATTTATGGCAATCCTCAGAAATGAATGGGAAAAGGGTGTAAAATAACCTAATGAAAAAGCTATCATTTGTTATTCCGTGCTACGGCTCGGAGCATACAATCGGCACGGTTGTTGACGAAATCGTCACCACCGTTGAGGCGGACGGCAGATATGACTACGAGATCATCCTCGTAAACGACAGCTCTCCCGACAACGTATTTTCGGTAATCGAAAAGCTCGCGGCGGAAAATCCGCACATCAAGGGAATCGACCTCGCGCGCAACTTCGGACAGCACTCGGCGCTTATGACCGGCTTTTCGTTCGTGACGGGCGACATCACGGTTGCCCTCGACGACGACGGGCAGACGCCCGCAAACGAGATGTTCAAACTCATTGACGCACTTGACGACAGCTGCGACTTGGTTTTTGCCGAGTATAAGGACAAAATGCACTCGGGCTTCCGCAACTTCGGCAGCAAGGTCAACGACAAAATGGCTCAGTGGCTTATCGGTAAGCCAAAGAATTTGAAAATTATGAGCTACTTCGCCTGCAAGCGCTACGTAACCGACGAGGTTCTGCGCTATCCCAACCCCTTCCCCTACATCAGCGGACTGCTCATCAGAGTTACCAACAAGGTTAAAAACGCAGAGGTTCACCACCGTGAAAGGCTCGAGGGCAAGTCGGGCTACACAATCGGCAAGCTGCTCCTGCTCTGGATTAACGGCTTTACGGCGTTTTCGGTCAAGCCGCTGCGAATTTCCACCTTTGTCGGCGTAATCACTGCAGTAATCGGCTTTATCTACGGAATTTACGTAATTATCAATAAATTTTTCATTCACCCCAACGCTCCGCTCGGCTACAGCTCAACAATGGCAGCCATGCTGTTTATCGGCGGTATGATTATGCTGCTGCTCGGTATGATTGGCGAGTACGTCGGCAGAATTTACATCAGTATTAACCGTTCTCCGCAGTACGTTATCAGGAGAACCGTGGGTGTTGAGGACAAAAAGAATGGATAACAAAAAGAAAAAGTTTGACTTTAAAACCTTCGCGGTGCTTCACTTTATACTTTTGCTCTACTCGTTTGTAGGCGTGTTTATGAAGCTCGCGTTTCAAAATGAGATGTTCTCATTTAACTTCTTCCTGTTTGCCGGACTCGCGGTGCTGTTCCTCGGAATTTACGCGATTATCTGGCAGCAGGTGCTCAAAAAAATGCCCCTTACCGTGGCGTTTACCAACAAAGCAATCTGCATTGTGTGGGGTATGCTGTGGGGAGCGCTGTTTTTGGGCGACCAGATTACCTGGTACAAAATTCTCGGCTCGCTGATTGTATTCCCGGGCGTGGTATTGGTGGTGTCGAGCAATGAATAAGGATACTATGGTAATTATTTTTTCAGGCGTATTTTTATGCTCGGTTCTGATTTCATCAATTTCTCAGATTTTGCTTAAAAAGAGCGCCGACCGAACCTACGACAGCAGACTTAAGGAGTACCTTAACCCCTTGGTAATCGTCGCGTACATTATGTTTTTCTGCTCGATGATGATTACAATGTACTGCTACAGATACGTTGACGTTTCCGCAGGCCCTATTTTTGAGAGCGCAGGTTACGTATTTGTCGGAATACTCGGATTTATTTTTCTTAAAGAGAAATTTACCGCCAAGAAAACAATCGGTATGGTTCTCATTCTTCTGGGAATTGTCGTGTTTTCCTTCGGCGGAGAGATATTTAATTTTATTTCAAAAATGTTTGCATAGGTTAGAGGATATTTATGAAATTGATTAACGCGTTTATCACAAGGTACAAATCCGACAAGGTTTTCCTTGCGGAATGGCTGCTCGCCATCGCAACGGGACTCTTTGTCTTTATCACCTCGTCAACGTGGGATTTGCAGAGCTTAACGCAGTGGTCGGTAAACTTCTGGCACGTCCTGTTTGACGGCGGAAATATAAGGAACTTCTACCAGTATACAGCCGACAACGTCTGGAACGTCCACCACACCCACATGGGCTCGGAGCTCATGAGCGTGCTTCCGTGGTCAATCTGGAATTTGCCGCTGTACTTCGTAGAGAAGTTTACAGGCAGAGCGATTGTCGGTTCACCCGTAATGCTTGCTTACTCCAAGTTTTTCCTCGTTATAATCTCGGTAATCACGCTGATTTTTGCCAAGAAAGTAACCGAACAGATTACAGGCGACAAAAACAAGGGTATTTGGGCGGCTTTTCTTTCGGCAAGCTCGATTTACCTCTACATCTCGGTGTGCTACTCGGGACAAAACGAGATATTTATGATTTGCGCCTCGGTCATCGCGGTTTACTGCCTGTTCAACAAAAAGCAGGGCTGGTTTATCTTTTGGTCGGCGCTCGCAATCTCAATCAAGCCGTTTTTCGTGCTGGCGTATTTCGCGATACTGCTGCTGCTCGAAAAGAAAATCTACAAAATTTTCTTCAAGCTGCTCATAGGACTGAGCGGAATGATTGTACAAAAGCTTTTCTTCAACGGCGCTCCGGGATATGAGGAGAGTATGAACACAGGTCCGGCAAAACAAATGCTTATGGATATGTTCCCGGGCAACCTCAGCACTGCGTTCGGTCCGGCATCGTTCTTCGCTATATTCCTGATTTTAACCTATATTTACGCGTACACACGCGACTTCTCTTTTGATACGCTTAAGACGGACCGGGTAAGGACGGAAAAGTTCGTAATCTACACCATTTGTCTTGTGTATATGAACTACGTAATGTTCTCACCGTTCTCGTTCTACCGCATAGACATTCTCGTACCCTTCCTCTTTATTTTGATTGTTCAAAATGAGAAAATGGTATTCTACAACTCGCTGTTCGACTTTACAATGCAGCTGGGACTTATGATAAAGCTGATACTGCGCGGCTCGCAGATGTTCCAAATCAGGTTCATCAACAAAAGCCTTATTTACCGCTTATTCGGCTACACTGTTAAGTACAACGACGAGGGTAAGTATATGAACATCGACAACTACCTTCTCGACAAGGACGAGCTGTACGACCATTTGCAGCCGCTGTTCTCGGGTATCGCGGTAATCTGCGGTATACTGCTGCTGGTGTTCAACCACCCCGACGAAAAATACACATTAAAGCTTAACGCGGAAAAGAGAGTAAGAGCGCTGCTTTGGCTCAGAACAATCATCATTCTTCCCTTCGCGGTATTCTGCGTTTATCTGTTCACAATGGCTCCCGAAAGAGTATACGGTTAAGGAGATGACAATATGAAAGGTATTATTCTTGCAGGCGGCAGCGGTACAAGGCTGTACCCCATGACGCAGAACGTTTCAAAGCAGCTTTTGCCGATTTACGACAAGCCGCTTATCTACTATCCGCTCTCAATATTAATGCTTGCGGAAATCAATGAAATTCTCGTAATCTCAACAGAGAAGGACACTCCTCTGTATCAGAACCTTTTGGGCGACGGCTCGCGCCTTGGTATCTCAATTGAATACGCCGTTCAAAAGGAGCCCAACGGACTTGCCCAGGCGTTTGTAATCGGAGAAAAGTTCATTGGCGACGACAATGTATGCCTTATTCTCGGAGACAATGTTTTTTACGGTCAGAATTTCCCGAATATGCTCCTCAGAGCAAAGGCGAAAAACAGCGGCGCGACCGTGTTCGGCTACCCTGTTAACGACCCGACAGCCTTCGGCGTTGTTGAGTTTAACGAGCAGGGCAAGGTAATCTCAATCGAGGAAAAGCCCGAGCACCCAAAGTCAAACTACGCTGTGCCGGGAATTTACTTCTACGACAACAAGGTCGTTAAGTACGCAAAGGAGATTGAGCCCTCGGCAAGAGGGGAGTATGAGATTTCCTCAATCAACAGCCTCTACCTCGAAAACGGCGAGCTCGACGTTGTTCTGCTCGGCAGAGGAATGGCTTGGCTCGACACCGGAACACCCGACGGTCTGCTCAAGGCGGCGGAGTTTGTTCAGACAATCCAGTCAATGCAGGGCTTGTATGTAAGCTGTATCGAGGAAATTGCATGGAGAAAAGGCTACATCACCTCGGAACAGCTCGAAAAGCTCGGCAAAGAGCTTGAAAAGACAGATTACGGTCAGTATTTATTAAATCTGGCGAAAAACAATAAAAAATAAGGGAGAATATCACTATGAAAAACGTACTTGTAACAGGCGGCGCCGGCTTTATCGGCTCTAACTTTGTACATCATATGCTCAAAAACCACGACTACAACATCATCAATATCGACTCGCTCACCTACGCAGGCAACCTCGACAACCTCAAGGACGTTGAGAACGACAGCAGATACACCTTCTTGAAGGTTGATATCCGCGACCGCGAGGCTATCACTGAGATTTTTGAGAAGTACGACATTGACACCGTTGTTAACTTCGCGGCTGAGTCGCACGTTGACCGTTCAATCACCGACCCCGAGATTTTCCTGACAACAAACGTTATCGGAACTCAGACTCTGCTTGACGTAGCAAAGAAGTTCTGGAAGGTTAACCCCGACGACAAGTACTCCACCGAGTACAAGGAAGGCGTTAAGTACCTGCAGGTTTCTACCGACGAGGTTTACGGAGCTCTCGGCAAGACCGGTATGTTTATGGAGACAACTCCCCTCTCGCCCAACAGCCCCTATTCGGCTTCAAAGGCGAGCGCAGATATGGTAGTAAGAGCTTACCACGAGACCTTCGGTATGCCCGTTAACATCACACGCTGCTCAAACAACTACGGTCCTTACCAGTTCCCCGAAAAGCTCATTCCGCTTATGATTAACAACTGCAAGAGCGGCAAGCAGCTCCCCGTATACGGCGACGGTATGCAAATCCGCGACTGGCTGCACGTATCCGACCACTGCAACGCTATCGACACCGTGCTCCACAAGGGCGTAATCGGTGAGATTTACAACATCGGCGGCAACAACGAGAAGGCTAACATCGAGATTGTAAAACTCATCATCAAAACCCTCGGCAAGGACGAGAGCCTTATCAAGTACGTTAAGGACCGTCCCGGTCACGACAGACGTTACGCGATTGACAATACAAAAATCACAACTCAGCTCGGCTGGGCTCCCAAGTACACCTTTGAGCAGGGAATTGCCGAGACAATCCAGTGGTACCTCGAAAACGAGGAGTGGATGGACAAAATCACCTCCGGCGACTATATGAAGTACTACGATAATATGTATAAAAAGGCGTAAACTATTTGAATGTAGGGGCGTGCATTGCATGCCCCTACAGCAATACATATAATATATACCGTAGGGGCGGACCCGTGTGTCCGCCCGTTTTATTTTAAAAACATCTTGACATATCAAGGTTACGGTTGTAAACTATAATTACAGTTTACAACCGTAATCTTTAATTGTTTGGGGTGATAATATGAAAAATGAAATCAGCATTTCCGAAGCCGAGTGGAGCGTAATGGAATTTCTTTGGAGCAATCCGCTCTCGACCATCACGGACATCCGCAAGGCGCTCTCGCGTAACGGCTGGAGTGACTCCACAATCAAAACCCTTGTCCGCAGGCTTGTGTCAAAAAAAGCCGCCGCGATTAACGACGAGGGCGCGGTGTTCCGCTATTACGCGCTTTTGTCAGAACAGGAATGCAGGCTAAAGGAGACAAAGAGCTTTATAAACCGCGTGTACAACGGCTCGGTAAATATGCTCGTCACCAACCTCGCGTCGGAATCAAACCTAACCGAAAAAGAGACGGAGGAGCTTTTGCGCCTGATTGACAAAATGGGAAAGGAGTAAGCTATGAGCCCCAACACTCTTTCTGACTTTTGGTTTGCACTTGAGCAAGTCGCACAGCCGCTGTGGTTTTGGATAGTGCAAGGCGCGGTTTTCACCACGGCTACCGCGCTGTTAATTATCGTTTTCAAGCTGATTTTCAAAAACCGTATCAGCGCAAAATGGCACTTCCTTGTCTGGGCAATTTTGCTGATAAGGCTTGTCTTTCCCGTTCTGCCCTCAACGCCTGTTTCGATATTCAATTTTGCGAAAATGGACGAGCAGTCGGTCACTTCATCATCGGTGGTAAATATCGTTTCGCAGGAAGGCTATTACAGACAAAACGACGAACCGCGCTACTCCTTAACCTTTGGTGAGAACGCCGTGCCCGATAACAACAAACCTGACAGCGACGGAGTATATTACAACACCAACGTTCACGCGTTCCGCTTCGGAGAATTTTTCGCGATGATATGGGCAGCCGGAGCGCTTGTACTCTCCGTTTACTTTATCATTGTTTTGATAATTTACCGACGTGGACTAAAAAAGAAACGGCACGAATGTGACGAAAAAACACTCTCAGTCTTTAACTTCTGCAAAGAAAGGCTGGGCATAAAGCGCAGCGTTCGTCTTTACTTTGCTGACACCACGCCTGTGCTGACCGGATTGTTCAGACCGTCAATCCATATCCCCGACAGCTACAGTGAACACGAGCTAGAAGCTGTGCTTATTCACGAGCTCTGCCATTTAAAACACCTCGACGTTTTATGGTCGGGCGTAGCCGCGGCAGTGCTGTGCCTGAATTGGTACAACCCTGTTATCTGGGTAAGCTTCTTTATGTTCAAGCGTGACATTGAGCTTTACTGCGACGAGCGCACGCTCAAATTCACCGGCAACAGGCAGCGCTATGCAAAGCTGCTGCTGAAAACCGCGACAAAGAACAGGTACGTCCTCGGCACAAGCTCACTTCAAAGCGGCAAGTCGGACGTAAAGCGGAGGATAAAATTTTTAGCGAAATACAAAAAGATAACCGCCGTTGCGGTCATAGCGGTGATTTTAGCTGCGGCAATTTCCGTAATCTGCCTGACGAACGCTATGGATAAAAACTACAGACCTGGAAAAACCGATGAGATTAACCCAAATATATCCTATGATTATAACTGGGCTACGGACACGCTGGACATTTACGGCGAAGGAGATATGAACGAGTATGAGACTTCAAATCCGCCGTGGCAATCCACCGAAAGCACGAAAAAAATTATAGTTCATAACGGCATTACAAGTCTATGCTCAAATGCTCTTTCCGCTGATATTGACGGAAATACGGGAAAGCCGAGAAACGGTTTACAGGATACAACGCATATAGAATTGCCGGATTCTCTTACAAAAATCGGAGATTTCGCGTTTTTAAACTGCATTAGCTTGACGGAAATCAAGCTTCCGAAAAACCTCACCGACATTGGTGAAGCTTCATTTAGACTGTGCAAATCCCTAAAAAGTATTGAATTGCCCGACAGCGTTACGGTTATCAGCGACAGTTTGTTCAGTGACTGTGAAGCACTTGAAAGCGTAAAGCTTGGCATAAACACAAAAATCATTGGTAATTTTGCTTTTTCGGGAACAAGGCTCAAAGAGATCGATATTCCCGATACAATAACCAAAATCGGTGTAATGGCGTTTTCCGGCTGTGATTTTACAACTGTAACCATTCCACAATCCGTTACTTTTATTGATGATCGTGCTTTGGGCTACAACGATAACGGTGAAAAACGGAATTAACAATCAGGGGCTATGAGGGCTCTGCCGCGGAAAAATACGCTGATATTAACGGATTTAAATTTGAAGCTATCGGGCAGGCAGAAATAAACAGCGAGACATTTAGAATAATTTCTAATATACAAATATCGGATTATTATTTAGAAACCGACAGCCAAGTTCCTTTGAAAACCGCAAAAATAAATGATATTAATGATGCTATATCTATAATTAATACAATGGGACAGCTTGACCCTGATTTTACGTTGTATGACTTAAGCCAAATGGATAAAAACTTATACTTTAGAAAAACGGCGTCCGACAAACTACCATACTATTGTATAGTTGAAGGAACAGAATCTCACGATAAAGCTTTTTTGTTCTTTAAAAAGCCTGACGGATATTGGATATGCCGTGATTTTATCGCTCTTTTCGAGGACGGCAGTCCGTATATTATACGTAATTTCCATGTAGAACCTCTAGCTGACGGTGAAAACGCACTGTTAAATCTAATTGCAAAAGTTGATAGATAATAGTGGTGAAGAAAAAAGCCTGTTCCGGTAAATTTCGGAACAGGATTGCGTTTTATAACAAGTCGATTAAGGTTTGCTTGTTAAATCAAAGTTGCGGACGAGAGTAAACGTCTGCTCTGATGACAGCCGCAAGGTGATTCCCTTATTAAGGGAAATGTCAGCGAAGCTGACAAAAGGATTGCCGGCGTGCTAAGGCTGTCACTACATTTAAATTATAAAGTAATAATTGTTAAGCGTGGCAATTAAGGAAAAGCCGCCCCTCAGTCGCTAACACGACAGCTTTTTCTGGCGAAAACGGCAACCCTTTTGTCACTTCGTGACATTTCCCCTGACAGGGGAATCCCCCGTAGCTTAACGCGACGGGGGAGCCTTTAAAATATATATCAAATTTTTTCTCTTAATTAAACTCTAAACTCTTAACACTAAACTCTAATCTCAAAACTCTATTCTCAGTTCTTCTTCGCTCCGCAGCTCTCGCAGAAGTTGCCGGTGTTTGTTGCTCCGCAGCAGGGGCATACCCAACCTGCCGACTGCTTGTAGGGTTGCTGCGGCTGCTGATTAAAATTCTGCTGACCGTAGGGCTGCTGCGGCTGTTGGTTAAAGTTCTGCTGACCGTAAGGCTGTTGCGGCTGCTGATTAAAGTTCTGCTGACCGTAAGGCTGCTGCGGCTGCTGGTTAAAGTTCTGCTGACCGTAGGGCTGCTGCGGCTGCTGGTTAAAGTTTTGCTGTCCGTATGGCTGCTGTTGGTTAAAATTCTGTTGTCCGTAGGGCTGCTGCTGACCGAAATTCTGCTGTCCGTAAGCCATTCCGCCCACAGTGCCCATATTGCCCATATTTGCGTTGCCGTTCAGCGCCATAACAATCTCATTAGCCTGCTGCTCGTAACGTCTGAATTCCTCGGTGTAGCGGCTCTCAGGTCTTTGGTCGGTGAGCTCAAACTGGATGTCGCTGAAATACGGCGAATTTACGGTGATGTAAATTGTAATCTCGTACTCGCAGTCGTATCTGGGCGGATTGTAGGACTCTCTCCTGCCCTCGTTGTTCTCGCGGTAAATCTCGGACTTGTGCTCCTCAACCTCGTACCTCGCGCTGATCACGTGAGCAATGTCGATAATATCGGCGTTCTCCGAGCGGTAGTCGCTCTTGCGGCTGATTACAAACTTCGCCTGGGTGTCGTCAATATAAACCTTCGTGTTGTTGCCGAGCACGCGCGTGGCGTTGAAGTAGTTTAGGTTCTGCCTGTTTTGCTCGCGGTAAGCAAGCTGAGCCTTGATTTCATCAAGTGTAGATTTTTTTCTGCCGGTAAAAAACGGTGACAGCTTGGCGGCGCACTTGCTGCAAATGTTGCCGTCCTCGAGCTTTCTGTTGCCCAAAAGGCCGATTTTCTCTCCGCAGATATCGCAATATTTCTTCTCAAAAAGTCCCATAGTAATTCTCCTTTATGTTAAATTTATGCCCAGGGGTTGCTGCTCTCGGGAGCGCGGATTCCGACGAGCAAAAACTGCTCCCAAAGATACCACTTGCCGTCCTTGGCAAGCCTTAAGAGCACCTCGCGCGGACTATCCGCTCCGCCCGACCTGATAAATAGCTTGGCGTAGCCCTGATTTTGGTATGAATACGGATTTTCGCTGACCGAAATTGTGTACGGCTGCGAGGGCAGGTAGTCGTTCTGCGGAGTCGCGCCCTTGAAGTACGACCTCGGCACGTAGTCGCTGTCCATAAAACGGTCCCTGATAAACTGCTTTTCATACGGACTGAGCGTGCCCGGACCTTTCAGAAACTCGAGCATTTGATAACAGAGCTCCTTGTCCTGCGGATAAAAGCAGAGGGCAAGCACGGTAAGAGCCGCGGTATCAAACGGATTTGCAAGGGCTGACTGCGGCAAAGCCATAAACTCCTCCAAGGTTTCGGGGAGCTTGGCAAAGGTCACATCGACGGATTTATTAGAGCCGCCTGCGCCTTGAACGGCACCCTGCGCCTTGTTCGTAATGTTATCAAAAAGTCCCATAGCTACACTCCTTTAGTCAGTTAAAATGTTTACATTTTCATTATACGGTAAATTAAACAAAATTACAAGGGATTTTAAGATATTTTTATTATTTATTAAATCATTGTGTTGTAGGGGCGTGCAGTGCACGCCCGCTGATAGGAAACCAATTTTTCCTTTCAAAAAACGGTGTAATGGGAACGCTCGGCTTATGCGGGCGAGCAATGTGATTCCCCTGTTAGGGGAAATGGGCGTAGCCCAAAAGGGTTGCCGACGTGCTAAGGTCGCCCCTACAATTTTTCATTATTCATTATTCAATATTCATTATTCACTAAAAAAGGCTGCCCCGAAGGACAGCCTTTAAGCTCAAATATTAAACCAAGCAGCTATTAGCCGAGCTCAGCAAAGTATTTGATTGTTCTAACCATCTGGCTGGTGTAGGAGTTCTCGTTATCATACCAAGAAACAACCTGAACCTCGTACAGATCGTCAGCAACCTTTGAAACCATTGTCTGAGTAGCGTCAAAGAGTGAACCAAAACGCATACCGATAACGTCTGAAGAAACGATGGGATCCTCGTTGTAGCCGAAGGACTCTGAAGCAGCAGCCTTCATAGCAGCGTTGATGCCCTCAACGGTAACGTCTGTGCCCTTAACAACAGCTGTAAGGATTGTTGTTGAACCTGTGGGAACAGGAACACGCTGTGCAGAACCGATGAGCTTGCCGTCGAGCTCGGGAATTACAAGACCGATAGCCTTAGCAGCGCCTGTTGAGTTAGGAACGATGTTAGCAGCGCCGGCTCTTGCTCTTCTGAGGTCGCCCTTTCTGTGAGGACCGTCAAGAATCATCTGGTCGCCTGTGTAAGCGTGGATTGTGCTCATGATACCGCTCTGAATGGGAGCATACTTGTTAAGAGTATCAGCCATGGGAGCAAGGCAGTTTGTTGTGCAGGAAGCAGCAGAGATAATCTTGTCGTCAACTGTGAGAACGTTCTCGTTTACGCTGTATACGATTGTGGGAAGGTCCTTGCCTGCGGGAGCAGAAATAACAACCTTCTTAGCGCCTGCGTCAATGTGAGCCTGGCTCTTTGCCTTAGAGCAGTAGAAGCCTGTGCACTCCAAAACAACGTCTACGCCAAGCTCGCCCCAGGGAAGCTCAGCAGCGTTGGGCTTAGCATAAATTGTGATTTCCTTGCCGTCAACGATGATAGAATTCTCGCCTGCCTCAACAGTGTGGAGATTCTCACCGATTGTACCGCAATAGCCCTTCTGGGCTGTGTCGTACTTAAGAAGGTTAGCGAGCATCTTGGGATCTGTAAGATCGTTGATAGCTACAACTTCGTAACCCTCTGCGCCGAACATCTGTCTGAAAGCAAGACGTCCGATACGGCCGAAGCCGTTAATAGCAACTTTTACTGACATAATAAATTCCTCCTAATATTATGGTATCTCTATTATATTACATTTTTTTCATTTCTTCAATAGTTTAAAGGCAATTTAGAGCTGAATTTTTGAAATTTTTTCTAAAAACCTACGTACATTTTTGCGGATTTGTAAATTTGCAAACCCGATTAAGACTATATTGCATTTTTTACAGACAAATTTCGATATTGTAATTATTTTTCTGCATTTCGCACGGTTGACGACTTGACATATTATTGAATTTGTTATAAAATTATTCTATAATCCGTTATTATGGCGTAATGGATTTGCAAAAGGCGTAATATGGAGTTGCCTTTTGTTATTCTTTTTACCAGACTCTTTAACAGAGCCGTTATATATAGATATTTTTTATTAATCTTGATGACCTTTGGGTTATTTTTAAGCCGTTTAAGGCGATTTTCGGCTGTCGGCTATATAAAAAATATTTAAATGATTAAAACTGAATATCTTGTCTAACGGCACCTTTTAAAGTTTTTGTAATGGAATTATGATGATTTTAAAAAAACTAAACTAAGGAGGTGTCAGTAAGTATGCAGTTACCCATTGCGATAATCTGCATCGTTGCTGCGTTGTTGGTCGGCGCTGTGATCGGTGTATTTTTGGGCATTCAAATCCGCAAGAACACTGCCGAAAAGGAAATCGGAAGTGCTGAGGAAGAAGCCAAAAAGATTGTCTCGGACGCTATCAAGACTGCCGAAGCTAAGAAGAAAGAGGTTATTCTTGAGGGTAAGGACGAGGTTCACCGCTTCAGAAACGAGAGCGAAAAGGAAATTTCCGACCGACGCAAAGAGGTTCAGCGCCAAGAGCGCAGAATTCAGCAAAAGGAAGAAACCCTCGACCGCAAGCTCGATAATGTCGAGAAAAAGGACGAGAGAGTTAACAAGAAACTCAAAGAAGCAGACCAAAAGCTCGCTGAGGTTGAAACCCTCAAAAAGAGCCAGTTTGAAATGCTTGAGAAAATCTCCGGCTACACCGCTGAGCAGGCAAAGAGCTACTTACTCACTCAGCTCGAGGACGAGCTTGTTCACGAAAAGTCCGTGAAGATTATGGAGTATCAGGAGCAGCTTAAGGAAGAAGCTGACGAGAAGGCGCGCAACATTATTTCTCTGTCTATCCAGAGACTTGCCGCCGAGCAGGTTGCCGAGGCTACAATCTCGGTAGTACCGCTTCCCAATGACGAGATGAAGGGACGTATCATCGGACGTGAGGGAAGAAACATCAGGGCGATTGAAACCCTGACAGGCGTAGACCTGATTATTGACGACACACCCGAGGCGATTACGCTGTCGTGCTTCGAGCCCGTTAGGCGCGAGGTTGCGAGAATCGCGCTCGAAAAGCTCATTTCCGACGGTCGTATTCACCCCGCCAGAATTGAGGAAACCATTGAAAAAGCAAGACGCGAGGTTGACGCGACTATCAAGAAGGAAGGCGAACGCGCCGTTCTTGAGGTCGGTATTCACAACATTCACCCCGAGCTTATCAAAATGCTCGGACGGCTTCGCTACCGTACCAGCTACGGTCAGAACGTTCTTAACCACTCAATCGAGGTCGCTTACCTCGCCGGTATGATGGCGAGCGAGCTCGGACTTGACCCGACTCTTGCAAAGCGCGCAGGTCTTTTGCACGACATCGGCAAGGCGATTGACCACGAGGTTGAGGGAACTCATATCCAAATCGGCGTAGAATTGGCGAGAAAGTACAAGGAGAGCGACGCCGTTATCCACGCGATTCACGCGCACCACGGCGACGTTGAGGCTAAGACAATCGTCGCTTGTCTGGTTCAGGCTGCCGACGCGCTTTCAGCGGCACGTCCCGGAGCAAGACGCGAAAACGTTGAAAACTACATCAAGCGCCTGCAAAAGCTCGAAGAAGTTGCTTCCTCGTTCGGCGGAGTTGACCGCTCGTTCGCTATTCAGGCAGGCCGCGAAATCAGGGTTATGGTTAAGCCCGAGGTTGTTAACGACGAGAGAATGCTTCCCCTCGCAAGAGAAATCTGTAAGAAGATTGAAGAGGAAGTTGAATATCCCGGTCAGATTAAGGTTAACATCATCCGCGAAAGCCGCGCGGCGGAGTTCGCAAAATAGCAACGTGACGTTGCATCCAATGCGCCTTTGGCTAAGTCGGTTTAATACTGACCGCGGACTAACGACGCGTCAAAGGATTGCCGGGTACGGCAATGTATTTTTACAACTCAACAAACGCAAAAAATAAGCGCTTCCGCAAAACGGAAGCGCTTATTTTTATGCTCTTATATTATCAGTCATACTGTAAAAGTTCGATTGATTTTTTAATCAATTCTCTCTCCTCTGACATTATAAATTAGTCACTGCCTTCAAAACAAGCAATCAGTAAAATTCTCGATAAACAGTGCATTTTTCATCGAAATGTGCTATAATAAGTGCAAGAAAATAATCAAGAGCAATAAAAAAGCTTGCACTTAAGTTAGAGGACAGTATGTATAAGTTCCATAGAAATCAACAAATGAGTTTTACAGATTTCAATCAGCCCGCAGGGATGCAGATGGATCCTGAGAACCGCTGGGTAAAGAAGGCTGCGAGTATACCGTGGTACGACATCGAGATAAAATATGCCGCGCTGTTTCCGAGCGAGACCGGTATGCCGGCAAAACCTTTACAAACAGCTCTCGGGTCGCTGATGATCCAGAAGAAATATGATTATTCCGACCGTGAGCTTGTCGAGCAAATCAAGGAGAATGCCTACTACCAATACTTTATCGGACTTCCGGGATATTCTTATGAAGCGCCTTTTGCGCCGTCACTTTTGGTAGAGTTTCGCAAACGTCTGACAGATGACATCCTTGAAGACATCAACGAAATGATGATCCAATTCAATCTGCCTGAAAACAATGAAGACGATGATTCGGATAACAACAGTCACTCCGATGGCGGCGAGGATGCTGAAAGCAAAGAGAATGAGAAATCCGAAGCAGACAACAAAGGCACATTGATTCTTGACGCTACCTGTGCTCCTCAGAACATCTCTTACCCGCAGGACATCAATCTGCTGAACGAGGCAAGAGAAAATCTTGAATCCATCATAGACGATATCTGCTATACCTACAATTTTTACAAGCCAAGGATGTATCGCAAAAACGCGAGAAAAGATTATCTGAATTTGGCGAAATGCAAAAAGCGTACCAAGAAAAAGATCCGCAAGGCGATCAAGCAGCAGCTTCAGTATATTCGTCGAGACCTCGGCTATATCGATATGTTTGTATTAGCCAACGGAGTAGTTCTTACCGAAAAGCAAGCCAAGCGGTTAACGGTCATCAAAGAGCTGTATGAACAGCAAAAGTACATGTATGACAACAATGTTCACAGCGTCAAAGACCGCATCGTCAGTATTTCTCAGCCGTATATCCGACCCATCGTGCGCGGCAAAGCAAAAGCTCCGGTAGAATTCGGTGCAAAGCTGGATATGAGCATTGATGAAAACGGATTCGCACGGTTAGAGAGATTATCCTTTGACGCTTACAATGAAGCGGATGTGCTCATCTCGGCAATAGAGAGATACCGCAAGCGAACCGGACGCTATCCCGAAAGGGTGCTGGTCGATCAGATATACCGCAATCGGAACAACAGAGCTTTCTGCAAGAGCAAGGGTATCCGTATATCCGGTCCGGCTTTGGGGCGTCCAAAAAAAGAACCGACGCCGGAGGAACGCAAAACTGCATACAGTGATAACACGGATCGTATCGAAGTCGAGCGAGGCTTCAGCCTCGCAAAGAGATGCTGCGGCTTGGGACTCATCAGAACGAAGCTCGATACAACGACCCGTTGTTCCATTGCGCTTTCCCTACTGGTATTGAACCTCGAAAAATTAGCAAGAGGTTCTTTGCGCCGATTTTTGGGATTCCTGTACGACGTAATATCAATGCTGCTGAAGCTGAAAAATAACCTCATATCCGTTTCGTGCGGTTAATGAGCAGAGACTAAATTACCGGGTTTTCCCACCAGTTCTTTTCAAGCACATACTTTTCAGTGTCGCTCTCAAATGGCTGGGGTTCGACATATCCGACAGGTTCATTTCCGCTGTTATCCAAATAATCCTCGCTGTAATTATTATCCTCCGCCTCATAGCCGCTGTAATTATCCGCCTCGTAGTATATTTCTTCGGAGTTAGATGAATACTCCGCTTCGGCATAATCTTCCACGTGTGGTTCTTCATCTTTCTCAACCGTTTCGGTAGGTGCGATAGTTGAAGGCTCAGTTGCAGGTTCAGTTACAGGCGGTTCGTCCCAAATATTTTTAAGCGGATTTACCGAAACCACACTGTTATCGCGAACGACCTTTGCCGTCACGGGATTTGTGAGGAACAGCAACGTTGCCGCGGCACAGCAGACCACCGCGGCGAGCTTATAAACAAGCTTCGGCTTTTTGTAGCCGAGCACGCTTTTAATCCGCTGTTTAACCGGCTTTTCCCCAAACGCGAACGGACACGCCGCCGTAAAGGAATTTTTTGTACAGCAGTCAAGCAGAGCGGTGGAATATTCCCTACGCCTGCCAAACGTAAGATTTTTAACCGCCTGTTCGTCGCATGCAAGCTCTATATCGCGGTTAAACAGCACATACGCCGCCCACACGAGCGGATTGAACCAGTGAACGCTCAGTATCAAAAACGCGAGCGGCTTCCAGACGGTATCGAGCCGCCTGATATGCGCCTGCTCGTGCATAAGAACATAGTCGAGCGCCTTGCCGTCAATATCCGACGGCACGTAAATCCTCGGGCGAATCACACCGAGCACAAACGGTGAGCTGATAGTATCGCAGATAAAAATATTATCCCTCAGATTAAGGCTTGCGCGCACGCGGATTTTCAGCCGCACAAAGCTTATAATCATATAAAGCAACATTCCGAGTGTGACCGCTGCCCAAATTACGGTCATTATGATTTCAGCACGGCTGACGGGCGCGGAATATATGGGCGACATCGCAGGAACCGCCTTTGTAAATTCGGGCGTTACGCTGAACCGCGATTCGAACCTGAACGGAACCGTCAGCCTTACCGCAGGCAAAATCCACATCAGCACTCTTCCCTGCTTGGGAATACGGCGAAGAATCAGCCTTAAAATTATAACAGCTAAGATTATCCAGACCGACGACGCGCTCATCGAAACCAGCGTTTTTACAAAACTAATCATTGACGGCATTTCAGTCCTCCGAGGCGTTGTCAATCATCCGCTTAAGCTCCTCCGCTTCCTCGCGGCTGAGCTTGGATTTTGAGGTAAACGCCGCGATAAACTTAGGCAGAGAGCCCTCAAACTGCTCGCTGACATACTCCCTGCTTTGGTCGGCGTAAAATTCATCGCGCGTAATGAGCACGCGCACGGTTTTGTTGTCGTTTTCAAACAAACCGCGGTTTATCATATGCTTCAGCACGGTGTAGGTCGTTGTGCGCTTCCAGTTAAGCTCCTTTTCGCAAAGCTTTATAAGCTGAGCCGTTGTAACCGGCGCGTTTGCCCACACTAAATCGCAAAATTTTCCCTCTACAAGTCCGAGATTTTTCATTTTTATCCTCTTTCTGTCTAATTATACAATAAGTCTATCACCAATAGACAAGCTTGTCAAGTGCCGGTGGGCGCTCTTGCCCGCCTTTGAACAGCGTAATTGTGCGGTAATGTTTCTTCAACGGCGGGGTTATAAATAGCAGTTTTCTGCACAAAAAAAGGAGCGGAAAATCCGCCCCTGAAATTTACGCTTTCTTCCCTATTCGGTTGTCGAGCTTCGCGGTCAGCTTGCCCACGCCGAAAATCAGCAGGATTTCGGGAATACACTTGACCGCAACGCTGATGAAGCGCGTTGATAAAAACACGAGGTACGGCGTTTCATAGCCCGGATTGAAGAAGATGTAAAACCAAAACGCCGCCAAAAACGTCTCGACGGCTATCATATTAATCAGCCATCCGATGACTACCCTCGGGATTGTTACGTTGTCCTTGTACAGCGCGAAGCCATAGATTAAGCCCGTCAGCGCTCCGCTGATTGTAAAGCCCGGAATATACGCTCCGCCCGGCGCGATTAAGAATGAGATTACATCGCCCAGCGCTCCTACCAAGGCGGCAGGAATCGGGCCGAACATAGCGCCGCAAATAGCAATCGGCAAGAACGCTCCGCTGATTTTTACTGTTCCGCCGAACATCGGCAGAGTCGCGTTTGCGAACATTCCCAGCACTACCCTGAGCGCAAGGAGCATCGCGATTGCCGCAAGCGAATAGACTTTTTTTAGTTCTTTTGCAGAATTAACAAACACTTTAAGTCCTGACATTTTATACCCCCTAAAAATAAAAAAACGGGCAGAATAACTGCCCGCTAAAATACGTCAATAAATACAGCGGGATGCAAAACCGACACCGCAGGCAAAGCCTTTCGTGTTCACGGCAACTCCCCGTCCGCAAACCACTTTACGCATTGGTTTCTACTCTGTTATTGCTTTAATTATACCACCTAATGATAATTTGTCAAGGAATAGTTTTAAATAAGAAATAGTTTGTTTTTGTCAAGCCGTTTGCCCTGTGCGGCGGCTTTAAATTATGCCTGCAAAAATCAGCATTACGAGCAGCATTGTCGCTACCGCCACAGCCGAGACCACTATGACGATAATCGTATTTGTGGTTTTGTTTGTGCTGTCGTTACTCTCGCGCGTGGGAACAAGCTTTGCCTTTCGCAGAGCCGTTACAACCGCCTTGTAAAGCAGCAGCACGAGTGCCGAGTTAAGACCTGCCTTAATCGCGTTGAACGGAATGAGCACGGGCAGGAACATTTCGAGCACTGCCTGGCGCGGAACGCCCATATAAATCGGCGTCATAATGTAGTTCCACAGCAGCATTACCGCTATCATCGACAGCGAGCCTGCAACCAGTCCGATAACCGCCCTGAGCATTGTTTTTTTGCGGTAGTAGATTACCGAGGCTACGCCGACGAACGTTGCCGAAGCCAAAAAGTTCATCAAAAGTCCGATAACGCCCGTTGAGCTTGCGGTTACCATTTCGAGCAAGCACACCAAAAGCGCCATTACAAGCCCTGCCACGGGGCCGAAGATGAACGCGCCGATTGTGAGCACAACGTCCTTGGGCTCGTAGGTCAGAAATCCTGCGATGTTCGGAATTCTGAGGAAAAAGTCCGCCGCGAAGGCAAGCGCCGTGAGCATTGCCATTGCGGCAATTTTTTTGCCTGTTGAAAATTGTTTTGTGTCTGCCATAAAAAGACCTCCAAAGATTTATTAAAGTTGTCCTTGGAAAACAAAAAGCCCGGCGCACAAATTGTACGTCGGGTATTATGGTGCAAAATATGCGGCCGAGCCGCTCTGCATCTTCTTTCATCCGGACTATAACCGTCGGTGCCTGAATCTCACAGGCTCGGCAGGCAAAACACCTGTTCGCGGACTTACGAAAAAACTTCCGCTCACCGCCGGTGGAGAATTTCACTCCGCCCCGAAGACAACCTCTAATACTATTATATTACAAATTTTCTATTTGTCAATCACTTCTTAAGTGTTTTCAAATATTCTTTTGTTTCATCGCTTATTCTAAAGCTCTCGCGCGACTTTTGAATTGCCTTGTTAAAGACGTCATTTGGGATTTTCGCGGTTTTGAGGTACTCTAGCGTTGTTTCCTCACACTTTGCGACGGCGGTAGCTATTAGCCACGCCTGCGCCATTTTTACGTAGTAGTGGTCGTTATTTACGCTGTCCGTCAGGCTCAAAACCTCGTCGATGTACTCGCCGTCAAGGTAGTAGTCGAGCATAAGTACAAGTGCGGTTCTGATTGCCCAAGGATTTTCGCTCGTCAGATAAACGCTTTTGATGTGCGCAAAGAACTCCGCACGGCACTTTTTGACGTATTTTAAGCCCGAGCAAAAGCAGTCGCACAGCGCCCAATTGCTGATGTACGGAATGTAATCGTCCGCAAGCGCTGTAAAATCATCAAAGTCCCTCGGCTTTATCAGTCCGGTGACGATACCGCGGAGCATTTTTTCCTCGTAATATCCGCTGATTTGCATATTCAGGTAATCCCTCGGATTGCCTTTGGAAATCTCTTTTCCAAGCTCTCTGAGCTTCGGCATACGAACGCCGAGGAAGGTATCTACTTGCTCGGTCGGAACAAGTGCGGAATGAAAGCTCCTGTACTTTTCGTCCGCAAAAGTTTTTAAGTATTCCACAAATCGTGCGTAGTAATCCGCGCTCCAGCCGTCAACTTGTAAATTCATCTTTATGCTCTCTGTCGTACACCTCGCAGGGCGTGTTCAAATCGAGATACGCCACGTCGTGGTGAGGCTTTTGCTTGTCCGCAGGCGGAGGCGTCATATAGTCGCCAAAAACCATCGTGAGGTACTCGTCGTAGCCCTTCATACACGGCATACGCAAGCCCTCAAAGGTTACGTAATCAACGCCCTCATAAATCCGCTTGGGGTACTCGGGGCGCATCCACTTAGGCCCTGCGCACAGCTCGGTAACGCATTTGTTCTCGCTGAGCTTGTACTTTGTCATATGGCTCTCAGCCATACGCCAAATTTTGTTTCTAATCTTTTTGCCCCTGAAAATCCCGAGCAGAACCTTACTGCCGAAGGCCATCAGTCCGCCGTTGTTTTCGGGCACAACCTGCGCCAAAAACAGCGAGTAAATCATTGTCCAGACAAACTGCATTTTACGCGCGAACCGGCTGTCGGGTGCAACGTCGAGAGGAAAAACGTCAAGCACAAGTCCGTGGGGGATATCCACCGTAGTCTGGTTTGTCTTTACCATTGTGTAATCGGTGTCGGTGATAGTGATGAAGATGTTGCCGGTGAACATTTCGTCGTCGGTTTTCAAAAGCCTAAACCTGCCGTCGGCGTGCTGTTCGCGCCAGAGTTTGGGCAGTTTTTCGTAATCCCCTCGCGGAAGCATAACGTCAACGTCGTCGTCCCACGGCACAAATCCGCCGTTACGGAGCGCGCCGATAAGACCTCCGCCGATGAGGTAGAAGGTCAGGTTGTTTTTTTCGCAAAAGTCCCTGAAATACTCGAGCATCGGAAGCTGCTTAAGCTGCAGCTCGCGCAAAAGCTCAGGGGTTAACTCAACTTTATTCATAGTCTCTGACCACCGTGTGTTTGATTACCTTGCGCTTAACCTTTTCGATATGCTCCTTTGCGTGGCTGTTACGGATTTTTCTGCGCCAAAACGGAATTTGAAGCAGTCCGACGATTGTACCCACACCGTATGCCACGTGAAGCAACGGGAAAATAAACGGCAAAAGCGCAAACTGAGGCTGCATATTTTTGACCGTACAGCAGCCGACCGTGTTTACGAAATCGAACATTCCGTAAATTATCAAGAGGATATAAAGCAGGAAGGGATGCCCGAAAATCGCGAGAATTATCAGCGCGATAAGCGCCACAACAAATATAAACGGCGCAAAGTGGAAGTACGAAAGACATCCCGGGCACTCCGAAACCGTCAGGCCTATCCACCTGCCGTTGGAGTACTTTTGCCTTACCATATTTTTAAGCGTATTTCGCGAATGTTGGTATGAAATTATGTCGGGGCAGCAGCACATTTTGAAGCCTGCCTGGCGGATACGGTAGTGGAACTCGTTATCCTCGGTACGTCCGAGGTTCTCGTTAAAGCCGCCGACCGTGGCGATTACCTTTCTGCGGTAAGCCGCGTGGAAAAGGCTGTCCATATACTCCTTCTGCGTTGAGGGACGTCTGTACGCCGCGACGGAGCTTCCGAAAAGCGAGTCCTCGGCGGCGAGCAAGGTCATCTTCCAAGAGCTCACGTTTGAGCTGATGTTCGGACGTCCGCCGCCCACAACGTTCTCTCCCTGCTTAAGGTTATAGACGTTGCGCGAAACAAAGTTGCGTGGAATACGCGCGTGAGCGTCAACGCGGATGATGACGTCGCCTGTGGCGGTCATCAGCGCGGCGTTCCATGAAAACGCCTGGTTGCGCTTGGCGCACTGGACAATCCGCACGTCCATAAAGCCGTAGTCGGTGTTTTTGAACTTCTCCATTCTCTCATATGTCGAGTCGGTGGACATACTGTCCACAAAAACAATCTCGATTTTTTCATGGGGATAGTCCTGCAGCGAGATATCGCTGAACAGTCCCTGAATAGCCTCAGCCTCGTTGTAGGCTATCATACAAAGTGAAACTACCATTTGACAATCACCTATATTGCTGTGTGTATCCTGTGTAATTCTGCTGAATATTGCCGCGTGACTTTTCGTCGTCAGCCTCTTTCAGCCAGTATGCGGAATTGATTGCGGCGCATAGCGCGTAAGGTCCTACATACAGAACCGGTACTACGAAGAAACAGAGTAAAATCCAGCCGAGCATACTGAAAATCAGCTTAATCAGCGCCCAAAAATGCCTGAATGAAAAGCCGATATAACCGAACATATATCTGCCTGCGCTGCGGCTGTCATCGACAGCGTAAAGGCAGAGCGGATAGTGCATAAACAGCGCGTAAGCCAAAAAGCCTGCAACGCCTGAAGCCAAGCCGCGGATAATATCGCCCGGGTCGGCAAATGTCTTTAACAGCGCGTTCACAGAGCTGACTGTCACCGCGTACAGCAAAAACACCGTCATATTTACAAGAAGTGTTTTGAGGTATCTTCTAAATCCGCGGAAGAAGCAGAACAAATCGGTAATGTCGTTTTCCTTCTTAATCACGGCGTTTGCCGCCGCCTTGTACATTCCGTTAATGAACGGCGAGAGCAAGACTCCTGCGATTATCGTTCCTGTCAGCACCAAAAAGTACGGCAAGTCCGAGCCTGCGTTCATTCGCTCTGATTCAAGGTCAATCGCGTCGAAGGCGATCATCAGAACGTACATAATGTTTTGAAGCATTACGAACACAAGCGCCGACAACAACATTCCCGCGATAATCGGCAGGGTATTGCCCTTAAGGGCCTCTCTCGCCTGCTTTTTTACAATTTTTTCCTTACTCATAATCAATCCCTTATTCCGTGTACAAGCGGTACATTGCCTGCAAACAAATCTGCATATGCTTTAGGAAATTTTCTTTGTCAACGCTCTCGTCGGCGTTGTGCATATGGATGTCGTCGCCCTTAAAGTTCGGTCCGAACGCCACTCCCCTGCCGCCGAGCTTGCGCGCGTAGGTTCCGCCGCCTGTTGAGTAGAGCTCAGCTTTTTCTCCGGTAACGCTCTCGTATGCGCCGGAGAGAAGCTCAATCAGCTCGCTGTCCTTTTCAACATAGAGCGGCTTTTCGTGGTGGATAACCTCGGCTTTTATTCCGCTGTGCTCCGCAACGCTCTTTAACTGCCTGAAAATGTAGTTGCCGTTGACGGTCACGGGATAGCGGATGTCGAGCTTTGCCTTAGAGGTACCGTCCTCAATATGGACAACGCCGAGGTTTACGGTGAGCGCTCCCGAGACGGAGTCCTTCATCTTGATTCCGAACGACCTGCCGTTTGTCTCGCAGTTGAGGGCGTAGTCGATAAACGAGCAAAGCGCTCCGATATCCTCGACATCGTAGGCGTTGGCAATTAAATCAATAAGCGCCGCCGCGGCGTTGAAGCCCTTTTCGGGTTCGCAGGCATGAGCCGCCTTTCCGCGGCTGATAATCATAAGTCCGTCGATTGTGTAGTTGAACTCAAAGCTTCCGTCGCTCGCGTCGGCAAAGCGCATCAGCCTCTGCTCGTCGTAGCTTGAGGAGTCGAGCATAACGTAAGCCAAATCAGGCACGGCGTTGACCGCCTTGCCCGAATGGAACTGCGAAAGCACCTTAGCTTCGTTTGAAGGAGTGCTTATCTCTACCTGCAAAATGCCCTTTTCGGCATAGCAAATTCCGTACTCGCTGTCGGGGGTAAAGGCGAGGTCGGGCAGGGGCTGAGCCTTAAAGTACTCGTCCATATCCTTCATACCTGTTTCCTCGCTCGTGCCGTAAATCGCGCGCAGGGTGTTTTTGCCCTGAACGCCGCTCTCCTTAATCGCACGCAGGCAGTACAGATTCACAAGCGCCGCTCCCTTGTCGTCAGCAATTCCTCTGCCGTAGAGCCTGCCGTTTTGCTCTGTCAGAGCGAACGGATTTAAGCTCCAGTTATTACCTGCCGGAACAACGTCGAGGTGCGCGAGCACTCCGCAGAGCTTTCCGCCCTCTCCGAGCTGAACGTGACCGCTGTGCTCCGAGACGAGCTCGCCGTCAAGTCCGAAGTCCTTTGCGCGTGACAGGATAAAGTCAAGCGCCTTTTTACATTCCTCCGGTTTTGCGCCGTCGACGGATTCAAGGCTCAGCAGCTTGCCGAGGTCGTCAAAAAACTCGTCGCGGTATTTTAAAATATTCTCACCGAAAGTCATTTTATATCTCTCCAATTTTCCCGAATATTGTTTTTTCTTTTTCTGAGCACCCTTTTTACAACCGCCGTAATCAGCACAACAAGCATATAAAGCGCAAATGCCGCCGCGGCGCAGAGTGTAATTTTTATTCCGAGGTCAAGCCCGGGCGTGCGGTACTTAAACACGATGTCACAGCTTGATTTTGCCGGAACCTTAACCGCCATAAAGCCGTAATCCGCCTTTTCGACCTCGACCGCCTCGCCGTTTACCTCGGCGGTGAAGCCTTCGCTGTAGGGCACGGTAAAGAACATCAGCTTTTCGCCGCCCTTGTTCTCGTACTTCGCCGTAAAACCTTCCTTGGTGTACTCAAACGACGAACAGCAATCCGCCTTAAGCTTATTGCAAGCCTGCTCAAGCTGGGGAGTACCGAAGCTGTAATTATCCACAACGCTTTTGAACCTGCCGGGATTTTGGCTGTACAGCGCGGCGTACTTTTCGTCGGTGTAGCCGGTGATGGACGAATACTTTTTCATCTGCTCATGGCTTAAAACCATCGCGTTTACAAGAGCCTGCGGACGGTCCTTCTCCCTGATCCGCTCAAACTCCTCCTCGGTGATATAGCTGTCAAAGCAATATCCCATGGGGATGTAGTTTTCATCCAAATAAATATCAAAGTTATTGTTTGACTTAATAAATTTCCAACCCGGCATTTTGGTAACGCCCTTGTTATCGACAAAGCTTTTGTCGATGGTGTAGTCGCCGTTGTCAAGGCTGTAGTCAAAATAATACTTTGTACTCAAAAACGGTCTGAGCCCGTAGGCTGAAAAATCAGGTCTTGAGGCAACGTCGCGTTTAATTCCGATTTTCTCGTAGAACTGCATTATCGACGGCGAAACCGAGCTTTGGAAGCAATTGATACTCTGAACCTTCCAGTACATTGCGGTGTTGTCAACGCACTTGTAAAAGTCGCTTCGCTCGGTCTCCAAATCGTCAATTTCAATATCGGAGCGCGAGTTGATTATATCTTTTCTGATTGTCGAGGTTGTCGAGCTGCTCAGCACACCTGTGCCGATAATAAAGTACGAGGTCAAAAGCGCCGCGACAAGCACAGCGATTGTTGACGCTGTGACCAACTCAAAACGGTTTTTGCCGAACTTTTTAATAATAAGCGCAAAGCCGAGCAGGCAAATCATAGCCGCCAGAGCATACGCCCAAAAACGGGCATTGTCCGCCTGAACGCCTATGGTGTACGAATCCTCGCCGCCGGTCTCGCTCTCGACGGTCTTTGGCATTAAGCCGATAAGCAGAGTAGCGCCGAGCGTGATACACGACGACCAGATTAAAGCGCGTTTCCAGTTTGTACGCCTGTTCTCTACCGCCCTGATAGTCGCCAGCACGAACAGCAGCACAAGCATATAGTACCATCTCGCGTAGTAAATCGAGGTGTTGAGCATTTGGAACATACTGTTGAGGACGGGAACCATCGCGAACAGTATCAAAAGGCAGATTAGCTTTTTTATCCAGTCGCGCTTTTTGAGCTGTAAATACGCGATAACTCCGGTCATACCGAACAGCGGAAGCCATCCCGCGACGGAAGCCCACTTGCAGTTCGACTCGGGGGTAAAGGTCGGCATAGCCGGCATATCCGCAGGAAAGAAAAACGCGAGCACCGACAACCAGTAGCGCTGGGGCTTGTCGTGCACAAGGGCGTTCCAGTCCTTGGGGAAGGTGTCGAGCCTCGGATTGCCCATTAGTCCCAAAACCGACGGCAAAAGTATAAACGCCGTGGCTGCAAAGCCGATTGCTACCTCGAGCGCCAAGAGCAAAAACTCGGTAATTTTGAATTTATAGGTCTTTGTGAGGGTGACCATCAGGTAGTACATCACCACGAACAGCACCTGTCCCACAAAGAAGTAGTAGTTTACAACGCACGCCGCAAACACCGCGACCGCGAAAAGTCCCCTGCGTTTGTCGTACAAAAAGCAGTCGAGCGCCGCCAAGAGCAGCGGAAACATTATCATCGGCTCGTGAAAGTGGAAGAAAAATACGTTGTAAATTGAAAAGCCCGAAAAAGCGTACAGCAGTCCGCCCAAAACCGCGAACGGCTTGTACTTAACGTACCTCTGCAAAAACAGATACGCCGCGCCCGAGGCACAGGCAAATTTTAATATCAGCAAAGGCCCGATTAAGTTCGGGACAAAATCGTTGTCAAACGGAATGGTCAGCCAGAAAAACGGACTGCCCAAAAGGTAAAAGCTGTAGCTCGAAATTGTGTCCGAGCCCAAGTCGGTCAGGTGGTTCCAGCCGAGCTCGCCGCTTTTGACCGATGAGTGGAGCATTTGATAAAACGGAATTTCCTGAACATTAAAATCTCCGTAGTAATAAAATACCCCTCCCTGATAAACAATAAAAGGTATGAACAACGCTGCCGCTGTAATCAAGCCCACAAGGAATGTGAACAGAAAAAAGTGGCCGTTTCTCGGCTTAAAGCGTTGTATTCTGTCGCCCATCTAAAATTCTCCCCGTAACATCTTTGACATTTGTCTTAAAAACAGTATAATAAGTATAGTATCAATATATTATAACACATACTGAATATTTTTGCACTATTTTTAATAAAAATTTTTGTTTGGAGATTTTGCTATGACGTCATCTCATTTTTACGCAATGCTCTCGCGGATGAAGTACATCAACCGCTGGGGACTGATGAACAACACAAGGCTCGAAAATATCAGCGAGCACAGCCAGCAGGTGGCGATTTTAACCCACTGCTTGGTGCTTATTCACAACAAGCGCTTCGGCGGAGAGCTCGACGCCCAGCGCGCGGCGCTGCTCGCGGTTTTTCACGACAGCACAGAGATTATCACAGGCGATATGCCAACGCCGATAAAGTATCAAAATCCCGAAATTATCGACGCCTACAAGCAGATTGAGGACAGAGCCGCGGACAGGCTTATCTCGCTTTTGCCCGAGGATTTCAGGGACGACTACAGCACAATCCTAAAGCAAAACGGCAAAGACGACGACAAGCTGCATGTGTTTGTAAAGGCAGCCGACAGGTACTCGGCGCTTATAAAGTGCATTGAGGAAATGCGCATGGGCAACGATGAATTCAGAATGGCTAAGGAGACAATCCAAAAGTCAATCGACGATATGAAGCTGCCCGAGGCAGAGGTTTTTGAGCGCGAATTTTTGCCGTCGTTCTACCTTGCCCTCGACGAGCTGAATTAATACGCGCGTTAAAACCAGCACCCGATATTCACAAAAATATCACAAATTTGATTATCTGCATCAAAAAAGCGCTATTTTCGGCAGCAAATTTCGTCACACGTAAAGCATATAGTTCTATAAAAGAATTATCGATTGGAATTATGTGGTATAATATTATATGTCTATTTATAAAATTTTGTAATACAGCTTTCCTATCAACACAGGAGGATTAATATGGCGAATTCTAACGGCCACTATGTTGATATAAGCTCAAACACCCAGGTGTTTAAGCTTTACAACAAAAAAGGCAGAGCATTAAGAATTTTATGTCTTATATTTTCAATACTGTTTTTGCTGGGCGGCGGCGCAATGGTTTATTACTACGCACTGCTTAACTCTATGAACTTTGAGGACTTTACGGCTCCGTCAAGCGACAAATCCGACTCGGTATCCGCTACCGTATCGGCAGAGATGACCGGCGACGGAACTCAGCTTACAATCGGTGACGGACAGCTGCTTCAGGACAGCAAGGTGCTCAACGTTATGCTCTTCGGTGAGGATAACAGCGACGGCGACGAGCACGGCAGAACCGACACAATGATTATGATGTCGATTGACAACTGGCACAAAAAGCTTAAGCTCACCTCGTTCCAGCGCGACACCTACGTTTATATTCCCGGCTACGGTCAGAACAAAATCAACGCCGCTTACACCTACGGCGGACCTAAGCTGACTATAGAGACTATCGAGACAAACTTCGGTATCAAAATCGACCGTTACGCGGTTGTTGACTTTGACAGCTTTATTGAGATTATCGACACCCTCGGCGGTATTGATATGGAAGTTACTCAGGACGAAATTGACTACATCAACTATCAGATGTACAAAAACGAGCAGGTTGACAACCCCAAGACCATCACCAATGCTCCGGGCATAGTTCACCTGAACGGTCAGGAGGCGCTTTGGTACGCGCGTAACCGCGGTCTTTCCACCAACGAGGACGGCAACGAAATCGGTATTGACGGCGACGACTGGGATAGAACCTCACGACAGAGAAAGCTTCTTGAAAAGATGTTCAACGACCTCAAGGGCGCTGACCTCACCAAGATTGTTTCAATCGTAAGCTCGGTCGGTCCTATGGTTACAACCAACCTCAAGAAGGACGAGATTACCGCTCTGGTTTCTCACGCTCCGACTTACCTGACCTACACCGTTGAGCAGAGTTATGTTCCTACAGAGGGACTTTGGTACTACGAAAACAACACTCCTGCAGGTTCGGTTATCGCGATTGCCGATATGAACAAGCAGCGTTTGGAGTTTGCCAAGTTCATTTATGAGGACAGGCTCACGGGCGGAGACTCCGGTTCATCGGGTTCTTCATCTTCAAGCTCAGCAAACTAAATAAATGACTAACCGGTTCACCGCTAAGCGATGAACCGGTATTTTTGTTTGCACTATCTGTTGTTGTAGTCGTCGTTGATTTTCTTGCTCCAGCACGGCGCAACCTTTTGACCTCCGCGGAACTTCGCCACCGTTTCACTGACCGCCTCAAACACAACTCCGGTGCCCTGCGAGTCGGCGTTGTAGTTTACGGCTCTATCTGCGCTTATTCCGTAGTCATTTGCGGTTTCAATCGCGTCGATGTTCGCTCCGATAAACAGGAACTCCCAGCCCTCTTCCTTTTTGCTCTCGATAAGCCTTTTGATGTCGCGGCTGTTGTATTTTCTGCTGGCGTTTTCAAGTCCGTCGGTGGTGATTACGAACATCGTGTGCTCGGGCACGTCCTCAGGCCTTGCGTATCTGTGGATATTGCCGATGTGCTTTACCGCTCCGCCGATTGCGTCGAGCAGCGCCGTACAGCCGCGCACCGTGTAGTCATCCTCGGTCATCGGCTTAATCTGCTCAAGCGGCAGCCTGTCGTGGAGCACAACGCTCTCATGATCGAACAGTACCGTGGAAACATACGCCTTGCCGTCCTGCTTTTTCTGCTTTTCAATCATAGCGTTAAAGCCGCCGATTGTGTCCTTTTCAAGTCCGCTCATCGAACCGCTGCGGTCGAGAATGAAAACGATTTCAGTGATGTTGTTGTTAAGCTTTTTTGTCATAATAATTACCTCCGAAAAGTTTATTTGTCCTTTGACAATTATATAATAGACTTTTCGAAGGCTGATTTGGTCGCTTCAAAAGCGACATTTACAAAAATATTTTTAAATGCTATAATGACCGCGAGGGTGATAATATGTTCTTTAAACCAAAGCGCAAAAACCTGAATTCAGAGCTTTTAATCGAGCTGACAAAATATATAGACAGCAATTACGAGGATATCTCCGCGTTTGAAGGAAGTGCGGCGCTGTCCGATATTCCCCTGGCTACTTCGGCGCCGAAGGCTTCGGCAGCACAATTATTCCGCTCAAATGCAAACCGAAAGGCTCCGTCCTCCCCTGCCCCTTCAATCGGTATGGCACAGGAAAAGTCATTTGCGCCAAACTTCGGCGCAAATCTTAGCGATATGCTCAACTCTCTTGACGAGAGCTTTTCCGAAATGCTCCTGCGAAAGATTGATGAAAAGGGCATCACCGACGCGCAGTGCTACAAAAAAGCCGGAATAGACCGCAAGCTTTTCTCGAAAATCCGCACAAATCCGCAGTACAAGCCCTCAAAACAGACCGCCGCGGCTTTTGCCGTCGCTCTTGAGCTCGACATTGACGAGACAAAGGAGCTGCTTATGAAGGCAGGCTACGCGCTGTCGCACAGCAGTAAATTTGATATAATTATAGAGTTCTTTATTCTAAAACAGAATTATAACCGTTTTGAAATTAACGAGGCTCTGTACGAATTTGATCAGGTTTTGATATAACTAAATACCGAAAACAAAAAATCCGCACATACAAAACGAGGGTTCGGTCAAGACCGAACCCTACAATTATTTTTTATTATATGGTTTTGGTTGCTGTCTATTGAGCAACCAATTTTTACATTTTTTCGTAATATACGCTGAGGAACTGCTCGTAGAATTCCTTTTCGCTGATATTAAATTCAGCCTGCTCGTTTGCGTTGAGCGTTGTTTTACCGGGGACAGTGACAATCTCTGCGCTCAGTGAGCCGTGCAGCGCAACATCCTGCGCAAGATACATAACCTTTGCCGCGTTCAGGTTTGTGCACGAATACGGAGCGCTGTCGTTGAACAGGTCAACCGCTGTGGACGGATCCCTTTTTACGCTGCTCATAACCGTGTTCATAAAGCTCCTTGCGTAAACCTGCTGGCGCTGCATTCTGAGCATATTGGCGTCTGCTCTGTCGTGAACTCTATCTCGAACAAACGACTCCGCGTCGCCGCCCTGCAGATGATACTGCTGACCTTCCTTAAACTTATTGATAGTCTCGGGAGATACTACGTCAACTCCGCCCACCGCGTCGTTCATCGCGGCTATACCGTCGAGGTCGAGCGCATAGTAGGTGCTGACCGGAATATTGTAGAAAATTCGTCTTACCGACGCCAAGGTGTTGTTACAGCTTGTCTTTTTGCCGTCGCCGTATGCGTACGAAAGACAGATTTGCTGTTTTTTCATACCGGTATAATACCCGCTTGCGGAGTAAATTGCAACGTCGGTCATGGTGTCACGCGGAACGTTAACCATTGTCAGCTTGCGGTTTTTCAAGTCGAGCGCCATCATTACGATAACGTCCGCCTGACCGCCTGTTCCCTGCTCGTTTTGGTCGTTGAGGTCACGCTTATCCGTGCCCATAAACAACAGGGTTGTGACGTTTTCATTATATTTATATGTCACGCCGTTATAGACGATATACTGTCCGCCTTCCTGCACGGTGGCGTTTATGCCGTCGGGCGAGGAAATTTGTATATCGCTTATTAACAGTTCGTTTTTACCCTTGAAAATCAGGAATAAGGTTGTTCCGACTGTGAGCAATACAAGCGCCATAAGCGTGCAAACGATTGCCAGCAGAACCTTTTTCCATGTCTTTTTTCGTTTTTTGCGTTGGGATTTGTGCTGTTTTTTCCCTGACTTTTTTTTCTTTGTTTTGACAGGGTTCATATATATATAGTCGCTGACGTCGTCTCTGACGGTTTTTTTGTCCTTTTTGACTTCCGTCCTCTCCACGTCGCCCACGACAAACTGCGAGTCGCTGCTTATATCATCCCACTCAAAACCGTTGTTATCCGGTTTGCTCATCTTTTCTCAGTACCCCCTGTACCAAATAACGTCCTTCGCCGCCGCCGTTAAGGCAGGTGCTAAGAACAAGCATTTTATCGTTTTTGGTAAGTTGAATATTTTTTCTTACGTTGCTCGAAACCGACCTTGGGTTGAGCGCCTCCTGCTGCCACTCGGCATAAACTGCGTCGTCCAAAAAGTTAAACGAGTTCATAATGTGCCTGTCGTCATACACAAAGGCGGATACAATCTCGTAGGTCAGCTTGCGGTTTTCTGTGTATACATACATATATCTGTTTTCGTTAAAAAACTGCTGATCCGAAAATCTGTGCAGTGTAGCGAACATTGATCCGTCGAGCATATTGTGACCGTAAAGCACGGTTACGCGGTCGGAGTAGTCCTTTTTGTTGCACGACTGCGAGTAAATCGTTCCCGGAAAGCTGTAGCCTTTGTAAATATCGTGGTCGAGATAAAAGTTATCGTCGGCGTCGCTTTGAGCAACGGGATAATTTACATTGGTCTCCGGAATGTAAATCCACGAGTAAATGTCGGGATTTTGCGCGTGAAGCTCAGCCACATTCACGGGATTTTCCGCAAGCTTTGAGGAAGCCTCGGTGCTTTGTGAGCCCGGGCTTTGCTGACTTCCCTCTGTTTCGGAAAGATTTGAAGCGTAAGAGCTCGCGATTTTATCGTAACGGTCATTTGCCGCCGCGCCGTTCACAAGCTTAAAAATAATAAACCCTGCCGCACCGGCAAAAATGAGCGCGAGAATGACTATAATGGCGATAATCGCCTTGTTTTTTCCTCTTTTCACGCTCTCACCTCTTTACGTAATTCAAAATTAAACAATCAAGAAAAAAAGCCCCTTTTTGTCAAAGAGGCTTTTTAAAACCTTGTTAAATTACTTCTCAGCCTTAGCTTTTTTTACGGCAAAGAGTGTTGCCGCACCGCATGCAACCGAAGTAAGCGCGATTGCGGAGAAAGCAGCTACGCTGTCGGAACCTGTTTTAGGAGAAACAGGAGTGTTGTCCTTTTTAACAGTGGATGTAGTGGGCTGAGTTTCAGCCTGAGTTGTCGCCACGGGGCTATCCACAGAAACTGCAAACGCAGGAACTGCGCTGACTGCCATAATCATTACCGCCGCAACAGCTGCAAATAATTTCTTCATTTTAAACTCCTCCAAATCCTGAATAATATAAACAAATATAGAAAATTGTTTAAATCATATTTTTAATTATTGATATTATAACACAAGATAACAAAAAAGTAAAGTATTATTTTATGATAATTATTAAGTAAAATGAGTAAAAAATACGGTATTTTACCGTTATTTTGCCAATTTGCGTTTTTGCTTATAATATTTTTATTGCATAGTTCAAAATAAAAAGGTATAATATAGGCAACCGCATAAAGTCAACAAACAAAAAGGAGTATCAGCGATGAATGTTTCAGAGCTCCAGCAAAAAATACTGGAATTAAAAAAGCAAAAGGACGTTTGTATTTTGGCGCACAGCTATCAGGCGCGTGAAATTTGCGAGATTGCCGACTACACCGGCGACAGCTACAAATTGAGCGTTGACGCGTCAAAGGTGAGCAATAAAAATATTTTGATGTGCGGAGTGCGCTTTATGGCGGAGACCTGCAAAATTCTCTCCCCCGAAAAGACCGTAATGCTCGCTCAGCCGATTGCAGGCTGCGCAATGGCGGACCAGATGGACAAGGCGCTTATCTCCGAGGTTAAAAAGAGCTATCCCGACCACACGGTTGTCGCCTACATAAACACCACCGCCGAGCTAAAGACGATTTGCGACGTCTGCGTTACAAGCTCGTCGGCTGTGCAGATTGTAAATAACATTGAAAACAAGGACATTCTGTTTATTCCCGACTGCAACCTGGGAAGCTATGTTAAGCAGCAGTGCCCCGACAAAAATATTAAGCTGTTAAACGGCGGATGTCCTATTCACGCCTGCGTGAGCACGGACGACGTTGAGGCTGCAAGGAAGGCTCATCCCGAGGCGGAGCTCCTTGTTCATCCCGAGTGCACACCTGAGGTCTGCGCGTATGCCGACTATATCGGCTCGACATCGGGAATTATGAACTACGCCGTAAACTCGGACAAAAAGGAATTCATCATCGGCACTGAGATAAGCATTGCAGAGCATTTGCAGTATATGTGCCCCGACAAGAAGTTCTATCTTCTCTCGCTCAAGCTGATTTGCCCGAATATGAAGGCGACCACGCTTTACGACGTTTACAACTGCCTTAACGGCGACGGCGGCGAGGAAATTGAGCTTGATGACGAAACTATCAGCAGCGCAAAGCGCTGTATTGACGAGATGATAAGGCTCGGTCAATAATTTTTTCGGAGTAAATTATATGAGTAAAAGAGCACTGATTGCGATGAGCGGCGGAGTAGACAGCTCGGTCGCGGCGTACCTTACGCAAAAGCTCGGCTACGAGTGCGAGGGTATCACAATGAAGCTGTACGATAACGGCGACATTGTGTGCAGCGAGAAAAGCTGCTGCTCGCTCGACGATATTGACGACGCGCGCAGCGCTTGCCGGAACATCGGAATTCCGCACACCGTGTACAACTTCAAGGACAGCTTTAAGGAAAACGTGATATCGCGGTTTATTAGCGCCTACGAAAACGGCGCAACGCCGAACCCGTGCATTGACTGCAACCGTTTTATCAAATTTAAAGAGCTTGTAAACCGTGCTGAGGTTTTGAACTTTGACTGCGTGGTGACAGGCCACTACGCGCGCGTAGAGTACGACGAAAAGTCCGGCAGATATCTGCTGAAAAAGGCAGTGGATGCGTCAAAAGACCAGAGCTACGTGCTGTATTCTCTGACGCAGGAACAGCTTTCGAAAATCCTGTTTCCGCTCGGAGAAATGACAAAGGACGAGGCGCGTGAGGTTGCGCGGAGTCTCGGGCTGATTAACGCCGAAAAGCACGACAGCCAGGACATTTGCTTTGTGCCCGACGGCGACTACACCGCGTTTATCAGGAAGTACACCGGCAAGGACTACCCCGAGGGCGATTTTGTCGACACCGAGGGAAATGTTTTGGGTACTCACAAGGGTATAATCGGCTACACCGTCGGTCAGCGAAAAGGGCTTGGACTTGCCCTGCCTGCACCGATGTACGTCAAGGAAAAAGACCTCGAAAACAACCGCGTTGTGCTTTGCGATAACGCCTCGCTTCTTTCAAAGGAGCTTTTGGCAAACGATATCAACCTGATTACGGTTGACGAGATTACAAGCCCCCTGCGCGTTTGCGCGAGGGTTCGATATAATCAGAAGGAACAGCCTGCGACGGTTACGCAGCTTGACAAAGACACAATCAGGGTTGTGTTTGACGAGCCGCAAAGGGCGATATCAAAGGGACAGGCGGTTGTGCTGTACGACGGCGATGTGGTTGTCGGCGGCGGAACGATAATATAAGTGCCGGTGGGCACTATCGTCCGCCTTTGGAAAGCGTGAACGTAAGGCAACGCTTCTGTAACGGCGGAATCAAAACGCAGGAGTTTTATTTACATTAAAAACCCGGCTCGTTTAATTTGAGCCGGGTTATTATTATAATATCTACTGAACAAACCCCAATTTCAAACTGCGGAAAAGCAACGCTAATATCTCCGCCCTCAACTTCTCGATCCTCCTCAGATTGAGAAGCAGAACGGACATAGCAATGCTGTGGCAAGTTGTCTCTTTCAGCCTTGTCACTATCATGTCCATGCCGCATTTGCGCTTGGCGAGGCTGAATTTGCGCTCAACCTCGACGCGCTCACACTCATCGATGTAATTCTGTTTTTTGTCGATTTCAGCGTCCTTTTTCGGTCTGCCGAGAGCCGGTCCCGAAAGCCTGATTTTGTGTTGCTTGCAGTATTTCAGGTTCTCGCGCGTGCGATAGATTTTATCGACAAGCACACGCTCGGGATAATGTCCCGTTCGTTCTTTGTACCGCTCAATCATATCTTTCAAGCCCGTGGATTCATTGTAAGCGTCAAAGCTGTGCCTTTCAAGACGCGTCCAGCCATTGCAAACGCTGATGTCGAGCTTCACACCGAACTCCGTCTTTGCCTTGACTTTTCCGCGCACAATAGGGCGGATCCACGGCTGGCTCAGACTGACAATCCTGTCCTTGACGCTTTGGGTGCGGTTGACGTACATTTCTTTCTGCTGCGCGTAGATTGTTTGGATTGTGGAAAACTTTTGCTCAAATTTAGCAGGTAATGCTTTCCCGCCGACAAGCATTTTCTCAATATGACCGATGTTCCTGTTGAGATAGCCAAGCTGCTTTTTGATTGCCTTACGACGTTGCTTTGCCTTTGGCTTACGGATGCGGGCGTAAGAAGTGTAGTCTTTATGCGCTTTCTTACGGTATGTACGGGGCTTTTGCTCGCCTTTGACATGCAGCTCATCAATGATTTTCTCGCTGCACTCGCGGGCTTTGTTGAGTAAGGATACATCCTGCGGATATGAGATCTGCGACGGAGCACAGGTCGCGTCAACGATCATGGTTCCGCTGTTCTTATCATCGTCATCGGATTCGTCTTTGCTCGATTTCTCCTTCTCCTTTTCAAGCTTTGCCTGCTCTGCGGAGATTATCATTTCGTTGATTTCTCCGATGATCTCAGGCGTCAGGCGTTTGCGGAAGTAGACCATCATCGACGGATCAAACGGGGGCTTGCTGTCATCAAAGGCTTTATAGCCGCAAAAGTATTGGAGATACGGATTCTCTTGGATTTGAAGCGGGGTCTCGGCGTCGGAGTAGCCGTACTCGGCTTGGATGATCCTCGCGCCGAGACCAAGGCGCAGTGACTTTGCCACATTGCCCTTCTTGTTAGAGAAAAGCTTCGCGTATTTTTTCTCGATCTCAAGCCACGGAATCGTCTGCGCACGCTTAACCCAACGGTTGCTGTTTTTCAGATTCATGCCTATCGGCTGTCCGAAATCTTCTAAACTTATCTGTCCGTTGTCGAATTTATACATCCCATCATCTCCAAATGCAAGCTTTTTGCGGCTTTTCAGCCGTTTTCCTTGCATTTATTATACCATATTTCGATGATTTTTGCACTGTTTATCGGATGATCGGGATTGTTCAGTTTACATTATTATAGAAAGGTTTAAAAAGAAACAGGCGCCGGCCAAAAAAAGGGAGGTGCCTGTTAATTCAAAAAACTGCGGGGGATTCCACAGAGGTTTGACATTTGCTGTTTCTGTGAATCTTTGAGATAAAATATGTGCTGAAACGCCCTTTTACGGCGTGCCGAAAAAAATGCGCGTGAATTTAAGTATCGCCTTGCTGCATCATTATTAAGATGACAGCCAATTTTCAACTTCTTCCTGCAGGCGGTCACGGTCTTCAACGACCTTGCCGTCACAGCCCAAAACCTCACAAATTGTCGAAGGCTCTAATTCATCTGCCTTCTGATGGGCTATATAATATGCCACGTTCGCGTTAAACTTGCGTATGTCCGCCGGACGGCGCTGTCCGGAGAGAATTCTTGAAATATAAGAAGGATCGTAATTGAGCCTTCTTCCCAGTTCGTTATTACTGATTTCAAAACCCCTTAACAGCAGCTTTAGCTTATCAATGAAGGTGTCGTAGTCAATGCCGTAGCTTTTGTCGATCAGCTTTTTGAGCGACTCGGAAATTTCCTCCTCGGTAATGTCCGGATCCTGTTTTGACAAAAGCCCGTACAGACCCTTGGTAAGTCCGGCGAAGTGGTCTCCGCGGACGTTGGGAACTCTGTAGCCCTTTCTGTACCTGCTGATTGTACCTTCCGATAGCTTTGAAGCCTGCGCAAGCTCTTTGCTTGAACATTTAGCCTGCAGAATGTAGTCATTTAACCTATCGTGGAAAGTCATGCAAATCTCCCCATTCTGTAATATGATAACATTCTGTCAAAACCGGGTATTTTCGGCAAACGGCTTGTTCGTTTTTCGGATAGATATTTGCATAATTCAGAGCGCAAACTGCCAAAATAACCATGCCGATTTTGTGAACTAATTATAGCACATAATTTTTTAAAATGTTTGCATATTTCCAATTTGTCAATGACAGTTTGGTTGACATATAATCACTTTTGCCAAAAATCACCATTTTATGTCAAAAAACAATCACCGCCTTTAACCTAATAAAGCATCACAAACGGTGAATATTTATAAATATTTGCTATTTTATGGTATTTTTATTTTTGGAGCTTTTCCACCAGGGTATCAACGCTTTGTTCAACCGTGAAATTTTCCGAAGGGATATCGACGGTTATGTCGCTGTAGCCGCGGTAAAGCGGAGTTCTTTGGTCAAAGACGTTTTTGAGCGTTTCGTCCTTGTGAAAGACAATGCCCCTCGTCGTGATGTTTGTCACCCTGCGCTTAATCTCGTCAAACGCGACGTTAATATACACCACTGTGCCGATAGATTTCAGGTGCTCCATCGCGTTTTTTGACAGTACCATCGAACCGCCTGTCGCGACGACCGTGTAATCGCAGTCGAGTGTACAGCCAACCTCTTCCTCAAGCTCCAAAAAACGGTCGAGACCGTCCTCGTCGAGGATTTTTTGAAGCGGTTTTCCGGCTTTACGGCTGATAATCAAATCGGTATCGACAAACGAATATCCCAGTGCCTTTGCGAGTAAAACTCCGACCGTGCTCTTGCCCGAGCCGGGCATTCCGATTAAAACTATATTGCTCATATTACATAACTCTTATGTTGAGCGAATCTGTGCTTGAGGTGGGCACGGTCTTGTTTGATGAGAGTACAACCACGATATCGCCCTTTTGGAACATACCTGTGCTCCACGCCTTTTCCATCGCCTGAACGGTAATGTCGTCGGAATTTACCATTTCCTCACCGAGCAAAGCGGTAATGCCCCAGTTGAGGCAGAGCTTTTTGCAGACGAGCTCGCTGGTAACAACCGCGATTACGGGAACCTCAGGTCTGAAATGAACCATAGCCCTTGCGACTCTGCCGGTGGCGCTTTCAACCAAAATCGCCTTTGCGCCTACTTCCTTGGCGATCTCCTTTGCCGCCTTGCAGATGCTTCCGCGCAGAACGTTGGGATCTTCAAAGGAATTTTCTTCGATAAATTTATGCAGCGCCGCAAACTCGCCGTTGCTCTCAGCCTCGGTGCAGATGTCGCTGAGCGCCTTAACGCTCTCTACAGGGTACTTACCGGCTGCGGATTCGCCCGACAGCATAACCGCGCTTGTGCCGTCGTACACGGCGTTTGCAACGTCGCTGATTTCGGCACGCGTCGGACGCGGAGAAGTCGTCATACTCTCGAGCATTTGGGTTGCGGTGATAACGTACTTGCCCTTGGCAACGCACTTGCGGATTAACATTTTCTGAATTTCAGGCAGCTTGATGAACGGGATTTCAACGCCCATATCGCCCCTTGCAACCATAATACCGTCAGCGTAGTCGATAATCATATCCATATCGTCAACACCGCTCTGGTTCTCGATTTTCGCGATAATCTCAACGTGCTCGTAGCCGATGCTGTCGATATAATCGCGCAGAGTGCGGACGTCCTCGTGATTGCGGACAAACGAAGCCGCGACAACGTTTGCGCCGTGCTGCAGACCGAACTCAATATCGCGCCTGTCCTGAGCGCTTACGTACGGCATACTGATGTGGTAGCCGGGGATGTTTATACTCTTGCGGTTGGTCAGCCTGCCGCCCTTGTTGACCTTGCAGGTGATTTTTTCGGGATAAACCTTTGTTACGGTCAGCGAAATCATACCGTCGTCAAGCAGAACCTCTCTGCCTTCAATGGGGATGTTTCCGGGCTTGTTGCACATATCAATCAGTCTGGGATATGAGATTGCGACGCCGTTTGAGTCGCCCTCCTCGAGCTCCTTATAGAAGGTAAATTCCTGACCTTCAACCAGCTCGGCGGCGCCGTCCTTAAAGGTGGTGACGCGCACCTCGGGGCCCTTGGTGTCGAGCAAAATCGCTATATTTTTTCCGCTCTCGGCAATCGCCTCTTTAAGGGTAGCAAAAACGCCCTCAAGCACGCTGTAATCGCCGTGAGACATATTGATTCGCGCAACGTTCATACCCGCGTCAATCATTTGAAGCAGCTTTTCTTTAGTGTTGCACGACGGACCGATTGTGCAGACAATTTTGGTTTTTCTCATATTTAAATCTCCCTTCACTTTTTTAGGATAATATACAATAATATTCTATCACACATCGCTGTTATATGCAATAAAAACAAAGAAAATTATATTTAAAATGAAAAGAAACCGGCAGCGTTTATGCCGCCGGCTTCCGCTATGGCTTTAGTTTGTATAAGAGGCGTAATCGTACCTGCCCTTTTCGTTTACGCTGTCAACTGCGTAGTAATGCAGAACGGTTTTGTCAAACGGAATTTTTTCGGTCTGAACCGTGCCGTTTGTAAAGATAATGTACGCCGCGTTTTCGGGAACGTCAATGCTGTAGGCGTTGTTTCCAATCGAGGTCATGGCAGTTCCGGGCCATGCCGCGGTGTAAGAGCCGTCGCTGTAATAGTAGTAACAGTACATCGGGCTGCCCCATCCGAGCGTATCGGAAAATACAACCGTGTATTTATCCTGTGAAGCTGTGGGCTGTTCGGGCTCGGTAGGAGTTACGGGATTGGCAGGCTGCACGGGCTTATCCGTTTTTTTGAAATCGTCAATAAGCTCCGCCGCGTACTGCTGAATTAGGGTTGCGTCGCTTACGGTAACGTGATTGTCAAAGCTTACGTCACCGAGCTCAAACTCCGCCGCGTTAAATTCCGTGAGCTGTGCGCAGTTGAGCTGAACCTGATACGCATCGGCAACGGTAACCTCACCGTCGCGGGTAACGTCGCCGTAGATATAACCCGGTGCGTAATTTGCGGCGAATTCATTTGAGAGCCAAGCCGCGCGGCTTGTCATCCAATCCGCGGCGTAGTTGTACATACCGTCAAAATTGTTCTGGTAGCGCGTCGCGATAGTTGATACGGTGTACTGCTTTTTGTCGTAATCGTAGCTTGCCTTGTTAAGCGATGAATGGCTTGCAATCCAAGAGCCGGTATTTAACAGCCAACCGCTTGCGTAGTTCATCTCGGCAGAGCCCTTTGCATAGTCGTAATATTCTTTTACGGAATAAATTTCGTCTGCTTCAAGGGGATTGCCGTAAGCCCCTGCAAAGTGGTTGATAGCAGGAACAAACTCGTTGAACCAAATTTCCGGCATTGCCGCCATAACCTCGGCGTTAACCGAAAGCTGGTTGATGATGTTGTTTGACGACGAAACATCGCCCGAATTTTTACCCTTGAACTTACACCACCAGCCGGTGTACTGCTCGTAGTCGTTTACGCCCATAGTGCGCAAATCGCGCGCCACGCCTACGGCGTTGCCGAGCGAGTTGTCGTAATCCCAAACAGGCGAGCCGTAAAATTTATACTTGCCGTCCTCATCGGCTTTGTAGGTAAAGAATGTACTCGATACGCCCGAATCCCAGTTCTTTCCGAGCTCGTTAATCAGGTAAAGCTTTGCGAGCGATTCGACGTCTCCGACATTGGAAACCTTGCCGCTCTTGTTCCTCGTTGTTCTGGCAAAGGTATCAAATTTTGACTTCGCGTAATCCAAAACTCCCTGGTAGTTGGGATCTCCCGCGTCAAGCTCGGGAGCTTTTAGTGTGATTTTTGTGCCGTTTGAAGCTACAAAGTAGTAATCGTCGGGGCCTGCGCTGGCGTCAACCTCGGCAACAAAGGGGAAGTCGCTCTTGAGCGTTCCGTCCTCGTTGAGGTACTCGTCGCCCGAGATATCGTCGAGCACAGCGCCGGTGTCGACCTTCTCGCACATCTGGTATGAGCCCCAGTAATAGCCGTTAACGTAAAAATCAACATAGCGCGAATCCGAGGCGTAGGGCATTCCCACCGCGTCGGAAAGGTCGTACAGGAAGCGGTTTCTGGAGAGCGAATCGTCCTGGTAATTCGCGAGCAGAGAATACTTTTTGGACTTTGCCATTCCGCCGATTGACACCTTCGAATCGTAGGTGATGTTGTAGCCCTTCTTAGGCTTGTCCCAGGTGGTGTTGCCTCTGCCCTTAATCTTCTTAATTGTCGTGTTGTCTACCTTGCCCTTTTGGTCGACAATCGCGCCTGTTGCCTTTGCGCTGAGGCTCTTGTCGGCGTTGAGGTAGGTCATAAGGTCGGTGCCGTTGCCGTCGGCGTTAGAGTTGTTTACATAAACCGCCGCCTCGGCGCTCGACTTCATAAACTTAAGAGTATACGAAGCTCTGCCTACGCTTACGGTATAGCTGCTGTCTGCGCTGTAAGCAACAGTCTTTGTCTCGTCGGGCGCTATAGACACGCCGTTTACGGTAACGGACGAATCGTAAGCGTTGTAGATGTCAACCTTTTCTCCGCTTGCAGACGACGGAAGGAAGAAATACTTGACATTTTCGTTGATTTCAACGAAGTCCTCGTCGTGCTCGCACTGCCACGCAACCCACGCATTTGCGTCGGCTGAGTTTAGAACGGCGTGCGCGTAGAGCGCAGGCTCAGCCGTAAAGGCGGTCGGCTTGCCCTGCTCTGTCTCCTCTGCTCCTACGGGAACAAGTGACAAAACGGACAGCGCCATAATTACCGCTAAAATGACACATATTGTCTTTTTCATGAACAATACCCCCTAATTGTATTAATTCTTGCGTATAATTATTGTTTATTTTTATTCTATCACGTGACTTTCACATTATCAAGCGAAATTTCTCAAATTCTTTTCTTTTTTTAAAATAACCTTTATTTTTCAGTTTTTATTTGTTATAATAAAAACTACTTTGATACTGCGGTATTATCGCGGTAATTTTTTAAGGACGTGATTAATATGACTGATAATAAGAAACATTCCTTCAGAGCTCCCTTGGCGGCGATACTTGCGGCGCTTATCGGCGCGACCGCACTGCTCGCAGGCTGCGGCGGCAACAGCGAATCTGAAGGCTCGAGCGAGAACGAAACGCGCGTTGTCACCGAAACTCAGGTTGTCACAAGGGTTGTAGACGGCGTTTACACCGACGAAAACGGCAATCCCATTAAGGATGAAAACGGTCAGCCCATGACCGCTCCCTCGGGAACTCCCGATACCGAAGTAAGCGGCGGTTCGGCAAACAACGGCAACGGCACTGCCAATAACGCAAACGGCAACGGCGGCGCGGCTGCAAATTCAGGCTCGGCTTCAAGCAGCGCAGGCGGAAACTCTGCTAACAATAACGGCGGAAGCGGCAGCAGCGCTTCACAGGCTGACGACAAGAGCAGCAGCTCAAAGGCTGACGACAAGAGCGGCGACAGCGAGAAAAAGGGCAGCGGTACTCTCAGCGTAGGCGGCAAGACCTACAATGTAGGAGACAAGGTAACCTGCACCTACACACTTACCTGCAAAAAGCTCCTCAGCAACTTCCAGGCTATGGTTAAGTACGACAACAAGTATCTTAAACCCACAAACGCCTACCTTGACGGACCTGCAAAGGCAGGCAGCGTAATCAATTACGAGCTCTACGAAAAGGGACTTATCAAGTTCAACGGAATTAACCTCAACGGCTACAACTACACAAAGGGAGCAAACTTCCTTGTTGTTGAGTACGAGGTTGTTGACGGCGGAAGCACAACTCCCGAATTTATCTGGGAAATCGCGAGCGATACAAAGGACAACGCGCTTATCACCAACCACAAGGCTGATTCCTCAATCTCGCTTTCCGCAAGCTTTTCTTAATCAAACATTAAATAATCTATTTATGAAGCCGGCAGAAAATTGCCGGCTTCAAGCTTTTTAAATGATTACGCGCGTAAACTGTACCTTATTTTTTATTTATATCTGTATATTTTTTAATATACAGTAATGTGATATAATCCGAGTGTACTTTCGAAATGTACTTAAAATTTTAGGTAATATTGGGTTATTTTTTCAACACAAAGAAGGAGGCATATATTATGCAAAGCACAAGAGCAATCTCAAAGCCGTCCGCGACCGCAAAGACCGTTGCGCTCAGCGCGATGTTTGCCGCGTTGGTTACGGTGACAACTGCTTTTATCAAAATTCCTACTCCACTGGGCTATGTTCACGCAGGAGACTCTATCATTTATCTCGCGGCGTCGGTTCTTCCCGGACCGTTCGGAATAATCGCTTCGGCTGTCGGCGGAGCGCTTGCAGACTTAATCTCGGGTTATCCGCACTGGGCAATTCCCACGGCGATAATCAAGGCGCTCAACGTTCTGCCGTTTGTACTGTGCAGAATCGCACTGAAAAACAACAGCCGTTATGACAGAATTATCAACCTGCCGAACCTGCTGATGGTAATTCCGTCAACGTTCGTCACACTCGGCGGTTATCTGCTCGCAAATGCGTTTTTCCACGGCTTTGCCGCAGCGTTTGCCGCTGTAATTCCTAACCTTTTGCAGGTTGCGGTTGCCGCAGTGCTGTACATCGCGCTCGGTCTGTCGCTCGACGCGGTTCAGTTCAAGCAAAAGCTTTTTCCGAGATAACAAAATACAAATGCCGTCCTGATTTGGGCGGCATTATTTTTATGTTGATGTTTTTTGAATGTTGTGGTATAATGGATGATGGTATTTTATGTGGAGTAAGTAATAGAAATAAGGTGTAGATATGAACAGAACAAAAACCGTTGTAAAGGTGGGCACTTCGAGCCTTACTTATGAGAACGGAAAAATCAACTACCGTCGCATTGAGGCGCTTTGCAAGACGATTTGCGATTTGCACAACAGCGGCGAGGATATTTTGCTTGTATCCTCGGGCGCGCTGGGTGTTGGAATGGGCAAGATGTGCCTTTCGCGCCGCCCGACCGACATCAAAAAGAAGCAGGCGCTTGCCGCTTTAGGTCAGTGCGAGCTTATGTTTATGTACGACAAGCTCTTCGGTGAGTACAACCACAACGTAGCGCAAATTCTTTTGACCTACGACGCGGTTGAAACCGAGAGCAAACGCCAAAATATCAACAACACAATCGACGAGCTGCTGAATATGGATATCATCCCTGTTATCAACGAGAACGACACTGTTGCGGTTGACGAGCTCGAGGGAAACAATTTCGGCGACAACGATATGCTTTCAGCGATTGTTTCGAGGATTGTCGAGGCCGACAGGCTTGTAATCCTGACAGACATTGACGGACTTTACGACGCTAATCCGCGCGAAAATCCCGACGCGAAGAAGATTAACGTGGTCGAGAAAATTGACAAGAGCATTATGGATATGGCGGCAGGCTCAGGCTCAAACCGCGGCACAGGCGGAATGGTAACAAAGCTGCAGGCGGCAAATTACGCCACAAAGCGCGGCATTGAGGTTCACGTAATAAACGGCTCAAACCCCGAGAACCTATACAAGGTTTTTGAGGGCGAGGCACCGGGAACGGTGTTTAAGAGAATTGAAAATTGAAAATGGATAATGGATAATTAAGGGAATCACCTTGCGGTCGCCAAAAGTCAGCACGATATTAATTCATTCGGGAATAAAACGTTTGGGGAACGCAAACTTATCCTCCCGACCGAAATTAAACTCTAAACTCTAAACTCTAAACTCTAAACTATTAAAAAGGAGACAACCTATGACAACTCTTGAAATTATGGGCGCAAAGGCTAAGGAAGCCTCGCGCTTTCTGATGACGGCAGGCTCTAAAAAGGACGACGCGCTGCTCGCGATTGCGAAGGCGCTCAGAGAGCACAGCGAAGAAATTATCAAGGCGAATTCCATTGACATAAAAAACGGCGAGGAAGCAGGACTTACCGTATCGCTCCTCGACCGCTTAAGACTTGACGAAGCGCGTATTGAGGGCATGGCTGTCGGCGTTGAGCAGGTTGCAGCTCTCCCCGACCCCGTCGGAAGAGTTCTCGACGGCAGAACCCTTAAAAACGGGCTTAAAATTCAGAAGGTTAGCGTACCGATGGGCGTTATCGGAATTATCTACGAGGCTCGTCCCAACGTTACCTCAGACGCGGCGGCACTCTGCCTTAAGGCAGGCAACGCCGTTATTCTCCGCGGCGGCAAGGAAGCGATTAACTCTAACACCGCGATTATGGCGGTTATGCGCGAGGCTGTTAAAAATGTCGGCTTTCCCGAGGACTGCGTAGCTCTCGTGACCGACACAACACGCCAGAGTGCTACCGAGCTTATGCAGCTTTCCGAGTACCTTGATGTTCTCATTCCGCGCGGCGGAGCAGGACTTATCCAGAGCGTTGTCAACAACTCAAAGGTTCCCGTAATCGAGACAGGCGTGGGCAACTGCCACGTTTATGTTGACGACAGCGCCGACATCAAGATGGCGGCTGACATTGTATTTAACGCAAAAACTTCGCGTCCCTCGGTTTGCAACGCGATTGAAACCGTGCTTGTTCACGCTGACATCGCTGACAAGGCACTGCCTGCGATTAAAGCCGAGCTCGACAAGATGAATGTTGAAATCCGCGGCTGCGAGAGGACAAAGCAAATCCTCGGTGACAGCATTATCCCTGCAACTGAGGACGACTACGCAAGGGAATTCCTCGACTACATCCTCGCGATTAAGGTTGTGGACAGCATTGACGACGCGATTGCGCATATCGCAAAGTACAGCTCAGGCCACAGCGAGAGCATTGTGACAAGCGACTACCGCAACGCGGATAAATTCACCTCATGCGTTGACTCGGCGGCGGTTTACGTTAACGCTTCAACACGCTTTACCGACGGCGGCGAGTTCGGTCTCGGCGCGGAAATCGGCATTTCAACTCAGAAGCTCCACGCGAGAGGTCCTATGGGCTTAAACGAGCTGACCAGCAACAAGTACGTTATCCACGGCGACGGTCAAATCAGATAAGCAGGTACATCAGCGCAAGCAGCAGCGACGGATCGCTGTTTTCGTCGCTGAGCAAAAGGATAAGCGCGAGTATTACGCTCTTTTCCTTGTCCTTGAACAGCGTTTCTATCAGCCCGGTTTTTTCGGGCTTTGGATTTGATTTTGTTTCTTTTTCAGAATTATTTATATTCGGAAGCTCCGCCTTTTGTTCCTCTTTAACCTCGGGCTTCGGCTTGGGTTTTTCGGGCTCGCGGACAGTCTCGGCACGTTCCTTCACGACGCGCGGACGGCTTATCTGCTGGGCGCGGCGGAACGCTTCTTCCTCAAATCCGGGCATAACACACCTGCTTTCCTGAACATTTACAGATTAAAAATACCGCTGTCCTTAATCAGCGGAATTATCCTTACAAGCTTCATAAGGCGTCGGGCACGGTCGAGCTTTTGCTGCTTTTCCTCGCTCAGAAACGGTCTGAGCGCGTGTAACAGACGGCTCACGTCGTCATCCTCGGAAAAGCCGCTAATCATCGGCGCAAACTTTGTTAAAGCGCTCATCAGCTCACCGTTTGCACCACTCACAATTGGAGCAGGCGCAGGCGGCGGAGAGCTTGGCTGACTTACGGGGTTATCCCCCGACAGCCCAAGCTGAGCGCCTAAGCCCTGCAGCTGCTTAAGTGCCTCGGGATCGCTTAAAATTTTATTTATTTTATCCTGAATATCCGACATTTAGGCATCTCCTATTTATCGCTCAACAGCTTCATAATCGCCTTTGCCTGGGGAGAATTCAAAACCTGCTTTGTCTTTTCCGGATTCGACAGCACGGCATTGAACTGCTTTGCTTCCTCGCTGTCGGCGTTTTTCAGCAGGCTTTGTACATCTCCGTTTTGCGCGGCAGAGGTTATCTCATTTGAAGAAACCCCGAGCTTTTTTGAAAGCTGAGATAAAAGATTATTTATATTTTCAGACACAAAAACCACCTCACGATATACTATGCAGCACAGTGCAAAATAGAACGGAGAATTTTATGCGTATTTTGGTTGTATCGGACTCCCATGGAGATTACCGCAGCTTAAAAAAGGCGATTGCCGCCCAGCCGACCGCCGAAGTTATCGTTCACTGCGGCGACGGCTCGAATGAGGTTGAATCGCTCAAAATCGACTTCCCCGAAAAGCAGCTTATCGCCGTTCGCGGAAACTGCGACTGGTCGAGTATGCTGCCGCCTACCGAGGTTGCACAGGTCGGCGGAAAAAGGCTTTTCGTCACCCACGGACACCTTTATCAGGCAAAATTCACCATCCATAATATGGTTTGCGCCGCAAGGGAGGAGAAGGCAGACATTCTCCTCTACGGCCACACCCACTGCGCTATGAATGAGTACGACGACGGGCTGTATATTATGAACCCCGGCTCGTGCCACGGCTACGGCGCAACCTACGGATACATCGACATCACCGAAAAGGGCGATATTGTCACCAACATTGTAACGATTAAATAACTATGAGTACAGATTATAAGCCCGGCGGAAAAGCCGCGGACATAATAAAGAATATAACCGGCTCGGGCAGGCTTCCCCACGCTTTTATCATCGAGGGCGGCGGTGATGAAGCCGCTGAGCTTGCAAAGTATCTTTCGGCTTTTGCGGTATGCTCAGAGCAGGACAAGCCCTGCACACACTGCAAAAACTGCGTTAACGCTTTTGCCAAAACCCACGCGGATATTACCTACGTCACCCCCGATAGCTCGAGCAAGAGCAAGACGCTTACAATTGACAGAATACGCGAGCTGATTAAGGACGCGTACATTTTGCCGAACGACTCGGACTCGAAGGTTTATATCTTCGAAAACGCCGACAGCGTTTTCTCCGAGATAACGCAAAACGCCTTTTTAAAGCTCCTTGAAGAACCTCCCAAGGGCGTGTACTTTATTCTGCTTTGCCAAAGCGCAAAGGGGCTGCTGCCGACGATAATCTCGCGCTGCTCGATGATTAACTTAGGCGGAGAGGCAGAGATTAACGAAGAAGCGCAAAAAGCCGCGGAGGAAATTGCAAACGGTATAATTTCGCTCAGCGAATACGATTTGCTTTTGGCGCTGCGTTCGCTTGCCGACAAATCGCTTGCCGACGATATTCTGCGCGCGGTAAAGCTGATTTTATTTGACGCGGTAACAGTGCTGTCGGGCGCGAAGGCTTCATATAAACCCGAGCTTGCAAAAAAGCTGTCATCGCGCTTTACGCGAAAAAAGCTGCTCGATATGATAGAGCTTACGGACAGCTCAAAATACAAACTTAAACAAAACATCAACATAAATCTCCTGACAACACAGTTGTGCGGAGAATACAGGAGGATCTCATGGCAGAGGTAATCGGAGTAAGATTTAAAGAGGTTGGCAAGGTTTACTACTTTGACCCCATCGGCAACAAGCTGAGCGCCGGCGACAAGGTTATTGTAGAGACTGCGCGCGGACTTGAATGCGGCGAGGTTGCCACCCCTAATAAGACAATAGACGACGGCGAGCTTAACCATCCGCTTAAGCCGCTTATCCGCATCGCGACTGAAGCCGACCTTAACAAGGTTGCCGAAAACAAGCTTAAGGAAAAGGAAGCTTTCAGAATTTGCGAGCAGAAAATTGCAAATCACAAGCTCGAAATGAAGCTTGTAAATGTAGAGTACACCTTTGATAACAACAAAATTATCTTTTACTTTACCGCCGACGGCAGGGTTGACTTCCGCGCATTGGTAAAGGATTTGGCTTCGGTTTTCAGAACAAGAATTGAGCTAAGGCAAATCGGCGTAAGGGACGAAGCAAAAATGCTCGGCGGCTTGGGAATTTGCGGCAGACCGTTCTGCTGCTGCGGCTTTATGGGCGAGTTCCAGCCGGTATCAATCAAGATGGCAAAGGAGCAGGGGCTTTCGCTCTCCCCGACCAAAATCTCGGGAACCTGCGGAAGGCTTATGTGTTGCCTTAAATACGAGCAGGAAGCCTACACCGACTTAATCAGGCGCACTCCGAAGGTCGGAGCGATTGTAAAAACCCCCGACGGCAAGGGCTTGGTGGTTGAAAACAACCTTATCGCGCGCACGCTTAAGGTAAAGCTCGACAACACTCCCGACGACGTTGCGCCGAAGCAATTCCCGGTTAAGCAGTGCAGAATCATCAAGGACGGCTACATTAAGATTGACAAAAAAGAGATGGAAAAGCTTTCCGGCTTGGAATGACAGACGGATTTCCAACATAAAATTTCACAAAACACTTGCATTTAAAAAATTATATGTTAAAATAAAAATATAATAATGAAGGAGGTTACGATCTATGGCATATGTAATTAACGATGAGTGCATTATGTGCGGTGCTTGTGCTGACGAGTGTCCCTGTAATGCTATCTCTGAGGGCGACGGTAAGTATGTAATCGACGCTGACACCTGCGCTGATTGCGGCGCTTGTGCAGAGGCTTGTCCCGTTGGTGCTCCCCAGCAGGGCTAATCTGCCAAACAGATTGTACATAAACGTCAAAGAAGCGGCAAGGTTTTATTCCTTGCCGTTTTTATTTTTGCTTGCCTGAGAGCTCCTAAAGTAGTATAATAAGCTATATAACCGATAAAGGACTTGCTATGAACAATATTCACCTTGAACCTTTGGGGAACGGAGTGAAAATCTACGTTTCCGAAAGCTATCATTTTTCTACGGACACAATACTTTTGGCGGATTTTTCAAAGCCGAAGGCATACAAAAAATGCGCCGACTTGGGCACAGGCTGCGGCACTATCCCCCTGCTCTGGCTGAAAGGCGACAAAAGCCTGAAAATCGATGCGGTTGAGCTTCAGCAAAACGCCTGCAAGCTTGCCGAAAAAAGCGTGGAGCTTAACGGCTTTGCCGATAATATGAAAATAATTAACGCCGATTTGCGCGAGTTAAACGGCATACTTCCGCTCGGCTGCTACGACCTTGTTGTGTGCAATCCGCCGTACAAGCTCGGCGGCTCGGGAATAAAAAACCCCGAAAGTGCAAAGCTGATTGCACGTCATGAAAGCGAATCTACGCTTGACGACATCTGCAAGACCGCCTCAAAGCTTTTGCAGTTCGGCGGAAGGTTCTGCGTTTGCCAGCGCCCCGAAAGGCTTGCGGACGTTATGGAAGGTATGCGCAGATTTGACATTGAGCCCAAGCGGCTCAGGCTTGTTCAGCAGAGGGCAGTCAAAGCGCCGAAGCTTTTTTTGCTTGAGGGCAGGAGAAGCGGAAAACGCGGTTATCTCGACGTTATGCCCACGCTGTTTATCGAGGACGAAAGCGGCAACTTTTCAGATGAAATGATGAAAATTTACGGCGACTACAAATCGGAGGTGAGCTCATAATGAGCGGAATTTTATACGTAACCGGCACGCCGATAGGCAATTTGTCCGACCTCTCACCCAGAGCGGCGCAGACGCTTGAACAGGTCGATTTTATCGCCGCCGAGGACACGCGCGTAACGCTAAAGCTGCTCAACCACCTCGGGATAAAAAAGCCGATGATAAGCTACTACGAGCACAACAAACGCGAGCGCGGAGAGATTATCTGCGCCAAAATTGAAGCAGGCGAAAACTGCGCGATTGTAACCGACGCAGGTATGCCGTGCATCTCAGACCCCGGCGAGGATTTGATTAAGCTGTGCGAGGAGCGCGGAATTAAAACCGTGGTTATCCCCGGGCCGAGCGCGGTTGTGTCGGCGCTTGCGGTGTCGGGCTTGGAGACAGGCAGGTTTTGCTTTGAGGGCTTTTTGAGCGTTAACAAAAAGAGCCGCAACGAACATTTGCAGAGCCTTAAAAACGAGCGCAGGACGATGATTTTTTACGAAGCTCCGCACAAGCTGCCTGCTACCCTGCGCGATTTATACTCTGCGTTCGGCAACCGAAAGCTGAGCATTGTGCGCGAGCTTACGAAAATTCACGAGGAAGTTATCCGCACCACAACCAAGTACGCCGCCGAAAACTATGCCGACGGAAGCGTTAAGGGTGAGCTTGTGCTCGTGCTCGAAGGCGCGAAGGAGAGCGAAACAGAGGAAAAATACAACCTCGAATACGCCGTAGAGCTTGCGAAAAAGCTGATTGAAAACGGTGAAAAACCCACCGCCGCCGCCAAAAGCGCTGCCGAGATGACGGGCTTTAAGAAAAACGAAATTTACAGGGAGCTGTTGTGATGACCTACGATTCGGCGCTTGAAAAAATACATTCACTGCTGACCTTTGGCTCGCGCCCGGGGCTTGACAGAATGAGAACTCTTTTGTCGGAGCTTAACAATCCGCAGGACAAGCTTAAATACATCCACGTCGCAGGCACAAACGGCAAAGGCTCTGTCTGCGCAATGCTGTCGACGGCATTGGTCGAGGCAGGGTACAAAACCGGACTGTTTATCTCACCCTACATCACGGATTTCAGGGAGAGAATCCAGATTGACAACGTGCCTGTCAGCAAAGAAACGCTCACAAAAGCGGTAGAAAAAACCTTCCCCATCGTCGAGCGATTGCGCGAAAACGGCACGATAATCACCGAGTTTGAGTACGTAAACGCTTTGCAGTTTTATATTCACGCAAAAGAGGGGTGCGACCTCGTTGTGCTCGAAACAGGTATGGGCGGTCTGCTCGACTGCACAAATGTTATTAAGCCACCGCTGTGCTCGGTAATCACCACAATCGGACTTGACCACACCGCAGTTTTGGGCGATACAATCGAAAAAATCGCGGAGCAAAAATGCGGAATTATAAAGCGCGGCTCGCTTGCGGTAACGTCAAAACAGGACAGCCGCGCGATGGCTGTGATTGAGCACACGGCAAACAGCCTTGATGTTCCGCTGATAAAAAGCGGGGGCGTAAGGCTTGAAGTTATCTCGCAGTCGTTAAAGGGCAGCTTGGTAAATTATAAGGGCGAAAAATTCCTGCTAAGACTGCCCGGCAGTCACCAAATTGAGAACGCAAAAACCGCCTTGGCGGCGATTGAAGCGCTCAACCAAAAGGGACTTATAAAGCTTAATGACAGCGAAATTGCCGCAGGCTTCGGCAAGGCGGTAAACCCTGCAAGGTTTGAGCTTTTGAGCGAAAATCCCATTGTACTTCTTGACGGAGCGCACAATCCTAACGGAATTGAAGCACTGAAAAACGCTATAAAAACCTTCCTCCCAAATAAAAAGATAATCTGCGTTACGGGAATGCTCGCGGACAAGGACATTGACAGCTCGATTGAGCTGTTGAGCGGAGTTTTCGCAAAGGTTTGCACCGTGCCCGTCAACAACCCGAGGGCAATTTCCGCTGAGGAACTCGCGGAAAAATTCAGCTCTGCCTGTGCCGATACAAAGAGCTTTAATTCTCCACAAGCCGCGTTTGATACGGCGTTTCGTGAGGCAAAGGAGAACGGCGGTGCAGTGCTGATATGCGGCTCACTATACCTTGCAGGAGAAATAAGGCCGTACATAATTGAAAAAATTAAATAGCCGACAGAATAAAACAAACTTTTCACGCTATACTAACTATTATTAGTATAGCGTTATTTTTTTGAAAAGGAATGTTAAAATGCTGAAAACGGAGTTTAACAACAACACCCTGACGGTGTACCTCGACGGCGAAATTGACCACGATTCCGCCTGCAAAATCCGCCGGAGAATTGACTGCTCGGCACGCTCGCTGTGCCCGAGGCTGCTATGTATGAATTTTGAGAAGGTCAGCTTTATGGACTCGTCGGGAGTAGGGCTTGTGATGGGGCGGTACAGGCAGATGAAGCTGCTCGGCGGCAGCCTGAGAGTAACAAACGTGCCCGACAGAATTTACCGAATTTTTGCGATGTCGGGACTTGAAGAACTGGGGGTGTTGAGATGAAAACAGTCAACCAAATGAGGCTCAGCTTTCCGTCAAAGAGCCGCAACGAAGCTTTCGCACGCAGCGCGGTGTCGGCGTTCATAACCGCGCTCGACCCCACCTTGAGCGAGCTTAACGACCTTAAAACCGCCGTGTCCGAGGCTGTGACAAACTGCATTGTCCACGGCTACAGGCGGCAAAGCGGCACGGTTTACATATTCGCGTCCGTCAAAGATGACAACACCGTAACGGTGAAAATCCGCGACAAGGGCGTGGGAATTGAGGACATTAAGCAGGCTATGCAGCCGCTGTTTACGACCTCGCCCGAGGAAGAACGCGCAGGGCTGGGCTTTGCGGTAATGCAGAGCTTTTGCGACAAGGTGAGAGTAAATTCCGCGCCCGGCAAGGGCACGACCGTCACCCTGATTAAAAAAATCGGCGCGGATGAATAAGGACGAATTTGCCAAAAGCCACCTTGGGCTTGTGCACTCGCTTTGCAGCCGTTTTACAGGCAAGGGCATTGAGTACGACGAGCTGTACTCGGCAGGCTGCCTGGGGCTTGCAAAGGCGATTAACAACTTTGACGACAGCCGCGGCTTGCAGTTTTCAACCTACGCCTTCCCCGTCATTATGGGCGAGCTAAAACGGCTGTTCCGCGACGGCGGAACGGTAAAGGTCAGCCGCTCGTTAAAGGAGCTGTCGCTGAAAATCAACAAGCTCAACAACGAAAGCGAGCTAAAAAACGGCAGGGAGCTAAGCGTTTCGGAGCTTGCGGAAAAGCTCGGCGTTGCTCCCGAAAAAATCGCAGAGGCGGTGTGCAGCGCGCAGCCTACGGTGTCGATAAATTCCGAGGATGAAAACGCAGCCGCGCCGGAAATACCTTCGCCCGACATTCAGTACGAAATCACCGAACGGCTAAGCCTTGCCGCGGCGATTGAAAGCCTTGAAGAAAACGACAAAAAAATAATCAACCTGCGCTACTACAGGAGTAAAACGCAGGTTGAAACCGCAAAAATATTGAATATGACTCAGGTGCAAATCAGCCGGCGGGAAAAGAAAATCCTGTCACTCATCAGGCAGAAAATGAGCGGTTAGTTCATAAATTCAAGCACCTTGTTCATAAAAGCTTTGTCGAGCTTCATCGCCTTTTCGGTATCAATTCCGCCGTAAAAATCGTCGAGCGCCTTTTGCGGAATATCGCCGTCATAGACCTTGTTCATATCGTTCAGCTCGCTTTGCAAATCCGCCATATACTTTGCGGATTCCGCGCTCAGCCACATATTCGCGTGACCGTCGCGGCAGCTCTCGCTGACCTTGAAAAAGCTCGCGTTTGAGTTTGTAATATCATCCTCGTGCGAGTAAATGCTCAGATTATACGGAATTGTGCTGTCGTTACCGCCGTAGCAAATCAAAATCGGCGTGTCGGTTGAATTTATCGACTGTGCCGCCGTGTCGTCCGCGTCGTCACCGAAGGTAAAGCGGTTTTGCAGGTACAAAAACGGATACTGAATATCCGCCAAAATGCCGACATAATCCTTTGCCTTGCCGTGCATCGTCTGCACCGGTGAATCAAACCCCGACAGGCTTACAGCTCCTTTAACGTCCGCCTCGTCAAGCACGGAAGCGACGGCGTAACCGCCGAGACTGTGGCCGTAAAGATAAACAGGCAGGCTTTTGGTCTCGTCCGTCTCCTTGGCGTAATTAATCGCAGAAAGCAAATCGCGCTTTGACTGCTGCAGACCGACGGTGCTGCCGCCCTCGCTTTTGCAGACTCCGGTCGCGTCGTAGGCAAGCGCCATATAGCCGTTTTCGGTGAAAAATTTAATCTCCGCAAGGTGACGGTCGCTGCTGCTGTTCATCCCCGGCGCGATAATTACAATTCCTTTGGGGTTTTTGGCGGAATAGAGATAACCGCTGAGCTTGTTTTCGCCGGATTTAAAGCTGACTTCCTTTCGACTCAGGCTCACGCCCGAAAGAGAATAGGATATTTCAACATAGTTGTCGAGCGAATCTACGCGGTGAAAAAGCACGCCGAAAATGACCACGGAGGCTATCATCGACAGCGCGGTGAATACAAAGATAATCAGAAGGAAAAAGCCGACCACCCTCTTTGGCGTAATATGTAGCTTTTTATTTTTCACGGCTTTCACCTCTATTATTCCTCAAAATTTTAAGAATATTCACGGAAAAGAAAAAGAAAGAGAACGGTTCGCTCTCTTTTCTTTTTATTTGTTCAAATCTTTTAAAAACTCAATTATGGTATTGTCGTATTTTTCGGGCGCGTTAACCCTGACGCGCGAATGTCTGCCCTTTTCAAACCAGACAATGCGCTTTTTTGGGGACTTGCACTTTTCATACAGCTTTTCCGCCTGGTCGGGGGTGGAATAGGTGTCCTGCCTGCTATGGATGAAAAGTATCGGCTTTTTAAGCCTGTCAATGCGGTTAATCGGGCCGTCCGAGGTGACGTTCGCGTGAGAAAAAATCCGCATATACATAAACACCAGCCACGAAAAAATAACCTTCGGGCGGTGGTCCTCAATCATATGGTTCTTGAACGACTCGGCAAAGTTTACGTACATTCCGTCGGCGCACATTCCCTCGATGTAATCGGGGCAGTTTTCGTCGCAAAGCGCGAACAAAGCGACAGACGAGCCTATGCAAATTCCGTGCAGAAAGACCGCCTTGTTGTGAAGCTCCTCTACGAGCAGACGGCTCCAACACTGCATATCGGCATACTCGCGGTAGCCCAGGCAGCAGAAAACTCCGTCGGAATATCCGTGCGCGCGGTTGTCAACCACAAGCACGTTATAGCCTGCCCTGCGGTACGGCTCGGCAAAGTAGTAGGAGTATTTGAGCGACTCCATTCTGCCTGCGATTACAATAGCCGCTTTCTCGCCGCCGAAGTCAAAATACTCGCCCACAAGGCGGTATCTTCCGCTTTTTATCTCGACCTCGCGCATATAATCCGAGTAGAGCTCTCCCCACTCAAGACCTTCGTGGTACATTCCTGCGTACTCGTCGTCATTTTCGGGGAGCAAAACGTCCCTTCCCCATTTCTTTTTTGAGGTTCTGACAAGCAAAATCGTGTAAATTACGCCTGCGATCACAATTTCGGGAATTACAAACCCGAACAAAACCACAAGCAAAATTATCCAAATCCAAGTGTTCATAGTACCTCTTTAACAAAGTCCGATTATCAGGCGGTAATGCTTTTGTCCGCCGTCGATAAACTCAACGTCGAGCAGGGGGAATTCTTCCTCAAGCCTGTCGCGCAGTTCGTCGGTCTGTTCCTCTGTAACACCGTCGCCGTAAAAGACAACGCAGGTTTCCTTATCGTCAATATCGGGTACAAGCTTCATTCCGTCGATTATGCCGCTGCACCAATCCTTTGACACGCAGACAAGCTCGCCGTTAAGCAGTACAATATCCTCTCCCTTACGGCAGGTCAGCTCGTGGTATGTGTAGTCGCGCGTCGCGGTGGTTTCAACCAAGGTAGAAACGTCCTGCAAGCCGCTTTTCATCGAGCTTATGCGGTATTCGGGCTTGTCGTCGGGCACGTCCATCGCAATCGCGAAGTAGCCCTCGGCAACGCTCTTTGTAGGCAGAATTGTGACGTTCTTTTTGCCGCTGATTTCAAGCGCCTGTCCGGCCGCCAAAATCACGTTTTTATTGTTCGGCATAACCACAATATAGTCCGCGTCTATCAGCTCGAACGCCTCTATAAACTCCTGAGATGAAGCGTTCATCGTGTCCTCGCAGTTTATAACAACATCCGTTCCGAGCTGCTCAAACAGCGTTTTGAGCCCCTCGCCGTTTACGACCGACACCATCGCAAGCTGTTTGTGCGGAAGCTTTTTAGGCTCGATTTTTTTCTTGAGCACCTCGTTGTGCTGAAGCTGCATATTCTCCATCTTAAAGGTCAAAAACTCGCCGTATTCCTGGCTGAGCGCAATGACCTTGGCGGGCTTAAGCGTGTGGATATGAACCTTTACGCGCCTGCCGTCCTGGACCGCGACAAGTGAGTTGCCGTAAACTCTTATGTCCTCGATAAAGGTGCTGAGCTTAAAGCATTGGGTGTATTTTTCGCTTTTAAGAAGCTGCAAAATGAATTCCATGCAGTAGCCGTCCTCAAAGCTTGAATGTTCGTTAAACAGCGAAAAGTCAATTTCCTTTGCAGGGGAAGGCGCGGTATGCTCATTTGTAATTTTCTTTTCGTTCGTACGGTACACGTCGCCGTAGAGGTACTTTAACATTCCCTCAAAGATATAAATAAAGCCCTGTCCGCCGCTGTCAATAACGCCGGCTTCCTTCAGCACTTCGAGCATTTCGGGAGTGTAGGAAAGCGTCTTTTTCATCTCGGCAATATACATAGCGAGGATTTCCTCGATGGATGAGTTCCTCGTAATCTGCCCTCTGATGTGCTCAATTCCCTCTCTCGCGACCGTCAGCATTGTGCCCTCAACGGGCTTAACAACCGCGTCATAAGCGGTGCGGTAGCCTCTGATAAGCGCATTTCGAAGCTCTCCCGGGCCTGCAAAGGCACAGCGCGCGAGCTCGGTTGAAACTCCCTTGAAAAACTGCGACAAAATTACGCCTGAGTTTCCCCTTGCACCGAGCAGCATACCCTCGCTGAGGGTTTTTGCATACAGCCCAATTGCGGCGTTTGTCTTTGCGTATTTAATTCCGTTGCCAAGGGTGAGGCACATATTTGTACCCGTGTCGCCGTCCGGCACGGGAAAGACATTGAGCTCATTGACCTCGGTTTCATATTTGCTGAGGTTTTGAAGTCCGTTTTTGAGCATATTCTCAAACTGGACTCCGTTTATTTTTCTGTTCCTCATATAATCATTTCCTTAAAGGTTATCACTGTGCGTCAATCAATTTTTGAACGAGGGCTTTTTCGGTTTCGAGCCCCTTTGAAATCGGCTTGCCTACATAGTAAGCCGCCATAAGTCCGGGGCCTACGTTAACGCCGCAGAAGGGATATACGTCAACGATAATAACGTTCTTGGGCTTGAAGCGCTCGATAATCATATCCCTGTACTTTTCGGCAGGGACAAGGCGGTTTGTCTGAGCGATAAAAATTGTCTGCTCGGACGGATTTTCGATTGTCTTTTCGATGTAATCGAGCAGTACGGCATACGCCTTTTTAGCGCCCTTTACCTTGCCGATTACGGTTGTAAGTCCGTTGTAGTCAAACTCACCGATAGGCTTAATTCCGGCAAGCTTGCCGAAGAACGCCTTTGAGTGGGTAAGTCTGCCCTTTTTGGCGACGAAGCTGAGGTCGTCGAGCCAGCCGCACTGGTGAACGCGGTTTTTGTTTTCCTCAATATACGCCGCGGCTTCCTCTGCGGAATGTCCGTTTTCTCTGAGCTTTGCGGCGAGAATTACGAGAAGTCCGTGGGCAATACTGAATCTCAGAGAGTCGATAAGAATAATCTTTGCGCCGGGGTAGCTTTGAAGCACCTGCTTTTTTGCCTGAGTTGCAAAGTCAAATGCACCCGAAATTGCGCCCGAGATTGTAATAGCCAGAACGTCCTGACCGTTTTTTACGCACTCCTCAAAAACCCTTGCGAACTCGTCAACGTTCGGCGGAGCTGTGGTGTAGCCGTCAGGATTTTTGCTCAAATCCTTATAGAACTGCTCGCGGTTTGTTTTGTTCCAGTTCAAAAACTCGCTTTGCTCGGTTTTATCGGGCAGGGTAACGTGGCCGTTTACCGTGATAACGTCGTATTCCTTTTTGAGTTTTTCACCGAGGTCGCACGAAGCGTCGGCGATTATAGCAAATTTATTCATCGTATCTCTCCTTAAAAATATTTTGTTGAAAAGTTGATCAATCCCTGTTTTGTCTGTTCTCCGCCTGCGGCGTACTCTACAATGTGCTGCGAGCCCTCAACGGTGATAAGCTCCTTCGGAAGGGCGCAGGCGTTGTAGTTTTTAAGTCCGTATTCATACGGCACTGTGGTGTCGCCCGTAGCGTGAATAAACAGCGCAGGGACTTTGGTTTTCTTAAGCGAATCTCCGCATTGTTTGTAAATATCCTCTTTAAGCTCAATTCGGGCAAGCAGCCTGATTATCGGGATGACAAGTATGGGCGGAATCATCCGCTTGCGGCTGTCGTAGTAAAGCTGGTCTCCGACCGACGAAAACGCGCAGTCAATCACCATTCCCTTTACCTTTTCCGACTTGATTTTGTCGGAGGAATAGGCAATTGCCGAGCTGCCCATTGACGAGCCGTATAGCATAATTTTTTCTATGCCGGGCTTTGATTCCTCGTACTCTATCCACTTTAATATATCGTACTGCTCGATAATTCCCAAGCCGTTTCGCTTTCCGCCGCTCTCGCCGTGGGCGCGCTGGCAGATAAAAAGCATATTGTAGCCCAAGTCGTACAAATGCCTCGCCTGCAGGCAAAAATTGCTTATGGGGTTTCCGCGGTAGCCGTGGACAAAAATTACGGTTTTGTCCGATTGGTTGTCGAGGTAATCGCCGTACATAATCTCGCCGTCGCGCGCGGTAACGCTGACCTTTTCGGTAATTCTGCTCCTGATAAAGCCGTCCGCCGCGATAAGCTCGTCCATATAAGGCTCATAACGCGAGCCGATAAGTTCGCTTCTGGTAAGAACCCTGCTGTTCTCCTTGCGCGAAAAAATCATACGGTAAAGCAGCGCGGCAGGCGCCGCCGCAAAGATAATGTACAACGCAATAAGCCCGAGCGCAATATAAAGAAATATCATTTTATCATCTCTTATTTATCAATCTGTCCGCCGTTGCCGCCCTTTAGCATACTGTGCCACATCGAGCGGATATACTCCTCCTGAGTGCTGCGTTTTTCACCGAACACACATTCATACGCGAAGTGCTCGCAGTTGTTGTGAAGGATATTGTAGCCGCCCTGTCCGATTTTTGAACGCGCGGTTTCAACGGTTTTTTCGGGAGGAATACGGCGCTTTTTCTCCTTGCGGTCAAGCACTGCCGTCTCGACGATTTTTCCGCTTGAAAACTCGTCAATATCGACCGCTCCGACGGTGATGTTTTGATTTTTCTCCTTAAATTCGGGCAAAGGCGGATATCCAAACTGGATAACCTCGTCCTCGCTGACAAAAATGCCGTAGTGGTAAAACGAGCCTATGGCAATGCGTATCATATCTCCGCTTTTGCAGTCGACAGGCTGCCACTTCATTTGAGCTTTCCTCCGATGTAATCCGCGGCGTCGCCTACGGTTTTGAACGTATCGACGCCCGTGTCGTCGTCAAAGCGGATGTTAAACACCTCTTCAATCGCGATAACAAGGTAGAGCACGTTGACCGAGTTCAGTCCCAAGTCCTCGGAGAGCCTTGTGTTTTCGTCAGCCGCCCCTATTTTATCCGCGTTTCCGCCGTCTGCGACAAGCAGGATGTCCTTTAGCTTAACAATTATTTCTTCTTTACTCAGCATTTTTTATATCTCGCAATCTTCATACTCGGAGTTCTGTCAAAGTCGCTGTCGCGCACCTCAATGCGGTTTACGCGCTCAAAGGCAGGCAGAGCTTCGTTTACCTTTTGAAGCTCCGAAATGATAAATTCTTTTTCATTTTCCAAATTCATTTTGGCGGTTACGGTTTTTCTCGGCACAACCTCGAGAGCCAATATGTGCTTTCCGCCGTCGTCAATGTCCTCAAACACCTGCGAATCCTGAATAAACGGCAGGGCGTTAAACTTTTTCTCAAGCTCCGCAGGAGATATGTTCTCGCCGCTGGGCAAAACGATAATCTCCTTGATTCTGCCGGTGATATAAAGCAAGCCGTTCTCGTCGATTTTTACGAGGTCGCCGGTCTTAAACCAGCCGTCCTCATATACGTCCTCTTCAGCCTCGCCTATGTAGCCGTCCATCATATTTTTGCCCTTAAGCCACAGCTCGCCGTCTACGATTTTAAGCTCCTGATTCGGGAAGGGGTAGCCGACCGATTCGGGGAATTTAAGGCTTTCGGGATTGCCCGACACCAAATTTGCCGACTCGGTAAGTCCGTAGCCCGGCAAAAGCTTGATTCCGAGCTTGTCGTACTCCTGAACGAGGTACGGCGGAACAGCCGCCGCTCCTGCTATGATGGTTTTCATATCGTCTCCGAGCATATTTTTGCCGAACTGCTTTGACAGCGTAAGCGCCATTTCGGCAAGTGCCGGAACCATAACCATAATCGTCGGCTTAAACACCGCGGTATCGCGGAACATATCCTTGTTGTTTTTGCAGATAAACAGCGTGCTGCCGGTGTAGAGCGAGGTCATCAGGTTGCGGATAAGTCCGAACACGTGCGACAGGGGAAGCACGAGCAGATACCTCTGGTTGAATACATCGTGAACGCCGTAACAGCCGTTAATTGTGCCCTGCATAACCGCGCCGTTTGAGAGCACGGCGCACTTGCTCTTGCCCGTAGTGCCGCCTGTGAACATCATAACGCAGGGCGTTTTCGCCTCGCACTTTACCATTGGCGACGGCACATCCGAAGTCTCGGTAATCTCGATAAAGCCGATGTGACCGAGCTTATCCTTTGCAAGCGAAACGCTCTCCTCAAGCGAACCCTGATATACAACTGCGGAAATTCCGAACTTCATACAGCAGCCGAAAACCGCGGTTTTGTCGAGGTGGGCAGGCATAATTACCGCCGTCAGTCCGAGGGTTGTAACCGCGATAAACGCCTTTACAAAGTCGTAGGAGTTCTGAGCGAGGATTGCTACCCTTTTGTGTTCATCATCTGTTTTTTCGAGCAGCAGAGTTCTGAACTTTGCCGCGTCATCTTCAAGTTCTGAATATGTATGGGAAGTTTCATTGTCCTGAATTGCGACCAAATCCGCGAATTCCTTAACGCAGCTTTCCCACATTTCGCTTACGCTTTCGCGCTCGATAATCCGCGCAAAATCCACGGGTTTTGTGTAAGGTCTGAATTTTTCTCTTGTATCGGTAATCATAATTATCTCCTTAATCAACCAAATTCTTAAGCTGTTCTTCTCTTTCGTAAAGCAGCTTTGCAGCCGCGTCAATCTGCGCGAAGGTGGGGCGTTCGCCGTAGAGCTCGGTTACGCTTACCCTCTCGCCCACAACCACGTGAAGCCTGCTGAAAAAGCTCTTTTTCGGCTTGATGTAAACAGGCACAATCGGCGCTCCGCTTCGGATTGCCATAAGCACCATGCCCGACTTAAACGACGCGCCCTCGTCGCCGCCTGAGCTGATTCTGCCCTGCGGAAACATCGACACAATCTCGCCCTGCTTTAGCTTATCCGTAATCTTGCGAAGGGTGTTCATCGTCACGTTGTTTCGGTCAATTCTGATACAGCCGCACGCGCGTAAAAATCCGCCTGCCTTGCTGTCCATAACCTCCTCGCTTGCGATAAAATGATGCCGCCTGTACCAAAACGCGGACATCAAATATACCGGGTCGACAAAATCGGTGTGATTTGCAATAATCAGCGCGCCGCCGCGCAGCTTTTGCTTAGCCTTTTCGGAAGCGAAACGCTTTTTCGGCCTTAGTATCAAAAGCACGGGAAGTCCGCCGGTTATCCTGACAAAATCAATAACAATATTTTTGAAGCTGAAAAGCGGAGCCTTATTCTTTTTTTGTCTGTTCATCAAGCTCATTCCTCAGCTCTATAATTTTTTTCCTGAGCGCGTTGTTGAAGCGGTCGATATTCTCCTTATCGCTCAGCTTGTCGTCGAAATAATCCGAAGGCTTCATCGGCGTACCGATAATCACCCTCGCGCGTTCCCTGCAAAAATACTTTCCGTTTGTAAATGCAGGGATTACGGGAACGTCCGCCGACAGCGCCAAATATGCCGTACTCGGCTTGAATTCAAGCGGAGTTTGCTCTCCCCCTCGCGGAATTCTGCTCTCGGGAAATGCGCCGACCACCCCGCCTTTTCTTAAAATTTCTTCCGATTTATTTATAAAATCAAAGTTGTGAACGTCGCGGTTTACATAGATTCCGCCGAGCATTTTCAAAAACAACCCGAGCGGTTTTTTATCAAAAAGCACCTCTGCCATCTGCACCCTGAGCGTTCGCGTGAAAAACACAAACAGGTACACCGCGTAGTCGAAAACCGAGGTGTGGTTTGATATAACAATCGCCGCGCCCTTGATATGCCTGCTCTGAACATTTTTGTCCTGATAATAGACCTTTGTTCTGAAAATGAGCTTTTGCACCGGGTAGGCGGTAATTTTTACAAACCAGTTAAAAAAATCAATCAGCATTACCAAGCTTTTCCTTTATATACAAATGAAGTCCCTTTACGCTGTTAAGTCCGCTGTCGCTGTCCGGGAAGGGGATCTTATACTCGTCGCGGAGCTGTGAGATTATCGCGAGATAATCAAGGCTTGTGCCGCCCTCGTCGAGGAAGAAGTCGGCGGTATAGCCGATTTCGCTTTCGGGCTTTCCGAGCGCAACGGCAAACATCCGCGTGATATTCCGCGAAATTTCGTCGTCCTCTTTCTGCTCAGCGTTATCATTTGGCTTGACCTCGTGCAGAGTTTTCGCCGCGTACTCCTTTGAAAGCCTTACTCGGTTGAGCTTAAACTCGTCGCCTTTAAGCAGGCTTTCATCGGTGAAAAACAGCCTTTGAATCTGTCCTGCAAGGCGCAAATCCGCAAGCCTTCGGCGAACCGCAATCTTGACCTGACCGAGCTTTTCGGCGGAGATATATTTGTTTACCGAAACAATCAGCACGGGAATTGCCTTGCTGTCCTCCGCCGTGCCGATTAGGCAGACTCCCCTCACGCCCGGGCAGATGAGCTTTTGCTCAATCAAATTCGGGTTGAGGTTTTCGCCGTTCGGCGCGATAATCAAATCGTCGCGCCTGCCTAAAATACGGTAGCATTTGCCGTCGAACTCAGCCAAATCGTGGGTGTTAAACCAGCCGTCATTCGGCTTTTTCTCACCGTTTTCTATTATGTAACGCGCCATCGCCCTGCCCTTTACGAGCAGCTCGCCGCCGTCGTTAATTTTATACTCAATTCCGTCCATCGGAAGTCCGACCGAGCAGGAATTCAGCAGCTTTTTACTGCCGCTGAGCTCGACCGAGGTAATGCCGATTTCGGTCATTCCGTAGCCGTCCGCAAGGCGGTAGCCGATGGCGTTGAAAAATTCAAGAATCTCAGGGCTGATGTAGCTTCCGCCGGTAATCATAAACTTAATGCTCTCGCCAAACATATTCTCGCGGACTTCCTTAAACGCAAGCTTTGAGAATTTTTCCCTGAGAAGCGGAGTATCGCAGATTTTACGGCTCAGCTTTATACCCTTTTCAAACTTTTTATATGTGTCCTCTCCGCGCTCCTTAATGGTTCTGATTGCCTGCTCGTAGACCTTCTCCCAAAACAGCGGAACGGCAAAAACATGAGTTACCTTGTGGCGCTTAATCGTATTTGTAATCGTGCTCGGCTGCATATCGTTCAGGCGAACAAAGGTGCGCGAGAAAAACGCGAACCAAATATACACCGCAACCAAGCCGAAAATATGGTAAAACGGCAGGAAGGTAAGCAGCTTTAGCTCGCCCTCGTAGTGCTCCTTAACCTTCGCGCACTTTTTGATTATGCTGTAGCTGCCCTTAATTTGCCAATAAAATTCCTCGGCGGTGTAGGCGCAGATTTTTACATTCTCGGACGTGCCCGAGGACATAACAAAAATCTCCGTGCCGAACTCTCCGCCGTCAATTTCAGTATCGGCTGAAGCGATATCGGAAGCCTTAACCGTCCTGACGGAAAACTCCTTTCCGTCCGAAATTACCGCGGCGGCACCGCAGGTTTTAAGGGCGTATTCGAGCGTGCCGTCGTCAAGGCGCATATTCATAAGCAGAGGCTTGAACCCTGCGCGCAGTACCGCCCAGAAATTTTCAATCCAATCAAGGCTGTTTTCCATATAAATACCAACGGCTGAGTTATGCTCAGCTCCGCCAAGCAAAGCCCTCAGCGTTGCGGCTTTGCGCAAAATATCCTGCTTTGCCTGAGCGTAGGTGGTCTTTGCAATTCTGTAGCCGCGGCTCTCCTCGAATAAAATATTTTCACCCTCGGAAAACATCAGCTCAAACAGCGCCGAAAAATCGCGCTTTGAAGCGCTGTAACGGCTGAGCTTTGCCTCGACAAAGGCGTCTATTGAGTTGTATCCGCCAAGGTTATGAATATCCATATCTCTTTAATTAGCCCCTATTATTCCTATAATATCAAATCTTAAATAGTATAGCATTTTATTAGATTAAAAGCAATATCATTTGACTTTATTTGTTTAAAATACGCAAAAATCGGCACATTTTTTTCGTGGTATTATTTATTGCGAAAATGCGCCGAATTGATTTCTTGACAAAAAAAGTTATTTATGCTATTTTTTGATAAAGGTATTTGTAATCGAGGTGAGACGTGTTGAGCGAAAGCAGGCTTAAACAGCACAAGCTGTTTTTTGATATTGAAAAAGAAAACGAATATGTAAGCGAGATGAACCGCCTCGGCTGGAAGCTCGAGCGCGTAAATTTCGGTTGGACTTACGAATTTTCAAGGACAAATCGCGAGGAGTACACCACCGTAATTTTCGCTGAGGAAAGCTCAAAGGTCAGTGAGACAACGGCTTTTGCAAAGCGCTGCGGCTTTGAGCTCATCCCCCACTGCTTTGACGGACTAAGGGACGTTCTGTACCTATGCGGAAGGCGCGACGAGGTATCGCCCGTATTCCACAACGACAGCAAGTCGCTTATGCGCGCTTACAGGCTTACTCACAGGCGTTTTTCTGTACTCAGCGTGATTTGCGTTTTAATTTTGGCGGTTATGTTCTGCGAGCTGACGGCGTTTTTCATCATTCCGTCGGTGAGCTCGGGCAAGAACCCGTCGGAATTTCCGCTGTTTTTTGGCTTAACGGTACTGTTTTCGGTACTCACACTGATATTCGCCGTGCTGACGGTAATCTTTATCCGCTCGGCATTGGGCGCGAAGAAAAAAATTGAAACGCTTAAGAAAAAAGAGGATGAAAAGCAAAAGCGCAGGCGAGCTAAAAAGGATAATCCCAAGCAAGAGGATGAAGTTATTCACAGGCGCATGGCGGCTGTCGACCTGACACAGCAGGATTATTTACCCGAAGCCGAAGAAAAATCAGAATAAAAACTAAAGGGGCCGGCTCAAAACTCAATTTATGAGTAGAGCCAAGCCCCTGTTTTATATTTTATAATCTGCAGGGTACCGTACCCTACAATTTAAGATATAAGTTGGTCTTTTGAACCAACCTAAAATTTACGCCTCTGTTTTGTAGAGCGTAACCGAAATTGTGAACTCCGAGCCGTTCTGCTCCAAAGCGCAGTTGTAGCTGTACTCGGTGTATTTTTTGTCGGTGTACGCGTCAATCTGCGCCGCTGCGTCGCTTAAAATCTGCTCCTTGTAGCTGTTAAACGAGCCGTCCGCAGTGTAGCTTGATGTGCTTACGGTGACGGTTTCGCCGCTGAGCGAGCCGTTCTTTTCCATACCCTCGCCCGAGCAGTATTCGTCAACAGCCGCGCGCCATCTGTCGGCATTCGCACGGGTGCAGACCTTTGCATGAGGAAGAACCGTGTCGTCGGTAATTACCGCAGGCTTTTCCTCCTCGGACTTGGTGACGGTGACGTTGCAGTACGCCGTCGCGCCGTTGTAGGACGTAACGGTAATCAGCGCTGTTCCGGCGCTTTTGCCGGTAACGGTTACGGTGTCGTCGTCAATGCTCGCTTGAACGCACTTGTTGCCGGAGCTGACCTTGCAGGTTTTCGGAACGGCGTTTTCGGGATTGTAGCTGATTTTCAGCTGAGCGCTCTCGCCAACTTTAATACTTAGCTTTGAGTAGTCGAGGCTGATTGTGCGGATTGCAAGCTCGTTCATCTCCTGAACAACCAAATCTATAATACCGTAAAGATTTGGGTTGATATTGCCTGAGCCGATTGTATCGGCAGGGATATTCTCCTGAACCGGCTTTTGGGTAGTCGGCTGGGTTGTGCCCGGGGCAGTTGTTGTCTTTTGAGTTTGATTGCCTGTCGGCTGAGTTGCCGAGGCGCTCGGCGCTGTTGAAGCTGAAACCGATGTAACAGCCTCGTCGGCAGTGGCGGTATCGCTTACGGCTTCGTCAGGCGTTGCGGTGTTTTCTTCCTCTCCGCAGCCGGAGAAAACCATGGAAAACATAAGCATTGCCGTGATAAGCGCCAATATCTTAATTTTCATTTAATCATAACCTATCCGTATCATATAATCTTAGTAGGACATATTCTATCACATATTGCGGTTTTTTGCAAGTATTTTGGAATTTGAAAATTTTGACGAAAAATTTTTAATTCCGTTTACAACAACCCGATATAGTTATATAATTAGTGTATAAACCTGACGCGAGGTGGATTATGAAAAATTATATCATCGCTCTTGACGAGGGAACGACAAGCGTAAGAGCGATTTTGTTTGACAAGAACGCAAATATTGTCTGTACGGCACAGCACGAATTTACCCAGATTTATCCTCAGCCCGGCTGGGTAGAGCACGATCCAATGGAGATATATGCAAACCAATACGCCGCTATGACTGAATGTGTGGCAAAAAGCGGAATTAATCCCGGGGAAATCGCCGGAATAGGCATTACCAATCAGCGCGAGACCACTGTGGTTTGGGAGAAAAGCTCGGGCAGACCGGTCTGCAACGCGATTGTCTGGCAGTGCCGCCGCACCGCGGATATGTGCGAACAGCTTATCAAGGACGGCAAAGAGGACTTTATTAAGGTAGTTACGGGACTTCGCCCGGACGCATACTTCAGCGGTACAAAGCTGAAATGGATTTTAGATAAATACGATCCCGACCGCAAACGCGCAAAAAACGGCGAGCTGCTTTTCGGCACAATCGACACGTGGCTGCTGTGGAAGCTGACCGACGGCAAGGCGCACGTTACCGACGGCACAAACGCCTCGCGCACAATGCTCTGCTCGCTCAAAACAGGCGACTGGGACAATTCGCTTTTGGAGCTTTTGAATATTCCGCGCCAAATGCTGCCCGAGATTAAGAGTAGCAGCGAAATTTACGGCAACGCTAACGTTATGGGCGCGCAAATTCCGATTTGCGGAATCGCAGGCGACCAGCAGGCGGCGCTGTTCGGTCAGGGCTGCTTTAACCCGGGAGATGCAAAAACAACCTACGGCACGGGCTGCTTTTTGCTCGAGCACACGGGGCAAACTCCGGTTCACAGCCGTCACGGATTGATTACGACCGTTGCTGCAACGGCTAAGGGTGAACCGCGCGAATACGCGCTTGAAGGCAGCGTGTTTGTCGGCGGAGCGGTTATTCAGTGGCTTCGCGACGAGCTTGGAATTATCCGCGAATCGCGCGACAGCGAGTACTTTGCGAGCAAGGTCGCGGACAGCGGCGGAGTTTACGTTGTTCCGGCGTTTGCAGGCTTGGGCGCTCCGTACTGGGATATGAACGCGCGCGGCACTATCACAGGACTTACGCGCGGCGCCGGAATCGAGCACATCATCAGGGCTTCGCTCGAATCAATCGCCTACCAAACTCAGGATTTGCTCGAGGCAATGGTTGCCGACAGCGAAAGCAAAATTGAAACCTTAAGGGTTGACGGCGGTGCGGCTTCGAACAACTTTTTAATGCAGTTTCAGGCGGACATCTCAAACACAGTTGTTTTCCGTCCGTCAAACGGCGAGGCTACCGCGGCAGGCGCTGCGTTTTTGGCAGGGCTTGCGGTAGGATTTTTCAAGGACAAGGCAGAGCTTTTGTCGCTTTGCAAGGGCGGAATAAACTTTAAGCCGTCGATGGACAGCGCAAAGCGCGACGAGCTTTTAAACGGCTGGCACAGGGCTGTAAAAGCGGCTCAGGTTAGCATATAAGGAGAATAATTATGGTACAGATTATTAAAAAAAGCGTTTTGTCCTCGGACAATGTTCATATGCTCAACGGCTACGTTTACATTCCCGAGGGCGAGGTCAAGGGACTTTTCCAGCTCGTTCACGGAATGTGCGAGTACACCGAGCGTTACCACGAGTTTATGCTTGAAATCGCAAATCAGGGCTACATAGTTTTCGGCTACGACCACCTCGGCCACGGCAAAACCGCGACAGATGATTCAGAGCTTGGATATATTGCGGACAAGGACGGCTGGAAGCTCCTTGTAGATGACGTCGCCGTGTTCGGAAAAGCGGTTAAAAACGAGTACGGCAGCGATTTGCCGTATATCCTGATGGGACACAGCATGGGCTCGTTTATTGTTAGGCTTTCCGCCGAAAAGTACAATATGCACGACAAGCTGATTATCATGGGCACAGGCGGCCCGAACCCTGCCGCAACCCCCGGACTTGCGGCAATTGCCGTAATCAAAAAAGTAAAGGGCGGCAGGTATATTTCGAACTTCCTGCAAAACCTCGCGTTCGGCACATACAACAAGCGCTTTGAGGGCGACGGCACGTACGGCTGGCTGAGCAACTACGAGGATGTACGCAACAGCTTTGCCGCCGACAAGTTCTGCAACTTCCGCTTTACCGTGTCGGCTATGGGCGATTTGGTAACGCTCAACAAGGAGAGTAACACAAGCAGGTGGTTTAAGTCCTGCGTTACCCAAAAGCCGATTTTGCTCGTTTCGGGAGCGGACGACCCTGTCGGAGATTACGGCAAAGGTCCAAAGGCGGTTCACGACAAGCTGAAAGCCAACGGCGCGGATATTAAGTTTGTGCTGTACCGCGGCTGCAGGCACGAAATCCTCAACGACAAGTGCCGTAACAACGTTATCGCTGAGATTTTGAATTTTATAAAATACGCAAATTGCAATAGCAAGTTGAAACAAATTTAACGTTTGTATTAGAATGTCGTGAGTTTCTTGAGAGAGGAGCGTAGCGACGAGTGAGAGAAACTCACGACGGCGCGGCTCAAGCTGCCCTGTATATCCTGTCGAGTTCCTGCTCAAAGAGTTCCTCCGGAGTATGATACCCGAGTATCTTTCTGGGCAGATTGTTGATTTTGTCAGCAAAAAAGAGGATATCATCAGCACTGTAGTCATCTATGCTCTTCCCTTTTGGAATAAATCTGCGAAGCATTTTGTTGTGACATTCATTTGTTCCTTTCTCATAGGAAGAATACGGATGAGTAAAGTACACTGAAATCCCTTTTGATTCAACCTGAGAAAGATTGGCAAACTCAGATCCGTTATCTCCGGTTATGCTCTTGAACACTTCGTTATATTTATCTCCGAATTGCTCAATTAACCCGGATAGAGCTTCGTCTATAGCTTCAGCAGAATGATCTCTTATTTTCAGCCATATTGATTCACGATGCTTACGCTCAACTATTGTCATTACCTGAGATTCACCCTCTGTTTTTCTGCCGATAACGCTGTCAATCTCCCAATGACCGAATTCTTCACGAGTATCAACATCATCAGGTCGCATTTCAATACTGTTGCCGAGATTTCGCTTGTTTTCTCGGATTCGGTTTCCTTTGGTGTTACGCTTTAGCTTTTCAGGTAAATCTATATTTTTGATATTTAGCAAACCTAAATCAACGTAGTTGTACAGCGTTTTCGTGCAAACCATTTGTTTATCAGTATACAGATGATTTGCTTTGGCGTAACCTACGCAAGCATCAAGCGACCAGCCTTCTTCACGGAATTTCTTTTCAACATACTGAAGAAAACCGACCACTTCAAGACAATTGATATTTCTGCGGCTGTTTTTGCGACGTTCAAGGTAAACTTCCTTACCCTTATCTGCTTTATATCTCGCAACCTTACCGTTATACAAATATACAGTACCTCGTTCAACTTCATTTCTGATGGTATTGTATGGTCTGCCAAGGTGTTTGGCGATAGCATAAATTGACCAACCGTCTTTAAGTCGAACCTCTATTTCGTGTCGTTCTTCTGATGTTATGTGTTGAAATTTCTTGTGCTCCGTGTTACAATTGGAATTGTCCATAGTGATGATTCCTTTCGAATTGGTGTGTGGTAACTCAATTCTACTACAGAATCGTCGCTGTGGACTCTTTTATTTTATTGTTTCAACTTCATTTTACAACGCGCGATTTTATAAAATAAAACAAAATAATATATTTTAAAGCCTCCCCCGACACATTGTTTCGGGGGAGGTGGCATTTCGCTTTGCGAAATGACGGAGGGGGCAGACGTTTCCGACACCGCTGTTTTTTCTTAACAACCGTAGGGGCGGACCCGCGTGTCCGCCCACCGGACAGGAACACAGCATTTAATTCCAAACGCTTTTTGTGTGCTGAATTATACGTACGTTTATCGCGATAAAATCGCAAAACCGGTAAACGCGGATTACGTTTCCGCGGGCGTGCAATGCACGCCCCTACAATTAAAAACAAACGTTTCAATCCAATTAAAAGCCTCCCCCGACGTTGGGGGAGCCTTTACTATTAGAAAATATTTTATTTATTAAGATACTTAACCGCCTCGGTTGCGGCTACAGCGCCGTCGGCTGTCGCGGTTACAAGCTGGCGCACTCCTTTTGAACGCGCGTCGCCTGCAACGAATATACCCTCGGTTTTTGTTTTGCAGTCCTCGCCCGAGGCAAAATAGCCCGAGCCGTCGGTCTCCGCGAGAGCTTTGAAGTTTTCCGTCTCGGGAATTCTGCCGACCGCGACGAACAGTCCGCTGACTTCTATCGTTTGGGTTTCACCCTGCTTGTTTTCAACCTCAATGGCGGTCAGGCGCTTGTCGGCAATCAGCTTTTTGACAACGCTGTTGTACACGAACTTTACGTTCTCTCTTTCACTCAGCTTATCAACCGTGGCGTTCTCGCCCCTGAAGGTATCGCGGCGGTGGATTAGGTAGACGGTTTTTGCGATGTCGGCAAGGTAGAGCGCGTCCTCGAGTGCGGTGTTGCCGCCGCCGACAACCGCAACGTCCTTGTTCCTGAAAAACGCGCCGTCGCAGGTCGCACAGTAGGAAATTCCCCTGCCGATTAGCTTGTCCTCATCCTCAGCGCCGAGCTTGCGGTTCTCAGAGCCTGTCGCGATAATCACAGCCCTCGCCTCGTACTCTCCGCGAGGGGTTTTTACGGTTTTTGTACCGCCGTTATCGACAATCTCCGTCGCCTTTTCAAACTTAAACTCCGCACCCAAGGCTGTTGCCTGATTGTACACGTTTGTCGCGAAGTCAAAGCCCGAGATATGAGCCGCAACGGGGTAATTTTCAATATCGGGAGTGTTGATAATCTGTCCGCCGTAAGCCGAAGCCTCGAGCAAGAGCACGCTTTTTGAAGCGCGTCTGGAATAGATAGCCGCAGTCATTCCTGCAGGGCCTGCGCCGATTATAATAATATCATACATAGGGATTCTCCTTTGCTGTTAATTTATATTGATTACAATTTAATTGTACCAAATCGAATTTGAATTGTCAATACTTTACAGCGTAATTTTCTTATGATATACTTAATATAGTTTATTATACCCGTTGGGAGTTGATATATTTGAATTTTTTCAAAAGAATACTGTCAGCCGCATTAGCCGTAGGACTTATCGCGCTTGCGGCAGGCTGTTCGGGAGCAAAGCTAAAAGTCACCGACGTAAGCGGCAGCAGCTACGATATTACCTCGTCCGTTCAGAGCTCGCAGAGCAGTGCGCAAAGCTCAAAGAGCGACAAGCAAACCTACACAATGGCGGACATCAAGAAGCTTAAAAACACCGAACACTTCGCTAAAAACACGCTTGAGCACATCTTTGACGGCACGATTAACAGCAAGGGCAAGGCGACGGGCTATCACTACTCGATGGTGACCGACAGCAAGGGAAAAATCATTGACGGCACGCGCTCAAAGACCGACGGAAACGGCGTTTTCACGGGAAAGGTCGAGGTCAGCGGAGTTAAAAAGAACGGCTTTAGCTCGTTTTACCCCGAGAGCTGGACTCCCCAGCAGGTTGTAGACGCGATTAACGCCGCCTACGACGACGCGCTGAAAAATCCCGACAATCCTCAGGGAGAGCTGTGGATAGGCTACAGCGGAAACCTTGAAATTGATATGTATATGAACAAGAACAAGCAAATCACCACCGCCTACCCTGTTTTTGAAGGAGACTGATTATGTTAAAATATGAGATTAAAGCCATGCAGGGCAAGCGCATTGTGCCTGTGGTTGTCTTTGAGGACGAAAGCTACTCGCTTTTGAACGAATTTTTACTTGCGGAGAGGAGCTTCCGCCGCGAGCTTTTATCGCTCGTAAATGAGGTCGATTTGAATATGTCGCAGAGCGAGAGCTTTTCGGGCAACGCCTTCTCGCTTGAAATCGGCAAAGATACCTGCAAAATCACGAACGATACCGACGACAGAGAGCTTGAAGTCGCAACCGCGGATTTTAAGCAGGTTTTGCTCGACTACATCTACGCCATCCGCGAAATTAAGGTAAAGGAAAAAATGGCGTCGCTCGGTCATCACCACGACCACGACCATCATCACCATCATTAAACAAAAACGCTGTCAAAGGCCAAGCCAATGACAGCGTTATTTTTATGTTTTTGCAATTCCGCGTTTTTCGTCACGCGCGAATAAGAGTTTAAGTATAATCGGGGTGATAATGCTCGACACAATAATCAGCAGAATTACCGCGGTAAAGTAGACCGAGCTTATCATTCCGCTCGACAGTCCCTTCTGCGCGACAATCAGCGCGACCTCGCCGCGGGTCATCATACCCACGCCGATTTTAAGCGGGTCGCTGCCCCTAAAGCCGCACAGCCGCGACGCGGCTCCGCAGCCGATTATCTTCGACACCAGCGCGACGAGCACAAATCCGATTGAAAACCAAAGCAAGTCGAGCGAAAAGCCCTGAATACTCGTCTTTAAGCCGATACTCGCAAAGAAAATCGGGCCGAAAATCATATATGAATTGATGTCCATTTTCTCCTCGATATAGTTCGAGTCGTGCAAACGCGACAGCACAATTCCGGCGACGTAAGCACCGGTGATGTCGGCAATTCCAAACCAGCGCTCCGCGATAAAGGCAAAGCTAAAGCACAGCGCCAGCGCCAAAATCGGGATTCGCCTTGTGTGGGGATAGCGCTTGTCGATAATTTTGAACACCTTGTAGATGATAAAGCCGACGATAATCGCCAAAGCGAAGAACGCCAGCGTGCTGAGCAGTACCCAAAGCGGCTTTGACTCGGGGTTTTTAAATCCGATTACAAAGGTCAGCACCAAAATTCCGATTACGTCGTCGATGATTGCGGCGCTGAGGATTGTTGTGCCGAGCTCGGTTTTGAGCTTACCCATCTCCTTTAGAGCCTCAACGGTGATGCTGACGCTCGTAGCGGTCATAATTACGCCGATGAACACGGCTGTGAAGAACTTTTCGGAGCCCCACGGCGCAAAGCCGTAAATCGCCATATAAAGCAGTGTTCCGCCTGCAAGCGGTACGGCTACGCCTGCGCAGGCGATCGCGAGAGCCTTTGGGCCGGTTTTCATCAGCGCCTTTAGGTCTGTTCCCAAGCCTGCCGAGAACATCAGCAGAACCACGCCGATTTCGGCGCATATGCTTAAAAAGTCGTTGAGCTTTACAATTCCGAGCACGCTCGGGCCGATTAAAAGTCCTGCTATAATCTCGCCGACAACCTGCGGAGCTTTCAGCTTGCGCGCCAAAAGTCCAAACGCTTTCGCGAAAATTACGATAATCGCGATATCCTTAAATATTGACAGTACGTCCAATTAAACTACATCTCCAAACAAATTACGTGAAAGTGGGGCTTTCGCATTAAGAATGCGATGCCCCATTTGATTTTATCTTAAATTTCCAAGCCGTTAACGGTCTGTAAAAATTCTTTTAACGAATTAAGAATTATATCAACGCCGCCCTCGCTGTCGCTCTCGATATTGAGCGGCATAATCGGGTCGTGTACCGAAAGTCTGAGCAAGAACCAGCCGTCGCCGTGGTCTTTGTCGAACGAAACGCGGATTCCCTCGCGGTTGTCATCGGCAACGTTCCAGCCGTCCTTAGCCTCTGCATAGGCTGTGAGGTCGTTGATTATCCTTTCGCCGCAGGCTCTGAAGTCCTTTTCGGTGATTTTGTAGCGGATTTCGCGGCTTTCGAGCGGTTCTTTAAGGCTTGCGGTAAGCTCGTCAAGCTCTCTGCCCTGCTGCCTGAGCTGAGCCGCCTTGATGATAATTTTGGTGCAGAGGTACGCGCCGTCGTCGAGAAAATAATTCTCCCTCATTGCGGCGTGTCCCGAGGTCTCGATTGCGAGCGGACAGTTAATTCCCTGCGCGTTGAGCTCGAGCGCCTTGTCAATAACGTTCTTGTAGCCCCTGCGGTAGCGATAATGCCTGCCGCCCAAGTCATTCTCGATAAACTCTTTAAGTCCGCTCGATGTAATCGAGTCGGTCACAACGGTTCCGCCGTCGTTGCCCTCCAGCGCGATTGCCGCCGCCACAGCCACAAGGCGGTTGCGGTTAATCTCGTTACCCTTGCTGTCAACAGCGCCGCCGCGGTCAACGTCGGTGTCGAAGATTACGCCCAAATCGGCGTTGTTCTCGCGCACAGCCTCGCAGATTGAAGCCATCGCAACGCTGTCCTCGGGGTTGGGGACGTGGTTGGGGAACATTCCGTCGGGTTCAAGGTAACGGCTGCCGGTGGTGTCCGCTCCCAAAACAGCGAGCACCTTGTCGGCGTAAAAACCGCCTGCGCCGTTGCCTGCGTCAACCACAATCTTAAAGCCCTTAAGCGGATGGTCGTAGTCGTCCGCGTTAACTTCCTTTTTAATCTTCTCGCAAAGTCCGTTTGCGTAGTCAGTCATATAATCATAATTGGTTTTTGAGCCTTTTTCGCTCTCGTCGGGATGAGCGCCGTCCTGAGCGTACTGCAAAATTGCCTCGATATCGCTGCCCTCAAGTCCGCCGCCGCGCGTAAAAAACTTTAAGCCGTTGCGGTTAAAGGGATGATGGCTCGCGGTGATTTGCAATGCACCGTCGCAGGCTAAATCAACCGTCGTCATAAACATAGACGGAGTTGACGCGAGTCCGCAGCAGAGCACATCAGCGCCTGCGCGTACAAAGCGGTCTGTCACAACTTCCATAATATGGGGGCCTGAAATACGGCTGTCTCTGCCGACGGAAATTTTAAGTTCATCCGCAGGCTTGCCCACCTTTTTTGAGAGCCAAAGCACAAAGCCGTCCGCCATATCAGCGACAACTTCATTGGTCAGATTAACGCTCTGCCCCTCGACGCCTTCAACAGCAACGCCTCGGATATCCGTTCCGCTTTTGAACTGTTTATAAAAATCATTCAGCATAATGTTCTCCCCTATCCTTAATTTATACTTATTTTACCACATTTGTTTGTAAATCTCAACAATAAAACGCTTTTGTACCGCCAAAAACGCGATTTAAAATAAACTTTGGCAAATCACACTTTGTTTTTGAATTTTGCAAAAATTAGTTGTGAAAAATGCTCATACAAAGGTAACAAACCTGTCGCATTGTAATTGTTTGGAAATATTTCGTCGTGAGGTTTGCACAATTTCTTTAGCCATAGTTTGTATATTATTGACATCATTTTGGCAATTCAGCCAAAGCGCAGGGCTGTTTTTTGTTGACTTTTTCGATTTTTGGAGTATAATAATAATTGTCAAGTCAATAGTCCGCTTGACTGTCGGCTATTCACCGTACTTACTCGGGTAACAACTGAATATTAAATGTCGATATGATGATCATTATTGCCAAATGGTAAATGGCGCACATATCGGTTAGCTCCTTACGAGTTAATCAGAAAGATAAGGAGGAATATTTATGACACCAATTCTTAATCTTCACAACATTGATGTTGCTGAGTTCCTCGCCGTGCTTGATACCTGCGAGGGCAACGTATTTCTCGTAACAAACGAGGGCGACAGGCTCAACCTCAAAAGTAAGCTTTGCCAGCTGGTCGGTCTTACAAAACTGATTGAAGGCGGCAAAATTGCAGAGGCAAGCGTTTACTGCGAAAACGTTCGTGACGAGAGCAAGCTGTTCAGATTTAACTGCTTCGGTGACACAGCATGCGCTGAGGTTGGCTAAAACACAGCTTATTGGGAAAGTATATTGAAAAGTTTTGATTAAATTAATAATGATAACAACACACTACCAAACACACTAAATTTCACAATTTCAATCAATCACACTAATCCCACGTTTTCACGTTAATTTCAAAACTTCTAAATCCAAAAAAGACCGCTGACAAGCGGTCTTTTTTGGTTTTACTTTTATTTATTAAAGATTTTTTCTTTTTCAGTCATTGTTCTTCACCGTTACCCATATATCAATTTTATTGCTGCGGTTAAGCGCGTCGGTGACTGAGTAGGTCACCTTGTACTTGCCCGGTCTTGAAGATACCACATTGCCTGTAATTTCGAGTTTTTCGGTTATATCCATACCGCAGGTGTCGTAAGCCTTAATGCCGGTTTTGGGCGAATATTCGGTATCAGTATCTATAGTGATATCCTGAGCGCCGGTAATCTTCGGAAGCCTGCTGTTGTATGGGTTTCCGTCCGTGATGTCGGTGGGATCCCAGCCCAAGCCCTTGCCGTTAATGCGGATTGCGGCAGGTCTGCCGAGCGGCTCGGGAGTGTTGCTGTCGTAAATCTTGACCTTTGTGCCGATTGGGCAGTTGTCGTAAATCCACTCGGTATCGTCAACAGCCATTCGAACGCATCCGAGGGAAGCCTCTCCGCCGAGCTTGTTAAACTCCTCAATCTCGAGCGAAGCCTTGTTTTCCATCTCGGCGTAGGGAACGCTGTGGAACAGGAAGTCGCCGGTAATTCCGCTGATGTACTGACCGTAAACGTTGTTGTACAGCGCGTGCCATTCGGACTTAAAGTAAATTTCAAACTCGCCGGTAATCGTCGATTTGTTCATACCGCAGGAGCACAACATCGCCCTGACGGGAACGGTGAAATTGCCTTTATCGTCGTAGGTGTAAACCGTAACAACGCTCTGAGTGCGGTTGACGTGGATTTCGTACAGCTTGAACTCGTCCTCTACGGCGATTTCGTCGTAGTTTTTCTTCCTGATATCCTCGTTCGCGATAATCGCGGTTGAGAATTTATACGGCTCTGCCTGCTGCGCCGCTTTGGAAACAGTAATTTCATATTCCGCTGACTGTCCTGTTGAGAGCTTAGCGGTAAGCTTTGCCGTGCCCTCGGCAAGAGCGTCTGCCCTGCCGCCGCAGTCAACGCTGACAATACTGTTATTCGAGCTTTTCCACTCTGTCACAAGGTCGTCGCAGCCCTTCGGGGATGGAATAATCTGCGAATTGCCCTGCGGAATTGTTATATATTCAGTTGTAAGCAAAGCCTCGTCAACGGTTGCCGGAGCGCCGGTCACTTCGGCGGACGCCGCGATTGTACTATCGGCAGGGCTTTTTACAGCCGCCGAGCAAACCGCCATTGCCGCCGTGACGATAATTCCGAGCAGGCATACCGCCAACGCAAATGGTTTTTTCATAACTTACCTCTGGTGTATAATTTTGCTTGATAAATAGTTTTGGAACTTTATCTTCCGCAGCCGTTTCCATTCGAGAATCAAACAGCTCCGATAAAACGAACTTATAGAACGTTTAAAAGATTACAAGTTTTTAACCTTTTCAGTTTATTCTATCATTTTTTTCGGAAAATGGCAAGGGATATTTAAAAATATAAAAAAGTATGTTAGAATTTAATAAGGTGATTTTTATGATACATCCGATTAAGCACTTTATTACAATTACAAATCACAGGCACAAGGTTATCGCCCACTGCGCAAAGGCAGGAATTTTATGGCAGGGCTTAAGGCACGATTTGTCGAAATACAGCCCTATCGAGTTTATTCCCGGGGCGAAGTACTATCAGGGCACGCGCAGTCCTAACGAAAAGGAGCGCGAGCTTTACGGCTACTCTGCAGCTTGGCTTCACCACAAGGGCAGAAACCGCCACCACTACGAGTACTGGAACGACTACAACCCAAAGACAAGGAGCATTGAAAATGTCGAAATGCCGATACGCTACGTGGTTGAGATGTTCTGCGACAGGGTTGCTGCGAGTAAAATTTACAACAAGGAAAGCTACACCGACGAACACCCCTACACCTACTACCTGAGGATTAAGGGCAAAAACCGTATGCACCCCAACACCGAGGCGCTGCTGTGCAAATGGCTTGAAATGCTGCGCGACGAAGGCGAGGAAAAGACCTTTGCCTATATCAAAAAGCTCGATAAAAAGGATAAGAAATAATGGAGACAAGCAGAATTATCCACCCGATTCCGCCGCTGTTTGACGAAAACTCCGAAAAGTTGATTTTGGGCAGCTTTCCGTCGGTAAAATCAAGGGAAGCGATGTTCTTTTACGGTCATCCGCAAAATCGCTTTTGGAAGCTTTTGCCGCTGATTTTTGACGATGAAATCCCAACTACCGTCGAGGAAAAATCCGCGCTGATTTTACGGCACAACCTCGCGCTGTGGGATTCAATACAGTCCTGCGTAATCACGGGCTCGTCCGACAGCTCGGTAAAGGACGTCGTGCCGAACGATTTGAGCGTAATAATAAATAACAGCAAGGTAACGCAAATCTTCTGCAACGGCGCGCTGTCGCACAAAATGTATATGAGGTACATTTATCCGCAGACGAAAATCGAGGCAGTAAAGCTGCCGTCCACCAGCCCTGCAAACGCGGCGTTTTCGATGGACAGATTATATGAGCAGTGGAAAATAATTGCGGAATAAAAAAAGGAGAGCCTAAGCTCTCCTTAATTCTTTTGCGGAATTATTTATTGATTGCAGCGTAGATTTTATCAAGCAACATTCCGATCCACGGAATTTTGCTGATGAGCGGCAGCTCCTTTTTCTTGCCGGTAGCGGCGTAAACAATGCCGATAATAGCGAGAACGAGAAGGAATACAGAGCCTGCCCAGAAAATGAAGTTGAAAATGTTGTAAACCACGCTGTGGTGATAAACATAAAAGCCGTAACGTCCCGGGAAAATCGCGTTGATAATCGCGAGGAGGATAGACTTCACAATCTCATAAGCAACGCCTACCGCCCAAAGGGTAGCGCCCTGCTTTACGTGGAACTTGCAGTATTCCGATGTTTTTCTTACGAAAAGCGGAACCAAAAATACAGGCGCCCACGGAATATACGCGAGCCATGCAAGTCCCTTATCAGAAGGGAGCACTGTGCCGTCGGAATTCATAACCTCGGGCTGAACAGGCTGCTGAGGTGCCTGCTGCGTATTTTGCTGAACAGGCTGCTGATCTGCCTGCTGCGCGTTTTGCTGATCATTCTGCTGTCCGGTCTGCTGAGCGTTATCTACGGAAGTACCGCAGTTTGAGCAAAAAGCAGCGTCATCAGGCAGCTGATTTCCGCAATGTTTACAAAATGCCATAATTGTTACCCCTTATTAAAGTAATTTAAATTAGTATTTCTACCACTTTGATTATAGATTATAAAAATTCAGGTGTCAATAAAATCCGTATATCTTTGTAGCAACCACCAAAAAGCAAAATAGGAGTTAAAGGCTGTTAGTATATTCTTACAACTAAATGTTAACTTTTTTGTAGATTTCCAATAATGCTTTTGCCGTTTTGTAAAATGTCAGAGCGGTAATTTGTATATTATTTATATATTTACAAAGCGGAATAAATATGCTATTATTTTGACAGAAAATACAGATAAGGATGAATAATTATGAATATAGGATTGGTACTTGAAGGCGGAGCAATGCGCGGACTTTTCACCGCGGGGGTAATGGACGTGCTGATGGAGTACGGCGCGGAGTTTGACGCGATTGTCGGCGTTTCGGCAGGCGCGGCGTTCGGCGTTAACTACAAGTCAAAGCAAATCGGCAGGGTTATCCGCTACAACAAGCGCTTCGCAAACGACAAGCGCTACTGCAGCGTGCAGTCGCTGCTAAACACAGGTAATCTGTTCAACGCGATGTTCTGCTACCACACCGTGCCCAACGAGCTCGATAAGTTTGACAGGGAGCGTTATAACGCCGACAAAACGCCGTTTTACGTTGTTTGCACCGACGTCGAAACAGGCGAGCCGGTTTATCACCTGCTTGACAGGGCTAACGATTGGGGATTTGAGTGGATTCGCGCTTCGGCTTCAATGCCGCTGGTGTCAAAGCCCGTTAAGATTGACGGAAAATATTACCTCGACGGCGGAATGAGCGATTCCATCCCGATTGAGTTTATGATAGTCGGCGGCTGCGAAAAAAACGTCGTCGTACTTACCCAGCCGAGGGATTATGTAAAGGAAAAGGCTTCAATGCTGCCGCTGATGAAGCTCAGCCTGAGAAAATACCCCTACACCTACGACGCGATTTTGCACAGGCACATCATTTACAACGACAGCCGCGCAAGGGTTTTTCAGGAGGAAAAGCTCGGCAACGCGGTGGTTATCTGCCCCAAGGAAAAACTGCCCATCGACCGTGTTGAGCACGACCCCGAGGTTATGGAAAAGGTCTATCAGCTCGGCAGACAGGCGGCAGAGGAAAAGGTCGATGAATTAAGAGCTTTCTTTAATGAAGCTAAGCGTTAAATTTGTAAGGGAGACAATCGCGGTCTCCCACTATTATTCCATATTACTAATACTATTCTCTAATAAAATCCTTTAACATCTGCCGTGTAAAATTCCGCATAACTGCGTTGTCGTCCTTGCAAGGCGTCAGCCTTGCGGCGTCCTCCGCCTTGTTCTGCAAAATTTTCCATCGACATATGTTTTAAAGTCTTTTATCTGAGAATAGTATAAAAAAGGATTGGCTCGTTTGAACCAATCCTTTTGCTTTTATTTCGTTAATTTCCGCTTATTTGAAATACGCCACGCCGCTTTCAAAGATTTTCTGGTCTTTTTCAAACGGAACGTTTTTGTAGAGGTTTTCACCCTTACGCTCACTGTGTCCCATCTTTCCGAGGACTCTGCCGTCGGGCGAGGTAATACCCTCAATCGCGCAGATTGAGCCGTTTACGTTGTAGGCGATGTCGCTGCTCGGATTGCCGTTCAAATTCACATACTGAGTAGCGATCTGTCCGTTATCCGCAAGCTGCTTAACAGTTTCGGTATCCGCCATAAATCTGCCCTCGCCGTGCGATACGGGAACGGCGAAAACGTCGCCCGCGTTAACCTGCGAGAACCACGGTGACTTAACCGAGGTCACGCGCGTATACGCCATATGCGAGATATGTCTGCCGACAGTGTTGAAGGTCAGCGTCGGGTCGGTGGGCTTAAGCTCGCGGATTTCTCCGTAGGGAACAAGTCCGAGTTTGATAAGCGCCTGGAAGCCGTTACAAATACCGAGCATAAGACCGTCGCGGTTTTTGAGCAGGTCGTTCACCGCGTCCGCGATTCTCGGATTGCGGAAGGTTGTGGCGATAAACTTGCCTGAGCCGTCGGGCTCGTCACCGCCGGAGAAGCCGCCGGGAATCATAATCATCTGAGATTCTCTGATGATTTTTTCCATTCTCTCTATAGTTTCCTCAATGCCGCTCTGGGTGAGGTTCTTAACAATCAAAAGCTCTGTCTGAGCGCCTGCCTTTTCGAACGCACGGGCGGTGTCTACCTCGCAGTTTGTGCCCGGGAATACGGGGATAAATACCTTAGGCTTTGCGACCTTAATTGCAGGAGTTGCAACGTTGCGCGCGTGGTAAAGCTCAGCGTCAACCTCGATTTCGGGACATTCCGCCTGAGTCGGGAATACCTTTTCGAGCGGAGCAGTCCACTTGTCGAGCACGTCCTTAAGCTCTACGCTCTTGCCGCCCATGGTGATTTTTGCGTCATCGGTAACGGTACCGAGGTCGTAGCTCAAAACATTGCTGTCAAGCTCTTCGCCGTCCTCAAGCTCGAGCACGAGCGAGCCGGAAAGCGGAGCGAAAAGCTCCTGATTTGTGAGCTCCTTGGTAAACTTAAAGCCGAAGCAGTTGCCGAACGCCGCCTTGCATACGCAGGCAGCCGCGCCGCCCTCCTTGACTACCGAAGCGGAGAGCACCTTGCCGCTCTGCATCAGCGCGTAAACCGCCTTGTACATCTCGGCAAGCTTGTCCCATTCGGGCATAAGTGTCGCTTTATTTTCAGGAACGGGAACGTAGATTACCTTTGAACCCGCCTTTTTGAATTCGGAAGAAATTGTCTTGCTCGCCTTTGTCATAGCTACGGCGAAGCTTACAAGAGTCGGCGGAACGTCGATGTCCTCGAACGAGCCGGACATACTGTCCTTGCCGCCGATTGAGGGAAGTCCCAGCTTAAGCTGAGCCTGCATAGCGCCGAGCAGTGCCGCCGCGGGCTTGCCCCAGCGTGAAGGAACGTCCTTAAGGCGCTCAAAATACTCCTGGAAGGTAAGCCTTGCAGTCAGCGGATCAGCGCCGATCGCGAGAAGCTTTGAGGTTGATTCAACAACCGCGTAAGCCGAGCCGTGGAAGGGGCTCCAGCGTGAAACGCCCGGGATAAAGCCGTAGCTCATCGCGGTGGCGTCGTCGGTCTCACCCTTTTCAAGCGGAATCTTAGCCGCCATAGCCTCCTGTGGCGTGAGCTGGGTTTTGCCGCCGAAGGGCATAATAACCGTAGCCGCGCCGATTGAAGCGTCAAAGCGCTCGCTCAGACCGATTTGCGAGCAAACCTCAAGCCTTGCCATATTCTCGGCAACAGCCTGCTCAAACGGCATATCCTTCAGGCTTTCGGGGCAGCTGTTGCGGTAGCAGTCCTCAGCCGAGGGAGCGGTGATGTACGCCTTTGCCTCCTGAGTAACGCCGTTTGTGTTAAGGAACTCACGGCTTAAATCTACAATCTTATCGCCGCGCCAGTTCATTGTGAGCCTCGGGCTCTCGGTAACAACCGCAACCGCGGTAGCCTCGAGGTTCTCGGTCTCGGCGTACTTTATGAATTTATCGACGTCGTTTTTGTCGAGCACAACCGCCATTCTCTCCTGGCTTTCGGAGATTGCGAGCTCTGTGCCGTCAAGTCCGTCGTACTTCTTTGTTACCTTGTCCAAATCAACCGCAAGACCGTCGGCAAGCTCACCGATAGCTACGCACACGCCGCCTGCGCCGAAGTCGTTACAGCGCTTGATGAGCTTTGCTACATTCGCGTTGCGGAAAAGTCTCTGGATTTTTCTCTCTGTGGGCGGATTACCCTTTTGAACCTCAGCGCCGCAGGTCTCGATTGAGCTTTCGGTGTGAGCCTTTGATGAACCTGTCGCGCCGCCGCAGCCGTCGCGTCCGGTACGTCCGCCGAGGAGCACGATTACGTCGTCGGGCATGGGAACCTCGCGGATAACGTTCTCCTTGGGAGAAGCGCCGATTACCGCGCCGATTTCCATACGCTTTGCAACGTAGCCCTTGTCGTACAGCTCGACAACCTGTCCGGTAGCAAGTCCGATTTGGTTACCATAGGAGCTGTAGCCGTTAGCCGCGCCCGTGGTGATTTTACGTGAGGGCAGCTTGCCGTGCATTGTGTCCTTAAACGGAGTTGTCGGGTCGCCCGAGCCGGTCACGCGCATCGCCTGATATACATAAGCTCTGCCCGAGAGCGGATCGCGGATTGCGCCGCCAAGGCAGGTAGCCGCTCCGCCGAACGGTTCGATTTCGGTCGGGTGGTTATGAGTTTCGTTCTTAAACTGAACGAGCCATTTTTCGGTTTTACCGTCGATTGTAACGGGCACTTCGATTGAGCAAGCGTTAATCTCGTCGCTCTCGTCGAGGTCGGGAATCAAGCCCTTTTTCTTAAGGGACTTCATACCCATAAGCGCCATATCCATAAGGGAGACTATTCGTGTTGTATCCTTGCCGTAAACCTCGTCGCGTGTAGCGTAGTACTCCTTAAGAGCGTCCTCGATAACCGAGCCGAGAGCCTTCTGCTCAATCTCAATCTCGCTGAGGCGTGTAAGGAAGGTGGTGTGACGGCAGTGGTCAGACCAGTAGGTGTCGATAACGCGCAGCTCGGTAACGCTCGGGTCGCGGTGCTCGGTATCTCTGAAATAATCACGACAGAATTTGAGGTCGGCAAGCGTCATCGCAAAGCCCATTGAGCCGTAATACTCTGCCATTTCGTCGTTGTTCCAAGTAATAAAGCCCTCAACGCGCTTTACGTCCTCGGGAACAGGAGTTTCCATATCCAAGGTTTCGGGCTTGTCGAGAGAAGCCAGACGGCTCTCTACGGGGTTGATGAGGTAGTCCTCAATCTTTTTCTGGTCGTCGTCGGTAAGCTCGCCCTTAAGCGCAACTACCCTCGCGGTCAGAACCTTGCACCTCTCGCCCTGAGTGAGGAGCTGAACACACTGCTCTGCGGAGTCGCCGCGCTGGTCGTACTGACCGGGCAGGTACTCCATCGCGAAAACTCTCCAGCCGTCTTCTACCGGCAGGGTTTCCTCATAAATAACATCCGCGTTGGGCTCGGAGAGCACGATTGACTTTGCCTTGTCGTACTCGTTCTTGGTAAGTCCCTCAATATCGTAGCGGACGATAAAGCGCAAATCCGTTACGTTCCTCATGCCGAGGTTGTGGCGGATATCCCACAAGGTCTGCTTTGCAACGACATTGAAGCCCTCGCGTTTTTCAACAAAAATTCTGATTACGTCTGACATTAAATCAGCCTCCCAAAATAATCATAGTCAAGGTTATTTTATCATATTTTAATAGCTTTATTTTTCGCTTACGGCAAAATATATGAATTATCTGCGCAGCAAAAAACTGACGTCCCTAATCGGAACGTCAGCAGTTTTATTGATTTAATAAAAATTCGTAGTAGTCCTTGAAAGAGCCGTTGCGGTACACCGAAATATCCTTGTTTTTGCGGTTGATAAGGCAATCGGTGATAAGGAAGGTGTTGAAGCCGAGGCGCGAGGCGCACATATCCTCATCTACGTCGTTGCCTGTCATAAGGCTTTCCTCGGGCTTGATACCGCAAAATGAGCAGATATCGGCGTAGTAGTTTAGGTTCGGCTTGCAAGTTGAACAGTTGTCGTACACGGTGATGTACTCAAAGTCGTTCGGATTAAGCCCTGCCCACTCAATGCGGCGGTAGGTTGCCGCCTTGGGGAAAATCGGGTTTGTCGCGACAATCAGCCTTACTCCCCTGCTCTTCAACAAATCAATGGTTTTCTTAGCGTAGGGGGTAAAGCCCGTGCCCTTTTTCGCCTCGATAAATTCGTTGCGGTAGAAGTCGTCAAAATCATCGGAAAACACTCGCATATCGCGGTTACAAACCGTGTTCATTGTCTTCCAGAAAATCTCGGAATTAAGCCTCATACCGTCGTTTCTCGCCATAGCGCCCGCGCCGTTCCAAACAGCCTTTACGAGCGTTTTTGCGTCAACGCCGGTTTCGGGCACAAAGCGCCTGCACAAAGCCTGCAAATAAAGCTCTGTGAACTTGCGCATATCCATCGGCAGCAAAGTGCCGTCTAAATCGAACAAATAATTTTTGTACATTTCCACACCCTCTAATTTATAATTATATCTTATATATAATGAAATTGCAAGTTGAAATTATTTCATCACTGCGATATAATTAGAACGGTGATATTATGAAAATTGTTATAACCGACGCGCAGACTGTTTTTGACGAAATTGTCACTGCCGCTCCCATTTACGAGCTGGGCGAGACAAAGGAATTCGGTCTGCTGAAATATGACGACGTTGCCGAGAGCATTAAGGACGCTGAGGTTATCCTCTGCAACAAAACCGTGCTCGATAAAAACAGCCTGCGCCTTGCGAAAAACTTAAAATATATCGGGCTGTTCGCGACAGGCTACAACAACATCGACATCGAATACTGCCGTGAAAACGGAATTGCCGTGTGCAACGCAGGCTCTTACTCCACAAACGCCGTGGCTCAGCACACCTTTGCGCTGATTTTGGAGCACTTTAACAACACCGCGAAGTACGGAAAATACGTAAGCGACGGCAAATGGAAGCGCAGCAAGACCTTCTCGCCGTTTGTTTATCCGCTCAATGAGCTTGCAGGCAAGACAATCGGCATTGTCGGGCTCGGAAGTATCGGCACGGCGGTTGCGAAAATCGCGAACGCATTTGAGATGAAGGTTATCGCGTACAACCGCAGTCAGAAAAATGTTGAGGGCGTTACTCAGACAGACCTCGATACCCTGCTGAGGGAGAGCGACATTGTGACGGTGCACTGTCCGCTGAATGATGACAGCCAAAATATGTTTGACAAAGCCGCGTTTGAAAAGATGAAACGCTCCGCGCTGTTCGTCAACACCGCGAGGGGCGGAGTTATGGTCGAGCAGGATTTGTACCGCGCGCTTAAAGACGGCAAAATCGGCGGAGCGTGCATTGATACGCTCGCGGTTGAGCCGATGGTCGAGGACTGCATACTGATGGACGCGCCGAACTGCATTATAACTCCGCACATCGCCTGGGCGCCTGTTGAGACAAGGCAAAGGCTGATTGACATTGTGGTGGAGAACATAAAGAGCTTTTACCGAGGAGAGAGATTGAACCGCGTTGTTTAAAATTGAAAATTGACAATGGATAGTGGATAATTTCGGTCGGGAATATAGGTATGATTTCCCGAAACCTTTTATTCCCGAAGATTTACTTAGCGGTAAATCCTGCGTCTGCCCCCTCCGACCGCGGCGGCGGTGCGCAAGTCGGGAACGTAGGTTTTGTTTTGTCAATAAGTTTAATGCCCGAAGATTTACTTAGCGGTAAATCCTGCGTCTGCCACCTTCCCCGCAAGCGGTGGAGGCTTTAAGAAACATAAAAATCAGGCTGTCAACCAAATTTGCAAATTGGTTGACAACCTTACTTATTGCTTATTAATTATTCCTCGCTTGCCGAGCTTTCGTCAACGGCGGTGTCGGACTTTTTCGCGTCGCTTGCAAAGAGCTTAACGAGGGTGGCGTTGTCCGCCTCGCCTGTCTCCTTGATTCCGCTTGCCTTCTGGAACGCGCTGACAGCCTTCTTTGAGATTTCACCGAAGTAGCCTGTGATGTTCTCCTTGTCACTCACGTAGCCGAGGTCGAAGAGTCTCTGCTGCATAGCCTTAACGTCGTCGTTGTCGTCCTCTTCCTTAAGGCTCAAATCCTTGAGGTCAATCTTGTATTTATCCGCAACCGATGTTGCCGCCGCAGGCTGTGTTGCCGCCTGAGTTGCGGCAGTCTGAGCCGCCGCTTGGGTAGCGGCTTCGGTAGCCGCCTGAGTAGCAGCCTGGGTTTCGGCAGGTTTGGTCTCGGTCTGCTGAGTAGGCTCTGAAGCCTTTTGAGCCTTTGCAAGCTCCGGATGGATAAAGCCAATCATCTTCTCGAGAGTTTCGAGAGCGGTAAGTCCCTGACGGCTCATTTCGTCCTTTGTAATCTGCATTGTCTTGCCGCCTGTAACAGCCGCGAGCTTTGAGAGCACGGGATCTGCCTGAACAGCCTTGAGCGTGTTGTCGTCGGCATAGAAAATGTACTTGGGATTTGCAACCTTTAATGTGTTAACGTCAACCTTGTTTTCATCAATGTTGACAGCTACGTTAACCGAACCTGTATAGCCGAGGAGCATATCGCCGTAGGTGCCACTTGTCATCAGTCTAAGTCCGCCCTGCTCGTAGTAGAGGTAGCAAACCGTATCGAGAGCAGTAGCATTTTTTGCGGAAGCCTCGCTCTTTCTCTGCTCCATCGCTGAGATTAGCTTGTCGTAGGACGAAGCCGCTTTTGCGTCGCCGTCGTCGTTACCGCCGAGGATTTTACCGATTGTGTGGTAGTTTGTCTCGAGCTGCTTGGGAGTTTCGGCAACCGACATCTTGATAACAGCAATTCCTTCCTTTTCAAGGCTCTGCTCAAAATCGTCGTTCAAGCCCTCGTTGGCGAAAACAACCGTCGCGCCGGAGTCGATGATATCCTGAACGCTCGGGCTTACCGCAGAACCCATAACGGGAGCGACGCCTAGGTACTTTTGGTCAACCTCGCGGCTTCTGCCGACAATCTTAACGTCGTAGCCCATATACGAGATAATATCAGCCGAATTCGGATCGAGCACAACAATGCTCTTGGGCTCTTTATCAATGGTCAAATTGGCAATCTTTACCGGGTAATTTTTGTCGCCGCAGCCCGAAAGCGAAAGCGCAGTGCCGAGCACTAAAACAGCGCAAAGAATACCTGCAATCAGTTTTTTCATAATAATCCTCCGTAGTAACAAGTGAATTTATATCAGCACAGCAGGGACTCTACATACTGCTTTGCGCAGCGCGGAGACCTTCCGCCCCTTGACAGGGCAAAGCGTTCCGCTCCCATGGCGAGCTCGTCCTCTGACATATCAAGTCCGCGTTCCTTGGCAAGCGCGCAGACAATGCCGATAAATTCTTTTTTTTCCGGAACGGTGTAGCACACCGCCAAACCAAACCTGTCGGAAAGCGACAGGGTTTCCTGCATATTATCCCTCGTGTTTACGTCGTCAACCTCAAAGCTGCGGTCGGAAAGCCTTTCCTTGACAATGTGCCTGCGGTTTGAGGTGGCGTAAATCAGGGCGTTATCGGGACGAGCGGAAAGTCCGCCCTCGAGCACCGCCTTAAGCGCGGTATAGCTCTGATCCTGATGTTGGAACGACAAGTCGTCGATAAAGATTATAAACTTCATCGGCAGAGCGGCGATTTTGTCAACCAAAAGCGGAAAGTCAATCAGCCGTTCCTTGGGGATTTCGACAATCCTCAGGCCGTCCTTCCTAAAGCGGTTCGCAACCGCCTTGACGGTCGAGCTTTTGCCTGTGCCCATATCGCCGTAGAGCAGGCAGTTGTTGCAGCTTCTTCCCTCGATAAACGCGACGGTGTTGTCGATAACCTTTTGGCGCTGGCGTTCATAGCCGGTAAAATCGTCGATAGAGATTGTGTCGTGATGAGCGACCGGCTGAATATCGCCGCCGCGCCATACAAACGCCTTGTAACGCGCGAACATTCCGCAGCCGTTTTCGCGGTACCACTTCGCGATTTTATCGAGCGAGCCGTCGAACATTTTGAAGCTCTCGGCGCAGTCGCCGCACTTCCACTTTGGCAGGGTACCGGCAATCTCCGCGATTTCGTCAAAATAAGCGTATGAGCTCAGCACCTCGTCGGCGCTGAGGTTTGCCGCGGACAAAATCGCCTCGCAGTCGTGCTTAACCGCCGAGAGTACGCCTTCTGGAAGGTCGTTTTGAGTTCCGCCTGCCGCGGCTCTGGTAAAGCAGTTATCGTCAAAAAGCGCAGCCTCGGTTAAGGCGTAGGCAAGGCTGTCGAGACAGCCGCGCTCTGAGATAAGCGAGATAAATCCGCCGTAGGCGTCCAAAAACTCCTCCGGCTTTTTATCCGCCGAGCACAAAAGCCTGAAAAAAGCCCTCGGCACGGAGCGGTTCATTATCCCCCTGAAAATTGACAGAGCCGATAAGCCGAGCTTTGTCTTAATAAGATTATTCATAAAATCTGTCCTTAAACTAATTCACCCTATATTTTACCCTTTTTTATCGGGATAGTCAAGGTTTTACACAAACAAAAGGCAAGCCGTTACAGCTTGCCTTTTTATAATTATTGGTTAAAAATCAATCTCGTCAAGATTTGTGTCGTCCGAAACAAGCACGGGCTTGTTGCTTTCGAGCTTGACGCTTGCGTATCTCTGCATACCTGTGCCGGCAGGGATAAGCTTACCGATGATAACGTTCTCCTTAAGGCCGACAAGCGAGTCCACCTTGCCCTTGATAGCGGCGTCGGTGAGAACCCTTGTGGTCTCCTGGAACGAAGCGGCTGACATAAAGCTGTCGGTCGCGAGCGCAGCCTTGGTAATACCGAGGAGCTGCTGGGTGAAGGTGGCTTCTCTGAGGCCCTCCTCGCCTGCCGCAATACGCTTTTTAATCTGCTCGTTCTCGTAGAGCACGTCGTTCTTGTCGTAGGTCTGGCCTGACATAAAGCCTGTATCTCCGGCGTCGTCAACCTTAACCTTACGCATCATCTGGCGTACAATTACCTCGATGTGCTTGTCGTTGATTTCAACACCCTGGAGACGGTAGGTCTTTTGAACTTCCGAGATAAGGTAGTTCATAACCGCGTCGGGACCGAGAATATCGAGAATATCGTGGGGGTTGACCGAACCGTCGGTGATTGTGTCACCCTTGCGGATTTGGTCGCCCTCCATAACCTTTACGCGGAAGCCGAAGGGGATAAGATATGTCTTTTCCTCGCCTGTATCCTTGTTGAAGATAACCGCGTGACGGGCGTTTTTGATTTCCTCAAACCTAACCTCACCGTCGATTTCACTGATGATTGCGAGGCTCTTGGGCTTTCTCGCCTCAAACAGCTCCTCAACACGCGGAAGACCCTGGGTGATATCCTCAGCGTTTGCAACACCGCCGGTGTGGAAGGTTCTCATTGTAAGCTGTGTACCGGGCTCACCGATTGACTGAGCCGCGATAATGCCGACTGCCTCACCGACTGTAACGGGCTGGCGGTTGGCAAGGTTAGCGCCGTAGCACTTGCGGCAAGCGCCGTGCTTTGCGCGGCAGGAGAGTACCGAACGGATTTTTACGCTCTGTACGCCTGAATTTACGATAGTTTCAGCCTCGGCCTCGCCCATCATAACGTCCTTTGAAACGAGCACGTTGCCGTTTTCGTCGCAGAAGTCGTCGAGCAGATAACGTCCGACAAGACGCTCGCTGAGCGGCTCGATAACCGACTTGGGATCGGACTCAATCGCTCTGATGTCGAAGATTTCAAGACCTTCGGTAGTGCCGCAGTCCTCGTCGCGGATAATAACCTCCTGCGATACGTCAACCAGACGGCGGGTAAGATAACCCGAGTCGGCTGTACGCAGCGCGGTATCGGCAAGACCTTTACGCGCACCACGCGATGAAATAAAGTATTCGAGAATGTTAAGACCTTCACGGTAGTTAGCACGGATAGGAATTTCGATTGTCTTACCCGAGGTGTTGGCGATAAGTCCGCGCATACCCGCGAGCTGACGAATCTGGCTGATACTACCACGCGCACCGGAATCCGCCATCATAAAGATGGGGTTGTAGCGGTCGAGGTTGCCCTGCAGAGCCGCGGTAACGTCGTTTGTAGCCTGGTTCCAGATGTTGAGGATAGCCTCGTAACGCTCCTCGTCGGAACGCAGACCCATCATAAACTGGTTGCGGATTTCGTCAATCTTAGTCTCAGCCTCGGCGATAATCTCCTTCTTCTCGGGCGGGATAACCGCGTCGCAAACCGCAACGGTGATTGCGCCCTTGGTGGAGTACTTATAGCCCTGAGCCTTGATATCGTCAAGCAGACGGCTGGTTCTTGCTGTGCCGTGCTTCTTGATGCACTTGTCGATAATCTTTTTAAGTCCGCCCTTCTTAACAAGGAAGTCTACCTCGAACTTAAACATATTTTCGGGAATACTTCTGTCTACAAAGCCCAAATCCTGGGGAATGGGGTTGTTGAAGATGATTTTACCGATTGTGGTGTCCACAAGCGCACTGCACATCTCGCCGTTGATTTCCATTTCGCGGCGAACCTTAATCTTTGAGTGAAGCTCGATAACGCCGGTCTGGTACGCCATCATAACCTCGTCGATGTTGCGGAACACCTTGCCCTCGCCCTTTTCGCCGTCCTTATCAAGAGTAAGGTAGTAAGAGCCGAGGATCATATCCTGGGTAGGAACGGCAACAGGCTGGCCGTCTGACGGCTTAAGCAGGTTGCCTGCCGCAAGCATGAGGAAGCGTGCCTCTGCCTGCGCCTCTGCGGAAAGCGGTACGTGAACCGCCATCTGGTCGCCGTCGAAGTCGGCGTTAAACGCGGTACATACAAGCGGATGGAGCTTAATCGCTCTGCCCTCTACAAGTACGGGCTCAAACGCCTGAATACCGAGACGGTGAAGGGTTGGCGCACGGTTGAGCATTACGGGGTGTCCCTTGATTACAACCTCAAGAGCGTCCCAAACGTTTTCCTTTGCACGCTCAACAGCCTTACGCGCCGATTTAATATTCTGTTCAGCCTTAGTCTCGACAAGACGCTTCATAACGAAGGGCTTGAACAGCTCAAGAGCCATCTCCTTGGGGAGACCGCACTGGTACATTTTAAGCTCAGGGCCTACAACGATAACCGAACGTCCGGAGTAGTCAACACGCTTACCGAGCAGGTTCTGACGGAAGCGTCCCTGCTTACCCTTAAGCATATCGGAAAGCGACTTGAGAGCGCGGTTGTTGGGGCCTGTAACGGGGCGTCCACGTCTGCCGTTGTCGATGAGGGCGTCTACGGACTCCTGAAGCATACGCTTCTCGTTGCGGATGATGATTTCAGGCGCATTGAGCTCGAGAAGCTTTTTAAGACGGTTGTTTCTGTTGATAACCCTGCGGTACAAATCGTTGAGGTCGGAGGTTGCGAAACGTCCGCCGTCGAGCTGAACCATAGGACGGATATCCGGCGGAATTACCGGAACAACGTCGAGAATCATCCACTCGGGACGGTTGCCCGAAAGGCGGAAGCTCTCTACAACGTCAAGGCGCTTTAACAGGCGGATTCTCTTCTGTCCCGAAGCCGCCTCGAGCTCCTCTTTAAGCTCTGCGGAGAGCGCTTCGAGGTCGATTTCGGCAAGGAGCTCCTTGATTGACTCGGCGCCCATGCCTGCCTTAAAGTCGTCCTCGTACTTTTCGCGCATATCGTTGTACTCGGCCTCGTTAAGGCACTGATATTTTGAGAGATCGCGGCAGTCGCCGGGATCGGTTACTATATACTGTGAGAAATAGAGCACGTTCTCCAAAGCCTTGGGAGAAATGTCCAGCATAAGGGCGATTCTTGACGGAATACCCTTGAAATACCAGATGTGCGATACGGGAGCGGCGAGCTCGATGTGGCCCATGCGCTCGCGTCTTACCTTGGCTCTTGTAACTTCAACGCCGCAGCGGTCGCAGATTTTGCCCTTAAAGCGGATTCTCTTGTACTTTCCGCAGTGGCACTCCCAGTCCTTTGTAGGTCCGAAAATACGCTCGCAGAAAAGTCCCTCGCGCTCGGGCTTAAGTGTGCGGTAGTTAATGGTTTCGGGCTTGGTTACCTCGCCGTACGACCATTCTCTGATCTGCTCGGGGGAAGCAAGACCGATTTTAATTGAATCAAAAACATTGTTGTCTATCATTTTACTTCCTCCTTATTAAAGTTCGTCCGAACCAAAGTCGTCAAAATCAAATACGTTGTCGTCATCTTCCTCTTCGTCAGCGAGAGAATCGTCGAACATATTGCCTTCTTCTCCGCCTTCATCAAGGGTGTAGCCGTCCATCGAGGTCATTACGCTGTCCTCGTCAAACTCGGTCGAAGCCGCGTCGGCAATGTCCTCGTCCTCCTCAAACTTCTGCTTGATGTCGATTTCCTCGCCCTGCTGGTCGAGTACGCGAACGTCGAGCGAGAGCGACTGGAGCTCCTTGATAAGAACTCTGAACGACTCGGGAATTCCCGGAGCCGGGATGTTCTGACCTTTGACGATTGCTTCGTATGTCTTAACACGGCCCACAACGTCGTCCGACTTAACCGTCAGGATTTCCTGAAGTGTATAAGCCGCGCCGTAAGCCTCGAGAGCCCAAACTTCCATCTCACCGAAACGCTGTCCGCCGAACTGAGCCTTACCGCCCAGAGGCTGCTGTGTAACAAGTGAGTACGGGCCTGTGCTTCTCGCGTGAATTTTCTCGTCAACGAGGTGATGCAGCTTGAGGTAGTACATATAGCCGACGGTTACGGGGTTGTCAAAGCGTTCGCCGGTTCTTCCGTCGATAAGCCATGTCTTACCGTCCTCGCTGTAGCCTGCGTCCTTAAGAGCGGCAAAAATATCCTGCTCATGAGCGCCGTCGAATACCGGCGTCATAATCTTCCAGCCAAGCGCCTTTGCCGCGTAGCCGAGGTGAACCTCGAGCACCTGACCGATGTTCATACGTGAAGGTACGCCCAAGGGGTTGAGCACGATGTCGAGCGGAGTACCGTCGGGCAGGAAGGGCATATCCTCAACGGGGAGAATACGCGAAACAACACCCTTGTTACCGTGGCGGCCCGCCATCTTGTCGCCTACGCTGATTTTGCGCTTTAAGGCGAGGTAAACTCTTACTACCTTGTTAACGCCGGGCTGCAGCTCGTTGCGGCTGTCGGCGCGTGTAAATACCTTAACGTCAACTACGGTTCCGCACTCGCCGTGGGGAACGCGCAGGGAGGTGTCACGAACCTCTCTTGCCTTTTCACCGAAGATTGCGCGGAGCAGTCTTTCCTCGGCGGTAAGCTCGGTTTCTCCCTTGGGAGTTACCTTACCTACAAGAATATCGCCTGCCTTAACCTCGGAGCCAATCTGGATGATACCGTCCTCGTCGAGGTATTTGAGCACGTCCTCGCCGACGTTGGGGATATCGCGTGTGATTTCCTCAGGTCCGAGCTTGGTGTCGCGTGCCTCGGTGTCGTATTCTTCAATATGGATAGATGTGTATACATCGTCACGAACGATTTTTTCGTTGAGCAGTACGGCGTCCTCGTAGTTATAGCCTTCCCAGGTCATAAAGCCGATGAGGGCGTTTTTACCGAGGGCGATTTCGCCGTTATCGGTAGCCGGGCCGTCCGCGAGAACCTCGCCCTTCTTAAAGCGCTGGCCTCTCTCAACAATCGGGCGCTGGTTGAAGCAGGTGCCCTGGTTTGAGCGCAGGAACTTGATAACCTCAAAGTCCTGAACCCTGCCGCTGTCGTACTGAACGCGGATGTTGCGCGCGTCAACGCTCATAACAACGCCGTCCTCCTCAGCGAGGATACATACGCCGGAGTCGGTACCTGCCTTGTACTCCATACCGGTACCTACAACAGGAGCCTCGGAACGGAGAAGCGGAACAGCCTGGCGCTGCATGTTCGCGCCCATGAGGGCACGGTTTGCGTCGTCGTTTTCAAGGAACGGAATCATCGCCGTAGCGACGGAAACAACCATCTTAGGCGATACGTCCATATAATCAAAGCGGTTTGCAGGAAGCTCCACGAACTCGTCGCGGTAACGTCCTACAACTCTTTTGTGAACAAATCTGCCGTTTTCGTCGAGGGGTTCGTTAGCCTGAGCAACGTAGTAGTTATCCTCAACGTCCGCGGTCATATAAACAACCTCGTCGGTAACAACGCCGGTCTCCTTGTCGATTTTGCGGAAGGGAGCCTCTACAAAACCGTACTTGTTGATCTTCGCGAAGGAAGCGAGGTACGAGATAAGACCGATGTTAGGTCCTTCAGGAGTCTCGATAGGACACATACGTCCGTAGTGGGTGTAGTGTACGTCACGAACCTCAAATCCTGCGCGGTCACGCGACAGACCGCCGGGGCCTAACGCTGACAGACGGCGCTTGTGTGTAAGCTCCGCGAGGGGGTTTGTCTGATCCATAAACTGCGACAGAGGGGAAGAACCGAAGAACTCCTTGATTGCCGCGGTTACGGGACGGATATTGATAAGCGAGTTAGGCGAGAGCGAATCCATATCCTGAGACTGGGTTGTCATTCTCTCCCTTACTACTCTTTCAAGTCTTGAAAAACCAATTCTAAACTGGTTCTGGAGAAGCTCGCCTACGCAGCGGATACGTCTGTTGCCGAGGTTATCAATGTCGTCGGTGTTGCCGATACCATTTGCAACGCAGTTGAGGTAGTTGATTGTAGCAAAGATGTCCTCAACGGTGATGTGGTTGGGAACAAGCTCTGCGGCGCGGTCGGTGAGCATTTCCTTGAGCTGCTCCTCGTTCTCGGCAGAATCGAGAATTTCGCAGAGAACGTCAAAGCGTACATTCTCCTTGATATCGCACTCTGCCTCGGCGTCAAAGTCAACGTAGCAGCCGATATCTACCATGCCGTTAGAGATAATCTTAACGGTCTCGCCCTCGGAGTTCTTTACATAAGCTACGTTTACGCCGGCGTTCTCAATCTCGAGAGCCTTCTCCTTGGAGATTTTCTCATCTCTGAGCGCCATAACCTCGCCTGTGCGCGGATTTGCGAGCGGCTCGGCAAGGGTGTTGCCTGCAAGGCGGTTTGCGATACCGAGCTTTTTGTTGTATTTATATCTGCCGACTCTTGACATATCGTAACGGTTCTCGTCGAAGAACAGGTTGTTGATATGAATCTGCGCGCTGTCAACTGTCGGGGGCTCCGACGGACGGAGCTTTTTGTAAACCTCGATAAGACCTTCCTCAATGTTGTGAGCCTGATCCTTTTCGATAGTCGCCTTCATTCGCTCGTCGTCACCGAAGAAGTCGAGGATTTCGGCGTCGGAACCAAGTCCGAGAGCTCTGATGAAGGATGTTACGGGAAGCTTTCTGTTCTTATCAATACGAACATAGAAAACGTCGTTTATGTCGGTCTCGTACTCGAGCCACGCGCCTCGGTTGGGGATAACGGTGGTGGAGTAGAGCTTTTTACCGGTTTTGTCGTGATCCATCTTGTAATAAACGCCCGGAGAACGAACGAGCTGTGATACAATAACACGCTCCGCGCCGTTGATTACAAAGGTTCCGCTGGGAGTCATCAGCGGGAAGTCGCCCATAAAGACGTTGCTTTCTTTAATTTCGCCGGTGGATTTATTGAGCAGACGGGCGGTAACCCTCAAAGCTGCCGAATATGTGGCGTCTCTTACCTTACACTCAATTACGCTGTAATTGGGGTGCTCGATGTCGAGAGTATAATCAATAAAATCGAGGACAAGGTTGTCCTGATAGTCGGTAATGCCGGAAACGTCCTTAAACACTTCCTCAAGGCCTTCGTTAAGGAACCAATTGTAGGATTCCTTCTGCACCTCGATAAGGTTCGGCATGTCGATAACTTCATCAATCTTGCCAAAGCTCATTCTCTCGGTGTTGCCCAGTTTTACGGGTTTGACATTTACCATTGGCGTTCACTCCTTTTATTTTTTCGACTTCATAAGGATATGTAATGCGCGGTGCAAGCCGCAAAAAGCCGCTCAAAAAAATATCAATAAAAAACATCTTGACACAGAGAACTTTTTGTGATAATATCCCCTTGTCAAAAGGTTTTTTTTCGAAAAAATTCAAGCCTTTTCGTACATATCCCCATTATGGTACATTTTACTATTCTACGCCTGTTTCGGCAAGTTGTCAAGAGGGTTTTTAAAGGTTTTTAATATAATTTAATACTTTTTTAACAGTTAATGCTCCAAAGGAATTAAAATCCGTGGAGCTTAAAATTTTGCCCCAAAAGGAACGCCCGACAGCGTGTAGAGTTTTGAATTGAAAATCAACGTCGAAATTACTTTTAAAGGCTCCCCCGTCGCGTAAGCTACGGGGGAGCTGGCGCCGTCAACTCGTTGACGGTGACTGAGGGGGCGGCACTTCCTCTATCGCCCCGTTTGAAATTGCAACGGAAAACTCGTATTAATTCACACGTAGCCCCCTCCGCCGCCTTAAGGCGGCACCTTTTTCTGGCGAAAACAGCAACCTTAGCACGTCGGCAACCCTTTTGGGCTTCGCCCATTTCCCCTACAAGGGGAATCACCTTTTGTCACTTCGTGACATTTCCCCTATCAGGGGAATTTCCCGTAACAAGTGACGGGGGAGGCTTTAAAACAACCTGTCCGTCCCCACAATCTATTTATAATTGCAAACATTATAATTGTATGGTATAATGAACACCGTCGGATAATAACACACGGGTTTAGATTCAATTAATTAAACTCTAAACTCTAAACACTAAACTCTAAAAAAAAGAATGGCGATTTACAAGATAGCGGAAATTAACATTTTAATAAATCCGATTTACGGCTACACCAAAAAGCAGATGGAGCCGTTTATTTGCGGCGAAACGGACTACGAATTCGACGCTTCCGCAACAAGGGAAGAAATCGAGCGCTCGGTGTCGAGGGATGAAACCCCCGTACCGCCTGCCCTGCACGAAGGGCCGATTATCCTTACCAAAATTTGCAGGCGTATGCTCGAGGACTACGACGGATTTTTCTTCCACTCGTCATCGCTCTGCCTCAACGGCGAGGGGTATCTGTTCACCGCGCTGAGCGGAACGGGAAAATCCACCCACACCTCGTACTGGCGCGAGCTGTTCGGCGGCAAGGTCACAATGATTAACGACGACAAGCCGATTATCCGCAAAATCGACGGCAAATTTTACGTCTGCTCCACTCCGTGGATGGGCAAGTCGAACATCGGAACAAACCTGAACGCGCCGGTAAAAGCGGTCTATGTGCTGAAGCGCGGAGACGAAAACCGCGCTGAGCAGGTCAGTCCTGCAAAGGTGTTCAGAGAATTGCTCGAGGCTACGCTTCTGCCCGACAAGCGCGAGAACACCGCAAAGCTTTTGGAGCTGTACGACGGACTGTTCAGCCAGGCGAAGTTAGTTGAGCTTTACTGCAAGCCCGAAATCGAAGCGGCAAAGACCGCTTACAACGCGGTAAATGAGGAGAAAATATGAGTTACTTACCACCGGTCTTATCCGTTGAAAATATGCGGAAAAGCGACCAGAGAACAATAGAAAACAGCGTGGCGTCCGCTACGCTTATGCACCGCGCCGCAAAGGGAATTTTCGACGCCGTTGGATTTGTCGGCAGGGTTGCGATAGTCTGCGGCTCGGGCAACAACGGCGGCGACGGCTACGCGCTTGCGTGCATTTTGTGCGAGCACGGAATTACCCCGACGATTTTCAGGGTGAGCGAAAAATTCTCGAAGGACGGTCTGTATTTTTATCAGACGGCTAAGAGCATGGGCTGCGAGGAAGGCAATCTCAACGTGCCCTCTCCCCTGCTCGGCTACGATATTGTGGTCGACTGCATTTTGGGCACAGGCTTTTCGGGAGAGCTCAGAGGCGAGGTGCGCAGAGCGGTTGAGGAAATCAACTCATCGTCCGCGTTCATCATCAGCGCCGACATCAACAGCGGACTGAACGGCGACACCGGCGTTGCGGAGCTTGCCGTAAAATCCGACCTCACGGTGTCAATCGGCTCGTACAAAACCGGAATGTTCATCAACGACGCGCCTGAGTACATCGACCAACTGACAAACGCCGACATCGGCATTGAGATTATCGAGGAGCAGTACCACCTGATGGACTACGAACACCTGCATATGTTTGAGGGCTACAACTCCGAGGTTATGAGCTTCAAGGAGTTCTACGAAAAAACCGGCTACGCCCCGGGCGAGTGCAACATCGCTGACGTTATCGCAGAGCTGAGCGAAAACGAACACAAAACAATCGTCGTTAAGGGCGAACGCTCCGCGGTTATCAGCGACATCAAATACACCTACTTCTGCGCGGAATATGTAAAATAAGGACTGATTATATGTTTAATCTATTTCAAAAGTTTCAAAGGTTTATGCAGGGCAGATACTTTATGGACACGCTCAACAAATTTTTGCTTGTTACGGTTCTGGTGCTCTCGCTAATTTCGGTATTCATCTTCTACCTTCCCGTAAAGCTGATTTTTGTAGCGGTTGAGCTTGCCTTGCTCGGCTGGTTCATTTTCAGGTGTCTGTCGCGCAACATTCCCGGCAGAATGAGGGAGAACAGAATATTCGAAAAGGCGTTCAACCCTGTCAAAAGCTTCTTTGTTCTGAGCTTTAAGAAAATCCGCGACAGAAAGGACTACCGCTACATCAAGTGTCCTGCCTGCAAGGCTCAGCTCAGGGTTAAGAACAAAAAGGGCAGACACACCGTCCGCTGTCCGAAATGCTCAAACGAATTCAAAAAGACCATACGATAATAATTGTCAATTATTTTTTCTTGACTTTTCAACCTTTTATGCTATACTTTAAGTGACAAATTACTATCATATTTGTCGCACTTAGAAGGCTACGCCTTCGGAAAGGAGCTAATACTTATGGCCAACGAAGAAATCAAAGAAGAAATGGAAACCGAGGGCACGCTTATTACGCTTGAGGACGAGGAAGGCAACGAGGTTGAATTTGAGTTCCTGGACATTGTTGAGCACGAGGGTGAGGAGTACATCGTTCTTATCGAGAACGACGAGGACGCCGACGAGGTTGTTATCCTCAAAATCAACCCCATCGACGAAGAAACCGAGGAGTATGTGAGCATTGACGACGACGCGCTGCTCGATACTGTCTTTGAGAAGTTCAAGAAAAAGTACGAGGGCGACATTAACTTTGCGTAATCAGCAGCACGGCTTATGCCGTGCTTTTTGTTTTATACAGACAAAGCGCCAAAAAGCCACACCTCGCCTTTATCGACGGAAAATTGACAAATAACGGCAATTTTTACAAATATACGGCGTTTTAGTGCGATAAAATGTAAACACTTGGCTTTAATCAAATCTTGAAAACAGGCTTAAAATATGTTATAATGGCATTTGATAGTATAATCAAAAGCAAGGTTGTACTATAGATTAATGAGATTGGGGATTGGCATATGGAGAAAAAGACTGTTGACTTAACCCTGCTCGACGGCGTTCTTAACGAATACGCCGACGTCAAGGGAAGTCTGATTACCATTTTGCAAAACACACAGGATATCTACGGCTATCTTCCCAAAGAGGCTATTGAGCTTATTTCCGAGAGAACCGGAATTGCTACCTCGGAGATTATGGGCGTGGGTACCTTTTACACACAGTTCAGGTTTGAACCGGTCGGCAAGTACCTGATTATGCTTTGTCAGGGTACAGCCTGCCACGTTAACTCCTCAGAGCTGATTTTACAGACTATCAAGGATGAGCTTGGTATTGACGACGGACAGACAACCGAGGACGGCTTGTTCTCGCTAAAATGCGTTGCCTGTCTCGGCTGCTGCTCACTCTCCCCCGTTATGATGATTAACGAGGACACCTACGGCAGCTTAACGCCCGACAAAACCAAGAAAATTCTTAAGGAATTAAGGGAGGCGGCACTGTGAGAATAGTTATCGGACAAGGCTCGTGCGGTATCGCCGCCGGAGCCGAGAAGGTTAGAAAGGCTCTTCTTAATACAAGCATCAACGCCGAGAGCATCTCAATCACAGGATGTATCGGTATGTGCTACCTTGAGCCTATCGTCGATATTTACGACGACGACAACAAGCTGACAAGGCTTGTAAAGGTCAGCGAGAACGACGCTGAAAGCATCGCGAAGTTTATCGAGAGCGGCGACAAGTCTGCTGTTGAAAAGCTCATCGTAAGCGATGAGGACAGCGAGTTTTTATCAAAGCAGACAAGAATTGCGCTGCGCAACTGCGGTATCATCAACCCCGACGAGATTGAGGCTTACATAAACGCAGGCGGCTACACAGCGCTTAAAAAGGCAATTTGCGAGCTTACGCCCGAGGGTGTAATCGACATCATCAAGACCTCAGGCCTTGCAGGACGCGGCGGCGCAGGCTTCCCGACATGGTTCAAGTGGAACGCGGCTCGTCAGAGCGAGGGCGAGGAAAAGTACCTCATCTGTAACGCCGACGAGGGCGACCCCGGCGCGTTTATGGACAGAGCGGTAATCGAGTCCGATCCGCACAACCTGATTGAAGGTATGCTCATCGGCGCGTACGCAATCGGCGCAAAGCATGCTGTTGTATATGTCCGCGCAGAGTATCCCCTTGCGATCAAGCGCCTTAAAAACGCTATCGCCCAGGCAAAGGATAAGGGCATTATCGGTGAGAACATCTTCGGCTCAGATTTCTCCTGCGACTTCACAATCAAGGCAGGCGCAGGCGCGTTTGTATGCGGTGAAGAAACCGCGCTTATCGAGTCGCTCGAGGGTCACAGAGGTATGCCCAGGCTTAAGCCTCCGTTCCCGGCGCAGTCGGGCTTCTGGAGAAAGCCTTCAAATATCAACAACGTTGAGACCTTCGCAAACGTCGGCTGGATTATCAACAACGGCGGCGAGGCGTTCGCGGCTATGGGTACAGAGAACTCAAAGGGTACCAAGGTATTCGCCGTTACAGGTAAGGTTAAGCGCTCGGGACTTGTTGAAATCCCGATGGGTAAAACCCTGCGCGACGTTATCTTTGACATCGGCGGCGGTATGAAAACCGACAAGGAGTTCAAGGCTGTACAGATGGGCGGTCCGTCAGGCGGATGTATTCCTGCCGACCTTATCGACACCGTTATCGACTACAAGGCTCTCGGCGCTACCGGCGCTATCATGGGCTCGGGCGGTATGGTTGTTATGGACGAGAGCACCTGTATGGTAGGTATGGCTAAGTTCTTCCTCGACTTCACCGCCAAGGAGAGCTGCGGAAAGTGTATCCACTGCCGTATCGGTACAAAGAGAATGTTAGAAATGCTCGAGCGTATCACCAAGGGCGAGGGCAAGGAAGGCGATATCGAGCTGCTCGAGGAGCTGTGCTACTCAATCAAGGACGGCGCGCTCTGCGGTCTCGGTCAGACTGCTCCCAACCCCGTGCTCACCACAATCAAGTACTTCCGCGACGAGTACGAGGCTCATATAAATGACAAGAAGTGTCCTGCAGGCGAATGCAGCGACCTCATCGAATACAGGATTATCGCCGACAAGTGTAAGGGCTGTACGCTCTGCGCGAGAAACTGCCCGGTTAACGCTATTTCCGGCACTGTTAAAAAACCACACGTTATCAACACCGACAAGTGCATTAAGTGCGGCAAGTGCTACACTTCATGTAAGTTCGGCGCTATTGTTAAGGAATAAGGAGGGCTGAAAATGATTAATCTTACAATTAACGGAAAGCAAATTACAGCCCCCGAAGGCTCTACAATTTTAGAGGCGGCACGCCTTAATGACATCTACATCCCCACACTTTGCTACGACAAGGCTGTTGAGGTTTACGGCGCATGTGGACTTTGCGTTGTAGAGGCTGAGGGTATTCCCAAGCTTCTCCGCTCATGCTCGGCAAAGGCAAGCGAGGGTATGGTTATCAATACCGAGAGCGACAGAGTTGTTCAGTCGAGAAAAATCGCAATGGAGCTTTTGATGTCCGCCCACGACGGCGACTGCGTTGCTCCCTGCCAGCTCAACTGCCCGGCTCATACCGACTGCCAGGGCTATGTGGGACTTATCGCGAACGGCGAGTACGAGTCCGCGCTTAAGCTCATCAAAAACAAAATTCCGCTTCCGGCTTCAATCGGACGTGTTTGCCCCCACCCCTGTGAGAAGGCTTGCCGCAGAAAGAACGTTGAGGAGCCTATCAACATCGCTCAGCTCAAGGCTTTTGCGGCTGATATGGATCTTAAAGCAGACAGCTACACTCCCGACGTTGCGGCTTCAACCGGCAAAAAGGTAGCAATCATCGGCGGCGGCCCTGCCGGCCTTACAGCCGCTTACTACCTCGCAATTATGGGACACAGTGTAACTGTTTACGATATGATGGGAAAAATGGGCGGTATGCTGCGCTACGGTATTCCCCAGTACAGACTTCCCAAGGATGTGCTCGACCGGGAAATCGCCATCATCGAAAAGACAGGCGTTAAGCTTGTCAACAATGTAAAGCTCGGCAAGGACTTTACAATCAAATCTCTTAAGGCTGAAAACGACGCGGTTATCGTTGCGGTAGGCGCTTGGAAATCAAGCTCAATGCGCACTCCCGGCGAGGATCTCGAGGGTGTTTACGGCGGTATCGACTTCCTTCGCGGCGTAATCAAGGGCAACGCTCCCGAAATCGGTGAGAAGGTTGTAATCTGCGGCGGCGGTAACACCGCTATGGACGCCTGCAGAACCGCGGTAAGGCTCGGCGCTAAGGAAGTTTATGTAGTTTACAGACGTACGCGTAACGAAATGCCTGCCGACAAGCTCGAAATCGACGAGGCTGAGGAAGAGGGCGTAATCTACAAGTTCCTCACAAATCCGCTTTCGTTCAACGGCGAGAACGGCAAGGTTAAGTCGATTACCCTCCAGATTATGGAGCTCGGTGAGCCCGACGCTTCCGGCAGACGCAGACCTGTTCCCGTTGAGGGCAAGACCGAGGAAATCGAGGTTGACAGCGTAATCCTCGCTATCGGTCAGAAGCTCGTTCAGGGCGACGTTGCAGAGCTTAAGCTCAACGACAGAGGAAACATTGAAGCCGATCCCGACTTCTTCACAACCGACCTCGAGGGCGTATTCGCAATCGGTGACGCCACAAACAGAGGCGCTTCAATCGCGATTGAGGCAATCGGCGAGGCTGACCGCTGCGCAAAGGCTGTTGACGCTTATCTTAACGGTATGCCGCTCGACACCAGAGTGCCCTACATCAGCAAGCGCGACGAGAGCACAATCGACTACTCCGACAGACAGAAGGAGAGCAGAATTACTCCCAAGGTTCTGCCTGCGGACGTTAGAAATAAAAACTTTGACGAGGTATCGCTCGGCTTTACCGAGGAAGAGGCTCAGGCTGAGGCTCAGAGATGTCTTGAGTGCGGCTGCCGCGAGTATTACAAGTGTAAGCTCCTGTCCGTCGCTCAGCTCTACGACATCAACCCAGAGCGCTTCAAGGGCGAAATGCCCCAGAAATACAACCGCGACGCCAACGCGTTTATCGAGAGAAACAACGCCAAGTGTATTCTCTGCGGTCTGTGCGTAAGATCCTGCCGCGAGGTTATGGACCTGCACTCAATCGGACTGCTCGGCAGAGGCTTTAAGACCGACGTTTCTCCGGCGTTCGCGCTTCCGCTCGATCAGACAAACTGCACCAACTGTGGACTTTGCGTTGAGCTCTGCCCCACCGGCGCGCTCACCGAGAGATCAACTCTCAAAAAGCAGGTTCCGCTCAACGAGGACTACACCGAGGAAACCGTTGAAATCGACGGCAAGCCGGCAAGCGTGCTTGTATCGCGCTACGACGGCAAGGTTCTCAGGGTAATCCCCAACGACGAGCTGTCGAGAAGTATGAAGCTTTCACGCGACGAGCTCATTAAGCTGGTTGAGAATAAATAAAAATATAAAGCATAATTGTAGGGGCGTGCATTGCACGCCCGCGGACAACATCAAACGTTGTGTAAATCCTGCGGGCGGTCAATGACCGCCCCTACATTTTTTAATTTTCAACTAAATAAATCTCTTTACTTCTCCGCGTGAATTTGTTACAATAAAAGCGGAACAATAATACAGAAAGAGGGTATTTTTATGGCTAACAACAACAGAAAGGTTGTGCTTATCGGAACAGGTATGGTAGGTATGAGCTTTGCCTATGCCGCGCTTAACCAGAGCGTTTGCGACGAGCTTGTGCTGATTGACCTTAACGATGTAAGGGCGAAGGGTGAGGCGATGGACCTCAACCACGGTCTTGCGTTCTCAAATTCAAGTATGAAGATTTACTTTGGAGACTACAGCGACTGCTCAAATGCGAACATCGCCGTTATCTGCGCAGGCGTTGCGCAAAAGCCGGGCGAGAACCGTCTGGAGCTTTTACAGCGCAATACCAAGGTATTCAGCTCAATCGTTCCGCGCGTGGTATCGAGCGGCTTTGACGGAATTTTCCTCGTAGCCACCAACCCCGTTGACATAATGACAAGAGTAACCTACGAGCTTTCGGGCTTTAACGCCGCCAAGGTTATCGGTACGGGCACAACGCTCGACACCGCAAGACTGCGTTACCTGCTCGGACAGTATTTCGAGATTGATCCGCGCCATATGCACGCCTATGTTATCGGTGAGCACGGCGACAGCGAGTTCGTGCCGTGGAGCCAGGCGATGATGGCGGTTAATCCGGTGCTCGATATGCTCGAAAAATATCCCGACAGATACAAGATGGACGACCTCGACCGCATCAGCAACGACGTCCGCACCGCGGCTTATGAGATTATCAAGGCGAAGGGCTCGACCTACTACGGCATCGGTATGGCGGTTTGTAGAATTGTCCGCGCGATTTTCAACAACGAAAATTCGGTATTCACCGCGTCCGTAAGGCTCCGCGGAGAGTATGGTCTGCGCAACGAGGTATTTATCGGCAACCCGTGCATTATCAACAGCGGTGGAGCTAACAGAATTCTTGAGCTGTCGCTGACCGACGAGGAGCTCGAAAAATTCAAGAACTCCTACACAATCCTCAATGAAAGCTTCCATTCGATTCAAATTTAATTGCATTTGCGACATAAAAAAGCGTGCGCACTGCGTGCGCTTTTTTAGCCATCGCTCGTGCGCACGCAGTGCGCAACTGAGCGGGCAATACATATTTTTATTTGATAAAGTTTTATTTATATTACTACTTGTAGAAATAAGTTACTTTTATATTTATATTATACAATTTGTTGTGATTTCCTATCAAATAAATAAGCCTGTCCAAAACGGACAGGCTTAGATTATATCTTATGTCTTAGCTGCTTTTATTGCTTTTCTTGTACTTGTAGTCCTTATCGGGGAAGATCGCGTTGAGCACGATACCTGCGATAGAAGCAACTGCGAGCGGTGAAAGCGTGATGTTCGCGCTGCCGATGTTGAAGCTAACGGTGTCAGCCTGCAGACCGAGCGCGCAAACAAGGATAACCGCCGCCACGATGAGGTTGCGGCTCTTTATAAAGTCAACGTGGTTTTCAACGAGATTGCGCACGCCGATAGCGGAAATCATACCGTAGAGCACGAGCGAGATACCGCCGATAATGCAGCTCGGGATTGTGCCGATACACGCTGCGACAATCGGGAAGAACGAAATACCAACCGCAAAGTAAGCCGCGATACGGATAACCTTGGGATCGTAAACCTTTGTAAGCGCGAGCACGCCGGTGTTCTCGCCGTATGTAGTGTTTGCAGGGCCGCCGAACAGCGAAGCGAGGGTTGTAGCCAAGCCGTCGCCAAGGAGCGTTCTGTGCAGGCCGGGATCGGCAATGTAGTTCCTGCCGACGGTTGAACCGATCGCGCTGATGTCACCGATGTGCTCCATCATTGTTGCGAGCGAAATCGGAACGATAGCGATAATCGCGGAAAGAATTGTTGTGCCGTTCGACCAGTCAATTCCGCCGAACACGGTGTTTTTCCAGTTAACCGGGAAGTCGATAAGCGCGCCGTCGCCAAAGATTTTGCCTGAGCCGATGTTATCGAGAACTTGGTTAAGTCCGCTGAAGTCGAAAATCGGGAGATACTTAACTACCTCGCCTGCCTCGTTAAGCTCAGCGCCGCCTGAGAACATCCACGGAACGTTCTGAATGAGGTCGGGATTTGCCTGACCGATGTAGTGAAGTCCGAGCGCGACGGCGTAGGAGATTATAAGTCCGAGGATAATCGGAATAATCTTTGCCATACCCTTGCCCCAGATGTTGAAGATGATGATTACAGCAAGGGCGACAATTGCCAAAAACCAGTTGGTCTGGCAGTTGTTAACCGCCGAGGGAGCGAGTCCGAGACCGATTGCGATGATAATCGGGCCTGTAACAACAGGCGGGAAGAAACGCATTACCCTCTCAACGCCGATAGCCTTGATGATACCTGCCAAAAGAAGGTAAACAAGACCTGCGGCGGCTACGCCCAAGCAGGCGTAGGGCAGCATTGTGTTCGGATCAGCGCCTTCGGGAGCCATTGACTTGACCGCGGCATAACCGCCGAGGAACGCGAATGATGAACCCAAAAACGCAGGAACTTTAAACTTTGTGAGAATGTGGAACAGAATTGTTCCCAGGCCTGCCATGAGCAGGGTTACCGAAACGTCAAGTCCGGTGATAATCGGCACGAGGATTGTTGCTCCAAACATTGCGAACATATGCTGAATTCCGAGCACAATCATTCTGAATTTGCCGAGCGAACGGGCGTCGTAAATGCCCTCGTTTTTCTTACTCAATTTGCCCTTCTCCTTTTTATAAATTTTCCTCATTGTTCTACACTTGTAGGGTACGGTCTTGACCATACCCTACAATATTTAATCCCAAAAATAAGGCTGTCTGCTTTCGCGAGACAGCCTTGAATTTTTGAATAATTAAAATTACTCGTTGATAGCGATAACTGCGCCTGAACCTACAGTTCTGCCGCCCTCACGGATAGCAAAACGGAGACCAACCTCGATAGCGATAGGAGTGATAAGCTCAACATCCATCTCTACGTTATCGCCGGGCATGCACATCTCTACACCGTCGGGAAGAGAGATTGTGCCTGTAACGTCAGTTGTTCTGAAATAGAACTGGGGACGATAGTTGTTAAAGAAAGGTGTATGACGGCCACCCTCGTCCTTAGTCAGTACGTAAACCTGACCACGGAACTTTGTGTGGGGGTGAATTGTGCCGGGCTTTGCAAGAACCTGACCTCTCTGGATCTCAGTTCTCTGAACACCACGGAGAAGAACACCTACGTTGTCGCCTGCCTCAGCATAGTCAAGAGTCTTTCTGAACATCTCAAGACCTGTAACAACAACTTTTCTCTTCTCGTCTGTAAGACCAACGATTTCAACTTCCTCAGAAGTCTTAATCTGGCCTCTCTCTACTCTACCTGTAGCAACTGTACCACGGCCTGTGATTGTGAATACGTCCTCAACAGGCATAAGGAAGGGAAGGTCAGCCTTACGGTCAGGTGTGGGGATAAACTCGTCAACAGCAGCCATGAGCTCGTGGATGCAAGCGTACTCGGGAGCATTGGGATCCTTAGAGTCGCTCATAAGAGCTACATAAGCTGAACCCTTGATGATGGGTGTGTCGTCGCCGGGGAACTCATACTCGTTGAGGAGGTCACGGATCTCCATCTCTACGAGCTCGAGGAGCTCTTCGTCGTCAACCTGGTCAGTCTTGTTCATAAATACAACAATGTAGGGAACGCCAACCTGACGTGAGAGAAGGATGTGCTCTCTTGTCTGGGGCATAGGACCGTCAGCAGCTGATACTACGAGGATAGCGCCGTCCATCTGAGCAGCACCGGTGATCATGTTCTTAACGTAGTCGGCGTGGCCGGGGCAGTCAACGTGAGCATAGTGACGCTTCTCAGTCTCATACTCTACGTGAGCTGTGTTGATTGTGATACCACGCTCTCTCTCCTCGGGAGCCTTATCGATGTTAGCGTAATCAACGAAATCGGCGTCACCCTCGAGGTTAAGAACCTTTGTGATAGCAGCTGTGAGTGTTGTCTTACCGTGGTCAACGTGGCCGATAGTACCAATGTTAACGTGCGGCTTATTTCTTTCAAACTTTTCTCTTGCCATTGGAAATTTCCTCCTTAGTTTTGTAAATATAATATTTACAATAGATTTAATGTTATTGTATCAATTTTTTTCGAAAAAATCAATAGTTTTTTTAATATTGGCTGTACGGATTGATCAGTCCTTCTTAGCCTTGTCGCTCATAATTTTCTCAGCGATATTCTTGGGAACCTCGGCGTAGGTGTCGGGCTCCATTACGTACTGACCGCGGCCCTGTGTCTTGGAACGCATATCGGTAGCGTAACCGAACATCTCTGAAAGCGGAACGTGAGCGATAACGCGCTGAACGCCGTTGTCGGCCTCCATGCTCTGAATCATACCGCGGCGAGAGTTGAGGTCGCCGATAACGTCGCCGAGGTACTCCTCGGGAGTGATTACGGAAACCTTCATAATCGGCTCGAGCAGAACGGGATCTGCCTTCTTCATAGCGCTCTTGAACGCCATTGAACCGGCAATCTTAAACGCCATTTCTGATGAGTCGACCTCGTGGTATGAACCATCGTAAAGCTCAACCTTTACGTCTACTACGTTGTAGCCTGCAACAACACCGCTGAGCATTGCGCCCTGAATACCCTGGTCAACCGCCGGGATATACTCCTTCGGAATTGCACCGCCGACAATGTTGTTAACAAACTCGTAGCCGTGATCCTTGTTGGGGAACACGTTAATCTTAACGTGACCGTACTGGCCCTTACCGCCTGACTGACGGGCGTACTTCTCGTCAACGGAAGCTTCCTTGCGGATAGTCTCCTTGTAAGCAACCTGGGGAGCACCGATGTTAGCCTCTACCTTGAACTCACGGAGGAGACGGTCAACGATGATCTCGAGGTGAAGCTCACCCATACCTGCGATAATAGTCTGTCCGGTTTCTTCGTCTGTATAAGCCTTGAAGGTAGGATCTTCTTCGGCAAGCTTTGCCAAAGCGATACCCATCTTCTCCTGACCTGCCTTGGTCTTGGGCTCGATAGCAACGCGGATAACAGGCTCGGGGAACTCCATGGACTCAAGAATTACAGGGTGTTTCTCGTCGCAGAGGGTATCGCCTGTAGTTGTGTTCTTGAGACCTACGGCAGCAGCGATATCGCCTGCGTAGCAGCACTCGATATCCTTTCTGTCGTTTGCGTGCATCTGCAGAATTCTGCCCATACGCTCTCTGTTGCCCTTAACCGAGTTAAATACTGTCGATCCGGCATTTACAACGCCCGAATATACGCGGAAGAAGCAGAGCTTGCCGACAAACGGGTCGGTAGCAATCTTAAACGCGAGAGCCGAGAAGGGCTCTGTGTCGGACGCAGGTCTTTCTGTCTCCTCGCCTGTGTCGGGGTTTGTACCCTTAATAGCGGGGATATCTGTAGGAGCAGGCATATAATCGATAACGGCGTCGAGCATCATCTGAACGCCCTTGTTGCGGTAAGAAGAACCGCAGGTTACGGGAACCATTGTGTTTTCGATTGTAGCCTTTCTGATAACCTTTTTGATTTCGGGAATCGAAATCTCCTCGCCGCCGAAGTACTTTTCCATAAGCTCCTCGTCGAGCTCCGCAACGGATTCGATGAGCTTTTCGTGGTACTCCTCGGCAATATCCTTCATATTCTCGGGGATTTCCTCCTCCGAGTAATCTGTGCCGTCCTCGTTGTGATAAATCTCGGCCTTCATTGTAACAAGGTCAATGATACCGGTAAAATCACTCTCAGCGCCGATAGGCAGCTGAATGGGCACAGCGTTACACTTGAGCCTGTCCTTCATCATCTGAACAACGTGGAAGAAATCCGCTCCCATGATGTCCATTTTGTTAACGTAAACCATTCTGGGTACGCCGTAGTTGTCAGCCTGACGCCATACGGTCTCTGACTGGGGCTCAACGCCGCCCTTAGCGCACAATACGGTAACAGAACCGTCCAGTACACGCAGCGAACGCTCAACCTCAACGGTGAAGTCAACGTGTCCGGGGGTGTCGATGATGTTGATTCTGTGCTTGTCATACTGGTGCTTGCTGCCCTGCCAGAAGGCTGTTGTAGCGGCAGAGGTGATGGTGATACCACGCTCTTTTTCCTGAGCCATCCAGTCCATTGTGGAAGCACCGTCATGTGTTTCGCCGATTTTATGGTTTACGCCGGTATAATACAGGATTCGCTCTGTGGTTGTAGTCTTACCGGCGTCGATGTGAGCCATGATGCCGATATTTCTGGTCTGTTCAAGTGATACCTGTCTTGGCATAAGATCCTCCTAATAAAATTACGTCGGTAATAAAAATTACCATCTGTAGTGAGCGAAAGCCTTGTTGGCCTCAGCCATCTTGTGAGTATCCTCACGCTTCTTAAACGCGCCGCCGGCACCGTTTACAGCGTCAAGAATTTCTCCTGCAAGTCTTTCCTTCATGGTTCTCTCACTGCGGGCTCTTGAGTAGGTTGAGATCCAACGCAGACCGAGTGTCTGACGTCTTGCGGGTCTAACCTCCATAGGAACCTGGTAAGTTGCACCGCCCACACGGCGGGCCTTAACCTCGAGAACAGGCATTACGTTTTCCATAGCCTGCTCAAAAACCTCGAGGGGGTTGTTGCCTGTCTTATCAGCGATAATGTCGAACGCGCCGTAAACAATCTTCTGAGCTACGCCCTTCTTACCGTCATACATAATGTTGTTGATAAGACGTGTTACAAGTTTAGAATTATAAAGCGGATCGGGTAATACGTCACGCTTCGCAATAGAACCTCTTCTTGGCACTTTGCTTCCCTCCTTCACAATAATTGAGATATCATAGGTACTCGAAAGCGACAAACTCCCGTATGCCAACAAGAACTTCTACCGTATATATAGTAAAGTTCCTGCCGCATAGCAGAACTAATTATCATTAGTCAAGAGAGCTTTGTCAATTCCTTATTTTTTCTTGGGACGCTTTGCGCCGTACTTAGAACGGCTCTGCATACGTCCGTTTACACCCTGTGCGTCGAGTGTACCGCGTACAATGTGGTAACGAACACCGGGGAGATCCTTAACACGGCCGCCGCGGATAAGAACAACGCTGTGCTCCTGCAGGTTATGGCCGACGCCGGGGATATAGGAACTGACTTCAATACCGTTAGAAAGTCTTACTCTGGCAATCTTTCTGAGCGCCGAGTTAGGCTTTTTAGGTGTAGCGGTCTTTACGGCTGTGCAAACGCCTCTCTTCTGAGGTGAGTTCTGGTCGATAGCAACTCTCTTTTTAGAGTTCCAGCCCTTCAAAAGCGCAGGTGCCTTAGCCTTCTTTTCAGAAACCTCTCTGCCCTTACGTACCAACTGGTTAAATGTAGGCATGCTTTTCCTCCTTTCCTCAAATATAGGAATCAATAAAACTATGGTTACTCAAAAGCTGCCCCTACCTATAAAAGGGCGCACTTATAGAGTGCTCCACGATTACTCATTATAAACCAGTAAAAGCCCTTTTGTCAAGGGATTTTTAAAAGAGTTTAGAGTTTAGTGATTAGAGTTTAATTATCTCGGATATAAAAAGGCGGTTTTGTTTAAAATGGCTTATGCAAGGTTTTTTATATTGAAAGTTGAAAGTGGAAAGTTGAAAATTGTAGGGGCGCCCCTCGCGGTCGCCCGAGGTCGTTCAATATAAGTTTGCAAATTAAATCAAACCGTTAGACGAAAACAAACGTCTGCTTTAATGACAGGGGCAAGCCCTGTCACTACAATAAAACCTATAAGTTAGTCTCTGCTCATTAACCGCACGAAACGGATATGAGGTTATTTTTCAGCTTCAGCAGCATTGATATTACGTCGTACAGGAATCCCAAAAATCGGCGCAAAGAACCTCTTGCTAATTTTTCGAGGTTCAATACCAGTAGGGAAAGCGCAATGGAACAACGGGTCGTTGTATCGAGCTTCGTTCTGATGAGTCCCAAGCCGCAGCATCTCTTTGCGAGGCTGAAGCCTCGCTCGACTTCGATACGATCCGTGTTATCACTGTATGCAGTTTTGCGTTCCTCCGGCGTCGGTTCTTTTTTTGGACGCCCCAAAGCCGGACCGGATATACGGATACCCTTGCTCTTGCAGAAAGCTCTGTTGTTCCGATTGCGGTATATCTGATCGACCAGCACCCTTTCGGGATAGCGTCCGGTTCGCTTGCGGTATCTCTCTATTGCCGAGATGAGCACATCCGCTTCATTGTAAGCGTCAAAGGATAATCTCTCTAACCGTGCGAATCCGTTTTCATCAATGCTCATATCCAGCTTTGCACCGAATTCTACCGGAGCTTTTGCTTTGCCGCGCACGATGGGTCGGATATACGGCTGAGAAATACTGACGATGCGGTCTTTGACGCTGTGAACATTGTTGTCATACATGTACTTTTGCTGTTCATACAGCTCTTTGATGACCGTTAACCGCTTGGCTTGCTTTTCGGTAAGAACTACTCCGTTGGCTAATACAAACATATCGATATAGCCGAGGTCTCGACGAATATACTGAAGCTGCTGCTTGATCGCCTTGCGGATCTTTTTCTTGGTACGCTTTTTGCATTTCGCCAAATTCAGATAATCTTTTCTCGCGTTTTTGCGATACATCCTTGGCTTGTAAAAATTGTAGGTATAGCAGATATCGTCTATGATGGATTCAAGATTTTCTCTTGCCTCGTTCAGCAGATTGATGTCCTGCGGGTAAGAGATGTTCTGAGGAGCACAGGTAGCGTCAAGAATCAATGTGCCTTTGTTGTCTGCTTCGGATTTCTCATTCTCTTTGCTTTCAGCATCCTCGCCGCCATCGGAGTGACTGTTGTTATCCGAATCATCGTCTTCATTGTTTTCAGGCAGATTGAATTGGATCATCATTTCGTTGATGTCTTCAAGGATGTCATCTGTCAGACGTTTGCGAAACTCTACCAAAAGTGACGGCGCAAAAGGCGCTTCATAAGAATATCCCGGAAGTCCGATAAAGTATTGGTAGTAGGCATTCTCCTTGATTTGCTCGACAAGCTCACGGTCGGAATAATCATATTTCTTCTGGATCATCAGCGACCCGAGAGCTGTTTGTAAAGGTTTTGCCGGCATACCGGTCTCGCTCGGAAACAGCGCGGCATATTTTATCTCGATGTCGTACCACGGTATACTCGCAGCCTTCTTTACCCAGCGGTTCTCAGGATCCATCTGCATCCCTGCGGGCTGATTGAAATCTGTAAAACTCATTTGTTGATTTCTATGGAACTTATACATACTGTCCTCTAACTTAAGTGCAAGCTTTTTTATTGCTCTTGATTATTTTCTTGCACTTATTATAGCACATTTCGATGAAAAATGCACTGTTTATCGAGAATTTTACTGATTGCTTGTTTTGAAGGCAGTGACTAAGTTAGCTGTTTAAAGTCTCCACCGCTTGCGGTGGAGGCTTTAAATTTGAAAAAATACAAGGCGAACAAAACGTCCGCCTTTACATTATTTATTATCTTCTTTATTTTCTGCTTTGTTTTTTTCTTCTTCAAGCTGCTTATTCAAATTTTCCTTGCCCACGGCGAGCATAAGCTTGATACGGTTTTCCTGGTTAACCTTCGGAGCGCCGGGGTCGTAGTCGATTGTTACGATATTGGCGTTGGGCTTGACCTCTTTGATTTTGCGGATTGCACCCTTGCCGTTGATGTGGTTAGGGAGACAACCGAACGGCTGAGTGCAGACTATGTTTTCATAGCCTGTCTCGGCAAGCTCGAGCATTTCCGCTGTCAAAAGCCAGCCCTCGCCCATTTTGCTGCCGTATCCGATAACGCCCTTTACAAGCTCCTTGGTGTGGGCGTATTTATGGGGCGGAACAAAGTTGAACCGCTCCGCGCTCTCAATCATCAGAGTTTCGAGCTTGGTAACGTAATCGAGCAGCATTTTGCAGAACTCGTACTTAATCCTCTTGCCGCCGAACATTTTGTAGTCCTCGATACGGTTATCGACCTTGAACGCGGCAAAGCCCATCAGTCCGGGAACACAGACCTCGCAATCCTGCTCGGCGAGGAAGTTTTCAAGTCCGTTGTTCGCCATCTCGGAATATTTAACGTAAATCTCTCCGACAATGCCGACCTTTACCTTCGGCACGCGGTTGACGGGGATTTTCGAGAAGTCCTTTGTGAGCTTGTGCAGGTTCTCGTCAATTTCCTCGAGGGTATAGCCCTTGCCCTCAATGAGCAGGTTCGAAATCCTCTCCACCCACTCGTCAACAAGCGCCATCGTCTCGCCCTTATTGACCTCGTAGGGCTTAATCTGGTTTGAGAGCAGCATAAGCTGGTCGCCGTAAACAACGCCGCCGACAAAACGCCTGATAAGCGGAAGCGTGAGCGAAAATCCCGAGTTTTTCTCCATTCCGAATGAGAGCGATATTACCGGTACAAACTCAAAGCCGGCTTTTTTGAGCGCCTTTCTGAGCAAAAATATGTAGTTAGAGGCACGGCAGCCGCCGCCTGTCTGGGTAATCATCAGCGCGGTTTTGTGAACGTCGTACTTGCCGCTCTGCAGCGCGTGAATAAATTGGCCGATTACCAAAAGCGCGGGATAGCAGGTGTCGTTGTGGACATATTTAAGTCCGGTCTGGGCAATCTCCGGACCGGTTGTCGTGAGCACCTCGGCGTTGTAGCCGTAGTGAATAAACACATTTTTGAGCATTTTAAAATGTATCGGCGCCATATTCGGGATAAGAATTTTATATCCCTCGCGTTTCATCTGCTTGGTAAACAGCAGCCTGCCTGTTTTTTTATCATACTTTAACTGAGCCATTTTTTCACGTCGTTTCATAAGTTTGTTTAAGTCATAAGATTAGTTCTCGACTTATTGGTTTATTTCATAGTCTTAACTCCGCGTTATTTACCTCGTTTCACTTAAACAAGGCTCCACCGCTTGCAGGGGAGCTTTCATAACGGTTTACCGTTATGACTGAGGAGGCAAACGCGTGAACTCGCTCCATATTTTCCTTCATAAAAGGTGCTTACGGAAGCTCCGCCCCCTCCGTCACGGCATAAATGCCGTGCCACCTCCCCCGTAACAAGTGACGGGGGAGGCTTTAAATCGGACTTAAATTCGATTTACCGAATCTTAACTCTAAACTCTAAAATTACACGTCCTCTAACGCCGCGAGAAGGCTTCTTATTCTGATCTTCACCGCGCCGAGATTTGTGATTTCGTCTATTTTAATCTGAGTGTAAATCTTGTTTTTCGACTCGAGAATTTCCCTGACCTCGTCGGTTGTAATCGCGTCAACGCCGCAGCCGAACGACACGAGCTGTACCAGCTCCATATCGCTGCGAGTTGAAACGTACTTCGCCGCCGCATAAAGGCGCGAATGGTACGTCCACTGGTTGAGCACGTGGGTCGCGAAGCGCTGAACCTTTGACGACACAACGTCCTCGCTGATAATCGCGACATCAAAGCCGGCAATCAGCTTGTCGATGCCGTGGTTGATCTCAGGGTCGATATGGTAAGGTCTGCCTGCGAGGACAAAGATTTTCTTGCCCTGCTTTTCAGCCTCGGCAATAATCTCGTCGCCCTTTTTCTGGATTTTGTCCCTGAACAAATCCTGCTCGGCGTATGCCTTCTTGGCGGCTACCCTAACCTCGTTGAGCGTGAGGTCGGGGAAGTAGAACGAAAGCCGCTCAAACGCCTTTGTCGGGAAGTCCTTGGGACGGTGGATACCGAAATACTCCTTGATGAAGTTGACCTTTTTGATATCCTTCATATTATTCTTAATAACCTCGGGATAATACGCGACAACCGGGCAGTTATAGTGGTTATCACCGAGATTTTCGTCGAAATTGTAGGAAAGACAGGGGTAGAAGATTGTCTCCGCGCCCTCGTCAATCAAGGTCTGCACATGGCCGTGCATAAGCTTAGCCGGGAAGCAGACGGTGTCGCTGGGGATTGTCTGCTGACCGCGCTGGTAAAGCTTGCGGTTTGAGTACGGCGAATGGAAAACCTCGAACTTAAGCTCGGTGAAAAATCTGTACCAGAACGGATAAAGCTCAAACATATTAAGTCCCATCGGAATTCCGAGCTTGCCTCTGAGCCCCTCAACGGGCTGATACTCGTCGAGCAGCTTAAGCTTGTAGTCATACATATTCAAGTCGTTCGACGGAGCTTTTTTGGTGACAGGGCGTTCGCAGCGGTTGCCTGCAATGAACTTTCTGCCCTTGCCGAAAGAGTTGATTGTAAGGCGGCAGTTGTTGTTGCACAAGCCGCAGTTTGTTACCTTAATCTCGTGGACAAAGCTCTTTAATTCGTCGCTGCCGAGAATACCGCTCTTGCCCTCACTCTTTGACTTTTTCATCGAGTACAGCGCCGCGCCGTATGCTCCCATCAGTCCTGCGATATTCGGGCGGACAACCTCAACACCCATTTCAAGCTCAAACGCGCGCAGAACCGCGTCGTTCAAAAACGTTCCGCCCTGAACAACAATCCTCTTGCCGAGCTCGTCGGGGCTTGAAGCGCGGATAACCTTATAGAGCGCGTTCTTTACAACGCTCAGCGACAGTCCTGCCGAGATGTCCTCAATCGTCGCGCCGTCCTTTTGAGCCTGCTTAACGCTGGAGTTCATAAACACCGTGCAGCGAGAGCCAAGGTCAACAGGGCGCTTTGCGAACAGACCGAGCTTTGAAAATTCTTCTATATTATATCCCAACGCGTTCGCGAAGGTCTGCAAAAAGCTTCCGCAGCCCGAGGAACAAGCCTCGTTGAGGAAGATATTGTCGATTGCGCCGTTGTGGATTTTGAAGCACTTGATGTCCTGTCCGCCGATGTCGATGATAAACTCAACGTCGGGCATAAAATACTTTGCGGCGGTGAAGTGAGCGATGGTCTCAACAATGCCGTAGTCCACGTTAAAGGCGTTTTTGATGATGTCCTCGCCGTATCCGGTGACCGCGGACGAAACAACATTGATATCGGGATTTATCGCGTAGATTTCCTCGAGGAAAGCCTTGATAATCTCAACGGGATTGCCCTTTGAGGGCAGGTATTTTGAGTAGAGCAGCTCGCCGCCGTCGTTAAGAACAACGCCCTTTACGGTGGTGGAGCCTGCGTCAAGACCGATGAAAGCCTTGCCCTTGTAGCTGCTCAAATCCTTCTGCTGAACCGTCGCCTTGTCGTGACGGGCGCAGAATTCTTTATAATCCGCCTTGGTCTCGAAAAGCGGCGGATTAAACGCAAAGTTACCCGAGCCGCGGTAATCCTTGACGTCGGAGATAACCTTGTTAAAATCAATCGTTTCCTCAGCGCAGAGAGCCGCGCCGCAGGCAACGTAATAAAGCGAATTTTCGGGGCAGATGCCCTTGGTATTTAGGGTTTTATCAAAGCAGTTACGAAGCTCGCTCATAAAGGTGAGCGGTCCGCCGAGGTATACGATTTTGCCCTCAATTTCTCTGCCCTGCGCAAGTCCTGCAACCGTTTGGCTGACAACCGCGCGGAAGATACTCTCGGCAATATCGCTTTTTCTCGCGCCCTGATTGAGCAGGGGCTGAATATCGGTTTTCGCGAACACGCCGCAGCGCGAGGCGATTGTGTATGTCTTTTCATATCCCTTTGCCAGCTCGTCAAGCTCCTCGAGCGGAACGTTGAGCAGCGTTGCCATCTGGTCGATAAACGCTCCCGTACCGCCGGCGCAGGTGCCGTTCATTCTTACCTCAAGACCGTTTGTGAGGAACAAAATCTTAGCGTCCTCGCCGCCCAGCTCGATTACAACATCTGTGCCGGGAATAAAGGTATTTGCGGCAACTCTGGTGGCAAAAACCTCCTGCACAAACTGAATTCCGCAGTCGGTGGCAACGCCCATTCCGGCAGAGCCCGAAAGCGCAACAAGCGCGTTTTCGACACCGTCGATTTCTCCCCTTACGCGGTCAAGAATTTCCGCGATTTTATCGGTAATCTGAGAAAAATGTCTTTCATATGTGCTGTAAATCAGCTTGTTGTCGTCATCGAGCACAACGCACTTGATTGTGGTTGAGCCGATATCAAGTCCCAATCTCAAACTAATTCCTCCGATTAATGGCGTATTTTTCACGGCAGAAAAGCTCCGCCGAAGTTGCGCCTTTTCCCCTTGCGCAAACTACCCATTTTAACTATAATCAATTAATTATAAGTCTAAACAGTTGTTTTTTAGTTCCTTAATAGAATTATACTTATCTAATTTACTATTTTATCACCGTTTAATAAAATTTTCAATGGTTAGTTCTATTCGTTTGACTATTTTACGCTGTAATTCGGAGATAAAATATATTTTCAATCTCTCCCCTACTACTCTGTTTCAACTAAAGCTTTACAATTAATTTGTAGGGGCGGACCCAAGTGTCCGCCCGGGAAACGTGAACCGTATTAATCACACAATCCGTCATTATCGCGATAAACGGACGTTAAATTCACCACACAAAATAATCATAATAAAACAAATGTTGTGTTCCTGTCCTGCGGGCGGACACACGGGTCCGCCCCTACGGTGTTAAGGATAGGTTGGTAAAATCGGAAACGTCTGCCCCCTCCGTCATTTTGCGAGCAAAATTACTTCTCCCCCAAAGCTTTCGCATTGGGGGGAGGCTTAAAACGTCTTATTTTACTTTTACTCCGCGGATCTGATTACTACCGAGGAATGGGGCGGAAGGCTCAACTTGCCGCCGTTGAAGGTGACCTTTTCCTTTTCAACTCCGACGAGATCTGCCGCAAGCGTTGCCTTGGCAATCATATCATCGGTGATGGTGAGGGACTTGGTTTCCGTCTTGTTAAAGTTATGGATAATCATAATCTTTTTGCCGTCGTACTCGGTGTAGAACGCGCCGACGGTATCGTCGTCAAAGCTCTGAATGCCCGTAATTTGACCTCTCGCGATTTCGGGATTTTGGAGCTTAACAGTTATAATTCTTCTGTAGAAATTTAGCAGAGAGTTTTTATCCTTCTGCTGCTGAACAACGCCGCCGTACTTGGGAGCTTCAAAGGTGTCTCCGAGGTTATCGACGCTGATTTTCTGCAAATTCTCGCTGTCAAAAACCATCGGCGTGCGGAAGTTCGCGTCGCCTGTTGTGCCGGGCGAGGTCATACCGATTTCCTCGCCGTAGTAAGTGAAGGAGTTGCCCGGGAAGAGCATATAAACCGAGGCGGCGAACTTTTCAAAGTCCAGACCGTTTGGCTCAAGGGCGTTCGCGATACGGATTTGGTCGTGGTTCGAGAGGAACATCGCGTTAATCTCGTCCTTGTTCTCCTTGCGCATTTTGCTGTCGTAATTTGAAACCTTGGTGACGAGGTTGTTGCCCTTCATCGTGTTGATGCACTCGTTGATTGTGCCGGAATTTGTCGCATACTTAAACGCGAACTGGCTGTCGATACCGCTGCCGTAGAGCTCAACGATATCCGAGTCGTCCGACCAAGTCTCACCGACGATGTAAACGTCGGGATTGATGCCGCGGCAGGTCTTTACAAACCAGCCGAGGAACTCCTTGCCGTCGGTCTCCTTGTTGGTGTAGTACTTGCAGGCGTCGAGCCTGAAGCCATCAACGCCGCGGTCGAGCCAGAACTTTGCGATTTTGGTGAACTCCTCGCGGGTTTTCTGAGAATTTAAATTCCACTCGGGCATTTCGAGCGAGAAGTTAGCCTCGCAGGCGTAGTCGCCGCCGAGAGCGAGGGTTTGAACGTCGTCGCCAAAGTAGTCGTTTTTGTGGATTTCAAAATACTGCGCGTTGCCGTCGAGCTTGCCGTCGGAAACCTCAAACGCCGCCTTGGTAAAGAGCGGATTGCGCGAGGAAATGTGGTTGAGAACCAAATCCATAATAACCTTTATTCCCCTGTCGTGGCAGCCCTCGATTAGGTTGTCGAAGGTGTCGAGCGTGCCGAACGCGGGGTCAATGTCGTAGTAATTTTCTACGTCGTACTTGTGGTAGGATTTACTCGGCATTATCGGAGTGAGCCAAAGGCCGTCAATTCCCAAATCGTCGCCGGTGTTGGGGTTGCCGTCATTGAGATAATCGAGCCTGTTGATAATGCCCTGCAAATCGCCCGTTCCGTCGCCGTCGGAGTCCGAGAACGACTGAACAAAAATCTCATAAAAATTGCGGTATTTGTCTGTTGACTGCTTTGCCTCCCTGTCGGCAACAGGGTCCTTGGGCGAGCAGCCGCCGAGAACGCAGCCTGCCGCGATTAAGGCGCAGAGCAGAACTGATAAAATTCTTTTTTTCATAGTTTATTCCTTCTAAAGCGATTAAGTTTAAAGGGCGGCAGCCGATGACTGCCGCCCTAAAGAGCTTATTTGTTATTTTACAGATTAACCCTTTACGCCGCCGGCGGTTACGCCTTCTACGTAGTACTTCTGCATCTTGAGGAAGAGCAGTGTAATCGGAACTGCAACAAGTACCGAACCTGCAAGGAACTGCTTGTAGTACTCGTTGATAAATTCCGGGCTAACCATGGACTGAAGTCCGATAGCAACGGTGTAGAAGTCGCGCTTATCACCCATGATAATCTTAGCAAGGATGAAGTCGCACCACGGGCCGATGAAGGATGTCAATACCGTGTAAACTACAATCGGCTTTGACATAGGAAGAATAATTCTCCAGAAAATCTGGTTTTTGGTAGCTCCGTCGATTGTAGCCGCCTCGTCGAGAGCGCGGGGGATTGTATCGAAGAAGCCCTTTGAAATCTGGAAGCCGAGACCTGCGCCGCAGCTGTAGCAGATAACCAAAGCAACAAGGTTCTGAGCAAGGCCCATAGCTTTGAGCAGGTAGTAAATAGCAATCATGGTCATAAATCCGGGGAACATACCGAGGATCATGGCAACGTTCATGAGCTTTTTACGAGCGCCGAAACGCAGACGGCTGAAAGCGTATGATACCATAAGAACCGAAATTGTTGAAATAATGCAGCTGAAGATAGCTACAACGAGTGTGTTAAGGAACCATCTGGGGAAGTTGATGGCTGACGAGCCGCCCGAGCCTACGTTGAACAAATCAATGTAGTTCTGGAAGGTCCACTCGTGAGGAATAAGGTAGGGTACTGTGATTGTACTCTCCAGGCGGAATGAGTGCATAAGGAGGTACGCAAACGGAGATACCCAGATAATGCCCAGCAAGGCGAGAAGAATGTAAATTAAGGTGTTAGCAAGCCCTCTTCTGAATTTATAACTTTTAATCATGAGAACGCCTCCTCATCCTTCATCGACTTGGAATTGTTGTAGATAATGAGCGACAGGGTTGCGCAAACAATAAATACAAGAATACCAATCGAGGCGGCTAAGCCGTAGTCCTGAGACGACATCGTCAGGGTAAACAGCCACGTGACGAGGATATCCGTTCGTCCTGCCTGGTAATACGCCTCGGTTGAAGGTCCGCCGCCCGTCAGCAGGTAGATTACGTTGAAGTTGTTGATGTTACCAACAAACTGTGTAATCAGCTGCGGGGTTGTTACGAAAATCATATACGGAAGAGTAATCGCCGTAAATGTCTTGAACGGGCTTGCGCCGTCGATACGCGCGGATTCGTACAAGTCCTCCGGAATATTCATAAGAATACCTGACATTGAAAGGATCGTGTACGGAATACCTACCCAGATATTTACGATAATTACCGTCATTCTCGCCATCAGCGTCGAGCTGTTCAGGAACTGAATCTCGACCTTGCCTCCGCCGAATAGCTGGCTTATGTCTGTTAAAAGTACGTTAATCGCGCCGTTTGTCTGAAGCATCTGGTTCATGAGAAGCAGAGATACGAACTGCGGAACAGCGATTGTGATAACGAAAAGTGTTCTCCAAAGAGCCTTAAGCTTGATGCCCTTTTTGTTGATCATAAGAGCAACGATCATACCGAGGATGTAGTTGGTAAATGTAGCAACTACCGCCCAGATTAAGGTCCACTCAGTCAGCTCTAAGAAGGTTTTAGCCTTTTTAGGTGTGTTTACAATATCGAACAGTGATGTAAAGTTGTCAAGGCCTACCCATGTGAACAATGTGCCCGGGGGCATATGAGCCTTGTCGTAGTTTGTAAACGCGATCAGGATCATAAAGATAAGAGGAAGAATGTTGAAGATACTGATCATGAGCACAGGGAAAGAAAGAAGAGTGATGTGATACTTTCCGTCGAGGAAGTCTCTTACGTCTTCTCTGAGAGTAGTGGGCTTTTCGCCTCTTTCTCTCATAAGCTGATGCTTATAAGCGTCCTTGATGTTCGCGATGTAAATTACGAAAACAACAGCTGTGATAACAATGGTAAGTACCGAGTAAAGCAGGATAAGCATTGAGTTATCACCGAATACCTGCTGCTTAACGATACCCTTTTGAATAGTGTGTGTTTCTACCGTACCGAGTGTGCCGAACTTTGAAATGTACTGCCAGCCGAAGAACGTGATGTACAGTATGTAGAGCACTTCGGAGAGGAAAAATAAAACACCCTTATAAATTTTACCCTTGGAGAGGTCGCCCACACCAAAGATCAAATATGATAACTTAGTTGCCCAGTCACCTTTAACAAAGGTTACACCGTAGTTTTTGAAGCCGTTAACGATAGCCTTGAAGAAGTTGACAATTCCTCTGCCGAGAGCCTTGAAGAAACGGCCGATGGCACCGGGAATACCCTTAAAGAACTTCATAAAGTTGTAACCAAACCTTTGAAACGGATTGAGCATTTTATATTCAACGAATGTCATATAAGCTCTCCTTAAAATAAAAGTTTGAATCTCTCTGATTTATTATAGTACACCAAACTAATAATGCTTTTTACGTTTCCTCTATAATAAAAAACATTATTCGTTTGGTGCTAAAGAAAACGTAAACTTTTTAAGGTCGGCTTGGGGTACCCTTAAAGAGTACCCCGAAGCCTGAAAAATGATAACTTAATTGATGATTAAGGATTAGCCCTTATCCTGAATGTTCTCGATTGTCTCTTTGAGGAGCTTCTTGAAGTACTCAGCGTCGTCAGGTTTGGTCTGGTCAGCGATCATCTTGTTACCGAGGTTACCCATCGGGCTCCAGAGTGTGGGAGCGATGTTAACCTGTACGCAAGCGTTCTTGGACTGCTGCATGATAGCCTGGAGAACGGGGCTGCCTGTAACAACGGGATCTTCCTGAACCTTCTTGTTTGAGGGACCCCAACCGAGCTGCTCAGCTCTTTCCTTCTGGCACTTTTCGCCTGAGAGGTAGAGAGCGAGAATCTGAGAAGCTGCGGGGAACTTAGAAGCAGCGTTAACGCCGATATACTTGTAACCGAACATTGAGATCATCTGAGTGTCAGTGCCGTTAACCTTGATTGTAGGAAGCTTAGCTGCGCCGAAGTTGTCCTTAAGAGCGTCCTGGTCAGCCTTTGTGTTCCAAGAACCGTCAACGCCGGCACCGAGAGTACCGGTTGAGAAACCTGAAGAAATCTGAGCAACGTCAAGAGATGTGAATGTGCCCTTGTAGTCGTGCATAAGCTTTGAGAAAGCCTGGAGAGTAGCAACAGCAGTAGCCTCATCATACTGTGTGAACTTCTGAGTTGTGCCGTCCTCTTCGAAGCCGTCAATCTTTACGCCGCCTGTGAAAGCGAATGTGCAAGCATAGAAGCCGTCGCCGCAGTTGAAGATGAACTTCTTGCCCTTAGCCTTACAAGCCTCAAGAACGCCCTCGAGTGTCTTAGCCTGCTCTTCTGATACAACGGTCTTGTCGTATACGAGATAGTAACCGTTATCGTTTGTCTCGGGATAAGCATAGAGCTTATCTTTGATTGTACCTGCAGTGATTGTCTCCTCTACGTTAGTCTCCTTAGCGTAGTCTGTGAAAGCAACCTCAGCAATAACCTTTGCGTCTACGAGCTTGTTAAGCTGGTCTGAAGCGAAGCTGAAAACGTCGGCAGCAACGGAAGCGTCATTAAGAAGCTGTGTACCTGCGTCGCCTTCGCCCTGAGCTACTACTTCAATCTTTGTGAATGTCTTGTTGGGATAGGCCTTTTTGAATTCCTCAACCTGCTGCTGTACGAGTTTTACAGCCTTATCAGGAGCCCATACCTTAAGTGTGATGTTGTTTTCGTCACCGAAAACTGACTCGTCAACGATAGCGCCTTCTTTAACTTCTACTTTTGTAGAATCGCCGCTTTCAGAGCCCGAGCCGGATGATTCTGTCTTCTGGCCGCCGCCACAGCCTGCAAAAGCTGTAACAGCCATCATTCCTGCCAAAAGAACTGCAAGAATTTTTTTCATTGGAAAATTCCCTCTTTCAAAAAAATTTTTTGTCCAATGGAGCAAAATGCACAAATTGCCCTCTGTTCCACTAATTAAATAATATCAAAAAGCCAAGCAAATTTCAACCGGTTTTGTCCTTTTTATCTAACTTGTTAAAATTTGCCCGAAATTTTGTGCAATTTTACCTGCCAAATTTTATTTTTTGTTTTTTCTTACAAAATATACGTTTTCCAATTGTATGTTTTGCACAGCGAATTGTTGTGCAAAATGCTCAACCGCCGACAATAATATTGAGGAAATGCTCCTATCGTTTAATTCTGAAAACCCAAAATCAGGGGGCAAAACATAAGCCCCGAAAATTTTTTAGTGAAATTTCACTAATAAACTCATTTTTTGCAAAACCCGGTGAATTTTTCACTTTTCTGTTGTATTGTTTTTTCAATGCTGATATAATCAATATATAATATGAAAACAGGAGATGTTATTATGAGGCTTACGGACATACTTAAGGACGTTTCATATACGGCTGAAAATAGTATCAATCCCGAAATTTCGGATTTGATTTACGATTCGCGAAAGGTTAAGGAAGGCACGGCGTTTTTCTGCCTAAAGGGTTACACCTCCGACGGCCACGATTACGCGCAGTCGGCGGTTGAAAAGGGCGCGGCGGCGCTGATTATCAGCGACGAGCTCGACTTTGAAGTTCCCGAAAACGTCGCCGTTATCAGGACGGACGACACCCGCCTTGCGCTCGCGCTTGCAAGCCGCGAATTCTTCGGAATTCCCGAAAAAGAGCTGATGACCGTCGCGATTACCGGCACAAAGGGCAAGACAACCACCGCCGCGATGATTGCCGAAATCTTCGAGCACGCCGGAATCAAGACCGGCACAATCGGCACGCTCGGCATTGTATACGGCGGAAACACCTACAAAACCGACAACACCACTCCCGAATCCTACGAAATTCAAAAGGCGCTGCGCGGTATGATTAACGCCGGCTGTAAGGCTATGGTAATCGAGGCGTCGTCAATCGGACTAAAGCACAGCCGCCTTGCCGGAATGTGCTTTGACGCCGCGGTATTTACGAACTTCTCCGACGACCACATCGGCGGAGTCGAGCATAAGGATATGGCGGAGTACCTCTACTGCAAGAGCCTGCTGTTCCGCCAGTGCAAAAACGCCGCCGCGAATATCGACGACGGAAGCTATAAGGAGATTACAAAGGACTTTGAGGGCGAAATCCTCACCTACGGCTTTTCCGAAAGCGCTATGCTCCGCGCCAAAAACGACCGCCTGCTAAGCGACGGCGGATTTATCGGCGTTCACTTTGAGACCGAGGGACTTAAGGAGCTGTCGCTCGACGTCGGCGTACCCGGCAAGTTCAACGCCTACAACGCTCTCGCGGCTATCAGCGCGGCGTCGTTCTTCGATATCCCCGACAAAGCAATTATCGAAGGCCTGCGCGTCGCCCACGTCAAGGGCAGGGTTGAGCCGGTGAAGGTTCCCGGCAACTACTCCCTGCTAATCGACTACGCCCACAACGCGCTGTCGATGGAAAACGTGCTGACAACCCTCAGGCAGTACAATCCGCACAGATTAATCACGATGTTCGGCGCAGGCGGAAACCGCCCGAAGGTAAGGCGCTTTGAGATGGGCGAAACCTCGGGCAGACTCAGCGACCTGAGCGTTATCACCGAGGACAACTCGCGCTTTGAGAACGTTATGGACATCATCGAGGATATCAAGACCGGAATTCACAAGACCGACGGAAAGTATGTTGTCGTGCCGAACCGCAAGGACGCGATAAGGTACTGTATGCAGAATGCCGAGGACGGAGATATTATAGTCCTCGCCGGCAAAGGTCACGAGGATTATCAGGAGATCAAGGGCGTTAAATACCATATGGACGAGCGCGAGCTGATTGCCGAAATCATCGCCGAGGGCATAGGCTGATATCATCAAGCTATATAATAGGTATAATGATTCGGGGCGGATTAATTGTCCGCCCTGTTTTTCAAATGTATTGTCCGCCCTGTTTTTCAAAGATATTGACAGTTTTAAGCAATTCTGCTATAATATCATTTGCAACTGAAATACGCGCCAATAGCTCAGTTGGTTAGAGCCACCGGCTCATAACCGGTCGGTCCGGGGTTCGAGTCCCTGTTGGCGCACCAAAAACAAAACCACCCACAAGGGTGGTTTTTGTTTTTGGTATAAAGCGCCAACAGGGACTCGAAGGCGAGCGTGCCGAAGGCAAAAACAGTGCGGTGCACTGTTTTTAGCGAGAGAGGTAAGCCCACAATATCCAATTTATCACGCCGCAAGTAACGAGCAGAAACCTTGCCTTTATTGCGTTGGACAAGCCTGACTGAATATGATATAATCAAATCGAAAAACTAAATACAGAACTCAGGTGAAAGTATGAAAGTAATTGAAAAAATCAGTGAATTCTTCGGAAAGTATATGGCGCTGATTGTACTGGCGGCAGCGGCGCTCGCGCTGTTTGTACCGCAGTCGTCGCTGTGGATAGACACGTCGTGGATAAACTACCTTTTGATGGTTGTAATGTTCGGCATGGGGCTGACTATGAAGCCGAGGGATTTTGCCCTGGTTTTCAAAAGACCAAAGGACATTTTAGTCGGCACGGCGGCGCAGTTTATTATTATGCCTGCGCTGGCGTTCGGCTTGAGCAAACTTTTTCAGCTTGACCCGGCGCTCACGGCAGGGGTGGTGCTTGTCGGCACCTGCCCGGGCGGCACGTCGAGCAACGTGATCACCTACCTGTCAAAGGGCGACGTCGCGCTGTCTGTGGGAATGACGAGCGTTAACACCCTGCTCGCTCCGCTGCTGACTCCGGCGATAACGTGGCTGCTGCTGCAAACGACCGTCAGGGTAGATGTTTGGGCGATGTTCTGGAGCATTATCCAGGTGATTATTATTCCTGTTGCCCTCGGCTTTGTAATAAACCGTTTCTTCGGAAAATTCACGGAGAAGGCTGTCGCGGTTTTGCCGTCGGTTTCCACCGTCGCGATTTGCCTGATTATCGCCGCGGTTGTATCTCATAACGCGGAGAAAATCTACACAAGCGGAGTATTGGTTTTTGCCGTTGTAATTCTTCACAACCTGCTCGGCTACGCCGGCGGTTTCGGGCTCGGCAAGCTGCTTAAAATGCCTCCCGAAAAAGTAAAGGCTCTGTCGATCGAGGTCGGAATGCAAAACTCGGGACTTGCCACAAGCCTTGCCGGAACGGCGTTTTCAGGTCTTGCGATGGCGACAGTACCGGGAGCGGTTTTTTCCGTTTGGCACAACATATCCGGCGCGATTTTGGCAGGCTTTTACAGAAGATGGAAAAACAGCGGCGAAAACGAAAAATGATGACAAAAAAGGAAGTACCCGGTTAAGGTACTTCCTCTTTTTTGCAAATTATTTTGTTTTACATCAGCGAGCAGACGAGGTCGGTGTACTCCGAGGGGTTTTCGAGGGGAAGTCCCGCGATAAGCAGTGCCTGTGAGTAGAGCACCTCGGCGTACTTTTTCGCCTTGTCAACGTCGGTCTGAATGAGGGCTTCCATATTCTTGACCGCGGTGTGGTTCATATTGAGCTCAAGCACGCGCTGAGCCTTCATTCCGCTGCCGGGCTGAACAGCGTTGAAGTATTTTTCCATCTCGAACGAGATACCGCCCTTTGCGGTGAGGCAAACGGGGTGGGATACGAGCTTTTTGGACTCCACAACCTCGGCAACCTTGTCACCGAGAGTTTCCTTTACAAAGGTGAGCAGAGCGGTGCTGTCCTTCTTCTCGTCCTCTGTCTTTTCGTCGTCGCTCTCAATTCCGAGGTCGTCGTTTGTCGCGGAGCAGAAGCGTTTTTCCTTGTACATCATCAAGGTCTGGAGTGTGAATTCGTCGGCGTCCTCTGTGCAGTAAAGGATTTCATAGCCCTTTGAGCGCAGCATCTCGGTCTGCGGAAGCGCGTCGATAGCCGCGGCGGTTTCGCCTGTGGCAAAGTAAATTCTCTCCTGGCCTTCCTTCATTCTGTCAACATATTCGGACAGGGTAACTAGCTTTTTCTCGGTTGAGGAGTAGAACATCAAGAGATCCTGAAGCTCGTCCTTGTGCATACCGTAGTCGGCAACAACGCCGTATTTGAGCTGTCTGCCGAAGGCGGCGAAGAACTTTTCGTAGTTCTCGCGGTCGTTTTTGAGCATTGAGGTTAGCTCGTTTTTAATCTTCTTCTCAATATTCTGAGCGATTGTGAGCAGGTGACGGTCGTGCTGGAGCATCTCACGCGAGATATTCAGCGACAAATCGGCGGTGTCCACAATACCCCTTACAAAGCGGAAGTATTCGGGAACGAGCTCCTCGCAGTTTTCGGTAATCAAAACGCCGCTGGAATAGAGCTGCAGTCCCTTTTTGTAGTCCTTTGAGTAGAAGTCGTAGGGAGCGGTCGAGGGGATGAACAGCAGAGCCTTGTATGTAACAACGCCCTCTACCGAGGTAACGATTGTCTTAATCGGCTTGTCGGCAGCCATAAACTTTTCGTTGTAAAAGCGGTCGTACTCCTCCTGCTTAACGTCCTTTTTCGGGCGCTGCCAGATGGGAATCATGCTGTTGAGCGTTTCGCGCTCGGTGTAATCCTCATACTCGGGCTTGTCGCTGTCCTTGGTCTCCTCCTTGACCCTGCTCTTTTTTACGTCCATAAGAATCGGGTAGCGGATGTAGTCGGAATATTTCTTTACGAGGCTTTGAAGTCTGTACTGCTCCAAAAACTCGTCGTAATTTTCGTCGTCGGTGTTGTCCTTAAGGGTGAGGATAATCTCGGTGCCGATGCCGTCCTTCTCGATTTCGGTGATTGTGTAGCCGTCCGCACCGCTCGACTGCCAGCAATATGCGGTATCACAGCCGTACTTTTTGGTATTGACTACAATCTCCTTGGCAACCATAAACGCGGAGTAAAAGCCTACGCCGAACTGACCGATAATGTCGATATCGTCGGGCTTTTCCTCGAGCTCATTTTTGAACTTGAACGAGCCTGAGTTTGCGATTGTGCCGAGGTTGTTTTCGAGGTCGTCCTTGTCCATACCGATACCGTTATCGGTGATTTTCAGGGTACGGCTGTCCTTGTCAGCCTCGATAAAAATGTTAAAATCGCTCCTTGTCATACCGAGCTTGTCGTCGGTGAGGGCGATAAAGCAGAGCTTGTCAATCGCGTCGCTGGCATTTGAGATAATCTCGCGCAGGAAAATTTCCTTGTGCGTGTAGATTGAGTTAATCATCAAATCGAGCAGGCGCTTTGATTCGGATTTAAACTGTTTTTTTGCCATCTTGATTACTTCCTTTTTAATGATTTCAAAATTAATGCCTTCATATATATTTTAACACTTATGTCAAGCGTTGTGCTTTTCGTGGTTTTCGTAGATTGACAGCGCAACCTTGCTGTTGAGGAAAATCTCCCTTTTCAGGTCGTTAAGGCTGTCAAAGCGCTTTTCGGCTCTGATAAAGTCGAGCAGGCGGATATCGGCTGTCTGACCGTAGATTTCGCTTCCGCGGTACTTTGGCATCCAGGTTTCGTAGAGCGGTTTTTCTCCGCCGACGGTGGGCTTGATACCGACGTTTGTAACTCCGCAAAAGCGCTCTCCGCTTTCGAGCGTTACGACGGAAGCGTACACGCCGAATTTCGGCAAAATCATCCCTTTCTGAACGGCTTGGTTGATTGTCGGCGTGCCGAGCTCTCTGCCTAAGCGCTTGCCGTGCAAAACAGGCGCGGAAAAGCCGAACAGACTGCCGAGCATAAGGTTTGCCTCGCTCACTCTGCCGTCGGCAATTTTCTGCTTAATCAGCGACGAGCAGACAACCTCGCTGCCGATTTTGAACGGCGGAGCGACAAAAAGCTCTATCCCCTTTTCTTTGCACAGCTTTTCGAGCAGTTCGACGTCGCCCGAGGCGTTCTTGCCAAAACGGTAATTAAAGCCGCAGTAGAGCTTTTTCGCGCTGAGCGTTTCGCAGATAACCCTGTCAAAAAACTCCTGCGCGCCGAGCTCCTTCACCGACTGAAAGTCGATGAAAAAGGTCTTGTCAATGCCGAGGCCTTCGAGCGCCTTAATCTTGTCGCCGTGGGTCATAAGCATAGGCGTATCCATACCGCTGATTACCGCCTTGGGGCTTTTGCCGAAGGTCAAGCAAACGCTCGTCAGACCGTTTTTGCTCTGCTGCGCGGCAGGTTCGATAACGCTTAGATGACCGCGGTGGAGACCGTCAAAAAAGCCGAGCGCGACGGCGGTATTATTCACTTGTTGCTTTAGTTCAAAGTAACACTGCATAGGCTTCCTCAGATTTTTCCGCTTTTTAATAACATCGCGGTTTTGAGCACCGCAATCTGCGTTTTCGCGTCGGGAATTTGGTTGTTTAGAACCATCTCGACGGCTTTGTCGAGGTGGATTTTTTCGACGTTCAGGAACTCGCCCTCGTCGGGACGGCTCTCGCCCAGCTTTTCAACGCGGCAGGCGTAGAGGTGGATAATCTCGTCGGTGTAGCCCGGCGTCGGGTAAACCTGACCGAGCGAGATGTACGAATAGCCCTGAGCGCCGGTTTCCTCGAGCAGCTCGCGCTTGCCGTTTTCGAGCGGAGTTGAGCCCTTTTCGAGCTTGCCGGCAGGCAGCTCGAGCACAACCTCGGCGTAGGGATAGCGGAACTGCCTTACGAAAAATAGGTTATTATCCTCGTCGAGCGCCGCAACGCAAACACCGCCGGGGTGGCGGACGACCTCGCGTTTAGAAAAAGAGCCGTCGGGCAGCTCAGCATCGTCGTGGTAGACGTGCAAAATCCTGCCGCTGAAAATTTCAGTTGATTTAAGCGTTTTTTCGGTTAGTTTCATAGCGTACCCTCTATTTTAGAGTTTAATGTTTTGAGGTGTTGTCCAAATCTTTGATTTGGGTAACAACACCCATGCGTTAGCTAGAGTTTAATTGTAGGGGCGTGCATTGCACGCCCGAAGGACAGGAGCACTACGTTTAATTTTTTTATAATTTTTGTGTGTTGAACAAAACGTTTGTTTATCGCGATAAAAACGGTTTTTCCTAATATGCGGTTCACGTTTCCGCGGGCGAGCAATGCTCGCCCCTACGATTTTCAACAAACGTATCCACTAAATAATTAAACTCTCAACTCTCAACTCTTAACTCTAAACTCTCAACTAACGTATAGGACAGCCGAAAGACTGTCCCATTTGCGTTATGATTATATTATTTATTCTCGTCCTCGTCGTCGAAGAACTTAATCTGGCTTACGATGTTGTCAACCGCCTCGTCAGATATTACGTTCGGCTCGTCAAGGTACTTTGAGCGCTTTTCGATACTGTCGATTGCCCACTGCATTTGCTCCTGATGATTTGACGGCTTGCGCGGAGCTTCGTAAATTTCATCGTCCTCGGGATTTTGAATATTTACGTACTGCTCCTTGGGCTGCTCGGGCGCGGCAGGCTCGCTGTCGTCCTCGACAATCGCAGGCTCGCTGCCGTCGTCGGGCTCAGGCTGTTCCTCGTGCTGAGGTTCGGGCTGTTCCTCTGCTTCTTCGGCAGGCGCGTTCTTTGCGCTCTTGTCAATGCCGAAATTAGGAGCGTCGTACTCGTCGTCAATCTGCTCGGCAGCAGCCATAATTACCTCGCCGGGCGCGTCAATCTGCTTTTCGCGCCTTGCCTCGGCAATCGCCTTTAGCTCGTCGAGGTGGTTAACGGGCTTTTCTACCTTGGGATCGTTCTCGTCAAAGTAAATATCGTACCAAATGAGGAACACATACACCGTCCAAACGCGGCGGCTGTTGTCCTCTTTGCCGGTGAAGTGCTCGTCGAGCCAGCCGACAAGCGCGTCTGTATTAAAGAATTTCTCGGCGGTTTTACCGGTGAATTTTCTCTTAACAATGCCGTAGTATTTCTCGTCCTTAAGCCACTCTCTGGTGGGTACGGGGAAGCCGAGCTTTTCCTTTTCGGCAGTCTCCTCGGGCAAATGCTTTGCGGCAGCCTTGCGCATAGCGTACTTGGTGTTGCTCTTGTTAACGCGCAGGCGCGTCGGCAGCGTTGAAGCCACCTTGAACACCTCTTTGTCGAGGAAGGGAACTCTGAGCTCGAGGGAATTTGCCATACTCATTCTGTCCGCCTTTAGCAGGATATCACCGACCATCCACATATTGATGTCGAGGTACTGCATTTTGGTTACGTCGTCGTACTTGCGGCAGCGGTAGTAGTGCTTTCTCGCGTAGCTCTGCGGAGCTGTGGCGATTGAGGGATCCTTCAAAATGCTCTGCTTCTGCTTCAAGTCGTACATAAACGCATTGCCGATATAGCGCTCCTCGAGCGGATCGCAGGCGCGGATAAGGTAATCCCTGCCCTTAATATCGGGCAGCTTGGTGCAGATAAAGCGGATAAACTTGCGCAGGAAATGCGGAACGCACTTTTGGTACATTCTGAAAACGCGCGGATCGTTGTAGCAGGTGTAGCCGCCGAACAGCTCGTCAGCGCCCTCGCCCGAGAGCACAACCTTTACGTATTGGCTTGCAAGGCGCGATACAAAGTACAGCGCAACGCATGAAGGATCGGCAAGCGGCTGATCCATATGATACTGAACCGTCGGAACGGCGTCCCAGAATTCCTCGCTCGAGATAAGATGGGTGTGGTGCTCAACTCCGATTTTCTCGGACAAGCCCTTTGCCCAACTGATTTCATTATATCTGTCGCCGAAGTCAAAGCCCACGGTAAAGGTCTTTTGGTCGGCAAAGTAGGTCGAAACGTAGCTTGAATCAACGCCCGAGGACAGGAAACAGCCGACCTCAACATCGGCGATTTTATGAGCGTTAACGGAGTTTTCAAACGCCTTTTCGATCCTGTAAACCGCCTCGTCCTCGCTCATATTTTCATCGGGATTAAAGCGCGGTTCAAAGTAACGTGTAGTCTCAATCTCGCCGTTTTTGTACCACAGATAGTTACCCGGAAGCAGGCAGAAAACGTCCTCAAAGAACGTCTCGGGCGGTACGGCGTACTGGAATGAAAGATAGGTGTCAAGCGCGCGTTTGTTGAAGCGCTTTTCAAACTTAGGATATTCGAGAATAGACTTAATCTCGCTTGCGTAGACGAACTCGCCCTCTACGGTGGTGTAGTGCATCGGCTTAATTCCGAAGAAGTCGCGCGCGATGAACAGGCTCTTGTCTTTGGTGTTGTAGATTGCGAAGGCGAACATTCCGCGGAGCTTGGGGAGCAAGTCCTCCTGCCACTCCTCAAAGCCGTGAACAAGCACCTCGCTGTCGGACTCGGTGCGGAAGGTGTGACCTTTTTCAATCAGCTTCGCCTTTAGATTTTTGTAGTTGTAAATCTCGCCGTTAAAGGTGAGAATCAAGGTTTTGTCCTCGTTATAAATCGGCTGATTGCCGGTGCCGAGGTCGATAATTGAGAGCCTTCTGAAACCCATATTGATATTTTCGTCGGAATAGAAGCCGTCGGAATCGGGACCGCGGTGGGTGATTACCCCGGTCATTTTCTTTAAGACTTCCTCGCGGTTTTCGAGCGTGCCTGTAAAGCCGCAAATACCACACATATTAATAACCCCTTTCCAAAGGAATCTTCAAAAGATAACATTTTTCCAATATACAATTTTATTTTACCACAATACGCCGATAAATTCAATAAAGAATTAAATTTTTTTCAGGTGAGTCTGTTAATGTACTGCCTTTAAAGGCTCCCCCATCGCGTAAGCTATGGGGGAGCTGTCAGCTTTAGCTGACTGAGGGGGCGGCGTATGAATTAGCGCGAGTTATCCGTTACAATTCAAAACGTCGCAATAAAGGAAACGTCTGCCCCCTCCGTCATTTTGCAAAGCAAAATGCCACCTCCCCCGAAAACAAGTGTCGGGGGAGGCTTTTTATCGGGCGGACACACGGGTGATTCCCTTTTTAAGGGAAATGTCAGCAAAGCTGACAAAAGGATTGCCGACGTGCTAAGGTCGCCCCTATGGGGTTAACTCTTAACTCTAAACTCTCAACTCTAAAAAAACCTCTTGCAACAAACTCAGCACTAAGATATAATAAAACCATAGCAAAGGGGGATTTGATATGATTAAAAAATTCACGCTCGGCAAGCCGTATGACACAGGCGCGGTTGTCCGCGAAACAGCCGCTTCGGGCTGGGACGGTTTTCCGTATAAATACACTCAGGATGAGGGATTTTCCTTTGAAATTCCGCTCGGCAGTGACGACATCGTTTACGGTCTCGGCGAGACAACACGCGGCATTAACAAGCGCGGCTGGATTTACGAGAGCTGGTGCAGCGACGATCCGTTCCACACCGAGGGCAAGCGCTCGCTTTACGCCGCGCACAACTTTATTATTATATCGGGCGCGCAGAATACGGGAATTTTCATTGACTTTCCGTCAAGAATTCGCTGGGACATCGGCTACACAAAGGCTGATACCGCGAGGATTGAGCTTGAAGGAAATGACTTTGACATCTACATCATCGAGGGCGGCAGTCCGCGAGAAGTTGTCCGCGAATTCCGCGCATTAATCGGCAAGAGCTACCTTCCGCCGTTTTGGGCGTTCGGCTTTCAGCAGAGCCGCTGGAGCTACCACAACAGCGAGGCGGTTGACCGCATAATCGACGGCTACGACAGGGCAGGAATTCCGCTCGACTGCGTGTACCTCGACATCGACTACATGGACAGCTTTAAGGACTTCACGGTTGACGGTTCAAAGTTCCCCGATTTTGAGCGGTTTGTCGCTGAAAAAAAAGAGAAAGGTATCCGCCTTATCCCGATTATCGACGCAGGAATTAAGGCTGAGGAAGGCTACGAAATTTTTGACGAGGGCGTTAAAAACGGCTACTTCTGCAAGAAGGCTGACGGCTCTGACTTTGAGGCAGGCGTATGGCCCGGAATTTGCCGTTTCCCCGACTTTTTGCGCGATGACGTGCGCGAATGGTTCGGCTCGAAGTACAAAAAGCTGATTGATATGGGAATTGAGGGCTTTTGGAACGATATGAACGAGCCCGCGCTGTTCTACTCCGCCGACGGCATTAAGAACGCGCTTGAAAAAGCCTCGTCGCTTAAGGGGCAGAACCTCGACCTCGGCAAGTTTTTTAACCTAAAGGACACCTTTGCGGGGCTTTCGAACAACGGCAACGACTACGCCTCAATCTACCACACGGTGGACGGCGAACAGGTCAACCATCAGAAGGTTCACAACCTCTACGGCGCGAATATGACAAGGGCGGCAGGCGAATATTTTGAGAAGGAGTACGGCGAGCAGAAAATTTTGATGTTCTCACGCGCTTCATACATCGGTGCTCACCGCTACGGTGGAATTTGGTTTGGCGACAATCACTCGTGGTGGTCGCACATTCTGCTCTGCCTTAAAATGCTCCCGGGCGCGAATATGTGCGGATTTTTATACAGCGGCACCGACATAGGCGGTTTTAACGAAAACGCCACGCGCGACTTGGTGCTCCGTTTTACGGCTCTCGGAGTTTTCACGCCCCTTATGCGCAACCATTCCGCGCTCGGCACGCGCGACCAGGAGTGCTTCGCGTTTGATAATACCGAGGATTTCAGGGATGTTATTCAGGTGCGCTACCGCCTTATTCCGTACCTATACGATACATTTAAGAAGGCTCGCGACAACGGCGATATGATATTCCGTCCGCTGTCGTTCGACTACCCCGAGGACAAAATCGCGCGCGAGTGCGAAACCCAGCTTATGCTCAGCGATGAGTGTATGATTGCGCCTGTTTATGAGCAGAACGCAAACGGCAGAACGGTCTATCTGCCCGAGGATATGACCTTCGTAAAGCTGAGCGGCGAACGCGTGACAAAGCAGGAGCTGAGGGCAGGACTGCATTATGTGGAAGTCGCGCTGAACGAGGTTCCGCTCTTTATCAAAAAAGGCAAAAAAATCCCCCTGTGCAAGCCGGCAATAAGGACAAGCCTGCTTGATACAGAGGAGCGCGAATATATTTAGAGTTAAATGTTTAGAGTTTAGAGTTTAATTATTTACAGGAAAAGTTTGTTAATAACTGTAGGGGCGGACCCGTGTGTCCGCCCGCAGGACAGGAACATATCATTTGATATATATAAACGTTTTGTGTGCTGAATTATACGTTCGTTTATCGCGATAAAATCGGATTGTCCGGTAAACACGGTTCACGTTGCCCGGGCGGACACATGGGTGATTCCCTTTTTAAGGGAAATGTCACGAAGTGACAAAAGGGTTGCCGACGTGCTAAGGTCGCCCCTACTATTAAACTCTTAACTCTAAACTCTTAACTCTAACTCAAATTCCGTGCACGTTCAAAAGAATGTTCTTGATCTCGTAGAGCTTTGCGGACAAATCGACGTAGTAATCGTGCGGATTTTCGAAGCGCTTTACCTCGTCCCAGAGCAAGTCGAGCTGGTCGCGGCAGTACTGCGCGATTTCTTCAATCGTCGGGCAGTCGTACACGCACTCGCCGTTTTCAAATACCTTAACAAGCAACTCCTTGGCTGTAAAATCAGTCAGGGTTTTTGTTTTCCATGTGGCGTTCGGGTCAAAAATCGTGTGCTCACCGCTGTCGTCTACAACCTCGTCATACACGCAGAGCTCGTCGGCAAGCGCCTTTCCGCTCTCGCGGTCGTAGTAGCGGTAGAGCTTCTTAAAGTGCGGATTTGTAATCTTGGCGGTGTTCTCGCTGACCTTGATTTTCGGCTCGATATCGCCCGAGGCGTTCTCAACGGCAACGAGCTTGTAAACTCCGCCGAACACAGGCGAGCTCGAGGATGTTATCAGCCTCTCGCCCACGCCGAAGGTGTCAACCTGCGCTCCCTGCATCATCAAATCGCGGATGAGCTTTTCGTCAAGCGCATTCGACGCGGTGATTTTGCACTCGGTGAGCCCTGCGTCGTCGAGCATTTTGCGAGCCTTTTTTGAGAGGTACGAGATGTCGCCGGAGTCAAGGCGGATGGCGCACTTTGTCTTGCCCATCGGCAAAAGAACCTCTTTGAACACCTTAATCGCGTTTGGAATACCGCTTTTGAGCGTGTTGTAGGTATCTACCAAAAGCGTGGGATTGTCGGGGTAGAGCTCGCAGTAGGTCTTAAATGCGTCGTACTCGCTGTCGAACATCTGAACCCACGAATGAGCCATTGTACCGCCTGCAGGCACGCCGTAAAGCTCGTCGGTAATGGTGCAGGCTGTGCCCTTGCAGCCGCCGATATAAGCCGCCCTCGCGCCCATAATCGCGCCGCTCGCTCCCTGTGCGCGGCGTGAGCCGAACTCCAGCACTGCCCTGCCCTGAGCCGCACGCACAATGCGGTTTGCCTTGGTGGCAATCAGGGTTTGGTGGTTTAGGGTGAGCAGTACAAAGGTCTCGATAATCTGCGCCTCAATGGCAGGCGCCTTGACGGTCATTACAGGCTCGTTGGGGAACACGGGAGTACCCTCGGGCACGGCGTAGATGTCTCCGCTGAACTTAAAATCGCGCAGATATGCCAAAAAGCCCTCGTCAAAAATTCCCTTTGAGCGAAGATACGCGATATCTTCCTCGTCAAAGTGGAGCTCCTTGATATATTCGATAACCTGCTCAAGCCCTGCGGCTATTGCAAAACCGCCGTTGTCGGGAACCTTGCGGAAGAAAACGTCAAAGTAAACCGTGCGCCTGTAAAAGCCGTTCTTAAAATAGCCGTTCGACATTGTAAACTCGTAAAAGTCGCACAGCATAGCCATATTTTCTTTTCTCATAACACGCCTCCGTGAATTATAATCAGTTTTGTTTTATTGTATCAATCCGCGGAGTTTTTGTCAATAAGAAGGGATATTGTGAGTAAAAAATAAGAAAGAAATATGAAGATAATAACAGAGAGAAAGAGAGAAAAAAAGATAAAAATTACTTTTCTTTCTCTTTTATTTTCTCTTTTTCTTTTTTATCTTCTCTCTCTTTTCTCTTTATCTTCTCTCTCTTTTTTATCTTCTCTCTCTTTTCTCTTTATCTTCTCTCTCTTTTTTCTCTTTATCTTCTTTTTCTTATTTCTCTTTATCTTTCTCTTCTTTTTTATCTTTTTATTTCTCTTATTCTTTCTCTTCTTCTTTTTCTTCTTGACTGCAATTGCACGCATTTGCGGTATCATTATCCTTTTCATAACGCTTTAAAGCATTTTGTCTAAGCTTTTCACACTTTTCATAATATTTTTCAAAATCCCTTTTGATTTGAGCCTTGAAAAACGAGAACGCCATTTTTACCATACCGTTGTTAAACTCGGTTATCCTTTCGTTTACGGCGTACTCATATAGCGCTGTAAACAGCTCTCCGCGCTGTTCCATAGTAAGCATTTCAACGTGCTGAAAGGTGTCGAAATAGATGTTAAATGCCTTTGGTTTTGTTGGTTTTTTCATAATAAACTCTCCCTTTTTGAAATTTTGAAAGAAGTCCTTTCACTTATACTTCCAAATCGGGAAAAATTGCAGTGTTTTATGCAATTTAAAATAAAAAGCCGTGAAATCTTTTGACTTCACGGCAATTTTTTAATTATTCGGTTTGTTTCTGCGCGGATATTTTACGAACAGCTCCTTAAGGTCGTACGGCGTTGCCTGATATACAAAGTAGTTGAGCCAGTTTGTATACAGAAGCGTTGCGTTGCTTCGCCACACCATGGGCGGCGTGAGCGACGCGTCGTCGTTCGGAAAATAGTTGTAGGGAACTGCCGGGTTAATACCCTTGTTTTGGTCGCGGTAGTATTCGTTAGCGAGGGTTTCGCGGTCGTACTCGGCGTGACCTGTGACAAACACCTGCCTGCCGGTTTTGTTGCTGATGACCGAGGGGCCTGCCATTTCGCTGACCGCCAAAAGCTCCAGCCCGGGCTGTTTTTTGATGTCCTCGAGCCTTACGGTTGTGTAGCGCGAATGGGGAATTAAAAACTCGTCGTCAAAGCCGCGCATAAGCGGATGGAGCGGATTTAACACCTTATGGGCGTAAATTCCGCTGAGCTTTTCTTCAAGCGGAACCTTCGGGATTCCGTAGTGGTAGTAAAGCGCCGCCTGAGCCCCCCAGCAGATGTGGAAGGTTGAGTAGACGTTGTGCTTTGACCACTCCATAATCTCGCAGAGCTCGTCCCAATAGTCGACCTGCTCAAAGTCAAGCTGTTCGACGGGAGCGCCGGTGATAATCATACCGTCAAAGGTTTCGTCCTTAATCTCGTCAAAGGTCTTGTAGAAGGTTGTCAGATGGTGCGGAGAGGTGTTTTTTGAGGTGTGCGTAGCCATCTGCAAAAGCTCGATGTCAACCTGCAGAGGGCTGTTGCCGAGCAGGCGCAAAAGCTGGGTTTCGGTTGTGATTTTTGTGGGCATAAGGTTGAGTATCAAAATTTTGAGCGGACGGATGTCCTGCTTAAGCGCTACTTCGTCGGGCATGACAAAGATATTCTCGCTTTCAAGAACCTTAATTGCCGGCAAATGGCTCTGAACCTTAATCGGCATACTTTTCTCTCCTTTCTGTTAATTGTAGGGGCGGTCATTGACCGCCCGCGGGCGAGCATTGCTCGCCCCTACATTATTCACTATTCATTATTCACTATTCATTATTCATTAATACTGCTTTCCCCAGTAAACCATATGCTTGGCAGGCTTGCCGCAGCATACGCAGGTGTCGGCGAGGTGCTCCTCCTCAAAGGGGATACAACGGCTCTTTACGCCGCCGGTTACGTCCTTAAGCTTGTCCTCGCACTCGCTGTCACCGCACCACATAGCCTTGATAAAGCCGGGCTTGTTCTTGGCGGTGTCGATAAACTCCTCATAGCTTGTGGCTGTGAAGGTCTTTTCCTGAGTATTCTTAAGGGCGCGGTCGTACATATCCTTATGGATAGTAACGAGCAGCTTTTCAATGTATTCACTAAGTCCGTCGAGGGGTACAAACGCCTTTTCGCGAGTATCGCGGCGGACAACTACGCACTGGTTCTTTTCGATATCCTTCGGGCCGATTTCTACTCTTACGGGCACGCCCTTCATCTCGTACTCCGAGAACTTCCAGCCGGGAGCGTGATCACTGTCGTCAAGCTTTACTCTAAAGCTCTTTTTAAGCTCATCCTTAAGGGCGTAAGCCTTGTCGAGCACGCCTTCCTTGTGCTGGGCGATTGGGATAATCGCAACCTGAATGGGCGCGATTTTAGGCGGCAGAACAAGTCCGTCGTCGTCGCTGTGAACCATAATCAGCGCGCCTATCATACGGGTTGAAGTGCCCCATGAGGTCTGGTGCGGATAATGCAGCTTGTTGTCCTTGCCGGCGTAGGTGATGCCGAAGCTCTTGGCAAAGCCGTCACCGAAGTAGTGGGATGTACCGCCCTGTAATGCAACGCCGTTGTGCATCATCGGCTCGATTGTATAGGTAGCCTCTGCGCCTGCGAACTTTTCCTTCTCGGTTTTTTGACCGATTACCGCAGGGATAGCCATTGTCTCGGTGTAGAAATCGCTGTAAACCTTGAGCATTTTGAGGGTTTCTTCCTTGGCTTCCTCAGCGGTGGCGTGCATTGTGTGGCCTTCCTGCCAGAGGAATTCCGAGGTGCGAAGGAACGGACGGGTTGTCTTTTCCCATCTAACCACCGAACACCACTGGTTGTAGAGCTTGGGCAGGTCGCGGTAGGTGCCTATTACCTTTTTATAATGCTCGCAGAAAAGCGTCTCCGAGGTGGGACGGACGGCGAGGCGCTCGGTGAGCTTTTCCTGACCGCCGATTGTTACCCACGCACATTCGGGAGCGAAACCCTCGACGTGATCCTTTTCCTTTTGGAGAAGGCTTTCGGGGATAAACATAGGCATATAGACATTCTCGTGGCCTGTCTCCTTAAAGCGCCTGTCCATATCCGCCTGCATAAGCTCCCAGATTGCATAGCCGTAAGGGCGGATTACCATGCAGCCCTTTACGCCCGAATAATCAACGAGCTCAGCCTTTTTTACTATATCGGTGTACCATTTTGCAAAGTCCTCGTCGCGGCTGGTGATAGCCTCGACCATTTTTTTGTTGTCAGCCATATATACTCCTCCAAAAAGGTTTTTTATCGTAACATTTCTATTATACTATAAATAAAGATTTTGTCAATGAGTTTGAATGTTTTAAGTTTCCCCAAAACGCAATCGTGAATGTTGAAAAAATGGCGTGGTTAAGGGAAAACTCGGCAATAAAAAAATGAAAATCTGGTAAAAAAAGAAGTGCAATAGCGCTCGAAAAATGGTATAATTAAATTGGAACAAAACCATACCAAAGGAGCGTATTGCACTATGTTGAATTATAACACACTCAACGGTAATTTGAAAAGGGGTATTTTGAATTATTCTCAAAAAATTTCAAAAGGCTTGAACCGTCCTGATAAGAAATTCGTAACAGATATGTTGTACGGAACGCTTGCCTCGGGAAGCTGTATGCTGTCTGAAATCAGCCGCAGCCTGCATGAAAACATCAAGCTGATCAAAACAGTCAACAGATTGTCGAGAAATCTTGCGGATTTTGAAGCAGCAGACGCCGAAACCGTGCGTGAAAACTATCTCAAAGCAATCAAACGCCGGTATAATGATGACAGCTTGATAATTGTCGATGGTTCCGACATCACCAAGCCCGCCAGCAAACACCTTGAAAAGCTCTGCGAGGTACGCGACGGCAGCACAGGTGAGATCGGGATCGGTTACCATACTATCGGCGCAGCGGTTCTCTCAAGCGAAAACAAGCTGCCCTTCGGTATATACAGCCGTATCTACTCAACCAAGGATGAAGACTTTGTCAGCGAAATCGAGGAATATCTTGATTGCTTTGAATATATCAGCAGACACTTTTCCAAAGACAATGTCAGGACGATGGACAGAGGCTTTGACAACAACAAATACTACCGTTACTTTATCAGAAACAACGAAAAGTTCATTATCAGAGCCAAAAAGAACCGTAATGTTATCTATAATGGAAAAACCGAAAACATCATGTCTGTCGCCAATCGCTTCAAGGGTAAATACAGCCTGAGATTCAAGAACAAAAGCGGCAAACAAGTAGACGTCAAAATCAGTATTATTTCGATTCAACTGCCTAAATACAAAAATGTTGAATTACAATTAGTGGTTGTATACGGTTTCGGCGAGGGACCAATGCTGTTGATCACCAATCTGTCATCGGACGATAAACGAATCGGGATTTCGGTTTGCAAGGCGTATTTGATGCGCTGGAGAATCGAGGAATACTTCAAATTCAAAAAGCAAAAATTCGATTACGAGAATCTGAGGGTGCGTTCTCTGCAATCTATCCGTACTCTCGATTTGCTTCTGACGCTTGCCATCGGTTATATTTCCATGCTGTCCGACAAGCCGTTCTTTACCCGTATGCGCTTTGAGATCATCGAGGTTTCAAAGCGTCTGTTCGGAGCGCCTGATTTCGTCTATTACGCCATCGCAGACGGTATCTATGAAACCTTGAAGTACGTCAAGTCGGGGCTGAAGCGCCTGCTCGCTATTCCCACGCCTTCACCTCAGCTTTTGCTCGCAGGTTTTGGGGAAACTTAAAGTTTGAATGTAGGGGATAGGTTAGCGGTATCGGAAACGTCTGCCCCCTCCGTCATTTTGCAGGGCAAAATGACACCTCCCCCGAAACAAAGTGTCGGGGGAGGCTTTAAACCTTAATCAAACGTTTCCGATTAATTTATTAAACTCTATTTCTCAACGCCGTCGGTTTTGAAGATGAAGCTTACCTTGCTGTCCATTCCCTCTGCCGCGCCGCTGTAGGTTTTGTAATTGTCTGAAACGCGCTTGATTTCCTTAAGTCTTTGCGCTACGGGCTTTAGGTCGTCGTTGACTGCTTTCTTGATTTTGTCAACGCCTTCCGCCTTGAATTTCTTCATACCCTCGTCGAGCTGCATTGAGCCGTCGTTAAGCTGTTTAATACCGTCTATCAAAGCCGGAGTTGCGTTTTTAAGCTGACCGATACCGTCGAAGAGCTGAGCCGCGCCCGAGTTGAGAGCACCTGCGCCGTTTGTGAGCTCGGAAGCGCCGTTTTTGAGCTGTGATGAACCGTTCTTTAACTGCGCTGTGCCGTCCTTAAGCTCTGACGTGCCGTTTTTGAGTGCATACGCGCCGTTAGCGAGGTCACTTGTGCCGCTCTTGAGGTCGTATGTTCCGCCCAAAATCTGCTGAGCGCCTGAGTTTGCCTGGTCAACGCCTGCGGTATAGCTGAGAATACCCTGATAGAACTGATTGTAGCTGTCGAGCTGCTGTTTAAGGGCGATGAGCGACTCTCTGCCTGCCTGAGCCTTTTTAACGCCCTCAGCGATTTGCGCCTGAACCTCGTCGCTGTTCATATTCTGCTCGATAAGCTCCGTGATTTTCGCCTCGGTATTGCTCTCTATTACGCCCTGCATTCCGCTCATCTGAGCGCCGATTGCCGCGCTGATTTGCGCCGCGGTCTCGTCGGGAATTGAGCCTGCGGCAACTGCCGCGTCGTACTCCTCGGCAGATATTGAAAGTCCTGCGCCTGCGAGCACGCCCTCGGTTACCTGCTTTCTGACAGCCGCCTCAACCGCCTGTGCGATTACCTCGCGCTGGCTGTTAACGGTTGCCGAAACTGTCTTGTATGCGGTGTCGTAAGCAAGCTTTTCAGCGTTTTCGGAGTTGAGGGAATCAATCAGGTTTTGAAGCACCGCGTCAAAGTTGTCGATTGTGAGCGCAGGAGCGGAAATTCCTGCCGCCGCAATCTGGGTATTGGCGGCGTTAAGGAGTGTGTCGAACACCTGCTTTGCGCCTGCGTTGAGCTGTGCGCTGTTCGCGGAGATTGTGCCCAATCCGCCTGTGAGCTGTGCGATATAGCCCTGGAGCTGTTCTACGCCGTTATCAAGCGTATAGGCGCCGTCGGAGAGCTGACCTGCGCCGTTTTTGAGGTCGCCTGCGCCGCCGTCAACCTTGCCGAGTCCGCTGTCGAGCTGAACCGCGCCGCCTGTGAGCTGTGCTGCGCCGTTTTTGAGGTCGTTTGTGCCGTTTGCAAGCTGCTCTGCGCCGTCGTAAAGGCGGTTAACGCCTGAGACTAAATCTCCTGATTTTTCGAGCAGAGTGCCGATTCCCGTGTAGAGCTGTGATGTGCCGTCGCTGAGCTTTTCGGCAGCGTCGGTAAGCTGATTAATTGACTTTTCAAGCTCATTAACCTTATCCTCAGCCTTCTTTGAGTCGACGTCACCGAAGATGTCGTTTGTCGCGACGGTGAGGGTTGTCATAAGCTCAAAGTCGGTCGTGTCGGCAGTCACCTCAACAAATGAGGGCAGCTCAAAGTCCTTTTTGTCAATGCCGAGGCTGTCCTGCATTCCGGGCATTGCAAAGCCTGCGACGTAGGTGCGTGTGCCATCGTTTATAACCTTTCCGTTTGTCACCTCAACGTTTGTGAACTTCTCGTTGTCGAGCATCATACCCGTGAGCATAACGAACGGAACGTAGATTTTTTCGTCCTTGCCGTTGATTTTTACGTTCTCAAACTTGCGGTTTGTGTAGTCAAAGCGCAAGGTCACCTTGCCGCTTTTGCCTGCGAGCCGGTCGGGAGTTACCGCCTTGCCGTCGAGCTTGTAGCTTACGCTTACGCCGACGGGCAGCTCGGTTGTGCCCTCGCCCTGATAGTAGATGTCGTTGCCCTGAGCGTTCCACTCATAAGCCTTTTTCTCGTTGATGGTGTAGGTTTCGTCGCCCTTGACATTCTCGATATTTTTGAGGTTTGTCTGGTCGGTAATCTTCTGAGCCTTGCCGGGATTTTTAATCCAGTTGCTGACGATTACCTTTTTGGGCTCGCCGTTTGCCTTTGCAATTACGTAAACGGTCTCGGTCTTGCTCAGTCCGTTCGCCTTTTGAGCGGTTTTGCTGTCAGCCTTTTGCTCGGTTTTTTGAGCGGCGGCAACAGCGCCTGTGCTCTCGGCGCCTGCCGAATACGAAGCAACTGCGATACCGCTGCACAGAACCGTAAGGCTCATTACCGCGGCGAGCGTTCTTGAAATAATCTTATTTGTATTTTTCATAACTGAACCTCCCGTTATGCTTTTTTATCTTTTTTAGGTCTGAAGCCGATTGTCGTAACGCCGATTACCTTGTCGAACAACATAAACATCGCAGGTAAAATCAGGATTACGCAGAGCATACTGATTAGCGCTCCTCTCGCCATTAACGCGCAGAGCGAGGCAATCATATCGACGTCGGAATATATCGCTACGCCGACCGTCGCGGCGAATAGTCCCATCGCGCTGACAATGATTGACGGAATTGACGTTTCGAGCGCGGTGCAGACCGCCGTGCGCTTGTCGTTACCGAGCGAGCGTTCCTTTTTGTAGCGCGTCGTCATAAGTATCGCGTAGTCGACGGTTGCGCCGAGCTGGATTGTACTTATGCAAATCGGCGCGATAAACGGCAGGCTTTCGCCAAGATAGTGCGGAAGTCCGAGGTTGATGAAGATTGCAAGCTCGATTACCGCCACCAAAATAACAGGGAGCGAAATGCTCTTTTCGACAATCATTATGATAATAAATATCGCGATGATTGAAATTGCGTTAACCGTCGCGAAATCGACTGAGGTAATATTAATCAAATCGTTTGTACAAGCCGCCTCGCCTACAAGCAGGCCGTCGGGATCGTACTTTTTGATAATCTCGTTGAGCTTTGTAATCTGCGTGCCCATCTCGTCGGTCGCGGTTTTGTACTCTGAGCTGAGAATTATCATCTCCCAGCGGTCGCTTTTAAATACCGTGCTGACGGATTCGGGGAGCATTTCCTCGGGTATCATCGGGCCGACCACGCTCTCAAGTCCGAGCGCCATTTTTATTCCATCGACCTTCTTGAACTCGTCGTTCATCTTGCGGATGTCCTTGGAGTCGAGCTTGGAATTTACAAGCACCATATGGGTGTTGCCCATTCCGAACTCCTCTTTAAGCTTTGTGTTGGCGATTACGTTCGACATATCCTCGGGCAGACTGCGCGACAAATCATAGTAAACCTCTTTGTTTGTCTGCGAATAGCCATAGTACGACGGAACCGCGATAAGCGCGAATATTATTAAAAATACGGGGAAAATCTTTACAATTCCCTTTGCAAGCTTTTTTGTTGAGGGAATGAGCGAGCGGTGCATTGTTTTGTTAAGCGGTTTGTCGAGCGCCAAAATCATCGAAGGCAGAACCGTTACACAGCTCAGAACTCCGAGCAAAACGCCCTTTGCCATGACAATTCCCAAATCCCTGCCGAGGGTGAAGGTCATAAAGCAGAGCGCGATAAAACCTGCAACCGTTGTGATTGAGCTTCCGAGCACCGAGGAGACCGTCTCTTTAATCGCGACTGCCATAGCCTCTTTATTGTCGGAGCATTTCTGCTTTTGCTCGCCGTAGCTGTGCCAAAGGAAAATTGAGTAGTCCATCGTTACCGCGAGCTGTAATACCGCCGAAAGCGCCTTTGTTATGTACGATATCTCGCCCAAAAAGATGTTTGAGCCGAGGTTGAACAAAATTGCCACGCCGATACTCGCGAGGAACACGAACGGAATTATCCAGTTGTCGAGGAACACTATCATCGCGATTACCGCCAAAACTACGGCGATTGCGACGTAGAGCGTCTCCTCCCTTTCGCAAAGCTCCCTAAGGTCGGTTACCATTGCCGAGATACCCGACACAAGGCACTGTTCGCCTGCCACCTTGCGGATCTCGCTGATTGCGTTCATCGTCTCGTCCGATGAGCTCGAGCTGTCAAAGAACACAGCCATCAGCGTGCTGTCGCCCTTGTTGAAAGCGTCGTATACCTCGTCGGGCAATGCCTGCATGGGGATTTTGCTGTCAGCCACGTCATCAAACCACAAAACCGTGGCTACGTGGTCGATTTTCTTTATTTTTTCCTCGGTTTTTACGATGTCCTTCTCGTTTACGTTCTCAAAAATCAAAAACGAAAAAGCTCCTTTTCCGAAGTCCTCGAGCATATACTCCTGTCCCTTTACCGTGTCGAGGCTGTCGGGCAGGTAGTTGAGCATATCGTAATTTACCCTTGTGTTTATCATTCCCAAAAGTGAGGGAACAAGCAGTACCGCTGAAATAATTAGAATAGCGATTCGCGATTTTACAACCGCTTTTCCGAATTTCACTATAAGCGCACTCCTTCCAAATTATTAATTTCCAATAGTATATTTTATTCCTTTAACGAAATTAATTAAACGGACAAATGCGGAAACGTGACCGTTTTTTAGGCAGATTTCAAGATTTGTCTAAACGGAAATTGCGGTTATACTTATAGGTTAGCACAAGCTAACTCAACTGTCAAGTAAAGAGCCGAAGCAAAGCCGGCTCGGTTATGGTTACCGCACATTTCAGGTGTGCGGTGTTGCCCTATTCTTCTTTTTTATCGCACCTGCCGAGCACAAGCTCGGTGTTGCCCTCGAACAGCTCGCAAATGCGCTTCAAATCGTCTGTCAGGTTGTTGTTCATCCCGTTGTTGAGCCAGTTGAACATAAAGCCGATAATCAGCGATTTGTAGTACATCGTAATAACCTCGCGGTCGCGGTCGCAAATGTTGTACTTCTTGGCGGCAAGCTCCATATAGCCGTCGATTGTGCGCTGAGACACGCGGTTGATATACAGCTCGAACATCTCCTTGTTGACGGAGTTGTAGATGTGCATAGCCGCCTTTTTGTTTTTGAGAGCAAAGTCAATTCCGATAATGATTTGGTCGAAAATCGACGCATCGGTGCCGAGCGAGACAATCTCATCGACCTGCTCGTTTAGGATTTCCTCAACAAGCGACGGGATGTCGTCGTAATGATAGTAAAAAGAGTTGCGGTTAATTCCGCAGTCCTCGACAATTTCCTTAACGGTAATTTTGCTGAGCGATTTTTGATTGAGGAGCTTCATAAACGACTGTTTAATCGCGTCCTTTGTAAGCGTTGTCATACCCCACCTCACAATTTCAATCTCTTAATATTGTATCATATTTTTACTGCGTTTTCAAGCGATACAAACAATTAAAAAAGGGACGGTTACCCGTCCCATGCTTTGTCAAGCGTTAATTATGAGTGAGCCTCGATGTAAGAAACAAGTGCGCCTACGGTCTTGATGTTCTCGATTTCCTCGTCGGGAACCTCAACCTCGAACTCGTCCTCGATTGACATAAGAAGGTCAACTACGTCGAGTGAATCTGCGCCGAGATCTTCCTGAAGATCTGTGTCAACTGTAATCTTATCCTGTTCTACGTCAAACTGCTCCGCAAGGATAGCCTTAACTTTTTCTAATACCATTATAATTCCTCCCTAAATTGATTGCGCCCTCAATAAATTATAGACAAGAGCACGCTTTTTATGCTACAATGGTGTTGGCAAAATTTATTTGCTACTTAAATATTATTTATATTTCCGCCCTTTGTCAATACATATTCGGAAATTAATTTAAAGTTTTTTGAAATTGCATAAATTAATGTCGTTATTACCAAAAATGAATAGCTGTTTTTGTGTAATATGCTTTCAAAAAAGTATCAGTATATATGGAGGGATTGCTATGAGCACACAACATTATGCGGTCATCGGCCACCCTATCGGTCACACGATGTCGCCGTTTATTCACAAAAGATTATTCGAAATTGCAGGAGTTGACGCGGACTATACAAAAATCGACGTCGCTCCCGAGAGCCTTGGCGAGGAATTTAAGAACACCCTGTCAAAGCTCGACGGCTTTAACGTGACAATTCCGCACAAGCAGAACATCATTCAGTACCTCGACGAAATTGACAAAAAGGCTGAGATGTATGGCAGCGTGAACACTGTTTCGGTTAAGGACGGAAAGTCAAAGGGCTACACAACAGATCCGGACGGCTTTTTAAAGGCGCTTGAAGCCGCAGGAATTGAGCTTGACGGCAGAATTATGATACTCGGCTGCGGCGGAGTTGCGCGCACAATGGCGTATGAGATTGCCAAAAAAGGACTTGAATTTGAGTTTGCGGTTCGTCCGCAGGACGTGGGAAAGGCAGGGCTTTTGTGCCTTGACATCACGCGCAAAATCCCCGACGCTAAGGTCAGCTTCGGGCTTATGACGCAGATTATCGGCACTGTTGACGTGCTGATTAACGCCACTCCCGTCGGAATGTACCCCAACGCCGATGAACAGCCGATACATAACTGCGCAATCGGCAGATGCGGCGCGGTTTTTGACGCGGTTTACAATCCGCTCGAAACCGTGCTCGTTAAGCGCGCAAAGGCGAACGGCTCAAAGGCAGTCGGCGGAATGTCAATGCTCGTTTGGCAGGCGGCGGTCGCTCAGGAAATTTGGCACGGCAAGAGCTTTGATAAGAAAGATATTGACAAGCTGTGCGTTAGTGCGGCGAATAAATTGAAAATGGAAAATTGATAATGGATAATTAATGGCGGGCTCTCCGTAGCCGGACGGCAACCCTTTTGTCGCTTTGCGACATTTCCCCTGTCAGGGGAATTTCCCGCACCCGATTGGTAATATTGCAGAGCAGTTGGAAAAGTTAAATTCGCTCCATATTAATTCAATCGAGAATTAAACGTTTCGAGAACGCAAACCTATCTCCCCGACCGAAATTATCAATTATCAACTATCAGCTAACGCATGGGTGTTGTTACCCAAATCAAAGATTTGGACAACACCTCAAATTTTCAATTAATTTATTCCGGAGGAAATAAATTGAACAACATTGTATTATGCGGCTTTATGGGCTGCGGAAAATCTACCGTCGGCAAGAATATCGCACGCAAATCGGGCAAGAAATTTGTCGATATGGACAGCTATATTGAGGAAAAGGCAGGTATGCGCGTGTCCGAAATCTTCGAAAAATACGGCGAGAGCGGCTTTCGCGATATGGAGCACGAGGCGTGCAGGGAGTTAAGCCTTGAGAAAAATCTGATTATAGCCTCGGGCGGCGGCGCGCTGACCTTTGCAAGGAATGTCGAGGTCTTTAAGCAAAATGACGTCATCGTTTTGCTCGACGTACCGCTCGACACAATCAAATACCGCCTGAGAAACGACACAAAGCGACCGCTTTTGCAGCGTCCCGACAAGGACGAGGCGATGGCTGAGCTCTACGAAAAGCGCCTGCCGCTGTACCAAGCGGCGGCTGACGTCACCGTTAAGGGCGAGGAAACGCCCCTCGGAACCGCTTTTGCGGTAATGGACGCGGTGCGACTTTACAGCAAGTGAACGATTGCACGTTTTTAACTATTGATTATAGCAATTTAAAGTGCTAAAATATACTTATCAAGTTTTAGGGGCGTATATATGAAAATTGCTGTTATTGGTTTGGGAATTATCGGCGGAAGCTTTTGCAAGGCGATTAAAAAGCACACCGCCCACACGGTTATCGGAATTAACCGCACGCATTCTGTCGCAGAGCAGGCAAAAAACGACGGCTCGATTGACGTTATCGGCACGGTCGAAAGTCTTGGTGAAGCCGACATAATTTTTCTTTGTATGTATCCGCAGGCGTGCGTTGACTTTATAAAGGAAAACGGAAAATTCATCAAAAAAGGCGCGCTCGTCACCGATTCCTCGGGAATTAAAAGCGCGATTTGCCCTCAGCTTTATGAGCTGTCGCAGGAATTCGGCTTTGTCTTTGTCGGAAGCCACCCGATGGCAGGCAAGGAGAAAAACGGCTACGGCGTGTCCGAGGCGGAGCTCTACAACGGCGCAAGCTTTATTATTACGCCCTGCGGTGCTGATGAAAAATATGTTAATACACTCGCGGATTTGGCGCTTTCAATCGGCTTCGGGCAGGTTAAAATCACCACGCCCGAGGAACACGACAGGATGATTGCGTTTACATCTCAGCTGCCGCACGTTTTGGCGTGTTCGTACGTGCTCAGTCCGTGCTGTCCGAACCACAACGGCTTTTCAGCCGGCAGCTACCGCGACGTCTCGCGCGTTGCGAACATCAATTCAAAGCTGTGGAGCGAGCTGTTTTTGGAGAACCGCGAGCCGCTGATTACCGAGCTCGATATTTTGATTGACAACATAACGCGCATTAAGGACGCGATTAAGGATAACGACAGAGAAACGCTTGCGGACTTGCTCGAGCAGGGGCATAAAATCAAGCAGGCACTTGGAGAATAGCGGAGTGCCTCCGCTGTCAATTCGAGAACTTATGTCAGGTGTATTAGTTAACCGGGTATCCCGACCGAAAACCCGGCATTAATTCAACAGGAGAGCATTATGAAAACCGTACACGTAAGCACGGGAAAACCGTATGATATTTTTATTGAGAGAGGGATTTTAGGCTCTGCCGCGCAATACGCAAAGAGCCTTTCATCCGCTGAAAAAATTACGATTGTAAGCGATACTAACGTTGCTCCGCTCTACCTTGAAGCGCTCAAAAATCCGCTTGAAAACGCAGGCTTTGAGGTTAATTCATTTGTATACGAGGCAGGCGAAAAGAGCAAGCACCTCGGTACGATTGCCGAGATTTACAACTCGCTTGCCGATTTTAAGATGACGCGCAAGGACATCATCATCGCGCTGGGCGGCGGAGTTTGCGGAGATATGGCAGGCTTTGCGGCGGCAAGCTACCTGAGAGGAATTGACTTTATTCAAATTCCGACCTCGCTTTTGAGCCAGGTTGATTCGTCCGTCGGCGGCAAAACAGGCGTTGATTTGCCCCAGGGCAAGAACCTTGTAGGCGCTTTTCACCAGCCGATAGCGGTACTTATCGACCCCGATATGCTTAAAACCCTGCCGGAAGAATTCATCACCGACGGCATGGGCGAGGTGATTAAGTACGGCTGCATTAAGGACGCGGAATTTTTTGAATTTTTGGAGAACGAAAACGCGCTCGAAAACATTGAGAGCGTGATTGAAACCTGTGTTAAAATAAAGCGCGACGTCGTGAGCCGCGATGAACGCGAGAAGGGCGAGCGTATGCTCTTAAACTTCGGCCATACCCTCGGCCACGCGATTGAAAAGCTGACAGGCTACGGCGAGATTACCCACGGTATGGCGGTGGCAATCGGTATGGCGATGATTGCAAAGGCAGGCGAGAAAAACGGAATTACCGAAGCAGGCGCTTATGAGCGGATTGTCCGCCTTTGCAAAAAATACAACCTGCCTGTCGAGACCTCGCTTGGCGTTCACGAAATTGTCGAAGCCGCAAGGAGCGACAAAAAATCCGCAGGCGGTTCGGTGAACCTCGTCCTGCTCAAAAAAATCGGTGAAAGCTTTACAAGAAAGATAGAGTTCGATAAGCTTGAAGAATTTATTCAGAGTTAAGAGTTAAGAGTTTAGAGTTTAATTTTGGTCGTGTGGACAGGTTTATTTTACCGAAACGTTTTGTTCCCGACTGAATTAATATGGTGCTGACATATCTTTAACAAACGCTCTGCAATATTATAAATTCGGAGCGTAGCGACCTATCACTAAACTCTCAACTCTCAACTCTAAACTCTCCCAAAGGGGTACATTATGCCAAATGTTAAATTTTTACCTTATACACCGTGCGGAAGCGTTACCGCTCCGCCGTCAAAAAGCGACGTTCACCGCGCGATAATCTGCGCGGCGCTGTCAGGCGGAAGGTGCACAATTTCCCCCGTCGCACTGTCGAACGACATCAAGGCGACTATCGGCTGCGTCGAAGCGCTCGGCGCGAAAACAGAAATTGTAAATGATGTTCTTTCCGTTGACGGCACTGATATTTTTAAGAACAAATCCGCCGTGCTCGACTGCACCGAGAGCGGCAGCACATTAAGATTTTTAATCCCGATTGCGGCGGCAGGCGGCGTTGAAGCGGAATTTCGCGGCAGCGGCAGCCTTGTCACACGCCCAATCGGCTTATATTCCGAGATTTTGCCGCAAAAGGGCGTTACGCTCGAAAGCGGCGGCGGCTTGCCGCTTAAAATCAGCGGACAGCTCAAAAGCGGAATTTACAGAGTTCCCGGCGACATCAGCTCTCAGTTTATCTCGGGACTGCTGTTCGCCCTTCCCCTGCTCCGCGGCGACAGCGACATCGTGCTGACCTCGCCCATTCAAAGCGCGGGGTACATCAATATGACGATCCGCACGATGGAGAAGTTCGGAATTGAGGTTGACGTGACCGACACCGGCTGGCACGTCCGCGGAAGCCAGCACTATATTCCGTCAGATTACCGCACCGACGGCGACTGGTCGCAGGCGGCTTTTTACCTTGTTTCGGGCGCGGTTAACGGCGAGATCACCGTAAAAAATCTTAACACCGACTCAAAGCAGGGCGACCGCAAAATTGCCGAGCTTTTGCGCGAATTCGGCGCTGAGGTCATTCAGGAAGCCGACAGCGTAACCGTCAAAAAGAGCAGTATGAAGGCGATTGAGATTAACGCCTCGCAAATTCCCGACCTCGTTCCGGCGCTCGCGGTATGCGCGGCGTTTGCCGAGGGCACAACTAAAATTACGAACGCCGAACGGCTCAGAATTAAGGAGAGCGACAGGCTCAAATCCACCGCGGCGCTGATTAATTCGCTCGGCGGCGAGGCGGTCGAGCTGCCCGACGGACTTGAAATTACAGGCACAAAAAGTCTTATCGGCGGCACGGCGAAGGGCTTTAACGACCACAGGATTGTGATGTCGGCGGCGGTTTGCGCGGCAGGCTCGCAGAACCCAATTATCTGCACCGACGCGCTCAGCGTTAACAAGAGCTATCCGCAGTTTTTTGAGGACTACAATTCAGTGGGCGGCAAGGCAGAAATTATATAGAAGAAAAGGACAAAATTATGAGTTCAACCTTTGGCGATAAAATAAAAATTTCCGTGTTCGGAGAGAGTCACGGCGGCGGTATCGGCGTTGTGATTGACGGCTTGCCGGCAGGCGAAAAGATAGATTTACAGCGCGTGAACGCTCAAATGGCGAGGCGTGCTCCCGGCAGGGACAAGACCGCCACTCCGCGAAAGGAGAGCGACCTGCCGAAGATTATTTCGGGTATGCTCGGTGATACGCTGACAGGCGCGCCGCTCTGTGCGGTGATTGAGAACACCAACACGCGCTCATCCGACTACGGCAACCTGCTGACAACTCCGCGCCCCGGTCACAGCGACTACGCGGCGTTTGTGAAGTACGGCGGAAATAACGACATCCGCGGCGGAGGACATTTTTCGGGCAGGCTGACCGCTCCGATTGTTTTTGCAGGCGCGGTTTGCAGGCAGATTTTGGAGAAAAAGGGCATAAAAATTGCCGCCCATATTCAGAGCATAGGCGGCGTTTGTGATGATAAATTTGGTTCTGTCAACGTGGATGACGATTTGGTTGACAGACTCAGTAATTCTTCGTTTTCGCTGATTAATCCTGACGTCGAGCAGGCTATGCGCGATGAGGTTGAGAGCGCAAGGCTTGCGCTTGACAGCGTAGGCGGAGTGATTGAGTGCGCCGTGACCGGGGTTAAGGCCGGCTTTGGAGAGCCGATGTTCGACGGCGTTGAAGGCGTTATCGCCAAGGCGGTTTTCGGAATTCCGGCGGTCAAGGGCGTTGAGTTCGGCGCAGGCTTTGAAGCCGCTAAAATGCGAGGCTCTCAGAACAACGATCCGTTCCGCTATGTTGACGGCGAGGTAGTGACCGAGACGAACAACTGCGGCGGAATTTTGGGCGGTATCACCGACGGTATGCCGATTATTTTCAGGGCGGCGATTAAGCCTACTCCGTCCATCGCGCAAAAACAGAACACGGTCGATTTGCAAAAGGGCGAGAACGCCGAGCTCGAAATTAAGGGCAGGCACGATCCGTGCATTGTTCCGCGCGCCGTGCCGGTAATCGAAGCCGCGGCGGCGATTGCGGTGGTTAATTTAATTGATAATTGATTACGTTGCTCGCCCATTTAAAGGCTCCCCCATTACTTGTCATGGGGGAGCTGTCACCGTCAACAAATTGACGGTGACTGAGGGGGCTTCGTGTGAGTCAGCAGGGGTTTTCCGTTGCAATTCATAGCATGGCATTAATCGGAAACGTCTGCCCCCTCCGTCATTTTGCAAAGCAAAATGCCACCTTTTTCTGGCGAAAACGGCAACCCTTTTGTCGCTACGCGACATTTCCCCTGACAGGGGAATTTCCCGAAACAAGTGTCGGGGGAGGCTTTAAAAAGATATACTCCAAAAGGAATGGTTTTATGAAAAGTTTAGATGAAATCAGGGCTGAGATTGACAGCATTGACAAAGAGTTGATTGCGCTTTTTATGCGCAGGATGGACTGTTCAAGGGCGGTAGCCGAGTATAAAAAGGCGAATAATATTCCTATTCTCAACACAGACCGCGAGGATGAAATTTTAAATTCCGTCGAGCAAAAGGGCGGAAAATACGGCGAATACGCGCGTGAGCTCTACAAAAAGATTATGGAGCTTTCGAGAGATCTGCAAGGGGAAGTAATAAGTAATAAGCAATAGGTAATAAGTATATTAAAACTGTCACTCCCGGCTTTTGCCGAGGGTGACAGTCTTTTTTTATCCGTTATTGATAATTTCTTTAATCTTCGCCTCTGCCGCAACGGCGTCCGCCTTGCCGCGGCTGTTCTTCATAACGTTGCCGACAAGGGCTTTAATTGCCTTTTCCTTGCCGTTTTTGAAGTCCTCAACCGCCTTCGGGTTGCCCTGAACCGCGTTCTTGCAGAGCTCGAGCAGTGCGTTTTCGTCAAGGCCTGCCATATCGCTTTCGCTGATAAAGTCGAGCGCGCCTTTGCCGGTGTCGAGCATTTTTTCAAGCGTGGATTTTGCGAGGTTGTTGCGGATTTTTCCGCCGTCGAGCAGCTTAACAAGCTCGTTGAGCCTTGCAGGCGTTACGGGAACGTCGAAAATTTCCTTGTCCGCCTCGGTCTCGGTTCTGCGGAAAATCTGACCGATAATGAAGTTTGACACGGTTTTGGGGTTCTTAACGCCCTTTGAAGCCTCGTCAAAATACTCGCTGATACGTCTGTACTTGGTGAGCAGAGCGGCGTCCTTTTCGGGAAGCCCGATTTCCTCGACGTACCTTTTATATCTGTCGGCAGGAAGCTCCGGAAGCTCGGCTCTGAGCTGCTCTACCTCCTCGCGGGAGATATTGATTGTAACCAAATCGGGATCGCGGAAGTAGCGGTAATCGTGAGCGTCCTCCTTGCTTCTCATCGACGAGGTTGTGCCTGTGGCGTCGTCGTAGCGCAGGGTTTCCTGAACCACCTTGCCGCCGCTTTCGATAAGGTCAACCTGTCTGTCGTACTCGTACTCCATAGCCTTGGCTATGTTGTTGATTGAGTTCATATTTTTAATCTCGGTACGTGTGCCGAATTCCTCGGTGCCCTCGGGACGGACAGAGATATTAACGTCGCAGCGCATTGAGCCCTCCTGCATTTTGCAGTCGGAAACGCCGATTGCGCGCATAACCTGCTGGAGTTTTTCTACATACTCCTTCGCCTCGTCAATCGAGCGGATATCGGGCTCGGAGACAATCTCAATCAGCGGAACGCCGCCGCGGTTGTAGTCAACGTAGGTGTCGCCGTGCTGGTGAATCAGCTTGCCTGCATCCTCCTCGATGTGAATGTGGTGAAGCCTGATTTTTCTGCCGTTACTTAGCTCAACGTAGCCGCCGATAATCAGCGGAGCGTAAAGCTGGCTGATCTGGTACGCCTTTGAAAGGTCGGGATAGCAGTAATTTTTTCTGTCCATTTTCGCGACCTCGGCGATTTCGCCGTGAACGGCAAGGCCTGCCTTAATCGCAAAGCGCACAACCTCGCGGTTGAGCACGGGAAGCGTACCGGGAAGTCCGATGCACACCGGGCAGCAGTGGGTATTCGGCTCGCCGCCGAACTGAGTGGTGCAGCCGCAGAAAATTTTGGTCTTGGTAGAAAGCTCAATGTGGGTTTCAAAACCCGAAACTAACTCATATTTCACAGCTTAACACCCCACTTTGTATCCATAAATTTGTCAGGCTGAGCCTGCTGGTATTTATAAGCGGCGTTGAGGATTTCAGCCTCACCGAAGCTCTTGCCGATAAGCTGCATACCGATGGGCATTCCGTTTTTGTTAAATCCGCAGGGGATTGATACGCCCGGAAGTCCGGCGATATTCACCGGAACGGTACAGATGTCTGTAAGGTAGGTCTCAATCGGGTCGCTGATGGCGTTGCCCTTTTCGAACGCGGTCATCGGCACTGTAGGAGCAAGAATAACGTCGCAGCTTTCAAACGCCTTGTTGAACGCGCTGATGATTGTACCCCTGAGGTTCTGAGCCTTTTTGTAGTAGGCGTCGTAGTAGCCTGCCGAGAGCACGTATGTTCCGAGCAGAATTCTGCGCTTGACTTCCTCGCCAAAGCCCTCCGAACGCGTGCGGCAAATCATATCGTGAGTGCCGTTGTAGTGCTCGGTTTTGTAGCCGTAGCGGATACCGTCGTAACGTCCGAGGTTTGATGAAGCCTCGGCGCAGGCGATGATGTAGTATACGGGAAGGGCGAATTTGAGTATCGGCAAATCGAAGTAGACAATCTCGGCTCCGAGCGACTCATAAACCTTTGCCGCCTCGAGCACAGCCTCTTTTACGTCGTCGCGAACACCGTCGAGGTACTCGCGCGCGATGCCGATTTTCATTCCCTTAATATCGTTATTAAGCGTGTCAAAGGTAGCTTTTGCGCTGCCCTTTGAGGTCGAATCGCGCTTGTCCTGCTTTGAAATCGCGTCAAATACAGCAGCGGCGTCCTCTACGCTCTTGGTAATCGGTCCGATTTGGTCGAGCGAGCTTGCATATGCGATAAGTCCGTAACGCGAAACCGCGCCGTAGGTGGGCTTTAAGCCGACAACTCCGCAGAACGACGCAGGCTGGCGGATAGATCCGCCGGTGTCAGAGCCCAAGCCGTAAGCCGCGATATTTCCGCCGACAGCGCCGGCAACTCCGCCCGAGCTGCCTCCGGCGACGTGGTTGGTGTTGAAGGGGTTAGCCGCTCCGCCGAAGTATGAGGTCTCGCACGATGAACCCATCGCGAACTCGTCCATATTTGCCTTGCCGAGCATAACGGCGTTTTGATTTTGCAGAAGCTCCCAAACGGTAGCGTCATAAATCGGCTTGTAGCCTGTCAAAATCTTTGAACAGCAGGTGGTCTCAATTCCCTTGGTCGAGATATTGTCCTTCAAGGTCATCGGAACGCCCTCGAGCATACCGATTTCCTCCCCTGCCGCGATTTTTTTATCGACAGCCTCAGCGGTTTTCATCGCTTCATCGGGAGTTACGTTAACGTAAGCGTTAAGCTCGGAATTTGATTTATCAATTTCATCAAGATAGCTCTTTGTAAGCTCGGCGCAGGAAAGCTGCTTGCCTACGAGCATTTCGTGAATTTTAGCAATAGAACCCATAATTACACCGCCTTACTCTCTGTTGCGCACGAGGAAGTGATCCTCTGCCTGCTCGGGAGCGTTTTTGAGGATTTCCGTACTGGGGAACGACGGCACAACCTCGTCCTCGCGGAACACGTTTGAGAGGTTGTTGATGTTGTCAAAGCCCTCATCGCTTGCCGGAGCGTTGTTGATTGTATCGGCAAAGTCCACGATCTCCTGCATTGACTTTGTGAGCCCGTCAAGCTCCTCCTCGGGAACAAAAAGCTTAGAGAGCAGAGCGATATTTTCTACGTCTTCTCTTGTTACCATAGTTATCATCCTTTTTTAGAGTTGAGAGTTAAGAGTTAAGAGTTTAATTACTCTTTTACCAAAAGAAGTCTTTAATTCAAAACATTCAACTATCAACTTATTATCTTAACTTTACATGAACCTCGCGGAGCTGCTGCTCGCTTACCTCTCCGGGTGAGCCGAGGAGCACGTCCTGAGCGTTGGAGTTCATCGGGAAGGCGATTACCTCGCGGATATTTTCCTCGTCGGTGAGGAGCATAATCATACGGTCAACGCCGGGCGCCATTCCCGCGTGGGGCGGTGCGCCGTACTGGAACGCATTGTACAGTGCCGAGAACTTCGCCTTGAGGTCGTCCTCGGAATATCCGGCGATTTCAAACGCCTTTTTCATTATTTCAATGTCGTGGTTTCTTACCGCGCCTGAGGAAAGCTCTACGCCGTTGCACACGATGTCGTACTGATACGCCAAAATTTCCTCGGGATCCTTGCTCAGCAGGCTGTCAAGTCCGCCCTGCGGCATTGAGAACGGATTGTGGGTGAAGATTACCTTGCCGTCGTCGTCGCGCTCGTACATCGGGAAGTCCACGATGAAGCACATCTCAAACTTGCTTGTGTCAATCAGGTTAAGGCGGTTGGCGACCTCAGTGCGGATTTGTCCGGCAAGCTTGGGCGCTTCCTGGGCGGTGTCAGCGATGAAGTAGATTACGTCGCCTGCCTTTGAGCCGTTGCGCTCGATAAGCTCCTCGCGGTCGCCTGGCTTTAAGAACTTGTCAATCGGTCCGTCAAAGGTCAAATCCTCGTTAACCTTAACATAGCCGAGTCCCTTCATACCGATTGAAAGGGCGAATTCTTCCATTCTCTTAAACCACTTTTTGCTCTGAGCCGCCGCGCCGGGAACGTTGATTGAGCGAACGCACTTTTTGCGGAAGGGAGCAAAGTCGGTCTCGACGAATATATCGCTGATTTCCTTGATGATGAGCGGATTTCTGAGGTCGGGCTTATCCGTGCCGTACTTTACCATTGCCTCGGCAAAGGGAATACGCGCAAACGGCGGCTTGCTGACCTCTTTATCTGTAAACTTCGAGAAGGTCTCATACAAAACCTCCTCGGCAACGTCGAACACGTCCTCCTGAGTGGCGAAAGCCATTTCGAAGTCGAGCTGGTAGAACTCGCCGGGCGAACGGTCGGCACGCGCGTCCTCGTCACGGAAACAGGGCGCAATCTGGAAGTATTTGTCAAAGCCTGATACCATCAAGAGCTGCTTGAAAATCTGCGGAGCCTGCGGCAGAGCGTAGAACTTGCCCTTGTGCTTACGGCTCGGAATCAGGTAGTCGCGAGCTCCCTCGGGTGATGAGGTCGAGAGAATCGGGGTGTTAATCTCGGTAAAGCCGAGGCTCTCCATCTTTGAGCGCAAAAAGGAGATTACCTTTGAGCGCAGCAAAATGTTATTGTGAACCTTGGGGTTACGCAAATCGAGGTAGCGGTACTTAAGCCTAACGTCCTCAGAGGTGTTTGTTGAGGTTGCGACCTCGAACGGAAGCGCGTTTTTGCACCTGCCGAGCACCTTGATGTCGTCGGTGTGAACCTCTACAAATCCGGTGGCGATTTTTTTATTGATGGTGTCCTCGTCACGCTTTACGACCTCGCCGCTGAGCGTAACGGTGCACTCCTTGTTGATATTTTTAAGAAGCTCGTCGTCGTGAACGACAACCTGCAGAACTCCGTACTCGTCGCGGATGTCGAGGAACATAACGCCGCCGTGGTCACGAATATTCTCTACCCAGCCGGCTACCTTAACCTGCTGGCCGATGTTTTCTTCTCTTAATTCTCCGCAGCTTACGGTGCGGTAAATGTTAGCTTTTATCATCAAAAACTATCCTTTCAAAGATATTTTACCCATTCTAAAGTATTATAGCACAAATGAGGGAAGAATACAAGAGTTAAGTTGAGAGTTTGAAGCAGAGTTTAGAGTTGAGAGTTGAGAGTTTAATATATTAAGCGGAAAACGTTTGTATGTAGTTTAAAGGCTCCCCCGACACTTGTTTTCGGGGGAGCTGGCACCGGCAACTTGTTGACGGTGACTGAGGGGGCTGCGTGTGTTTCAGCGCGAGTTTTGCGTTGCAATTCATAATGGGGCGTTTTGGAAGCATCTGCCCCCTCCGTCATTTTGCAATCAAAATGACACCTCCCCCAAAGCTTTCGCGTTGGGGGAGGCTTTTTGGGCGGACACATAGGTCCGCCCCTACGATTATCGACAAAAGTTTCCGCTAATTAAACTCTCAACTCTTAACTCTAAACTCTAATCATACGTGTGCTCGCAGACCTCGTTGATTTTGTCGCGGAGCTTTAGGAAATCGTCGAACGCGTCGGGCTTGCGGCGCGGATCGCGCAGGATTGCCGCGGGGTGGAGCATAGCCATCATCAAAATTCCGTTCTTTTCAAACCACACGCCGTGCTCCTTTGTGATTTTGATGTCGGACTTAATTATCCTTCCGGCGGCGATTCTGCCGAGACAGACGATAATCTTCGGTCTGATAAGGCGCACCTGATCGCGCAGCCATTCAATGCACTGCTCCTGTTCCTCGGGCTTTGGGTCGCGGTTTTTGGGCGGACGGCATTTTACGATATTCGCGATGTAGATGTTCTTTTTGCGGTCGAGGTCAACGGCTGTCAGCATTTTGTCGAGGAGCTTTCCTCCCCTGCCGACAAACGGCTCACCCTGCAAATCCTCGTTCTCTCCGGGGCCTTCTCCGATGAACATTACCTCCGCCTCGGGGTTACCCACGCCGACAACAACGTTTGTTCTCGTCCTGCAGAGCTCGCATTTTTCACAGCCGAGGCAGACTGATTTAAGTTCTTCCCAAGTTTTATACATAATTAACGCTCCTTAACAAAAATAACAGTTGAAATCTGTCTTAAATAGTAGTAAAATAGATATGATAAGCCGTTACGGCAAAAATAATGAATGGTGGTATTTTTTATGAAAGTTATGGTAGAAACCTCTGCGCATCACGTTCACGTTTGCAGAGCAACACTCGACACTCTCTTTGGCGAGGGTTATCAGCTCACTAACAAAAAGGATCTTTCTCAGCCCGGACAGTTTGCCTGCTTTGAGAAGGTTACCGTTGTCGGCCCGAGAGGCGAGATGACAATGTCAATCCTCGGTCCCGAAAGACCTGACGATCAGGTTGAAATTTCTCTCACCGACGCGAGAAAGCTCGGCATTACCGCTCCTGTTAGGGAGTCAGGTGTGCTCGACGGTACTCCCGGCTGTAAGCTCGTTGGCCCTAAGGGCGAGGTTGAGATTACACAGGGCGTTATCGCCGCTAAAAGACACATTCACCTTGATCCTGCGACTGCCGAGGAATTCGGTCTTAAGGACAAGCAGATTGTTTCGACAAAGGTCGGCGTAGGCACAGGCAGAGAGACTGTTTTCGGAGACGTTGTTGTGAGAGTCAGCCCCAAATACGCTCCGGCTATGCACGTTGATACCGACGAGAGCAACGCCGCCGGTCTTGCAGGCACTGTTGACGGCGAGATTATTGTTTAATTTTCAATTTAATTAAATCTTTTCAGCCTCCCCCGTTGCGTTATGCTGCGGGGGAGACTTTTAATGTTTGGATTTATTTAAAAAGATTATATCACACTTAATCATTCGATTTCAACTGAATAACGGCGGAAATTTTGCCAAAGCTATATTCAGAGGTGATTTTATGATTAATGATGTAGAAATGCTCAATTACATTCTTCAAAACGCGGAGATGGGCTGTCAGGGCATAAAAAATGTCCGCAAGGGCGTTAAAAACAGCCTTGCGGTTGACAGCGTACTCTGCGACCAGCTTGTGCGGTACGGAAAAATATATCATGTCGCGAATACCATGCTTAAAAGCCGCGGTGCTGAGGCAAAGCACATCAGCCCGATGGCTAAAACTATGACGAAAATTGCGGCTCAGAGGGATTTGAAGCGCGACTCGTCCCCCTCGCACGCCGCCGAAATGATGATTAAAGGCAACACAATGGGCGTTAACAAGATGGTTCAGCACCTGCGCGATTACGACAGGGGCGACCGAAACGTTACGCTTCTCGCCAAAAAAATGCTCGACACCGAGGAGGAGCATATTAAGGAAATGAGGGCTTTTTTGTAGAGTTTAGAGTTTAATGTTTAGAGTTTAATTTTTAAAGCCTTCCCCGGTGCTTTAGCTTTAGGGAAGGCTTTAATTTTTATACAAACTTATCCGTTAAAATAATTTAACGGCGCATTGTAAAATGAGGTTGCAACAATAAAAAAATAGTCCATAGGGACGATTCTGTAGTAGAATTGAGTTTACGCTCACCAATTCGAAAGGAATCATCACTATGGACAACCCTAATTGTAGCACGGAACACAAGAAATATCAACACCTGTCTTCTGATTTAAGTTTCCCCAAAACCTGCGAGCAAAAGCTGAGGTGAAGGCGTGGGAATAGCGAGCAGGCGCTTCAGCCCCGACTTGACGTACTTCAAGGTTTCATAGATACCGTCTGCGATGGCGTAATAGACGAAATCAGGCGCTCCGAACAGACGCTTTGAAACCTCGATGATCTCAAAGCGCATACGGGTAAAGAACGGCTTGTCGGACAGCATGGAAATATAACCGATGGCAAGCGTCAGAAGCAAATCGAGAGTACGGATAGATTGCAGAGAACGCACCCTCAGATTCTCGTAATCGAATTTTTGCTTTTTGAATTTGAAGTATTCCTCGATTCTCCAGCGCATCAAATACGCCTTGCAAACCGAAATCCCGATTCGTTTATCGTCCGATGACAGATTGGTGATCAACAGCATTGGTCCCTCGCCGAAACCGTATACAACCACTAATTGTAATTCAACATTTTTGTATTTAGGCAGTTGAATCGAAATAATACTGATTTTGACGTCTACTTGTTTGCCGCTTTTGTTCTTGAATCTCAGGCTGTATTTACCCTTGAAGCGATTGGCGACAGACATGATGTTTTCGGTTTTTCCATTATAGATAACATTACGGTTCTTTTTGGCTCTGATAATGAACTTTTCGTTGTTTCTGATAAAGTAACGGTAGTATTTGTTGTTGTCAAAGCCTCTGTCCATCGTCCTGACATTGTCTTTGGAAAAGTGTCTGCTGATATATTCAAAGCAATCAAGATATTCCTCGATTTCGCTGACAAAGTCTTCATCCTTGGTTGAGTAGATACGGCTGTATATACCGAAGGGCAGCTTGTTTTCGCTTGAGAGAACCGCTGCGCCGATAGTATGGTAACCGATCCCGATCTCACCTGTGCTGCCGTCGCGTACCTCGCAGAGCTTTTCAAGGTGTTTGCTGGCGGGCTTGGTGATGTCGGAACCATCGACAATTATCAAGCTGTCATCATTATACCGGCGTTTGATTGCTTTGAGATAGTTTTCACGCACGGTTTCGGCGTCTGCTGCTTCAAAATCCGCAAGATTTCTCGACAATCTGTTGACTGTTTTGATCAGCTTGATGTTTTCATGCAGGCTGCGGCTGATTTCAGACAGCATACAGCTTCCCGAGGCAAGCGTTCCGTACAACATATCTGTTACGAATTTCTTATCAGGACGGTTCAAGCCTTTTGAAATTTTTTGAGAATAATTCAAAATACCCCTTTTCAAATTACCGTTGAGTGTGTTATAATTCAACATAGTGCAATACGCTCCTTTGGTATGGTTTTGTTCCAATTTAATTATACCATTTTTCGAGCGCTATTGCACTTCTTTTTTTACCAGATTTTCATTTTTTTATTGCCGAGTTTTCCCTTAACCACGCCATTTTTTCAACATTCACGATTGCGTTTTGGGGAAACTTAAACTGTCTTCTGAAGAACGACACATAATTGAAGTGCGCTTCAATGAGGACAAGTGGACGATCTACGCAATCGCCAAAAGTCTTGGCAGACCATACAACACGATCAAAAACGAGATCAACCGTGGTACGGTATATCTCTACAACGGAAAGATAGCCAGATATAAGGCTGACAAAGGCGAGGAAGCATATCGTGAACATCGCAAGAACAGCTGCCGCAATTACCGTTGCCTTGAAACTGCAAAGTTTCTCAGATATGTTGAAGATCAGTTTTTCGATGAAGGATGGTCTTTGGACGCCGCAGTAGGTCATGCAAAAGCCAACGGACTGTTTTCCTCTAAAGAAATGGTGTGTACCAAAACGCTGTATAACTATGTTGATTCAGGTCTGCTTAAAATCAAGAACATCGATTTGCCTGAGAAACTGTCGAGAAAGACTAAAACCAAGAAAGATCGAGAAAACAAGCGAAAACTCGGCAATAGTATTGAGCAGCGTCCCGATATTGTAGATACCAGAGAAGAGTTCGGACACTGGGAAATCGATAGTGTAATCGGCAGGAAGGTCGAAGGCGAATCTCAGGTGATGACAATAGTCGAGCGCAAGCTTAGAAAGTCCATATGGATCAAGGTGAGAAATCACTCTGCCGAAGCGATAGATGAGGCGCTATCCGCTCTGATTGATCAGTTCGGAGATAAATACAATGAAGTATTCAAAAGCATTACCGGTGATAACGGATCCGAATTCGCTAACCTCTCTCAGATTGAATCAAAAGGCATAGCCGTATATTTCACTCATCCGTATTCGTCTTACGAAAAGGGAACTAACGAGTGCCACAACAAAATGCTGCGCAGATTTATACCGAAGGGCAAAAGCATTGACGACTACAGCGCTGATGACATCATCTACTTTGCGGATAAAATCAACAACCTGCCCAGAAAGATTCTGGGCTACAGAACCCCGGAAGAGCTGTTCGAGCAGGAACTCGACCGCATATATGTTGCCGCGTGAGCCGCGTCGCCGCGAGTTTTCCTCGCTCGTCGCTACGCTCCTCCCTCGAAAAACTCGCGGCGATCTACTACAGACTCAAAAATTGTTGCAACTTGCTATTGCAATTTGCGAAAATAATTTAACTCTTAACTCTAATCTCTTAACTCTAATCTACGCTGTTTCTATCATCAAAAAGCTCTGCGGCTGCATTTTGATTCTGCCGTCCTTGATTTCGGCGTTGCCGAGCTTATAGATTACGTCGCCGTCGTAGCGCGTGTCGATTTCAAAGTCTACGTCGAGCGGATTGAAGTACATAACCAGTTTGCCGCGGCGGTAGGCAAAGGGGATTTTGCCCTCCTCGTACATAAACTCGAGCTCACCGTTGCCGCGCAAATCCTCGTACTTATGGCGAAGTGCTATCATATCCGTGACGACCTTGTAAATGCTGTCGGGGTCGTCCTTTTGGTTTTCAACCGTCGGCGCGTCGGCGCTTTTATCGACGGGCAGGTACGTTTCGTCGCTAATGGAAAAACCGAGGTTTTTGCCGCTGTTCCACTGCATCGGGGTACGCGAGCCCGTGCGCGAGAATCCGCCCTCCTTGCTGACTAAGTCCGCCTGATACCTCATTCCCAGCTCGTCGCCGTAGTACAAAAACGGCACGCCGGGCATTGTGAATATAAAGGCATTAACCAGCTTGATTGCCTGCTTGTCAAGGTAAGCGGTGACGCGCGGCATATCGTGGTTGTTCGTCATAAAGCTGATGTAGCCGTTGTCCTTCGTCTGGTTATAGCGCGGAAGGTACTCGTCCAAAAACGCCTTGAGGTTGCCCCTGCCGTTTTTGTTGAACACCGCTTCATCGCCCCAGTTGCCTGCGCGGAACAGCCTGCAGTAGCCGTTGCCGACGTGGTCGAGGTAGAAGTCCATATGAAAGCCGCCGTCGTTTATCGCGCGCTGCGGCCAGCACCACTCGGCCACCATAGCCGCCTCGGGGTACTCTTTATCAAGCATTGCTCTTACGCCGCGCCAGATTTTGGCTGTGGCGGTTTTTTCGTCGTCATTTTTTACCAGTGAATCCGCCATATCTACGCGGAAACCGTCGGCTCCCTTGTCGAGCCAAAAGCGCATAATGTCCTTAATCGCCTCGGCGGTTTTAAGGCAGTCGGGATGGTCGCAGGGCAGCTGCCATTCGGGATGGGTGATGTGGTTAAAGCCGTAGTTGAGCGCAGGCTGTGAGCTGAAATAATTTACCATATAGTTGCCGTTGCGCTCGCAGATTCCGCACATCATACGGTATTCGGGCGGAGCGTCCCAGACGTTGTTTGTGAAAATATAGCGGTTTGAATACTCGTTTTTCTCAGCCTTTTTCGCCTGCAAAAACCACTCGTTGGTGTCGGACGTATGACCGGGCACGAGGTCGAGCAAAATTTTGATTCCGCGCGCGTGAGCCTGCTCGAAGAGCTCAACCAAATCCTCGTTTGTGCCGTAGCGCGGAGCTACGCGCTTGTAATCGCGGACGTCGTAGCCGGCGTCCATAAACGGAGAATCGTAGACAGGATTGAGCCAAATCGCGTTACAACCGAGGTTCTTTACATAGTCGAGCTTTTGAATAATACCCTGCAAATCTCCGATACCGTCGCCGTTGCTGTCGTAAAAGCTCTGGGGATAAATCTCATAAAATACTGCGTCGTTAAGCCAGTTCGGCATAAAATCACCCTTTCAAATAGATTTTAGAGTTTAGTGTTTAGAGTTTAATTTCGGTCGGGTATAGAAGTTTTATTTTCCGAAATGTTTTATTCCCGACTGAATTAATATAGTTTTGATTATGAAAATTAAAGCTTTATATTAATTCATTAAACTCTAAACTCTTAACTCTCAACTCTAAACTTACTATATCATTTTTAACTGTTTTTGGCAATATAATTCCCAATAAAAATCACTTGCGAAATTGTATTTTTCGGCATACTATGGAATTGGATATATTATTTTCGGAGGGGAACGCTTTGACTGTTAACAAGCTTAGTAATAACCGCGTGCTGATTGTGCTGTGCGAGCAGGATATTGAGGATATTAACGGGATTGATTTTGACGACGGAGCGTCGCGCTCGCGTGTAATCGGGCTTACGCGAAGGGCGTGCAGAAGCTCGGGGATTGAGACAGGAGGAAAGCGTGTGAACATTGAGGCTCTGCCGCTTGAAAAGAGCTGTTATCTGCTCGTGACCGTCGATTCGCGAAAGCGCTACAGGGTTAAAAGGGCAGGCTCGGGGCTGTGCTGTAAAATCGAGGACAGCTCTGCGTTTTTGAGCGCCGTGGAGCACCTTTACAGGTTAAACATCAGGTGCGGAAAAAACTCCGCCTACAAAAAAGACGGAGCTTACTTTTTGATATTCGATTATCCGTCCGTTCCGAAAAAGCTCAAGCTGCTTTTGTCGGAGTTCGGGCAGTGGCAGAGCGGAAAATTTTCCGCCGCGAGGGTTAAGGAATTTGCCGAGCCAATCTGCGAGCGCAACGCGGTGGAGATTATAGGGAGAAGACTTGTATAGGTATAGGGTTTTGTGATTTAAAGCCTCCCCCATCACTTTAAATTTATCCGTCCCTGCGACTGTAACGGATAGGTTGGCGGTAATGGAAGCGTCTGATCACGGGCGGACACACGGGTCCGCCCCTACGGTGTAAAGGATAGGTTTGTGGTAATGGAAGTGTCTGCCCCCTCCGCCGCCTTAAGGCGGCACCTTTTTCTGGCGAAAACGGCAACCTTAGCACGTCGGCAACCCTTTTGGGCTTCGCCCATTTCCCCTACGAGGGGAATCACCTTTTGGGCTTCGCCCATTTCCCCTAACAGGGGAATTTCCCGTAGCTTACGCGACGGGGGAGGCTTTAAATTTTTAAACAAACGTATCCGCTTATTTTATTAAACTCTAAACTCTAAACTCTTAACTCTAAACTCTCATTATTGCAGCCAAACAATATCCGTATCGGTTGCGAGATTGTCAATTCCGTACAGGGCAACGACCTGTTCGGGATTTTCTTTTTTAATCAAATCCGACACGCTCTGCTTGTAGTAACGCAAATCGACCAGCACTACCTTGCTGTAATTCTCCGCCAAAAACGGCGCCAAGCTGTGGCTGAAGCTGTCCTTGATTACGACGATTGTGCCGTTCTTCGCGTTTTTGTTCTGAATTTCCGTTAGGGCGTGGTTGCCGTCGAGGAAAACAGGATACTTGTCGTCCTCGCCGATGTGGTTGTAGAAAAACATCGAGCCGTAGTGGTTGTCCTTGCCGTCCTCGGAAATTTTCACGGTTATGTTTTTGTCCGTGTTTTCCTGATTGTCGTACACTGTAATGCTGTCGGGCTTTGTCAGCCAGTAACCGCTTGTGGAGTAGGTTGTGCCGTAAAATCCGCCGTAGGCAGTCTTTGCGAAGCTGTCCTTGTCCGCAGGCTGAACGCCGAGCTTTTCGCAGAGCTTTACATAGCCCTCATAAGCGCCGTCGGTCGTCCAGTGGTGGTCGGTGCGGTAGTAGAGCTGTACGCCCTCGGCATACTTCTGCTTAAACGTCTCGCGCAAATCGACGAAGTTTACGCCGCTTTCACCGAGAGTTTTCGCGGTTTCGGCAAAATAGATATCGTCGTTGTAGCTATCGTGAATGAGCGGAAGCTTGTCGGCCGCGATGTAGCCGGTTGACGGAGCGAGCATAACCGTCATCGGCACATCTCCGATTTTCTCCTTGAACTCTGCAAGGACGCGGATGTTCTTTCTGACATAGTTTTCCTTATCGACAGGGACGTTAATCAGGTAGCCGTCGGCGCTGTTGTATACGCCGTTCCTGCCGTTGAGTCCAATTCCGAGGTTGTAGTAAGAATTCAGACCTACCCACATATTTCTCTGCGGAAAATGGTCGGCAAAGTAGGTCTCGAATTTTTCACTGAACTCTCCGCTGAGGACGGTATCGACGCTTGTTTCGGGGAACTGCTGAAGGTATCGTTTTTCCGATGAGCTGTAGTCCGCCTTGGGGTTCACCACAAACCAAATCGCAAGTCCGAAAATGAATGCGATAAAGAGCACCGCCGGAGCAAAGCGGAGCTTTCCGCTTTTAAGGTTCGGCTTAGGCTCGGAATCGAGGTAAAGCTTTTCCGACGAATCCATCGGATTTTTATATATTTTAGTTGATGTATCCATGCTCTCACCTTAGTGATTATGTATTTATTGTAGGGGCGTGCATTGCACGCCCGCGGGCGACCAATAGTCGCCCCTACAGATTAAAATCTAAAATAAAGGAAGGGATTGTAGCTCTGGTCTACAAGGCTTGCCGTGCTGATTACGAGGACTACCGCTACAAAGAGCGTCTCCGCAATCCAGATATACTTTTTATTCGCAACCTTGGCGTAGAGCCTCGCTGCGAGCGGAGTGCTGGCAATTCCTGCCGCGACGAGGAGCGGAAGGTAACTGAGCGTGAGGTTTAATGAGCTCTCGCTGAACGCGCCGTTCGAGACGTTGAACAAATCGCCCATAAAGGAAAAGAGCTGGTTAACGTCGGTGAAGTAGAACAATCCCCAGCCGATAAGCACGATTATTATGGTGTAGAGGTGCTGTACAAAGGACGGAAGCTTGTCCAAAAAGCGCTTTAGCAGGAATTTTTCGATTATCAGCAAAATGCCGTAGTACAAGCCCCAGAATATGAAGTTGTACGAAGCGCCGTGCCACAGACCTGTCAGTCCCCAGACAATCAGGAGGTTGACAATTTGTCTCGGCACGCCCTTGCGGTTACCGCCGAGCGGAATGTAAACGTATTCTTTGAACCAAGTTGACAATGATATATGCCATCTGCGCCAAAAGTCGGTGATTGAGGTTGAAATGTAGGGGTAATTGAAGTTTTTGAGAAACTCAAAGCCGAACATATTGCCCAAGCCGCACGCCATATCGGAGTATCCCGAGAAGTCAAAGTAAATCTGGAACGCATAGCCTAAAATTCCCACCCACGTGCCGAGCACGCCGTTTTTGTCGGTATGCGCGAACATTTCCGTAGTGAGTGCGCCCATCTGATTTGCGATAAGCACCTTTTTACCCAAGCCGATTGCGAACAGCTTAACGCCCTTTGTGAAGCGGTCGAGCGTTTCACGGCGGTGCTCAAGCTGATAGGCGACGTCGCGGTAGCGGACAATCGGGCCTGCGATTAGCTGAGGGAACAGCGCAACGTAGGTTCCGAAGTTGATAAAGCTCTTTGACACCGGAGCGTCGTCGCGGTAGATGTCGATTACGTAGCTCATTGTCTGGAAGGTGTAGAAGCTGATGCCGATCGGCAGGCTGATTTGCAGGTCGGGAATATTGAGGAACGGCAGCATATTGAGCGTTTCCGAAATCATTCCCGTGTACTTAAACACCGCCAAAATGCCGATGTCGAGCACGATTGTGAGGATTAAAAACAGCTTCTTTTTTCGCTTATCCTGCCTGAATTTGTCGACCAAAAATCCGCCGAGGTAGTTGAAGAAGATGTTGAACACCATCAGCAGAACGAGCGTTGGCTCTCCCCAGCCGTAAAAGACAAGGTTGATTGCGAACAAAAACAGGTTGCGGAATTTGCGCGGAGTTATGTAGTATATTAAAAGCGTTATTACCAGATAGGCAAATAAAAATACGAGGCTCGAAAAAACCAAGTCATACCCTCCCGAATATTTTTTACATCAAAGTTGCATACAGAATTATTTTAACTTAATAAACAGGTTAAGTCAAGGGGGTAGATATAAGAGTTGAGAGTTTAGAGTTTAGAGTTTAATTATATGGGTGGACACATGGGTGATTCCCCTGTTAGGGGAAATGTCGCAAAGCGACAAAAGGGTTGCCGTTGTGCTAAGAACGCCCCTACGGTTGCAACGGAAAACTCGCGCTAACGGAAGCGTCTGCCCCCTCCGTCATTTCGCATAGCGAAATGCCACCTCCCCCATAACAAGTGATGGGGGAGGCTTTAAAATACAATCAAACGCTTCCGCAAAACTATTTAAACTCTAAACTCTTAACTCTTAACTCTTAACTCTAAAAAAGAGCCTGTTTCAAGCGGTTGCCTGAAACAGACTCTGTGTTAATTATTGATTTTTACTGTCTGAAATTATTGCCAAGCGGTTACAACATAATGACCGAGGTCATTCTTTGTGCCGTCCATCCAGTAGCCTGCTACAGAGAAGTCTGTGATGTCCTCTGTCTGAGCGCCGCTGCCGTTACTGAGGATAACGCCTGTTGCGCCTGCGGGTACGTGGCAGATGAACTGAGTCTCGCCGTAATCGTTTGTCTGTGTCTCTGCCTGGGCAGCTCCGGGCCATGCGCCGTTAAGCTCATTTCCGTCATCGTCCCAAGCGTAAACATACGCCTTGCCCCAACCGAAGTTATCGGTGAGGAGGAAGGTCTGCTCCTCGTCGGGATCGGTGGGTTCGGGATCTGTAGGCTCAGGATCGGTAGGAGCAGGAGTGGTGGGCTTAACTGTAGGAACGGGAGTAGGATCGTCCTCGCCTACATATGTGCCTGTGCGGTAGAACTCCTCGTCAAACTCAGCAGCATATTTCTGAATCAGAGTTGCGTCGAATACAGTTACACTACCGTCGCCGTTGCAGTCTGCCGCAATCTTCTCCTTGGCGTTGAAGTCGATCATCTCGGCAGCGTTCTGCTGTACCAGAGTAGCGTCCGCTACAGATATGATGCCGTCAAAGTTAACGTCGCCAACCAAGATCTTGCCTGTGGGATTCGGCTCTGTTGTGGGCTGGGGATCTGTGGGCTTGGGCTCGGTTGTGGGCTGAGGATCGGTCGGGATAGGCTCGGTTGTCGGCTGAGGATCGGGATCGTCGCCGCCGATTTTGCCGTAGAGATATACTACGTTGAAGGTTCCGGGCTGATAGTTGCCGCTTGCGTTCATCGGAGCGATAACGTCTGTTCTGCCCGAAATCGGAGTTGTTGTGTAAGAGGTTGTGCTTGTTGTCTTTGTCTTTTCGGTAACAACGTCGTCAGCAAGCTTCTGACCTGTTTTGAGGTCGATGTGGCTGACAATCATCTTTGAGTTAAAGGTTGACGCCTTGTTCTGAATCCAAACCTCGCCTGCAGCGTAGTAGCCGGGCTCGCCCTTTCCGGGCTCCTGAGTAACCGCGCCTGTGGTGCTGGTCGGGTGGAACATTACGTAAGCCGCCGGAGCGTTAACTGTTCCTACGAACCAGCCACTGCCCTCAGATGTCATCTTGGGAGCTACGTTCCACTCGCCGTTGGGAGCAGTGCCGTCGTCGCAGTAAGCGTAAAGCCTTACGTCTGACCAGTTGTTTGAATTGTAGTAGTGAACCTTTGTGGTTGAACCGAACTTCTTAAATGTAAAGGTGATGTTGATGTCATCGCCTGTGAAGGTTCCCTTGATGTTTGCGGGGAACTTGGTTGTGTCGAGCTCGTAACCCTGGATCGTGGGAATAGCTACGTCGTAGGTATTTCCGCCGCGGAGCTTCTTCTTGGTAGAATCCTTGATAGAAGTGCCGTTCTCGTCAACAAAGTTAACATTGAGGTAGCCTGAGATGATACCGGCGTTGCTGTACTTATAGGTTACGGTTGTGTTGGTGTTGGCAGCGATTGTGCCTGAGGTGTTGCCCTCTGAACCGATGAGGTTATAGTCGAACAGAAGTGTTGAGTCGGGCAGAGTGTGGTACTTGCTACCTGCTCTGTACTTAGCTGTGCTTGTCTTGAGGGTGTTGCCCTTATCGTCAACGTGGTTGATTGTGAGCGTACCGAACTGCTCGGTAACCTTGAGGTTGTTGAAGGTTGAAGACTCAACAAGGATAGCCGCTGACTTTGCAGGGATTGAATAGCTGCTGGAGTTAACAGTGCCGAGGCTGGTAAGACCTGCCTGCTTATCCTTGGCAACGATTACCCAGCTGCTTGCGCCGAGGTTAGAGATTGTGTAAGCTGCTGTGCCGCCGTTTACGAGAACGCACATCTTGCCCCACTGACCTGAGGTATTGTTGGAGTATGTATATGCCACAACGTTACCCGATGATGACGGGAAGGTCGGGGTTGAGAAGTTTGCGCCCTTTAACGGAGCGTAGTTCTTACGGATTTGGAGAAGTCCCTTATAGTACCGGGCGAGGTTGCTGAAGGTGCTTACACGGCTCCAGTCAATCTGGTTAACCGAGTCGGCGGATTTGTAGCTGTTCTTGTCGCCCTTCTTTGTACGTCCGAACTCAGAGCCCGCCGTCATAAACGGAATACCCTGCGAGGTCATAAGCAGAGCCATAACCTCACGCACCTGAGTACGGTATTTTTCTGTTGAGCTTTCGCTTGTCACGGTGTAGCTTGAAGAACCGTTACTCCTGAGAATCTTATCCCAGAGAATCAGGTTATCGTGAGCGTCGGCGTATGCGATTGTCTGTGACGGAGCCTGAGCAGAGAAGCTCTTGCCCTTAACGCCGTTTACGATTTTAGAAGCGTTTGCTTCGGTAGTACCCTGTACAAAGCCCTTGCCTGTACCGTCGGTATCGCCCTTGATAGCGTCGCGGTAGGTGTCGTTAAACATACCTACTCTCGCATTGAGAGACGAAGCCCTTGCCTGAGTTGCGGGAGTCGGGCAGGGTGATGTGCCGCCTGTCCAAGGCTCACCGTACATAAGAATCTTCTGGCTTACCTGGTCGAGGTTTGTACGGATAGCGTTCATTGTTGTTACGTCGTGAAGACCCATAAGGTCAAAACGGAAACCGTCGATATGATACTCGTCTACCCAGTAACGGCAGGATTCAACCATAAACTTTCTGTACATCAGCTTATCGGAAGCTGTCTCGTTGCCGCAGCCCGAACCGTTTGAATAAGCGGTTGAGGAGCTCATTCTGTAGTAGTATCCGGGAGCGGTCTTGTTAAAGCTGGAAGCAGTTGAATAGGTATGGTTGTAAACAACGTCCATTACAACCGAGATGCCTCTGTCGTGCAGAGCCTGAATCATCTGCTTGAACTCTTTAATTCTTACGTTACCGTCGTATGGGTTGGAAGAATACGAACCCTCGGGAACGTTGTAGTTCTGAGGATCGTAGCCCCAGTTGCGGTTTGTTGAGGAAGCGCCTGCGTCCTCGTCTACCGACTCAAAGTCGTAAACAGGCTGCAGCTGAACGCAGTTGATACCCTGCTCAACAAGGTAGTCAACGCAGGTTGAGATGCCGTTCGGGTCGCCGTTAAGCTTTGTTCCGCCCTCGGCAAACGCGAGGTATTTACCCATATTGTCCTCGCTTACGCCTGCGTTCTGCGCGATTGAGAAGTCACGAACGTGTACCTCCCAAACAACTGCCTCCTGAGCGGCGTTGAAGAACACGTGGTTATCGTTGTTCCAGTCGTCGGGATCTGTAGAATCAAGGTCAACTACCATTGAACGCTTACCGTTAACGCCGGTTGCCTTTGAATATACGTCCTGTGTTTCGTTTGTTTCACCTTTTACAGTAACAATGTAGGTGTAGTACTGGTTTTTGTGGTCGCCGGTGAGGGTTGCAGACCAAACGCCGGTGGTGTTGTTTTTGGTCATGGCGTACTCGCCGATTACGCCTGCTCCGGACTCGTTGTCAGAGCCGGTTTTGTAGAGCTTAACCTTTACCGAGGTAGCGTCGGGAGACCATGTTTTGAACGTGGTTGCCTCCGAGGTATAGGTAGCTCCGAGGTTTGCTTCGTTGTACGCGTTATTAGCCTGGGTTTCGAGGTAGTTCTGGTTGCTGTACGCACCGACCTCCTCTGAACCGTCCGAAGCTGCCGAGGCGGCAACTACAGCCGAGCTCATAACCATAAGGGCTGAGAGTACCAACGAAAGTGTCTTTTTGAATTTCACTTTTTCATCAACTCCTATATCTTACCAATTTCATTAAATAAAGCGTTCCTAATAAAATTAGCAAAAATTTCATATAAATTGCCCAGTATGATAATTATATTTTATCAAACTATCACAAGATTATATTTCTAATTTAGAATTATGTTGAATGCCTATAATACAAACTTTGCACCTTGTTTTTGGTTAATGTGTATAGTTTTGGATTTTTGAATTTTCAGGCGCGGATTATTGTTAATAATTGTTTAATGTTTGGGGCTTGGATTTGCAAAGGCTGATACTTTTTTTGTTTTGCGTAAAATAACGTTTTTTAAATTTTATATTGACATAAAAGAAATATGGTGATATTATTGTATGTGCAGTTTTTTCACAAAGAGCGTGATTGATTTGGAATACAGGCTAAGTAAAAGCCAAGGCAAATATCAAAATTTCTATGACATCGAAATTTCAGACAATAAAAAAATCGTCAGAAAAATCCCTGATATGGGCGGCGACGGCGAAAATCTCGGCAAGCTGGTTGATTTACTCAACGAGCTGCAGCCCGAGCCGTCACAGCTTGACTACATAATCGAGGATTATCTGACATTTTTTGACGTTTAGGCTTTATTACCGCATTAAATTGTGATAAAATATACGCGGTGATAAAATTGATTTGTAATTTATGTCCGCGAAAATGCGGCGCGGTGCGTACCGAGAATAACGGCGAAGGCTTTTGCAAGCTCGGAACACTTCCGGTTGTGGCAAGGGTTGCCCCCCACTACGGCGAGGAGCCGTGCATTAGCGGTACAAAGGGCAGCGGTACGGTGTTTTTTTCGGGCTGTACAATGCGGTGCAAATTTTGCCAGAACTATGAGATTTCCTCGACGCAAAAGGGCGTTACCCTCACCGTAAATCAGCTTGCGAAGTGCTACGAGGAGCTTGAAAAGCTCGGTGTTCACAACATAAATCTGGTGACAGCCGACCACTTTGCACCTGCCGTTGCGGAAAGTCTGAAAATATACAAGCCGAGCGTACCCGTGGTTTATAACTGCAGCGGCTACACCTCGCCTAAAATTCTCGATATGCTGTCGGGACTGGTGGACATTTACCTGCCCGATTTTAAATACAGCGACGACAGGCTCGCGGTAAAGCTGTCGTCCGCTCCGAATTATGTCAACACCGCCCTCGCCGCGATTAAGGAAATGATTTTCCAGGTCGGTGAACCGGAATTTGACGACGACGGGATTATGAAAAGCGGAGTTATCGTGAGGCAGCTAATCCTCCCTGCCCACACGAGGAACAGCATTGAGGTGCTGAACATACTAAAGCGCGAGTTTGACAGCCAAATCCTTGTCAGCCTGATGTGCCAATACGTTCCGTGGGGCGAGGTCAAAAACGATCCGAAGCTCGGGCGGAAGATTACAAAGAGGGAATATGAAAAGGTAAAGCGCGTGCTGTTCGACCTTGAACTCGACGGCTTTACCCAAGATTTGTCCTCCGCGACAGAGGAATATATTCCGGATTGGGAGCTTGGATAGTAGAGTTTAGAGTTTAATGAAGCTTGCACCCAATTTAAAGGCTCCCCCATCGCGCAAGCTATGGGGGAGGCTTTAGAATTAAACTCTAAACTCTAAACATTAAACTCTAAACAACCGTTATTTCATACTCACTATTCTTCAAACTAAAGCTGTCCTCTATCCCCTTTGTTATGTACGCCTTTTTGTCGGCGGTGAGGATTATGAAGTCCATATCGCCGCACTTATTTTTAATAAACTCCGACGCGTTTTGAGCGCCCATTACGAACAGGGCGGTTGAGAGCGCGTCGTTTTTTGTGCCGTCGGGCGAGATTACCGTCACCGAGGTCACGCCGTTGTCGGCAGGACAGCCTGTTTTCGGGTTTATAATATGACAGTAACGCTTGCCGCCACTCTCAAAGTACCGCTCATAATTGCCCGAGGTCACCACGGTTTTGTCGGCGCACTCCAAAACTCCCATATAATTTTCATTGTTTTCGGGATCGGTAATGCCGACCTTCCAGTTTTCGCCGTTCGGCTTTTTTCCGTAGGCAAGGACGGTTCCGCCGAGGTTCAAAATAGCCGATTTCACGCCAGATTTGCTCAGAATTCCCCTTGACTTATCGGCGGCGTAGCCCTTGGCGACAGCTCCCAAATCGAGCTTCATACCGTTTGGAACTACGGCAGTATCGCCGTTTACGGTAATTTTTTTGTAATCGACGTTTTTAAGCAGGCTGTCGAGCTCGCTTTGAGTCGGGATTTTATAATTTTTGTCGATAAAGCCCCACTTTTCCACGACAGGATAAACGGTGATGTCGAGGTTGCCGTCGGTAAAACCGCACAGCTCGACCGACCTTTTGATAAGCTCTGCCGATTCACCGTCAAGCTCGAGACTGCCGCTTTTATTTAATTTATAAATTTCGCTTTCGGGGTTTACGGACGACAGTTTTTTGTCGAGTCTTTCAATCTCAGCCTTGATATCGTTAACGGTTTGGCGGTCTCCGTAAACCTCCGCCTGCATATAGGTGTCCATGGCAAAAAAGCTCTCGCCTTCCTTATTCTGAGACGGAGCGCAGGCGGACAATATTAAAATTATTATAGCCGTAAAAATCAGGGTGAGTTTTTTCATAAATTCCTTAATTATATAAGAATGATAAAAATCCGCTAAAAAGCTGTAGGGGTCGGTCTTGACCGACCCGCAATCCCGGAAAACAACTAATGTACCCAAGCCGCGGTTCGGTCAAGACCGAACCCTACTTTTGTGATAAAACAGCGTTTACCGCATTATTCAATGTTCGGTTTTAAATCAAACGTAAATTCTTATACTTTTTTCCAAATTGACGGTGCAAAGAGGATGATAATCGGGAAAATCTCGAGCCTTCCGGCGAGCATATCGAACATCATAACAAACTTTGAGAAGTGAGTAAACGTCGCGTAGTTGCCCACGGGACCTACCAGCGACATACCCGGGCCTGTGTTGTTGAGAGTCGCGGCGATTGAGGTGAAGCTTGTGACAAAGTCCTTGCCCTCAATCGACACAAGCAGAAAGCTTCCGATAAAAATCATCAGGTAGAGCACGAGGAACACCGAGGTGGTGCGCATAATGTTGTGGTCTACCGCCTTGCCGTCCATCTTTACAGCCCGGACGTTGCGCGGATGAATAAGGAGCTTGACCTCCTTTTTTACTTCCTTTGCGAGCAGAACGATTCGCGAAACCTTGAAGCCGCCGCCCGTACTGCCTGCCATCGCTCCGATGAAGGTGATAATCAGAATAATCGCCTTTGAGAGCATCGGCCAGTCGTTTACGTCACCGATACCGAAGCCGGTGGTGGTGATGATTGACGAGACGTAGAAAAAGCTTTGGTGGAACGCCTCGCGAACGTCGTGATAACGCGGAATGATATTAATTCCGATAATTATCGTCGAAAGAACGATAATTCCGAGGTAAAACCACAACTCGGTGATTTTGAACGCCTGCTTGAACTTGCGCGCGATAAGCAGGATGTAGAATGAAAAGTTAACGCCGAAAAGCATCATAAACACGGCGATAACCGTCTGCAGATAATAGCCGTGATACGCCGCCATATTTGTATTTCTTACGCCGAAGCCGCCTGTGCCGGCGGTGGCAAAGCTGGTGTTGATAGCGTCGAAAAACTCCATTCCGCCGCAGAGCAGAAGTGTGCACTCGAGCGCGGTAAGTCCGAAGTAAATTCCGTAGAGCAGCGCGGCGTAGGTGCGCATATGCGGCACAGCCTTGCCAATAATCGGGCCGGGGCTTTCAGCCTTCATCAAAAAGATGTTCTGCTGACCGCCGAGCTTGGGGATAAGCGCGAGCAAAAAGACGATTACGCCCATGCCTCCCAGCCAGTTCATAAGGCTTCGCCACATCAGCATACCATGGCTGAGCTTTTCAACCTCGGTCAAAATTGTCGCACCGGTGGTGGTAAAGCCCGATACGGTCTCAAAGAGAGCGTCGGTAAAAACAGGGATTTCTCCGCTGAGCCAAAACGGCAGACAGCCTACGAGCGAGAGCAAAATCCAGCTCAGAGCCGTGGCGGAAAAGCCTGCCTTTTGGTACAAAACCATATTCTTTTGCTTTTTGAATTTTACGCAAAAAACGCCGACCGCGGCGCTTACCGCTCCGGTAATCAAAAAGTACAGTCCCTCGTGCTCGCGGTAGATAAAGGACGTGAGCGTGCAGACCTGCATCGCTACGCCCTCGACAATCAAAACCCAGCCGAGGATATATACAATAATTCGTTTATTCATAAATTAACGCCTGCTCAAAATATCGTCAAGGTCGCTTAAACCCTTGTGCTTTGTTACAACAACCACCCTGTCGTCGGGCATAATGCAGTCCGTGCCGGCAGGCAGGATAATCTTGCCCCTTCTGCCGATGCAGATAATCTGCAAATCGTCCTTTAGGTTGAGCTGGGCAAGCGGAATAGCCGCCACCTTTGTAGACGATTTCGCCTTGAACTCAAGCGCCTCTACCCTGTCCTCGCTGAGCCTGTAGAGGGTTTCTACGTTGCTGCCCATTGAGTTTTGCATTGCCCTGATGTACCGCGCGATATATTCGCCGGCTATTCTCTTGGGGTTGATAACATACTGAAGATCCATTCGCTCAACAATGCTGTTGAACGAGGTGTTGTTCACCTTGGTGATTACCTTTGCCTTTGAAACGCTGTTGATGTACATTGAGGCGAGGATATTTTCCTCGTCGTAGTCCATCAGGGCTACTACGCCGTCAGCGTGCTCAATGCCTTCGCTCATAAGCAAATCCTGATCCATACAGTCGCCGTTGATGATTGTGGCGTCGTGGAGCGAATAGGCGAGCTCCTCGCAGCGTTCGGGTTTTTTCTCAATAATCTTGACGCTCGCGCCGCCCTTTAGCAGCTTTTGAGCGAGGTAGTAAGAAATTCTGCCGCCACCCAAGATTACTACGTCGCGGCATTTGCCGATTGAGATGTTGGCTTTTTTAAAGAATTTAGTCGCGATGTCGGGCTTTGCGACCACGCTAACCTTGTCGCCTGCCTGAATGATAAAATCGCCGTTCGGGATAAATACTTCCTTGCCGCGCTCGACGGTGCAAATTCGAACCTTGCCCTTTTGAATGTCGATTTTGCTGACAGCCTTGCCTGCAATCGGCGAGGTCTCGGGAACGTAAACCTTGATTAAGTCAGCCGCGCCCTTTGAAAAGCTGTCGATTTCGAGAGCTCCCGAATACCTGAGCAGTCTGCTGATTTCGATAGCCGCGGTGAGTTCGGGGTTAATCGACATTGAAAGTCCCAAAGCTTCCTTAACCCTGAAAAGGTCGTTGGTGTACTCGGGGTTTCTTACTCTGGCGATTGTGTTTTTAGCGCCTGAGTTTTTCGCCAAAAGGCAGGTGTACAGGTTAACCTCGTCGCGCGCCGTAGCGGCGATTACCAAATCCGCCGAAGATACCTCGGCCTCTGCCAAGGTCTCGTAAATTGCGCCGTTGCCCTCGATTCCCATTGCGTCAATGGAATCCGCAAGCCTTCTTACGGCAAATTTGTTAGTATCGACCACTCTGATTTGGTGTCCCTCGGAATTAAGCTCGGTAGCGATGGATGTGCCGACTTTTCCGCAACCGACAATAATTATCTTCATACTAAACCCTCTTATATTTACGGATTAAACATAGTTTCCATTTTAACGTAACGTCATAATACACCTTTTGTCACTAAAAATCAATAAATAACGAAATTTTTTTGATAAAAACCACCTTTTGTACTTTCATAAAGCAAAATAATATGGTAGAATAAAATTGAAAAAGGAAAATTGAGAATGGAAAATTTCGGTCGAGTGGACAGGTCGGCTTTCCCGAAACGTTTTGTGCCCGAATGAATTAATATGGTGTGAAATTAACTTTTCCTAAAGCTCTGCAATATTATAAATCGGAGCGAAGCGACCATTCACTAAACTCTAAACTCTAAACACTAAACTCTAAAACAAAAGGAGTTGTTTTTATGAAACGCATGGACTACATAAACTGGGATGAATATTTTATGGGCGTGGCGCTGCTCGCCGCAAAGCGCAGTAAGGATCCCAACACTCAGGTCGGCGCTTGCATTGTCGACGGCAACAATATTATTCTCTCGACAGGCTACAACGGCTTTCCGTACGGCTGTTCCGACGATGTTTTTTCGTGGGAGCGCGAGGGCGACGACACAAAGTACAACTACGTTGTTCACGCCGAGCTCAACGCGATTTTGAACGCGAGAGGGAAAAACCTTAAAGGCGCAAAGCTGTATGTTGATTTGTTCCCCTGCAACGAGTGCGCCAAGGCGATTATCCAGTCGGGTATTGCGGAGATTGTGTACCTTTACGACAAGTACGCAGACACTCCTGCAACTGTCGCCTCAAAGAAAATGCTGCAATCGGCAGGCGTTAAGCTGACGGTTTTCAAGACCGATAAAAAAGAAATTACGCTGGACTTTGAAAGATGAGCGAAACGGACAATAGATTAAAACGGCAGTTTGAGTTCTGCCTTGAAGCGGACAAGGAAAAGCGGATTAAGCGCCGCACACTGCTCAGCGACGGCAAAACCGCGGAAAATGACGCGGAGCACGCATGGCACGCCGCGCTCATGTGCGTGCTTTTGAGCGAATACGCGAACGAAAAAATCGACGTTCTGAAAACCGTCACCATGCTTTTGATTCACGATATCGTCGAGATTGACGCAGGCGACACCTACGCCTACGACGACAACGCAAAGCTCAGCCAGCGTGAGCGTGAGTTGAAGGCTGCGAACAGGATTTTTAATATTCTGCCCGATGACCAAGCAAAAAAGTTCAGGGCGCTGTGGGACGAGTTTGAAGCCGGAGAAACTCCCGAATCTAAGTTTGCCCATACAATGGACAATATTCAGCCTGCAATGCTCAATAATTCGACAGGCGGCAAGGTCTGGGCTGAGAATGAAATCAGGCTCAGCCAAATTCTGAAGCGAAACGAAATCACCCCCGAGGGCTCGGAAAAACTGTGGGATTATTCGCTGAATAATTTTATTATGCCCAATGTTGAGGGCAAAAAAATAATTGATGATAAAGATTAATGTTTGCAATTCAAAACGTGGCGTAATTGGAAACGCTGCCCCCTCCGTCACGGCATAAATGCCGTGCCACCTCCCCCGCAAGCGGTGGAGGCTTTAAAAAACAATAACACCCCGACTCATTGCGAATCGGGGTGTTTTTTGTGTAATTAATTATCAACAGACAGCGTTTGTTCAGCGCAAGCTATCCCGCGAAACAGCGGGTTACGGCTGCGCGCCGAGCCGAAGTACGCGAACTGCCTGCCGGGGCAACCCGGCATTATTCGTACTCGCAAACGCTTGCCCATGAGAGCAGGAGCTCTCTTTCCTCGGGCTTGCCCTTTACGGACTGTGAAGCCGCTACAATCGGCATCCAGCGGTCTACGTACTGGCGCGCTGTGTCGGTCTTTTCGCAGAAGAGCTTTAGGTACTTTTCGCCGAGCTCCCTTTTGTCCTTCAGAACAAAGGTGAGGTAGGTTCTCGCGGCGTCGGCAGCGCCGTTGCCCTGGGTAGCGTGAGCCCAGTCGAGGATATACGGTGTGCCGTCCTCCGCGATGATGATGTTGGACGGAGTAAAGTCGCCGTGGCAGACCTTGTTGTGATCCTTCATCGAGGCGAGCCTTGTGTGAAGCTCGTAACGCGTGGTCGCATCAAGATCGGTCTGGCTGATTTTATCCTGCATTTTGTCCTTGATTCTCTTAAGGAGCGGACATTTTTTGCCGAGGATTTCAACCTGAATGTCAACGAACTGATTGAGGTACTCGTCAATCTTATCGGGGTTTTCATTCATAAGCTGTTCAAGGGTTTTGCCCTCGATGTAGTCTGAAACGATAGCCCACTTGCCGTCGATTTTCTTAACCTCCTCAATCTTGGGGATGTTAAGGCCGGTTTCTTCAACTCTCGCCTGGTTGAGCGCCTCGTTGAGGATGTCAGACTTGGGGAAGGACTCGTCGAAAACCTTAACCGCGAGGTTGCCGTCCCTGTAAATTACTTTATTTTTTCTCTCCGCGAGAATATTGTCAAATTTCATTTTAAAACCCCCTTATTATCAAACGGCGTCTTTGTTGTTGCCGTAGTAAGCGTTGAGGTACATCTGCTTGATTTCGCTCATAAGCGGATATCTCGGGTTAGCGCCTGTGCACTGGTCGTCAAACGCCTGCTCGGTCATATCGTCGAGAGTTTTGAGGAAGTATTCCTCGTCAACGCCGTAGTCTGCGATTGTCTCCTTAATTCCGACCCTTGCCTTGAGCTCGTTGATACCCTTGATAAGGTTCTCTACGCTCTCCTTGTCGTTCTTGCCGGCAAAGCCGAGGAACTGAGCGACCTCAGCGTAACGCGCGAGGGTGTGGGGATGGTCGTACTGCGAGAATGTGCCCATCTTGGTGGGAACCTCGGACGAGTTGAAGCGGATAACCTGCTCGAGCATAAGGGCGTTCGCAATGCCGTGGGCGATGTGGTGGAACGCGCCGAGCTTGTGAGCCATTGAGTGGCATACGCCGAGGAAGGCGTTGGCAAACGCCATACCTGCCATTGTTGCGGCGTGAGCAACCTTTTCACGCGCGAAGGACTCGTTTTGACCGTTGTCGTAGCATGCAGGCAGGTACTCAAAGATAACCTTTAACGCCTTGAGAGCAAGACCGTCGGTGAAGTCGGTAGCCATTACCGAAGCGTAAGCCTCGAGCGCATGTGATACCGCGTCGATACCCGAAGCGGCTGTAAGTCCCTTGGGGCCGCTCATCATATTGTCAGCGTCAACGATAGCCATATTCGGCATAAGCTCGTAATCCGCGAGCGGATACTTGATGCCTGTATCCTGGTCGGTGATAACCGCAAAGGGAGTAACCTCGGAGCCTGTGCCCGAGGATGTCGGGATAGCTACGAAATAAGCCTTTTCGCCCATCTTGGGGAAGGTGTAAATTCTCTTGCGGATATCCACAAAGCGCATTGCCATATCTATGAAGTCCGCCTCGGGATGCTCGTAGAGTACCCACATAATCTTTGCGGCGTCCATTGCCGAACCGCCGCCGAGCGCGATGATAACGTCGGGCTCAAACTTTGTCATAGCCTCGGCGCCGCTCTGTGCTGATTTGAGCGACGGATCGGGCTCAACGTCGGAAAATACCGTGTAAGTAATGCCCATTTCGTCGAGCTTGTCGGTGATGGGCTTGGTGTAGCCGTTTTTATAAAGGAAGCTGTCGGTTACGACGAAGGCGCGTTTTTTGCCCATAACGTCACCGAGCTCCTGAAGGGCAACCGGCATACAGCCCTTTTTGATATATACCTTTTCGGGCGCTCTGAACCAAAGCATATTCTCTCTCCTCTCGGCAACGGTCTTGATGTTCAACAGGTGCTTAACTCCCACGTTCTCGCTTACCGAGTTGCCGCCCCAAGAGCCGCAGCCCAGTGTGAGCGACGGAAGAAGTCTGAAGTTGTAAAGGTCGCCGATTCCGCCCTGTGATGACGGAGTGTTTACGAGAATACGGCAGGTTTTCATACGCGCCGCGAATTTGTCAATCTTTTCTCTCTCGTTAACCGCGTCTATATAGAGCGACGAGGTGTGGCCGTAGCCGCCGTCCGCGATAAGCTGTTCAGCCTTCTCAATAGCCTCGTCAAAATCCTTTGCCATGTACATAGCGAGTACGGGCGAGAGCTTTTCGTGAGCGAATTCCTCGCTGATATCGACAGATTCAACCTCACCGATGAGGATTTTTGTGTTTTCGGGAACCTCAACGCCTGCGAGAGCCGCGATTCTAACAGGCTTCTGACCTACTATTCTCGCGTTGAGAGCGCCGTTGATGATGATGGTCTTTCTGACCTTTTCGGTCTCCTCGGGGTTGAGGAAGTAACAGCCTCTCGCCTTGAACTCCTTTTTAACCTTGGCGTAGACCTTTCTTGTCGCGATAACGCTCTGCTCGGAAGCGCAGATCATACCGTTGTCGAAGGTCTTGGAGTGGATAATCGAGTTAACCGCGAGCAGGATGTCCGCAGAGTCGTCGATAATTGCCGGGGTATTTCCGGCGCCTACGCCGAGAGCAGGCTTGCCGCTTGAATAAGCCGCCTTTACCATGCCCGGGCCGCCTGTCGCGAGGATAATGTCAGCCTCCTGCATGAGCATATTTGTGAGCTCGAGCGACGGAACGTCAATCCAGCTGATGATGTCCTCGGGAGCGCCTGCCGCTACAGCCGCATCAAGAACGATTTTAGCCGCCTCGATTGTGCTCTTTTTAGCACGGGGATGGGGGCTGATGATGATACCGTTTCTGGTCTTTAAGCTGATTAAGGTTTTAAAAATCGCGGTTGAGGTTGGGTTGGTTGTGGGGATAACCGCGGCGATAACGCCGATAGGCTCGGCAATCTTCATTGTGCCGTAAACCCTGTCCTCCTCAATTACTCCGCAGGTTTTGGTGTTTCTGTAGGTATTGTAGATATACTCCGAGGCGAAGTGGTTTTTGATTACCTTGTCCTCGACAACGCCCATGCCGGTTTCCTCAACCGCCATCTTGGCAAGCGGAATTCTTGCCTGATTGGCTGCTGTTGCCGCGGCGAGGAAAATTTTGTCTACCTGCTCCTGAGTATACAGCGCGAACCTCTTTTGAGCCTCTCTAACGCGGCTAAGCGCCTTTTCAAAGCTCCTTGCGCTCTGTACGACAGGGTACTTTTTGTCGCTCATAAAAATCTCCCTTTCTTGATTTGTGCTGACAATAATAAAGCAAAATCGCCGGACAGCTCGGTAATAAAGGCTGTCCGGTGATTATTTACTAAGCTGTGTTAAATTTACTTATCTTTTGAGTTCCTCAGCCTTGATGCTGTACTTCTGAGCGTAGCTGAGAGCATATGAACCGCTGTAAGCCTTGATTACCATATCCTGGGGGCACTCCTTGAAGCAGTCCTTGGGGATTTTGGTGATGGTTACGGGGATTGTTACCTCTTTAAGAGAAGCGCACTGGAAGAAGCAGAACTGGGGAAGCTCTGAGAGTGTGTTGCTCTCGGGGATTGTAACTTTTGTAAGGCCTGTTGCACAGAATGCGTATGAGCCGATCTCTTTAAGAGTCGCGGGAAGCTCAATGCTCTGCAGAGCCTGGCAGTTAAAGAAAGCGTTGATGCCGAGAACCTTGAGGTTCTTGGAGAGCGTTGCGCTCTTTAACTTTTTGTTGCCCGAGAAAGCATAGTCCTGAATTTCGGTTACTGAGTCGGGAATTACAACCTCTTCAACGTCTCTTGCGTTGAATACGCTGTGGCCGATGATTGAAATCTTATAGCCCTGGAACTCGGCAGGAATTTCAACCTTGCCGCCCTTGCCGTAATATCTTGTGAGCATAAGCTCCTTGGAGTTGATGATATAATAACCGAAGGTGTCGTCCTTGAGGTCGGGTTCGGTTGTGGGAACAACGTAGCCGGGGCCGCTGCTCTTGCTGGTCTGGTTGCTTGACTTGTCCTTATTGCAGCCGCATCCACCAAATGTGATTGCCGCTGTAACGCACATTAAGCACGCGAGAAGCGCACATATAATTTTCTTCATTTTAAGCATCCTTCCTTTTCCTTTTTACTAAATCAAATCGATTATACATGTTGATTACTCCTATTCTAACATTTTAACGGAATAATTGCAATGAGTTTTTATAATTTTCTGTATTATTATTTATGTACGCGCGTGCGCGTATACATTATATATAGGATTTTTCCGTGAACTTCGGTGGATTTTTGCAGAAAAATTTATTTTTCGTTTCCTGAAAATTACAATTTTACAGGAAAAATATTACAATTCGCCGAATTCTGTAACCAATTCATTCAAAATAGTTCGATTACAGAAATAAATGTTGGTCAACGTGCCTGAATTTCCCTCAAAATGAAAAAACAAGGGTTCAAAGGGTTGATTTTTTGAAACAATGGTGATATAATTATTACAAATTTGTTAACAAGTGGTTCGCCGGCTGTAACTTTTAGCCGCGTTCCGTACAATATGCTTGTTACTTTTGGAGGTAATAAAAATGCACAGGTTAAAGAAACTGGTTGCTGTCACCTTATGTATTCTTGTAATTACGAGCGTATGCGTATTCGGCAGCAGCGTAACCGCGGGAGCGAGCGGCACAGGCGCAGGTCTTGCCGAGTATGCGCTAAACGCGTACAACGAAGGCTGGGCATATTCATGGGGCGGTACTTCCCCCGGAGCGGTTGACTGCTCGGGACTTATCTACTCATATTGCGGCGGCGAGCGTATCGCCATGATTGAAACCTGCACAGAGCAGGGTTCGGTTGACGCAGGTATCCCCAGAATCCACGGTCTCGGTCTTTGGAGACCCGGTCACGTAGGCGTTTACATTGAGAACAATATGGAAGTTGACGCCAGAGGCGATGAGTGGGGCGTATGCTACGACGAAATCGGCGGCTGGAACTCTTGGACATATTGGTTCAAGCTTGCGGCGGTTAGCTATCCTACATACGGTTGGGAGAAGTTCAACGGTAACTACTACTACTATGAGGACGGCCAGTATATTGTAAACACATCAAGAACAATCGACGGTACTACATACTACTTCGATTCTAACGGACATTCGAGCACAACTCCTGCAAATATGGACTCCACAGCTTCGGATACTCCGTCATCTGATTCTTCATCATCAAAGTCCGAGACTCCCTCAACCTGGAGCAACGGATCTTCCGGTGAAGAGGTAGAGAAGATTCAGTCACGTCTTAAGGAGCTCGGCTTCTACGACGGTCCTATCGACGGCGAGTTCGGTAACGCTACCGAGCAGGCTTACCGTGCCTTTCAGGAGGCGGCAGGCGTAACCGTTGACGGTATCGCAGGCTCAGACAGAGACGTTCTTTATTCGGACGACGCTCCCCACGCCAAGAAGGCTGAGGAAGCAACTCAGCCCACAGAGGAAGCAACTCAGCCCACTGAGCCTGAGGAAAAAGCTCCCGTAATCATCGCCCAGAACGGTGATTTCAGCGAGGAAGTTATCAACATTCAGCAGAAGCTGCTCGACCTCGGATACTTCGGAATGCAGCCCACAGGCTTCTACGGAGATATCACAGAGGAAGCAATCAAGGCATTCCAGACACAGAACGGTCTTGAGGCTACAGGTATTCTCGACGACGCTACATACGCTCTGCTCTTCAGCGACAAGGCTGCGGCTAACCCCACACCCGTTGTTAATGTTGACGAGCAGCAGGAGGTTGCGGTAAGCGCAGGCTCAGGCCCGAACCAGATTACATCAGGTTCGCTCACACCCACAAGCCTTATTGTTTCTAACGAGACAAACCAGACCTACGCTAACACAGCTTCTAACGTTGCCGAAAAGACTAACAAGGTAACTGAGCAGGCTCTTGCAAGCTCGGCATCTGTTATCCCCTCTTTTGCGGCTCAGGTTAAGAGAACAGCCAACATCTGGATTTGGTTCGTGCTCGTAGCGGTTATTCTCGGCGCGGTAGCATTCTTCATGCTCAAGCGCGACAAAAAGCAGACTCGCTATCAGAAGTACGTAGCCAAGAAGAAAAAGACTTCCATGAGGGCTCAGCTTAACACAAAGTGGTAAGCCGGATTGCCAATTAAATATGGATAAACTATTACAGGGTTCGGATTTTTTCCGAGCCCTGTTTTTTTCAGGCGGACAAATTGTCCGCACCTTCTTTCCTTGTGAATTGTAGGGGGAGGATTTAAATAGCTAACTTATAGGGTTCATTGTAGTGACAGCCCCTTGCGGCTGTCATCAAAGCAGACGTTTGTTCTCGTCTAACGGTTTGATTTGATTTGCAAACTTATATTGAACGACCCCGGGCGACCGCGAGGGTCGCCCCTACAATTAAACTCTAAACTCTAAACATTAAACTCTAAATAAGCCAGAGCTTAACATACGCGAGGATTGGCGAGGATACGGGCAGAACCTTTATGCCGAGCTCGCTGTACCTCTGCTTGCTCTCGTAGTTAAAGCCGTCCTCTGAACCCGTCAGGCAGACGGGGATTTTTTTGCTTGCGGCTTCCCTGCAAAAAACCTCAATACCGCCGCCGTCGGTGCGGATTGTGCCGGAGTGGTAGCTGTCGAGCAGGACAGCCTTGCAATCGTCCGTCAGCGGCGGATATTTCATTCCCGGGTAGGGGCGGATATACAGCACGGTTTTATTGAGCGGCTTATCGGGCATTACCGCGAACTCGTCCGCGGTCTCGGAGTAAGCAGGATTTTTGACGAACACGCCGTTTTTTACATAGCCATAGGGCTGATTTTTCAGGCTGAACAAATCATCCGAGTACGGCAGGTGCGGCAGTGCGCGGCTTGCGCGGTGGATATTCGCGAATATTTCGCCGTCGTTTTTGTAGGAAATGAACACTCCCCTGCCCTGCCCCGACTTGATGAAGCTTACGGCGGCGCAGAAGTTTTCAAAACCGTTTGAGCGGCGGTGATTAAGCGGATAATTTGCCGAGACGAGCACGACGGGCGTTTCGCAAAGACCGAGTTTGAGCGACAAAAACGCGCCTGTATACTGCAAAGTGTCAGTGCCGTGGCAGACGATTACGCCGTCATATTTTGAAAGGTCGTGCGCTGAAACGCAGCTCCATAGAGTATTAAGATTTTCGGCGCAGAGGTTTTCACTCAGAATACTGTACGGCATTTCGGCGGTAAAATCCACCGTGCCGTCGGTTTCCCTGTACATATCGAGCAGCAAAAAGCCGTTGTCTTTATCGGGTGAAAGCACGCCGCCTTTGCTTGAACACGCGATTGTGCCGCCTGTGAACAGCGTTAAATTTTTCATATAAACACCTTTAACATAAAAATATTATAGCCCGGGTTTTGAAAAATAAACAAAAGTTGAGAGTCAGGTTACATTAAACTCTAAACTCTCAACTCTAAACTCTAAAATCAAACTCTTAACTCTCGTTAAGGTCATTCATAACCATTCCGGTAATCATTTTGGGATAGAAATAGGTCGATTTCTGCGGCATTTTTTCGCCTGCGGCGGCAACGTCGCGGATTTCCGTAACCCTGGTCGGGTTGAGGATAAACGAGCACTGAAACTCGCCCTTATCGACCTTCATAATCGCCTCTTCAAAGAACTTGGTGTAGGTCAGGTTTATCTGATTCGCCATGTTCTCCTTGTCGATACCCATTGTTTTTTCGAGGATTAGCGAGTGGAGCACGCTTACGTCGAGCTGCTGCGAAGCCTCGCTCAAATCCGGCAGAACCTTTGCCATAACCTCGATATCCTTGAGCACGAGCAGATACCACTCGCCCTTGCCGCAGTAAAAGCCGAACACCTTTTTGCCCTGCTTATACTGCTTTGAAAGCTCGGAATTGATATTGCCGACGCTGGTGAATTTTTTGATGTCAAAATACTCCTCGCAGCCCTTAAGAACCTCGTCCTTGTCGAAGCTTTCAAGGTCGCGCACCATGCGGTGAGTCGGGAAAACAACCAGTCCCGGGTGCTGCATATCCACAAGGTACATCATCTGGTAATCCTGCGGATCGCCCTCTTTTGAAATGCCGTTTTCGCGGCAGTAGTTGCGGTAATTTAGCGCGGTTTCGTAGCGGTGATGACCGTCGGCAATGTAGAGCTTGCGGTCGGCAAAGTCGTTAACGAGCTTTTCGATTACCTTTTCGTCGGTGATTATCCACAGCTTGTGGGTTACGTGGTCGCTATCGGTAAATTTTTGGTCGGGCTTGCGGTCGGACAGGCGGTCGATTGTCTTGAGAGTGGTGTGCTCCTCGTCCATATAAAGCGCGTAAATCTGGCTGAAATTGCAGTTTGTTGCCTTCATAAGATTGAAGCGGTCTGCCTTTGCCTTTGAGAGCGTGAACTCGTGCGGCAAAATAACGCCCTTTGAAAACTCCTCGACCTTTACGCGGACGATTATTCCCTTTACGCTTGAACGCTTGTTATAGGCGTTGAACTCCTCCTCGTAGATATACACAGCCGGCTTAATCTCGTGAACGAGCACGCCGGTGTTCCTCCACATATCGAGCACCTCGCCTGCGGTTTTGTAGACGTCCCCGCCCTCCTTGGGAAGCTCTAGCCTTATTACGTTGTACTCGTTCTCAGCGATATAGCCGAGGCGCTCCTCCTCGCTGATGATGTCGTACGGAGGACAGCAAAGCTCTCCGATTTTACCCGCGAGAAAGGTGTTGTATCTCATACCCTTAAACGGTTTGATTTCTGCCATAAGATTACCCCTTTTTGTTCAGGCGGTTTTTAAGCTTTCCTAAGGCTTTTCCGCCGTCCGTTTATTATATTATAGTCCGTTTGCCTCTGCTCCGTGAACAGCCTGCTGGTAGGTGTAGCCCTTGAAGATGAGCTGGTCGACAATTTCTTCCTTGGTCGTGACTCCGCCGTCAATCAGCTTTTTGGCTTCATTTGCCGCCATACCGTTCCAGTCAGCTCCGCAGTTATTTGCGGCATATTTGGCGTCGCCTGTGGAGAAGCCGTCCTGCTGAAGCTTGTCGATAAGCGAGGTGTAGGTGTAGTTGCCTGTGTCAACATATCTTTTTGCCGCGGCTATTACGTCATCATTCTGTCCGGACTCCTGCGACTGAGCTGCCGCCTGTGCGCCGACCGCCGCCTGCTCGCCTGTAAAGCCCTCGGACTCGAGCTTTTCAACGAGGTTGTCGTAATTTGTAATGCCGTTTGCGGCGAGAGCCTTTGCACGCTTTACCGCCTGCTCGCTCCAATCCGCTCCGCAGTTATCGGCGCCGTACTTGGCGTCCTCGTCGGCATAGCCCATATACACCAAATCATTGTAAAGTCCCTGGTAAGAATAGTTTGCCTTTTCGAGGAACTTCTTGGCGTCGGCTACCGCCGCCTCCTTTGCGGAAGCGTAGGACGAATTGCTGTCAGCCGTTGTCGCGGCTGCGGTTTCGGTCTGATTTTTAGTCGTCGGCTGAGTTGCCGCTGCTGTTGTTACCTGAGCTGTTGTGCTCTCGGTCGAGCTGCTTTCTTCACCCTTGCAGGCGCAGAAAACAACGCAGAGCATTGCGCATAGAGATATAAGTACAAGCTTTTTCATATCAAAAACTCCTTTACTTCTTATTTAAGACGATACGCCGCCTTGACCTTTATTATACTAAATTTCGGCAGTAAAAATCAATATTTTTCCGAATATTTATGCGTTCAGGTGGCAAATATTTTTTTATTGTGCTATAATTACAATGAAATTTTTGAAAGAGTGAGAATATGAGAGATATTTACCCCGATTTTTACAGGGAATTTAAGTGCATTGCAAACCGCTGCGAGGACAGCTGCTGCAAGGACTGGGACATTGACGTTGACAGCGAGACCGAGAAGTTTTACAACACGGTGAACAATCCGCTGGGCGATAAAATCCGCAGCCTTACCTACACCGATGAATACGGCGAGAGGGTTTTTAAGTCAAATAACGGCAGGTGTCCGTTTTGGAACGACGATATGCTCTGCGATATTTACATTGGCTTGGGCGAGGAGCACCTCAGCCGCACCTGTGCGAATTTTCCGCGCGTTAAGATTGATTTCGGTGATTTCAGGGAGAATATTTTGTCCTTTGCCTGCCCCGAGGCGGCGAGGTTTATGCTGAAAAGCGATAGGACTTCATACGCTGATTTCGGCGGAGATTACGAGCTTGAAAGCAGCGAATACGACGAGGACAATATGAGCTTTTTGCTAAAGGCGAGAAACCGCTCGGTAGGGCTTTTGACGAACGCTGACGAGCCGTTTGCCTACCGCTTGGCGGACTGCCTTGAATTTAACGCTCAGGTGCAGAGCCTGCTCGACGAAAAAGAGCCCTCTCCCCTTGCCGACGGAAATGCCGACGGCACAACGGCGTTTATCTTCGATATGCACAAACGCTTTGAGATTATGAGCGATACTTGGAAGCAGGCGCTTGACGACACCGCAGAGCGTGCGGATGAGCTGAAAATCAGCGGAGATTTTGAGCGTGATTTTGAGAAGTTCGCGCTGTACTACATTTACCGCTACTACCTTGAAGCCGTAAACTCGAACGACGTTATGTATTCGGTAAAGCGGATTGTCTGCGCGTACTTTGTAACAGGTAAAATGGACGCGCTGTTTGCCGAACAGGGCTATCCGCTCAGCCGTATGAGGGTTTTGCAGAGGTACTCAAAGGAGGTTGAGCACTCCTACGACAACACCGAGGCATTGGGCGCGGAATTTGACAAGGACAGGCGCTTTGAGGCGGAGAATTTGATTGCTCTGCTGGAAAATGAGGTTAGGTAATACAGGGATTGCCCTCTTCTCCAGACAAGCAATATCGTAAACTTAAGAAATGACTGCATACTTTTCCTTGACGTTGTAGGGGCGTTCTTAGCACAACGGCAACCCTTTTGTCGCTTTGCGACATTTCCCCTAACAGGGGAATCACCTGCGTGTGCGCCCGAGGGCGTTCATTCAAAATTTGTATCCTATCAAGTCTCTCTACGTGAACAAAACGTAATGTTCTCACGGGCGGACACATAGGTCCGCCCCTACAATTATATTTGAAAGGTTGGCGCTATAGGAAACGTCTGCCCCCTCCGTCATTTCGCAGAGCGAAATGCCACCTTTTTCTGGCGAAAACGGCAACCCTTTTGGGCTTCGCCCATTTCCCCTGACAGGGGAATTTCCCGAAACAAAGTGTCGGGGGAGGCTATAAAAAAGGCTGACTTTTTTCATCAAGTCAGCCTTTTTTTATTTACTTGTCAGCTTTCCGTAGCCGTAGATGTATGAATTGTCGAGCGCGTACTCGTATTTTGTGACGTAGGAATTTGCCATCCATTCGCCCGAATAACTGCTCGGCACGGCGGCGTTGCCCTCGATTGTGGTGACGTAGCCGTCCTCAACGCCGACGACAATTCCGATGTGTGAGCGGAAGTTCGCCCTGCCGAAGATTATCAAATCGCCCATGACGGGGGTGTAATTTTCCTTGACCGAGAATTTGCCCATACCGGTGAGGTTATCACACCATACGCCGACATTCGCGGAATAGCCGATTTCGCTGAGGATATATCCGCCCTGCTTTAGAACCCAGCCCGAGAAGATCGCGCACCATTCGTCGAGCTTGCCTTTGTTGATCTCGTTGCAGTACTTATATCCCTTTTGTCCCTGCTCACCGAGACCGATGTTTACGCAGTTGAAGGCTCTGGGGTTGATTATGATTTGGTTTGAATACGCACCTGCGGCGTTATCGTAAACCTTGTGCCACTCGGTTTCCCTGTGAACTCCGCACACGCGGTAGCACGAGGTGTGCTCATAAACCGCTCCGGTGTCGGTGTACTCGGTCTGATTGCCAAGGGCGATATAGCCCTTTTTGCCGGTGGTCTCGTTGATTTTTTCAATTACGTAATAGTCGGCGCCTGCCGCGGCTGTCCACCTGAGGTAAACCGCCTTGCCGGAGGTTCTTACCGAAACGAGCGCGGTTTGCGGCGTAAAGGTTATGCTCTTTACATCCGAGAACGGACTTTGTCCGCCGCTTCTGCCGGTGTAGCGGAGCTGTAAAAAGTACAGCTTGCCGGGGTTGGGGCTGTTCACAAGGTAAGTATTTGCGCTTGTGTTTGCCGACGACCATCTGCTGTCGGAGGCTTCCTTGTAATAGAGCGTGTATGATGCTGCATTGTCGATTTTATCCCACTGCGCCAAAATTCCCGAGGGTGTGTTGCTCATTGTGGGCTCGGGCTTTGTGAAGGTTTCGCCCACCGCGGTATTCGACCAAAAGCCGTAAACGTCGGCGGCGGAAATCGCCCTTACCTGATAGGAGCAGAACTTGCCCTGAGGGATGCTTTTATCGGTGTAGCTTGTGCCGTTTACAAAGATATATTCATAGCTCGAAGCGTTTGAAGGTCTGCGCGCGATTTGGTACTTCGCCGCACCGTTAACGCTGTTCCAGCTGACCGTTACGGAGTTTGAAGCGGAGTTATAAACCGCGGCGTTCATCTTGGGCGGCTCGATATAGACAAGGCTTTTCGCCTTGGAGAACTTGCCGTCCTTGCCGCTGATGCTGTCGCTGTAGAGCTGGAAGTAGTAAAGCTGTCCTGCTTCGAGCCCTGTGAAGGTGTAGCTGAGATTGTTTGTCACAACCCTTGTCCATGTGCTGTCCGAGGGCTTTTTGCAGTAAACAAAGTACCTTGCGGTGTTCTTGACCGCGTCCCAGCTTACCTTGATTCCGTTTGAAGCGTTTGAGAGCGTGATTGCCGGCCAGACGGAAATTTTTGCCGAGCTGCTTGTTGACCACCAGCCGTAGGCTGTTCCGCTGCTTTGGGTTGCGTACATCGCGCGGATTTGATAGCGGTAGGTGTTGCCGTCCTGTACGTCCTTATCAACAAACGAGTTTGTCTGAATGTCGATGTATTCGTAGTCGGAAGCGCCGGTTTTCATCTTCGCGATACGGTAGCGGTTAGCGCCCTTTACCGCGCTCCAATTGAGCTTTAAGGTTTTGTCGGTTTCAAATGTGTTTGAAACGCCGTTAAGCTTGGGAACAGAGATAAATGTCATTCCCCTGGGGCTTGAAAAAGCCGATTTTGTGCCGTCCTTAAACGTTATCTGAACCTGAAAATAATACTGCTTGCCGGAGTCAATTCCGCCGAAAACATACTCGTTTTTATCGGTGGTGTATCTTTGCCAATTATTCTTGCCTGCCTCAGTTCCGCAGACCAAATACTCCTTGGCGTTGTCGGGCTCAGCCCATTCGAGCTTGATTCCGTCGGCGGTGTTTGAAAGCCTTACGTCGGGGGCGCTTACCGCGCCGAGAGCTTCGCCGTCCTTTTCGGGCAGAGCTTCGGAAGGCTCTGTTTCTTCCGCCGTTTCTGTAACAGGCTGTGTTTCCTCTGTAACGGGAGCGGTTGCTTCCGCTGTTGTTTCCTCAGTTTCAGCCTGAACCGCCGTTGTCACCGCGGAAGGCTGTACCTCGGCAGCTTCGTCCGCCTGAGCCGCGAAAACGGGCAGTGCAGATGACGAAAGAATCAGCAGCGAGCACAAAACGGCTGTTGCCGCGCCGAATATTCCTTTACGCTTTTTATGTTGCATTATATTACTCCTTTGGGAATTTGTTACCTTTTTGTAATATAATACCTCAAAAAGGGGTGTTTAGTCAAGTGTTTTGAAACCTTTTTGTCATATTTTGGGTTATTATGGGGTAAAATCAAGGGCGTTTTGTGGTATTTTTCATTGGACAACCAAAAAAGCGGCAGCCGTTTTGACTGCCGCTTTCGAGTTATGCTTTTTATTACAAATTATCTTGCGAATCCGTTGCCGCCGAAACCGTTGCCGTTCTGTGCGTCGGGAGCCTGACCGCCCATCTGACCGCCCATGCCGCCTCTGCCGCCCATTCCGCCGCCGCCCATCATGGACTGCGGAATTGAGTTGACCTCCTGACCGTTGATGATGATTGTGCCGCCGTTATAGGTTGCTGTGCCGTCGTAGTCAAACGATGACATCTGGGCTGTGATGTCGATTGTGCCGCCGTTTACGGTGATGTTTCCGTTGCAGTCAATCGCGTCGGTGTCACCCTGACCCATAACGATTGTGAGCTTGCCGCCGTTAATCTCAATGCTCGGAGTGCCGATTGACTTGCTCTTTTGAGCGCCGTTGATGCCGTCGTCGGAAGCGGAAATATCAATTGTGCCGTCGTTAATCTGAATCGAGGTTCCCTCAAAGCCCTCTGCCGCGGTGAGCTTGAATGTGCCGCCGTCAATTTGCAGATAGGTAGTCGCCTGAACCGCGTCGCTCTTGGCGTTGATTGTGAAAGTGCCGCCGTGGATATAAACATATCCCTTGGTGTCGTCGTCGCTGTTCTCGCTGTGAAGGCCGTCCTTTGAGGAGTTGATTGTGAGAGTGCCGTCGTAAATGGCGATTGAGTCGTTAGCCTCAATGCTGTCGAGTGCGGAAGTGATGTTATATGTTCCGCCTGTAACCTTAACGTCGTCCTTGCCGGTTACGCCGTTGCCCTGCGCTGAGTTGATTGTGAGGGCGGCTGTGCCGTTGAGTACGAGGTCGTCCTTTGAGAAGATAACCGCGTCGGTATTGGTGTCGCTGTCCGCTGTGAACGCGCCTGTTACGGAAAGTGTGCTGTCGGCGCCGGTGGTGACAAAGCACTTGTCGGCAGATACAACGTAAATTGCCGGAGTGCTGTCGTTAGTAATGCTAACGCCGTCGAGCACGAGCTGAACCTTTGCTGTGTCGTCAGCCTCAACCCTGATTGTGCAGTTTTTGGCTATGCCTTTGATTACATAAACGCCTTCCTCAGTTATTTTCAAGGTCTGACCGTCGGAAACCTCGAGGGTTTTTGCCGAGGAAGTGTCGGCGGTCTGGGTAAGGTCGCGTTTTGTGAATATATTTGTTGTGTCGATTATTCCCTTTTCATATCCCGAGAAGGTGACTTCCCCGCTGTCTGAGCTTGACGAGTTGCCTGAGCTTGATGAATCTGCCGATACAGCAGAACCGGAAGTTACGCTTGACGCGCTTGATGAGCTTGACGAGCTCTGACCTGCGTTGCCGGTACATGCCGCGAAGGAAGAAATGATGAGTGCCGAAATAATAATTACCAAAGATTTTTTTAACATAACAGTAACCTCCTTTAAGTTTATGTGCCGATTATAAGGAGGCAAACTTAAACGAACCTTAAAAATCTTAAATATTTTAATTTTTTTATTTCATCTTTTTGTAGACCTTATCTACCGAGGCGATAATGCTGTCGATTACCTCCGCACCGTCAAAGGTGCTGACGTAGCCCTGAATTGCCTGAGCCTTTGAGTAGAGCACCTTTGCGCCGCGGTAGACGAAAATACGCGCCTCGCGCTTGCCGTTTTTGGCTTCCTGAATTGTATTCGCGCCTGCGGAGTTGCCGTCGAGGGCGACTACCACCGATGGTCTGCGCTTGAAAATTTCGTATGCAAAGCTTTTGTAAAGTCCCATTCCCGTTGGCTCTATCGAAACGCGAATACCCACGTTTGCGCGTTTAAGCCTTGAAGCCTCGGCAGGGGTGATTCGCGTGGGAACAATGGCGTAAATTTCAAACCTTTCGCCTGCAAGCTCCGCAAGCTCACGCTCATAGACCGTAAGGCGGTTGCCGATTACAAAGCAAACCTTGTCGGGGTCAAGCCTTTCGGTCAGCAGCCTTACAAGCTCCTTAAGCTTGGGCTTAGTCCGCGTTGAGCGGCTGCGGCTGTTGAAGCTTCCGCCGAGCAGGATGACCGGAACCTTGTCCGTCGGAATTTCGCGAATCTGCTCCTTAAGGGCGGCTTCGCTGTCGAGCTTTTGGGGTGAAATTATGATTTCGCTCTCGTCCTGCGCAGTCTGCTCAATCCTTTTATTTAGGAATTCTTCTATATCTTCTCCGTTTAACAGCGCGTTGAAGCTCTCAGCTTTTTTATTAAACACGTCAAGGCTTTTGGTTAACACGCGGTTTTCGCTCTCGCGCATTTTAAGCATATCGTCATAGCTTAAATCGAGTAGCCTTTCGAGCGCGAGCTGTTCGTCGATTGAGTCCGTGCCATAGATTGCGCCGCCGTCAGTGCCCTGAACGCAGCTTACTCCACCCCTGAGGTACTGCTTTAACGGGTGGTTTGCAAGGGCGGTTAGGTTGTTAAGGCGGACGTTTGAGGTTAGCTGGAATTCGAGCACGGCGCGGCTCTCGCGCAAATCCTCAATAAGCTGCTTGCCCTTGGGCGAGTTGAGGTTCGCGGTGTAAAGTCCGTGACCGATTCGCAGATACGGCATTTTTTGTCCTTCTGAAAGCGACTCCTTAACGCAGGCAAGGCTGTTTGCGACGTTGTCGCGCAGGCTGTCGTTTTCTCCTGCGTGAATTCTGATTACAAAGCCGTCGTTTTCAGCCGCGACCGAGACAAGCTCACGCAGTACGGGCTGCAGCTCGCGGATGTCGTTAATCTCCTCTCCGATGATGTCGCTGCCTGCAACGTACGGGTCAGGGGCGATTGCCCTGATAACCCGAAGCTGGCGCTGAACGTCCTCAAAAAGCTTTGCACTGTCCCTGACAATTGTGAGCGGAATACGGCGGATTGAAGCGAGGAAGCGGATAACAACGCCTGTTTCGCGCGTGATTAAGGGCATTACGCGGTGAACGCTTGAAAGCATTTTTGCGGCGGCTTCATGCTTGACGAGGGTAGTGTCAGAGATTTCGAGATACTTTACGCCGCGGCTTTTACTGCTGCGCGCAATCCATAACAGTTTATTTTCAAACAGCCCAAAACCGCGGTAGTCGGGGCTTTTTCCGTCGGCAATCATTCTGCCGACCGCCGAGGCTATGTCGGAATCGGGGATGTTCCTGAACATTTTAAGCGGAATTTGATTTTCGGACGGCGTGCCCTTTGTGAACACATAGCGGTACAGATAGACCTTTTCGAGGTTTGTAAACACAGCCTGTCCGTCCTTTAGAATGGTGAGCGACGCGCGGATTTTCGGGATATTATACGCGGCGTTTTCGAGGTTATTTAAGATTAAATCCGCGAAGTTTATAAAGGTGTTGTCGTCGATTTTGCGCGTGTGGTACTTGCCCTTAAGCGGACTGTCCGCGTACTTTTCCGCGACAGCCTTCCTCTGCTCCCGAAGCTTCTTGTTCTGGATGTCGGTGCACCTGAGCTTTAGCTTTTTTATATAGTAGAGCGGATATTTTATCTGGTGGTAAATTCCGAGGGCAATCAGCAAATCGGCGTCGAGGTTTGCGTTCATATGGGTGTGAAGGTCGGTTCGGAATTTGCACTCGCGGCGGATGTAGGTTTTTACGAGCGTTTTTTTGTGGTCAAGGCGGTAGTCCTTTGTCTGGCTCATCAGGGTTTTGGAAATCGCAGGGATATACGCCTTTCGCTCAATTTCGCCGTCGGGATAGATGTTTGCAACCTTGGTATCGGCAAGGCGGAAAACATATACCTCGCGGTTGCGCTCATCAATATAGCAGGGCACTTCTCCCCTGATTATCTTTAAACCGTCGTCGCCTGTGCTGAGCTTTAAATTGCAGAGGTTCGCAAGGTTTGTTATTAAGTTTCCCTTAGCATGGTTTGGAGTGCGCAGAACGTAAAAAAGTCCGCTTTGTTCCATACTCAGCTCAACTATTATGTCCTTTTCCTTATCGAGATAAAATTTTCCGAAATACGCCATTTTCTCACCCTGTTTTTATTATTTAATTTATGATACAACATCGGCGCGGTTTTTGCAATACGCTTTGTTGACAAAAAGTCCGCTGATGCTATAATTAAATTATATTGTTATGAAAGAGGATAGAGATGTATGTTAAATACAACACCGTGATTATCGGTGCAGGACCGTGCGGCTCGGCTTGCGGAATAACCCTGCAGCGGCGCGGCATAAGCAACTGCATAATAGACAAGGCGGTTTTTCCGCGCAGAAAAACCTGCGCAGGGCTTGTCACCGGCAAGACCTTCCGCCTGATTAACAAGCTGTTCGGTGAGGAAGATACCGACAGTCTGTTCTGCGACAGCGCTTCGCAAATCAGGCTTTTAAGAGGTAATGACGAGCTTGTAAGCGCTCCGCTTAAAAATACCGTGCGCCTTGTCAAGCGGTTTGACTTTGACAACGCTTTGGTTCAGCGGTACAAAAGCCTCGGCGGTGCGATTTTTGAGGGCGAAACGGTCAGGAGAATTGACTGCATCGCAAATAAAATTCACCTAAAAAGCGGAAAGACGGTTGAATACAAATACCTTGTTTTTGCCGACGGCGCGCTGAGTATGAGCCGCAAAAAGCTTGGGGTTAAAAAGGATAAGCTCGCGTTTGGAATTGAGGCGTACATCCCAAAGGAAAAGCTAAATACCGAAAGCATTGACATTTACTTTGAGTACATTGACGGCGGATATATCTGGGTATTTCCGCACGGCGATACCGTCTGCGCAGGAGCGGTCAACCAGTATAAAAAAGAGGTTGACTATAAAGAAATTCTCGCGGATTTTCTGCTCGATATGGACGTTAATCCCGATGAAGTAAAGTACGTAGGAGCGTTCTTGCCTTACGGCGAGGTTGTAAATCAAAACAAGCTGCCCGAAAACGTTATGCTTGCAGGTGATTCGGCAGGCTTTGCCGACCCAATCTCGAGCGAAGGGCTGTATATGGCGTTGCAGTCGGGAATTCCCGCGGCGCAGGCTATGCAAAGTAAGAGCCCGAAATGCGTTTATCTTGACAGCGTTAAGTCATTAAAACGCGCCGTGACCGACGGCAAGAAGGCGCAAAAGCTGTTTTACTCCAAGCCGATATTCAGTAAAATGCTGAACAAAGCAAAGGGTAAGCAGAAATTTGTCAGCTTTTACTTTGACAACGCCGTTGAGGAATACAACTACGAATACCGTCAGCTTTTCAGGCTGTATAAAGATTACAAGAGCAATAAGTAAACAATGACCGTCTGCATAATTTGCAAACGGTCATTTTATTATCCTTTAATTTTACATTCGAAGGTAATTACGCCGTCCTTCCACGAGGCGTTTATGCTTCCGTTGTACTTTGAAACAATACCCTCAGCGATGGACAGTCCGATTCCGTAGCCGCCCTTGTCGATGTTATGGCTTTCGTCCTTACGGTAGAAACGGTCGAAAAATTTGCTGTAGTCAACTCCGCCGCCCTCGGCGTAGTTGTTCGACACAGCAAGGCGGATTCCCTTGCCCTTTTGAACGAGCTTAACGGTCACTGTGCCGTTTTCGTCGCAGTATTTAACCGCGTTGTCTGTGAGTATTACGGCGAGCTGGGTGAGCAGGTCGGGGTTCATCTTAAGCGACACGCCGTCAGCGATTTCCTGCGCAAGCTTAATGCCGTTTTTCTCGGCGACCGACGAAAAATCATCAACCGCCTTTTTGACGGTTTCGGAAGCGTCGATTACAGAGAGCTCCTTTTTGTCCTCCTGCTCCTCGGCTTTTGCGACGAGCACAAGATCTCTGATAAGCCCGGTCATACGGTCAACCTGGTTCATTGTCGACCGGTTCCACTCGTCCTCGCCGTGCATCATCATCTCCAGCTCGGTGTTGGCGCGGATTACCGCGAGCGGTGTTTTCAGCTCGTGACCTGCGTTTGTAATAAACCGCTTTTGCTGTTCGGCGGCTTCGATTTCAGGTCTGATAACCCTTCCCGAAATAAGCCTGAACACAATCAGCGCGAGGATTGAACCGAGCAGCGTAATCGCCACGAGAATGCTGCCGATTCTGCGGACGTTGGCTATCTGTCCGCTGACGTCGACAAAAATTACCAGCGTGTTGTTGCCGACCTTCTTTTTCTGATACATCATTCCGTCGTAATAGCCGCTGTCATCACTGCTTTTAAGCGCCTTGTCGGCAATCTTGACCGCCTGGATATCGTCGACCATCGCCATATGCTTTGATACAACCTTAACAGGCTGGTTGTCGGAATTGTATGTCACGGAAAAGTATCGGATTGAGTAGATAAACTCGGTCGAGCTGAAGCCTGTGTTGAACAAATCCTGAACCGTCTGATAAAAAAAGCTCCTGTCCTCGGGACGGATTTCCTTCATCAATTCCTCTTCGTTTATGTTGTCGTCAACGGTTATTTCGCCGTCGTGCTCATAGAGGTACTCGAAGGTGTATGAAACCTGGCGCATTGTTGTCACAACGTTCACCGAATAGATAATCAGGAACATAACCACCATTACGCCGACAAACGACACCGTTGCCGTCCAGACGAATTTGTGCCTGAGTTTTTTTATCGCTCTCTCATTCATAAAAGCACTCCTACTTTAGAGTAAATCCAGTTTCCAAATCACCGGTAATCTCAACATTCGCGGCAACCGCCTTTAGCTTGCGCTTTAGGTACGAAACATAAAGCCACGCGGTGTCGGGGTCGGCGTCGGGCTCGCGGCTCCAAACGTTACTGAGAATAAATTCAGCCGTCAAGCTCCTGCCTGTGTTGCGCATTAAAAGCTGCATAAGCTCGAACTCCTTGACCGAGAGCCTCACGCTGTTTTTTGCGGAGAGCTCAAAGGTCTGCGCCTTTAATGTTACGTCGTTATAGGTGACGTCGCCTTCCTCATACTCGTTTTTGCGGCGCGTAAGGGCGCGTACTCTTGCGAGCAGCTCCTTCATTGCGAACGGCTTTGTCAGGTAGTCGTCAGCCCCTGCGTCAAGTCCGGCTACGCGGTCGTCAACCTCAGCCTTTGCGGTGAGCATGAGCACAGGCGTTACAATCTTTTTTTCTCTGACCTCTTTAAGCGCCTCGATACCGTCCTTTTTGGGCATCATTATGTCGAATATAAGGCAGTCGTAGCTGTCGTTATTTACAAACTCCAGCGCTTCTTCGCCGTCAAACGCGGCGTCAACGTCATAGCCCTCGTGCTCCAAAACGGCGCACAGAACTTTATTTAAATCCTTGGTGTCCTCTGCGAGAAGTATTTTCATCAGTTATCTCCTTCTAAAATCATATCGCGGATGGTCTGCATTGAAAGGTCGGTTGAGGCGAGCTCGTCCGCGCAGCGCTTAAGCTCCTCTTCAATCAGCTTTTGCCTTGCGCCTATTTTCTTTTTATATTTCAAATGGTGCTCCAGCGCCGCCCAAGTGTCCATTGAAATTGTACGGAGCTGAATTTCAGCGTGATACTTGCCGCCGACGCGCAAAATCATATGATAGCTGCGGTAGCCGTTCGGCTTGGCGGTATTGATGTAGTCCTTTTCGTTGATGACCTCGTACCTGCCTGAATTTACAATGTAGTCGCGGATGGTGAACACGTCGTCGACAAAGGCGCAGACAATTCTTACACCCACCGCGTCATATATTTTTTCAAGCGCGGATTCGGTGGTTACGGGCAGATTCTTTCTCACGCACTTTTCGCGCATACTGTCCTCTGACTTGATTCTGCCGAGACAGTGCTCCACGGGGTCAATACCGAGCTGAGACTTCATCTCCTCGCGGATTTCCGACACCTGCAGCAAAATACTGTTGAGTAGCTTTTCAAGCTCAGGCTTGTGTTCGCCGTAAATACTAACATTGTTTTCCATATTATCACCGTCATAAAATAATCTAATGATATCTTACCAAAAAACGCACAATTAGACAAGTAAAATTTTTATTATTATTGAAATAAGCGCAGACGTAGTGTATTATTAAGTATAAGGAGTGTTGGAAAATGATTGAGGAAAAAATTTTTGAGCTTTATTTGCCCTACCCCGATAAGGATGACAGGCGCGTTCGCGTGTATGTTCCGGCGCATAAGGACAGCGAAAAGCTGCCTGTGATATATATGACCGACGGTCAGAATTTGTTTGATGAAAAGACCGCGACATGGGGCTGCTGGCATACGCGAGAGGCGGTAAGAGCAGAGCGTGAGCTGAGCGGAAAAGCCGCGATTATCGTGGGAATTCACAACGACAATAAATGGCGCGATAATGAGCTTACGCCGAAATCTATCGGCGAGGCTTCTCCCGAAGAGATGCCGGACTTTACCGCGCCGGAGGGCGAGATTTTCGACGGCTTTGTAATTAACACCGTTATGCCTGCCGTTGAAGCGCAGTTCCCGGTTAAGAAAGGCAGAAAAAACACCGCGTTTTGCGGAAGCTCCTCGGGAGGCTTGCAATCGTTTTTTACTGCGGTCAGCCACTGCAATAAGTTTAGCTATGCAGGCGTATTCTCCCCTGCGTTTTTGCTGTATTCCGCAGACGATATGCGCCGCTGGATTTACGAGAGCCTAAAGCCCGAAATGCCGTACCTTTATATTTATACGGGCGCCGGAGACGAACTGGAGCAGGATATTTTTGAGAGCGTGGAGCAGACCTACGATATTTTGAGCGAGTGCTATCCGCCCGATATGATGACCGAGATTGTTCTGCCCGAAGAAAAGCACCACGAAAGCGCGTGGGAGCCGATTTTCAGAGATTTTTTGCATACATTTTTGAATAGATAAAAGAAACCGTCAACCTTAGACTTGCTCGGGTTGACGGTGTTTTTGTGTTAAATTTCGGGCTTGAACGACGGCATAACCTCGAGCTTAAACAAATTCAGCTCGTGCTTGCGGTCAATCAGCGCCTTGTGCTCCTGATTTTCGATTACGCCCTCGCGGATGTAACGGTCGAGCTCAGCGTAGGTAAAGCCGAGGTTGTCCTCGTCGGTCTTTCCGCAAAGTCCGTCGGACGGCGCCTTGTCAATAAGCGCGTCGGGAAGTCCGAGCAGTCTGCCGATTTGCTTCATCTCGGCAACGGTAATGCCCGAGCAGGGACTGAAATCGCCTACGGAATCGCCGTAGCGCGTTGAGTAACCTACCCAATCCTCGGAGAGATTGCAGGTGTTGGCAACTCTGCCGTTGTTGCTCTGCGACACTGCGTAGAGCGTTGACATCCTGATTCTCGGCTGGAGATTAACACGGCTCTGCTCCGAGAGCTCAAAAGGGATTGCCGCGGTTAAGCCGTCAACCGCGTCCTTGATGTTGATGATGTAATGCTTGATTTGAAGCGTGTCTACAAGCAGCTTTGCCATGTCGATATCGCTCTGCTCGCCGCACGGCATAAGCACGCCGATTACGCGGTCTTTGCCGAGCGCTTCAACGCACAGCGCCGCGACAATCGAGCTGTCCTTTCCACCTGAAATTCCGACAACCGCGTTGCAGCCCTTTCCGCTCTTTTCAAAAAAGTCGCGAATCCACTGCACGCAATCGTTTTTTACCTTTTCCGCGTTAAAATTGTACATAGTTTTCTCCTTTACAAAATGTCTATCTGACAGCTTTTCATCGTGTCGAGCGCTGATTTGTGAGCCTGCGGCGTTACGCCTGCGCAGCAGCTTGAATCAACCGCAATCGGCGCTTCGGGGAAGTTCGCCTTTAAGAGCAGGGCGTTGCTGACAACGCAAATGTCTGTGCATAGTCCGATTAGCTCAATTTCGAATTCCTCGCCGTTTGCTTCCTTTTCAATGAGCCCCGGCAAATCGACCAAGCCGAAGGTGGGCTTTTCTACCGATATATAATCCTTGCCGTCGAGCGCCTTTTGAATATTCGCGTTCAACTGCCAGCCGTCTGTGCCCTTTACACAGTGCGTTACGGGCAGCTTTTTGCCCTCGGCTGTGCTCAGATAATTTTCAGAGTGGGTGTCGAAGGTGACGAAGATTTTTCCGTCAAAGCTTTTTATCTTTTTTACAGCATTCGGGACAATCGCCTGCGCTTCATTTGTGCCGAGAGCTCCGTCGACAAAGTCCTTTTGCAAATCGACCGCAACTAAAAACCGTTTCATATTAATCACGCTTTCTTTTTTATTTGATAATAATATATTGTGGGCGACAAGTCAAGAGTTTTCGGCGGTTGATTTTTGCGCAGATGGGTGATATACTTGGTGAGGTGATATGTATGAAATATATGTTTTTGTCCATAGCCGCGCTTGCCGTGGTTTTCGGGCTTAGCTTTTTAATTGCAGGCTTAATAAGGCGGAAATTAAAGAAAAAACCGCGCATGGCGGTGCACGTAATTATCTGCGTTTTAATCTCATTTGCGGTTATGCTTGCAGGCGGATTTATGTTCCTAAACATCCACTATTCTGCCGAGGAAAGGGCGGTTGAAGCCTTTTCAACTCAGGGCAGCACGAAGGTTACGGAGATTGACGGCGGATATTTTATCGACGGAAAGGGAGATAAAACCGCGCTGATTTTTTACCCCGGAGCGAAGGTTGACAGCGAAGCGTATATGCCGCTGATGGAAAAAATCGCGGACGGCGGAGTTGACTGCTTTCTTCTGAAAATGCCTATGCGGATTGCGATTTTGAACTCAAAAGCCGCGGACAAAATCATTGAAAATTACAACTACGACAAGTGGATTTTGTCGGGACACTCGATGGGCGGTATGATTGCGGCAAGCTACTGCGCTGAACATGAAAATGTTGACGGCGCGGCGCTCCTTGCGGCGTACCCGATTAAGAAAATCCCCGACGGCAAAACGGTTTTGTCAGTCTACGGAACTTGTGACAAGGTGCTCGACAGTGAGGCATACAAAAAAGCCGCTGAGCTTTTCCCCAAGGACTTTACCGAGGTCGTTATCGAGGGAGGAAACCACGCCCAGTACGGCAACTACGGCGAACAGTCGGGCGACGGAAAGGCAGCGACTTCGAGCGAGGAACAGCAAAAGCAGGCCGCGGACGCTGTAATAAAATTCGCGGAAACAATCAAATAACTTGTAAAAATGCGCTGTACAGTCGTTTGACCGTACAGCGCGTTTTAATTTAAAAATATCAGGGAGTGATTTCCTCTTCCTTTTTGTCGAGCAGACACTCAACAAGAACTGCCTTTTGAGCGTGGAGACGGTTCTCGGCTTCCTCGAAGATTTCATCTGCGTGAGCCTCGAATACATCCGCTGTGATTTCCTCTCCGCGGTGCGCAGGCAGGCAGTGGAGCACCATACAACCCTCGTTTGTTACGGTCATAAGCTCCTCGTTTACCTGATAGCCCTCAAAGGCAGCCTCGCGGATTTTCTTTTCTTCTTCCTGTCCCATGGACGCCCAAACGTCGGTGAGAACAACGTCGGCGTTCTTTGCCGCTTCCTTGGGGTCAGTTACGATTTCGAACTTATCGCCAAAGCTCTTGCCGAACTCGAGGATATGCTCGGGCGGCATATAGCCCTCGGGACAAGCCGCTGAAAAGCTCATACCTGTGCGCAGTGCACCGACGATGAGCGAATTCATCATATTGTTTCCGTCGCCAATAAAGCACATCTTTAAGCCCTCGAGCTTGCCCTTGAACTCGCGGATTGTCATAAGGTCTGCGAGAACCTGGCAGGGATGGCAGTAGTCGGTAAGGCCGTTGATAATCGGGATTGAACCGTACTCGGCGAGAGCTTCAACCTCGCTCTGCTCAAAGGTGCGGATCATAATCGCGTCGATAAAGCGCGACAGAACGCGCGCGGTGTCCTGAACAGGCTCTCCCCTGCCGATTTGCAGATCGTTTGACGACAGGAACAGCGGATAACCGCCGAGCTGAGTCATACCCACCTCAAAGGAAACGCGTGTACGTGTGCTCGATTTTTCAAAAATCATTCCGAGGGTTTTACCCTTTAAGTGCTTGTGCTCAATGCCGTGCTTTTGCTCGTATTTGAGCTGGTCGGCGAGGTTAAGGCAGTGCATAATCTCCTCGGTCGTCCAGTCCTCGAGCTTTAGTAAATGCTTCATATCAGTCTATCTCCTTCAATGTTTTTTTAAGTATCTGTACCGCCTCGTCAAGCTCTGCCTGCGTGATTGTGAGCGGAGGCAACATTCTGAGCAGTTTTTTGGCGGTTATTATCAAAAGTCCGTTTTCAACGCATTTTGCGGCTGCGTCATGGGCGTCGGCTTCAATTTCAATGCCGACCATAAGTCCCATTCTGCGGACATTTTTTACTTCTTTAATCTGTCTGAGCTTGGCTTCAAGGTACTCGCCCTTTTCCTCTACCGAGCTCAAAAACTTTTCGTCGGCTACGGTGTCGACAACGTAATTTGCGCCTGCGCAGACTACTGGATTCGCGCCGAAGGTACTGCCGTGGCTTGAAATTCCCATAACGTCCCCTAGCTTATCCGCGCAAAGGCAAACGCCTATCGGAAGTCCGCCGCCGAGCCCTTTTGCGGAAGTAACCAAGTCGGGTAAAATTTCGAAATTTTGGAAGGCGTAGAACTTGCCTGTTCTGCCGATTCCCGTCTGAACCTCGTCGCAAATCATAAGAATATCGCGCTCGGCGCAGAATTCAGCAAGCTGTTTTACGTAGTCTTTATCGAGGATATTTACTCCGCCCTCGCCCTGAATAACCTCAAACATAACCGCGCAGGTTTTGTCTGATACGGCGTCCTTGAGCGCGTCAATATCGTTCGCTGTCACAAACTTAAAGCCGTCCGTAAACGGAAAGAAAAAGTTGTGGAACACGTCCTGTCCTGTGGCAGAGAGGGTTGTCACGGTTCTGCCGTGGAAGGAATCGCGCAGGGTGATAATCTCGTTGCGGTCTGCGCCATACTTGTCAAAGCTGTACTTTCTCGCGATTTTGATAGCGATTTCATTAGCCTCCGCTCCGCTGTTTCCGAAGCAGACCTTTGACATCCCTGTGAATTTGCAGAGCTTTTCAGCGAGGTTTGAAGCCTGCTCGCTGTAAAAGTAGTTTGACATATGCTGGATTGTTCCTGCCTGGGCGGACACCGCCTTTACCCAGCCTTCGTCGCAATAGCCGAGGCTGTTTACGCCGATACCCGAGCTTACGTCGATATAACGCTTGCCGTTTTCGTCAAACGCAACAGCGCCCTTGCCGCTTTTCAGCGCGACGTCGTACCTGCCGTAGGTGTGCATTATATATTTTAAGTCTTTTTCCTTGGTGTTCATAGTGGTCACTTTTCCTTATTGTTAAATGAAAATACAAAAACATCGTCACGCTTTTCAAAGCCGAAATCGCTCCAAAACTTTTGCCCTGCCTCGTTTGTTTGATAGCAGAAAATATGGGTTTTGTCGATACCGTCGGCGGCGATTTTTTCTACCGCCTTTTCGGCAAGCTTATGCCCGATATGCCTTCTGCGGTACTCGGGCAGAACCGCCATATGGTGGATAAATCCGCGTCTGCCGTCGTGCCCTGCGAGGACTGTGCCGACGATTTTTCCGTCAATTACCGCGACTTGGCTCATACCGCTGTTGCGGCTTAAATAGCGCTCGATTTGACTTTTTTCATCTGCCTGCGACAACGCGCGTTTTGAGGTTATCTGCCACATCGCGAAAACCTCGTCGTAATCGGCAATTGTCATTGGACGAATTTCCATATACCTTTTCCCTTATACCTTATCCCTTTGATTTTAGAGTTGATAGAACATTGTGCCGATACCCTCGTCGCTGAACAGCTCGAGCAGGATTGAGTGCTCGATTCTGCCGTCGATGATATGGGCGCGGTTAACGCCGTTGCGGACAGCCTCTACACAGCAGTCGATTTTGGGAATCATACCGCCCTTAATAATGCCGTCGCGCTTGAGCATGGAAACCTCGCTTACGTTTACCACGGGGATGAGCGAATTTTCGTCGTCAACATCCCTGAGAAGTCCGCGGATGTCGGTCATTAAAATCAGCTTTTTCGCACGGAGCTTTGCGGCAATCTGAGCCGCGGCGAGGTCGGCGTTGATGTTGTAAACCTTGCCGTCATAGCCGCCTGCAACAGTCGCGACAATCGGGATATAGCCGTCCTTCATCGCCATTCTGAGCGGCTCGGGGTTGACCTCGCGAATTTCGCCTACATATCCCAAGTCGTGAGCCGAGGCGAGCTTGTCAGCCATTAAAAGTCTGCCGTCAAGTCCGCACATTCCCAGCGCCTTTCCGCCGTGGTGCTCAAGGTGCTGAACAAGGCTTTTGTTGACCTTGCCTGCCAGAACCATCTGCACGATGTCGATTGTCTCGTCGTCGGTAACTCTCATTCCGTCCTTGAAAACGCTCTCCTTGCCGACAGCGTCGAGCATTGAGTTAATCTCCGGTCCGCCGCCGTGAACCAGCACAACGCTGATTCCGACAAGCTGCATAAGCACAAGGTCGCTCATTACGGCAGACTTTAGCTCCTCGTTGAGCATGGCGTTGCCGCCGTACTTAACGACGATTGTCTCACCGACGAATTTTTTTATGTAAGGCATTGCCTGTATTAAAACTTTTGCACGATTGGCATTATCCATTTGTTAGTCCTCTATTCATAAGTTTTGTGTCATACAATTTTCAACTTTCCACTTTCAATTTTCAACTATTACGTCCTGTAGTCCCCATTTATTTTTACATAATCGTAAGTTAAATCGCAGCCATAGGCTTCGGCTGTTCCTGCTCCGTCGGCGAGGTTGATTATGATGTCGATTTCGCTTTCGAGGAGGATTTCCTTTGCCTTGTCCTCGTCAAATGACAATCCAAAGCCGTCCTTGCAGACTAAAATCTCGCCCTTGGCGGATTTGTATGATACGTCGATTTTCTTGGGGTTAACCTCGGCTCCGCTGTAGCCTATGGCGCAGAGAATTCTTCCGCAGTTTGCGTCCGCGCCGAACATAGCAGCCTTTACAAGGCTTGAACAGATTACGCTTTTGGCGATTGTTTTTGCGGCAGCTTCATCCTTCGCGCCGTCAACCTTGCAGATTACGAGCTTTGTCGCTCCCTCGCCGTCGGCGGCAAGCATTTTCGCTACCTTCTTAAAGCCTGCGGTGAGAGCCTCGGTGAATTTATAATAATCGTCGTTTTTTTCGGTGATTTCGGTGTTTCCGGCAAGACCGGACGCCATTACCGCGAGGGTGTCGTTGGTCGAGGTGTCTCCGTCCACGCTTACCATATTATAGCTCACATCGGCAGCTTCGACAAGTGCGGATTTTAACATTTCCGCCGAAATTGCCGCGTCGGTGGTGACAAACGACAGGGTTGTGCCCATATTGATGTGAATCATTCCGCTGCCCTTGGCGATTCCGCCGATTGTAACGGTTTTGCCGTCGAGGGTGAGCTGAACCGCCCACTGCTTTTTGACGGTGTCGGTGGTCATAATCGCCTCGGCGGCGTTTGTTCCGCCGTCGCGGCTGAGAATATTTTTCAGCTCGTCAACGCCCTTTTGTATCGGTTCTATCGGCAGAGCCTGACCGATAACTCCCGTTGAAGCGACGATAACGTCGTCCTCGGCAACTCCGAGAGCAACGGCAGCAAGCTTGCACATAGCCTCTGCCTTATCATAGCCGTCGGGATTGCAGGCGTTGGCGTTGCCCGAATTGACAATCACCGCCTGCGCCCTGCCGTTTTGCAGGTGCTTTTGGGTAACGTATATTGTGTCTGATTTAACCAGATTTTTTGTGAAGATTGCGGCGGCGCTGCACTGCTTTTCGCAGTAAATCATCGCAAGGTCGCGCTTGCCGCTTTTAACGCCCTCAATGGGCTCGTCGGCAATACCTGCCGCGGCGTTGGTGTACGCCTTAACTCCTGCTGAAACTCCGTTGGCGGTGAAGCCGAGCGGTGAGGTTACATTGCCGTCAATAAAAAAATAGTTTTCCATAGCTTTATCCCTAGAAGGCAGGCGGCATAATTACCAGCCCTGTTTTTTCATCAATTCCGAAAATGATGTTCATATTCTGAATCGCCTGGCCTGCCGCGCCCTTGACCATATTGTCAATCGCCGCGCAGGCTACAAGCTTGTTCGCGCGCTCGTCGTGGTGAATTGAAATATCACAGAAGTTTGAATAGCGCACGTTGTGAATATCGGCGCACTTGCCGTCGTCGAGAAGTCTTACAAAGAACTCATCCTTGTAGTAGTCCTCGTAGGCTTTTCTGATTTGCTCAAAGGTCACGCCTTCCTTAATGTCGGCGTAAACCGTCGCCAAAATTCCCCTGTTGACGGGCAGAAGGTGCGGTACAAAGGTGATTGTAACGTCCTCGCCGCTGAGACGCGATAAGGTCTGCTCAATCTCGGGAGTGTGGCGGTGAGAAGCAACCTTGTAGGCGTGGAAGCCCTCGTTAAGCTCGGGAAAATGATTGCCCTGAGTAGGCTTTCTTCCGGCACCTGTTACGCCGCTCTTGCAGTCGCAGATAATTCCCTTTGTGCTGATTAAGCCGTTCACGATTGCAGGAGCGATTGCCAGGGGCGAGCAGGTTGTGTAACAGCCGGGGTTGGCGATTAGCTTTTTGCCCTTAATCTGCTTTCTGAAAAACTCAGGCAGACCGTAAACGCTCTGCTTGTGGAGCTCTTTATCAAGAAAGGTTCCGCCGTACCATTCGGTGTACTCGTCCTCGCTCTCGAGACGGAAGTCCGCTCCGAGGTCGATAAACGCCTTGCCTGCCTTCATACATTTTTCAGCGAGCTCCTGGGAAAGTCCGTGCGGCAGAGCGGCAAAGATTACGTCGCTCTTTTCAACCACAGCGTCCTGATTTTCGCACACCATATCGTTTAAGAATTTGTAGGACGGGTAAACGTCGCTTAATTTTTGTCCCTCGAACGAAACCGAACTGATAGCCGCGATTTCAGCCTTGGGGTGAGCGTAAAGAAGCCTTACAAGCTCCGCGCCTGCATAACCCGTAGCACCTACGATTCCTGCTTTTATTGTCATAATATCACCCGTAATATTTATCTTTAATCCAGTTAACAGGATTACCTTCTATGTATCTTCTTGTTTCGTACAAATCATTCTCATTCCTGATAACGTGCTCGTAAAACGACCTTTGCCATACGTGCTTGTCAAACGGTTTTAACACTCCGCTTTTTACCAGCTTTATATATTCATTGGTTGTTTGTGTTTTCAGCCACTGCACCATTTCCGGTAGGGGCGGACCCATGTGTCCGCCCGTTGAAGCGTCCGTGTGAATAAACAGAATAAATTGAATATGATTCGGCATTATGCAGTAACAGTCTATTTTTATGTTCTGATATTTGCTGCATAGTTTGTTAAGCACGCGCTCTACCATAAGTCCTGCTGTATTCGGGCGGACACACGGGTCCGCCCCTACGGTTTCAACGTCAGCGAGCAGGTTTGCTCTATTTTGGGTGCAAACCGTCACAAAGTACATTCCGTTTTGAGAATAATCGTAATTTTGCAAACGCATTAATTTGCGTTTAGATTGCCGCGAACTTGTCACAGCTTTTCCGCGATTTCCTTTATGCGCTGTGCCTGGGCTTTTACCAATTCGGGGGCGGGGCCGCCGAAGGCGGTGCGCTGTGAAACGCAGTATTCAAGCGAGATTGCCTTGTATACGTCCTCGGTAAAGACGTTGCAGACCGCCTTGTACTCCTCAATTGGGAGACTCTCTAAATCCGTGCCGAGCTCAATGCACCTTGCGACGAGCTCACCGGTCGCCTTGTAGGCGTCGCGGAACGGCACGCCGTTTTTGGTCAGCCAGTCGGCGCAGTCGGTGGCGTTGATAAAGCCGCCTGCCGCCGCCCTGCGCATATTCTGCGGAATTACGCGCATTGTATCGAGCATCGGGGTGAAGGCTGTCAGGCACATTTTTACGGTATCGACCGCGTCAAAAATCGCCTCTTTGTCCTCCTGCATATCCTTGTTGTACGCCAACGCTATGCCCTTCATCACTGTCAAGAGCGTCATTGTATCTCCGAACACGCGGCCGCTTTTTCCGCGGACGAGCTCAGCGATATCGGGGTTCTTTTTCTGCGGCATAATCGACGAGCCGGTTGAGAATGCGTCGTCGAGCTCGACAAACTTAAACTCCCAGCTGCACCACATAATAATTTCCTCTGAAAAACGGCTGAGGTGCACCATAATTATCGAGAGCACGGAAGCAAACTCAATGCAGTAGTCGCGGTCGGAAACTCCGTCGAGCGAGTTGTTTGTTATTCTGTCAAAGCCGAGGAGACCGGCTGTGATTGTTCTGTCAATGGGGTAGGTTGTGCCTGCGAGAGCGCACGAGCCGAGCGGCATTTCGTCCATTCTTTTAAGGCAGTCCTCAAGTCGAGAAACGTCCCTTAACAGCATTTCGCCGTAAGCGAGAAGATGATGGCCGAAGGTGATGGGCTGCGCCCTCTGCAAATGGGTGTAGCCGGGCATTACGGTGTCGCTGTATTTTTCAGCCTTATCCGCGATAACCTTGATGAGGTCAACCACGAGGTTCTTAACGTTGACAACCTCTTTTTTGAGGTAGAGCTTTACGTCCACAGCAACCTGGTCGTTACGGCTTCTTGAAGTGTGGAGTCTCTTGCCGTTGTCGCCGATACGCTTAGTCAGCTCGCCCTCGATAAAGGTGTGGATGTCCTCGGCTTCCATATCAATTTTCAGCTTTCCGCTGTCGATATCGGCAAGGATTCCGTTAAGGCCTTTTATGATATCCTCGGCGCTTTCCTCGCTGATGATTCCGCACTTGCCGAGCATTGTCGCGTGGGCGATGCTGCCCTCAATATCCTCGCGGTACATACGGCTGTCAAACGGAATTGAACTGTTGAAGTCGTTTGTTGTTTTTGATAATTCCTTTTTAAATCTGCCTTTCCAAAGCTGCATTTTTCTACCTCAAATTATTTATTTTCATTATTTTTGTCTTGTTTTATGCCCAAAATCCCCAGCAATACAATCAACGCAATAAATTCAGCAACAGTAACAAGTATAAATATTAATAAAGTTAAAATTTGATTTTCTATATTTAAGGAAGTCAAGCGTGTCATGAGATTTCCATTGAAAAACATCCACATTAGTATTATTGTTACAGTTAACGTTAGACAAAAAATAACAATAAGAGCAATTATGAATTTTTTTAATAAATTGCAGCTATTTTTCTCAGTTGCCACAATAAACACACATCCTTATAAAAACACTTTATGGGCAGGGGTATTTCACCCTGCCCGAAAATGATTATCAAACTCTTATTTAATAAGTCCTTTTTTCGCGCGGACCTTGATGGGAAGTCCGAAGAGGTTGATGAAGCCTGCGCTGTCGTTCTGATCGTAAACCTCGTCCTCGTCGAAGGTCGCAATTTCTTCATCATAGAGCGAATAGGGGCTTGTAACGCCTGCGTCGATGATGTTGCCCTTGTAGAGCTTTAGCTTAACCTCGCCGGTTACATACTCCTGAGTGCTGTCAACAAATGCCGACATAGCCTCGCGCAGAGGTGTATACCACTTGCCGTCGTATACCAAATCGGCAAAGGTGTTGGCAAGGTTCTTTTTGTAGTGAAGGGTGTCCTTGTCAAGGCAGATTTCCTCGAGCTTATCGTGAGCGGCGTAGAGGATTGTTCCGCCGGGGGTCTCGTAAACACCGCGCGCCTTCATACCTACAAGGCGGTTTTCTACGATGTCGGTGATACCAACGCCGTTACGTCCGCCGATTTCGTTGAGCTTTTCAATCAGCTCTACCGAGCCTACTGCCTCGCCGTTGAGCTTTACGGGAATACCCTTTTCAAAGCTCAGTGTTACATACTCGGGCTTATCGGGAGCCTGCTCGGGGGATACGCCCATCTCGAGGAAGCCCTCTTTGTTATACATCGGCTCGTTTGCCGGATCTTCAAGGTCAAGTCCCTCGTGGCTGAGGTGCCAGAGGTTTTTATCCTTTGAGTAGTTTGTCTCGCGGTTGATTTTGAGCGGAATGTTCTTAGCCTCGGCGTAAGCGATTTCTTCCTCACGCGACTTGAATTCCCATGTCCTCCAAGGAGCGATGATCTTCATATCGGGAGCGTAAGCCTTGATTGCGAGCTCAAAACGAACCTGGTCGTTACCCTTACCTGTGCAACCGTGGCAGATAGCGTCAGCGCCCTCAGCCTTGGCGATTTCCACAAGCCTTTTTGCGATAATCGGACGCGCGAAGGATGTACCGAGAAGGTACTTGCCCTCGTAAACCGCGCCAGCCTTAACTGTCGGGAAAATGTATTCCTCAACAAATTCTTTGTTCAAATCCTCGATGTAGAGCTTTGAAGCGCCTGTTTTGATAGCCTTTTCCTCGAGGCCGTCAAGCTCTGTGCCCTGACCTACGTTGCCGGACACCGCGATAACCTCGCAGTTGTCGTAATTTTCCTTAAGCCAGGGGATGATGATGGACGTGTCAAGACCGCCCGAATATGCTAAAACTACCTTTTTGATTTTATTGTCAGCCATTTTGATTTCCTCCGTAAAATGTAATCTGTTTTATTGTCTGCCCTCGACGGCTCCGAGCCTTGGGGGTTTCTTTGGTTCTATTACATTATACTACTTGTTTTGAAAAAATCAAGTCCTTTTTGAATATTTATGCAAATTTGAGCAGTTGCACAAATTTTGCCCGATATTCGCCTTAAATTAGCTTATTACGCATAATTAAAGGCGTGATTACAGGCGATTTCGCTGCTTTTTCAAGTTGATTTTATTTTGAGGCGCGAAAACAATTATTCATTTATGCGTTTAAATATACATTATTTTGAATATTCGGCGGCTGATATTGAATATTTTTCGAATTTCTGATATAATTTACAACACATAAATGTTTAAAGGAGTTTTGTTTATGTCTGAATTTAAGAGAATTTCACCCGAGGAAATTAATGACAATCCGTTTAAGCTTATCGGCAAGGACTGGGGACTTGTCACAGGCGGCACAAAGGACGGCTTTAACACAATGACAATCAGTTGGGGCGGCATAGGCGTTATGTGGAACAAGCCCGTTGCGTTTACGTTTATCCGTCCACAGAGATACACCTACGAGTTTTTGGAAAAGGACGATATTTTTACAATCAGCTTTTACGACGAAAGCTACCGCAAGGCGCTGAGCCTTTGCGGAAGCAAGAGCGGCCGCGACATCAACAAGCCTGCCGAAACCGGACTTACCCCGGCGTTTACCGAGGAAGGCGCTCCCTACTTTGAGCAGGCAAGGCTTGTGCTTGTGTGCAAAAAGCTTTACGCTCAGGATTTGGGCGATGAATTTGTCACTGAGCGCGGCGCGGTAAAGGGCTTTTACGGAACCGACGACTGGCACAGAATGTACGTCAGCGAGATTATCGGCGTTTTGCAAAAATAACGCGATATCATAAAAGTTGATTTATTTTCAACTTTATGATATAATATAATTTCAGAGTAAATCAAAGCATCGCGAAAGGAAGTGAAGTTATGGATAACAACACTTGGAACTACTCCGATAACACACCTGTTATTGACGGTCTTACCCACAAAATGGAGGAACATTCCGTTATTGACACCGACTTATACAGCAAGTACAACGTAAAGCGCGGTCTGCGCGACATTGACGGAAAGGGCGTTTTGACCGGACTTACCGACATTTCTACAATCAAGCAGAACAAGCTGGTTGACGGCAAGCTTGTACCGTGTGACGGAGAGCTTTATTACAGAGGCTACAATGTAAAGGACATTGTTCACGGAATTACAGTTGACAACCGTTTCGGCTTTGAGGAGGTTGTGTACCTGCTTTTGTTCGGTGAGATGCCGACTGTCGACGAGCTTAAGAACTTTAGGTCGTTGCTTGTTCAGTACAGAACCCTTCCCCAACACTTTGTACGCGACGTAATTTTGAAAGCTCCGAGCGAAGATATGATGAACTCCATAGCGCGAAGCGTTCTCACCCTGTTTTGCTACGATAAAAACCCGAACGACACCTCGCTTAACAATGTTCTGAGGCAGTCAATTCAGCTTATTTCGGTATTCCCGATGTTGACGGTTTACGGCTATCACGCGTTTAACCACTATCTGCGCGACAAGAGCCTTTACATCCACCTGCCCGAGCCCTCGATGTCGACCGCTGAGGTCATTCTGTCGCTTCTTAGACCTGACAGAAAGTACACCGATTTAGAGGCAAAGGTGCTTGATATGGCGCTTATTCTTCATATGGAGCACGGCGGCGGTAACAACTCGACCTTTACAACCCACGTTGTTACTTCGTCGGGTACGGACACCTACTCCGCTATCGCGGCAGCGCTTTCGTCGCTGAAAGGTCCCAAGCACGGCGGCGCTAACGTTAAGGTTTACGAGATGTTTGAGGATATGAAAGAGAACCTCACCGACTGGAGCGATAACGAACAGATTGAAAGATACCTTGAAAAGCTGCTCGACAAGCAGGCGTTTGACCGCAAGGGACTTATCTACGGTATGGGACACGCGGTTTACACAATCTCCGACCCCAGACAGAAGATTTTGAAGGGCGCGGTTCAGAAGCTTGCCGATGTTGAGGGCTTTACCGAGGAATTCAAGCTTTATGAGCGCGTTGAAAAGCTCGCTCCCGAGGTTATCGGCAGAAAGAGAAAGATTTACAAGGGCGTTGCCTCAAACGTAGACTTCTACAGCGGCTTGCTCTACAGCATGCTCGATATTCCGTGCGAGCTGTACACTCCGCTTTTCGCCACCGCGCGTATTGCCGGCTGGAGCGCTCACAGGCTTGAGGAGCTTGTAAACTCAGGCAAAATTATCCGACCTGCGTATATGAGCATTTCTCACGAGAAGAAATACAAGAGCATTTCGGAAAGATAAAACACATAAAACATTCAAGGCTCCCCCATCACTTGTTATGGGGGAGCTGTCAAATTTAGCAAATTATTCCTTTACAACTGTAGGGGCGTGCATTGCACGCCCGCTGATAGGAAGCATTTATTTCCTATAACAAATCGGTATGAAAGGACAGTTCGGCTTATGCGGGCGACCAATGGTCGCCCCTACATCAAAGCCTCCACCGCTTGCGGAGGAGGCTTTAAAATTGATAAGGAAATTAAAATGATTATTGTTAAACGGCAAATTCAGCTCCACCACGCCGTCAGCGTTATCGGCGGATTTTGGGGCGGATACACGATTTTTAACCATCTGGATATTTTTGCGAACGCGCAGACGGGCAACCTGATTAAGCTTGTGCTGAGCGTATGCAGTTTTCAGCTTGACGCGGTTTTGTATATGCTGTCGTACTTTGGGCTGTACATTTTGGGCAATGCGTTTTACGCCGTCGCTCGGCAGAAGCTGGGCGTGAGTATGAAGATTGTCAGCTTTATTGTATCCGCCTTGGCTATTGTAATGGTAGGAGTTTTGAACTTTACGAATAACAGCTTTCTCGCGGTTATGCCGATTTTCTTCGCCGCGCCGGTTCAGTGGAACGCCTTTAAAACGGCAGGCGGGAACTCGAGCTCGACAATATTCTCGTCAAACAACGTCCGTCAGGCGGTTATTCAGCTTACTCAGCACTTTATGAACAAGGATAAAAAGTCGCTGAGAAACGCGCGTTTTTACTGGGCTACCCTGATGTTTTTCCATATCGGCGTTGCGGCGAGCTGTCTGCTGAGCCTTGCCTTAGGAGCGCAGAGCATATGGTTCTGCTTTGTGCCGCTGGGAATTGCGGTGGTGTTCTACTACCGCTATGAGGAAGCGAAAATTAATGCGTTTAAATAGAGTTTGATTTTCAATAATGTAGGGGCGTGCATTGCACGCCCGCGGTACAGGAACACGACATATAATATCAAATGTATTTTTGTGTGCTGTATCAAACGTTCGTTTATCGCGAATTAACCGCATCGTACGGTAAACACAGTACACGTCTCCCGGGCGGACACACGGGTCCGCCCCTACAACTGCAAAGGAAATGTTGGCGGTATCAGAAACGTCCGCCCCCTCCGCCGCCTTAAGGCGGCACCTCCCCCGAAAACAAGTGTCGGGGGAGGCTTTAAACTGTTAAACAAACGTTTCCGGTAAATTAATTAAACTCTTAACTCTAAACTCTTAACTCTACTCCTTGAGCTTATTTAACTTTTCAATCTGCTTTGCGCGTTTGTAGCGGTAGAGGATATTATCCGCCCACTCGCGGTCGATTTTGATAAAGCCCTTCAGCTTTTTATCCTTAATCGCAAAGCGGTCTACAATCTCCTTTGACTTGCCGTAGATTTCGAGCCTTGCGGTCTGAACATACGGCGTTCTGTCCTCGCCTGTAAAATACGTAAAGCCCATCGTGTTGCTCTCGCGGTCGTACATTGAGAGATATCCTTCGTCAACGGTAACACCGCCGAGCTTTTTTGACACGGTTTGGCTGATTGCCACCTTTGTAAGCTCAACCGCCATATCGTCAAGGCGCGACTCAAAAATAAAAATCTTCTCCTTGAAGGAATTGAAGTCCGAGGTCACGCGCTTGCTGATATTTCTCAGGTTATTGTACTTTGCCTCGAGCTCCTTGTCGCAGAGCTGGAAGCGCTCAATTTTCGGAATGAGATATACCATAAAGCGGTTTTTCATATCATTGTAAAGGATTGGGTACGTAAGTCTTGCGCTGTAGCCGCATGACGGACAGCTCCACGCGAAGAGCTCGCCGTCGAGCACCTTTGAACGGAAGTCCTTGTTAACCGTCACGTTAACGCTTGTGTATATTTCAGCCTTGCTCATCTCGCCGCACATCGGGCAGACAACGGCTTTATTTACCTTTCCTTCGGGCATATTAACACCTCTTTCATATCAATTATATCAATTAGTCAGGATTTTAACAAGTAAATTTCAAAAAAATATTGATTTTATTCGGAATTTCTGTCATAATAATAGCAACGGCAACGTGAGCTATGCATGGGTTTTGTTTCCCAAAATAAATTTTGGACAACACCTCAACGTTGCATCCAATCCGCCTATCATAGCGTTTGCATAAATTTTTTAAGTTGCGCAACGGCGGTGTTGAAATGGAACTCATAAATTTTACTGTATTTAAGGAGAGATAACTATGACAGTATTAGATACATTAAAAACCACGCTTGACACCGCGGTAGATTCTTTATCAACAGTTGCTCAGACCTTTGTTGAGAGAAACAGAACAAAGGCGAAGCTTAACCGTCTCAGAATGGTTATGAAAAACGAGAGCGAGCTTATGAACCGCGCGTACATCGCTTTGGGCAAGGAGTACTACGAAATCCTCAAAAAGGGCGACGCCGCTCCTACCGAAAAGCAGGCAAATCTGCTTGAGGTCATCGACAGAAGCAAGGCAAAGATTGCCAAGGCGAGAAACTGCTACAGAGAAATCCTCGAGAGCGAGAACGAATTTATTTTTGCTTCTCCTGCGGACAAAAAAGAGGTTAAGAGCGAGGATGTTATCGACATCACCGTAGCGTGCTCAAACGAGAGCGACTACAACTCGAGCCCCTTCTCACAGGCAAAGGAAGAGGTAAAGGAAACCGTTGCCGAGGTTAAGGAGCAGGCTGAGGATAAGCTCGACGAGGTTAAAGAGGGCGTTTCCGAAAAGGTCGAGGACATCAAGGAAGCCGCTGCCGAGAAAAAGGATGAGGTTGTAAAGAAGGCAAAGTCAACCAAAAAGCGTGCCCGCAAGGCGGTTAAGGACGCTGTTGACGAGGAGTTCCCCGAGGACGAGTTGTTCTAAAAACGCACAACTGAGCGGACAATACAAATTATTTTAGGGCGGTCAATGACCGCCCTTTTTTGTTCGCCGTTTATTCGGCAAAAAAAAAATAAGGCCGCCGCAATGCGGCAGCCTTGTAGGCAAAATTTGTGTGCTCGGAAATCAGCAGAAGAATACGTCCATTTCCATTGGTTCGTCGTCAGCTACGAAGTAAGCCTTGCCCTCTTCGGGCTTGAGGTAAACAGCGATTTTCTTAGCGTCCTTGCCGTAAGTAGCCTTAACGTTGTTGATAACGTCAGCAACAGCAACCTGTGCGCCAGCATACTCTACAAAGAATTCAACCTTAGCTTCAACGGGCTTCTTGGGAGCTGTCTTTTTGGGAGCAGCCTTCTTAGCGGGAGCCTTCTTAGCAGTAGCTTTCTTCTCTTCCTTAGCCTCAGCAGCCTTAGTTGTCTTAGCAGCTGTCTTCTTTGTTGTCTTTGCAGCTGTCTTAGTTTCCTTCTCAGCAGCCGCTGTCTTCTTTGTTGTTTCTTTTTCAGCTGTTTTAGCAGCTGCCTTTTTTGTAGTTGCCATCAAAAATCCTTCTTTCATATGTTTGTTATGTTATTTTTGATTTGGTTGTATTTTTGCCATTGGTATTATTATACATACACCTAAAATAATTGTCAATAAACACAAATTATTTTTGTCGGTTAGTACATATTTTCACAAAATTAAAATTTCAGTTGGTTAATTTTCACAATATATTTTTGCTTATTTTGTAGATAATACCGCCTTGACATCGCAAAACCGTTGATTTTACCTCGGTTTCCCAAAATTAATTATAATATTAATTTGCCCTTAGGACAAGATAAAATTCATAATTAATTACACTTTTTGTCATTACGGTGTTGATTATAAAACGAATGTATGTTAAAATTATAACAATGGTCATAATTCGACATTTTACGATGGAATAGTACGGGGTTGAAGCTTTGTTTTTAACAAATTTTTTATCAATCGGACAACAGGTGCTCGTTCTTTTTATTTTAATATCAATCGGCTTTTTGTGCGGCAAAAAAGGAATCATCAACGACAACGCCGCCAAAAAGATGACGGACATCGTGCTCTACGTCGTTACGCCGTGCGTAATGATTTCGGCGTTTCAGAAGGAATTCTCCGCCGACACGCTGATAAGCGTGCTGATTGCCGCGGCTGCGGCGCTGATTATCCTTGTGCTTTCAACCGTAATCGCAAGGCTGATTATCCGCGACAAGGACATAAGCCGTAAAAAGGTTTTGCAGTTTTCGGTTATATTTTCAAACTGCGGCTTTATGTCGCTTCCGCTTCAAAAGGAGCTTTTGGGAGAGCAAGGCTGGTTTTACGGCTCGATTTTCGTTGCCGTGTTCAACATCTTCGTATGGACGTACGGTCTGTTCGATATGAGCGGCGACAAAAAACAGCTTTCGATAAAAAAGCTTGTTTTTAACCCGGGTATTATGGGCGCGGTTGTCGCGATAATTTTGTTTGTGTGCAGGATTACACTGCCCGACATTATCTCGCAGCCGGTCACGCACCTCGCAAACCTCAACACTCCCGTGCCGATGCTGATTATCGGCTATTACCTTTCCAACGCAAAGTTCAAGGACGCTTTTACCGACAAGGGCTCTTACCTTGCGCTTGCGCTAAGGCTGATTGCAATTCCTCTTGCCGTTACCTTTGCTATGGCGGCGCTCGGACTTGACAAGACGATGATTATCGCCTTTGTAATCGCCTGCTCCGCGCCGACTGCCGCGACTACCACTATGTTCGCCGCAAAGTTTAACCGTGATGTTGAGCTTTCGGTCGGGGTTGTGGCGTCGTCAACAATTCTGTCAATTATCACCATGCCGCTGATTGTGTCGCTGGCGTGGACGGTTATTTTTTAACAGGGGGTTAAAAGTATGGCGCGAAGCTCTATGCAAAAGCAAAAACTGCTTTATCTCCAAAAAATAATGCTTGAAAAAACCGATGAAAACCACGGACTGACTATCAATGAGATTAAGGACGAGCTCGAGAGCTACGGCATTAAGGCTGAGCGAAAAAGCCTGTACGACGATATCGAGATTTTGCAGAGCTTCGGGCTGGACATCTGCACTGTCCGCACAAATACAGTTAAATACTACATCGGCAACCGCGACTTTCAAATTCCCGAGCTTAAGCTTTTGGTTGACGCAATTCAGAGCTCAAAGTTCATCACACGCAAAAAGAGCCTTGAGCTGATTGAAAAGCTCGGCCACCTTGTAAGTGAGAACGACGGAAGCCAGCTCAGGCGCGAGGTTTACGTTACCAACCGCGTTAAGACCGTCAACGAGCACATCTACTACAACGTCGACAAAATTCACAACGCGATTTCCGAAAATAAGAAAATCAGCTTTCAGTATTTCAAGTGGGAGCTCGACACGACAAACGGCAATAAGATTGTAAAGACCGCGCGTAAAAACGGCGAAGCATACCGCGTATCGCCGTGGGCGCTGTGCTGGGACGACGAGAACTACTACCTTATCGCCTATGACAGCGAGGCGGAAATTATCAAGCACTACCGCGTTGACAAGATGGAGCGCATCCGCCTGCTTAAGGACGAGCGCGACGGAAGCGAGCTTTACAATGACTTTAATCCTGCGCGTTACGCCAAAAGCGTGTTCTCAATGTTCGGCGGCGAGGAGTGCGAGGTTAAGTTACTTGTCGACAACAATTTCATCGGTGTTATTGTGGACAGGTTCGGTTCAGACTTGTTTATTGTCAAGCACGACGAACACAGTTTCACCGTAAGCGTGAATGTTATGCTTAGTCCGCAGTTTTACGCATGGGTGTTCGGACTGGGCGGCGGAGTGCGTATTTTGGCTCCGGAGAGGGCAATTTTAGAGTTTAAGGATAAAATATTGCAATTAAATTTATAAATTATTGTCTACTTCAATCTTTCCGACAAAATATCACGCTATAGACAATAAATCATTGACAAAATAGCACGTTTATGATAAAATATATATGTACAAATAAAGCTGAGTGTGCGCATTTTCTAACTCAGAATAACAATATAATATCGGGGGATTTCTATGAGTATTAAGATTTCACACGCAACCTCTGTCTCCAATTCAGCGTTCAGAGTGGTGTGCGGAGAAATGATGCTCGACAGCAGCATTGTTTCTCATCACGAGGCTCTGTTCGGTACCCTGAAGTCGGGTACTGCCGTTGTTCAAGTTGCAGACAGCACCTACACCCTGCGCAAGGGCGATGTTTATTTTGTGGCACCAAATGTAAAGTACAGTTTCAGCGATTACGGCAACGCATCTATCGAGGTTGTTACACTTAACTTTGCCAATCCCGCGGCTGTTACACAGGATTATATGCCTCAAAGCATCATCCGTGCGCTGATTAACGGCAACTGCACTCCTTTCGCGATTGTTCAGCCTGAATCTGAGATTTATCCCAAGATGGTCGAGCGTATCCGCGATATAAAGTATGCCGAAAACGAAAAGTTCGAGTATTTCCAGCTTAAGGTTTACTCGGATATGTACGATGTGTTCTTTATGCTTTTCTCACAAAAGTATGTGAAGATTATCGACGTAGAGAACAAAAGCAAAAAGTACCGTGCTTTGGTAAGAGTTACCAACTACATTGACGAGCATTACGCCGAGGGTATTTCCCTTGACGAGGTTGCAGGACAGACAGGTATCAGCCGTTACTATGTATCGCACCTGTTTAAGGAGCTTATGAACACAACCTTTGTCGGTTATGTTAACGAGCTCAGACTTAACCGCGCGGCTATGCTCCTTGTTACAACCGACAGACCTATCATTGAGATTGCGTCAATTTCGGGCTTTAACAACCTTTCAAACTTTAACCGCGCATTCAAAATGCACTTCGGCAAAACGCCGTCCGCCTACAGAAAGGCGTAACTTTTCAAACGCAGAGCCGCTCGATGAGCGGCTCTTTTTTGTGTATAATTTGTCGTTGCACTTGATTGATTATTTATTTTGTGATATAATTATTTTTACGCAAATTATTACTATAAAGGTGAATTAAATTTGAAGGATATACTAATCAAAGCGTTAGGTTTTGTAACCAAGCACAAAAAAGCCTTTATGATTGGCGGAGTTGTGCTGGTTGTCATTGCGATATCGGTGCTGTCGGTTTTCCGGTTCGGCGCTCCGTCAAACGACGGCGAGATTACAGAATCGAACATCAACCCCAGTGCCGAGAGCATAGAGCAGGCTACGGGCACTACCCCTGTAAGCACGACAGCCGCGGCTACTACGGCGGCTGCTACTCAGGCGGCGACTACCGCTCCTGCGACTAAAAAACCGAATACTCAGGCGACGACGATGGAACCGCCCGTTCCGTTTGCGACGGCGGCAGTTCCAGCTGAGCCTGCGGATTATCAGGCACAATGGGACGCAGGGTATCTGTTGGCGATTGACAACCCCGACACATCTTACGTGACCACTACCGTTACCCTGACCGACGCGGACAGAGATTTGCTCGAAAGGCTCTGCATGGGCGAGTTCGGAAGCGGCGGCTTTATCGGCGCGGCGCTGATTGCCCAGTCGGTTAAGGACGCGATGTGCTTTGACGGCTACACGAGCGTCGCCGACGTTATCAAGTATTATCACTACGACGGCAGAACCGACGTCGGCACTAACGAAGCGTGCAGGCAGGCTGTCAGGTATATTTTTGACGACAATCACGACGCGGTTCAACACAGGCTGCTGTATATGTACAATCCATATTTGTGTACAAGCTCTTTCCACGAGAGCCAGCGGTTTATTCTCAGCTATCAGGGCGTAAGATTTTTTGACAGATAACCAATACTAATATTCACTAAAATCAAGAAAACCTCAAAGGCGATTACCTTTGAGGTTTTAATTATGTCAACAGTTTGTACTGATTACTGCTCTGCACTTGTGTTGAGGAGTGTCTGTGCAGGGTCTGTTGCTGCTTCATCAGCCTTCTTTTCAGCGTCCTTCTTCTCCTGCTCAAGCTTTTTCTTCTGCTCTTCGAGCTGCTTTTGCTGCTTTGCAAGCTCAGCTTTTTTTGCTTCAAATGCCTTCTTCTCGGCTTCATCTGCCTTCTTTGCTTCTTCGGCTTTCTTTGCAGCCTCTGCCTTTTTAGCCTCTTCCGCCTTCTTCAGCTCCTCAGCCTTCTTAGCCTCCTCGGCTTTTTTCTGCTCGGCAAGCTTTTTCTCTGCCGTTTCCTTTTCAAGCTTTAACTGCTTGGCTGACTCGATAGCCTTGTCAGCCTGGAGCTTTGCAGCCGCGGCTGTCTTTAATGTGTCGGAAGCCGCTGTCTTTGCCTTGTTTACGTTGCCGATTGAGTTGAATACAACGAAGCCAGCCGTGATTGCCGAAGCCGCCGCGATACTCGCCATTACAATTGCGACTACCTTAGCCTTTGCGCTCTTCTTTTTTACAGGGGGCTTAATGGGCTGAGGCTGAGTGTGGAACTCGGTGTAGTTATCATTGTAGGCGTTTTCATCCCGAGCCTTGATAATGCCTGCGTTTCTCTCGTAGCCTGTGGTGCTGCTTAGGTTAACAAATGTTCTTGTCTTGCCGAGGTCGTCGTAATTTGGTGTGTTGCCGGTATTTGCAAAGTGTCTGCCGTCGTTGTTGTTGTAGTTGTGATTTGTCATTGTCATTTTCTCCTTTTTTTAGAAATATGTCAAGGCTTGTTTTTATTTTTTTGTTTCCCTTGACTGTGGCTATATAATAACATACCGACTATGACAAAACTCTGACAAAAAACAGGGTATTTTAAACTTTTCGCAAATTGCAATAGCAAGTTGAAACAAATTTAACGTTTGTATTAGAATGTCGTGAGTTTCTTGAGAGAGGAGCGTAGCGACGAGTGAGAGAAACTCACGACGGCGCGGCTCAAGCTGCCCTGTATATCCTGTCGAGTTCCTGCTCAAAGAGTTCCTCCGGAGTATGATACCCGAGTATCTTTCTGGGCAGATTGTTGATTTTGTCAGCAAAAAAGAGGATATCATCAGCACTGTAGTCATCTATGCTCTTCCCTTTTGGAATAAATCTGCGAAGCATTTTGTTGTGACATTCATTTGTTCCTTTCTCATAGGAAGAATACGGATGAGTAAAGTACACTGAAATCCCTTTTGATTCAACCTGAGAAAGATTGGCAAACTCAGATCCGTTATCTCCGGTTATGCTCTTGAACACTTCGTTATATTTATCTCCGAATTGCTCAATTAACCCGGATAGAGCTTCGTCTATAGCTTCAGCAGAATGATCTCTTATTTTCAGCCATATTGATTCACGATGCTTACGCTCAACTATTGTCATTACCTGAGATTCACCCTCTGTTTTTCTGCCGATAACGCTGTCAATCTCCCAATGACCGAATTCTTCACGAGTATCAACATCATCAGGTCGCATTTCAATACTGTTGCCGAGATTTCGCTTGTTTTCTCGGATTCGGTTTCCTTTGGTGTTACGCTTTAGCTTTTCAGGTAAATCTATATTTTTGATATTTAGCAAACCTAAATCAACGTAGTTGTACAGCGTTTTCGTGCAAACCATTTGTTTATCAGTATACAGATGATTTGCTTTGGCGTAACCTACGCAAGCATCAAGCGACCAGCCTTCTTCACGGAATTTCTTTTCAACATACTGAAGAAAACCGACCACTTCAAGACAATTGATATTTCTGCGGCTGTTTTTGCGACGTTCAAGGTAAACTTCCTTACCCTTATCTGCTTTATATCTCGCAACCTTACCGTTATACAAATATACAGTACCTCGTTCAACTTCATTTCTGATGGTATTGTATGGTCTGCCAAGGTGTTTGGCGATAGCATAAATTGACCAACCGTCTTTAAGTCGAACCTCTATTTCGTGTCGTTCTTCTGATGTTATGTGTTGAAATTTCTTGTGCTCCGTGTTACAATTGGAATTGTCCATAGTGATGATTCCTTTCGAATTGGTGTGTGGTAACTCAATTCTACTACAGAATCGTCGCTGTGGACTCTTTTATTTTATTGTTTCAACTTCATTTTACAACGCGCGATTTTAAACTTTTTAAAAAAATTTAAAACAAAAAAGACGGCGTCCGAAGAAGCCGTCTTTATTAGTTTATGATTATTTGAGGTAAGTACCGTTTGTGCCGATTTTTCCGCTAATGCCCTTAAAGCCTGAAGCGCAGCAGACGTAAACCCTCATATTGCCCTTGCCGACTGACGGTGAGGTGAGCGTGCCGTTTGTTACGGTCTTAACGTCGCCTGTTACAGCGTCGATGTACTTGCCGTTCGGGATATTCTTGAATGTAGCTCCGCCCGAAATTGCGACGCAGGCAAGGCTGTCAACACCGCCCTTGGTGTAGCGGCGAACATACGCCATATTGCCTACCGACGCGTACTGACCCATCTGGAGAGCCGGCACGGCGCGTCTGATCTGGTTGAGCTGCTGCAGGTGCTTTGCAAGGGGCTTGTTAAGCGTAGTCGCCACGTTGCCGCTCGCGCCTGTGTATTTTCCGAAATCGGTAGCTGTTACGTTACCGGTGATGTTATCGCCGAAGTAAGCGCGTCCGGTCTGCTCGAGGGGCTTGCCGGGGCCAACGTCGATTTCAACATCGTTCTTGAACTGAATCTCTGAGCCGTAGAAGATGCAGGGGATTCCGCGGAAGGTAAACATAAGGTTCATATTCTCCGCCCAAGCCTGCTCGCCGCCCTTATAGCGGTATTTTTCCTGACCGTCAGGGCCGTAGTCGTGGGAATCGACATACATTACGTTGTAGGTTGAATCGTTAACGAATCTGTCCTCGTCAAGTGCCGCGGCATATGCCGTAGACGCGTTCTCAAAGCTCCAGTGCATCTTAAAGTCGATAACGCCTGTGCCGTTTGACTTGGAATAATCGGGAGTATGATATGTGTTTCCGCTGCCGAGGAAAGCGTTTGAGGAAGTCGGAGCGCCCTGTTCGTTATTGTGAGCCTCAAAGTGCTTTACGGAATTGGTGAGGTTAGCCTGCCAGTTGGTGGTTGACCAGTTGTTTTTCCACGCGCTTTCGGTCTCCGCCCAGCCGTAGAATGCAGGGGAGTCGGACTGAATACCGTGGTTCCATGTGTCGCGGACGCGCGCGCAAACCTCGCCGAAGATAAAGAAGTTATCAATGCCCTTGTACACAGGGAAATAGGCGTTATTGAGCGTCCAGCGGTTGATGTGCTTTTCTGTATCGAGACGGAACGCGTCAACGCCCATATCGACATACTGCATATAGCACGAGTTCAGATAATCCACAACCTTCTGGTTTTCGGTGTTAACGTCAACGCAGTCACCGGCAATCTGACCGGTCTGCTCACTGGGCTGCTCCCAATCCATTCCGGCAGAGTGGTGATAGTTAAACGCGGTGTCCAGTTTATCGGTCTTCATGCAGTTGAGCCTTGCAGCGTACTCAGCGTCGGGATTGTTAAGTGTGCTGTAATTCGGAGTGCTCTTTGCAAGCGGTCCGTCGGGATTGACCTTCATACAGTCAAGGCTGCCGAGGTCCTGAATAGAATCGTACTGCTTGTCAAACATATGGCTGAGAGTGTTCTCGCCGAAGTTGCCGGTGTGGTTCCATACAACGTCCTGGATAATCTTCATACCCTTTGCGTGAACGGCGTCAATCAGCGCCTGAAAATCCGCTCCGCTGCTCTCGTAACGGGGTCAACCTTTGAGAAGTCAAAGGCGTGGTAGCCGTGATAGTCATAGCCGGAGGCGTTCTCTACAACGGGAGTAACCCAAATTGCCGAAAATCCGAGCGCCTTGATGTAATCAAGCTTGTCGATAAGGCCTTTAAAGTCGCCTCTCCAAGCAGGGTCGGAGTCGGGGTTATTTGCCTTTTTATCCTCCCAGCAATGCACGTTGTTGCCGGTGTCGCCGTCATAAAAACGGGTTGTAATTACAAAGTAAATCGAATCGCCGCGCAGGTCGGTTCTGTTAATCGGATCAACCTGAGAGGGGTCGTGGTTATACCAGCGTTTGTCCTTGTACCACCATTCGCCGGTGGTTCTTGTGAGCTCGTCGGACTGAACTCCGTTAGTTACAAACAAAAAGTTAATCTTTGTAACGTCAGAAAAAGTGTACTTGTAGTACTTATTGCCCTCGGAGGTCATCGCGGGACCGGGGTAATTAGTCACTTTGTTCTGAGGCAGCGCGTTCCAGTAGTAGATTGTAGGCGTGCCGCTTTCGCAGTAGTAGTGAAGGGTGATTCCGCCTGCGGAAACCTCACTGTCAGCGTCGGGGGCAACTTCGGCAGAATTTACCGAGATTACGCCTATTGTACAAATTACGCACAAAGTCAAAACAAGAGCAAGTATTTTTTTGAATTTCGACATAGATACTCCTCCTTATAAAAGACTATACAATAATATTATAAATGAAGCGCAATCTTTGTTTATTTTTTTGAGAATTATATTTTTTCTCCCCTGCCAAAGATTTACCCTTTAAATTAGGCAATTTAACTAAAGGAAGCGCAAAAAAGAAAAACGCGGACAAAGCAGTCCGCGTTAAAATTATAAAACATATTTTTCTATTGTTTTGGCAACGCCGTCGTCATCATTCGACTCGCAGATATACGCGGCGATTTTTTTGACCTCGTCCTCGCCGTTTTCCATAGCCACGCCCATTCCGGCGTAACCGATCATCGTCATATCGTTGTAGTGGTCTCCGAAGGCGATTAGCTCCTCGCGCTGAATACCGATTTGCGGCAAAAGCTGAGCGAGCATTGCGCCCTTGGAAACTCCGAACGGCATAATCTCCAGAAAATACGGAGCGCTCTTGTAGATATCGAGCAGGCCGTCGTAGCGCTTTTTAAGAAGAACCTGGCAGGCGTCGAGCACGTCGGGCTCGCCTGCGACGAGAATTTTGTTGATGTCAAACTTTATTGCCGACACAAAATCGTCAACCACAACCATATCGGTCTTGAGCACATCGCGCTCGATATAGGTGTAGTCGTTCACCTTATTGTTGGCGAAGATTTTTTTGTCGTCCCAGGACATTACGGTTACGTTGTAGTCGGAAAGAACGTTCACGATATCGCTTAAATATTCAAGCGGAAAGTTCCTGCTGACTATCGTCCTGCCGGTGGCACATTCGATAATCTTGCCGCCGTTAAAGGACATTATGTAGCCGCCGTAATGAGCGAGCATTAAATCCTCCGCAATCGGATAAACTCCGATGGGGTGCCGTCCCGAGGTAATAATTACCTTTTTTCCCTTTTTTTGAGCCTCAAGCAGGGCGTAACGGTTGCGCGGAGAAACTTCCTTTTTAGAGTTTGTGAGTGTACCGTCAAGGTCAACCGCGATTAATTTGTAATCCATAAAATCACCAATTATCGTTATTCACACAATCAACAGCGCATTTCACGCTATATATAGTATAACACAACCTTGTGAAAAATGCAAATTTTGTATTATAGTTGCCTTGCCTGATATTTTTTGAGGTCAACGTGGTTTTCGAGCACCTCTATCCCTTCCTGTTCGAGCAAGTCCTTTTGAACGTTAACACCGCCAAAAACGAAGGCATCAGCGAGCCTGCCCTTGGAATTTACAACCCTGTGGCAGGGGATTTCACCGAACGCAGGATTTTTATGCAGCGCGTTGCCGACAGCCCTCGCCGCGCCGCCGTTGCCTGCCGCCGCGGCGACCTGCCCGTAGGTTGCGACCTTTCCGCGCGGAATCCGCTTGACCGCGGCATACACCCTTTGGGTAAAGCTTACAGTATCCATCAATTTTGTTTTTGTACTATTTTATACTCGTCGTAGAGCTGAAAATAGCTGCAGCCCTTGACGCTTTGCGTAAGAAACCTTGCCATCTCGTCCTCGTCGAGGCTAACGGAGCAGTAATCGCCGAGCTCCTCGTCCGCGACAAAGTGAGCGCACATCTCGCACATATCCGCCATATGTCCACCTCAGTTATACTTATTATACATAAACGCCTTGTAGTTATCGAGCTGTTCGATAACCTCCTCCTCGGTATTGGCGACGGTGTAGATTTTGTTGACCTCATCCGACATAAAATTCTTTTCGACCGAGGCTTTCATCATCGCCAAAAGCTCGTCGTAATATCCCTTGTAATTATAAATTATAATCGGCTTTGAATGCCTGCCGAGCTGTTTGAGGGTAAGCACCTCGAAGAATTCCTCAAATGTGCCGATTCCGCCGGCACAGATTATGAACGCGTCGGATTCGTCCTCCATAATGCCCTTGCGCTCGCGCATAGTTTCTGTAAAAATTATTTCGTCGGCGTAGTCAGCCAAAACGTCCATTTCCTTAAAAAACAACGGACTGATGCCGATAATCCTGCCGCCTGCCGCCTTTGCTCCGCGCGAAACCGCGCCCATTACTCCGTAGCGGCCTGCTCCGAACAAAACCGTCTTGCCTTTTTCGGCAAGCGTCTGTCCGAGGTGTTCAGCCGAATCAAGGAATTCCCTGTCTATGCTCTCGCTTGAAGAGCCGAACACACAAATTGTCTGCATAAATATCCTCCAAACTGTCTGCCGTAATTATCAGTAATTTCTGATAAGCGAGATTACCTTGCCGAGCAAAATCACCTCGTCAACGATAATCGGTTCGTAATCGTCGTTTTCAGGCTGTAATCTGTAATGACCGTCCTCTTTATAAAAGCGCTTGACCGTCGCGCTGTCCTCCACGAGGGCAACGACAATCTCGCCGTTCTCCGCGACGGGAGTACGGTGGACAATTACGATATCGTCGTTCAGAATTCCGGCATTTATCATACTTTCGCCCTGAATTCTGAGCGCGAAAAGCTCTTTTCCGCGCTTTAGCTTTTCGGGAACGGGCACATAACATTCTATGTCCTCAATCGCCACAATAGGATTGCCTGCGGCAACCTTTCCGAGAACCGGAACGCTGACGCTTTTTTCCTCGCCTGTAATCTGTATGCACCTGTTAACGCCGTGCTCACGCACGATATAGCCCTTGTCCTCAAGGTGCTTTAGGTGGTAGTGGACGGTTGACGTGGAGCTTAGTCCCGTGTTTTCGCAAATCTCGCGAACCGAGGGAACTCTTCCGTTTTCGGAGCACTCCTTTAGGTATTCAAAAATCTTAATCTGGCTTTTGCTGAGCTGTTTCATATCGGCACACCCCTCATATCAAGGCAACACCGCGCAGTTTACGGTGCACGCCTTAGTTTAAACCTTTTCAATAGTATTGTACCACATAGCTTCGAAAAAATCAAACATTTGTTCACGGTTTTTACAACTTTTTTCAAAAAAATTTAGGAAAATTTATTTCAGTATATGTTCAGTTTAATTTCACACAGTTTTCATATTTATGTTGTTTAATATAACTGTACTCAAAAGACGGAACCGCAACCGTAGAGTATTGTTCTACCCTCCTCAACACGGGTGAGTTCAAAACCCGTGATTGTACCCCTCATTTTTTACAGATAGAAAACGCCCGAACCTCATCGGGCGTTTTCCTTTATTTTAAATCGTTTCATAGGTTTGTTGGTGACTTAACTTTTGTTCTCGACTTATAAGTTTCAGTTATAACTTACGTTGGCAAATTCCTATTTAAATGTTTGCTGTTATTCAATCTTGTCTCGACTTATAGTTTCGGTGAAATCTTACGTTGGCAAATTCTTCTTTATACGTTTGATGTTATTCAAACTGTTCTCGACTTATAATTTTCAGCAAGTCTCCGCTATCCTAATAACATCCTCCAAACCGTTCGCTATGTCGAACAGCAGGGGCTTAATCTCCTCTGTCGGTTGGTCGAGGTCGGGAACCATCACCGTTTTACAACCTGCCGCGTTTGCCGAGCGAATTCCGTTTGGCGAATCCTCGAGCGCTATGCAGTCCTTCGGCGCAAGCTTCAGCTTTTCCGCGGCATACAAATATATATCGGGCGCAGGCTTGCCGTGCTCTACCATCCTCGCACTGCAAACCTCGTCAAAACACTCTAACAATCCCACCATATCAAGGTATTTCTTTGCTCTGTCGACCGGAGTAGCGGTTGCCAGGGCTGTTTTTATGCCTTTTTCCTTTAAATAGCGCAAAAGCGTTTCCGCTCCGGACTTAGCTTCAATTCCGTTTTTCTCGACAAAGCTGTCCATCAGCTCGACGCGCTTATTACGAACCTTGTCATAGTCGAAATCTTCTCCGAAAAATCCCTGCAAGCGTTTAATCGCATACGGTCTTGCCATTGAGCGGATACTCAGCGCGTGAAACTTTTGCATGGGATAGCCGTAAAAATTGCCTGCCTCGCACCAAAAGCGCACATACAGCTTTTCGCTGTCGAGAATTACGCCGTCCATATCTGAAATTACACCTTTAATCATCTTCCCTGCTCCTTTTATTATAATTAACGAGAAAAATTCCAAGTGAAATCAGCGCTAAAGCCAAAAATGTTTCTATCCTCAAAATGTCCTCGCGGAGAACTACTCCCGACAAAACCGTACCGAACACCGGAACGAGCAAATTGAAAACCGAGATTTTGCCTGCCGGATGATACTTCAACAGCGCTGTCCAAATCGTGAACGCCGCCGCCGAGACAAACGCGAGCCAGAGCAAAATCAGAACTCCGTTTCCTTTCGCAAGGTTCAGTCCGCCGCCCATTATCAGTCCTGCGGCGAGCAAAACGAGCGACCCTGCGATAAGCTGAAACGCCGTGAGCCTTACGGGGTCAACTTTTCCTGCGGATTTTTTCGCAATGATATTTCCAAACGCCGCGCAGACGGTCGAGCAGAAAATCATCACGTCACCGAAAAGCGTTCCTCCCCCGCCGAAGCCGAAGTTATTGATTGCCAAAACTCCTGCAAAGCCGAGCGCACAGCCCAAAATTTTTACAACCGTAATCTTCTCCTTAAAGAACAGCGCCGCTAAGCCTACAGTTATAAACGACGCGCAGGCGGTGATTATCGAGGTCGACGTGCCGCTGGTGAAACCGATACCTATATATGTAAATAGATACTGCGCCGCTGTCTGGACAAGCCCCAGTTTTATGACCGGCAACAGCTCGTCCTTTTTGATAAGCGTCATCCTGCGTTCTTTGAAGCAGCAGAAAATATACACCATTATTCCGGCTATCAAAAACCGTGCTCCGGCAAAGACGAGCTTTGTTCCGATGTCGCCGTCCGCCACCTCAAACTCGGCGTAGCCGAGCTTTATAAACGGAAAAGCCGTGCCCCACAGCAATGTACAGAACACCGCGGCAACATAGGCAAATATTCTGTTTTTCAGCAGCTTTTCTATCATAAAAATCCTTCTCTAATTACAACTTATACATATAATAACACAAACCGCAAACACATTTCAATATAATTTTATTCTCCGAAAACTTTGTTATAAAATTGTCAAATCTACATAATGCACGAAGAAAACCGAATTTTTATATAAATAAATCGTCACGGCCACGCACACAAAAATCCGGTTACATACTTGAAATAATTTACCAAAATGTTATAATTATAATGAATGAATTTGCGGCATTTTTACGCAAATAATTTAGAAAGGAAGTTTTGAAATAAAAAAGAGATTTATCTCTGTACTCCTGTGCATTGCTCTTTTGGCTACGATGACAGCGTTTACAATTCCCGCAAACGCCGCTGCCGATGAGGGCGAAGCCGCAGGGTACAACAGAACCTCGCCGCTTGACGGCGCTGACGACTTTACATGGGACAACGCTTCCGTGTATTTCCTACTCACCGACCGTTTCTACAACGGAAACACTTCAAACGACCATTCCTACGGCAGAGCTACCGACTCGAGCGGTAAGGCAATTTCCGGCTGGAACACCAACCCCGGTACGTTCCACGGCGGCGACTTTGCCGGAATTACAAAGAAGATTAACGAGGGTTACTTTGACAACCTCGGCGTAAGCGCCATCTGGATTTCCGCTCCTTACGAGCAGATTCACGGCTACGTTACCCCAGGCGAAGGACAGGATTTTGCCCACTATTCATACCACGGCTACTATGTTCTTGACTACACCGAGACCGACGCCAACTTCGGTACAAAGGCTGAGTTCAAGACAATGGTAGACACCGCGCATCAGCACGGCATCCGCGTTGTTATGGATATCGTTATGAACCACGCCGGCTACAACACAATCAAGGATATGCTCCAGTACAACTTCGGTACCTTTAAGGACAAATCCGCGGCTCAGTCATATCTTTACAAGATTACCGGTGTTAACGGCCTGCACGACTATATCAACTACGATGAATCCGCCTCCGACTGGGGCAGATGGTGGGGCTCAGGCTGGGTTAGAAGCGGCCTTCCCGGATATTCAACGGGCGGCGGCGGAGACATCGAGATGTGCCTTGCCGGACTTCCCGACTTTAAGACGGAGTCCACAAGCCCTGTTTCGATTCCCACCTTCCTCAAAACCAAGTGGCAGGGCGAGGGCACTTACAAAACAAAGCTCAGCAAATACGGCAGCTCCGACACCGTATCTAACTACCTTGTAAAGTGGCTTTCCGAGTGGGTTTCAACCTACGGCGTTGACGGCTTCCGCTGCGACACTGCAAAGCACGTTGAAGACGCTTCTTGGAAGAAGCTTAAGACAAGCTGCGTATCGGCTCTTAAGACCTGGCGTCAGAACAATCCCAACAGCCCGGGAGCTAACTGGGACGAGGACTTCTGGATGACCGGAGAGGCATGGGGACACGGCCTAGGCTACAGCCACTACTACAGCGACGGCGGCTTTGACTCTATGATTAACTTCTCGTTCTCAGGCTCGGGTGTTAACGGAGTTGAGGGCATAAACGGAATTTACCAGAACTACGCGTCAACAATCAACAATCAGAAGGGCTTTAACGCTCTTACATACATCTCCTCGCACGACTCTAACCTCGCGAGAAGCAACCTGATTTATCAGGGCTCGGCGTTCCAGCTTATGCCCGGCGCGATTCAGATTTTCTACGGCGATGAGAGCAACCGTCCGCTTGTTCCTGGTATGAACTTTGACGGCAACGGCGGCAGCGGTCATTCGCTGAGAAGTGATATGAACTGGAGATCGCTCGACTCAAAAACACTTGCCCACTGGCAAAAGGTCGGCAAGTTCAGAAGCAACCACGTTGCGGTAGGCGCAGGCGACCATCAGCAGATTACCGCCTACAACTCCTCAACCGGATATACATTCTCGAGAAGCTACGACGACGGTATGACCTCGGACGGCGTTATCTGCACAATCGGCGCTCCGGCTAACAAGTCTATTGCCGTTGACGTTTCATCAATCTGGCAGAACGGCAAGACCGTTACAAACGCTTACGACGGCACAACGGCTGTTGTAACTAACGGCAAGGCTACCTTTAATTCAGGAGCTAACGGCACAATCCTTATTGAAGGTCCTATGCTCACAATCAGCATGAGCCTTAAGGGCGACTACTCCTTCTACGATTCAGAGGAAGTTACCGTTTCTCTCCGCGGCGCTGACTACGCTATGGTTTCCGTAAACGGCGGAACGGCGTTCAGGGTTGTTGACGGACAGAAATTCTCTATCGGCGACGGAATTGACCTCGGCGAGGTATTTACGGTAACTATGACCGCGACAAACTCAACCGAAACAATCACAAAACCGTTTAACTTCAAGAGAAAAGACCCCAATGCGGTAGTAAAAATTTACTTTGACAACACAAAGTACAAATGGAGCCCCGTTACGGCGTATGTTTACACCGAGGATTCATCCGGCAATGTTGTCAGCAACGCTGACTGGCCGGGCGTAAATATGGATTACGACAAGAGCACAGGCTTTTATGTATATGAACTGCCCGACAATCTCGAAAACGGACTGGTAATCTTCAGCAGCAACGGCAACAATCAATACCCCGGCGCACAGCAAAAAGGTCTTGAGATTCAGGAGACAAACAAGCTCTTCTCTTACGGAGAAAAATGGACGGATTACAACGGAGAAACAGCCGATCCCGACCAGACAGATCCGCCGGCTGACACCTACAACGTTTACTTTGACAACAGCAGTAACAACTTCTCCAATCCCTACATCTATTATTGGCGTTCAAAGACCGATAACGGTGAGGACACATGGCCGGGTATTCCGATGAAGAAATACAAGGACAATGTTTACATGGCCACCATCCCCACCGATCACGATATGTGTATCTTCAGCGATAACGGCGGCAACCAGACATTTAACCAAACCATTCCCGGCGCGGATTACATCTACCGCAACGGCGCTTGGGAAAAATACTCCGACGCTGAGGTTACTCCGACTCAGCCCTCAACAAGCGACGATAAGGACAAGGTTCTTGTAGGCGACGTTAACTTTGACGGCATTGTTTCCGTAGCTGACGCTACCGTAGTTCAGAGATGCGCAGCCGAGCTGACTACCTTTAACGCAAAGGAAAAACTTGCAGGCGACTGCAACGGCGACAAAATTATCTCCGTAGCCGACGCTACGCTGATTCAGAAATACGCCGCTGAGTTCAACGAGGACTTAAAGCTCACAGGCACATACGTAAACGCTTAAACTTAATAGCATAAGCTTAAGGCTAACCTTTTAATCAGAGGTTAGCCTTTGTCTTATTTAAATTAACTTTTCGAGGTCAGGGAAAACGCTTAGTGTGCGTTTTAAAATCCCCTGCATATGGGCGATGGTTATGCCGTAGTTTGTGAACGGCACGGCGCTGTCCTCTGCGAATTTGCGGCGGTACTGAACCTCTTTTTCGTTTAGCATACAGCCGCCGCAGTGGATTATCAGCTTGTAGGGCGACAAATCCTCGGGGAAGCCCTTGCCCGACGCGGTTTCTATTATAATGTCCTTTTGCGTGCGCTGCTTGAGCCAGCGAGGAATTTTTACCGTGCCGATGTCGTCGCACTGGCGGTGGTGGGTGCAGCCCTCGGCGATTAATACCTTGTCGCCGTCCTGCAGGCGGTCAATCGCCGCCGCGCCTTTTACCGCGGTTTCGAGAAAGCCCTTGTACCGCGCCATTAAAATTGAAAACGAGGTCAGGCGGATGTCGTCGGGAACGATATCCTTTACCTTATGGAACACCTGGCTGTCGGTTATCACAAGCGACGGCTTTGTTCCGAGACTTTTGAGAGTTGCTTCGAGCTCGGTATCGCGCACCATTAAGGCTGTTGCGCCTGTGTCGAGCAGGTCGCGGATCGTCTGCTGCTGCGGCAAGATAAGCCTGCCCTTTGGAGCGGCGGTGTCGATTGGAATTACCAAAACCGTAAGGTCGCCTTCGTTTACCAAGTCTGAGCAAATCACGCGCGTGTTCTCGGTTTTTCCGAGGCGCGCGATTGTCTCTTTTAAAAGGTTTATATTAATATTTTCGACCGCGCTGACAGAAATTCCGTCGGCATAGGTTTTGTCCGTCAAATCGCACTTGTTGTAGGCGATGACAAAGGGGATTTGCTTTGACTTAAACAGGTTGATAAGCTCATCGTCTGCGGCGGTTTTGCCGACTGTGCCGTCAACTATCAAAACCGCGACGTCAACGCGGTTTAGCACCTGCTTTGTGCGCTTAACGCGCTGTTCACCGAGTGCTCCTTCGTCGTCAAAGCCGGGCGTGTCGATTATCACGACAGGGCCCATGGGAAGGAGCTCCATTGTCTTTGTCACGGGGTCGGTGGTTGTGCCCTTTACGTCGGACACAACCGAGATTTGCTGGTTTGTCACGGCGTTTACAACGCTCGATTTGCCGGCGTTGCGCCTGCCGAAAAAGCCGATGTGTATCCGCTCGGATACCGGCGTTGAGTTAAGGCTCATATTAAACTCCACAAATATACATATATATCAGAAACGGAAGTCTCGCTTGCCGTCCTTTTTAATCTCCTCAATGTAGTTCTTTGCGATGTTTCGAACCTTCTCCTTGGGAATGTTGAGGAGTTCTTTTTCTATAATCTTCTCGCCGATTTCGCGCGTTTCGGGGCTTGCGTAGTCCATGAGGTACTCCTCGAGAGTCATAAGCGCGTTGGGGTGGCAGCAGTTTTGGATTTGTCCGCTCTTGCACAGCGCCATGAAGCGGTCGCCTGTTCTGCCCTCACGGTAGCAGGCGGTGCAGAACGACGGAATATAGCCGAGCTCCATAAGCCACCTTACTACCTCGTCGAGGGTACGGCGGTCGGAGACGTCGAACTGGGCGGAGTTTTCTTCCTCGTCCTCCTCCTCAACATAGCCGCCCACGCTGGTGCGCGAGCCGCCGCTGATTTGCGAAATTCCGAGGCGGAGAGCCTTTTCGCGGACGCTCTTGGACTCTCTGGTGGAGATAATCATACCCGTGTACGGCACGGCGATGCGGATAATCGCGATGATTTTAGCGAAGGTTTCATCGTCAATTCCGTTGTCAAACTCGTCGGGGTCAATGTCGTCAGCCGCCTTGATTCTCGGCACGCTGATTGTGTGAGGGCCTACGCCGTGAACCGCCTCGAGGTGCTCTGCGTGCATGAGAAGTCCTGCGAGCTCGTAGCGGTAAAGCTCAAGTCCGAAGAGTACGCCCAAGCCTACGTCGTCAATGCCGCCCTCCATAGCGCGATCCATCGCCTCGGTGTGGTAATCGTAGTTGTGCTTCGGGCCTGTGGGGTGAAGCTCCTCGTAGCTCTTTTTGTTGTAGGTCTCCTGGAAGAGGATGTATGTGCCGATTCCTGCGTCGTGGAGCTTTTTGTAGTTCTCGACGGTGGTGGCGGCGATGTTTACGTTAACGCGGCGGATTGCGCCGTTTTTATGCTTGATTGAGTAGATGGTGTCAATGCACTCGAGGATGTACTCAATCGGATTGTTGACCGGATCCTCGCCTGCCTCAATCGCAAGGCGCTTATGTCCCATATCCTGAAGCGCGATAACCTCAGCCTTAACCTCCTCCTGAGTCAGCTTTTTGCGGCAGATGTGCTTGTTCTTAAGGTGGTAGGGGCAGTAAACGCAGCCGTTTACGCAGTAGTTTGAGAGGTAGAGAGGCGCGAACATTACAATACGGTCGCCGTAAAAGTCCTTTTTAATCTGCTCGGCAAGGGCGTAAATTTCCTTGATTTTTTCCTCGTTTTCGCAGGCGAGCAGCACGCTTGCCTCGCGGTGGGTAATGCCCTTTCTGAGCTTTGCCTTTTCGATAATTTCATCAATAAGGGCGAGGTTATCCTTGTTTTCGTCGGCGTATTTTAATGAGTCGAGGATTTCGCCGTCGTTAATAAATTCCTCTGCCTTTAGTGATTTTGGATTGTAGATTGCCATTTTTATTCTCCTTATATGCTTGATTATTTATAGTCGCCGCGGTCGGTGACGATGTTATAGCCGATTGATTTCATTCTCAGTGACAGACAGCGAATACACTCCGCCGCCTCGTCTCCGGTGCAGATTTTGTTGTCGTAGAGCGAGTAGTCCGCCCTGTGCTCCGAGGGCGAGAGGTTCGGCATTACGACGTTTGCGCCGTGCAAAATTCCGAGCTCTCTGCCGTTGTGGGCGATTGTGCCGAGGGCGGTTGTCGCCGGCAGCAAAATTTTTGGGTTCATAAGCCGAATGAGTGAGAGCAAGGTCAGCGTTAATCGCAAGCTGCCCTGAGGCTTGTCGGCAAACTGTGTGTCGTGGTGCGGAACAAACGGCCCTATTCCACACATTTGCGGTTTAAGCTCGCCTATAAACAGCAGGTCGTTTGCCAAATCCTCATACGTCTGGAACGGTGAGCCGACCATAAAGCCGGCGCCGGTCTGAAAGCCTATTTCCTTTAACTCATAGAGCGATTTAATGCGGTTTTCGTAGCTCATTTCGGGCGGATGAAGCTTTTTATAGTGTCCGGGATTTGCGGTTTCGTGCCGCAGAAGGTATCTGTCCGCGCCTGCTTCAAAAAGTTTTTTAAAGCTCTCTTTTCCGCGTTCACCGAGGGAGAGTGTTACCGCGCAGTCGGGGTAATTTTTCTTTATCTCTCTGACGATTTTGCACATCCGCTCGTCGGTGTAGTACGGGTCGTCGCCGCCCTGCAAAACAAAGGTTCTGAACCCGAGGGCATAGCCTGTCTTGCAGCAGTCCAAAATTTGTTCCTCGCTCAGGCGGTAACGCACGGCGTTTTTGTTTGAGCGGCGGATTCCGCAGTAATAGCAGTCGTTTTTGCAGTAACTTGACAGCTCGATAAGTCCGCGGATATATATGCTCTTGCCAAAGCTTTGAAGCGCGGTTTTCTGCGCCTTTTTGCGCAGAACTTCAAGCTCGTCGTCGGTTATATTTTCGAGCAAAAACGTGAGCTCCTCTTTTGAGGCGGTTTTTTGCTTTTCGATTTTTTCTATTATGCCTGTTACTTCCATATTACACTTTTGAATACGCCGTTTTGGCGGTTGCGCCTTCAAGCCTGCCAAGCTTGCCTGAGACGTTGTTTATAATGTTTACGGGAGCGTCGATTACAACGCTGATGATGTTGATATTCTTCTCTCTGTAGGGTATGCCCATTCTGCCGATGATGTATTCGGACGCGGAGTGGAGAATTTCGTTTATTTCGTTTACGCACTGAGGTTGTTCAACGATTATGCTGATTACCGCAACGCGGTTTTCGGTTGTGTTTTCCATAGTTATCTTTCCTATTTTAAAAGTAAAAGCGGCGCCAAAATGACGCCGCAAAATAAACACAGTAAGGGCATTAGCCCTTTTTGATGTTATCTTCGGAGTCAAGTCAAATGAGTTTCCTCGTCAGGAACAGATTATTTAATTTAGAACGAGCCGCTACTGCCGTGAGAGGAGCTTCCGCCCGAGGATGAATTGTTAGATGAAGATTGGATGGTAGTGTAGGTAGTGTGCTTGCTCACAAACACGTCCTGACTGTCAAGCAAAGTTATCTGACTGTTTTTGTTGAGGTCGTATGTGCCGCTCTTGCCGTTGTACTTATATCTTCCGACATTGACAGCGACAAAGATAATCGCGATAATAACGCCCGCGATTCCGCCGATCCAGCCGAACTTTTTGAGCGACTGAAGGATTTTCGGCTCGTTGCTCTTTTCGGTTGGAGTTTGAACGACGTTGTTATATGTGCCGTTGCCCGAAACGCCTGCGGTTACATACTCCTGAACCTTGGCGACATAAAGCTTTGCCGCCTGGTAGTTATCGCCTGAGTTAAGGGCGGGCTTAAGCGTAGACTTAAGCGCGTCCATACGCGCGTCGTCAAAGTACTTTTCCGCCTTGCCGTAGGTGAGAATCACCCTGTTATTTGACTTGGTGTCAAACACGAGCATTACGCCGTCAGGCTGATATTTAGAGTCGGAATCGTGATACTTATTATAATAGGTATCCATCTCCGACGAATCAATGTTCTTGTCGTCGGTGTGGACGGCCACCTGAAAGCCTGCCTGCTTGCCTGCGGCTTCGGCCGAGGTGCAGAGGTCTGCAAACTGTTCGGATGTAAAAATGTTTGAGTCGTCGGTAACGGCGTAATTAATTGAATAGCTGTTCTGAGCGAATACCGGCATAACCGATATTGTCAGAATCATCACAACGCAGATAACCGCCGAAAACCGTTTGGAAAGCTGTTTAATCATAAGAACAACATACCTCCCAACGTAGCTAATGCAAATATTATCACAGCGATAACCGCCGCGATACCGATTACCTTGCCAAGAGCGATAGGAAGCTTGCCGTAGGTTTTGCCTGTCTGGCCGTTGATGGCGAAGGGCAAAAGCTGTCCGTTAAACTTGTAGGTGACAATCCATACGGGCAAAAGGGTGTAGCGCCAATCCTGCTTAAAGGTCTCGTCGTTATAATCTTCTATCGAAATGCCCGAGTAGCCGTTCATTGTGTTTTTTAGCAAAGTTGTCGCGTACTCGTCCATTCGCTGAGCGATAACGGCGGTCAAATCCTGCTTTTCAATATCCCTTTTCTCAGCCTGAAAGCCCGAAAGGTAGCTCATTGCAAACGGTCTTTGCTTGCTTAAATCAAAGGGGTGAACGCAGGAGAGCATTTCCTGCTTTGTCTTTTGCGACACCTTGATGTCCGCCTTAACGCTGTTTTCCTCGGTAATTTTGAGGGCGTTTTCGGCAACATTCTGAATTAAAATATCGCCGGTTCTGTAAAGGCGGTAGGTGCTGGTCTCGGTATATCTGCGGTTGCCGGACGTCCATGTTCTCTCGGTCTGGCCGGTGGCGGTTACGCTTGAGCGCATTTGCTCGTCAACGTACCAATAGGGGAAGTAAACGCCCTGCATTTTTTCAAACTGTTTGGACGACGTAAAGCCCTTCGGCAAAAACCACTTCTTTTTGCACATATTCAAAAAGACGTCGGTTGCCTTCTTTTTGTCGATTGCAAAGGGGATAACGGTGTCGGGCTTGAACTCACCCGAAAGTCTGCCGCCCAAAACAACCGGGTTTTGACAGTATACGCAGTGGGTAGCCGCTGTTGAGGCTGTGGTGATAATCTCGGCACCGCAGCTGGGGCAGGAGTAGGACACCGGATAATCGTCGCCCTCAAAGCCCTGCTTCTCGGCCTCTGCCTTTTGCTTGGCGGCGTACTCTACGTCGCGCTCGTCCTTGGTAGTCTGCTGTTCACGCTCGGAGTAACGCTGCTGAACCTCCTGCTCGGTAAAGTCAGAGAAGCAGTACTCGCAGCTGAACATCTGTTTTTCGGGATTAAACTGCAGCGGTCCGCCGCATTTTGGACATTTATAATTTAATGTAGCCATAATATTCTCCGTTGGAGAGCTAAATTCGCTGTCGCGAGCTAAATTACAGCTCTCGCCGTAGCTAAATTTGCTCCGCAAGCTATTATATAAACCAGCTATTGAGCGAAGTGAAATAATTTAGCTGTTTCCGCAAGGAAACAATTTAGCTGCCGCAACGCGGCAATTTAGCTCATTAGCTCAATTACTCTGCTTTTGTTCCGCACTCAGGGCAGAATTTTGTTGTGGGTGAAAGCTCCGCGCCGCAGTTTGTGCAGAAGCGCTTTTTGGGAGCTTCGGGCTTAGCCTTGCCGCACTCTGAGCAGAACTTGCCCTGATTAACAGCACCACATTCGCATGTCCAGCCGCCCTGTGCAGGAGCCGCCTGCTGAGGAGCCTGCTGCTGAGGTTGGGGCTGTTGCTGCTGAGGCTGAGCGTACTGCTGCTGGTTGCCGTACTGGGGATTTTGCATATAGTTGCCCATTACGCCTGCGCCCATGTTCTGAGCCATGTTCATACCCATAAAGCCGATAGCCGCGCCGCCGGGGTTGTTGCCAGCGCCGCTGATACCTTCTCCGACGCTCTTTGCCATGTATGCCTGCTGGTTTGCGGCGTCCTTGAGGTAGCTGACCTGAGAAGCCATCTTGCTGCGCTCGGTAACAATCTTCTGGCTTTCTTCGTCGTAAGCCGGGGGCTGCATACCTACAGAGGTAACCTGGAAGCCTCTGAGCTGGTTCCAGTCCTCGTCAAGGGCGTCAGCCATGTACTTGCCCATTTCCTTTGTCTTTGAAGCGATGTGACTTACGCGGAAGCCGTCTGCCGAATACTGGTTAAACGCAGTGCCGAGCTCTGACACGAACTCGTCATTAAACTGCTGGATAGCAGGCATTGCGAAGGTAAATTTTTGGTTGTTGGTGATAACCTCTCTCGGGATTACCTCCATATAGAACTTGAACGGGTCGGTGATTTTGATTGAGTATGTACCGTGCAGACGCATAAACAGCTCTGACTCGTAGAAGTTGTCGAAATACTGAACGGGGTTCTGTGTGCCAAACTTAATTCCTCTGATTTCCTGCAGGTTGAGGAAGAAAACTCTCTGCGAGGTTGAGGAAATTCCGCCGTACTTGATACGGCTGAAGCTCTCCTTGATGGAGTCGCCAAACTGGCCGTTAAAGAGTGAGGGAAGCGCGCTGTTGTCAACCTTGTAGTAACCGGCTGTTGCGGTGTAGTCAACAATTTTGCCGCCGTCAACCAAAATCATAAACTGGTTGTCGAGAACATGAATGATTGAACCGTTTGAAACGAGGTTTTCGCCGCCCTTTTTGTTCTGGCTTCTGCCCTTTTGGTCAACCGCCTGGCCGGGAACAATAACGTCGTTATTGCCCATCGGGGCGGATTCGATGACTTCAAGCCATGTATCGGCAAGAGCGCCTGTTACCGCGTTTATCGCAGCCTTAATAATACCCATAATAAAAACTCCTTTATTGGTTATTTGAGGGTTATGCTTCCCCTCTATTATTTACAATATTATAATAATATATTGCAAGTAAAATTGCAATGATTTTTACAAATTTTGTATACCGTTAAAATCAATACGGTTTGCTTGTTACCTTTTCCTCTTTGACGTACTCAAAGCTCCACGAACGGACGTTGATTTCGCGGATACCCGTTCCGCAGTACTCGCAGAACTTGTTACCGAGGTTTGTTATGGGAGCGCCGCAGTTGGGGCAGTTTATGCCGAGAGCGGTGGCGTTGTAGCTTGACATCTTCGCAACATCCTGAGCGTAAACAAGCGCAACGTCATAAACCGTCTGGCGTTTTTTCTCCTCAGAGCCCGAGACAATCTTGCCCTGCTCGTTCCGCGTAACATCATAATGACCTACCGAGGTATTAAAGAGGATAGTGACGGTCTTGCCGTCCTTTTCGTATCTTGCGATTTCGGTCTGGTGGATTGTGACGTCGCTGATTTTGCGCGTCAGTTGATTTGCTTCAAGATTTCTGATAATGCCGAGCGTTGTGTTCTTCATCGAATCGGAGCAGTCGGAGGTAAGCTTTGAAACATCCCTCGCGGTAATCGCCGCGAAGTAGCTTTTGAGCACGCCCTCTACCCTGCCGACGAAAACCTCGTAGTCAAATTCGGGAAAATCCTTTTGAATTTGCGGCAGGTAAATATCCGTCATTCCGTGGATTGCGCGCGCGGACTCGGAAGATTTTTCAATCTCCTTTGCCGCCTTTACGATGTCGCTCGTGCCGAAGGCTTCCCGTGAAAAGCGGCGCACCTTGCCGCGGATATACAAAAATATGACGAGTATAACGACCGCCAAAATCGCGATAATCGCGAGCGGTACTATGAACGAATAAAGTGCGGATGACATATTATTCTCCTTGTTCGGTCTCGTTCACTGAGATTCCGAGAACATCGAGGCTCTCCTGGTCTACAGGCGACGGACAAGCCGACATGAGCTCGCTTGCGTTTTGAACCTTGGGGAAGGCGGTTACATCGCGGAGGTTATCAGCCCCACACATGAGCATTGTAATTCGGTCAAGGCCGATTCCCATTCCGCCGTGCGGCGGAGCGCCGTATTTGTAGGCTTCTACGAGGAAGCCGAACTTTGCTTCAATCTCCTCGTCGGTGAGCGTGAGCGCACGGAACATCTTTTGCTGAAGCTCGTAGTCTGTGATACGCATTGAACCGCTCGAGAGCTCTACGCCGTTGAGCGTGAGGTCGAACGCCTTGGCGATAACCTTCGACGGATCGGTGTCGAGGTACTGAATACACTCCTCCTTGGGCATTGTAAAGGGGTGGTGCATCGCAATCCACTCGCCTGTTTCCTCGTCCTTTTCAAAGAACGGGAAGTCAACAATCCAGAGGAATTTAAACTCATCGGGAATAATTTCGAGCCTTTTGGCGATTTTAAGTCTGAGCGCGCCGAGGGTTGAGAGCACCGTGCTGTTTTTATCGGCGACAATCAAAATTACGTCGCCTTTTTCAGCGCCGAGGCGCTCATAAATCGCGCCGAGCTCGTCCTCGGTCATAAACTTCTTAAACGAAGCGTTCGGCTCGTCTACCCAGCGCACATACGCAAGTCCCTTCGCACCGATTCCTCTGACGTACTCGGTGAGCTTGTCAATCTCTTTTCTGGTGTAGACCGAGGCGGCGTTTTTGGCGACAATCGCGCGTACCGAACCGCCGTTTTCAATCGCTGAGGTGAACACGCCGAAGCCGCAGTCCTTAACCAAATCCGAGATATCCTGAATTTTCATATCAAAGCGGATATCCGGCTTGTCTGAGCCGTAGTTTTCAACGGCTTCTTTGTATGTCATACGCTCAAAGGGAATTTTGAGCTCCTGACCTAAAACTTCCTTAAAAAGTCTTTTGAACAGGCCTTCGTTGATTTCGAGGATATCCTCTACATCAACAAACGAAAGCTCCATATCTATCTGTGTAAATTCGGGCTGACGGTCGGCGCGCAAGTCCTCGTCGCGGAAGCAGCGCGCAAGCTGAATGTAGCGGTCAAAGCCCGAAACCATAAGCAGCTGCTTGTAAATTTGCGGCGACTGCGGAAGCGCGTAGAACTTGCCGTTATGAATACGCGACGGCACAAGGTAGTCGCGGGCTCCTTCGGGGGTTGACTTAATCATCATCGGGGTTTCAATCTCGACAAAGCCGTTCTCGGCAAAGTAATCGCGCGCGGTTTTTGAGATTTTACTGCGTGTAATAAGGTTGTTGAGCAGCGGTCTGCGGCGCAAGTCGAGGTAACGGTACTTGAGCCTGAGTTCCTCGTTGGTGTTTGTGTTGTCGACAATCTCAAACGGAGGGGTCTGCGCCTTTGAGAGTACGCGGAGGTCGTCTACCGCAATCTCAATCTCTCCAGTGGGGATTTCCATATTTTTAGAGCTTCTCTCACAAACCTTGCCCTTTGCGGCGAGCACGAACTCGCTGCGGCAGGCAAAAGCCTTGTCGAAAACCTCCTTGTCAGTTTCGTCGTTGAACGCGAGCTGTACAATGCCTGTGCGGTCGCGCAAATCAATAAAAATAAGCTGTCCCAAATCGCGGCAGCGCTGAACCCAGCCGCATACGGTAACCTCTTTTCCGACGTCGGAAATTCTGAGGTCTCCGCAATAATTTGTACGCTTTAAGCCTGTCATATATTCTGCCATTTCCTGATTCCTCCAAAAAACACTTCTGTAATATGCAAAAGCATATTTACCGCAGGGTTCGGTCAAAACCAAACCCTACAGACAAATACATAAAACACAAAAAACTTAAATACTGAACGAGCTGTTGTCGGTGAGGTTGAGCACCGAGAACTTCTCGGCAAAGCTTTCGTCAAGCGCAAGCTCGGTCTGCTCACCTGTCTCCATATTCTTTACCTTAGCCTTGTTGTCACTGAGCTCGTTGTCGCCCAAAACGAGCGAATACTTCGCGCCGATTTTGTCGGCGTACTTCATCTGAGCGCGCAGACCTCTGCCAACAACGTCAGTCTCGGCAATCAGTCCGCACTCGCGCACGCGCCTTAACAGCTCGAACGCCTTGACCTTGGCGTCGTCGCCCATTGTGGCAATGTACAGCGCGCATTTATCGTCGTCGGGAATGGCAATTCCCTGAGCGTCCATAACCATCAAAAGTCGTTCGAGTCCCATCGCGAAGCCCAAGGACGGCATATGCTTTCCGCCGAGCTCCTCGATCAGTCCGTCGTAACGTCCGCCGCCGCAGACAGTGCCCTGAGCGCCGATGCAGTCGGTGACAAACTCAAAAACGGTCTTGGTGTAGTAGTCGAGTCCGCGGACGATTTTGGGATTTACGGTGTACTCGACGCCTGCGCTGTCGAGGTATCTTTTAACCTCGGAAAAGTGGTTTTCGCACTCCTCGCAGAGGTAGTCGGTAATCTTCGGCGCGTCCTTTGCAAGCTCCTGATCCTGAGGGCTTTTGCAGTCGAGCAGGCGCATGGGGTTCTTTTCAAGGCGCGAAAGGCAGGTGTCGCACAGCCTGTCCTTAAACTGACCGAAATACTCCCTTAAAGCCTGATTGTACTTTGCCCTGCACTCGGGGCAGCCGATTGAATTGAGCTCCAAATGAATTTGGTCGAGCCCGAGCCTGTCGAGCACCGACTGTGCCGCGCAGATCAATTCGGCGTCTGCCGCAGGTGACTGAGTGCCGTACTCCTCAAGTCCGAACTGGTGGAACTCCCTAAGTCTGCCTGCCTGCGGTTTTTCGTAGCGGTAGCAGGAGACAAAATAGCTCGCCTTAATGGGCAGGCCTTCGTTGTCAAGCGCGTGCTCAAGCACCGCCCTTGCCGCGCCTGCCGTACCCTCAGGACGGAGCGTTACGCTCTCGCCGCCCTTGGTGGTGAAGGTGTACATCTCCTTTTGAACAACGTCGGTTGTCTGTCCCACTCCGCGCGCGAAAAGCTCGGTGTGCTCAAACACCGGTGTGCGTATTTCCTTAAAGCCATACGCCTTGGATTCCTCGCGCATTATTTTTTCTATAAACTGCCAGCGGTAGCTTTGCTTCGGCAAAACATCCTCTGTGCCCTTGATTTTTTTCGTTATCAGTGCCATATATTCCTCCGTGTTGTTTTACTCAATTTACTCCATAAAAACAGCTTATATACACAATAATCGGGCAGCGTTACGCCACCCGATATTAAACAAAATTAAGCATAGCAAATAAACCCTGCCAAAAGGGATTATTTAAGAATATTTCTCCAGTCGAGATCGCCGCGCTCAAGACCGTGGATAAGAACCTCGGCAGTCGCGATATTGGTAGCAACGGGGATGTTGTGCATATCGCAGAGCCTGAGCATATTCATATCGTTCGGCTCGTTGGGCTTGGGGCTGAGCGGATCTCTGAAAAACAGGAGCATATCAATCTCGTTGCAGGAGATGCGAGCCGCAATCTGCTGGCTGCCGCCCTGCGAGCCTGCAAGGAATTTTTGGATTGTCAGGCCTGTTGCCTCAGACACCATCTTGCCGGTAGTGCCGGTAGCGCACAGGTTGTTGCGGCTGAGCACGCCGCAGTAAGCGATGCAGAACTGCACCATAAGTTCCTTTTTCTCATCATGTGCTATTAGCGCTATATTCATATCCAAATTCCTCCAAATCGTTAAAATTAACTTCTAAATCATACCCTTTAGTTCAAGCGGAACCAAGCTTCCCTGAAGCCTGCTTGAAAGACGGTCAAACGCCGAAAAATGATAGCCGAAATCTATACCTGCCGCGCCGCGCTGCATTACAACCGAAATGTTGAGATCGAACGGAACAACAGCGATAAGCTGGGTTTGCGCCGCGTCGATTACCGCGTCAAGGTCGGGATAAAAGCCGAGCTTTTTGAACAGCTTTTTGTCAAAGCGGTTGATAACCAGACGGCTTTGCGTTACCCCGAGAGCGTCGAGCTTGTTCCTAACCTTGACCGCACCCCTTACGCTAGTGGGCTCGGCGTTGGCGACAACCAGCGCTCTGTCCGCAGGAGCGGCGGCGGTTACAAAGCCCGAGCCGATTCCGGCGGGCGAATCTATTATTACATAATCAAAATTATCCTTTACGGCGTCGACAAGCTGGGTAAATACCGACGGGCTCAGCTCGTTTTCAGCGTCGAACGGCGCCGCCATAAGATACAGATTTTCGTTGTGTTTGCTTTTATATACAGCCTCGCCAAATGAGCAGTTACCGCAGACCGCGTCGGAAGCGTCAAACAAAATTTCCTGCTCGATATCGAGCATAATGTCAAGTCCGCGCATTCCGCAGTCGCAGTCGATAAGCAGAACCTTTTTGCCCTGTTTTACCAAAGCGACGGATAAGCATATGCACACCGTAGACTTTCCGGTACCGCCTTTGCCCGAAGCAACAACGATTACATTATTCATAATTACAATACCTCTTGTCTATTTTATCACAAATTACTTGAAAGGGCAACAAATCTGTTTGATTTTATCAAACAAAATTTACGTTATTATTTTAGGCATAGTGTATAATTTTTGAGTTAAAATTGTATGTTTTCGACTTTTTTTACAAAATCTTTTAAAAATTTTACTTAAAATAGCCGTCGAGCAGGTCTTTTGCAACCTGCATGGCATACTTTCCCTTAACGCCGTTTTCGATTACAACAGCAACGGCGACCTCGGGCTTTTCAAACGGCGCGTAGCAGATAAACACCGCGTGGTCGGAGCCTGAATTTTCCGCAGTGCCGGTTTTTGCGGCGACGGCGGTTTTATAGTCACCGAAAACCGAGTAAGCCGTGCCCTCGGGGGTGCTTGCTACCTCGCGCATAGCTTTTTGCACGATTTTAAGATTTTTCTTTGAAAAGGATGAATTTAGGGCGGTTTCGGGCTTTGTATAATCCTTATTTATTTTTGAGTTGTCGGCGCTTGTAATTTTGCCGACTAAGTGTGTTTTTAGCCGCGTGCCGTTATTTGCAAGCGTTGCGGTATAGGTAGCAAGCTGGAGCGGAGTAAAGGCGTTGTCGGACTGCCCGATTGCGGCTCGCGGAGTGTTGCCCGGCTGCCAGTCGTCGTCATTCCGGCCGGCCAAAACTCCGCCTGATTCGCCGGTTTCGAGCCCGGTTTTTACGCCGAGACCGAGCTTTTCAGCGCAGGCGCAGATGTTCTTAATCCCTACTCTGCGGCCTGCCTCCGCGTAGAACCAGTTGCAGGAATGTGCCGTCGCGGAATAGATGTCCTGCATGCCGTGGTAGTGCATACACTCGACAATGTTAGAGGGGTAATAGTCGTAGAATTTGTCGCAGTAAAGCTGAGTGCTTTCGTCAATTGCTCCGCTCTCCAAAGCCGCGAGGGCAACGCAGGGCTTGAACACCGAACCGCAGGCAAATTCTCCGTCAAACGTGCGGTTGAACATGGGCGAATTTTCATCGTTTGCAAGGCTCGAATAATAATCACCGTACAGGCTGTATTTGTTCAAATCGTAGGTCGGGTAACTCGCCGCCGCGAGCACGGAAAAATCCTTGACCGACAGCATAACGGCAGCGCCTGCGGAGCATTCCTCTCCGTGGCCTTTTTCGGAGTAAATCTCCGACTCCGCTTTCCCCTCAGCCTTTGCCGCCAGAACGTTTTCCGCAAGGCTTTCCGCCGCGATTTTTTGAAGCTTGCTGTCGAGCGTGAGCCAAATATTACTTCCCCTTTCCGCAGACTGTATAAGCTCCTCGGAGACCGCGCTTCCGCCGTCAAAAAGCACGAGCTTTTCTCCGCTTTTTCCGCGGAGCTCGGTTTCGAATTTCGCTTCAATTCCGAACTTGCCTGTCTTATCGTTCAGCGCGTAATCTCCGCTTTCGTACTCGTCCGCCGTGACCGCGCCAAGCGCACCTAAAATATGCGGTGCAAGGTTCGGGCTTTCGGCGGTTCTTACAAGGTACGGCTCAACGCTTGCGCCGTTTATTTTCTGCAAATTCTCGGCAACCGCGCCTGCCGATTCGCTCTTGATATTGTCAGCGAAAATGTATGTTTCTCCGTCGGGAACAGCGTCGGGAATGTCGCTGTGATACGCTAATTTCAGCTTGTCAAAAATGCTGATTAGGGTTGGAAAAACCGACTTTTCCTCTCCGTCAAGTTCCGTTCCTCGAACGGCAACCCTGTAGCGAGTTTGGTTGACAATCAAGCCTTTTCCGTCCTTATCAAAAATCTTTCCTCGGACAGGCTCGGACTTAATCTCCTCAGCGCCGTCAGCATATGCCTGTCCGCGGTAGTTTTCCGAATTAATAAGCTGCCAGTCAACGAGCCTTGCCGTAAACGCCGCGAAGATTATCAGGGTGATTATCACGCAGAATGTATATACATTTATGTGCTTTTTCATCGTCCGCCTCCGAGTATCAAACGGTTCAAAAAGTAAAGCGGTACGGCGGCGGTAAAGGTGAGCACAATTTTTGAAAGTCCGTGGTACAAATACAAAACCGCGCTGTCCGCAAAGCCGTATGTAAAGGCGTTTACCGCATACCTCGCGGTTATCGTGATAACGGACGCGCTGAAAATCAGTATCAGTGCGGAGTAAAAATTCGGGTTAAGTTTTTTGCTCAAAAGCTCGGGAATCGCGTATCCGCAAAGCGAAAGTGCGATTGCGTAAAAACCGATTCCGCCGCATGAAAAAATATCAGCCAACACCCCGCACAACGCGCCGCAAATCACCGAGGTCGGGGTGTCCGCGCAGGCGGAAACCGACAACGCCGCCGCTGCGAGCAAAAGCGGTCTGCCTCCGAAAGTTTCGGGCATCAGTCCGGCGTAATTATATAATGCCGCGATTAATAAAAGCTCAATCGCAAGCAGGATCCTCCGCGGCACCGCACCCTTGGTTTTAGTCACGCAAAGTCACCTCTCCCCTGCCCGAAAAGTCAGTTACCACCATGGCGCTTGTAACCTTTGAAATATCCTCATACGGCTCGACCACCGCATACGGCGTCGCGTCAAAGCCGCTGTACTCCACGCTTTTGACCTTGCCGACGGCTAAGCCCTTCGGATAAATTCCACCTGAGCCCTGAGTGGTGATTATATCGCCCTCATTAATGCTGTTGTCCTCGGTCAGCATTGTCAGCGCCGTGCGGTTTTTAAGGCTGAGCTCTGCCGTTCCGCTGACAACTCCGCCGTCGGCAGTGCGGCTGTCATAAGCGCCGATTTTAAGCTTAGGCGAAAGTATCGTTGTGACAACGGCGCTGTACTGCTCCGCCCTTGAAACCTGACCGATTAATCCATTTTCGGTTATCACAGGATTGCCCTCACTCACGCCGTCGGCAGTTCCTGCGCCGATTGTGAAGGAATAAAAATCATCATCCGCGTCGCGCGCGATTACCTCGGCAGGCTTTAATGTTAAATCGGGCTTTTGCTTTGATATATTAAAATACTTCAAGAGTCTTTCGTTTTCGCGCTGTAAATCGAGATAATCAATAAGCTCGGCTCTGAGCTCCTCATTCTCCTTTTTAAGCCGCGTAAGCTCGTCGTTTTCCGCTGAATCAGGCGTGGATTTCGCAGAAGCCGTAAGGCTTGAAATTCCGAGCGGCACAAGGTTAAACGCTCCCGAAATAAAGCCGGTTTTTCCCTGCGCAAAAACACCCGTCACCGTCACGGTGATGAGTGTGATAATCAAAAATTTTAAGCTGTTGCCTTTGCCCCTCATACGGCGCGTAACCTCTTGCGCCTTGAGGATTTTAAAAGGCGTTTTCCTGCGCCGTTTACAACGCAGTCTAGCGGATTTTGCGCGATATTCACAGGCATTCCCGTCTGCTGCATTATCAGCAGGTCGATTCCGCGCAGCAGCGCTCCGCCGCCTGTGAGCATTATTCCGCGGTCGATGATGTCCGCCGAGAGCTCGGGCGGAGTTTTTTCGAGCGTTGTTCTGACCGCGCCGACGATTACCGAAAGCGGCTCGCTCAAAGCCGTGCGGATTTCCTCGGCGGTTACGGTGATGTCCTTGGGCAGACCGTCGACGAGGTTGCGCCCCTTAACCGCCATTGATTCCTCCACCTCGCAGGGGAAAGCCGAGCCGATTTTTATTTTAATTTCTTCGGCGGTTCGCTCGCCTATTAGCAGGTTATATTTATTCTTTATGTGGCTCTGTATCGCTTCGTCAAGCTTGTCGCCTGCTACCCTGACCGAGCAGGCTGTAACGATGTCACCGAGGGAGATTACCGCGACCTCGCTTGTACCGCCGCCGATGTCCGCAACCAGACTTCCCGAGGGCTCGTCCACAGGCAAATCAGCGCCGATTGCCGCCGCCATTGGTTCTTCAATCAGGCTGACGGGCGGCTTTGCGCCTGCCTGATACGCTGCGTCCTCAACCGCCTTGCGCTCAACCTCCGTCACTCCGGTCGGCAGGCAAATCACCACCCTTTGGCGGCTGAAAAATCCCGGTCTCACGGAGCTTTTTATAAAGTGGCGTATCATTTTGGCGGTTATCATATAGTCTGCGATTACGCCGTCCTTGAGCGGTCTGACCGCGACTATTGAGCCGGGCGTTCTGCCTATCATTTCCTTTGCTCGACTGCCGACCGCAAGCACCTCGTCGGTGCGGGTATCGACCGCCACAACGGACGGTTCGCGCAAAATAATACCCTTGCCTTTTAAGCAGACAAGGGTGTTGGCTGTTCCGAGGTCAATTCCGATGTCCTTTGAAAACGAAAGCATTTTTAACTTCCTTTCATTGTTATGTGTATATCATATTTGTGTGAATATATCATACTACATCGAAATTATTAAATTTGTCGAAACCTGTATATTATTTTCTTCCGCTTGAACCAAAGCCGCCTTCGCCGCGAGCGGTGTCGGAAAGCTCGTCAACCTCCGTGATGTCGGGAGTGAGCACAGGTGCGATTACCATCTGCGCTACGCGCTCGAACGGCTCGATTACATACGGCTTGTCGGAAACATTGCAAAGACCTACACAAACCTCGCCGCGGTAGTCGCTGTCGATTACGCCGACGCCGTTTGACAGGCAAATTCCGTGCTTAACGCCGAGTCCGCTTCTGGCGTACAGAAACGCCGCGCAGGTGTTGTCGGGCAGTTCAATCGCGATTCCTGTCGGAATTACGGTGAGCTGACCGGGAGCGAGGGTTACGCTCTCGGCAATACAGGCGTAAAGGTCCATTCCCGCCGAGCCGTTTGTCGCTCTTTGGGGGATTTTGGCGTTTTCTTTGAGCTTTTTAATTTTGAGTTCCATATTCATCTTCCTTCATTTCTTGCAATTTTTTGCATAATCGCTTCATTTTGATTTTTATTATTCCAAACTGAAATTATCTTTTAGAAAATAAAACTCCGTCAAATTTCAAAATAAGAAAATTGGAATTTTCTTCTAAAAAATTAAAAGTATTATTGACATGTTGCACATATCATTCCACACCGCGTTTGTACAAACCGCGGGTGAATTTATCGTTTAACATCGAAATGCGGTTAAAATCTGGTATTCTTTCCACGTTTTCCACATAGTTTTCCACAGTAAAACGGAGAATGTTAAAATTTGTGGACAGCGTTCTAAATTCCTGCGGAGCAATATAAAGCGGCACGCAGTTAAGCACCTCGGTGCAGTTTCCGTCACATTTCAGATAAAAACTTTTGCCTTTTCTGTCCGTCATTTTTGACTGATTTTTGCAGGATTTACAGCTTATGCCGTCGCCCTTGACAGGACAGCTGCGGCAGAGCATAAGCGGCAGGTGGCCGTAGGTGATAATTCCCCTTTTGATATTGCCGCCGAGGCGGTTTATTCTGATAAAGGTCAGCTCAAAGCTAAGCTCGACATCCTTTATTCCGTACTCCTCAGCCCAAAGCAGGTCGTAGGTATTCACAAGGTTAAGTCCATAGCCGCCGTGTAGAGTAAAGCCGAGGTTTTTCGCGGTGTGGAGCGCGCCGATATTGTGGCAAAGCGCGTCGGTCACGCCGATTTCCTTAACCCTTTGGAGCTGGGCTTCAATCTGCTTTTCCCTGTCGAACATTCCCCTCGGGACTTCGACCGCGACATTATACCCCTCGTTTTTGAGGCGTTGGGTTTCCCTGATATCGGAGAAAAGCGGAACAAAAACAAGCTCGCAATCCTTAAATGCAGGGCTGATTTTCGTACCCCGAACGGACGCCCTTGTAAAATTTTCGCTCTTATTGTACGGCGCAAAGTCGCCGTTTATATCCACATCATTAATTTTATAATTATGGACGGTTTTTCTGAGCCTGTCGAGCTCGTCGGTGCACTCCCTGCGCATAGCGTTCAAGGCAGATACCGGGAGCGAAATGTTATCGTCAAGCGTTAGCTTAATATCCCCGACCGAGTACGCTGTCGAGCCTGTCTTTTTAAGCTGGGTAAAACATTTTTCGGCACTCAAAGCGACGTTTTTAGCCTGCTCGCAGATTACGTCCGCGGCGCTCTCAGCGGTATGAATTCCTTCAGTCATTTTCAAAACGGGACGTTCTCCCAAATGCGCGGTAAACTCCGCGGTGACGGCGATATTCTGCGCCTCGTTTTTGTACTTGGCGCGGATTTTTGAAAGCAGCTTTTCGTCGGCGGAAACAACGTCATCCTTGGTGCGCGTGCCGAACATTCCCCTGCCGATTTTGCCTGTATAATAGCCGTCGGTAAAGCCTGTGCGCGAAAATACCGCACGCAAAAGCTCGGCGGTTTCATCGGTGACAAAGCCCAAATCGCGCTGTTCCCTGCATGCCGTAACGGCGGCGCTTACATACTCGGGGCGCTTCATTCTGCCCTCGATTTTTGCCGAGGCAACGCCGATTTCCTCAAGCTCGTTTAGGTACGGAATAATGCTGTTGTCCTTAAGGCTGAGCGCGTATTTGCCCTTGCCGCCCGACACCGTAAACGGCAGACGGCAGGTCTGGGCGCAGGCTCCGCGGTTTCCGCTCCGCGAACCGAGCATCGCGGAAAAATAGCATTGACCGCTCACGCACATACACAATGCTCCGTGGACAAAAACCTCGAGCTCAACGGGGATTTCCGCCGCCTTTTTTATCTCGTCACGGCTCATCTCGCGCGCCAATACAACGCGCTTGAAGCCCTGCTCATACAGCGCCTTTACACCCGACGCGGTGTGAACACTCATCTGGGTTGAAGCGTGAAGCGCCAAGTCCGGCGCTATCCTTTGGGCAAGCCTTGCAACGCCCATATTTTGCACGATAAGTGCGTCGACGTCCGCCTTTGCGGCTTCGGTAATTGCCTGTTTAAGCTGCTTGAACTCGTCGTCGAAAACTATAGTATTTATTGTAAGATAAAATTTAACGCCGTGAATGTGGCAGTATTCCACGGCGCTGCAGAGCTGTTCAAAATCAAAATTTTGAGCTGAGGCACGCGCCGAAAAGCTTTTTCCGCCCGCATAAACGGCGTCTGCACCCGAACGAACGGCTGCAATTACGCTATCGTAACCGCCCGCCGGAGCTAAGATTTCTATTTTTTCCATTTTATTTTTTGTTTTTGTCGTCGTCAAAAAGCGAGCCCTGGCGCATGGGAACATAGCCCATTATTTTCTCGTTCTTTTTCTCGTTGACTGCTTTTTCAAACTTCTTTTCATTCTCATATTTTTTGTCGGACTTTTTGGATTCGCCGCTCCTTTTGAGCCTGTCGTTCTCCTTGGTGAGAGATGCAAGCTGATCCTCGAGCGCCTTTACGCGCTTAACCAGGGCGGTGTTCTCGTTGATAGCGTCGGTCAGCTTTTCGCGGTACTCCACAACCTGACGGTTCAAATCGTTATTCTTCTTGATGAACTGATCCGCCTTTTGAACCAAATCCTTGTTGCGCTTAACCGCCTTGTTTTTGTCGTCGCAAAAGTCCATCGCCGCCAAAATCGCGCAGTCGCGGACGTCAAGCTGCTGTGCCGAACGCGAGGCGTTCAATATCGCGGCTGACACGTCGTTTGCAACCTTTTTGACATATTCCTCGCTTTCGGTGGTGATAACCACATAGCTTCTGCCCTCAAGCAGTACGCTGATTCTCTTTTTTTCCATAACCGCACCTCTGTTATTTCAAAATTCATCTTTATTTTATCATATTTTTAGTTAAACCTCAATAACACCTTTTTAATATTCGGCGCGTATATTATTACAATTATATAACCATTTTGCAAACGGTTGAAAAAAGTGACGATTTGTGGTAAAATGAGATAACTATTGATGATTTACGGAGTGAAATTATGCCTATTTCCTTTGATTCTCAAAAAGTTTTCTACCGCACGCCGTTCGGCGCGGTTGAACAGGGTACTTCGGTTCATTTCAGAATCCTTGTACCCAAGCAGGAGCATTCAAAAATTATTGAGCTCTGCGTTAAGTATGATTTTGACTACAACTGGGAATATATCAAGCTGATTTGGTGCGGCAAATTTGACGACGCCACCGAGATTTGGGAGGGCGACTTTGCCCCCGACAGAATGGGATTGTATTGGTATTGCTTCAGGCTTTCTACTCCCAACGGAAACCGCTACCTCGTTCCGAGCGATCCGTTTGAAAAGAGCAAAATTCAGGATCACCCCGAGCGCAGCTGGCAGCTCACCTGCTACAAAAAGGGCTTTGATACGCCCAAGTGGCCTGTCGGCGGCGTAATGTATCAGATTTTCCCCGACCGCTTCAATTTCAGCGGCGAGGAAAAGAAACTTGAACGCACCGACTTTACGCGCAACAACGACTGGTATGCTACTCCTGTTTGGCAGCCCAACGAGCACGGCGAGATTACAAACTCGGACTTCTTTATGGGCGACCTAAAGGGTATCACCCAAAAGCTCGACTACCTTGAGCATTTGGGCGTAAGCTGTATTTACCTCAACCCAATCGGTGAGGCTTACTCAAACCACCGTTACGACACGGGCGATTACTCAAAAATCGACCCGATACTCGGCACTGAGGACGACTTTAAGGAGCTGTGCGCTGAGGCTAAAAAACGCGGAATCCACGTTATCAACGACGGCGTTTTCTCGCACACCGGCTCGGACAGCGTTTACTTTAACCGCTCCGGCAGATACGGCGACGGCGGCGCTTACCGCGATAAAAACTCGCCTTACTACAGCTGGTACAAGTTTAACGAATGGCCGGACAACTACAACAGCTGGTGGGGCTTTTACACCCTGCCCGAGGTTATCGAAACCTCGCCGGCGTTCAACGAATACATAAACGGCGAAAACGGCATTATCCGCAAATATATGCGCCTTGGCAACTCGGGCTGGAGGCTTGACGTTGCCGACGAGCTTCCCGATGAATTTATGGAGAACCTCAGAAAATCCGTCAAGGCGGAAAATCCCGAGGCGATTATCATCGGTGAGGTTTGGGAGGATGCGAGCAATAAGGAAAGCTACGGAGCAAGAAGGAAATTTTTGCTCGGCGAACAGCTTGACTCGGTAATGAACTACGTGTTCAGAGGAGCAATCCTCGACTTCTGCCGCGGTCAGGAAGCGCGTTACACCATGGCGGCGATTATGAGCGTAATCGAAAACTATCCGCGTCCGGTGCTCAGAGTTCTGATGAACTCGCTTTCTACCCACGACACCGAACGCGCACTGACGGTTATTGCAGGCGAGCCGCTCAACGGCAGAGACAGATGCTGGCAGGCTAACACCCACCTCAGCCGTGAGCAGAGAGAACGCGGCGTTAAGCTCTTGAAGATTGCCGCCGCTATGCAGTACACCCTGCCCGGCTTCCCCTGCGTTTATTACGGCGACGAGGCAGGACTTGAAGGCTACCGCGATCCGTTTAACCGCGCCTGCTACCCTTGGGGCAGAGAGGATAAGGAGCTTGTTGAGTGGCACTCAAAGCTCGGCAAGCTCAGAGAGAGCTGTTCGGCGCTTTGGGACGGCGAATTTATTGACGCCTACGCGTACGGCAAAAGGCTCGCGTACATTCGCCACGACAAGGAAACCGCGCTTTACTGCGCGTTTAATATGTATGACGAAGAGGTTGTAATCGATCCGCCGCCGGGCTACACAAACGCCCGTGTACTGTTCGGTTCGAGATACGAAAATCAGAAGCTTTACGTTAAGCCTTTGAGCTGCGAATTCTTACTTGTTGACCTGAAATAAAAAATAACACGGAGCTGTCGGCTGACAACTCCGTGTTTTGTTTTGGGTATTAGTATGTATTAACTGTAATCTTCAAGAAGCTTGATATTGTAGGATTCTATCGAGCTAAAATCGCTTGTGGTAAATGAGGAATCGGGATAGTACCACGCCTTTGACATATAGTAGCTCTTAAGTGACGAGTCTTTAAATACATATCCGTTTCTCGCGTATATTTCATTGATAGCGTCCTGCGCAAAGCTGCTTGAAACCGGGCTGCCCACCATTCCGCTGAGTGTGTTCTGAATCTCGGCGCGGCTAAGCTGTCTTGACGAGGATTCGGGGAATACGAAATCCGACGACCTGTAAACATAATTCGGATTGAGGTGGCCGTAAACGTATGTGTAGGCCTGACCGCCTGACGATTCGTTACTGCTCTCAGTCTTTTTCTTGCCGCCGGTTACGGTAACAGTGCACTTTGCCTCAACACCGTTATCCGCCTTGCAGATAATATTTGTAACGCCCTCGCTCGCACCGGTAACAAGACCGTTGTCGTTAACAACGGCTATCGCGCCGTTTTCCGCTGACCAACTGAGCTTTGTGTTGGTGGCGTCGGCAGGGGTAACCGTTGCCTTTAGCTGTACGGTTTTGCCGGCTTCAACCGAAACCGCCTGGTTGTTGAGGGTGATGTCCTTGACCTCTTTGGCGTTTACGGTCACGTTGCAGGTCGCAGAATTTCCGGATTCGCTTGCGGCTGTTACAACCGCCGAGCCAGCCGCCTTTGCCTTGACCGTGCCTGCTTCAACTGTAACAATGTTTTCGTCGCTGCTCGACCATGTGAGCTTTTTGTTCGCGCTCTCGGGCACAACGGAGATCACCTTTGAATCGCCAACGGTAAGAGTGAGCTCCTTGCTGTTCATCTCAAAGCCCTGCTGCTGGAAAAATCCACAACCCGAAAAAACAGCTATAAGCATTGAAGCGATGATTATTAAAGAAAGTGTTTTTTTCATAAAATCCCCTCGTTTGTTATAAATTACAACAAAGCGCGGCAAAACGCGCTTATAGTTCCATAATTATAACATAAAACAACAAACTTTTCAATAGTTCTTTGTTGTTTTTAGTCGAATTTGCCTACAACAGAACGTAATACCGGAAAAAGAAACAAACCCTCCGAATGATCGGAAGGTTTGAGAAGCAATTTTATTTCGGAGAATTTCATTAAAGTTTTTGACCGCAGCCGGAGCAGAAGTTGTCAACTCCCAAAGCAACGGGCTTTCCGCAGTTCGGACACGGACTCAGTTTCGGAGCCGGTTTCGGCGCGGGCTGAGCAACAGGCTGCTCATAAACGGGCGAGCCGTCGGGATTGATAGCGTAAAGCTCGTTGTGACGCAGAGGACCCTTGCATCTCGGACAATATACAAATCCATCGGGGTACCAAGGTCTGAAATCAAGCTGATAGTCGGTGTATCTTACCAATGCTCTGCAATGGTAACAAGTTTGCTGATAAGTTAATCCGCTGTGCCAAAGCGCTCGTTTAAATGCCATTTTAAAGCCTCCTTATAAAAACATTCTACCACAAACAAAAAGATATTTCAATATAAAGCAACGTGACGTTGTATCCAATTCGCGCAACTGATCTTTGTTTTGAACCGCAAAAACAATTCCCGCGTTTGAAGCCGGGAAAAAACAAGTCTCTCCATACGAAAATCCTTGATAAAGTCGATAACATAAAATTATCTTTTTGAGAACGCTCCAATGACAGCCGCAGTGGTCAAAAAGAAACAGACCTCCCAATTTCTCGAAAGGTCTGATAAATAACCAAAGTATATGATTATCTTTTTGAGAACTGTAGGAGCGTTAAGAAAACAGTGCTGTGCACTGTTTTTAGCTCCGCCGCAGGCAGCTATGCTGCCGAGGAAGCCTCAGTGGGCAAAAAGAAACAAGGCTTCCCATAACGGAAAGCCTTGGAAAAGATACATACGTAATAATTATCTCTTACTGAACTGTAGGAGCGTTAAGAAAACAGTGCAGTGCACTGTTTTCAGCTCCGCCGCAGTCGGCTGTGCCGACGAGGACCCGAAGTTCTCAAAAAGACAAAAAACAACCCCGAGACTAATACAAGCCTTGGGGTTGATGATTGTAAGATAAACTGAAAAGCTATTATCTTTTTGAGAACTGAGGCGCTCTACGTGCTCCCTTGAGACCGTATTTCTTACGCTCTTTCATTCTCGGGTCACGAGTGAGGAAGCCAGCCTTCTTAAGAGCAGGACGGAGTGCGTCGCTGTCATACTGAAGGAGTGCTCTTGAGATACCGTGACGGATTGCGCCAGCCTGACCTGTTACGCCGCCGCCTGAAACACGGCATACTACGTCAAACTTCTCGTCAGTCTCTGTAAGCGCGAGAGGCTGTCTAACGATGAGTTTGAGGGTTTCAAGACCGAAATAATCGTCGATATCGCGGTCGTTGATTGTGATTTTACCTGTGCCCTGGTACAGTCTTACACGGGCAACAGAGCTTTTTCTTCTGCCTGTACCGTAAAAATAAGGTGCCTTATCGTACATTAATTTCCGCCTCCTTCTTAAGCATCTAACATCTCGGGCTTCTGAGCCTGATGGTTGTGTTCCGCACCCTCAAAGAGTCTGAGTCTGAGGAGAGCGTTTCTGCCGAGAGTGTTTTTGGGAAGCATACCCTTAACGGCAAGCTCCATAGCCTTTGTAGGTCTGGTTGCCATAAGAGTATCGTAACGTGTTTCTTTAAGATGGCCGATATAGCCTGTGTGGCGCTGCCACTTCTTCTGAGTGAGCTTATTGCCTGTGAGAACAGCGTCCTTGCAGTTGATGATGATTACATGATCGCCGCAGTCTACGTTGGGTGTAAATGTGGGCTTATGCTTACCTCTGAGGAGAGTTGCAGCCTGAGTTGCTACTCTACCGAGGGGCTTGCCAGCCGCGTCAATTACATACCAGCTGCGCTCAACTTCGCTTTTCTTAGCTAAATATGTTGACATAATTTTTCCTCCTAACATTTTTCGTGCTTTATGATTATAGTATAAACCGGCGGCAAAGTCAACACTTTTTCGAAAATTTTTAATTTAGCTCCGTGCAATCTCTTGTATTCTTTGATTTACTCGTTTTTACTCACATATACTCACAAGCGATTTTTAAGAATTTTCACGATAAATTCACACAAGCGATATAAAACTGACATATTAGGGTTGTATTATAAAACCACAACAAAGGAAGGAGGTGCTCCGATGGTAAGAAAAAAGCCGTGTGTATTGGCGTGTGTTACAAGCCAGTTTGAATGCGACAGAATAATTAAGACGGCAGAGCATATCGCAAATGAGGAAGAATGCGAGCTCAGGGTATTGAGCGTGCTGCAGCCGACATCCGATTACAGTGAAATCGGCGGTGAAATTGAATATCTTTACAAGGTCGCAAGAGAATCCGGAGCGGATATGACCGTTCTGTTCCACGACAACGCACCGTACGCCTGCGCTGATTTTGTAAACAAAAACAACGTACAGAGAATTGTAACAGGTATGCACGACGGCGGAAATGAGAGTTTTCTTGTGATGTTTAACAGATTCACTCCGATGGTATCAATCACCATGGTAGCTAAAGATAATACGGCGTACAGCATGGACGTATGCAAAGCAGCGGTACGTTAAACCGGAAGGTATATTTACATAGATTTTAACTTAAATAACCAATTACTTTTAGTTGTTCATTTTCTCTTTTTTATAAATAATCTCTCTAAAAACAACCCCGAAGCGATGAGCTTCGGGGTTTGTTTTGTGTTGATATAATTGTAATGTGATTTTAAATATGAACTTTCTTCACCTTTAAACTTTCTTCTTGAATTTCTCCCCTTCGATTACAAATCAAACATTTCTGTTTAATAATTACGCAATCCAAAAATCACTGCCGATATTTGGCTATATTAGACAAAACAACCCCGGCTTAAATCACGCTGTGACTTAAACCGGGGTATATTTATTTGATTAATGGTTTGATTTTCTCTATGCTCTGAGCCAAGTCGCCGCAGAGGAAGGTTATCATCGGCTTAATCTCCTCTGTCGGGGGGATGTAGTCGGGCACCATGACCGTGACCATTCCTGCGGCATAGGCTGACTTTATTCCGTTTATGCTGTCCTCATACGCAAGGCAATTTTCGGGCTTTGCGCCGAGACGCTTTGCCGCCGTGAGGAAAACCTCGGGATGAGGCTTGCCGTTTTTAACGTCGTTGCCGCAGACGAGGGTATCGAAATATTTTAAGGTGTTTGAAATTTCGAGATTGAACCGGGCGGTTTCGTGCGAGGTCGAGGTCGCCAGAGCGATTTTTATATCCCTCTCCTTCAAAAATTCAAGCAGCTGGGTTAAGCCTTTTTTCACGGGGATTCCCTCTGCCTTTACGCGCTCAATGTACATATTGCGGCACTTATCGGCGTACTCCCAGTACGGAAAGTCGTCGCCGAAGCGGTCAAAGTAAATCCGCTGAACCTCCAGCTTGCGCTTGCCGACGGTCTGCTTGAAAAAGTCAAGATTGTAGTTATAGCCGCGCTCGTCCATTAGCTTTTGCCAGTTTTCGTAGACCAGACGCTCGGTGTCGAACATCAGCCCGTCCATATCAAATACCGCTGCGGTTATCATAATATCACCCTGTTTATCGTAATGTTGTTAACTTTGTTTTTTGTAGGGGCGGACTGAAATGTCCGCCCGCGAGAACCGTACGTTTGTTCACGCTGAAAAAACTTGATAGGACATAAAACTTAAATTGAACGCTCTCGGGAGCACACATAGGCGATTCCCCTGTTAGGGGAAATGTCGCAAAGCGACAAAAGGGTTGCCGACGTGCTAAGGTCGCCCCTACAATGTCAAGGATAAGTATGCAATAATCTATTAAGTTGACGACATTGCCTGTTTTCGGGAATTATTATACACCCGTTGTCTGTTTTTTGCAAGCAAAATGACAGCTCCCCCAAAGCTTTCGCGTTGGAGGAGCTTTTAAATTCAGTTTATTAACTTATCTTGCGATTAGTCAAGCTCTGAGAGCTGCTTGAGGTGAGCGTACTTCTTCTCAGCGCCTGCCTCAGCCTCGGCAAAGAGCTTCTCTGCTCTTTCGGGGAAGGAACGTGTAAGTGCGTTGTAACGAACCTCGCCCATGATGAAGTCGCGGTAAGAAGCTGTAGGAGCCTTGCTGTCGAGCTGGAAGGGATTCTTGCCCTCGTCAGCGAGTCTGGGATCGTAACGGAAAAGGTTCCAGTAGCCTGCCTCAACAGCCTTCTTTTCCTCGAGCTGTGCGATGCCCATGCCGCCCTTGATACCGTGGTTGATGCAGGGAGCGTAGCAGATTACGATTGACGGACCGTTGTAGCTTTCAGCCTCAACCATAGCCTTGAGAACCTGGTTGTTGTCAGCGCCCATAGCAACCTGAGCTGTGTATACATAACCGTAGCTCATTGCGATAGCGGCGAGGTCCTTCTTCTTAACAGCCTTACCTGCAGCTGCGAACTGAGCAACTGAGCCGATAGGTGTAGCCTTAGAGGACTGACCGCCTGTGTTTGAGTAAACCTCTGTATCGAATACGAGGATGTTTACGTTCTCGCCGGAAGCGATTACGTGGTCGAGACCGCCGAAGCCGATATCATAAGCCCAGCCGTCGCCGCCGAAGATCCACATTGACTTCTTAGCAAGCTCGTCCTTGTCAACGAGTGTCTTCTTAGCAAGCTCGCCAACCTTAGCGTCGTCAACGTTCTTCTCGAGCTCAGCGATAAGAGCGTCGGTAGCAGCGCGGGAAGCTGTGGAATCTGTGATTGTATCGAGATACTCCTGAGCCGCAGCCTTAAGAGCCTCGTTGTCTGTTGTATCCTTAATCTCTGTTACGTAACCTGCGAGTCTTTCGCGGATTGCGTTCTGACCGAGTGCCATACCGAGACCGAACTCAGCGTTGTCCTCGAACAGTGAGTTCTGCCAAGCAGGACCGTAGCCCTTCTTGTTGGTGGTGTAAGGTGTGGCAGGAGCTGACGCACCCCAGATTGAAGAACAACCTGTTGCGTTAGCGATGAACATTCTGTCACCGAAGAGCTGGGTTACAAGCTTAGCGTAAGGAGTCTCGCCGCAGCCTGCGCATGCGCCTGAGAACTCGAGGAGGGGCTGCTTGAACTGGCTGCCCTTAACGGTTGTGAACTTAAACTTATCTGCAACTTCGGGCTTCTCATCAATTGTGAGAGCGTAATCGAAGATAGCCTGCTTAGGTCTCTGAGAATCGATGGGCTTCATAACGAGAGCCTTCTCGCCCTTCTTGCCCGGGCATACCTGAGCGCAAGCGCCGCAGCCTGTGCAGTCGAGGGTAGAAACGGTCATAGCGAACTTGAGTTCCTTAAGACCGATCATCGGGATAGCGTCTGTTCCCTCGGGAGCAGCAGCAACTTCTGCGTCTGTCATGGGAACGGGACGGATTACAGCGTGCGGACATACGATAGCGCAGCGGTTACACTGAATACAGTTCTGAGGCTGCCACTCGGGAACGTCTACCGCGATACCTCTCTTCTCGAATGCGGAAGAACCGTTCGGGCATGTACCGTCAATGTGATCCTTAAATGCGGAAACGGGAAGCTTGTTACCCTTGTAAGCGTTAACGGGCTTAAGAATGCCGTTTACGTACTCTACGAGAGCGCCTGTGCCGTCTACTGTGTCGAGGAGGTTTTCGTCAGCAGCGTTAGCCCAGTCAGCAGGAATCTCTACCTTCTTAACGTCCTCCATACCGCGGTCGATAGCTGCGTAGTTCATATCTACGATAGCCTGGCCCTTCTTCATATAGGACTTCTTAGCGGCGTCCTTCATATACTGCTTAGCTTCCTCAGCAGGGATAATGTCGGCAATCTTGAAGAATGCTGACTGCAATACTGTGTTAACACGGCCGCCGAGACCGATTTCCTTACCGATCTTGATAGCGTCGATTGTGTAGAAGTTAATCTTTCTCTCAGCGAGGATTCTCTTCATCTGGCCGGGGAGACGCTTTGTAAGCTCGTCAACGTCCCAAGCGCAGTTGAGCAGGAACGAACCGCCCTCTTTGAGGTCCTCAACGATTTCGTACTTGTCAACGTATGAGGGGTTGTGGCATGCAACGAAGTCAGCCTTTGAGATGTAGTAGGTTGACTTAATCGGTGTGTTACCGAAACGCAGGTGGGAAACTGTAAGACCGCCTGACTTCTTTGAGTCGTAAGCGAAGTAGCCCTGAGCGTACATATCGGTGTGGTCACCGATGATTTTGATTGAGTTCTTGTTAGCGCCTACAGTACCGTCAGCACCGAGTCCCCAGAACTTACAGCTGTGTGTGCCTGCGGGAGTGGTGTCGGGATTCTCAACTACGGGGAGCGAGAGGTTTGTGAGGTCGTCAACAATGCCGATTGTGAAGCGCTTCTTGGGAGCGTCGCTCTCAGCGTTTCTGTAAACAGCGATGATGTCGCCAGGTGTTGTATCCTTAGAACCGAGGCCGTATCTGCCTGCGAATACCTTTACGCCTGCAAACTCTGAATCGTTAAGAGCAGCGAGAACGTCGAGGAACAAAGGCTCACCGATTGAACCGGGCTCTTTTGTTCTGTCGAGAACAGAAACAGTCTTAACGGTCTTGGGAAGCTCTGAAGTCATGTATGAGCCAACGAACGGACGGTAAAGTCTAACCTTTAAGAGACCTACCTTCTCGCCTGCGGCGTTGAGGTAATCTACAACTTCCTCTGCGCAGTCGCATACAGAACCCATAGCAACGATTACGTGTTCAGCGTCAGCTGCGCCGTAGTAGTTGAAGGGCTTGTAGTCTGTGCCGATCTTCTCGTTAACCTTGTTCATATACTCTACAACAACCTCGGGAACAGCGTCGTAGTAGCAGTTACAAGCTTCTCTTGCCTGGAAGAAGATATCGTCGTTCTGAGCTGTACCTCTTGTTACGGGGTGCTCAGGGTTAAGTGAACGGCGGCGGAACTCCTCAACAGCGTCCCAATCGAGCATATCTGCGAGGTCTGCGTAATCCCACTCCTCGATCTTCTGAACCTCGTGAGAGGTACGGAAGCCGTCAAAGAAGTGAAGGAAGGGAACTCTGCCCTTGATAGCTGTAAGGTGAGCAACAGCACCGAGGTCCATACACTCCTGAGGGTTGTTTGAGCAGAGCATTGCGTAACCTGTCTGACGGCAGGCATAAATGTCTGAGTGATCGCCGAAAATAGAAAGCGCGTGGCTGGTGAGTGCACGAGCCGAAACGTGAATTACGCTCGGGAGCAGCTCGCCTGCCATTTTGTACATGTTAGGAATCATAAGGAGCAGGCCCTGTGACGCTGTGTAAGTAGTTGTGAGCGCGCCTGCTGCAAGTGAGCCGTGAACAGCGCCTGCCGCGCCGCCCTCTGACTGCATTTCAGTTACCTGAACTTCTCTTCCGAAAAGGTTTTTTTGGCCTGCTGCCGAGAACTTGTCGGTGAGGTCAGCCATTACGGAAGAAGGGGTGATCGGATAGATAGCAGCAACATCTGTAAACGCGTAGGAAACGTGAGCGACAGCGCTGTTACCATCCATGGTTTTCATTTTTCTTGCCATTGGAATACATCCTCCTTTAAAATCACGCGGCATAGGAAACACACCGCAATGTGTATGGATATACACACTTTGTTATCTTAAATATTATCACTTTTTACCGAATTTGTAAAGGGCTTTAAGCGCGTTTTTAAACATTTCTGTAACTATTTTCTGTTTTTAGGGAATAAATTTTCGCTCCTATGCCTAAATATGATTAACAATGACAAGCGAATAGCATAAAAAGCAAGTTTTTATGTTTTTTCGCTGATGTTTAATAAATAAATTCCTTGCTAATGTAGGGGTCGGTCTTTGAGGTGGAATTCAAATTTTAATTTGGTTCATTTCACCCATGCACAGCTGACCGACCCGCAGGTTGAATATTTTGAGTTTGGCGTATCACTCGCGGTACGGTCAAGACCGTACCCTACTTTAAATCGGGCGACCGCAAGGGTCGCCCCTACAATTAAACTCTAAACTCTCAACTCTAAACTCTAAAAAAGGGCTGCAACGTTTCCGTCAGCAGCCCGATGTAATTTATAAAATTTTATCCGATAATAGAGTTGATGAGTCCGCCCTTTTGAATGATGTTCTGGATGAACTCGGGGAAGGGCTCAGCCTGGTAGGTCTTGCCTGTGGTTTCGTCGGTGATAACGCCGGTGTTGAAGTCCACCGAAACGGTGTCGCCTTCCTTAATCTCACGCGCCGCCTCGTCGCACTCGAGAATCGGAAGTCCGATGTTGATTGAGTTGCGGTAGAAGATACGCGCGAAGGTAGACGCGATTACGCAGGATATTCCGCTCGCCTTGATAGCGATGGGAGCGTGCTCACGGGACGAACCGCAGCCGAAGTTCTTTTCGGCTACCATGATGTCGCCCTCTTTTACTTTATTGACAAACTGGGCGTCGATATCCTCCATGCAGTGTGAAGCCAGCTCCTTGTGCGAAGCGGTGTTGAGGTATCTTGCCGGGATGATAACGTCGGTGTCTACGTTGTCGCCGAATTTATGTACTGTGCCTTTTGCGTTCATAATTAATAGCCCTCCTTAACCTTAAACCTTTTCGGGATCGGTGATGTAGCCCTTTACGGCGCTTGCCGCCGCGGTTGCAGGGCTTGCGAGGTAAACCTCGCTGTCAACGTGTCCCATTCTGCCTACAAAGTTGCGGTTTGTGGTAGAGATTGCCTTTTCGCCTGCCGCGAGAATTCCCATATGACCGCCGAGGCACGGACCGCAGGTGGGGGTTGAAACAACCGCGCCTGCCTCTACAAATATATCGAACAAGCCCTCGTGCATAGCCTGGAGCCAGATTTTCTGAGTTCCGGGGATAATTATGCAGCGAACGCCCTTGGCTACCTTTTTGCCCTTGAAGATTTCCGCGGCAGCTCTGAGGTCGGAAATTCTGCCGTTTGTGCAGGAGCCGATTACGCACTGGTCGATTTTAACCTCGGTCTCACCGATTTCGTCAACGGTCTTAGTGTTTTCGGGAAGGTGGGGGAAGGCTACCGTCGGTCTGATTTCGCTCAAATCAATGGTGTATTCCTCGTCGTACTCCGCGTCCTCGTCGGCTGTATACTCAACGGGAGTGCCCTGGTATCTGCCGTCGCAGTACTCGCGTGTGATTTCGTCAACCGGGAAAATTCCGTTTTTAGCGCCGGCTTCAATCGCCATATTCGCGATGCAGAGACGGTCGTCGATGTTGAGGTGCTTAACGCCCTCGCCGCAAAATTCCATCGACTTGTAAAGCGCGCCGTCAACGCCGATCATTCCGATGATGTGCAGGATAACATCCTTGCCGCTTACGCAGCCCTGAGGCTTGCCTACGAGGTTAAACTTGATTGCCGAGGGAACCTTGAACCACGCCTTGCCGCTGATCATTCCTGCAGCCATATCGGTTGAGCCAACGCCGGTTGAGAACGCGCCCAATGCGCCGTAGGTGCAGGTATGGGAATCCGCGCCGATGCACAGGCATCCGGGACCTACAAGGCCTTTTTCGGGAAGGAGCGCGTGCTCAATGCCCATCATTCCCACATCCATAAAGTTTTTAATATCGTACTTGTTCGCAAAGTTCCTTGTCTGCTTAACAAGCGTAGCCGCCTTTATATCCTTGTTCGGCGTAAAGTGGTCCATAATCATCGCGATTTTTGTGTTGTCAAAAACCGCTGTTGCGCCGTTTTCCTCAAACACATTGATTGCCACCGGAGAGGTTACGTCGTTACCGAGCACCATATCCAGCTTGGCGTTGATAAGCTGACCTGCCTTTACCTCGTCAAGTCCTGCGTGAGCCGCGAGGATTTTCTGAGACATAGTCATACCCATAGTCTATCACTCCTGTTTTATAAATTGTACGTCTTTCAGTATACTATATAATTTTTATATATTCAAGTCTAATTGAGAATGTCGTTTAACGCGCCTACAACCCTGGTAATGTCAGACTTGCGCGAGTGTCCCTCTGCCCTGCCGTTGAGCACCGCGAGATACCTGCTGTCCGCCGAGGGATAGAACTCCAAAGTATCGGTGGAGTTGTCGTCGGAATAGGTGTAGGTGATTTTCATTTCGGGGCTTCCCGAGGGAGTCTCGGTCTTTGCGTCGGCAAGCTCGATTAGTCCTGCGTCGTCATAGAGGGGTGAGAATTTCTCGGTCTGAATTTCGTTTCCGTTGTAGTAAACGACGGTGGTTGTGGACTCGGTTTCAGAGCCCTGGTCGTCGGTTGTAAGGACGGTTTTTGAGCTCAAATCAAAGCTGTATTCCTTGCCGCCGTAGGTTACTGTCATATTCGAAAGCGCGGTCATTTTCGGGTTGAGCGCATACTCGCTGATAAGCTTTTCGTACGAGGTATTAACCCAAGCGACCTTTTCCGCCTTGATTGTGTACACAACGTTTCCGCCACTGACCATAAGATTAACCGTTCCTTCACCGTTGGGCTTTGAAGCGAGCAGCTCAACCGTCGCGTCGGAATACGCCGCCTTTACGTGCGCGTAGGGCTCGGAAAGTCCCGCGGATGAAAGCTGGGATTCCGAGGGGTTAACATACACAACGCTGTCTGCGAAAAGTCCGCGGATTCCACCGGTGATAAGGCTCGATTCCTTTTCGTTTGCATAGCACTCGATTGGAGCGGTCATCTTATATGAAGCGCTGACCTTTTCGGAATTGTTCGGAACAAGCTCGATTGTCTCGGAGAAGTTTGCTCCGTTAATTTCAACCGACTTGGGCTGGCTGGTTTCGGTGTCGGAAGCCGCGTCGTTGATGGTAAGGCTGATAAGGTCGGTCAGTCCGAAATCAAACGCCGCCATTGTTTCCTCGTCCGCAAGGTAAATGTCCTCGCCGTCACCGAATTTCACGTAAGTTCCTGCCTCCTGCGGAGCGTTGTTGCCGACGGTGATTACCGCCTTGGTATTGTCGATATAGGTTACGGTCGCAACCGCTCTGGGAGCATCAAAGCCGTAGTCGGCTGAGTTTTTGCCGTCGTCCTTGCCTGCAACCTGCGAGAACGATACCGCAGCCGCTGCAGAGGCGATTTGGTCGGGAATTCCGCCCTGAAGATTAAACTTTTCGTAACCCTTAACGGTGTAGACCGTCGCCTGACCTTCGGGGGTATTTGACAAAACGTCAACCGTGCCCTTTTTATTTTCGAGGTGGATTTGGCTTATCTGGGCAGGGTAGTATTCAATGAGCTTTCCACTGCCGTTTTGCTCGACCTCGCCGCTGCTGTTTCTTTGAACGGCTGCCTGGTGATAACCCTTTGAGTCGGTCGATACCGAAATTTGAGCCTCGTCAACGCTTGCGGCTTCCTCGTCCTTTTTTTCGCCCTTTGGCAGAAAAATCAGCAGAAGCATTATTCCGACAAGCACAACCGCCGCGGCAATTACAGCGAAAAGAACCTTTTTGTTTTTCATTATTTATTCCTCCTGCGCAGCCAGGTTACAAGACCGATTACGAGGATTACAACGGGAATTACAATAACGAACACCACGAACATAACCGCCGCTGTTCCGGCGTCGGTAACGCCGAGCTCGGTGTTGTTAAGCGACTTGCTCTCGATTGTTACGCTGTCGTCGCTCTTCTTGCCGACGGTGTTGAAGATATTTACGAGGAACGCGGAGTTGTTGAAGCTGTTGATTGAAAGGAACTGCTGGCTGAATATTTTATCCGAGCCGAAAACTATTACCCTTGACTCGGCGTCGTTGCCGCTCTTAACGCTCTCCGCGGCTACCGAAATCGTCTTGCCTGTGACAGCGTCGTTATACTTCCAGTCCTCGGGCGGATTGTACGGCATAATGCCTGCCTTGTCGGTGGTATTGAGCAGCGAATGAGCCGTGGCTTCGTCTGTCACGGTAATTCCGCGCGACTGCAGGGTAACAACCGGAACGTCGGGGTTTTTGAGCTTATCCTTGTAATATTCGGTGTAGTCGGTGATAAACGCGAACTCCGACACGCCGTTGAGCAGATGATCCTGGCTGGTTTCAAACACATAGCCGTCGCTGAGCTGGAGCTTCCACTCCTCTAAGAAAGCGTTGAGGTTCGGGGTGTTTGTGTTCTGCGAGCTCGGAACGTAGAGCAGGTTTTTGCCGTACTTTCCGCCGTTTTCAAGCCAGTCGGATAGCTTTTTAATCGCCGTGTCGTCGAGGTCGACCGACGGAGCGTAAAGTACAACAAACTGCGCGTCCTTGTCGATGTCCGCAGTCAAAAGAGTAATCTCGTTAACCTGATAAGCGTTGTTGTTGAGCAGGGTTGTGATTGCGGAGTAGTCCGCCTCCTGGTTGCCCTTTAGAATGTCAACGACAGTTTTGTTTTCGGTCGTTACGTTGAGCACCGCGGTAATAACCGCCTGCTCTACCTTTGTTCCGGTAAAGTTGTAGTAGCCGTAGGTTGAGTATGATTGCTCGTCATACTCAAAACAGTCTTCAAGCGTAAGCGCCTTGTACTGTTCGCCGCACACAACGAGCGCGATATTCTTGCTTGACGTCCAGTCAACATTTGTATATTTTTGAGTGAACGACGGGTTAGAGGCGGTGTCGACATACTCCACCTTCAACTTGCCGTTTGAACTGCTCTCGATTTTTTCGAGCAGGTTTTTCGCCTGAACAAAGTACTCGCCCTTTTGAACGAACAAATCCTCGGTTGAGAGGATGTAAACGGTAACATCCTTGTCGAGGTGCGACATATAGTCGACGGTATCCTCGTTAAGCGCGTAGGCGTTGTTTGCGGTTAAGTCGAGCTTTAGCTCAGGGAAGCGCTCGACGAGCAAGCCTACGATGATGTTAATTACAATTACAATCGCGACCGTACCGAGCACAATGCCCGTCGCAACCGCGCCGTAGCGCGCCTTGCGCGATTTAAGGAATGCCTTAAGGCCGCGTTTTTCGGTTGATTTAGTATTTTTATCCATTTCGCGACCTCCTTAGCTCCAGCGTCTTTTTTCAAGCACGCGCACCGTAAAGAACAAGAACAGCGCGGTAACGCTCAAAAAGAACACAACGTCAACTATGCTGAGTATGCCGTAGGTAAAGTTTTCGTAGTAGCTCAGGAAGTTGATTTTGTTAAGAATACTTTTAATCCAGTCAACCTGAATAAGGCTGATAAGGTAGTTTGTCATACTGATAACAAGGCCTACGCCCATGCCGATTACCGCGGCAACTACCATACTCTCGGTCATAACTGAGATAAACACGTTTATCGCAATCAGCGAGCCGCCCAAAAGCAGAATTCCGATAAAGGTGCAGAGAATTACCGACCATTCGGGTGACGCGAAGAATGAGATTACAACCGCGTACACAAGGAAAATGCAGCAGCAGATTGCGTAAAGGCAAAACGCGCCTAAAAACTTGCCGAGCACAATCTCTGTCAGGCTTGTAGGAGCGGTCAGCAGAGCCTGGTCGGACTTTTGCTTTTTCTCCTCCGCAAAGGTTTTCATTGTGATAATCGGGATTAAGAACAGAATTATGTAGAACATATTTCCGTATACATACGACAGACTTGACGAGTTTGCCGAAATGCAGTAAAAGTTGAAGAACAAGCCTGAGAAGAAGAAGTAAACCGCCATTACAACATACGCGGTTGCCGAGCTGAAATACGCGCCGAGCTCGCGCTTTAATATTGCACCCATTACGCGTTACCTCCTCTGTCAGAATCCTGTGTAAGCTTAAGGAACATATCCTCGAGCGTTTCGTCGCCCGACTGCATCTCCATAATCGGAGCGTCGAGGCGTACCATCGCGCTGAAAACATCCTTGCGGATGTCCTCGTCCTTGGAGTAGGACACGCTGTACTTTACAAGTCCGCCGGCAAAGCTCCGTACCTTTTCAATCTTGGTAACGCCGGGGATTTTCTTAAGCTCGTCCACAACTGCCGACGATTCGCTCGCAACGGTAATCATAAGCTTTTTCTTGCCTGAGAGCGACTGCGAAAGCTCGTCGGTCTTGCCGTCAGCGACAATTTTGCCGTTAGAAATTACAATTACCCTGTCGCAGGTAGCCGAAACCTCGGAAAGCACGTGGGATGAAAAAATAACTGTGTGCTTTTTGCCGAGACTTCTGATTAACTTTCTGAACTCAATAATCTGCTTGGGATCGAGACCTACGGTGGGCTCGTCCAGAATAAGCACCGGCGGATTGCCGATAAGCGCCTGCGCAAAGCCTACGCGCTGGCGGTAGCCCTTTGACAGATTTTTGATAATTCTTCCGCCCATGTCCGACAGACCTACAAGGCGCATAACCTCGTCGACGTGCTCCTTTTTGGGGAGCTTTACCTTTTTTAAGTCAAACATAAACTCAAGGTATTTTCTCACCGTCATATCGGGGTAGAGCGGCGGAATTTCGGGCAGGTAGCCGATTTTTGCCTTTGTCTTTTTCGGCTCCTCCAAAATCTCGCTTCCGTCGACCGTGACGGTTCCCGAGGTTGAGGAAATATAGCCGGTGATTATATTCATGGTTGTCGATTTTCCGGCGCCGTTCGGGCCGAGAAAGCCCAAGACCTCTCCGGAATCAACGCTGAAGCTGATATCGTCGACCGCCTTTAGGTCGCCGTACCGCTTTGTAAGGTTTTTGACCTCAATCATGTGCTTCACTCCTTAAAAATCCAATTTTAAACCATATTAATATTATCACAAAATTATATTTTTGGATAGTGAATTTTGTAATTTTTCATTTTTTTATCACAAAAGCGGATAATTATTCCCTTGTCGGGCAGATTAAAATAAAAAAACGGGGTGATTAAATGCAATTTGTTTGGGCGTTTTTAATCGGCGGTCTGATTTGCGTAATAGGTCAGATTTTGATTGACAAAACAAACCTTACTCCTGCGAGGATTCTGACCGCGTTTGTGGTCGCCGGAGTTGTTCTCGGAGCGCTTGGGCTGTACCAGCCGCTAATCGACTTTGCCGGAGAAGGCGCGGCTGTGCCGATAAGCGGCTTCGGCAACCTGATGGCAGGCGGAATGAGGGACGCGATTAAAGATGACGGCGCTCTCGGAATTTTGACAGGTGCTTTGAAAAGCTCCGCGGCAGGTATCGGCGCGGCGATATTTTTCAGCCTGATTGCGGCGTTTGTGGGAAAATCTAAGGATAAAAACTAATACTAATACCCAATAAAAAGCAGACAATCTTTGCGGTCTATTTTCCGCAATACTGCGTTGTCGTCCTTGCAAGGCGTCAGCCTTGCCGCGTCCTTCGCCTTGTCTTGCGAAAAATATCCTCGCAAATATAAGTCTTCTTTCTATCAGGAATTAGTATAAAAACACGCCGTAACAAAATCCTGTTACGGCGTAATTTTTCGCTTTTATTTTACTCCTGTTTTTCTGCAAAAGCCGTTCATACAACAGCCTTCGCACTTAGGCGTTCGCGCTTGGCAGACGGCTCTCCCGTGGAGCACAAGGCGGTGGCAAAAATCGTTGCTCTCCTCCGGGGGAAGAAGCTTTTTTAATTCCATCTCTATCTTTTTCTGGTCGGTCAGCTTGTGAAGCCCGAGCCTTGTCGTAATGCGGATACAGTGGGTGTCAACCACCACGGCAGGCTTGCCGTAGACGTCGCCGCAGATTAGGTTCGCGGTTTTTCTGCCCACGCCCGGGAGCTTTGTGAGGTCGTCGATATTATCGGGCACTTCTCCGCCGAAATTATCACGGAGCATTATGCACATATTCACAATATCCTTTGACTTTGTCTTGTAAAGTCCGCAGCTTTTGATGTATTCCGCAACGTCCGAAACCTCGGCTTCAGCGAGTTCATCGATGGTTTGGTAACGCTCAAACAGCGCCGGAGTTACCATATTGACCCTCGCGTCGGTACACTGAGCCGACAGACGCGTTGCAATTAACAATTCGTGCGGTTTTTTATATGTAAGCGAGCATATCGCGTAGGGGTACTCCGCCTTGAGAGCCTCAACCGCGTTCAGCGCAATCTCTTTTTTCGTCATAATATCGCCCCTTTGCAAATAGTTTAACATATTCCGAAGGCTATTGCAATTACTTAAAAAAATTGTTAGAATAAGTAAAAGGAAGTGGGAGATTGTATGTACAAGAATTACATTTTCGATTTATACGGAACTTTAATTGATATAAACACCGACGAGTGGAGCGCTCAGCTTTGGAAAAAAACTACTATCCTTTACGGCTACAAGGGAGCGCACTACACCTACCGCGAGCTCCAAAGGGAGTATGGCAGGCTGATTGACAAGGAGAAAAAGGCGGTGCACCGCCGTCATCCCGAATACAAGGTTATCGACATTAAGCTCGACAAGGTTTTCCGCGCGCTTTACACTCAAAAAGGAGTAAAGCCGAGTAAGAACGATATTCAATTTATCGCTTCGGCTTTCCGCTGTTTCTCGACAAAATATATCAAGCTGTACGACGGCGTTATTGATTTGCTCGACACGCTGAAAGCTAACGGCAAAAAGATTTATCTGCTATCAAACGCCCAGCGTTGTTTCACCGAAAACGAGCTTAATATGCTCGGGCTGACAGAGTATTTTGACGGAATTTGCATAAGCTCGGACGAGGAATGTTCAAAGCCCGACAGAAATTACTATCAAATTCTGTTTGACCGCTACGGACTTAAAAAACACGAGTCGATTATGATTGGCAACGACTGGCAGTCGGACATCGGCGGCGCGGCGGACTTCGGCATTGACAGCCTGTACATTCACCAGAGCATTTCGCCTGTGATCGAGGGCAAGCTGCGGAGCACCTACACCGTTATGGACGGCGATGTTTTTAAGATTAAAAAATTGACGGTTAAATAATAAGCTTCACCCCGGGAATAATATTTCCGGGGTGATTTTTTTGAAAATGAAAAAGCAGACTAAAAATTCAAAACGCCATAGAGCAACCGATTCTTCGGATATTGTAGAAGAACTAAACGCGGTTTCCGCCATGGATTTTACAGGGTTGATTCCGGCAAATCCGGACTTTTACAGCGAAGAAAACTACGAGGAAATTATGCCGCAGGGGTTCCCGCAAAACAACGTGGAATAATTTAAAAGCAAAAGGCGCTCCCAAAACGGGAGCGCCGAAGCTTTGCGTAAAATTACTTATGGCTAACGTGCCAGATTTCGTTTGCGTACTCGAGGATAGCTCTGTCTGAGGAGAACTTTCCTGCGTTTGCAACGTTGAGGAGGCACTTCTTGCCGAATTCCTTGCGGTCAGCATAATCTGCATTCGCGCGAATCTTGGTCTCGATGTAATCGGGAAGATCCTGAATAAGGAAGTAGTGGTCGGGATCGTGCCAGTGAGTACCCTTTGTAAGAGCGTGGTGAAGCTCACGGAAGCTGCCCTCACCCTGAGCGCCGTCGTCGTCAAATGTGCCGTCGATAAGGGTGTTGATAACTCTCTTAAGCTCGGGATTCTGCTCGAGCAGACCTGCGGGGTTGTAGCCTTCCTTCTTAAGTCTGTCGATATCCTCAACTCTTGCGCCGAAGATGTACTCGTTCTCTACGCCTGCGCACTCTGCAATCTCGATGTTAGCGCCGTCCCATGTACCGAGGGTAACCGCACCGTTGAGCATAAACTTCATGTTACCTGTACCGGAAGCTTCTAAACCTGCTGTTGATGTCTGCTCAGAGATATCAGCTGCAACAACAATCTTCTCAGCGTAAGATACGTTGTAGTTCGAGATGAAGTAAACCTGGAGCTTATCCTTTGTATCGGGATCGTTGTTAACGAGATTTGCAATCTCGGTGATGTATTTGATGATAGCCTTAGCTCTTGCGTAACCGGGAGCAGCCTTTGCGCCGAAGATAAAGGTTGTGGGAGTCCAGTTGGGAAGCTTGCCTTCCTTAATGCGGAAGTAAATAGCCATAATTGAGAAAGCGTTGATAAGCTGTCTCTTGTACTCGTGGAGTCTCTTAACCTGAACGTCAAAGATAGTGTCGGGGTTAACGTCGAAGCCGTCCATCTTCTTGATGTACTCTGCGAGCTGAACCTTCTTCTTAGCCTTAATCTTATTGAACTTGTTGATTGTTCTCGCGTCGAGGCAATCGTTAAGAACAGAAAGCTTTGAAAGGTCGATAAGCCAATCGTCGGAGCCTACCTTGTCGGTAATAAGCTCTGAAAGCTCGGGGTTGCAAAGGCCGAGCCAACGACGCTGTGTAATACCGTTTGTCTTGTTGAGGAATCTCTCGGGATATACCTGATACCACTCCTTGAGCAGGTCAGCCTTAAGAATCTCGGTGTGAAGCTGAGCAACGCCGTTTACATATGTGCCTGCATATGTTGCAAGTCTTGCCATATGAACTGCGTTACCGTCGATAATGCGCATCTTTGCGCGCATCTCGTTGTTAATTCCCTTTGCGATAAGCTCTTCCTGGCACTTGTTGGCGATAAGGCAGATGATGTCATAAATCTCGGGGATAACCTGAGTCATCAAGTCTGCGCTCCACTTCTCGAGAGCCTCTGAAAGTACGGTGTGGTTTGTGTATGAGCAGGTCTTGCGGGCAATCTCAAACGCCTCATCAAAGCCCATACCCTCGAGCTGAAGAAGTCTTACGAGCTCGGGTACGCATGATACGGGATGGGTATCGTTAAGCTGAATAGCGTTCTCCTCGGCAAAGTGGCTGAAGTCTGTGCCGTGCTTTGCCTTGTAGCGGCGCATGATGTCCTGAAGAGAAGCCGAGCAGAAGAAATACTGCTGCTTAAGTCTTAATACCTTGCCCTCATACTTGTTATCGTTAGGATAAAGAACCTTAGAGATATTCTCGGCATCGTTCTTCTCCTTAACAGCTCTGTCATACTCTGTGTTGTTGAACGCTGTAAAGTCAAACTCGTTAACAGCCTCTGCCTGCCAAAGGCGGAGAGTGTTGATGTTGTCGGTCTTGCAGCCGATTACAGCCATATCGTAGGGAACAGCCTTAACTGTCTGGTCTTTAAACGAAACGGTTACAGCCTCGTCCTCTCTGCGAACGCACCAAGGGTCTTTAAAGCGCTGCCAATTGTCGGCAATCTCTACCTGATAGCCGTCCTTGATAAGCTGCTTAAAGAGGCCGTACTTATAGCGGATTCCGTAGCCGTCAAGGGGAACCTCCTGAGTAGCCGCAGAATCAAGATAGCAGGCAGCGAGACGTCCGAGTCCGCCGTTACCCAATGCGGCGTCGTCGATTTCCTCGAACACATTGATGTCGATTCCCTTTTTCTTGAGAAGCTTTGTAACCTCGTCAAGAATACCGAGGCAGTAGAGGTTGTTGTACATCATTCTGCCCATGAGGAACTCTGCGGAGAAGTAGTAAGCTCTTCTCTCGCTGTTGTGCTTAGCCTTGCTCTTTGCCCAGTTGGGAGCGATTTCTCCCATTACAACCTTACCGAGAGCCAGATGAAGCTCGGAAGGAGTAAGCTCCTCTACCTTTTTACAGTAGGCTTCCTGAGCGGTAATTTCAAGCTTTTCCATAATGTTACCCATTGTTTTTAGTCCTCCATTCGTCCTGTTCTTTCAGACAGTGTTTTTAATTTTTCCGCAAGCTCGTCTGTTAATACGGTCTTATCGAGTCTCCATGTCCAGTTGCCGCCGAGGGTTGACGGTGTGTTCATTCTGGCTTCCTTGCCGAGACCTAAGATATCCTGCATCGGAACAACAGCCATGTCGGCCTTGCTCTCGTAAGCGGTGCGGATAAGTCCCCAGTTAAACGGCTCGTCGTCGGGCATTTTGCAGTATTCTCTTGCGTAGGCTATGTCGCTCGGTTTAGCGGTTTCGAGCCAGCCCATAACGGTGTCGTTGTCGTGGGTGCCTGTGTAAACAACACAGTTGTTTGTGTATTTATGCGGCAGGTAGTCATTTTCCTCGCCGCTGTCAAAGGCAAATTCAAGAACCTTCATGCCCGGGTAGCCTGTCTGCTCCATGAGCTCGGTAACGTCGGGTGTAAGAGTTCCCAAATCCTCTGCGACGATTTCAAATTCGCCGCACGCCTCTTCCATCATTTTAAAGAACTTAATCCTCGGTCCTACAACCCACTCGCCGTTGATGGCGTTCTCTGCGGGGTAGGGGATTGAGTAGTAGCTTGCAAACGCGCGGAAGTGGTCGATTCTTGTGATGTCGTAAAGCTTTGAAGCCGCCTTTATGCGCTCGAACCACCACTCGTAGTCGGTCTGCTCAAGATAATCCCAGTCGTAGAGCGGATTGCCCCAAAGCTGGCCTGTCGCTGAGAAATAATCGGGCGGACAGCCTGCTACCGCGATGGGATCGCCGTCGTCATAGAGCTGGAAAATTTCGGGATTTGCCCAGGTGTCGGCGCTGTCCATTGCAACGTAAATCGGCATATCGCCCAAAATCTTGATACCCAAGCCGTTTACATAAGCGCGGAAGCTGTCCCACTGCTCGTAGAACTTAAACTGAACAAATTTCCAGAAGTTAATGTCTTCTCTGAGCTTGCGCTCGTAACGGCGGATTGCCCTTTCGTCGCGCATTTTGATGTCCTCGGGCCACTCGGTCCAGGATACCATATCAAAGCTCTTTTTAACAGCCATGTAAAGTGCGTAGTTTTTAAGCCACTTGCTGTTTTTGCGCTTAAAGGAACGGAACGCCCTTTGATCGCGGGTTTTGAAATTGTCAAAAGCGATTTTCAAAACCTCAAATCTGCTGTTGTAAATCTTCTCATAATCAACTTCAGCGTCGTTGTCGCCCCAATCAAAGCTCTCAATCTGCTTTTTGGTAACCAAGCCCTCGTCAGCGAGGGTATCAAGGTCGATTAAGTAGGGGTTTCCGGCGTAAGTTGAAAATGACTGATACGGCGAATCGCCGTAGCTTGTCGGGCCAACGGGAAGAATCTGCCAAACCTTCTGTCCGGACGCTTTCAAAAAGTCCGCGAACCGGCGAGCTTCTTTGCCGATGGTGCCGATGCCGTAGGGTGACGGAAGCGAAGTTATAGATAAAAGTATTCCTGCGCTCCTTGCCATAAAATCAACTCCAATCTGACGGATATTTAGTTTTTCCATAAGCATTGTGCAAAATAGCACCAATTACCCATAGTATCAAATTAATCTTACCACAAATCTGCTGATTTTTCAAGTATTTTTCTTCATTTCTATGGTCAATATTTTACAAAAAGTGCCTGCGGGCACTCTCGCTCGACTTTGAAAGGCGAGAACGTAAAGCAATATTTCTGTAACGACACGATTAAAACGCAGGTGTTTCCTTTTCGGCAAAAAACTCCGGCGTTCCCTGACAATCAGAAAACGCCGGTTTTGGCTTATATTTTATTGTGCACAGGTTTATATCAGAAGGATGAGCCGCCGCCTCCGCCGCAGCCGCCTCCGCCGCCTCCGCAACCTCCGCCGCCGCAGCCGCCTCCGCCGCTGCTGACGTGGGTTTCTACAACAACGGTTTCGGTTCTCACCAAAACAAGCTGAGCAGGGGTTGTCATAAGCGTGCCGTGACCGACGGTCTCGGGAGCTTCAACCGACTTTCTGAGCGGATTAAAGCGCTTTGAGAACGCAATGCTGAGCGCCAAAATCACGCCTACCATAAGCGAAATTACGGCAAAGCTTACGTACTTCATCGGCTCTGAGATTGCCTCTCCCCTTGCGGTCGCGTACATCTGCGAATACGCTTCCTCAGCGAATTTATCGTAATCCTTCGCGGTAGCGTATTTGCTTGCGTTATCGGTAATCGAGCGCGCCTTTGAGTCGGTTATCATCTTATACATATCGCCGTAGGACTGTATATTAATCTTTCTGATTCTCATATTTATCGCGAGAATGCTCGCGCTGTCGTAGCCGTAACATTCAAGGCGCTTTTTTCTCGCCTGGTCAAGTCCGTCGCCTGTGTAAACGTCTGTTGACCAGAAAATTATATGTCCATACTCGGTAATCGGAGCCATTTCTTCGACAAGCTCAAGTTTTTCCTCAGCTGTAAGCAGATTTACGTCGTCCATAATAAGCACCTGATAGCCCGTGTCGGGATTGGTGTACTGCGCGGACGCTACGCTTTTTTGAGCGCTTGCCGCGTTTGCGCAAAGAACCGAAGCGCCGAGCAGTACCGCCGCGGTAAGAAGGAAAGCAAAAGCTTTTTTAAACTTAGTTAGAGTCATAGCGCGCTCCTTTCTTTTTAAACTGCGGCAGCGGTCTTTTTGCCACCTTGGTTTGAAAGGCGATGTGGTACAGCGCAAGTCCGAAAAGCTCGAGTGCCAGTACAACGCACGCGGCGTATGAGATAATATTATAGGCAGGGTCAATATACACGATAAGCGCCGACAAAGCTATGCTCACGAGCATTACGACCTTAAGCCAGATTACGCGGTTCAAAAACCACTTTGCCTCCTGCGTAACCCTCTGCCTGAGCTGAGAAACGTTATCAACCTTCATCTTCTTTATCTTGCTCGAGGTCGCGTATTGTGAAAAATTGGCAAGCAATATGAAAAAAAGTGAGCCGACTAAGCCCGCTATTCCGAAGAACCGCATATCTCCGTCGTACGAGCCGTCGGAGGCTATCATAATAATAGAAATAAACGCGACTATCGTTGCGATTTTATGAAGCGACCTCTGGATTGCCGAGCCCTTTGCCTCACCGATTACGGTCAGGTTTTTGTCTACGGTAAAGTTAAACGACCTCTGCATAAAGTACATTCCGGTTAACGCGAGGAGCGCGCAGAGTGCTAAAGTCATATTCGCTTTAATCGACGGCAGAACCGTCATAGCCGCGAATATCAGTCCGAAAACGATTGCCGAAATTCCCAGCGCCGCGATTAAAATTCTGAGCGGACTGAGCGGCAAATCCGCCGACACTTTGCCGGTCTGTCCGTTAACGGCGGCGTAGGTTATGCTGTCGCCGTTGCGGTTGCTCATAAACCACACGGGGTTCATTGTCCTTGAAACCGAGCTGATTTCGGCAGGGATTTTGTTCTTCGCAGATGACATTGTGAGCTTGTTTTTCCTCAACGTCATATCAATCGCCGGAGATTTTGTGTACACGGTCTCAGCGTCAGTCATAATCTCCTTTTTAATCTCGTTGTCGTACTCGTGGGGATCGACGTTGCCGGTCTCGGCGTAAAATCCGCTGAGGTACGCCGGAGCGAATTCAACCGCACCTTCTGGCTTGAACGGCGCGAGGCTCTCGCTCAAATCGTCGTCAAAGGTCGCTGACGCGTCGTGCGAAAAGCCGTCGAGCGCATAGTCGGTATTGCTGCGGATATCGTAGTGATAAATGTGATATGTATTGCCCTTGTAGTGCTCTCTTGGGGAAACGCCCCTTATGCTGAACGGACCGTTAACCTTTGCGCGGTAGTTCCAGTAGGGCATATAAATTCCCCTGAAGCCCTCCGCGTCGGGATTGCGGTACTTTCCGCCGATAAACGGATTTTTACGCACCTGCTTTTTGTACAGCTCACGGCACTGCTCCTTGGTAATTTTAAAGGGCACAACCGTGTCGGGCTTCCACTCCTTGCGGATTTTGTCAAAAATCATCGACGCTCCTCCGCAGTACTGGCAAAAACCTATCGCGTCGTTTTTGTCGGTGGTGACAAGCTCCGCTCCGCACGACGGACAGCTGTAAACAAAGCTGTCAAAGTACGGCTGGGTTTTTGCGTCGTCGCGCGTGCTGTTGTCCGTGATTTGCTTGGGATCAAAGCGGTTATGGCAGTAATCGCATGCCATTTGCTGGCTTTCGATTTCAAACCTTAAGCCTGCTCCGCAGGTTGGACAGGGTATCATAGCCTAACCTCCTATTTATTTTCTACAGATTTACTTTTTTACAGAATAACACTCCGACAACACCTGAAACAGCGCCGCGTCGCTCGCGAGCTTTCTGATGTAGTCGCGTGAATTTACAATATTATTTGTGCCGCCGAGCATAAGCTTTACTGCGTAGGCGTTTTCCGCTGTGCAAACGCCCATAAACACAAGTCCTACGGGCTTTTCGGCAGTGCCGCCGGTAGGTCCGGCAATTCCCGTAAGGCTTACGGCGATATCCGCGCCCGAGAGCTTTTTAACACCCTCTGCCATTTGGATCGCGGTTTCGGCAGACACCGCGCCGAGTACCGCCAAGGTCTCCGCGCTTACGCCGAGGACTTTTTCCTTAATGCCGTTTGAGTAACTGCAAATTCCGCACTCAAACACCTCGCTTGAGCCGCTCACGCGCGTTATGCGTTCGCTGACAAGTCCGCCTGTACAGCTTTCCGCTGTGGCTACCTTTATGTTTTTTTCTCTCAGCTTTTGAACGACATCGATATGGAACGTGTCCTGATTAAGGTTGTTTTTGCGCAAAAGCTGAATTATATCTACATCTGTCAATGTTACCAAAATTATCACCTCATTTTTATTTTACCACTAACCGCCGTTTATTGCAATTCTTTTTAATTTGTATTATACTATTTTATAATACTTTTTGATGAGGTGCTGTTATGGCGGCTTGGTTTTTTACGGAAGAAGAAATTGAAACTTCAAAATACATTATCACCGGCGAGAACGCAAAGCATATCCGAGTTTTGCGGATGAAAAGCGGTGAGGAGCTCACGCTTGTAACGCCGTGCGGAGTTCAGCGTAATTGTGTTATCGAAAGCGTTAACCAAAACCTTGTAGAGGTTGACATTAAAGAGAGTATGCCTTGCCAAAACGAGCCTGACGTTTTTGTAACTCTGTATCAGGCGCTGCCGAAGGGTGACAAGATGGATTTTATCGTACAAAAGTGCGTTGAGCTTGGGGTAAGCCGTATCGTTCCCGTTATGACCGCGCGGTGCGTGTCACGTCCCGACGAAAAATCCTTGAAAAAGAAAATCGCGCGCTGGCAGAAAATCGCCTTGCAGGCGGCTCAGCAGAGCAGGCGCGGAATTATCCCCGAGGTTTGCCGGTGTATTAGCCTAAAGCAGGCGGCAGAGCAGTCCGCTGAAAACAACAAAAATATATTTTTCTACGAGCTCGGCGGAGAGTCCGTAAAGAATATCCTGACAGAAAAACCAAAGACAATCGGTATGTTTATCGGCAGCGAGGGCGGCTTTGAGGAAGCTGAGGCGGAGCTTGTATTATCCCACGGCGCGACAGCCGCGACGCTCGGCAAAAGAATACTCCGCGCCGAGACCGCGCCGCTGGCGGCGTTATCTATTATTATGTATCAGACCGGCAACTTTAGCTGACAGCTATTGACAACATCGCTTTAATGCGCTAAAATGATAGTTAGACTATTTTTAAGGGGAATAAAAATGAAGCTTACAGGTGCAGAAATTATTTGCGAATGTCTTTTGGAGCAGGGGGTAGACACCGTTTTCGGTTATCCGGGCGGTGCGGCTCTTAATACATACGACGCTCTGTATAAGTACAGCGACAAAATCACACACATTCTTACCGCTCACGAGCAGGGCGCGTCCCACGCGGCTGACGGTTACGCGCGTTCAACCGGAAAAACCGGCGTGGTGCTTACCACCTCAGGCCCCGGCGCGACAAACATTGTAACCGGAATCGCGACCGCGAACATCGACTCAATCCCTATCGTGGCGATTACCGCTAACGTTACCACCGACCAGCTGGGCAGAGACAGCTTTCAGGAGGTTGACATTGTAGACATTGTTAAGCCAATCACAAAGGACAGCTGGCTTGTCGAGACAATCGAGGATTTAGCTCCATCAATCCGCAGGGCTTTCGCTCTCGCAAAAAGCGGCAGAAAAGGTCCGGTGCTGATTGACGTCCCCAAGGACATCACCGCTCAGGTAACAGAATACACTCCCGAGCCCAAGGCTCACAGGGAGCTGATTGAAATTCAAAACCCCGGCAGTATCCGCAGAGTTCAGGAGCTTATCAGAAATGCCAAGCGCCCGATGATTTACGCCGGCGGCGGAATTATCAGCGCGAACGCCTGCAAGGAGCTTCAGGAATTTGCAAGGCTGATTGACGCACCCGTTTGCTGCTCGCTGATGGGACTCGGCACAATCCCCGCAAGCGATCCGCTCTGTATCGGCAACATCGGTATGCACGGCGGATACGAAACGGGTATGATCACCGCCGAGTGCGATTTGATGATTTCCTGCGCGGCGCGTTTTTCGGACAGAGTTGCCGGCGACAGAGAGAAGTTCGGCAATCAGGCAAAGATTGTTCAGCTTGAAATTGACGACAAGGAGATTAACAAGAACGTCAAGGTTGACGAGTATATTCTCGGTGACGTAAAGGCGAGCCTTTCTGCGCTTGTTATCGGACTTGAACAGCAAAGCCATCCCGACTGGCTCAGCCAGATTGAGGTTTGGAAGCATAAATTTGACGACGTAAAGCCCTACGAGGACGAGTTCCCCCAGGCGCACGATGTTATTTACGCGGTTAACGACCTTAAAAAGCCCGAGGACATCATCGCTACCGACGTTGGCCAGCATCAGATGTGGGTTGCGCAGTACGCTAAAATCGAGCGCGAAAGAACCCTGCTGACATCAGGCGGTATGGGCACAATGGGCTTCGGTATGGGCGCGGCTATCGGCGCGCAGGTTGCTCACCCCGAAAGGCGCGTGTTCCTGTTCACGGGCGACGGCAGCTTCCATATGAACCTTAACGAGCTTGTCACGATGAAGTCGTACAACCTGCCGGTGATTGTTCTTGTTATGAACAACCGCGTGCTCGGCATGGTAAGGCAGTGGCAAAAGCTGTTCTACGGCAGCCGTTTTTCGCAGACCGATCCGCACAGAGCTACGGATTTTGTTAAGCTTGCGAACGCATTTGGTGTTGAGGGTATGCGCATTACACGCGACGAGGAGATTATGCCCACGCTTGAAAAAGCAATCGCGCTGAACGCTCCGGTTGTAATTGATGTGCAAATCAGCCCCGATGAAAACGTACTCCCGATGATTCCGCCCGGAAAAACCGTTGACGACATAGTAACCTCAATGTAGCAACGTGACGTTGCATCCAATTCCGCCTTTTTAAAGGTTTGATTTTTCTTTAGGTTTGATTAACGGCGGGTTCAAAAGTACGCGATATACTTAACTTTTTAAATCAACAGCTAAAACAACCAATAAAACAAAACTGTCATTCTGAGTTTGTTCTCAAAATGACAGTTTTTATTTTGTTAATTAAAACACATACGGCTTACTGAGCTCAAAATCCTTTAAAACATTCTTAATTTCGGGCTCGGCTTCCGGTGACGCGTTGATGTAGATTACGCTGTACTCGTTGAGCGAAACATAGGCGTAGTGGTTATTTGTAGTCTCGGTATAGAACATATTAAAAGCTAAATCCTGCGACGTGTAGCGCGTTGTCAGCCTTGGCTGAGAACGGATCTCGTTTAAGAATCTTCCGGCGGTCTCTCTTGCGGAGAACAAGCCGTAGTTTTGTGAATACTCGTCAAATTCAAGGTAAGTAATCTCAAACGAATTATCCTTCGGCTTAGCTGTATAGCATTTGGAGATGTACAGCTCTTCCCTGCCCTTGATTGTATCCTCAACCGTCAGTCCGTGCTCCTCCATATAGGTCACAAACTGCTCGGGCGTTACCCTGTCGTGCTGGAAATTATAGATAACCGAGGCGTTATAAATCGCAAAATTCATAACCACAAAAATAACTATGGCTGCTCCTCCGGCGATTATCATTCGCTTCGCCTTGATTTTGCGAACCGTAAACACAACACCCAATACGGTCGCTGCGAGCACTACCAAAAACGGAATTATAAACACGGTAAATCTTACAAACTGATTTTCGGTCAATATCGTTGTGACAAGCCCGAATATAAGCGTTATATAGAACGGCGTAAAAAACGATGCGGTAAAGAAAAAATCTCTGGAAACCCTAACCGCACAGCGCTTTACTTTACCCATTCCGGTCGGTGTTTTTGACAGCCTTCTGTCAAGGTAATTCTTTGCGGATTTCAACAGCTTTGAGAGCTCCTCCGGATTTTCAAGCTCACTTTTATCAACGCAGAACCTCGCCTTGTTCTGCATTTTAAAGATAAAATATCCGTCGGTTTCCACAAGCTCCTTTATATTGGTATAAAACAGACTGAGCGGTTCCGCGCCCTCCTCAGCGATTACAAGGTGATCGTAGAAAAAGTTAAGCGTACAGGCGTGTTTTTTGCCGAACTCCACCGCCTTGCGCGTGTGGACAAAGCTGATAATTGTCAGCACTCCGCCTGCCGCGGCGCACAAAACAGCCGGCAATATAATCTCCCACACATTAAATATGCTGTCCGAAAATCTTGCGAGGACCTCGGGCGTGAACGAGAACATATTGTTCTCAAAAAACATCATTACCGCGTACATTCCCAAAAACAGCAACGCCATTGAGACAAGCACGATTACCGCCGTTGAATACTCATAACGCATAGCGGTTTTTATCGACTTTTTATCCGTCAGCGTTTTCGCCTGAGCCATCGGCTGGGGAATACTCTCGGTCTCGGGCTTGCCCAAAAGCGCGTCCACGGTTGTGTCGAATATCTCGCTGATTTTTATAAGCAGGTCAACCGACGGCATTGTTCTGTCGTTTTCCCACTGGCTAACGCTCTGGCGCGTTACATAAAGCTGATTTGCGAGCGCGTCCTGCGACAAGCCTTTTTCTTTTCTTAAGCTCTGCAGCTTTTTGCCGAACGTCATTTAAACAGCCCCTCTTCGTCGTAATACTCCTTATCGGAAAGGTCGTCCTTTTCTTCCAAATTGTACTCGCTGCTCTTGAACATACCCTCGCCAAAGCGGTAGCTTGTGTTCATTGAGCGTACAATCCCTATGCCCAAAATGATTACAATGATGATGAGCGGAATTAAAAGCCAGCCCATAAACTCACCTCCCGTGTTTGTTGAGCCAAGTATATAATACCTTACCGAAAAAGTAAAGAAAGTATCGCTTTACATCAGTATTTATCGGACAAAACGGCATTATAAAATTGTTTTTCCATATGGATTTTTTATCACTGTGCCAAAATTTCCTCGAGCATATCGCCTGCATCCTTGCACAAATCGGCGCAGGTAAGCCTTGTTTTTATCCTTATTCCGAGCAACTCGCGGCATACGAGCGAGCCGTTTTTCTCCCTGAACCTCTCGGCAAACTGCCTGAACGCACCGTTGGCCGCAGCTTTGTTTTTGCCCTTGGCGAGCCCTATTACCATATTCGCGCCTGTCACGGTTCCGCAGGTCTCCCTGAGTCCGCCCATTCCGGCGCCGAAAGACGCGGCAATCATCATCGCGGTTTCTCTGTCCATTCCGTAGTCCTCGCAAAACGCCAAAAGCACCGCCTGAGCACAGTTGCAGCCGTTCTGAAAATTGTTTTTCGCTATATCTCCCTTTGTCACGTTATCAGTCCTTTTCATTTTTCTAAAATTATACCATTTGCAAAAGCGGCGGTCAACAAAATTTTCCTATACAATTTTGTTGTTTTTTGTTGACAAAAACAGCAATTTAATTGTATAATGGCACCAAGTATTTGACAATACGGAACAAACAAAAAAGGAGGATATCTATGAAAAAGCTGTTTACAAAAGCAGTTGCCGCATTTTTAGCTGCTGCTATTGTTCTGCCGGCAGGAACCGCAGCCGCTTTTGCAGAAACCACAGACAAATCCGGTGAACCTAACTATTACCTCGGTTCGTTCTACTACCGTCCGGGCGAGGGTGAAATTTATGGTTTGTCAGACAGCGTTGACTACTATGCATATTCAGACGACTATTTCACAAAGAGCAGCAAGGAGTATGACTCTCACCTTGCAACGCTGAGCATGTCGCTTGCCGAGGCTTCGGTAAGCAGTACGCGCGAGCCGTTCACCCCCGAGGGCTATGCAAAGAAAAACCGCGACGTTATCGCGTTTTTGGAGGACATCGGCTTCTCTGACATCGCTATAAACCACGACTACACAATCAAGCCCACCAAGGACACAATCGGCGTTGCATGCGCCCACAAAAAGATTGTTCAGGACGGCAAGGAATACACCATGCTCACAATCGTTCCGCGCAGCGCAGGCTACGAAATGGAATGGGGCGACAACTTTGTTCTCGGCGCAGAGGGCGACGCAAAGGGCTTTGACCGTTCGTCGGACAAGTGCCTTGAATTTGCCAAAAACTACGTTGAGGAAAACAACATTTCAGGCGACATCAAGGTTTGGGCAGCCGGCTACAGCCGAGGCGCAGCTATTACAAACCTGAACGCCAAAAAGCTTATTGACAATCCCAAGGAACATTTGGGAGAAAGCATTGAGCTTGCTCCCGAAAACCTTTACGCCTACACCTTCGGTACTCCTTATGCAGCCGACACGGCTCAGGATCCCCACAACGAGAAGTACGCCGGAATCTTTAACATTTACCAGACAAGCGAGCTCGCTTCTATGATGGCTCCTGCCAGGATGGGCTTTGACCGCTACGGCACAAGCACCATGATTAAGGATATGGACAAGTACGATGATATGCTTGCCAACCTCAGCACCTGCAACCCCGGAATTTACGAGGAATTTATCACAACAACATCATCAGAGCACTTTATGCCCAAAAAGCTCGGCTTCACTGACGGTTCAATCGGCATGGTTGACGACCCCGACTCTTATATTCCCTCGGACGCGTCAACTTACCTTTCAGGCCTCGGCGCTTATCTTACCAAAATTACGGGCGGCAGAGCAAGCTATGCCGAAAAATACGAGGAGGCGTTCTCTGACTTTATCGGCTACGTCCGTTCGCTTGACGGCGACGAGACTTCCGCGTTCGGCTCGGGACTTATGGGCAGCGACAGCGCGATTGACGCGGTAGTCGCGATGTACGCTTACTTTATGAAACAAAAGTATAAAACCGAGATTAACGCCACCAACGAGGCGCTCACAGCAAAAGCTCAGGAGCTTGCTGTGGTCACAAAAAGCGCCCTTGCGGAAACCGAAAGCAAAGACGGCAGTGAGGAAGTCGGAATTGACGCCGGACAGATTGCCGGTCTCGCGATAAAGCTTGGCAAGTACCTGCTTATGGACGCTGACGACATCAGACCTATTGCCGCGAACTACCTCTGCGACGCGGTCTACGACGGTATGACCGCCGCAAACGCTTCTCAGTATCTTGTTGACAAAATCGCCAACCCCAAGGCGGCTTACTCGCTTACCTTCACCCTGTCTCACCTTGTATTCGGCAACATCTGGCAGAGCAGCGAGGTAAGACCTCTGCTTATCAACAACGAGCAGATGAAAAACGCGGCTACTCTTGTCAGCAACATTACAAAGCTAATGTACGACCACACCAATGAGGTGTATATGTCATGGCTCAGACTTGACGACAGCATTTTTGCCGATTATAATGCTCTAACCCCCGACCAGACTAATGGCTACCGCAGAGTTTACTTTGACGCTCAGAACCCCGAAGCTCTCGACGGTACAATCCTCAACAGCAAAGGTCAGACCGTAGGCGTTATCGATGACGGTGCTCTTGTTGAGACCACCGACAAGTGGGTAGGCTTTACCACCACCGATGACGGTGGCTTCCTGCGTATTCCGATGGATATGGATTACTCGGTTGTATTCAAAAACTACAGCGGTTCGATTTCGGCAGGCGTAAAGGAATATGACGTTTACACAGCTGTTGCCAATGATGTATTCAACGGCGCTGCAGAGAACGTTGAAAACGCTACCGTTACCCTTTCGCTGCCCAAGCCCGACGTAGGATATACTATCCCCACCGAGGTTCAGTACACCCTTTCGGTTCACGAGGATAAGAGCGGCGACGTTCTTTACGGCGACGCAAACGGCGACGGCAATGTTGACATTCTCGACGCGGCTGCTATTCAGCAGGCTGCTAACGAAAGAATTACCCTCACCGAGGATCAGGCGCTTGCCGCTGACGTAAACGGCGACGGCGTTGTTGATATTCTCGACTCGGCTCTTATTCAGAAATACGCCGCAGGAAAAATCGACAAATTCCCGATTGAAAAGGAATAACACAAATTAACCGTTCAGGCTCTCCCGTTTTTGGGAGAGCCTTTTTGAATATCAACGTAATTTTATGCTTGTACAATACACATTTTTATGGTAAAATTATATGTTAGTAATAATTAATAAGAAAAAGGTGATGAAAATTGTCTTTTCCGCAGGATAAAATCCGCAATTTCAGCATTATAGCCCACATCGACCACGGCAAGAGCACACTTGCCGACAGAATGTTGGAGCAGACAAATTCCGTATCCGCTCGCGATATGGAAGCTCAGCTGCTCGACGATATGGAGCTTGAGCGCGAACGCGGCATTACAATAAAGGCACGCGCCGTAAGCGTTGTTTACAACGCCGACGACGGCGAAAAATATCTTTTTAACCTAATCGACACCCCAGGTCACGTCGACTTTAACTATGAGGTCTCGCGTTCGCTCGCGGCATGCGAGGGCGCGATACTCGTTGTTGACGCTTCTCAGGGTATTGAGGCGCAGACGCTTGCCAACACATATCTCGCGGTTGACAGCGGACTTGAAATCGTACCGGTAATCAACAAAATTGATTTGCCCAGCGCCGACCCCGAGAGGGTTATCACCGAGATTGAGGACATTATCGGAATCCCTGCCGAGGACGCTCCGCAAATTTCGGCAAAGGCAGGTATCAACATCCACGCCGTGCTCGAAAAAATCGTCACCGATATTCCGGCGCCCACGGGCGATATTAACGCTCCGCTGCGCGCGCTGATTTTTGACAGCTACTACGACAGCTACAAGGGCGTTATCATCTACGTAAGGCTCAAGGAAGGTCAAATTCACCCGGGCGACGAATTTAAGCTGATGGCGACAGGCAGTGTGTTCAACGTTGTTGAGTGCGGACTTATGCACGCTACCCAATTTGAAAAGACCGACGGTCTTTATGCAGGCGAGGTTGGCTACATCTGCGGTTCAATCAAAACCCTTGCCGACGCAAAGGTGGGCGATACGGTAACGCTTGCCAATAACCCTGCGGCAGAACCGCTGCCCGGCTACCGCGAGGCTCAGCCGATGGTATTCTGCGGAATTTACCCTGTTGACGGCGCAAAGTACGGCGACCTTAAAGACGCGCTCGAAAAGCTCCAGCTCAACGACGCGGCGCTCTCATTTGACCCCGAGACCTCGGTTGCGTTAGGCTTCGGCTTCCGCTGCGGCTTCCTCGGACTTCTGCACATGGAGATTATTCAGGAGCGCCTTGAACGCGAATATATGCTCGACCTCATCACCACCGCGCCGAGCGTAATCTACCGAATTACCAAGACCGACGGCACGGTTGAGCAGATTGACAACCCGACCAACTACCCCGATCCGTCGCTTATTCAGATGGCTGAGGAGCCCGTTACCGACGCGCACATTTACACTCCGAAGGAGTATGTCGGCAACATCATGGAGCTCTGTCAGGACAGGCGCGGAACGTTTATTGATATGCAGTACATCGACGCCGACCGCGTTGATTTGCATTACATTCTCCCCCTCGCGGAGATTATTTACGACTTCTTTGACACGCTCAAGTCGCGCACACGCGGCTACGCTTCGTTTGACTACGAGCTTAAGGAGTATGTTCCCAGCGAGCTTGTCAAGCTCGACATCATGCTCAACGGCGAGGTTGTTGACGCGCTGTCGTTTATCATCCACAAGGACAAGGCTTATCCGCGCGCGAGGAAAATGGCGGAAAAGCTAAAGGAGAAAATCCCCAGACAGCTCTTTGAAGTGCCGATTCAAGCTTGTATCGGCGGCAAAATCATCGCCCGTGAGACCGTAAAGGCTATGCGCAAGGACGTACTTGCCAAGTGCTACGGCGGCGACATCAGCCGAAAGAAAAAGCTGCTTGAAAAGCAGAAGGAAGGCAAAAAGCGTATGCGCCAGCTCGGCACCGTAGAGGTTCCGCAGGAAGCGTTTATGGCTGTGCTTAAATTAGACACCGATTAGCGGCAGGGTGCCCCTGCGGTCAATTCCGCCTTTTTAAAACGTGATTTAATATAAAGGTTTTATTAACGGCGGTGCGAGTTGCCTCGCAGGCAATTCCGCCTTCTTAAAACGTAAATTTATTCATAAGTTTTATTAACGGCGGGTCTGAACGGAGTATAAATAATTAACGTTTAAATCAAACGTTTCTTTAATACAATCATTAAAGCGAATATACAATAAGGAATGATAAAAATGTCAAAAGGTAGATTCGGTATTCACGGCGGACAGTTTGTTCCCGAAGCGCTGATGAATGCCGTAAACGAATTTGAAGAGGCTTACTTCAAGTACAAGGACGACCCTGAGTTTGTCGCGGAGCTTGACTTTCTTATGCGCTAGTACGCCGGCAGACCGTCGCGCCTTTACTATGCCGAGAAAATGACCAAGGACCTCGGCGGTGCGAAGATTTACCTCAAGCGCGAGGATTTAAACCACACGGGCTCGCACAAGCTCAACAACTGCCTCGGTCAGTGCCTGCTTGCAAAAAAGATGGGCAAGACAAGGGTAATCGCCGAGACCGGCGTTACCGGAATTAAGGGCGAGATTATCGCAGGCTTGGAAGAAACCATGCGCGTTGTTAGGGAGGTCTGCGACACCCCGTGTGCAATCGGAATCGGCAATCCGAGCGTAGAGGAAGCCGCCGAGGCGGCTAAGGCTTCCGACGGCGTAATTATCGGCGCGCAGGTCGTAAGCATTGTTGCAAAATACGGCAAGGACAGCATTGAGCCTGTTATAGACTACATCAAAAACATTAAAGACGCGGTTAAATAATTTGAGGAAGTTACTATGAGCGAAATTGCAGAGCTTCAAAGGTTGATTGACAACAGCAACAAAATAGTTTTCTTCGGCGGAGCAGGCGTGAGCACCGAGAGCGGTATCCCCGACTTTCGAAGCGTTGACGGGCTGTACAACCAAAAGTATGATTATCCGCCCGAGGAGATTTTGAGCCACACGTTTTTTGAGAGGAACACCGAGGAATTTTACCGCTTTTACCGCGACAAAATGCTCTGCCTTGACAAAAAGCCGAACAAGGCTCACCTTAAGCTTGCAGAGCTTGAAAAAGCAGGCAAGCTCAGCGCGGTTGTCACCCAGAACATCGACGGTCTGCACCAGGCGGCAGGCAGTAAAAGAGTTTACGAGCTGCACGGAAGCGTGCTGCGCAACTACTGCCGTAAGTGCCGCAAATTTTACACCGCAGAATATATTAAAAAATCCGAAGGCGTACCCAAGTGCGAATGCGGCGGCGTGATTAAGCCCGACGTTGTGCTGTACGAGGAAGGTCTCGACGACAGCGTGGTATCAGGCGCGCTCAACGCGATTATGCAGGCTGATTTGCTGATTATCGCAGGAACAAGCCTGACGGTTTACCCTGCGGCTGGGTTTATCCGCTACTTCCGCGGAGACAAAATCGTGCTGATAAACCGCGACTCAACTCCGTTCGACTCTCAGGCGGACTTGGTTTTCCACGACAAGGTTGGCGAGTTACTGGATAAGATAAATGTGCCTTCGGCACGCTAAATTCGCTTCGCGAGCTAAATGCTGCTTTCGCAGCACTAAAGGAAAAGCTGTCATCTGAATGAATGGCAGCTTTTATAGTTTTAAAATACCGCTTGCGTTAAAAAAATTACCGTTCGGCGCAAATCGCTGGACTTTATTTTTAGCGGTGATATACTGTAACCATCGGAGGTGATTTACTTGAAATTTGAACTTAATGTAAATCCTGATATAGACGAAGCGGTACGCGCCGATGTTCACAGGCGTTCGGATTTTACCGAAAGGCTTGAACAGCTTGTTATGGAGTATAACGGTGACGACAGCATTACCGCCTACGCCGACGGCGAAATAAAAGTATTAAGCTCTAGCGAGCTCGAGTGTGTTACCGTGATTGACGGCAAAACATACGCTATAGACCTCCACGGCAAGCAATATAAAATCCGGTACAGGCTGTATGAGGCGGCTGAGCTTTTACCCTCGTCGTTTATAAAAATCAACAAATCGACCATCGCCAACAAGAAAAGAATTGAACGTTTTTCGGCGGCGTTCAACGGCTCGGTAAACGTGATTTTTAAGAGCGGCTATACCGACTATGTTTCACGGCGTTGCTTTGCCGAAATAAAAAAGGAGTTGAGAAAATGAAACAATTTATAAAAGTATTTTTAAACAGAGGCGCGCTGTTCTGCGGACTCGGTCCGGTGATTATGGCTATTGTTTACATCTTTTTGTCCGCGTCCGGCGTGGTAGAAACCGTCGCCGTCAGCACATTAATCCGCGAGATTTTCACATCAACACTGATGGCGTTTATCGCCGCCGGAATTTCCGCGGTTTATACCGTTGACAGACTCGCGCTTCCGGTTGCAGGGCTTATTCAAGGCTCGGTACTGCTGCTCGATTATCTACTGATTTACCTGCTCAACGGCTGGCTTAAACCCGAACCGCAAATAATCGTACTTTTTATCGTTATTTTCATAGCGGTGTTCGCGGCGATTTGGTTTATCATTTACAAGGTTACCCAAAGGCAGATTTCACGGTTAAATAAAGAGATAATTAATAATTAAAAATCAGCGTAAAAATGAGGGTTCGGTCAAGACCGAACCCTGCATTTATTTTATTAAGTTGATTTTTCAAATTAAATAATATCTACTGAACAAACCCCAATTTCAAACTGCGGAAAAGCAACGCTAATATCTCCGCCCTCAACTTCTCGATCCTCCTCAGATTGAGAAGCAGAACGGACATAGCAATGCTGTGGCAAGTTGTCTCTTTCAGCCTTGTCACTATCATGTCCATGCCGCATTTGCGCTTGGCGAGGCTGAATTTGCGCTCAACCTCGACGCGCTCACACTCATCGATGTAATTCTGTTTTTTGTCGATCTCAGCGTCCTTTTTCGGTCTGCCGAGAGCCGGTCCCGAAAGCCTGATTTTGTGTTGCTTGCAGTATTTCAGGTTCTCGCGCGTGCGATAGATTTTATCGACAAGCACACGCTCGGGATAATGTCCCGTTCGTTCTTTGTACCGCTCAATCATATCTTTCAAGCCCGTGGATTCATTGTAAGCGTCAAAGCTGTGCCTTTCAAGACGCGTCCAGCCATTGCAAACGCTGATGTCGAGCTTCACACCGAACTCCGTCTTTGCCTTGACTTTTCCGCGCACAATAGGGCGGATCCACGGCTGGCTCAGACTGACAATCCTGTCCTTGACGCTTTGGGTGCGGTTGACGTACATTTCTTTCTGCTGCGCGTAGATTGTTTGGATTGTGGAAAACTTTTGCTCAAATTTAGCAGGTAATGCTTTCCCGCCGACAAGCATTTTCTCAATATGACCGATGTTCCTGTTGAGATAGCCAAGCTGCTTTTTGATTGCCTTACGACGTTGCTTTGCCTTTGGCTTACGGATGCGGGCGTAAGAAGTGTAGTCTTTATGCGCTTTCTTACGGTATGTACGGGGCTTTTGCTCGCCTTTGACATGCAGCTCATCAATGATTTTCTCGCTGCACTCGCGGGCTTTGTTGAGTAAGGATACATCCTGCGGATATGAGATCTGCGACGGAGCACAGGTCGCGTCAACGATCATGGTTCCGCTGTTCTTATCATCGTCATCGGATTCGTCTTTGCTCGATTTCTCCTTCTCCTTTTCAAGCTTTGCCTGCTCTGCGGAGATTATCATTTCGTTGATTTCTCCGATGATCTCAGGCGTCAGGCGTTTGCGGAAGTAGACCATCATCGACGGATCAAACGGGGGCTTGCTGTCATCAAAGGCTTTATAGCCGCAAAAGTATTGGAGATACGGATTCTCTTGGATTTGAAGCGGGGTCTCGGCGTCGGAGTAGCCGTACTCGGCTTGGATGATCCTCGCGCCGAGACCAAGGCGCAGTGACTTTGCCACATTGCCCTTCTTGTTAGAGAAAAGCTTCGCGTATTTTTTCTCGATCTCAAGCCACGGAATCGTCTGCGCACGCTTAACCCAACGGTTGCTGTTTTTCAGATTCATGCCTATCGGCTGTCCGAAATCTTCTAAACTTATCTGTCCGTTGTCGAATTTATACATCCCATCATCTCCAAATGCAAGCTTTTTGCGGCTTTTCAGCCGTTTTCCTTGCATTTATTATACCATATTTCGATGATTTTTGCACTGTTTATCGGATGATCGGGATTGTTCAGTTTACATTAAATAGTGCCGAAAATTCTGTCGCCGGCGTCGCCCAGACCCGGGCAGATGTAGGCGTTTTCGTTGAGCTCGCGGTCGAGGTTGCCGACGTAAAGCTGAATGTCGGGGTGAGCCTTCATCAGCGCTTCAACACCCTCGGGAGCGGCGATGATTGACATAAACTTAATCTTTCTGCCGCCGCGCTCCTTAATAAGGCTTACCGCGTCGATAGCCGAGCCGCCTGTCGCGAGCATAGGATCTACAACGACGATTGTACGCTGGTCGATGTTCTCGGGAAGCTTGCAGTAATACTCAACGGGCTTGTGGGTTTCGGGATCGCGGTAAAGACCGATGTGGCCGATTTTCGCAGGGGGTACAAGCGCCAAAATTCCGTTAACCATTCCGAGACCTGCTCTGAGAACAGGCACAACAGCCAAGTTCTTACCGTTGATTACAGGCGACATTGTGTCCTCGATCGGTGTTGAAATGCTGATTTCGGTAGTCTGGAGATCTGACAGAGCCTCGTAGCCCATAAGGATTGCAATTTCCTCAACAACACGGCGAAACTCGTTTGTTCCGGTGCTTTTTTTGCGGAGAATTGAAATTTTATGCTTAATAAGCGGATGAGTCATATATGATACTGACATTTTGAATTTCCTTTCTGTTTCCTTGTTATTTTAAAAATTCTACTATTTTTTCAAACTGCATTGAGTGCGACGCCTTTACAAGCACGGTGTCGCCTTCTTTTATAATTTCGGGAAGGGCTTTTATGAGCTCTTCCTTTGTTTCGTACCATTTGCCGTCAGCGCCGTCCGCAAGCGACTTTGCGAGCGGTCCTGCTGCGAGCACAACGTCGATACCGATTTGCTTTGCGTAAGCGCCTGTGTCAAAATGGAGTTGCAGCTCGTCTGTGCCGAGCTCCTTCATATCGCCCAGAACCGCGACGGTTCTGCCCCTAAAGTTTTTGAGCGTTTCAAGCGACGCCTTAACCGAAGTTGGGTTGGCGTTGTAGCAGTCGTCGATAATTCTGATTTTGCCGTTGTTAATCACATTTGCTCTGCTGCCAACGGTTTTGTAAGCCTCAACGCCGTTTTTAATCTGCTTATCGCTTAAGCCGAGCAGCTTGCCTGCGGCAGCCGCCGCAAGAGCGTTTGACACCATATATGTACCGATTGCCGGAATTATAACGTCAAGCTTTGTATCTCCGAAGCAAAGCTTACAGCTTACGCCGCCCTCGCCGTTGTTCTCGATATTCTCGGCGTAGTAATCGTTTTTGCTGTCAATTCCGAAGAAAACCGGCTTTTTGCCACTGACGTCCGTAATTGTCGACAGCTTATCATCGTCGCCGTTTAGGATAAATTCAGCGCCGTCGCGAGCGTATTTGAACATTTCGGTTTTTGCCTTCATAACGCCGTCGCGGTCACCGAGATTTTCAAGGTGGCAGCAGCCGATAATCGTCAGAACGCAGATTGTGGGCTGAGCCACGCGCGCGAGCCTTGTCATCTCGCCGAAGTCCGAAATTCCCATCTCAATAACCGCCGCCTCGGTATCCTCGGGCATTGAGAGGATTGTGAGCGGTACGCCGAGCTCATTGTTGAGGTTACCCTGTGTTTTGTGGGTTTTGAACCTCTGCGATAAAACCGCGTAGAGCATTTCCTTTGTAGAGGTCTTGCCCACACTGCCCGAAACTCCGACAACCGGAATATCGAACTTTTCGCGGTAAGCCTTGGCGATGTCCTTGACCGCGTTCAGGGTTGAGTCAACCAGGATGTACGGCTTTTTCGGGTTTTCGGGAGCTTTTTCGCAGATTGCGCAGACCGCTCCGCTGTCGTAGCATTTTTCGATAAAATCGTGTCCGTCAACGCGTTCACCCTTAATCGCGAGGAACAGCGAGCCGTCCTTAACCGCGCGGCTGTCACGCTCAACGGAGGTTATCGAGGTGTTTTTCAGGGCTTCTTCGCCCACGTATTTTCCGCCGCAGGAAGCGGCGATTTCCGCAAGTGTAAATTTTTTCATAGTGTTACTCTCCAATGGAGTTATCAGTCTTTTTTGCGTATCTTTCAAGCGAGATTTCGATAATCTTCTCGCACAAATCGGCGTAGCTCATACCCTCGGCAAGAGCCTCCTGCGGCAGCAGGCTTGTCGGAGTCATACCTGGCAGGGTATTCGCTTCAAGGCAGTAGGGATTGCCGAATTTATCGAGGATAAAGTCCACGCGCGCGTAGCTGCTCAGGTGTAGTGCGTCGTAGGTTGCAACCGCCGCGTCGCGCATCGCCTTGTCCTCAGCCTCTGTGATGTCGGCAGGGCAAACCTCTTTTGCCGCGCCTGCCTGATACTTTGTTCTGTAGTCGTAAAAGCCGCCCTCGGGGATAATCTCAATCGGCGGAAGGGCTCTGCCGCCCAAAAGTCCGACGGAGAATTCTCTGCCGACAACGTACTGCTCAACGACAATCTCTGTTTCGCCGTAGCAGAAAGCGTCCTTAACCGACTGAGCGTAATCGGACGGAGTATGTACAATGGTAATTCCCACGCTTGAACCGCCCGAGCAGGGCTTTACAACGCAGGGAAAAATATTCCATTTCATGGCTTCCTCGGGAGAATTGAAAATCTCTCCTCTGGGGGTAAGAACCTTGTTTTGAATAAGTACGCTTTTGGTAAGTCCCTTGTTCATGGCAAGTGCCGAACCGAGATAGCCCGAGCCCGTGTACCTGATACCGAGCAAATCAAACGCCGCCTGAATTTGTCCGTTTTCTCCCTCGCCGCCGTGGAGCGCGAGGAAGGTGATGTCGGCAAAGCTGCAAATGTCAACAACATTTTCGCCCAAATAGCGGTCGGATTTATCGCGGCGATTCTCCTTAATCTCGTCAATATCGGAGATTGTCTCGCCAACCTTAATTCCGTCGGTAAAGCTGTAGTTTTGCTCAAACAGCTCGTCAACATCCAAAATGTCCTTTTCATAGCCTGTGAATACGTCGAGCAAAACGACCTGATGGCCTTTTTCTCTGAGTGCGGAGGCAACCAAAAGTCCCGACGAAATTGAAACGTCGCGTTCGGTGCTCAGTCCTCCTGCAAGAACAACTATTCTCATAAATATCCTCTCCTTATTCACCGATAATTTTAATCAGCACGTGCTTGCTGCGTTTGCCGTCAAGCTCATAATAAAAAATCTGTTCCCAAGTGCCGAAGTCAAGCTTGCCGTTTGTCACGGCGCACACAACCTCTCTGCCCATTACGGTGCGCTTGAGGTGAGCGTCGGCGTTGTCCTCAAAGCCGTTGTGAGCGTACTGGCTGTAGGGCTTTTCGGGAGCGAGCTTTTCAAGCCAGCGCTCGTAGTCGCTGTGAAGTCCGCTCTCGTCGTCGTTGATAAAAACCGACGCGGTGATGTTCATTGCGTTAACCAGCACAAGACCTTCCTTGATTCCGCTTTCGTCAATCGCCTTTTGAACATCCTCGGTAATGCGCACGATTTTGCGCCTTGCCGGAATATTAAACCACAATTCCTTGCGATAGCTTTTCATAATTTACCTCTAAAACACAAATCCGTTGTAGCCCCAGAGAGCGACTTCCTCAAACTTTACGTAACAACAGTCGGGCGAAACGCCTGCTTCTTCATCAAGGATTTCGCAAATCCGCTGAGTCAGCTTTGTGTAACTGTCCTTATCGGATTTTCCGAAGATTTTGACCTCTACCATAGCAATTCCGCAGTCGGTATCGCGGTGGAACATCATTGAGATTTCATCCTCAAGTGCGAGCATAAGGTAACGGTCGCTTTTGCCCGGGATAAGGCTGATTGCGTCGCTGAGCTTATTTTCAATTTCCTGCTTTTTCTGAGCAGAAACGCTCTTGTTTGTCTTTACGTTGATAAACGGCATATGTACACCTCTTAATCTATATTAACATTTAACTTTTATTATAATATTTTTGCGGTGTGTTTGCAAGCTATTTGGCGTATTTTTTAGGCTCGGTCTCATAAACATTGTTGCCTCTGCTGTCAATCGCCACAATGCATGGAAAATCCTCTACCGTGTAGCGCCTGATTGCCTCGGTCCCCAAATCCTCGTAGCACAAAAGCTCCTCGCTTTTTATGCTCTTGGCAATAAGCGCCGCCGCTCCGCCGATAGCCGCGAAGTAAACGCAGTTGTTCTTGACAATTGAGTCGATTACCGCCTGATTACGCGCTCCCTTGCCTATCATTCCTTTAAGCCCCAAGTCGAGAAGGGCAGGAGCGTATTTGTCCATACGGTAGCTCGATGTCGGGCCTGCGGGACCTACGGCAAAGCCGGGCTTTGCAGGCGCAGGACCTACGTAATAGATTAGCTCTCCCTTGATGTCAACGGGCAGCTCCTCGCCCTTTTCAATCAGCTCAAAAAGCCTTTTGTGGGCGGCATCTCTGCCTGTAATAATTGTGCCTGTCAGCAGAACGCTGTCGCCTGCGTTAAGGTTCTTTATATCCTCGTCCGTAATAGGAAGATTAATTTTTTTAGTCACAGCTTTACCCCCTTAAATTTCAGCGCTCGCGTGACGCGCCGCGTGACAGCAAATGTTAACCGCTACGGGCATTCCTGCGATGTGCGTGGGCGAGGTCTCGATATTTACGCCGATTGCGGTTGTATTTCCGCCCAAGCCTGCAGGACCGAAGCCCATTTTGTTAATCTCAGCGAGAAGCTCGCGCTCCATTTCGGCGTAGCGCTCATCTGTATTTTCGGTATTTATCGGGCGGAAGGTCGCCTTTTTCGCAAGCTGAGCCGCGCGTTCAAAAGTTCCGCCGATTCCCACGCCGACAACAATCGGAGGACAGGGGTTAGGGCCTGCCGCTCTCACGGTGTCGAGGATAAACTGCTTTACGCCCTCTACGCCGTACGACGGAGTGAGCATTTTTATCGCGGACATATTTTCACTACCGAAGCCCTTACCGCCTGCGGTGATTTTTATTTTATCTCCGCTGACGATTTTTGTGTGGATAATCGCAGGGGTATTGTCCTTTGTATTAACGCGGTCAAAGACCGGATCGCTTACCACGCTTTTGCGCAGGTAGCCGTCGCGGTACGCCTGACGGACGCCCTCGTTAACCGCCTCGTCAAAGCTTCCGTCCTCGACAAAAACCTTGTCGCCGTACTCGACAAAAAGCACCGCCATTCCGGTATCCTGACAAAGCGGAATTTCCTCCTTTGCCGCCAAAATATCATTCTCTATAATCTGGTCGAGCACGCTTTTGCCGACAGGCGACTGCTCATTTTCCTTTGCGGTTTTAAGCGCTGATAAAATATCGTCACCGATGAAATAATTGCAGTCCATAAACAGCTTTTTAACCGCCGAGATAATCTCGCTACAGGTTACTTTTCTCGCTTCCATATTATACTCCCTTTTAATTTAAATTATCATACCGTTCTATTATAAAACTTTTTTAATGGTATTTCAATATCAAATAATTTATGATATACTATAAAAAACACCGAAAGCACATATATTCGTCACATTTGGGGTGTATGGTTACAATAGGAGGGATATGTATGCCTAAAATTTTAGTTGTTGACGACGAATTCAGAATAAGACAGATTATACGCAAATACGCCGAGTTTGAGGGCTACGAGGTTGACGAGGCTGTCGACGGTATGCAGGCGATTGAGGTGTGCCGCAAGAACACCTACGACCTGATTATCATGGATGTTATGATGCCCGAGCTCGACGGTTTTTCCGCCTGCAGAGAAATCAGAAAGTTCTGCAAAACTCCGATTATTATGCTCTCGGCACGCGGCGAGGAGTACGACAAAATCCACGGCTTTGAGCTTGGCTCGGACGACTACGTTGTAAAGCCGTTTTCGCCAAAGGAGCTTATGATGCGCGTTGCGGCGGTTATTAAGCGCTCGAGCGCAGGCACTGCCGAAAAGGAACGCGACGTTTACACCTACAAGGGACTTGTAATTGACTTCTCCGCGAGAATTGTCACCGTTGACGGTCAGCGCGTAGAGATGACGCCGAAGGAATATGAACTGCTGTTCTATATGGTTCGCAACAAAGGCCTTGCCCTGACAAGAGAAAGCCTTATCAGTGAGGTTTGGGGCTACGACTTTTTCGGAGATGAAAGAACCCTTGACACTCACATCAAGCTGCTGAGGAAAAGCCTCGGTGATTACAGCAAATGTATAGTTACCTTGCGAGGGGTGGGTTACAGGTTTGAGGAAATATAACAGAAAGTATTGGCCGCTGCACATAAAGCTGCTTGGTTACTTTTTACTGTTCGGCGCAATCATTTTGGTTGTACTGTGGGTTTTCCAGACGTTTTTGCTCAAGCCCTACTACACCGCCTCAAAAACGCGAAACGTTGAGCAGAGCGCAACGCGGATTTCGCAGTCCATTGAACAGAACAAAAACGTCTGGACGACAATTGACAACGTAGCGAGCAGCAATTCGCTCTCGGTTTATGTTTACGACTCGGGCGCAGGGCTGTTAAAAAGTCTGTACCAGTGCACCTATGATGTACCTGCAAACGAGCTGCTCATTGAGGAGCACGAGATTTACTCCTATTACCGCAACGCCAAAAACAACGGCGGTTCATATATTTCGGTCGATACAAACAGCGTGTCGGATATCGCCAGGCGCAAGCTCGATATGCTCAGGCAGGCGTTCTCAGGTGCAACAGGGGACAGCGCAAACGCGGACGTTCACTACCGCGCGCAAACCGAGGCTTCGTCCGAAAGCCTTGTATGCGCTAACGTAATAACGCGCGACGACGGCAGCGAGCGGTTTTTGCTGATTACGTCGTCGATTACTCCGCTGAGTAATACGATCGACATTATGCGCGGTCAGCTCACATGGGTTACATTTGTGTTTGTTGTTCTGTCGATTATCTTCTCGCTCTACGCGAGCCATAGAATTGCAAAGCCGATTTCAAAGACAAACAGCGCGGCTAAGGAGCTCGCGAAAAAGAACTACGAGGTTGACTTTAACGCACGCGGTTATCTTGAGGTTGAGGAGCTTAACGAGACGCTTAACTACGCCAAGACCGAGCTCGCCGCTACCGAAAAGCTCCAGCGCGAGCTTATCGCGAATATCTCTCACGACCTGAGAACTCCGCTGACGATGATTACCGGCTACGGCGAGGTTATGCGCGACTTGCCGGGCGAAAATACGCCTGAAAATATACAGATTATCATCGACGAGGCGACGAGGCTCTCCACCCTTGTAAACGATTTGCTCGACCTGTCAAAGCTCCAGTCGGGAGCGTTACAGGCTGAGAAAAAGACCTTCTGCCTGACCGACAGCATTAGCGCGATTTTCGCGAGATATTCAAAGCTTGTCGAGCAGGACGGCTACAACATTATCTTTGAGCCGAAGGAAAACGTTTACATCAACGCCGACGAGCTGAGGATTTCACAGGTAATTTACAACCTTGTCAACAACGCCGTTAACCATGTAGGCGAGGACAAGACCGTTATTGTCAGCCAAACCGTTAAATCGGGCAAGGTTCGGGTTGAAGTTACCGACCACGGCGAGGGTATTCCTGCTGACAAGCTCGAGTATATCTGGGACAGATATTACAAGGTCGACAAGGAGCACAAACGCGGAGTTATCGGCTCGGGACTCGGACTTTCGATCGTCAAGAGCATTTTGGACGCTCACAACGCACACTACGGCGTGCGCAGTACCCCCGGTAAGGGAAGTACGTTCTGGTTTGAAACCGAGGTTGAATCCGTTAAGAAAATCAAAAAGGACGAATAAAATTAACTGCCGTTTCGTGAAACCGCGGAATGGCAGTTTTTGTTTTATATTTTTAAAATTTCTTGTCGAATAGTGTTGTTTTTACTTCTCATATGATGTATAATTAGTATATATATGTACTAAAATGGAGGAGCAGGCTTATGCGCGGTCGCGGAAAGAACGGTTTACAAGACGTCGATATGTTCGGTGACGACATATACAGCAGTCAAAACCGTGCCGAAAAAGCTAAGGGCAAAAGCAAAAAACGCGTGCCGAAAAGCACACGCACAAAAGCCCGTGAAAAACGGATGCGCCTGCTCAGAAACCGTGCGGTTCTGATTATCGCAGGCGTGGTAATTCTCGCTCTGCTCGTGGTTTTGTTCACCGTGATGTTCAAGGGCTGCGGAAACTCGCCGAGCAAAGTCGTGAACGTTTCAACCGAGACAAAGTTCAAGCAGGAAGCGCGGAAAGCCACCCCGTCGGAGGCAACGCCGAACGGCGGTTCAAGCTCAGGCGGCGAGAGCAAAAAGAGCGCGTCCTCATTTAAAACCCCGAATATCACCGACGACAACAGTCCTGCCGAGGTTTACGGCGAGTGCTGCGTTTGGAACAGCACCGGATTTTTGAGATTTGTGCCCGACCAGGGAAGCGCAGAGGCTTACGCCTCGGCTGTCAACAGCCTTGCCGAGCAAGCTCCGTCGGTTAACTTCTACAATATGGTTGTTCCGAGCAGCACCGAGCTGTGTCTGCCCGACAGGCTTAAAACAGGCGACTTCACAACATCATCTCAGGCTGAGTTTATCACCTCGGTTAACAATGCGCTTAGCGATAAAGTAAAATCTGTCAACGCTTACGATTCTTTGGTTGACCACAACAACGATTACATATACTATAAATCGGACGACAACTGGACAGACCTCGGCGCATACTACGGCTACGACGCGTTTGCCAAGGCAACCGGACAAACTCCGCTTGACCTTGCAAACTGCGAGGACAAGACGATTGAGGGCTTCTACGGAAGCTACTCACTCTACACCGCCGTTCCCGGCGAGGATACGGTTCATTACCGAGTTCTTCCGTATGAGGCTCCGATGGACGTAACAGACCAAAACGGCGTGTCGTATACAAACCCGAGCCCATATTACGAGGCGGCAACCTCGGGCTCATTCACCTACGGTGTATTCCTCGTGGGCGACAATCCGCTGTGCGTAATCCGTTCAAGCTCTCCGGCGGCTCAAAAGGACAAAAAGCTTTTGGTTGTCAAGGAGGACTACGGCGACGCTATTGCACCCTACCTCAGCTACAACTACGGCGAGGTTCATGTTATCGACTACCGTTATTTTGACAGTATGGGAATGAAATTCTCTGACTACTGCTCGCAAAACGGAATTACGGACGTACTTGTTATCAACGACGTCAAGAGCGCCGGTTCACAAACGCAAATCGGCTCGTTATCAGCCATTTAATTTTCAGAAAGGAGGCGGCAGAAATGATTGCGGAAAATGTTAAGATTTCTATTTTCGGAAATATCAGCGACAACCTGTATTCGGCTCGCGTGAGCACGGACGGTTCGGCTTCGACAAAAAGCGCATACTTTGTTACGCGCAAGGGCGCTGACGAATATTTTGACGGAATCGTTGTGGCTGTCGCTGAATTTGAAGGGCTTACCGGGGAGCGTATGATTGTCGCGCGTTACGGCGATATTTACTACGAGCCTGAGCTCAGACGGATACTTTCAAAATTAAAAAATATAAAGCTGAAATCAATCCGCTGTCTTTACGAAAAATCCTGCGGAGCGATTATTTTCTACAAGACCAAGCAGAACACAAAAATCCTGCTTGTTAAGAACAACAACGGCAGGTACTGGAGCTTTCCGAAGGGACATATCGAGGAAGGCGAAACCGAACAGGAAACCGCCATCCGCGAGATTAAGGAGGAGACCGGTCTCGACGTTACAATCACCCCGGGCTTCCGCGAAATCAGCGAGTACTGCCCGTTCGGCAAAATCCGCAAGAGGGTGGTGTTCTTCCTCGCCAGAGCGTTCACAGACAACGTTGTTATTCAGGAGGAGGAAATCGACAGCTACATCTGGGTTGACCTTCAGCAGGCGCGTAAGATGTGCACCTACGACAACGATTTGAGAATTATCGAAAAGGCAGAGCTTACGATCCACCTGATGAAGCCGTAAAATTATAATAGTTTAGGAGCCGTCTGCATACTCTTTATGTGAGTGTGAGACGACTCCGTTTTTATTATTTTATTGTAGGGTTCAGTCGAGACTGAACCGCGGTCAAGCACTGAACATTTAGTGTTCAATCTGCGGTTTGGTCAAGACCAAACCCTACATTTTTATTTAAGGAATATGCGTGTATGTATTTGAGTTTTAAAATAGCTTTTCCTTTTGTTTTTGATTATTTGAATACTATGCTTTTTACGCTTGAATACGGCTGGCTGACTGTAGCCCCGACAGGACGAACCTGAACATAGTACAGTGCTCCGCGCTGAGCATTCAAAATCGGATAATACAGGTTGGTTGTGACAGCTGACGACCAGCCTTTATCTGTTGACTTTTTATAATATACAATATATCTGATTGCGCCGCGGATTGAGTTCCATGTAACGCGGATTCCGTTTGATTTGTTTGACAGCGTTACTGTAGGAGCAACCAAAGTGGGAACGGATTTTGTTGACGACCACGCGCCGTAAGCGGTTCCGCTGTTTGTCGTCTGATACATAGCGCGAACCTGATAAGTATAGGCGATTCCGCCTACCGCGTTCTTCTCAATTAACGACGGTGTTGTTGTATAAAGATAAGTGTACGCTTTGTCGCCCGATTTAAGACGCGCGATTTGATACTTGTTCGCCCCCGGAACGGCATTCCATTTTAAGGTATTGTTGCCGTTATATACAAGTGAAGTTATATTAACTCTTGACAGATATGTCATCGTTTTTACTTTTGAGTAATTACCCTTAACGCCGTTCGCACCTATTGACTGAACCTGAACGTAATAGTATTTACCCGAGCCTACATTTGTGATGGTGGCTCTGGTTGAGGTTGTTGAAAAACTCGACCATCCTGTTGACGCGGTTTTGTAATACACAACGTATGACTGAGCGTTTGCAACCTTGCCCCAAGCGACATCAAGACCGCTTACTCCGTTAGCCACGCTGATTGTTGGCGCGGCGGGAGCTGAATTATAGTTATTTATTTCACTAATGATTTTTGATTTATTACTGCAATTTTTACTTGTTAGCATTAACGCTTTGCTTTTGTCAAATATAGAAGATAGTTTACTTTCATACTGTTGTTGACTAACATATCCTTGTTGTTGAACTGCTGTCAAATTCTTTTGCCAGTTGTTAGTCATGGAAGTTTTATACTTATAAGTTTTTTTATAGGTGTCTACGTAACGTAAGCCAAAAAACAATGTAGTAATTTTACCAGGTTGAAGATTATTTCCATTAAATTGATAAACTACGTCTGTATATGCTCCCATTCTGCCAGAGCTGTCCAGTATTTTATTTCCATATATCATTCTGCATCCATCACCCCCAAATGTTGTCAATGAATCTAACCTGCCGGTATTAAATCCATCGTATCCAAACGTCAGTAATGTACCGCCATAAAACCCCCAATGCGAATCAACAATTAATTCAGGGATTCCATTTTGATCAAAGTCATATAGCTTAAAATCAATACCATCTCCATATTTTTTTATCATCTCATCGTTTTTAATATAATTAATATAAGCCGTTTTCCATGCCGGTACAGCCGCGCCTGCCTGAATCGGCACAATTGCAAACAACGATGCAATAATAATTGCCGATAATAAAATTGATAGTGTTCTTTTGACTTGTTTTTTCATAAAATGTTCCTCCTTTTTTGAACATATATTTTATTACAACTATTATAGCCAGAATACGGGCTACTGTCAACAATCGAACAATAATTTATACTAAAATCACAAGAAAAGTAAATAATAATTGTAAACTTTTCAAGGACTTTCTTATGATTTTATATGACAAGCTTTGGCAAACGCTCAAAGAAAAAAACATATCTCAATATAAGCTTATTAAAACCTATCACATCAGCACGGGTCAGCTTGACCGTCTGCGAAAAAACGGCAACGTAAGCACATATACGCTCAATCAGCTTTGCGAGATTTTGGACTGCGATTTATTTGACATAATTGAATACAGAAAAGACTGAAAGCAGAGATATTCAACCGCGAATAGCTCTGCTTTTATAAATTTATCTTGCAATAAATTGCTTTATGTTGTAAAATTAGAATATAATAATTTTTGCTTTAAGGAGGATACTATGTCCAAGGAATATAAAATCAGAACCAAAAACAAAAACGTGTTCCTGCGCGTCAGAAAAGGACACTTTGCAACAATGCACAGCCACATCAACTACTACATCGACGTTACAACCCAAAAAACAAGACTTTCGGAGGCGAGCGCCGTTGCCAAAGAGATGGTATCCGCCTACCGCGCGAGGACGATTGTTGACACAATCCTCTGCCTTGACGGCACCGAGGTTATCGGCGCTTGCGTTGCCGAGGAGCTTACGAGGGACGACTTTATTAACCTCAACGCCCACCAGACGATTTACGTTATCTCGCCCGAGTTTATCGGCGGAGGTCAGATGATTTTCCGCGACAATCTTGTTCCGATGCTCGCAAACAAGCACGTGCTGATTTTGGCGGCTTCGGTGACAACCGGCAAAAGCGCGCTTGCGGCAATTGACGCGATTAACTACTACGGCGGACATATCGTTGGAATTTCGTCGATTTTCGCAACCGTTAACGAGTGCGACGGCCACCCGGTTCACTCTATCTTTAATCCGCACGATTTGGGAGATTACCAGAGCTTTAAGCCCCACCAGTGCCCGATTTGCCAAAGAGGCGAGAAAATTGAGGCGCTTGTTAACAGCTACGGATACTCCGCACTGTGATAATATTAATAAATTTGGGGTTTGCTATTGACAAACCCCATTTTTTAATATATAATAACAAATGCTGATTTCAGCGAATATGGCGGAATAGCTCAGCTGGCTAGAGCATTCGGTTCATACCCGAAGTGTCGTAGGTTCAAGTCCTATTTCCGCTACCATTCGGCCCGGTGGTCAAGCGGTTAAGACACCGCCCTTTCACGGCGGTAACACGAGTTCGATTCTCGTCCGGGTCACCACCAGCCCCTTACATTTTGTGAGGGGCTTAGTTAATACTCAAAACCGCCGGCGTGGTGGAATAGGCAGACACAAGGGACTTAAAATCCCTCGGACTAATACTCCGTACCGGTTCAAGTCCGGTCGCCGGCACCATAAAAACCAGATGCCCTAAAGGGTATCTGGTTTTTATTTTTCCAGCAATTAGGCGACCGGACTTGAAGACGAGCGAAAAGAAAACAGTCCGGTGGACTGTTTTCCGCGAGAGAGCCACGCATACTTATAGCTAAACACACGCCGCACAAAACGAGCTGTAACACTTCCCCGCCGCAAAACATAGGTCACCGGCACCCATCACAGCGACCGGACTTGAAGGTGACGAGAACGACCGCCGCCGGGGGCGGATGAAGGGAGTTCGAGGAAGCGCAGAAACAGGGAGTTCAAGGAAGTGGCTTTAGCCGCAACGCTGAACGACCATGTTTCAAACGGAGAGCGAAAAGAAAACAGTCCGGTGGACTGTTTTCCGCGAGAGAGCTACGCAAACTTATAGCTAAACACACGCCGCATAAAACGAGATGTAAGGCTTCCAATCCGCAAAACTGTTTGGCAGTTAAGATTTAAAACAGCAAAAATCATTTATAGACAAACACAAACTTTTCTGCTATGATTAGGTTAATCTAACTTTTAGGAGAAATTGATATGAAGCTTATGCCTGCTCTGCCCGAGAGTATTTTTGACATTTGTTATCTTGTTTTCGCGATTGTCAGCGGTGTTCTGCTGCTTAAAAATTCAAAAGGCAGAAAGTACGTCCGAATTTTCGGAATAATGACCTTGCTGCTCGGCTGCGGCGACGCGCTTCATTTAGTGCCGAGAGTGCTGAATTACTGGACTGACGGCGACTATACCGCCGCGCTCGGTATCGGCAAGCTGGTCACGTCAATCACAATGACACTGTTTTATATTCTGATTGAATACGCTCGCCGCGACAGGTACAAAATCGCCGGCGAAAAAGGCGTGTTGGCAAGCGTTTGGATACTCGGTATAATTCGAATAGTGCTTTGCTGTTTTCCGCAAAACGGATGGACAAGCGCTGAGCCGTCGCTGTTGTGGGGAATTCTCCGCAATATCCCCTTTGCCCTGCTCGGAATTTTGACGGTAGTGCTGTGGCTTAGAAGCGCAAAAAACGACAAGCCGCTGAAGCTAATGTGGCTTGCGGTAACGCTGAGCTTTTTGTTCTACATTCCGGTTGTGCTTTTCGCGCAGACAATGCCAATGATCGGAATGTTAATGCTCCCGAAAACCTGTATGTACGTCTGGATGATTGTGATGATCAAAAAGGCAGGCAAATAAATTTATATTACAATACCCCTGACAAGCGTTTGCCGCTGTGTTAGGGGTTGATTTTTACTTGTTTTCTTCGTTTTGATTTGCCGCGCGTGACTCCTGAATCCGCTTGATTTCGCTTTCCATAATATCACCGAAGCTCTTTTCGTCGAGCTCGAGAGTTTCCTCGGCAACGGTAGATTTATCCGCGAAGGCGTCGAAAACCGCCTGCTTTTCGGCGAGCATTTCCATAATCTTTTCGTCTACAGTGTCCTCGCACAAAAGGCGGTAAACAAGCACATTGCGCGCCTGTCCCATACGATAAGCGCGCGAGATCGCCTGATTTTCAATCGAGGGCTTGAATTGCGGCTCGCAGAGGATAATCACGCTTGCAGACTGAATGTTAAGTCCTGTGCCGCCCGACTGAATTTGCGCGGCGAGCACTGCGCCCGGCTGTGCTTTGTCGAACTCGTCGACCATCTCCTGACGGCGCTGCGGTGGTACCGAGCCGTTAATCGGGCCGACGCACTTGTCGCCCAACATTCCGCGCACCTTTTCGATTGTGTCGAGGAAGAACGAAAAGACAATTACCTTTCTTCCCTCTGCCTCGGCTTCCGCCAAAAGCTCCTTCATACGGTTTGCCTTGCTTGACAGCGACACATCGTCCACATTCCAGCTTACGCGCCTTGCGCCTGCAAAGTTTTTGGACAGCACGGCATCCTCGTAACACTGAACCTCCTCGCCCGAGAGCGTGCACCACTCCTCGGTCTCGGTTTTGTCGGGAAGCTCGGTAAGCACGTCCTCGCGCTTTCTGCGGTAATACACGGGCGCTACCGCCTCGCGGAACTGCGGAGCGGACGACATAAACGCCATGCGCTTTATCTGCGTTGCGACGTCGGGGTTTAACACCTCGATAAGCGAAATCATCTCGTCAACCTTGTTCTCGATTGCCGTACCTGTCATAAACAGAATTTTCTCAGCCTTTTGGCAGAGCTTTCTGACGTTGACCGTGCGCTGCGCGTCGCGGTTTTTGATGTAATGCGCCTCGTCAACGACCATATAGTTGTATTTAAAATTATCGTCAAGCTCAATCGCGCCCGTGGTTTCGTAGGTGGTGACCGCAACTCCGCCTTCCTCAATCCACTTTGAAACAGAAGCACTGCGTGAGCTGCCGTGTACCATAATCACACTCAAATCGCTGTGCTTGTTAATCTCTCTGCACCAGTTTGAGAGCACGCTCGCAGGGCATACAACAACAAAATGCGTCGCACCTTCGTTGCGAAGCGAAACCATCGCGGCGATGGCCTGAACGGTTTTTCCCAAGCCCATCTCGTCACCGAGCAAAACCCGCTGTTGGTGAATTGCGTACTTAACGCCCCACTCCTGATATCTTCTCAACTCGCAGCGCAGACCTTCGAGGTTGAGCGGCTGCTGCTGAATTTCGTGCGCCAAATCCTCGGGCAGACCGTAAACGCTGCCGCTGCTGCCGACGCGCTCAGGGCAGACTTCCTCAAGCACGTTCCAAAAGCGGACTGTGTCGCTTTCAAACCGTGCCCACGCCTCGTTTGTCGATACCTGAAAATTGCCGCGGATATTATTCGACAACTGCTTTAGGTTTGCGGCGTAGTCGCTCTTTTGCAAACGCACAAGATACTGATACGCCTGCGTTACCTCGGCTTTTTGGTTAGAGTTGTAAAACAGCCAGCGCACTCCGTTGCCGACGTTTATAAGCGAATTTTCTGCTGCGTCGGTTTTGGGCTTGAAGGTTTCCTGCAGCTTATAGTAATCGCGCAGGCTGTCTTTGCGCAGAATATACGCGGAAATCTCCTGCACCAGCGCTGTTGAGTCGGGGTTTTTATCGTCAGCGCTCAGCTTTATTTTTACCGTGTTTGCCGACTCGTATAGATACTCGTTGAGCTTGGTTTTAATCTCACGCGCGCCCTCGGCGCTGATACCCTTAACCGCCTCAAGCTTCGAGGGCGCGGCGGCGTAGATATCCGCCAAGGTCTCATAGCCGCAATCGCGAAGGGTTTTTACTCGGATTCCGCCCTTGCCGCGGTTAAGCTCCTCAACGGGAACGCCCTTTAATATACTCATAATGTCTCGCGCGGCGACGCGGTTCGCGGCGTTTCTGATATTTTCTTTGCTCTGCTCAATAGCCTGTTCTGCCGAAAGGAACGGCTGCAGCAGGCTGCGGTGACCTTCAATTGCCGTCGATAACTTGTGAACCAAATTGCCCTGCATAAGCTCGGGCGCCATGTGCGCGAACGCTTCTCCGAACGCCGTGCGGTTGTTTTGGAACTCCTGCCAAGCCGCGTTTGCAGGGAGGTTTTTTATTTGAGTAGTCTGAGCGTACAGAGCCGAGATATTTTTCGCCTCTATGCTCCTCAGAAATCCCTCAGCCGCGCGGTATGCTTGCACCGTCTCCTCCTTTGTCTTTGAGGAAGAAAACATCCAGCGCAGTCCGCTGCTGCCTGCCGAAAGGCTCTGCCGCATGGAATTAATCATATTGTCATTTTTCTGCGCCGTGGTGCTAATCTGCTGTGCTATGGGACTGAGCTTCATCCACATACTTATATCGTTAATTATCCGCTCAGCTCCGCGCAGGCTTTCGGGAGCGTCCGTGCCGCGATTAAGTTCGTCGCGCACAAAGTTATCAAATGCGCGGTAGCCTATCATCTGCCGCGTCTGCGACTGCGCGTCCTGACGGTACTGCTCGGGAAGATTAACAATCTCCCTTTGCATATTCTGCAAAGCGTTAAGCTGAACAATCAGTTGTTTAGCGTCGTTGGAAGTAAAATCTCTCGCCATAATATCCCTCCAGGTTTTATACTAATACTATACCTCATTTTGAGCTAAAAAGGCAAGTGTTTTGTTACGGTAATTGCATATATTGCCCGAAGTTGTTAAACTGCACAGTTATTGAAAAAATATTTATTCATTTCGGCAGTTGCTTTTATGTCGCCGTTTGTGTTACCATATTTTTATATACAACTTTTCAAGAGGGTTTATAATGAAAAAGCTTTTTGCCGCAGTGGCGTTTATTATTGCAGCCGTATTGGCTGTACCACCTGTTACGGCGGCGGAAATCCCCGACGAGGCGCTGGGAGTTTATTCCGTAATCACTGACAAGGACGGCAGCGAACAGATTGCCGGAGCTCCCGACGTTGACCGCGTTGAGGAATCGCAGGAATATAATCTTTACGTCGGCAGCAAGGAGGCTTTGAGCGTAGGCGCCTCGGGCAGCTCAGACAAACGCTTTCACGTGGAGTTTATGCTCCCCGGCACTACTAAACAAGTGTACCTTACGGGACTTTGCGCCGAGAATGTTGATGATATTCAGCAGGCAATACTTGCCAACTACATTGACAATCAACCGTTCGACTTTGAGGATTTAAATTTTATTGACGCAGAAAAGCTCAAGCCCGAACAAAGCGACACCTACCTTTGCTGGGCGGCGTCCTGCGCCAATATGCTCACCTACACCGGCTGGGCGCAAAAGGCAGGCTTTAAGAACGAGGATGAGGTTTTTGACCTTTACAACAAATCATTCAGCAACAACGGCGGCTTTCAGTACTACGGTCTGGCGTGGTTCTTTAACGGGGTAGCATTGGGCAACAACATCGGTATTACCGCTCCGAAAATTAACAATTATCCCAACTCAGGCGGATATTTCAGCCAATACGCCTATGATACGGTCTGCAACTGGGAGCTTATCCGTTCGGTCAAGCAGCTAAATAATATGGAGGAACGGATAAAAAGCGGCTGCGGCGTATCGCCGGGAATCGGGATCTATCTCAACGGCACACTGAGAGGCAGTCACGCCATTACGCTTTGGGGATTTGTGACCGACACCTCGCTCGACAAAAATAATATCGACCGTTTCCGCCATGTGTTTATTTCCGATTCAGATTCCGATATGGTTGAAAAAGCCGACCGCACGCTCGCTGATAATAAAATCCATATGAAACCCGCTTACGATGACGGCACAGGAAGGCTCTGCTTTGACTATGACGAGTACGAAGAACCGCTCACGGCGGTTTTTGAGGACTATACATATCTGCTGCCCTACAAGAGCGATATTCCGCGCGAGTGGGATATGGCAACCAAGCGCAACAAGGTAAAATACCCCGACCTTACTTTTGGTCAGATGACTTTGTCCGAAAAAAAATACGACTCAGAGCAGGTGACCTTGTACGAAAGCGGAAAGAAGGTTTATTTTAGCTATGAAGTTGAAAACGCTTCCGATAAAACCTACTTCTCGGATGTCAATGTCAGACTCAACGTTGTCAACGAAAAAGGTCAGGAGTTCCTAAGCGACAGCGTAAGGATCTCCAGACTCTGGCTGAGTATGGCTTCTATAACGGAGAAAAACTACGGCGAGCTTGCAAAGCTGCCTGCCGGCGATTATAAAATCACCTATAAGGTCAACGAAAATCATCCTGTTACGGAAGCGTATTACTACAACAACACCTACACCCTTGATTTTAAGATGCGCGACAGCTACACCTTGGGCGATTGCAACAAAGGACGCTGATGATAAAGCCGCCGAACGCGGAAACATCATCGACGGCGAGCTTGATGTTAACGACGCTACTCTCCTGCAAAAATATATCGCGAATTTTGACGTTGACTCGCCCATCGGAGAAAAACGTTTGCACACGGTGATTTAATAAAATTTAATACCGATACGCGAAAAGCCCGGACATTCGTTTTGTCCGGGCTTTATTTTTTAATATGCTACCGAGCCGTAGCCTACGATGTACGAGCTGTTAAGGCTGTATGATTTTTCCGTCACGCGCGAGTTAAAGTATTCCTCACCTGTCGCGTTGCCTTCGCTGGTGTAGACTATGCCGTTCTTAACGCCGGTTACAATTCCGACGTGCGTTCTGAAATCAGGTCTGCCGAAAATAATAATATCTCCGGCTTTCGGCGTGTATTTTCCTCTGTCGTGCCACTGCTTTTTTGCCTTGAGGTTATCAGCCCAAACGCCGACATTGACGTGCCAGCCGTACTTGCCGAGGTCAACCCTTGCCTCGCGCAACAGCCAGCCTGCGTACATTGCGCACCACTGGTCGGGCTTCCACATGGCTTTCCAGTATTTGTCGCCTTTGTTTCCGTACTGCATATGCGCCAGCTCGACAATCTTTTGCTGTGCCAGTTTTTTGGGAACGTAATGCACCGGAACATACGATGACCATACGCCCTGAGAATTGCCGTTCAACGCCCTGACCTGATAATAATACGGTCCTATCGCAGAGATTCCGTTATCCTCAAAATATGTATTTGAGCCGGTGTAAATACGCTGGCTTTTATTGTTATAAAACCTTACCAGTTCGTATTTATCCGCTCCGGAAACCTTGTTCCAGTGGATGTTGAACCTGTCGTTTTGGCTGTAATTAACGCCGTAGGTCGGAGCTTCAAGCCTTGTAACGCTTTTTACGCTCGACACCGTGTAATCGTTATTCGGGAAAACCGCGTGTATCTCAACGTCAAATACAACGCCTGATTTCGGGTTTGATATATTCCAGTATGTGTTCGCGGTCGGCTTAGGAGCGCATACCCACTTGTCCGATAAAGACGTTTTATACCAGAGGTAATACATTCTCGCCCCGGGAGCGCTTGTCCAGTTGATGTTGATGAAGTTACTGAAATTCCTTAACGCTCCGACCGACGGAGTAGGCAGTCTTTTGGTTACGGGAGAATAATATCCCGGGTTTTCTTTGTCGGCAACCGCCCTGATTTGGAAATAGTATGTGGATTGCGGATTGATATTTTTTAAGGTGTGCGACGTTCCGTTTACAATAACGCTGTGCCAGCCTGTGCCTGCCTGCAAATAAAACAGCTCGTAATTCCGCGCTTCGCTCACTTCATCCCAAGTCAGCGAAACTGTGCTGTCATTAGTCTTTGCAGACAAGTTCTTCGGTGACGGCAGTTTTTGTGTTGCCGCTCTTTTGTTAACCGATGAATAATATCCCGGGTAACCGTTTTTGTCGAGCGCTCTTATCTGAAAAAAGTATGTGTAGTACGGGCTTACATCCGTGAAGGTATGCGCCGTGCTCTCGACAATTACGCTGTGCCAGCCTGTTCCTGCTTGCTGATAGAACAGCTCGTATTTATCCGCGTCGTCAACTTCATCCCAAGTTATCTCGACGGTATCATCAACTGTGTTTGCCTTGAAATTACGCGGAGAAGTGAGCAGAGCCTTTGCCTGCCTTGTTTTTACGGACGAAAAATAGCCGTAATTTTTTTCGGCGTCAATCGCCCTGATTTGGAAAAAGTAAGTGTCGTAAGGACTGACATCTGTAAACGTGTGCTTAGCACCCTCTACAACAACACTCTGCCACGTTGTTCCTTCCTTTTGAAAGAACAGCTCGTAACTGCTTGCGTTATCGACCTCACCCCAAGATATCTCCACAGTGTTGTCAACTGTATTTAGTGTAAAATTAGCAGGTGACGGCAGCTTTGAAGCCGCTGACGGGCTGAACATCCCTACAACTAACAGGCACAAAACGGCTGAGACCGTCACAAGCAATAATGAAATGCGCTTATTTATTTTAATTCCCCCTCGGTCAGTTAAAAATTCCCAATACATATAATACCACAAATCAGCCGATACAGTTATCCAAACTTTTCTTACCGATTTTGTCAAATTTGTATAAATACATTTTAAAGGAAATACCGTTAATGCTTAGAGTTTTTCATCGAACGGTTAAGAAAACAATTTTTCCAAATCAATATATTCACACAAAATAGCGGAGTAAGCGTTTTCTTTCCCCGGCACCCATGTGTTTCTCGACACGCGTGTGTTGATACTGCTTTGATTTTCCCAGTTAAAATTGCCTTCGATTGTATGAACCTTTGTAACCTGTCCGTTTGCGTTGGTCTCTACCGATTCTACAAAACCGATGTGCAGCCGTCCGTCGCTGCCGGGATATTTATAGAATGACGTGGTGAACAAATCTCCGGGCTTTGGAATATATCCGCTGCTGTACGCGCTTTTTAACGCGCCTTTTGCTTTCGCCTGCATTGCTATTTCACTCACGTGAATACAGGGCTTAATAGGATCTTTTATTTTTACCTTAGCCGCGAATTGATCGATCATACACCACGCGAATTCAGCGCACCATTCAAAGCTTGCTGTTACGCCGATGCCTGATTTGGAGTTAATATATTTTACATACGAGGTGTTCGAATTACCTGTTTGCGATTGTAATTGCTTTATCATGGTGCCGCGAAAAGTGGTTGCCGCGACAGACCACGCGCCGTAAGCGGTGCCCTTGTCCTCTGTCGCGTACATCGCTCTTATCTGATAGGAATAAAATCCGTTTGAAACCGCAGCGGCTTTGTCAACGTAAGATGTTCCCGTGGTATAAATATACTCATAACCCGAAACGCCTTTTTTCGTTTTTACAATTTGGTATTTATTCGCGCCAGGGACCTTGTTCCAGCTCAGCACCGGATTGCTGTTCGGCATTGATAAATTTAAGTTGGCAGGGCCGATAAACGTCAGACTTTTCGGCTTTGAAAACGGCCCGTAGGCTCCGCTGCCAATCGCGCGAACCTGAACGTAATACAAAACGCCGGATTTTACGGTAAACATCGGGTAATAGTTATTTGCAGTAGTTGCCGACTGCCACTTTGACGCGGAAGCCGCCTTTATATATACCGCGTATTTTACAGCTCCTGCAACCCTGCTCCACTCAACACGCATTCCGTTTGATTTGTTAGAAAGCGACACCGACGGCTGAACAAGCCTGAGAATAGTACCAACCGCCGACCATTCGCCGTATGCCGTTCCGCTGTTTTCCGTTTCGTATACCGCTCTTACCTGATAGTAATACGCCGTGTTTCCGTAAACATCGCGGTCAAAAAAAGCTGTGCCGGTTGAATAGTAATAGATGTATGAGGACGCGCCGTTTTTCTTTTTTGCTATCTGATATTTATTTGCGCCGTCAACGCTTTTCCAGCTCAGGTTAACTCCGTCAGAAGCATTTGACAGCGTTACGGCAGGACGTCCTAAAAATGTTATTGCCTTTACCTTTGAATATTTGCCGCTGACCTTTCCGTTAACCGGGCGAACCTGAACATAATACAGCTTGCCCGATTTAGCGTTGAGTATCGGGTAAAACGTATTCGTTGTTGAAGCCGTTGTCCATTTTGTATCGTCTGACGACCTGTAGTATACAGCGTACCTTGCGGCTCCGTTTACAGCGTTCCACTGCGCGCGGATTCCGTTTGACTTGTTCACAAGCGACGCGTTTGTCTGCGCCAATGTGACTACCGAACTAACCGGCGACCAGGCTCCGTAAGCCGTTCCGTTGTCCGCCGTGGCGTACACAGCCCTTACCTGATAATAATATGTATTTGCCTTTACAACGTTTTTGTCCGTAAATGTATTCGAGGTCGTTGTGAAGTAAGTAAAAGCTTTATCTCCGCTTTTCTTTTTTGCTATCTGGTACTTATTGGCTCCCCCGACGCTGTTCCACACACAAACATTTGAGCTGCCGTTAAAGTTAATCTCCGTGTTCCCGGCGCGCGCAATATACGTCAAGCTTTTTTCCACTGATTCATATCCGCTCACTTCGTAACGACTGACAGCCTGAACCTTTACAAAATAAAGCGTTCCCGATTCCGTTTCGGGAATAACACAAGTTGTATCACCGGTTTCAAGGGTTGAGTAACCGTTATTGAAAGCGCTTTTATAATAGACAACATAATATGACGCTTCATTTATATCTGTCCATAAAGCCGTTAATCCGTTCGCGGAATTTAAAAGACTGAGAGCCGGAGCGGCAGGCTTTTCAACTGCTTCGCCGGGTTCCTCGGGAGGCTCAGTGTTTTCAAAAGAATCTGTTCCGAGCGGAGCTTCATTATCGGCAACGTTTGCCGCGGTAGTTTCAATTTCAATAGTAAATTTGCTTTCCGCTTCGGTTGTCGAAGCAACCTCCAACGCGCCTGCCGAAAACGGAAATATATAAAACACGCTCAACACAACAAATGGCGCTATCCAAAACAATCTTTTCATTTCTTCTTCTAACCTCCATAGCAAGCAAATAAAACTTGTTTATTATATAATACCATAATTTTACAAATAATACTGCCTAAAAATCTATTGACGGTTTTGTCAGCCCTGCACAAATATATCTTTTTCTGCATTATATCACGATTAGTTTTATGTTTTTATCGTTCAAGTTGAGGGTAAAATCGTTAATCCTAAAAATTGACCGTTCAAACTGAGGGCAAAATCGTTAATTCTAAAAATTGACCGTTCATGCTGAGGGCAAAATCGTTCATCTTAAAAATAATCATTGCGGGTTATAAAACACACAGAAAAAAGTGGCTTAAACGTACTGTTTAAGCCACTTTGTTTGGTTGCGGGAGTGGTGTTTTTTGGCTTAAACACTGACTTCCCGCCTATTTGCTGGTTTATCTGCTGGTACTACCTACGCGATAGCCAAATTGTTCTTTTTCATATACTCATTAGCAACGTCTAAATGTTCCTGTTCGTACTTATCGAAGCAATCACAATAAACATTTAATGTTGTTGTGATATCCCTATGTCCGAGGATTTTTTGAAGCACTTTAGCAGGCATTCCGCCCTCAATGCACCTACTTGCATATGTATGACGAAGTGAGTGAAGATTAACCTTGCCCGAAACAGAGTTATCAAGAATTTCGCCCTTTTTCATCAAAGACCAAAACTGATAATTAACTTGTTGTGTAGTCAAGATTTTTCCGACAGCGGAACTAAACAAACGTCCGCTTGTTCTGTCCCCAATGATCTTCTTAAAGAAAGCCAATAGATCATCATTGATGTGAAGAATTCTTGTTCCTGCTTCTGTTTTTGTATTATCGTTGATAACAGCTTCTTTGAACTTGTTTCTTGAAACGGTCTTATACACAGTGATTGTCTTTCTCTTGAAATTGATATCCTCAACATCAAGAGCACACACTTCTCCGCCACGCATTCCTGTGAACATTGAAATCATCATAACTTCTGAATAACGAATGTTACCGCTTTTGAGAACTTCGAGCAATCTTGATTGTTCATCAATCGTCAATCCGCGCACCTTAACTCGTTTCTGTTTTGACTTAGGTATTTTGAAGTCGGCAAGCGGATTTTCACTAATAACGTTCTGTTTAACCGCTCTTTTCAACACCCAATTCAAAAGCTGATAAATCTTATCAATGCAGGATTGTGCGTAATGAAGTTTCTTTTTGAAAAAATCCTTGATTACCTTTTCCGTGATGTCCTTTATCTCCATTTCTGATATCTCGGACAGCATTTTCAAAGTTTCCAGCTTACGGTCATAGGTAGATTCCGAAATCTCGTTAAGCTCCAGCTGCTCATCAATCATCGCTACGGCGTAGTCATGAAAAATAACACATTCTTTTTCTATGTACTCGCCAAGGATTGATTTGTATTCAATCTCACGGAGCTTATCGGATACTTCAGTTTTCGTCCTTCCGGAAACTGTCTTGCGCTGGGTTTTTCCGTTCCCCAAATCAACAATAAATTCGCCTACATATCGCTTGCGATTTTTGTCGTAGTATAAAGTGCCTTTGCCTTTAGGACGACGTTTTTTGTTTTTCTGTGATTTTGCAGTTGCCATATATGTTAAATCCTTTCTAACTGCAAACACAGAGGATTTCCTTATTACTAATATTTTAGCATGGCTAAATCCTCTGTGTCAACGTGTTTTCAAACTTATTTTTGAATATGTTTTTGTCTTAGCTTTTCCTTAAACTCTGCGCTTTTTTGCCCAGTCAAGAAATGCAGATTTTAAGACACGCATATTCTTGCCTACCCTTACAAGTGGAAAATCAGCACGCTTCATAGTGTTGCGAGCTGTCACTGTTGAACAATGAAGAAGATTAGCTACATCACTTGATGATAAAAACTCCAAGCTATCTTCTTTATTATGATTCACGCTCATAATGCTCCTTTCTCTGAAATACAAGAAAACTATTTTGTTTCTTCTAATTCAGGCTTAACTTCATCTTTAAAGAAGTCGTTGAAATTTGTATAATTATCTCTATATTCTTTACCATTATTTTTTAAAAACTCTATGCAATCCCTATTAGGGTTATATTCATTTTTCATATAATTTATTATCGTTTTAATGCTTTCGTTAAGTCCGGTTTTACCCCAAATAGTTAATATCTTGTATAATGCAGTAATAACACCTGATGATTTTAATAAATATAAAAAACTCTTTGATAATTCTGTATTTTTCGTATTAACGCTCTTAAACAATACAATAGAATTGTCGTTTTTCATTTCAATAATTTTCTGCATAAAAGGAGTAGGTACATACTTATCGTTTTCAACTGTAACAAAATAAAACTTCTGAATGAAAAATCCTAAAATAATTTCTTTAAATTCTGTTTGACAATTAGTATTCAATAGTGCTTCTGTTAAATCGTGTGCATAATCTTTTTTTATTTCTAATTCAAATCTGATTCAATCATTATATTCATTGACTTCTGAACGTCTTGACCTTTGATTGCTTATTTGCTCGTGCTTCTTGTCATAAATTCGCATATACAAAGGACTGTCGCGTTTACCGAGATAAATTGTTTGAAATTCAGAGCCTTCAGTTATTCCGTGAATCGAATGGCTCTTCGCAATCTGTTCAATTTTTCTATTGCGCTCTCTCATAACCATAATTTTCAATTCTTTATTGTTATATTGATTTTGAATTTCGGTTATATTTATACCTTCGTTTATAAAATCCAAAGCAATATCAATGCGAGAACAACGAACTTCATATATTTGCGATTGCATTTTCTGCAATACTTCATAAACATAAAGATTGGTCTGCCCTTGATAGTACGCAAGCGCTTGAGCAGAAAATTTAACAAGAACGCCCATTCTTGCATATTGATGATGATAATAAATCGCAAAAGAAAAATCATGATTACCGTAGGTATATCCTATTGAATATCCGGAAATTGCTTTTTTCATCAGGCTTTTTTCACCTAAAATGTCGATTAGATTTAGGCTTTCTTCCACCTCGAGTATGATTTCACTCGCAATGTCTCTCCAACGATGATTTTTGTTATTCAAAACATCGTCGTGAGCCAACAAAACGATCGTTACTTGGTCAATTCCTGCTTCTATCACATATTTTCACCTCCAAATCATTAAGTATACCCCGTATTCACCAACCGGGGTATGCTTAAGACGCTCTTGATTATATTCGTATAAAAAAGACTACTTTTATTTAGGGCGAGCGCCGTCTTGCGGTGACCCGCCGTCGGCGCTTTCGCCATAGTAATTTTTTAACAGATTACCCAGTTCCTTATATACCGGAAAATCCATAATCGGAAAATGTGCGTATGAAACATCGTCATGTTCTCCGTCTGTTGATGAAAACCAACAATCCCCGGCTGAGTAGACACGCTCAGGAAAGTTCTCGAGCTTAGAAGAATCCCACATCAAACGCCCTTCAGTAAGTGTTGGCTTGAACAGGATTTTTGTAGTCATAGCGTTACGCAACATTGATGGCAGACCGCCTTCCTCGACTGAAGCCTCAGCTATTGATATAATTACAAAACAGCCTGCTGAAGCACCCATTGTCACAACTCTTTTTAAAATGTTATCAAAATTTGTCAGGTAGTAGTCTGAACCCTTGTCAGCTTTCTTCGGAAACAATGAACGGCAAGCAACATACTCGTCTATAAATAAAAACGAGGGGTGCATTCCTAATTCCCACCAATGAACCGCGTCGCCAACCTCAAGTGATTTTTGGTTAAGATACGCCTGTCTCATTCTTAACGTCGTCTCAAAATCTTTGAGGGCTTGTAAAATTGACCTTGCTTCGCCATCCACGTCAACTGAAACAACGTAAGGTAACATTGACAACTCCGCTCGCTTGGGATCAATGATAGTAATGTTAGAACCGTAGTCGTCACGCCCCCACATCAAAGCTTGAATCAGAATCGCGATAGTAGCTGTAGTTTTACCAGATCGTGTTTTGCCACAGACAAGCATTGACCCACTCGTCGTTAAGTCGATATTCGTTCCACGCTGAATTTTAATTTTCGTTGGGTGTGGCGGTTTCATTTCGTTAACGTTTTTGAAGGTAAACGATTTGTCCACTGTCACGTTCTCAATATAGAATTGAACACAGTTGTATGCTATGTCAGTATTTACTATTGTAACGGCATATTGCGCTTGTTTACCATTCAGAGTTGAGCTAATAATTGACGGCATTTTTTGTAGATTTTCTGCTGAGACAGATGAACAATCAACGGATAATAAGTACACATCATTTTCAAGTTGTTTGACCTTGATTTTCGGTAGATATTCACCGTCTTTTAAATGCAATGGGTTTCCGTAGCCGTGATAAAATAACCCAACTTTAATTTTATGTTCCAATTGACACCTTTTATAGTCAAAAAGCAGAATCAATACGCCAATTACAGACGCAATTAGAATAACAACCGTCAAAACAAGGCACAAAGTCAATTTGAACATATAAAAGTTTGGCAGTATGTCATTACCACTATTCAATGAGTTTACAACAAGAATATTTATAATTAATAATCCTGCTGCCAACAAGAAAAGCTTGACATGCAATGCGGCAAATTCAATTTGCCACGACTTGCTGTTGTACCTACGCATTAATTCTTTTTCTCCTTGTTGTCAACAATGCGTATATCGTCACAAGTAACAGACAACATGTTACGGTAGTCGCCGTAAACCGTAGCTTCAACCTCACCGGTAGGCATAACCAAGCTGTTTACTGGAGGATTTACCTGCTTGCGCACCTTGATTTTATATTTCTCGTACAGATTATTCCCCTGTTTACCGTAGTCGGTATTATCTTCGATAATTACCACGGTAATCGCGCTGCCTAAAACCTGTTTGGTGTTATAGTCCTGCCACGGCGACACCTCTGTCACCATGAATTTTTTGTCTTTCGCAAACTCGTTAAACTTGAAAAAGATAAATTGACCTAAATTTTTCATTTGAAAACCCTTCTTTCAGAATATAACATTTTGTAGTTTTTAACTTCCCTCAACAAGGAAGACCAACAAAGAATTATCTCAGTCCATAAACATCAACACCTTTCCATAGTAATCCTTTTGTCATACCACTGATGATGAAGTCAGTAGTATGAAAATCTTTATATTTGCAACCATCAATACATTTGATGATTGCACCTTGTGCAGAAAACTGTAATCTTTGCTGTGGCTTTGCATTCACTGCCACAGTTGGGGCACTTATATTTGAATTGAAACCGGTTTGGCTTTTTCTTCACTTTTTTCTCTGGCTTTTCGTAATTCTTCTTATACATTTCTATATCTTTCAATTCAGGGTGAGCATTTATCCAATTAAGTAGTTTTTCGCTTGGCTTAGTTATGCACCATCCATAGTTTTCTGATTTTTCTACAATTAGCCAATGTTCTTCTGCTGTTCTTTTAAACTTTGCGTTATGGTAACGTCCGTCGTTTGAACAATCTTTTACTTCAAGGATTAAATCATTATATAAATGGCACATCTCATGTACTTCTGTTGTTATTACTTTCTCGATAGGTCTATTAATATCGTATGTTGATATATTAATTTCCCTTTTAGGTTCGTCGTGCACATCCCAAGCCTCATACGGTGTATAGTGCCCATATGCCTGTTTAGTTGGTGCAAGCGTAATAATTGGTTTTGGCAACTCCCCGCCAAAGATTTCTTCGTTAAGTAAATCGAATACTTTTTCAAAAAATATGCTCAGTTCAGAAATACTGTTAATGCTGTTAGTTGCTTTCATTTTTACACCTCGTTTTTTAACAAATATTTGTTAAAAATCTTGTTTCCTTTTTTTATTTCTTATTGCCCTTGTCAACTGTAAACATTGTAACACCTATAAAGATTTCTTGCGTCCAAGCTGTGTCTGTACAGACACCTTGTGTCCACAATTATTTATTCGAATTCTACACGATATAATTATTATTGGTGTTTGTTCCTTGAATTTTGTAGTTTTTAGCTGTTTATTTGCTATAAATAAAAAGACAATAAGTGTCTAAAAGAGACATCCGATGTCTTATATTAAAAAAGCTCAAGCGTGTATTAAACGCTCGAGCTTCACTCTTGAAGTATTATATTATAATCAATCATAAAAATTTCACAAATCAATTTCAGTCTTTCAAAGTCAGACTCTGTTATTCCTGTTTCATATTTGGTAATTGTTGAACGATTTGTATTGTGTGACTTTGCTAATTACATTTGGGAATATCCTTTTAAAAATCGTAACTCTTGCAGATTATTTCCAAAAGCATTAGACATATTAACCCCTATAAAAAAGCTCGGGCGAATCGCCCGAGCTTCTATAGTAATTAGAACAATTTAATATATTTATGCTTTTTTCTTAAATTCCGTTATCTTACCAACGGAGTATTTTTGTATTTCAGCCGCGTCAAGAACATCAACATTTCCGTCGTTGTTTACGTCAGCATTATAAAGTTGCTCCGGTGTCATAGTGGACTTGCCAACAGCGTATTTTTGAATAGCTGCCGCATCAAGAACATCAACCACGCCGTCATCATTTACATCACCAATTAAACTTGTATCATCAAACGGAGATTTTGCAGTTAAAGTTGCTGTTCCTGCAAAGTTATTAATACCTGTTACAGTGAATGTTACTATTCCCGTAGCTGTATTATACTCGTTTGATACAGTATAATCTATTCCGCTAAACAGCTGTACGGATTTATATGTGATCTTGTCAATGTATTCAAAATCATTACCAACAGCGGTTACACTTTCGAGAGTCTGAATATCGCATTTATTGATATCGACCGGAGTAATGGTGAAATGCTTCTCGGCAACCGTATCATTCTTAAGCGAATAAACTGTTACTGTCGCTTCGCCTGCGTCAGTGTTCTTATCATATTCGATTCTATAATCCGTATCTTGAATCAACAACTCGTTATTGAAATAAACCTCAACAGACGGTTCTTTCATTTCATAATCGAACTCAGTTTCATCGTATTCAAGTTGGATATTCGTCTTGCTTATGTCACTTTCAACCGTAACCTCGCAAGTATCAAACACTCCGCTGTCTGCCGTTGCGGTAATGGTAGCGTTTCCGGCTCCGACAGCAACCACCTTGCCGTTATCAACAGTCGCAACTGCAGGATCAGACGTTGTCCAAGTTACGCTATCTGTTACGTCAAACGGAGCAAGAGCAGCTGTCAATGTATACTCCTTGTCAACAAACAGTGACAGATTCTTTTTAGAAAGTGATATTGCAGTCGCGGGAGAATTTACCGTTACATTACATTCAGCTGTCATTCCTCTGGAAGTTGTTACCGAAATTACCGCAGTGCCGATCTTTCTCGCGGTTACTGTGCCGTATTTATCAACAGTCGCCACTTCAGTATCAGAACTCGACCATTCATAAGTATCAGAGGTATCCTCCGGGACGATAACAAGATTCAGCTTTTTCTTTGTACCGCGTGCGATTGTTTCAGAGTCAGGAACAAAGCTGATCTCCGTAATAGGAGCAACTACGTTGACGGTAAATGTCGTCTGAATTCCGTTGACGGTAGTTGCAGTAACAGTAACAGTACCGCATTTATGACCTGTAATGTTTCCGTCACTGTCAATTGACGCGATCGTTTCGTCGGAAGATACCCAAGTGATTTTTTTGCTGTCGGTCGTGTCTTCGGGATCAAAAGTCACTTCAATCGCTTCGGTAGCGCCATTGTTGATCTCCATATCTTCAATAGTGATATGCTCTATATGTTTGGCATCGTTGTTGTTTATCAACTGAGGATAGGGATACGACGCTTGCGGTTCGATAAACCAGATGTTTTCAAAATCAAACCCGCCATACAATGCTTTCAGTTTCATCTGACCTGCAGTCAGCGACTTTGCTCCCGTAGTATCCGCACCGCTTCCGCTAAGGAAATAGCAGTTGGTTACTGTACCGTAGGATATAGCTTTTGTTGCCGTACCGGTATTATAGCAATTGCTTATCGTTCCTGTGCCGGCACTGATACCGCCTACATATCTGTACGATCCGGAGTTATTAGTTGCACTGATATTTCCTGTGTTATAGCAATTGATAATTGAACCGCCAAATGTAATACCCGAAGAGTACGCATAAGCATACTTATATCCAGAAGAATAGTATTCCCCACATGCTTTAGATGAAATCATTCCACTGTTATAACATTCCGATACAGCACCTTCGGAACAACCGGATATACCACCTGAATATATGTTTTCATAATAACTTCCGTAACCACAATAAATATCAGAAGTGTTTTTACATCTTGTGATTTGTGATTCTGTTGCGGTATATCCGGTGATACCTCCGGCGTATCTTGCATTAGAAACTGAAACCGACGTTGCATTAGCACAGTTTTCTATCACTCCGCTGTTATATCCGGCAACTGCACCGACATTATAAGTTTTCGCGCTCGCAGATACACTGCCCGATACAGTCAGGTTTTTGATAGTGCCTGCGTTATTCGCAAACAAACCTACATAGGCAGTGCCGGTTCCGCTGGGCAAGCTATTTACTCTGATCTGCAAGCCTTTAATCTCATAACCATTACCGTCAAATGTACCGGTAAACGGTGTGCTGCCACTGTAAATGCCATTGCTGCCGATTGGCTCCCAACCTCTGCCGCCAAAATCCCAGTCGCCGCCTTCTGCTGTTGCTTCGCTCAGGTCAATGTCGTTCATCAGCTTGTAGTTGCCGGCGAGATCGTTGCTGACGTAATTCAAATCCTTGACAGTTCTTATCTCCACTATACCGTCAACAATTGTGGGATGATATCCCTCGCTCGGCGTAGAATCTGCGATTTGTTTATTATTTCTCAACTGCGGATAATTATATTCTGCGTTCAAATCAATAAACCAAGTGTTCTCAAAATCAAAGCCTTTGAATGCGTCCAACTGTTTCATCTGACTGGCAGTCAGCAATTTTGCGCCTGTTGAATCCGCTCCACTACCACTAAGGAAGTAGCAGTTGGTTACTGCACCGTAGGATATGGCTTTTGTTGCTGTGCCTGTATTATAGCAATTGCTTATCGTTCCTGAGCGGGCACTGATACCGCCTACATATCTGTACGATCCGGAGTTATTAGTTGCACTGATATTTCCTGTGTTATAGCAATTGATAATTGAACCGCCAAATGTAATACCCGAAGAGTACGCATAAGCATACTTATATCCAGAAGAATAGTATTCCCCACATGCTTTAGATGAAATCATTCCACTGTTATAACATTCCGATACAGCACCTTCGGAACAACCGGATATACCACCTGAATATATGTTTTCATAATAACTTCCGTAACCACAATAAATATCAGAAGTGTTTTTACATCTTGTGATTTGTGATTCTGTTGCGGTATATCCGGTGATACCTCCGGCGTATCTTGCATTAGAAACTGAAACCGACGTTGCATTAGCACAGTTTTCTATCACTCCGCTGTTATATCCGGCAACTGCACCGACATTATAAGTTTTCGCGCTCGCAGATACACTGCCCGATACAGTCAGGTTTTTGATAGTGCCTGCGTTATTCGCAAACAAACCTACATAGGCAGTGCCGGTTCCGCTGGGCAAGCTATTTACTCTGATCTGCAAGCCTTTAATCTCATAACCATTACCGTCAAATGTACCGGTAAACGGTGTGCTGCCACTGTAAATGCCATTGCTGCCGATTGGCTCCCAACCTCTGCCGCCAAAATCCCAGTCGCCGCCTTCTGCTGTTGCTTCGCTCAGGTCAATGTCGTTCATCAGCTTGTAGTTGCCGGCGAGATCGTTGCTGACGTAATTCAAATCCTTGACAGTTCTTATCTCCACTATACCGTCAACAATTGTGGGATGATATCCCTCGCTCGGCGTAGAATCTGCGATTTGTTTATTATTTCTCAACTGCGGATAATTATATTCTGCGTTCAAATCAATAAACCAAGTGTTCTCAAAATCAAAGCCTTTGAATGCGTCCAACTGTTTCATCTGACTGGCAGTCAGCAATTTTGCGCCTGTTGAATCCGCTCCACTACCACTAAGGAAGTAGCAGTTGGTTACTGCACCGTAGGATATGGCTTTTGTTGCCGTACCGGTATTATAGCAATTGCTTATCGTTCCTGTGCCGGCACTGATACCGCCTACATATCTGTACGATCCGGAGTTATTAGTTGCACTGATATTTCCTGTGTTATAGCAATTGATAATTGAACCGCCAAATGTAATACCCGAAGAGTACGCATAAGCATACTTATATCCAGAAGAATAGTATTCCCCACATGCTTTAGATGAAATCATTCCACTGTTATAACATTCCGATACAGCACCTTCGGAACAACCGGATATACCACCTGAATATATGTTTTCATAATAACTTCCGTAACCACAATAAATATCAGAAGTGTTTTTACATCTTGTGATTTGTGATTCTGTTGCGGTATATCCGGTGATACCTCCGGCGTATCTTGCATTAGAAACTGAAACCGACGTTGCATTAGCACAGTTTTCTATCACTCCGCTGTTATATCCGGCAACTGCACCGACATTATAAGTTTTCGCGCTCGCAGATACACTGCCCGATACAGTCAGGTTTTTGATAGTGCCTGCGTTATTCGCAAACAAACCTACATAGGCAGTGCCGGTTCCGCTGGGCAAGCTATTTACTCTGATCTGCAAGCCTTTAATCTCATAACCATTACCGTCAAATGTACCGGTAAACGGTGTGCTGCCACTGTAAATGCCATTGCTGCCGATTGGCTCCCAACCTCTGCCGCCAAAATCCCAGTCGCCGCCTTCTGCTGTTGCTTCGCTCAGGTCAATGTCGTTCATCAGCTTGTAGTTGCCGGCGAGATCGTTGCTGACGTAATTCAAATCCTTGACAGTTCTTATCTCCACTATACCGTCAACAATTGTGGGATGATATCCCTCGCTCGGCGTAGAATCTGCGATTTGTTTATTATTTCTCAACTGCGGATAATTATATTCTGCGTTCAAATCAATAAACCAAGTGTTCTCAAAATCAAAGCCTTTGAATGCGTCCAACTGTTTCATCTGACTGGCAGTCAGCAATTTTGCGCCTGTTGAATCCGCTCCACTACCACTAAGGAAGTAGCAGTTGGTTACTGCACCGTAGGATATGGCTTTTGTTGCTGTGCCTGTATTATAGCAATTGCTTATCGTTCCTGAGCGGGCACTGATACCGCCTACATATCTGTACGATCCGGAGTTATTAGTTGCACTGATATTTCCTGTGTTATAGCAATTGATAATTGAACCGCCAAATGTAATACCCGAAGAGTACGCATAAGCATACTTATATCCAGAAGAATAGTATTCCCCACATGCTTTAGATGAAATCATTCCACTGTTATAACATTCCGATACAGCACCTTCGGAACAACCGGATATACCACCTGAATATATGTTTTCATAATAACTTCCGTAACCACAATAAATATCAGAAGTGTTTTTACATCTTGTGATTTGTGATTCTGTTGCGGTATATCCGGTGATACCTCCGGCGTATCTTGCATTAGAAACTGAAACCGACGTTGCATTAGCACAGTTTTCTATCACTCCGCTGTTATATCCGGCAACTGCACCGACATTATAAGTTTTCGCGCTCGCAGATACACTGCCCGATACAGTCAGGTTTTTGATAGTGCCTGCGTTATTCGCAAACAAACCTACATAGGCAGTGCCGGTTCCGCTGGGTAAACTATTAACATTTATCCGCAAACCTTTAATCTCATATCCGTTACCGTCAAATGTACCGGTAAACGGTGTGCTGCCGCTATAGATACCGTTGCTGCCAATTGGCTCCCAGCCTCTGCCGTCAAAGTCCCAATCGCCGCCTTGTGCTGTTGCCTCGCTCAGGTCGATATCATTCATCAGCTTGTAACTGCCTGCGAGATCAAGATTTACCATATATAGATCTTCGACCGTCTTGATTTCTGTAATATCACCGTCGCCTGTCTGTGCGTTTGTATCTTCTGCTGCCGATGCCGAGAAAGGTACAACAGCAAACACACTTAACGCCATTATCAGTGATAACAGAATCGATGTAGTTTTCTTTAGCATAGTATTTCCTCCTCTGAAAAATTCTGCCGATTACGGATGAACAGCTGATATTTATGGCTCATACAGATAAAAAAACGCAGCACATTCAAACGAACGCACTGCGCTTACATCAAAATAATATCGACAGACAACAGGGCAGACTTATCCTGATTTGATTACCAGCCTGCATTATCGTCCGTTTTGCCATTACTGCCAACTCCATTCCGTACTTCTTTTATTATCATACCACATATTGTTACCTAACGCAATCCAAAATTACATTGCCGTTTTTGTCAATTTTGCACATACGCTCTTTTAATATCAGCTGACTGATAAAATGACAGAATAAAAAATGCACAAAACCACTTTTCACTTGTCATTTAAAACGACAAAACAACCCGAAAAATTCGAGTTGTCTCGCCGAGTTCTTTTTATTTCCAAACGTACCGATTATCATGTTCCTCAGTTATTTTATCTATGAGAAAAGACAACAATTGGTTACACTCGTTTGCAAGTGAGGGATATGTACTGGCAATTAAATTATAGGTGGTTTCCTCTTTTTTAATTTGCCAATCCAGTCTGTTAGTCCTATATTCTATATCAAATAGACTATCATCATATTCAATAAGATAGTTATAAATATAGTTAATAACACATTCGTTAATTTCCGAGTTCTTATTCGGATGCGGGAAAGTATATTTAGTAACATCTTTCATCGAATAAAAATATTTTTCAGAATCATAATAATTGTTACTATATTCATTAAAAAAATCATAACTACCATACGGGATTCCATACGTATAGTCCAAGCTATCATCAAAAACCGATTCGTCAAGTATGCTGTTCAATTCTTCAATGGACAGTACCCTTTTTAGTCTGAAAGTTTTAAGAAAATCTTGCAGCTCCTTCTCGTCTCTGTTCCTTCTGGTAGCCGCTCCTTTTTTTGAAACTTCCTTACGTTGTTTAGATTTTTCTAACTCTTCTTTGTACTCGACGGTTTCCATCACACTATCAACAACTGTTTTTTCCCATTTTTTAATAGGCGGACTACTTTGATAATACGTGTGCTTTTGAAGTTTTGGCTTCGGAAGAAGCTTTCTTATCATAGCTTTTGAAAAACCCTTTTTCAAAAGTTGACTCTGGTTATAATATTCCTCGCTCATAATCGTTTTTCCTTCCTAATTATAAATATTTAATTTTATCCGCTTTTTTAATTATTCTTTTGTTAAACTCATCGATTATTTTATTTGCGTCCTCTATCTCGATCTTTTCGGTTTTTTCAAGTAGCGTGCGATATACAATACTTTGTAATACATTGTCGCTGACTGAAATGTTAGCTTTCGCAAACAACACTTCGCAAATTTCATATGAGGTCTCTAACGCCAAAAAAATACGCATCAGCGTATTGATTGACGGTCTACTCTCTCCATCGCAGTAACGTTCGACGGTCTTTATAGAAATTTCAGCCTCCGAAGCAACGGTAAAAGCACTCAAATTCTCATACTCTAAATACTTTTTAAATGCATCAGAAAAGCTGTACGCCGAAATACTATTCAAAAACGTATGTTTTTTTTCGATTGTTTCTCTTGTTTCTTCATTTATTTTACGCATCAAAATAACTTCTTTCTTAAATTGTTAATGCAGTTTTCATAACAAAATTTTCTATATTGTTCATAGTTCCTATGGTCCGATTATATCTTATATTTTTGCCAATTTCAAGCCTTTTTTAGCACATTTCCAAATCTTTGTTCGAACTCATAAATCGACGATTTCTAATATCCAAAATTGATTTGTTGAATAGTACATCAATTCTTTTATTTTTGATATTTAGATTCTAATCTATAAAGCATTAACTATTACTTTAATGCTACTTTTATATACGGTAGCGTTATTTTATGTCTAATATTTTAACCGTTGTTTGCTCACTTTAATCTGTATCTCTACCTCCCCCCCCACCCTTGAACATAAAAAACAGCCCTCTGCAATTAAACAGAGAGCTGATAAGAAAATCCAATGTGTCAGCGGTATTATATATTTTTGTTGTTCTATCTGTAATATGGAAAATTTGCTGGTAATTCTGCTGGGTTATCTGTTGGGTTTATAACCCAGCAATGGGTTATATGCTGGGTTATCGCACTTTAGTTTCCTTTCGCTAAATTATCTCAACTTAACTCTGCTGCCCTTTGAAAGCCCTGTGTTTAAGCCACTTTTGAGCATTTTAAGTTAAGTTAGCAAAAAGAAAAGGTGGTTTAGATAAACCACCTTGTTTGGTTGCGGGAGTCATTTTAAATGGCTTAAACAGTGGCTTGCAGCGGCTTGACTGCGATTTTGAATGCGATTTGCCCTGTTTATGCAACCTTTACGGTTTTTGCTTCGGGTTTTCCCAATCCGATATTGTTCAGTTTCATATACTCGTCAACAGCGTTCAGATGCGCGGCTTCAAATTTTTCAAAAACATCACAATATACGTTCATCGTAACAGAGATGTCCTTGTGACCGAGTATTTTCTGCAAGACCTTCGGCGGTACACCGCTTTCGATGCAGCGCGTGGCAAAGGTATGACGGAGCGAGTGGAAGGTCAGCTTTCCTTGCAGCGATTTGTCTTGAATATCGTATTGCTTCAAGGTGTTCCAAAAATAATAGTTGACCTGCTGTGTAGTGACCGGCTTGTTGTTGCTTGAAACAAACAATGTGCCGCCGGTTCTCTCGCCGATACATTCCTTCAAAAAAGCTGCCAGCTCGTTGTTGATCAAAACCCTTCGCATACCGGCTTCTGTTTTCGTTTCGTTGACGATGACTGCATTGTCGCCGCCGCGTGACGTGGTCTTGTTCACGATGATACAGCTGTTTTGAAAATCAATGTCCTCGATAGTTAACGCACAGATTTCTCCGCCGCGCATTCCGGTGAACATAGAAACCAGCATTATCTCGGAGTAATTGATGTCATTGTTATTCAGCACATCAAGCAGCCGTGCCTGCTCCTCTACCGTTAGCGCTCTGACCTTGTCCGTTTTCTTGCGGGATTTAGGGACACGCAAATCCTCAAGCGGACTTTTGTCGATGATCCCTTTTTTGATCGCCTTTTTGAAAACAGCTCCAAGCAACTGATACAGCTTGTTGAGCGTTGACTGCGCATAATCGAGGTTATCCTTGAAGTATGCGACAATGTCATCCTCTGTGATTTTGCGAAGCTGTTTATCGGACAAAGGATCGAGCATTTTCAATGTTTCCAGCTTGCGCTTGTAGGTGGATTGTCTGATCTCGTTCAGATCAATTTGCTCCTCGATCATTTTTTCAGCCAGTTCATAAAAGGTCGTTTTATCAACTTTCTTAAACGCACCGGCTTTAGCCTGAATTTGAAGCTCACGAATTTTGTCCTTTACAATTCGTTCGGTCTTACCGTAAACGCTCTTGCGTATTTTTTCGCCGTCGATTTCAAGATAAACCTGTCCGGCGTAACAGTTTCGGCTTTTTACAAAGTAAATAGAGCCGTCGCCGTAATCCATTTTTACTTTTCTTTTCGGCTTCTTGCCTTTAGTGTTCATAATATCCGTCCTTTCAGAACCTAAAGACGCCGAATCGTTTCCGATATAAACATCATACATCAGAAACGATTCAGAATCAATAGTTTTTTACTTTAAATCGTTAAACTCTTCTTTTTTTACTCCATTCAACGAAAGCCTGCTCACTGACCTTGTAGTTTTTGCCTACACGGATAAGCGGAAAATCCGCACGCATCATAATCTGACGAGCCGTAGGCATACTGCAACCCAGCGCCTGTGCTACTTGCTTTGTATTCATAAATTTGATTTCTTCCATTGCGTATACCCTCCCTTCAAGCGCCGTACAATGCGGCAGTATCCAAAGTATCAATAGAGTTGTAGAGAGCCGTCAGCAGATAGGCTCTCATATTTCTTATTTCGGTTGTGTTCTTTTCAAGTGAACTGATAACATATTCAATATGTTCGGCAGTCAACTGACCAAACCGCCACCGCACCTTGTCTATCGGAATGTAGATCTGATTTATCCTTACAGCTTGGGCGTCCGATGTTACCGTGTCTGCAATCAGATTGACGATTTCATCCAATACGCCGCCGTAATCACGCTCAGATAAAACGTCATATTCGATTTGATTGCGGATATCCTCGATCACATCCTCGTAGCGGATAGATGGATAGATATTATTCAAATCTTTTTGATAATAATCATTCTTGATAGTGTGCGTTTTCTCCATTTCAGCAGATGTGATTTTCGCATTTTCAGAATCTATATTATCGCATTGGTCGAGTGCGTTTTTCGCATAGGTTACTGTACTTTCCACAATAGGATTCACATATATCAAATTCGCCTTGCCGAGTCCTTGCCGTTTGCGGGAGATGAGATTTTGATTTTCAAGCTGCATATACACGCTTTCCGCTTTATTGTTGCAGCAGTTGAGCAGCCGCATAACGGTGCTGATGGGACACACTACATAATACCTTCCGTTTTTGTCCCGAAATCTCTCTCCGTTTTTGACCGACAATTCATACAGGCTGAGCAAATACGAATACAGCACGATTGCCGAATCAGACAGCTTGCTACGCAAGGGCTCTGAGATCAATACTCTCGGCAGCTTTAGGAACGCTTTTTCGTCCATCAAAATCCATCTCCCTTCCTGTTAGATTTACCTTTCATATCCTCTGCTCTTGTTTTTTGCCCTTGACTTTCGCTCATCATTAAGGACGGTCTCCAAGCCTTGCTCCATCGCCTTAGAGCGCTCTGCGATATGCTCGCACAGCTTCAGCTCGTGACGGAGCTTTCTCAAATTAATTGTAATATGCGATATTTTATCTTTGGTTTCATTTATCTCATCGGCGCTGATTTTTCGGCGTGAGTGTTTTCGTAAATCTGCTCTTTCATCGGTAAGCGTCTGAATTTTATCTTCAAGCGTGTGCTTGTACGCCAACAACTCAACGTCGGTTGAAATCTTCTCCCTGCCCATCATCCTGACTTCCTCGCTTAACCGGTCAAGGTAGGCAAGCTCTTCTTTGAATATCCAATGCAGCTTTGCAGGATCCGGGCGGCGGTAGCTGTGTATCACACCAAGCCTGAACGCATAATACAGATACACCCGATAAATTCCGCTTGTCCTTTGCAATATCCTATCGCCGCAAGTAGGCAGCTTGTATTGCTTCGGTCGGTACTGCCTATAATCAATGCGTGGCGGTCGATCGTAGCGGTTGTTCACCAATCTGCGGCGGATTCCTTCGGGTGTGTAATCCACACTGAGCTTTACAAGACGTATCGGCTTTTTGCAGCCCTTCGGCGTGATCGTCCAATATTTCCGCCTGTCGTTCACAGTAAGCTCATAACCGAGTTTAGCGAGCGTATATCTTAAATCTGCCGTGTTGGTGCATTGCGACAGCGCTTTTTCCATCGCTTCACGGGCGAGTAAGTATCTTGTCAGTTCGCCCTTCTTTTCACGATCATAGTGATAGGACGAGCTTCTTCCTCTGACCGGCTTCGGGTTATAATACAAGCCATATTTCTCGCATAATCTGTCCGCTGCCTTTTTGAATTTGAACCACGCCTTTTCTTCTCCCCAAAGCCTTTTTCCGTCAACAAAGGAAACAGAGTTGATCACAAAATGGCAATGTGGATGTTCGGTGTCGGTGTGAACGGTAACCAAGACTTGAAACCGTTTGCCCCAAACCTCCTGTGCAAATTCGGTGCCGATTTTCAGCGACAGCTCCGGCGTAATGTCCTGTTCCTTAAAACTGAGATATCCGTGATAGGCTTCAATGCCGCCTGTCTTGGCGTAGGAGCGCTTGACTGCGGTAAACTCCTCATAGGCTGTTTCCGGTTCGCAGTTGATACCGCTGACGTAGAGCTTATTATTAGTCTTTTTCGGATTGGCTGCGTATTGAAGCACCCTGCTCATACCGCCCTCGTTTATCGACCACAATTTACTGACTGCCATATTCACCCTCCGTCCGGCGAAATGAAACGGCGAACGATATCCGCTCGAAACACTCTCCATTCCTTGACCTCTTTATGCAGCATAGGCGCGTCGATAAAGCCAAGCGCATTTGCTTTTGTAGCAAGCTGATGAATGTTGTTACCGATAGCGGAAAGTTGACGGAGCGCTTCAAAAAATTCCTTGCCGGGCTTTTCCTTCGGCTCGTATCCCCGTATGAGCGAGCGAATAAGTCCCGATTGAGAAACGCCGGCCTTTTTCGCTTTTCTTTTCAGCTCACGTTCTTCCATCTCATTCAGCCAAATCCTTTTCGCTATTTTGCGTTTGCGGTTTGGCTTTTTTGTATCTGTCATATATATACCTTCCTTCTCAAAATAGGGTTTCAGGGGAACAAATCCCCTGACGAGCCTACCGTCCGCCCTTTGTGGGGGTACAGACGGTCTGCTCGATAAGATAGTGCATTAGGGTATTGCAACCACCAAAGCACCTTGAATCATCAACAAATGACGTGCTGTCAAAAATGCTGTCACATTTTGATTGAAAACAGCGGTGACAGCATAATTTGGGCGATTTGCTGTCAGCAAAACAATTCTAAATCGTTGAGCACGCTTGCAGCATTAGCGGCTTCTTCGTCCTCGGACATCTCCGAAATGAAAGAAGTTATTTCAGCTTGTTGAACGGAATCGGGAATATTAATAGCAGAGGCTTCTAATTCTTCACGAATCATCTTGCGCAGCCTTTCAATAAAGTTGTTCTCTCTACGTTCCTGCTCGGAACGCTTCATATATTCGGCGATTAGGTCTATCACAAATTTGTTTTTTGATTTATCTGTGTGCTTACTCAAATCCCTCATAAAAGCGCCAACCTCGGCTTCGTATTCATCTGTTTCCCTGAATCGAATCGTCAGCGTGTACGGCTTCATAATCCGATCCCTGCCGAAAGCTGAACATTGGCAAGGTATTCATAGCCTTTTGCAGCGGCGCAAATATCTTCTTCAAAGGTGATCCTCTTTGAATTGACCTTGCCGAAATTCTTGATCAGGCAACCGCCGCCACCGGTTACCCAAAGCCGCATTGTGTTTTCATCATAGCCGTGTTCTCTGAGTCTGCGGAATATCCCGTTGACATACTCCGCAGCGACGGCTTTTACAATAGCGAGGTCAGATTTTGGTATATCATCCTTGCCTGTTCGCAGCACTTCTTCGATGATATGGTCGTTCAGCTCACGCTGGGTTTGTTGCATAAATGCTTCACGGACGGCGAGTGTGCATTGATAAGTCCCGAATTTTTCGGTAAACATCTTGCCGGACTGCGGCTTGCCGTTGACCATATACAATACGTTCATTGTACCGTTGCCGATGTCTGCGATGACGTTTACTCCCGTCAGCTTGGAAGCGTAGGGAGCGATAGCGGCATAACCCTGCGGATAAATGCTCACGCCTTCAATGTGAAGGTGATAATCCTGCTTATGGAATGTAAAGCTTACTTCCTTGTTTCGCATAAGATATGCAGAAAAATCAGCCTTTTGACCGCTTGTCCAAGTCAAAGGCAAGCCTGCGGCAATATAGATGTTAGCTTCGGTAATACTTTCCGTGCTCAGTTCTTTTGCGATGGCGGCGAGCGTAAGCACATAAAAGTCCTCGTCCAAGGACTTGTCGGAGATATATTCCTTGTGTTCTTCACCGATCAGGTAATATCTGCCGTTATACACAAGCAGCTCCTTAGTGAATAATGGCTCGCTATCATAGGCGATCAAGCCTGTTGAAAAACAGCAGTTTGCCGTTTTCATATTTCCGTAGCCGTGATCTATGCCGATAATGATGGTGTTGTTAAATTTCTTCATTTAGGTTCCTCCTGTTTTTAGTTTTGTGTTTTGCCTTTCTGCCTCAGCAGACTCTGACAGGCAACCCTTTTCGGCGCTGTGTCGTTTTTTCTCACCCTTGGTACGCTCATATCGTCGCCTACTTCACCGGGAAAGGTATCTATGAGAAGGTCATTCAGTTGTTGTTAGATAATTACGAAACAGATATTTGAATTATCTAAACACATTATAGCGACAGCTTGACAAAAGTTCAATGGTTTTGTATGATATATATTAGAGTGATGTTTATTATCTAATTTTCGAGCGATTTATATTTTCTAAAAAGCAGGTGATAAAATGGCAGAAAACAAACCGAACAAGGAGCTCTCCGAATACGATAAATACCGTCTATTGCGCTCCAACTCAAAGAATGTACGTCTTGACTTTTACCATAACAGAGTAAAGTTTTATCCCGAAAAGAAGACCATCAATATTGTCGTTGACTCTTGGGAGCGTGACGATTATATAGACGAGCTTATTGAAGCTGACGAAAGAGAACACGCAAAAAATCTCGGCAGTTCATACAAATCGTATGAGTCTGCCGAGGAAGAAATAGAATATGAAAAAGATAATTTAGAAGAATGTCAGGAATATTTTGAAAAATTTAAGGGCAAATACAACTTTCGAGCATCAGGTTTAGCAGGACCTTTCGCTGATGATACAGGTAAACTAAAAAACGCTATGATCAATATTATGAGCGGCTCAAATGTAACGCTCAATTACGGTGAGGGTATCCTTGATTTTATTTATGCTGATTTTCTGACTCCCGTAAAAAAATCATATGCTTTATTTCACTTATTGGAGCAATGGGGCGAGGAGAATATTGATTCTGAGAAATACGATAAAAAAGAGGATGAAGGCAAAACCAAGTTAACCGAAGATGAGTGGGTGTTACAAACGTATGAAAGATTTTCCGGCACATTCCCTTTAATCGAAAGTATAGCCTATTCTTCTCTCTACTCAACAATTTTTCCGCCGTTTATAAAAGGAGATCTAACTAACAGCATTGCACGCTACGGAAATTATCTGCTTGCGCTTCAAAAGGAGTTTTTAAAGCTGATCGAGTTTTGCTATGACGAGGATTTTTATCCTGAAGTCCTTGGAGGTTTATATCCAAGTGAGCGGCTTCATCTATACCGACACGCTCACGATATGCCCACATCCTTTGAAAGAAAAGAAGAATTCAGAACTTCTCATAACATTATGGACGGCGACAAAATGCCTTACGGTACGACCGGCGATAAAATCATTAATGCCTTAAAGAATTTGAATTCCTCACCTACCGACGAGCAAAAGGAGTTTGCGGAAAAGTACGGCATTAAAGTCAACACGCTCTTATTCACTTTACAGCACCATATGTTTATCAGCGCAAGATATGTTTGCTGTTCTATTAAAGATATGCTGGAGCTGGAGCTGACAAAAATGCTGGAGCAAAACGTCCGCTTCCGAAAATGCAAGCGCTGCGGCAAATACTTTATTATGAAAGGTAATTATGACACGCACTACTGCGACCGCATAGCCGAGGGAGAAACCCGAACCTGCCAGCAGTTTGCCGCTTTGGAGAACTACAAAGCAAAAATCGCCGATAACAAGGCGGTTCCTATCTACAACAAATACTACAAGCGCTACGCTGCCAGAGTAAGAGTTCATCAACTGAAAGAGGACGAATTCAACAAGTGGCGCTATCAGGCAATCACCAAGCGTGACGAATGCAACGACGGCAAAATCACACCGGAGGAATATATAGATTGGATGGAAGCGTATTTCCCGAATCGGAAAAGGAAAAATATATAAAGAAATACATTTGTAGTTTGATGTTGTTTTTTGAAAAAATTTCAGAATTATTCGTGTATTTTAATGCAATGTTCTGAGCATTACATATTGATTTCTGCACGAATATCTGCTATACTATATTCAGAACCTTTTTTGGGGGTGTGAATATGTATAGAAAGATAACGAGTTTCTTGCAGGCGTGGAAGGAAAACGAGCACCGCAAGCCTCTTATTCTACAGGGCGCAAGACAGGTGGGCAAGACTTATTCTGTTCTGGAGTTTGGGCGCACCCATTATGAGAATGTCGCATACTTTAACTTTGAAACAAATCCCAAGTTGAATGAAACCTTTGAAGAAAATATCAGTCCCGATTATCTGATCCCGATTTTGTCTCATATTGCCGGTCAAACGATCGTAAGAGAAAAAACGCTGATCGTTTTCGACGAGGTGCAACTATGCGAAAGAGCGCTGACTTCTCTCAAATATTTTTGTGAGGACGCGCCGGATTATCATATCATTGTCGCAGGCAGCTTGCTCGGCGTTGCGGTCAACAGAGCAAAATTCTCTTTTCCCGTCGGAAAGGTCGATATGAAAACGCTTTATCCGATGGATATGGAAGAATTTATGCTGGCTCTCGGCGAGGACGATTTGGTGGAGCGGATCCAAAAATGCTTCAACACCGATACGCCGCTCCCGTCAGCCTTACACGACGCCGCAATGCAGCTCTACCGTCAGTATCTTGTTGTCGGCGGTATGCCGGAGTGCGTAATGCAATTCGCTCAAACAAAGGACTATATCCTTGTCCGCCATACGCAGGACACGATACTCACAAGTTATCTCAATGATATGAGCAAGTATAACAACCTGAACGAGATTAAGAAAACACGGCTTGCTTATGATAATATCACCGTTCAGCTCTCGAAAAAGAATACACGTTTTCAGTATAAGCTGATCAAGAAAGGCGGACGTGCGTCCGAATTTGAAAATGCGATCGAATGGCTTTGCCTGTCCGGTATCGTATCGCAGGTTTATAAGGTTGAGCAAATCAAAAAGCCGCTTGAGAACTACCGGGACATCGACGCATTCAAGATTTATGTATCGGATTTGGGACTGCTTTGCGCTAAAAAGGATTTAGCTCCCAACGATATTCTGTATATGGTTGAGGAACTAAACGATTTCAAAGGCGGTATGGCGGAAAACTATGTCAATGTGCAGCTCACCTGCAACGGCTATCACACCTACTATTGGGAGTCTGACCGTGCGGCTGAAATTGATTTTGTCATTCAGCGCGACGGACAAATCATCCCAATCGAGGTTAAATCCGCCGACAACACCAAAGCCAAGAGCTTAAAGGTCTATATGGATGCCTACAAGCCTGCCTATGCCATCAAACTCTCTGCTAAAAACTTTGGCTTTGAGGATAACAAAAAGACGGTTCCACTTTACGCCGCATTTTGTATTTAAAAAGTGAATGGAAAAGTTTAGGGCGTGTGAGCCAAGAACTCACACGCCCAAAATGCTTTTTTAGTGTTTTTCCCATTGTCAATCATTCGATTTTAGTAAATAAAAACGCATCTTTCCCTAAAACCACATTTGGAGGCAAAGTTATACTTTGCAGTTTTGAACAAAAGGCAAATGCAGACTCGCCAATGTGTTGCACTCTACCGGACATATGAACAGTTGTTAAATTCTTACACCCCCAAAATGCCTCTTTATCGATAAAAGTTACACTATTCGGAATGGCAACTTTCGTAAGATTTTTGCAGCTTGCAAAGGTGCGTTCTTCTATTTTTTTAATCTTTGTATTGAAAGATATACTAGCTAAATTATCGCAGTCTTCAAATGCACCAGCGCCCAGAGTATGGAGTCTGGATGGTAACTTAATTATTTCTAGTTTTTTGCAACCATAAAACGCCTCCCTATCGATAGAAGTTACACTATCTGGAATATCAATACTCGTAAGGTTCTTACAGGAGCCAAAGGCAGCTTCTCCAATGGTTTTTAATTTGTTATTACTAAATGTTATAGCAGAAAGATTGTTGCACATAGAAAAAGCATATTCACCAATAAATATCACGCCCGAAGGTATGGTTATCTCAACCAAACCATTACAGCCAAAAAATGCCCCATTTTCAATTCTAGTTACACTATCAGAAATAGCAACTCTTTTCAAAGAATTACAGTCTTTGAAAGCATAACTAGGAATAGTCGTAATCCCCGGCATAACAATAACTTCATTAATCTTATTTTGACTTAAATAATCATTTGTAATTTTTGTCTTCATACTATTTGTCCAAAACAAGTATAACATCGACTCAGATATAACTCCAAAAACATCAACATTCTTGTTCTGAAATGTTTCCGGGCTAAAACAGATCATAGAATTCTGCAGTTTATTTAGTTCTCCTAAACGAGCTTCATTGTTTTGATGAATTTGATTTATTTCATTTATTCTTTTTTCTGATTCTTCAATTTCTCGACTATCTGTCTGTAAATTCTGATTTGTGTAAGTAGTATTCTCTTTTTCGGAAATTTTAATGAATGTTCTCTCTAATTCACCGTTATAGAAATCGATTTCATTTTGTATTTTCTTTTTCTTTGATATTGAGAATCGTCCCAATTCGGATAACTCTGTTTCAAATCCTTCTATTCTTTTTTTAATCCGTGCATATTCCTCATTCATCTGTTCAATCTCTTTTTGTCTAATATTATAATCACGGATGTTTTGTTTTATTGCATCAATTCTATGTTCTAGTTGATCTTTCTCTATTTGAAGATTCTTGTCTATTTCTTGAATATCGCTTAGCTCGTTATTATATATTTTTCTTTCACCCTCAATTTCTCTGGCACATTTTTCGCTCTGTGCTCTGCTATCTCTATAATCAATTACAGAGATAAAAAATCGTATTGCTTCCAAGTACTTTTTCTCGTTCATTAATTCATGTGCACGACTGTAATTTGCTTCAGTTAATTTTTTCGCTTTAGTACTACATTGATCAGCTAGGAGTGCCGTATCTTTATAGCCCTTAAAAGCTATAAATTTCTTTTGTAGTAGATTATATTGATAAGGCGTTTGTGCACAATTCTTTTCTTCAACAATACTTTTGTAAGCTCTTTCAAAAAACACATTGTTTTCATTTTCTGCTTTTTTTGATTGATATGATTCTAATTCGTCCTTAATCGTATCATCTGCGAATCTCAGCGCACGTTTGAAAAGCTTATCTTCAAAAAAAGAATTATCCTGATTGACTATCTCATCTTTTTGAGAAACTCTTTTTTGTGCCATTAGTTTTCCGAGATATGCTTCAGCATTTTCAGGATCAATATCAAGGATGGAATCAAAATATTCCTCAGCAGTCTCCCACTCCTCATCCTCTAAAAACAGAAAAGCACGTTTTACTGATGCTTGAATGTTTTCTGTATTAATGAGTATTTGCCTTTTGACCACTTGCGTTTGGTTAGAAACAACCTGATCATTTGATTCATTTGTATTATTTGATAAATTTGTTGTTCTAGCTGTAGTGTTTTCGGATTCAAATTGCTTTTTGCGGTTATCTTCATTTAAAGCAAATTCAATTGATTTAAACGTTTGATAAGCATATGAGTTTAACTGCAAAAGACTTCTTTCTCCGTCAGGATACTCGATAGCCACAGTATAACTTTCTCTTGTTCCTATCTGATTAGCCGCTATCGCAGCAACAGCACCAAACCAAAATCCGACCTTCAATACGGCTTCTGTGTTTGCCTTGTGAACTGCACTTCCCATATCCTGAGTATCGGTAATTGAATCTTTATTTATTATAAATACTTGGCTACTCTGTTTATTACTGGCTGTAAGCAATCCCGACTCATATATTCTTTCTTTATGAATTGAAAGACTCTCATTGGTTTTCCAAAGATACACAAAATACCCTTCATATTTTCCTTGAATAATCCTTCCATCCTCTGAAATAGGTTTTCCCATAAATGATTCTCCTCACCTTTTAGAAAATACAGATTTAGAAATCCTTTCTATACCGTTGTTATTTTTCGTTATTTCTGTTGTTGCAACGACATCCTTCCATTGCGATTTCTGGAAAAACAAATTCATAATTATCTGAATAAAATATTTTTCTGAATTTCGTGCAGGACTTATACAAGTCAGATAATAGAGATTGACCCTTTATAGCAGATTCTTTAAATCTGTCGTCCATATTTTCATATGTGGATAAACTAAGAAGATCATGCATCATTTTGTTTCGGTCTTTAACCCACAGCTTAATCTCGTTTATTTGTTCACTCTTAAAGGATTTTGATAAACACTCAACGTTGTTTTCGCATAGTCTTTCCACACAAGCAATTTTTGTGCTTATTGCAAGTTCGTTGCGATTTTTCTTACATTTACTCTTTCCTTTACAGTATTTACACTGCTTTTTATATTTCTGCAAAATTCTGAAAAAACGATTTTCAATGCAAGAATAGATTAGCCAAGAAGCTTCTATATATCGTTGCGACTCTACAGCTTCATCAATCTTATCAATAAAAAACTGATGCATATCTACCATTTGTTCTCTTACTTTAAGGCTTTCTGTGCTTTTAATTTTAATCACCCACTTGTCTCGAAATAAACCCCAAAAATGAATTGTGCAGGAAAAAACTTTACCCAAACGAACCACGCGGAAAAACGCAACTCATCTATTGCCAAGCAAATTCTTAGTTATTTTTAGAATGCAAAATAGAGCCTACATTTACCGAAATAAAAATATTTTATCAAGAATAGCAAAACTATTAAATTTTATTTGGCACTATTATTATACCATATTAAATTCGGCAAAAGCAACCTATAAATTTAATAATTCGCAAATAATTATGCAACAACACACAAAACGCCCCTTGATAAGCGATTTGCCTATCAAGGGGCGCCGTATTCATCTTATGCGCTGATAATATTGTTTTTGACGAGCAGCTTCGGGTCGGCTTTCAGCACGCTGAGAAAACACCTTGCTGCTCCGATTGGTTTGTTGGTGCCGGCTTCCCACGCTTCAACTGTCTTTACCGACACGCCTTTTACCTCACCTGAACATATTTTAGCTGTAAATTAGATCGTGATTAACGATTTCTTCCGCTCGGTTGCGGATAGAATTCATTTTCTTTACCCACAGCATTTGGTTTTCTGCTTTAAGCTGTTCTGTCACACCCTCACGTTCCGCAAGCTGCCTTACCAACCGATCAAACATATTCTCCGCCTGCTCGTCGATATCGGCGAGATAAGCGGTCAGCTTGCCTTTGGTCAACAAATTTGTGTAGAGTATCTTACGGTTACGCTCCAAGTAACGGAGACGCCGCTTTCCGAAAATTCCGATTTCCACCTTCGGCTGTTCAGGCAGTTTCAAATTGGGAAGAAGATAGTCGCCCTGCTGCGTGTAAGTGATTTTTGTGTTTGTCATAACTTTAACCTCCGAAAAATATTTGTCGGAAACGATCTCGGCGGCTCAGGTTTTATTTGTGACTGCGATTTGACTGCGATTTTGACTGCGATTTAACTGTATTTATTCTGACTCAACTTTTCCCAAATTGATTCTGTTGCCGTTTGAAAACCGCATAGATAAGCCGTTTTCAGGCATTTTCGGAAAAATTGGAAAAAGAAAAGACGGTTTCGAAAAACCGTCTTGTTTGGTTGCGGGAGCCGGATTTGAACCAACGACCTTCGGGTTATGAGCCCGACGAGCTACCGAACTGCTCTATCCCGCGATATATTCTGTTGTCTACAGCTTATATATAATACCACGCCGCAGGCGTTTTGTCAAGGGGTTTTTGGCTTTTTGCACTCCCTTTACGCTTTCAATGTATTATATGCGGAATTTACCGCAAAATATTACCGTCACGCAAAATTTATGACAGTTGCAATTTGTCTGCATAGTTGATATAATAATAGGTAAGCTCATTTGCTGAAAAAAGGAGGATTTACTCATGTGTAACAAAAAACCGTATTACATCACCACAGCGATTGCCTATACCTCGCGCAAGCCGCACATAGGCAACAGCTATGAGATTGTTCTGACCGACGCTATCGCGCGTTACAAGCGAATGCTCGGCTACGACGTGTTCTTCCAGACGGGAACCGACGAGCACGGTCAGAAGATAGAGATGTACGCCCAAGCTGAGGGCTGTACTCCGAAGGAATATGTTGACAAGGTTGCCGGCGAAATCCGCGAGATTTGCGACATCCTCAACACTTCCTACGACAAATTTATCCGCACCACCGACCCGGATCACGAGCGTGTAATTCAAAAGATTTTCAAAAAGCTCTACGAGCAGGGCGATATTTACAAGGGAAGCTACGAGGGCTTATACTGCACTCCGTGCGAGAGCTTTTGGACAGAGAGCCAGCTTGTAGACGGCAAGTGCCCCGACTGCGGCAGAGAGGTTAAGCCGATGAAGGAGGAAGCGTACTTCCTCAAGCTTTCAAAGTATCAAAAACAGCTCGAGGAATACATCGAGGAAAATCCCGACTTTATTTACCCTGAGAGCCGCAAAAAGGAAATGCTCAACAACTTTATCAAGCCCGGACTTCAGGATCTCTGCGTATCGCGCACGAGCTTTAAGTGGGGAATTCCCGTTGACTTCGATCCCGAACACGTTGTGTATGTTTGGATTGACGCGCTCTCGAACTATATCACCGGTATCGGCTACGACCCCGACGGAAGCTCGGAGCAGTACAAAAAGTACTGGCCTGCAGACGCGCACATTATCGGCAAGGACATTGTGCGCTTCCACACCATTTACTGGCCGATTATGCTCATGGCGCTCGGTGAGCCGCTTCCGAAGCAGGTTTACGGCCATCCGTGGCTGCTGTTCGGTGAGGATAAGATGAGCAAGAGCCGCGGCAATGTTATCTACGCGGACGAGCTCGTTAAGCTTATCGGCGTTGACGCTGTGCGTTACTACCTGCTAAGCGAAATGCCGTTCGCAAACGACGGTTCCATCACTTACGATACGATTATTGAGCGCTTTAACTCTGACCTTGCAAACACCCTCGGCAACCTTGTAAACCGCACGGTTGCGATGAACAACAAGTATTTCGGCGGAACGGTTCAAGAGCCTGTAGCGGCAGAGCCGCTCGACGACGAGCTTAAGCAGTTCTGCCTTGACACCGTCAAAAAGGTTGACGACGCGATCAATATTTTTCATATGAGCGACGCGGTAGAGGCGGTTATCAACCTCGCGAAGCGCTGCAACAAATATATCGACGAGACCGCTCCGTGGGCACTTGCTAAGGATGAAGCAAACAAGCCGCGCCTCGGCACGGTTCTGTATAATCTGCTCGAGAGCATCCGCTATATCGCGGTGCTTATTGAGCCATTTATGCCCGACACTAATAAGGCAATTCTCAAGCAAATCAACTGCGACTGCGCTGATTACGAAAGCCTTAAGGAATTCGGCGCGTACAAAGCAGGAACTCAGCTTGACAAGGCAGTTCCGCTGTTCGCGAGAATTGACGCAAAGCAGTTTGAGGAAGAGCTGACCAAAATGCAGCAGGCTAACGCCGCAAAGGAGCAGAGCATCGAGGAAGTTGAGGAGAAGCTCGATTTGGAAAGTATTCCGAAAATCGGCATTGACGACTTCGACAAGTGCGATATCCGCGTAGGCGACGTCATCGCGTGCGAGAAGGTCAAGAAGTCCAAAAAGCTCCTCAAATTTACAATCTTCGACGGCACAGGCGAGCGCACAATCGTAAGCGGAATCGCCATGCACTATCAGCCCGATGAGCTTGTCGGCAAAAAGATTCTCTTCGTCTCAAACCTCAAGCCCGTTAAGCTCTGCGGAGTTGAGAGCCACGGTATGATTCTCTCCGCCGTGCAGGAGACAGCCGACGGCGAAAAGCTGCAGGTTGTGACAATCGAGGGTATGCCTGCCGGCTCGCAGATTTGCTGATATGAATTACAGAAATATTTTTGACGCTCACGCCCACTATGATGACGGTTGGTTCGACGACGACCGCGACGAGCTTCTTAAATCGCTTCCGCAAAAGGGCGTTTGCGGAGTTGTCAACAACGCGGTGGACTTAAAGTCGGCAAAAGAAATTCTAAAGCTCTGCGATAAGTACGATTACTTTTACGCCGCGGTGGGTTTTCATCCCGAGAACCTCGATGATATGCCCGACGATTACCTCGACCAAATTGCCGAGCTGACAAAGCTTGAAAAAGTTGTCGCAATCGGGGAAACCGGACTGGACTATCACTGGGATATTCCGAAGGACTTACAAAAGCAGGTTTTCGAGGAGCAGATTAAGCTGTCGCTCGATTTGAAAATGCCTCTCGTTGTTCACGACCGCGAAGCGCACGGAGATACATTTGACTTTCTCAGAAAGTACAAGCCGAACGCGCTTGTACACTGCTTTTCGGGAAGCGTCGAGCTAATGCGCGAGGCGGTAAAGCTGGGCTGTTATATTAGCCTCGGCGGAGTTGTTACCTTCAAAAACGCGCGGCACAGCGTTGACGTCGCGGCGGAAATTCCGATTGACAGACTTCTGCTCGAAACCGATGCGCCGTATATGGCGCCTGTTCCGTTCAGGGGCAAGCGCTGCGACAGCTCAATGATAATTTTCGCCGCGAAAAAAATCGCTTCGCTCAGAAATATGGGCGTTCAGGAGCTGCTCGACATCACCGCGGAAAACGCAAAGAGATTTTATAATATATAAGCAAAAAGCTGTACACCGAAAAATGTACAGCTTATTTTTATTCAAACAACTCCGGGTGCATGCGGCTGTAGTGGAAAATGTACTGCTGGGCGATTCCGGCGTACTCACCGAAGTCGTTCGCGCTCATTCCGGGGAACAGCTTTTCCATCGCGCGCTTCATCCATACGTCAACCGGAAACGCCTCTACCCTGTGCATACCGAACAACAAAGTGCAGTCGGCCACCTTTACGCCCACGCCGGTTATCTTCATCAACTCGGCGCGCGCGGCTTCATAATCCGCGGTTTTGCAGAGCTCCAAATCGACCTCGCCCGAAGCGACCTTTTTTGCCGAATCAATTATATATCTGTTTCTAAATCCGGCCCTGAGCGGAGCTAAATCGTCAGGCGTAAGCTCTGCGAGCCTTTCGGCGTTCGGGAAGGTATAAACACCTTCATCAATCTCATCACCGAAGCTCTCACACAATCTCGCGACAATCCCTTTGATACGCTTGATGTTGTTGTTCTGCGAGATTATGAACGTGCACAGCGCCTCATAAGGCTCTTGGCGGAGAATTCTTATACCCGGAGCGTACCGCGCGGCTTCCTCTAAAACCGGGTGAAGCTTGCTGATATCACCGCGGATTTTTCCGTAATCGAGTTCCAAATCAAAGTATTCGCGCCAAATTTTTTCATCCTCAGGCGCGGCATTTTTGATTACCATATCCGTGCCGTCAAGGCTAATGTTTACATATTTTCCGAAAGCCACTCCCGAAAACGAGCCGTCATCCTGCTTAGTCCATCTAAAGCTCTGTCCGCAGTCGAGCGTTTGCTCCAAATCGAGGTCACGGACATCTGGAATTAAAATAAAATTTTCCGAAGAAATGTTTTTCATAAAAATCACTCGTTTCTAAAAAACAGTATACCATATTTCGACAAAATATGATACAATAATTTTAAAGTATATTTTTAGGAGGTTTTCGCGATGAAGGAAACCATTGTTACCATACCGGTTAACGACCTTTTTGCTCCTAAGTGCGGCTGTCCTGCGTGCAGAATGGAGAACATGCTCGAAAAGCAGTACGTCGGATTTGTAACCGGCGACGCTATGATGGAGCCGAATATCAGAATTGAAACGAACAAAAAAGGCTTTTGCCGCCGTCATTTTCTACAAATGTCGCAGACCGGACAAAAGCTTCCGAACGCGCTGATTTTGGAAACCCACCTTCAGGAGATTACCGACAAATATATGCCGAAAAAACCAAACTCAAAGCCCGACAAAAAGGCGCTTGCTTCAATCGGAAATGTGCTGAATTCCTGCTACGTTTGCGATAGGATTGAAAGCGATATGTACCACCTGATGGCGACGGTTTTTATCGAGTGGGTTAAGGGCGGCGAGTTCCGCAAGCTGTACAAGGATCAGCCGTTCATCTGCCTTAAGCACTACAAATTCATAATGGAAGCGGCTATGGCAAAGGGCAGTATTCCGTCAAAGCATCTTGCGGAATTTCACGCCGACACCGCGGAGCTGACCAAGAATTATCTTGCTTCGCTAAAGAACGATATTTCGCACATCATCTCGATGTACGACTACCGAAACCGCGGCGGCGACTGGGGAACTTCGGTTGACGCTGTCGAAAGGAGCATTGACTTCCTTACAGGCGCGGATTTTACGGAAAACAATGATGAATAACTACAAAGAGGCTGACTTTGATGTCAGCCTCTGTTTATTATAAAATTATAAAATTATATCAATTAATTCTGCAATTCCATCGTCGTCATTCGAGCTTACAATTAAATCAGCATTATTTTTACAGTTGCCGCAGGCGTTTTTTACCGCAACTCCCAAGCCTGCCTCGACTATCATATCAACATCATTATCCGCGTTACCGGCAGCGGCGGTATTTTCAAGCGAAACATTAAGCATATCGCAAATGAACCTCAAAGCGTTTGCTTTAGTAGCTTGTCCGTCCATAATCTCGACAAAGTGAGTTGACGACGAGGTAACATAAACATCGGGAACAGATTTTTCAATCATATTCCAAATGGTCTTTCTGAGCTCAGCGTCAGTACTGACAAACTCTATGCTGTCAAGCCTGTTCCTATTCTTATAAATATATCCGCGCATATCGTCCGAATATCCGCGAGAGTTGCGGACATAATCGACATAAGCCGCCGAACAGCCATATTTTTGAGGGTTGTCATAATAACGCTTGTCGGTACAGGTTTCTCCTTCGAGAAAAGCTTCCCAAATCAAATCATAATCTTTTGTCAATTCAAGAATTTCCAAAACAGATTTCTCTTTGAGCTGAACCGATTTAATTCGATTTCTTTTGTTATCATAAATTCCTGCGCCGTTGGATGTAATGAAATACTTAAACGCATTCATATTCAATATATAATCGGGCATAGAACCGTAAGGTCTGCCGCTCGCCGCGACCACAGTTATCCCATTTTCCGAAGCGCGTTTAATTGCCTTTTTTACAACAGTCGAAAGTGAATTATTTGATTTTAATGCCGTTCCGTCAAGGTCAAGCGCGAGTAATTTAATATCATTCATATCATATCATCACCAAAAATAATAAAAGCACTACCTTTCGATAGTGCTTCTGTTAAAGGGCAAATACCCTGAAAACTGAACAAAGAAGAGATAAAAGGGAAAGAAGTAAATACTGACATTAGACCAAAGTATTCTTTTGCTGCTTGATTGTGGTCAAGCCCTCGACCTATTAGTACTGCCAAGCTGAACATGTCACCATGCTTACACACGCAGCCTATCAACCTCGTAGTCTTCAAGGGGTCTTACTCGCTTACGCGATGGGATATCTAATCTTGGAGTCGGCTTCACGCTTAGATGCTTTCAGCGTTTATCCGTTCCGTACATAGCTGCCCAGCTGTGCCACTGGCGTGACAACTGGTGCACCAGAGGTACGTCCATCCCGGTCCTCTCGTACTAAGGACAGAGCTCCTCAAATATCCTGCGCCCACGACAGATAGGGACCGAACTGTCTCGCGACGTTCTGAACCCAGCTCGCGTACCACTTTAATCGGCGAACAGCCGAACCCTTGGGACCGAATTCAGCCCCAGGATGTGATGAGCCGACATCGAGGTGCCAAACCTCCCCGTCGATGTGGACTCTTGGGGGAGATCAGCCTGTTATCCCCAGGGTAGCTTTTATCCGTTGAGCGACGGCATTTCCATTCACATACCGCCGGATCACTAACTCCAACTTTCGTTACTGCTCGCGCCGTCACGCTCGCAGTTAGGCTGGCTTTTGCGTTTACACTCAGAGGCACGGTTTCCGTCCGTGCTGAGCCAACCTTTGAGCGCCTCCGTTACTCTTTCGGAGGCGACCGCCCCAGTCAAACTGCCCGCCTGACAATGTCCCCCGACCGGATTCACGGCCGCAGGTTAGAATTCCAGAAACCTAAGGGCGGTATCCCAACATTGACTCCACCTGAGCTGACGCCCAAGCTTCCCAGTCTCCCGCCTATCCTGTACATAGATTACCGAAACCCAATATCAGGTTACAGTAAAGCTCCATGGGGTCTTTCCGTCTTGCCGCAGGTAACCGGCATCTTCACCGGTACTACAATTTCGCCGGGTGGGTAGTTGAGACAGTGCCCAGATCGTTACACCATTCGTGCGGGTCGGAACTTACCCGACAAGGAATTTCGCTACCTTAGGACCGTTATAGTTACGGCCGCCGTTTACCGGGGCTTCAATTCAATGCTCTCACATCTCCTCTTAACCTTCCGGCACCGGGCAGGTGTCAGCCCCTATACTTCATCTTTCGATTTGGCAGAGACCTGTGTTTTTGCTAAACAGTCGCCTGGGCCTATTCTCTGCGGCTCTTTCGAGCACTCCTTATTCCGAAGTTACGGAGTCAATTTGCCGAGTTCCTTAACTACCCTTCTCCCGCTGGCCTTAGAATTCTCTTCCTGTCCACCTGTGTCGGTTTGCGGTACGGGCATCTGCTTCTATTCACAAAGCTTTTCTCGCCTTAATCCAAGTGTGCTTCCCTACTCTAATTTCGGTCCCTTACGCCCGGGTCTACCAACGCCCGGGTCACACCCTTCTTAAGTGTCCCTTTGCTTAAATTGCAGATGGTTACGGAATTTCAACCGTATGTGCATCGGCTACGCCTTTCGGCCTGACCTTAGCTCCCGACTTACTTGGAGCGGACGAACCTTCCTCCAAAAACCTTAGACTTTCGGCCATTAAGATTCTCACTTAATTCTCGCTACTTATTCCGGCATTCTCACTCGTATACAGTCCACCAGCGCTTTCGCTCTGACTTCACCCCGTATACGACGCTCTCCTACCATACCTAATAGGTATCCCAAGCTTCGGTTCATAGTTTAGCCCCGTTAAATTTTCCGCGCAGAATCACTCGACCAGTGAGCTATTACGCACTCTTTTAATGAGTGGCTGCTTCTAAGCCAACATCCTGGTTGTCTAAGCAATTCCACATCGTTTTCCACTTAACTATGATTGGGGACCTTAGCTGTGGGTCTGGGCTCTTTCCCTCTTGACAATGAAACTTATCTCCCACTGTCTGACTCCTGATAAACAATTATCCGGCATTCTTAGTTTGATATGGTTCAGTAACCTCTCGGCCCCTAGCCAATTCAGTGCTTTACCTCCGGTAATCTATATCAAGGCTAGCCCTAAAGCTATTTCGGAGAGAACCAGCTATCTCCGAGTTCGATTGGAATTTCTCCGCTACCCACAGCTCATCCGCTGGCATTTCAACGACAGTCGGTTCGGTCCTCCATAAAGTTTTACCTTTACTTCAACCTGGCCATGGGTAGGTCACACGGTTTCGGGTCGAATACATTTGACTTCTTACGCCCTATTAAGACTCGCTTTCGCTGCGGCTCCGCACCTTAAGTGCTTAACCTTGCCAAATACATTCACTCGCCGGACCATTCTACAAAAGGTACCTGATCGTCCGTTGAATGACTTTCAGTGCTTGTAAACACAAGGTTTCAGGTTCTGTTTCACTCCCCGTCAGGGGTACTTTTCACCTTTCCTTCACAGTACTTCTTCTCTATCGGTCACCGAGTAGTATTTAGGCTTGGAGGATGGTCCCCCCGTATTCCCACCGGGTTTCACGTGTCCGGCGGTACTCTGGATACAGTCTGCTGAATTGACTTTTCGCTTACAGGATTTTCACCTTCTTCGATTGGCCTTCCCATACCATTCAGCTAAGTCGCTTCAATGCATTATACTGTCCGAACCCCGAAGGTATTTCTACCCTCGGTTTGGCCTCTTCCGCGTTCGCTCGCCACTACTGGCGGAATCTCTGTTGATTTCTCTTCCTCGCCCTACTTAGATGTTTCAGTTCAGGCGGTTCCCCTCATATGCCTATGTATTCAGCATATGATGACAAGACTTTCCTCTTGCCGGATTGCTCCATTCGGACATCCACGGATATATCGCTCACTTACAGCTCCCCGTGGCTTTTCGCAGTTAGTCACGTCCTTCATCGGCTCTCGGTGCCAAGGCATTCCCCTTGTGCTCTTTGTAGCTTGACCATTTCTTATGAGATATCTTTGGTTCTTCGTTTTAGTTTGAAAATAGGCTGTTTTACAACAATCTTTTTCACCCTTACAGAAATTGCAGTATTTTTACCTTCGTAATTTGAGTTTGTTTGACTAAACCTTACTTGATAAACATACTTTCTCGCTTTATCTGCTATCTTTATTCAGTTTTCAAGGTACTTTTAAATATCAGCGTAGATACCTTTTATTTAATTCAAGCGTTTATTCAGCGTCTTTACGTTGACTGCTTTGTCTTACGTTTTTGCGCTGCGCACTTTCCTTATCACAGGTTTTGCTGATTGGAAACCATAAAGTCTAATGTCAGCGAATTTTTCATTATTCACTATTCATTATTCTTTATTATTTCCTTCTGGTGGGCTTAAGTGGACTCGAACCACCGACCTCCCGCTTATCAGGCGGACGCTCTAACCGGCTGAGCTATAAGCCCATATTGGTTTGGCTCAATTCCATAAGCCTTTATTTGAAAAGATAACTCCTAAATAAATAAAGATTTTTAACTATTCTTTATTCTTTATTCATTATTCTTTTCTTCTGGTGGAGATATGCGGGATCGAACCGCAGACCCCCTGCTTGCAAAGCAGGTGCTCTCCCAGCTGAGCTATACCCCCATATCTTTTTGAAGGCAGAACCTTCAAAATTGAACAATAAGGTTACCAAAATCCATAATGCTGACCTTGGATGTTAGACTGATTTATTTCATTCAGTCAGGTCTCCATAGAAAGGAGGTGATCCAGCCGCACCTTCCGATACGGCTACCTTGTTACGACTTCACCCCAGTCGCCAATCCTACCTTCGGCAGCGCCCTCTTGCGTTAGGCTACTGACTTCGGGTATTACCGGCTCCCATGGTGTGACGGGCGGTGTGTACAAGGCCCGGGAACGTATTCACCGCGGCATGCTGATCCGCGATTACTAGCAATTCCGACTTCATGCAGGCGGGTTGCAGCCTGCAATCTGAACTGGGACCGTTTTTAGGGGTTTGCTCCACATCGCTGTTTTGCTTCCCTCTGTTGACGGCCATTGTAGTACGTGTGTAGCCCAGGTCATAAGGGGCATGATGATTTGACGTCGTCCCCACCTTCCTCCGTTTTGTCAACGGCAGTCCTATTAGAGTGCTCTTGCGTAGCAACTAATAGCAAGGGTTGCGCTCGTTGCGGGACTTAACCCAACATCTCACGACACGAGCTGACGACAACCATGCACCACCTGTCTCAACTTTCCCCGAAGGGCACCTAATGTATCTCTACTTCGTTAGTTGGATGTCAAGACCTGGTAAGGTTCTTCGCGTTGCTTCGAATTAAACCACATACTCCACTGCTTGTGCGGGCCCCCGTCAATTCCTTTGAGTTTCAACCTTGCGGCCGTACTCCCCAGGTGGATTACTTATTGTGTTAACTCCGGCACGGAAGGGGTCAGTCCCCCCACACCTAGTAATCATCGTTTACAGCGTGGACTACCAGGGTATCTAATCCTGTTTGCTACCCACGCTTTCGTGCCTCAGCGTCAGTTAAAGCCCAGCAGGCCGCCTTCGCCACTGGTGTTCCTCCCTATCTCTACGCATTTCACCGCTACACAGGGAATTCCGCCTGCCTCTACTTCACTCAAGCCAAGTAGTTTCAAATGCAGTTTATGGGTTGAGCCCATAGATTTCACATCTGACTTACTCGGCCGCCTACGCACCCTTTACACCCAGTAAATCCGGACAACGCTTGCTCCCTACGTATTACCGCGGCTGCTGGCACGTAGTTAGCCGGAGCTTATTCGTTAGGTACCGTCAAATTTCGTCCCTAACAAAAGAAGTTTACAATCCGAAAACCTTCATCCTTCACGCGGCGTTGCTGCGTCAGGGTTGCCCCCATTGCGCAATATCCCCCACTGCTGCCTCCCGTAGGAGTCTGGGCCGTGTCTCAGTCCCAATGTGGCCGTTCAACCTCTCAGTCCGGCTACCGATCGTCGCCTTGGTGGGCCGTTACCCCGCCAACAAGCTAATCGGACGCGAGTCCATCTCTAAGCGATAAATCTTTGATATCAAAGTCATGCGACTTCAATATGTTATGCGGTATTAGCGATCTTTTCAGAACGTTATTCCCCTCTTAGAGGCAGGTTACTCACGCGTTACTCACCCGTCCGCCACTAAACTAAAAATCCATCATTCCGAAGAAATCTGTCAAAATAGTTCCGTTCGACTTGCATGTGTTAGGCACGCCGCCAGCGTTCGTCCTGAGCCAGGATCAAACTCTCTAAAATTTGTATTTCAACGCCTTTCGGCGTTCAAATCATTTTTCAGAGTTTTAATCTCTTTATCCAGAACTTATCATACTGACACGTTCGTGAATTTACCGATGTATTTTAGTGTACATCTCACTGTAATTTCTTGAGTATAATCACTCAAAGTCATTACGGGTTTCTTGTTTTCCTTATTGTTCAATTTTCAAGGTTCTTTGTTCACTTTACACAACTAAAGCGACTCTTGATTGTTTATATTTAACATTCAAATCAGCCGATTTCGTTGACCGAACATATGCTATTATAGTACGTTAAGTCCGAAAAGTCAAGTGTTTTTTTGAAATATTTTAAATAAATTTGGAATTTCTTTTAATTTGTGGTCGATTTAGGAAAAGCTCATTTTTCACCACAATATATAGTATGAAAAATTTCACCGTTCACCGCAATAATGTACAAATCAATGATTTTAACAGTTTGCGGCTTTTTGATTAAACAAAAAAAGCCCTCCAAACGGAGGGCGTGACAGCTGTCGAATTATTTATGAAAAGCCTTGAACTTTTCGAGCACCTCTTCGCGCCACTTGTAGTTATCGGAATCGGTTTTCTTCTCGTCAAGTCCTTTATCGGTATAAATCATCATAAACTTTCCGTTGTCTGACAGATACGCTTTTACCTCGGGCAAATTCAAAATTGAGAATGTGCCGTTGCTCTTTACAGAAGCGATAATCTCATCCGCCGTTGATTTGTTCTCTCCGGTATTAAACTCATAGAGCTCGATTGTGATGTTCTTGACATCCTTATCATCAATTCTAACCGCCGTGAACTTCTTGCCTGCCTTTGCGCCGACAAGTGACAAGTCCATCTCGGTAGCTTTTGTCTCGTCCTTGGGATTGATGTATCCGTGAGCTGCAAAGTAATTGCAAAGTCCCTCGAAGTCGTTATTATAATCTGCTGCTTCAAGGCTTCTCGCCTCGTCGCCTGTGGCAACGTCCGCCTGATTGGTCTGCTGACCGCCGAAACAGCCTGACGCGAATACCATAATTAAACCTGCGCAGAGAAGCGCGGCAAAAATCCTTTTCATAATATATACGTTCCTTTCCGAAGAAATATAATGGGTGACGCCAAATTGACATCACCCATTATACATCATAATTTTGAATAAATCAATCATTTTCTAAAAAACACACAATTCAAAATTACTTATTTATGTAAGCGCCGTGTTTGCGGCAATTACAATACATATACATTTACGTCGCGTCTGCCGAAGCTGTAGCAGTCGTCGAGCGAGAAATAGAACAGGTCAACGATTGCCGAACCGTCCATAAGCGCTCCGCCTGTGTCAATCGCTGTAGCATAGCCGTAGGAAAAGATGCCGTCGGTTGTCTCGATGTAGAGCTTTGAACCGTAGGGAATCAGCGCGGGGTTAACCGCAACGCCGCCCTCGTAAACCTCGTGTCCCGAAGCGGTAAGTGCGCCTGCAGGAGCTGTATATGCTGTTCCCGAGCCGGTCAGCTTATAGCTGTAAGAAACCTTAACGCCGTTTTCATCGGTGAAGGTTCCTGCGCCGCCTGCCGAAGCCGCGCCCTTTGTTCCGACGAGAGTTACCTCGTCAACGGGCTTTTTGGTAATCTTTTCGGAGATAACCTTTTCATCGTCCTTTTCGCCGTCGATATATTTAACTCTTTTGGTTACAAGCTTTTCGCCGTCAACGCCCTTGGTCTTGAGCTTTGAGTCACCGAGGTCGATTTCGTCCGAGTTCTCCTTTTTACTTTCAAAGGGAACTGCCTCGGTAACGCTTACGTTCTTATAGATAACGCGCTTGATTGAAAGCTCGCTGATGTCGTCAACCTTGGTGTTGCAGTCAACGCTGAGAATATCGTCCTGCGAAAGTCTGATACCGGCAAGGATGATACTCTCGCCCACCTTGCCGTAAGGAAGCAGAACATTTTGAGTTTTGCCGTCGGCTGTGAGCGAAACCTTCTTGGCGTTTAAGATAACGATGTCTGTATCGGATTTAATCTCGGTTGAAGCCGAGGGAACGGAAATCTGGTTTTCTCCGAGTTTAACGCCTGCCTGATTTAACGCGTCGGCAACCGTGCCGCCCGAAACGACAATCTTTTTGATAACTCCGTTGTTTTTTACGCTTACCTCGTGCGCTGAGAGCACGTGGAATGTGCCGTCGTCGGTGAGGTTGTTATAAACCATGCTGTTTGCGACGTTGTTCTCGATCTCTGCCTTTTCGGCAGGAACTGCAGCCGCAGCCGCAACTGTGAGAACCGAGCCGAGTACAATCAATGCCGCGAGCAAGAGTGCGCCCGCTGACTTTATATGATTGAAATTCAAACCATTGTCAGTCATAATTACTACTCCTTTTTGTTAAGGCAATACCGCACCGCTTAGGTGAGCAGCTTCGCCTTATGCCTTGTTGTAACAAAAATCTTTTCATAAATACCTTTTCGCAGACGGTTTTGAAGGATTGTTCCGCAAAACCTGTTCGCGTTGTTCGACATTATAGCCTCGGTCTTTGGTAATGTCAACCTAAAAACAAGTTTGGTTTTTGTGCAACTCTTACAACAAAATTAACTATATTTTCTTTTTAGAATTATTTTTGAAGCTTCATTTTAAAATTATCCTGCATTTTTATGGTCAATTTGCAAGAATTTAAAAAACCACCGTTTGTAACCGTTTGGTTACAAGCTTGTAATATTTATACGTGGTATTTACGGCAATTATTACACAATCGGCATAACAAAGGAAAAGCGGCAGCCCGAAAGCTGCCGCTGAGAAAGCGTTATATATGTATATAAATCACGGTTAGTGGGTTTTTACCTTTACGTTTTTCTCGGTAATTCTCTTTTTGTACTGCGCCGGAGTGCAGTTGTAGACCTTTTTGCACTGGGTTATGAATGACTTTACGTTGGCAAAGCCGTTTTTGAGCGCCGCGGCAGATACCGAGGTGTTGTTGTCGAGCATATCCCTGATGGCTTTTTCAAGACGAAGATTTGCGAGATATTCCGAAAAGCTGGTTTGAGTAACCTTCTTAAAGTATTTTGAAAAATACGACGGCGAAAGGTTCACAATTGAAGAAATCTCATCAAGCGTAATTTCGCGGCTGTAGTTTTCATTAATATAGGAAATCGCGGTTTTGGCGTATGAAAAATCCCTTTTGGGAATTTCCGAGGAATTCGGCAGACGTCTATAGCAGACGCAGTGCTCGAGCAGAAGGTAGTAAATTTGGTTTACATACGCGATTTGGAGCATCGAGACGTACGCGCTGTTGTTGCCGTAGGAGTCGGAAATTTTGCCGAGAAGGTTTCCGACGCTCTCTCTTATTCCGCTGACTGAGTCAATGTCGAACAGCAATCCGTCGACGGCGTTTTTGAACTGCTTGATATACTCGAGCGAGAATATCACAAAAAGCAGAGAACAGCTTGAATCTTCGAGCGGTCGGGCTAGGTGGACATCCTCGCTGTTGAGCAGAACAAACTCTCCCTTGTCGAGCGTTTGCTCCTCTCCGTTAATAACGCACTCCGCCTTGCCTGACATTACGTACACAAGCTCAGGTTCTCTGTGCCATAAAAGCTCGGTTTTGCGTGTTTTTGAGTCGATATTTTCAACTTTTAAGGTTGCGGGTATTTTGTTGTCAAAGCTGATGATGTCATATTTATAGTCCATGGGTATTTGCCTTTCTTTGCGTGGAAACAGGGTATTTGCGTTGCGGGTATTACGGATTTACCAGGGTTTTACGGTTCCTGTGAGCTCCGTAACGCTCTTGATTCCGTTGTCGTCGAGGAATTTGTTAATTCCCTCGTTAATTTTTATCGGTGCATATGGATCCGAAAACAGCACTGTTCCGATTTGCAGAGCGGAAGCGCCTGCAATCAGCATTTCAACAGCGTCCTCCCATGTTGTGATTCCGCCCATTCCGATAATCGGAATTTTAATTGCGTTTGAAACCTGCCATACCATTCTGACAGCCACGGGGAAAACCGCCGCTCCGCTCAGTCCGCCTGTGTTGTTTCGGATAATCGGACGGCGCGAGTTAATGTCGATTTTCATACCCGTGAGGGTGTTAATCATCGAAACCGCGTCTGCTCCGCCTGCCTCTGCCGACTGAGCGATTGAGGCGATGTCCGTAACATTGGGGCTGAGCTTTACAACAAGCGGCTTTGTGCAGTGCTTTCTGACTTCGCTTGTAATGTTTTCTACAGATTCGCAGCTTGTGCCGAACTGAACTCCGCCGGACTTTACGTTGGGGCAGGAGATATTCAGCTCAATCATATCAACGTCGGTATCCGAGAGCTTCTCCGCCATTTGGCAGTATTCCTCGACCGTGTTGCCTGCGATGTTCGCTATAACAACCGTGTTCTGTTGTTTGAGCCACGGAAGGTCGTCGTTTATAAATGCGTCAACTCCGGGGTTTTGAAGTCCTACGGCGTTGAGAATTCCCGAGGGAGTTTCGGCTATGCGCGGAGGCGGATTGCCGTCGCGGCGCTTTAGGGTAATGCCCTTGCAGGAAATTCCGCCTAATTTTTCGAGTGGATAAAACTCGCCGTATTCTCTGCCGAAGCCGAAGGTTCCGGAAGCTGCAATCAGAGGGTTGTTAAACTTTACACCGGCTACATTTACGGATAAATCTGCCATTAAAATACAACCTCCTCAGCGTTAAATACAGGGCCGTTTTTGCAGACGTGCTGCATGATTTCCTCGCCGTTTTTTCTGACCTTAACAGCGCAGACAAGGCACGCGCCTATTCCGCACGCCATTCTCTCTTCGAGCGAGATTTGGCACGGCTTGCCGTATTCTCTGCACACCTCGGCAACCGCCTTTAGCATAGGCGTAGGGCCGCAGGCGCAGACCTCGTCAATTTCGTTTATTCTTTCCTTTAATATATCGGTGACAAAGCCCTTTGCTCCGGCGCTTCCGTTGTCGGTAACGAGCACCGTCTCGGCTCCCGCGGACTTAAAATCGTCCTGCAAAATCACAAGCGATTCGTCGCGGAAGCCTGTTATCGCAACGGGGCTGTCGCACTGCTTGGCAGTGTAGAGCATCGGCGGAACACCGATTCCTCCGCCGATAAGGCAATACTTTTTGCCTTTTTGAATATCAAAGCCGTTGCCGAGCGGTACGAGCACATCAACCTTCTCGCCGGGCTTCATAGCCGACATAATTTTTGTGCCTTCGCCCTTGACCTGATAGACAAGCCTGAGCACGCCGTCTGAGCAATCGCATACCGAAATAGGTCTGCGCAGGGATTTTCCGGGCACATAAACGTGCGCGAACTGGCCGCAGGATACGGGTAAATCGTCCTGAGCGTACTCAAGGCGCATATCGTAAATTCCGTCGGCAATTTTGTCATTTGAAATAAGCGTAAGCTGTCTTACATCGTACTTCATTCTACCATTCCTTAATTAATATATTGTATGTCAAAAGTGACTGCGTTGATGTTTTGATAGGTATAAAACTGCGTTTCGCTGTCAATCTGCGCTCCGCCGCTGTTGTATCCGTTAACCGCCTCTATCCATTTATAACCGTAATAATCGGAAATTGACTGAGTGGTTTGCTGATAATCCAAATCCTCCGAGACCAGAAAATCAAAATAACGGTCTCCGCTCTGAACCGCCGCCAAAAACTCCGCCAACAGCTCGCTGTCCTCGTCAAGGTTATACAGCGTGACGAACTCGCGCTTCATATAGTTGTATTTATCGCTCGTGCACTCGGGCACAAAAACGTTGAACAACTCGTCGGACTCCTTTTTGTCGGCAAAAAGCGGACTGATTACATGGTTTTCCTTAATTTTTTCTGTGGTCATATTAAAGTAAAGATAGCGCTGAATATGCGCGTCGCCGTCGTTCCAGGTTACGTCGATATGATACCAGTCGCCGTCGATTTTAACGCAGTTCCACATATGTCCGGTGTCGGAGCTCTCGCCGTTTTCACGGTTAAACTCCGGGCAGTAGCCGTTAATACCCACACACTCCACGCCGAGGCTGTTGCAGATTACCTGAAAAGCCTTTGAATAGCCGTCGCAGACAGCCTTGCCGTCTATAAGCGCTCCGTAGGCATTGTGGCGCATTGAATTGTCGTTGTCGTAAGAGCAGTTATCTATTAAATAATTGTTTGCGAAAATTTCAATTTGATAGTCGGAGGCTTCCTGCGGAGCAGAGCCGGTAATCTCGCTGAGTTTTTGTTCAAAAGACTCCTTAGCCGCGCTGAGCTTGTCGCCCTCAAACTCAAAGTTGAGCTTGAAGCTAAAGCTGAAGCCGTAATCTATGTAGCTGTAACGCGAATTCAAATCGAGCCAAAACTCCTCGGGATGATCCGCCTCGTACGCGCCGAGCGCAAAATCGAAATCCGAAAGGCTCGCGTTTGTGTTGAACTCCTCCTCGTAGGATTTGTTCATATACTCCCCTATCGTGTCGTACAGTGAGCGCAGCTCGTCAGTGCCGAGGCTGCTGTAGCCGTAGCCGCTGTTTGTCTGCTTTCTGTCGCCGAGAGCAACCGCCGAACCGCTGCTGCTTTTAGGGGCGACAGTGGGGGCGTTTGATGGGTTGTATCTGTTGAAGAATTTCATCAGCGAACAGCCCGAAAACGCAGAAGCAAAAACCGCCGCGGCAGTGATTATCGCCGCGATTTTTATATATTTAAAAGGTCTCACACAATCACCTTGTTAAAAAACTATCCAATATCTATACATATTCAATATAATTGTACTTTATTTTTCTCTTTACGTCAATTGCATTTTAAATTTTTTTATGTTATAGTATATAGGCTGTCTAAACGGCAAGCGGTCTGTTCGCAAAATCCAGACCATAAAAAAATACTACGGAGGAACTAAATATGAAAAACAAAACCACGCTCTACATTGTTCAGGGCGCAGTAATTGCCGCGCTTTACGCGACGATGACAATTCTGCAAAACGTGCTGCTGCCCGGCTCGGCGTCTATGGCGGTTCAGTTCAGAATTTCCGAGGTTCTCACAATTCTGGCGCTGTACACCCCGGCGGCTATTCCCGGACTTACAATCGGCTGCGTCATTGCAAACATCAGCTCGGTTGCTCAGCTCGGTCCGCTCGATATGATTCTCGGATCAATCGCTACGCTGCTTGCGGCAATCTCGATGTATTTGCTCAGGAACGTCCGCCTTTTCAAGCTTCCGGTTTTGGCAGCGCTTATGCCCGCGCTGTTCAACGGAATTATTATCGGCGCGGAAATTGACATTGTGGTTATGAACAACGGTCAGGGCTTTAACTTTGCCGACTTTCTTGTTCAGGGCGGTTTGGTCGCTCTCGGTGAGCTCGCAGTACTCTTTGTACTCGGACTTCCGCTGTCAAGGGTTATCGAGCTTAACGGCCTTGATAAAAAGCTGTTCGCGCCAAAGGGCAAGTGATAATCAATAGTTAAATCTAAACGGAATCTCCTGTTAATACGGAGGTTCCGTTTTTATATATAACACTTTTTATACATAGACAATTACGGCTTGCGGTGATATAATGTTATCAGTAAATTTAATCGGGTGATTGTATGAACAGAAACAAAATTATTATCAGAACAAGTATTATCGGAATACTCGCAAACGTGTTTTTGGCGGCGTTCAAGGCGGTTGTGGGATTTTTCACAAACTCCATAGCAATCTCGCTCGACGCGGTTAACAACCTGAGCGACGCGCTGTCGTCGGTAATCACGATTATCGGCACTAAGCTTGCCGGCAGACGTCCCGACAAAAAGCATCCGTTCGGTCACGGAAGGATTGAATACCTCAGCGCGGTGACGATTTCGGTTATCGTTCTTTACGCAGGTATTTCGGCGCTGGTTGAGTCAATCAAAAAAATCATCACTCCCGAAGCTCCCGACTACACCCCCGTAGCGCTGATAATCGTCGCGGTCGCCGTACTTGTAAAAATCGTGCTCGGTACCTACGTGCGCCGTACCGGAGTTAAGGTAAAAAGCGACTCGCTGGTTGCCTCGGGAAAGGATGCGCTGCTCGACTCGGTAATCTCGGCCTCTACCCTTGTTGCCGCAGGAATTTACCTGATTTGGGGAATCAGCCTTGAAGCGTGGCTCGGTGCGGTTATCTCGCTAATCATCATTAAATCGGGTATTGATATGCTCCGTGAGGGCGTTTCGTCAATCGTCGGTGAACGCGTTGACAGCGAGCTTACAAACGGAATCAAGGAGACTATCCTTAAGTTTGAGGATGTTCGCGGCGTTTACGATTTGATTTTGCACAACTACGGTCCGGATTCGTACATCGGCTCGGTTCACATTGAATTGCCCGACACCTACACAATGAATCAGCTCGACCGGCTTGAAAGAGATATTGCCGACGCGGTTTACTGCGACCACAAGGTTATTTTGGCAGGAATCGGAATTTACTCGGCGTGCACCGACGGCGGCAAGGCTGAGGAGATTTTAACGGATATCCGCAAGACGGTAATGAAGTATCAGTACGTTTTACAGCTTCACGGCTTTTCGTTTAACGAGGACGAAAAGGAAATTCGCTTTGACCTTGTTATAGACTTTGCCGCTCCCGACAGAAACGCGCTTTATCAGCAGATTGTCAGCGAGGTTCAAAACAAATATCCCGATTATAAATTACGCGCTACGCTCGACACAGATTTCAGCGACTAATACTATTCTCTGATAGAAAGTAGACAACTTTCTATCAGAGAGAATACGCTTGGCGCGTTTTCCAATTGCGCAAAAGCGCAATTGCCGTCTTATACAATCTTGACGCGCCTACGGCGCTATTAAAAAGCAGAAAGTCTACTTTTTAATGAAGATTGGTATAAGGCAACATAACGTTGCATCCAATCCACAAAAAAAGCCTGTTCCGCAAAAACGGAACAGGCTTAATTTTTTATTCTTCGTCGGGCTCGGGGATATCGAGCTTTGCGGGTTCGGGAATCGGCTTCTTTTTCTTAACATATATCAGGAAGCACAGCGCCGCGAATATCAGTATACAAGCCATTGTAACCGCAAATCCCGGCCAGAAGCCGTTGGGATAGTAGTACAGCTTAATCGTGTGTTCGCCCTGCGAAATTGGGAACGCGAGCATTGCGTCGCCCACCGCGCTAACATCAACCTTTTGTCCGTCGACAACGGCTGTCCAGCCCTTTTCGTACGGAATTGAGGTGTAGAATAAACCGTCCTGCTTAACGTCGATTGTTCCCTCCATTGAGCTTGCGGTCAGCTTGGTTGTATTCATAACGTTTTGAGTAAGCTTTGTAAAGCCCTGCTCGAAAACATCCTCGTTGAACAAGTCGACATAAACTCTCGCCTTTCCGCTGCTGCCAGCCTTTAACTCGGCATAAACGGAAATTTTGTCGCCCTTCTTAAAGTAACCGATTGGCGAAACATACGGACGTGCCATACCGTATTTTCCGGGCTGCTCCTTATCATTTTGGAGAACCGTTACATCCTCGCCGTCCTTGATGTCGGCGTACATAACATACAGACCGTCCTTGGGCGCGGTGTAGTTCCACTTAACGTGCGGTTTAAGGCTCGAATCCGAGCAGTTAAACGAGTAAACGCCGTAGTCGGTTTTGTTTACCGTGAACTTGCTTGAATCAGAATGTCCCTGAGAAACAACCTCGAGTCTGGTGTTGAGCTCATCCTCTATTCCGGTAGCGTTGCGGAAGAACTCGTTTTGCTTTTCAATCGGGTTATAATTGCCTTCGTTTTCGTCAGCCTTCCAGTTGAGCAGGTTTTTGTCTGTCACAAAGCCCATCGGGATATAGTGAGTATTCTGGAAAAGCTTTTCATTATCCTTGGTGCAAACCTCCGCCATATCGTAGGTGTTATGGATTTTTCCGTCACGCGCGACAAGGTATTTGAGGTTCATAAACATATTTACAAACGGAGAAGCTTCGGCATAGGTGTAGCGGTTGCCGCTCTTCCAGCCCATCATACCCATATTCTCATAGAAAATGGTAATCTTCTCGTTCGCCATTGAGTTGAACATCGAAAGTCCGTTGTAATGGTTCAGCGCTCCGTCGTTGAGCGTCTGGGTTGAGGTCATCTCGGAACGCCAAAGCTCGGGAGTGTTCGCCTCCTGATTGTTCATATAGTCAAGGAGATACGCGGTTTTTTCTCCGCCGCGCGGATAGTCATATGTTCCCGTAACGGTCGTTACGATAACGCCGCAAATACCCGTCGCCGCGCTCTGAGCGATTACAACGATTGTGAGAGCGATAGTCACTACGTTCTTTGGGATAATTCTCTTTGAGTACAGAATTACCACAAGCGCGGTGAACGCGATTATGCTTCCGAACGCGATGAGCGTCGGGGTTACCCAGTTAAGACGTTCGGTTGTGAACATCTTTTCAATTCCGGGATCGTCAATCTCCATCACGAGGACAAACACGCTGAGTAGCGTTGCGATAATCGCGGAGATTACGTTGGTCAAACTGAGGTATTTATACGCCTTAAACGCCATAGCTATCATCACAAAGCTGATAAGGAAGGTGAAGCGGTAAGGAATCATATTTGTAAAGTGGAAGCCGTGCCAGATGTAGTCGAGCTGACGGATAATGCAGCTTAAGAACATAAAGAGAATCAGGCACATCGCCACGATTTTTTCTTTTGTCTTTACCTTTGAGCAGGTCAGGTACAGGAAACCGAAGAACACTGTAACTGCTCCGCAGGAGATATTCGGAATAGCGTCGGCAGCCTTAATCGCAGGGCTGGTGAAATTCGCGATATTGCCCGTAATGCTCTTGAGCGCCTTGAGCACGCCGAAAAGGTCGTTGCTGCCGCCCATATTAATCGCAAAGGTCGAGGGGAAGTTGCTACCCGAAGCGTGGGTGTTTTGCAGAGCAAGGAAGGCAGGCAAAAGGAAGAACAGCGTTATTCCGATTGCGAGGAGCGAAAACGCGCCTGTTTTAATCAGGTTAACCGCGAAATTCTTAAAGCTGTGCCAGTGAACAATGCTGTACGCGATGAAAATTAAAAGGACAAAAATACATACGAAAAATCCGATGTAGTAGTTTGTCAGCATACAGAGCGCAAGCGTGATTGTGAAAAGCCTGAATTTGTTTTCGGTCAGAAGCTTTACAATTCCGAGCGCGCAGAGCGGAAAAATACAAACCGTGTCGAGCCAGATTGTGTTCCAGTAGTAGCCGATTAAAAACGCGCAGAACGAAAAGCTCGTTCCGAACATAACAAGCGACAGGTCGTTGCGCTTATACACGCTCCTCAAAAACAGCGCCGTGAATGAGCCTGCAAGACCAATTTTTAAGCATACCGAGAACATCAAGAATTCTCTGAGCACGCCGGCAGGGATAAACATCGTCAGGAAGTTTACCGGGCTTGCAAGGTAGTACGACATCAGCGAAAAATAGTTTACGCCTCCGCCGACCGACCATGTCCAGAACAGCGACTCGCCGTTTTGAAGCTTGTGTTGTAAATCCGCAAGAAACGGAAAATACTGGTGCCAGTTGTCGGTAACGAGAATTTGTTTGTCGCCGAACGGAGAAACGTCCATCACTCCGTATGCTATAACCATCAGCAAAAAAGGAATTAGGAATGCGAGCCACAGGAAGATATTGCGCGTTGCAAAATCCTTGAACCACTCGCCGAAGCTCCTTTTTTGCTTTATTGTTGTCGCGTCGGTCATTAAAATATACCTCCGAAATGCAAAATTGTTGGTCATTTGCCATGTGCAAATTCGCCTATACCATTTTATTTTAACACGTTTTTTTGCTTTGGTAAATATAAATGTGAAAACTTTATAAAAAATTTTAAAAGAAATAGACTTTTACCCTTATCTTTGTTATAATAAAAGTTGGTATAGCAATATTCTATCCCTTTAAGGAGTTAAAAATATGAAAACCATAGATTTGGTTGTACCCTGCTATAACGAGGAAGAAGGCCTCGAACATTTTGTTTTGGAGACCAACAAGGTTATCGACACTATCCCCGACTACAGCTTTAGGTACATACTTATCAACGACGGCAGTAAGGACAAGACTTATCTTGTTATGAAAAAGCTCGCCGCGCGTTTTTCAAACATTAAATATATCTCGTTTTCGCGTAATTTCGGCAAGGAAGCGGCTATGTATGCAGGCTTGCAGCACTGCGACGCTGACTATGTGGTTGTTATGGACGCCGATTTGCAGCATCCGCCTGCGGTATTTCCTCAGATGATTGAGGCTATGGAGCAGGGCTACGACTGCTGCGCGACAAAGCGTGACGAGCGTGAAGGCGAAAGCTTTTTCAGAGGATTTTTCTCCAAGCTCTTTTTCACGCTGTCAAACAAAATGACAAGCGTAAAAAACCCCTACGGAGCTATGGACTACCGTATGATGACGCGCCAGATGGTGAACTCGATTTTGGAGCTCAGCGAGGTTCAGAGATTTTCAAAGGGAATTTTCTCGTGGGTTGGCTTCAATACAAAATGGATTTCGTTTAAGACCGTCGACAGACAGCTCGGCACAACCTCGTGGAAATTTTCCTCGCTGCTTAGGTACGCGATTGACGGAATTACCTGCTTCTCGGTCACTCCCCTGCGTTTTATCGCGGTGATGGGCGCGATAATCTTCTTTATCTCGCTTATTTACATCATTATTACTCTGGTTCAAACGCTGTTTCTCGGCGTTATCACACCCGGTTACGTCACCACAATGTGCGCGATTTTGTTCCTCGGCGGACTTACCGAAATGTCAATTGGAATTTTGGGCGAGTACATCGGCAGAATTTATATGGAAACAAAAGAAAGACCGATTTATATAACAAAGTTCTCGAACTTTGAGGATGAGAATAATGAGGAGGCTGACAGCGGCAGCTATGAGTAATCAGGAAAATAAAAACGGCAAGGTGTCCGGCTTTCTTAAAAAATTCTTTGACATAAAATTCTGGAAGTTTATTTTGGTCGGAATTATCAACACGGTCGTGGGCGAAGGCGTTGTACTTCTATTGACAAATCCTGTCGGCTGGAAGCAGTATTCATGGGGACCCGGTGCCGCGGCGTTTATCGGCGTTGTTGTGGGAAGCATCGTGAGCTTCTTCCTCAACAAATCCTTTACCTTCAAAAACAAGGAAAAGGGCTGGAAACCCGTGGTTAGATTTACCGTCAACATCCTGCTTTGTATGCTGATTAGAGTTGCGGTCGCCACGGCGGTCAGCGCAATCTCCAAGGGCGCAGGCTGGACGCTGTTCGGTATGGATGTCGACACCTTTGCAGGAAACCTTAGCTGGGCAGTCGGCGCGGCTGTGTTCGTAATGGTAAACTACATCGGACAAAGATTTTTCGCCTTCAAAGAGAAAAAAGAAGAAAACAAATAATAAAAAATAAACACTGTCATTTCGGTTATGCGCCTGAAATGACAGTGTTATTTTTTGTTTATTAGCGATAATATTTTGCGTTTTTAAAAACTTCCTGAACGTTAACTCCGGACACCGCCAATACGATAACCGTAATAAGCAAAGCTATAATCACAATCAACGCCAGCAGAAGTCTTGCACGTGCCCAGGTTTTCAGCGAGTACTTTCTTGAACCGCCGAACGCCCAGACAAAAAGCATAATGATGTTTACAATCGGGATGCACATTACAAGCCATCTTCCAATCCATCCGCCGATTGACACGTGCTCGTCGTAGTGAACGTCGGGCTCGTTTACATAAACGGTGTTGACAGGCTGCTGATAGCCATACTGTCCGCCGTTACGGTTTCCGCTGTTTTGGGGTGCTGAATACTGAGAGTTGTAGCTTACGTTCGGATTTCTTGTTCCGCAGTTTGGACAATTGTCCTTGTAGTCGGGGTATTCGCCTCCGCAATTTCTGCAAATCATATTATTATCTCCTTATCCGATAATTTCCTTGCCGCCCATATAAGGTCTGAGCGCAACAGGAATATTAACCGTGCCATCCTCGTTGAGGTTGTTCTCCAAAAACGCGATTAACATTCTCGGGGGAGCTACAACGGTGTTGTTAAGGGTGTGGGCAAAGTACTTTTTGCCGCCTTCTCCCGAAACTCTGATTTTAAGTCTGCGAGCCTGAGCGTCGCCGAGGTTGGAGCATGAGCCGACCTCAAAATATTTTTTCTGTCTGGGCGACCAAGCCTCTACGTCGAGCGAACGAACCTTTAAGTCCGCAAGGTCGCCTGAGCAACATTCGAGTGTACGAACAGGGATATCAAGTGAACGGAATAAATCTACGGTGTTCTGCCAGAGCTTGTCGAACCACATTTTGCTGTCCTCGGGCTTGCAGACAACAATCATCTCCTGCTTTTCAAACTGGTGAATACGGTAAACGCCGCGCTCCTCAATTCCGTGAGCGCCCTTTTCTTTTCTAAAGCAAGGCGAATAGCTCGTCAGTGTGTATGGCAGGTTTTCTTCCTTGTTGATTGTGTCGATAAACTTACCAATCATCGAGTGCTCACTTGTGCCAATGAGGTAAAGATCCTCGCCCTCAATTTTGTACATCATAGAGTCCATCTCGGCAAAGCTCATAACGCCGGTAACGACGTTACTTCTGATCATAAACGGCGGTACGCAGTAGGTAAAGCCGCGGTCAATCATAAAGTCACGCGCATAAGCGATAACCGCGCTGTGGAGTCTCGCGATGTCGCCCATAAGGTAATAGAAGCCGTTGCCTGCTACCTTACGCGCCGAGTCAAGGTCAATGCCGTTGAGCTTTTCCATGATATCTGTATGATAAGGAACTTCAAAGTCGGGCACAACGGGCTCTCCGAAGCGCTCAATCTCAACATTCTGGGTATCGTCCTTGCCGATGGGTACCGACGGATCGATAATCTGGGGAATCTGCATCATAATGTCAGTAACCTGAGCGCTGAGCTCGCTCTCCTGAGCTTCAAGCTCCTGAAGCTGCTGAGCCTTCTTTGTTACCTCCTCTTTAAGCGCCATACCCTCTTCGCGCTTGCCCTGAGCCATTAAAGCGCCGATTTGCTTAGAAATTTTGTTGCGGTTTGAACGCAAGTCGTCAGCCTTCTGCTTTGCCTCTCGGCTGAGCTTATCGAGCTCAATTACCTTGTCAACAAGCTCAAGCTTGTGGTCCTGAAACTTTTTCTTTATATTTTCCTTTACCGCGTCGGGGTTTTCTCTCAAAAATTTAATGTCAATCATTTTTCTGCTCCTTTATTTTAACTTGTTGGAAAGCTCGGTGAGCTCCTCGTCGGTATAGAACTCAATTTGGAGTACACCTCCCTGCTTGCCCTTGTTTTTTGTAATGCTTATTTTTCTGCCCAAGCTCTCGTTAAGCGCGAGCTCAACCATGCTGTAAAACGACGGTTTTTTCTCCGCTTTTTGCTCTTTCTTTGTTTTCGGAGCTTTTTTGCAGAGCTTTTCGGTCTGTCTTACCGACAAATCCTTGCTTACTATCAAATCCGCAAGCTCCTGCATATCGTCCTCGCTGTCGAGCGTCAACAGAGCCCTTGCGTGACCTGCCGAGATTTTGCCTTCCTTTAGATACTCCTTAACGCTGTCGGGGAGCTTTAGAAGTCTGAGCGCGTTTGCGATTGCCGGACGGGATTTACCGACCGAACGCGCGACCTCCTCCTGAGTCATATTATGCTCGTCGACAAGCACGCTGTAACCCTCGGCTTCTTCGAGCGGCGTTAAATCCTCTCGCTGGAGGTTTTCGATAAGCGCAAGCTCCATTGTCTGGGTTTCGTCGAGCTCGCGGATAATTACGGGGATTTCCGTCAGCCCTGCCATACGACAAGCGCGGTATCTTCTCTCGCCTGCTACAATTTCATATCCGCCGAGCGGCAGAGGACGTACCAAAAGCGGCTGTAAAAGTCCGTGCTCGGAGATGCTCTGCGCAAGCTCGCTGAGCGCGTTTTCGTCAAACTCCTTACGCGGCTGAGAGCGGTTCGGTTCAATCTCCGATATATTCAGAGTAACGCCTCCGCTTTTGTCCTCGTTGTCATTTTCTATGAATATGGCGTTAAGACCCTTGCCGAGTCCGCCGAGTTTTTTTGCCATCAGCGTTTCTCCTTTGCAATCAACTCTTTGGCAAGCTCGGTGTACGCCAAGCTGCCCTTGCAGTTTTTGTCGTAGTAAATTACAGGCATACCGAAGCTCGGCGCCTCGGAAAGCCTTACTCCCCTGGTGATAACCGTGCCGAACACCTTGCCCGGGAAGAATTTTTTGACCTCCTCAACAACCTGCTGAGTCAGGTTGAGCCTGCCGTCGTACATTGTAAGCAGAACTCCCTCAAGCTCAATTGAGTAATTATACTGCCTTTTTATGCGCCTAACCGTGCTCATAAGCTGTGACAGTCCTTCGAGCGCGTAATATTCGCACTGAATCGGAACGATAAACGAGTCCGCAAGCGTAAGCGCGTTCGCCGTGATTAGTCCAAGTGACGGCGGACAGTCGATAATGATGTAGTCGTAGTACTGCTTTATCGGCAGAATTGAATTTTTAAGAAGTGCCTCGCGGTGTGATTTTTCCGCGATTTCAAGCTCCGCCGCGGCAAGGTCAATTGACGACGGCAGAATATGAAGATTCTGATACGGAGTTGTCAGCACGCACTCCTCTGCCTTTGTTCCGTCTACAAGGATGTTGTAGGTGGAAAGCTTAACCTTGCTTTTGTCGATAGCAACGCCGCTTGTGGCGTTACCCTGAGGGTCGGCGTCGACAAGAAGAACCTTTTTGCCGAGTGCACCGAGACAAGCAGCAAGGTTAACGGCGGTCGTGGTCTTGCCCACTCCGCCCTTTTGGTTTGATATAGCGATAATTTTTGCCACTGATTTCAAATCCTTACTAATAAATTCTTTTAAGATTATACCATATACGTGTTAGATTTTGAAGAGGATTTAAAGAATTTTTTAATTTTTTATGTTGTTGGTGTTTCACGTGAAACAATTAATATTTTAAAATGCAAAAAGACGCACATTTCTGCACGTCTTTTCGCAAGGGGTTAGATAAGGAAATGGGTATGAGTGGATTGGGCTTGCGCCCAAAGTGGAAAGTTAGTTAAGTGTCTACGCGGATTTTTCTGTTTTATTAAGCTGCGACTTGGGAATACGGATTGTGTATTCGATAAAATTTTCTGAGTCTGTTTTTACAGATTGCGCGTCTATTCCCGACAGCCGCATTGTATCTATTGCTCTGTTGATGGAATTCAGAAAAATCCTTATGTCTTTTATCACCGCTTTGCTTCTGCCCCGATTTTTTTCGGTTTTCGGGTTATTGTGTTTGTATATGCCGACAAGCGCTTCGGTCTGGCTTACGTTGAGGTTGTCCGAGATTATCTTTGAGAGAACCTCACGCCTTATGTCTTCATCGTCAATTCTCAAAAGCGCCCTCGCGTGTCGTTCGGTAAGCCCTGCGTTTTCTATCCACTCCTGCTCCTCGCCGCTCAGCTTTAACAACCTGAGCTTGTTTGCAATTGTGGACTGGGTTTTTCCGAGCTTGTCCGCCGCCTGTTCCTGTGTAAGCCCGTACCGCCTAATCAGCCTTGAAATCCCTCGGGCTTCCTCGAAAATTCCGAGGTCAGCCCGCTGGAGATTTTCAAGAAGAGCATATACGGCAGATTCCTTGTCTGTGCATTTTACTATAATGCACGGAACACGCTTCATCCCCGCGAGGATTGCCGCGCGTAAGCGGCGTTCTCCTGCAATCAGTTCAAATTCGGACTGGCTTGCTTTTCTGACTGTAAGCGGCTGCAGAATTCCGTTTTCCGCGATTGACCGCGACAGCGCCGAAAGCTCGTCCTCATTAAAAACCTTACGGGGTTGGGCTTTGTTTGGCCGAATCTTTATTATTGGTATTTCTGAAATTTTATTTTCGCCTTTTACCAAAAAATTCAACCGCATCACCCTTGTCAGCATCAGGGGTTGTCCCTGTGCTATTATAATACCACAACGGGTGTGCGGTTTATGTCAAATTCTGTGTTAAATTTTTAGATTGTTTTAGCTTATTAAGCTGTATTTTGTCGAGTAATTATTTTAAGAAATTATAAAGGCTTTGCTTTGATTTTACCGTTTTGTCTGGGGTATTTATCGGGTGTAGGCTGAACCTTTTCTATGACAACAAGCGTTCTGCTGCCGCTGTTTTCGGGAAGTTCAAAGTATAATACATCTGTTTTCTTTCCGCCGAGAGCTTGGATTGCCTTTGAAGCGGACTTAATTTCCTCGTCAGCCTCTCCGCCCTTGAATGCGATAAACTTACCTGAAAGGCGGACGTACGGCAGACAGTATTCGCATAGCACGTTTAGCCTTGCTACTGCTCTTGATACGGCGAAGTCATAACATTCTCTTAAATCAATAATCTGACCGCCTTCCTCTGCCCTTGCATGAACAAGCTCCGCTTCAAGTCCGAGGGTGTTTAACACCTCGTCGAGAAACTTAAGCCTTTTATTAAGGCTATCGAGCAAGGTTAGCTTAATGTCAGGTCGAGCGATTTTGAGCACCAAGCCCGGAAAGCCTGCTCCCGTTCCGACGTCAATTACGCTTGCACCTTTCTGAAAGTCAACGTAATTGAATACAGACAGGCTGTCTGCAAAGTGCTTTACTGCAACCTCGTTCGGCTCGGTAATTGCGGTGAGGTTTATCTTCTCATTCCACGACACCAAAAGCTCAAAATATTTTTGAAGCTGATCAAGCTGTTCTTCGGACAATTCAATTTTATAATCCTTAACGGCTAATAAAACAAAGTTTTTAATATTCATAATTAATCCTGATTTTTATTTGCTGCCATCCAAATTAGCAACACGCTAATGTCCGCAGGAGATACTCCCGAAATTCTGGAAGCCTGCCCGATATTGAGCGGCTTTATCTTGTTGAGCTTTTCCTGAGCTTCAAGGCGCAGACCTGCAAGCGTTGTGTAGTCAAAGTCAGACGGCAGTTGTTTTTTCTCGAGTTTTTTTACCTGCTCAACCTGCTTTAGCTGTTTTTGGATGTAGCCTTCGTATTTAATTTCAATTTCAATCTGCTCTATTATATTCGCGTCCAAGTCAGGACAGCCGGGGTCGATTTGCTTAATAACGTCATAACCGATTTGCGGACGACGGAGCAAATTAATCTCCCTTACTCCTGTTGTGACAGGCGATGTTTCACGTGAAACAAGCAATTTATTTAACTCATCGCTCGGAGAAAGCGTGGTTTTTTCGAGCCTTTTAATCTCGTCCTTTTTTATCTGCTGCTTTTTAAGAAACTTTTGATAGCGTTCCTCGCTGATTAATCCGAGCTCATAGCCTGTGGGAGTTAATCTCTCGTCGGCGTTATCCTGACGGAGCACAAGTCGGTACTCGCTTCGCGAGGTCATCATTCTGTAAGGCTCGTTTGCGCCTTTTGTTACGAGGTCGTCAATTAATGTGCCGATATAGGAATTCGCCCTTGTCAGAACAAACTGCTCTCTGCCCAAAACCTTGTGAGCGGCGTTTACTCCTGCTACAAAGCCCTGAGCGGCGGCTTCCTCATAACCGGAACTGCCGTTAAACTGACCTGCACCGAACAATCCCTCGAAACTCTTGAATTCAAGAGTCGGGTTCATCGCGGTCGGGTCAACGCAGTCGTATTCAATTGCATAAGCAGGTCGCATAATAACGCAATTTTCAAGTCCTTTGATAGTGCGGTAAAACTTTAGCTGAACCTCCTCGGGCAGTGAACTGCTCATACCCTGCAGATACATTTCCTCTGTACTCTCGCCGCACGGCTCAATAAACAGTTGATGTCTGGGCTTATCCTTGAACCGCATAATTTTGTCCTCAAAGCTCGGACAATAACGCGGTCCTACTCCCTCAATCATGCCTGCATATAAAGGTGAGCGGTGGATATTTTCAAGGATAACCTGCTTGGTTTTATCGTTAGTCCAGCTGATGTGGCAATCTACCTTGTTTTCCCCGAGGCTTTCCGTCTCATAAGAAAACGGCTGCGGCGGTTCATCGCCCTTTTGCACCTCTAGCTCTGAAAAATCAATCGAACGTCTGAGCACACGGGCAGGAGTTCCTGTCTTGAACCTTCTAAGCGGAAGTCCGAGCTCCTTAAGGCTCTTTCCGAGCTTAGTCGCAGGAAAAATTCCGTCGGGGCCGCTCTCATAGCTAACCTCCCCGACATAAATCCTGCCACCGAGGTATGTGCCGGTTGCGATAACAACCGTCTTGCATTTAAAAATCGCAAGCATTTGAGTTTTTAGCTCGTAGCCGTCGTCTGTCTTTTTTATATTGGTAATCTCCGCCTGCCTGAGCTCAAGATTTTCTTGAAGCTCGAGCTTATGCTTCATGGTGTCGGAGTATTTTCTTCTGTCAATCTGCGCGCGTAGTGAATGAACCGCAGGACCTTTGCCGCGGTTGAGCATACGCGACTGCAAAAAACACTCGTCGGCGGTTTTACCCATCTCTCCGCCGAGGGCGTCGAGCTCACGGACAAGGTGTCCCTTCGCTGTGCCGCCGATTGACGGATTGCACGGGCAGTTGCCCACAGCGTCCATATTAATTGTAAAGATAACGGTGTTGCATCCGAGCCTTGCCGCGGCAAGCGCCGCCTCAATTCCGGCATGACCCGCGCCGATTACGGCAACGTCATATTCACCTGCAAAATAATTCATAAAAATCTTCCTTTATTTTCCCACACAGAAGTTGTGAAAAACTCTGTCGAGCACTTCGTCGCTTGTTTTTTCTCCGGTCATTTCGAGCAACTCGGAAATTGCGTCCTCTAAGGACACCGTAACCGCGTCATAGGTAAGTCCCAATTCAAGCGCCTGCTTTGCCTCTTTAACGGATTTGAGCGCGTTGCTTACATTCGCACGCTGGCGCTCATTCGAGAGAATTCCCTCGCTGGGGTTGAGCCTTGCAGTGCCTGCAATCTTCTCAACCGCGGTGATAATATCCTCTTTGCCCTCTCCGTTTGCGGCAGAAATATATATTATATTGCTTATCTTAGATTTTATCTTGTCTATTTCAAGCTTATTTTCCAAATCAGTTTTATTAATTATCGCTATAGTCGGCACGCCCTGTGAGGCTTCAATCAAGTTATAATCATCCTCGCTGAGTGTTTGACTGTTGTCAAAAACCGCGAGCAGAAGTCCGCACTGTTCAAGGCGCTTCTTTGCGCGGTCAACGCCGATTTTTTCAACCGCGTCGTCGGTGTTTCTCAATCCTGCTGTATCGCTAAGCCTTAAAATGACGTCGCCTACAACAACGGTGTCCTCGACAATATCCCTCGTCGTGCCTGGAATATCGGTGACAATGCTCTTTTCACTGCCCGAAAGCAAGTTCATAAGCGTGCTTTTGCCGACATTCGGACGTCCTGCGATAACGGTGTCAATTCCCTGCTTTACCGCCTGTCCGGCGTCGTAGGTCGAGAGCATTTTTTCAAGCTCATTAACGGCGCTGTCGCAGGTCGAGTAAATCATATCGTCATCGACCTCGGCAATATCCTCCTCGGGATAATCCGCCCAAGCGGAAAGATGGGCGGTAAGCGACAGCAAGTCATCCTTAACCGCGCTGATTTTCCGTCTTAGCACGCCTTTCTTTACACACATAGCCGAGCGCGCGGCTCCTCTGCTCTTCGCGGTAATAATATCAATTACCGCTTCCGCCTCGGTCAAATCAATTTTACCGTTTAAGAACGCGCGCTTGGTAAATTCTCCCGGCTCGGCAGGAACAGCTCCTGCGTCGAGCACGGCGCGTAAAACCTGCTTTGTTATGTAAACTCCGCCGTGGCAGGAAAGCTCAACAACATTTTCGCCGGTATAGCTGTGCGGAGCTTTGAAAACAAGCGCAACCGCCTCGTCAAGCTCCTCATTATTATATATAATTTTTCCGAAAGCCGCGGTATAGCCCTTCATTTCGGCAAGCTTTTTTGAATTTATATTCTTAAAAACTCTGTCAGCGATAACAGCGGAGTCCTCGCCTGAAATTCTGATTACTCCGACTCCGCCCTCGCCCTGGGCTGTACTTATTGCGGCAATAGTTTTGTTATCATTCATAGCAGTTAAATTAAAAGGGCGGAAAAATCTCCGCCCTAACTTTAGTTTTATTTTGCTTTCCTATAATTTGAAAAGCTTATTTATCAAGTCTTCCGTAAAGTCCTGTTTCGCCGCCTTCATTGAGCGGAACTCTGTCGGGATTTACAGACGCGCTTTTTGAGCGGTTGTTTGAATTGTAGGAACGTCTTGAACCGCCTCTGCGGTTGTTGTTATATCCGCCCTTGCGGTTACCCTTAACCTTTGGGTCGGGACCGATAACAACGTGTCTTGCCGCTCCCTCTCCCTCGCTCCAAGAGATTGCACCGTTAACCTTCTGAACAGAGGTGTGGATAATTCTTCTCTCGTAGGGGTTCATAGGCTCAAGCGAGGTCTTTTTACCTGTCTTGATAGCCTTGAAAGCAAGCTTTCTGCCGAGACTTTCAAGAGTTTTCTCTCTTTTCTCGCGGTAATTACCTGTGTTTACGGTAACCTTAATATAAGGATCCTCGCTGTGATTTGCAACAAGGCTTGTAAGGTATTGGAGAGCGTCGAGAGTCTCTCCCCTTCTGCCGATTACAAAGCCAACGTCCTCGCCCGAGAGATTAAACTCTACAGCGCCTTCTTCGCTCTTCTTCTCAACCTCAACAGAGGAGAGCTGCATTTTATCAAGTACTTCCCTCAAGAACTTCTCAGCCTTTTCCTCGGGAGTGTCCTTGATGATAATTCTAACCTTAGCGGGAGCTCCGCCGAAAAGACCGAACATTTTTTTCTCAGCCCTCTGAATAAGCTCAAATTCAACATCGTCGGTCTCGTCAAGTCCCAACTGTTTTTTTGCGTCGTTAAGAGCCTCAAGCTCGGTATCTCCGACGCCGATAACTTCTTTTAACATAATATTTTCTTCTCCTGTTTTTTACGGTTAAAAAACAATTTACTTTTTCTTCTTATTCTTATTTTTATTGTTTACCGAAGCAACCGCCTTTTCCTGCGGCGCGTAAACATACGGCACCTTAGCCTCGTTTTCAAACATGAGCGCTGCGTGCCTTGCTTCACTTTTCGCGTTAAGCTGAACGGGTCCGAGAACCTTTGCAAGAATAATCGACTGTACCAAGCTGAGTAATGCCGAAATAATCCAGTAGAAGGACATAGCCGCGGGTACGCTGTAGGCGATATAAGCCGAGAAAAGCGGAAGCGCGTACATAAGAACCTTCATACAGCCCTGCTGCTGGTTCATCTGATTTTTGTTCACTCTCTGCATTACAAACTGTGAACCTACGTTTGAAACAAAGCAGAGGATTGGGAACAGAAGATACCATGACCAGAAGCCGAAGTCCGAGGGAACCATAAGCAGATCAACGCCGCCGAAAATTGTAAATCCGTTAGAAAATAAGTGGATTTTGTCGATGTCAGCCGCGCTGAAAAGTCCCTGAATAGCTTCGGTATTCGCAATGTTCGGGAATACCCTTAAGAGCGCAATCTGCTGATAAGCAGGGTTTGCGCTTGAAGCGTATCCGGGAATCTGCTGAATATAAGCTACAGCCTTGTTAACGCTGTCGGCGTTGATGTGCAGAGTATTTGTAAGGGGATACGCAACGGCGTAGAACACGCCGAATAGAACAAGCATCGGAACAATCATTGTAAGGCAGCCGCCCATGGGCTTTACGCCTTCTTTTTCATAGAGCTTGTTCATCTCTTCCTGAAGGAGCTGGCGGTTATTGCCGTACTTTTCCTGAAGCTCCTTCTGCTTTTTTGACAGTCTTGCAGTGCCTGCCATTGACTTTTGCTGCTTTACAGAGAACGGGAACAGCACAAGTTTAATTACGATTGTAAATACAATAATCGCAATACCGAAATTCTGAAATACGTAGAATAATGCCCAAAGCAGATATCCGAGGAAGTATCCGAGAAAACCGAAAATTTGCATAAATTTACCTCATCGTTATTTTTTCTTTTTTTCCGGGACGGGATCGTACCCGCCCTTGGCAAACGGATTGCAGCGTAAAAAACGCCATATTGTCAGAGCGCTGCCCTTTAACGCTCCGAAACGCTCTATAGCCTCCAGTCCGTACTGCGAACACGTAGGGGTGTATATGCAGCGGGCTTTAGTATAAGGAGATATTGCGGACTGATAAAATCTGATTAAAGCCATTAAAACTTTTTTCATAATAATCTACCGTTAATAACCGTGAGGATTAGCTTTTACTTATAACGCCTGCCTGTTCAAGCTGCTTTTGCATTGCGCTTAACACAACCTGAGATTTTACGAACGGCGTTTTTCCTCTCGCTACAAAAATAATATCGTAGCCGGAATTGAGTTTGGAATAAAGTTGATAATATGAGGCTCTTATAACTCTTCTTGCTCTTGAGCGTTTTACTGCGTTGCCAATTTTTTTACCTGTAGTAATGCCGTATCTTACGTTATCCGACCGGTTTTTTATTACATAGGTAACAAGCACGGGACTTACAAAGGATTTTCCTCTTTTATAAATTCTCGAAAAATCTCTGTTTTCCTTGACCGTAACATACTTACCCATAACAATACCTCGGCGGATATAATTAAAGAAAGACCACAATTAAAAGTGGTCGTTCTTTAGACTATTTAATAAACAACATATAAATAAAATGCGGCTGTTTTAAGTCGTTGCGTTTTGAAAAGTTCAAAAGCAAGGCTTATGAAAAACATCCGCTTTTACAGTTTGTTATTCACTAAACGCCTTAGTAAGACAACCTTTTTCTGCCCTTAGCTCTTCTTCTCGCCAAAACTTTTCTGCCGTTAGATGTAGCCATTCTCTTTCTGAAGCCGTGCTCTTTTTTTCTGTGAAGCTTTTTAGGCTGATATGTTCTCAACATACTCAAAAACCCTCCCTTCGAAATTATAAGGTTAAAAAGCATATCGGAATATAGTGGAATGTAATGCTTTTTACTTCCTTTTTTAGGTTTCGGAGCAGAGGAATAAACCTACTGCCCTATCCTTGCAATATAGCATTATAGCTTATTTTATCAAATCCGTCAAGTTTTTTTTGCCGTTAAAAATTCACCACTAAATATAGTTATTTTTGAAACTTTGATAACAACTTATAGTGTGTTGAAATTTTTGAAAAATCAAAATCGCGCGTTGTAAAATGAAGTTGAAACAATAAAATAAAAGAGTCCACAGCGACGATTCTGTAGTAGAATTGAGTTACCACACACCAATTCGAAAGGAATCATCACTATGGACAATTCCAATTGTAACACGGAGCACAAGAAATTTCAACACATAACATCAGAAGAACGACACGAAATAGAGGTTCGACTTAAAGACGGTTGGTCAATTTATGCTATCGCCAAACACCTTGGCAGACCATACAATACCATCAGAAATGAAGTTGAACGAGGTACTGTATATTTGTATAACGGTAAGGTTGCGAGATATAAAGCAGATAAGGGTAAGGAAGTTTACCTTGAACGTCGCAAAAACAGCCGCAGAAATATCAATTGTCTTGAAGTGGTCGGTTTTCTTCAGTATGTTGAAAAGAAATTCCGTGAAGAAGGCTGGTCGCTTGATGCTTGCGTAGGTTACGCCAAAGCAAATCATCTGTATACTGATAAACAAATGGTTTGCACGAAAACGCTGTACAACTACGTTGATTTAGGTTTGCTAAATATCAAAAATATAGATTTACCTGAAAAGCTAAAGCGTAACACCAAAGGAAACCGAATCCGAGAAAACAAGCGAAATCTCGGCAACAGTATTGAAATGCGACCTGATGATGTTGATACTCGTGAAGAATTCGGTCATTGGGAGATTGACAGCGTTATCGGCAGAAAAACAGAGGGTGAATCTCAGGTAATGACAATAGTTGAGCGTAAGCATCGTGAATCAATATGGCTGAAAATAAGAGATCATTCTGCTGAAGCTATAGACGAAGCTCTATCCGGGTTAATTGAGCAATTCGGAGATAAATATAACGAAGTGTTCAAGAGCATAACCGGAGATAACGGATCTGAGTTTGCCAATCTTTCTCAGGTTGAATCAAAAGGGATTTCAGTGTACTTTACTCATCCGTATTCTTCCTATGAGAAAGGAACAAATGAATGTCACAACAAAATGCTTCGCAGATTTATTCCAAAAGGGAAGAGCATAGATGACTACAGTGCTGATGATATCCTCTTTTTTGCTGACAAAATCAACAATCTGCCCAGAAAGATACTCGGGTATCATACTCCGGAGGAACTCTTTGAGCAGGAACTCGACAGGATATACAGGGCAGCTTGAGCCGCGCCGTCGTGAGTTTCTCTCACTCGTCGCTACGCTCCTCTCTCAAGAAACTCACGACATTCTACTACAAACGTTAAATTTGTTTCAACTTGCTATTGCAATTTGCGGAAAAATCAAAATCAAAATACTTCAAAAAAGTTTTGACATTTTAAACTAAAATTCTCTATATATACATTTAAAATGTAATTCTTAATAAAGTCAAAATGCTTGCATTTTATTCGCGGTTGGAGTATAATTATTTAGAATGGAATTATTGTGGGTTAATTTGCGACTACAGGAATTTTTGATTATTTAAATATGTAAAACGGGCACAATCACCTTAACCCGCAAAACAATGCCCTATGAGGATGTGGAGGAGAAAATGGATTCATTTAACGACGCTTGGGAGCTGATATGCTCCTACTGCAAAACAAAAATTACGGACGTGGCTTACAATACATGGATCAGCAGGATTAAACCGCTCAACCTTGACTTTGAAAGCAACACGGCTTATCTTATCGTTCCGAACGATTTTCACAGACAGACTATTAAAAGATGCTACATTCCGCTGTTAAACGAAGCGTTTGAGGCTATCTTTGACAATAAATTCAACATCGCGCTTAAAACTCCGGATGAAGCTAATATCAGCACGCCTGCTCCGGAGGTTATCAGCGAGGAAACAAACGCAAACTATGAGTACACCTTCGATACCTTTATCGTAGGCTCGTCAAATAAATTTGCTCACGCGGCTTGCCTTGCGGTTGCAACAAATCCGTCAAAGGCATACAATCCTCTTTTCCTGTACGGCAACTCGGGACTTGGAAAAACCCACCTGCTTTACGCTATCGGAAACGAGATTAAAAAGAACAACCCCGATATGGTTATCTGCTATATCAAGGGCGACGACTTTACAAACGAGCTTATCGAAAGTCTGCGTCAGGCAAAGATGAGCGAGTTCAGACATAAGTACAGACACGCCGACGTCCTGTTGGTGGACGACGTTCAGTTTATCGGCGGCAAGGAGAGTACCCAGGAGGAATTCTTCCACACCTTTAACGCGCTTCACGAGGCGAGAAAGCAGATTGTACTCACCTCAGACCGTCCGCCGAAGGAAATCAGAACCCTTGACGACCGTCTGCGCTCGCGCTTTGAGCAGGACTTAATTGCCGACATTCAGCCGCCTGATTTGGAGACGAGAATTGCAATCATTAAGCGCAAGGCTGAGCTTGTCGACATTGAGCTGTCGAACGAAATCTGCGAGTACATAGCCAAAAAGCTAAAGGCAAATATCCGCCAGCTTGAGGGCACTGTTAAAAAGCTAAAGGCAAAATCACTTCTTAATAATGAAAAGCCCTCTCTCACATCCGTTCAGGAGGTTATCGCGGACGTTCTCAACAACGACGTTCCGCCCGAGGTAACGGTTGAGAGAATTATTGACGAGGTTGCGCGCACCTACGGCGTAACTCCCGAGGAAATCCGCTCTCAGAAAAACAAGAGCGCTAACATCAGCAACGCGCGTCATATAGCAATCTACATCACAAGGCAAATTACAACGCTCTCTATGGTAAATATCGGTGAGGAGTTCGGTCACCGTCACTACTCAACGGTAATTTACTCAATTCAAAAGGTAGAGAACCTTATTAATAAGGACAGAAAAGTAAAAGAGCTTATTGACGACACAATCAAGAACATTCAGGACAGATAAATTTATTCTATAAACTAACATCTTTCAATATAGAAAATTATGTCAGAACGTTGATAATGTTTAACTTTGTCAGTCAATGTTAACGTGTGTTAAAATTTTATAAACATCATTCATTAAATTTTTAATAACACGGTGTTGATAAAAAAACCGAACAGACAAGCCGTCTTAAGGCACTTTTCCATATTTTAACACTGCCTACTACTACTACTGAAATTTAAAAGAATATATCATCAGAGGAGATATACGAAATGAAAATTACCTGTTCTAAAACAGATTTGGTTTCTGCCGTTTCAAACGTATCAAGGGCAGTTTCTTCAAAATCTTCAATTCCTGCTCTTGAGGGCGTACTTGTAAAGGCATACGGAGATAAGCTCAATATCTCGGGCTACAACCTCGAAATCGGAATTACCACCGATATCGAAGCCTCAATTATTAAAGAGGGAGAAATCGTAATCGGCGCAAGGCTGTTCCTCGATATCGTAAGAAGACTTCCTGAGGAGGTCGTTACAATCGAGACCGACGACAGAATGGTAACCTATATCACCTGCGGACAGGCGGATTATAAAATTATGGGTATGTCGTCCGTTGAATATCCCGACCTGCCAAACTTTGAACAGACAGATTCAATCACTCTCAGCTCAAAGGTTTTAAGAGATATGATTCGCCAAACAGTTTACGCGGTAAGCGAAAATATGGCGAAGCCGATTTACACAGGCTCATTATTTGAAATTGACAATTCAACCCTTACTATAGTTGCAATCGACGGCTACAGAATGGCTATCAGAAAAGAGAACGTCGATACCGAGAGCAGTAATTCTTTTGTTGTACCCGGCAAGACCCAGCTCGAAATTTTGAAGCTCCTTACCGAGGACGACGAGCCGGTTGATATTATTATCGGTCAAAGGCACATCACCTTTAAGGTTAAGAGCTACAGGGTAATTTCAAGACTTATCGAGGGTACTTTCATCGACTACAAGGCTACGGTTTCAACGGAAGAAAAAACCGTCCTCGTAATCTCTACACGCAAGCTGATTGAGTCGGTCGAGAGAATGTCGCTTCTCAATAACGAGAGAACTCCCAGCCCCGTAAGGTGTAAGTTCCTTGAAAACGAAATCAGACTTTCCTGCGCCTCGGCTGTCGGAAGCGCAAAGGATGTTATCGACGTTGACATCGCAGGAGAGAGCGTAGAAATCGGCTTTAACAACAAATATATGCTCGACGCGCTCAAGAATACCGACACCGACGAGGTTAAGCTCGTGCTCAACGGTCCGGTTTCTCCGATTATTGTAAAACCCGTTTCGGGCGACAGCTTTTTGAGCATCGTTGTGCCGATGAGGCTTGCTAATGAAAACTGAGAATATCAAAATTAACACAGAATACATTAAGCTTCAGGACTTGCTGAAGCTCAGCGGAGAGGCGTATACCGGCGGAATGGCGAAGGTCGTTATTCAAAACGGCGAGGTCAAGGTCAACGGCGAGGTCTGCACCATGCGCGGAAAAAAGCTGAGACCCGGCGATACCGCCGAGTATAACGGAACTCTGATTAATGTTGAATAAATGAAGGTTAACAGCTTAAAATTTCAAAATTTCAGAAATTTAGACGACGCGGAAATTTTTCCCTGCGACGGTGTAAATATAATTTACGGCGACAACGCACAGGGAAAAACAAATATCATCGAAGCGCTTTGGCTGTTCTGCGGAGGCCATTCGTTCAGAACTGCTAACGCGCGTGAAATGATAAAGTGGGGAACGGACTTTTCCCGGCTCGAATGTGAGTTTTACGGTCAGGAGAGGGAGCAAAACGCTTCTCTCGGTTTTTCAGCGACGAAAAAAAACGTAAAAATCAACGGTGTTGAAAAGCGCTCCTCGTCCGCGCTTATAGAAAAATTCTGCGCGGTTGTTTTTTCTCCCGAAAATCTCAGCCTTATCAAAAGAGGTCCGGGGGAGAGAAGAAATTTTATAGACAGCGCAATCTGCCGCGAAAAGCTGAAAAACGCGGTAATGCTTTCAAAATACAACCGCCTTATCGCTCAGAGAAACGCCCTGCTTAAGGACGTGCTGAGAAATCCCGCGCTCGAATCAACGCTCGATATCTGGGACGACCAGATTATTATGTCGGGCGCAAGGCTCTTAAAACAGCGACTTGAGTTTGTAAATATGATAACTCAAAAGGCGGCGGTGTATCACAGCGGAATTTCAAAAAATAAAGAGGAACTCGAGCTCAAATATATTTCAAGCGTAGGCGCCGAGTATAGCAACAGCGTGAAAGAAATTGAAGAAAAAATGCGCTCAAAGTACAGCACAAACCGTCAAAACGAAATTGCCTGCGGAGTAACGCTTGCAGGACCTCACCGCGACGACGTTGAGGTTATCATAAACGGCAAAAACGCAAAGTCGTTTGCCTCTCAGGGACAGCAGCGGAGCGCTGTATTGTCGCTAAAGCTAGCGGAAGCCGCCGTACTCAGAGAAAAAATGGGCGAGGAGCCCGTAATTTTGCTCGACGACGTACTGTCCGAGCTTGACAACAGCCGTCAGGACTATCTGCTAAACGAGCTTGAAGGCTGTCAGGTTTTTATAACCTGCTGTGAAAAATCAAACAAAGAACAGCTTAAACAGGGAAAGGTTTTCCTTGTGAATAACGGCAAAATTTCAGAGGAAGAAAACTGATATATGTATTTGCATTTGGGAAACGACGTTGTAATAAATACCGAAAAAATCGTCGCGATGTTTGACATCGACGCCTGCACGGTTTCTAAAAAGACACGTGATTTTTTGGCGGCGGCTCAAAAAAACGGCGAGGTTATAAACGTGTCCTACGAGCTGCCGAGGTCGTTTGTAGTTTGTAATGATAAAGGCAAAACAAGCGTTTATATTTCTCAGCTTTCAACCAAAACCTTGTCGAGAAGAAAACTGAGCTTATAAATTTGAAGGTATATAAATTAATTTTACGGAGAGAGCTATGAACAGGAAAAACAGATGTCCGTACTGCGGAAAAAGAATTACATACTGGGAAAGATTTTCTTACAGGAGAAAGGCGGAATACGTCTGTTCCCGATGCGGAAAGGAAAGCCATGTATTTATTAACAAAAAGGTAATTTTGGTGTTTATCATCTGCGCAATTATCTCTGCGGTGATTTTGACCGCATGGATTGCGCTGAATATGGTGAGCAATCCGCTCGGAATTTTGGCAGTGGCAATTCCGCTGATCATCTTCGGACTTGTTTCTCCGAATTTCGTAAAATTCGATCCGCTTAAAAAGTATCAAAAGTCTATGGAAGCAAAGCGTGCAGGAATTGAGTACTCCGACAATCTCTCAATCTCCGAGCTCGACGACGAAATCGGCTACGCCGAGGGTTCAAACCAGTTCCAGATTAACAACGACGTGTTTAATAAAATAAAGGCAGAGCGCAACGCGGCTAAAACTCAGACGGAAAATGAGGATTTGGTTTCAAATTCAACTGAGCTTAATTCTCAGGAAAAGCCCTATGTTGAGGTTATAAGCGACGTTAGGGAAAACCACGCAGGAACTGAGGATTCTCCTCTAAAAAAGCTTCATTCCGAGGGTACAAGGATAAACAGGAGCCGTCATTATATTGAAACTCCCGAGGCTGAGCCCGTTTCTGCCGAGGAAGAGATTTTCGGCAATGAGGAAGCTCCCGAGCCTAAAAAGACTGAAAAAAACGACAATAACAGATATTCCGCCAACAGAAGGTTTTAATAATTATGGCTAATCTGTTTTTACCGTCCCTGCCTGTCTGTCCGCACTGCAAGACAATTTACAGGTACGGCGACGTCAGAAAATTAATCTTTAAGAAAGAACAAGAATGTTACCACTGCAAAAAGAGATTTAAAATTTCAAAGAAAAAGCTGATTGTAATGTTTATCGAATACCTGATTATTTTAATCGCGGTAAATTTACTGCTAATCGGCTTTGCAGGAGTAAATCTTATAACTCTATTTATAATTAACGTTGTATTAACGGCATTGGCGTTAACGCTCGTGCCTTACTATATTTTGTTTGTTGAAAAGAAGTAGATAATGAATATTCGGAGGATTTTATGGATAGTGTAGAAAAGAATATTGAACAAACCGAAGAAAACATTGAGATAACCAAGGTTGAACAGGAATACGGCGCGGATGAAATTCAGGTTCTCGAAGGACTTGAAGCGGTAAGAAAACGTCCGGGCATGTATATCGGCTCAACCGGTCCCCGAGGACTTCATCATCTGGTTTATGAAATTGTTGATAACTCAATCGACGAAGCGCTCGCAGGCTACTGCTCAAAAATTGACGTTGTAATCGAGCCCGGCGATATCATCAGAGTTACCGATAACGGCAGAGGAATTCCCGTCGGCGTAAACAGCAAGACAGGTCTTCCTGCGGTTACCGTTGTATTTACCGTGCTCCACGCAGGCGGTAAGTTTGGCGGCGGCGGATACAAGGTATCCGGAGGTCTCCACGGCGTAGGCGCGTCGGTTGTTAACGCGCTTTCCGAATGGCTCGAGGTTAAGGTTTGCGACGGCGAGGATATTTATTTCCAGCGTTATGAGCGCGGAAAAATTATCAACGAGCTCGAAAAAATCGGCAAGTCCGACATCAAGGGCACAGAGGTTCGCTTCAAGGCTGACCCCGAGATATTCAAGGAAACCACAATCTATGATTATTCGGTGCTCGAAAGACGTTTAAGAGAGCAGGCGTTCCTCAACGCAGGCGTTCACATTGAACTCAGGGACGAGCGCAATCCCGAAGAAATCATCAAAAACAACTTCCACTATGAGGGCGGAATAAAGAGCTTTGTAGAGTACATCCACAAAAAACGCTCGCTGGCTGTTATTCATCCCGACGTAATTTACTTTTCCTCAAAGAACGAGGAGGACACCGTAGCGGTAGAAATCGCTATGCAGTACAACGAAAGCTACAACGAAAATCTGCTGACCTTCGCCAATAATATCCACACAACCGACGGCGGTACTCACGAGGAAGGCTTTAAGCGTGCCCTGACCTACGTGATGAACGACTACGCGCGCAAGTTCGGCAAGTTAAAGGATAACGATAAAAACCTAAGCGGCGAGGACGTCCGCGAGGGTATTACGGCGATTATCAGCGTTAAGCTAAAGGAAGCCCAGTTTGAGGGACAGACCAAGGCAAAGCTCGGTAATACAGAGGTAAGAACAATGGTAGACAAGCTTGTCCGCGACAAGCTGATGACCTACCTCGAGGAAAATCCCGCGGTTTCAAAGGCAATCTTTGAAAAGGCTCTCGCCTCGGCAAGGGCGCGTGAAGCTGCGAGAAAGGCGAGAGAGAACGTCAGGAGAAAATCCGCTCTCGAATCCGCCCAGCTTCCCGGTAAGCTTGCGGACTGCCAGTCGCGCGACAGCAGCGAAACCGAAATTTTCATCGTCGAGGGAGACTCGGCGGGCGGCTCTGCAAAGGGCGGCAGAGACAGAAGAATTCAGGCAATTCTTCCTCTCTGGGGTAAAATGCTCAATGTTGAAAAGGCGAGAATCGACCGCGTTTACGGCAACGACAAATTAATGCCGGTAATCACCGCGCTCGGCACGGGTATAGGCGACGAATTTGACCTTGAAAAACTCAGATACGATAAGGTTATCATCATGGCGGATGCCGATGTCGACGGCTCGCATATCCGCACACTTTTGCTGACCTTCTTCTTCAGATATATGAAGCCCCTTATCGAAGCCGGACACGTTTATATCGCTCAGCCGCCGCTTTACAGAATTACAAAGGGCAAGGAGCATAAATACGCTTATTCCGACATTGAACGCGACCAGATTTTGGCTCAGATTGAGGGTAAAACCGAGATTCAGCGTTACAAAGGTCTCGGTGAGATGGACTCCGAACAGCTTTGGGAGACCACAATGAACCCCGATTCAAGACTTATGCTCAGGGTAGAACTCAGCGACGCCGAGGCGGCGGACGAAACCTTTACGATCCTGATGGGCGACAAGGTTGAGCCGAGACGTGAGTTCATCGAGAAAAACGCCAAGTACGTACAAAACCTCGACGTATAAATTTCGGAGGATATTATGCATTCAAGAAGTTACATTACAGTGCGTTACGCCGAAACCGATAGAATGGGAATTGCCCACCATTCAAATTACCCCGTGTGGTTTGAGGTAGGCAGAACCGATTTTATCAAGATGTTCGGGACAACCTATTCTGATTTGGAAAACGCCGGAGTTATGCTTCCGCTGGTTAATCTGACCTGTCACTTTATTCAGCCTGCGCTTTATGAGGACGAGCTTATCGTCCGCACCTGGTGTATTCATATGACAGCCGCGAGGATTGAATTTTCCTATTCCGTAAGGAGAAAAGAGAGCGACGGCAAGGAGGTTGAGCTCTGCTACGGCACAACCGAGCACGGCTTTATCGACTCAAAAACCTTTAGACCGTGCAACGCAAAAAAGCGTTTGCCCGAGCTGTACGCAAAGCTGAACGGGAATATTAAAGAGATTTAGATTATAATTGAATGATTTGAAATAAAGAGGTAATAAGATGGACAACGAGCAGCAAGTGAATGACAAAAGAATAATTGACGTTGACCTGCAAAACGAGATGAGGCAGAGCTTCCTCGATTACTCAATGAGCGTAATCGTAGCCAGAGCACTGCCCGACGTGCGCGACGGACTAAAGCCCGTTCACAGAAGAATTCTCTACACAATGTACGAGAGAGGACTTGAGCCCTCAAAGCCTTACCATAAATGCGCCGATACCGTAGGTTCGGTGCTCGGTGCGTACCACCCCCACGGTGACGCTTCGGTTTATGACGCAATGGTTCGTCTCGCTCAGGACTTCTCAATGAGATATATGCTGGTAGACGGCCACGGAAACTTCGGTTCTGTCGACGGCGACCCGCCGGCGGCTTACAGATATACCGAGGCAAAGATGAGCAAAATTTCTATGGAAATGCTCACCGATATCGACAAGGACACCGTTGACTTTGTACCAAACTACGACGACAGACTTAAAGAGCCGGTTGTGCTCCCGAGCCGTTTTCCAAACCTGCTTGTAAACGGTTCAAGCGGTATCGCCGTTGGTATGGCGACCGAAATTCCGCCGCATAATCTCGGTGAGACTATCGACGCCGCCTGTGCGTATATCGACAATCCCGACATTGAGTTGCCCGAGCTTATGGACTGTATTCCCGGTCCGGACTTTCCGACAGGCGGAATTATCATGGGCAGAAGCGGAATCAGAGCCGCCTACGCCACAGGTAAGGGCAAAATCACCGTCCGCGCAAAGACCGAGATTATCGAAGCAAAGAACGGCAGATTTAAAATTATAGTAAGCGAGCTGCCTTACAAGGTTAACAAGGCAAGGCTTATTGAAAATATCGCGAACCTTGTTAAGGACAAGAGGATTGAGGGTATCTCGAATATTGAGGATCACTCCGACCGTAAGGGTATGCACATCGAGATTGACATCAAGCGTGACGCTTCGCCTCAGATTGTGCTCAACCAGCTTTTCTCATTCACCCAGCTGCAGGTTACCTTCGGCGCGATTATGCTCGCAATTGTCGACGGCCAGCCTAAGATTTTAACCCTTAAGGATATGCTCCGCTGCTATGTGGAGTTCCAGGAGGATGTAATCCGCCGCCGTACCGAGTATGACCTCAAAAAAGCTCAGGACAGAGAGCATATTTTGGAAGGCTTGAAGATTGCGATTGACTTTATCGACGAGGTTATCGCGATTATCAGAAAGAGCAAGGATTTGCCCACAGCAAGAGCAGCGCTGATGGAGCGCTTCGGTCTTGACGAGGTTCAGGCACAGGCAATTGTGCAGATGAGACTCGGACAGCTCACAAATATGGAGCGTCACAAGATTGAGGACGAAATTGCAGCTCTGCAGGAAAAAATCAAAAATTATCTCGAAATTCTCGGCAGCGAGACCAGAAAGCTCGAAATCGTCAAGGAAGAGCTTATCGCTATCCGCAACAAGTATGCCGACCCGCGCCGCACAGAGATTTGCGCAATCAGCGGCGAGGTTGATATTGAGGATCTTATTCCGCAGGAGGAGTGCGTGCTTACCCTCACTCACTTCGGCTATGTAAAGCGCCTTGCGGTAGATACATATAAAATTCAGCGCAGAGGCGGCAGGGGAGTATCAGGTATGTCGCGCCGTGAAGAGGACGTCGCAACCGAGATGTTCATCATCAACTCCCACGACTACGTTCTGTTCTTTACCGACAAGGGCAGAGTATACCGCCTGAAATGCTACGAGGTTCCCGAGGGCAGCAGACAGTCAAAGGGCATTAATATAGCCAACCTGCTCCCGATTTCAAACGATGAAAAGGTAACCTCGATGATTAGAGTACCCGAGTTTGACGAGGAAAAATACCTGATTATGGTAACCCGCAGGGGTATCATCAAACGAATTGCACTCAACGCCTACAACACAGCGCGCAAGGGCGGTCTTATCGCGCTTGAGCTCAACGAGGGCGACGAGCTCGCATGGGTAAGAATGACCGACGGCAACGCAAATGTGATTGTTGCCACAAAGAAGGGCGTTTCAATCCGCTTTAAGGAAACTGACGTCCGCCCGATGGGCAGACTCGCGCGCGGCGTAAAGGCAATCTCACTTAAGGAAGGCGACGAGGTTGTCGGAATGAGCGTTGTACGCGACGGCGGACTTGTGCTGACCGTCAGCGAGACCGGCTACGGCAGACTTTCAAAGCCCGAGGATTACCGTATTCAGTCACGAGGCGGTAAGGGACTAACAAACTACCATGTTGAAAAGTACGGCGACGTTGCCGCAATCAAGGTGGTTGACCTCGATGACGATATTATTATGATTTCGCAGGACGGCATTATCATCAGAATTGCCGCGGAGTCAATCAGAGTCTGCTCGCGTCCGTCAAAGGGCGTAACCCTGATGAAAACAGGCGAGGGAGACAGGGTTGTAACCGTCGCAAGAGCTCCTCACGAGGACGAGGAAGCTGAGGAAAAGCAGGAAGAAGCTCCTGAAAATTCCGAAGCTACAGAAGAAGCCCCTGCAGAGGAATAATTAATAAACTGCAATCTCCCCCAATGCGCAAGGCGTTGGGGGAGAATTAAAAGTTTTAGGTAAGGTATATGAAGATAGGAAAAAGAATAACGGCATTGCTGCTGTCGGCTGTAATAATTTTCGGGCTGACGGCTTGTTCGGGCGGCGCAAAGCTCAAAATTGAGCAGCCAAAGAGCATTTCCGCTGTCGATGACGACGCCGAGCCCGTGACAACGGCGATTGAGCCGAGCGAGAACGTAAACGGCAAACGTTTTGCCTTTACCCTCGCCGAATTTACCGAACGCTACAACTCCACAAAAAAACTAATCGGCGACAAAGACCTGATTACTATGAACAAGTGGAGCAAGATGGGAACGCCCGAAACCGACAACCACGGCGTTGAAATTCAGTATTACTACTACGACGATGAAAACGTAAACATCACCGCCACAGTCGAGACCGAGAGCAATAAGCTGATGAATATCGGCATTGGCACAACGATGAGCCACTTTATGGCGCAGGAGAGCGGAGAGAATAACAGCGACAATATTCTTCGCAGGGCTGCAATTGCGGCAGAGGCGGCAGGCAGCTTCGGCACAGACAAAATCGACACCCTGCAGAATGTTTTTTATCAGCTTGCAACAGGTTCTGAGGATTCACTGTGGTACGAGGGCTTTGTCTTTACGCTCAGCACCAAGGACAATAAAGAGGACAGCAAAAACGGAATTATGCTGTTCAGGGTTTTCCCAATCAGCACGGAATTGAAAAAAGAATGGAAGCTTACGGAGTATAAAAAGTAGAAAACAGCGCTGTATCTTTTGATACAACGCTGTTTTATTATGTCATTATTCATCGAAAAATTTAACAAGTCTTTCTATAAAGTCAGGCGCTTCATCATAGACCGCGTGACTGTAATTTTCATAAATATAAAGTCTTGCGTTTGTTTTTTCCGCAAGCTCTGCTATCGGCTCACAGCCGAAAACCTTGTCGCCTGTCGCTCCTGCCGCATAAACAGGACAGGCGATTTTATCGAGCTTATCGTATACGTCAAAGCCGTTACAGGCTCTCGCGTAAATTTCAAAGCGGTGCAGCTCGTCGGCGCTGACGCCGATTAACATCTGCCTGATTAACTCTCCGAATTTTTCGGCAAATTCCTTTGAGTAAACCGCCTCGATAAAGCAGTTGATCAGCTCTAAAATTTTCTTTTTCGCCGCAAGGTCAGCCCATTTTTCAATAACAGCGCTGTTATCTCCGGTAAATCTCGAGGTGGTCGAGGCGAGCGCGAGTTTTTTTACGAGGTCGGGCCGTTTGAGCGCGATAAGCTGGGCTATCATTCCGCCCTGCGAAACACCATAAACATAAGCGCCGCTTATCCCGAGAATATCAAGAGCCTCGGCGGTATCGTCAGCCATATCCTCTACATTGTAATCTTCTCCGCAGTCGGTTCTGCGGTCGAAAAAGTACACGGTGTATTTATCACCCATCAACTTGAATACATTTGCAATACCGTTTGCGGATTCGATTACGCTTTTCAGGCTCAGCCCCGGAATGACAACCACAGTCTGCTCTCCGCAGCCGAACTTAAAATATTTCATTTTAAATTCAGCGGTGTTTACCGTTTCAATTTTAACAGCCATAATTATACCAGCTCGTCAACCGCAATTTTCTTGAACTTAAATTTGTTGTATGTGAGCGTATCGCCGTCAACCGAATAGTCAACGGTGTTGGTTTCCTCTTTGTTGGTTGTGAAAACCGAGGTGACCTTGCCGTCCTTCGCGGAGTACTTTGCAAAGGTAAAGTTTATGCCGTTCATTGTGTTGTACATAATTCCGCTCTTGTCAAAGTAGTAATACTCGCCGTTGTCATCCTTCCACGCGCCGAGCAGCTTTTCGTCAATAACAGGCTCGGGGTCGGGGATAGGAACAAATGAAAACGTAGCCATCTTTTTGAGCGTAGTGGTTTTTCCGCCCGAAGTGTTTGTGAGAGTAAGGGTGGATTTGTCCTCGGAAAATTCGTATTTATAAACGCCGTTTATTCCGAACATAAGCTGAACAGTAACCGCCTTATACGAACTTCCGCTGTCGTCGGTCTTGGTCTCAGCCTTGTAGTTTTCAATATATCCTGTTGTGCCGATAATAAGGTAAGCCTTGCCTTTTCCGTCAAAGGCGTAAACAAAGCTCTTGAACTGCGAGCCTTCACCATCGGTAATCTGCCAGTAGCCTGCAAATTCGTCGCCTTCGTAATTAATTGCGTGAAGCTTGCTGATGTCCGCCTGCTCAGAAATATTCATCTTGCTGTCGTCGGTGGTCTCCTCAACAGCCACGGTAGACGCCACAAGGTCGTTGTTTTCTCCGCAGCCTGCAAAAACCGCGGCGGATGACAAAACCAAAACAGCACATAATATTTTAATCAGAGTTTTCATATTAACATAGCCTTTCTAATCTAAAAATAAGTCATATTAATTTTATAATTATATGAAAAAAATGTCAATATGAAAAAAGTCGGAAAGCGCTTTTGCCGCATTAGTTCTGACAAAATTCGCCGCAAATACTCAAAAAGACTTAAATAACGCAAAAATAGTGTTGCCAATAGAGTATTTTTTTGATATAATTAAGTTTAAATATATGTAATGGATGGAGGAAGAAAGTATGCTGAACACAAATTTCAACGACAAATTCGGCAAAGAGGGACTTACCTTTGACGACGTCCTTCTTATCCCCGGCGAATCAAACGTCGAGCCGAAAAACGTATCTGTTTCAACAAACCTGACAAAGACAATCAAGCTCAATACTCCACTTATGACCGCGGCTATGGACACCGTAACCGAAACCGAAATGGCAATTGCCATCGCGCGTGAGGGCGGCGTGGGCATTATCCACAAGAATATGCCCATCGAAAGACAGGCGGATATGGTAGACCGCGTTAAGAGAAGCGAAAACGGCGTTATCGTAAATCCGTTTTTCCTATCTCCCGAAAACACCGTCCGTGACGCCGACGCGCTCATGGGCAAGTACAAAATTTCGGGCGTTCCGATTTGCACCGACGGCAAGCTGATCGGCATTATTACAAACCGCGATATGCGCTTTATGACAGCCGAGGATTTCTCTCAGCCGATTTCAAAGGTTATGACAAAGGAAAACCTCGTTACCGCACCCGTCGGCACAACTCTTTTGCAGGCTCAGTCAATTCTTCGCGAGCACAAAATCGAAAAGCTCCCGATTGTTGACAACAGCGGCTCGCTCAAGGGCTTAATCACAATCAAGGATATCGAAAAGAGCGTTCAGTACCCCAACTCCGCGCGTGATGACAAGGGCAGACTCCTCTGCGGCGCGGCTATCGGCGCAACCGCCGACGTGCTCGACAGAGTAGCGGCTCTGATTGAGGCAGGTGTTGATGTTGTAGTTCTCGACTCGGCTCACGGCCATAACTCAAACGTTGTTAACTCGGTTGCCAGAGTTAAGCAGGCATACCCGAATCTTCCTCTTGTTGCCGGAAATATCGCGACAGCCGAAGCCGCAAAGGCGCTTATCGACGCCGGCGCGGACGCTGTTAAGGTAGGTATCGGCCCGGGTTCAATCTGCACAACCAGAATTGTAGCAGGTATCGGCGTACCGCAGATTACAGCAATTTACGACGCGGCTTGCGAGGCTTTAAAGTACGGAATTCCCGTAATCGCCGATGGCGGTATCAAGTACAGCGGCGACATCGTAAAGGCTCTCGCGGCAGGCGGAAGCGTTGTTATGGTAGGCTCGCTCGTTGCAGGCTGTGAGGAAAGCCCCGGAGATAAAGAGATTTATCAGGGCAGACAGTTCAAGGTTTACCGCGGAATGGGCAGCCTCGGCGCTATGGGCAAGGGCAGCGCAGACCGTTACTTCCAGGCGAGCAACCGTAAGTTTGTTCCCGAGGGCGTTGAGGGCAGAGTACCTTACAAGGGACTTCTCTCAGACACGGTTTATCAGCTTATGGGCGGTTTAAAGGCAGGTATGGGCTACACCGGATGCGCAACAATCGCAGAGCTTCACGAGAAGGCTCACTTTGTTCACATCTCGGGTGCTGGCCTCAGAGAGAGCCATCCGCACGACATTCAAATCACCAAGGAAGCTCCCAACTATTCATATAATTTCTCATAATAAAGCTTTTGCAGGGACGGTCGCAGACTGCCCCTGCTTTTATATTTTAAAAACTGTCAAAATATACTTATATTTTATTGATTTACTCATATTTTTATGTTATTATGATTATAAATAAAAAATCATAAGGAGTGTTGTTATGTATAGATTAGGTATTGACCTCGGCGGTACAAACATCGTTGCGGGCTTGGTAAACAAGGATTATAAGATTGTGGCGAGAGCAAGCTGCAAGACTAACGTTCCGCGTCCCGAAAGCGAGATTTGTGACAGCATGGCTGAGGTTGCCAAAAAGGCAGTCGCAAAGGCAGGCATTACAATGGAGGATGTTGAGAGCATCGGTATCGGCGTACCGGGCGCTGTTAACCCCAAAACCGGCGTAATCGAGTATTCGGCAAACCTTTTCTTCCACAACTGGGAAGTTGTTAAGATGATGGAGGAAAGGCTGGGCACAAAGGTTATTATAGAGAACGACGCTAACGCCGCGGCTCTCGGTGAATACCTCGCAGGCAGCGCAAAGGGCGCTAAAAATGCCGTTGCCATCACCCTCGGCACTGGCGTAGGCGGTGGAATTATCATTGACGGCAAAATCTACAGCGGCTCAAACTACGCAGGCGCGGAGCTCGGCCATATGGTAATCGTAAAGGACGGCAAGGAGTGCGGCTGCGGAAGAAAGGGCTGCTGGGAGGCTTACGCTTCCGCGACAGGTCTTATCAACCTGACAAAGCAGAAAATTCTCTCCGGTAAGCTCGACTACAGCTATATGCTAAAGCAGTGCGACGGCGACATCAACAAGGTTAACGGCAAAACCGCCTTTGACGCTGCGGCGGCAGGCGATCCCGACGCTCAGGAGGTTCTCGACGAGTACTTCGGCTACCTCGCGACAGGCCTTGTAAATATCATCAATATCTTCCAGCCCGACGTGCTGTGCATCGGCGGCGGAATTTCAAATCAGGGCGAAAACCTGCTCAGTCCGCTCAGAAAGATTATCGAGGAGGAGCGCTACACCAAGCACAACGACAAGCAGACAAAGCTTTGCACCTGCACCCTCGCAAACGACGCAGGAATTATCGGCGCGGCTTTCCTCGACTGATAAATTAAACTTAAAGTCCGGCATATTTGTGTCGGACTTTTCTTTTTAAATACCCCCTTGACATTGTTGTCTATTGATGATAGACTATAGGTGGCAGATTAGTCTATCAATTATAGACAAGGAGGCTTTGTTATGAAAAAAGGCATAAAAATTACATCCGCTATAATGGCGCTGATTTTGATATTGTCAAGCGTTATGATTTTTCCTGCTTCGGCGGCAGAAACCGGAGAGGATAATTGCTTAATCGGCGCGTCAAACAGCTACACAATGCACACCGGACAGTCGATGTACATGTATATGGAGCTAAAATACACCAACGTTTTTTATGAGAACATTACCACATCCAATCCCGATATTGTCGATGTGAAGGGCGACGGAAAGGGCGGTATGAATATCTACGCCAAAAAGCAGGGCACAACAAAGGTAACCATTACCGTAAAGGCGTATACCTCCGCCGCTCCGTATGTACGAACAGCCGATTGCTTCATCACGGTTGTTCCTGCGCCTTCGGCGCCTGCAAACGTCAGAATCCGCAACTACGAAACGGGCTTTAATATAAACTGGGATAAAGCCCCAAACGCACAGAGATATGTAGTATACATCAAGACAAAATCAAGCGAGTGGCTTTACGATTTGACATATCATAATTATATGAACATCGAGGATCTTGAACCTGGCGAGATGTATTATGTTCAGGTTCAATCGCTCGGGCTAAACGACTTTACCGGAGGATTTTCACGGGTAAGCTCGTATACCTTTGTCCCGAGGACATACCACACCTGCAAGTACAACGCCAACGGTACGGTTACGCTGAATTGGCTCGAAGCCGAAAATGTTCAAGGCTACGCAATAGCCAAGAAAAAAGCAGGCGACAAAAACTACACCTACTACTACACAAAAGCCACAAGCTTCAACGATAAAAACGTCGCGGCAGGAGCGGTTTATTATTATCAGGTCAGTCCGTATTATACGGTCGGAAAGAGCACGGCGTACGGTCAGTGGAGCGATACCAAAAAGGTCACCACACTGTTCAAGCCGACGGTTACAAATATGAACAGCAACGCAAGCCGCCTGAATATAAACTGGAATTTCATTAAGGGCGCGACGGCGTACAAGGTGGCGTTTAAGCGGACAACCGACAGCGCGTGGAACTACCGCACAACCACCTCACGTTATTATAATGTAGTCAACCCCACAAAGGGAGCGACGTATATTACGCAGGTGTGTCCGGTAAACGGATGTGTAGCAGGGCCGTGGTCTGACGCCGCAAGCCATTATATTGATTAAAATACAAAAAGCCAAGCGAGTAAAAACCGCTTGGCTTTTTGTATTTGTGAAAAAATTTGGATAATTACAAAATTTGTAAGTGTTTTGTTAGGGTTTGTATGTTATAATGTGCTTGCAATCAAACGAAAAAGGAGAGAAATTTATGAGATACATTTTAACAACCGACAATCTCACAAAGAAATACGGCGACAAGGTTGCCGCGGGAAACATCAATATTCACATTCCCGAAGGAGAGATTTACGGACTTATCGGAAGAAACGGAGCAGGCAAAACAACAATTATGAGAATGCTCAGCGGTCTGTCAAGCCCGACAGAGGGCAGCTTCAAATACAACGGAAATAGCGATAACGGAATCGGCGTGTTGATTGAAAGCCCCGGAATTTACCCGAACCGCTCGGCGTTTGACAACATCAAAATCAAGTGCATAGCGATGGGCTGTTATAAAAAGGAATATGTAAACGAGCTTTTGGATATCGTCGGACTTTCCTATACAGGCAAAAAGCCGGCAGGCTCTTTCTCGCTCGGTATGCGCCAGCGCTTGGGTATCGCCTTGGCGCTTACGGGCAACCCGAAGTTCATCGTACTTGACGAGCCGATTAACGGCCTCGATCCACAGGGTATTGCCGAGGTCAGGGAAACCCTCGAAAAGCTCAGGGACGAAAAGAAAATCACAATTATGATTTCAAGCCATATTCTCGACGAGCTCGGAAAGCTCGCGGATTCCTACGGAATTATCAACAACGGCGAGCTTATTGACGAGTTTACTAATGAGGAGCTTGAACAGCGCTGCGGCAGGTACGTTACGGTTCACACCAACGACAACGTCAAGGCGGTTGAGATGATAAAGTCGATGGGTATCAGCGACGTCGATATCAAGGGCGACACAATCAGAATTAACGAATGTCTTGACCAAACCGCCGAGATTAACAAAATGCTCGTTAACGGCGGATTTGAGGTGAATGAAATTCATAAAACAAACATTTCGCTTGAGGACTATTACCTCAGCCTTACAGGGGGAAAGAGAAAATGATGAATTTGATAAAAATGGAGTGCTACAAGCTCAGAACTTCAAAGCTGTTTATGATATTGCTCGCGGTAGCTTTTGCGGCTAATTTACTCTTTTCGCTTGGCGCGCAAATGCTTCCCAAGCTGTTCGTGCCAAATATGCCGGTTGAGGCAACACCGCTGTCGTCTGTGCTCGCTCAGCCGTTCGGGCTTTCGCTTTTAATGATAATCGTTTTTGTTTCGGCGGTTTCTTTTATGTCGCTTGATTACTCGGGCGGATTTATCAAGAACATCGCCGGACAGGTTGGCGACAGAGGAAAAATCGTAATCGCAAAGTTTATCGCCGTAGGAATTCACAACCTGATTTTCTTTATCGTAGGCGTAATTTCAAGCCTTCTCGGCACTTTAATCGCAGGTCAGATTACCGCTGACGCGGCGGTTATGAGCGGAATTCTCACGCTTTTGCTTAAGTGGTTTTTGTCAATGGCGCTCTGCTCGATTTTGCTTTTCTTCGCGGTGGGCATCAGAAACAAAACCCTCGCGACAATCATCGGCGTTGTGCTTTCACTAAACGCGCTTTCGCTTGCGTATTTGGGCGTCAACACACTTGTAGCAAACGTGTTTAAGATAAACGATTTTGATTTCGGCAGCTTTATGCCCGACGCGCTTATGAACAGCGTAAGCGTTGTAAACAACGAGCTCGTAGTAAACGCTATTGTTGTGGGCGCGGCGTTCATCGCGGTATTTGTAATTTTGACATATATCACCTTCAAAAAGCGTGACGTAAAATAAATAACAAAACGCGGCGTCAGACGACGCCGCAATAATTTTTTAAAATTATTTTTAAAAGTTACGGAATTTGTTAAGGTTTTGTCATAGTGCGTGTGCTAAAATATACACAGTTCAATCAAAGGAGGAATAAAAATGATTAAGCTTTTAATACTCTCGATTGGAGCAGCGGCAGTTGCCGCCTCAGCCGCAAAGGCAGTTACAGAAAAAAGCATTAAACCGAAAAAGGACAGCTCAGGGCTGCCCGAACAGAACACTTCCTCGCAGGTTCAGATTTTTGACGAACCGGTTGCAAAGGAGTATGACGCTGATTATATGTTTATATAATCAAACTGAGTTTTTTATCCTTGACAGAGGGATTTCCGGATTATAATAGAGAAAAATGAACAACAAATGCCGCGACGATTACCGCCGCGGTTTTGTTGTTTGATTAAATCTCGCCCTTTATCCTCAGCCCGAGGAGCACAAGGTCTTGCGTGTTAATCTTTCCGTCAAGGTTAAAATCCGCCGCCTTGCTCCGGCAAGGGGAAAGCGTGATTTTTTCGATAATCGCGTCCATCAAATCAACCAAATCGGAGCGGTTGAGCGTACCCGTACCGTTGACGTCGCCCCGTATCGCAACCGGATATTTTGTGCCGCCGATAAGCGCGTAATATCCTGTTTTCAGCTTGCCCGAGGTGATTTTGTTTCCGTCAAAATCGTAAAGCTCTGCGATTTCGGGAAACTTCTCCTTTGCCTGAGTAACGGTAATTTCCGCGTCAATTCCCACTGCAACTCCGTCGGAAATTTTGAGGTTCGAGCTTTTTGAACCGCTTTGGGAAGCTTGCGGATTGCTTTTATTTTGACTTGCATTGAACGTTGTGCAGCGGTTGTCGGTTCCTAGCACAGCCGCGGTCTGTCCTGCGGCGCACATCAGCTTTGCCGAGCTTACGCTTACATCTCCGCCCGTAAAGCTCAGGGTGTTTCCGCACAGCTTAAAGGAATTTTGGCTGGTCCTCACAGCGTAATCGCAGCGCGGATATTCGACATCGCCGCTGCCGAGCGAAACAAGTCTGCCGCCGCTTGTGAGAATATAACCGCAGCCTGCGTCGGAAAAATCCGTGTACGCTTCAAGGTCGGCGCATTTTGTTTTGCTGCCGCCCGAAAGCCTGAAAATTTCGCCCGAAACGGAACGCGCATAGGCGTTTGAGCCGTTGAAGAACAGGCGGTCAACTCCTTTGGAAAAAGTATATGAATAAAGCGCCTTGCCGCTGAAATTATAGCTTTTCACGTACGGATATGAATTGCTCTTTTGCAGAATAAAAATCTCGCTTCCCGATACCGCAAACGAACGGTTGGAGATACTTTCCGAGCCGGTAATTGTAACGTAATCGCACGCGCCGCTGTCCATATTCATACGTACAATTTTATAACAGTTGTTGCCGTCAAAAAGCGCATAAGCGTTACTCTCGTCGTGGCAGACCGCCCTTATACAACCGTCTGTGTTGACATAACGAAGATTTGCTGTCGGAACAGCCCTTGCAGAGTATAGCGTGGTGTTTGTGTATCCGTAAAAATAGGCGTTATTCCTGCCGCTGTAAGTGTAAATATATTTACAGTTGCCGAGCTCGCTGAACAAAGCGGTGCTGTCCGCCCATGCAGCGCCGATAAAAAATGAAGCCGGACATAAAAGAATGAGTATAATGCAAATAAACCGTTTAGTCATATTATCTCCACTGTCGAAATTTGATGATTTTTGGTTAATTTTGATTATATCATAAACGCAAATATTATTATTTTCATTCAGAAAAATATCAATATTTTATACTAATTCCTGATAGAAAGTAGACTTATATTTTGCGAGGATATTTTTCGCAAGACAAGGCGGAGGACGCGGCAAGGCTGTCGCCTTGCAAGGACAACAACGCAGTATTGCGGAAAATAGACCGCAAAGATTGTCTACTTTTTATTAGGTATTAGTATTATAATAAAAAACTCAGCTAAACCAAATGGAATAGCTGAGTGATTTTTACTGTATGTAAACTATCGCGGTTTTTCTGAACGCATTTGCAATCCTCGTAACCGCCGAGTAAATCAGGCTTATGCAGTAGCCGTAAACCAAGATGTCCTCTCTTTGGAAGAACAGACCTGCGACAATCAAACCGATTGCAAGCAAAACCGTAATAACTCCGGTTGTCATCTTGAAGCGCCAGTTTGCAGCGCCGTTGCTTTTCGCCTCGAACGAGCGGAGAATATCAATTATTCCCGTAAAAATAAAGATAAATATAAGGTAAATGAGAACGATAATTCGCGATAAAGCAGCAGCTGAAACCAAGAACAGCGCTAAGTCCAGCACGATAATCGCCCGGTACAGCGTGGCTTTTCCTCCGACCATATGCCGTGACATAGTAAAGTAAAACCACAAAAGCCTGAAGCCGTAGGCGAACATCGAAACGGTCAAAATCAGTACTACAATACCGAGGCTGTTCTCGGGAAGAAGTATCATCAACAGGGCGAGTAAAATCATAAACACGCCGAGAATTACATCCCTTATCCGCTTAAATTTACTCATGTTCACCCTCCTTTACAAGCTTTCTGTATGCTCTTATGCCGTGAAAGCCCTTCTTTTTGTAGTCAATGGAGTATCCGGCAAGCTTGTTGCCCGAGCTGTAAATTTTATTGGTGACCATACTCTTTTGGGCGAGAGCGCCGATAATAAATTTGCCGAGGAAGGTGCCGTCCTTCTGCTTTTCGTCGGCGTTTGAATATTCCGCGATATATTTTTCGCGGTCAAATTCCTCGACCTTTTCTCCCGAAAGCTTTTCTCCGAGAGCTCTCCAGTCCTCTGCCGAGCTGAGCTGACGCTTGTTTATAATCGCGTCAATCTCGTCCTCGATATCCGCTATTGCCTCAAATTCGTAGCGGTTAAGCTCGAATTCATCATACACTCCGCGCAGGTATTTAAGCGCGTAGAGCATTTGACAAAACGCATAGCGGTAATCGTGCGGATTGTCCTTTACGGTTTCCTCGTAATTTCCCCACGCGGTCAGGTAGCGGTACTTTATAAAGCTGTAGTCCGGCAGGTGGCCTGCTCTGCCGTGACCGAGGTTCATAATCGAGTTTTCGCTCGACGTGCCCAGACTGCTCGTGTAGATGCTATTGTCGAGGTTGTCGGGCTGTGAAGCGCTGTGCCTGAACGTGATTTTACGTTCGGTGCCGTCGGGCATAATCTCATAAAAACGGTTGTACGGGCTGTTGATTACAAGCGACGGCGTGCCTGCAAAATATGTGTGCGCCCAGGTGTCGCAGAGCACATGCATAGCTATTCCCATCGCCTGCAGGCTTTTGTTTTTTGCAAGCCTTACGGTGTGTCCGAGCAGCTCGCTGTTTGTACCGCAAATCAGGCGGTACTTGTTTTTGTAACGCTTTGAGCAGTGCTTTGCGGCAGGCTCGGCGTACAAATCCTTTGGCAGAAAATGGAACGACGCCCAAATCCTCGTGATGTCCTGCAATCCTACAATGTCGGTGTTAGCGTCCATAAGCTCAAGGTTGAGCTGGGTTGTCGCGGCGGCAAGCGGCGCCTTTATCCTCGACAGCATTGTTTTGGTGCACATATCCACAAAGCAGTTGCTGTAGGCTATGTCAAGGCTGTCGCGGTGATTATAGCCTGCGAGTATTGCCGCGCAGTAGGTGGCGTAGTAGTGAAAATCAGAGTTCATAACCCACCTCCATAATCCTTTTATGCCTGCGGATTTTACGCAGCTTTATCGAGTTTATCATTACCTCAAGCATAAAGAATGCCGATGTCGCGTCGATAATCATGGTGATAATAATCGTAAGTATATTTTCGCCGAAAAGCAGCGAAACCGTCTCTAAAATTATTATCAGGATATGAAAAAACAGAAGAAATCCGTTGACGATAAGGTACACAACGGACTTTTTCTTTCCCTTGCCCTCGGCGCGCGCCGATAAACCGACATAACAGAACAATGCCGATATAATTGCGACAGCTATAATCGCTATAATTGTAACCGGCAGCCTTACTCCTTCGTTTATGTTGTCGTCGTATTCAATACCTAAAAATACAGTGGTGAGAAAAAATTTTATAAACGTCCACAAGCCGAAGAACATCAGTCCTGTTCCGGTGGTTATTAAATTAATCTCAATTTTGTTTTTTATCGCGCTCATAACAACCCCCTGTTTCAGAGATAATCATATAAGGGCACCTCTAAAAATATAAAGCTGCCCATATGCACCCATCTTTCACAGCAACTTCTTGCCAAAACTCCTCGTTATACGTCAGTATGACTTCGTCGTTTTGACAATAATTTGCTATAAAATATCCGCACCTCTGAACAACCCTATATTTTTAGAGGTGCCCATAATTAAGTATATCACAAGCCGGAAATATCCGCAATATTAAATATGTAAAGGCTCTGCATCCGTTGCTGAATACAGAGCCTTGAAATTTAGTTTTTTAGCGCCTGCAAGGGTGCGGGAATTCTGCCGCCGCGGTTGATGAACACGTCGGGAGAGCCTTCCCTCACCGGCATAACCGGACCTGCGCCGAGCAGTCCGCCGAATTCGAGCATATCTCCTGCTTTTTTGCCGATTGCAGGAATAAGGCGAACTGCGGTTGTCTTGGTGTTGACCATACCGATTGCCGCCTCGTCAGCGATAATCGCTGAGATTTTCTCGGCGGAAATGTCGCCGGGAACAACAATCATATCAAGTCCTACCGAGCATACCGCGGTCATCGACTCAAGCTTTGTAATGTCGAGCCTGCCGCTCTTTGCCGCGGCAATCATTCCTGCGTCCTCGGATACGGGGATAAACGCTCCGCTCAGTCCGCCCACGTGGCTTGACGCCATTACGCCGCCCTTTTTAACGGCGTCGTTGAGCAGCGCGAGAGCAGCGGTTGTGCCGTGACAGCCGCAGGTTTCAAGTCCCATTTCCTCGAGAATATAAGCTACGCTGTCGCCCACGGCAGGAGTAGGAGCGAGAGATAAATCGACAATGCCAAACGGTACGCAGAGCCTCTTGCTCGCTTCCTTTGCGACGAGCTGTCCCATTCTTGTAATCTTAAACGCGGTGCGCTTTACCAAATCCGCGATTTCGGTGATGTCTTTTCCGCCGCCGTTTTTCGCGAGAGCCGCCCTTACAACGCCCGGGCCCGATACGCCGACGTTGATTACCGTGTCGGCTTCACCAACCCCGTGAAAAGCGCCTGCCATAAACGGATTGTCCTCGGGAGCGTTGCAGAACACAACGAGCTTCGCCGCGCCTATGCAGTTCCTGTCTGCGGTCAGCTCAGCGGCGCGCTTAACGGTCTTGCCCATCATTCTTACGGCGTCCATATTAATGCCTGCCTTGGTTGAGCCGATATTTACGGACGAGCAGACAAAGTCGGTTTCGCTGAGCGCCTGCGGAATACTCTCGATAAGCGCGTAGTCGCCGCTTGCAAAGCCCTTTTGAACAAGCGCGGAATATCCGCCGATAAAGTTAACGCCCAATTCCTTTGCCGCCTTGTCGAGCGCGTAGGCAAACTTAACAACATTCTTGCTCTGGCACGGAGCGGCAACCATACCTATCGGCGTAACCGAAATTCTCTTGTGAATAATCGGAATACCGTACTCGTGCTCGATATCCTCGCCTGTCTTTACCAAATCGCCTGCACTGCGGCAGATTTTGTCATAAACCTTTGTACAAGCCTTGTCGATGTCCTCGTCAAGGCAGTCGAGCAGCGAAATACCCATCGTGATTGTCCTCACGTCAAGGTTTTCGTTGTCGATCATATTTATGGTTTCAAGTATATCCTTGGTTTCAAGCATAAATATATCCCCTTAAAATCCCATTTAAATCTTATGCATACTGTTAAAGATGTCCTCGTGCATCACGTGAATTTTGGTGTTGGTAGCTTCGCCTACCTTGTCGAGATTGTCGCGCAGCTCGTCAAGTCCGACGGTTGACTTGTCAATTTCAACAAGCATAATCATCGCGAACATATCCTGCAAAACGCTCTGAGTTACCTCAACAATGTTAACGCTCGCCTGAGCGCAAGCGTCCGAAACCTTTGCCAAAATACCAACAGTATCCTTGCCTATTACGGTAATAACAGCTTTCATTACGACCTCCGTATAATCGCGGAACACCGCGTAGTAACCATTCTTTATCCATATTATTATACTATCTTTGCGCGTTAAAGTAAAGAAGTAATTTTGCGCGGCGGCAAAGTCGGCGGGTATTTATTGACTTTTCAGGCGAATTGGAGTACAATCTAATATGTATAACTATAATAAAGAAAAGGAGGTCTGCGATTTGTTCAATTTCGACGTTATATTTGATATAGGCGTTGTCGGACTGAGAATACTTATGCCGATTTACGCGATATTTATTGTGTATCAGTGCTACGCCGCTATGCGTCGCCGCAGACGTTCCGAAAAACCGCTTGTAACCCTGTTCAACACCGTGACGGGAGAAAAAACTCCCGTAGTGCTCTGGGAAAACTCAATCGGACGCGGTAAAGCGAACGACATTACGGTTAACGATCCGACCGTCTCGCGTAACCACTGTGTTTTGCTCAGGCGAAGCGAGGGCTGGTTTGTAACCGACGTCGGCTCCACCGCAGGCACTTACGTAAACGGCGAGCCTGCCGACGAGAGAACAAGGGTACTCGTAGACGACGTAATCAGCGTGGGCAACACGCGCTTTCAGCTCCTCAGGGGCGACGAATATGAGGAAGAGGTGCGCTCAAGCTGGTTTTTTAAGAAGGTAAGCAGCAAGCCCGCCATCAAGGCGTGGAAGCTAATGCTTATGGTAACGCTGTTCCATCTGTTTATGAGCATCGAGGCGATGTTCTGGAACGACGGTACAAATCTGTATTCTCCGCTCGTAATGTTCGGCGCTCTCGCCGCGGTAGAATGGGGATTCTTCTCCGTTTCGTACTTTATTTTAAGGCGAACAAGCTTTGAGCTCGAAGCGCTCGCGCTGTTCTTAACGGGAATCGGCGTCATACTGCTTGTGCGGCAGGTCGAACGCTCGGCGTATGTCCAGCTGATTGCCGCCGTGGTCGGAATGGTAATATTCTGCATAATTATCAAGCTGATAGAAAACCCCGATAAAATCAACAAATTCAGACTTCCGCTTATGATAATCGCCGTGCTGCTGCTTTTGACGAGCATAGTTTTCGGTAAGGTGACAAAGGGCGCGGCAAACTGGATTTACATCGGCTTTATCTCACTGCAGCCGTCCGAGCTTGTAAAGGTAATTTACATAGCAATCGGCGCAAGCGCACTCGATGTCTTGCAGACCAAGCGGAACTTGATTGAGTTCATCATCTTCTCGGTAATCTGTGTAGGACTTTTGGCGCTCATGGGCGACTTCGGAACGGCGCTCATATTCTTTGTAACCTTCCTGCTCATCGCGTTTATGCGTTCGGGCGATTTCAAAACAATTATTCTGGCGCTTGCCGCGGCGGTGTTCGGCGTAACGATTGTACTGCGATTTAAGCCGTACGTAGCCGACCGCTTCAAGGCTTGGCGTCACGCTTGGCAGTATGCTCAGGCTGAGGGCTATCAGCAGGTTCACGTGCTGACCTTTATCGCCAGCGGCGGACTGTTCGGCGTAGGCATAGGCAACGGATTTTTGAAACAGGTTGCCGCGTCGGAAAGCGACCTCGTGTTCGGTGTTGTAGCCGAGGAGATGGGCGTAATCGTCGCCATCACCCTCGCGCTTGCCGTTGCGCTTTTGGTAATTTACGCAAGGGCAATCACCACGCGAAGCCGCAGCACCTTCTACTCAATCTCCGCAGGCTGCGCCGCAGGACTTCTTGTTGTCCAGCTCTCGCTCAATATCTTCGGCGCGACGGACATCCTGCCCCTCACCGGCGTAACCTTCCCGTTTATCAGCTGCGGCGGCTCGAGCATAATGTCATGCTGGGGACTGCTCGCCTACATCAAGGCGGCTGACGAGCGCACTTACTCATTAAAACGCTGAGCATTTTAGAAATTGATAATTGAAAATTGATAATTTTCTCGGGCGGAACAGCCGCCCAAAATCCCCTAACAGAAAGGGTGAATGTTTTTGAAGCGAATACTTCGCCGGAGCACGCTGATATTAATTCTCGCGCTTGCTTTTATCGGCGGAATCGGATTTTTTACCGTAGAGCTTGTTATGAACGCCGACGACTGGGCAAACCAGCCGTATAACGCTCATATCTCGGGCAACGGCGGCCTTGAACAGGCAGGCGCGGTCTTTGACCGTAACGGCGTTGCACTTGCTCAAACGGCAGACAACAACAGAAACTACAATGAAAATTTAAGCATAAGAAAGGCTTTGCTCCACACCGTTGGAGATAACAGCCTGAATATTTCAACAGCCGTGCAGAGCAAATACCGCTCTCAGCTTACCGGCTACAACCTGATTTGGGGACTGAATATGCCCCAGTCGCTCAGGGCTTCGCACGACATTACGCTGACGGTGGACGCAAACGCCTGCGCAGCGGCGTATGACGCTTTGGCTTCGTACGACAAAAAGGGCGCGTGCGTGGTTTATAACTACAAGACCGGCGAGGTTATCTGCTCGGTCAGCACACCGGGCTATGATTCTCAAAATCCGCCCGACATCACTCCCGAGAACGAGAGCGAGTACGACGGCGTTTATCTCGACAACGTCGTGTCGTCATCGTACATTCCCGGTTCAATCTTTAAGCTTGTAACCGCCGCAGCGGCGATCGAGAATATTCCCGATTTGTACCAGCGCACATGGGAGTGCTACGGCAGCGAGGAAATCGGCGGAAGCGACATCACCTGCGTTGAAAACCACGGAACAATTAATTTTCAGGAGGCTATGGCTCATTCCTGCAACATAGTTTTTGCTGAGCTCGCGGTTGAGCTCGGCGCGGAAAAAATGACCGCGGCTGCCGAGAAAATCGGGATCAACGCAAGCTTTGAATTCGACGATATCAAGACCGCCAAGGGACACTACGACGTGTCAAAGGCGGATAAAAACCAGCTCGCGTGGTCGGGCGTAGGCCAGTATAACGACGCCGTAAACCCCATGCAGATGGCGGTTATCTGCGGAGCGATCGCGAACGGCGGAAAGTCCGTAAACCCGACCTACATCAAGAGCGGAACGGGCGACTTGATGAAGCTTATCGGTCTTAACAAAGGCGAGAGTAAGGAGCTTTTCAACGCCTCGACCGCCCAAAAGCTCGGAGAGGTTATGCGCTACACAATCACCGATTACTACGGCGACAACCTGTTCGGCAACCTTTCGGTTTGCGCAAAGACCGGTACCGGCGAGGTGGGCAACGACAAAAAGCCTAACGCCTGGATGGTCGGCTATTCTCAGGATCAGGACTGTCCGCTGGCATTTGCGTGCGTAGTAGAGGACGCAGGCTTCGGCTTTGAGTACGCAGGGCCTGTCGCTCAGGCGGCTATGAAAGCTTCCGCGGAAGCGTTAAGAGGTAAAAAATAACTTTATATAGAACACAGCACAGAAAGGATATATTTTACTATGGCGATGAATTTCTTAAAAGCAATGTTCGGCAACTACAGCAAGCGCGAGGTTAAGCGCGTTCAGCCGATTTGCGACAAGGTGCTCGCGCTCGAGGACAAGTATGCTCAAATGAGCGAGAGCGAGCTTAAAAACCAGACCGTTCTTCTCAAGGAAAGACTTGCAAACGGCGAGACTCTCGACGATATTCTTCCCGACGCATTTGCCGCATGCCGCGAGGCGAGCTGGCGTGTGCTCGGAATGAAGCACTTCCCTGTACAGGTAATCGGCGGAATCGTTCTGCACCAGGGACGTATTGCCGAGATGAAAACCGGTGAAGGTAAAACCTTGGTTGCTACCCTTCCGGCGTACCTCAACGCCCTCACAGGCGAAGGCGTACACATCGTAACCGTCAACGACTACCTTGCACGCCGTGACTCCGAGTGGATGGGCAAGCTCTACAAATATATGGGACTTTCCGTCGGTCTGATTACCCACGACCTCGAAAATTCACTCAGAAAAGAAGCCTACGCCGCAGACATCACCTACGGCACAAACAATGAGCTCGGCTTTGACTACCTGCGTGACAACATGGTTGTTTACAAGGAGCAAAAGGTTCAGCGCGGACACGCCTTCGGTATCGTCGACGAGGTTGACTCAATCCTCATAGACGAGGCGAGAACTCCGCTTATTATCTCCGGTAAGGGCGACAAATCTACCGACTTGTACGAAAAGGCTGACGGCTTCGCAAAGACCTTGAAGCTCCAGCGCTTTACCGAGCTCGACTCCAAGGAGGATATGGAGGAATACTACGCCGAGAACGGAATTGATTACGTTGTAGACGAAAAGCAAAAGACCGCTACCCTCACCCAGAACGGTGTTAAAAAGGCAGAGGAATACTTCGGTATCGAAAACCTCACCGATCCCGACAACCTCACGCTTCAGCACCACATCAATCAGGCGATTAAGGCGAACGGCGTTATGAAGCTCGACGTTGACTACGTTGTTAAGGACGACGAGGTTATCATCGTAGATGAATTTACCGGCCGTCTTATGTACGGCAGACGCTTTAATGAAGGTCTGCACCAGGCGATTGAGGCAAAGGAGGGCGTTAAGGTTCAGAGCGAGAGCAAAACCCTCGCGACAATCACCTTCCAGAACTACTTCCGTCTTTACAAAAAGCTCTCGGGTATGACCGGTACAGGTGAGACCGAATCCGAGGAATTCCAGGAAATCTACAAGCTCGACGTTGTAGAAATCCCCACCAACAAGCCCGTAATCCGTAAGGATTTGCCCGACGCAGTGTTCAAGACCGAACGCGGAAAGTTCAACGCCGTAATCGACCAGATCGCCGAGGCTCACGAGAAAGGACAGCCGGTGCTTGTCGGCACAATCTCAATCGAAAAATCAGAGCTTCTCTCAAAAATGCTCAAGCGCAGAGGTATCGCTCACAACGTGCTCAACGCTAAGCACCACGAGAAAGAGGCAGAAATCATCGCCCAGGCAGGTAAGTTCGGCGCGGTAACGATTGCGACCAACATGGCAGGCCGTGGTACGGATATTATCCTCGGCGGTAACGCCGAGTACATGGCGAAGGCGTCAATGCGCAAGCAGGGATATCCCGAGGAGCTTATCGAGGAAGCAACAGGCTACGCCGAGACAGATAACGAGGAGATTTTGGAAGCGCGTAAAACCTTCCGTGAGCTCAACGAAAAATATAAGGATGAAATCAAGGACGAGGCAGACCGCGTGCGCGAAGCCGGCGGACTTATGATTATCGGCACAGAGCGACACGAGTCGCGCCGTATTGACAACCAGCTCCGCGGACGTTCGGGACGTCAGGGCGATCCCGGTGTCAGCCGCTTCTTCCTGTCGACCGAGGACGACCTTATGCGTTTGTTCGGCGGCGACAGAATGAAGGCTATGATGGACCGTATGAACGTCGAGGAGGACGCGCCTATCGAGAACAAAATGCTCTCGAGCATTATCGAAAGCTCGCAGGAGAAGGTCGAGCTGCGCAACTTCGGAATTCGTAAAGACGTACTCCAGTACGACGACGTTCTCAACCGCCAGCGTGAGATTATCTACGGTCAGCGCGACCAGGTATTAAGCGGCGAGGATCTCCACGAAACCGTTATCAAGATGGTAACCGATTCTATCGACACCTCAATCAAGCACTACCTGCCCGAAGGTCCCCGCGAAAACTGGAACTACCAGAGCCTTATCGAGTACTACAGGGGCTGGGTAATTACCGACGAGGAAAAGTACAAGCTCACAACCGACGAGCTCGAGGGTATGGAGGCTGAGGAAATCGGTCAGCATATCGTAGACGACGCGCTCGCCATCTTCAAGGCGAACGAGGAGCTCCTTCCTGCCGAGACGATCCGCGAGATGGAGCGCGTATACCTGCTCAAAGCGGTTGACACTCACTGGATGGATCACATCGACGCTATGGATCAGCTCAAATCAGGTATCCGCCTGCGCTCATACGGCCAGCACGATCCTGTTGTAGAGTACCGTCTTGAGGGCTTCGATATGTTCGACGAGATGATCGAGAACATCCGCGAGGACACAATGAAGATGATGCTCATTATGCCCAAGCGCGTATATGAAATTCAGAAGCGCCAGGAGGCAATCGAGGCCGCGCGCAAGGCTGCCGAAAAGCAGGCTGCCGCCGCTCATCAGGTAATGCTCAGCAACGGCGAGGAAAAGCCCAAGGAGAACCCTGTTCAGGCGGCTCTTAAGCGCGAGCAGGTCGCAAAGCCCACCCGGACCTCGGGCGACGGAACAGACACCGCGAACAAAACCGTCCGCAAGGGAAAAAAGGTAGGACGTAACGATCCTTGCCCCTGCGGAAGCGGAAAGAAATATAAAAAGTGCTGCGGACGCGACGCTTAATTAAACAAATTATAATATATAAAACAAGGGATTGGCTCTACTCACAAATTGAGTTTTGAGCCGACCCCTTATTTTTTTGTTTATAATGACAGCAGGTCATCAAATTGCACAAAACGTCGCTATTTATTTCTATATAAATCACAATAAAAAATCAGGTGTTAATATGATATAATCAATGTATAGAAAGCTGTTTTCGTTAACAGTGTCAAGGAGGTTTATTTATGAAATTTAAAGCCAAAAAATTAATATCAATTTTACTGGTGGTTGTAATTATCATATCCGTTGCGATTACCGGAATATCAAGCTCGTTCGCGGCGGACGCTCCGCCGAACCCTAACCGTTTGCCCGAGTATACGCCGTCGGCAGGTGTGGAAACCCGCAACGTAATGTTCGCCATGCCCGGTTTTTGGACAGGTTCAGAGGGCTCTGCTGACAGAGAAACTTGGGAAAAGTACGGCAGCACTGCAGGATTATACTGGTGGGGTGGAGACGACAACCCCGACGAAGCTCCCGCGGCGAACGGTCACGGCTGGCCGGGCTGGAAAATGAAAAAGAATCCGTACATTCCAAACCTTTACTCAACAGCTATGTCAAAGAGTGCGCCCAATGCTATCTTTTCTAATTTTGTAGACGGCGGAATGGATACATCTTATCCTGAGTATAACGCTTCACAGCATACAAAAGACCTTCAAATTGAGTATTTCGGACAGGGAGATTCAGACTATTATCCAAAGGAATTCTGGGACTATCTATATGATAATTACTATGACGCTTTCCTTGAAAACTCCGAATATAGCATCAAAGACTTCGGAGATTACGCCGGTAATTTCTTCTTTGATGAGTATGACGATGCCATTTATCAATACATTGACGATATGATTTTTGTTGTCGATTATAACCAGATGAATATGCAGATTTCGATTGTCAGCGGCAAGGGCGGCTACGACGGCGCGTTCTACTTCTACTACGGCAACGGCGAGTTCGGTATCTGGCCGACAAAGGAGCTCTGCGTTAAGCAGGAAGGTCTCAGCGTTGACGAAAGCGGAAAGGTTATTACAGACGGCGAAACCGTTGATGAAAAAACAGGCTTTATCCTGAGAGAGCATACCGACGCTTATGATACAACAACAAAGAGAGATTTTGTTGTGTTCGGCAACATCACCGGAGAATATTGGAACAATAAAGAAATTAACAAGCCGGTCAGCCCGACAATTCCTACAGATGATTCGACCACATTTGAACCCTCTCATATCACACCAAACCCGAATGTAGAATATACAACTAACAAGGTGTATTTTGAGGCTCCCGATTTCTGGAAGAATTATAAAAATATTACAATGTATCTTTACAATCACAATGGCGAAGAAGTAATAGCGTGGGGCAGCAAAAAGGGTAATATGACTAAGGAGGACGGCAACACATGGTCGTTTGATTTTAACGCTAAGGGTATTACCATTGACAGCGGCAAACAGTATGGCGTTATTTTTACAGCAGATTGGGGAGTACAGACCTGTGATCTTATAATGGACGCGTCCTGCCTCGGCGACGTTGCGTTCTGCGATGGAAAGATAGCGGAAAATAGTATTGATTACAGCAGGAAAGCCTATATAGCGTGGTGGAACAATGCCGATCCCGAAAAATACGGGCCTGCTCTGTGTATTACCTCTCTCGGAAACGTTGTTGGCTATTCGGTTTGGGCTGATACCACAAAGTACGATATGCTTGTAAACTTTATTAAGTCCGACGGCATGGATGGACTGAACAATGCGTTGAAATACAACGGAAAAACCGCTCAGGAAACCTTGGACGACTTAGCAAAGGCTTTGGGGTTAAGCGCCGATGATATTGAAAGGGCAATTGCCGAATCCGGCAAATTCGTAGATTGGCAAAATCCGAACGGCTCTACACCGCAGCCCACAGTGCCGGGAGACGACGAGCAGTTTGAACAAAACGTAAAGGACGCCGCCGATTACCTTCTGCGCTACAGCGGAAATGATAAGATGACCGCTCCTAAAAAGGTCAAAGAGTTAATACGCGCTTTGGACGTGGATTTTTACTCTGTTGAGGAGGCTCTGTTCTACCGCTGCGACGGAGATTTCAGCAAATTCAAGCCTGCGGTTGAGGCTTTGCACAGAGCCGACAGCCTTTATATGGATGTTGTTAAGGGCGACACCAACGGCGACGGAGTTGTCGATATTATCGACGCGACTCTCATTCAAATGCTCGCCGCAGATAAAATTACAAGCTTTGATTAATTATAAAAACAAGGCTGTCACGCGTTAACGCGTGACAGCCTTTAAGTTTAATAGTAATTTAATAAATTCCCTGAACGGTGACCTCGCCCGAATAAACCGAGCAAATGCTGCCGTCGGACAGCATAACCTTAAGCTCGCCGTTTTCGGCAACGCCTACAGCCATACCGTTGATTTTCCGCGAACCTCTGGTAAAGGTTATCCCCTTGCCGATGGTCGCGCAAAGGTCGCTGTACTCCTCTAAGGCGGTCTGCGACAGGCGCAGGTTGTTGCTCAAAAGCTCCTTTTCAAGACAGGTCAAAATCTTGGCGAGAAGGCGGTTTTTGTCGTAATGTCTGCCGGTTTCGAGCAAAATCGACGTCGCCTTGTACTCAATTTCCTCGGGGAAAACTGCCTGGTCGATATTCACGCCTATACCGGTGATTATGTACTCAACCGCGTCAAACTCTGCCGCCATCTCGGTGAGTATTCCGACAATCTTTTTCTTGCCGACAATAATGTCGTTCGGCCACTTAATGCGGCAGTCAAGTCCGGTTGTCTCGCGCAGAGCCCTGCACACCGCAAGCCCTGCCAAGGGCGTTACCGCCGCAACGCCGCCGGGCGCCATCTTGGGACGGAGCAGGAAGGAGAACGCGAGGTTTTCGTCGCGCTTGCTCTGCCAAACTCTGCCCATTCTGCCCTTGCCTTTTTTCTGTTCTCTCGTGGTAACAACAACGCCCTCGCGGCAGCCGTTGTTGCCAAGCTCCTTAAGGTAGTCGTTTGTTGAGTCAACCGAGTCAAGCACAATAATTTCTCTGCCGATAAGCTCGGTTTTAAGCTCGTTTTTAATCGCCTCGGCGTTCAAAAACTCCGGCGGAGAAACAAGCTTGTAGCCCTTGTTCGGGGTTGAGGCAATCTCATAGCCGCTCTCCTTTAGGGCGTTAACGCCCTTCCAGACAGCCTGACGCGACACTCCGAGTTCCTCGGCAAGCGCCTGCCCCGAAACATAGTCCTTTGAACTTAACAGGATTGAGAGAATTTTGTTTTTCATAAACAACCCGCCTTTGAAGCCAAATGGTTTATATAAATTACTTTGAAGATTTTCTGATTGCGTTGATAATTCTTACGATTACGGGAGCCAAAACCATATTAACGCCGAGCTCAACGAGGAAGTTGATTCCGGTAAGTCCGATAACCGCGAAGAAAAGAATATCGGTATCGCCTGCCCAAGCCTGCAAGGTCTCTCTGAAGAAGAGGAGCAGACCGATGATGAAAATGCCTGTGTTAACGATAGGAGCGCAGAACGCAGCCGCGACCGCTCCGAGGATCTGGTTCTTTTTGCTCAGCGCATTGTAAACCAAACCTGCCACAAAGCCCGCAAGCGAGCCCTTTAACATACAGAGCACAACGCACATAAACGGATTTGCGTTCCATACCATCGCACCGCCTGCGTCAGCGCCGATAACGCACATAATGATTACAACCACGCTGAATACCGCGCCGAGGTAAGCACCTGCGCCTTTGCCGAACAGTGCCGCGCCGATTACAATGGGAATTAACGCCAGCGTAATGGCGAAGGGTTTTGTGGGGAAGTAGGTCGTAATTACCTGCAGCACAACGATAATTGCTGTCAGAATCGCCAGTCCCACAAGCTTAAACGTCTTGCTCTGCTGTGTGTTTTTTGCTTTTGTCATTAAAAAAACCTCCTGCTGTTTCCCTGCTCATTTTCCGCAGGTGAAACGCAAATTTATTTACAAAAAGGCAAAGCCTTATTTGTATCTGTTTTTATTATTTTTTTGATATATGTTGTACATTCCGTCGAGGATGATGTTCTCGTCGTACACAATGTCGTGGCGGCAGCTGCATATAATCTTTTCCGCAAGTCCGCCTGTAGCGATGATTTTGCACTCCTTACCCTTTTCTTCGCAGAACTTGTCAATCAGTCCGTCGAGCATACAAGCGTTGCCGTAGGTCACCGCTGAGCGGATACAGTCTACGGTGTTGGTGCAAATCACGTTTTTCGGCGCGAGCAAATCAACCGACGGCAGCAGTGCTCCGTTTTGGGTTAAGGCGTCGAGCGAAATTCCAACGCCCGGGGCAATAACGCCGCCGTGATAGGCAAAGCTTTCGTCAACATACGCAATAACCGTCGCAGTGCCCATAAAAATCATAATCAACGGGCCGCCGTACTTTTTGAAAGCGCCTACGCAGCCGCATACGATGTCGCCGCCGAGGGTTTCGGGACGGTCGATTTTCAAATCCATTCCGGTTTTAAGTCCGGGGCCTACAACGTAGCTTTTAACTGCGGTGACAATTTTTATCGCGTCTTTTAAAGGCTGGGTTACCTTGGGTACAACCGAGCTGATTATGGATGCGTTAATAAGGTTTACGTCAATTCCGTAAACCTGAAAAAACGAGTGCAAAACAACGGCAAATTCGTCGCTGGTTTTTCGTGTATCGGTCGAAAATCTCATCTTGTGCCTGAGTTCCTCGCCGTCAAATAAACCGAGCTTTATATTTGTATTGCCGACATCGGCTGTAAGAAGCATAAAACAACCTCCGCAGTTAGCTTTTTGAATGTTATCATATAAAAATTATACCACAAATCTCAAATGTTTCAAGGATGTTATTAGGTATTTTACAACAATTTTCGATTATCATCAAATAATCGCAAAACATTTGTTGAATTTTTAACAATATGGTGTATAATATATTTAGCTACGTGCGTTTTGTGTTGCGAAATTTGTCGCAATAACAGCCGGCGTTTGAGGGGAGAATAAACGCTGAGCTCAAAAGCGCGCGGAAAGGATGGTTTTTTATGGATAGTTCAGAAATCAAGCAGCTGAAAATTCTTGCCGCAAAAGCAAGACAGGGAGCAATCCTCGGCACTTTTCACGCAAAATCAGGTCACCCGGGCGGCTCGCTCTCCGCGGCGGACATCTTCACCTACCTCTATTATAAGGAGATGAAGGTCGATCCGAAAAATCCGAAGTGGGAGGACAGAGACCGTTTTGTTCTGTCAAAGGGACACTGCTGCCCCAGCCTTTACGCTGTATTGGCGCTCAAGGGCTACTTTGACTGGGACGAGCTCACAAGGCTTCGTCACGTTGGCGCAATGCTCCAGGGACACCCCGATATGAAGAGAACTCCGGGCATTGATATGAGCTCCGGCTCGCTCGGACAGGGCGTTTCCGCGGCTTGCGGAATGGCGCTCGCAGGAAAGCTTGACAACAAAGACTATCGCGTATATACAGTCCTCGGCGACGGCGAGGTTGAGGAAGGCCAGGTTTGGGAGGCGGCAATGTTCGCCGCTCACAACAAGCTCGACAACCTTGTGCTCTTTGTAGACCAGAACGGCCTGCAGATTGACGGCGCTGTTGAGGATGTAGCGGGTATTGAACCGCTCGACAAAAAGTTTGAAGCATTCGGCTTTGAGGTAATCAAGATTGACGGCCACGACTTTGAGCAGATTAAGTCAGCTCTCGACAAGGCGAGAACCGTCAAGGGCAAGCCCACGGCAATCCTTGCAAAGACCGTAAAGGGCAAGGGTGTGTCGTTTATGGAAAATCAGGTCGGCTGGCACGGCGTTGCTCCCAACAAGGAGCAGTATGAGGCGGCTACCGCCGAGCTTGAGGCTCAGATTAAGGAACTGGAGGGCGAGTGCTGATGGCTGAGATAATTAAGAAGGCGACAAGGGAGAGCTTCGGTGAAGCGCTCTGCGAGCTCGCTAAGGATAATAAAGATATCGTGGTGTTCGACGCCGACTTGGCGGCTGCCACAAAGACAAGCATTTTCCAAAAGGAATACGCCGACAGATTTTTTGACTGCGGTATCGCCGAGGGCAATATGATCGGCGTTGCGGCAGGTATGGCTGCGGCAGGTAAGATCCCCGTAGCGGCTTCGTTCGCTATGTTCGCAACAGGCAGAGCCTTTGAGCAAATCCGCAACTCGGTTGCTTATCCCGAGCTCAACGTTAAAATTGCAGGCAGCCACGCAGGTATCTCTACCGGCGAGGACGGCGCGACTCACCAGTGCGTTGAGGATATGGGCATTATGCGCGCGATCCCGGGTATGGTAGTTCTCAACCCTGCCGACCACTGGGAGATGAAGGCGGCTACAAAGGCGGCTATCGAGTACAACGGCCCTGTTTACATCAGACTCGGCAGACTTGCAATCGACAGCTTCAACGATCCCGAGACATACAGCTTTGAGCTCGGCAAGGGTATTACCCTTCACGAGGGCAGCGACGTTACCGTAATCGCGACAGGCCTTGTTGTTAACGAGGCGCTCAAGGCGGTTAAGGAGCTCGAGGCAGAGGGCATTAACGCAAGGCTTATCAATATCCACACCATCAAGCCGATTGACCGCGAGATTATCACCAAGGCGGCCAAGGAGACCGGCAGAATTATCACCGTTGAGGAGCATAACGTTGTAGGCGGCCTCGCCGACGCGGTATGTCAGGTCGTTGCCGAGGAGTGCCCCGTTAAGGTTACAAAAATCGGCGTTCAGGATACCTTCGGATTCAGCGGCCCGGCTTGGGAGCTTCTCGATAAATTCGGACTCACCCAGCCCCACATCGCAAAGGTTATCCGCGATGTTGTCGCTGAGAAAAAGTAAAATATAATAATCGCGAAAGCAGCCCGGACAATCGTCCGGGTTTTTCTTTCGCAAAAATATTGCTTTTTTGTCGAAATGTGATTATAATAAAATTTAGGCGTGATATTTTTGTTTTGTCGCCTGTATAATTGTAAAGTGAGTGTATATGATGATAGTTTTAATTATAATACTCTGGGTGTTGCTGGGTATTGTCGCGCTTTTTGCGGCGTACTTTTTGTTGATCGCCGTCAGCTCGCTCTTTGTAGATATGAACAGGGAGTATGACCGCGACAGCAAATATTTCCGCTGGCTGCTCAACAGCTCAACGGCGGTTGCGGTTAAGCTGATAAGAATTCACATCAAGGTCACGGGTAAAGAAAATTTGCCCAAGGGCAGGTTTTTGCTCGTCTGCAACCACCGCTCAAAGTTCGATCCGATACTTTCGTGGCATATCTTCGCAAAGGAAAATCTGTCGTTTATCTCAAAGCCCGAGAACTTCAAGGTTCCCATCTACGGCAGGATTATCCACCGCTGCTGCTTTATGCCGATTGACCGCGAAAATCCGCGCAACGCGATTAAAACCGTTAAGCGCGCGTCAAAGCTGATTACCGACGACGTCGCGAGCGTTGCGGTTTATCCCGAGGGTACGCGCAACTACGGCAAGGGGCTTTTGCCGTTCCACAACGCGATGTTCAAAATCGCGCAGAAGGCGAATGTCCCCGTGGTGGTTATGACCGTCAAGGGAACGTTTGAAATTCAAAAGAATTTTCCGCTTCACAAAAGCGTAGTTAATATGGACGTGGCCGGAGTTATTTCGGTTGAAACCGTAAAGTCGTTCAAAACAAACGAGCTCGGTGATGTGGCGGCGGAGATGATGACTAAAAGACTTAAGGAGTTAGAAGGGGTGTAATGATGAAAACCTACGTGCTTTATAACAACAAATCGAACAACGGCAAGGGCGGCGGAACAGCCCGAAAGGTCGGGGATATCTGGAAGGACAAAGACCTTGTTTTTGTGGATGTATTCTCGATTGACGACTACAAGGAGCTTTTCAGCAAGCTGCAGCCCGACGATGAAATCTGCATTTGCGGCGGCGACGGCACGCTCAACCACTTTGTGAACGACGCAAATGACGCAGGCTTTGACAACAGCAAAAAGGTTTATTTTTACCCCACCGGCACTGGCAACGACTTCTTTAACGACCTCGGAAAAACCGCCGAGGACGGCCCTGTTGAGATTAATAAATATATTGTCAACCTTCCGACGGTTAAGGTTAACGGTATGAAAAGACTTTTTGTCAACGGCATAGGCTACGGAATTGACGGCTACTGCTGCGAGGAAGGCGACCGTCAGCGTTCGAGCGACATAACCAAGGAAATCAACTACACCTCAATCGCTATTCAGGGACTTCTGTTCCACTACAAGCCCACAAACGCCGAAATTACCGTGGACGGCGTTACCCATAAATTCGAAAAGGTCTGGCTCGCGCCGACGATGAACGGCAGGTTTTACGGCGGCGGAATGATGGCGACTCCCGGTCAGGACAGACTGAACCCCGAGCGCACCGTTACCACAATGGTGATGTTCGGCAAGGGCAAGCTCGGAACGCTCATCGCCTTCCCGACAATCTTCAAGGGCGAGCACGTTAAAAAGGAGAAGATCGTAAAAATCTTCAAGGGCAAGAACGTGACCGTAAAATTCGACCGTCCGGTTGCCCTGCAAATTGACGGCGAGACGGTTTTGAACGTGAGTGAATACTCGGTAGAAACCGCCGAGGCGCAAAAGTAAAATACAAAAATACCGCTGTAATTTAAGCCTGTCGCTTAATTACAGCGGTTTGTTTTATCTTTTGTTATTGAACCTTTTAACTTTTTCCGATATTTCCGCAAGCTCCTCTTTGGAAAGCTCCGGCAGCCGCTCGAGCTTTTCGAGGAAGGTTGAGATTGTCTCGTTCTCCTTCGCCTTTAGATATTCCGTATAGTAGCTTACCACAACGCCGGGTATCATCGCGAGCACCACCATTGCGTAAATTGTGATTAAAATTACGGTAATCCTGCCTGCTAGCGTGACGGCGGTGATGTCGCCGAAGCCGATTGTCGAAAACGCTACAAAGCAAAACCAAAGTCCGTCCGCATAGCTTGTCACCTGCGGCTCAACCAAAAGTAGCACCAGCGCCGCGGCGAAGTAACAAATTATAAACCCGGTGAACATATGCAGCAGACCTGTGCGTTTGAGAATGTTAAAAAAGCGCCTGATATTTAACATAATTATTCCCTCACGATTCGTTAACGAGCTTGCCGGTCATATGGTCAATGCTCAGCTCGAGTATGCAAACCCTTTGCAGAAATTTTTCAATTTCGCGCTCAACATCCTGCGGATCGGGATTGTATTTGTTCCCGAGCAGGCGGAGAATTCTCACTTTTTCATCCGTGTCCGTGACAAAGGAAATTTTGCCGAAAACAATCACGCTGTTAATGTTCAGCGCCCATTCATTTTCTTTTTTGAAACCCTCGTCCATAACGCAGTACGAGGCGTGCGGATTTGCCTTGATCGCGTCAATCTTATGCCCCTCGGCGGCGCAGTGAAAGTACAGCTTGCCGTCGTCGTAAAGATGGTCGAGCGGCAGAGCATAGGGGTAGCCGTTCTCTCCGTAAAGCGCAAGAACTCCGCGCGGCTCGTTTGTTAAAATCTCAACGCATTTTTCGTCGCTGATTTGCTGTTTAAATTTCCGCATTTTTCTAAACATAATAAAAACCTCCGCCCTGTGTATGGTATCATTTTACCATACGCAGGGCGGCTTAGCAAGAATTTACTTTGCTTTTTCTCTGATAAGCTTCGCGAGATATTTTATAAAGTTGTCGCCGGCGATACCGTTTTGAACATAACTGCCCTTTTTGAGCACCTGATTAACGGCGATCTGCGTGCCGTCGCCAAACACACCGTTCTCGTCCATACCCTGGTTGGTGATTTTGAGCTGACGCGCAAGCAGGAGCATTTCCTTTAGCGCCAAAACTCCCGTGCCGCGGTCGAGCATTTTATAGCCCGTTTCGTCAAGCACCTTTCCGCTTTGCTTTTTCCAGCCGTTGTATCCGCCGTTTTTGATAATCGTCGGATAGTCCTTGTAGCACTTGTCCTTGTCGATTACGCCGACGCCCGATATGCTGTTGCTCTCCAAAAAGTTCGTCTCGCCGCCGTACTGCCACAGTCCGTAATTGCCGCGGTAGTCGCAGGTGGAGTTCCACTGCGCCACCCATACGTCGTAGGCGTTAAGCAGGCCCGGGTCGTTTAGCTGATTGTTGAGCCAGCTCAGCGATGCGTAGAGCATCGGGTAATATCCCACGCGCTTAAGCTCCGCCAAAAACCGCTTGCAGATGTCAACGAGCATTTTGTCGGACGGCATACCGTTGCGGCGCTTGTAGCCGTCGGCGTCCTCTATATCAAACGCGACGGGCATTGTGGGCTTTTTGCCCTTTAACAGCCTGATAACGTGCCTTGCCTCGCTCACGGCGTCCTCAATATTCAGCGCGTAGGAGTACAGGTATGCTCCCCACGGAACGCCTGCCGCCTCGCATTTTTTGACGTTATTTTCAAACTGGTTGTCGTCCTGAACAGTCAAGTCCGAGCCGTAGCCGCACCTAATCATAACAAAGTCATAACCGGCGTTTTTGATTTTTTCAATGCTGACATTTCCGTTCAGCGAGGAAATGTCAACGCCCTTTTTTCCTGATAAACCCATAGTACCTCCTTGATTTAATCTTTCTTTTCAAGCTCGGGAAGTCCGCCGAGCGAGGTCAAAAGCGACATCGCCGCAGCCAAAAGTGAAGCAGAGCCTACCGCCGCCCAGTTGACCTCGTCAAACAGCACCGCCGTGCCGATAATCGCCGCCGCGGTCTGAGCGGCTGTTTTAAGGGCACGAATTCCCGCAGCCTTTAACCATCTAATAGCCTTTTCTTTCATAAAACCGTATTCGGGTTTGCCGTAATTTTAAAATCTGCGCTTGTCAGCGCTAATACATTTTATGCCGAAACCCGAATAATGACATTCACCTCCCTCCACTTATAAGCCCAAAAACGGAAAAATTGCAGTGTTTTATGCAATAAACCGGTATTTATTTTTAAAACTTTTTGTGTTATACTATTTACATAACAAAAATCGGAGATGATTTTATGAACAGAGAACTGTTTGACCAGGCAAGGCTCGCCGCGACGGAGCTTTGCGTAAAGGCAAATCTTAAGCCCGGAGACATAATGGTAATAGGCTGCTCGTCGAGCGAGGTTGCCGGCGGAGTTATCGGACACAATTCAAGCTTAGAAACCGCCGAGGCGGTGTTCAAGGGAATTTACGAGGCGCTGACCGACTGCGGAGTGTACCTCGCCGCCCAGTGCTGCGAGCACCTCAACCGCGCGATTATTGTTGAGCGTGACGCCGTGCCGAACGCCGAGATCGTAAACGTTGTGCCGCAGCCCAAGGCAGGCGGCTCGTTCGCGACGACCGCGTACAAGACCTTCAAAAACCCCGTCGCTCTTGAGGAGATTAAAGCCGACGCCGGAATGGACATCGGCGGAACGCTTATCGGTATGCACCTCAAAAGGGTGGCGGTTCCGGTAAGGCTGAGCATTGACCATATCGGCAACGCGATTTTGCTCGCCGCCAGAACCAGACCGAAATACATCGGCGGCGAACGCGCGCATTACGACGATAAACTGTAAAAGGCAAAGAAAAAGGCTGACTCGTTATGAGTCAGCCTGAATTTTTTTATGAAGCTTTACGCGGCTTTTCTTGTAACGTTGTCGCCGTAGATCGTTTTCCAGTCGTCCTTCATCGAAACAGCCGTCCAGCCGTTTTTCTCACAGCTCTCGCGCATAGAGTCGGCCTTCTTCTGATTGCCGTTCTCGCGCTCGAGGTCGTCGCAGCAGAGCAGATAAGCGCCGCTCTGATACTTGTTGTTTGTGATGGTGAAGTTTGCCATAGCGCCGTCGCCTGAGCTGTTGCCGAAGCAGAGCACCGGCTGCTGGCCGATTTCGCGCTCGATAACGCTAACCTTGTTCATCTTGAGGTTCTTAATTATGAACTCGCCGCCTGTAATAACCTTGTCGTCCTTGCTAAAGGTGTAGTCGAGGCCGTCCTTGTCGCCCTGATTTGTAGCGACAAAGCTTTCGTCTGAGCCTATCATCTGGCTCGGCGGAATGTCGAGAACACCGTCGCAGAGTCCGCGTGTGATAAGTCTGTCGGTTCCGCTGACTACATAAACCTTAAAGTCGTTAGCCTGCAAATAGTCAACAACCTGAAGCATGGGCTTGTAGAACGCCTCGCCGTACTTCATATTGTTGTAGCCGATTGTCGGCTGCTCCTTGTACTTCTTAACGTAAGCGTCAAACTCCTCGGGAGTCATTCCCTTAAACGCCGTAGCAACAGCCTTGCCGTGCTCAACGTCAAGTCCCTTGGGGTACTCGCCCGTTTCAAAGTAGGTCTTGATTTTCTCGCAAACCGCCTTTTCCTCAGCGCTTGCCTTGTCCTTGTAATCGGGGTCCTCGGTGACGCGGTAGTAGAGGAGCTTGTGGTCGAAGTAGCCGGGGTCGGTCTCGCAGCAGAGCGTTCCGTCCATATCAAACACCGCGATACGGTCTTTAACAGGGATAAAGTCGTTCGAGCCCTCGGCGGTGATTGACTTCATAAAGTCGGTAAGCTGCTTTTTGAGCGGAGCGCTGTCCGTCCAGAGCGAAAGCGCGTCGTTTGTCTTGGCAGCGTCTGTCGCGGCAACGGTCTCAGTCACCGACGACTGAGCGTTTGTTGCGTTTGTGCAGGCAGGCTTGCCCACACCGAAGGCGTAAAAACATGATACCGTAATCAACGCGACCGCCAGTACGCCTGAAATGATCTTCCAGCGGAGGGTTGGGTTCTTTTTCTTTTCTTCCATTGGTTGTCTCCTTCGTTTGATGATACAATTATATACTATTATGGTGGTAAAATACAATATATAAATTGAAATATATGCATATTTTTAAACTGTCGATTACATCCAACGCGCCTTGCCGCAGGCGCGGAGCACTTGACTTTTTCTTTAAAATCATTAAAATATACAGTGGATAGATAGGTAATGAGGAGATAATATGAGAGGTATAATTGAAAGAATAAAAAACCTTCCCAAAAAGACAAAGGTGATTATCACCGCGTCAGCGGCGGCAGTTTTGCTTATTGCGCTGATTTTGGTGCTGGTGTTTGCGGTGATTGTTCCTGCGGCAGCGCCCAAGACCGACGTCGTTAAATACTTAACCGTAACCTTCGACGGCGAAACCCAGTACAACGGCAACCTTACGGGCTCGATAACGCTCGACCGCACCGCCTTTATGAAGGATTTTGAAAAGGAAGATACCGACGAGGTTGTGCTCTCGGGAGCAGTTGACAGGCTCTTGAGCTTTGCAAACCTTGAATATTCCGTCAAGGAAGGCTCAGGCAGCGGCACAGGCACAAACTTTGTGCGCTTTGACGGTCTCGGAAAGGACGACGTGCTGAACGTCAAGCTGAGCTGGCCTGACGATCCCGAGGCTAAAAACGCCATTGCGCGTGAGGAAAAAACCGTCGGAATGATAATCGACAAAAGCGAAAAGACCTATGAGCTTAAGCTTGCCGATTACGTCGAAAAGCAAAAGCTCGAGCTCAAAAAGCCTGCCGAGGTCAACGCCCTCGACTATATCAAGGAGAACAACCTGATCGTCAGCGTGCCGGTCGACGGAAAAATCACCGCCGGAGTGGACAGCTTCAAGACAAAAATCGGTGATTATACGCTTGAAAACGGAAGCTTTTACGAGTCGTCGGTTCGCGTTTACGATTCAAAGGGCAGCTACCTCACCTCGATTTTCTTTGAGTTTTCAAAGACAGGCGACCTCAAAGAGGGCGATACCGTAGAGCTCAGCTATGCCGCCGACAACCGCTCTGCCGAGCAAAAGGGGATTTTGCTGACAGGCGAGCCCGTTGAATATACCGTGGTTCAGCCCGAGGCGCTCTCTGCCGACAGCGCGAAGAACAACCTCGACGCGGTAAAGAGCTACTTTGAGAGCAACGCTTCTTCAATAGATCCCGACGTCGCCAAGGGCGACAAAACCGAGATTTCATCGGTGTATTTCTCGGTCAATAAAAAAGACGAAACCTTCAACAAGCTCGTTGTTGTTTACTCAAACAACACCAAAAAATATTTCAGAACCGTCGAGCTCAGCCGCGACGCCTTTTTCTCGGGCAGCAGACTTGTGTTCTACGGCTACAGCGAGCTTAACGGCAAATCAAAAACCGCCGAAGACGCTGTTAAAGCCGTGATTTGCTTGGATACAGAAAACGAAAATTACACCGTGACAAAAGTGGGATAAAATGATTAAACGGAAATTGCAGGAAATAATGTATTACATTAAGTCCTTAAAACATTTTAGGCTTACGCGCATAAAAAAGAGAAAGCTTGCGGTACTCTCCGTGCTCGCGGGCTTAATAATCGTGCTCAGCATTATTGCCGCCTGTATTTCTCCGGCAAATTCACGACCTGCCGAGCCCGAGCCGACCGAGCCTGCCGTGCAGGAGAACACTATCCCCGAAAGCTATATGATAAACTCCGTAAAGGCGATCGCGATGGACGACCTTAAGGCAGGCTGCGAAACCTACGCCTGCACAATGCTGCTAAACTCCCTCGGCTTTGATTTGGACGAGCATACAATTGCCGACAGCTACCTCAACTGTCAGTACGTTTACCTGACCGAGGACGGCTTGGACGGCGAAGGTCCCGATATGTACAGCGCGTTCGCAGGCACGGCTTACGCCGGTTGGGGCGTGTACGCTCCGTCAATGGCAAAGAGTATGAACGAGTATTTGAAAGACCAAAAATCAAACCTAAAGGCGTACGCGCTGGAGAATGTCGAGCTCGATGATTTGGTTGAGCAGTACGTTTCAAAGGGCGTACCCGTTATGATTTGGGCGACGACCTATATGCAGGAGCCCTACATCTACCACACCTGGACGGTCAACTACGTAGACGAAAACGCAAAGACGAAAATCGGTGACAAATTCTCGTGGTATATGCACGAGCACTGCCTTGTGCTCGCAGGCTACGACAAAGAAAATTATTACTTTGGCGACTCCACCGCCGGCACGATTTCCTGCTTCAAAAAGGATTTGGTCAAGAAGCGCTACGAGCAGATGTTCAAGCAGGCGATAGTTGTAAAGTAACACAATTTAATTAAGCAAAAACGTAGGGTTCGGTCGTGACCGAACCCTACAAATATATTGTGATTTATTCAATGCCCTTCAGCGGCTCTGCGCCGACCACCGTCAGCAAGCCGTTATTTACCTTAAATTTAATGTCGTATCCGCCGTAGCAAAAGCCGAAAATCCGCTCGTCATCTCCCTTGTAGCCCGGGCGCGGGTCAAACGCAAGCGCTTCCTTAAGCGCGGCGATTTGTCCGTCGTTAAAGAGAGCTTGGATATCGCCGGGGATTTCAACCTCGAGCAGAGCCTGCTTGTCAATTCCGTAAGCGCCCGTCGCGGCGTTTGGAACGCTGTCGGCAAACGGCAGGTACGGCTTGATGTCGAGTATCGCCGTGCCGTCCATCAAATCCGCTCCCGAAACCGTCAGTACAGTTCCCTCGGCGCAGCCGCACTCAACCGACAAAAGCCTGACCTTCGTCAGCGCAATCGGGTTCGGGCGGTTCGGTGAGCGCGTGGCAAAAACGCCCATACGCTTGTTGCCGCCGAGCTTCGGCGGACGTACCGTCGGTGACCAGCTCCTGTTCCCTAAAGGCTCAAAAACCGCCAACAGCCATAAATATTCAAATTCCTCAATTCCGCGGAACGCCTCGGGATTTTGATATTCCTTTTCCATCACCACGCGCGACACAAGGCTGTCCGCCATTCCGCTCTGCCTCGGCAGACCGAACTTCGTCGGAAAATCGTTGTGCAAAAACGCTATCGGCTTGAATTCCATAATTTTCACTCCGTAAGTTTGCTGAGTTAAGTATATCATCAAGAGCAGTATAAATCAAGAAAAATACGGCAGGTGCTTGCCAAAATCGAATAAATGTTCTACAATTAATATAGGGGGAAATTCCGCGCAAAGGAGGCGTGATGTGTCAGAAACCGTAATCGTAGCCTTGCTCAGCCTGATCGGAACTCTCGGCGGAACGCTGGGAGGAATTTTGGCGACGAGCAAGCTCAGCAACTACCGCATTGAACAGCTCGAAAAAAAGGTCGATAAGCACAACAACCTGATCGAGCGAATGTTCAAGGCGGAGGAATCTATCAGCCTGCTCGACGAAAAAATCAAGGTCGCCAATCATCGAATTGGCGACCTCGAAGGCGAAAAGGAGTAGGGGGAGATAATTAACCGAAAAAGTCCTGTCGAATTGTCGGCAGGGCTTTTTGAGTTGATAACCTGTTCTTAATGAATTAGTCAGCTCGCAAGGCAATGCGATTTGAGCAGGACGACGGCTTATAAGTATATTGGGCTGTTGGAAGGGTAGAAAAGGAGCGCGACTTACGCCGCGCTCATAATTGAATGTGAAGTTTTATTTATTCTTTTTATAGTCTTCTGCTGCCTGCTTGGCGTCATATGCCCAGCGTGCATTGTCCTTTTCTTTTTCTGTAAGCTCAGACCACTTCTTGCTTGAACCAGATGAAGATGAGCCGCAACTTCCACAGCTTCCTAAACATCCAAAAAGACCACAACATATAATGAGGATAATTACTGCTGCGATAATAATATTACCTTTGTTGTTATTATTGTTATTCTCCATTGTTTATTTCATCCTTTCTCTTATAAAATAATAATATGTAAGATAAAACATCTACCTTACCATGTCATACTAAAGCTAACAAAGACAGTATAGCTTTTACCGTCCATCATTTCTGTAAATAAGCGCAGATACATATTTGTTGGCTTACTTACATCCAAATCTCCTAAGGGGATTTTTAACGTAAATTTTTGTTTTTCATTTGCTTTCCAAGATTGTTTTTCATATTTTGCTTTAACAGGAACAACTTTTGAAAAGGTATCATTAATTGAAGCTTCACCAATTAAATCACCATCATTGTATTTATCCAGCCATTTAATAGGAACTGAGAAACTAACATTTTTACACTCTATACATAGGGTCTCCTTTTTTATATACGGTGAAATGAATTCCCAATTATCATCTCCTGTAGAAATATTATTCCAACTAATTCTTGAATCTTTAGAATAAATGATTGAACTACCTTTTGAAACATAAACTGTTACTTTACTATTCTTTTCAACCTTAGAACCTATTCCAGGAGAAACATCCATAACATTTCCTTGTTCAACATAATCATTATATTCATATTCAATTTTTGGAATAAGTCCATTAGATGACAGAATGTTTTTTGCGGTTGTTTCATCTGAATCCAAAACATCAGGGATTGCTACTCTATTATCATCTGTAGTTTCTACCGTTTCGCCGTCATTACCTCCGCAAGCAGCGAGGGACACCACTAATACAAGTGCTAAAACTAATGCTAATACTTTTTTCATTTTGTTCTCCTCCTTTAATAATTTTAATATAAAATAAAAAATGTGTAGCCCCAAACGGAACTACACACCGAAAAACGCATAGCTCCATTTGCTACCACACAAAACCTTTACGCCATATCATAATGCACGAAAAGTAAGCCTGCGCTTTTGCCGAGAAACAAAAAACGCACACTACGATATGGTAAAAATTATTTGGTTTTGTGTGGTATCTTCATCTTATCATAACAATGCTTATTTTTCAATCCCTTATACAAAAAATCCTGTCTTTTTTCTGAATTTTAGTAAGGTTTATGGAGCTGATAACCTGCGTTTGCTGTCGCTAAGCGTTTCAGCTCGTTTTATGCGGCGTGGTGAATGGGAAAGGTTCGCGTAGCTCTCTCGCTAAAAACAGTCCTCAGGACTGTTTTTGCCTGCGGCTCGGCGTTTCGCCTGCGCCTTGGCACGCTTGCCTTCAAATCCGGTTATCATCTCTTGTGCTACGGTAAAAAGAAAGAAGAGCAGTCTGGTGACTACTCTTCTTTCTTTGGAGCTGATAACCGGATTTGAACCGGTGACCTCATCCTTACCAAGGATGCACTCTACCTACTGAGCTATATCAGCGTGTGTTATCTTTTAGACAACAGCGTTATTATAACACAACTGTGCGGTAATTTCAAATGTTTTTTAAAAGTTTTTTAAAAATATTTGATTTATCTTACAAATTTTCGAAAAAATGGCTTAAATTCAGGAAAAATACTTGCATTTTACAAATCAGAGTGCTATAATTCATAATGTTGAATATGCTGAAACTAAGGAGTGGGCAAACGGCCCGCTCCTTACTTTATGGTAAAACAGAATTCGGAGGGAGATATATGGCAAAGAGCAAAGGCGGAGTTACCGTTTCTAAGGTCTGGCAGCTTTGCGAGCCGATTGTTGGCGAGCTCGGGCTGTCACTTTGGGATGTGCGCTACGTCAAGGAGGGTGCCGAGTGGTACCTCAGAGTTTACATCGACAAGCCCGGCGGCGTTGACATCAACGACTGCGAGGCGGTGTCGCGCGCGATCAACGAGCCGCTCGACGAGCTCGACCCGATTGACGGTTCGTACTGCCTGGAGGTTTGTTCACCGGGGCTTGAGCGCGAGCTTGTCAGGGATGAGCACTTTGAGCAGTATATCGGAGCGGATGTTCTCGTAAAGCTGCGCCGTCCGGTCGAGGGCGTTGGCAAGGAGTTCGACGGCAGGCTGAAATCGTACTCAGACGGCGAGATTACCGTTGAGGATCACGAGGGAGAAAATGAGCTGAGCTTTACCAAGAAGGATATGGTCTGGGTTAAGCTGGATGATTTTAATGTATAGAAAGGCAGAACGCCGAAATCTTATTAAAAATGAAAAGGATGATAGGAAAATGACTAACAAGGAATTATTTGAAGCGCTGAGAATGTTTGAAAAAGAAAAAGACATTCCGATGGACTATATGCTTCAGCAGATTGAAAAGGCGATTGTAATCGCTTGCAAGAACTACTATGAGGGCAACGAGAACGTTGTTTTCAAGGTTGATCCCGAGAAAAACACCTTTGACGTAAAGCTTGTAAAGACTATCGTTGACGAGGTTGAAAACCCCAACTACGAGGTAACTCTTGAACAGGCTCAGCAGATTAACAAGAGAAAGAAATTCGCTGTCGGTGACGAGGTTGAGGTTCCGCTCGATCCCAAAAAGCTCGGCAGAATTGCGGTATCCTCCGCGCGCAACGTGATCCGTCAGGGCATTACCACAGGAGAAAAGGGCAGAGCGCTGCTCGAGTTCCAGAGCAAGCTCGGTGAGATCGTAACCGCCACGGTTGAGAGAATTGATCCCAAGAGCGGTATCGCGACGATCAAAATCGGCAAGAGCGAGGCTATGCTCCCCAAGAACGAGCAAATCGGTCTTGAAAATCTCCGCGAGGGCGACCGCGTTAAGGTGTTTATCTCTGACGTAAAGGACAACGAGAAAGGCCCTCACGCATTTATTTCGAGAACTCACCCCGGACTTGTAAAGCGTATGTTTGAGCAGGAGGTTCCCGAGATTTTCGACGGAATTGTTGAGATCAAGTCCGTAGCTCGCGAGGCAGGCTCACGTACCAAGATGGCTGTTGTAAGCTCAAATCCCGACGTTGACGCAATCGGCGCATGTATCGGTCCCAAGGGCGCAAGGGTCAACAGTATTGTAAACGAGCTCGGCGGCGAGAAAATCGACATCATCGAGTACAGCGAAGAACCCGAGAAGTACATCTCCTCCGCGCTGTCGCCGGCGGATGTTGTTAAGGTAGAGATCGTTGACGCTGACAAAAAGAGCTGCAAGGCTACCGTTCCCGACGGTCAGCTCTCGCTTGCGATCGGCAACAAGGGACAGAACGCTCGCCTTGCCGCAAGGCTCACGGGCTGGAAGATCGACATTCGTCCCGAGAGCGGCTTCTACGGCGAGGACGAGGACGACGAGGACAAGGCAGAGGAAACAGTAACCGAGAATACAGAGCCGGAAACCGCCGGGGAAGTTACCGAAGAAGCGGCTGAATAATAAAAGGCAGGTATCGTATGAAACAGCAGAAAAAGATACCGTTAAGAAAGTGCACAGGCTGCGGCGAGATGAAGCCGAAGCGCGAGCTTATCAGGGTTGTAAAGTCGAAGGACGTTTCGGACGACGGAGGAAGCATTACCGTTCCGGGAGAAATCTCGCTCGACTTAACCGGAAAAAAGCCCGGCCGCGGAGCGTATGTCTGCAAAAATCCCGAGTGCTTTGAGCTCGCGAGAAAGGCAAGGCGCTTTGAACGCTCGCTTAGCTGCAAAATCCCCGACGGGGTTTTTGAACAGCTCAAAGAGGAGCTCGACAGCCTGACTATGGAGTAAAGGATATTTAATTTATGAGCGACAGACTTCTGTCTTTTTTGGGACTTTGCCGCCGCGCCGGAAAAATTAAAATCGGCGCTCAGACCGCGGCGGAGTCGATAGAGAGCAAAAAATCAAAGCTGATTATCTACGCGCTTGATTTTTCGTCAAACAGCCTAAAGCCGGTGCTTGAAACGGCGGAGAAAAACGGCGTTGAGGCGCTTATGATAAACCGCTCCAAGGATGAGCTGAGCGTATCGCTCGGCAGGCTGTGCGGAGTGATCTCGGTTGAGGACAGCGGCTTTGCAGCAAAGCTCTCGCAGATGATCAAAGACGAACAGGGAGGAGAATAATATGATAAAATACAAGGTTAAGGATGTTGCCGCCGATTTGGGAGTGGCAAATAAAAAGATTACCGAAATTTTGGATAAGTACTGCAACGTAAATAAAAAGGCGGGTACCTCGCTTGAGGACAGCGAGCTCGACGTAATTTTTGACGTCATCACTCAGGAGAACAAGGTCGAGAGCCTTGACGCTTACTTTGCCTCGCGAAATGAGAAGATTGAGAACGGCCCTGCACCCGAGCCCGAGAAAAAGCAGGATAAGGCTGAGAAAACCGACGATAAAAAGCAGGACGGCAAGCCCGCGAAGGCTGAGGATAACAAGCCTGAGAATAAAGAGGATAAGCCTGCTCCGCAGACAAAGAAGCGTCAGCGCAGGGTAATCGACACACGCGCTACAAACGTTGACGTTGAGCGCTACAACTCAAAGTATGACGACCTCGCTTCGGGCACATCAAAGTCGCGCAGCACCGACAGAGACCACACCACTAAAAAGCAGAAGTTCTCAAACCGTGTGCAGAAGCAGAAGAACAGACGTCACGGCAAGCGCGAGACCGAGGCTGAAAGACTTAAGAGAATTGCCCTCGAGCGCAAGCAAAAGCCCATTACTATTGAAATTCCCGACGAAATCACGGTTCAGGAGCTTGCACTGCGCCTTAAGGCGACGGTTGCCGAGGTTGTAAAGAAAGCGTTTATGATGGGCACAATGGTTACAGCGACCGATACCATCGACTTTGACACCGCGTCGCTTATCGCTATGGAGTTCCACGCAAAGGTTGAAAAAGAGGTGGTCGTTACCATCGAGGAGCAGATTATCGACGACAGCGAGGACGACGAGGCTAATCTCGTTGGCAGAGCGCCGGTTGTAGTCGTTATGGGACACGTTGACCACGGTAAAACTTCAATCCTCGACGCTATCCGCCACGCAAACGTTACCGCAGGCGAGGCAGGCGGTATTACCCAGCACATCGGCGCGTACAGAGTGTCGGTAAACGGCAGACCGATCACCTTCCTCGACACCCCCGGACACGAGGCGTTCACCACAATGCGCGCAAGAGGCGCTCAGGTAACGGATATCGCAATTCTCGTAGTTGCGGCGGACGACGGTATTATGCCGCAGACCGTTGAGGCTATCAACCACGCCAAGGCTGCCGGAGTTTCGGTGATCGTGGCTATTAATAAGATGGATAAGGTCGGCGCTAACCCCGAGCAGGTTAAGCAGCAGCTTACAGAGTATGAGCTTGTTCCCGAGGAATGGGGCGGCGACACACCTTGTATTCCCGTTTCGGCAAAGACAAAGGAAGGTCTTGACGACTTGCTCGAGATGGTAGCGCTTGTTGCCGAGATGAAGGAGCTTAAGGCTAACCCCGACCGTGCGGCTAAGGGTACGGTTATCGAGGCCCGCCTTGATAAGGGCAGAGGTCCCATTGCTACGGTTCTTGTTCAGAACGGTACTCTCCACAAGGGCGACACCATCATCGCAGGCACATCTGTCGGCAGAGTAAGAGTTATGACAAACGACAAGGGCGAGCGCGTTCAGGAGGCAGGTCCTTCTGTTCCGGTTGAGATTACCGGTCTTGACGAGGTTCCCACCGGCGGCGACGTATTCGACGCGGTTTCGGACGAAAGACTTGCGCGCACACTTGTTGAGCAGAGAAAGTCGCAGAAGAAGGAAGAAATCTTCAACGCCCAGACCAAGGTTACGCTCGACAACCTCTTTGACCAGATGAAGCTCGGCGAGGTCAAGGAGCTTCAGATCATCGTTAAGGCGGACGTTCAGGGCTCGGTAGAGGCTGTAAAGCAGTCGCTTGAAAAGCTCTCGAACGAGGAAGTAAGAGTAAACGTTATCCACGGCGCGGTAGGCGCTATCAACGAGAGCGACGTTATGCTCGCTGAGGCTTCATCGGCAATTATCGTCGGCTTTAACGTTCGTCCCGACTCAGTTGCCGCAGACCACGCGGAGCGTTCGGGAGTGGATATGAGACTCTACAGCGTAATTTACGACTGCATTAATGAGATTGAGTCCGCTATGAAGGGTATGCTCGCTCCCAAAACACGCGAGGTTGTACTCGGTATGGCAGAGTGCCGCAACGTTATCAAGATCAAGTCTGTCGGTACAATCGCAGGCTCTTACGTTAAGAGCGGCAAAATCCAGCGCGGCGCGAGCGTTCGCGTTATCCGCGACGGTATTGTTATCGCTGACGACGCTATCGGCTCTCTCCAGCGCTTTAAGGACGCTGTAAAAGAGGTTAACGAGGGCTATGAGTGCGGTATCGGACTCGAAAAGTTCAACGACCTCAAGGAAGGCGATATGTTCGAGGTTTACACCATCGAGGAATACAGGGACTGAGTCGCGGCGGCGACGGCGCAATTCGGGACGGAAAAGTCGGTTTGTTGTTTATAAATCGACTCCCGAAGGTTGAATTGCAATAGATTTAACGTTAATTTTAATTGTAGGGGCGAGCATTGCTCGCCCGCTGATAGGAAACAATTTCTTATTGGAGGACAAAATGGCAAGTCATAAAATAGAACGCGCATCCGAGGACATCAGGCGCGAGCTCACCGCGATTTTCCGCGAGCTCAAGGATCCGCGGGTTAATCAGGCGTTTTTGTCAATTGTGCGCGTAGAGGTCACAAACGACCTGTCCTACTGCACGGTTTATGTCAGCGCTATGGAGGGGCTCGACCGCGCCAAGGAGTCGGTCAAAGGTCTTAAATCGGCAAGCGGTTACATCCGCCGCGAGCTCGGTCACCGCCTTAAGCTCCGCCACGTTCCCGAGCTGATTTTTAACGCGACTGACAGCATTGAATACAGCGCAAACATCAGCAGGATTCTGGGCAGCCTTGACATCCCTCGCGACGGGGAGGATACCGATGAGTATTAATCAGGTTGCGGATTTTCTGCTCTCGCGCGATAATTTTGAAATTTTAACCCACGCCTATCCCGACGGCGACACCCTCGGCAGCGGCTACGGTCTTTGCCTTGCGCTGCAGCAGCTCGGCAAAAACGCGAGGGTTATCACCACAAATCTCCCGAAGGACTTTGTTTTTTTAACAGAGGGAGTTAAGGAGCAGAGCTTTGAGGCTCAGACGATCGTCTCCGTTGACGTTGCGGACGAAAAGCTCCTCGGCTCAAATTTTGAAAAATACCACGGCAAAATTGAGCTCTGCGTTGACCACCACAGAATTAACCGCGTTGAGGCGGATATTAAGCTTGTCGAGCCCGAAGCCGCGGCAAACTGCGAAATTCTCTACCGCTTGTTCGGCGTTATGAATGTAGAGATCACCAGGCAGATCGCAAACTGCCTGTACACCGGAGTTTCAACCGACACGGGCTGTTTTAAGTACGGCAACACCACCTCGACCACCATGCGGATTGCGGCGGATTTGCTCGACACGGGCATTGACGCGGCGCTCATCAACAAGGTGATGTTCGACACCAAAACCAAGCTGAAAATCAGGCTCGAGCAGGAGATTTACGGCACGATCGACTACTTCGCAAATGACCGCGGAGCGATTATCGCCGTAACGCGCGAAATGCAAAAGCGGCTCGGCGTAGGCGACGACGAGCTCGAAGGCCTCGCCTCGATCCCGAGGCAGATCGAAGGCGTGCTCATCGGCATTACAATGCGCGAAAAAGAGGACGGAGTTTTCAAGGTTTCCGTCAGAACCGACAGGAGCGTTAACGCCGCGGAGTATTGCGCGATGTTCGGCGGCGGCGGTCACGCAGAGGCGGCAGGCTGCACCGTCAAGGGTACGCTCGACGAGGCTAAGGCTCAGCTCAAAAAGGCTGCGGAAGGTGTGCTGTGAACGGAGTATTGCTGATCGACAAGCCCAAGGAGTTCACTTCCTTTGACGTAATCGCCGTGGTTCGCGGAGTGACCGGTCAGCGCAAGGCAGGTCATACGGGCACTCTTGATCCAAACGCGACGGGGGTTTTGCCTGTTCTGCTCGGCAACGCCACCAAGGCTCAGGACTTGATCCCAAATCACGACAAAAAATATACCGCCGATTTTAAGCTCGGCACTACCACCGACACCCTCGACATCTGGGGCAAGGTGCTCTCGCAGACAGTGACCGATGTTTCCAAAGAACAGGTTTTATCCGCTCTTGAAAGCTTCCGCGGCGAGATTTGGCAGCTTCCGCCGATGTTCTCGGCGGTGCAGAAAAACGGTCAAAGGCTCTACGACCTCGCCCGTAAAGGGATTGAGGTTGAACGCGAAAGGCGAAGGGTGACCGTATATTCGCTCGAATTGCTCGGCTTTGACCGCGCGGCTCAGTGCGGAAGGCTCGAAATTTTCTGCTCAAAGGGCACGTACGTCCGCACGATTATTGACGATATCGGCAAGCAGCTCGGCGTCGGCGCGGTGATGACGGATTTGCGCCGTACAGAGGCGTGCGGCTTTACGCTCGACAACTGCCTGACGCTCGAACAGCTAAAGGCGATGAAGGAAAACGGCAACATCACCGACGCGCTGACCTCGGTTGAGGATTTGTTCGTGACATACCCAAAGCTTAATATCTCTCCGGCGCAGGCAAAGCGCTTTTCAAACGGCGGAGCGCTCGACATCTCGCGAACCGCCCTCAGAGCCAAAGAGCCATCTGACAAACAGCTGTTCCGCGTTGGCGAAAGCGGCGGAGATTTCATAGGTCTCGGGATTGTTGACAAAGATAAAAACCTTCTGAAAATTTATAAATTATTCAAATAAAACAGCTTTTTCCCCTGTCTTTAGATGACAGCTTGGAAATAAGCTGTTTTTTTTTTTTTTTTTTCATACGGCGGCATTTTGCACAATTTAGCATATTAAAGTTTAAGCGGTTTAAACAAGATTACATTTTTATGACAGTATTTATTAAGCTTATAATAAAATTTATTGCTTTTTTAGCCGATTTTGTTATAATTATACTGTTCATTTGTATGTTCAAATTTATAAAGGATGAACAATTATGAAACGAACAACAAAGCTGGTCAGCGTGTTGTTAGCGGTTCTTATCGCGTTATCGAGCTTCTCGATTTTACCGATTTCAGCATTTGACCATTCATCCAAGGCACCCGGTTCATCTTATGAGTTCGGTGATGTCAACCGCGACGGCGTTATCGATATCATTGACGCCACTTTAGTTCAGAAGTATTCGGTCGACAAAGCTACTCTTGACAATGAACAAAAGATTTTGGGTGACGTTAACGGCGACGGAGAAGTTGATATTCTCGACGCAACACTTGTTCAGAAGTTTGTTGTTGACAGAATCAGCAAATTCCCGGTTGAGGATAAGGTTCCTACCGAGCCGACAACGATCGAAGAGCCCACAGAAGCTCCCGAGGGCGATTATTACATCTTGGGAACAATGAACGGCTGGTCAGTAAGCGATGACTATAAGCTTACTGCTAACGAGGCAGCCGACGGCGAGTTTGTGTTCACAGGACTTAAACTCAAAACTACAGACAAATTCAAGGTTGCTTATTCCGTAGCAGGAGCAGAACCCAGAATGTGGTTCCCCAACGGATATAACGACAACTACGGTCAGCACGGCGAAATCACGGCAGACGGCACTTATGACCTTTACTTCCGTCCCGACGGACAGGGCGGCGAAGATTGGTTCAAGGGCGTAATCTATTTAGAGGCTAAGGAAGCTCCTACAGCCGAGCCTGATACAACAGTAGCTCCCGAGCCCACAGAGCCCGGCACAGCAGCACCTGCCGGAACAATCACAGTTAAGTTTACAGACGCTCTCGGCTGGGGCGACGTACACGTATACTACTGGAACAACGGCGCAGAATGGCCCGGAACAGCTATGGAAAAAGCTGAGGTTAACGACTTCGGTCAGCAGGTATACATCGCAGAAATTCCCGCGGACGTAGAAGGAATCATCTTCAACGGCAACGGCAACCAGACTGTAGATATCAAGACAGATATCGCAGACGGTGCACAGTGGTACACGGTAGATGAAAAAGAAGGCAACAACTACCAGGTAACTCTCGTAGGCGAGGAAACTCAGCCCACTGAGGATCCTACTCCCGATCCTGAGCCGACAGGCACAACTGTAAAGCTCCAGCCTAATAATTGGGCAAACGACGGCGCACGTTTTGCTATCTATGTATTTAACGACAGCACCGGTACAAACGCTTGGGCTGATATGACAGCAGTTGGCGACGGCACTTATACAGTAACAATTCCCGAAGGCACATGGGATAAGGTTATCTTTGTCCGTATGAATCCTTCGGCAACAGCCAACAACTGGAATAACAAGTGGAACCAGTCGGCTAACCTTGATATTACCGACGGAAAGCTTTATACAGTTCCATCAAATTCGTGGGATTACTGGACAGCCTAACCGCTGACTTTTCAGACAAAACCGAATAAATAAAAACGGAGCGGAGCCGAAGGGCTCCGCTTTTGTTTGCAAAACTGAGTATTTTTCGTTGTGCACTTGCAATTTTTTATCATTTGTGATAAAGTGATATAAGGGCAAAACCCATACTATATTGGAGGTAATGAATTTTGAAGAAACCGAATAAGAGAGAAACCGTAAACCTGTTTTTCTCGGCATTTTTGATTTTGGCATTTATCGTATGCGCACAGTTCTTTTCGCAGTTCGCGGCTAACCTCACAGGCGCTGACGGAAAGCTCAGCGTTGCAGGACAGCTTGTAACCTCGCTTATCTACGTTGTATTCGGACTTTTGGTGTTCTACGCTACAAGAGTTGGTGACGGCAAGGCGGTTAAGCGTTTTTCGCCGCTTACACTCGTTATTCTTGTACTCCCCTCGCTGTACATCATCATCGCTTCAATGGCTAAGTTTATGCCGCTCAACAGCGTTTTTGCTTCAAACAACGGCACAGTAAGCGTTATCGTGGCTTTGGCAAGCGTTGCGCTCGGTTACGGAATCCCGTACACCTTCTTCAGCGGATTTGAGCTCAAGCCCGACGATGAGCCCGAGGCAGAGGAGACTACCGTTCTTGAGGGCGGAATTGAGGCTGACGTTATCGAAGCCGCTAAGGAAGAAACCGCTGAGACCGAAGAAGCAGTTCAGGAAGCTGCCGATGAAGTTCAGGAAGCAGCGGAAGCTCCTGCCGAGGACGTAAAAGCCGAGGATAAAACCGAGGATACAGCGGAATAATATTATTATTACCCTGAATAAAAAGTAGGGCAGCTCAGGCTGCCCTATTCTTTTGAGAAGAAAAATATTAAGGAAATTGGTGAAAATTATGGGATGTAATCACGATTGTTCAAGCTGCAGCAGCAACTGCGGCAGCAAGCAGGATTTGCACGAGGAGCTCAATCCGCACAGCAGCGTTAAGCACGTTATCGGCGTTGTGTCGGGCAAGGGCGGCGTAGGAAAAAGTATGGTGACCTCGAATATGGCGGTCACCTTTAACCGTATGGGCAAGAGCGTTGCAATTCTCGACGCCGATATCACGGGCCCGTCAATCCCCAAGGCGTTCGGAATTACCGAAAAGGCAATGGGCAGCGAGTTCGGAATTCTTCCGGCGGAGACCGAAACAGGCATTGAGATTATGTCAATCAATCTGCTTTTGAAGAACGACACCGACCCGGTTGTTTGGCGCGCGCCGATGATTACCGGAACCGTTAAGCAGTTCTGGACGGACGTTGTTTGGGGCGATGTTGACTATATGTTTGTCGATATGCCTCCCGGAACCGGTGACATTCCGCTCACGGTGTTCCAGAGCCTTCCGCTCGACGGCATTATCGTAGTTGCTTCTCCGCAGGAGCTTGTTTCGATGATTGTCGAAAAGGCTGTAAAAATGGCAGAGATGATGAACGTGCCTCTGCTCGGTCTGGTTGAAAATATGAGCTACTTTGTATGCCCCGACTGCGGCAAAAAGCATTCGGTGTTTGGCGACAGCCACATTGACGAGGTTGCCGAAAAGCACGGCACAACGGTGCTTGCAAAGCTGCCGATCGATCCCGAGCTTGCAAAGAAGGTAGACGAGGGCAAGGCGGAGATGTTCGAGGGCAATTACTTCGACGAAGCCGCCGCTCAGCTTGAGGAAATGCTAAATAAATAAGTATCACAAAACTAAAATCCCCGAAGGATTATTTCGTCCTTCGGGGATTGTTTTATCTGTTTGTTTTTGGGTTATCGGTGCGGTTGAGCAGATAATCAACGCTCACGTCGTAAAAATCCGCGAGCTTTATTAATATATTTGTGGGAATATCATTTTCGCCTGTCTCATACTTTGAATAACCTGTTTGAGACATCGTCAGCATTTTGGCAACCTCGGTTTGAGTCATATCTTTATCTTCTCTCAAGTTGCGAATTCTTCTATACATAAAATCGCCTACGAGAAAAAGTATAAAATATTCCATTTCAGGTTTAAGTTTCCCCAAAACCTGCGAGCAAAAGCTGAGGTGAAGGCGTGGGAATAGCGAGCAGGCGCTTCAGCCCCGACTTGACGTACTTCAAGGTTTCATAGATACCGTCTGCGATGGCGTAATAGACGAAATCAGGCGCTCCGAACAGACGCTTTGAAACCTCGATGATCTCAAAGCGCATACGGGTAAAGAACGGCTTGTCGGACAGCATGGAAATATAACCGATGGCAAGCGTCAGAAGCAAATCGAGAGTACGGATAGATTGCAGAGAACGCACCCTCAGATTCTCGTAATCGAATTTTTGCTTTTTGAATTTGAAGTATTCCTCGATTCTCCAGCGCATCAAATACGCCTTGCAAACCGAAATCCCGATTCGTTTATCGTCCGATGACAGATTGGTGATCAACAGCATTGGTCCCTCGCCGAAACCGTATACAACCACTAATTGTAATTCAACATTTTTGTATTTAGGCAGTTGAATCGAAATAATACTGATTTTGACGTCTACTTGTTTGCCGCTTTTGTTCTTGAATCTCAGGCTGTATTTACCCTTGAAGCGATTGGCGACAGACATGATGTTTTCGGTTTTTCCATTATAGATAACATTACGGTTCTTTTTGGCTCTGATAATGAACTTTTCGTTGTTTCTGATAAAGTAACGGTAGTATTTGTTGTTGTCAAAGCCTCTGTCCATCGTCCTGACATTGTCTTTGGAAAAGTGTCTGCTGATATATTCAAAGCAATCAAGATATTCCTCGATTTCGCTGACAAAGTCTTCATCCTTGGTTGAGTAGATACGGCTGTATATACCGAAGGGCAGCTTGTTTTCGCTTGAGAGAACCGCTGCGCCGATAGTATGGTAACCGATCCCGATCTCACCTGTGCTGCCGTCGCGTACCTCGCAGAGCTTTTCAAGGTGTTTGCTGGCGGGCTTGGTGATGTCGGAACCATCGACAATTATCAAGCTGTCATCATTATACCGGCGTTTGATTGCTTTGAGATAGTTTTCACGCACGGTTTCGGCGTCTGCTGCTTCAAAATCCGCAAGATTTCTCGACAATCTGTTGACTGTTTTGATCAGCTTGATGTTTTCATGCAGGCTGCGGCTGATTTCAGACAGCATACAGCTTCCCGAGGCAAGCGTTCCGTACAACATATCTGTTACGAATTTCTTATCAGGACGGTTCAAGCCTTTTGAAATTTTTTGAGAATAATTCAAAATACCCCTTTTCAAATTACCGTTGAGTGTGTTATAATTCAACATAGTGCAATACGCTCCTTTGGTATGGTTTTGTTCCAATTTAATTATACCATTTTTCGAGCGCTATTGCACTTCTTTTTTTACCAGATTTTCATTTTTTTATTGCCGAGTTTTCCCTTAACCACGCCATTTTTTCAACATTCACGATTGCGTTTTGGGGAAACTTAAAATTTCAGGTTATTGACTTTTAACCTGAAACAGGTTATACTATAGTAAATAATATGTACAATTTAACGAAAATATCAAAAGATAGATACAATTGTATTATTTCACAAAAACGCTCCGTTATTTGCGGTTTTTGTGATAAAATAAAAACCGCAAATTGCAATAGCAAGTTGCAACATTTTTTGAGTCTGTAGTAGATCGCCGCGAGTTTTTCGAGGGAGGAGCGTAGCGACGAGCGAGGAAAACTCGCGGCGACGCGGCTCACGCGGCAGCATATATGCGGTCGAGTTCCTGCTCGAACAGCTCTTCCGGGGTTCTGTAGCCCAGAATCTTTCTGGGCAGGTTGTTGATCTTATCCGCAAAGTAGAGGATGTCGTCAGCGCTGTAGTCGTCAATGCTTTTGCCCTTCGGTATAAATCTGCGCAGCATTTTGTTGTGGCACTCGTTAGTTCCTTTTTCGTAGGACGAATACGGATGAGTGAAATATACGGCTATGCCTTTTGATTCAATCTGAGATAGATTAGCGAATTCGGATCCGTTATCACCGGTAATGCTTTTGAATACTTCATTGTATTTATCTCCGAACTGATCAATCAGAGCGGATAAAGCCTCATCTATCGCTTCGGCAGAGTGATCTCTCACCTTGATCCATATGGACTCTCTGAGTTTGCGCTCGACTATTGTCATCACCTGAGATTCGCCTTCGGCTTTCCTGCCGATCACGCTGTCGATTTCCCAGTGTCCGAATTCTTCTCTGGTATCCACTATGTCAGGACGCTGCTCAATACTATTGCCGAGTTTTCGCTTGTTTTCTCGATCTTTCTTGGTTTTAGTCTTTCTTGACAGTTTCTCAGGCAAATCGATGTTCTTGATTCTAAGCAGACCTGAATCAACATAGTTATACAGCGTTTTGGTACACACCATTTCTTTAGAGGAAAACAGTCCGTTGGCTTTTGCGTGACCTACTGCGGCGTCCAACGACCATCCTTCATCGAAAAACTGATCTTCAACATATCTGAGAAATTTCGCTGTTTCAAGGCAACGGTAATTGCGGCAGCTGTTCTTGCGATGTTCACGATATGCTTCCTCGCCTTTGTCAGCCTTATATCTGGCTATCTTTCCGTTGTAAAGATATACCGTACCACGGTTGATCTCGTTTTTGATTGTGTTGTATGGTCTGCCAAGACTTTTGGCGATTGCGTAGATCGTCCACTTGTCCTCATTGAAGCGCACTTCAATTATGTGTCGTTCTTCAGAAGACAGGTGTTGATATTTCTTGTGTTCCGTGCTACAATTAGGGTTGTCCATAGTGATGATTCCTTTCGAATTGGTGAGCGCAAACTCAATTCTACTACAGAATCGTCACTGTGGACTATTTATTTTATTGTTGCAACCTCATTTTACAATGCGCCATAAAATAAAAACTTATATTATTAAGGAGGTTAATTTATGAGAAAATCAAAAAAATTCCTATCAGTCACACTTGCGCTGATTATTGCTCTGAGCACACTGATAGTCGGCACTTCGGCAATTACCGTAAACGCCGCGACGCCGTCTAAGGTAACGCTTGTGAGCACAGCGTACAACACAAACGCCACGGTAACGCTCGGCTGGACAGCGGCTTCCGGAGCGAACGGTTACCAAATTGCCAAGAAAAGGATCACCGACAAGGGCTATACTTACTTAACCTCGACAGGCACATCCTACAACGACAAAAAAGTTATCACAGGCACAATCTACTACTATCAGGTAAGGGCTTTCTACAAGAGCGGTAAAAATATCACTTACGGCGCGTGGAGCAACAGTAAGTCGATTACCACTCTGTACAGACCTACTGTTACCAGCTTGAATTATCTCAACAACAATCTGTTGAATATCAACTGGAACAAAATCCTCGGCGTTTCGCACTACAAGCTCGCGTTTAAGCGCACAATAGACAAGGCGTGGAACTACCGCAATGTAAAGAACACATACTTTAACATTTCCAACCCGACAAAGGGTACGACATACACAATTCAAGTTTGCCCGATGAACGGCACGCTTGCAGGTCAGTGGTCGCTGGTAAAATCTATTACGATTGAATATGTCCCGGTCAAAGTTAGTTCAATTAAGCTTTCGCAAACATCCCTTAGCTTGACTTTGGGCAACTCGAAAACGCTCAGCGCAACTGTAACGCCCTCAAACGCAGACAATAAGGTTTTGCAGTGGTCAAGCTCAAATACTAAGGTAGCAACTGTTAACCAGAGCGGTAAAGTTACTTCTGTAAGTACAGGAACGGCAACAATATACGCAAAAGCATCAGACGGTTCGGGAAAACAAGCTGCTTGCTCTGTGACTGTTAACGGTATAAAGGTTTCTTTGATTACAGTCAGCCCGACAGCTGTTAGTTTAAAACCTGGTAAAACAAAGAGCATTACCGCAACTGTTTCTCCTTCGAACGCTGAAAATAAAACTTTGCAGTGGACAAGCTCAAATACAAAGGTAGCAACTGTTAACCAGAGCGGTACAGTTACAGCGGTAAGTGACGGTACAGCAACGATTTACGCGAAAGCAACAGACGGTTCCGGAAAACAAGCTACTTGCTCTGTGACTGTGAACAATGAAATTGTAGACGAATCACTATTCGGAAACGAGAATAACATCACCCTGAAGGTATGGGTTCCCGACAAAGCGGTAAGTCTTACAAAGCAGCAGGTTGAAGATTTTAAACGCGCTTATCCGGGCAAGACATTTAAGAAAATTGAAGTAGTCGGTCAGGGCGAGGGAGACGCAGGAATAATGCTGATGAACGATCCCGGAAGAGCAGCCGATGTAATGAGTCTTTCTTCGGATATGCTCGGCAGACTCCAAAAAGGCGATTATATCGCTCCTGTCAGCTTTACCGATACTGTATCGGAGGAGAATGAAGAAGCTACAGTAAAAGCCGCGACAATAAACAACAAGCTTTACGCTTATCCAGAGACAAATGACAATGGATATTTACTCGTTTATGATAAGCAGGTAGTTTCGACTGAACAGGCTAAGACTCTTGAGGGGGTTCTTGCGGCTTGTAAAAACTATCGTAAAAAATTTGTTTTTGACTGCAGCAACGGTTTCTATACTTGTGCATTTGCGTTTACTGCCGGTATCAAGATTAATGGCTTTGAAAGAGACGGCTATACTCAAAAGTTCACTCAGTTTGACGAGGACGAAGCAGTTGCTACACTGCAGGCGTTCTCAAAGCTGATGCACGATTACAGCGGTACATTTACATCTACGGATGTTGCTCAGATTTCTTCTGGCTTCTCCACCGGCACTATCGGCGCCGGCGTTGACGGTACATGGAATGTATCAGCAGATAAGAGTGCGCTTGGAAGCGACTTTGGCGCTGCCAAGCTTCCGACAATTAATGTAAACGGCAAGGATAAGCAGATGGTTCCGATGGTTGGATACAAGTATATCGGCGTTAACTCTGCATCGAAATTCCCGGCTTCCGCTCAGATCCTCGCGCTTTACCTGTCAGGCGAGAAATGCCAAAAACAGAGAGCGCAGCAGTTTGGATGGGGTCCGACAAACAAAATAGTTCAGACAGATCCGGTTGTTACAAACAATCCCGTGCTCATAGCTATGAAAGAGAATTCAATGGTATGTGTTCCCCAGGCTAACATAGCGCCCATGTTCTGGTCGCCTATGGGCAACCTTGGAAGCAAGCTGATTGCGTCAAATACAAATCCGAGCAACAAGACCTATTTCATAAATTTGATTAATCAGACGATTGCTAACATCAGAGATGAATAATTCGTTTTAAAAAAACAAATTCCCCGAAGGATTATTTCGTCCTTCGGGGATTATTTTATGCTTTTGCTTTGGCTGCCAGGCATACCCAGCCGCCGTCAAGGTGTTCTTCGATTATATCAAAGTATTTGCTTACTTCCGCCTTTACCTCGTCCGCTCGGGTGTCGATAATTCCGCTCATAATGTAGACGGAGCCTTCCTTCATAAAGTCCCTAACGCCCTTTGAGAGGAAGATAATCGCGTCGGCTACGATGTTCGCCAAAACTATGTCAAACTTGCCCTCGACCTTGTCGGTAAAGCTGCCGTGAATTGCGGTGAACTTGTCCGCAACGCCGTTAAGCTCGGCGTTTTCCTTTGCGGTTCTCACTGCAACCTCGTCGATGTCAACGCCGACAGCCCTTGAAGCGCCTGTCAGCAGAGCGGCAATTCCGAGAATTCCGCTTCCACAGCCTACGTCGAGTACGGTGTCGCCGGATTTCATATACTTCTCGCACATTTCAAGGCAGAGGCGCGTGGTTTCGTGGCCGCCCGTGCCGAACGCCAGTCCGGGGTCGATGTTCAGCGCGGTTCTGCCGTGGGTGTCGTAATTTTCGTACCAGCTCGGAACGATTGTCAGCTTTGTGCCGACGTTGAGCGGAGAAAAGTACTTTTTCCAGTTGTTGCGCCAATCCTCCTCGGCGCAGTTAAGCAGCTCGATTTTATGCTTAATGCCCTCGCTGTCGTAGCGCTCGCTCAAAAACGCAACCGCCTCGGCAGGCGAAACGTCCGGCTCAAGGTAGATGTGAACATACGCCTTGTTCCTGTCCTTTTTGAGCAAGTCCTCGTCAATCAAATCAATATGCGCGATGTCCTCAACGGTCTGCTCGAGGTTGGTGTAATCCTCTATGTAAATTCCGTAGGGCACTACGACGTTCGCGATATCTCCTGCCTTGTCGATGTCGGCGGAGTTTACTTCGATTTTTATTTCAGTCCAGTTATTCATAATTATTCGTTAAAAAAGTCTTTAAGCTTGTCAAAGAAGTTTTTGCGCTTTGCGTAGTTTTTCTCGGTAGTTGTCGATTCAAACTGGCGTATAAGCTCCTTCTGCTTGTTGTTGAGGTTCTTCGGAATTTCTACAACCACCCTGCAGTACTGGTCGCCCTTGCCGCGTCCGCCGAGGTGGGGAATTCCCCTTCCCTTAAGCCTGAACACATCGTTAGGCTGGGTTCCCTCGTGGATTGAGTAGTTGACCTTGCCGTCGAGCGTGGGCACTACAACCTCAGAGCCCAAAACCGCTTGGGTGAGAGTTATGGTCAAATCGCACCAGACGTCGTCGCCGCGGCGCTCGAAAAGATTGTGGTTCTTAACGTTGACGGTAACGTGCAAGTCACCCTTGGGGCCGCCATTGTAGCCGGCGTTGCCGTGACCGCTGACGTTGAGCATCATCTGGTCTTTAATGCCTGCCGGGATAGAAACGTCAACCGTGTGGTTCTTTCTGTGTCTGCCGGAGCCGTTGCACTTGTGGCAGGGGTGCTCAATCACCTTGCCCGTGCCGTGACAGGCGTCGCAGGAGCGCTGAGTCTGCACCGTGCCGAACGGAGTGCGCTGGTTTACGGTAACTCTGCCCGAGCCGCCGCACGCAGAACAGGTCTTTGCCTGAGTGCCGGGCTCTGCGCCTGTGCCGTGACAGGAGTCGCAGTTGTCTACGCTGTTGAAGTTTATTGTCTTTTTGCAGCCCTTTGCCGCTTCCTCAAATGTGATAGTCACAGCGGCGTTTACGTCGCTGCCGCGCTGAGGACGGTTAGCCGAACGTCCGCGGTTTCCGCCGAAGCCGCCGAAAAAGCTCGAGAAAATATCGTCGATATCAATTCCGCCGTTGAACGGATTGCCACCGTAGCCGCCTGCGCCTGCTCCGTAGTTGGGATCAACTCCTGCGTGGCCGAACTGGTCGTAGCGCGCCTTTTTCTCCTTGTCGGACAGAACCTCGTACGCCTCGTTGACCTCCTTAAACTTTTCCTCTGCAGCCTTGTCGCCGGGGTGAAGGTCGGGGTGATATTTTTTGGCGTTCTGTCTGTACGCCTTTTTTATTTCATCGTCGCTCGCGCCTTTGTTAAGGCCGAGCACCTCGTAATAATCTCTTTTATCTGCCATTGGATAAACACCTTTCAGCTGGATTGCGCCCGTGGCGCAGCTAAATTGCCGCGTTGCGGCAGCTAAATTTGCCTTCGGCAAGCTAAATTACAGCTATCGCTGTAGCTAAATTCGCTTACGCGAGCTAAATTTGCTCCGCAAGCTTTTCTGTAAATATAGCTTTTCGGTTTACCGAAAAATTTAGCTATTGAGCGAAGCGAAATAATTTAGCTGTTTCCGCAGGAAACAATTTAACTTCGTCGCAAGACGAAATTTAGCTTATGTACAGCTTTTGGGCGCACGGAAAATGTGCGCCCTTTGCTGTGCTTGATTACTTTTATACTGATAAATTATTCGTTAACGTCTGTAAAGTCAGCGTCGTAAACGTTGGGGTCTCCGCCGTTGTTGCCGCCGTTGCCGTTGTCAGCGCCGGGCTGTGCACCGCCCATATCAGGACCTGCCTGACCGGGGTTGCCCTGGGGAGCAGCCTGCTGATAGAGCTTTGAAGAAACCTCATAAAGAGCCTTCTGCAAGTCGTCCTTAGCTGTGTTGATAAGAGCTGCGTCGTTCTTTGAGATTGCCTCTCTTACAGCCGAAACCTTGGTGTTGATTGTTGTCTTGTCAGCGTCAGCGAGCTTGTCGCCGTTCTCGTTTACAAGCTTTTCTGCCTGATAAGCGAGGTTCTCAGCCTCGTTCTTGGCGTCAACCTCCTCGCGGCGCTTTTTATCCTCAGCCGCATACTGCTCGGCTTCCTTAACAGCCTTGTCGATGTCGTCCTTGCTCATATTGCCCGAAGCAGTGATTGTAATCTTCTGCTCCTTGCCTGTGCCGAGGTCCTTAGCCGATACGTTAACAATACCGTTTGCGTCAATGTCGAAGGTTACTTCAATCTGCGGAATACCTCTCATTGCAGGAGCAATACCTGTGAGAGCGAACAGACCGAGCGACTTGTTGTCGCGGGCGAACTCACGTTCACCCTGGAGAACGTTGATTTCTACCTGAGTTTGGTTGTCGGCAGCGGTAGAGAAAATCTGGCTCTTTTTGGTCGGGATGGTTGTGTTTCTGTCGATAATCTTTGTCATAACGCCGCCCATTGTCTCAACGCCGAGAGAAAGGGGAGTTACGTCGAGAAGCAGAAGTCCGTCAACCTCGCCGCCGAGAACGCCTGCCTGGATTGAAGCGCCGATTGCAACGCATTCGTCGGGGTTAATGCCCTTGAACGGCTCCTTGCCGATAAGCTTCTGAACAGCTTCCTGAACAGCGGGAATTCTTGAAGAACCGCCTACCATGAGAACCTTGTCAATCTGACCGATTTGCAGGCCTGAGTCTGAAAGCGCCGAACGAACCGGGCCCATTGTAGCCTCTACGAGGTCTGAGGTGAGCTCGTTGAACTTAGCTCTTGTGAGGGTGAGGTCAAGGTGTTTAGGACCTGTCTGGTCTGCTGTGATAAAGGGAAGGTTGATTGAAGAGGTTGTTACGCCCGAAAGCTCAATCTTAGCCTTTTCAGCGGCTTCCTTAAGTCTCTGCATAGCCATTTTATCGGATGAAAGGTCAATGCCTGTTTCTGTCTTGAATGAAGCAACCATCCAGTCGATAATTCTCTTGTCGAAGTCGTCGCCGCCGAGACGGTTGTTACCTGCTGTAGCGAGAACCTCCTGAACGCCGTCGCCCATCTCGATGATACTTACGTCGAAGGTACCGCCGCCGAGGTCGTATACCATAACCTTCTGGTCGTTTTCTTTGTCTACGCCGTATGAAAGTGCAGCGGCTGTAGGCTCGTTGATAATTCTTTTAACGTCGAGGCCTGCAATCTTACCTGCGTCCTTTGTAGCCTGGCGCTGAGCGTCGGTGAAGTATGCAGGAACGGTGATAACAGCCTGTGTTACGGTTTCTCCGAGGTAAGCCTCGGCGTCAGCCTTAAGCTTCTGGAGAATCATTGCGGAAATCTCCTGGGGAGTGTAGCTCTTGTTGTCGATTGTTACCTTGTAGTTAGAGCCCATTTCTCTCTTGATCGATGCAACGGTTCTGTCGGGGTTTGTGATAGCCTGGCGCTTAGCAACCTGGCCTACCATTCTCTCGCCGTCCTTTGAGAAGGCTACTACCGACGGGGTTGTTCTTGAACCCTCGGCGTTGGCGATAACTACGGGCTCGCCGCCCTCGATAACTGCTACGCATGAGTTAGTTGTACCTAAATCTATACCTATTGTCTTTGCCATAATTAATTCCTCCAATTTTGTTTTGATTTATATTTTAAGTTATGTGCTTGACTTTGTTAGTTAACCACCTGAACCATGGCGTGGCGAACGATTTTGTCACCGATTTTGTAGCCGGTCTGGAAAACCTGCGCTATCTGGTTTGACTTAAGCTCGTCGCTGTCGACCATCGAAACCGCGTTGTGAAGGTTCGGATCGAACTCGTCACCGACCTTGCCGTACTGCTCGATTTTCAGCTTTTCAAAGCTCTTGCCGAGCTGGTTTGAAATAAGCTCGATACCCTTTAATATTTCGGGATCTGCCTCTTTCAAATTGTCAATCGCCATTCTTACGCTGTCCGCGACAGGCAGAATTTCGGTTACCGCCTTTGAGGTAGCGTCGTCGTAAATGCCGAGCTTTTCGTTGGCGGTGCGCTTGCGGTAGTTGTCATACTCGGCGGCAAGGCGCATATATTTATCCTTTTCCGCGGCGAGCTGTTCCTCAAGCTCCTTGATTTTAGCTTCTTTTTCGTCGACAACCTCGGCGGCTTCGGTTTCTTCCTCCTCGGCCTCGTCAGCCTTTACCTCGGCTGCCTTGGTGTCTTTGGTCTTATCTTTTTTAGCCATTGTATATCCTCCTCTTGGGGTTATTCACGTTTTATGTCCGTCAGCTCGTCAATCAGCTCTCCGGCGCAGTCCGCGACACATTCGAGGAGAGCAAAGTTCCTCGCGTAGTCGGTTCTAAGCGGCGTTATCAGCGCCGTTACGCCCGACGGACTGCCGTCGATTTTGTACCGTGCCGATAACAGCGAATAATTCGCAAGCTCAACGCGGCTGTTTTCCCTGCCGATTAACGCGGCTGTGTGCTGCGGAGATTTTTCAAGCGTTGCCGCGAGGTCGTGCGGACTGTTCAAAAACTCGATTATCCTGCGTGCCGAGCGGAAATCCGCATCCTCCGAAAAGGCGAGCTTTCCTCTGCCGCTCTGGTAAACGCTGACCGTCGTCGCCTGCTCTGCCGCGTCCTGCACTGCCATCAGCGCCGAGGGCATTAAAAGCGACATTTCACCGAACCTTACGGCGGCGGTCTGGATGAACGGGCGGTTTACCGAGCTGAGCTTAACTCCGGTAAAAATCTCGTTGAACGCCTTGTCAAAAATCCCCATTAGCTCGGGGTTGATTAAAAACTCACAGCGGAACAGCTTGGTTTTGATTGTGCCGTTTGAGGCAATCAGAACCGCCATTGCCGAATGTGCTCCGGTTTGAATGAAGCGCAGGTGGCGGATTCTGCTGTTCTCTCCGCCCGGGGTTGTGGCGACTGCCGCGTAACCGCTGAGCTTGCTCAGCAAGTCGGCTGCGCCTTTGAGTATGCTCTCGGGGGAGTCTCCGTCTTTTTGGAGCTCCTCGAGGATGTACTGCCTGCCCTGTCCCGAAATCGGCTTGACCTGCATTACGTTGTCAACGTAGTAGCGGTAGCCCTGCGCGGTCGGGATCCTTCCGGCGGAGGTGTGCGGCTGAACAATGTAGCCCCGGTTTGTAAGCTCGACCATATCGTTGCGGACGGTCGCGGACGAAACGTTCATACCGGTTTCGGATATAAGCGACTTCGAGCCGACGGGCTCTCCGGTGGCGATATAGCTTTCTACAATAGCCGCGAGTATGTTTTGTCTTCTTGCGGCGGGCTCCATTTTGTTCACCTCTGTTTCGTTTTAGCACTCTTAGTGGTGGAGTGCTAATCACTGTATTCTTACTATAATACCAAAGTCAGAAAAAGTCAATACTTTTGCCAAAATAATTTCCTGATTTTAAAAAGTTTCACTTTATTATCACATTACCCTTGCTTTTTGAGCCCGAGCAGGATAAAATAGGGATATATTTTAAATAGTATATTGTCGGGGAGAGTAAAGATGACTCAGTTTTTGCAGTACGGATATGTCTTTTTGTGGGCGATACTTGCGGTGCTCACGTTTTTTATAGGCAGAAAACAGGGGCTGGTAGGTTACCTGCTTTCGGTTTTCTTTGTGTTTATGACGGTGTGGTACGGACTCCGCGCGTTCGGAAACCTGCCGGTGTTTGACGGCGTGTGGGGGTATATTTTCAGAGGACTGCTCGTTGTATTTTTGGCGGTCATCGTCTTTATCTGGTGGAAATCGCGCAAGGCAGCGGCGGAGAACAACGACGATAACAGGGAGCAATAGTCTGCATATTGATTAGTATTTATAATTTGACACAATATATAGACGCGGATTTTTAAAATTCTTAAAAACTCAAATTTTTCAAAAAAAATACTTGATTTTTGGCGCTGTATATGATAAAATATCACCTGTATGACGATAATTCCAAGGAGGTGGGACAATGCCCAACATTAAATCTGCAAAAAAGCGCGTTAAGGTTATTGCTACAAAAACAGCCCGCAACAAGGCGACAAGGTCAGCTCTCAGAACATCAATTAAAAAGGCTTACTATGCTGTTGACACAAATGCTGACAACAAGCAGGAGGCAGTTCGTCTTGCTATCAAGAAAATTGACCAGGCTGTTGCCAAGGGTATTCTTCATAAGAATACCGCTGCAAGAAGCAAGTCTTCGCTCGCAAAGCGTCTGAACGCTTCTGCATAAGTTTAATAACTGAACAAATTTAAAGCAGAGCTTTTCTCTGCTTTTTTTGTTGCCCGCTCAGTTGCGCACAAGGTGCGCACGAGTGATGGCTAAAAAAAACAAGCGCAAAATCAGCGCTTGTTTTTAATTTTACTGTTGACTTTTTACAAAAAATTGTTTAGAATATATATAGATATTTTTTGAAATAAATCTTTTTGGAGGTCGTCAATATGAAGAAAAGAAAATTTATGCTTATTATCGGCGTTATTTCCTTAGTTGCGGCTATCTCGGCTGCGTTTACCGCTTTCTTTGTTCTGAAAGAGAAGCAGAAGAAGGATGACGAAGAGCTTATGGAGTATCTTGACAACTCTATTGAATAACAGCATATTAAGGACCGTTCGTTTTGAACGGTCTTTTGAATTTTGGAGGGTATTATGGTTGAACAGGAGCTTGAAAAACTGCTTAAGGCGGCGCGGCTTGACGAAAGCTTAAAGGCTGAGCTGATTAAAACGCGCGAAAGCGATAATCCCGTCGAGGATTTTTGCGCTTTGTGCAGGCAAAAGGGGTACAATATTACGGCAGGTGAGCTGTTTGCCTCGGGACAGAATAACAGCGACGCAAAGCTGCGAAGCGTCAACGGCGGAGGTGTAAACCCGATTGACGGCTGGGACGACACCTACGAGCAATTTTTTACCGAACTCATTTGGTGCGGAAAATAGTCAAAATTTATGGTATTTATGAATTAATTGTAACTGGATATTACAATTTATTTGTGCAAATTTACTTGCAATAAGTTGCGGTTTGTGGTATATTTAAGTTGAAAAACATAGGCGGCTATGCCTATAATTTAAAAGGAGGAACAAAATGAGTTCTGTAAAAAAGTACATTGCCGAATTTATCGGCACAATGGTTCTTGTAGTTTTGGGCTGCGGAACCGCAATGCTCGTTGGCTGCGACGCTAAAAACGGCTGCGGCTACATCCTTACCGCGCTCGCGTTCGGTTTGGTTATCGTTGGAATGGCTTACTGCGTAGGCAATATCTCGGGCTGCCACATCAACCCTGCCGTTTCTCTCGGCGTTTTGATTTCGGGCGGTATGAGCGTAGCTGATTTTGTTGGTTACATCATCTCCCAGTGCCTCGGCGCATTCGCAGGCGCAGGTATCCTCGCTGCTGTTTTCGGTCTCGGCGGAGTTACCGACCAGACAGGCGGTCTCGGCACAAACGGCCTTGCAGGCGTTAATGAGAGCGCTGTAGCAGGTCTTATTGTTGAGTGCTTCCTCACATTCGTATTCGTACTCACAATCCTCGGCGTTACATCAAAGAAAGCCGGCCACGGTTCGTTCGGCGGTCTTGTAATCGGCCTTACACTCACACTCGTACACATCCTCGGCATCGGTCTTACCGGCACATCGGTTAACCCGGCTCGCAGCTTCGGTCCGGCTCTGGTTGCTTTAATGCAGGGCAACGCCGCTCCTATGGGCGTACTTTGGGTATTCATCGTTGGCCCGTTTGCAGGTGCGATTGTTGCGGCTCTCGTTTACAAGTTCCTCGAGGGAAAGAAAGAGGCTTAATTTTAATTGCAAAATATTCGGGGCGGACGGCGTGTCCGCCCTTTTTGCTTGCGAATGAATATTTAATGTAAAAAAATTTAAAATAACCCTTGACAAATGTTTAAGCATTGAGTATAACTTAATTGAACTCAATCAATTTAGCTCAACCAAATTGTTTTAGGGGGAAGTATTATGTCAGTATATGATTACAAAGTTAAAGATGCAAAGGGCAATATGGTAGACCTTTCAGACTACAAGGGCAAGGTTTTGCTGATTGTCAATACCGCTACGGGCTGCGGCTTCACTCCGCAGTACGAGGGACTCGAGAACCTGTATAAAAAGTACAAAGAACAGGGCTTTGAAATTCTCGACTTCCCGTGCAACCAGTTCGGCAACCAGGCGCCGGGTTCGGATGAGGAGATTGTTTCGTTCTGCCAGCTTAAGTACAACACAAGCTTTAAGACCTTCTCAAAGATTGAGGTAAACGGCGAGAATGAAATTCCTCTTTACACCTACCTCAAAAGCCAAAAGGGCGGCGTTATGGGCAGCAAAATCAAGTGGAACTTCACAAAGTTCTTAATCGACCGCGACGGCAACGTTGTTGACCGCTTCGCGCCGACGGTTACTCCCGAAAAAATCGACGGAAAAATCGCGGCACTTCTATAAAATCTAAATTTAAAGCGAGGCAAATATCATGAGATACAGTTACAAAACCAGAGGCGTTTGCGCAAGAGAAATCGACTTTAACCTTGACGGCGACGTTGTAAGCGACATCAGCTTTTTGGGCGGCTGCAACGGCAACCTGAAGGCTATTTCAAAGCTCTGCGACGGAATGACCGTTGAGCAGATTGAAAAAAAGCTAAAGGGCAACACCTGCGGACCGAGAGCTACCTCCTGCGCGGATCAGTTCGCACTCGCGGTTAGGGAAGCCTACAACAGAGAGCACGCAAACTGAGGTGGACTATGAGCGAAAATAACTTTGAGCCGCTTAAGCTCGAAAATCAAATGTGCTTTCCGCTTTATGCCGCGGCGCGCGAGGTTGTAAAGCTGTACCGTCCGCACCTCGACAAAATCAACCTGACCTACACCCAGTACATCGCGTTGATGGTGCTGTGGGAGCAAGAGCAGTGCAGCGTCAAGGAGCTTGGACAAAAGCTGTATCTCGACTCGGGAACCTTGACTCCCGTGCTCAAAAGCTTGGAGCAGAAGGGCTTTATCCGCCGTTTCCGCAGCGAAAGCGACGAGAGAGTTTTGCTTGTGGAGCTGACAAAGGACGGCGAAAAGCTCAAAAAGAGCGCTGAGGGCATACCGCAGTCGGTAGGCGCGTGTATCGGCTTGTCGCCCGAAGAAGCGATTCAACTCTACACCTTGCTATATAAGGTTTTAGGAAACGTAACCTGATAAATAAACAAAATGGCTGTCAACCGCGTTTGTGCGCAGGTTGACAGCTGTTGTTTTAAATTTAAAGTTTAAGTTGTGCTCATCTCGGGCTCGTCCATAAAGGTGTCGCGCGAATCCCTGAAAAGCAGAGTTACGCACCAGATTGCGGCAAGAGCTACGAGAATGTAGATAATTCTGCTGACTACACCCGTCTGTCCGCCGCCGATAAAGCCCACAAGGTCAAACTGGAAAATGCCTATGCTGCCCCAGTTCAAGCCTCCGATGATAAGCAGTGTTAAAGCTATTCTGTCAATCATTTTATTACCTCCTTTTACGGTAGTGTAATTATTGTTGACGGAATTTTTGCTTTTATTCGTATTTTTTGATTTTTAAAGACCGAATGCCGTTATCAGGCCGAGCGCCAAAAATCCGAGCGCGATTACGCAAATACCGAAAATTCGCGTCATAAATACGGCTTTTTTGATTTTGCGCTTTTTAATCATACCCTCGGTGGGCATAGGCACGGCGATAATCATAATTCCGAGCAGAGCGCAGCTTACGGCTGTTATAATCGCTCCCGGGCCCTTTATGAATGAGAATAAAAACAGTCCTACGGGAATTGCGATAACGCAGATTGTGCTGATGATGTAAAACGGTCTGGCGAATTTTTCCGCCTTTTCGTAGTATTTATTCGCGTTGATGTGGCACTCGTCACTGCAGTATTGCTCGTGATAGGAAATTTCCTTGGCGCAGTATTCGCACTTTTTCATATATAGCATCTCCAAAATAAAAATCGTTATTACGGTAATATTTTATCATAGTGCAGGCCTTATTTCAATAAGTATTTCAAAATAGACTGTCAACCGCACTAAAACAAATTGGTTGACAAATGGATTGCGCTGTGCTATAATGTCAACAGAAAATTTAAGAGAGGTTGACATTATGGAAAAGAAAAACAATTCAAAGCTAAAGCTTACCACACTCGCAATGGCGCAAATCGCCGTCAGCGCGGCTCTGCTGTGCGTGCTTTCGCCGCTGGCAATTCCGCTGCCCATTCCCGTGCCGTTTACGCTTCAGGTGCTTGTGGTGATTATGATCGCGCTGATTTTAAAACCCTCATACGCGATTATCGCCCAGCTCATTTACACCGTGCTCGGCATTGTGGGACTTCCGGTTTTTTCGGGCGGAAAAAGCGGCTTCGGAACAATCCTTTCGCCAACGGGCGGCTTTATCATCGGCTTTATCATCGCTTCGTTCTTTGTAAGCCTTGTAAAGGAAAAGCTCAAAATCAAAAATTCGGTTTTAAGGTACATCCTCTCGTCGGTAATCGTCGGAATTCCCTGCATTTATATCCCGGGAATAGCGATGTATATGATTTTTGTCAAGACCGATTTACTCACCGCGATAGTAACGCTCACCTCGGTATTTATCCTGATTGACCTTGCAAAGTGTGTAATCGCTTCGCTGATTGCCGTGCCTGTTAACAAGGCGCTCGATAAAATAAAATAATTTGTTCGGGACGGTGCAAACCGCCCCGATTTTTTCTGCCTTAAATTAACTATTTTCTTGACAGAGCCGTATATATATGATAATATTTAATCGTACTATATTTATTAATACAATACCGCGGTGCTGTTTGAGGGGACGCTCGGCGGTGAATTGCAGGGGGAAATTATGTTTCAGATTGATTTTTCATCGAGAATGCCAATCTACGAGCAGCTTTACTACAACGTCATCAAGCTTGCTTCCGCCGGGGTTATCAAGCCCGGCGACAAGCTGCCGCCGGTAAGGGTGATTGCCGCTCAGCTCGGTATCAACCCAAACACCGCCGCAAAGGCGTACCGTGAGCTCGAGCAGGACGGCTATATCTTTTCGTCCGTCGGCAGGGGAAGCTACCTCACCGACAAGCTTGACAAGCATTCGGCGCAAAAGGCGATGGTGATAAACGAGTTTAAGACCGCGGCGAAAAACGCGGTGAACTTCGGCGCGGACAAGGAAAAGCTGATTGAGATTGTGGAGAAAATGTTCAAAGGAGGTTAATGCTTTGATTGAATTTAAAAACCTTACCAAACGCTTTGACAAGGTCGTCGCGGTAGACAACCTCTGCCTTGACATCAAGCAGGGCACGGTGCTAGGGCTTGTCGGCAGCAACGGAAGCGGAAAATCAACGCTTTTGCGTATGCTCTCGGGAGTTTTCGCGCCCGACGAAGGCGAGATTTTGCTCGACGGCGAAAGTCTTTTTGACAATCCCGCGGCAAAGGGAAAGTGCTACTTCATCCCGGATTTTCCGTACTTTTACAACAGCTCTACTATAGAAAACACCGCGGCTCTGCTGCGCGATATTTACCCGAACTGGAGCGAATTTCAGTATGAAAAATACTGCTCGATGTTCCCGATTGACCGAAACGGCAGAATTATCAATATGTCAAAGGGTATGCAGCGCCAGGCTGCGCTGATTTTGGCGCTTTCGACCTGTCCGGACTATCTGTTTTTGGACGAGATTTTCGACGGACTTGATCCTGTTGTGCGCCACCTGCTCAAAAAGATTTTGATTGAGCATGTGCTCGAGCACGGAATGACGGTAATTATCGCCTCGCACAACCTCCGCGAGCTCGAGGATTTGTGCGACAGAGTTTGCCTTATGCACCGCGGAAAGGTGCTTATGGAGCGCGATATCGACTCGCTCAGGCTTGAATTCAGAAAGGTTCAGGTCGCGTTCAACCAAGTTCCGAATGTGCCGGATTTGTTCGCCGGAATCAATGTGGTGAACGTATGGCGCAACGGCAACGTGTTCAACGTTACGATCCGCGGAACAGAGGCGGAATTTATGCCTCAGCTAAACGCGCTTAACCCTGCGTATATCTCGGCTATGCCGCTTACGCTGGAGGAAATATTTATCAGTGAAATGGGGGCTGCCGGATATGACACAAACAACATCGTCTAAGGGAAAATTCAAAAACGGCTTCGCCCTGTTTAAGTGGGAGCTCAAAAGCTGCAGAAGCACGCTGATTGTCTTTTCAATCCTCGCCGCCACGTTTATCACGATTGTTTTCACGCTCTCGCTCGTTGTAGGCTACACAAACGCGATTCAGGACGGCGAAATTGACTACAGTCAAATTCAAAACGCTCTGAGCGTGTTCCAGTACATAAGCGGATATATGGTTTTCGTTTTGACCGCCGTGTTTACAATTGTCTACACAATCCGCATTTACTCGTACCTGCACAACAAGCGCAAGGCGGATTTGTACGGCTCAATGCCCGTCAGCCGCCGCACGTTTTTTGTTTCTAAAACCGTTTCGGCGTATCTGCTGTCGGTAGTTCCGGCGCTGTTTTTCCTCGGAATAATCTCGATTATCACCGTGATAATGGGGCAGCCTGTCGTTACTGACTTCGCTATGCTCTACGTAAGGCTGCTCATCGGCGCAATCGCCTGCATTTCGTTCTACGGACTTTTGGCGGTTTGCTCGGGCACAACGCTCAACGCAGTGCTTAGCTTTATCGCGATAAATGCAGCTTATCCGGTTTCTACCTTGTTTATCAAGGGCGCAATCAAGGCGTTCTTTTACGGAATGCCCACAAACCAGTACAGCACAAGCTTTGTTATGAAGGCGCTCAATCCGATGGCAGCTTACGACGGCACAAATGTTATCTACTGGCTGGTGTTCACGGCGGTTTGCCTGTTCCTCGGAATTTGGCTCGTCAAAAAGAGGAGAGCCGAATGTGCCCAGACCTCGTTCGCGTACCACCTGCCCTGCTATATCGTAGAGGTGCTTGTCGCGTTTATCATCGGAATGTTCGTCGGCGTGCTGTTCGGCTCGCTCAACGTTATGCTATACGGCTACCTCGGATTTATCTTCGGTTTTCTTGTCGGAAGCGCTCCGGCGTTTATCATCACCCACCTGATTTTGTACAAGGGCTTTGCAAAGCTCTGGAAATCGGCAATTCCCATCGGGGCTATGGTGCTTACGGTAATCGCGCTTATGGGCGTTTGCAACTACGATGTTTTCGGCTACAACAACTACGTTCCTGCCGAGGATGAAATCAAAACCGCAGGCTTGGTCGACCTCGGCAATTGCTACTGCGCCCAAACAAAAGGCGCCTTCGGACTTGCTCAAATGGCGTCGGACGACTTCGACGACAGCACATATATAAAGGACGTCAGGAGGTTCCACAGCTCTGCGGTAAAGGTCGGAGACAGACAGTCAAACGAAAAGTTTGCTTCAATCTGGGCGAACATGCTGGTTAGCAACATTCCCTCCGAGTATATGTACGACAGCTATTGCGTTGCTTATAGGCTGAATGACGGCAGGCTGGTGTTCCGCTATTACGACTCTATGCTCACAAGCGGTATTTTCGGCGGAGAGTATAGGGAGTACGACACCGCCGCGGCAGGCAGAATCACAGACACCGACGAGTATTTTATGAACTACAGCTCGGTTATGAACTACCGTGCAGATAAAGCTAAGTCGATTGAAGTGCAGGCAAGTAATCCGAATAATTACGCCGGCAACAATATTTACATTGCCGAGGGAGAGGACGTCAGCGCAAAGCAAGCAAAGGCGGATATGAAAAAGGTTATTGAAGCCTACCGCAAGGACGTTGAGGAAAACGGCACGGAGTTTGAGGATAAGGATATTGATATGACTATGGTCATCCGTTTCGATACGTCGGACAGCTACGCCAACGCTTCTTTGACCGAAAAGCTTATTGGTCAGCTCAGCGCAGACTACGGAAAAGCCGACTACGCGCCGGTTTATAAGAGCTATAAAAACACCGTCGCCGCGCTTAAGGAAATCGGCGTGCTTAACGCCGACGGCACAATGAACCACAAAAGCGGTTACGGCAAGAACACCAATCCGTACATATATTATTAAATGAATTTCAAGGGCAGCTTCGGCTGCCCTTACTTTTTGCGCAAAAATATTGACAAAATCCGCTTTCGGTGCGATAATATTAAGGTATACGCAAAAGCAAGTTATTAAGGAGTGATTTTATGGCAAAGGAGCTCGCAAAGTCTTACAAGCCCTCGGATTTTGAGGACAAGATTTACGACTTCTGGATAAAAGGAAACTACTTTCACGCTGAAGTTGACAAGGACAAAAAGCCCTATACAATCGTTATGCCGCCGCCGAACATCACAGGTCAGCTGCATATCGGACACGCGCTTGATGAAACCTTGCAGGATATTCTGATTCGCTGGAAAAGAATGTCGGGCTATTCCGCGCTTTGGGTTCCCGGCACAGACCACGCTTCAATCGCCACCGAGGCAAAAATTGTTGAGGCTATGCGTAAGGAGGGCGTTACCAAGGAGGATTTGGGACGCGAAAAATTCCTTGAGCGCGCTTGGGAATGGAAGCGCGAGTACGGCGGAAGAATTACCAAACAGCTCCGCAAACTGGGCGTTAGCTGCGACTGGAGCCGCGAGCGCTTTACAATGGACGAGGGCTGCTCGGAAGCCGTTAACGAGGTATTTGTAAAGCTCTACAACGAGGGAAAAATCTACCGCGGAAACCGTATGGTTAACTGGTGTCCGCACTGCAATACCTCAATTTCCGACGCGGAGGTTGAGTATGAGGAACAGCACGGCCACTTCTGGCACATTCTCTACAAGGTTCAGGAGACAGGCGAGTTCCTTGAAATCGCGACAACCCGTCCCGAGACGATGCTCGGCGATACCGCCGTTGCAATCAACAAGGACGACGAAAGATATAAGCACCTGCACGGCTGCCACGTAATTTTGCCGCTGCTCGACAAGGTAATTCCGATTGTCTGCGACGAGCACGCCGATATGGAAAAGGGAACGGGCGTTGTAAAAATCACTCCTGCCCACGACCCGAACGATTACGAGGTTGGCCGGCGCTGCAGTCTGCCGATCGTCCGCGTGTTCACCTACGACGGCCATATGACAGGCGCAGAGGACGTTGAGGCTTACGAGGAGCTTAAGGCAAAGGGCAATCTTGCTGAAAACGAGCCCGAGGTTCTCGACTGCGGCAAGTACGCAGGTATGACGACCGCCGAGGCGAGAAAGGCGATTGTCGACGACCTAACGGCTCTCGGTCAGCTCAAAGAGGTTAAAGACCATACCCACGACGTAGGAACCTGCTACCGCTGTCACACAACCATCGAGCCGATGGTTTCAAAGCAGTGGTTCGTAAGGATGGAGCCGCTCGCAAAGCCTGCTATCAAGGCGGTTAGGGAAAAGAAAACCAAGTTTGTTCCCGAGCGTTTTGAAAAGGTATATTTTAACTGGATGGAAAACATCAGGGACTGGTGTATTTCACGTCAGCTCTGGTGGGGACACCGTATCCCTGCCTACTACTGCGACGAATGCGGAGAGGTTACCGTAAGCAAGGACGAGGTAACGGTTTGCCCGAAGTGCGGCTGTACCCATATGCACAGGGACGAGGACACCCTCGACACCTGGTTCAGCTCGGCGCTCTGGCCGTTTTCAACTCTCGGTTGGCCCGAAAAAACCGAGGATTTCGAGTATTTCTACCCGACAAACACCCTCGTTACGGGCTACGACATCATCTTCTTCTGGGTTTCGAGAATGATTTTCTCTGCACTTGAATATACAGACAAGGTTCCGTTTGACACCGTATTTATCCACGGCATTGTCCGCGACGAGCAGGGCAGAAAGATGTCCAAGTCGCTCGGCAACGGCGTAGATCCGCTCGAGGTTATCGAGAAGTACGGCGCCGACGCGCTCAGGTTTTTGCTCGTGACGGGCAACTCACCCGGAAACGACATCCGCTACTCCGAAAAGCGAATTGAGGCTTGCTCGAACTTTGCGAACAAGCTCTGGAACGCCGCGCGCTTTGTTCATATGAACATCGACGACCACGAGGTTAAAAACGAGCTTCCCAAGGAGCTTCACACCGAGGACAAGTGGATTCTTTCAACCCTCAACAACGTGGCGAAAGAGGTCAACGAAAACCTCGAAAAATTCGAGCTCGGAATCGCGGTTCAGAAGGTCTACGAGTTTATTTGGGACTGCTACTGCGACTGGTACATTGAGCTTGTAAAGGCTCGCCTGTTCAACGACGCCGACGATTCCTATATCGCCGCCGAGCAGGTACTGCTCTATGTTCTCGACCAGATTTTGAGACTGCTTCATCCGTTTATGCCCTACGTTACCGAGGAAATCTGGCAGACCATCCCCCACGAGGGCGAGACGGTTATGCTCAGCGAATATCCCACCTACAAGCCCGAGCTTGACTTCCCCGAGGAGGAGGCTGAGATGCGCCGCGTTATGGAGGCAATCCGCGCAATCCGTAACCGCCGCAGCGAGATGAATGTTCCGCCGTCGAGAAAGGCGAAGGTTTACATCGCGACCAAGTTCGCCGACACCTTCAAAAACGGCAGCGCGTTTATCGAAAAGCTCGCCTCGGCAAGCGGAGTAGAGGTTGCCGATAACTTTGACATCGACGGTGCGGTTACCGTAGTCACCGCCGACGCCAAGATTTACATCCCTATGGACGAGCTTGTTGATAAAAAGGCTGAGCTTGAAAGACTCGGCAAGGAGCTTGCCCAAGTTGAAAAGCGCCTTGCTCAGAGCGAGGGCAAGCTGAACAACCAGGGCTTTGTATCAAAGGCGCCTGCCGCGGTAATCGAAAAGGTTAAGGGACAGGCTGCAAAGGAACGCGAGAAAATCGCGCTTATTAAAGCCGCAATCGATGCGCTCAATTGATAAAAAATACAGGCACACAGCAGTGATGTTGTGTGCCTTTTTTCGTTTTTTGAATTGACTTTACTTTTCGGGAAGCGTATAATTTAATTAAACTAAATAAAAAAACAGGAGGGCTATTTATGAAGAAATTTTCACGGATAACAGCGGTTGTTCTCGCGGTTGTAATGCTCTTTGGAGTAATTATGATTGCGCCGTTTTCGGCAGGCGCGGCAACTTCCGCGTGGAAAACAGAGTATATAAACTATGTAAATAAGATGAGCACAAGTATTAATAACGGCGACGGCTGGGGCTGGATTAAAGACCTTGACGGCAACGGTATTCCTGAGCTATTTTTGTCATATTCAGCGGCAATGGGCGCGGCACAGGTAATTACATACAATAATGGCAATTTGGATACAATCACTGCGGCTGTATATGGTACAATTTTAGTCCAAAACAATATGTTTTTACTCTCGTTCGGCAGACAGGGGCATTACGGCGATACGGTTTACAGACAAAGCGGTACTTCCAACGTTGTCTTTAGCGGCAGCAGGACTGCAAGGTCAAATAATTTTAATTATAGTAATCCGAATGATTTTACCTATAAGTACAGTCTTAACGGTTCCGCTAAAAAACAGGCTACGTATTCTCAGTACACAAGCGCGTTAAACTCAGTGTTTAACCAAAGCAAGGCGGGCGTGCTCAACTACAACAACTGCTACCACACCACCTCGCAGATTATTTCGGCTATAAATAACTACAGGGTTCAGATGGCTGTTCCCACGGTTAGTCTTTCTAACAATTCACAGGGCGTTTATGCAGGCTGGAACAAGATTGCGAACGCCGAAAAGTACACTGTTTTTTATAAGAGCGCAAGCGAATCCGGCTGGAATTCCTTTACTTCATATAACAACTACGCTCAGCTGTCATGGCTTACACCCGGCAAGCTCTACTATGTTCAGGTTCAGCCCGTTGCGGCGAACGGCGACAAGGGCGGTTTTTCAAAAGTTAAATCGCTAACTTACATTCCGCAGGCTAATATCACAAGCCTTACCTACAACGGAAACAACACCTTGAAGTGGAACGCTGTCGGCGGAGCTAACAAGTACCAAATTGCAAGGCTTAAATCCGGCGACAAGGCGTATACCTACTTTACAACAACAAACACCTCATTCAGCGAATACGCGACAGGCGGTGTTGCTTATACCTATCAGGTCAGGGCTATGTACGCTACCGCTAACAGCGGAACAGCCTACGGCGCATGGTCGTCCGCAAAGTCGGTTGCCACTCTCGTAGCGCCTACGGTCACGCTTTCAAACCAGGCGAACGCGGTTATGGTAAAGTGGAACGCAATCAGGGGCACAACAAAGTACATCGTTTACTTTAAGTCTGTCGAAGAGTCCGCTTGGAAAACCGCTACTACCACAAACACCTCGCTCCCGATTACCGGAGTAAAATCGGGCACAAATTATTATGTTCAGGTTCGTCCAATCGGCAGCACGGTCAACGGCCCGTTCTCAGCGCCTAAGAACATTATCCATATCACAACGATAAAGCCTACGCTGAAAATTACCCCAAAAGGCAGCGGCGTCCTCTTTGAATGGAATGCTTTTAGGGACGCGACGGCGTACAGATTATATCTCAAATCCGAGAATGACAGCAAATGGTCCTCGATGACTGCCTATCAGACATACTATCAAATCGCCGGCTTGGAAAACGGAAAGTACTATGCTCAGGTTCAGCCGATTTTCGACGGAAATCCCGGCGCTTATTCCCCGGTAGTTTCGTTTGTTTATGAACTAAAGTTACCCGACCTGCACTGATAAAAAATACGGCACACAGCAAATCAACGCTGTGTGCCTTTTGTCTGTCTTATTTTAATTCAAGCTCGTAGTATACCGAGCTGTTTTCGGGATATTCAACGGTGTAGTTTTCGAACCTTACATAAAGCTTGTTGACGGTATTTTTAACGTCAAAGTAAACTACCTGAGTGGCGGTTTTTCCGCTCTCAATCGGCTGGTACTGCTCTCCGCCGTAGTCGGTGTAAAGGTACTCGAGCTCGGGCTCGGGAAGGTAGGTCAGCTCTCTGCCCAGTCCGTCGTAAAAACACGGGCAAAGGTCGGGGAAGGAGCCCTCGGTCGGCCGTGAGTTCTTAAACTCTATCGTCATTGCATAGCGGTTAAAATCGGGATTTACGGGCTTGTTTGAGGTTTGCTTTTCAAGCTTTGTAACCGTTGCTGTTCCGCAGCCGTCAACTTCGAAGCTATCCCCGATTTTATGAGCGTTTATGCCGGAGATATCAATTGTTGCCGGGTCGGCGGTTTCGTATTGATAATCGTACACGTCGTTGTAATACGGCGTTTGAGAATTGAAAACGTCAAAAACGCTTTTCGGGGTGAACTGAGAGATTATTGCGATAACAATTCCGGCGGCAATCACCGTTGCCACAATGCAGATTAACACGATGATACCCGGCTTTACGCCCTTTTTAGGCGTTGCGGCAGGGAGCGGCGGAATGTTCGGCGCAGGATTGTACTGAGGAGCCGGTTGATTTTGATTATTGTAACCGCCTGCAGGTGCTTGGTACTGCTGCGGCGGCGCGGTGTAGGGGTTTTGCGGAGCGGTGGGTGCGGTGTAGGGATTTTGCTGAGCAGGCTGAGGCTGCGGTGGTATATTTTGAGGATTTACGGGCGGTTCCTGATTTTGGACAGGAGATATCTGATGTCCGCAAATAGGGCAAACCGTGTTGTTTTCGGCGTCAAAGCCGCAGTTTGTACATTTCATAAAATCACCTCGCGGAATTTATACTAATATACTAATCCATTTAGTACAAAAAGTCAATACAATTAATAATATTTGTTGAGTATATTGTTTGTTGAATAATGTCGTACTTTGCGGTATAATAGCATTGACGGAGGTTATTATGAAAAAATTTTTTTCGGTATTTTTCCGCGCGCTGTTTATCGCAGGCGCGCTTGTTTTGCTCACAACGTTTATCTCGACGTTTGCAATCGGCATTAAAAATGTCGGCAATATCGTCGGTGCAGCGCTTTGTGTTTGGGTAATTTTGGTCTGCATAAAGCCCATACATCTGGCGATAAAAAGGAGCCTGAGGTTTTTCTTTTTGACAAGGCTTCTGCACAGGATAGTCACCATATCGTTCACGGTACTGCTCGTTTACGGCTTGATTGCCACGGCGGTGATTGTCGGCGCGTCATTGATTGCGCCCAAGGAGAACTCAACCGTTGTTGTGCTCGGAGCGCAGGTTCGTCCGTCGGGAGAGCCGTCAACAATTTTGCGCGGAAGAATAAGCGCGGCTGAGGATTACCTCGTGCAAAATGAAAAATCCTGCGCGGTGCTCTCGGGCGGCAAGGGCAGCGACGAGGTCAAGAGCGAGGCAGGCTGTATGTACGAGAATATGACCGCCGAGGGTATCAGCCCGGACAGGCTGTTTGTCGAGGACAAGTCCACCACTACGCGCGAGAACTTTGAATTTTCGGAAAAGATAATCGCGGAAAATAAGCTTAATTCCGACATCGCGATTGCCACCGACCGTTTTCACCAGCTCAGGGCGAGGATAATCACAATGCAGCTCGGTATAAAGGGCAACGTCGGTGCGGTGAACTCCGACGCACCGTTTAAGTATGTGCCGACCTATGTTGTCCGCGAATGGTTCGCGCTTCCGTATGAAATTTTTAAGAGATAAAGTTTACCGTCAACCCTTTATGTGCAAGGGTTGACGGTTTTTGCGTTACTTGTTTATATCCGCTTCGGTGGTGATTACCTCGGTGATGTTGTCGATGTGAACTCCGCTGTGATGGCGCGAATTTACGCCCATCGCCTCGTATTCAATCACCTCGTCGGTCGCAGGAGTATTCTCGGCGCGGTTGTCGCGCGGCGGAAACTCCAGCGGATAGTTTTTGTTTGACTTAGAATTTTTGCCCATACTGTTACCGCCTTTCGTTTTGGTAATAGTATGGGCAATTGTTTTTTAATTATTCATACGCCGCCGCGATTACATACTTTCGGGGCAGGTGATGTTGAACATCGTCAGCACGTTTTTGATTACCGAGCGGACGCAGCCGCACAGCGCAAGCCTTGCCTGCATAAGCGACTCCTCCTCGCCCTTAACGCGGCAGGCGTTGTAGAACTTGTGGAACAGCGTCGCAAGCTTTGTCACATAGCGCGTAATCTTTGTCGGATCGTAGTCCTTCGCCGCGCTGATGATCTCGTTAGTGTACAGCGCGAGGTGGCTGATAAGCTCCTTTTCCTCGGGAGCTGTAAGCAGCGCGAGCTCGTCCTTTGAGCAGTCGCGCGGAGTAATTCCGTCCTTTGCGAGAGCCTTGAAAATACTGCAAATTCTCGCGTGGGCGTACTGAACGTAGTAAACGGGGTTTTGGTTGTCCTGAGTAACCGCGAGGTCGAGGTCAAAGTCCATCTGGGTGTTGGCTTCACGGGTGTTGAAAAGGAAACGCGCGCTGTCAACGGGAACTTCCTCGAGCAAGTCGCGGAGCTGAATAGCCTTGCCGGTTCGCTTGCTCATCTTAACGAGCTCGCCGCCCCTGACGAGCTTAACAAGTTGCATAAGCACGACGTTGAGTTTGTCGCCGTCGTAACCGATGGCGTCCATAGCGCCCTTCATTCTCATAACGTGGCCGTGATGGTCTGCTCCCCAAACGTCAATCAGGGTGGTAAAGCCGCGGTCGAATTTATTTTTGTGATACGCGATGTCAGCGGCAAAGTAGGTGGGGTTGCCGTTCTGGCGGATAAGCACGTCGTCCTTTAATTCGAGGTTGTCGATGTACTGCTGCGTCTTGCCCTCAGCGAGAAGCTTGTTTGTAAGAACCTCTTTGTTCTTGTACCAAACCGCGCCGTCCTGCTCGTAGGTAAGGCCTTTTTCGGTCAGCAAATCAACAACGCCCTTGACCTCGCCGCTGTTGTGGAGCTCGCTCTCGAAGAACCACTTGTCGTAGACGATTTTGTAAGCCGCCATATCCTCCTGCATTTTATTGATGTTCTTGGGCAGGGCGTAGTCAACAAGCGCTTTTTTGCGCTCATCACTGTCGGCTTCAACAAGGCTGTCGCCGTTGATGTCGGCGTACTCCTTTGCAAGCTCGGTGATGTCCGCGCCCTGATAGCCGTCCTCGGGGAATTCGATTTCGTCGCCCTTGAAAATTTGCAGGTAACGCGCCTCGAGCGAACAGCCGAACTTTTCAATCTGGTTGCCGGCATCGTTAACGTAGAATTCGCGGTAGGCGGAATAGCCTGCCTTGTTCAGCACTGCCGCAAGGCAGTCACCGAGCGCTCCGCCGCGCGCGTTGCCCATGTGCATAGGACCCGTGGGGTTGGCTGAAACGAACTCAACCATTACCTTCTCTCCCTTGCCGTAATCGGACTGACCGTAGCCCTCGGGATTTGAGGTAATTTCCTCGATTACGCCTGTGTAAAAATCAGCGCCTAAGAAGAAGTTGATAAATCCAGGACCTGCGGTTTCAAAACGGTCGAACATAGTGCCGTCAAGGTCGAGGTTGGCGGTGATAGCCTGCGCGATTTTGAACGGCGGCATTCTGAATGACTTTGCGCCAGCCATGGCGGCGTTGGTCGCGAAATCTCCGTGCGAAGAATCGGCAGGGGTTTCTATAATAAAATCGGGAATTTCCGCGTTCGGAAGCTCCTCTTTTTCAATAGCCTTTTTGAGCGCGGCGGTAACCGCGTTTTTGAGCTGTAAAACTGCGATTGAATATGTGTCCATAATTACTCCTCGTTTGTTTTTTCTTCTACCTTTATGTAAAATCTGTTTTCGCTTACTAAATTTGTGTCAAAGTCGAGCGTGTAGCTCACCTCGAGCGTGCCGCCCTTTTCGGTGAGGTTGTTGGTCAGCGTTTTGGTGAATACTCCGATGGTGAAGTCGCCCGCGATTGTCTGGTAAATGCACTGGTGGCGCCTGCCCTTTTCAAGGATAAGGCGCGTTTGCATTTGCCCCTTGCGGCTGATGGTCACCGTGTTTTCCTCAACCTTAATCAGGTTGTCGTAATATTCGGCAGGGTTATCCTCGCTGTACTCCTTGTAGCCGATGTAGTAGTGGTCGCGCTTTCGCATAAACTTGCCCGAGGTCATTACCTCGATTTTGTCGGTCTCGCCGTCAAGGCACTGTTCACCGACAATTGAAATCATATATTTGTCCTGATTATCCATAAAATCCTCAATACTGTTCAATGTCAATCTGGGTTACGGTGTGCTCCATATCCCTGCCCAAAAACAGCCCTGCGACGTTTTTGAAGCCCTCGGGGGTGTCGCTTACGTAAAATTCGGGAGTTTTCGGGGTTTGGTCATCGTTGAGAAGGTTTTGCTCCTTGAGCACCTTCGCCGCGTACAGCGCGGTTTCATACCCCGAGTCAATCAGCTCAACGCCCTCGCCCATAAAGTCCGAGATAGCCTCGCGCAGCAGCGGAAAATGCGTGCAGCCGAGAATAAGCGCGTCAACGCCCTGCTCCTTAAGCTCGCTTAGGTAGCGCCTTACAACAAGGCGCGTAATTTGGTCGTCGCGGTGGATAATACCGTTTTCAACCAGCGGCACAAACAGCGGACAAGCCTGCTCAAAAACCTCGACATTGGGATTGAGCTTTTGCAGACGAGTTTTGTAGCTGTGGCTGTTGACCGTCGCGGAAGTTCCGATAACGCCGATTTTGCCGTTTTTGGTCTTGCGCACGGCGGTGTAGGCGGTGGGGTTTACAACTCCGGTGTAGGGCACGGGAAGCTCAGCCTCGAGCCTTGCTCCGGATACCGAGCTGACGGTTCCGCACGCGGCTACGACCATCTTTACGTCGTGCTCAAGCAGAAAATGAGCGTCCTGAAAAGCGTATTTGTTGATGGTGTCGCGGCTTCGGGTGCCGTAGGGCACTCTGCCGGTATCGCCGAAATATATGATGTTTTCGTTCGGGAGGACGTGCATAAATTCCTTGACGGCGCTCAGTCCGCCGAGTCCCGAGTCAAAAACGCCGATAGCGTTGCGCGATGACATAGAAAAACCTCTTTTACATTATTATACAGAATAAATAATACCACAATATCGGGTTGGTTGCAAGCCTTAATTAAGGAATAAGGAATGAATACTAAGTAATAAGGAATGATTAACACCGTAGGGGCGGACCCATGTGTCCGCCCGGGAAACGTGAACAGCGCTAATCGTGCAATACGTTTTAACCGCGATAAACGAACGTTTATTACAGCACACAAAAATACATTATAAATCAATTGTTGTGTTCCTGTCCTGCGGGCGGACACACGGGTCCGCCCCTACAATTACCAAGGTAAGTATAAATCGAAGTTTAAAGTCGAGAACAGAAGTTATGAATTAAGATAAACTTATGAAACGATTTAAAATACTTGCATTATTTTTTTATTAATAGTATAATGATATGGCAAAGACGAATTTTTTATCCGAAAGGAAGATTAAATTGGAATATACAAAGGCTTTTGAATATATCTCAAAAAAGGTCGAGGAAGAACTCGCCAAGCAGAATTACACAAAACAGAAGGTTTCTAATGAGGACGGCGGAGATTTGGTTTCTCTCTTTACGAGCGAAAACGTAGCCTACTCGGTTGTTTATATTTTGGATAAGCAGCAGATGGTTCTCCGTTCGGCTGCTATGACCGACGACGGTCCCGATAACGACTGGAAAACTCTCGCCACCTGGCTTTATGACGAGCAGACGGCTGACCAGAAGGACGCCGAGAGTATCGCGAATGATTTTATCGAGGGCGTTTCGGGCACGGTTGCGATTAAGCGCGCAAAGCAGGTTCAGAAGAAAAAGAAGAAGTCGGACGACGGCTCGGCAGACCCGAAGTTTTTGGCAAAGCGTTTTGTAACGTACTTCCCCGAGCTCAAGGACGAGATTAAAAACGAGGAGGACTGCTACTATCCCTTCCGCGGAGCAACGTTTGCAAAGGAGCACATCGCCCCGAGGGTAGCTGATTACATCAAGCGTGCAAATAATAAGGAGACCGAGAAGTTCGCGAACGTGTTTAACGTTCAGTACGGCAACGGCGACCGCGACACACGCGCGGTTATCACGATTGTAATTCTCAACTCGCTCGAGGACGAGGAGTTTTATAAGGTTTCGGAGTTCTTTAACGACGACCTCGAAAAGGCTGCCAAGGCTGCCAGAAAGTACAAGGGAAAAGAGGTTAAGCCCGAAGTTCCCAAAAAGCCGAGAAAATCAATCGGCAGCACTCTGCTCAACCAGAGCAAATAAAAACATCAAGGCTTTCTGCCGCGTTTACATGCGGCAGGAGGCTTTTATAATTTGGAGGAAAATCAATATGTTGTGGGCAGGGTTGCGGATGTGCCACAACATAGATAAACAGTAAAGTAAAAGCAAATTTTTTACTAAAAATCCCTTGACTAAATGCAAATCCTGTGTTAAAATGTTATCACCTCTAAAAGGGGCTTTATTTTTGTGCCCTGTTGAGGGAGGCTAAAAATATTCCGAATAACCGGGAGGTGCCGTTATGAGAGTTAAAATCACATTGGCCTGCACAGAGTGCAAACAGCGTAACTACAACACAATGAAGAACAAGAAGAACAGTCCCGACAGACTCCAGATGAACAAGTACTGCCGCTTCTGTAGAAAACACACTCTTCACAAGGAAACTAAATAAGGAGGTACATTATGGCTGACAAAAAGGCTGAAATTAAGAAGACTGCCTCTAAAAAGGTAGATTCTAAAAAAGCCGCTAAGAACAAAAAGCCTAATGTTTTCAGAAGGCTGCTTAAGTACCTTTCTTCCTGTAAGGGTGAAATCAAGAAGATTACATGGCCTACGCCTGCACAGACTACAAAGAACTTCGGTATCGTTATCGCCGTTCTTGTTGTTATGGGCTTGTTCATTTTCGGCCTTGATTCAGGTCTGTATGCTATACTCGGCTTGATTATGGGTACAGGTTCTGCTACGTAATCGCTTTTATCGCTAATCTTACGAAAGGAAGAGAGTTATAATGGCTGATTATGAAGCAAAATGGTATGTAATTCATACTTATTCGGGTTACGAAAACAAGGTTGCGACCGATTTGCTGACTACGGCGGAGAACCGCAATCTTAAGGATATGATTATCGACGTCAAGGTTCCCACCGAAATCGTCACCGAGACCGTTGGGGAAAAAACCAAAGAGGTCGAGCATAAAATCTATCCCGGCTATGTTTTTGTAAAGATGGTCTATACCGACGAGACCTGGTATGTCGTGCGCAATATTCGCGGCTGCACCGGATTTGTCGGCCCGGGATCAAAACCCGTTCCGCTCACAGACGCCGAGGTTTACAGAATGGGCGTTGAGCAAAAAGTTGTCAAGGTTTCTTATGCCGTTGGTGATTCGGTAAGAATTATTGACGGTCCGCTTGAGGACTTCGTCGGTGTTGTAGAAGAGCTTGATACCGACAAAAACTATGTCCGCGTAGTTGTTTCTATGTTCGGACGCGAAACTCCTGTCGAGCTTGAGCTAAGCCAGGCAGAAGCTTTGGAAGACTAATTAATTTTACGGTAAAATCGCCATTTCGGCTTTTTTATTGGGAACGTTACGTTCCCTGTGGGAGGGACCCTACACAGTGGCGTTCCGCAATTTACCACGAATTTTGGAGGTGCAAACACAATGGCTCAAAAGGTTGTAGGCTTAATTAAGCTGCAGATTCCTGCCGGACAGGCTACTCCGGCTCCGCCTGTTGGACCGGCACTTGGTCAGCACGGCGTAAACATTGTTGCGTTCACAAAGGATTTTAATGAGCGTACAAAGAACGACAGAGGTCTTATCATTCCTGTTGTAATTACAGTATATGCAGACCGTTCGTTCACATTTATCACAAAGACTCCGCCTGCTGCGGTTCTTCTTAAGAAGGCATGCGGCATCAACAGCGGTTCGGGCGTACCTAACAAGACTAAGGTTGCCAAGATTACCAAAGAGCAGCTCACAAAGATTGCCGAGCAGAAAATGCCCGACCTTAACGCAGGCTCTCTTGACGCCGCAATCAGCATGATTGCAGGTACTGCAAGAAGCATGGGTATTACAGTAGTTGACTAATTAATCCGGGTGGGAGGATTTTTCCGCTTGACCACCTAACAATGGAGGAAAATTGATGAAACACGGTAAGAAATATGTTGACGCTGCTAAGCTCGTTGACAAAACCAAATTATATGAGACAGACGAGGCGCTTGACACTGTTATTAAGACAGCTACCGCTAAGTTTGACGAAACCGTTGAGCTTCACGTAAAGCTCGGCGTAGACAGCCGTCACGCTGACCAGCAGGTTAGAGGCGCGGTTGTTCTTCCCAACGGTACAGGTAAAAACGTAAGAGTTCTTGCAATCTGCAAGGGCGCTAACGAGGAGCTTGCCAAGGAAGCAGGCGCTGACTATGTAGGCGCTGAGGATATGACACAGAAGATTCAGCAGGAAAACTGGATGGACTTCGACGTGCTCGTTACAACACCCGACTGCATGGGCCTTGTAGGCCGTCTCGGTAGAATCCTCGGTCCCCGTGGTCTTATGCCTAACCCCAAGGCAGGTACAGTAACTCCCGACATTGCCAGAGCTATCAAAGAGGCTAAGGCAGGTAAGATTGAGTACCGTCTTGACAAAACAAACATCATTCACTGCCCCATCGGCAAGGTATCGTTCGGTACAGAGAAGCTCGCTGAGAACCTCGGTACTCTTATGGACGCTATCGTTAAGGCTAAGCCTGCTGCTGCAAAGGGCCAGTACATTCGCTCAGTTGCCGTTACTTCAACAATGGGCCCGAGCGTAAGAATGAACCCGACTAAGTTCGGCGCATAATCTAATTTATCCTGGCTTTAAGTCAGATAAATACTTGCAGTTCTAAAGACAGTAGGTGCGAAAGCGTAAGGATTTATCCGCCTGCCGAGGAAGTTGCATTTACATTTATGTAATTGTCACTGTCCGAGGTATGTCTCGGACAGTTTTACTTTATATTGTAAGCTGTAACTTTTGGCTGCGCCGTTTGGCGCGAACTGCGATATAAAACTATCGGAGGTGAAATTTTTGCCAAGTCAAAGTGTTTTAGAGCAAAAAAAGGCTATTGTTGCCGAGCTCACCGAAAGACTTAAGAACTCTGTTACAGGTCTTGTTGTAAGCTACGAGGGTATCAACACCGAGGACGACACAAAGCTCAGAAAAGAGCTCCGTGAAAACGACGTTAAGTACACCGTAGTTAAGAACACACTTCTCTCACGTGCGTGTGATGAAGCAGGTCTTGAAGATCTTAAGCCCGTTTTGGAGGGCACAACGGCACTTGCCACAAGCGACAGCGAATACGCTGCCGCAGCGAGAATCCTCTGCGGTTACGCTAAGGATCACGACAACTTCAAGGTTAAGTCAGGTTATCTTGACGGCGCTGTAATTGATATGGATACTATCACATCCCTGTCAAAGCTGCCCACCAGAGAGGTTCTTCTCGCAAACGTACTCGGTGCATTCCAGGCTCCTATCGCTGCATTTGCCCGCGTTATGCAGGCTGTAGTTGACGAGGGCGGCTTTGAGGAATGTCTCGCAAAAAAGGCTCCCGCTGAGGAGGCTGCTCCTGCTGAGGAAGCTGCTGAAGCTCCCGCAGAAGCACCTGCAGAGGCTCCCGCTGAGGAAGCTCCTGCCGCAGAGTAATCTGCAAATTAATTTCAAAATCAACTTATTTATATTGGAGGTAAATTACAATGGCATCAGAGAAAATTACTGCTATTATTGAAGAATTAAAAGGCCTCACAGTTCTCGAGCTTTCAGAGCTTGTTCACGCTGTAGAGGATGAGTTTGGCGTATCAGCTGCCGCTGCTGTAGCTGTTGCAGGTCCTGCTGCAGACGCAGGCGCTGCTGCTGCAGAGCAGACAGAGTTTGACGTAATCCTTAAGAGCGCAGGCTCAAGCAAGATCAACGTTATCAAGGCTGTTCGTGAGATCACAGGTCTCGGCCTTAAGGAAGCTAAGGCTCTCGTTGACGGCGCACCCAAGACCGTTAAGGAGCAGGCTTCTAAGGAAGACGCTGACGCTATCAAGGAGAAGCTCGAAGCTGCAGGCGCAGAGGTTGAGCTTAAGTAATTATAGCTTAATAAACATCAAAGGACTGTTCCTCGTGAACAGTCCTTTTTGATTTTTAAAACATTCAGGGCGGACAATTTGTCCGCCCGTTTTGCATTTAATTAAATTACAAATCCGCCGTTTACGCCGAGCACCTGACCGGTTATGAACTTCGCGCGGTCGGAGCAGAGAAAAATTGCCGCATCGGCAATGTCCTTCGGTGTTCCGAGGGTGTTTAGGGGAGTTTCTTCCTTTAGCTCAGCGATTGTCTGCTCGTCAAAGCCCTTCATCATATCCGTCATCACAACGCCGGGCGCGATGCAGTTTACGCGGATTCCCGACAGCCCGAGCTCCTTTGCAAGAGCCTTTGTAAGCCCGATTACGCCTGCCTTTGCCGCGCTGTAATGCGCCTCGCACGACGCGCCGACCTGCCCCCACATCGAGCTGATGTTGAGGATAACTCCGCGGTGGTTTTTAATCATAGAACGCCTGAGCACTTCCTGAGTGCAGTTAAAAACTCCGTCGAGGTTTGTGCCGAGCATATTGCGCCAGTCCTCAACGCTGAGGTCGGTAAAAAGCTTTTGCTGTGCAATTCCTGCGTTGTTTACGAGAATGTCGGTATCCCCGAGCTGAGCCGAAACCGCGTCGAGCATAGCGTTAACCGACTGCCTGTCGGCGACATCCGCCTGAACCGCGGCGGTTTTAACCCTGTAGGTGTCGGAAAGAACTCTCGCGAGGTTTTCCGCCTGTTGTCTGTTGTTGTGGTAGTGAACGGCGACGTTCCTGCCCGTCTGAGCAAAGGCAACGCAAAGCGCTGTGCCTATTCCGCCGCTCGCTCCTGTTACTAATACATTTTCCATATTTTATTTCTTAGGTTTAAATCCGTCCTTAAGACTCACGCTGCGGTTGAATACCAAATGACCGGGCTTGCTGTCCTTGTTGTCAACGCAGAAATATCCCAGGCGCATAAACTGGAAGCTCTTAGGAGCTGTAGCGGTTTCGAGGTTCTTCTCCGCCTTGCAGTTTTTGAGAATTTCAAGGGAGTTCGGGTTGAGATAATCGAGGAAGCTGCCCTCGCCTGCGTCGGGATCGGGTACGGTAAAGAGGTTGTCGTAAAGCCTTACCTCGGCGTCGGCGCAGTTGTTCGCGTCAACCCAGTGGATTGTGCCGCGCACCTTTCTGCCGTCGGGGGTGTTGCCGCCGCGAGTTTCGGGATCGTACTCGGCGTAAACCTCAACAACGTTGCCGTTTTCGTCCTTCTTACAGCCTGTGCACTTTACGATATAGGTGGATTTGAGCCTTACCTCGTTGCCGGGGTAAAGGCGCTGATATTTCTTGATTGGCTCCTCCATAAAGTCCTCGGCTTCAATCCAGCACTCGCGCGAGAAGGTTACGGTTCTTGTGCCGTCCTCGGGACGGTTGGGGTTGTTTTCAACCTCAAATTCCTCGGTCTTGCCCTCGGGATAGTTGGTGAGGATGAGCTTGATGGGATGAATTACGCACATTGTACGCTCGGCGCTCTCGTTGAGGTCGTCGCGCAGGCAGTGCTCCAAAAAGCTGTACTCGACAATGGAGTTGACCTTTGACACGCCGATTTGGTCGATGAACGAGCGGATGGACTTGGGAGTGTAGCCGCGTCTGCGAAGTCCGCAGAGGGTTGGCATTCTCGGATCATCCCAGCCGTTTACGTGGTTATTTTCAACAAGCTCTCTGAGCTTACGCTTTGACATTACGGTGTTGTTGATTCCGAGCCTTGCAAACTCAATCTGTCTGGGCTTGCTCGGAGCGGAGATGTTCTCGATTACCCAGTCGTAGAGCGGACGGTGCGATTCAAACTCCAGCGTGCAAAGGCTGTGGGTAATTCCCTCAATCGCGTCCTCGATCGGGTGAGCAAAGTCGTACATCGGGTAAATGCACCAGTTGTCGCCTGTGCGGTGGTGCTTAAGGCGGTTAATGCGGTAAATTACCGGATCGCGCATATTAAAGTTGCCCGAGGCGAGGTCGATTTTTGCGCGGAGCGTCATGCTTCCGTCCTCAAACTCGCCTTTGCGCATACGCTCAAACAAATCAAGGCTTTCCTCAACCGGTCTGTCGCGGTAGGGGCTTTTTGCCGGAGTCTGGGTGTCGCCGCGGTACTCGCGCATCTGCTCGGCGTTGAGCTCGCATACATAGGCAAGGCCTTTTTTGATTAGCTCAACCGCGTAACCGTACATCTGCTCAAAGTAGTCGGAAGCGTAGTAAAAGCGGTCGTCCCAGTCAAAGCCAAGCCACTTTATGTCCTCTTTGATCGCGTCTACGTACTCAACGTCCTCCTTGGTCGGGTTGGTGTCGTCCATACGCAGATTGCACAGACCGTTATATTTTTCAGCCGTGCCGAAGTCAACGCAAATCGCCTTTGCGTGGCCGATGTGAAGATAGCCGTTCGGCTCGGGCGGAAAACGGGTGTGAACCTTTTTACCCTCGTATTTGCCGCCCTCGGCAATATCCTCGTCAATAAAATCGTGAATGAAGTTACCGGTCATAACCTCGGGGGTTGTGTTTTCTGACATATTATATACCTTCTTCTAATTTTTCTAATCCGATTTCCAATCTTCTCATTGTTTCTTCTCTGCCCAAAATGTCGAGAATTTCAATCGCGCCGCCGGGGGTTACGGTTTTGCCTGCCGCGGCGATTCTTACCGGCCACATTACCGTGCCGTTTTTGAGCTCTTTTTCCTTTGCCATATTAATCAGGCAGTCGTGAATCGGCTCGGCTGTCCACTCGGGCAGAGCCTTTAACCTCTCGTAAGCCTCTCTGAGCACAACGGGCGCGTTCTCGAGGTTTGTCTTGCTCTTTTTATTTACGAACAAATCCTTGCTGTATTCGGGAAGCTCCGCGAAAAAGTCGAGCATTTCGGGAATTTGTGTAAGCTGTGTTACGCGCTTTTGCAAAATCTCGGCAAATTTTTTATAGGGCATTTCCTTGTCGCCAAAAACCTTTTTGTAGTACGGCATAGCGACCTCGGTAAATTCCTCTGCGCTCATAGCCTTGATGTATTCGCCGTTAAACCAGCTCAGCTTGTCGTAGTCGAAAACGGCAGGGGATTTGCTTATTCCGCCGATGTCAAACGCCTGCTCAAGCTCCGAAAGGGAGAAAATCTCCTGATTGTCCTTCGGGCACCAGCCGAGCAGGGCGATGTAGTTGATGATCGCCTGCGGAAGATATCCGTCCTCAATCAAATCGTAAAAGCCTGTCGCGCCGTGGCGCTTTGCGAGCTTGGAAACGTTGCCGTCCTTGTCCTTGCCCATAATCAGCGGCAGGTGAATGTAGGTGGGAATCTCCCAGCCGAATGCCTCGTAGAGCAGGTTGTACTTCGGCGTTGAGCTGAGGTACTCGCTGCCCCTTACAACGTGGGTAATGCCCATTGTGTGGTCGTCGATTACGTTCGCGAAGTTGTAGGTGGGGTAGTCGTCGGTCTTGATTAAGATTTGGTCTTGCAGCTCGGAATTCTCAACGGTAATCTCGCCGAAAACAGCGTCGGTGAAGGTCGTGCTGCCCTCTACCGGCATTTTCTGGCGGATTACGTACGGCACGCCCTCGGCGAGAAGCCTGTCGATTTCCTCCTGCGGCAAATCGCGGCAGTGGCGGTCATATCCGCCGCCGACGGTCTCGTTCTGGATTTTTTCGAGCCTTTCCTTTGAACAGAAGCAGCGGTACGCCTTGCCTTCCTTAATCAATTGCTCGGCGTAGGGAAGATACATATCCTTGCGCTCGCTCTGAACGTACGGGCCGTAGTCGCCGCCGATGTCGGGACCTTCGTCGTGCTTAAGCCCCGCGAGCTCGAGCGTGTTGTATATAAAGTCCACCGCGCCCTCGACAAGGCGTTCGCGGTCGGTGTCCTCAATTCTCAAAACAAATTTTCCGCCCTGAGATTTTGCCACGAGGTACTCGTACAAAGCGGTTCTCAGGTTTCCCACGTGCATAAAGCCCGTAGGGCTCGGAGCGTATCGTGTTCTGACGGTTTTTTCTGCCATAAAATCACCCTTTTAATAAAAAATACTATACCAAATAATTATAGCATAGTTGCCGGGATATTTCAATGATTTTGACGCTCTTAAATGTTGATTGGCGAATAGTGTTGATGTATAATAATTTTGGGGTGTTAACAGTGAAAAAGACTTACAACAAAAAACTGACAAATAAATCAAGAACCCTCCGCAGAGAAGCGACCAAGGAGGAAAACCATCTTTGGTATGACTTTTTGCGTAACCATGAGTATAAATTCACAAGGCAGAGAATAATTGATAATTATATTCTTGATTTTTATTGCGCCAAGATAAAGCTTGCAATAGAAATCGACGGCTCTCAGCATTATGATGAGGAAGGCTTAATAAAGGATACGGAAAGGACGGCTGCACTTAACAAATACGGTATCTCTGTTTTAAGGTTTACAAACAGAGAGATAAATGATAAGTTCGAAGCGGTTTGCGAGTATATAAATGAGTTTATTAAAAGAAAAAGCGGAACCGTTGTTAACGATTCCGTTCTTAACAGATTTTAACATATTTTAAATTGCAATTAAGGCTCCCCTGACACGCGAAGCGTTTTAGGGGAGCTGTCGCGTAAGCGACTGAGGGGTTGCGTTTTCCTCTGCTTTCGCGGAAAAATATCAATTATTCCGGCGAGGACCCCTCCGTCAGCAAAGCTGACACCTCCCCTAAAGTGCTTGCGCACGTCAGGGGAGGCTTTAAATTAATTTGCAAAGCTAAGAACCTTGCCGACAGATTTTGAGTACACCTGCCACTCTTCCTTTTTCGCGTCAAGCTGTTTTTCGCCCTTGCGCGTGAGGTGGTAGTATTTGCGCTTTCGGTTGTCAAATTCATCCCAGTAGCTTTCAAGATAACCCTCTTTTTCAAGCGCGTGCAGGATGGGGTAGAGTGTGCCTTCCTTGAGCACAAAGACGTCCTCGCTCCTGTTTTGCAGCTCCTTGATGATGATGTAGCCGTACATATCCTTGCCCTTTAGAACGCTCATTACCATTATCGGAGTGCTTCCCTTTAATAATTCCTTACTGATTTTCATTTAATTCACTCCCTTGTTCATAGTTTGTTTCAAAATAACCGTCATTGTTGCTGACGAAAATATATTTGCTTAAATCTTTGCTTCCCGTTTCCTCGGGACATTCAAAGGTTATTAATCCGACCTTGTTCTCATCTGTATGAACGTTGAACACTATTCTGTGCTTTGCCCTCATCGGGATTTCGGCGACGTTAAACGCCTTGCTGTACCATCCCTCGTTGAGGAACTCTTGCAGATTTTCGTACTTTCTGTTTTTAAGGAGGTTGCTGTCGACTTTATAGTTTTCCAGCGCGTCAAACGGCAAATCGAAATCCGTTCGGGCATAGTAGACGCCTATGCCGTTCACCGTTGTCAGCGTATTGTTGCCGCCCGAACCGTAAGATACAGTTTCTTTGAAGGGGTTTGACGCGGTACTGCCGTTCGGGATCGTATCGGAGCCGTATAATTCCTCTATCGGCGCGTTGATAACTTCGTTTATCATTTCAAGCCGTTCTTTGTGCAGGCTCTCGCGCTTTTGGGGCAGATAAACAGCCGCGATTACCGTGCCTGCCGTCCCGACAATCAGATTTAAGCACAGCAAAACGCTCACCGCGCGCCTAAATATCCGTATAAAGCCGTTCAGCTTTTTAGTGTTGTACAGGCGTTCCTGCATAAAAACAGTAACAAACTGAACAACAGACCAAATCAGGAGTATCGCGAAAATAACATATGAGCCGACCGCCAGCGGTATTTTCATATTCTCGGGAAAAATACCGTAGCCGAAAATACTGTCGAAATATCCGCCTATGCCCGAGGTCGCGATTTTTACAGCGGAATACGCCGCCGGACGGAAGATTGCCATTCCCGTGAAATTGGAAATGAGCAGTGCCGCTGCCGCGAAAAGCGGTATGAGCTTGCTTTTCATTTTGAAAGCCTTGATTAAAAAGAAGATATAACCCGCGACGACCGCAACGGACAGAAAATCTACCGTGATAAGGTGATATACAGCGCGGTAGTAGCTGTCGGCGTAATTGAACTTGTGGAAAAAGAACGGCACAACGGCGACAGCCGCAAAGAAGATTAAGCTAATTATAATCAAAAGATTTCTGCCTGCTCCGTTGTGAAGCGTTCTCAGCGGAAGCGCGGCATCGTCCGGCTCGCCCATATCCTCGACCGCGCGCTTTTCCGCTTCGTCATCAGAATACCCCAGCTCTTTGTAGTACATAATCTTGTCTTGGATATGCCCTTCAAGCTCGCTGTAAATTTGTTTTTGCGTATTTTTGTCCTTGATACGCTTGCTTATGACGGAAAGATAATCGTTTTTCATATCTAACACCTCGCAAAAATATATACATAGCCAATCTATGTATGAATTATATAGCGCAGAAAAGAAAAAGTCAATATATTTTTAAAATATTTTAAAATAAAAACCGCGGACGGTAAAAACCCATCCGCGGTTAAAGTTTAAGTTAGCTTGCCGAAGGCAAATTTAGCTGCGCAAAGCGCAATTTAGCTGTTTCCGAAGGAAACAATTTAGCTCGCCGAAAGGCGAATTTAGCTCAAATCATGCCTTGCCTACCGAGCCGAAGAGCTCCATCTTCTCTTTTACTGTAGCCTTGATAGCCTCAAAGCCGGGAGCGAGAAGCTTTCTGGGATCGAAGCCCTTGCCCTGGAGATCCTTGCCTGCCTCGATGTACTCTCTTGTAGCAGCAGCAAAAGCGAGCTGGCACTCGGTGTTAACGTTAATCTTAGAAACGCCGAGGGTGATAGCCTTCTTAATCATATCAGCCGGAATACCTGTACCGCCGTGGAGTACGAGGGGCATTTCGCCTGTGAGCTGCTGGATAGCGTCGAGAGTCTCAAAGCTCAAACCTGCCCAGTTCTCGGGATATTTGCCGTGGATGTTGCCGATACCTGCAGCGAGCATTGTTACGCCGAGGTCTGCAACCATCTTGCACTCCTTGGGATCTGCACATTCGCCTGCGCCGATAACGCCGTCTTCCTCGCCGCCGATTGAACCAACCTCAGCCTCGATTGAAAGACCGAGCTCGTTACAAGTAGCTACGAGTTCCTTTGTCTTGGCAACGTTCTCCTCGATCGGATAATGCGAGCCGTCGAACATAATTGAGCTGAAGCCTGCCTCGATGCAAGCCTTAGCGCCTTCGTATGAACCGTGGTCAAGGTGGAGAGCAACGGGAACTGTGATTTTGAGCTCCTCGAGCATACCGTTAACCATGCCGACTACGGTCTTGTAGCCGCACATATACTTGCCTGCACCCTCGGAAACGCCGAGAATAACGGGAGAGTTGAGCTCCTGAGCTGTGAGAAGGATTGCTTTTGTCCACTCAAGGTTGTTGATGTTGAACTGGCCTACTGCATAGTGGCCTGCCTTTGCTTTTGTAAGCATTTCTTTTGCGTTTACTAATGGCATAATCATCTTCCTTTTTACTGAATTTCGGAGAGAGAACGTCTCCTCTTACCGAGTTATACAAATTATAACATATATTCCTCCAAATATAAAGCACTTTGCGAAAAAAACCTGCTTTTTTTTGAGAAAAACGGAGAAATCTTGAAATATTCGGAAAATTTTCAGTTTCCCGTCACATTCCTCGGTTGCATTTGATAATTTTACGTTGTATAATGTGTTTGTAAAAATAAAAACCAAGGTGATAACTATGGATAATAATTTTGATAACAATTTCGGCGGACAGCCTCAGCGCCCGTTTACCGAAAAACCCGGCGAACAGCCGCCTCAGCAGTTTGATTTTAACCCTGAAAAGCCGCTTATGCAGCAGCCGGAACAGCCCGGGCAGAACGCGGAGCAGGGATATAACCCGATAAACCAGACCGCGGTGTATCAGGACGGCGCGTTTAATCCCATAAATCAGACTACTCAACCTGAGGTTCAGGATAATCCTCAGCAAAATTTCGGCGTTCAGCCGCCGTTTAACGCTCAGAAAACGGACTATTCAAATCCCGTATACTATAATAATGCGTATAATCAGGGCAATCAGCAGTTCTACGGCAGACCACCTCAGCAGCAACCGCCGCAGCCGCCTGTTCAGCAGCCTTATACGCCTGCTCAGCCGCAGTATGTTTCTCCCCTGCAGGGTGAAGCGCCTCAGCCGAACAACCAAAATCCATACATAAAGCAGCAAATGCCTGCAGGACAGGGTTATTACAACGTTCCCAATCAACAAAAGCCCAAGGGTAACAAGGGACTTATCGCGGTGATTATCATTCTCGCGGTAATGCTTGTTGCGGCTTTTGCAGGCATATTTATATATGTAATGAGAAACCAAAAGGGAAATACCTCAGGCGAGATTTCTCAGAACGGCAACAGCAATAACTTCCAAATTCCGAATTTTGAAAATCCGGGAATGGTTCAGCCTGCCACCGAAGCGCCTGTTTTTAAGGACAGCGATTACAGCGATAAAATCCATAAGGATTACAAAGGCCTCACGGTAGAGCAAAAGCCTGCCGACGCGGCGACAAACAAGAGCTACAACGCCGAGTACGCCTTCCAAAAGGCTTCTCCCTCGGTTGTGGGAATTAAAGGCTTTTCCGATTCCAACAAGACAATCAAAAATTCTGAGGGAAGCGGAATTGTAATTTCCGAGGACGGCTATGTTATCACAAACGCCCACGTTATCGCAAACAGCAAAACCTCAATGACTCTCTCGGTGTATACCTACGACGGCAAGGAATACAACGCAGGCGTTGTGGGCTTTGACTCCAGAACCGACATCGCTCTGCTCAAGCTCGACGACGCAAAGGGACTTACCCCGGCAGTGTTTGGCGATTCGGATAAGCTCGGTCAGGGCGACGATATCGTGGTAGTCGGCAATCCCGGCGGTATGGAGTTCCAGAATTCGATGACAAAGGGCATTGTCTCCGCCTTGGAGCGCGACGCCTCGAAAAAGAGCATTGTTAAGTATATCCAGACCGACGCCGCAATCAACCCCGGCAACTCCGGCGGTCCTGCGGTTAACCTCTACGGCCAGGTTATCGGTATGGCTACCGCAAAAATCGTAGACGAAAGCTACGAGGGAATGGGCTTCTGTATTCCGTCCGCGACGGTAAAGACGATTGTCGACAGCCTTATGAAGAACGGCTACGTTGAAAACCGCGTTAAAATCGGTATCAGCGGAGCGGCGCTGTCAACAGAGGAAGCCTCTGCTCTCGGCGTTAAGGGCGGTATTTTGGTTCAGACCGTCGATCCCAACGGCCCGTGCGGAAAGGTTCTCGAAACCGGCGATATCATCTACGAGGCTGACGGAAAGAGCATTTCATCCTTCTCGGAAATCTACAACGTGCTCGAAAATCACGGTGACGGCGATAAAATCAAGATTAAATACTACCGCGCAGAGTCAAATTCAACCGGAAAGCTGACCGAAAAGGAAGCTGAGATTGAGCTCGTTGCCGACAAAGGACAATAAAGAACTATAAATTTTGGTAAAACAATCAAAAAATTCATCAACACAAGGAATATATTTGATATTTCTATCGTAAAATAAGGCGGAGCGTATGCGCGTTCCGCTTATTTTATTAATATTTTGTCACAACTCGAATATTTCTCGAACGGAAAAATAAAGCGATTTTTATTTCTTTTGCAGAAATTCACCCAATGCGTTACAGCCGTTGTTAATATTAAAAAAGAAAGTGACAATTCCTTAATAATTTGAGTACAAGTTTGCCAAAAAACGGTTACAATTTTAATATTGCGTTGACTTTACTACAATTTTGTAGTATGATTTTCTACAGGAGAATTGTGGCGTTACGTATGTGTAACCACAATTTGTAGTGTACTTTAATAAAAATGTAACATATTTTGTGGTTTTTGCGGAATAATAGACTTATAACCACAACAGGTAGTATGTTACTTTACCTATAGTATGTTGTTGCGAAAACCCATCACCAGTGTTAGGAGTGTCAACAATTGGAAAAATTTGTTGTTACAGGCGGTAAACCGCTTTTTGGTGAGGTAAATATCAGCGGCGCAAAGAACGCTGCCGTTGCTATTATCCCCGCCGTTATTTTATGTGACGAACCTTGTCAAATTGAAAATATACCGAACATCAGCGACGTTACGCTTATCAGCAGAATTCTTCAGCAGATGGGCGCAAAGGTCAGAAGAATCAACAAGAGTACGCTCTACATCGACCCCACCCACATCCAGACAAGCGTGGCGGTTACCGATTATGTAAGAGGTATGAGAGCTTCTTACTATCTTCTCGGCGCTTTGCTCGGCAAGTACGGCAAGGCAAAGGTTGCCCTTCCCGGCGGCTGTAACTTCGGCGTTCGCCCCATTGACCAGCATTTAAAGGGCTTTGAGGCTCTCGGCGCAGAGACAAGACTTGTTGACGGCGCGATTATCGAGGCAAAATGCGACGAGGAAGGTCTTGTGGGCACGCACATCTACCTCGACGTTGTGTCTGTAGGCGCAACAATGAACATTATGCTCGCGGCAAGCCGCGCAAAGGGACTTACGGTTATTGAAAATGCCGCTAAGGAGCCGCATATTGTTGACCTCGCAAACTTCCTCAACTCCATGGGAGCTGACGTAAGAGGCGCAGGTACAGACGTTATCAAGGTAAGAGGCGTGAACTATATGCACGGTATCTCTTACTCAATCATTCCCGACCAGATTGAGGCGGGAACATATATGTGCGCAGCCGCAGCAACACGCGGCCGCATTACAATCAAAAACATCACTCCCAAGCACCTTGAGTCAATCTCGGCTAAATTCCGCGAGATGGGCGTTAAGATTACGGAGTACGACGAGGCGCTCACAATTGACGCCACCGTTAAACCGCTTAAGCGCTGTAACATCAAGACAATGCCTCACCCCGGCTTTCCGACAGACTGTCAGCCGCAGTTTACCGCTTTGCTTATGAGCGTGCCCGGCACAAGCATTGTTAACGAGAACGTTTGGGATAACCGCTATCAGTACATCAGCGAGCTTATCAGAATGGGCGCTCATATCTCGGTAGAGGGCAGACTTGCCATCATCGAGGGCGGCACACCGCTTACAGCGGCTCCCGTTAAGGCTACCGACCTCAGAGCAGGCGCGGCTATGATTATCGCGGCGCTTGAGGTAAGCGGCACAACCGAAATTTCGAGCATTCAGTTTATCGAGCGCGGTTACGAGGATGTTGTAGAAAAGTTCAAGGCTCTCGGCGCGGACATCAAAAAGGTCTACTACACCGGAGACAACGAACAGGAATTAAGAGCATAATTAAGAGTTAAGAGTTGAGAGTTTAATTACTTTCAACTCTTTTTGTTTTATTAAAGCCTCCGCCGCAAAGTTGTTGTCAACTTTTCATTTTTATGCTATTATTAAATTTAGAACATACTTTAGGGGTAATTTTATGGCAAAGGTAGTTCCGCTTTTCAGCGGAAGCAAGGGAAATTGTTATTACATAGGCTCGGGTAACGAGGGCGTTTTGGTCGACGCCGGCAGGTCGTGCAAACAGATTGAACAGGCGCTTGCGCTCAATTCGGTCGATATTGCCGGTATCCACGCCGTTTTTGTAACCCACGAGCATATCGATCACTGCTCGGCGCTCAGGGTTCTCGCAAAGAAGTACAAGCTCGACGTATATGCCAGCAAGGGTACGATGGACGCGCTGATTAACAGCCATAAGGTCGAGAGCGAAACAAAGCTTCACATCATCGAGCGCGAAGCGGTTGTCGGAGATATTCTCGTCAACCGTATTGACACACCGCACGACGCGGCTGAAAGCTGCTGTTACAGAGTGATTTCTCCCGACGGAAAGTCGGCGCTAATCGCAACCGATATGGGCTATATGACCGACGGCGTCCGTGCCGCGGCGGCTATGAGCGACTTTGCGGTGATTGAGTCAAACCACGACATCGAAATGCTAAAGACAGGGCCGTATCCATATCCCTTAAAGCGCAGGATTTTGTCCGACAGGGGACATCTCTCTAACGAAGCCTGCGCCGTGGAGCTTGCGGAGCTGGTAAAGGGCGGAACGCTCAGGCTTATGCTCGGACACCTCAGCGAGCAAAACAATACCCCGGGAATTGCAATCCGCACCTCGGCGGCGGAGCTTGAACGCGCAGGGTTGAAGTACAACAGCGACTACACGCTTGACGTAGCGCCTGCGGAAGCAACATTAAAGAGCGTGATTTTTTAATGCTTAAAATCAACATAATTTGTATCGGAAAAATCAAGGAAAAATACTTTACCGACGCTGTAGGCGAGTACGCAAAACGGCTGACTGCGTTCTGTAAATTTTCGGTTGTCGAGCTTAACGAGGAGCGTATCAGGAGCAACACGCCGAATGAGGCGCAAATCGCCGAGGTTATTGAAGCCGAGGGCAGGAGAATTCTGCAAAAAATCGGCGCCTCGGATTACGTAGCCGCAATGTGCATTGAGGGCAAGCTGCTCTCGAGCGAGGAGCTCTCCGAAACGCTCGACAAGGCGGCTCTCAGCGGAAAAAGCACTGTTGACTTTATAATCGGCGGCAGCTACGGCCTGAGCGATGAGGTAAAAAGACGTGCGGATTTGCGCCTGTCAATGAGTAAGATGACCTTTCCCCACCAACTCGCGAGGGTTATTTTAAGCGAGCAAATCTACCGCGCGTTCGAAATCTCGACGAACGGAAAATACCACAAGTAGAGTTAAGAGTTGAGAGTTTAGAGTTTAATTTTTTAAATCTATTCGTTATATTGTAGTGGCAAGGCTTGCCCTTGCCTATAACGTTTGTGGTAGCAGCTATTATATTAAAGAGAGCTAAACTTATCCAAACACTCTGCACTATTTAAATTCGGAGCGAAGCGACCCTTAACTAAACTCTAAACATTAAACTCTTTATGAATCGAAGTGAAATAAATGGCTTTAGATGGAATATATTTACGTCATATTAAAAATGAAATAGAGAAAGAATCGCTCGGCGCGAGGGTTAACCAAATTTACCAGCCCAACCGCGACGAGCTTGTTTTGGTTCTGCGCACCTACGGCGGAGCAAAAAAGCTCCTGCTTTCGGCAAGGGCAAATTCTCCGAGGGTGAATTTTTGCGAAAAAACTCCCGAAAATCCTGCGCAGCCGCCTATGTTCTGTATGCTTATGCGCAAGCGCCTCGGCGGCGGAAAGCTCACTGCGGTGCGCCAGCTCGACTGCGACAGAATTTTGTTCCTCGACTTTGAGTGCGTAAACGAGCTCGGTGACGTCGTAGGGCTCACAATCGTCTGCGAAATTATGGGAATGTACAGCAACATCATCCTCGTAAACCGCGACACGGGCGTGATTGTCGACGCGCTGAAAAGGGTTGATTTGACCGTAAGCAGCAAGCGCTTTGTACTGCCGAATATCAAGTACGAGCTGCCCGATTCGCAGGATAAGCTCAATATTTTGGAGCATACTCCCGAGGAAATCGCTCAGAGAATAAAAAACCTGCCTGCGGAAATGCCGCTTAACAGGGCGGTTTTGAGTTCGGTTCAGGGTATTTCTCCTGTTATCAGCCGCGAAATTGAGTACCGCGTATGCGAGGGCGCGACAAACCGCCTTGACGGCGAGCTGTACGCCAAGCTGATTGACGAGCTTGCGGAGCTTAAAAATATCACGGAAAACTGCCTCGGCAAGCCGAACATCGTCTACCGTGAGGACAAAAAGCCGATGGATATTTCTTTTTTAGAAATAAAGCAGTACGGCAATTTCCTGCGCGTTGAACAGCAGGAAGGCTTCAACGCCGCGGTCGATTATTTTTACGACGAACGCGACACGCGCGACAGAATGAGGGTAAAAACCCAGAGCCTTAACAAGCTCCTTGTAAACCTGCGCGACCGCACCGCAAGGAAGCTTCAAAAGCAGCAGACCGAGCTTGCGCGCTGCGCCGACCGCGAACAGCTCAGAATACGCGGCGATTTGCTACAGGCAAACCTTTACCGCATTGAGCGCGGAGCACAGTTTGCCGACGTGGAAAATTACTACGACCCCGAGGGCAAAACCCTGCGCATTACGCTGAATCCGGCAATGTCGCCTGCCGCGAACGCGCAGAAGTACTACAAGGAATATCAAAAGGAAAAGAACGCAGAAATTTACTTGGCGGAGCAGATAGAAAAGGGCACGGCGGAGCTTGAATACTTCGAGTCCGTCATCGACGAGGTCAGCAGGGCGCAGACCGAACGCGAGCTTTCGCAAATCCGCGAGGAGCTCGAACAGCAGGGATATCTGCGCAAGCCAAGCGGAAAACGCCCGAAGCAGTCGGCGCTTCCGTTTTTGGAGTTTGAATCAACCGATGGTTTTAAAATCCTTGTGGGCAGGAACAACCTGCAAAATGATAAGCTCACGCTTAAAACCGCCGCTAAAAACGATATGTGGCTCCACACCAAGGACATCCACGGCTCGCACGTAATCATCCGCGCCGACGGCAGGGAGATAAGCGACGAGGCGATTATGCAGGCGGCGTCGCTCGCAGCGTACCACAGCAAGGCGCAAAACAGCAGCAAAGTCCCCGTCGACTTCACGCTCGTAAAGCACGTCAGCAAGCCAAACGGCGCAAAGCCCGGCATGGTAATCTACGTAAACAACCGCACGGTGTACGTCACGCCGAAGGAAAACCTTTCGCAAAAATAACATTGATTTAAGTAAAGGAGCGCTGTATAATAATAAAAAAAGGAGATGGGAATGTGAAAGGTTTAATCAAATTTGGAATTATAGTCTTAATTGCGGTAATTCTATTTTTCGTAATTCGCGGATTGGTTATCTGGATGTTTTAATTTGAGGAGTGGAAAAAGTGGAAGAAAATAAAGAAGTTAAAACAAAAAGCGGTAAGGGCAAGATTTGGCTTAGACTAATAATTAATGTACTGATTTTAGCAGTAGTTGCAGGTGCAATAATTGTTTTTGTCAATAAATGTTCGGTAAATAAACAAGAGGAAGCTAAATTAACTAATTCAATTATATACTCAGAATTAAAAGCTTCGAGCGAATTAACCACAGCTAAAATTAAATTTAAGGATATTGCTGAATATAAAGACGAGGGAGTACCTGTACTAAATCAGGGCAATTTTGCTTTTTTATATACAGCTACAGCAAGAGCAGGAATTAATTTGAGTGACGTAAAATGCGAAGTTGATAATACCAACAAGAGAGTTATTATCTACATACCAAAGGCTCAAATTTTGGATGTAAAAATAGACAGCAATTCTTTGAAGTTTTATAACGGCTCATTTGCTCTATTTAATACCGATGAAAAAGAGGACACAACAAAGGCTATGCAAATGGCAGAAGAGCAATCAAAAGCCGATGCGCTTGAAACAGGAATACTGGATTTAGCTAATAAACAGTCAGAAACATTGGTAAAAGGTATTCTTGAAAATGTAGTAAAAGACTATAAGTTAGAATGTTATACTTCTAAAGAAGAGTATGATAAGAAAAAAGCCGAATTAACAACAGAAAGCACAAGCACTACAGAAGTAACAGAAGCAACGCAAACAACTACAAAGTAAACAAATCAGGCAGGCTTGATTCAAGTCTGCCTTTTGTTTTTAAATGGTTGGACAGGGATAAATCATTAATAACACATTACATCTACGTTTTTCCATAATTTATTAAACTCTAAACTCTTAACTCTCAACTCTAAACTCAAAACTCTAATAAAACTCTTTACATTTAATGCCGTTTGTTGTATAATATAATTTAATCGTGAATATGGGTTATTAGCATTTTTACGAAGAAAAAACACAAGGAGGGACAAACAGCATGATTAGCGGTGCCGAAATAATGGTAAAATGTCTGGAAGCAGAGGGCGTTGAGGTCGTCTTTGGCTATCCCGGCGCTACTATTTGCCCCTTTTACGATAAAATATACGATTCGAAGATTAAGCACATTTTGGTTCGTCAGGAGCAGAACGCCGCTCATATGGCGAGCGGCTACGCAAGGTGCAGCAACAAGCCCGGCGTATGCGTCGCAACCTCGGGCCCGGGCGCTACAAACCTGATTACGGGTATCGCCACGGCGTATACCGACTCAATTCCGCTTATCGCGATTACCGGACAGGTTCGCAGCGATTTGCTCGGCAGAGACGTTTTTCAGGAGGCGGACATCACCGGCGCGTGCGAGCCGTTTGTAAAGCACAGTTACATTGTCAAAAAGACCGAGGATTTGCCGAGGGTATTTAAAGAGGCGTTTTACATCGCATCTACCGGACGTAAGGGCCCTGTTTTGATTGATATTCCGATGGATATTCAGATAAACGAGCTCGAGTCCTTTGAGTACCCCGAAAGCGTAAACATAATCGGCTACAAGCCCAACACAAAAGGTCATACAATTCAGGTAAGGCGCGCGGTTGAGGCGATAAAGAACAGCAAACGCCCGGTTATTGTTTCGGGCGGAGGAGTGCTGCTCTCGGGCGTTAAGCCCAAATTCAGAAAATTCGCGGAGAAAACCTCAATTCCCGTAATTTCAACGATGATGGGAATCGGCGTAATGCCCAGCGAGCACGAGCTTTACCTCGGTATGCTCGGAACTCACGGCAAGACCGTCGCAAACCGCGCACTTCACGACGCGGACTTGGTTATTGTTTGCGGCGCAAGGCTCGGCGACAGAGCGGTTGCCTCTCCGCACCAGATGAGCGAAAACACGCTTGTGATTCATATCGACATCGACCCGGCTGAAATCGGCAAAAACGTTAAGACCGAAATCCCGATTGTAGGCGATATGAAGAACGTTATGAATATGCTGATTGAAAATATCGGTGATTACGTTGTTCCCAACCAGTGGCAGGAGACTGTCAAGACCTGGAAAAAGGACTTCCTCAGGGTTCCGCCCGTGTTCGACGGCTTTGTTGAGCCGAGAACGCTTATCGCCCACCTGAGCTCAATGCTCCGCTCAAAAGCGATTCTTGTTGCCGACGTCGGACAAAACCAGATTTGGTGCGCAAATAACTTCAGAATTCGCGACGGCAGGTTCTTAACCACAGGCGGTATGGGCACGATGGGTTATTCAATCCCGGCGGCTGTCGGCGCGAAATTTGCCAGACCTAACCGCGACGTTGTTGTTGTGTGCGGCGACGGAAGCTTCCAGATGAGCATGAACGAGCTCGCGACAATCAGGGGCAACGACCTTGGTATTAAGATTATCATTATGCGCAATCACAGGCTCGGCATGGTGCGCGAGCTTCAGGATAACTACTACGACTGCCGTCATTCGGCAACGGTGCTCCAGGGCGATCCCGATTTTCTTAAAATCGCGGAGGCTTACGGAATCGACCACGCCGAGGTAAGCTCCAACGCCGAGGCTGAGGAGATTTTGAAGGACGTTGTAAAGTCGGACAAGCCGTTTATTCTGGTGTGCAACGTTTATCCCGACACACCGTCGATATGAGTTGATGTAAAGGAGCGATAAAATGCAGTATACTTTGTCAATTCTTGTAGAAAACCAAGCCGGCGTGCTCTCGAAAATTTCGGGACTTTTCTCGCGCAGAGGCTTCAACATCGACTCCTTGGCGGTAGGCGTGACCAACGACCCGAGGGTGTCGAGAATAACCATCGTCGCAAACGGCGACGAGTATGTGATTGAACAGCTTGAAAAACAGCTTAACAAGGTGATTCCCGTTATCAAGGTAAAAAGGCTTAACGACGGCGACTTTATCAGCCGCGAGCTTATCCTGATCAAGGTTCACTGCGCGGCTTCAAAGCGTGCGGAAATTATCAAAACCGCCGAGATTATGCAGGCGAAAATCGTTGACGTTGCGCCGAGCTGCGTTACCGTTGAGTACTGCGAGACCGCGGGCAGGGTAGAGACGCTTATTGATTTGCTCAGGCCCTACGGAATTCGTGAGATTGTAAGAACAGGCACAGTCGCAATAGACAAAGGCAACACGGCGGTATCTGTTTAACATATTTTTATAAATCATTTTATTGGAGGAATAAAAATGAAAGACTACAGAGAAAACATGAAGGCACCAATTTATTATCAGTCCGATTGTAACCTCGCGCTTTTAGAGGGCAAGACAATCGCGATTATCGGCTACGGCAGCCAGGGTCACGCTCACGCGCTCAACCTTAAGGAATCAGGCTGTCACGTAATCATCGGTCTGTACAAGGGCAGTAAGTCTTGGGCAAGAGCCGAGGAGCAGGGTTTTGAGGTTTACACAGCTGCCGAGGCAGCCAAGAAGGCTGACATCATTATGATTCTCATTAACGACGAGAAGCAGGCTGCTATGTACAAGAAGGACATCGAGCCCAACCTCGAGGCAGGCAATATGCTTATGTTCGCTCACGGCTTCGCAATCCACTTCGGTCAGATCGTTCCTCCCGCGGACGTTGACGTTACAATGATTGCGCCTAAGGGACCCGGACACACTGTTCGTTCAGAGTATCAGGTTGGCAAGGGCGTTCCCTGTCTTGTTGCTGTTTATCAGGACGCTACAGGTCAGGCTAAGGATAAGGCTTTGGCTTACGCTCTCGGTATCGGCGGCGCAAGAGCAGGCGTTCTCGAGACCACATTCAAGACCGAGACTGAGACCGACCTTTTCGGTGAGCAGGCTGTTCTTTGCGGCGGCGTTTGCGCACTTATGCAGGCAGGCTTTGAGACTCTCTGCGAGGCTGGTTACGATCCCAGAAACGCTTACTTTGAGTGCATCCACGAGATGAAGCTCATCGTTGACCTTATCTATCAGTCGGGCTTTGCAGGTATGAGATATTCAATTTCAAACACCGCTGAGTACGGCGACTACATCACAGGCCCCAAGATCATCACAGAGGACACCAAGAAGGCTATGAGAAAGATTCTCGACGACATTCAGGACGGTTCGTTTGCTAAGGACTTCCTGCTCGATATGTCACCCGCAGGCGGTCAGGCTCACTTCCGCGCTATGAGAAAGAACGCTGCCGAGGCTCCTGCTGAGAAAATCGGTGAGGAAGTTAGAAAGCTCTACAGCTGGTCTGACGAGGATAAGCTCATCAATAACTAATTATAATTATTAGTAGGGGCGAGCAGTGCTCGCCCGCCGGGTAACAGCAAATGTTGTGTAAATCTCGCGGGCGTGCAATGCACGCCCCTACAAATTGATGGTGAAAATATGGAAAATAAACTTTTACAGCGCATTAACGAGCTCGCCAAAAAGAAAAAGACCGTCGGACTGACCGCCGACGAGCTGGCAGAGCAGAAAAAGCTGTATAAAATTTACCTCGGTGAAATCCGCACCCAGTTCGACAAAACGCTCGACAATGTAAGCGTTAAGGACAAGGACGGCACCGTTGTTCCGTTTAAGGAAATGTATAAAAAGAAGAAGTGAGCAGTTATTTTGCTCACTTCTTTTTAGTTAGATTAGTATTTCTTTTTTAACAGCCGTGCCGAGATTAAAACGCAGATTACGCATACGCCGGTGTCTGCGATTACCGACATCCAAATTGCCGCAAGTCCAAGGCAGGCGAGGATTATTACAAGCGCCTTTACCGCGAGTGCAAAGAGGATGTTGCCCTTGATTGTGCGCATTACCGAACGCGCGATTTTTACCGCCTTAGGCAGCTGAGTGAGGTTGCCGGAGGACAGAACCATATCGCTCGATTCAATCGCCGCCTCGCTGCCGAGCCCCATCGCAGCTCCGCAGTTGCTCGCGCTTAGCACAGGCGCGTCGTTTATGCCGTCGCCGACAAAGCAGACCGTGTGGCCTTCGCGCTTCAAATCGTTTATAATTTCAAGCTTTTTGTCGGGTAGCAGCTCGGAGTGGTAGGTGTCGATTCCGAGCTTTTTAGCCACGCTGTGCGCGGCGGATTTTTTATCTCCCGTCAGCATAACCGTCTTGGCAATACCGAGCTTTTTGAGCTTGGAAATTACGCTCTTTGACTCCTCTCTGACGGTGTCGCTGAGCTCAATCGCGCCGATAAGCTCGCCGTCATATACCAAATATACCGCAGGTCTGTCCTTTAGCTCGTCGGGTACGGATTCGCTCAACAGCCGCTTGTTGCCGCAGGCAAGCTCCTTGCCGTTGTACTTTGCGAATGTTCCGCGGCCTGCAATTTCCTTATAGTCGCTCAAGCCCTGTACAGAGGTTTGAGCGCTTTGCTTTATAGCCTCGGCAATCGGGTGAACAGAGTATTTTTCGCACGCTGCCGCGAGGGATAAAACCTCGTCCTCGCCGTAGCTTCCGTAGGTGTAAACCCGGCTGACGGTTAGCTCGCCCTTGGTGAGAGTTCCCGTTTTGTCAAAGGCGAAAACATCCGCCTTAGCGAGAGCTTCAAGGTAGTTGCCGCCCTTAATCAGCACGCCATTTGCCGAAGCCGCGCCGATTCCCGAGTAGTAGGAGAGGGGAACGGAAATTACAATCGCGCAGGGGCAGGACGCCACGAGAACAACGAGGGCGTTGTATATCCACTGACTGAAGCTGCCCATTCCGAACAGCGGCGGAAGTACCGCGATTAACAGCGCAAGCCCGATTACAACGGGGGTGTATACAGCGGCAAAGCGCGAAATAAACTTTTCCTGCTTGCCCTTGTTAGCCGCCGCGTCCTCAACAAGGCTGAGAATTCGCGCGGCGGTGCTCTGCGAAAACTCCTTGGTGGTTTCAATTTTAATAAGTCCGTCGCCGTTTATGCCGCCGCTGAGCACCTCGGAGTATTCCGCGACGTTTTCGGGCAGGCTTTCGCCTGTGAGAGCGGAGTTGTCAACGGTGGAAATTCCGTCAACGATTATGCCGTCGAGCGGGATCCTTTCGTGCGGCTTAACGGTTATGATAGAGCCGACCTTTACGCTCTCGGCAGGGACGGTTTTTTCCTCGCCGTCGAGGTAGAGCGTTGCGGTGTCGGGACGGATTTGGCTTAGCTGCTCAATGCTCTTGCGCGATTTGTCAACGGCGTAGTCCTCAATCAGCTCACCGATGGTGAACAGCAGCGTTACCATCGCGCCTTCGACGTACTCGCCGAGAATAAACGCCGCGATAACCGCAACCATCATCAAAACGGTTTCCTCAATTCTGAATTTGAGCAGGTTTTTAATGCCCTTTACAAAGACCTTCCAGCCTGCGAGCAGCGTTGCCGCCGCGCTCAGTCCGAGAATGATGTATTTCGTGAGCGGAGTTTTGAAAAACAAATCGGTTATCAGCGCCGCGATTCCGAGGATAATGCCGATAATCAGCAGGATTTTTTCGACTTTTGACGGGGTGTCGTCATCGGATTTTTCGTTGTTGTCCTTAACGGTCACGCCGTCCTCGATATCGTCGCAAATTTGCTGAATTTCGGGCAGCGGATTTTTCTTCTCGCTTTCAAAGTTAAGCTTTTTGGTCGCGAAGTTAAAGCTTACGCCTTCAAAGCCGTCGGTTTCGGCAATTTTAGTTTCTATTTTTTGCGCGCAGTGGGCGCAGTTGAGATTTTCAAGAGTGTAGCTGTACTTCATAATATCACTCCAAAACGTGGTCGAGTCCCATCTCGATTATCTTTTTAACGTGGTCGTCATCGAGCGAGTAGTAAATCTGCTTGCCGTCGCGCCTTGCGCGCGCGAGCTTGTTGTCGCGGAGAATTCTCAGCTGGTGCGAGATTGTGCTCTGCTCCATTCCGAGCGTTTCGGCAATTGTTTGAACATTCGCCTCACCCTCGGACAGCGTGTACATTATCCTAAGCCTTGTTGAGTCTCCGAAAACCTTGAACAAATCAGCGAGGTCAAACAAAACCTCATTGTCAGGCAGGCTTGCATTTTTGTTATCCATTTATATCACCCTAATCAATTTTATACCTGTTCATATGAATAAATGCTCATATGTTAATTTGAGTATACCACATATATATTCGCTTGTCAATATAAATAGAATATTTAAAAACAAAAACCTGCCGCGGCAGTGCCGTGACAGGTGATATATTAATTTTGCTGATTTCCGATTTTTCTGAAACGCTGATATCTTTTCTCGGTCAGCTCTTCGTCGCTGAGCGCGAGATTTTTCTCAAAGGTACGGCTGACAAGGAGCTTTAAGCTCTCGAACATCGCCTTGTCCTCAGCCTTGGGCTGACGGATAATACGCTCGATTACTCCGAAGCCGAACAAATCCTGCGCGGTCATTTTGAGCGCCTCTGCCGCCTCGGGAGCCTTTGCGCTGTCCTTCCAGAGGATTGACGCGCAGCCCTCGGGCGAGATAACCGAGTAAACCGAGTTTTCGAGCATCCAAACCTCGTCGGCAACCGCCAGCGCAAGCGCGCCGCCGCTGCCGCCCTCACCGATCAAGATGGTGAGTATCGGGGTTTTGAGCGCCATCATTTCCATCAGGTTTTCGGCAATAGCCTGTCCCTGACCGCGTTCCTCAGCGCCGATTCCCGGGTAAGCGCCGCTTGTGTCAACCAAGCAGAGCACCGGACGGCGGAACTTTTCCGCCTGCTTCATCAGCCTGAGCGCCTTGCGGTAGCCCTCGGGATGAGCCTGACCGAAGTTGCGCTCCATTCTCTCCTTGGTGTTTCTTCCCTTTTCAATTCCGATTACGGTCACCGGAGTGTCGTAGAGCATTCCGAGACCTGCGACAATCGCCTTGTCGTCGGAGTATCTTCTGTCGCCGTGCAGCTCAATAAAGCTGTCGCCAAACATATTCGCAATATAGTCAACCGCCGTCAGCTTGTTGGCGTCGCGTGCGGCCATGACCTTTTCGTAGGCGGTGTTTGTCTGTGCGGTTTTCTCAGCCATTATTCCGCCTCCTTATAGCCGTGCATTTTAAGCAGCTTTGATATCGTCTTTTTGAGCTTTCCGCGCGTTACAACCGCGTCGATAAAGCCCTTTTGCATTACAAATTCGGACGTCTGGAAGTCCCTGGGCAGCTTTTGGCGCATTGTCTGCTCAATTACGCGAGGTCCCGCGAACGCTACAAGGGCGTTCGGCTCAGCGATAATGATATCGCCTTCCATCGCAAACGACGCCGTTACGCCGCCCGTGGTGGGGTCGGTGAGTACGGTGATGTACAAAAGTCCTGCGTCGCTGTGGCGTTTAACCGCGCCTGAAGTCTTTGCCATCTGCATAAGCGACAAAATACCCTCCTGCATACGCGCTCCGCCCGAAACGGTGCAGACTACAATCGGCAGTCTGTTGTCGGTGGCGTACTCAAACGCGCGTGTGATTTTTTCACCCGTGACCGTGCCCATACTGCCCATCATAAACTCGGCGTCCATAACGCAGAGCTCGGTTTTGATTCCGCCTATTTTACATTCGCCGCAAATCACGGATTCATTTGACTTTTTCTTTGCTTTCTCGAGCTTTTTATCGTAGCCCGGGAATTCGAGAATATTTTTACTTGTGAGCTCTCCGTCCTGCTCCTTAAAGGTGTGCTTGTCAGCGAGCAGGGCAATTCTCTGTCTTGCGCTTACGCGGAAGTGGTGGTCGCAGTGCGTGCAAACGTGCAGGTTCTCCTCCATATCGGTAGTGAGGAGCATGGTGTTGCAGTTGGGGCACTTTATCCACATTTCCTCGGGCACAAACGGCACATTCTGCTGCTTTTCTGCCGAGGCTTCAAGCTCGTTTTTTGGTTTTACAAAGGCAAACAAATCCATAATTTGTCCTTTCAATATGTGAATTACTTGTTGTTGTTACGTCTTTCCTCAAAGCCTGCCATAAAGTCGGTGGTGTATTCTCCGCTCACAAACTGCTCATCCGAGAGGATTTCAGCGAGTACGTCGCGGTTGATTTCAATTCCGTCGATTGTCAGCTCCGAAAGAGCCATTTTCATCTTTCTGATTGCCTCGGCGCGGGTACGAGCCTGAACAATCAACTTGCCTATCATCGAGTCGTAGTACGGCGGCACCATATAGTCCTGATAAATCGCGGTGTCAAAGCGTACAAACGAGCCACCGGGAGTGTGCAGACGCTTGATAACGCCGCAGCTCGGTCGGTAGTTTTTGTCGGGATTTTCAGCGTTGATACGGCACTCAATAACGTTGCCGTGGGTGAAAATGCTGTCCTGAGTTCTGGTGAGCCTTGCGCCTGCGGCAATTCTGATTTGCCACTGAACGATGTCGAGACCTGTTACCATCTCGGTAACGCCGTGCTCAACCTGCAGACGTGTGTTCATCTCCATAAAGTAGAAGTTATTGTTTTTGTCGAGCAAAAACTCCACAGTGCCTGCGTTTATGTAGTTGACAGCCTTAGCCGCTTTAACGGCGGCAATCATCATCTGTTTTCTGGTTTTGTCGTCAAGCGCAGGGCTGGGGCTTTCCTCAATCATCTTCTGGTTCTTTCGCTGAACCGAGCACTCGCGTTCACCGAGACAAATAATGTTGTTGTACTTGTCGCAGAGAAGCTGCATTTCGATGTGCTTAACAGGGAAGATGAATTTTTCAAGATAGCATGCGCCGTCACCGAACGCCGCCTCAGCCTCGGCGGAAGCCGAGAGAAATGCGTCCTCGAACTGCTCGGGGAAGTCCACGCGGCGAATACCCTTTCCGCCGCCGCCCGAGCGAGCCTTGATAAGCAGGGGGAAGCCGATTTTTTCAGCTTCTTTTTTAGCTGTTTCGATATCTTCAACAATGTCGCAGCCCGGCGTTACGGGAACGCCTGCGGAACGCATTGTTTTACGCGCGTTGTCCTTGTCACCGAGCATGGCGATCATACCCGAGGTAGGGCCGATAAAGTTGATGTTGCACTGCTCGCACAGCGATACAAACTTTGCGTTTTCGCTGAGCAGGCCGTAGCCGGGGTGAATCGCCTGAGCGCCGCTCTCAATCGCGACGGTCAAAATCGCCGGAATATTCAGGTAACTGTCCGCAACGCGGTTGCCGCCAACGCAGTAGCTCTCGTCAGCGAGCTGAACGTGCATGGCGTTTTTGTCTGCCTCGGAATAAATCGCAACGGTGGCGATGCCCATTTCGCGGCAGGCGCGGATAATGCGAACCGCGATTTCGCCGCGGTTTGCTATAAGTATTTTAGAAAACATTTTTTTACCTCTGTTCTCTGTTAATCTTTGTTTTCAATAAGCGCGAACGACAGCTCGGCGCTTACGCAGAGCTTGCCGTCAACATAACCCTTGGCGTCGATAAAGTAGAACGGACCTCTGTTTTTGGTCAGTGTGCAGACGCTCTCAAGCGTGTCGCCGGGTTTAACGGGATTTTTGAACTTAACGTTGTTCATCTTGGTAAAGTAAGGCGTGCAGTTGCTGACCTTGTCTGCGAGCAGACAGCAGCTTGCCTGTCCCATCATTTCGCACAGGATAACGCCCGGCACAACGGGGTTGCCCGGAAAATGTCCCTGCAAAAAGAACTCGTCGCCCTTGATTGTGTAACGGCCCTTGGCGGTTACTTCGTCAACGACCTCGGACTCCTCGACAAGGAGCATATTGTCGCGGTGGGGTAAAATCTTTTTAATCTCTTCCTGATTCATAACGACCTCGTTTTAGAAATTGAAAGTTGAAAATTGATAATGGATAATTTCGGTCGGGAATATCAGTTTGCTGTTCCGATACGTTTGATTCCCGATTGAATTAATATGGAGCGAAATTAACTTTACCAAACGCTCTGTATTATTTTAAATCGGGTGCGGGAAATTCCCCTGACAGGGGAAATGTCGCAAAGCGACAAAAGGGTTGCCGTCCGGCTACGGAGAGCCCGCCATTAATTATCCATTAATAAAATCTATTTTATTGCAAAGAGCGGCTGGTTGTACTCAACAAGCTCGCCGTTTGTCGCGAGAACCGCGGTGATTTCGCCGTCCTCCTCAGCCTGGATTTCGTTCATACACTTCATCGCCTCGATAATGCATACAACGTCGCCCTTCTTAACCCTTTTGCCCACGTGAACGTAAGGATCGCTCTCGGGCGAGGGAGCGGCGTAGAACACGCCTACAATCGGAGCGCTGATGGTCTTGCCGTTGTCGGGCTCGGCAGTGCTTACCGCAGGAGCTGCGGCAGGAGCAGGAGCGGCGTTGACGGTAACGGCAGCCGGAGCAGCCGCGGCGGCATGAGCCTTTTCAAGGCTGATGGTGTCCGTGCCGTCGGAAATCTCGAGCTTTTCGAGCGAGCACTCCTCCAAAACCTTTATATATTCTTTAAGTGTGGAAATATCTATCATTACAAAAGTCCTCCGTTAAGGCAATACCGCACAACTCGGGCGCGGATTGCGCTGCAAAATAATTCGTCAAATCTTTTTGAAAACTACGCACGCGTCGTGACCGCCGAAGCCGAGGTTAGTCGAGACGGCAACGTTGACGTCGCGTTTTTTAGCCTTTTTGGGAGTGTAGTCGAGGTCAAGTCCCTCGTCGGGCTCGTCGAGGTTGATTGTCGGGGGAATCATACCGTCGTCAATCGCCTTAACCGCCGCGATAGCCTCAATCGCGCCTGTAGCGCCGAGCATATGTCCGGTCATCGACTTTGTTGAGCTTATGCTCGCGTCATACGCCTTGTAGCCAAGAGCTGACTTGAACGCCATAGTTTCTGTCAAATCGTTGAGGTGAGTGCTCGTTCCGTGAGCGTTTATGTAAATCTGAGCGTCGTCGGGCACATTTGCCTCGTCAAACGCGATTCTGATTGCTCTTGCAAGTCCCGCGCCCTCGGGATCGGGAGCGGTTACGTGGTGAGCGTCGCAGGTGTTGCCGTAGCCTGCGAATTCTGCGTAAATCTTAGCGCCTCTCGCCTTGGCGTGCTCGTATTCCTCGAGAATGAGGATTCCTGCGCCCTCGCCCATAACAAAGCCGTCGCGGTCCTTGTCAAACGGACGCGATGCCTTTTTGGGATCTGGGTTGGTGGAGAGCGCCTTCATATTCTGGAAGCCTGCGATTGTCAGCGGAGCGACAACCGCCTCTGCGCCGCCTGCGATAATAGCGTCGGCGTAGCCGTCCTTAATCGCATGGAACGCCTCACCGATTGAGTTTGTACCTGTTGCGCAAGCGCTCACAACCGACAGCGTTACGCCCTTTGCGTTAAAGCGGATAGCCGCGTTGCCTGTGGCGATGTTGCCAATCATCATCGGGATAAAGAACGGAGAAACCTTGCGCGGTCCGCCGTGGTCAAATCCCAGTGTGTTGTTTACAAAGGTGTTAAGACCGCCGATACCCGCGCCGATGTAAACGCCGAAGCGGTTTTCGTCGATTTTTCCGAGAATACCGCTGTCGTCAACCGCCTGCTGAGCCGCCGCAAGGGCGTACTGGCAGTAGATGTCGAGCTTTTTGGCTTCTCTCTTTTCAAAATATTTTTCAGGCTCAAAGCCCTTTACAGTGCCTGCGATATGTACTTTTAAATCCGAGGTGTCAAACGCTGTGATTTCCTCGATTCCGCACACGCCGTCAAGCATATTTTTCCACATTGTCTGCGCGTCGTTACCCACGGGGCTGACCGCGCCGATTCCTGTTACAACAACTCGTCTGCTCATACTGACCCCCTGTTAAATCGCGAGTCCGCCGTCAACGCGGATAACCTCGCCTGTTACGTAAGCCGCCTCGTCGGAGCAGAGGAAGGCAACTACGTTTGCAACATCCTCGGGAGTTCCGATTCTCTTTGCAGGAATTTGAGCCTTCATAGTCTCCTTAACCTTGTCGGGGAGCACGTTTGTCATATCGGTTCCTATGTAGCCCGGAGCAACGGCGTTAACGGTTACGTTTCTGCCGGCAAGCTCACGAGCGACTGACTTTGTAAGCCCGATAATGCCTGCCTTTGAGGCGGAATAGTTAGCCTGTCCTGCGTTGCCGATAAGACCTACGATTGAAGATGTGCTGACAATTCTGCCGCCGCGGTTCTTCATAAAGTGCTTGTAAAAGTGCTTAATCATATTGAACGTGCCCTTAAGGTTAACGTTAATTACCGCGTCAAAGTCATTTTCGTCCATATTGAGCACAAGCTTGTCGCGTGTGATTCCGGCGTTGTTGATAAGGATGTCAACCTTGCCGAATTCCTCGATTACCTGCTCGCAGACCGCCTTTGACTTTTCAAAGTCGGATACGTCGCAGAAATACTGCTCAACCTTTGTGCCGTACTGCTCAAGCTCAGCCTTAGCGGCTTTGCCCTCGGTCTCGTCGCCCACATAGAGCACTGCGATATTTGCGCCGCCCTCGGCAAGCTTCTTTGCAATTGCAAGTCCGATTCCTCTTGAACCGCCTGTGATTACCGCGGTTTTATTTTCAAAGTTCATAGTCAATCCTCGTTTCTTTACAGCTCTAAAGCCTCTATATCCTCGGGAGTTTCAACCTTGAACGCCTTGACGTCGCCGTTGATTCTCTTGATTAATCCTGTCAGGGTTTTGCCTACGCCGACCTCGATAAAGGTGTCGACGCCGTTATCTATCATATTTTCAACAATGCTCTGCCAGCGCACCGGGCTTTCGACCTGCGCCTTTACAAGAGCCTTGTAATCTCCCTCGTAGGGGAGAGCGGTTACGTCGGAGTAAATTTCAAGCTGAGGCTTTTTGAAGTCGATATCCTTTATATACTCCGCAAGTCCGTCAGCCGCCTGCGCCATAAACGGCGAGTGGAACGCTCCGCTTACCGCGAGTAGCTTTGCTCTGCCGCCTGCGGCTTTAACCGCCTCGCAGAACGCCTCGGCGTTTTCGCTTGTCGTAGCGACAACCGTCTGCGCAGGTGAGTTGTAGTTTACCGGGTAGGTCTTATCAAAGCCCTTGCAGATTTCCTCAACCTGTTCGGGAGTGATCTTCATTACCGCAGCCATCGCTCCGGGATTTTCCGTCGCAGCCTTGTCCATGAGCTCTCCGCGCTTGCAGACGAGCTTGAAAGCTTCCTCGTCGGTCAGAATTCCCGAAAATGCCAGCGCCGCAATCTCACCGAGCGAGAAGCCTGCAACGCAGTCGGGTTTAATTTCCTTTTCCTCAAGCGCCCTTGCCGCCGCCAAATCGGCGGTAAAAACGCAGGGCTGAGTGTTTACCGTGCGGTTCAAATCCTCGGCGCTGCCCTCAAAGCACATCTTTGAAGTGCCCTCGCGAACGCCGTCCGCCATATCGTACACCGCTTTTGCCGCGGCTGATGACGAGCAGAGCGCCTTGCCCATTCCGCTGTACTGAGCGCCCTGGCCCGAAAAAACAAATGCTATTTTACCCATTTTGTCGCTCCGTTTAATACTTCCTCAGCCTGCGAGAACATCTCTGTGATAATCTCGCGCGAGGTCTGTTCTTTATCAATCATTCCTGCAACCTGACCTGCAAGTACGCAGCCGTTCTTAACGTCGCCCTCTCTCGCGGCAATTCTCAGAACGCCGACAGCCTTCTTCTCGAGCTCCTCGTCGGAGACGGACGACCTGTCGTACTCAGCCTTCTGATACTCTCTTGTAAAGGCGTTTTTGATTGAGCGCACGGGATGACCGAGGCGCTTGCCGGTAACAACCGAGTCGATGTCCTTAGCCTTGAGCACCTTGTCCTTGTACTCCTGAGCGATTGTGCACTCCTTGGCAACCAAAAATCTTGTGCCTACCTGAACGCCTACCGCGCCGAGCATAAACGCCGCCGCAAGCTGTCTGCCGTCTGCAATGCCGCCTGCCGCGATAACGGGGATTGACACCGCGTCAACCACCTGCGGAACAAGCGCCATTGTTGTGAGCTCGCCCACGTGGCCGCCGCTCTCGCCGCCCTCGGCAATAACCGCGAAGGCGCCTAACTTTTCCATTCTCTTGGCGAGTGCGGTTGAGGGAACAACGGGGATTACCTTAATTCCTGCCGCGAGCCATTTTTCCATGTATTTTCCGGGGTTTCCGGCGCCTGTGGTGACAACCTTAACACCCTCCTCAATAACCACGTCCGCGACCTCGTCGGCAAACGGGCTCATAAGCATAATGTTAACTCCGAAGGGCTTGTCCGTGAGCTCTCTGCACTTTTTAATCTCCGCGCGGAGCTGTTCTCCGTTGGAGTTCATAGCGGCGATTAAGCCGAGACCGCCGGCGTTTGAAACTCCCGCGGCGAGTGAAGCGTCGGCTACCCAAGCCATACCGCCCTGAAAAATCGGATACTCAATTCCGAGACTTTGGTCGATTACCGTGGATATCATATGTAAAATCTCCTTTTCCCGCAAAAAAAGTCGAAAAAGCTCAGACTTTTCGCGCAAAATATTGTCACTGTCAAGCAAGTAAAAATCGGGTTTTACTGCTCAAAAAACTATCAGTGCATTATTAAATCTATCATACCGCAAAACGGACTAAAAGTCAATGATTTTGAGCCAAGTGGTACGTTCTTTATATAGTTGTTTTATTATTATGTTTATGAGCAATATTTTTGCTGAGCGTACCGCGGATTAGCTGCAGTAGTCCTCAATCGCCTTTTTAAGCTCCCTTTCTCCGGTAACTCTTACGCCGTTTTCAAGGTTAATTCTGTCTGCTTTGGGCAGATAGCTTACAAAGGTGTCAGTCACCAAAAACGGCTCGTCCTCACCGTCTTTAAACACAACGAGCCTGCCGTTTTGAGAGCCTAAAATATATTTGTTTTCATCCTCGGTTTCGCTCTGAATATTCGGCTCAGGCACTGAATTTTCGGCGGCTGAACCGCCAAAAAGCGCGCTTATCAGCACACAGCTTATCAAAATCGCTCCCGTAATCACAATTAAGGTCAGTTTTTTCATCAATTTTTCCTCCCCGGCGTTCTTTTCAGGGTTATTTTTTCACAAAACAAACAGATTATTCACCCTTTTTCATAAAATTAAACACGGTCAAACGTATATTTTCTAAAGAAAAATTAAAAATATATATTTATTTTTTCGCGCAAAAGTGCTATAATAAATTATAAATACGCTCTTGCAGGCAGTGCAGGGGCATAATCAATAAAGTATTTTTTACGAACAGAGGAAAAAATATGCGTAACAAACGTGAAACAGATATCAGCAACTACACGGGTAAAATCCCCGAGCTCGTTCCCGAAAAGAAAAAGAGCGAAAGCGGAGCCGCGCGGTTTTTTAAGGCGATAGGCAAGTTCTTTTTGACCGTTTTCGTAATTTTATTAATCGCGGGAATTATCACGGGCATTTCGCTCTCGATTTACATCTTTACCCTCGCCAATGAGCCGACGGGTATCGACCTTAAGGCTAAGTCGATGAACCAGACAAGCCGAATTCTCGTCAAGGACGAAAAATCCGGCGAGTTTGTCGAGAAGCGCAAGCTCTTCAGCACGGAGAACCGTATCTGGGTGAGCAATCAGGACATTCCGGCTTATATGAAGGAAGCTCAGGTTGCCATTGAGGACAAGAGATTTTACGAGCACAACGGCGTTGACTGGACTCGTACGCTCTCGGCTGTCGCTACCCTCGCAACGGGCTCAGACACCTACGGCGGCTCGACGATCACCCAGCAGTTAATCAAGAACATAACCGACGACAACGAGGTTTCCATCAACCGTAAGCTCCGCGAAATTTGCAAGGCGCTTAAGCTTGAAAAGGAATACACCAAGGATCAAATCCTTGAGGCGTACTTAAACGTAGTAAACTTCGGCAACAACTGCCAGGGCGTTGAGGCGGCGGCTCAGCTGTACTTCGGCAAGAGCATTAAGCAGTGCTCGCTCGCTGAGTGCGCGGCAATCGCCGGAATTACCCAGAACCCATCGCGGTTCAATCCGCTCATTTACCCCGATAATAACAAAAAACGCCGCAACATCATCATCAACGAGATGTACGACCAGAATGTTATTACCAAGGCGGAGTACGACAAGGCGATTCAGGACAGCGAGAATATGACCTTTGTCGGCTTTAAGAGCCCCGAGGATGAGGACGAGGATGAGGATGACGAGAACATCCAGAACTGGTATGAGGACCAGATTGTTTTCGACCTCAGACGCGACCTCGCCGCATACTATAACATCAGCGAAGGCGCGGCTTCCGAGAAGATTTACACCGAAGGTCTTAAAATTTACAGCGCCATGGACGAGGGCATGCAGAACTATATCGAGCAGGCGGCTCTCAATATGGACAAAAGCGCCGATCCCGATATTCAGATAGGCTCGGTTATGATGGGCTTTGACGGCAGGATAATCTCCATGGTCGGCAGCTCAAAGAGAAAGACCGGCGACCTTGAGTGGAACAGAGCAAGCCGCTCTGTATTGCAGCCCGGTTCGGCAATTAAACCGCTGTTTGTGTACCCCATAGCGATTGACACCAAGCAGCTTTACTATTCGTCAACCGTACTCGACGAACCGCTCGAAAAGTACGAGGTTGACTCCAACGGCAACTACGTTTCAGGTCCTAGAAACGCCTATGGCTCGTACTTCGGCAATATGATTTTGCCCGACGCGATTGAGTACTCCTCAAACGCAACGGCGGTTCAGGTTATGGAGCTTATCGGCGGCCCGAGCGTAGCGTATGAGCAGGCGATTACGAAGATGGGCTTTGACAACCTCGACGAAGCCGACGCAAACCTCACCGGTGCGCTGTCAATCGGCGGTATGCGCGGAGGCGTAACCGTCAGAGAGATGGCTGCGGCTTACGCATATATGGGCAACGGCGGACTTTACTACAAGCCCTACACCTACTACTATGTAACCGACTCCGAGGACAACGTTATCATTGATAACCGCGACGCTGTTCCCAAGCAGGCTTACTCAGGCGAGACGGCTACAATTATGAACAGACTTCTCCACTACAACGTGGAAAACAGCCAGCATACACGCGCTATGTACGCAAGAGTTCAGGGCTGGGATATCGTCGGCAAAACCGGTACTACCAACGACGACAAGGACGCTTGGTTCTGCGGACTTTCACCCTACTGCGTAATGGCTACATGGACGGGCTTTGATAACCCGGCAACAATCTCGGATACCTCACATTCAGCGAAGTTCTTTGCTACGGTAATGGGCGAGTATCTGAAGAACAAGGAACAGAAGAAATATCAGATGTCCCCCAACGTTATCGCGGCGACCTACAATCCGCTTTCGGGACTTGTTGTATCGACCGAGGACGTTTCGGGTAAATATATAGGTTACTACACCGAGGACAATATGCCTGCGTTCGGCGCGGCATACTGGGGAGACGCTTCCTACGGCGACAATAGCAGCTACGGCGATTATTCCGGCGACAGCTCGGCTGTTGAAGGCGGCGGCGGTCAGGGCAGCGAAAGCGCTGCTTCCGGCGGCGGCGAAAGCTCAGGCGGCGGCAGTGAAGCTTCCGGCGGCGAAAGCTCAGGCGGAGGCGGTGAAGCCTCAGGCGGAGGCGGCGAAGCTTCCGGCGGAGGTGAGGCCTCGGGCGGCGGCGGAGCCCAGAGCTCAGGCGGCGGAGAAAGCGGCGCAGGCGGCGACGGCGCTCAGCCGAACTAATCCGCTTTTCGCAGGATAACTTGATTTTAAGATAAATGAGCAATAAACGAAAGGTAAGGTAAAAATATGGTATCAGTAGCAGTAATGGGACACGGAGTTGTCGGCTCCGGCGTCGTTGAGATTTTGCTCACCCACAAGCAGAAGCTCTTTTCCCGTCTCGGTGAGGAGATTTATGTAAAAAAGGTGCTCGATTTGCGCGAGTTCCCCGACAGCCCCATCGCGGACAGGTTTACAAAGAACTTTGACGATATTATCAACGACCTCGAAATCCGCGTTGTTGTTGAGGTTATGGGCGGTCTTAACCCGGCTTACGACTACGTTAAGCGCTGTATCAAGGCAGGCAAGAGCGTTGTTACCTCAAACAAGGAGCTCGTTGCGGCTCACGGCGCAGAGCTTTTGGAGCTTGCAAGGCAGGAGAACGTAAACTTCCTGTTCGAGGCGTCGGTAGGCGGCGGTATTCCCATTATCCGCCCGATGAACCAGTGCCTTGTTGCAAATAACGTCGACGAGATTGCAGGTATTCTCAACGGCACAACCAACTTTATTCTGACTAAAATGATAGAGGACGGTATGCAGTTTGAGGATGCGCTCAAGCTCGCTCAGGACCTCGGCTTTGCGGAGCGTAATCCCGCGGCTGATATCGAGGGACACGATGCGTGCCGCAAGATTTGTATTCTCGCTTCTCTCGCGTTCGGAAAGCATGTTTATCCCGAAGCCGTACATACCGAGGGTATTACAAACATCACCCTTGAGGACGTTAAGTTCGCTGAAAAGTTCGGCTGCGTAATCAAGCTTATCGGCAGGGTTAAAAAGCTCGAAAACGGCAAGATTGACATCGTAACAGCTCCTATGCTCGTACCCAAAAAGAGCCAGCTTGCGAACATCGACTACGAGTTCAACGGCATTATGGTAAGGGGCGACTGCACAGGCGACGTTGTATTCTACGGCAAGGGCGCAGGCAAGCTGCCCACAGCCAGCGCGGTTTGCGCGGATATTGTGGACTGCTGTATGCACCTCAAAAAGCGTCGCTTCCTGTTCTGGGCTGACGGCGACGGCAGCAACATCATCAGCGTGGACGACAGCGTATTCGGAATGTACCTGCGCTTAAACGGCGAGGACGCTGCGGCTAAGGCTGAGAAGGTGTTCGGCAAGATTCAGGCTATCGAGGACGGCAAGCGCGGCGCGGTAATCACCGAGGCTATGCCGATGTCCGAGTTTAATAAGAAGTGTGACGAGCTGACAGCCGGCGGAGTAAACATCCTCTCAACAATCCGTATGGGAGACCTTTAATTTAATGTAATAAACACCAAAAGGTGATTTATATATTGGGTAATCAAGCAAACTAAGCAAGGGAGTAAGAACAAATGAGTTTAATAGTTCAAAAATTCGGCGGAACATCTGTCCGTGACGCCGAGCGCGTAATGAACGTCGCGAAAATTGTCACAGACACCTACGCCAAGGGCAACGACGTTGTAGTTGTTGTTTCGGCTCAGGGTGATTTTACCGATGTTCTCGTTGCAAAGCAGGAGGAAATTAACCCCAACGCCTCGCGCAGAGAGAAGGATATGCTTCTCGCGGCAGGCGAGCAAATCTCTATCGCGCTGCTCGCGATGGCGATTGAAAAGCTCGGCTACCACGCGGTATCTCTGCTCGGCTGGCAGGCAGGCTTCGAGACCTCGTCCGCTCACACCAGCGCGAGAATTAAAAGGGTTGACCCCTCCAGAATCAAGGCTGCTCTTGACAAGAGAAACATCGTTATTGTAGCCGGCTTCCAGGGACTTTCACGCTTTGGCGACATCACAACCCTGGGCAGAGGCGGCTCAGACACCAGCGCTGTAGCAATCGCCGCGGCAATGCACGCGGACTTGTGCCAGATTTACACCGACGTAGAGGGCGTTTTCACAGCGGACCCCCGAAAGGTTCCGAACGCCACAAAGCTCAAGGAAATCTCATACGACGAGATGCTCGAGCTCGCTACTCTGGGCGCGCAGGTGCTCAACAACCGCTCGGTTGAAATGGCTAAGAAATACAACATCGAGCTCGAGGTTCTCTCAAGCCTTACCAGAGCTCCGGGTACAATAGTAAAGGAGAAGACAAGAATGGAAAAAATGTTAATCAGCGGCGTTGCCAAGGATACGGAAGTTGCGAGAATTTCGGTTATGGGCGTTCCCAACAACCCCGGTCTCGCTTTCAAAATGTTCTCTAAGCTCTCAAAGAAGGGCATTAACATCGACATCATCCTCCAGTCAATCGGTCACGACGGCAAAAAGGATATCAGCTTTACCGTTGCCAAGGAAAGAGGCCAGGAGGCTGTTGACGCGCTTAAGGATTATATGCTCGACCTCGGCGCAAAGGAAATTCTCTACGATGACAACGTAGCAAAAATTTCAATCGTAGGCGCAGGCATGGAGAGCCACGCAGGCGTTGCTACAAAGATGTTCGAGGCGCTCTACGACGCACAGATTAACATTCAGATGATCAGCACCAGCGAAATCAAGGTTTCTGTACTTATCGACGCAAAGTATGCAGACAAGGCAGTTGCCGCTATTCATGAGAAATTTTTTGATTGATCCTCGGTGAGTTAATAACTACAAAACACCTCAGCTTTTATTTGCCGAGGTGTTTTATATTTTGAAAAACGAATTGATTTTGTATTGTGTTTATGATATGATTGTTTCAGCATAGCAATCGCTGTGTTACCAAACTTATGGTTTGGGGCTACAAGGAAGTTAAGGCGGTTAGCACTCCCAAATGAATGGGGGTGATATGTATGACTGAAACAGTTTTATTAATCGTTGTTTTAATAGCACTTGCAGAGGTCATTAAAAACATAAAAAAATAATCGCCCGACAGTTTAGCAGACAACGGACGATTATTTTCGTTTCAATTTGTTAGGCTAACCGCTTTGAACGGTTTTCCTTGTAGTTTTATTATAAACTATACCATAAAAAAAGTCAATATATTAAAACTAAGGCAGGGCGAAAAACCCTGCCTTTTAGAATTGATTTATTTTGCTTTCTTCACGCTGTCTTTTCCGGCAATAAGTCTGATCGCAAAGAGTACTGCGAACATAAGCGCTACTGAAATTCCGAGAACTACAAATACGTTTTGAACAAAGCCGGAGATTAAGTATCCCACGGCGGCTACGCCGGCAACCGTCAGCGCGTAGGGCAGCTGGGTTGAAACGTGGTTAACGTGGTCACACTGTGCGCCGGTCGACGCCATAATCGTCGTATCCGAGATAGGCGAGCAGTGGTCACCGCATACCGCGCCTGCAAGGCAAGCCGAGATGCAGATGATAACCATTGACGGAATGTTGCCGTCGGTAACGCCTGCGAGCTGTGAGCTGAACACGCCGGTAACAATCGGGATAAGAATACCGAAGGTTCCCCAAGATGTACCTGTCGCGAATGAAAGTCCCAGAGCGACAACGAACAGCAGCAGCGGAAGCAGAAGCTGAACAGCGTGAGCGTTCTCAACAATGCCTCTTACGTACTCAGCCGCGCCGAGCTCGGTGGTAACTGTCTTTAATGTCCAAGCGAATACAAGGATTAAAATAGCCGGAACCATCTGCTTAAAGCCGGCGACAAGTGAGCTCATACACTCTGTAAATTTGAGCACTCTGCGCGCCATGTAGTAGAACATAATTACAATCAAAGCGCCGATTGAGCCGAGCGAAAGTCCGACGGACGCGTCGCAGTTTGCGAATGCGTTGATAATGCTTTCGCCCTCGAAAAGTCCGCCGGTGTAGAGCATTCCGATAACGCAGAAGCCGATGAGCAGAATAACGGGAAGAATTAAGTCAATAACCTTGCCCCTTGAATGTGTGGGTTCGTCGTCCTCCTCATAAACGCTGTTGCGTGTGGTGAACAAATCGCCGTTTATAGCGTTAATCTCGTGAGTTCTCATCGGGCCGTAATCGGAGTTCGAGAACGAGATAAAGATTACCATAATCAGCGTAAGAATAGCGTAGAGGTTGTAGGGAATTGTGCTGATGAAAAGCTGAATTCCGTTAACGCCCTCAACCGTGCCGCTTACCGCAGCCGCCCATGATGAAATCGGGGCGATAATGCAGACCGGAGCGGCGGTTGCGTCGATAATGTAGGCAAGCTTTGAACGCGAGATTTTATGCTTGTCCGTAACGGGGCGCATAACCGAGCCTACTGTCAGACAGTTAAAGTAGTCGTCAACAAAGATAAGTACGCCGAGCAGGAAGGTCGCAAAGCTCGCGCCTGCTCTTGATTTTATGTGCTTAGCCGCCCATTCGCCGTAAGCGCGGCTTCCGCCTGCGCGGTTCATAAGCACTACGATTGCGCCGAGCACAACTAAGAATGTTAAAATTCCGACATTGTAGCTGTCAGCGATATTGGCGATAATGCCGTCACCGACGATGGTGTTCATTACACCGACAAAGCCGGTGTTCAACGCGATTGCATGAATAATCGCGCCCGATAAAATACCGATGAAAAGCGAGGAGTAAACCTCTTTGGTGATAAGCGCCAGACCGATAGCGATAATCGGAGGCAAGAGCGACCACAGCGAGCCGGTTGCAACGGCGTCCTCGCCCTCTCCGGTTACGACAACAGCCTGAGTAATCGGCGTTTGCGCAAAGCAGAAAACAATGTACGCAATAATCAAGCCGATAAAGATCAGGTTTTTGACCAAAGTCTTTTTGTTCATTTTCTATCTCCCTCATTTAATATTTTCCGAATTGACAAAATTCGGCAAAAGAACACAATCATTTTACCATATTAAAGTGCTGAATGCAACGATTTTTAGTTTTAACGGCATTTTTTGTACACTTAAGACAAATAAGCATACAAAGTTTTATTCAAAGCAACGGTGAAACGGCTTGTAAACCCTAAAATTACGCTGATAATCAACACTTGAACAAAGACCGAAACCGTGATATAATAAAATTTGAAATTTAAGAATTTATCTTTTGGAGATGATTATATGGAGTACAAGTTTTCAGACAGAGTTCAAACCCTAAAGCCCAGCGCGATAAGGGAGATTTTTAAATATGCCGCCGACCCGTCGGTAGTATCGCTTTCAGCCGGCAATCCGTCGCCCGACGCTTTTCCGGCAAAGGAGATTGCCGAGATTTCCGCAAAGGTTTTGGCGGAAAATCCGATTTCGGTTTTGCAGTACAGCGTTACCGAGGGCTACGCTCCGCTAAGACAGCACATGCTGGAGTACATGAAGGAAAAGCACAACACCGGCACCGACAACGACGACATCCTCATCACCACCGGCGCTCAGCAGATTATGGACTTGAGCTCAAAGGCGCTTGTTAATGAGGGCGATGTTGTAATCTGCGAGGCTCCGTCGTTTATCGGCTCGCTCAACACATTCCGCAGCTACAATGCAAAGCTTGTCGGCGTAACCGTTGAGCCCGACGGTATGAGCACTGTTGAGCTCGAGCAAAAGCTTAAGGAAAATCCCAACGCAAAGCTGATTTACACAATTCCGAATTTCCAAAATCCCTCGGGCGTAACAATGAGCCTTGAAAAGCGCAAGAGAGTTTACGAGCTTGCAAAGCAGTACGGCGTGCTGATTATCGAGGACAACCCCTACGGCGATTTGCGCTACAGCGGAGAGTACCTGCCGAACATCAAGACCTTCGACACCGACGGAATCGTAATCTACGCCGGCTCGTTCTCAAAGGTAATTTCTCCCGGTATCCGCGTTGCCTACACAATCGCGCCCAAGCCGATTTTCCAAAAGCTCGTTGTCTGCAAGCAGGGCAACGACGTTCACACAAATATCTGGTCGCAGTACGTTTGCGATGAGTTCATCACCAAGTACGACTTTGACGCGCACCTCGAAAAGCTCAGACAGATTTACACCAAAAAGGCGCAGTTCTGTATGGATTTGCTCGACAAATACTGCGCTCCGGCGATTACCTACAACAAGATTGACGGCGGACTTTTCATCTGGTGCGACTTGCCGAAGGACGTTGATATGCCGCAGTTCTGCAAGACCGCGGTACTCAACAAGGTTTGCGTAGTTCCCGGCAACGCCTTTTTGACCGATGAAAACGACGAGTGCCACAGCTTTAGAATCAACTTCTCGACCCCGACCGACGAACAGCTTGAAAAGGGAATTAAAATTCTCGGAAAATTAGCTAACTCATAAACCGAATACGGAGGATATATTTATGGAACAGCAGAAACAGATTATTTTAACCGGCGACCGCCCCACCGGCAGGCTTCACCTCGGTCACTATGTCGGCTCGCTCAAAAGGCGTGTTGAGCTCCAGAACTCCGGCGAGTTTGACGAAATCAACATCCTTATTGCCGACGACCAGGCGTTGACCGACAACGCCGACAACCCTGCGAAAATCCGCGACAACATTATCAACGTTGTGCTCGACTACCTCTCGGTAGGCCTTGACCCCGAAAAGACCACAATCTGCGTACAGTCAGCGCTTCCGGCACTGCACGCGCTCACCTTCTACTATATGAACCTCGTTACAACCGCCCGTCTCGCGCGTAACCCAACCGTAAAGTCCGAGATTCAGATGCGCGGCTTTGCCGACGAGGGACTTCCCGTGGGCTTCTTCGCTTATCCCGTATCGCAGGCGGCGGACATCACCGCGTTCAACGCGAACGTTGTTCCCGTAGGCGAGGATCAGCTCCCGATGATTGAGCAGACGCGCGAGATTGTCGAGAAGTTCAACCGTCTCTACGGCAAAACCCTTGTTCTGCCCAAGGCGATTATCCCCGAAAACGAAACCCAGCGCCGTCTGCCCGGCGTTGACGGCAAGGCGAAGATGAGCAAGTCGCTCGGCAACTGCATTTATCTTTCCGACACCGCCAAGACTGTTAAAAAGCAGGTCAACGGCAAGATGTTCACCGATCCGACTCACCTGAGAATTGAGGATCCCGGTCACACCGAGGGCAACGTGGTGTTCACCTACCTCGACGCCTTCTGCACCGACGACCACTTTGCTGAGTATCTGCCCGACTACAAGAACCTCGACGAGATGAAGGAGCATTACCGCCGCGGAGGTCTCGGTGACGGAACCTGCAAGAAGTTCCTCATCAACGTGCTCGAGGAAACCCTGAGCCCAATCCGCGAAAGCCGCGCGAAATGGGAAAAGGACATCGCCTCGGTTTACGATATCCTCGAAGCCGGAACAAAGAAGGCGAGAGAGACGACAAACGAAACCCTCGCGCGCGTTCAAAAGGCAATGAGAATTGACTACTTCGGTGACCGTTCCATTATTAAGGAATGGGAAAAGCTCCTTAAGGAAGCAAACAAATAAAAGCTTATAAATATAGAAAACCTGTTCATCATACGGTGAACAGGTTTTTTGCGTTATATGCTCTAAGGCTTATCAATCCAGCCCTTATATCCCTCGGTGTACTGGTTATCGGTTATCGGCGTGTAGCGGTTTTGGTCGCCCATATCGTCCAAAAAGCCGTTGTAAGCGCGGTAAATCTCGCCGGTGTTGTTGTCGTAAACGCGCTCGTATTCCCCGAGCATATCCGAGCGCTTCTCCTGAATAATAGTGTCTGACTTGCTCCTCTCCTCAAACGCCTCCATAACCGGATCGGGGTCGTTGAGGGTTGAGGGTACATTGGTTGCGTCCTGCGCGATTTGTTTCCACTGCTGCAGGTAGTAGTCGGTGTAGCTGAACGATTTTGCTATCTGCGCCAGCACCGGAGCCCAGTTAACAAGCTCATCCTTGGGCGCCCACTGAGTAAAAATGCAGTTGACCTCCCAAGCGCCGTAGTTTTTGCCGTTAAAGACAACGTCCCTTGAATCCATAACAACCGCCGAATATATGCCCTCGCCGTCAACATTTTCATCTTTAAATGTAGCGTACAGCGACTGATAATCGTGAATCGGCGTGTTCGGGCGAATCGACTGCAGTTGAGCCTTGTTGTCGGGAACGCAGGAATTTTGCACGGTGAAATACTCGGTCGAGCTGCTGAACATCGCTTCAAAAAATTCCCTGACCGTTCCGTCCTGCATTGACAAGCCAAAGCCGAGCGCGTCCTTCATTGAAGCGTCCTTTGCGGCGTAGGCGTGGTCGATGTTCGCAAATCCCACGGTTTTATCGGGAGAATACGCCTGCCACTGCATCTGATTGGCGTCGCCGTTAAATTCCACCTGCCAGCCTGCCGGGATTTGCAGGGTGAAATATTGGTTTTGGTACGGCTGCCACTGAACGCTTGTCCACTCGGCAGGCCTTATATTTACCTCGGCGGCGGTGGGAGCCGGAGCTTGTGTAACCGGAGCGGTGGTGTAGTCGTCGGGCAGCTCATATGTTGCGTCCGTTGTGCCGGGAATATCCTCGGGCGCTTGGTCGGGGTTCAGCACCTTTGCAAAGGGAAACAGCGAACAGCCTGAAAGAATTGCCGCCAAAATCAGGCACAGCGCGGTTGAAATTAGTTTTTTCATAACATCCCTCTTATCACTTAAAGCTGATTGTGCTCAATAGTTTTTCAAAAGCCTCGACGGATTTATCCGAACGGGTGGTTACAAATCCGCTTTTGCCGTTGTTCCTGATCAGGTAAACGTCGCTGCCGTGCTGAGTGTAGTACTCATAGGGTTTGCCGTCGCTGTCGGCGCGTACGGTGTAAGTGATGTTTCCGACCTGCTTTTGCTCGTATTTCTTATCCTTTTTAAGCTGCTGCTCCACGGTTGTATTTTTATATTCCGCAATTACAAAGGCAAAATCCTCGTTGTCCTTATCCTTGCCGAACTTCCAGCTCAGCCTTTTTTCAACGGCGGTGCCGTCGGGAGTTTCTTTCAGCGTTGAAGTTGTGCAGTAAACGTTGAGCGTGCTGTCAAGGGTGTACTGAATGCCGTCGAACTCAATATTGTTATCCGTCAAATCGGCGTTTTCGGTGAATTTAACGTTTGCCATTACCTTGTCAAACTTTTCTTTGTCAATGCTGTCGGCGAATTTATAGCGAATCGCATAGGCGTCGGCGTCCTTTTGAAGAAACGCGCATTCGTTTTTGCCTGTTTCGTACATTTGATATGAAACGCCGTTGTATTCCGCGGCAGTGGTTTTTTCGAGCGGAATTTCATCAGCCAGCGTAATGCCGAACATACAGGCGTAGCATATGCTTGATTCGTCCTCAAAATTGTAGGTGATGTCCTTTTCCGCAAACTTGCCGTCGGAGTATTTTTCAATATAACGCTCGACGGTTTTGTAGGCTTCGGGAGCGGTGAAGCTCATTTGGTTTACGCCTTTGTCCTGAGAGACAACCGCGGCGGTGGTCGGCTGAGCTTGTGCGGACTGCTGACTATCGGCACTGCTCTGTCCTGCCGACGAGCAGGCGGTTAGTGAAAGGATTGCCAAAGCGGACATATATGCGGCTAAGATTTTTTTCATTTATTTACCCTCCTGAGTATATAATTTTTCATGTTAATCATAGCATATATGCGTTTTGCCCGCTATGGCATATTCCTGCTATTTGGCTTATCTATGCGGTTTTTGGCAAAACAAAAATCCTCACCGTCGTGGTGAGGATTGTGGTTATTCATCTGTAATGTTCAGCTTGCAGAGCGCCGCTCTGGTTTGAGCGCCGGTCTTTTTGTAGATTGAGGTGATGTGGTGGCGCAGGGTGTTGACCGACATATTCATCCTCAGCGCGATCGCCTCCTGCTTGTCGTCGGTCTCGGTCAGCTCCTTAAAAACCTGAGCTTCCTTTGGGGTGAGCCCGAATTTTTCACGGATTTGCCCGGGTGTAATTTTCGCGTTAGGTTCTGATTTTTTCGTTTCTTTATTTGCAATCGAGCTCAAATTCAAATCTCCGTTGAGAGCCATAAAGACAATCGCGACGGACAGCATGGCGATGTCGATTACCAAAACGCTCACGGCTGAGAGTGTTGAAAATTTCAGCGCAAAGGACAGCAGAACCGCGGCACTGTCGATAATCCGCCCTGCCGAAGCCCAAAACGCGGGCTTTTTTGTTTTCCGAGCAAGGCGTGTAAAGGTCAGGTTGTAGTACGAGATAACCGCCGACATTGAAAGGTAAAACAGGCACATATTGAGCGTGTAGGTTTCGCGCCCGATAAGCACCGCGTTGAGCAGGGCGATTACCGTCACACAAAGCGTGCAAACAGGGAGCAGCTTTCCCTTCTTTATATCGCCGATAAAGCCGAACAGAATTACACCGGGTATCATCAGCAGCCTCGGAAAGCTGTAAACATTGTACTCCGTGTAGTTTGAGGCTATCTGCAGGTGGTGAATGTAGTTGTTGTAGTAGCTTGTGAACATCAGCATGGCGACGGTGATAACCACCGCGCAAATCAGCTTGAATTTCGGCACAGAGGAAAAACCCTTATCCTCAGTTGATGTTATAACGCGTTTTTCCGTATACAAAAACATCAGTAAGAGCGCAAACGCGCAGAATACAAAAACTCCAATAAGGGGTCTTAAATCAAAGCTTAGCTGAAAAACATACTGAACCGCAACTGCGAAGGCGTAGCCCAGTCCAAAGCAAAGTCCGAAATGCTTAACGTCCGCAAAACATGACATATAATAGTATACGCAGCCGCCGGTGTAACCGAGACAAAGCACCGTCGTGCCTGTCACAATCAGATAAAAAAGCGAAGCTTCATTTGAAATCAGCATTAACCAAAAGCCTGCAAAGCAAACGCCGAGAGCGGTCAGCTTAACAGCCCTGTGATTAACAAAGGAACGCAGAACAAAGCCGAGTATTACCGGCAGCTGCATACCGTAATACACAAGCTCCTGATGCTCGGGCATAATAAATCCGCGCCCTGCCTTATTGCCGAGCCGCAAAATTACAAGCTGAATGAGCATAAATGCGGCGAATATCAGTATGAGCGAAACCGCTCTTTTTCTCTGAGAAAACGTAATAATTCTATCCATAGCATAAACCTGTAAAAAAAACACCTTGGTTACATTTTATCATAACCAAGGTGTTTTGTACAGTTATAAAGCTGTTAAATTTTGGAAATTACAGGCTCATCTTGAGCTGGTCGAACCAGTTTGTGCCGAGCTCCTCAACAACCTTTTCAATTGCTTTGAGAGCGTCGTCGGGAAGCTTGTCGTAGCCGTCCTTTTCGTAACCGAACGCCTTAATCTCGTTTACTCTGTCGATCATACGTGCCTTAAGCTGAGCAACATAATCCTCGTCCTTCATATCGGGAACAAAGCCTTCCCACTCCATAATCTCGATGTCGGAGAAGGGACCCCACTTCTTGAATTCTGCCTTGCCCTCAACGATGGCTTCGAGAATTCCGAGTGTATCCTTGGGCTGAACCTTCTTGCCCATAAAGTCGCCGGTGTTTACGATGTAGCAGTCAACGTTCTTCTCCTCAACGAGCTTCTTAAACTTAGCGTAGTCGTTTGCGAGGGGATATGTTCTGAACGGGTTAGCGTAAGGAACAACAACGAGCTTGTTGGGGTCAACGCCGGGAGCAAGACGCTCTGCCGAAGATCTCTTTGTTGCGAGTGTTGCGCCCATTACAGAAGCGAGCGAAGCGCCCTTGAGCTTAACAACAGGCGGAAGTGTAGGATCCTTCATAATCCAGAAGATAGCGTTAACGGGAGCGTCGATTTTGTCAACGCGGTTGGGTGACCAGAGCTTTGACTTAATAGCTCTGCCGTTGCCGTTGCGGATATCCTCGGTAACAACCTGAATTTTACCCTCGTCGTCAAGAGTAGCTGAGCAGTTCTGGAGAGTGAGCAGATACTTGTTGTCGGGGCAGCCTGTGGGATAGTCGGCTGTCTTGTCAAAGTATGTCGGCTCAATCGCGATAGAAGCGCAGGTGTCGGTGTTGATGATGAACGCGTCGTCGTGGAGAACCTTAATCTCATACTTGCCGCCGTGCTTAGCGTGGGTAAGAGTTGATTTTCCCGAGCCCGAAAGACCGTAAACCGAAGCAACGTACTTGCTGCCGTCAGCGAGAGTGTACTCCTTCTGACCGCCGTGGCATGAAGCGTAGCCGTTGCGGTTGGCGATAGCCCAAACCATTGTCAAAGTGCCCTTCTTGTGCTCGCCGAAGTATCTCATACCGAGGATGCAGGCGCAGTTTGTCTCTGTGTTGAAGTAGCAGAGGGTTTTCTTAGCCGGGTCTGACAGGCAGTCAAAGCTTACGCCGGGGTTCTCAACGGGAGTCCACTGGGGATCCGAGAAGATGTAGATGTCGGGCTCGTTGCCATCGCCTACGGGCTTAGACTCCTTGTACATCTTAACGTACTCGTCGGACATATACTGGAAGTTGAGCATCCAGTTGTACATAATATTTTCCTCACCCTCAGGAATAAGAAGGTGAACCTTAACCATAAACTCCTTGTCAAGTCCTGCGTAGCAGGTAGCGTGGTAGAGCTTTTTCCAGCGAGCGCTGTAAACCGCGTCCATAACAACCTTGTCAAGGGCCTCGCAGTCAACGCCGGGCTCGCCTGCAATACGTCTTGCGGTAGCGTAACGGCCGGTGATTGCGCCGTCGTTAAAAAGCAGAACCTTGGCGTCCGGCTCAAGACCGAACTCCTCGCCGCGGTAAACGGGCATATCGGTAACGATAGTACCGGGTGAATTCTTAGCGAGGTTATAAGCCTCTTTAAGTGTGTTAACCTTTACAACGTTGTTGCCGTAAAAGGCAGCCTCGATGATTGATCTGGTCTTAGAAAAACCGACCTTTCCCTTTCCGATTTCGCTAATCGGATAATTAGCTTTTGTTGACATATCATTACTCCTTTGCTAAGGCGGAAACCGCCTGTTATTATACTATTATATGTGCTTTGCCTATGCACAGCCTATTATAGCATTATAAAAACCTTTTTGCAAGTGATATTGCAGTATTCTCAGACAATAATTGCAGAATGGCTGAATTATTGTTCTTTTACGGAAATATAACGTAGATTTTGAATTACAACGCCGCCGTTCCGTCATTTTTGTATAAGACATTAACTCTATTGACTTATATTGGCGAAAATGGTAAAATAGTGTAATATTAACAAATTTTAGATATCAGGTGAAGTTTATGGTAAAAACAGCTTGTTCGGCGGCATTACTTACGCTGTGCCTTGTTTTCGGACTAATGCTTTTCTCGGGCTGCGGCGATAACGCGCAAAACAATGAAATTGTCGGCAAGTGGGTACCTGCTACCGCGACGATTAACGGCGAGACGGTGCAGTTTGGAGAGCTCAACACCGACAGCGACAAATTCGGATTTGTGTTTGAATCCAACGGAAGCTGCGAAATCACTATAGCCGGAACAAAAAACAGCGGCACATACACCTTTAACGAGACCTCGGTTGATGTTGAGTACGGCGGAAAGAGCGAAAAGCTCAGATATTCCGACGGAATGTTAACGCTGAACTTCAACTACAACAACGAAACCACATCTTTTGTTTTCACCAAGGCGACGGAGACGAATTGAATTATAGCAATATTTCAAGGGACAGGATTTTTTGCCTGTCTCTTTTTTTAACTAAAATTATCACTAATTTAGGCACTTGCCATAATATTATGTACAAATTACAAAATTTTCATATAATTCTTCTTTGTTTCTCCTTGACAAAAAAGCAACATAGATTTATGAGATATAAGGAAAAATAATCATTCTGGTGAATTCTGCCCCTGCGGCAGTCCCTGCCACTTGGGCATTATTTGCCGAAATGGCTGACTTTGCCAAATTGACTATTCTTCGAAACGCAATTTTCGCAAAGCGCGTAAAAAAGCGGTGCAGTGTGCTTACACCGTGCGCTTGGGCGGAAAAATCTAATGAAAGGAAGATGGTAATTATAAACAAACATTCACTCACCAAGCGTCATACGGCTAAAAGGAAAAGCTCGTTTTTGAGAACCTTGTCGATGCTGCTGGCTCTGCTGATGATGTTGTCTATCTCAATTGTGGGTATTCCGACAGCTTCGGCAAAGGATGAATCCGCCTTTGTTGACAATGAGTGTATCTACATTGACGTTTCGCAGGCTTTAAGCGGCGGCGGTCATTGGGATGATGCAAGCGCCGAGTTAAGAGTATTTACATACTACAACGACTCCGACGATGCAAACTACTGTCACGAGTTTGAAGAAAACTTTGCAAACAACGGTTGGTTTACGGGTTCTAATGTTCTGCAAAAAGGTATTTTAGCGGACAAGTTTGCGGATCATATTTACAGGTTCCGTATCCCGAGCGATAAGATCAGCCATGTTCGCATTGCCAGAACAAACCCGGGCGCTTCAAAGGTTTGGAACGTATCCAAATATATGTGGGATAACCAGAGAAGTAAGACCGCAGGCAGCAAGTCCAACTGCATTAAGATTACCGACTGGGGCGAAGGCTATAACTATGACAATAATACATGGTCCGGTAATGCCAATAATGCATCTTGGGTATCGTTTGCTCCTACAAATAACGCGAGCTTCAACTCAAAGACAGCTCAACGACGGTATTAAGAACGTTTACGCACTTAAAAACGCGGATCAGTTCAACTTTACAAGCAACGCGCTCAACGGCAAGAGCTATACTTACGCTCACTGTCAGTACAACAGTAAACGTTGCCGAGAGCTTCCCGAGCGATAACGTCTTTACCTACGGCAAAACCTCGTGGGTGGTTGTCGATACTAACGACAACAACTCGGTAGTTGCACAGAGTGCTGCTACGGCAACTCAGTCGCTTAACTCATCGTTTGTTTTCAAGACAAACAAGACGGGCACATTCGACCCGACCAAGTTAAAGCTCACTTATACAAATACCCCCGACAAAGCAAACGCTGTTATCAAGAAAAACGTTATTGATTCAAACAGTATAGATGTTTCGGACAGCAAGTCCTTTACCGCTACGGGTGCTACACAAACCATTACCAACAAGCAGCCCGATTCCGGAGAGGTTGACAGCGAGGGCTATGTTATTGACGGCGACGGCAACCGCACCTCGGATTCCCCGGTGATTTTTGAGTATGATTTGAACGCCCTCCACCGCGACAGCGTCGCTTATAACAAGGGGCTGATTAACCACCAAGGCACGGTTGATACCAGCGACTACACCAAGGCAGCGCTCAAAATGAGTGATTACGGACTGTCAAATTTTTACTGCTACCTTAGTATTCCGAGCATAGATATGTACCTTCCGGTTTACCTCGGCGCGAACGACGATATGATGAGCTGCGGCGCGGCTCACCTCGCCGGAACCTCGCTGCCGGTTGATATGAACGACACAAACGTTGCCCTTGCAGGTCACACCGGCTACATCGGCAGAATTTTCTTCGACCATATCCGTGAGCTCGACATCGGTGACACCGTGACGATTCACAATTACTGGGAGACCATCAACTACAAGGTAATCGACTACAAGGTTGTCGCTCCCGACAACCCCAACGATATTTTTATCAAGGACGGCAGACAAATGCTAACCCTCATAACCTGCATTAAAAGCAAGGGCGAGGGATTTGACAGATATTTAGTAATTTGTGAGAAAAAATAAAGGGCGGTAATCCGCCCGTAAAAAAAGAGCTGATTTCTCAGCTCTTTTTGCTTTTTAAACTGAATTTACTTTCCGTGCCTTTCGCAAGCTTCTTAAAGTTCGGGTAGTGCCTGAGTATTATGAGCAGAGCCGCGGCAATCGCCATAAGCTCAACCCAAATGTTTGAAGGCCCTAAAAACGCCAGCGCAACCGGGCAGAATGCCGCCGCCGAGCACGAGGCTACCGACATATATTTTGTCGTGAACAAAATGATGAAGAACAGCGCCATTGCCATCAAGGTTATACGCCAGTCAACAAACCAAATCGTCGCAAATCCCGTGATGAACGCCTTGCCGCCCTTGAACTTATACCATACGGGGAAGCAGTGGCCTATCATACAGAACAAGCCCGAAAACTGAGCTCCGAACTGCCACATTCCGAACATCTGCTGCATAATCAGCGCGGTCAAAAAGACAGGAAGAACAGTCTTAAGAATGTCGATTACCAACACCATCCACGTCACAATACCGTTGCCGTAGGTGCGCTTAAAGTTCGTAAAGCCCGGGTTGTTACTGCCGAATTCCCTGATGTCCTGCTTGTAAACGAGCTTTGAAAGTATTATCGCGCCGTTGAGACCGCCCAAAAGGTAGGAAACAACTGCCGAAATACAGAGAATTAATACCATCATGCCTGATCAAACCTGCTTACGTCCTTGCCCCATGAGAAGATTGCGATTGCGTCAGCGCCGATTGAAGCGCCGATAATAGGTCCGATGTAGCCGAGAATAATGTTTGCCTCGGGGAGCTTTTCCTTGAGCATCTGCACAACTTCCTCAGCCTCGTCAAGGCAGTCCGCGTGAGCTACGAGAATATCCTGATTCTCGTCCTCAATCGCGTCGGCGGTGAGGTTTACAATCTCCTCGAGCGAGTTAAATCTTCCCTTAACCTTCTTAATAGGCACGTTGTTGCCAACGCTGTCGGAAATAATAATCGGCTTTACACCAAGCAGATTGCCGAAAAACGCCGACGAGCCGGTAACTCTGCCTGCTGCCTTAAGCGCGTTAAGGTTGTGAACGGTAACAAACTGGTTAACTTTGTTTCGCGCGGCCTCGGTCTGAGCGACAACCTCTTCAAAGCTGAGCCCTTCATCTCTGAGCTTAGCCGCCTTAATAGCGACTTGGCCTTCGCCCATGCTGGCGTTGAGCGAGTCAACGCTCGCGATTTTAGCGTCGGGATAATCCTTCAACAGCTCCTCGGCAACAACCTTTCCGGTGTTTACCGAGCCGGAGCATTTGCCCGAGCAGGCGATGTACACAATGTCAAAGCCCTCGTCAAGCCACTGCTTGAAGAAGGTTTCAAAGGTAGGCGCGGGCACCTGAGTGGTTGTCACGCGGTTGCCGTCGCGGATCGTATCGTATAAATCCTGCGGAGAAAAGTACTCCCAGTCAAGGCTTGCAGGGGTTTCAACGCCGTCCCTAACGGTGTTCATCTGCAAATAATCAATATTGTACTTTTCGCGCAATTCTTTTGTAAGGTCTGAGCATGAGTCTGTTACAACTTTAATCGGTCTCATCGTAAATCTCCTTTATTCAAGAATAATTATATAATCGTAAATCGGCTGTCCGCCGTCAATCATAACAATTTCGGTTCTGCGGTAGGCTTTTCTGAGCTCCTTGTAAATCTCGTCGGCTTCAGCCTTGGGAACGTCCTCGCCTACGATGACGAGCATAATGTCGTAGCGCTTGGCGCCAAGCTTTTCGGTCAGCCCGAACGCTGCCGCCTTGCGGTTTTGGTCGTCGATGTAAATTTTATCCTCGACAAAGCCTACGTAGTCGTCCTTTTTAATCTCCACGCCGTCCATCTCGGTATCGCGAACCGCCTTTGACACCATTCCGGTGACAACGCCTGCGATAATCTCCTTTTGCTCGGCAATGATAGTATCAATATCGTTCGAGGTTGTGTCGAGCATTGAAATCGCCGCGTAACCTTCACCGATTGTCTTGCTCGGAATAATGTGAACATCCGCGTCCTTATACAGCGCCGCAGCCTGATTTGCCGCCATAATAATGTTGCCGTTGTTCGGGAAAACAAAAATGATATCTGCGTTAACCTCCTCGAACGCCTCAATCAAATCCTCTGTCGAGGGGTTCATACTCTGTCCGCCGTCAACAACACAGTCGCAGCCGAGGGAGAGGAAGGTGTCCTTAATTCCGTCGCCTGTCGCAACGCTGACAATGCCGTACTTTTTATGCGGCTTTTTCGGCTTGGGCTCAAACTGCTTTTGAGCGTGAGTTTCGTTGTGCTGAAGCGTCATATTCTCAATCTTCATCGTGAGGAACTCACCGAACTGCTGAACGTAGTTAAACACGTCGCCGGGCTTTTTGGTGTGAACGTGAACCTTCACGATAGTGCCCTCGCGGAAAGCGACAACCGAATCGCCCACGCTGTTGAGCCAGCTTATGAGCGCGTCGATGTCAAAGGAGTCGATATCGATTTTCGCCTTTTGCAGTCTGAGCAAAAACTCGGTGCAGTAGCCGAATTCGAGCACACTGTCCTCGGTAAAGGCGTTGAGGTCGATGTTCTTTCTCGCGGAAAGCGGCTGTGCTCCCTCATTGAGAATTTCGCCGCCGATAGCCTTTTTCATACCCTCTGCAATGTAGATAAAGCCTGCGCCACCGCTGTCGACAACGCCTGCCTCTTTAAGCACCGCAAGCAAGTCGGGAGTTCTGTCGAGCGAGCGCTTGAGCTCCCAGAGCAGGTCGTTAAAGTAGTCGTCAAAGCTGCTGCCGTTTGTAACGCGGCTGTTGGCGTAGCGCACGCCGTCCTTGTAAACCGTGAGGATTGTGCCCTCAACGGGTACGGAAACCGCTCCGTAAGCCTCTTTGACTCCGCTTTCCATCGCCTTTGAAAACATCGGAACGTTAACGCTGTCCTTGTCCTTAAGTCCCTTGGCGATACCTGCGAAAATTCTCGAAAGAATAACGCCGGAGTTGCCCCTTGCGCCGAGCAGCATACCGCCTGCGGCTCTGTCGGCAATCTTAAAAATAGAAGTTTCGCTCTCGTCGGTCAAATGAGCCGCGCCCGAGTCGATTGTCATAAACATATTGTCGCCCGTGTCGCCGTCCGGAATCGGAAAGACGTTAAGGTCGTTGACAAGCTTTATATTATCGCTTAATTCCGCCGCTCCGCTCTTAATCATATTTGCGTACAGCGCGCCGTCCATTAATTTAGTGCTCATAGTACCTTCCTGTTCTTTAGAGTTATATTCGCAACCAAATGACATTATAACATAACATAGTGAAATAATCTACATTTTTTGATAAAATTTTTCTATGCAATTAATTCCGTATGTTCAACCGCGAGCCGTTTTCCGCTCAGTCAGCACAAAAGCCTCGTTTTTCGATAACTATTGACTTTTTTTGCGCTAACGTATAAAATTTAACTGTTAGGATGTGGTGTTGTGAGCAAGCAAAACAGCGTTGACATATATTCATCAAAGAAAAAGGGAAAAAAGGGCAAGATAGCCGCGGTTATCATTATAATCGTGCTCGTGCTCGCGGCAGCCGCTGCGGCGTGGGTATGGTTTTTTAACCGCGATTTAATAAAAGACTTTCTTCCGCAGGAGGAAACCCGGCCGACTACGGTTGAGGAAGTCACCACCGCCGTGCCCACAACAGCCGAGGTCACTACCGAGCCCGAGACCGTGGCGTTTGTCGAAGTGCCCTACGTTCACGGCTACTACGTCAAGGACGCATATTATAAGCTCAACGACGCCGGACTGCGCTACACAATCGTTCGCGAGTACAGCGACGAGGTTCATCTCGATTACGTAATCAGCCAGGAGCCCGAGGCAGGGGAGACAATCCGTCAGGACGAGCGCGTTATTCTGCACGTTTCAAAGGGCTACGACAACCAGCCTGCCGCAACGGTAGCGCCTGCCGAGCCGCTCTCGACCGAGCCGACAAAGGCTGACGGCGAAAAAGAGGACAAAAAGAAAACCGGCGGAACTTACATTCTCGACGGCTCGGATAAACGCATAATTTCAAGGAGCGAGGTCACGGGACTTGACAACAACGAAATGACGCTCGCGCTAAATGAAATTTTCGCAAGGCACGGCAGAAAGTTCAATACGCCGAGTATTCAGGCGTATTTTGACAAGCAAAGCTGGTACAAGGGCACAATCTCCGCGGCTGATTTTGACGAGGACGTGCTCAGCGCGGTAGAACGCACCAACGTAAACACAATCCTCTCGGTTATGGAGGAGAAGGGATATAGGTAGAGTTGAAAGTTGAAAATTGAAAGTTGAAAGTTAATGGTGGGCTTCGCCCACACCCAATTTAAAGCCTCCCCCGTTCAAAAACGGGAAATTCCCCTGTCAGGGGAAATGTCACGAAGTGACAAAAGGGTTGCCGTTTTCGCTAGAAAAAGGTGGCATTTTTGCTTGCAAAAATGACGGAGGGGGCAGACGTTTCCGATAGCGTCAACATTTCCTTAACACCGTAGGGGCGGACCCATGTGTCCGCCCGGGGAACGTGAACCGTGTTAATCACACAATCCGTTTTAATCGCGATAAACAAACGTGTAATTCAGCACACAAAATACAAACGGCTGATAACAAAAATATATAATTACGGATTATCCGCATTATCCACACAAAATCTCCGTAATCTTATCCTTATTCAAATTCTCACCGATGACGATTACGATGTTCTGTCCGTTGTCAATCGGACTGAGGGTTATGCTGCCGCGCACGGCGTTTAGCTCAAGCCATTTTCCGCTGTCACTTACAAAGCCCTTCGCGCGGAAAATTCCGCCTGCCCCGTCAGTTTCAAACAGCGCTTTAACCCTCTGTTCAAGCTGTTCGGGAGAAAGAGACAGCTCCATAAAATACAGCGATTTAAAGCCTGAGTCGTCGGTCGTTTCGAGCTTTGTAAAGTCGGGGGAGGAGTAACCGCAGTTTTCGATTTCCTCATAGTCGCTGTCAGCCAGCTTGTCCCAGTCCTTTGCCGTGACGCTTTTTTCGTCAAACCTGCGGCGGCTGCCAAAGTTCTGCAAAACCGCGTTAATCAGCGCGGTTGTTTTTTGTGCGGCAGCTTCATTTGTAAGCTGGGTTTTGCTCAGCACCAGCCTGCCGGCAACGCACGCCTGAGAAGCCAAGAGATACTCCGCGCTCTTTGAGAGCTCCGTGCTTAAATTCACGTCCGCAACGGCGATAACGCTGCCGATTTGATACCACCTGTCGAGCGGTTCTTCGTACAGCGAATCGAAAAATTCGTCCACGTCAAAAACCCCCGACGGCTCAATCAGCACGCGGTCGCAGCCGCTCATGGCAAGCGCAATCAGCTTTGTTTTGAACCGCCTTTGGTGGCAGTCCCTGTCGCACGCGCCTGCGACGGACTCAATTCCGCAGTTATCTCCCTCAAGCTCAGAGAGCAGCATTGTGTCAACGTTTACCGCGCCGTAGTCGTTCACCAAAATTCCGATTTTCTGCCCCTTGCCGATAAGGTAACGGGCGTATTTTTTTATAAAGGTCGTTTTACCGCTTCCCAAAAAGCCGGTAATCAAATCTATTTTTATCATATTTCACCTTAATCAACCGCCAAAGAAAAGATGTTCTATCAAAATTTTTGTTCCAATCACTATCAGCGCAATTCCGCCGGCAAGCTCTGCCTTTGACTTGTACTTTGCGCCGAAAACGTTGCCGATTTTTACCCCGGCGGCGGAAAAGCCGAAGGTGATAACGCCGATTGTCAGCGCCGCGATAACGATGTTCACGTTCAAAAACGCGAACGTCACGCCCACCGCGAGAGCGTCAATGCTCGTCGCAATAGCGAGCGGAAGCATAACCTTAAGCGAGAACGAATCGTTTATGTCGTTATCGTCCTTTTTGAAGGACTCGCGAATCATATTCACGCCGATAAGCGCAAGCAGTGCAAACGCAATCCAGTGGTCTACGCTCTTTATAAGGCTCTCAAACTGCCTGCCGAGCAGCCAGCCGATAACCGGCATAAGCGCCTGAAATCCGCCGAAGTACAGCCCTGCGGTAACGCTCTGACCTTTGCGGTATTTCCTCACCGAAAGTCCCTTGCATATTGACACGGCAAACGCATCCATCGCAAGTCCTGCCGCAAGTATAATTAACTCAATAACCGACACAAAATCACCTTTTTATCAGAATACAAGCTGCACCAGCACCATATAAAACGCAACGCCTGCAAAAACGCTGAGCAAAGTGTTCCTGCGCCAGATGTGCAGACCTGCCACAAGCGCGCCTGCGAGCAGCTCGGGAATACAGTAGGGGTACTTGAAGAACGACACATCCTTAAAGCAGTAAACCACAAGCATTCCGATAACAGCATATGGCAGAACAGTGCCTAAATATGTAACAACCTTAGGTCTTTTTCTTCCCTCGGGAAAGCACAAAAACGGCAAAAACCTCACGAACATCGTGACCGCCGCCATTACCGCGACCAAAATAAGCGAATATTTGGTATCAATCACCGCTCTGCGCCTCCTCTCCGCCGGAAGCGCCGGTTTTGTCGAGCTTCTTCCTGAATATTACAAGCTCAAACGCAATCAGCACCATAGCCGGAATAATAAACAAATCCGCGCCGAAAATCACAAGGCATACAATTGTCGTTACAACGCCGAGAATTACCGGCAAATGCTCCTTTGTGCTGAGCCACTGCTCAACCATAATTACGATGAACAGCGCGGTCATCGAGTAGCCGATGCCCTCGTTTGAAAACGGCAAAATCTCACCGAGCACTGCGCCGAGCGTACAGCCGGTTATCCAGTAGCAGTGGTCGAGCGCGGTTAAAAACAAATAGTATTTTTTGCGGTCAATGCTGTCGTCAAGCTCCGCCGAGCATACGATAGAGTATGTTTCGTCGGTAAGCCCGAAGATTAAGTACGGCTTAAACCATCCCGTGCCCTTGTACTTGTCGAGCAGCGAAAAGCCGTAGAAAAAGTGCCTTGCGTTTATAATGAACGTCATTACCGCGGTCGTGACGATAGAAGCGCCGCTTGCCAAAAAGTCAACGCCTGCGTACTGTCCCGAGCCTGCAAACATTGTACAGCTCATAAGGATTGCCCACCAAAAGCTGTAGCCCTTGCTCTGCAAGAGTACGCCGAAGCCCACTCCGAGCGCAAGATAGCCTGCCAGCACCGGAAGGCTGTCCTTGAAAGCTCTTTTAAAAGTTCTCTTTATCATAAATACCTGCCTGAATTTTTGCAATATAACCTGCCGTGACGGCGGATTACTTAAAATAATTTTCGTCTAATATTATAAAGTGATTTTTGTTAAAGTCAATGACTTTTTCCCTTTTAAGCTCTCCGAGCGAGCGTGAAAGCGACGCGCGGTCAACCGCGAGGTAGCCTGCCAAATCCTCGCGCGACAGCGGAATATCAAACCTATTGCTGTGTGCCTGCTCGCTGCAAAAGCCGAGGTACTTTATAATCTTGTCCCTGATACTGCGCTGGGTAAGGCAGTACATCCGCTTTGACAGATGGTCAAACAGTCCGCGCTGTGAGTGTATCAGGTTTACGAGCATTTTTTGCTGAATTACGGCGATTTTTTCGTCAGTGACAAACAGCGAGTCGGGGTCAATCAGTATAACCTCGCTGTCGTCCCTCGCTTCAATCTCGACAAGCGCGTTGCGATAGTCGAGGATAGAGTACAGCGAGCCGCTGCTCTCGCCCTCGGTAATGCTCTTAATCAGCGTTTTGTTGCCCTCAATGTCGGTACTGCTTATCAGCACGTCGCCCGACACCACAACGCTTATCATATACGAGTAGCTTTTGTCGAGCGTGACAATCTGCCCTGCCTCGAGCGAGATATAGTACGGCTTTGCGCACTGTATAAAGGTGTAAATTTCGCTGTCCGAAAGCCCCGAAAACAAAATTTTGTCGTGGAGCTGGGAAAAATGCTTTGCCTTAATATTTTCAAGATAACGTTTCATATCAAATCTACCTAAAATCCAATAATCAGAGATACCATACTATTCTACCACTAAAACTTTGCATTTGCAACATATAATACCAAAACGAATTTAATAAATCCTATTGGAAAAACTCAAAAAATGTGATATGATATTTTATATATGGCATTTTATCTGTCATCTATAAATGGAGGAATATTAATGAAGCTACACGGAATTAAAGTGCCTCATAAAAAGAATACGGCAAACTGCGTTCCTGTCAGGCTCAGCGTGCCCGAAACGGTGCGAATTCCGATGTCAATGCACATCGGCAAGCCGGCAAAGGTTGCGGTTAAGCGCGGAGATACGGTAAAGGTCGGCCAGCTCATAGGCGAGGCTGACGGTTTTATATCCGCCCCTGTTCACTCGAGCGTTTCGGGAACCGTCGCGAAAATCGAGGAAATGACGCTTTCAAACGGCGCCAAAGGTCAGTGCGTTGTAATTGATACCGACGGCGAGCAGGCTGTTTTTGAGGGCGTAAAGCCGCCGGAGGTTCATGACTTGGACAGCTTTACCGAGGCGGTAAGGCAGAGCGGCGCGGTCGGACTCGGCGGAGCGGGCTTTCCTACCTTTGTAAAGCTCAGCGTAAAGGATTTGAGCAAGCTCGACGCGGTTGTTATCAACGCCGCGGAGTGCGAGCCGTACATAACCTCGGACACGCGCACAATGCTCGATAAGAGCGGCGACATTATGAGCGGAATCGAAGCGGTAAAAAAATATTTACATCCCAACCGCTTTATTATCGGAATAGAGAAGAACAAGCCCGGGGCGATTAAGAAAATGCAGGAGCTTGCCTCGCAGAGCGAAGGCGTAGAGGTGAAGGTTCTGCCGTCGTCCTACCCTCAGGGCGGCGAAAAGGTGCTTGTTTTCAACACCGTCGGAAAAATCATCCCCAAGGGCGGACTGCCGCTTGACGTAGGCGTTATCGTTATCAACGTAACCACGCTCGCGTTTATCGGCAATTACCTTAAAACGGGTATGCCGCTTGTAAACAAGTGCGTAACCGTTGACGGCTCGGCGGTAAAAGAGCCTAAGAATGTTATCGCGCCGATCGGTATGTCGATTGCAGATGTGCTCGAGCAATCGGGCGGAACAAAAAGCGAGGTAGCAAAGGCGCTCTACGGCGGACCGATGATGGGACTTGCCGTGCCGTCGCTCGATTCACCTATTTTAAAAAACACCAACGCAATTACCGCGATGGATATAAAGGAAGCAACTCCCCCAAAGACCACGCCCTGCATACGCTGCGGAGCGTGCCTTAACCACTGTCCGTTAAGGCTTGACCCGAGGGAGATTGCTCGCGCCTACAAGCTCGGCTCTGTCGAGGATTTGCAGACCTTGCACGTTGACCTGTGTATGGAGTGCGGCTGCTGCTCGTACATCTGTCCGGCTCACCGTCCGCTTGTGCAGACAAACAAGCTTGCAAAGGCGCTGTTAAGGGTTAATCAGGCTAAAAAGGAGGGCAAGTGATGAATAAGTTGATTTCATCGGTGTCGCCGCATTTTCACACGCCGCGCACCTCTCAAGGGATTATGCTCGACGTAATCATCGCGCTCTGCCCTGCGGCGATAGCCTCGGTAATTATTTTCGGCTGGCGCTCAATGCTCGTAATCGGCGTTTGCGTTCTCACCTGCGTGCTCTCGGAGTATCTCTTTGAAAAGCTCTGCAAGCGTGAAAACACAATTTCAGACTTTTCGGCGGTTGTAACGGGAATTTTACTTGCGTTCAACCTGCCTGTGACCATACCGGTTTGGCAGGCGGTAATCGGCAGCGTTGCCGCGATTATCGTCGTAAAACAGCTCTTCGGCGGAATCGGCCAGAACTTCGCCAACCCTGCCATCACCGCGAGAATTATTATGCTTGTGGCGTTCTCCGGAACAATGACAAAATGGGTTTCACCGTCGGGATTTTTCACCGACGTTGACGCGATTGCTTCGGCAACGCCCTTGGCGGCTGAGGCAAAGGGTGCGGCAATGCCGTCGTACTTAGATTTGTTCCTCGGCAACCACGGCGGCTCTCTCGGAGAAACCTGCGCCTTGGCGCTTATCATCGGCGGAATTTATTTGCTGATTAAGCGTGTTATAAGCTGGCACACGCCCGTGGCGTTCCTCGGAACCGTCGCGGTAATGTCGCTTATCTGCGGCAAGGATGTGCTCGGTCAGCTTCTCTCGGGCGGACTAATGCTCGCGGCGTTCTTTATGGCGACCGACTACGCGACAACGCCGTCCACAAAGTGGGGCAAAATCATCTTCGGCATCGGCTGCGGACTTATCACAATTTTAATCCGCTTCTGGGGCAACTACCCCGAGGGCGTAAGCTACTCAATTTTGATTATGAATATTTTAACGCCGTATATCTCCAAGCTGACGCGCTCAAAGCCCTTGATTGGGGGTGGTAAGCAGTGAAGGATATAATCAAGCCGATTGCGGTGCTCGCCGGAATCTGTTTGGTAGTAACCGCAGTGCTCGCTTACATCAACCTCGTAACCTCGCCAATTATCTCCGCGGCTGAGGAAGCGGCTGCCGAGCAGGCAAAAATGGAGGTTATGCCCGGGGCGAAAAGCTTTGAAGCCGTAAGCATTGAGCTCCCCGAGGGCGTGACCGAGGCGTATATCGCTGACAACGGCGGATATGTGTTTATGCTCAGCACAAAGGGCTACGGCGGAGAAATCAAGCTTATCTGCGGCGTTAACGCCGACGGAAGCGTTGCCGGAATTTCGACGCTTTCGCACAAGGAGACGAGCGGAATCGGCTCGAAGGTTGTTGAGGACAACTCGGGCTACCGCGAAAACTTCTACGGAAAAACCGCTGACAATTATTCGGAGGTTGACGCCGTGACGGGCGCGACAATCTCATCAAAGGCATACAAAAAGGCGCTTGACGGCGCATTTGAGGCGTATGAGCTTGCAAAGGAGGCGAAGTAATTGAACACACTGCAAAATTTTTCAAAGGGTTTGATTAAGGAAAACCCTGTTCTGGTGCTTGTTCTGGGAACCTGCCCTACGCTCGCCACCTCGACGAGCGTTACTAACGCACTCGGAATGGGCGCGGCGGCAACGGTGGTTCTGCTCTGCTCAAACATCGTAATCTCCGCTCTGCGCAAGATTATCCCCGACAAGGTTCGTATTCCGTGCTACATCGTGCTGATTGCAGGCTTCGTAACCGCGGTTCAAATGCTCGTAAAGGCGTTTGCTCCGGCGCTCGACAAATCGCTCGGAATTTACCTGCCGCTCATCGTTGTAAACTGCATTATCCTCGGCAGAGCCGAGATGTTCGCGAACAAAAACAAGGTGTTCGATTCCGCCGTTGACGGTCTCGGAATGGGCGCAGGCTTTACGCTGGCGCTTGTGCTGATGGCGACAGTCCGCGAGGTTTTCGGCAACGGCACGTTTATGGGAATGTCAATTCCGGTGCTCAGCGACAACCACATTTCAATTCTTACAATGGCGCCCGGAGGCTTCTTTGTATTCGGTCTGCTGATTGCGGCGGTCAATAAGTTCTCCGCAAATAAGCCCAAGAAAAAGGAATTCGGCTGCGCAGGCTGTCCCTCGGCGGAAATCTGCGGAAAAGTAAGCTGCAACCCGCCTGCAAAGGAGGCTGCCGCTAATGACTAAGCTTATCATCATACTGCTCTCAGCGGTATTCATCAACAACTATGTGCTGTCGCGGTTTTTGGGGATTTGTCCGTTTTTGGGCGTTTCAAAAAAGCTCGACTCCGCAACGGGTATGAGCCTTGCGGTGATCTTCGTAATGCTGCTCTCGACGGCTGTTACCTACCCGATTCAGTTCTATCTGCTCGAGCCCAACAACCTCGGCTTTTTGCAGACAATCGTATTTATCCTCGTAATCGCCGCGCTGGTTCAGCTTGTGGAAATCATATTAAAGCGCTATATTCCGTCGCTGCACAAGAGCCTCGGCGTGTATTTGCCGCTTATCACCACAAACTGCGCGGTTCTCGGCGTTACAATCCTCAACGTTCAGGATTACCCCGTTACCGAGACGACAACCTTCTGGTGGGGCTTTGCACAGTCGATGGTTAACTCGCTCGGCAGCGGCTTGGGATTTTTCCTCGCTATGGTAATGTTCTCGGGAGTGCGCTCGGTAATCGAGGGCAGCGACGTTCCCAAGAGCTTTAAAGGCCTGCCGGTTACTTTGGTAGCGGCGGCAATCACCTCTCTCTCGTTTCTCGGCTTCGGCGGAGTTATCGAGAACCTGTTTGCGTAAGGGAGGTGCGGTAAATGACTGAAATTTTAACGGCGGTAATCCCCGTCGTGATTATCGGCGTAATCTGCGCCGCGGTGCTCGTTGTCGCCTCAAAAATTATGGCGGTCAAGGAGGACGAGCGGTTCCCGAAGGTTAGGGAATGTTTGCCCGGAGCCAACTGCGGAGCCTGCGGCTATGCAGGCTGCGACGGCTACGCAAAGGCGCTCTGCGAGGACGGCAGCGTGCCGACAAACCTCTGTATTCCCGGCGCCGACGGTGTTGCAAAACAGCTCAGCGAGGTTTTGGGCGTGGAGTTTGAGGACGTTGTTGAGCAGGTGGCGGTTGTTCACTGCTCGGGCGACTGCGAACATACTCAGGATAAGGTTGAGTATCAGGGAATCGAAACCTGCGCCGCCGCAAAGCTTTTGTACGGCGGAAAGGGCAGCTGCACCTACGGCTGTCTGGGCTTGGGCGACTGCCAAAGGGCTTGTCCGCACGGCGCGATTTGCATTGAAAACGGAATCGCGCGGATCAATACGCGCCAGTGTATCGGCTGCGGAGTTTGCGCCAAGGCTTGCCCGAACCATTTGATTTCGCTCGTCGCCGACGTAGAGCGCGTCGTTGTGGAATGTTCCAATAAGGACAAGGGCGTCGAGACGCGCAAGGTCTGCTCGCGTGGCTGTATCGGCTGCAAAAAGTGCGAGCGCGCCTGTCCGTTAGGCGCAATTACTGTTCAGCACAATGTTGCCGTTATCGACTACGAAAAGTGCAACGACTGCCCCGATTTCGGTATCTGCGCAAGGGTCTGCACAACAGGCTGTATCGTTCAGACGGATTTGAACGGTATGCACAGGTTTAATACTAATACCTAATAAAAAGTAGACAATCTTTGCGGACTATTTTCCGCAATACTGCGTTGTTGTCCTTGCAAGGCGCCAGCCTTGCGGCGTCCTCCGCCTTGTCTTGCGAAAAATATCTTCGCAAAATATAAGTCTACTTTCTATCAGGAATTAGTTTAAGCAATAATAAAATATCCCCGAAGCGGAATAATCATCTGCTTCGGGGATTTTTGCGCAAAAAAGACCGCCTTGCCGATAAAAAGCAAGGCGGTGATTTATTATGTTAAATTACAGGCTCTCAACAATAGCCTTTGTATCTCTCGCGATAACCATTTCCTCGTCGGTAGCGATAAGCTCAACGCGGATTTTGGAATCGTCGGTGGTCAGCTTGCCCTGTCTGCCGTGGATCGTGGCGTTGTTAACGTCCTTGTCAAGCTTAACGCCGAGGCACTCGAGGTAGTTGCAAACGCCTTCTCTAAGGCAAGGCTGGTTTTCGCCCAAGCCTGCGGTGAATACAATAGCGTCGCAGCCGCCGAGAGCTACGTAAAAGCTGCCGATGTACTGCGCGATCTGGTAGTAGAGCATCTGGTGAGCAAGAGCCGCTCTGTGGTTGCCCTCTTTTTCAGCCGCGGTAACGTCGCGGTCGTCGGACGAAATGCCCGAAACACCCAAAAGACCTGACTTTTTGTTGAGCAGGTCGGACATCTCAGCCGCGGTAAAGCCCTCTTTCTCAGCGATAAAGGTAACAACCGAGGGGTCGAGCGAGCCTGAGCGTGTGCCCATCATAAAGCCGCCCAGCGGAGTAAGTCCCATTGTGGTGTCAATAACCTTGCCGCCGTCGATAGCGGTGATTGACGAACCGTTGCCGATGTGGCAGGTAATAATTTTTAAATCCTCAATCGGCTTGCCCATAATCTCAGCCATCTTTGCGCTTACATAGCGGTGCGATGTGCCGTGGAAGCCGTATTTTCTAACGCCGAGCTTCTCGTAATACTCATAGGGAACGGCGTACATATATGCCTTTTCGGGCATTGTCTGGTGGAACGCGGTATCAAAAACAGCTACCTGCGGAACGTCCTTGCCGAAAACCTCGGTGCAGGCGTTGATACCCTGGATGTGGGCAGGGTTGTGCAGGGGTGCAAGGGGAGAGAGCTCCTCGATTTTGCCGAGAACGTCGGCGTCGATAAGAACGGAATGATCAAAGTAAGCGCCGCCCTGTACTATGCGGTGGCCGATTGCGGCAACCTCGCTCAAATCCTTGATTGCGCCGTACTCGGGGTCGATAAGAGCGTTCTTAACAGCCTCAAATGCCTGAGTGTGGTTCTTCATCTCGGTTTTGCGTTCAATCTTCTGACCGTCGTCGGTCTTAAAGCCGATAAACGCACCGTCCGTGCCGATTCTTTCGCAGTTGCCCTTAGCCAGTACGCTCTCGTCTGTCATATCAATAAGCTGATACTTAAGCGACGAGCTTCCGGCGTTGATAACTAAAACTTTCATTTAATTCATCCCTTCATTTTGTTGATTTACGAACAATCATATTGTATAATTATTACAAATACACTATACTATGATACATTATTATATCGGTGTTTTCAAGAGTTTTTTGCAAGAAAATGCAAATTTTATCACTTTTTTATCATAGAATTAAGGTCGGAGGGGCTGTTTTATGGCGGTTGCGGTCATTTGCGAATTCAATCCTTTTCACAACGGACACCGTTTTTTGCTCGGCAAAGCAAAGGAGCTGACGGGAGAACCGGTGCTCGCCGTGATGAGCGGAAGCTTTACCCAGCGCGGCGAGGTTGCGCTCTGCTCAAAGTTCGAGCGTGCGGAGGCGGCGCTTAAAAGCGGCGTTGATTTAGTTGCCGAGCTGCCTGCCGTATACGCAGTTTCCTGCGCGGAGAGGTTCGCGCGCGGCGGAGTGAATATTTCAAAAATGTTCGGCTGTGTAAATTACCTCGCCTTCGGCTGTGAGGACGACGATATAGATTTGCTTAAAACCGCCGCATTCGCAGGGGAAAATCCCGAGGTAAACGCGATAATCGCTGAGCAGATGAACAGCGGCAGCTACTACCCTAAAGCGTATGAATATGCAGTCAGGCAGGTTTGCGGCGGCGAGGTTGCAGATGTGCTGACAAAGCCTAACAACATCCTCGCGGTTGAGTACATCAGGGCGCTTAGGGGCACTGACATTAAGCCCTTGCCGATTAAAAGAGCAGGCGCGGAGCACGACAGCGACGGCGCCGACGGTATCTACGCCAGCGCTTCATATATCAGAAAGCTGCTCAGGAGCGGCGAAGGCGCGGACGGGCTTTTGCCTTATGTTCCGAGTGAGATTACCTACCCCGAAAAGCTCGACAGAGCGCTGCTTTACAAGCTGAGGAATATGAACGCCGAACAGCTCAGGGCACTTCCCGAGGTGGGCGAGGGGCTTGAAAACCGCATTTTGTCAGCGGCGAGGAAGTTCGGCACGGCTGAGGAAGTCATTGGCGAGGTCAAGACAAAGCGCTATACGCGCTCAAGGATTTGCAGAATTCTGACCTGCGCTCTGCTCGGCATTACAGAGGAGCTTCAAACAAAAACCGCGGACTATGCGCGCGTGCTCGGTTTTACGGACGAAGGCGGGAAAATGCTTAAAGCCTGTATCGGAAAGGTCATCACCTCGGCGGCTAAGGCTGAGGATTTAGGTTCGGATACCGCAGAGCTTTTGGCGGCTGACATTCGCGCAACCGACACCGCCGCGCTTGCTTATGAAAAGGTAAAGCCCTGCGGAGCTGACTACCTCACAAAAATTATCAAGTCAAATAGTGCAAAATAACGAAAAAATCAGTTAAATTTCCTGTTTTGCCCAAAATTATTTACAGAAATTCCAAAAATCCTCTTGTATATTTGTTAAAATGTATTATAATAATATTAATAGTAAATTGGAAAACTATTTAATAAATAGAGAGATTTACCTATAACACAAGAAAAGAGGTATAGTATGGCATATTCACTTAATGACACCAGACCTCCCCTTGAACAATTCCTGCAGGGAGAGTCAACAAGAGCTTATGAATTTTTAGGTTCGCACTTTGTAACCTGGGACAACCGCGGCGGCGTTGTTTTCAGAGTTTGGGCGCCTAACGCAAAGTCGGTTTCCGTAGTAGGTGATTTTAACGACTGGAACCCCGACGCAAACTATATGTACCGTATTTCCGACTCGGGAGTATGGGAGCTGTTTATTGAGGGAGTTTGGGAGTTTGCGTGCTATAAATACTGTGTAGAAACACCGTGGAACGACCGCCTTATGAAGACCGATCCCTACGCCTTCCACTGCGAGACCCGTCCCGACAACGCCTCGCGCGTTTACTACATCGACGGCTACGAGTGGAACGACAGCGAATGGTATGACTATAAAAAGGAGCATCCGCACCATAAGCAGCCTATCAACGTTTATGAGATGAACGCAGGCTCATGGCGCAAGTTTGAGGACGGCAACCAGTTCAGCTACCGCAAGCTGGCTGACGAGCTCGTGCCCTACGTTAAAGAGATGGGCTACACCCACATTGAGTTTATGCCGCTTACCGAGTATCCGTTTGACGGAAGCTGGGGCTATCAGGTTACAGGCTACTTTGCCGCTACCTCGCGTTACGGCGAGCCCAAGGACTTGATGTACCTTATCGACCGCTGCCACCAGGAGGGCATCGGCGTTATCCTCGACTGGGTTCCTGCTCACTTCCCCAAGGACGCTCACGGTCTCGGCCGCTTTGACGGCACAGGCTGCTATGAGTATGAGGACTGGAGAATCGGTGAGCACAAGGAGTGGGGCACATACATCTTCAACTACGGCCGTTACGAGGTAACAAGCTTCCTCGTTTCTTCCGCTATGTTCTGGATTGAGAAGTACCATATCGACGGCATCCGCGTTGACGCCGTTGCCTCAATGCTTTACCTCGACTACAACCGTAAGGACGGCGAGTGGATTGCCAACGCTTACGGCGGACGTGAGAACCTCGTTGCCGTTGACTTTATCCAGAAGCTCAACAACGTTGTTCATATGTTCCATCCCGACGTAATGATGATTGCTGAGGAAAGCACAGCTTGGCCGAGCGTTACACGCTACCCGATCGAGGGCCTCGGACTCGGCTTTGACTATAAGTGGAACATGGGCTGGATGAACGATATGCTCAGCTACATCAGCCTTGATCCGCTGTGGAGAAATTACCACCACGACACGCTGACCTTCAGCATGGTTTATGCGTTCTCCGAGAACTTTATGCTGCCTATCTCGCACGACGAGGTAGTTTACGGCAAGGGCTCTCTTATCAATAAAATGCCCGGCGACTACGACCAGAAGTTCCAGGGTGTAAGGGGCTTTGTGTCATACATGATGGCTCACCCCGGCAAGAAGCTGATGTTTATGGGCAGCGAAATCGGCCAGTTTGACGAATGGAACGCCAACGAGCAGCTCCAGTGGAATCTGTTAAGCTACGACAAGCACCGTCAGCTTAACGACTTCTTCAAGGCTGCCAATAAGTTCTACCGCGACACACCGGCTATGCACGAGAACGACTATGACTGGAACGGTTTCCAGTGGGTAGCTCTCGACGACTATCAGAACAGCGTTATCTCGTTCAGACGTATTGCCGAGGACGGCAGCGAAATCCTCTGCGTATGTAACTTCCAGCCCGTTACCCGTGAGAACTACCGCGTAGGCGTTCCGGTTTACGGCGTATATCAGGAGGTATTCAACTCCGAGGCTGAGGAGTTCGGCGGCACAGGAATCGGCAACCCCGGCGACATCAAGGCTAAGAACGAGAAGGATCACGAGCTCGATTATCACATTGTGCTTACACTTCCGCCGCTCGGCGTTTGCTACTATAAGCTCGTAAAGGAAATGCCCGTTCCCAAAAAGCGCGGCAGAAAAAAGAAAGCCGAAACCGCTCCCAAGGCAGAGGAAGTAAAGGCTGAGGAAACCAAGGCTGAGGAAGTTAAGACCGAAGAAGCCAAGGTAGAGGAAGCACCTGCCGAGGAAGCAAAAGCAGAGGCTTGATTTAACGATTAATAATTAACAATTAACAGTAGTGGCAGTCTTTCGGCTGCCGCTGCTTTTTTTGCAGAACACAGATTTAAAGCCTCCCCCCAACGCTTGTTTTCGGGGAATTCCCCTGTTAGGGAAATATTGTCAACTTAAGAGATTATTGCATACTTATCCTTGACATTGTAGGGGAGCACCTATGTGTGCTCCCGAGAGCGTTCAATTTAAGTTTTATGTCCTATCAAGTTTTTCAGCGTGAACAAACGTAAGGTTCTCGCGGGCGGACATTTCAGTCCGCCCCTACAAAAAACTAAGTTGACAACATTGCCCTAACGGAAACTTGCCCCTGCAAAAAAAGCAAATGAAGTCATTTTTTTACCGATTAATCTTGACATCGCGACGGCGCACTGCTATATTTAAAACAGTACAATACACTGCGGTAGAGGAAGATATTATGAAGCTAAGCAACAAAACTGCCAACATTATTTTAGCGCTGATTATAATAATCAGCCTGGGTATCAGCACGGCTTTTATGTTCACAAAGCAGGGCTATCACGAGGACGAGCTGTTGACCTACAACCTCGCTAACTCCTCAAAACAGCTCAATACCGAGGGCTGGAACTCGCCCGAGGACTTTAACGAATACCTCGCCGCGACCGAGCCGCACCTCTTTGATTACGCGCAGGTTTATCAAAACCAGATTATCGATGCATCGCATCCGCCGTTTTATTACGCGCTGGTGCACACGGTCTGCTCGTTGTTCCCAAATATGTTCAACAAGTGGCTCGCCTACGCCGTCAACCTGGTGATGATGACGATTTCGCTGATTTTGCTGTTCAATATCGGCAAGCGCGTCACGGACAACAACCTCTACGCGCTCATCGCGATAGGGGGGTATGCGTTCAGCATAGCGTGCATTACCACGACGATTTACCTGAGAATGTACGCCACCCTCACAATGTTTGTGCTGGCGTTTATCTACCTGACAATCAAGCTTTTCGACCGCGGCAGGTATGTCAAATTCTTCGAATTCATACCGCTTTTGCCGATCGTAATCCTCGGAATTTTAACGCAGTACTACTTCATAATGTGCGCCGGACTAACCGGACTTGTGTTCCTGATTTTGCAAATCAAGCGCAAAAACGCAAAGTCGCTTATATTATATATAATAACCGCCTTTATCGGCGCGGCAATCGCGCTGATTGTCTACCCGTTTATAATAGAAAACGTGCTCGGCGGCAACCGCGGACTCGGTTCGCTGAATATCTCGATTGACGCTATCACGATTGTGACGTATTTTGCGTACAAGCTCGGCACGTACATTCAGATTTTGGCAAAGGATTTGTTCCTCGGTCAGGCTTGGCTGCTCGGACTTTGCACGCTTTTGGCAATCGGTTTCGGAATTTTCTTCCGCTTTGTAAAGAAACGCAAGCTTCCGCCCAAATCGCTCTTTGTCGTTGTTCCGGGGCTGGCGTACTTCTTCATAATCGCAATGCTCTCGCCGTTCAACAGCGACCGCTACGTTATGGCGGCGCTTCCGCTGATTTCGATGATGTACATCTTCGCGTTCATCAGGATTTTCAGCCTTTTCAACAACAGCAAGGTCAGGGCGATTCTCCCCGTCAGCGTGATGCTTGCAAGCGCTCTCGGCTTTGTGTTTGTAACTCCGTACTACCTCTACGGCAAGACAAGCCTCTACAATCCGCAGACGAAAAACTGCCTGTTTGTCGGCACGGATATGCTCGAATGGAACAAGTGCATTGACAAGTTTATGCTCTATGAAGACACCATGATTGTTCAGACCTCGGATATGTCTCCGACTCTCGGTGCGGAGCTTGAGGACTTCGCAACTAAGCGCGGAGTAATTACCAACGGAAAAATCACCGCCTTTGCCGACGCTTATATGAACACCGGCAACTTTGACCAGACAAAGGCCGACAGCATTACGCGGATTTCAAAGGATTCCGAGCTTAAATCGCTCGACGAGGTTACGGTATATATCTCGCGCCTTGCGGACAAGCAAAAGGTGATTGACTACATCAAGCAGAACACTCAGCTCAAAAACGCTGAGCTGATTCAGGCTGACTACAGCTTTGACGAATTTTATAACTGGTACGACTATTTTGTAGAGACAGAATCCTATTGTAACGTTTACAGGTTCTACAAATAAGGGGGAAGTTATGGATAAATCTGACAGAAAAAATGCCTTCGGCGTTGCCTTTTCGGGAGGCGGCCTGCAAGGAATCGCCCATATCGGAGCGGTCAGGGCTTTGCACGAGCTCGGACTGTTTCCGCAGTATGTCTCTGGCACAAGCTCGGGCTCTGCTATGGCGGCGCTTGTTGCCATGGGCTGTAACGCGAGGGAGATGACCGACTTTGCCGAGCGTTACTGGGAGGTTCTGTCGGACTTCAGCCCGATTCCGATTGTCACCCAGCTTGCCACGCTTAAATTTAACAAAAAGACCGACAAGGACGGACTTAAGGACGGCGAGGTAATCTCGAACGTAATCCGCGAGGCGATGGATTCAAAGGGCATAATCGGCTTTGAAAATCTGCCGGTTAACCTCTCAATTTGCACAAACGACACCTACACCATGGACGAGTGCATTTTCACGACCGAAAAAGAGGACATCCATCGTGAGCATATCCACTATATCCACGGCGCTCCGCTCGAGCTCGCGGTCAGGGCGAGTATGACCTTCCCGGGAATTTACACCACCTGCAATTATAAGGGCTACAACTTTATCGACGGCGGCTCAAAGGACAACCTGCCGGTTCAGGTGCTAAAGGATATGGGCGTGGGCAAGGTGCTTGCCATCGGCTTTGATGTATCGGCGTATACGCCCGAAACCGGACTTGACGGACTGATGAAGGTCGTGTGGAGAGCGCTTGACCTCTATTCAATCGACAAAACGCGCGAGTCGATGAAGCTGGCGGACTACTGCGTGCAGATAAAAAACAGCAACACTGCGATTTTCTCAATGGAAAACTTCTCCCTCACAATCCAAGAAGGCTACGACTGCGTTATGGAGCATAAGGACGAGCTGGTAAGGTTGTTTAAGTAATAAGTAATAAGGAAAAATGCCTGCTTGAATGAAGCAGGCATTACTATTAAAGTACATTTAAAGCCTCCCCCGACACTCAAATATTGAGTTTCGGGGGAGGCTTAAAAATGGCGTGCAAATTAAAATTCCGCACAATATTGATTCATTCGGGAATCGGTTTATCAAATAAAACCGGCTTATGTTCCCGACCGAAATTTTCCATTATCAATTATCAATTTTCAATTAATATTTTACCTTCTCCGCAATATACGCGCTGAGTTCTTCAATCTTAACGCGCTCCTGCTGCATTGTGTCTCGGTCGCGGACGGTTACGCAGCCGTCGTCAACCGACTCAAAGTCGTAGGTAACGCAGAACGGCGTGCCGATTTCATCCTGACGGCGGTAACGCTTGCCGATTGAGCCTGTCTCGTCAAAGTCAACCATAAAGTCCTTGGCGAGCATTTCCTGAACCTCGGCAGCCTTGTCGCTGAGCTTCTTAGAGAGCGGAAGCACCGCTGCCTTAAACGGAGCAAGAGCCGGGTGGAAGCGCATAACAACGCGCGAATCCTTCTCGTCAATCTGCTCCTCGTCATAAGCCTCAACAACGATCGAGAGGAAAAGTCTTTCTACGCCGAGCGAAGGCTCGATAACGTAGGGGATATATCTCTCGTTTGTGGTCGGGTCAAAGTAATCGAGGTCCTTACCGCAGGTCTTGCTGTGCTGGGTGAGGTCGTAGTCGGTTCTGTCGGCAATACCCCAAAGCTCGCCCCAGCCGAAGGGGAAGAGGTACTCAAAGTCGGTAGTCGCCTTGGAGTAGAAGCTGAGCTCCTCCTTCTCGTGGTCGCGGAGTCTGAGGTTCTCCTCTTTAATTCCGAGCGAATAGAGGAAGTCGCGGCAGAAGCTTCTCCAGTAATCGAACCACTCCAAATCGGTGTCGGGCTTGCAGAAGAACTCAAGCTCCATCTGCTCAAATTCGCGCACACGGAAGATGAAGTTGCCGGGAGTAATCTCGTTTCTGAACGATTTACCGATCTGCGCAACGCCGAACGGAACTTTTTTACGTGTGGTTCTCTGAATATTCTGGAAGTTTACAAAAATACCCTGCGCGGTCTCGGGGCGGAGGTACAGCTCGTTTTTGGTGTCCTCGGTAACGCCCTGGAAGGTCTTAAACATCAGGTTAAACTGGCGGATATCGGTAAAGTTGTGCTTTCCGCAGTTGGGGCAGGGAATCTGCTTTTCATTAATATAGTCGGTCATCTGCTGATTTGTCCAGCCTGCAACGCTTGTGCCGTCAAAGTCCTCGATAAGATTGTCGGCGCGGTGACGGGTTTTGCACTCCTTGCAGTCCATCAGCGGATCGGAAAATCCGCCCAGATGTCCCGAGGCGATCCAGGTCTGGGGGTTCATAAGAATTGCGGAGTCAAGACCAACGTTGTACTTGTTCTCCTGCACAAACTTTTTAAGCCAAGCCTGCTTGATGTTGTTTTTAAGCGCCATACCGAGCGGACCGTAATCCCAGGTATTGGCGAGTCCGCCGTAAATCTCAGAGCCGGGATATACAAAGCCTCTGCCCTTGCAGAGCGCAACGATTTTTTCCATTGTCTTTTTGGAGTTCTCCATAAACGTACCTCGTTTCTATATTTAAATAGTATACAATAGAAATTTTACATTCAAAACGCGCCGTTGTCAAGCCTTATTTGCCCAAAGCGCCGTGTTTATGCGGTAAACGCCCTGTTTGCCGTCGCTTTAATAATTTACCGGCAATATCTCCGAGGCAAAATGACAAAACGGAAAGAAATACTTTTGTTAATAATAACGTTATTTTCCTAAAAAATCATTACAATATTTCTAAAAAAGACTTGTAATGCTGTAATTTTTGATATATAATGTAATTACTCAAAATATGAGTTATTTAAGAAAAGGAGGACTATTCGAAATGAAAAAGTCAACAAAGTTCGTAAGCTTGTTGCTTGCGGTAATGCTCACAGTTTCCACATTTGCAGGAATCGCTGTGTTCCCCGTTAGCGCCGGCGAAGGCGGCGAACAACGCGTTTATTTCCGTTTTCCTGACGAAAGTGTCTGGACGCACAAGGGATTAAAGAATAACGCCAGAAACGGCAAAGGCGGCGTTTATTGCTATGCTTACGCTATCTACGGTAACTCTAAGCCCTATGCGTTAGGATGGAAGACAAGAACTACACAGTGCTATTTTGTCGAAGATGACCCAACCCTGTACTACTTCGATCTTAACAGTATCGAAGACAAGGGACCCATCGAGGACGGCGCTGACTACGGTATCATCTTCTCAACCGATGCCGCAGGACAGAACCAGACCTGCGACCTCAACCTCACAACCGAATGCATCGGTCACAAGGTAATTGTTACTCCGTTCAACGGCGTGGTTGACCGTGAGAACGCTGAGGACTCTAAGAAGAGAGACCACTACGCTACTTGGGAAGGTATGTCAGATCCTTACGGACCGAAGGCTACTATTTCTTCACGCGGCGCTCTTATGCCCGGTTATTTCCCGAAGAACCAGCCCAAGGCTCAGCAGATTTCAAACGCTCTTAAGAAGTTCCTTACCAACCCCACAAACAACCCGTACTTCCAGTACGAGAATAACATGAAGCTTTGCGAGGCTCTTAAGGTTACTCCCCAGGAAGTTTACGACCAGTATCTTGCAGATAACAAGGACAACATCACAGGCGAGCCCGAGACCGACAAAACCGTTCCCTGCCCCTTCTATCGTTATATGTACATCAACGATAAGGAGAAATTGGTAGAGGGCAAGCTCGCTGCTCCCGAGTACGTTAGAGAGGTTCTCGGCATTACAGACGAGGAGCCCACAACTACCGAGGAGCCCACAACAGTTAAGCCCGACGAGCCTGTTTCTACCGTAACTGTTACAGCTAACGCTACTATCAACGTTGGCAGCGAAGTTCCCGGTTCACAGAAGTTCAGCTATCCCGACGCCGGCTACGGTATCAGCAACCTTTCATTCTCAGACTACGGCACAGACTTTGAGTACGGCGCTGAGTATAAGCTCACCTTTATGGTTGAGGCAAACGAAGGCTATGTACTTACAGAGGATACAGAGGTTAACCTCGCAGTCGGTGACGATTCAATTGCTCCTTACTCCATGGATAAGGAATTTAATCAGGACGGCACTATCACAGCTCACTTCTTCTTCAAGATGCCCGAGGCTCCCACAACAGAAGAGCCCACAACAGAGCCCGTAGTAACAGAAGAGCCCACAACTGAGCCCGTAGTAACAGAAGAACCCACAACAGAGCCCGTAGTAACAGAAGAGCCTACAACAGAGCCCGTTGCTACAGAAGAGCCCACAACTGAGCCCGTAGCTGCATCAACCTACACAGTAGCAGGTTCAGACGCTACAATCTTCAACGGCACAGCTTGGGATGCTTCAAACGAAGCTAACGACATGACCTTTAACGAGGCAACAGGTCTTTACGAGATCACATATCCTAATGTACAACCCGCAAAGGCAGTTCAGCTCAAGGTTGTTAAGGATCACGGCTGGGATGAGTCTTATCCCGAGCAGAACGTTTCGTTCAACGTAGACACAGCTTGCGATGTTAAAGTTACCTACAACCCTGTAACCAACGAAGTTAAGGTTGAGGGCGACGGCGTAGTATTTGACGAAGACCTTATTGTTAAGAGCGTAATCGCAGTTGGTAACGGTGAGGATACATACCTCAACGGCGCAAACTGGGATCCCTGCGACCCCGCAAACGCAATGAAAGAAGTTGCAGACGGCGTTTGGGAAATGACAATGGAAAACATCTATGCCTTCGGAAACTACCAGGTTAAGTTTGCTGTTAACTCAGTAGACGAAGAGGGTAACCCCACTTCTAACCCCTGGGCGCACAACTTTGGTACAGAGGAAGAGACACAGTATCCCGTTAACACAGAGCTCGACGCTTTCTATAACGGCAAGAACTGCCTCTTCGAGGTAGAGGAAGACGCATCAACTGTTAAGCTCCAGCTCGACCTCAGAAACTTCGACTTCGCGACCATGACAGGCGCTAAGATGACCATCACAGTTACAGCTCCCGAGCCGCAGGCAGAGGGAACCATCGGTGATGTTAACAAGGACGGACAGGTTGACGCTATCGACGCTATGCTCATTCAGCAGGTTGCTATCGGCAAGACTCCCAACAGCATTTTCAGCAACAAGCTCGCTGACGTTAACAACGACGGCGTAATCAACGTTCTTGACGCTTCTTGTGTTCAGAGATATGCCGCAGGCATGACAAAGAAGACAGGTAACGCAGGCGTTGCTTACGAGGACATCACTCCCGTTTCTGACGATCCTCAGATTATGGAGTAATTCCTAACCGTATTGCATAACCTAAACACTAAGCCTCCCCACCCCGGGGAGGCTTTTTCCGTGGCGGTCGTTGCGGTCGTTGCGACGACGGCGCAAGTCGGGACGGATAAGTCGGTTGGATTGGATAACGCGAATTCCCGAAGGTTAACGACAGCGGACATTTCCATTACCACAAACCTATCCTTTACACCGTAGGGGCGGACCCGTGTGTCCGCCCGTAATCAGACGTTTCCATTACCGCCAACCTATCCTTTACACCGTAGGGGCGTGCATTGCACGCCCGCAGAACAGGAACAATTCATTTGATTCTTACGTTTTTTGTGTGCTGAATTACACGTCCGTTTATCGCGATAAAAACGAGACAACTGGTAAACATTGATTACGCTTCCGCGGGCGTGCAATGCACGCCCCTACAGAATAACATAATCGTAAACTTCCGTTAATTATCCCCCTAATCTTGCCAAACAACCGCCTTTATGTTAAAATATAATTTAAGAAAAATAAGGAGGGGCGTTATGATTATTCACGATATCTCGCGCGATTCGCTTACAACACCTGTGTACAAGGACGATCCCGAGACCGAGGTTGAGTTCCTCAAAAGCATGGACAACCTCGACCAGTACAACCTAAGCTACATCAAAATGACAACTCACTGCGGAACACACATCGACGCGCCGCTCCATTTTTGCGAGGACGGAAGCTCTGTCGACCAGCTCCGCCTCAACACCTTCTACGGCAAATGCACTGTCATCTCCGTCGAGGGAATTCTCACGGGCGAGGATATGGAACGCCTGCTGCCCTACTGCAAGCGCAGAATTCTGTTCAGGGGCAACGGAAAGACCTACCTTTCGCACTCCGCGGCGATTGTCCTTGCCGAAAGCCGCGTAATCCTCGTCGGTACCGACGCCGACTCAATCGCGACGCCCTTTGACGAGGCGCGACCTCACCGCGAGCTTGCACGCGCAGGCATAACGGTTATCGAAAACCTCAACCTCTCCGCAATCAGCGACGGCGAATATGAGCTCTGCGCTTTCCCGATAAAGCTCGGCGGACTTGAGGCAGCGCCATGCCGCGCGATTTTGTTTGAAATGGAAAAAGGACTGAACTGATGATAAAAATTGCTGTTTTTGACCTCGACGGCACGCTGGTAAATTCGCTTACCGACCTCGCTTTGAACGTCAACAAGGGGCTGAAAAAGGCAGGCTTGCCCGAACAGCCTATTGAAAATTACAAAAAATTCGTCGGCAACGGCCGCGAGCGTATGATTAAACGCGCGATGGGCGACCATGCGGACGATGAAAATAAATTTGAGCTTGTGCGCGACACCTTTGACAGCGAGTACAAAATCCACTGCAACGACAACACCTCCGTCTACGACGGTTGTGCGCAAATGCTTGCCGCTCTGAATGATAACGGTATAAAAACCGCCGTGCTCTCTAACAAGCCCGACGAGTTTGTGGATAGAATTCTGCAAAAGCTCTACCCTGAGCACCGCTTTACCGAGGCTTGGGGGCAAAAGCCGCAGTACAAGTGCAAGCCCGACAAAGAGTCGCTCCACGCAATGCTCGCTCTGCACGGCATTAAGCCCGGTGAATGTGTATACATCGGTGACAGCGACGTTGACGTTTTCACCGCGAAGAATTCGAACGTGAAAATGGCAGGCGTGTCATGGGGCTTCCGCGGAAAGGACGAGCTTATCTCGGCAGGAGCGCCGTTTGTCGCGGACACTGCAGAACAGCTCACAAAGTACATTCTAAGCCTATGAACAAGAGAAATTATCAAAAGGAACTCGACCGCGTAATCGAGCAAAATCAGCGTGACGGCAAAACGCCTAAACTTCTGTTACACGTATGCTGCGCACCGTGCTCGAGCTACTGCCTTGAATATTTGTCGAAGTATTTTGAAATTACCGTCTACTACTACAACCCGAATATTTCTATAAAAGAAGAATACGAACACCGCCTGAACGAGGAAAAACGCCTTGTGTCGCAAATGCCGTTCAAAAATCCGGTCAACGTGATTGAGGGCAGGTACGAGCCTTCCGAGTTTTTTGAAGCGGTAAAAGGGCTTGAACACGAGCCCGAGGGCGGAAAGCGCTGTGAAAAGTGCTTTGAGCTCCGCCTGAGCTCATCGGCAGAGCTTGCCGCAAAGCTGGGCTTTGACTACTTCACCACCACGCTGACAATAAGTCCGCTGAAAAATGCGGATTTACTCAACACAATCGGCGCAGAACAAGCGCAAAAGCACGGCGTAAGCTGGCTTTACAGCGACTTCAAAAAGCGCGAGGGTTACAAGCGCTCAATTGAACTGTCGCGCGAATACGACTTCTACCGCCAAAACTACTGCGGCTGTGTATTCTCGAAAAAAACTTTCGTTAATTGATAATTGATAATGGAAAATGGATAATTTCGGTCGTGAACAAAAGTTAGTTTTCCCGAAACGCTTTGTTCCCGAATGATTTAATATGGTGCGAACTTTGGTGACAGCTGCAAGAGCTGTCACTACAATAAAACCTAAAAATTTATTAAAGGCTCCCCCAACGCTTAGCTTTGGGGGAGCTGTCAGCGTTAGCTGACTGAGGGGGCCGGGTGTGAATTAGCGCGAGATTTTCTTTGTAATTCAAAACGTGGAGTTAACGGAAACGCCGCCCCCTCCGTCGCCTAACGGCGACACCTCCCCCATAACAAGTGACGGGGGAGGCTTTAAATATGGATAAATAATTAAACTCTGCAAAAAACCACAACATATAGTGTCTTGCCAAATTGTCAGATACAATAAATTGGTCTTTCTTATTCCAATATTGTCACTTGACTATTAACTTTTTGTAACAAATAATATTGCAAAAAAGCAAAATAGACGGCATAAATCCGCGAAAAGCCTGATTTTTCCTATATTTCGGCGTTGTGTTAAAAGTTTAACTAATAGTTACAACATAACAATATAATGTGTTTAATTCTTTTAGAGAATACTATATATTGTGTTTTCGTGCAAAATAACTATTGCATTTTCCCATATGTTGATGTATAATATATCTCGCACGGAATTTACTGAGATAAATTGAAATTAACATAAACGAAAGGGAAGGACAATATGAAAATCATTAAGCGTAACGGCTCAGAAGAAGATTTTAACATTGAAAAAATTATTAACGCCGTCAGAAAGGCGAACAACTCATCCAACAGCCCGTTTTTGACCGAGGAGCAGATCCTCGACATCTCTGACTACGTTGAGTACAAGTGCAACAAAATAAAGCGCGCCGTATCCGTAGAGGAAATTCAGGATATGGTAGAGGATCAGCTTATGGCAAAGGGCGCGTTTGAGCTTGCAAGAAGGTACGTAAGATACCGCTACAACCGCTCGCTCGTCCGCAAGGCTAACACCACCGACAACCGTATTCTCTCGCTTATCGAGTGCAACAACGAGGAGGTTAAGCAGGAAAACTCCAACAAAAACCCCACCGTTAACAGCGTTCAGCGCGACTATATGGCAGGCGAGGTAAGCCGCGACCTCACAAGGAGAATGTTGCTTTCTCCCGACATCGTAGAGGCTGACAAGCAGGGAATTATCCACTTCCACGACTCCGACTATTTTGCTCAGCATATGCACAACTGCGACCTCGTAAACCTCGAGGATATGCTCCAAAACGGCACGGTTATCAGCGATACCCTGATTGAAAAGCCCCACAGCTTTTCAACTGCCTGCAACATCGCAACTCAGATTATTGCGCAGGTTGCCAGCAACCAGTACGGCGGCCAGAGCATCAGCCTTACCCACCTCGCTCCGTTTGTTCAGATTTCAAGGGAGAAAATCCGCCGCGAAACCCGCGCAGAAATCGAGGAAATGGGCGTAGAGGTTTCTGAGGAAAAGTTCAATGAAATTGTCGAGCAAAGACTCCGCAGCGAGGTTAACAAGGGCGTTCAGACAATTCAGTATCAGGTTGTTACACTGCTGACAACAAACGGCCAGGCTCCGTTTGTCACCGTATATATGTACCTCAATGAGGCTAAGGACGAGCAGGAAAAAGCCGACCTCGCCATGATTATTGAGGAGACCTTAAAGCAGCGCTATCAGGGCGTTAAGAACGAAAAGGGCGTGTGGATTACCCCGGCGTTCCCCAAGCTGATTTATGTGCTTGAAGAGGACAACGTTACCGAGGACGGCAAGTACTGGTATCTCACAGAGCTCGCCGCCAAGTGCACCGCAAAGCGTATGGTTCCCGACTATATCTCTGAGAAGGTTATGCTCGAGCTCAAGGGCGACGTTTACACCTGTATGGGCTGTCGTTCGTTCCTCACACCCGACCGCTTTACCGACGCCGGCGTGGGCAACATCGCCAACGCCAAAAACTATGTTGAAGGTCAGCACAAGTACTACGGAAGATTTAACCAGGGCGTTGTAACAGTAAACCTTGTTGACATCGGACTTTCCGCCAACCGCGATATGACAAAGTTCTGGAGCATTTTTGACGAGAGAATGGAGCTTTGCCACCGCGCACTTCAGGCGCGCCACGAAAGACTTAAGGGCACATTGTCCGACGCCGCTCCTATTCTTTGGCAGTACGGCGCTCTCGCACGTCTTGAAAAGGGCGAGACAATCGACAAGCTCCTTTACGGCGGCTACTCCACAATCTCCCTCGGCTACGCCGGACTTTGGGAGTGCGTTTACAGCCTTATCGGCAAAAAGCTCACCGAGCCCGAAGGCAAAAAGCTCGGTCTTGAAATTATGAAAAAGCTCAACGAAGCCTGCGCAAAGTGGAAGGCTGAGGAGAACATCGACTACAGCATCTACGGCACACCGCTCGAGAGCACAACATATAAGTTCGCAAAGTGCCTGCAAAAGCGCTTCGGCATCATCAAGGGCGTTACCGACCGCAACTACATCACAAACAGCTACCACGTTCACGTAACCGAGGACATCGACGCCTTCGATAAGCTAAAGCTCGAAAGCGAGTTCCAGGCTCTGTCTCCCGGCGGCGCAATCAGCTACGTTGAGGTTCCCAATATGCAGGACAACATCCCGGCTGTACTCCAGGTTATGCGCTTTATCTACGACAACATTATGTACGCCGAGCTCAACACCAAGAGCGACTACTGCCAGGTTTGCGGCTACGACGGCGAAATTTCAATCGTCGAGGAAGAGGGCAAGCTCATTTGGCAGTGCCCCAACTGCGGCAACCGCGACCAGGATAAGATGAACGTTGCAAGAAGAACCTGCGGCTACATCGGCACGCAGTTCTGGAACCAGGGACGTACCCAGGAGATTCAGGAGAGGGTGCTCCACCTGTAATGAATTACGGAGAAATTAAAAATTTCGATATTGCAAACGGCGAGGGCGTGCGCGTCTCGCTGTTTGTTTCGGGATGTACCCACCACTGCAAAAACTGCTTTAATAAGGACACGTGGGCGTTCGACTACGGCGAGCCCTTTACAAAGGAAACCGAGGATAAAATCATTAAGGAGCTCACGCCGGACTACATCAGCGGACTGAGCCTGCTCGGCGGAGAACCGTTTGAGCCCTCGAATCAGGAAGGGCTTATCGAGTTGTTAAGGCGCGTAAAAGCCGAGCTCCCGGATAAAAACATCTGGTGCTATACGGGCTACCTTTTTGATAAGGAGCTGCTCAGCCCGTCAAGGGCAAGGTGCGAATACACCGACGAAATGCTGAGCTATATCGACGTTTTGGTAGACGGCGAGTTCGTGCAGGAGCTGTACAGCATAACTTTGCAGTTCCGCGGCTCGTCAAACCAGAGAATCATAGACGTAAAAAAATCCCTCGCCGAGGGCAAGGTAATTGAATACAAGCCCAAGAGCGGAAGGATGTAAAAAAAGCTGACGAAAAGTCAGCTTTTTTTAATTGATAATGTTTTTTTCTAATGGATAATTGAAAATTGAAAATGGAAAATTAAGGGTCATCACAACGGAAACATACAAATTTAACCGTAGGGGCGCACTAACATGTGCGCCCGATATCGTTAGTTGTTAAGGGAATTTTTTATTATTTTCCCTGCTTTTCCTCGCCATCGCCTCGCACAGCGATACGAAAATAATGAACAGCGGCGTGGTAATCGGTACGGCGATATTTACCACAGCCTGAGCCATATACGCTACAACCGCCGCCGCGAAAGCGAGGACTATCGGATTTTTCTTTGCCGACTTAAAGCCCCTGACAAGCGCGCCACCGGCAAACGCGAGGTACGCCGAAAGTCCGGCGATTCCGATTGTCACAAGGTAGTTGATGTACTCGTTGTGAGCCGCGTCGGTCGAGGAATTGCCGTACTGCTGCAGCTCCTTAAAATACGGCTCGTACACGCAGTAGAAGGTGTCGGGACCGAAGCCGAACAGCTTGTGAACAAAGTCTGCGCCGCCGAAAATATCAAACGCGCGAATCCACATAATTCCCCTGTGCGTGCCCCATTTCGGGCTGAAGCGCAGGAGCTTTTCGTAATCGCCCAGCGGCGTTGTCGTGTCGATAAAGCTAAAGTAAACAAACACTCCGACCGCGCCCAAAAACGCCAGTCCGAACAGACAGCCTGCCGCGACAGGCACAGCCTTCGGCAGTGTAACGCCGGGCTTTTTTGAGCTGACGATGAACAAGATTACGGTTATCACCGCCGAGGCGGCAATCGCAAAATACAGCGCTTTTGAGAACAAAATTGCCGACGGCAGGTTGCCGAGCTTTTTGTAGCTGTCCTCTAAAATCAGCGAGAAAAGCCTGAGCAGCTTGACCGAGCCGAGCATAACCGTGAGCGCGAGAAAGTAGAATTTCAGTCTGTCGGGCTTTCTGATGAACACCACGAGGAACACCGCCAAAAATACGGCTGTTCCCAGCAGCCCCGAGTCGCTGTCACCGATAATCAGCGCCATTGTGCCGAGCGCTGTCGATACGAGGTAAATCACCCTGAACAACGGTCTTTTGGTCACAACCGACATCGTAAAAATAACCGGAAGCGTTACGCAGATAAAGCCCGATAGCATATTTTTGTTGCCAATTGTCGCGAAAAATTCCATAAACACGTTTTGCTGAGTTTGGAAATTCGCGAACATATTGAGAGGGTCAATGTAAAATCCGTTGAGCACCGTCAGCAGATACACAATTCCGCCGGAGCAGGCAAGTCCGATGAAAACGAATTCGGCGTAGCGGTACAGCCGCGTGATTAAAAAGTACACGAGCACGTAGAATAAAATCAAAATCAAGCCGTTGTTTCGCCCCTGAGAGTAGCCGCCGATGGTGGCTTCTCCGAAAAACGCGAGCTCTCTGTACGGCGACAGAACCGTTGACACCGCGCAGCATAAAACAAGTGCAAGCGCCGCCCAGTCGGTAAAGGTTATGTTGTCGAAAAATGAATTTTTCGGTTTGCTTTTTTCCGCGGAATTCGCCTGGGTTAAAAGCAGCAAAACCTCGGCAATCGCCGCAATCGCGGTCATCACCAAAAAGAAGTAGTATTTTTGGTGCCTTATTCCGACAAAGCCGTTGTCCATGTGCAAAAACGGAAGCTTGCCGTCGAAGTACATCGCGACGTACAGCGGAAACACCGTGAACATCACGAACAGGTAGATATTAATGAAAACCGCGCTGAGCGGCAGGCGGTTTTTTGCGGATATATTTGAGTTTTCGTGAACCATATCATATGCCTTTCGTAAATAATACAACTAAATTTTATACCTATCGCGCACCGTTGTCAATCAAAATTATCAAGGAAAATTTTCTGATATATTGCGCAGGCGGATGATTTGTGATAAAATGTTATTAAAGGCGGTGATACTGTGAAAAAGTTAATTGTTATCGGATTTGACGGCACGATTGCCGACACCTCTCCGGGAATTCTCTACTGCATGAACACTACCGCAATCGCGATGGGCTACACGCCCGTTCCGAACGAGGCGCTTCACAATATAATCGGAGTGTCGCTCGAGCAGGGCTTTATGGATTTGTACGGAATGAAGCCCGATGAAATTGAGTACGCGATGAACAACTACAGCAAGCTCTACTCGATGAAGGGCGAGGAGATGATTTTGCTCTACGACGGAATTGACGAGGCGCTCAAAAATCTCAAGGACGACGGTTACTCGCTCGCGATTGTCACCCAGAAAAACCAAAAATTCATTCACAATATTCTCGGCGTTTACAAGAATATCGGTGAGCATTTTGACACAGTCTGTGCGTCCGATGTCGATATTGAGCTCGAAAAGAGCGATATGCTCCGTAAGGTTTGCGCCGAGCTCGGCATTATGGAGCAGGACAGTATTTTTGTCGGTGACAGCTATGTTGACGCCCTCGCGGCTCAGGAGGTCGGAATGGACTTTGCCGCCGCGCTCTACGGATTGGGCTTTAGGAGCGAGGACGAGACCAAGCAGTACCAAAACTGCCGCGCCTGCCTGAAAAACGCAGGGGAAATCTACACCAAGCTCTCGAAGCTGTAAGCGGAATTTCAGGTATAAAACGCGCCTGTTCGGGCGTTTCTATTGACAAAAAACAGCGAATAATATATAATAATTCCCAGCAGTTCTTAATGTGCTGCCGGGATAATAAAAATCGGGGTGTAGCGCAGCTGGTAGCGCGCCTGCTTTGGGAGCAGGATGTCGGGGGTTCAAGTCCCTTCACTCCGACCATAATAGTACAGGGAGATACCAAAAAGGTATCTCCCTGTACTATTTTAATCAAGCAACGGAGGAGTGAAGGGACTTGAAGGCGAGCGTGTCAAGCCGTAAGCCGCGCGCACGGCGCAGACAAAAACGTCACAGAGTGACGTTTTTAGCGAGAGAGCCACGCTGCATTATCCAATTGCACACGCCGCAGCAAGCGAGCAGAAAGGTATGTAAAAATAAAAACCAACTTCACTCCGACCAGTATGAGTGTTGATAACGGACTTAAATTATCAACACTCATTTTCTTTGTGTTTATCTCCTATGCAGGAGCAGATTTCGGTCTGCTCCTGCTTTTTCTCTCTTTGTGCTATTTCTTTTGCTTTCCACCACCAGGCGGATTTTCCGTGCTGTGTGGGGAACATCTCTGTTGGAATATACTCGACCTTTACCCCTTGCCGTGTATCGGCGGTATAGTTTTTGTAATCCGGCTCTGTGGGGATCTCAATATAGCCGACAAAACGGTAATAGATCGCGATCCGCTGGGTGTAAAGCTTGCTGCTGCCCTCTTTCTCAAAGACGTCGATGTGGTCGATCAGTTCTCTGAGCATCGGCGCAGTCAAGGTCTGCATTTCCATGAACTTGCGGATTGCCTTGATGAAATCATCTTTGTTCTGCTCCATCTCGTGCAGCTTGGCGATGCGTTCCTTGTACTCAAAGATCTTGTCCTTCAGCTCCATACGCTCCAGCTCGTACTTCTGCGATAGCTGCATGAACATCTCATCCGTCAGCTTACCGGTAGCGTTGTCCTCATAGATTTTGACGAAGAGATCGGCTACCGTCTGACTTCTGACAGTCATCCTGTTCAGCTCACTCTCGAGATGCTTTTGCTCGCTGATCATGTCAGCGTTGGTTTTCTCAGCCAATAGCTCGGCAAACTCATCCTCGTGGTATTCCAGATACTTCGCCAACCGCCGCAATTCCTGCTTGACTACTTCTTCGTCGCTGTCTACATTATACCTTTGATAAAAACAGTAAAAAATACAATAAAAGATTCATTGCCGAACACTTCGGCAATGATGAAAACGAGCGTGTGGAGCAATTCATTAAAGACGCTTACAGCGCTCGCAAAAGTATATAATTAGAAAAACCCAACGGAGGTAAAAAATGTTTGGCAGGAAAAAGTATGACAGTGAATGTCAGGGAAGATATACCGGCGAGGGTGTGATCGACGGCAGACGTTTTAATGAATCGGGCGGTACTGCTCCGACTGACGGCATTCAGGTTGAGGCGTATATCGGCTTTAACACGGCGCACGCAGGTGGAAATATGCGCTATCCCGTCTATGAATACACGGTAAACGGTACGACATACCGCAGAGCTAAAACAGGCGTTTCATACAACAGCGGTCACGTTGCAAAAATGAAGGACAAGCCCTGCAAGGTGCTGTATAATTCAGCCGACCCGGGCGATTTAAAAGCAAAATAAAATCTAATGATAAAAGGCCGGTTCTATTATTTTGAGCCGACCTTTTGCATTTTGCATATTTATCATTTTTTTCGTATAACGCCCGTTATCCATCTTCCGCAGTAACGGCAGCAGTAGCTTTCGGTGACTGCTCCGACGATCGGCGCGCCGCAGCCGGGGCAGCGATCTTTTACGATTTGTTTTGCAAGGGCGATCCGCAGCACGCCGCCGTGCTTTTCGGGAGAACACCCGCGCAGATAGCCTTCCTTGACGGCGCCGACGATATGCTTGTACTGCGCTTCGGGAGTAACGCCGCTGTCAGGATTCTTTGCCTTTTGTATCCGGTCAAGGTCCTGCAAGGTCAAAAACGGTCTTGGAAAGCGCGCAAAATCCCTTGCGTAACGCTGTGAGGATTCGATAGTTATCATTCGCACAACGGTTATAGGAGCTGTCACAACTATCGCGGCGAGCGCAAACGCGAAAAGGATGATTGCGTTGAGAAGCTCTGACTGGAACAAACTGTATGAAGTGATGCCGCGTCCCAACATATCTCTGAAATACGGCTCGTTATTGTAATTGTTCACCATCGTCAAAAACACGATCAGAAAAATCAGGAAAAAGAACAGCTCAATACCAAAGCCGACAGCGTAACCGATACGCTTTTCCTGCAAGGGCGAGCCTTCATAATAGGCAGGGTTGTTCGGCTTGCGGTTGGTGTTGTCGTTGATGAAGTAAAGCCTCTGTCCCGATACGACCTGCGCAGTCAGGTCAGAGCTTCCGCAATACGGGCACCTGCCTTCAAAATACACGCGCTTTTCCATCCAACCGCCGCAGCTCCGGCAGGAGCAGGTAATTGTTTTGCTGTAAAGCTCGATAATCTCGGGATAGCGATAGTTGACGGTTTTGATTATCCTGAAATTTTTCATATATAGCGGACGCACGAGTCCGACGCGGCTTCTGATCTGCTCGGTCGTTTTTCCCGTCACCTCGGCAAGCTCCGCAAAATCGACATATCCGTTCAGGTCGCCTTCAAAATATCCGGAGAAAAAGACAGCGTCGTTGATCAGTCTTCGTGATATTCTGGAGCAAACGATCAATACGATCCCGATGATGATAAGGAAAACCGATTCGGGGAAAGCCCGGGCGTGAAGAATCGTGAACCAGTCACCAAAGTAACCGACGATCAACTGCGTTATGATCGCCACGGAGCTCGATACAAGAAATACACCAAGAATTAATAAAATCACATTTTTCACTTTTAAAAATTTGATAAGACCGTTTTTCAGATACATAGCTTAAGACTCCGATACTGTTTTCTGTATAATCAATTCTATCATAAGCACTAAATAATGTAAACTGAACAATCCCGATCATCCGATAAACAGTGCAAAAATCATCGAAATATGGTATAATAAATGCAAGGAAAACGGCTGAAAAGCCGCAAAAAGCTTGCATTTGGAGATGATGGGATGTATAAATTCGACAACGGACAGATAAGTTTAGAAGATTTCGGACAGCCGATAGGCATGAATCTGAAAAACAGCAACCGTTGGGTTAAGCGTGCGCAGACGATTCCGTGGCTTGAGATCGAGAAAAAATACGCGAAGCTTTTCTCTAACAAGAAGGGCAATGTGGCAAAGTCACTGCGCCTTGGTCTCGGCGCGAGGATCATCCAAGCCGAGTACGGCTACTCCGACGCCGAGACCCCGCTTCAAATCCAAGAGAATCCGTATCTCCAATACTTTTGCGGCTATAAAGCCTTTGATGACAGCAAGCCCCCGTTTGATCCGTCGATGATGGTCTACTTCCGCAAACGCCTGACGCCTGAGATCATCGGAGAAATCAACGAAATGATAATCTCCGCAGAGCAGGCAAAGCTTGAAAAGGAGAAGGAGAAATCGAGCAAAGACGAATCCGATGACGATGATAAGAACAGCGGAACCATGATCGTTGACGCGACCTGTGCTCCGTCGCAGATCTCATATCCGCAGGATGTATCCTTACTCAACAAAGCCCGCGAGTGCAGCGAGAAAATCATTGATGAGCTGCATGTCAAAGGCGAGCAAAAGCCCCGTACATACCGTAAGAAAGCGCATAAAGACTACACTTCTTACGCCCGCATCCGTAAGCCAAAGGCAAAGCAACGTCGTAAGGCAATCAAAAAGCAGCTTGGCTATCTCAACAGGAACATCGGTCATATTGAGAAAATGCTTGTCGGCGGGAAAGCATTACCTGCTAAATTTGAGCAAAAGTTTTCCACAATCCAAACAATCTACGCGCAGCAGAAAGAAATGTACGTCAACCGCACCCAAAGCGTCAAGGACAGGATTGTCAGTCTGAGCCAGCCGTGGATCCGCCCTATTGTGCGCGGAAAAGTCAAGGCAAAGACGGAGTTCGGTGTGAAGCTCGACATCAGCGTTTGCAATGGCTGGACGCGTCTTGAAAGGCACAGCTTTGACGCTTACAATGAATCCACGGGCTTGAAAGATATGATTGAGCGGTACAAAGAACGAACGGGACATTATCCCGAGCGTGTGCTTGTCGATAAAATCTATCGCACGCGCGAGAACCTGAAATACTGCAAGCAACACAAAATCAGGCTTTCGGGACCGGCTCTCGGCAGACCGAAAAAGGACGCTGAGATCGACAAAAAACAGAATTACATCGATGAGTGTGAGCGCGTCGAGGTTGAGCGCAAATTCAGCCTCGCCAAGCGCAAATGCGGCATGGACATGATAGTGACAAGGCTGAAAGAGACAACTTGCCACAGCATTGCTATGTCCGTTCTGCTTCTCAATCTGAGGAGGATCGAGAAGTTGAGGGCGGAGATATTAGCGTTGCTTTTCCGCAGTTTGAAATTGGGGTTTGTTCAGTAGATATTAAGTAGTACCGTCGAGCTCTGCGGTCGCCGTATAGTTGATAATCCCGTCCTTTGTATTGCTTGTGACAGCCGCGTTAATGATTTCCTCATGCTTGCAGCGGGAATCGGCGCAGGTGAATTTCGCCGTTGCCGATCTGTGATCGTCCGCCCATGTCCATTTCGGCTCGCCGTAGGTATGAGCGTCGGTAAAGGAGTATGTCATACTCTTCTGACTAAAGCTCGATCTGTCAAAGCCGGTCGCGTGCTTTATGCGGGCGGTGACGTTCATATTGTTGAAGATTCCCGCGCCGCATTTGATTTTTCCCTCATAATCGAGCTGAATATCGAGCGCATAGCCGCCGGTGCTGTTCGCCCATGAGAAAGCATATTTGCCGATCGTACCGAGATTATCGGTATCGCCCGTTACCTTTGTGACAAATATTGCTCAGAAGGTATAGGGCTTGATCTCGGTGATGTTCTCATTGAGCCGGAGTACAAACGGGTGCAGATCACGGTTTCCGTTCCTGAACAGCTTGCTGTTGTTCGTTTCGGTAATATCATCGTTGCCGAGCACGGTGATCGGCTTGCCGTTGAACGTCTTGGGGATCACAAGCTCTTCGAGGTCCTGTGTCGGACCGGTGTAATAGTTGATTTGATACGCCGCGCCGTTGTTGATGAGCTTGAAATCAAAGTAGCTCAGCTCGACCGACTCAAGCTCCTCGCCGACGCCTCCGTCCTCATTGACGGCGTATTTCTTGTCGTTCACCTCATAGTATGCGACTTGTCCGAGAATATAGTCGCCGTTTTCGTCAATTCTCGGCTCAACAAGCGCAGAATACCGTAGGAACACCGCGGTATATGCCGCCGCCTTTTTGGCAGCGGGCAGTTTATCGGCGGCATAGGTATTCTCGCCGTCTGTCCAGCCGACAAAGGTAAAGCCGTCCTTGAGAGGAAGCTCGCCCGAAAAGACGGGCGTGTCGTCGTATCTTAGCTCAGAGGATTGCAGGATCGTGCCGTCCTCGTCGGCAAAGGTGATCGTAAAGGTCGCGTTTTCATCTATCTTGGGGATCGAGCGCGTCTCAATATGGGAGGCGTCGTTCCGGCATACACGGGTTTCCTCGCCCTCTTCTGTCAAGGTCGCTTCCTTTGTGACCGTCCACTTGCCCCAGTTGTGACCGAGGGCGGGAAGCTCGATCTGTATCGTTTGATCCTCAGCCCAGTCTTTATCAAAGTCAGCTTTCAGCTCCTTTACTCCGGGCGTTGTACAGCCTGCCTCCGTCACGATCGTCTCGGCAGCGATAACGTACTCGGACTCTGTATGCGCGTCGTCTCTTTTGCAGGTTCTGATTGCCGAACACATATAATGATGTGTCTCTATGTCCGGAATATCGCAGTCGTTCTCCCATGTATATACCGGCTCGCCCCAGTCATGTCCGAGCGCGGGTATGATCTCCGGCTCTTCGATTTTTTGCGTTCCTTTTTCATCCGCAAACAGGTTTCCTTCCTCGTCTGTCCAGTATGCCTTGTATCCGTAAGACATACAGGTCGGAGCAAGCTCGTCTGTTTTGGTCAGCGTGCCCACGGCGGTTTTCGGGACGATGGTTTTGTTTTGAGAAGATATAATATCCTGCGCCGAAACAGCGCCTGCTTCATCCTTATAGCGGAACGGCTTATCCTCATGGAGAACAAGGTTTCCGTCATAGGAGCAGGAGGTGATGGAATCGTCCGCGTTCGTCCATGAGAGGTCAACGGTACAATTCTCGCCGCCGATGCCTGCATAGGGAGTAGCGCTGTAGTCGGCTGAGGCAATCACATTGCCGCCCGTTATGGTAACGGTACCGCTCTGTCCGCCTATCGCCCATCCGCTTTTTTCATCGGAATAGCTTCTTGCCGTTGCGTTCACTCTGCCACCGGTGATCGTCACGTCAGCATCGACTGTCGGCTGACCCGCGGCGGTGCTGCCCGCGCCGATCGCCGGGGATTCTCTTAAGCCTCCGTAAGCGTTGACTCTGCCGCCGCTGATGACGACCTTAGTGCTGTTCTCGCCTACGCTGCCGATTGCGGGCGCATATTCTTCGGAGTACGCCGTTACAACGCCGCCGGTGATCGTGACAGATCCGCCCGAGCCGCCGATCACGGGCAGGTGAAGATTGCTCATACTACTGCTATTTGCCCTTACGGAGCCGCCGTTGATGGTGATGTTTGTATCCAAGCCGCCGATCGTCGCGGCGCCCGCGTTTCCTGTTACCATGACCGTTCCGCCGTTGATAATGACAGAGCCGCCCGGTTCGGAAAGCGATGTGCCGATCGCGGCGTCTGAATAGTTTCTGAAGACTTCGAGCGAGCCTCTTGTCATGACGTCCGTAGACTGCGCCCAGATAGTCAGCGAGGAGCCCTGCGGCACCTTGATTCCCTCGTGTAGCCTTAGAGTCACTCCGTCGCAGAGGATGAGGTTGACGTCTCCGTCTATTACTAATCCGGTTCGATCTCCGCCGAAATCCTTTTGAGCGGCATACCAGCCGCCGGAAGCGCCGCTTTCGCTGAGCGTAAAGAGTCCCTCAAGGCTGTCGTCAAAGATTCCCTCAGCCTCCTCAGGAGGCATACTGCTTCCGTTTGCATCGACATAAGGGATACTGCTTTCATCCCATTTAGCATATAACGTCATATTGCTGTAGACGGGATCGTAGTCAAAATACCAATAGTCATAACGGGTAGCCTCCGGCTTTGTGTACCAGCCCGAGAAGCTATATCCTTCGCGCAAGGGAGGCTCGGGTGCTGACACATAGCCTCCGGGAAGGATGTCCTGAGATTTGACAGAGGAGCCGCCGGTACTGTCGAAGGTCACACGATACGTCCGGTTCCACGGATCCTGATTTCTGCGGTTGAAAATCGTACTGTATATCAGCCGTGCGAGTTCATAATCCATGAAATCGGTTTCAAGACAGCCGGTATACAAGTCAGGATATTCGCGCAAAAGTCTACATAGCGACGGATTGATCTTAGCAGCGCCGTCGTCAGGCCAGACCATATCATGATTATCTTCGATAAGATAAACGATATCCGCGCCGGCGAGCCCCCGAGCGCTGCTCCTCCGATGATACCAGCGAGAAATCCTGCGAGAAGAACGTCTGAATCTTGGTAGCTCAGACTGGTATATATAATAGACCAAGCGTCCTTGCCCTTGCTTCTTGCGTCATTCTTTCTGAAAGCGGCATTATAATCGCTCATCAGCGAGCTTTCAATATATTTCCATTTTCCGCTTGGTTTTATATTGTAAACGTCCTCAGTCCAAACCTCAACCGTATCGAAGTCAGTTGTTTTTGCCATTGTTCTGTTGTATTCATCTCCGCCTTCAAAGCTGCTGACGTCGAGCGCCCAGTATGTGCCGTCGTCAAGCAGATAATTCGGCTGATAAACTGCATTTTGATATAGCTCATCTTCGGATTCTGTCAATTTCAGACGACTGAGGATAACCAGCTTTCCGCGCGCCTCGCCGAGCGTCGGTGCATGATCGCCGCAGTATATTTTGTCGGGCTGCTCGGCAAGCAGATCTTGGAAATACTTGTAAATATCTTGATCACATTTATCCTTATCGCATTTGATCTGGATTATCATCGTTTCGCTTTCATGGAACGAAAGAAACCGTAGCATACCCCTAATCACTTCGTCCAGTCTCAACCTTTCGCCGCCCACTCCGTTGAGGTAGATAGAGCCGTGACACAGGGTGAGCTTTCCGTCATCCTTACCGATTCGCAAATCAAAGTAGCGAACCCCGTTAGCCATTTGCTCCATTTAATAATAATCCTGCGTCCGGACAAAATGATCCAGCCATGTGGAATAATCCATATCGACCGCGCAGGCGTCATGGATACCCGGTATGCTCAGCTCGTTGAGCTTTGCGTCGTCGGGAATATAACTCATCCATTCCTTATCCCAATGCGAGTTGAGATTATCATATCCGGGATAGGCTGTCAGTTTGCTCGGTGTTTGAGCCGCTTGGACCTTCTCAACAATCGGAATAACGGTAAATATACTGACGATCATCACGACTGACAGGAGTATACTGACCGATTTTCGTAATATCCTCATTTTGTCCTCCATTCCCGGCAAAAACTACCGAGTATATTTTTACATAATGTATTATAATCTAAAATCCGGCTTTTGTCACTACTAAAATGGCGAAATACCGTATATATTTGCACAAATCGAGACGAGGAAAATGCTGATGGATTATCTGATACTAATTTCAATTAAAACGCTTAAAGAAGATATTTGCGGAAAATTTCAACGCCGTTTGCTGCGAGGAACGACTGAAAAAACCTTGACGGGTATTCTGCAGATGGCTGCGCCGCCGAGCTGATTGATCAATTTTAACGAAAAGGACAGCCGCATTTTCCGTGCGGCTGTCCTTTCCGACTGTCGAAAAACATGCTGTTTCCTTGACAATCGAAGAAAACGGATATATAATATGTGCGGTCCGAAAAAATGTTTATCATATAACCATCGGCGGCAGGAACGCCTGACGGCGCAAGCCCTGCGCGCTGCTCCGCTGCAAAAAGCTGAAACTATTTTAACCGAAAGGAGTGCGGCTTTTCTATCTGACCAAGCCGCGTGATTTGATGAAAAAGATTATTTGTGCTGTGCTGATGACAACGATGCTGTTCTGTTTTGCCGCGTGCGGAAAACAGGAGGCGCCTCACACGGAAGGCAATTCCTCGTCAGAGGTCGTCTATGAGACGGAAGATTTGAATAAAACGCTTGATTTTGATTTTGACGAACAGGTGATTTACGAATCGAAAAACATCCGTGTTACGGCGCTGTCTGTCCTTTCGATCAATCCGGGAATACAATTCAAAATCGAAAACCTGTCCGACCAAACGCTTTCTGTCGCCCCGGAAAACAACGGTTTTATCGTCAACGGCTTGGTGGTAGAAAGCAATGCTTCGCCCTGCCGGATAGAACCTCATGCCGAAGCGAATATGGAGATACAGATGTTGGAGCATTTTCTCCGGTTTTCCGGAATTGAAAAAGTTCAAAACGTGGTGATGAACTGGCGCGCGGACACGGAAGGGGCTTCTTTCTCAGATCCGCCGTTTGAGAGCCTGCACGATATGAAGCTGGCATCAAAGACGCTTGGCGATGATTTCACTCAGGAATTCAAAACCGGCGAGAAGGTCGTCTATGAAAAAGACGGCGTTCGCATAACCTATATCGGAAAAGACGCATATGAACAGAACGGTACCGTGGATTGTATGCTGTTCAGCGTTGAGAATAACAGTGACCGGGACATTTCCCTGTTTGCGAATAAGATAAGCGTTGACGGAAAAGCGTACCGGTCAGACACGCAGCAAAACGACGGATACGCTCCCAAGACAAAGGGCGTATTATTTGTAGCGGCATTCGCTGCCGATTCCGGCGAAGAAGTCCGTTTCAGCGGCAAAGCTTCGCTTGAACTGTCGCTGGTCAGCGCGAAGCCTTCGCTGACGCGTGAAGCATTCACCTTTGAAACCACGGTATAATACGATCTTCTCATAAAAAGACCGGCGATCATAAGATTCAGGGCGTGCGGGTACTTGACCCCCACGCCCTGTTTTTTTGTGTCGTCAGCACGCCCATGCCGCCGTTTCCTTCACGGGAAAAAAGGGAAAATCGGGGGGTGGTTTGTAAAGTATTCTATAAAAATATTTTCCGGCTCCCTCGCGCGTTAGAAAAATATAGAAAACTTTACATTTCCCCCCTCGAAATTCCCTATTTTCCCGATTTTATTCTTTGCTGAACCGTGCTGAGATAACAAACTGTTTGTTATGCGTCAGTATGGTGACGCGGTGTTTTATCAGTTCTTCGGTAAAGGCTTTTTTGCCCAGCGGACGAACATTGACGTCGCGGCACCAGTCGTTGTAATCGCGCTGAACTTCGGTCAGCCGGATTCTGCCGTAGGTCTCGCCGAGGTCAAGCCGACCTATGTGCGCCTGTTCGCGGACACCGCCGTCAAGGCGGAGGAGGTCGACGAATACCGCGCCAGATCCGCAAGTGCGCGCGCCGCTGAGCGTGAGCGCCAGAGGCTTTCGACAAAGCAATATATCAATACCAACCTATCGTTAAAAAGGGCTATGGGACACAAAAGGCATTGACGAGAATACCCTGCGCCGCGCGGCACAGGGTGTTTTTTGCTGTTCCGCACTTGATTTTCATGCATAATTATCGTACAATAGCTCTGTTGAGGAGATGAGAACATGGCGAAGAAAAGGAAAAGCGCAAAGCCTTCCGTTCCGGAGGCTCAGAAATCCGCTCCGTTAGATGAAACAAAAGTAGATCCTGAGAATAAAGAAGCGGAAGTCGATGCGGCGGATATGGAACCCGTTGAACAGGCACCGGAGGATCCGGCGCCTATGGAGGAAGAGATCACTCTTTCTCCCGATACGATCGAAGAGATCGGAGAGCCCGACAAGGAGCTGGTATTCCAAAATGTCGCGAGAGCTTACGAGGAAGCCAAGCGCAAGCGTGAGAAATACAAGAAAATCGGTCCGATCTTTGTGTTGGTCTCGGGTATCATCTTTCTTGCTTTGATGTTCACACTCGAGAACAAGATCACGTTTCTGATCTTTTGGGTCATTACGATTCTATACACCGTCGCTTTGATGATCCGTACAGAATACAAGTATCACCTGTTCCGGAAATATCTCGGTCTGAAAGAGGAAGAAACCGCGGAAGAAGTAAGCGCGGAGACTGAAACGGAAGAATCACAGCCGAATGGATCGACCGAGGTGCAAGCGCCAAAGACCGCGTCATCAAAGAACCAACAGGAGGAGAAAGAATGAAAAAGATATTTTCTGTTTTCCGATTAGATCTGAAAAGCCTGACCAAGAACCTGATTGTATTTGTCGTCGTGATCGGTATCACCATCTTACCGGCGCTTTACGCGTGGTTCAATATCGCCGCCAACTGGGATCCGTATTCCAATACGGGAAATCTGGCGTTCGCGGTATGCTCCGAGGATAAGGGCTACAGCTACAAGACCCTGTCGATCAACGCGGGCGATAAGATCATAGACAGCCTCAAGCAGAACGACAAGATGGGGTGGGAGTTTGTTGACGCAGATCAAGCGAAGGATGGCGTCAAAAACGGCGAATACTACGCCGCCGTGATCATTCCCGAGGATTTCAGCGAGAATCTGCTCTCGATCACGACCGGTGATTTTACGCAGGCAAAGCTCGAATACTACGTCAATGAAAAAAGGAACGCGATCTCTCCCAAGATCACGGATAAGGGAATCGAAGCAATCGAAACAAGCGTCGGCTCGACCTATGTCAGCTCGCTGACAGAGACGATCGCTAAGGTGCTGAATCTTTCCGAAAGCGAATACAGCGAAAGCAAGAACGATCTTGCAGACAAAGTAATCACTGCCTTAAATGACGCAAAAACAGATATCAGTACCTTTGATTCCTCTGTTGATGTGCTGATCACGACGCTGGATTCCATTGACGGTCTGATTAAATCGAACAAGGAATTAGTGCCTACGATCCAGTCGACCCTTGCGGGCGCGGGCGTGTTCACTGCCGACGTAGCGGAGACTCTTTCATCGACGCAGGGCATCGCGTCTCAGATCACGACCTCCCTTGACGGCTTGATCGGCTCCGGTTCCACCTACATGGACAGCGTATCGGATCAAATGGATGATGTGTTCGGCGCGTTGAGCGACGACGCGGAGGCTGTGTCCAATAAGCTGGCAAAGATCGAGACGATCAATCAGAAGATCAAATCTGTCAACAATGTTGTTATCGGTATTCTGGAAAAAATCAAGTCTAATTTAGGCGTTGATTCTTCAAAGGCGCTGAGCGCTCTCAACCGCGCGAACGAGAAGCAGGACGCTATCATCAATAAAATAGACAGCATCCGCGACAATATCACAAAAACAGGCAATCTGCCAGCAAACGCAAAGTCTGAAATTGAAACGCTGATCGGCGACGCCAAAACGGAGCTTTCCTCCGCGGCGACGGAATTCAGCGCGATCCGCCAGAATATCGACGCGGTCGTTTCCGATTCTTTCTCTTCGCTTAACGATATTACCGGCTTCCTCCAGACCGTGAGTTCCGGTACGGGTCAGCTTGATACGGTGTTTGACAGCGCGCTGGATACCACCGCCAATCTCAAGAAAGCCCTTAAAAGCCTGAAAAGCTTTCTGACAAACGTCGATGGTAAGATCGACACGCTGATCGAAAAGGTCAAGGACGTCGAAAGCTCCAACCTGATCGAAAACATCATCACGCCGATCATCGAGAATCCCGAGGCGCTGGGCAGCTTTGTATCCTCTCCCGTCGCTTATGATACCACAAGAGTCTATCCGATCGAAAACTACGGCTCTGCGATGACGCCCTTCTATTCTTCGCTTGCTCTTTGGGTAGGCGGCGTTGTGCTGGTTGCGGTACTCAATACCGACCTTACCCAAAAAGACCGCAAAAAGCTCGGAAAGGCAAATTCTGTACAGCTCTTCTTCGGCAGATATATGATGTTCCTCGCAATCAGCCTGATCCAGGGGCTGATCATCGCGCTGGGCGACTTGTATTTCCTCAAGATCCAATGCGAGAATCCTCTGCTGTTTATTGCCACCTGCATGATATCCAGCATCGTCTATTCGCTGATCATCTATTCGCTGACGATCACCTTCAGCGTAGTCGGCAAAGCGCTCGCGGTCATCATACTGATCCTGCAGGTAGCCGGCTCCGGCGGTACGTTCCCGATCGAGGTTCTTCCCGCGCCGTTCAAGGCGATCGCGCCGTTTTTACCGTTCAAATACGGGATCAACGCCCTGCGCGAGACTGTCGCGGGCTTGGATTGGGGCAGCTACTGGCATAACCTCGGTATGCTGCTGATCTTCATCGTTCCTGCACTGATCCTCGGTCTGCTGCTGAGAAAGCCGTGTATCAAGATCATCGCCTTCTTCAATGAAAAGATCGAGGAAAGCGATCTGGTGATATAATCGGCAAGATAAAAAACATAACATAGCAGAGTATTAATCAACTGTAGATACTCGAAGCGTGACCACCCGTTTTTACGGGTGGTTTGTTTTAGAGCTATATGCCCCGAGAATAGCCGCTTGTTCATAACGAGCAAGCGGCTATTCTTCCGTGATTATTATTTTAAAAATAACATTGGGCAAATTGCTGTGTACATCATCAAACACCTTGAGCATAGTCTGCGCGTATTGTCGCATATCATCCGACACTGTTTCTAACCCTTTGATTTCAACGGTTACATTCTCATCATCTTCATACCAGCCATCTAAACAGTCCCATAGAGCATCCCAATTCTCACCGTAATAATCCGGAAGCTCAAACTTTATTTTCAGTTCCCTATGGAGTTGTGCAGGATATTCCATATTGGTAAAGTCTAATGTTATCTTTATTTCTTTCATATTAATACTATTTTCTAATAAAACAGCTTATGGTACGCTGACAGGAGTTTTCTTAAAAAGTTTTTCAGAAATCTGATCCTCGGTGACAATAACGAGCTGAAAAACGTTACCTGTTGATCGGAGCGGATTTATCGACGACTGAAAAAATCGGCGATAAACTTACGCGCGAAGCAAGAATGAAATATTCCAAAATGGGAAAACTTATACGAAATCAAGAAAAATATTCCCGTTTCGGAATATTTGTTGACTTTTTCGGAATGCTATTCTATAATGGAATCAGATGAACGGAGGTGCCCTGAGTGATTAAAAGAACGGATTATCTTAACGAACTGAATAAGTGGAAAGACGAACAGGTAATTAAGGTCGTTACCGGAATACGCCGCTGTGGTAAATCAACGCTGTTAGAGCAGTTCCAAACGGAGCTTGTCAGTAACGGTATATCCCGTGAGCAGATTATTGCGGTGAATTTTGAAGCTCTTGAATTTGAGGAGCTTTTGGATTATAAAAAGCTGTATGCATACATCGTAGATAAGATAGTGCCGGATAAAAAGAATTATGTATTTCTTGATGAAATCCAAATGGTTAATGATTATCAAAAAGCGGTTGACAGTCTTTTTATCAGGGATAATATCGACATTTATATTACAGGCTCCAACGCATATCTCCTTTCCGGAGAACTTGCAACACTGTTATCCGGCAGATATGTTGAGATCAATATGCTTCCTTTGTCCTTTTCCGAATACCGCAGCGCCAAAACAGACGGTTCTGACGACGCCGCCTTTGCGGACTATCTTCGCTTGGGCGGACTACCGTATATCGTTATGCTTGATGACGCAAATGAAAAGGCGGACACTTATCTTGAAGGAATATACAATACTATTATCATCAAGGATATTGAAGAACGGCAGAAAAGAAAAGACAGAGACGGCAAACGCAACATTAACGATATTGCTTTGCTGAAAAACATAGCGCGTTTTCTTGCGTCTTCTGTCGGAAATCCTGTTTCTATAAAAAGTATAGCGGATTATATAACCTCGTCGGGGCGAAAGGTATCGCAAAACACGGTCAGTGAGTATGTATCTGCGCTTGTAGAGCCGTATATTTTTTATCCTGTGGAGCGGTATGACGTGGAAGGCAAACAACTGCTCAAGCAAAATCAAAAGTATTACATTTCCGATTTGGGATTACGCCGGTATATGGTAACAAAGAAAAACTATGACCTTGGATTCTCCTTGAAAAATGTCGTGTATCTTGAACTGAAAAGAAGGGGATACAGAATCAATATCGGCAAGGTAGGAAGTACGGAAGTGGATTTTGTGACAGAAAAAAACGGAAATGTCACTTATGTACAGGTAACCGCGTCAATGACAGATGAAAAAACCTTTGAGCGGGAAATAGCTCCGTTAAAAGCAATCAGGGATAACCATCCGAAAAAAATTCTGACTCTTGACAGATTTACTGCCGGCAATTATGATGGCATTACTGTTGAGAATGTGATAGATTGGCTTTTGGAGCGAGTTTAACGCTGTATTCTTTGTTTCATGCGGCGCAGATTTTGACCTGCAAAAATCTGCCGGCAGCGGTACAATAGCAGGACGAGGAGGGATAGCATGGACTGCACATTTCAAACAGAGCTAGGAAAATTCAACTACCGCGTGGGCGTGATCATCCACAGCGGAAGAAAGGTTTTGATGGCGCGCAATCCGAATGAAGAACGCGCGTTTTATTACTCCGTCGGCGGACGCGTCCGCTTCGGAGAGAGTATGGAAGAAGCCGCCTCGCGCGAGCTGAAAGAGGAAACAGGCATCGATTGCGAGCTTGACCGCCTTGCGGCGATTCACGAGAACTTTTTTATCGATGACGACGGCGTGTTTTTCCATGAGATTTCCTGCTTCTTCACCGTCAAACCGAACGAACAGCTTCTGCAAATCAAGGACGGCACCCGAACCGACGGCGGCCCCGGTGGAGAATATTTAGAGTGGATTGATTTGGAGCATTCGGAAAACATTACTCTTTATCCCGATTTTTACCGCACCATGGATTTTGAAAACGATAGGGAAGTGAAGCATTTCCTTTCGAGGGAGTGAAAAGAGAATACGGCGTGATAAAAGAGCGGCTTTCTTTGTTCATGCGGCTCAGATTTTGACCTGCAAAACGGTTGTTATTTGCGTTTTGGTATGTTATATTGAAATTGAAAAGCAAGACAAAGAAATCAGGTTTATTATGAAATATATTTTAATCGCCGGAATAGACGGTGTAGGAAAGACAAGCTTGATTGGCGTTCTAAAGGGATTTGAATTTATTTCTGATGATGTATATGATGATAGAAATGAAAATTCAACTAAAATCTCCTACTGCCTCGAAAACAACCTGACCTTTACGCAGGAAACTACGCTTGCCGGTCACCGGGTGGAGAAAACAATCCGTCAGGCTCGTCAGCAGGGATATGATGTTGTGATGTTCTATGTCGGGTTGAATTCCGCGGAAGAAAGCGTTTTGCGTATTGCCAACCGTGTGCGCAAGGGCGGTCACGATATTCCCGAAGAGTATGTAAGGCTGAGATACCAAAACCGCATAGAATCGCTCAAAAAAGTCTTGCCGTTGTGTGACGAGATTGTTTTTTATGATAACGAAAACGGTTTTGTCAAAGTGGCAGAAATCAAAAACAATACCTTCAATTATACAAACGGTTACCGACCGGATTGGATTATGGAGGTTGAGCAGATTGTCTGCTGACCACATACCCGACCATAACGCGCTTTGGGGCACCCGGAAACAGTGCGGCAAAGAGCGCCAAAGAGCAACTTTTCCGGAATGAAAACCACTATATGTTGTGGTATGGATTTATTCCCAGTCTATTTTATCTCTTTGGGAGCAGGATGTCGGGGGTTCAAGTCCCTTCACTCCGACCATATTAATAATCGGTTACCCATAAAGGGTAGCCGATTATTAATTTAGCCAAAGTAGAGGAGTGAAGGGACTTGAACAGGCTGTGCCAAGCCATAAGCGTAAGCGAATGGCGAAGGTAAAAACAGTCCGGTGGACTGTTTTTAAGCCGCCGAGCTCAGCTAAGTTATCCAATTGCACACGCCGAAAAAAACGAGCGGAATGGTATGCAAAAGCAAAACAAACTTCACTCCGACCAACTATTAGGATATTCCCCTGAACTATTTTAATCGAGAACGGAGGAGAGAAGGGAGTAGAACAGAATGTAAAAAGCAAATTTTATAATATATCTTGAAATAAATGAAAATTTAAGATAATTCTAATATGATTCTTGAATCGACTTAACAACAGTCCTGATTTTTTGGGCTTTTTTTTGATTACAGCGTCACAAATTTTGACATGTCAACTGATTTTGTTCTTCTTTCAGCCTGTCTTTCTCCGCTTTGATCTCATCGCGGACTTTGGGGATCATTTCTTCGAGGAGCTTTTCGCATTCCCCGCGCGTTTTGGCGTAGACGGTATGGACCTCTCGTTTGCCGTGAGCGTTGGTCGGGGAATACCGTCCTTCAAACAGGTTGTCGCTTATTTGATAAATCCCGCCGGTGCCTGCCTTGCGGATTTTGCCTTTATACGGCTCGAAATTCGCCGAACACGGCGCGTTTACGGCTTTTTCGGGTACTTCTCCGTTGTCGTACTCACCGTGCTCAAACGGCTCGTTTTTGGCGAAGTGCTTTTCAATTTTGTTAGCCGCGCTTTTCTGCATTTCATCTGTAATGTGGCTGTAGATGTCGAGCGTGGTCGCAGACGACACGTGACCGATGATCGCCGAGAGCGTTTTAATATCCATTCCGTGCTCGAGCGCGGTAGTGGCGAAGGTGTGGCGCAGGTCATGAAAGCGGACGCGCTTGCACTGCGCTCTGTCCAAGGTTTTTACCATTTTGCGGTACACGCTTTGAGGGTCGATCGGTTCTCCTTCCTTGACCGGAGATGGGAAAATCCATTCCGAATCGACCTTTTCACGGTGGGATCTCAGCACGTTCAGCACGGACTGCGGAAGGATTATCGATCGGTTTGACTGCTTGGTTTTAGGCGTTGAAATAATCACGCCGTGGTTAACGTGGTAAGCCTGGCGTTGAATGTGAAGCGCTCCGGTTTCAAAATTGAGGTCTGACCACTTCAAAGCGCAAATCTCGCCTCGTCGCATACCTGTTGCGAGCTCGAGCAGGGCGAGCTCGTAGAAGTCGTCCTGCTTTGCCTGAATCAGGAACCTGCGCATCTCATCGTGAGTGAGCACCTGCATCTCCTGTGATTTTTTCGGCGGGAGTTTACAGCCGGCGGCGGGATTTATTTTTATCAGGTTTTCTTCTACCGCCTTTTGCAGAGCGGAACGGCACGTTGCGTGACAGGAGCGAACCATTCTGTCCGAAAGTCCCGTTCCGTAAATTTCAACCTTCGTTTTGCGCCCGTTCTTTTTTAAGTCGGCATAGAACTTTTGCAGGTCGCTCTGTTGGAGCTTGTTCAGCGGTATATCGCCGATTGCGGGAATGATATGCAGATAAATTCTGTCCTCATAACAGAGCTGGGTAGTAACGCGGATTGTCGGCTTTGAATAGGTTTTATACCAGAGGTCAAGCCAATCACCAAAGGGCATATCGGGTTTCGCCTTGCCGGTGACGATACCGCATTTCTGCTTCAGCTCCTCGAGCTTTTTCTGACACTCGGCTTTGGTTTTCGCGGTCACGCTTTTGGTTTTAGGCGTGCCGTTTTCTTTATAATCAACTACGATCCTGCCTTCCCAGCGGCCGTCTTTTCTGAGGCGCAGAGTGCCTTGTCCGGCTTTTCTTCGCTTTGCCATTTACAATTCACCTCCGAATATTTCATCTATGAAATCGCCGACGACAGCGGAAGCGTTTTTCTGCATATCGGTGGTGACGTGAGTGTAGGTGTCGAGCGTGAAGCTCGCGTTTGTGTGACCGAGGATCCCCGACAGTGTTTTCGCGTCTACTCCGCTTGTCAGCGCGTGGGTAGCGAAGGTGTGGCGCAGGTCGTGGAAGCGGATATCGGGAAGTCCCGCACCTTTCAGAATCACTTTGAGTCGGTGGTATGCCGAACTCGGCGCGGTCGGCTTTTCCGGAGCGAGCAGGCTCGGGAATATCCACTCGCTTACGGAGTTCTTTTTCCGCTCTGTCAGGATTTTGAGAGTGCCTTTCGGCAGAAGGATCGTCCGTGTTCCTTTTTCGGTTTTTGTCTCGCCGATATTAACTTCTCCGCCTTCCGCCTGAGAAACCGAACGCTGGATTTTAAGTTTTCCGGCGCTCTCGTCGAGGTCGCTCCACTTCAGTCCGCAGATTTCTCCCAACCGCAGACCTGTTGTGATTTCCGTGTAGAAGAAGTCGTGCCACATCGGTTCGTCGAGAATCGCTTTTATAAATATTTCAAGCTGTTCCTCGTTGAGAATTTTTTTCGGCGCGTAATTGTTTTTCGGAATCCTTGCGCCCTCGGACGGGTTTTTGAAAATCAGATTTGCCTTGACCGCAGAATCAAGAATTTCATGCAGGAGCATGTGGATTGCTCTGACGGTTGAGTCCGCGAGAGTTTTGTGATTGCCGACCTTGTTGACCTCTTTTCGGCTCAGAGAGTTATAAAATTTTTGCACGTCCCTCGACGTTATAAACCGGAGCTGTTTGCTGCCGAGCGCGGGGGCAATATGATTTTTTATATTGCGTTTATAACCCGTCACAGTGTTTTGGCGCAGAGCGGGCTCAGCGTATTCCGCGAGCCATTTCTTCATCCATTCGTTGAGCGTGATGTTGCTTTCCTCGGAAAAGTCCGCTCCTTGATAATCTTCGATCGCTTGGCGGAGCTTTGGCATAAGCTCCTTTTGTGTTTTGGCAAACACACTTTTGTATATGGGAGAGTTGTCATCCTTGTGACCGATAACGATTCTTCCTTCCCAGCGACCGTCAGATCTTTTGCGGACAAGTCCGTCGCCGTCAGGTCTTTTTCCGGGCATTATACCACCTCCTCAGCAACACAGGATACCACAAGTTTTGAAACATATCCAGACCTAATCATCATAATAACCGTCAAGTATTTCTTCGAATCTAACTTTGCCGCGCGTTTTACCAAATCTTTGTCCAAGTAAAGACCGGCGCGCTTCATATTTTCAGAATCCATTAATACCTCCAAAAAATCGTGTTAATCAAAATCAACCCACTTCAAAACGGCTTAAAATTGCCGAAACTCGTGATTTCACCTCGAAATATGCGCCTAATTCAGCACCAACGGGTAAAACCCGACACACACATTGACGCCTATTTTTAATGTGCAAAAACGGCTTAAACAGTCGGCATTGCCGGCTGAAGTGGTCCGTCCGGCGCCTCAAATAGGCGTCGGGCTTTCTCCTTACTTTTCGACCTTGTGTTTTTCGCCTGTTTTACCTAAGCCGAGTGTTTAATACCGCCGTTAAGGATTTGCTTTTGGTGGAACTCATCCACCGCGTATTTGATCGGAAGAATTTGATACTTCAAGTTACCGTTGCGTTTGAGTCCCGCGCTTGTTATCACACTCGTATGCTCGGTGGTTATCAAACCTTTTTCTTCAAGGCTGTGAACATATTTCATCACAGTGTTTCGGCTCATACGAAGCGCCTTGCCGATCGTTTTGAACGAGGGATAACAAGAATAAGTTTTGCGGTCTTCCATCCGCATCAGATAACAGTACAGCGCGATCTCTCCCGCGCACAGATCCATATTGAAGATTTCGTTGGGGAGAGGGAAGTAATTTCCGACTCGCGGCGGAGATTTGTATATAAAGAATTTGCAGAGAGTTTTGACAATATCACTTGCCGGCATTGTCATTCACCCACTTAATAAATTTTTCCTTCGGCACTACCATTCGCGCGCCGATTTTCAAGGTCGGAAAAAATTTTTCGTGCATCAGTTCATACGCTCCCGAGCGCGAGATGCCGAGCACGCTCGAGACGGTTTTCACGTCGATGAACAAGGGAAGTTCATCATAGGTTTTGTAAACCAATTTTTCTGTCCTTCTTTCGGGCAACAAAAAAGACCCGTTACTTGTCAAGTCACAACGCACACACCTCTCCCTTGGTGCGATTGTGATATGTAAAAAGTAAGCGAGTCAAACTCAAAAATTATTGCTTGAAGATAAATTATCAAGCTATGTGATATGTAAAAAGATAATATTCAATTCTCTATTTTATATTTTAACACATTTGGAAACCCGTGTCAATAGCAAATTAGAATATTTGTTCGGATATTTAAATTGTTTTTTGTTGAGGTATAAATACAGCCACCGCGCCGATATAAATCAGCGCGGTGTCGTAGCAGTTTTTAATCAGCTAATAGTTTTTCGCAGTCATATGCAATAATATTTTCCGCGCCTGATTGTGCCGCGATTCTGCCGTAGGTACCGACATAGCAAAGCATCTTGTCCGGGAGCACTGCAATCAAATCCGATGGATGTTTTTCGGTTGGCTTCGCGCCGCCGCCGAATAAGAATCCTCCTTTTTCTGCAAGGTAGAAAAACCGTTTGCAGTCATCAGCACTGTTCATTTTTACATAGACTTTTTTGTCGGGGTTAATAAGACTTTTGATTGTTTTCATTTTTGATCCTCCAAAAAATTATTACCATAAAGAGGACATAAGAAAAACGCCCATCGTTACTGACAGGCGTAGTAAATCAAAGGATTACCCTCGCAAAATATAGTCGTTGCGCGTCGCAGTTAAAACTGCTCCTTCAACTCCTTATTTTGCGCAGCGCTTTTGCTCCCTTCATCCGCCACCGGCGGCGGTCGCAACGCTACCCATCGTTCAAGCATTACCACCTTACACATTGCAGGTTGGTGTGCGGTCAACGAGCTTGTCTCTCGCGCACTCTTTATAGGTTGGTTTCAGTATAACGCAATCGGAGGCACTTGTCAACACCGAAGAATTGTTATAAAATATTTTCAGAAAACGCTTGACTCTGACGTTGCGTCATAGGTTATCATAGAACCCGAGGTGAGGAAAATGAAAATGCAGATTAAAGAATTCGCGGAGCTGACAGGCGTGAGCGTGCGTACGCTACACTATTACGACGAAATCGGTTTGCTGAATCCATCCGAGGTCGACGCGCAAAACGGATACCGTTTTTATGACGAAAAATCCTTGGAGCGAATGCGGGTAATTTTATTTTACCGCGAGCTGGATTTCTCGCTGAAAACGATTGCGGAGATTTTATCCTCACCCGAATACGACAAACAGCAGGCGCTGTCACGTCAAAGGAAGCTGCTGCTATCGAAAAAAGAACGGCTGGAGCAGTTGATTGCGGCAATCGACAGCGTGGAGAAAGGAGAAGATTTTATGAAAACGAATAACGACTACGAAGCCCTGAAAAATCAATATGCCGAGGAAGTAAAACAACGTTGGGGCAATACCGACGCGTACAAAGAAAGCCAAAAGCGAAACACGGATTTCAGCAAGTCGGCGGCTTTACTCGACGCGGTATTTGAGGAATTTGCCGAACTCAACCGCAGCGGTATTTTGCCAAACGATGAACCCGCGAAAGTTCAGGTTGAAAAATTACAGCAGTGCATTACCGACAACTTCTACACCTGCACAAACGAGATCCTCGCAGGCCTCGGTCAGATGTACGTAGTTGACGAGCGTTTTAAAACCAACATCGACAAACACGGCGAGGGTACGGCAGAATTTGTTTCGGCGTGTATCAAATCTTACTGTGAATAATTCAAACAGCGTGCAAACGGAGTTTCGGTTTCGTTTGCACGTTTTCTAATTATATCTTGTTAATAAATTTAATTCATTGCTTGAATGAAAAAGAGAAAGTAGGGTAAATACACTTAAGAACGGAAAAACAACATCAGAAAGGAAAATAGGGGTAGAAAACAGTAGCAAAGTATGGTAAAATACACCTAAATTCAGCAAAAACAAGTGAAACAAGGCATAGCAAAGCAGACGTATCACGAACGCTTATGCAAAAGTAAACGCAATACGTCGAAATCGTGAGTATATGGAAATACACGAGCAGTTGCGCCTTACCGTCGGGGATAAGAAACATTAGCATAACTGAAGTTTTGAGGAACAACATTGTCAAAATACGCTGACCTTTTTTCCTTGAACCCACAACCGTATCCATCTGAACGACAGGCATATTAGGGTGGGATTCCATATATTTCTTAAAATCCTCATAGGATCGACCAAGCCTGTAATTAGGGATTGGAGCCGATTTCGGTAATCTCCGTTTCTGCGACGGAAGTCTTTTGCTCAAGCTCGGCGTTCTTTGCCTTAAGAGCCTCGTTTTCGGCGATGAGAGCCTGCACCTGCTGAGCAAGGCGGTTCTTCTCGTCAACGGCAGTGCCTGCGTCGGCAAGCTTGCGCGTGAGCACGTCAATATCGCTTTTTTGGGCGCTGAGCAGCATAATCAACTGCTCCTTGCTCATACTTTTATAATTAACAGTTTCGGTGTATGCGTTTTCCTTTTGAAATAATGCCATAAAAAATCCCCCGTTCAGGTTTTAATAAATTTATTTTACCATATATAATGAAAATACAATTCTGCAATACGCACGGTTTTTGTCTGGACTTTTCGGCGCTGATGTAGTATGATGGAGTCAGCAATTTTAAGGAATTCACTGCAATATGAAAAGAACTATGTACATTATTACCGCAGGCTCGGTCGCCTTGACTGTTGTATTTGCCGTACTTTTCGCAAATACGCGTACAGACGCGTTTTACTCGCTCGCGGTTACCTTCGGCACTGTCGCGTACCACTTTTTGATGAGGCTCGGCGTGGGCTTTGCCTTTGACATTACAATGAAAAACCGCGCGGATTACAACAGCGCTTGGTTCAAATGCCGTCCGTGGGAGAAAAAGCTGTACAAATTTCTCGGTGTTAAGAACCGGAAGCACAGGCTTCCGACCTTTGAGCCGAATGTTTTTAATCCAAAGCTTCACACCTGGGACGAAATCGCTCAGGCTATGTGCCAAGCGGAGCTTGTGCACGAGACGATTGTAATTTTGAGCTTTGTGCCCGTGGCGTTTTCGGCGGTATTCGGCGCGTTTTGGGTGTTTTTAATCACGTCACTCTGCGCCGCGGCGTTTGATTTGATGTTCGTCATCATTCAGCGGTACAACCGCCCGAGGATAATCAGGCTGATAAAGCATAGGTGAGCTTATGAAAAAGGAACTTCCGCATTTTAATATCGGCGCGTCCTACGGCGGAAATCAGGATTGGTTTCCGACCTTTATGATGCGAATCGGCGGCTGCGGCGCTGAGACCGCCTGCGACAGCAGTATGTATTTTGCGCTTCACCGCGGACTTTCAAAAATCGCGCCGGAAAATTACAGAGCTCTCGGCAGGGATGAATATGTTGACTTCGCGTATGTGATGAAGCCCTACCTCTCTCCGCGGATGACGGGCATTGACAGGCTCGATATTTTCGTTGACGGCTATTCACAGTATCTGCGCGACAGGGGAGAGGACAGTCTGAGTATGACCGAGTTTTCGGGTGACGAGCCGTATGACAGCGCAAAAAGCGCCGTAATCAGGCAGATTGACGGCGAATATCCAATCCCCACGCTGATACTTAACCACCGCGACAAGCGGTATGAGGACTACGTATGGCACTGGTTTTTAATCAACGGCTACAACGATACAAACGGCTTTTACGTCAAGGCGGTCACCTACAGCGGCTATGAGTGGCTCAGCCTTAAAGACCTCTGGAACACAGGCTATCCGCGCCGCGGCGGCTTTGTGCTTTTTAATATTGATTAATGTATACTAATATATATGCAGGTATTTATTCAGGTTCGGCTTCGCGCTGAGCCTGTTTTTGTTTAGGATTTAATGTTTATAGTTTAATGTTTAGAGTTTAATATATTGTGAGTAAACGTTTAAAGCCTCCCCCATCGCGTAAGCTATGGGAAATTCCCCTGTTAGGGGAAATGGGCGAAGCCCAAAAGGTGATTCCCCTCGTAGGGGAAATGGGCGAAGCCCAAAAGGGTTGCCGACGTGCTAAGGTTGCCGTTTTCGCCAGAAAAAGGTGCCGCCCTAAGGCGGCGGAGGGGGCGGCGTTTCCTTTATCGCCACGTTATAAACCAAACGCATATATATAATTAACACTGTAGGGGCGCACCTGCGTGTGCGCCCGCTGATAGGAAGTAAATCTTTTCTTAAAACAAATTGGTATGATAGGACAGCGCAGTTTATGCGGGCGTGCAATGCACGCCCCTACAACTAAACTTATAAGTTTATTGTTGTAATTTTTCAAAGTTTAAGATATAATAATAAAAACGAATTTGCTGTTAGTTTACAAAAATAAAAGGAGGAAAGAGATGGAGAATTATGTATTACAGGAGAATGAAGTTATTTTATTCAAAGAAGAAAATGTTACTTGCACATTAATACCAAAAGGGAAAACGGCGGTTATTCTTACCAATTATTACTTGGTTTATATTTATAAAACAAAAATTGGTTTTAGAAAATATGAAACAAATATTGAAAAAACCCCCATAGATTCACTGAAAATTTACAATGAAAAACCACAAGTTAAGCAACATATTGATGAAGTTGAATTGTACTTTGTTGACAGCGTACATAAAATAACTTTTGAATCTTTTTTTGCAGCAAAAAAGTTTGTTAAACAAATTAACGAACTTGTCAGTGGGAAAACTTCTGTCAGGCGCGGAGCTGATAAAGTAAAAAGCGGAATAGGTTTGGTAGATGAAACGCTTGGTTTAAATACCGTTGATACGGTAAAAGGTGTTTTGCAAAACGGAGTTGTAGGGACGGTTCTTGGTGGAATAGGTCAAAAACGTTCAAAATCAAAGAAGGTTCAAATGGCAGAAGATGTCATTGGTATAATTGCAAATAACCAGACAGAAAATGATATGCCAGAACAGGACAAGTCCTTATTAACTTTTGATGAGCAAATTCAAGCAGTAACCAAATTAAAAGAATTGCTCGACCAAGGAATATTGACACAAGAAGAATTTGATACAAAAAAGAAAGAAATTATGGGCTTATAAAGCCTTTTAACTAAAACAAAACTCTTACCCAAGATTTTATTTGGGTAAGAGTTTATTATTTTAAAAGCACATATTTGTTTTCAGCCGGGCACGTCCGTCTCGACCTTCATTTGCTTTGCAGGGGCGATTATTATCCTCAACTCAGCTCACCGAGCATCTGCGCAGGGTTGTCCGCTGCCTTGACCTTACCGAACGCCTTGACGATTACGCCGTCCTCGTCAATCAGGTAGGTTGTGCGCACAACGCCCATGCTAACCTTGCCGTAGAGCTTCTTTTCCTTCCACACGTCGTACGCCTGAATAACGGTCTTTTCGACGTCCGAAAGCAGTGTGAACGGCAGTCCGTACTTTTCCTCAAATTTTTTGTGCGAAGCCACGCTGTCCTTGCTCACGCCCAGCACCACCGCGCCCTTTTCGCGGAACTGCGGATACAGCTCTCCGAACGCGCAAGCCTGCTTTGTACAGCCTGAGGTCATATCCTTCGGGTAAAAGTATAAAATTACCTTCTGTCCTCTGTAGTCCGAGAGTGATTTTTCCTCTCCGTTTTGGTCGGGCAGGGTAAAGTCGGGAGCTTTTGTTCCGTTTTCGAGCATATTAAATACCTCCGAATTTTTATTGTATATCTTAATTGTATTGATATTTTTGCGGCTGTCAACCGTTTTTTCGGCAGAAAATTCGAAAATTTCATCAAACAAATGTTTTGGATTTGCGGAGCATAGGGAGTTTTATTGGACAGTCAATCGTTTATAATTAAAGTATGAGGGCCCTAAATTGACAAAGTGAAGTTAACGTTTTAAGGGAAAATTTGGAGAGTTAGCGAAAGCTCACCTTGACAAAAGTGCAGGGTATATATTTGGATATTTCCAGATTTTCGGAGCCTTTTAACGCAGTCACCGCCCTAAGGCGGCTTGACCTTGACGGGTTGGTGAGAAAAATGCTACACTCGTCATTTTGAAGGCGAAAACGTTTGGATATTTCCGAGTTTCCGTCGCCTTCAAAAACTTTTCAGCATTTTTCTCAGCGTTCAGTCAAGGTTGACGGTCGGTGTGGTAGAATGATTTCGGTTACTGCCTGCGGAAAGCAGGTAATTATGAGCAGAATCAATTTATCACAAAGAATCATTATTGAAAGTGGAATTTATCAACGACTTTCATTAACCGAAATTGCCCGTAGAATAGGCGTATCGAGAGCATCGGTTTCTAAAGAAATTCGGATGAACCGAACTCCTGCCAAAGGATCTAAGCCGCACGGAAATGACTGCCGGTTTGCCAACGAATGCGAGGAAAAGAATCTTTGCTGCAACTTTGACTGCAAACGCAAATGTGTTTGGTGCTTTGACTTTAATTGCAGAGAGCTTTGCAACAAGTACGACAACTCCCCCTGCTCTGTTCTCCAAAAGCCGCCGTATGTTTGCAATGTTTGTTCCCGCCGCAGGAATTGCAAATGCGACCGGTTTTACTACATGGCGAACCAAGCCGACGCGATGTCCAAAAAGCGTTATTCCAAGGCGCGAAAGAAAACCCACGCAGACGAGGATGAGCTGAAACGCATTGACTCAATTGTTTCCCCACTGATTCGCAAAGGACAGCCGATTTCGCATATCTATGCGGAACACGGCGATGAAATCGGCGTTTCACCGCGCACCTTGTACCGTTACATTGACATGGGTTGTTTGAAGGTCAACAACTTTGATTTGCGCAGGAAGGTTTCTTACAAGCAGAGAAAAAAGAAGCGTGAAGAATCTGAGGCGTTTCAAAACCAGAAGTTCAGACAGACGCGAACCTACCTTGATTTTGTGAAATATATGGAGAAGCACCCTGATATCAACGTTGTTGAGATGGACACGGTCAAAGGATGCCGGGAACAGGGAAAACGGATGCTGACGCTGCTGTTTCGCAAGACGAATCTGATGCTGATTATGCTGATGAGGGACGGCAAGGCGGCAACGGTTGTGGAACAGTTTGACTACCTGACAAGCCTTGTCGGGGTGGAAAATTTTCGCAAAATTTTCCCGGTTATCCTGACTGACAACGGCAGTGAGTTCAAGTACACACAGGAGCTTGAAAAGACGGATCAGGGCGTTCAGAGGACACGTTTGTTTTACTGTGATCCGCAGGCGTCTTGGCAAAAGGCTCAGCTTGAAAAGAACCACGAATATATACGCTATGTTCTGCGTAAAGGCAAAAGCTTCAACCCTTACACACAGGACGATATGGTGCTTTTGATGAACCATATTAACAGCACCAGACGGGAAAAGCTCGGGGGCAAATCTCCATTTGAAGCGGAAGATCGAAAGGAAGTAAAGCTTCTTCTGAAAATGCTGGGGTTACACGCGATTCCCTCCGATGAGGTCAATCTCAATCCCACATTATTAACAAAGTAAATTAACGATTTTGCGGGCAGTGACCGGCTATATTGCTTGAAAAGGCAGGTCGGTTTCACTTTGACAAAATCGAGAGGCGGTCTGTCAGCTTTGCTATGCACTGATGATTGCCACATTAAGTAAAACCAGCTTCGTTTCCGCGTTTTGAACGTCGAAACAGGCTCAAATTTCAATCAGCTTGGACGAAATTGACCGCTAACGTGTTTTTACCTTAGCTTCACTTTTTCATTCAAGCAAAGTATGAGGGCCTAAATTGACAAAGTGAACCCCAAATTCGGAAGGTAAAAGTGAGGAAGGTATTATGTTTAATCTGATTTTCAATTTTTGTGTATTCGTGTTTATCTTTTACGCCGTGGGCAATTCCGCGAGGGTGATTTTGTTAGGCTCAAAGCGCAAAAAGCGCGCGTATTCGCACGGCAGAGCCGTCCGTCGCAGAAAGGCGAAGGTTATTAAGCTGAACGCCCGCACAACAAAAAGACCGCTGAGGAAAAAACCTCAGCGGTTACTTGTTTTAAATCGTTTTAAAGCCTCCCCTAACGCTTTAGCTTTAGGGGAGGTGTCAGCTATGCTGACGGAGGGGGTTTCGTTTCCGATAGCGCGAGTTGTGTTTGTTATGTAAAAATAATATAATCACCAACGCCAACCCCTCAGTCGCTTACGCGACAGCTCCCCTAAAGTGCTTTCGCACGTCAGGGGAGCCTTTAAATAACAATGCTTTAAATTTTTACAGCTGCAAAACCATACTTGCTACGCCGAAGTAAATCAGCAGCGAGAGCGAGTCGCAGACCGTGGTAATCAGCGGATTTGCCATAACCGCAGGGTCAAGTCCGATTTTGCTCGACAAAAGCGGAAGGCTGGCGCCGACAAGCTTTGCCATAATAATCGTGCCGACGAGCGTTAGCGACACCACAAGCGCGATGAACAGAGCGTTGTCGTGACCTCGCAAATCAAAAATCATCAGCTTTACAAAGTTCGCGACCGCAAGCGTCAGTCCGCAGAAAAACGCCACCCTTAGCTCCTTCCAGAGCACGACGAACATACTTTTAAATTCAATCTCTCCGAGCGACAGCGCGCGGATAACCGAAACCGAAGCCTGCGAGCCTGCGTTACCGCCCGAGCCCGTAATCATCGGGATAAAGCTCGACAGAATAATCACGCTCGCAAGCATTCCGTCAAAGCTCGAAATAATCGTACTTGTAAAGGTTGCCGAGAGCATAAGGATAAGCAGCCACGGCACACGCTTTTTGTAAATTCCCCAAACGCTGGTTTTCATATACGGCTTGTCGGAGGGAAGTACCGCAGCCATTTTTTCAAAGTCCTCGGTAGCCTCCTCGCGGATAACGTCGATAGCGTCGTCAATGGTAACGATTCCGACGAGCCTTTGCTCGTTATCGACAACGGGCAGCGCCAAAAAGTCGTAGTTTGAGAAAAGCTGGGCAACCTGCTCCTGGTCGTCGAGGGTATGAACGGAAATTACGTTTTCCTCCATCATATCCTTAACGGTGTCGTCGTCCTCGGCCAACAGCAAATCCTTGACCGTGGTGATACCGATAAGCCTGTTGTTTTCATCGGTCACGTAGCAGGTGTAAATTGTCTCCTTGTCAACACCGGTTCGCCTGATTCGCTTAATCGCCATTTCGGCGGTCATATCAGGGCGGAGCACAATAAACTCGGTCGTCATAATCGAGCCTGCGCTGTCCTCGGGATATTTGAGAAGCTCGTTAATCTCGCGTCTCATATCCTTGTCAGCCTGCCGCAAAATTCGCTTTACGACGTTTGCCGGCATTTCCTCGATAATATCAACCGCGTCGTCGACAAACAGCTCGTTTACAATCTCTTTAAGCTCGCTGTCGCTGAAGCCGTGGATAAGGAACTCCTGAGTGTCCTCGTCCATCTCTACAAAGGTTTCCGCCGCAAGCTCCTTTGGTAAAATTCTGAAGAGAATCGGGGTTTTTTCGTCCTGAAGCTCCTCAAAAACAGCCGCAATATCGTACGGCTTCATTGTTACAAGAATGTCCCGAAGAGTGTTGAATTTTTTCTCCTCGAGCAGCTTCTTGATGGTCTCCGTAATGGTTACGTTAACCTGAATCATCATCTCTCCTCCTTTTGCATTTTTTGCATCGTGGAAAGAGACGTGTTCAAAAGGCGCAGTCCGTAAACTCAAAACCACGCAATTTTCAAGCGTTTTGCGGTTTATAATTGCAGGGTTTTAAATTTAAGCGACACAACGAACGCAGAACTGCCGTCCGCTGCAACTTCGCCCGGGAACAACGCCTAAACTTCCGTCTGCGTCCATTAATGTTTCACCCCTCAATAAAAAATTGCCGAAAAATTTAACGGCTACCCTTATATTTTATCCCTTTTGCGCTATAATGTCAACAATGATTTTATGTTCTTGATTTTTTTTAAATATATAGTATAATTTAATATAACACCGTATTAAAACGGATAAAAGGAGCTGTTATTATGACCGCTATGATAAAAAAATATCTTCCGTACGCTATCATAATTTTCGCGGTATTTTTGCTTGTACCGCTGATTTTTATAAGCGAACCGATGCAGAAGTTTTCGGCTGTAGGCTACTACTTCATCCTGCTGATGACACAGGTGGTATGCTCGGCTGTCTACTGCGCAAAGCACGGACTTGACTTTTTGTTTACGCTGATCGCGCCGATTGCGTTTTTGTTCACAATGATGATTTACGCAGGCGGCTTTTCGAACCCGACAAATATTATTTTGCTTGTGGTTTACCTGATTGCAGGAATTTTCGGACTGTTTTTGGGCGACCTCGCCTTTGGTGACGCCAGAAGAAAGCAGGAGAAAAAGGAAAAGCAGGCTGCCGAGGAGCTTTTGCTCCAGGCAAAGCGCCGTGACGAGCGCGAAAAGCAGAGAATGGCTGAGGAAAGCGAGCGTCCGCGCCGCAGAGAGCAAGCCTCCCGTGCGCAGCGTTCATCACACGGCTCGCGCAGCGCTCACGCGGCGCGCACTGCCGACAGAGCTCCCCGCGCTTCCGAAAAGCGCGCTTCGTCGCCGAGGGATATTGACGATGATTTTGATTACGACAAGTATATGTCGGACATCGACAGAATGCTCGACGAAACCGACAGAGGCAACACGGATTTAGACTGATAAGATTAAAATATATAAAAAACAAACCGGACAACCTGTGAGCTGTCCGGTTTTGTATTGCTTTGTTTTGGTAAAGCTTTCTTTAATTACTGAATGTAGAGGGTGTAGTTGTGGAGTGTTCCTCTCTCAAGGCGTCTGCCGTTGTCGCCGTGGAAAGCGTTCTCGTGGAACTTTTCTTCAAGGCTTACAACCGCGCGCTCGCCGCTCTCGGAGGAGTTTACGTAAACGCAGGACTGGTCGGTAAAGAAATTCCTTGTTGTATAGAGAACAGCCTTTTTTTCGTAATTCTTTACAAGGTAGAAGTTGCCGTTTGCGTTGTCCTTAACAATGATATCACGGTTGAGATATACGTCCGCTGCTCTGGCAAAGCCCGCGTCGCAGTAAACGCCGCCGCCTATAGACGCTTTGTTGTCGGTGATTTTCATAGCGTCAAAATAGTGGTCTGATTTTGTCAGTGCGCCGAGGTAGATTGCGCCGCCTCTGTAGTTTGCCTCGTTGGCGGTAAGGGTAAGTGCAATCGCTTCAAGCTTGCTGTGCTCGCCTACATAGATTCCGCCGCCGCTGCCGTTTGCGGTATTACGATAGAAGGTTGAATAAGTGATTTTCTGGTCGGTATCCTCGGGTACATAAATCGCGCCGCCGCTAATGTCGGAATGGTTGTCGTTAAAGATGTTGCCGATGATTTCGTTTGACGCGGACAGATACAGAGCGCCGCCGCGACCCACGGCAGAGTTGCCCTGGAAGGTGCAGTTTTTGATAGCCTGAACGCTGTGTCCGTAGTAAACCGCTCCGCCGTTGCTGTCGGACATGTTGTACTTAAACAGGCAGCCTGTGATGGGTGTGCTTGTGTATACAGCGCCGCCCTCCTTGGTTGAGCGGTTGTCGATGAATTTATTGTTCCTGATATCTGAGCCGTAAACCTGGCCGGGCATATAGATTGCGCCGCCGCGTTCTCCTTTGTTTTCTTCAAATAAGCAGTTGGTGATGATAGCCTTTACTCCCTGAGCTACTTTAACAGCCGAGTCGGTTGCGTCTCTTATTGTAAGCTTGTTGAGGTAGACGGTACCGTTTGCTTTTACTGCCGAGCAGTCGCCTGAGAAAAAGCCGTTGCTTACGTGGAGTACGCCGCCGTTGTCTACGGTGAAGGTGTCGCCTTTTGAATACATTGAAAAGCCGTTGATGTCGATGTCGATGTCGCAGCCTGCGGGAACTGTCTTACCTGTCAGTTTGTTTTGTTCCGAGTGAAGCTTGATGAAAGCGTTTTTTGCCTTGACCGCCTGTTCAAACGCCTCGTCGAAGGTGTCATAATCCTTTTCTCCGCCATCGGTCTTAACGGTGGTCTTGCCCTTGTGGTCGATGGGATCCGGCTTGGGCTCGTTCATCTTGCGTTCCATTCTGTCGTAGATTTTCTGGTAAATCGCCATAGCCTCTTTGCCGTCCTTGGCTTTTTTAAGCTCCTCAAAATCCTTTTTTTTCTGCTCTTCATCGCTGAGCTGCACGGTTGCTGCGGTTTTTCCTGTTTCAGCCGCGGAAACTGAGGTTGCCGCGAAAGCTGTCAGCGAAACTGTTGAAATAACTGCGAGGACCGCAGCGATGATTCTTGTTTTTGTCTTGGTTGTCTTTTTGGTTGTCATTGTAATCTCTCCTTTGTTAATTGAATTAAATGCGTTGTTTTTGTTTGTAGTTGTGTTTGTGTTTTTCATTGCTTGATTCTCCTTTTTATTTATCTCAGGGAGCGTATCTCTCCTTGACTGTGACTAAAGTATACCAGACCGACTGTGACAAAACCCTGACAGAATTTTACGGTTTTTAAAGTTTTTTAGATTTTTTTTAAAAATGCTTTTTAAAGCAAAAAAACACCCCGAAGGACTGTTAATCCCTCGGGGTAAATACGGCTGAGTTTTCCTATATATATAGAAAGCGGTTTATTTAGTTGTATCAGCAATAGTATGTCAGTTCACCGAAAAAGTCTAACCATTTTGCGATAATTCTATAATCAAATGGGCGTTGTTTTCTATAATTGTTTGGTATTTTTTGATTTCTTCCTCAGAAAAACCCGAAATATCCTTCCACTCATAACCCGGCAGATAACAGCTCGCACAGTGAAAGCCGTCGTTTTCGTCGGGCTTTTCTATATATACCTTAACGGTGTTATCCTTTAGCAGCTCTGAATGGACAATCTCGGTTTCGTCGTCAAGCGTTATATATGGATACATCATATTAAGCACCACCTTTATATTAGTTTATCACATAAGGCGATTTAATTCAATGCTTTTGTTATATACAATATATATTAGTATCCCACGCGGGAATGTAGGGGTGGTGGCGGAGATAGATTTTGTATTCCGGGTTGAGCTCGTTGATTAACAGCGGAAGCTTGAAGATATCTTCAAAGCGGTGGTACGCTGAAAAATTAAGCTTCGGCTTAAAGCTTTTCAGCGTGTTTTTCATACCGAGCAGGGTGTGATAGTCCGCGCCCTCGACGTCGGCTTTAATATAGCCTGCCGCCGTTCCGCAGAGGATTGTATCGACCGCGGCGACCTGAGTTTGCACTCCGCTTTCGGCAATCGCGCTGTTGCGCCCTGCCTTGTTGTTGAAGGTCAGCACAGTGTTGCGGCTGTACGCGCCGAGCTGCCAGAGCTCGACGTTCTCCATATCAGCGCAGTGCGCCTTAAGCTTTTCAAAATTCTTGCCGTTCGGCTCAAAGGCGACAATCTTGCGGTAGCTGCCGTCCGTGAAGCTCAAAAACTCGTCGATTGTGTCGCCGTTGTACGCGCCGAGGTCAACGTAAACCTCGTTTTTGCCGAGCTTTAATATGTTATTAAAAGCCTCGCTTTTGTCCGTGGTGATTTCGTCGAGCAAATTGAGCTCGCCCGTGCGGTAAAAGGCAAGAACATTTTTGTAAACGCGCCTTGACTGCTCGTCCGCGAGCAGATTGTAAGCCTGCTCGATTTCGTCCGAAAAGCTGTCAATAAATTCACCGTCAAATAAAATATCTCCGAATACAGGCACGCTCGGCACAAGGGTTTTGTGCCTGTCCGCGACGTTTTTAATTGTCTGCATAACGTCGGGCAATTGGCTTGCAAAGCAGAGTGCCACGGTAAAATCGCTGTGTTCCGATTCGAGCTCGGAAAGCTTTTTTACCCTAAAGCCGTGAAAGCTCTGACCGCGGACAAATTCATCGCTTGCCATAACCGCCGAGGCGTTTATACTAAACTTTTCAAAGGCGGACAGTACCTTGTCAGCGCCGTCGCCCATTCCGTAGAGCACGACGGGCTTGCCGCTGCTTTTGAGCGACTGCCAAACGTCCGGCAGGGATTTTAAGTAATCTGTAATCATAAAAAACTCCGTAAAAAGAAAAACGCCCACCCTATTGGGTGGACACTTTTAAGTGTTGGCATCTCCCTATTTTCACACTCCGTCGCCAGAGCACTATTTTCGGCACCACTGAGCTTAACTTCTGTGTTCGGTATGGGAACAGGTGGACCCTCAGCGTCATCAACACCAACTCGTTCTCTCTGAGAACATTTGCTATTATACTACACGAAAACACTTTTGTCAACACTTTTTTTCAATTTATTTTTTTAACCGAAAAAGCTGTATTTTGGTGCTTTTATACCGCAAAAAGGCGTGAAAATTTGCGCGGTTGTATGAGGATCAGCCGTTCGCTTCTCCGATATAAAAAGCATTAAAAAAATAAATCAGGCGGTCTGCGTTTTTCCGCAAACCGCCGTGGATTTTTTATCAGTCAAGGCTTTTAATGCACTGCTTAAAGGTGTCGAGCACATACCTTGCGTCGTCGTCGCTCATTGTGGAGTTGAGCGGCAGGGTGAGCTCGTTTTTATACATATTATATGCGTTTGGGTAGTCGGTCATCTTAAAGCCGCGCTTGCTGTATGCCGAAAGCAGGGGAAGGGGCTTGTAGTGAACGTTACACATAACGCCGTTTTCCGCCATCATATTGTAGAACTTGTTGCGGTACTCGTCGTCCCTGCCGATAAAGCGTACAAAGTACAGGTGGCCGCTGCTGCGGTGATTTTCGTCGCAGTGGTTGAGCAGCTGAATGGGCAAATCCTTTAGCTCCTCGTTGTACATCCTGATAAGCTCGTGACGTCTGTCGAGGATTTTGTCGTATCTTGAAAGCTGCGCAACGCCCAGTGCCGCGAGCACGTCGGGCATATTACATTTGTACTGCGTGTCAACAACGTCGTATTCCCACGAGGCGACCTTGTTCTTTGCGTAGGCGTCCTTTGTCTGGCCGTGGAGCGAGAGGAGCATATACTTTTTGTACATCTCATCCTCGTCAATACCGTCATGGCTTCTGTGCATAGCGGCGCCGCCCTCGGCAGTGGTCATATTTTTAACGGCGTGGAAGCTTACATTCGTAAAGTCGGCAATCTCACCGCACATCTTTCCGCCGCGCATTGCGCCGAAAGAGTGAGCGCCGTCTGCCATAACAAAAACTCTGCCGAACTTTTCCTGAATTTCATTCTTCGGCTCAAATATGCTCTTTTTGCGCTCAACAGCCTCGTAAATTCTGTCGTAATCGCAGATAATGCCTGCCAAATCGACTGCCATAACCGCCTTGGTGTTGTGGTTGATGGCGGCTTCCATTTTGTCGTAATCCATCTCGAAGCTGCCGCTTTTGCAGTCAATCATAACGGGCTTTGCGCCTACATGGTAAATTATTGAGGCAGAGGCGGTGTAGGTGTACGCCGGAACAATAACCTCGTCGCCCGGTCCTACGCCCAAAATTCTCAGCGTAAGCTCCGCGCAGGAGGTCTGCGAAGAAAGGCAAACCGCGCGTTCAACGTGGCAGTACTTTGCAATTTGGCTCTCAAAAAGCTTAGTCTCGGGACCGGTTGTAATCCAGCCAGATTTGACTACCTTTACAACCTCATCAATTTCCGCCTGAGAGATGTCGGGCGGCGAAAACGGAATCTTCCTCATCTTAAAAACTCCTTAATCAAGGCGTGCACCGCGATTTTCGGCGCTGCCTTTTAACCGTTCCATAAATAATCAAATTTAAAAATTGCGTAAAACGCACTAAAACAGCCTAATTATACACCAACAAACCGCGATTGTAAAGAATTTGAAAAAAGTTTGGCGGATAAAACAACTTATTTATTTTTATAACGCCCTTATTAGGTTATTATTTAAGATTTTCACCGATAATCTCGTATTTATGCTTGGTCGCCAGCCCTCCGCGGATGTGCCGTTCGCTCTTGTTTTTGTCGAGTATTTCGCGCACACTGCGGTAAACGGCAGGATTTGCCGAGCGCAGGCGAAAGGTAACGTCCTTGTGCACGGTGCTCTTGCTTATTCCGTACTTTTTGGCGGCTTCCCTAACGGTTGAGCCGCTCTCGATTATGTATTCACCGAGCATTACCGCGCGGTCGTCAAGTGAAATTTCCACACAATTCCTCCAAATTATAAGCTGGTAAAATATATGCGTATCTGTCCGCGGATATACTTTAATGCATATGGTTTATTGAAATTGCGGAAAATCTGTGATATAATGCTTTATATAATTTATAAAGAAAGCGGTATGAACTATGAAAATCAGAGAGCTTTTTGAAAATTCAGACAGAACCATACTTTCCTTTGAGGTCTTTCCGCCCAAGAAAATCTCACCGATTGAGTCGGTATACGGCAAGCTCGAGGAAATTTGCGCGTTAAAGCCCGACTTTATCAGCGTTACCTACGGCGCAGGCGGTACGGGCGGTCACAGCAGAACCTGCGAAATTGCCTCGAAGATTAAAAATGGGCTCGGCGTTGAGTCGATGGCGCACCTGACCTGCGTTAACAGCACAAGGGCGATGATTGACGAAACCTTGCAGGATTTTAAGGAGCATAATATTGAAAATATCCTCGCTCTGCGCGGAGATTACGTCGACGGCGTTGAACCGCAAAAGGACTTTGCCCACGCGAGCGATTTGTGCGCGTACATCAAGTCGAAGGGCGACTTTGACGTTGCAGGCGCGTGCTATCCCGAGGTTCACCTCGACGCAAAGGACGAGGTAGAGGACGTGCTCAACCTCAAAAAGAAGGTCGATTCGGGCGCCGACCACCTGATTAGCCAGCTCTTTTTTGACAACGGCGCGTTCTACCGCTTTTTGGAGCGCACGAAAATCGCAGGAATAGACGTGCCTGTTGAGGCAGGAATTATGCCCGTCACCAATAAGAGCCAAATTGAGCGCATGGTGTCGATGTGCGGAGCGAGCCTGCCCGTAAAATTTACAAAGATTATGCAGAAGTACGAGAGCAAGCCCGAAGCCCTGCGCGACGCCGGAATTGCCTACGCGGTCGAGCAGATTGTCGATTTAATCGCGAACGGCGTTGACGGAATTCATCTGTACACGATGAACAACCCCTACATCGCGCGGAAAATCACCGAGGCGGTGTCGAGCCTGCTATGATTGAGCTGACAAGCCTTAACAGGAACGAAGCCAAGCGCTACCTCGGCGGAGCGAAAATTGAGCTTGACGAGCGGATGAGTGAGCTTTTCGACAGCTGTGAAAAGCAGGTTTTGTCTACCGCCAAGCTGAAGTTTTTATATAAAATTATAGACCTGCCGAACGAGAAATTAACGGCAGGAGAGGACATAAAAAGCCATTTAAACGGTTGTACCAAGGCGGTATTAATCTGCGCCACCTTAGGCGCGGAGGTTGACCGTATGATAAGGGTGAGCCAGATTTCGGATATGCCGCGCGCGGTGGTGCTCGACAGCTTTTCGAGCGTCGCGGTGGAGCAGCTCTGCCAAAGTGTAGACGCGCTTTTGGCTGAAAAATACCCCGAATACTACTTTACCTTTCGCTACAGTCCCGGCTACGGCGACTACCCGATTGAGCTTCAAAAGGAGTTTTTGAGCCTGCTCGACGCGCCGAGGAAAATCGGGCTGAGCGCGAATGAAAATTTTCTTTTAATCCCCTCAAAGTCGGTCACGGCGATTGCAGGGATGTCACACAACCCCATCGAGCGCAAAAAGCGCGGCTGTGCCGTGTGCGATATGCGCGACAGATGTAAATACAGAAGGAACGGAGAACACTGTGGATTTTAACACATTACTGAATACAAAAGAATTTATCATCCTCGACGGAGCAATGGGCACGCTTATACAAAAGAGCGGCGCGCAGTACGACCATTCTCCCGAGACCTTGAATATAACAAGAGCTGAGCTTATCACCTCGTTTCACAAGGAGTATATCGCGGCAGGCGCGGACGTTGTCTACGCCAACACCTTTGGCGCGAACGCCTATAAGCTCGAGGGCAGCGGATACTCCGTTGACGAGATTATAAAGGCAGGTGTAAATAACGCCAAGGCGGCGGCTCAGGGTACAAACGCCCTTGTCGCGCTCGATATCGGGCCAATCGGTATGCTGCTTGAGCCTGCGGGTTCTCTGAGCTTTGAGCAGGCTTATGAATATTTTAAGGAGCAGATTGTCGCAGGCAAGGACGCGGATTTGATTGTCTTTGAGACGATGACCGACCTCTATGAATTAAAGGCGGCGGTGCTCGCGGCTAAGGAAAATTCCGACAAGCCCGTAATCGCCACGATGACCTTTGAGCGCAGCGGAAGAACCTTTACAGGCGTTTCGCCTGCCTCGGCGGCGCTTACGCTGACAGGACTGGGCGTTTCGGCGCTCGGCGTCAACTGTTCTCTCGGTCCCGACGAGCTCGAGGGCGTGGTGTCGGAGATGAGCGAGTACACAAATTTGCCGCTTATTGTCAAGGCTAACGCAGGACTTCCCGACCCTAACAGCAACGAATATGATATTTTACCCGACAGGTTTGCGGAGTGCGTCTGCGGACTACTCAAATACGGCGTAAAAGTGGCGGGCGGCTGCTGCGGCACTACCCCCGAATATATAAAGGAAATTAAAAATTCGCTCGACGGCAAGACCTTCACCAAGGGTGCTGTTAAGCGCGACACCTCGGTTTGCAGCCCCAGCACCGCGGTTGAGATTAATATGCCGCGCATTATCGGAGAGCGCATTAACCCGACAGGCAAAAAGCTCTTTAAGCAGGCGCTTGTCAACAACGACATCGACTATATTCTGTCGCAGGCTTTAAGTCAGGTTAACGCAGGCGCGCAAATTCTCGACGTCAACGTCGGCCACCCTGAAATTGACGAAAAGCAGATGATGACGCGCGTTATCAAGGCTATTCAGGCGGTGTGCGACGCGCCGCTTCAGATAGATTCAACCAAGCCCGACGTGCTCGAGGCAGGTCTGCGCTGCTACAACGGCAAGCCGATTGTAAACTCCGTAAACGGCGAGGAAAAGAGCCTTAATTCCGTGCTTCCGCTCGTCAAAAAGTACGGCGCTTCGGTCATCGGACTAACGCTCGACGAGGGCGGAATCCCCAAGACCGCCGAGGGACGTTTTGAAATTGCAAAGCGGATCGTTGACCGCGCACAGCAAATCGGAATCGACAAAAAGGACGTTTACATCGACTGCCTTACACTGACGGTTTCCGCCGAGCAGGACGCCTGCGCCGAGACCTTGAAGGCGCTTCACAGGGTAAAAACCGAGCTCGGCTGCAAGACCTGTTTGGGAGTTTCAAACATCTCCTTCGGACTGCCGAACCGCGAGCTTGTCAACAGCACCTTCCTGACTATGGCTCTCGAGGAAGGGCTCGATTTGCCGATTATCAACCCCAACGCCGAGGCTATGACCGGCGCTGTCAGGGCGTATAGGGTGCTTTCGGGCGCTGATAAAAATTCCGTAGAGTTTATCGCGGAGTACAACGACGCCGCCGCTCCCAAGTCCAAGCAGAGTGACGACGGCAAGGCCGAGCCCGACATCTTTTCGGCTGTTTACAGCGGACTTAAAAACGAGGGCGCTTCGGCGACGGAAAAGCTCCTCGAAAATAACGACCCGATGAAAATTGTAAACGAAATGCTAATCCCTGCCCTCGACAAAGTCGGCGCGGATTTTGAGAAGAATAAAATCTTCCTGCCCCAGCTTATCCAGAGCGCGAACACCGCGCAGGTTTGCTTTGACGTAATCAAAAAGCACCTGAGCAAGAGCGGAGAGGAAAGTGTAAGCAAGGGCAAAATCATTATGGCGACGGTCAAGGGCGATATCCACGACATCGGCAAGAATATCGTCAAGGTTCTGCTCGACAACTACGGCTACACCGTGGTCGATTTGGGCAAGGACGTTGACCCTCAGCTGATTGTAGACACCGCCGTTAAGCAGAACATCACAATGGTCGGACTTTCGGCGCTGATGACCACCACGCTCAAGAGCATGGAGGACACGATAAAGCTTATCAGGAGCACAAAGGAGCTTCAAAATCCCGACGGCACAAGCAAGGTTACGGTCTTTGTCGGCGGAGCGGTGCTCACAAAGGACTACGCTATGAAAATCGGCGCGGACTACTATTGCCGCGACGCAAAGGAGAGTGTGGATACCGCGAAAATCGTCTTTGGCTGAGCAAAATTTCAACACCGAAACGGCACAAAATAACGCGCGAATGTCCAGTTTTTTCAGATTGACATTCGCGTGCTTTTATAATATAATAAAATTTGGACTATTATGATTGTGTTGTGTTATAATTATACCTGAGGGGATTAGTGAAATGAGGAAGTTCAACTACCGCAAGATGATTTTGCTGCTTGCGGATGTATTTATAATCGCGGTCAGCGGAATTGTATTGAACTACGCGCTCGAGCTGTTCAACACCATTAATTTCGGAGAGCTCAAGCCGTATTTTTACTACGGCGCGGAGGCGAGCCGCGGACTTTTGTTTTATATTCTGATAACCGAGATTACCTGCGTATTTATGATGATGCTGTTCGGCTCGTATTCACGGGCGTGGCGGTACTTCAACTCAAAGGATTATCTGATGACGGCACTCGCGATGACCTTGGGCTTTGTGGTAGGCTACGTAATTTTACTACTGCTCAATGTTCCTGCGCGAAAGATTTTGTATGTGCTGTACTTTATTGCAGCGACCGCGGGAGTGCTGCTGTTCAGGTTTATTTTTAAGAGGGCGTTTCTTACGATTTCGGAATCCGAAGCCGCCGAAAACACCGATCGCACGCTGGTTGTCGGCGCGGGTATGGCAGGCAGAATGATTGTCACCGAGATTCTCAACGCGCAAAAGGACGAGAACAATCCCTCGCACAACCTTGAACCCGTCGGCTTTGTTGACGACGATATCACCAAGCTGCACACGACGTTTAAGGGCGTCGAGGTGCTCGGCACCTGCCGCGAAATTCCGAAGATTTGCGCTGAGCAAAGGGTGACAAATATCATCGTAGCCGTTCCATCCTGCGAGGAGGACGAAAAGCGCAGAATTCTCGACTACTGCTCAAACACCGAGTGCACTATCAAGGTTATTCCGTACCTCAGCGAGCTGCTCTTTACCGAGGACAAGCCGCTTATCACCCAGGCTCAGGAGATTAAAATTGAGGATTTGCTCGGCAGAAAGCCGATTGAGTTTGACCGCGAAAAAATCAGCGCGTTCATCGCAAACAAGGTCTGCATGGTTACGGGCGGCGGCGGTTCTATCGGCTCGGAGCTCGTCCGTCAGATTGCTTCCTACAGCCCCAAGCAGATTATAATTGTCGATATTTACGAGAACAACGCCTACGATATCCAGCAGGAGCTTCTGCTCAAATACGGCACGGCGGTTAACCTCGAAACCATAATTTCATCCGTGCGCGACTACAACAAAATGGAGACCATTTTCAAAAAATACCGTCCCCAGATTGTGTTCCACGCCGCGGCTCACAAGCACGTTCCGCTTATGGAGACCGTGCCCGAGGAAGCCGTTAAAAACAACATTTTCGGCACGTTCAACGTCGCAACTTTGTCCGAGCTTTACAACGTTGACAAGTTCGTTATGATTTCGACCGACAAGGCGGTTAACCCCACAAACGTTATGGGAGCGACAAAGCGCGCCTGCGAGATGATTATTCAGGCGAGAGCCCAAAAGTCAAAGCATACCGAGTTCGTGACAACGCGCTTCGGCAACGTGCTCGGCTCGAACGGCTCGGTAATTCCGCTGTTCCGCCGCCAGATTGAGAGCGGCTCGGCGGTCACCGTAACCCACCCCGACATCATCCGCTACTTTATGACGATTCCCGAGGCGGTGTCGCTCGTGCTCGAGGCAGGAGCGATGGCAAAGGGAGGCGAAATTTTCGTCCTCGATATGGGCGCTCCGGTCAAGATTACAACCCTCGCGGAGAACCTTATCAGAATGTACGGCAAGGTTCCCTACAAGGATGTTCCGATTGTGTTTACCGGACTTCGCCCGGGCGAAAAGCTTTTTGAGGAGCTTTTGATGGACGAGGAAGGTCTTAAATCCACGGAGAACAAGAAAATCTTTATCGGCAATCAAATCAATGTCGATTCAGAGGTTCTCAGGCACAAGCTAGAGGGGATCCGCGTTGCGGCCGACTCGAACGACAGCGAAAAAACCGTTGAGCTCCTCAGCGATTTAGTGCCGACGTTTAATCATAAAGAGTAAAATTTTAATGCAGGCAGCATAACGCTGCCTGCGTTTTTTATGTAATATTACAGTTTATCAGATTGCTTTTGCAGGATTAGCTGTACAAACCTGCAAAATTGTACTTGTATGGTGCTTGACGGCGGACGTTCTTCTTGACTTTCAGCACCTTATATGGTAAAATTTTAATGATTATGCGGGCTGATTTTTCTTAGTCCTGCATATTAGTAAAACAGCCACTTGTGAAAGGAGAGTAAAGGACTGTTAGCGCCCGGACCGTAAAAGGTTGACGAGGAATGGCGGTTATCGAAAGATTCGGCGGGTGCCGCCACGGCAAACAGCGTGTCGTCAGGAAGAAAGTAAAAAGCAGAATTAAAACTGTAACAGAGGTTCTTCCGCCGCTTTGAAATTTATTATTATGTTAGCTTAAAAGGAGATAAAAATCATGAGAGTTGTTATTCAGGACAATTACGATAAAATGTGCAAGTGGGCGGCAAACTACATCGCTCAGAAAATCAAGGCTCACAAGGAGGACCGTCCCTTTGTGCTCGGACTTCCCACAGGCTCATCGCCCATCGGCGTTTACAAGGAGCTCTACACAATGAACCAGAACGGCGAGCTTTCATTCGCTAACGTTGTTACCTTCAACATGGACGAATATCTCGGCCTTCCTCACGAGCACGACCAGAGCTACTGGTACTTTATGCACGACAATTTCTTCGATCACCTCGTTGATATGAAGCCAGAAAACATCAACATCCTCAACGGTATGACTGACGATCCCGAGGGTGAGTGCGCAAGATACGAGGAGAAAATCGCTTCCTACGGCGGAATCGACCTCTTCATGGGCGGCATCGGCGTTGACGGCCACATCGCCTTTAACGAGCCCTTCACAAGCCTTGCTTCACGCACAGGCGTTCGTAACCTCACCACCGACACAAGAATCGTAAACTCACGTTTCTTCGGCAACGATCCCGAGGCTGTTCCGGCTCAGGCTCTTTCGGTAGGCGTAGGCACAGTTACCGATTCAAAAGAGGTTCTTATCCTCATCAACGGCCACAACAAGGCTAAGGCTCTTGCCGAGACTGTTGAGGGCTCTGTAAGCCACAAGTGGACCTGCTCCGCGCTTCAGATGCACAACGGCGCTATCATCGCCTGCGACGAGGCTGCCTGCGACGAGCTCACAGTAGGCGCTTACAAGTACTTCCTGGATATCGAAAGTAAGGAGAGACTTTAATGTATACAATCAAGGATCTTTACGATCTCGACCACACGCTCGCTAAGGACTATCTTTCCCGGTTCACATACCCTTGGGAAGCCTTAAAGGGCATTAAGGATTTTATTATTGAGCTTGGCAAAACCCTCGGTGACGACTACGAGGAGGTTTCCGAAAACGTTTGGGTTCACAAGACCGCAACCGTATTCCCCTCGGCGTATCTCGGAGCTCCCTGTATTATCGGCCCGAATACCGAGGTAAGACACTGCGCGTTTATCCGCGGCTCGGCGCTTGTAGGTGCAGACTGCGTGGTAGGCAACTCGGTAGAGCTCAAGAACGTTATCCTCTTTGACCACGTTCAGACTCCGCACTATAACTACGTGGGCGACTCAATCATGGGTTACTTCTCGCACATGGGCGCGGGTTCAATCACATCAAACGTTAAGTCCGACAAAAAGCTCGTTGTAGTTCACAACGGCGACGAGCACCTCGAGACCGGCGTTAAAAAGTTCGGCGCTATGGTAGGCGACTATGTTGAGGTCGGCTGTAACGCGGTTCTCAACCCCGGCACGGTTATCGGCAGACATTCAAACGTATATCCCACCTCATGCGTTCGCGGAGTTATCCCCGAGAACAGCATTTGCAAGACCCCCGGCGTTGTTGTAGAAAGGAAGACTGACTGATGGGCAAGTATTTCGGCACAGACGGCTTCAGAGGCGAAGCCAACAAAAACCTGACCTTTGAGCACGCTGTAAAAATCGGCCGTTTCCTCGGCTGGTATTTCGGTGAGAACATGGGCAAAAAGGCAAAAATCGTAATCGGTAAGGACACCAGACGTTCTTCCTATATGTTTGAGTACGCGCTCTGCACAGGTCTTATGGCAAGCGGCGCTGACGCTTACATCATGCACGTAACAACAACCCCCTCGGTTGCTTACATCACCCGTACCGACGACTTTGACTGCGGTATTATGATTTCCGCTTCACACAACCCGTTCTATGACAACGGCATTAAGCTTCTCAACTCCAAGGGCGAGAAGATGGAGGAGGAAACCCTCTTAAAGGTCGAGGAATACATCGACGACAAGATTGAAATTCCGATCGCTCACCGCGAGGACATCGGACGTACCGTTGACTACGTTGAGGGACGTAACCGCTACATCGGCTACCTCATCTCAATGAGCAAGTACAGCTTCAAGGGCGTAAAGGTAGGTCTTGACGTTGCAAACGGCGCGGCTTGGAATATCGCAAAGGGCGTTTTCAACGCTTTAGGTGCAAAAACTTACGTTATCAACGACGCTCCCGACGGCTACAACATCAACACCGACTGCGGCTCAACCCACATCGAGCATTTGCAGAAGTTTGTTGTTGACAACGGCCTCGACGTAGGCTTTGCTTACGACGGCGACGCCGACCGCTGCCTTGCGGTTGACGAAAAGGGCAACGTCATCACAGGCGACCACATCATCTATATGTACGGCGTTTATATGAAGGAGAGGGGCAAGCTCCTCAACAACAAGGTCGTTGCTACAATTATGAGCAACTACGGTCTTTTCAAGGCTCTTGAAAAGGTCGGCATTGAGTGCGACAAAACCGCTGTAGGCGACAAGTACGTTTATGAGAATATGGTTAAAACCGGCAACCGCATCGGCGGCGAGGAGTCCGGACATATCATCTTCTCAAAGTACGCTACCACAGGCGACGGTATCCTCACATCGCTTAAGCTGATGGAGGTTATGCTTGCCAAGGAGAAGCCCATGAGCGAGCTCGCTGCACCGATGGTTATGTATCCCCAGGTGCTCAAGAACGTTAAGGTTAAGTCAAAGCCCGACGCAAAGAACGATCCCGACGTACAGGCTGAGGTTGCGAAGGTAACCGAGGCTCTCGGTGACAGCGGACGTATTCTCCTCAGAGAATCAGGCACAGAGCCTGTTATCCGCGTTATGGTTGAGGCTGACAGTGACGAAACCTGCGAAAAGTACGTTGACCGGGTAATCGACGTAATCCGCGCTAAAGGTCATATTATTTAAGCGCAAAAACATAACTAATACCCAAAATCACACAGAGCTGCTGACGGAAACGCCGGCAGCTTTTTTTTGTTAGAGTTATGAGTTTAGAGTTTAATGTTTAGAGTTAAATATATTTATCGGAAACTTTTGATTAACACCGTAGGGGCGGACCCGTGTGTCCGCCCGGGAAACGTGAACCGTGTTTACCAAACAATCCGTTTTTTATCGCGATTAACATACGTTTAATTCATCACACAAATAATCATAATAAAACAAATGTTGTGTTCCTGTCCTGCGGGCGGACACACGGGTCCGCCCCTACGGTATGAATTATTCGTTTAAATTGGATTCAAACGTTTTAAATCAAAAAACACAAAAAACAAGCCCCAATCCACCGCAATAACGGCATATTTCCTGATAAAAAACGCTTGTTTTTCGCGCGAAAATTTAGTATAATAATTTAGTGTATGTTTTATTGTGAAAACTGTAAAATAAAACTATAAAATTTATTTTCCGGGGGGAAAAGGAAATGAAATTTAAATCGCTGAAAAAAGCCTCGGCAGTCCTGCTGTGCGCTTTAATCACCCTTGCAGGCGTGCTCAATGTTTTCGCCGCAGGGCAGACCTACTCAATTCCCGAGGCGTCGAATATGCAGATTACCCTGCCCGAGGATATGACCGCGGTAACGCGCTCGGCAGACGCTAACGACAAGTATTTTTCGCTGTTCGGCATTGACTACAACTCCACAATGCAGCGCTTTGAGGCGTCGAACATCTACCTTCAGGGTATGAACAGCAGCGCGGATTTGACCGTCACCGTGTCGGTTCAGACCACCGACCAGAGCACTCAGCTCGTAAACTACAACCAGCTCGAATCCGACAAGCTCAGCGAGGTTGCGAGGAACTTCCTCAGCCAGACCGAGTACACCGCCTGCACCGTAGACCAGGCTGTTTCAAACGTCGTTTGGCTCGAGTTCAATATCCGCGTTAACGAGTCGGGCTCGCTGATTCAGGCGTACCAGGCGAACACCGTCTACGAGGGCAAGAGCGTTAACATCACTCTCCAGCGCAACGGCGGTAACGTTACCGCTCAGGACTACGAAATTTTCAGCGGAATCGTTAAGAGCGCCGAGTTCGGCAAGCTCGCGATTTTCAACCTTTCCAACCCGATGATGCCGTACATATTAATCGGTGCAGGCGTGCTTTTAATCCTGATTATCGTGTTTATCATAATCATCGTCAGGACATCAAAGCGCCGTAAGAAAAAGTCAAAGAATGATAAAATCTTAGAGGAGCTTGCAGGCAAGTACACCTCTAACCGTCCCGAGCCCAAGCGCGGCGGAAGGTATTCCGCTGATGAAACCTCAGCCAACACTACCGTTCAGACTGATACCGCGGACAATTCCTACGACCTCGACAATTTCGACCGCACCGAGCGCAAAAAGCCCGAGCCCGAAAAGCAGGGCAGACGTTATTCCGACGACGAAATCGACGCTCTGCTCGGTGACGACAGGAAGGATAACGGTGAAAAGGCAAATTTTACTCAGGCTCTTCCCGAAGCCGAGGAGGAGCAGGAAAGGGCAAAGGACGACACTTTAAGTAAAACCGACCAAGTGTCAGAGTTCTTTGAGGACGAGCCGGCACAGCCAGAGGAAAACACTTCCTCGACCAAAAAATTCGACTTCCCCGATAAGCCGGGCAAAATCGGATTTGCGGCGGCAGCGGCAGGCGCGGTTATCGCGGCTGACGAGGCTCAAAATACAGAGGAAACCGTCGGAGAAGAAGCTCAGGAAGAAACCGAGAGTTCTCCCGAGGTAATCGAAAATACCGAGGCTAAGCCCGTTTTGGCTGAGCCCGAAGCGGAAGAAACCGCGGAAGTGACGGAAGAAAAAGCAGAAGAGGTTCAGGAGGAAGCCGCTGAGGAAATTCAGGAAGAACCTTCCGAAGAACCCGAAGCCGAAACTGCGGAAATCCCCGAAAAAGAGGAAGCTCCCGAAACCGGCGAAATCCCCGAGGCTGAGTTTGTTGACGAAGCCGGAGAAACCGGAGCTCCCGAGCAGACCGTGAAAATCTACGGAGAAAAGCCCGGCAGGGATGAGCGTAAAAACTCTCTCAGGGAAGAGATTAAAAACGCAATCAAGGTGTTTGAGTCCGACGAGGAGGACGAGGACGAGCAGTACAACAACGACGAGGTTCTCGTGAGGGCTGAGGCAAAGCGCACAAAGTTTGCCGACAGCAACGACTTCTTCGACGAAGCGCCCAAGAGGGTTATGGGCGTAATCAGCAGCAAGGATATCCAAAACGCCGAGGAGTACGACGTAATCGGAGAGATGGAGCGCCGCGCCGACGAGTTTGAAAAGGAACCCCCCAAGAAGGGCGAAAAGTTCAAGGGCGTTGTTAAGTCAATCGCAGGCGGAATTAAGAGCTTCTTTGTACACTGCGGATACTTTATAACCAACGTAAGGCGCGAGATTAAGCGCAAAAAGGCTCTCAAAAAACGTCAGCAGTACGAGGAGGACCGCAAGCGCCGCGCGCGTGAACGCGCCGAAAGACAGCGCCGGCAGGCAGAAAACGGCGGACTTGTACAGGTTCACAAGCGCACCGACCGCAAGCCTCCGCAGCGCAGACCGAGCAGCGGACAGCGGCGTCCAAGCAGTCGGCGCAGACCGTCAAGCTCTCAAAACCGCAGAGGAAATCCTCCGCGCAGAAGATAGGGAGAAGTAAATGTCAGAAATTTTAATTAAAAACGCCAAGGTCGTGTCCCCTGCGGATAACCTCTGCGGCGTTTGCGACATAAAAATAATCGACGGCGTAATCGCTGAAACAGGCGAAAACCTCACGTCAAACGGCGAGGTTATTAACGCCGAAGGGCTTTGCGCCGTACCGGGACTTGTGGATATGCACGTGCATCTCCGCGACCCGGGACAGACCGCAAAGGAAGATATAATCACAGGCTGCCGCGCGGCGGCGGCAGGCGGAGTTACAAGCCTGCTCGCGATGCCGAACACCAGTCCCACAACCGATTCCCCCGAAACGGTAAAGTATATTATTGATAAAGCAAGCTCGGCTGATTCGCACGTTTACGTTGCCGCGAGCGTTACAAAGGGGCTCAAAAGCGAGGAAAAAACCGACATTGAAGCCCTCAGAGCCGCAGGCGCGGTTGCGCTCAGCGACGACGGCAGACCGGTTGAAAACACCGAATTTCTGCGCGAGGCGATGAAAAAAGCGCCGGAGCTCGGCATGAGGGTTGTCGCCCACTGCGAGGACTTGTTTATCGCAAGCGGCGGCAAGCTCAACGACGGAGAAATCTCAGAAAAGCTCGGAATAAAGGGAATTCCGGCGGCGGCAGAGGACTGCGGAACAGCGCGTGAAATCGCCCTTGCCGCGGCGGAGAATGTTCCGATTCACATCTGCCACGTCAGCACCAAGACGAGCGTTGCGCTTGTCCGCGACGCAAAAAACCGCGGAGTTCAGGTGACCGCCGAGACCGCGCCGCATTACTTTTCGCTCACGGAAAACGAGCTTTTGAAGCGCGACGCGGATTACAGAATGAACCCACCGCTGAGAACCGCCGAGGACGTAAAGGCGATTATCGAGGGCTTGCGCGACGGCACGCTCGACGCAATCGCGACCGACCACGCGCCCCATACGCCCGAGGAAAAATCGGACTTCGAAAAAGCGCCGAACGGCTCAATCGGCATGGAAACCTCGCTGGCGGTCGGCATTACGTACCTTGTTAAAACAGGCTTGCTGACCTTTGAGGAATTGATAGAAAAAATGAGCGTTAACCCGGCAAAAATCCTCGGAATTAACGCAGGAACGCTGAGCGTGGGAGCGCCTGCCGATATCGCGCTTGTCGACCTTGACGAGCAGTGGACGGTGGACGTTGACAAGCTCCACGGCAAAAGCAAAAACACACCGTTCAAGGGAATGACGTTAACCGGCAAGGTCAAGAGGACAATCTTGGGCGGAAAAACAGTGTTTATCGATAAATAAAACGCCGGACGATAACCGTAGGGGCGGATCCATGTGTCCGCCCGGAAATCAAGGAAAACGTTGCGGTTGTCAGCGGGCGGACACATGGGTCCGCCCCTACAGTTGTTAATTTTGAATTGCTGCAACGCGGCGAATTCAGCTATATAGGAGTGGTAATATTGGCACAGAAAGGTAACCTCCTGTCGGTCAGACAGGACATACGGGTGGTCGACGCTACAATCCGCGACGGCGGACTTTGCAACGACTTCCGCTTCAGCGACGAATTTGTACAGTCGCTCTACAAGGCAAATCTCAAGGCAGGAGTCGACTATATGGAGTTCGGCTACAAGGCATCTAAGGAGATTTTTGACGAGGACGATTTCGGAAAATGGAAGTTCTGCAACGACGAGGACATCCGCAAAATCGTCGGCGAGAACAACACCAAAATGAAAATCGCGGTTATGGCGGACGTCGGCAGAACCGACTTTGAGGAGGACATTATCCCCAAGGCGGAAAGCCCTATCGACCTCATTCGAATTGCTACTTACATCAACACAATTCCTGCCGCGGTCGAGATGATTGAGTATTGCGCAAAGCAGGGCTATGAGACTACCATAAATATTATGGCAATTTCAAAGGCACGTACCGAAGATTTAAAAACCGCGCTTGAAATTCTCGGTCAAACCCCGGTTTCGTGCTTCTACATCGTGGACAGCTACGGCTCGCTTTACCCCGAGGAGGCAAGGCGCTTTGCCGAGATGTACGGTGAAATTGCCGAGAAATACGGCAAGCTCACGGGTATTCACGCGCACAACAATCAGCAACTCGCCTTCGCGAACACAATCGACGCGATGGCTTACGGCGCAAGCTACCTTGACGCCACGGTTGACGGAATGGGCAGAGGCGCAGGCAACTGCGCGCTGGAGCTTTTGCTCGGCTTCCTCAAAAACCCGAAGTACAAGGTCAACCCGATTATCAAATTCATTCAGCAGCATATGAACACTCTGCGCGAGCAGGGCGTAAAATGGGGATATGACATTCCCTATATGCTCACAGGTCAGTACAATACCCATCCGCGTCCGGCAATTCAGTTTGTCAGCGAGGACAGAACCGATTATTACAAGTTCGCAAACGACCTGTACGACATCATCAATTCATAATAAGGAGAGTTCTATGTCATTCGACAGATTAATTGAAAAAATTGTTGAAAAGCAAAACCCCACCGTAGCAGGTCTTGATCCCAAGCTCGACTACGTTCCGCAGTCCATCAAGTCCGCCTGCTTTGAAAAGTACGGCAAAACCCTTGAGGGCGCGGCGGCTGCCCTGCTCGAATTCAACAAGGCTATTATCGACGAAATTTACGACATCGTGCCGGCAATCAAGCCCCAGGCGGCTTATTACGAGATGTACGGCTGGCAGGGCGTTAAGGCTCTTGCCGACACAATCGCCTACGCGCAGTCAAAGGGAATGTTCGTTATGACCGACGGCAAGCGCAACGACATCGGCACTACCATGGAAGCTTACGCCGCGGCTCACCTCGGCACTACCGTGGTTGACGGCGAGGAAATCTCAGCCTTCGGCGCGGACGCGCTGACGGTCAACGGCTACCTCGGCACCGACGGTATCAAGCCGCTTTGCGAGATTTGCAAAAAGGGTGACAAGGGCATTTTTGTCCTTGTAAAGACCTCAAATCCCAGCTCCGGCGAGCTCCAGGATATGAAGCTTGAAAACGGCGCTACGGTTTACGAGCAGATGGGCAGAATGTGCGAGAGCTGGGGAGAGGAGCTTCCCGGCAAGTACGGCTACTCGGGCGTGGGCGCTGTTGTAGGCGCAACATACCCCGACCAGCTTTTGGAAATGAGGCAGAAAGCGCCTCACACCTTCTTCCTCGTTCCGGGCTACGGCGCTCAGGGCGGCGGCGCGCAGGACGCAAAGAACGCCTTTGATAAAAACGGTCTCGGCGCGATTATCAATTCAAGCCGCGGCATAATGTGCGCATGGAAAAAGCAGGGACTTACCGAGGATGACTTTGCAAAAGCCGCGCGTAATGAAGCGCTCAGGATGAAGGACGATATTCTCTCAACAATCGGCAAGATTTCATTGTAATAAAGCTGAAAAGCGTTAAAAAATTAACAAATATCCTATAAAATATTGACATAGCATTTTTAAAGGCGTATAATCAAAAACGGTAATTTTTAAAATTATTTGAAATAATTTATAGAAAAGGGAGTAATAACAATGGCAAGAGTTTACAATTTTTCGGCAGGCCCGTCAATGCTTCCGGAGTCTGTTCTTAAGAAAGCCGCGGAGGAAATGCTCGACTACCAGGGTACAGGTCAGAGCGTAATGGAGATGTCCCACCGCAGCAAGGCGTATGACAAAATCATCAAGGACGCCGAGGCGCTTCTCAGAGAAGTAATGAACATCCCCGACAACTACAAGGTTCTGTTCCTCCAGGGCGGCGGTTCAACCCAGTTCGCTATGGTAGCGCTCAACCTTATGAATAAGAACAACAAGGCTGACTACATCGTAACAGGTCAGTGGGCAAAGAAGGCTCTCGCTGAGGCTCAGCGTTACGGCGACGCCGTAGCTGTCGCTTCATCGGCTGACAAGACCTTCACCTACATCCCCAAGACAGACCGTTCTATGTTCCGCGAGGACGCAGACTATGTTTACATCTGCCTTAACAACACTATCTACGGCACAGTTTACCACGAGCTTCCCGACACAGGCGATATTCCGCTCGTAGCTGATATTTCTTCCTGCATCGTAAGCGAGCCCCTCGACGTTTCAAAGTTCGGACTTCTCTTTGCAGGCGCTCAGAAGAATATGTCGGGCGCAGGCGTTACAATCGTAATCGTTCGCGAGGACCTCATCGGTAACGCTATGGATATCACTCCTACAATGCTCAACTACAAGACTCACGCTGACGCTGATTCGCTCTACAACACACCGCCCTGCTACGCAATCTACGTTGCTAAGCTCGTGCTCGAGTGGATCAAGAACGAGGTTGGCGGACTTGACAAGATGAAGGAGCGCAACGAAAAGAAGGCTAAGCTTCTTTACGATTTCCTCGACAGCTCAGAGCTGTTCAAGGGTACGGTTGTACCCGAGGACCGTTCGCTGATGAACGTTCCCTTTGTAACAGGCGACGCTGATTTGGACGCTAAGTTTGTTAAGGAGTCAACCGAGGCAGGCTTTGTTAACCTTAAAGGTCACCGCACAGTCGGCGGTATGAGAGCTTCTATCTACAACGCTATGCCTTATGAGGGCGTTGAAAAGCTCGTTGAGTTTATGAAGGACTTTGAAGCTAAGAATAAGTAATTAATTCGATAAAGGACTGATTTTATGTACAACGTACTTACACTTAATAAGATTGCCGCAGTCGGCACAAGCCGTCTCGGTGAAGGCTACAGCTACGGCGACGACGTTCAGAACCCCGACGCGATTTTGGTAAGATCCGCCGCTATGCACGACATGGAGTTCGGCGACAACCTCCTTGCAATCGCAAGAGCAGGCGCCGGCACAAACAATATCCCCAAGGACAAGTGCACCGAGCAGGGAATTGTTGTTTTCAACACTCCCGGCGCGAATGCTAACGCCGTTAAGGAGCTCGTGCTCACAGGTCTTTTGCTCTCGTCAAGAAAGGTTGTCGAGGGTATCGAGTGGGCTAAGACGCTCAAGGGCAACGGCGACGCTGTCGGCAAGATGGTAGAAAAGGGCAAGAGCCAGTTTGTAGGTCCCGAAATCACAGGCAAAACCCTCGGCGTAATCGGCCTCGGCGCAATCGGTATTCTCGTTGCGAACGCCGCTGTCGCTCTGGGTATGAAGGTTGTAGGCTTCGATCCCTTTATGTCCGTTCCCAACGCGCTCAAGCTCAATCCCCACGTTAAGCTCCTTAAGAGCAACGAGGAGGTTATGACTTCCTGCGACTACCTCACAATCCACGTTCCGCTCACTCCCGACACCAAGGATTTGGTTGACGCTGATATGATTGCAAAGATGAAGGACGGCGTTCGTATTCTCAACTACAGCCGTGACGGCCTTGTAAACACCGACGCGGTGCTCGACGCGCTTAAGAGCGGCAAGGTTGCAAAGTACGTAACCGACTTCGGCAACGACAAGGTTCTCTGCGAGGAAAACGTAATTGTTCTTCCGCACCTCGGCGCTTCAACTCCCGAGAGCGAGGACAACTGCGCAGTAATGGCGTGCGACCAGGTTAAGGAGTACATCGAGAACGGCAACATCATCAACTCGGTCAACCTTCCTGCGGTATCGCTTCCGCGCACAGCAGGCGCTCAGAGAATTTGCGTTATCCACAAGAACGACGGGGAGCTTTCAAAGGCGATCCTCGGCAAGGCAGGCAGCGTTGCGGCTATGGTAACAAAGGCTCGCGGCGACTACGCTTATACAATCATCGACGCAAACGGCGCTGACGCTGACGGCATTAAGGCGCTCGACGGCGTTGTTAGAGTAAGAAGCCTTTAATAGAGTTTAGAGTTAAGAGTTGAGAGTTTAATAGCTCTCAGCTCTTTTTGTTTTAAAATTTTAAAGCCTCCACCGTCGCGACGGGGGAGGTGGCACGGCATTTATGCCGTGACGGAGGGGGCAGACGTTTCCTATATCACAATTTTTCCTTGACACTGTAGGGGCGTTCTTAGCACAACGGCAACCCTTTTGTCGCTTTGCGACATTTCCCCTAACAGGGGAATTACCTGCGTGTGCGCCCGAGGACGGTCAATTTAAGCTTGCCAATTTACCCACATATTTGGACGTAACAAAAGCGTTAGCTCACGGGCGGACACACGGGTCCGCCCCTACGAATATCAACAAACGTTTAGATTAAATCTGCTGCGCGAAGCGCAATTTAGCTACAGCGCAAGCTGTAATTTAGCTGTTTCCGCAGGAAACAATTTAGCTTGCCGAAGGCAAATTTAGCTGCCGCAACGCGGCAATTTAACTCAAAACAGCGTTATCCCGAACATATGCAGTACCCACAGCACCGCGCCGTAGATTATCGCGGCGGACGTGCCGTACACTATCACCGGTCCTGCGATGATGAACATTTTTGCGCCCACTCCCGTGATGAAGCCCTCGGTCTTGAACTCAATCGCCGGCGCGCTGACGGCGTTCGCAAAGCCCGTAATCGGCACGAGTGTGCCTGCGCCGGCGTGCTTGGCGATTTTGTCGTACACGCCGAGCAGTGTGAGCAGTACTCCCAAAAATATCAGCGCGACGGAGGTAAGCGTCCTCGCGTCCTGCTCTTTAACGCCCCAAAGCGAAATAATCTCCATTATCCCCTGACCGAGCACGCAAAATGCTCCGCCGAACACAAACGCCCTCGCGCAGTTTTGCAGGGTCTTGGATTTGGGCGAGTTGCGCTCAACAATTTTATTATACTCTTTTCGGCTAACCATAATATCTCCGCCTTTTACATCAACAATTTGCCATTATTATTCGCGAAAATTTTTGATTTATGTTAAATTTATCACTTTATTTTTTTATCGGTATGTAGTATAATAAAATAAATATTACTATTACAATGGGGGAGAAGGGTTTGGAGCACTATCTTGACAACAGCGCTACCACGGTGGTCAGTCCGTCCGCGGCAGAAAAGGCGTTTAAGGTAATGACCGAAATCTACGGCAATCCCTCGTCGCTCCACACAAAGGGAATTGAAGCCGAAAAGGAGCTCGAGCAGGCGCGAAAGGCACTTGCCGAAAGGCTCGGCGCTCAGCATGAGGAGATTTTTTTCACGAGCGGCGGAACCGAGGCGAACAACCTCGCAATTTTCGGCGCGGCTGAGGCAAAAAAGCGCTCGGGCAAGAGGATTGTTGTTTCCTCGGAGGAGCACAGCAGCGTGCTCGAAGCCGCAAAGCATTTGGAGCAAAACGGCTGGGACGTCGTGTACATCACGCCCTGCGCCGACGGCACAATCAGTCCCGACGACGTTGCCGAGCAGGTTGACAAAAACACAACGCTCGTCTCGGTAATGTATGTCAACAACGAGACGGGAGCGATTAACCCCGTCGATGAAATTTTCGAGCTCGCGCGGCTCAAAAATCCCGATATCATCTGCCACACCGACGCGGTTCAGGCGTTCGGCAAGCTCGAGATAAAGGCAAAAAAGCTCGGCGCGGATTTAATCAGCGTCAGCGGTCACAAGGTTTTCGCGCCCAAGGGCGTGGGAGCAATCTACATCAAACGCGGAGTAAGGCTTGTTTCGCGGCAGTTCGGCGGCGAGCAGGAGAAAAAGGTTCGTCCGGGCACAGAGCCGCTTCCGCTTATCGCGGCGTTCGGCGAGGCCTGCGCGGAGTTCGATATTAAAGAAAACTACAGGCTCGTCAAGGAGCTGAAAAATTACGCTGTACAAAGGCTTTCGGAGATTGACGGAGTGCTGTTCAATTCTCCCGAAAACGCCCTGCCCTACGTGCTCAACATCACCGCGGGCAGGGTTCGCAGCGAGACAATGCTCCACTTCCTCGAGGAAAGGGAGGTTTACGTAAGCTCGGGCAGCGCCTGCGCAAAGGGCAAGCCCAGCCACGTTTTGAGCGCGATGGGCATTGATAAAAAAAGAGCCGATTCCGCGCTGAGAATCAGCTTTTCAAAGCACAACACAAAGGAAGATATTGACGCGCTGTGCGAGGGTATCCGCGAAGGTCTTGAAGTCCTCGCGCACAGATAAGGAAGAATATGAAAGAGATTTTATTGCTCAAGGACGGCGAGATTGTCCTTAAGGGACTTAACCGCCGCCAGTTTGAGGACGTACTTAAAAAGAATATAAAAAACACACTTTCGCCGCTGGGCAGGTTCGAGATTACCTCGGCGCAGTCCACCGTCAGCGTTAAGCCGCTGAGCGACGACATCGACCTCGACGAGGCGTGCGAGAGAGTCGGAAGGATTTTCGGAATTGTCAGCTATTCGAGAGCCGCGTTATGCGACGAAAAAACGCTTGAATCGGTGCTCAAAACCGCTCCCGAATACCTCGCAAAGCAGCTCAGAACGGCAAAGACCTTTAAGGTTGAGGCAAAGCGCAGCGACAAAAAGTTTCCGTACAAATCCCCCGAGATTTGCCGCGAGACAGGCGGAGCGATACTCGCAAAATTCCCCCACCTTAAGGTTGACGTAAAAAATCCCGAGGTCACGGTGTATGTTGAAATCCGCGACCACGGCGCGTATATCCACGCAAATCCAATCCGCGGAGCAGGCGGAATCCCCGTCGGCACAGGCGGCAGGGCGGTAATCCTCATAAGCGGAGGAATTGACTCGCCCGTTGCGGCGTATATGATGGCGAAGCGCGGCATTAAGCTGACCGCCGTTCACTTTGCAAGTCCGCCGTACACCAGCCGGCGTGCCGAGGACAAGGTGGTAAGACTTCTTCAAAAGGTAGCGCGCTATTCGGGCGCGATGAAGATGTACACCGTGCCGTTTACAAAGCTTCAGGAAAAGCTCCGCGACGACTGTCCCGAGGAGCTGTTCACGATTATTATGCGCAGGCTGATGATGCAGATTTCGCAGAGAATAGCCGAGCAAAACGAGTGCCAGGCGCTCATCACGGGCGAAAGCCTCGGTCAGGTTGCAAGCCAGACAATCGGCGCTCTCGGCTGTACCGACGAAGCCGCCGATATGGTCGTGTTCAGACCGTTAATCGGTATGGATAAGCAGGAAATTATCGACATCTCTTATAAAATCGACACCTTTGAGACCTCGATTGAGCCTTACGAGGACTGCTGTACGGTGTTCACCCCCAAGCATCCGCGAACAAAGCCGGTGCTCAAATTCGTTAAACAGGCTCAGGAAAACGCAGGCTTCGAACCGCTTATCGAGGAAGCCCTGCAGAACTTAAAAATTACCTACATTTCATAGCGCGAAAGGAGTGACCGTCGTGTTTGTAGAAATTATTTCCGTAAATAAAAAGAAAGAAACCGACGTTCTGACCGAACGCGAAAACGAGCTGAGAGAAAAGCTTGACAAATACGGCTATTCGCTCAAGTCCGTCACCAAAGCCCTGATGAACCCGGTTGTCATCAACTCGGCGCTCAACAGTCTGGCACGTGCCGACGACAAGCCCGACGTTGTGATTATCGCCAACGCACTGCGCACAAAGAACAGCGATTCCTTCAAAAAGTATTTTGTAGAGACGGTCGTCGCCGCCGAGCGCTCGGCTTCCGACTCCGTTCCGAAAAATTACTGGAAGGAGCGCGACAAGGCGTTCAAGCAGGCTAAGGCTGAGGGCAAAACCGAGGAAGAGCTTAAGGCGATGGAGGAGGAATACCTGCTCACGCGCAAAAAGGCAAAGGTTTTCTCGCTCGGAGATTTCGGCAACGGCTTCAAGGGCTATTGCTTTATCTACAAGGGAATCCGCGTTGCGGCGGTTCCGCAGGCGGAGCTTGCAGGCGAGGACTTCGCGCAAATCGCGGCGCTGGCGGCGGTCAGAACGACCGAGGTTTTTGAAAATTCCGCCAACGATTACCCCGACGGCTTTTCGGTAGAAAAGTATGTTCCGCCGAGAACCGACTTTGTAAGCAAGTACATCCCCAAAAAGGGCGACTCCAAAAAGGAAATCGGCAGAAAGCTCCTTGTAATCGCCGCGTTTTTGGTGTTCATAGCCGCACTGGGACTGCTGTTCTACAATATGGTTTTCCTCAGTATGCGCAACGCCCAGCTCAACGGCGAAATTCAGACAATCGCCCACGGCGACCGAAAGGACGATCCCCACGCTCCCGATACCGAAAAGGGTATCGACTGGGACGAGCTCAAGGATATTAACGACGAGATCGTCGGCTGGATACAGATCAACGATACGCAAATCGACTATCCCGTGCTTTGGCACAAGGACGACGATATGTCCGGTCAGTACTACCTCAACCACAACTACAAAGGCGATTACGACTCCTACGGCTCAATCTTCCTCGACTACCGCTGTACCCAGGGAACACAGAGCAAGAACGTCATTATGCACGGCCACCATATGAACGACGGTTCAATGTTCGGAGAGCTGATGAACTACGGCGGAACCTCGGGCAACCTCGACTTCTACAAGGAACAGCCCACAATCCGCTTTGACACTCCCCAGGCTAACGGAACGTACAAGATTATCTCGATTTTCAAGACAAACACCCTGTCCAGCCAGGGCAAGTTCTTCAACTATATGATAGGCAACTTCCAAAACGAGAAGGACTTTATGAACTACGTCTACAACGTCCGCGTCCGTTCGCTTATCAACTGTCCCGTCAACGTCAACGAGGACGACGAGCTTATTACGCTGTCCACCTGCTCCTACGAGTACACAAACTTCCGTACCGTTATCGTTGCAAGGCGCGTGAGAATAGGCGAGAGCGACAAGGTTGACGTGAGCAAGGCGAGCGAGAACGACAACGCCGTATGGCCTGAGGTTTACTACAACTCACGAGGCGGAGAACGTCCCGAGGTTACGGACTTCTGCACCGCCTACGAGGGCAAAAAGATAAACTGGTACGACGGAACCTACGACTTTAAGGAGCAAAAGGTTTCCGCAAGCGGTGCGACCACCGCCGCGCCGACCACCGAAAAGTCGGACGATGACGACGGTGACGATAAGGACGAGCCGCCCACGACGGATTTGGTGGTATACCACACCGTCAAGTTTATCAACTACGACGGCTCGGAAATCTCCACCCAGCAGGTGCTTGACGGTCAGCCGGCAACCGCTCCTGCAAATCCCGTAAAGCCGAGCAACACCTATTACAACTACGTCTTTAAGGGCTGGGGGCTCGACTTTAGCTGCGTTGTCGCGGATATGACAATCGCGCCTAAGTTTGAGCCGCAGTTAAAGCCCGAATACAGTCAGAATTAGGAGGGGCGCTATGGATTATAAAATTGTTTTTTACTCGGCGCAGAAAACCTCCGTCTGCGAGCGCACGCTCAAAAAATGCCTTTCGGCAAATCAGCTCAACCATTCGGGCTCGGTTTTCGCGACAAACAGCGCCGACCTCGGAGCGTGGCTGATTGAAGCGGTAAAGGACAGCGATATCGCGTTTTTAATCGGCGGTCTCGACTTTGACGACAGCCGCAGCGCGGTCAAGATTATCTCAAACGCCGCCGCCGACAGCGAGCCTGAGCTGATAAAAAGGCTAAAGGGTATTGACGGACGCGGCGGATATATGTTACAATCAGGCGATAAGCTGATCGTAATGCTCCCCGACAGCCCCGTGCAAATCGAGGAAATTGTCAAAAACGGCTTATCGGGATATTTAAAATACTTCGCTAACAAGAACAACAGGTAAAAGGCAAAATGAGCCTGTAAGTACAGGAAGGGAAATTTATGAATACAAGCACATTTGAAAATTACGAGTCAGAGGTTCGTTCATACTGCAGACACTTTCCCAAGGTGTTCACCAACGCCAAGGGCGCTGTTATCACTGACGAGGACGGCGTAGACTATATCGACTTTTTCTGCGGCGCAGGCGCGGTTAACTACGGCCACAACAACGAGTACATCAAGCAGAAAATGGTTGAGTACCTCTCCACCGACGGCATTATCCACGCTCTCGATATGTACACTGTGCCCAAGCGCGAGTTCATCGAGACCTTGGAGCATAAGATTATCGAGCCGCGCGGCTTTAACTACAAAATCCAGTTCTGCGGTCCTACCGGCACAAACGCCGTTGAAGCCGCAATCAAGCTTGCCAGAAAGAACAAGGGCAGACGCAACGTGTTTGCGTTTATGGGCTGCTTCCACGGTATGACCTTGGGCGCACTTTCGCTCACTTCCGAAATGTACGCGAGGGGCGGCGCAGGCGCAAGCCTTAACGACGTTACCCACATCCCTGCTCCGTATATGTTCGAGGGACTTGACGTTATTCAGTATATGCAGACGCTTATCGACGACGACCACTCAGGCGTTGAAAAGCCTGCCGCGGTTATTATGGAAACCTTGCAGGCAGAGGGCGGTATCCGTCCGTTCAGCGACGAATTTCTCCGTCAGGTTCGCGATTTCTGCGACAAAAACGACATCCTTATGATTGTTGACGATATCCAGGTTGGCTGCTGCCGCTGCGGAAGCTTCTTCTCGTTCGAGCGCGCAGGTATCGAGCCCGATATGGTCGTAATGTCAAAGTCAATCGGCGGTCTCGGAATGCCGCTCGCGATCCTTCTCCTAAAGGGCGAGCTCGACCTTTGGAAGCCCGGCGAGCACAACGGCACATTCAGAGGCAACCAGCTCTCGTTCATCGCAGGCAAGGCTTCGTTCGACTGGCTGCTCGAAAACAACGTCGAGGAGGAAACACGCCGTAAGGGCGAGCTCGTAAAGAGCTTTATTGAAAGGGAAATCCTCCCGATTGACAGCCGCCTTGAGCTCCGCGGAATGGGACTTATCTGGGGTATCGACTTCGGTAAAATCAACCCCGAGCTCTCCGAGGTTGTAATCGAAAAGTGCTTTGAGAACAAGCTCATTTGCGAGTGCGCAGGCAGAGACGGCTCAGTGCTCAAAATTATGCCGCCCCTCGTAATCGAGGACACCCTGCTCATGAAGGGCTTGAATATACTAGCAGACGCTGCAAAGGAAGCGCTGAAATAAAAAACGGCGGTCAGTGACCGCCATTTTTTATAATTGAAAGTTGATAATTGAAAATGGAAAATTGTAGGGGCGTGCATTGCACGCCCGCGGAACAGGCACACAACATTTGATAAAGAAAAAACTTTTTGTGTGTTGAATAAAACATTAAATTACAGTTTAAAGCCTCCCCCGTCACTTGTTACGGGGGAGGTGTCATTTTGCTTGCAAAATGACGGAGGGGGCAGACATTTCCTATAGCGCCAACCTGTCCTTTACAATCGTAGGGGCGGACACACGGGTCCGCCCCTACAGTTATCAACAAACGTTTCCTAATAAAACATACAAACGTCAACAAATAAACTTTTCCTATAAATAATTAAACTCTAAACTCTAAACATTAAACTCTAAAACTCAACTCCCTTTCTTCCGCCGATACCGCGGTCGAAGGGGTGTTTTACTTTTTTGAACTCGGTCACGTAATCCGCGGCTTCAATGAACCGTTCGGGCGGATTGTGACCTGTCATTACAATCTCAATTCCGTCGGGGGCGTTCGTGATGAACTCAAACACCTCGCTCTCGCTGAGCATACCCTCGTTCACCGCGTCAAAAATCTCGTCGAGCACTATCATATCGTACCGCTGTGACAGCGCCGCCGACACGCTCCGCTCAAAAATTCCGCGGAACATCGTGACCGCCTGCTGCTTTTCGTGCTCGTCCATATCAAATGTAAACTTCAATTCGCGCGGACAGGGCGTTAGCGTTACGGTTTCAAGCCTTTCGAGCGACAGCCTTTCGCCCGAATCCTCGGTCTTTAAAAACTGCACGAACATCACGTGCATATTGTTGCCTGCGGCACGTGCAGCAAGCCCTGCCGCCGCGGTGGTTTTGCCTTTTCCGTCGCCGTAATAGATATGAATCATAATACCACCCTCATAAACACACATTTAATAATAACTGTAGGGGCGGAGCCGTGTGTCCGCCCGTGATTCAAGGCAAACGTTGCGGTTGTCAGCGGGCGGACACATGGGTGATTCCCCTATCAGGGGAAATGTCACGAAGTGACAAAAGGGTTGCCGTTGTGCTAAGAACGCCCCTACAAATATGATTATAACTTAATCTGTCCTATTTGGCAAATAGCAATTTAAACAAAAAACATATTAAATGTTCGTAAAACTTCTCTATATAAAAATTTTTAAAAATCCCCTAAAAACTTGAAAAAAAGCCCCTAATAAGTTATAATACATCTGTGTGACTGCACAAGATATGCGATGAAGCGGGAGGTTGCGGCTTTTAAGCCGGTTTTTCCGTGGAGTATGTCCGATTTTAAACCGGGCGAAAATACCGATTTTTCGGTATTAAATTGAAACACTGAGTATAACTGCGGCATTTAAGGGTTGCTATGCCATAAGTATGCTCAAAAGCTTTCAGGACGTTCCCGGTTAACTGAATGGTTAAACGGGTTTTTTAATGCGGGGTGACGAAACACCCGGCAGAGTTTCAAAAACTTTCAGAGCGAACTGAGAGCGAAACGCCCGCCTACAGAGCGCGTTTAACGCGGAAAATTTTTAAGGAGGCGACGATAATGGCAGTCAAGGAAAAAATCAGGATAAGATTAAAGGGCTATGATCACCAGCTGGTTGATCAGAGCGCAGAGAGAATCGTGGCAACAGCTAAGCGCACAGGCGCAAGGGTTTCGGGCCCCGTACCTCTCCCCACAGAGAAGCAGATCGTTACAATTCTCCGTGCTGTTCATAAGTACAAGGACAGCCGTGAGCAGTTCGAGATCAGGACTCACAAGCGTCTTATCGACATTTTAAGACCGTCAAACAAGACAGTCGAGGCTCTTATGAGCTTAGAGCTCCCTGCCGGCGTTGACATCGAAATTAAGCTGTAATTGTCATTTAAGGCTTAAAAGTAAGATACCAACCTACAAGCAGACAGGGTCATGTTGGCACAGCCAACCAATAACCTAAAAGGAGGATACATTCAATGCAAAAAGCAATCATCGGCAAGAAAATCGGCATGACACAGATTTTCGATGAAAAGGGAAGAGTAGTTCCCGTAACTGTTGTTGAGGCAGGTCCCTGCGTGGTAACCGCCAAGAAAACAGTTGAAAACGACGGCTACGCATCCGTTCAGCTCGGATACGGCGACTTAAAGCCCCACAAGGTTAACAAGCCTATGAAGGGTTTCTTCGATAAGTCCGGCGTAGCTCCCAAGAAAACTCTCAAAGAGTTCCGCTTTGCCGACACAGACGCTTACAGCGTAGGCGATCTCGTAAAGGCAGACGTATTCACCCCCGGAGACAAGATTGACGTTACCGGCAAGAGCAAAGGTAAGGGTACAGCGGGCGTTATTAAGAGATGGAACTTCCACCGTCTTAAGGAAACCCACGGTACAGGCCCCTGCGTACGCCACGGCGGTTCAATCGGCGCCTGCTCCTCGCCCTCAAGAGTTTGGAAGGGCAAGAGAATGGCAGGTCACCTCGGCGCAGAGCAGGTAACAGTTCAGAACCTCACAGTTGTTAAGGTTGACGCAGAAAACAACCTCATCGCTGTAAAGGGCGCTGTTCCCGGTCCAAACAAAGGAATCGTAGTTCTTAAAGATTCCGTAAAGGCTTAAAGGAAGGGGGATTATAAATGCCAAGTTTATCAGTAGTAGATATGGAAGGCAAGAACGTAGGTACAGTAGAGCTTGCCGAGTCCGTATTCGGTATTGAGCCCAACGCTCACGTAATGCACATGATGGTAGTTAACTACCTCGCCGCACAGCGTCAGGGCACACAGTCCGCTCTTACAAGAGCAGAGGTTTCCGGCGGCGGTAAAAAGCCCTGGAGACAAAAGGGCACAGGCCGCGCCCGTCAGGGTTCGACAAGAGCTCCCCAGTGGACTCACGGCGGCGTAGTGTTCGCTCCCAAGCCCCGCAGCTACAAATTCACTGTTAATAAGAAGGTAAGAAGACTCGCTATGAAGTCAGCCTTCTCTGTAAAGGCTCAGGAAAACAACATCATCGTTGTTGACAAGATCGCTCTTGACGAGTTCAAGACTAAGAAGATTGCCGCAATGCTCAAGGCTGTAGAGGCTGAAAAGAAGCCCCTCATCGTTCTTGACACAGCGGATCAGAAGGTTATTAAATCAGCTGCCAACATCCCCGGCGCAAAGACAACTCAGGTTAACACCCTGAATGTTTACGACATTCTCAACGCTGAGAAGCTCGTTATCGTCAAGGACGCGGTAAGCAAGATTGAGGAGGTATATGCATGATAGCTCACGATATTATCATCCGCCCCATCATCACAGAAAAGAGCATGGCAGGCGCGGTAAACAAAGTGTATACCTTTGAGGTAGCAAAAACAGCTAACAAGATTGAAATCGCAAAAGCTTGCGAGGAAGTTTTCAAGGTAAAGGTTGCAAAGGTTAACACCCTCAACGTTCGCGGTCAGTTCCGCCGTCAGGGCAGAAACAACGGCGGCTACACCAGAAGCTGGAAGAAAGCAATCATCACCCTTGCAGCTAACAGCAAGCCTATCGAATTTTTTGAAGGCATGATGTAATTTTGTGCGTTGAGGTCCGGAGCCCTCAATTAACGCCCGGCGAGGACAAAGCAATTAAGAAATTCAAACCTTATAAAAACTATAATAGAATTTATTAATTGATTTGACGAGTGGAAGTTAATTGAGGAACAGCGGAGGACAACGAAACGTGATATCACGACGTTCGGATAGAGAGCGGATAACGCGCAAAGTTCGGAAAGAGTGCAGATAAGTCACGAACGTACAAAATACAAAGTAGTTATGGGAAAAGCCATTTCCCGCAAAACCATCATGAGGAGAGTGAAATCACAATGGCAATTAAGGTTTATAAGCCGACTATCAACTCAAGAAGAAATATGTCGGTTGTTGACTATTCAGGTCTTTCAAAGGTTGCCCCCGAAAAAAGCTTGCTCGCTCCTTTAAATAAGAAGGCAGGACGTAACAGCTACGGAAGAATTACAGTTCGTCACAGAGGCGGCGGCAACAGAAGAAAATATCGTATCATCGACTTCAAGCGCAACAAGTTTGACGTAGAGGGTACTGTTAAAACAATCGAGTACGATCCCAACCGCTCGGCGTTCATCGCTCTGGTAGAGTACGAGGACGGCGACAAGTCATACATCCTCTGCCCCGAGGGACTTAAGGTTGGCTACAAGGTAATCGCAGGCGAGAACGCAGACATCTGGCCGGGCAACGCCCTTCCGCTGTACGCAATCCCCGTAGGTACCTTCGTACACAACATCGAGCTCTATCCCGGACGCGGCGGTCAGCTCGCACGTTCGGCAGGCAACATGGCTCAGCTTATGGCTCGTGAAAACGGCTACGCGCTTCTGAGACTTCCTTCAAACGAGCTCAGAAACGTTCCCGAAAACTGCATGGCTACCGTAGGTCAGGTTTCTAACCCCGACCACTTCAACGTAAAAATCGGTAAAGCCGGCCGTAAGAGAAATATGGGATGGCGTCCCACAGTCCGCGGTTCTGTTATGAACCCGAATGACCACCCGCACGGCGGTGGTGAGGGTAAATCACCTGTAGGCCGTCCCGGCCCTGTAACCCCGTGGGGTAAGCCCGCTCTCGGTTACAAGACACGTAAGCACAACAAGCAGAGCGATAAGCTTATCGTTCGCAGAAGAAACGGTAAGTAAGGGCAGAAAGGAGCTTAATAATGAGTAGAAGTACTAAAAAGGGTCCTTTTGTTCAGCCTGTACTTTTCAAAAGGGTTCAAGAAATGAACGAAAAGGGAGAAAAGAGAATTCTTAAGACCTGGTCAAGAAGCTCAACAATCTTCCCTGAGTTCGTAGGACATACATTCGCCGTTCACGACGGCCGTAAGCACGTTCCGGTATATGTAACTGAAGATATGGTAGGCCACAAGCTCGGTGAGTTTGCGCCCACAAGAACCTTTAAGGGACATGCCGGTTCAAAGACCAGCAAATAAGCGGAAGGAGAGTACTTAAATGGAAGCTAAAGCAGTAGCGAAGTTTGTTCGTATTTCACCCCGCAAGGTTGGCGTTGTTCTCGACCTTATCAGAGGCAAGGACGTCAAGTATGCGGAAGCTGTTCTTAAGCACACTCCCAAGGCCGCTTGCGAGCCGCTCATCAAGCTGCTCAAGTCAGCTATGGCAAATGCTGAGAACAACCATGATATGGATGTATCCAAGCTTTACATTGCACAGTGCAATGCAACAGCAGGCCCCATCCTTAAAAGAATTCGTCCCAGAGCACAGGGCAGAGCGTTCAGAATCAACAAGAGAACTTCTCACATCACCCTCGTACTCAAGGAAAAAGAAGACTAAGGGGAGGTTAAATTATGGGTCAGAAAGTAAATCCGCACGGTCTTCGTGTTGGTGTAATCAAAGATTGGGATTCACGTTGGTTTGCAAACAAGAAGGACTTCGGCACAACTCTTGTTGAGGACTATAACCTCCGCCGCGAGCTGAAGGCTCAGCTTTACAACTTCGGAATTTCCAAAATCGAAATCGAGAGAGACGGCAAAAAGGTTAGAATTTCTATCCACACTGCAAAGCCCGGTCTTGTTATCGGTAAGGGCGGCTCAGAGATCGAGAAGCTCAAGGCTCAGTGCGAGAAGAAGCTTAATAAGCCCGTTTCAATCAATATTGTTGAGGTTAAAGCTCCCGAGCTTGACGCTCAGCTCGTTGCTGAGAACATCGCAGCTCAGCTCGAAAAGAGAATTTCCTTCCGCCGCGCAATGAAGCAGTCAATCGGCAACGCTATGCGCCGCGGTGCAAAGGGTATCAAGATTATGTGTTCAGGCCGTCTCGGCGGCGCAGAAATCGCGCGTTCTGAGCAGTACCACGAGGGTACTATTCCGCTTCAGACCCTTCGCGCGGATATCGACTACGGTTTTGCCGAGGCTAACACAACCTACGGTAAGGTCGGCGTTAAGGTTTGGCTGTACAAGGGCGAGGTTCTCAATGTAGCCGAGTCCAAGCCTGCCAGAAGACCCCGCAGAGAAGGAGGCAGAAAATAATGTTAATGCCTAAAAGAGTAAAATACAGAAGAGTTCACCGCGGACGTATGACCGGTAAGGCTATGCGCGGTAACAAGGTAACCTACGGTGATTACGGCCTTCAGGCAACTGAGCCGGCGTGGATTACTTCAAACCAGATCGAGGCTGCCCGTGTTGCTATGACACGTTACTGCAAGCGTTTCGGTAAGGTTTGGATCAAAATCTTCCCCGACAAGCCTGTAACCGCAAGACCGGCTGAAACCCGTATGGGTAAAGGTAAAGGTAACGTAGAGTATTGGGTAGCTGTAGTTAAGCCCGGCAGAGTTATGTTTGAGCTCGGCGGCGTTGACGAGGCAATTGCTAGAGAGGCTATGCGCCTTGCAGCCAACAAGCTCCCCATCAAGTGCAAGTTTGTTAAGAAAGAGGAGGGTGAGCAGTAATGAAAGCATCAGAACTCAGAGATCTCACAGTTGAAGAGCTTCAGACAAAGCTCACAGAACTCAAGGAAGAGCTCTTCAATCTTCGTTTCCAGCTTGCTGTTAACCAGCTCGAAAACACATCAAGAATCGGAGCCGTTAAGAAGGACATCGCAAGAGTGTCTACAATCCTTCGTCAGCGCGAGCTCGGTATTGAAGCTTAAGAGAGGAGGACTTAACAGTGAGTGACAGAAATATGAGAAAGACTGTTGTCGGCAGAGTAGTAAGCGATAAGATGGACAAGACCATCGTCGTTGCTGTTGAGGACAGCGTAAAGCACAAGCTTTATAACAAAATTGTTAAGCGCACAGTTCGCTTTAAGGCGCACGACGAAAACAACGAGTGCGGCGTGGGCGACCGTGTAAAAATTATGGAGACCCGTCCCCTTTCCAAGGACAAGAGATGGAGACTCGTCGAGATTATAGAGAAAGCTAAATAAGTTTAGCGACTTGAGAGAGAAAAGGAGGAATCAGTTATGATTCAACAGCAAACTATCCTCAAGGTTGCCGACAACACCGGCGCAAAGGAACTTATGTGCATTCGTGTTCTCGGCGGTACCCGCAGGAGATACGCCAACATTGGCGATGTTATTGTTGCTTCGGTTAAAAAAGCAGCGCCCGGCGGCGTTGTTAAGAAGGGCGACGTTGTAAGAGCTGTAGTTGTTCGTTCCGCTAAGGGCGTTAGACGCGAGGACGGAACATACATCCGCTTCGACGAAAACGCAGCTGTAATTATTAAGGAAGATAAGAACCCCCGTGGTACTCGTATCTTCGGACCGGTTGCAAGAGAGCTTCGTGACAAGGATTATATGAAGATTCTCTCGCTTGCTCCGGAAGTACTTTAATGGAGGTGTCACAATGAGTAAAGTTCACGTAAAAACAGGCGACACCGTTATCGTTATCAGCGGTAAAGACAAGGGCAAAAAGGGCAAGGTTATGGCCGTAAGCCCCAAGGAAGGCAAGGTTATCGTAGAGAAAGTTAATATGGTATCCAAGCACGTTAAGCCCAGAAGAATGGGCGAGCAGGGCGGAATTATCAAGGCCGAGGGCGCTATGTACGCTTCCAAGGTTCAGGTTGTTTGCCCCCGCTGCAAGAAACCCACAAGAGTTGCTCATAAGATTTATGACGACGGCTCTAAGGGCAGAGTATGCGCCAAGTGCGGCGAAGCGCTTTAAGGAGGATTTAAGAAATGGCAAGACTTAAGGATTACTATGTAAAAGAAGTTGCACCTGCTCTTATGAATAAGTTCTCCTACAAGAGCACTATGCAGATCCCGAAGCTTGACAAGATCGTTGTCAACGTCGGCGCAGGTGAAGCAAGAGAAAACTCAAAGGCTATCGACGCAATCTGTAAGGACCTTGCGCAAATCACAGGTCAGAAGCCCATGGTTTGCCACGCAAGAAAATCAGTTGCTAACTTCAAGCTCAGAGAAGGTATGCCCATCGGCGTAAAGGTTACGCTCAGAGGCGAGAGAATGTACGAGTTCCTCGACAGATTCTTTAACGTAGCTCTCCCCCGTGTAAGAGACTTCAGAGGTATCAACCCCAACTCTTTCGACGGCAGAGGTAACTACAATATGGGTCTCAGAGAGCAGCTCATTTTCCCTGAGATTGATTATGACAAGATTGACAAGGTTCGCGGTATGGACATTTGCTTTGTTACTACAGCGAACACAGACGAAGAGGCTCGTGAGCTCTTAACGCTTATGGGCGCACCGTTTTCAAAGTAAGGAGGGATTGTTGTGGCTAAGACAGCAATGAAAGTTAAGCAGCAGAGAAAGCAGAAGTTCTCTACAAGAGAATACTCAAGATGTAACATCTGCGGTAGACCACACGCCTACCTCCGCAAGTATGGTATTTGTCGTATTTGCTTCCGTGAGCTCGCTTACAAGGGCGAAATCCCGGGCGTAAAGAAAGCAAGCTGGTAAGCAAGGAGGAAAAAAGGTAATGCAGATTACAGATACAATAGCTGATTTACTTACAAGAATTCGTAACGCGAACGCAGCTAAGCACGATTCTGTTGAAATTCCCGCCTCAAATCTCAAGAAGTCAATCTGTCAGATTCTTCTTGACGAGGGCTACATCAAGAATTTCACCGTTATCGAGGACGGCAAGCAGGGTATCATCAAGGTTACTCTTAAGTACCTTGAGGGCAAAAGACCTGTTATCACCGGTCTCAGAAGAGTGTCAAAGCCCGGTTTGCGTATATACAGTAATGCAGAGGATATGCCGAAGGTAATGAAGGGTCTCGGCGTTGCGGTTATTTCAACATCTAAGGGTGTTATGACCGACCGCGAGGCTCGTAAGCAGCACATCGGCGGCGAGGTTCTCGCTTACATTTGGTAAGAGGAGGTGCGATAATGTCTCGAATTGGAAGAAAACCTATAAATATTCCCGCCGGAGTTGACGTTAAGGTCGAGAACGGCGTAATCACTGTCAAGGGACCTAAGGGAACACTCGATTTCGCTTACAACCAGAATATGACAGTAGAAATCAAGGACGGCACCGTTGAGGTTACACGTCCTGATGACAAAAAGGAAAACCGCTCGCTCCACGGCCTGACAAGAACGCTCATCAACAATATGGTTGTAGGCGTTACAGAGGGCTACGTTAAGGAGCTTAAGGTTAACGGCGTTGGTTACCGTGTTCAGAAGCAGGGTAACAAGTGCGTTATGAACCTTGGTTATTCACACCAGGTTATCGTTGAGGATACACAGGACATCAAGATTGAGGTTCCCGATCCCAACACAATCAAGATTATCGGCATTGATAAGCAAAAGGTTGGTCAGTTTGCTGCCGAAGTCAGAGAGAAACGTCCGCCCGAGCCGTATAAGGGCAAGGGTATCAGATACGTTGACGAGTATATCCGCCGCAAGGAAGGCAAGGCCGGTAAGGGTAAATAATTAAGGAGTGAAAAATAATGGTAAGCAGACCTGATACAAAAAAGGCACGCGCAAAGCGCCATAAGAGAGTCCGCTCAAAAATCAGCGGCACCGCAGAATGTCCGCGTTTGTGCGTATTCCGCTCCACCAATAACATCTACGCTCAGATTATTGATGACGTAGCCGGTGTTACACTTGCGCAGGCTTCAAGCCTTGACAAGTCCATCACAGGTAACGGCGGAAACAAAGAGGCAGCTAAGGCTGTCGGCAAGCTCATCGCAGAGCGTGCCAAGGAAAAGAACATCGTCGACGTTGTATTCGACAGAGGCGGTAACATTTATCACGGCCGTGTTAAGGAATTGGCCGAAGGCGCTCGCGAGGGCGGCCTCAATTTCTAAGGAACAGGAGGAATAACTTTGGCTAATAAAGTAGAAGCACAAGGCGAATTAAAGGAAAGAGTTGTTACCATTAACCGTGTATCAAAGACGGTTAAGGGCGGCCGTATCTTTAAGTTTGCGGCTTTGGTAGTCGTAGGCGACGGTAACGGAACCGTTGGTTTCGGTATCGGTAAGGCGGGCGAGGTACCCGACGCTATCCGCAAGGGTATTGAGGACGCCAAGAAGAACCTTATGAAGGTTTCGCTCAGAGGTACTACAATTCCTCACGAGATTATCGGTGAGTTCGGTGCAGGCAGAGTTCTTATGAAGCCCGCCGCACCCGGTACCGGCGTAATCGCGGGCGGCCCCGTTCGTGCGGTTGTTGAGGCTGTAGGCATCAAGGACATCAGAACAAAGGCTCTCCGCTCAAATAACCCCTGCAACGTTGTAAGAGCTACCCTTCAGGGACTCGGCGCTCTCAGAACAGCAGAGGAAGTTGCCGCTGTCCGCGGTAAATCCGTTAAGGAAATTCTTTAATAAGGGAGGCTGCAAAAGTGACAATTAAGTTAGTAAAAAGCCTTATCGGCTCTAAAAAAGATCAGATTGCAACCGCCCACGCACTTGGTCTGAAGAAAATCGGTGACGTAACAACTCAGCCCGACAATCCCCAGACAAAAGGCAAGGTAGCAAAAATTATCCACCTCGTAGAGGTTAGTGAAGCGTAAGCAAGGAGGTGCGAACTTATGAAGTTAAATGAACTTTCACCGGCTCCCGGCTCTAAGAAGGGCGCAAAGAGAATCGGCAGAGGTCACGGCTCAGGATGGGGAAAGACATCCGGCAAGGGACAGAAGGGTCAGAAATCCCGTTCAGGCGGAAGCATCCGTCCGGGCTTTGAAGGCGGTCAGATGCCGCTTCAGCGCCGCGTCCCCAAGAGAGGTTTCAACAACATCTTTGCTAAGAACGTGGTTGCTATTAACCTCAGCGCGTTGAACAGAAAGTTTAACGACGGCGATACTGTAGATGCCAATGCACTTGTTAAGGCAGGCGTTGTAAAGGGCAGCTTTGACGCAGTTAAGGTGCTCGGCAACGGCAAGCTCGACAAAAAACTCACCGTTAAGGTTTCTGCTTTTTCCGAATCAGCCAAGGCGGCAATCGAGGCTGCAGGCGGAAAGGCAGAGGTGGTTTAATTGTTTAAGATTATGAAAAATGCGTGGTCAATCCCCGACCTGCGCAGAAAACTCTTATTCACACTTTTAATCATCATCGTTTTCAGAATCGGTTCGGTTATCCCCGTTCCGTTTCTGGACTCAAACGTACTCGCACAGGTAATGGCGCCGGCTACCGACGTAACCGACGCAGGCTCAAATATGATCGCGTACCTGAACACACTTTCGGGCGGCGCGTTCTCAAACGCCACACTGTTTGCGATGGGTATTACACCGTACATCAACAGCTCGATTATTATCCAGCTTCTCTGCGTTGCTATCCCTGCTCTTGAAAGACTTTCAAAAGAGGGCGAGGCAGGCAGACGTAAAATCGGTACAATCACCCGTTACACCACCGTTGCCCTGGGACTTATTCAGGGTACCGCGTACTTCTTCTATCTGAAGAACACCACAAGCTCCGACGGCGCGCATATCACCATCTACAACGAGGGCTTCTCAATGGTATTCGCGGGCATCGTTATCGTGCTGGTATTCACAGCCGGTACGGCGCTTATGATGTGGCTCGGTGAGCAGATCAACAAGAACGGTATCGGAAACGGTATCTCAATCCTCTTGTTTGCCGGCATCGTGGCACGCTTCCCCGCAACCATCAACGACCTTATCTCAATCTGGAAGCTCGGTTCGGGCGACGGCACAACCGGCAGCGCTCAGCCAAGGTACTTCGCTTTCGTAATCATCTGGGTAGTAATGTTCCTCGCTATTATCTGGCTCATCACCTTTATGCAGGATAGTGAGAGAAGAATTCCCATCCAGTACGCAAAGCGCGTTGTAGGCAGAAAGATGTACGGCGGTCAGTCAAGCCACCTTCCCATCAAGGTTGCGCTCGGCGGCGTACTCCCGATCATCTTCGCAAGCTCAATTCTTTCAATCCCCAGTACAATCAACCTCTTCCTCAACATCAAAGACGGTTTCTGGGGCGCGTTCTTCGCAGCGTTTAACTCAACAAACTGGCTGTACATCGTATTGTACTTCATCCTTATTTTGATGTTCGCGTACTTCTACACGACCATCCAGTACAATCCCGTTGAGATGGCCAACAACCTCAAATCAAACAACGGTACCGTTCCGGGTATCCGCCCGGGCGCTCCGACAGCCGCATACATTAAGAACATTCTCTCAAGAGTTACTCTTATCGGCGCGCTGTTCCTCTCAATCATCGCCCTTGTTCCGCTGATTTTCGGTGCGGCAACAGGACTTGGCAGACTGTCAATGGGCGGTACATCAATCATCATCGTTGTAGGCGTTGCACTTGAGACTGTTAAGCAGCTCGAAAGCCAGATGATGATGCGTCATTACAGAGGATTCCTTGACTAATCACATTTTATGAGGTATAATATTATGAACATTATCATGTTAGGCGCTCCGGGTGCAGGTAAAGGCACACAGGCCGCTGTACTCTGCGAGCACTTTGGTATTCCCACTATTTCAACCGGAAACATGATCCGTGAAGCGCTGAAAAACGGCACTGAGATGGGTCTCAAGGCTAAGTCCTACATGGACGACGGCAAGCTTGTTCCCGACGAGGTTGTAATCGGTATCGTCAAAGAAAGACTTTCCGAGGACGACTGCAAGAAGGGCTTCATCCTTGACGGCTTCCCGAGAACCATTCCCCAGGCTGAGGCTCTGGACAATATGGGCGTTGATATTCAGTACGTCATCAACATCGACGTTGCTGATGAAAGCATTATCAAGCGTATGTCCGGACGCCGTGTCTGCGAAAATTGCGGCAGACCCTATCACATTGAGAGCTTAAAGCCTCAAAAGGACGGGGTTTGCGACGATTGCGGCGGCACCCTTGTTCAGCGTAAGGACGACCACCCCGACACCGTGCTCGCACGTCTCGATGTTTACCACAAAGAGACCGAGCCTCTTGCAGACTACTACCGTAAGCAGGGCAAGCTTGTTAACGTAGAGGGTCAGAACACCGTAGCGGACACAACCGCGGCGGTTCTTAAGGCAATCGAGGCTTAAGAATGGTGTCAGTCAAAACAGCGCGGGAGCTCTCATTAATGAGAGACGCCTGCCGTATCTCGGCGCAGGCGTTGCGCGTTGCAGGCGAGGCTGTAAAGCCCGGCGTATCGACACTTGAAATTGATACTATTGTCCGCAGTTTTATCGAGAAACAGGGAGCCTCTCCCTCGTTTCTCGGTTACGGCGGCTTTCCTGCAAGCACGTGTATTTCCGTAAACAACGTGGTCATCCATGGCATACCGTCAAAGGACAAAATCCTTGAGGAAGGCGACATAGTGAGCGTTGATGTTGGAGCTTACTATAAGGGGTATCACGGCGACAACGCCTATACCTTTCCGTGCGGCAAAATCAGCGCGAACGCGCAGGCTTTGCTCGACGCCACAAGGGAGAGCCTGTATGAGGGAATTAAACAGGCTGCCGCGTTTAACCGCATAGGCGATATCGGCAACGCGGTTCAAAGGTATGTTGAAACTCGCAGTTACTCGGTGGTACGAGATTACGTCGGCCACGGCGTAGGTGCGAAACTGCACGAAGACCCAAGCGTACCAAACTTCGGTACACCCGGCAGGGGCGCAAGGCTCATTCCGGGAATGACTATCGCCATCGAACCTATGATAAACGAGGGCACGCATTATGTCCGCGTTATGGGCGACAAATGGACAGTTAAAACGCTCGACGGCAAGCTGTCCGCTCATTTTGAACACACAATTGCAATTACCCCCGACGGTCCGAAAATTCTGACCTTGTGCGAATAAGGTGATTATATGGACATTGTTAAGGGAAGCGTTGTAAGGGCAACGGCAGGGCGCGATAAGGACAAATTCTTTGTTGTGCTGTCTACCGACGGCGTTTACGCGCAAATTGCGGACGGCAAACGGCGTAAGGTGCAAAAGCCCAAGAACAAAAAGCTGATTCACCTTGCCCCGACAAACACGGTTTATGAGGGTTCGACAGACTCCAATCCGAAAATCAGAACAATTTTAAGAAATTTCAAAAACGGAGGTTAACGATATGTCAAAACAGGACGTTATTGAAGTAGAAGGTATCGTAAAAGAAGCCCTGCCCAACGCTCAGTTTAAGGTAGAGCTCCAAAACGGTCACGTGATATTAGCTGTTATTTCAGGCAAGCTCAGGATGAACTTCATCCGCATCTTGCCGGGCGACAAGGTTACCGTGGAGATGTCTCCATACGACCTGACCAGAGGCAGAATTACCTGGAGATCCAAGTAATTCAAAAAAACGTTTGTTTAAGCAATAGTCTTAAAAGACAGCTTGCCAAACGTAAGAATAAGCCCGAAGTTTTCAGTCGAGAACAGAAGGCTTAACAAAAGTAAAACCTATGTAACGACTTAAAAAACAAAGAAAGGAATGATTATTAGTGAAAGTCAGACCTTCAGTAAAGAAAATGTGCGATAAGTGCAAGGTAATTAAGAGAAAAGGTAAAATTCTCGTTATCTGCGAAAACCCCAAGCATAAGCAAAGACAGGGCTAATTAATCGACAGAAACAATCGCACAAAATCAAATTAAAATTTACTTAAATTCTATATGGAGGTGCAACTGAATGGCTCGTATAGCAGGCGTTGACTTGCCGAGAGATAAAAGAGTTGAGATCGGCTTAACCTATATTTTCGGTATCGGTCGTAAAACTGCAACAGACATTATTGCTGCAACAGGCGTTAATCCCGACACTCGCGTTAGGGATTTAACAGAAGAAGATGTTTCAAAGCTCAGAGAATATATTGAGCACCACTGCCGCGTAGAAGGTGACCTTCGCCGTGACATCGCTTATGATATTAAAAGACTTATTGATATCGGATGTTACCGCGGTGTTCGTCACAGAAAGGGACTCCCCGTAAGAGGCCAGCGTTCAAAGACAAACGCCCGTACACGTAAAGGTCCCCGTAAGACTATGGCGAACAAGAAGAAGTAAGGAGGTTCACGACTATGGCAGCACCAAAAGGCAAGAAGGTTATCCGCCGCCGCCGTGAGCGCAAGCACATCGAGAAAGGCGCGGCTCATATCCAGTCTACATTTAACAATACTATTGTTACTATTTCCGATACACAGGGTAACGCTGTTTCTTGGGCAAGCGCAGGCGAGCTCGGATTCAGAGGTTCAAAGAAGTCTACTCCGTTTGCGGCTCAGTCAGCAGCCGAGACAGCCGCTAAAGCTGCAATGGAGCACGGTATGAAATACGTCGAGGTTTATGTAAAGGGACCCGGACAGGGCAGAGAGGCAGCTATCAGAGCGCTTCAGACAGCAGGTCTTGAGGTAACAATGATCAAAGACGTTACACCAATTCCTCACAACGGATGCCGTCCTCCCAAGAGAAGACGTGTGTAGTATTATTAAAGGAGGAAATTATTAATGGCTAAGAATATGCAGCCAATCGCAAAGCGTTGCAGAGCGCTTGGCATTTCGCCCGCCGTTATGGGTTACAGCAAAAAGACCTCTAACAGAAATCCCGGCGGAAAAATGAGAAGAAAAAAGAGCGAGTACAGCATGCAGCTTACCGAGAAGCAGAAGGTTAAGTTTATCTACGGCATTCTCGAAAAGCAGTTCCGCGCTTACTATGAGAAGGCTGAAAAAGCTGAGGGCAAGACCGGTGAGGCTCTGCTTTCACTCGTAGAGCGCAGACTTGACAACGTTGTTTTCCGTCTCGGACTTGCAGCTACAAGACGCGAGGCAAGACAGCTTGTTAACCATGCTCACTTTACCGTTAACGGCAAAAAGGTTAACATCCCCTCTTACATCGTTAAGGTTGGCGATGTTATCACAGTAAAGGAAAAGAGCCGTTCAACTGCAAGATTTAAGGCTATCGCTGAGGGCGAGAACGCATCATCCCTCACTCCCAAGTGGCTTGAAAAGGACGAGAATCTCCTCGGCGGCAAGGTTGTAGCTCTTCCGCAGAGAGACGATATCGACTATCCTGTTGAAGAACACCTCATCGTTGAGTTGTACTCCAAGTAATCTGGTGCCCTTTGGCACATACTCTGCATGCTGCCGTTTTGCGGCGGCGGCAGGGCTTTAGGCGCGTACTCCGCGTTTGCTCCGGCGCGTGCCGGATTTTCAAGAATGATTTTATACGACAGATTACAAGCCGTCATTGACGGCATATTAAGGAGGATTCGCGAATGATTGAAATAGAAAAGCCAAGAATTGAAACAGCTGAATTAACCGAGGACGGAAAGTACGGCAGATTTATTGTTGAACCGCTTGAGCGCGGCTTCGGCAACACTCTCGGCAACAGCCTTCGCAGAGTGCTGCTTTCCTCACTTGAGGGCTGTGCTGTCACATCAGTTAAGATTGACGGCGTTCTTCACGAATTTTCAACTATCCCGGGCGTTAAAGAGGACGTAACCGAGATCGTACTCAACCTCAAGAGCCTTGTTCCCAAGCTCCACGAGGTTTGCCCCAAGGTTGTCGAGATCGACGCCGAGGGCGCAGGCGAGGTAACAGCCGCCAACATAAAGTGCGACGACGAGGTTGAAATCCTCAATCCCGAGCTCCATATCGCCACTCTCGGCGAGGGCGCAAAGCTCAATATGGAGATTACCCTCGACAGAGGCAGAGGCTATGTTCCCGGTGAGCGCAACAAGCAGCTCGCAGGCAACAACGTTATCGGCGTTCTGCCCATCGACTCAATCTATACGCCCGTATTAAAGGTAAACTACACAGTTGACAACACCCGTGTAGGTCAGATTACCGACTATGATAAACTAACGCTTGACGTTTGGACAAACGGCGTTATCAGCGCAGAGGAAGCGGTTTCTCTTGCCGCAAAGGTACTCACCGAGCACCTCAACCTCTTTGTTAACCTCTCAGACAAGGCTTCCTCGGCGGAAGTTATGGTTGAGAAGGACGACAAGGGCAAGGAGAAAATCCTCGAAATGACAATCGAAGACCTCGATTTGTCAGTGCGTTCGTTCAACTGCCTCAAGCGCGCAGGCATCAACACTGTTGAAGATTTAATTAATAAGTCCGAAGAGGATATGATGAAGGTTCGCAACCTGGGCAGAAAGTCGCTCGAAGAGGTTGTACAGAAGCTCAATTCTCTCGGTTTCGGTCTCCAAAAGGAAGAGGAATAATTCTAAGTCCTTTTATAAAACGGTAAAGGAGTGAATACAATGCCAGGTACAAGAAAACTGGGAAGGACAACAGCACAGAGAACAGCAATGCTCCGCGCTATGGTTACTTTCCTTCTCGAAAACGGCAAAATTGAAACAACAAACACTCGCGCCAAAGAGGTTCAGGCTATGGCGGAGAAAATGATAACAACCGCAAAGACTAACACACTTCACAACAGACGCCTTGTTTTGGCTTTTGTTACTAAGGAAGACGTTGTTACAAAGCTCTTTTCAGAGATTGCTCCCAAGTACGCCGAGCGTAAGGGCGGCTACACAAGAGTTACCAAAATCGGTCCCCGCCGCGGCGACGGCGCCGAGATGGCTGTTATCGAGCTTATCTAAAATAAGATAAAAAGCTTTATTCGGGAGCTGAGTTTTTCTCAGCTCTCGATTTTTTTATTTTAAATGATTGTAGGGGCGGACCCATGTGTCCGCCCGCAGGACAGGAACATATCATTTGATATATAAACGTTTTGTGTGCTGAATTATACGTTCGTTTATCGCTATAAAATCGGATTGTCCGGTAAACACGGTTCACGTTTCCCGGGCGGACACACAGGTCCGCCCCTACAGTTAAAATTATGAGTTAAATTAAAATTACGCACCATATTAATTCATTCGGGAGCAAAACGTTTCGGAAATATCAACTTATATACCCGACCGAAATTATCAATTTTCCATTTTCAATTATCCATTAATCCCAAACTTCTTCTTCTCCCAGCCTTCCTCGTCAACAAAGTCCAGCGTGTCAAGCTTCATTACCTCGCGTAAATCATAGCTTGTCTGCCTCCTCGGCGGAGTGTAAGGCGGAGGTGAGGGCTTTTTCGGCAAGGGGTTGTCATACGCGCCCGACATTATCTTTTGCAGGTGTTCGGGCTGCATAATCCAGTCAAAATTACAGCCGTACCACTTGCCGTTCCTGCCTGTCAGAAAGTCAGATTGCTGTACGCGCTCAAACAGCTCGTCAAATGTAACTCCATCCAACAGCTCCATAGCATTGTCTACAGCACACCGCCTGCTTAGACTGTCAGTTGCAGTCACCATATCACTGCATATGCTGTTGTATGAATTATAAACAGAAGAATAATCAACTTGATTACAAGGAGAATTAGAGAGATAAGAGAAATCAGAGAGAGAAGAATTATCTTCTTTCTCTTTTTTATTCTCTATTTCTCTTTTCTCTTTCTCTTTATTCTCATTTTCTTTTTTATCTTCATCTTTCTCTTTATCTTTCTCTTTATCTTTATCTTCATATTTCTCTTTATTTTCATCTTCATCTTTATCTTTATCTTCCCTGCTTTTGCATGCGGTTGCAGAGCCGTCCTTTTTATTATAGCGTTTAAGGGCGTTTGCTCTCATTTTTTCGCACTTTTCATTGTATGCTTCGTACTGCCGCGCGATTACGTTTGTAAACACGTCAACAACGGTGTCAACGGCTATGTCGCCCGTTTCCTCAATTTCGCCGCCGTCGGCAAAATTATAGATTGCTTTAAGTACCTTTCCCGCCTGTTCGTCTGACAAACGGTTGACAAGGCTGCGGTTGTCGTTGTGCAGATAAAATAACTTTGGTTTTTTCATATTATATATACCTCCGGATTGTTTTTACGGTTTGGGGGATTTTTTATTTTTAAAATACCCCTCCACCTATAAGCCCAAATCCGGAAAAATTGCAGTGTTTTATGCAATTTACGTTAAAAAAAGTTTAGATTTTAGAGTTAAGAGTTATGAGTTATGAGTTGAGAGTTGAGAGTTGAGAGTTATGAGTTGAGAGTTGAGAGTTTAGAGTTTAATAATTTAGCGGAAATGTTTGTTTAAAAATTTAAAGCCTCCCCCGTCACTTGTTACGGGGGAGGTGGCACGCCGCCAATGCGGCGTGACGGAGGGGGCGGCTTTTCCAATAACGCCCCGTTTTGAATTGTAATCAACACGTCTGTTTATCGCGATTAAAACGTACCGTTCGGTAAACGCGGTTCACGTTTCCCGGGCGGACACACGGGTGATTCCCCTATCAGGGGAAATGTCACGAAGTGACAAAAGGGTTGCCGTTGTGCTAAGAACGCCCCTACATCTTTCAACTAAAAAATTTTTTTGGCGCATTGTAAAATGAGGTTGCAACAATAAAAAAATAGTCCATAGGGACAATTCTGTAGTAGAATTGAGTTTACGCTCACCAATTCGAAAGGAATCATCACTATGGACAACCCTAATTGTAGCACGGAACACAAGAAATATCAACACCTGTCTTCTGAAGAACGACACATAATTGAAGTGCGCTTCAATGAGGACAAGTGGACGATCTACGCAATAGCCAAAAGTCTTGGCAGACCATACAACACGATCAAAAACGAGATCAACCGTGGTACGGTATATCTCTACAACGGAAAGATAGCCAGATATAAGGCTGACAAAGGCGAGGAAGCATATCGTGAACATCGCAAGAACAGCTGCCGCAATTACCGTTGCCTTGAAACTGCAAAGTTTCTCAGATATGTTGAAGATCAGTTTTTCGATGAAGGATGGTCGTTGGACGCCGCAGTAGGTCACGCAAAAGCCAACGGACTGTTTTCCTCTAAAGAAATGGTGTGTACCAAAACGCTGTATAACTATGTTGATTCAGGTCTGCTTAGAATCAAGAACATCGATTTGCCTGAGAAACTGTCGAGAAAGACTAAAACCAAGAAAGATCGAGAAAGCAAGCGAAAACTCGGCAATAGTATTGAGCAGCGTCCTGACATAGTGGATACCAGAGAAGAATTCGGACACTGGGAAATCGATAGTGTGATCGGCAGGAAGGTCGAAGGCGAATCTCAGGTGATGACAATAGTCGAGCGCAAGCTTAGAAAGTCCATATGGATCAAGGTGAGAAATCACTCTGCCGAAGCGATAGATGAGGCGCTATCCGCTCTGATTGATCAGTTCGGAGATAAATACAATGAAGTATTCAAAAGCATTACCGGTGATAACGGATCCGAATTCGCTAACCTCTCTCAGATTGAATCAAAAGGCATAGCCGTATATTTCACTCATCCGTATTCGTCCTACGAAAAAGGAACTAACGAGTGCCACAACAAAATGCTGCGCAGATTTATACCGAAGGGCAAAAGCATTGACGACTACAGCGCTGACGACATCCTCTACTTTGCGGATAAGATCAACAACCTGCCCAGAAAGATTCTGGGCTACAGAACCCCGGAAGAGCTGTTCGAGCAGGAACTCGACCGCATATATGCTGCCGCGTGAGCCGCGTCGCCGCGAGTTTTTCGAGGGAGGAGCGTAGCGACGAGCGAGGAAAACTCGCGGCGATCTACTACAGACTCAAAAAATGTTGCAACTTGCTATTGCAATTTGCGAAAAAATTTTTTTAAAGAATTTTTTTAAAAATTGCATAAAAGTATGCAATTTTTTGAGTTTTGGGCCTATAAGTGGAGGGAGGTTTTACAAACGACTAAATGACAATCATTATTTCAATCAAAAGTCACAAGCAAAATATTCCCTTCAAAAATCGGAGGTGAAATTTATTGACAGCAAATTAAAGGACAGGGAAAAACAGTTTTGCGCGTGTTACGCCGAGACAGGCGACGTCAGGCTGTCGGCAAGGCTTGCAGGCTACCGCCTGAACAGCCGCGCGAAGGGCATTAAGCTTTTATCGAGGGACGATATCCGCGAGGAGATTGAAAATCTCCTGATTTCAAAGGAAAAGCTTGCCAAGCGGCTGGCGGTGCTGGGCTATCGAAGGCTTGCGTTCGGCGGTGTGAACGACGCCGTGTCGCTCATCTGTTCCGAGAATGCGATGGAGCAGGATTTGAGCGGAATGGATTTCTATATGATTTCCGAGATTAAAAAGCCGAAGGACGGCGCGCTGGAGGTCAAGTTCTTCGACCGCATCAAGGCGCTTGAAAAGCTCGAAAACGCCTGTGCAGATACGAGCGCCAAGAGCCTGTTCGACGCTATCGGCGGACAGGGCGGTGAGGAAGATGATTAAGCGCTTCTCAAAAAAACAGCTTAAGGTTTTACGGTGGTGGCACAAAAATTCGCCGCACTACAGCCGCGACGCGATTATCTGCGACGGCGCTGTGCGGAGCGGAAAGACGTTTTGTATGTCGCTTTCCTTTATAATCTGGAGCTTTTACGAGAACGGCGGCTCGGACTTTGCGCTTTGCGGCAAGACGATCAGTTCGCTTCGGAGAAATATGGTTACTCCGATTATACCCCTGCTGAACTCGCTCGGCTTTGTCTGCGAGGACAAGCTCAGCCGCAATATCCTAACGGTCAGCTACGGCGGCGTTACCAACCGCTTTTACCTGTTCGGCGGCAAGGACGAATCGTCCGCCTCGCTGATTCAGGGTATGACGCTCAGCGGCGTTTTGTTTGACGAGGCGGCGCTTATGCCGCGCTCGTTTGTCGAGCAGGCGCTTGCGAGGTGCTCGGTTAACGGCTCGCGGTTTTGGTTCAACTGCAACCCCGAACACCCCGAGCACTGGTTCTACCTTGAATGGATTAAAAAGGCGGAGCGCAAAAACGCGCTTTATCTGCACTTTACGATGGACGACAATCCGTCGCTTTCAGACCGCGTTAAGCGCAGGTATGAAAATTTGTACTCGGGCGTGTTCTACGAGCGGTTTGTAAAGGGCAGGTGGGTTGCCGTGTACGGCGCTGTCTACCCGTTTATGAGCGATGAAAAAATGTACTGCGATGTGCCTACAGGCGGCTTTGACCGCTATGCCGCGTCGGTTGACTACGGTACCGTGAACCCTGCCTCGATGGGGCTATGGGGCAGGCAGAACGGCGTTTGGTACAGAATTGACGAGTACTATTTTGACTCGCGCAAGGAGGGCTGTCAGAGAACCGACGAGGAGCATTACGACGCTCTGTGCCGCTTGTGCGGCGACCGCAAAATTTCAGCCGTGGCGGTTGACCCGTCGGCGGCGAGCTTTATTGAGGTCGTCAGGCGGCATGGAAAATTCAGCGTAAAACCCGCGCAGAACAGTGTTGTTAACGGAATACGGCGTGTTACCCAGGCGCTGAAGGACGGAAGTATCAGGATTTGTAACACGTGCGCGGCGTCACGTCGCGAGTTTATGCTTTACAAGTGGGACACCGCCAAGCGCGACGACGTCCCCGTGAAGAAAAACGACCACGCGATGGACGATATCCGTTATTTTGTTACAACGATTATGGACGGCGGAACAGGCGCGGTTGCGTTTGCCGCCGAAAGATAGGAGGAAACCTGTGTTTGGAAGAAAAAAGCACAGCGGTAAAGCGAGTGTGCAGACGGTCGCCAAAAAGCCTGCTTCAAGCGCCTTTCCGCAGTTTTGGAACAGCGACGCGCTGACTGCTGCGGAGCGCGGTCTGTACTCCGCTCTCAGGGAAGCCGTGCCGGTTATCGACGCGGCAATCGGTAAGATTGTAAGGCTTTCGGGCGGCTTCAGGGTTGTCACCGAGGACAAGCGTGCTCAGAAGCTTGCCGACGACTTTGTTAAGAACGTCGCGGTCAACAGCGCAGGAATGGGGCTCGGCGGCTTTGTCAGCGCCTACCTCGACAGTCTGCTGACCTTTGGCGAAGCGGTGGGGGAGATGATACCCTCGCCTGACGGCAGGGGAATATCCGCACTGTACAACGCAAGCCTTGACGACGTTGAACTGAGCTTCGGGGAAAATCCGCTCGACCTACGAGTGAGCGTGAAGGGCTGCGGCGAGAACTCTCCCGTTAAATATCCGCAACTCGTCGTCGCCGGAATTCTTAACCAGAAGTCCGGCAAGCCGAGGGGCACCTCGATTTTGGCAGGGCTTCCGTTTGTAAGCTCTATTATGCTCAGAATTTTGGAGTCGCTCAAAACAAACTGGGAGCGAATCGGTGACGTCCGCTTTGCCGTGACGTGCAGTCCCGGCGCTGACGGAGTTTTCACCGAGGAAAACGCAAGGCTGATTGCCGACGAGTGGAAAAAGGCTATGCGAAGCGACACCGTATGCGATTTTGTGGCGCTGGGAGATGTGAGCATTAAGGCAATCGGGGCTGACAATCAGCTTCCCGACTGCGAAGTGCCTGTCAGGGTGATTTTGGAGCAGATTGTCGCAAAGCTCGGTATACCGCCGTTTTTGCTCGGTCTGAGCTGGTCGAGCACCGAGCGTATGAGCGCTCAGCAGGCGGATATTCTGACGAGCGAGCTCGAGTTTTACCGCTCGGCGGTAGAGCCTGCGATCAGGAAAATCGCCGGAATGCACCTGCGTCTGTGCGGCTTTAACTGCGGCTTTGATGTTGAATGGGACAACATCAATTTGCAGGACGAGGTGGAGCTTTCCCAGGCAAGGCTCAACAACGCAAACGCCCTGAAAACAGAGAGAGAAGTTGGTTTGGAGGTAATGGATGAATAACAGAGGGACCGTCACCAAGGACGCGGTTATCGGCGGCAGCACAAGCCGCCCGACGGACGAGGAGCTCGGGCTTATCAATGCCTACACGCGCCGTGAGCTTAGCGCCGATGAGGTTTATGTATTCTCGGTTGTGCTCTGCGACAACGACGTTGACCGCGACGGCGAGCGCTTCACCGTGGAGTCGCTCTTTGAGCTTGAAAAGCTCTTTGTCGGCAAGACGGGGATTTTTGACCACAACCCGTCCGCCAAGAACCAGACCGCGAGGATTTTTGCCTGCGCGGTCGAGAGCGGCGGCGGAAAAAAGACCGTCACCGGCGACGATTATTTTTGCCTGATGGCGAGGGCGTATATCCCCGTAAATCCCGACACCGCCGCGGTGATTTCCGCGATTGACAGCGGAATTATCCGCGAAGTCAGCGTGGGCTGCGCGGTCGAGAGAACCGTTTGCAGTATCTGCGGCGAGGATATCGGAATGTGCCCCCACAAAAAGGGCGAACAGTACGGCGGCAAGCTCTGCTGCGGCGAGCTCGTAAAGCCGTACGACGCCTACGAATGGAGCTTTGTTGCCGTGCCGTCGCAAAGGCAGGCAGGCGTTACAAAGTCCTTAAAAAGAAAGGAAGTCACAATGGAAGAAATTATGAAAAGACTTGAAAAACAGGGAGGTCTTAACCTCAGCGACGGCGAGCGCGAAAAGCTCTGCGCCTATATCAAAAACCTTAAGTCAAGCGCGAAGGACGGCGTTTATTACCGCGACAGCCTGAGCGCCGAGGTGCTCAGACTTTCCGCGGCGGTTCAGCCCGAAGTCTCACGCGAGACAATGGACTGTATCGCAAAGTCACTGTCAGTGGCGCAGCTTGACGAGCTCAAACGCGCCTTTGAAAAAAAGCTCGGCAACAGCGTAATGCCCAAGCCGCAGCTTTACACGTCAAAATCAAAAAAGGACTCGCAGAGCAACCGCGAGTTCAGCATTTAAGGGAGGAAAATTATGGGAATCAGTTTTAAAGGATACGGCGAAAACGTCGTTACATTCAACGCCGACAGCACGCTTACCGAGGCAGGCGTGCCTGTAAAGATGACCGCGGACAGCACCGTCGGCAAGTGCTCCGCAAACGATAAGTTCTGCGGAATTTGCGTTAATCTGCGCGACGGCTACGCGGCTGTTCAGCTTTCGGGCTATGTTGTAGTGCCTGCCGCCGCAAAGCTCAATGTGGGTTATCAGAAGGTAGCGGTGAACTCCGCAGGCAAGCTTGCCGCAAACGAAAACGGCAGAGAGGTGCTCGTTGTAATTTCGAGCGCAACCGAAGCCGGTATCATTCTTTAAGGAGGAAAAGTTAATGGCAAATTTTGAAAATATCACAATCGAAAAGGGTATGTACCAGACCAAGGGCGGTTTGACCGCCGCTCTCGAAAAGCTCGACCCGTCCGAAAACTACATCGGCACTGCGCTTGAGGGGCTCGACGCTTTTTCAAGACAGCTCAAGCGCTTTGACATCAGGGTGAGCGGCAGCGGCAGCGACTGCGTTGAAAAGTTCTTCCAGACCTCAAACTCCGCCGCGCTCTTTCCCGAGTATGTGAGCCGCGCGGTTGCTCAGGGTATGGAGCGCGCAGACATTCTGCCGAACATCGTGGCAACCGTGACCGACATTGAGGGTATGGACTACAGAAGTATCGCGTCCGTACCCGGCGATGACGACAAGGAGCTTAAGGTCGTAAACGAGGGCGCGTACATTCCGCAGACAAACATCAGAACACGCGAGAACCTCGTCAAGCTCCACAAGCGCGGCAGAATGTTGGTCGCTTCGTATGAGGCGCTCAGGTTCCAGCGCCTTGATTTGTTCACCGTCACCCTCAACCAAATCGGCGCTTACATCGCGAGAGCACAGCTTAAGGACGCAATCGGCGTGCTCATTAACGGCGACGGCAACAACAACGCGGCTGCCAACGTAAACGCGGCAACTCAGGGCGAAATCTCCTACGGCGACTTGGTAAAGCTCTGGTCGAACCTCGCGCCCTACGAGCTCAACACTATCCTCGCGCCCACTGCCGAGATGGAGAAAATCCTCTCGCTTTCGCAGATGCAGGATTCTCACGCAGGGCTCGATTTTCAGGCGACAGGTAAGATGATTACTCCCCTCGGCGCTAACCTTCTTCACGCTCCCGAGATGCAGTCCGGCAGGATTATCGGTCTTGACAAAAACTGCGCTCTCGAGATGGTGCAGGCAGGCGGAGTTATCACCGACTACGACAAGCTGATTGACCGTCAGCTCGAGCGTGCCGCCGTAACCTGCACCGCAGGCTTCTCAAAAATCTTTACGGAAGCGGCAAAGACGCTTTCTTAACGGAGGGAAAGGTTTGAACATCGCAAATGTTACGGCAGGGTTTGCGGCTTACACGGGGCTTTCCGGCGACGAGCTGTTAAGTCAAAGCGCGCTTATCGAGAGCGCAGTCGATTATATTGACTCGATTACAGCCGTGGAAAATCCCGATGAGCGGCAAATCAAAAGGCTTGAAAACCTCAGCGCGGTTTACGCCTACAGACTGTACGAAATGCGCGGCTCAGACGTTACTTCCTTTACCGCGGGCGACGTAAAAATTACGTCGTCCGCCGGCGGTAAGGGCGGCGCAGAGGCGCTTTGGCAGGAGCAAAAAAAGCTGTGCTCCGATATTTTACGCGCTGAAAACTTTTTATTTGGCAGGATGTGAGCAGATGGGAATGTTAAACAGCGTTACCGCGATGATTGACCGCTACGGCAACAGCGTTACCGTAAAAAACGGCGGAATAAATGTTAAAACGCGCGCGTTTGTCGAGCCGCTCAGGTACAAAAATAAAATTTACATCGGCGGCAGGTATCACCCCCTAGGCGGATACGACAACGAAAAGTACCTCTACATCGGCAAGCCGTCCGTCGCGCTGGGCGAGGAAGCTACCGTTGTGGAGTGCGCAGGGGAGAGCTACGTCGTCAAAAGAGCCGAGCTCTACCGCGTCAGCGATACCCCTGTATATGCCTGGGCAATTTTGGCTCGCAGCAACGGGCGGATGGAGGATGAGTATGATTCGGATAAATCGACATTTGGATATGATTATTAACAGCCTTAAAGGCTGCGCGGAGCTCGAAAGCATCTGCTTTGTCAGGGGCTATACAAATCAGCGGATTGAAAGCCCCGTAAGCGGCTTTACCGCGGCGGTGATTTTGCTTGAAACCAAGCTCAGGGAGAGCTACCTCGGCGGCGATATCGACGCGGATATCAAGGGCGGAATATATTGCGCCGAGGCTGAAATCAGGCTCTACGCTCCGAGGAACGAAAACGGCAGCGGACTGTCGCACCTCGCGGCGGTACTGCTTGACAGGCTAAAGGACGTTAAGGCAAATTGCGCTCTTAGCGGCTTTAGCGCAGGGCAGATTGAGTTTGACGCAAATCTGAACGCGGTTTTCCGCAGGATAGGCTTTGAGCTTGAGCTGCCGGTTTTGCAGGAGGCAGGGGATGAGTAAGCTTAAGTTTGTTCACGGCGACGGCGTGAGCGTGAAAATCAACGGCAGAGCAGTCGGCGGAATACTCTCGGCGGAATGCGGCGTTAAAAATAATTTGATGAAAATTCAGGAGTTTTTGACCGTCAAGCCTGTTTATTCCGAAAAATCGCCCGAATACACGCTCGTCATAAAGTCGCGGTACGATTTGTCCGACTTGCCGGACGGCGAGCGGCTAAGCAGCGTTTCGTTTGAATACGGCGGACGGAAAATCACCTACTCGGGCTGTGCGGTCGGGAGCACCTCGGCGCGTATGCTGCCGGGAAAACTTACGGAATACAGCGCGGTTTTAAGCGCTTCGGACAGGAGTGTTGAATATGTATGAGGAATATTTTGATTTAACGCGCGGCGGCGCGGTTCAGGATACCGAGGAGCTCAGCGAACAGCTCGAGCTCGAAAGCCTGCGCTACAGCCGCCGCCTCAGCGAGGAAGATGAGGCGAGGCAGAGATGAAGCTGATACCGATGAGGTTTATGGGGTATGAGTGGCACCATAATCCGCGCGAGATTACCTTTGAATGTGAAAAATCCGTTACCGAGCGCCTTGTGCCTTACGATGTCTCGCAAATTCAGCAGACAGGGCGGAAAAATATGGTGATTAAGGGCACGGGAGAGCTCTACGGAGAGGATTGTATGGAGCAGTTCGAAAGGCTCTTTGAGCTTTTCAGGCGCGGCGGCGCAGGAGTGCTCGCGATTGAGAACACCGAGCCTGTTTTCGCCGTGTTTAAAAGCGTGAAAATCCTCGGCGCTCCAAAGGAAAACGTGCTGACCTACGGCTTTGTTTTCAGGGAGGTTATGGAGGAAAAGGAGAGCGGCAAAAATACCTTCCACACCGCACGCGACGGCGAAAATCTGTGGGATATATCCTACAAGTATAACATCGTCATCGACGAGCTCGTGCGGCTAAATCCGCAGATTAAACGTCCCGACATTGTCGCAGAAGGCGAGGTGATCCGCCTGTGTTGAGGTATGAAATTAAACTGAAAAACGGCGAAGTGAGGGACGATTTCAAGGTTTTCTCCGCCGTGTGGAAAAGCGAGCTCGACGTTCCTGCCGACAGCCTCAGCCTTAACTGCGCCTACGACGGCGAGATTTTTAATCAGGGCGACAGGCTGTCCGCCTACGACGGCGATACGCTGATTTTTGACGGACAGCTCGACGAGCTCTCGCGAATTCACAGCGGCAGCGGAGTACTGCTCAGCCTTTGTGCAAGGAGCGCCGCGGCGGTTCTGCTCGACAACGAAGCCGAGCCGCTCAGCTACCGCAATCCCACCGCCGTGCTGATGTACCGCAGGTATCTTCAGCCGTTCGGGCTTGACGACGTTGAGCTTGACGAAACGCCGATTGTCGGATTTATGAGGATTGACAAGGGTATGACCTGCTACCGGGCGCTCGAGCTTTTCTGCAAGACGCGCTACGGCTCAAAGCTCAGGGTTTCGGGCGCAGGCAGGGTGTACCTCAGGGGGTATAGTAACGGCAAGACCGTTAAATTCGGCGCGGACGGCGTAAAATATTATTCTATAAAAGAAAATAAAAGCCGGTACAAGCTGATTTCAGAGGTTCGCCTAAAGGTCAAGACCACCGCCGGCTACCTTTCAAAAATGATTAACGCCAATCCCGAGTGCAGTCACATCAAGCGCGCGCGGTACGTCAACACCACCGCCGAGAACAACAGCCTTACAACCGCCGACAACATCATCCGCCGCAGTAACATTGAAGGGCACAAAATCACCCTGACCATCCGCGGCTGCGTGACGGATATCCTCGGCGCAAGGGCTGAGCTTGACGACGGCGTTTTCGGCAAAATCAGCGGACTTACCGTCAGCAAAATCACCTACTCGCTGAGCGGCAGCGGCGAATACACAACGGTCGTCTTAGGCGACAGAGAGGAGAGTTGACAATGTGGCTGTTAAGCTATATGACAAAAAATTCACTTGAAGCTCCCGAAGCGGCAAAGGGAAATGTGTACGATAACGGCACTTCCGTAGCCGCGTCGGGCGAGCACAGAAGCCTGCGCGCCTGCCTGCCCTACGGTGTAGCGAGCATTCCGCCGAAAAACGAATGTGCGGTGGTGCTTCCGCTCGACGACGGCGAGGTGTCGCTCGGCGTTTTGGCGGATACCGAAGGTCTGCAGGAGGGCGAGGTAAAGCTAAGCTCCGCAGGCGGCGCGAGCATTGTGCTGAAAAACGACGGCAGAGTGCTGATAAACGGCAGGGAGGTCTGAGATGACGGACGTTAAAATCGAAAATCACGACGTTGCTCTCGACAGCGCAGGGCGAATGGTTTATCTCGACGGCGCGGACGCGCTGTTTCAAAGGGCGGTAATCAGCGCCTCGGTCGGCAGGGGAAGCTTTATTTACGACCGTACTCTCGGCTGTGACTACACCTTTAACCCCGATGACGAATTTGCAAACCGCAAGGTCGCGCTCGGCATTAACGAGGCGTTCGCGAGGTTTTACAAAACCTCGGCCGAGGTGCAGGACATCGGGCAGAGCGTTACCCTCAAAATCACGGTGAATTCCGAAAGCAGAACACAGGAGGTGCGTTTAATTGGAGACGTATGATGAAATTTACAGAAGAATGAGCGAAAAATACACCGCGGAAAGCGGCTTTGAAATTGACCCGTCGAGCGATATCGCAATCCGTCTAAGGGTGCTCGCAGGCGAGATTTACAACGCCGGATGCAGTCTTGACTGGCTAAAGCGGCAGATGTTCGCAGACACCGCGACAGGCGAAAACCTCGACAAGCTCGCCGCGCAGCGCGGAATTGTCCGCAAGCCTGCAAAAAAGGCTGAGGGCGAGCTGATTTTCAGCGTGAACGAGCCGCTCGATTACCCCATAGAAATTCCTGAGGGAACCGTTGCCGCGACCTATGGCGAAACGCCGGTCAGGGTGTACACCGCTCAGTCGGCGGTGCTTCCGCAGGCTACTTATTCGGTCAGGGTTGCGGCAAAGGCGGAGCTCCCCGGCTACAACGGCAACATCGCCTCGGGCACTGCCGAGGTTCCCGTCAACGTGCCGGCAGGTATCGACGCCGTGACTAACACGACGTTTATCGGCGGAGACAACGAGGAGAGCGACGAAACCCTGAGGTCGAGGGTTATAGGCTCCTACCTCAACCGCCCCAACCCTGCAAACGCGGCGTTTTACAAACAGCTTGCCGAAAGCGTTGACGGTATCGACAAGGCAGGCACGCTTGAAAGGTTCAGCGGCGCAGGCACGGTCGGAGTGTTCGTCGCGAGAAAGGACTGGGACGTAACCGACGAGGCTCTTGCCGAGGTCACGGAGCTTATCGATAAGAACAAACCCCTCGGCGCAGTCGCTTCGGTTCAAAGGGCGAGCCACCTCGATGTCGATTTGGAAATCAGGGTAAAGGCGAAGGAAGGCTACGAGGAGAGCGAGGTAAAGCGCATGGTGACCGACGCATTTACCGACTACATCGGCACAATCCCCGTGGGCGGTTCAATGCTCTTGTCTACCCTCGGCAACTATATCTACTCAACGGGCTGTGTCAGGTACTACATTTTTGACCAGAGTATGCAGAACGAAGGCGCGAGCGGTTCGCAGTTCTTCCGCCCGGGCGACATTTCGATTACGGTGATATAATATGGACAGCTTAACTTCTATGAAACAAAAGCTTATGCCCCTCGGACTTTACGACCTCGAAGGTCAGTCTGAGGTGCTCTGCGAGTTAAAGGCTTACGCCGAGGGGCTCGATTTGCTCTTTGAGTATATCGACGAGCTGTTTCGCGAAAATTACATTGCCACCGCCGAGAGCTACGGACTGAGCAGGCGTGAGGAGATTATCAGCAGGGAACACCCTGAGCAGACGGCTTCACAGCGCAGAGAGGCGCTGATTTACTTTGAAAAAACCGTCAAAACCACCCTCAACGACGATGACTTTGCCGAGTTTTTGGAGAACATCGGCGTAACCGATTACACATTGGATGTCCGCCTCAGGCAGGGCGAGTTCAACATCACCATTGCCGACGAAAAAACCGACGGCGAAAAGGCGCTTTTGGAACAGCGTATCCGAGCCGAAATACCGGCGCATATGACCTGCAAATTTCACTATCCCGAATAATTTTAAATTAATTATATAAATCAACGCCTCTTTAAGCTTTTTTTAATAATTGTGATTTATAATACGGTTACAATAAATAATAATCCTTAATAAAAACTTTAATTAGATGTTAACGGAAAAATTCGCAGAACAAGGCGGAGGACGAAGGAAGGCTGTCGCCTTCCGAGGACGACAACGTAGTTATGTGAAGTTTTACGCAACAGATAATAAAGAGTTTTATTGAGGTTTAGTATTATAGCTTAGGAGGCGTTAATAATGAAAGCAAGAGTAAGTAAAAGATGTATGTTTTTAATATCGGTTTTGGTTGTGCTTTCGATGGTCGCGTCCTTTGCGGGCTGCGGACAATCACAGAGCAGTACGGCAACGGCTGATTCGGCGGATTCTTCTGCTGTTGAAACCACCGTACAATCCGAAACCGCCGCGCAAAAATCCGCAAAGCTAAGCGAGAGCGATATCGAAATTAAAAACACTATTGAAAATACCGCCGACGGCGAGCACGCAATCACCGTTGACGGCAAGACCGAGAGCTACTCAAACACTCTCGTAAATAAAACCGGTGAAGCCGACGGCGACGAGGCGGACTTCTACGGCGAAAACTCCGCGGTATTCGCGACAAACGGCGGAACGCTCGATTTGTCGAATATGGTAGTCAAGACGAACGGTACCCACGCAAACGCGGTGTTCACCTACGGCGAGGGCACGACCGTCAACATCTCGGACAGCTATATCGAAACGAGCGGAAACTGCTCGGGCGGACTGATGACCACCGGCGGAGGAACTACAAACGCAAGTAACCTTACAATTACCACATCGGGCAACTCCTCGGCGGCTATCCGCTCCGACCGCGGCGGCGGAACGATGAACGTCACAGGCGGAAGCTACACCACAAGCGGAGTGGGTTCTCCCGTAATCTACTCGACCGCGGACGTCACCGTAAACGACGCGGAGCTTGTTTCGAATACCTCGCAGGGCGTTGTTGTCGAGGGTAAAAACTCAGTTACGCTCAACAATTCCAACCTCACCGCCGACAACAACAAAAAGAACGGCAGCCATTCCGACTACTACCAGGCGGTTATGATTTACCAGTCGATGTCGGGCGACGCCGCAACCGGACTGTCAAGCTTCACGATGAACGGCGGTACGCTCACGAACAAAAACGGCGATATTTTCTTCATCACCAACACAGCGACCGAGATCAACCTAAAGGGCGCTCAGATTACGAATAACGACTCAAACGGCGTGTTCCTCAGAGCCGCCGCGGCAGGCTGGGGCAAGGACGGCTCAAACGGTGGTCAGGTTACATTAAACGCCGACGGTCAGACCATTAACGGCGATATGATTGTCGACAGCGTGTCAAACCTCAACCTTTATCTTAAGGGAAATTCCTCTTACACCGGCGCGATTAATTCAAGCGGTCAGCAGGGCGGAGTATATGTTGAAATAGAGAGCGGCTCTACCTGGACGCTCACCGGGGATTCCTACATCACATCGCTGACCTGCGCCGAAGGAGCAATTAACCTCAACGGTCACAGCCTTTACGTAAACGGCGTTAAGTACACAGGCTCGGCTTCAACCGGACAGGCGATTGAGACCACCGTGGCTTCATCATCAAGCGGCAGTGGTAACGGCGCTCCCGACGGAAAGCCCGACGGAAAGCCCGGCGGCAATCCCCCGGCGAAACCCGGAGAGAATTGATAATTGATAATTTTGGTCGGGGAGATAGGTTTGCATTTCCGAAACGTTTAGTTCCCGATTGAATTAATATGGTGCGTAATTTAGATTGAATTTATAATTATAACTGTAGGGGCGGACTGAAATGTCCGCCCGAAAATCCTCCCCCGATACTTTGTTTTCGGGGGAGGATTTAAAATTTTTAAATCGGAGCGAAGCGACCCTTAATTTTCAATTATCCATTATCAACTATCAATTAAAATCTATATGCAATATATACAAAATAATCATAAAATATTTGGTAACAAAATATGTTGCAATAATAATGAAAAAAATTATAAAAAGGAGGTTCTTTTGTGAGAAAGACAAAAAATTCATTAGTTTACTGCTCGCGGTAATGCTTGTTTTCTCCTGCTTTACAGGCGTTGCGGCGTTTACGGCGAGCGCGGAAGATGAAGTAGAGGACGTCTACAGCGTATTTGGCTCATCCGCTGAGGTTTTCGGCGGCGTTTGGTTTAAGGAAAATCCCTTGACCGAGATGACCTTAGACGAATCCGACGGACTTTACAAAATTACATTTAAGGACGTTGAACCCACCAAGATGCTTCAGCTCAAGGTTCTCAAAAACCACGATGAAGACTTCTCTTGGGGCGCTCCCGGTACAGACCGGAACTACACGATTAATGTCGACCAGAAATGCGACGTTACAGTTACCTTCGTTCCCGTTAAGGAGCTCGTAAACGTAGTCGGAGATTACGTAACCGTCCCCCAGGGACTTCAGGTTGACCACGTTATCGCTGCCGGCAACGGCGAGGACACCTACCTCAACGGCGCAGGCTGGGATCCCTGTGATCCTTCAAACGAGATGTTCGAGATGGAGCCCGGCGTTTGGGTTATGACCATGGAGGACATTTACGCCTTCGATAACTACCAGATTAAATTTGCCGCTAACTCGATTGACGAGGACGGCAACCCCGTTTCCAACCCGTGGGGTATCAACTGGGGTACCGAGGAAGAGGCTCTTTATCCCGTAGGCGAGTGGATAGACGCTTCCTATAACGGCAAAAACTGCATTTTCGAAGTTGAGGACGACGAGTCTATTGTAAGAGTTGTGCTCGACCTCAGAAACTTTGACTATACAACAAAGCAGGGCGCTGTATTTACAATCACAGTTACTCCGCCTGCTTCTGTTCACGAGCACACCCCGGGCGAGGCGGTTCAGGAGAACTTCCACGACGCCGACTGCACACACCCCGGCTCATATGACAGCGTTGTTTACTGCACAACCTGTAACGCGGAAGTAAGCCGCGAGACCGTTACAATCAAGGCAAAGGGACACACCGAGGTTATTGATAATGCCGTAGCCGCAAGCTGCACGCAATCGGGACTTACCCAGGGCAGCCATTGCTCGGTATGTAACGAGGTTATCATTCCCCAGTCGGTTATCCCGGCAAAGGGTCACGCCACTGTTATCGACCCTGCTGCTCCTGCAACCTGCACAGAGACAGGACTTACCGCAGGCAGCCAATGCTCGGTATGTAACGAGGTAATCGTTGCTCAGCAGGTTGTTAAGGCTCTCGGACATCTGGAGAGAATGGTTCCCGGATATGCTGCAACCTACACTTCCGCAGGTCTTACAGACGGTATATTCTGCGACCGCTGCAACGAGTGGGTAGTTCCTCAGGTTGTTATTCCGAAGCTCAAGCCTGCTCACCTCATCGGTGATGTTAACCGCGACGGCAACGTTGACGTTCTTGACGCGGTACTTGTTCAAAAGTACTCTGCTTTCAAGGCAACTCTTGACGACGAGCAGCTCTATATCGGCGATGTAAACGATGACGGCGAAGTAAATGTTCTTGACGCTGTTCAAATTCAGAAGTTCGCCGGAGAGAGAATTTTCGAGTTCAAGAAAAAAGCGTAATTAAAGCTAAATAATCAGCTATTGCTGTAGCAACAAACGGTCGGCTTTTTTGCCGGCCGTTTTTGTGGTTGAATTTAATGATTATTTGTGGTAAAATGTGTATATATTATAAAATCGAGGGGATTTTGTGAAAAAGAGATTATTTAAGGCTTTAGGAATTATCATCTGCGCCGCCGTGCTTCTTTCGGCAGTGCCGTTCGCGGCTTCCGCGCGGACAACCGATATTTACGTCAGCGCCGATGAAATTAACGAATACGGCGCGGCTTCGGCAATTCAGGACGCGCTTTCCACCGCCGCACAGCAGGGAAGCGAGTCGAACATCATCCGCGTCACCGTTGAGCCGGGCGAATACACGCTCGACTACACCCTGTTTATCTACGGCAACACTTGGCTTAAGCTTAACGGCGTAACGCTTTCGCGCGGTTCTTGGTGCGAAAATATGCTGAGAACCGGAGCAAATGACGGCACAAACTACGGCGTTACGGGCTATTACTACAAGAACATCACCATTGAGGGCGGCACGTTCGACGGCAAGCTCGACATTCAGAACACCATGCTCAAAATCGTCCACGCCAAAAACTTCGTGATGAAGAACGTCACCGTTAAAAACAACAAAAACGCCCATATGATGGAGGTTGCGGCGGTTGACGGCTTTACCGCGGAGGGCTGCGGCTTTTATAATCAGGTTATGACCTCGAGCAACGGCAGCTACGAGGCTATCCAGCTTGACGTGCTAAAATACGGCAACATAAGCGGCTGCCGCTCCGAGGACTTGTGTATGAAGAACGTCCTTGTTGAAAACTGCGTTTTCGACAATGTTCCGCGCGGAGTGGGCTCTCACACCGCCGTTCACAACAATCCGCACGACACCCTGATTATCAGGAACAACACCTTTAAAAACATCGGCAGCGTTGCGGTTCAGACCCTCGGCTGGACTAACTGCTCGATTACAAACAACACCATCGACAGCGCTCCCAGGGCAATTGCGGTTTACTCAATCGTAAACGAGGGCTACGGTACAATTTTGCCGAGTGTGTTCGCCGCGGAGGGCAACACCGAGCAGCATTTCAGCGACGAATATAAGGCGGTAAAGTCCAATATTTTGGTCGCGAACAATCTGATTACCAACAGCGGAATAATCGACGACAGATACGCTTCCTACGAAAAAGCCGCAATCACCGTTATGGGCTCAAAGGTTGTAAGCTCCGCGACCTATTCGGGCGGCAGCGGCGGACTCCCTGTCGGCGAGTACCCCTGCGACACCGTTACGGTCAAAAATAACCTAATCTATTCCAAGAGCGGCAGCGGCGTGCGCGTTGAACATTCAAAGAACATCAGCGTTGACTCCAACGTTATGTTCCTCACCCAGACCACAGCTCCGCCGAACTACTACGGAGTTGTGTTCAGGGACGGCGTTAACCCGGCAAATATCACAAAAAATTACATTCAAAACGCTGCGGTAAACGGAATTCAAATCGACTCCTGCCTAGTGAATTACATCACAGGCAACGAGATTATCGGCACAGGCAAGTACGGAATCGGCACTTACGCCTCAACCCTTGGCTTGATTTCAAACAACGACGTCCGCAACACCAAGACCGAGGGCATCAGTATTCTGAATTCCTCAAAGGTCAATACCAAAATTTCAGAGAACAGGGTGTCGGGCACAGGCTCCGGAATTCACATCGAATCGAAGTCCTCGGTTAAGCTGATTGAAAAGAACCTGACCTACAACTGCAAGTCGAATATCGACTACGCGTCGAGCATGCACCTCGTAACCGTCGGCACAAACTACACCGCCAACGCCGCGCTCACTACCTTTGCGGTCGACTCAAAGTCGGTTAACCTCAGCGTGGGCGAGTGCTGGCGAATCGGCAAGACCGTAACCCCCGTAAACGCGATTACAACCTTTAGCTACGCAAATTCAAATCCTTCCGCCGCGATTGTAGACAGCACAGGACGTATCACCGCGAAAGCCCCGGGTACGACGAATATTACCGTCAAAAGCGCAAACGGCAAGGCGCTGATTATCACGGTCAAGGTCGCGGCAAAACCGGCTGCGCTTGCAGGCGACGTTGACGGCGACGGCATAATTACCTCAGCTGACAGCGCTGTGCTCGGCAACTACACCTCGGGTATTTACAGCGATAAGATTACCGCCGCGAATTCCGACGTGACAGGCGACGGAAAAATCACCGCGCTCGACAGAATTGTCCTGACAAGGTACGTTGACAGAATGAGCGGCTACACAGCCCTTCCGCACGGCGCGGCAGGTACAACGGCAAACGGTGCGGATATTTCGGTCGATACCGCCAAGACGGATGAATTCGGTGAGGTCGAAATCGGAATTAACCTGACTAAAAATCCCGGCATAGCCACCGCTGACTTTGATGTTGAATATAACTCAAATGTTCTCGAATTGACCGAAGTGGTTGACAATCAGCTTTTTGAAGGCGCGGTTGCCGCACATTCGGACAAAATGCAATCTCCATACCGCCTGTCGTGGCAAAACGACGTCGCGAACAGCAATTATTCCGCCACAGGCAAGCTCGTAACTCTTAGGTTTAAGGTAAAAGAAAACGCCGAACCCGGCGTGTACGATATAACCGTCAACCCGAATACGGCAGAGGTTTACAATAGCGGTTTGTACTTTGTATCGTGCACCTTCACAAACGGCGCAGTTGAGGTAGAGGACAGCGCAGAGCCGAAAACCGGCGACGTAGACCGAAACGGCATAGTTGACGCCGACGACGCGCTCCTGCTCCAAAAGCACATCGCAAGGTTCACCGACGGCGAAAATCCTCTCCTTGACGAGAGCGACGAGGAGACAATGACCATAGCCGACGTAAACCGCGACGGCAGCCTGACGGTAGGCGACGTTACAATGATTCAGCAGTATATCGCGGAAATCATTGAGATATAGAGTTAAGAGTTTAGAGTTTAGAGTTTAATATATTTATCGGAAACTTTTGATTAACACCGTAGGGGCGGACCCATGTGTCCGCCCGGGGAACGTGAACCGTGTTTACCGTACAATCCGATTGTATCGCGATAAACGGACATTATATTCACCACACAAAAATCATTTTGAAATTATATGTTGTTTTCCTGTCCTGCGGGCGGACACATGGGTCCGCCCCTACAATTATCCATTATCAATTATCAATAAAAAAACTCCGCCTATCCAAACGGATAAGCGGAGAGTATTTATTTATAAAGCTTTACTGATTGCACCGTTATGAACCGCCGTTGCAGAACCTTAGATAAAATTCAATGGTTTCCAAAGGCGGAATTGGGTGCAGCGTTGAGGTGTAGTCCAAAATTTATTTTGGGAAACAACACCCATGCATAGCTCACGCTGCTTACTTGCTGTTTACAGCAGCCTGAGCGGCAGCAAGTCTTGCGATCGGCACACGGAAGGGTGAGCATGATACATAGTCAAGACCGATCTTGTGGCAGAACTCTACGGAAGAAGGATCTCCGCCGTGCTCGCCGCAGATACCAACGTGGAGCTTGGGATTAACGGGCTTGCCGAGCTTAATGGCTGTTTCCATCAGCTTGCCAACGCCTGTCTGATCAAGCTTAGCGAAGGGATCGTTCTCAAAGATCTTTGTATCGTAGTAAGCTGTGAGGAACTTACCTGCGTCGTCTCTTGAGAAGCCGAAGGTCATCTGTGTAAGGTCGTTAGTACCGAAGCAGAAGAAGTCAGCCTCAGTAGCAATCTCGTCAGCTGTAAGAGCAGCTCTCGGGATCTCGATCATTGTACCAACCTCATACTCGAGATTTACGCCGGCAGCGGCGATCTCAGCGTCGGCGGTCTCAACAACAACCTTCTTAACGAACTTAAGCTCCTTAACCTCGCATACGAGAGGAATCATAATCTCGGGCTTAACGTTCCAGTCTGCGTGCTCCTTCTGAACCTCGATAGCAGCGCGGATAACAGCCTTTGTCTGCATCTTTGCGATTTCGGGGTATGTTACAGCCAGACGGCAGCCGCGGTGACCCATCATCGGGTTGAACTCGTGGAGCGACTGGATAAGAGCCTTGATGTCCTCTACGCTCTTGCCCTGAGCGTCAGCGAGCTTCTTGATGTCCTCTTCCTCGGTGGGAACGAACTCGTGAAGCGGCGGATCGAGGAAACGGATTGTAACGGGGCATCCCTCGAGAGCCTCGTAAAGAGCCTTAAAGTCGCTCTGCTGATAAGGAAGAATCTTATCGAGAGCAGCTTCTCTCTCCTCAACTGTATCTGCGCAGATCATCTCACGGAAAGCAGCGATTCTGTCCTCTTCAAAGAACATATGCTCTGTACGGCAAAGACCGATACCCTCAGCGCCGAGCTCTCTTGCCTTCTTAGCGTCAGCAGGTGTGTCTGCGTTTGTTCTAACCTTAAGTGTTCTGAACTTGTCAGCCCAAGCCATAATTCTGCCGAACTCGCCAGCGATTTCAGCGTCCTTAGTAGCGATAGCACCGTCGTAGATGTTACCTGTTGAGCCGTCGATTGAGAGGTAGTCACCCTCGTGGAACTCTTTGCCTGCGAGAGTAAACTTCTTGTTCTCCTCGTCCATAGCGATGTCGCCGCAGCCTGATACGCAGCATGTACCCATACCACGAGCAACAACGGCAGCGTGTGATGTCATACCGCCGCGAACTGTGAGGATACCCTGTGAAGCCTTCATACCTGTGATGTCCTCAGGTGAAGTCTCAAGACGTACAAGAACAACCTTTTCGCCTCTTGCGTTCCATTCCTCAGCGTCCTCAGCTGTGAATACGATCTTACCGCAAGCAGCACCGGGAGAAGCGCCTAAGCCCTTACCGATGGGAGTAGCAGCCTTAAGAGCAGCAGTGTCGAACTGGGGATGGAGAAGTGTGTCGAGGTTACGGGGATCGATCATAGCAACCGCCTCTTCCTCTGTTCTCATACCCTCGTCAACGAGGTCGCATGCAATCTTAAGAGCAGCCTGAGCTGTTCTCTTACCGTTTCTGGTCTGGAGCATATAGAGCTTGCCGTGCTCAACGGTGAACTCCATATCCTGCATATCTCTGTAGTGGTTTTCGAGAGTAGCGCAAACCTGTGTGAACTGCTCGAAAGCCTCGGGGAATTTCTCTGCCATCTGAGCGATAGGCATAGGAGTACGAACGCCTGCAACAACGTCCTCACCCTGTGCGTTTGTAAGGAACTCGCCCATGAGCTTCTTCTCGCCTGTAGCGGGATCACGAGTAAATGCAACGCCTGTACCGCAGTCGTCGCCCATGTTACCGAACGCCATTGACTGAACGTTAACGGCTGTACCCCATGAATAGGGGATATCGTTATCGCGGCGATAAACGTTCGCACGCGGGTTGTCCCAAGAACGGAATACCGCCATAACGGCGCCCATCAGCTGCTCCTTGGGATCGTCGGGGAAGTCCTCTCCGATTTTAGCCTTGTATTCTGCCTTAAACTGAGAAGCAAGCTCCTTAAGGTCGTCAGCGTCAAGCTCAACGTCCTGTGTAACGCCCTTCTTAGCCTTCATCTTGTCGATGAGCTCCTCAAAGTACTTTTTGCCGACTTCCATAACTACGTCTGAATACATTTGGATGAATCTTCTGTAGCAGTCCCAAGCCCAACGGGGGTTGCCGGACATCTCTGCAATAGTGTTAACAACAGTCTCGTTAAGACCGAGGTTAAGGATAGTATCCATCATACCGGGCATAGAAGCTCTTGCGCCTGAACGAACCGATACGAGAAGGGGATTCTCCTTGTCACCGAACTTCTTGCCGGTGATTTCTTCCATCTTTACGATGTACTCGTTGATCTGACCCTGAATCTCGTCATTGATCTTTCTGCCGTCCTCATAATACTGAGTACAAGCTTCTGTTGTGATGGTGAAGCCCTGGGGTACGGGGAGACCCATGCTTGTCATTTCCGCAAGGTTAGCGCCCTTACCGCCGAGGAGTTCACGCATGTTTGCGTTACCCTCTGAAAAAAGGTAAACCCATTTTTTTGCCATTTTGACAGTCCTCCTATTTTTTATTTCGGCTGCACGCAAAACGGGTGTTTTTACCCATATTTGCCTGCATGTATAAGCCTAAACCATATTATAACAAATTTTGCCGAAAATAGCTACATTTTTTTGAAATTTTTTCTTCTAAAAAACACCTCTAAATTTTATTAATATTGTATAAAACGTGAAAATTGCCGTCTTTAGCGCTTTTTTTCTTATTTGGACTTAAAACGCGGATGTTTTATGTAATAATAGTATCGTGTAATAAAGCGTGCGTTCGAAAATTGCCGAAATGTCACGCAGAAAATAAATAGGTAGGTGGCTTATGAGCAACTGCGCTGTTATCCTCGCAGGCGGCGAGGGTAAACGAATGAAGTCAAACAAGCCCAAAACACTGTCGCCCGTACTCGGCAAGCCCATGCTTTTGTGGGTGATTTCGGCGGTGCGTAATGCAGGTATCGACGACCTTTGCGTTGTAAAGGGCTTTAAGAAAGAGGATGTAGAGGAATTCCTCAGCACTCTCGATTTTAACGTTGAGAGCGTTTTTCAGGCGGAACGCCTCGGCACAGGTCACGCCGTAATGATGGCGAAGGACTTTTTGAAAGCTCACGACGGCAACGTCGTTATCCTCAACGGAGACGCTCCGTTTATGACGGCTGAAACAATCAAAAATTCGCTCGAGCAGCATACAAAATCGGGCTGCGCGGCTACGGTAATTTCCGCAAGGGTGGACGACCCACACGGCTACGGCAGAATTGTCCGCGATACAGACGGAAGCCTTAAGGCGATTGTAGAGCACAAGGACGCGGATGAGGAAACTCTCAAAATCGACGAGGTTAACTCGGGCGGCTACTGGTTTGACTGCCAAAAGCTTTTAAGCGTGCTCGACAGAATCAAGTCCGACAACGCCGCAGGCGAGTATTACCTGCCCGACGCGATTGAGCTTTTGCTTAAGGATGGACAAAAGGTCGGAGCTTATACCGCCGAATGCAGCGACGCCGTGCTCGGCGCGAACGACCCTGCTCAGCTTGAGGAGCTTAACCAAATCGCCATTAAAAAGGGCTATGAGTGCAAATAATTTAATAAAAATATAAAACTACTTAAAAAGGGAACAAAGGAGTTTTACAATGAATTTTCACGGTAAGGACATCAAAATTTTCGCGGGTAATTCAAACGTAGACGTTGCCCAGGGTATCGCCGGTTGTCTCGGACTTCCGCTCGGCAAAAGCGACTGCACACATTTCTCCGACGGAGAAATCGCCGTTTCGCTTCACGAGTCGGTAAGAGGAAGCGACTGCTTTATTGTGCAGTCAACCTGCACTCCCGTTAACGACAACCTCATGGAAATGCTGATTATGATTGACGCCATGAAGCGCGCTTCGGCGGCGAGAATCACAGCGGTAATGCCCTACTTCGGCTATGCCAGACAGGACAGAAAAGCCAAGGCGAGAGATCCGATTTCGGCAAAGCTCTGCGCCGACATCATCACCACGGCAGGCGCTGACCGCGTGCTGACCATGGACCTTCACGCAAACCAAATTCAGGGCTTCTTCAACATCCCTGTTGACCACCTTCACGGCGCGGGAATCCTCGCCAACCATATGAAGGAGAAAATCGGCGGAAATTCCGACGACTATATCGTAGTTTCTCCCGACCTCGGCTCGGTTACACGTTCAAGAAACTTCGCTTCAAAAATCGGCACAAGCCTCGCTATCATCGACAAGCGCAGACCTAAGGCTAACGTTTGCGAGGTTATGAACATCATCGGTGACGCAAGAGGCAAAAAGGTTATCCTCGTTGACGATATGATTGACACCGCAGGCACACTCTGCAACGCGGCTAACGCGATTGTTGAAAAGGGCGGCGCTACCGAGGTTTACGCTTGCGCAACTCACGCCGTACTCTCAGGCCCGGCTATCGAGAGAATTCAGAACAGCGCAATCAAAGAGGTTATCCTGCTCGACACTATTCCGCTTCCCGAGGAAAAGATGATTGACAAGTTCACCGTGCTCCCCACAGCGCCCATCTTTGCCGAGGCTATCGCGAGAATTTACAACGACAAGCCCTTTACAGCGGCTTTCAGCTAAATTAAAAACAATAAAATCTTTACATACAGGCGGACTTTATACAAGTCCGCCCTTGTGTGTTTTGCAAGGCAGGCAAAAATTATGTTTGGTTTCAAAAAAACAGGCGGCGCGGTCGAGTATTTGATTGTCGGCTTGGGCAACCCCGACAGAAAGTACGAAAATACACGCCACAACTGCGGCTGGCTGGCGCTTGATTACATCGCGGAGAAGAATTCCTGCCGCATCAACCGCATAAAATATAAAAGCTACACGGGCGAGTGCGTGATCGGCGGAAAAAAGGTTATGCTGATGAAGCCGACCACCTATATGAACAACAGCGGTCAGGCGGTTGTTGAGGCGATGAATTTCTACAAAATTCCGCCCGAAAATGTAATCGTGATTTTCGACGATATCTCGCTCGACGTCGGCAAAATGCGAATTCGTGCAAAGGGCAGCGACGGCGGTCAAAAGGGTATGCGCAGCATTATCTACCTCAGCGGCAGCGATACTTTTCCGAGAATTAAAATCGGAATCGGCGCAAAGCCAAATCCCAACTGGGACTTGGCTGACTGGGTATTGTCGAAGTTTTCGTCCGACGAGCGAAAACAGCTCGACAAGATGTTTGAAAACGCGAACAGCGCTGTAGAGCTGATTGTGAGCGGTAAAATCGACCGCGCTATGAATATGTACAACTGATATGAAAAAGGTTGATTTTGAAAAACGCTACAACTTAATAGACGCGCTCAGGGGATTTGCGCTCGTAAATATGATTGTGTTCCACTTTTGCTACGACATATTTATGATTTACGGCTTAAATACCAAATGGGCGTCTGCTCCGCTCGTAATCGCGTGGGAGAGGTTCATCTGCATCTCCTTCATCCTGATTTCGGGCGTTTGTCTGCATTTCTCAAACCACCCGTACAGGCGGGGAATTATTATAAATTTATGCGGATTTTTGATAACCGTAGTCACGTTTTTCGCCATGCCCGAACAGGCGGTTTGGTTCGGCGTGCTCAATTTAATCGGTACGTCAATGCTGATTACCGCCGCGCTCAGGGGCTTGTTCGATAAAATCAATCCCTTCCTCGGCTCAGTGCTTTCACTGCTCTGCTTTGCGGTGTTCTACGGCGTTCCGGAGAGGTATATCGGCTTTTTTAATATCAAGCTGTTCGACTTGCCGGACTTTTTCTATCAGTTCAAATATGTAGCCTTCATCGGCTTTCCCGACAGCGGTTTCCGCTCGTCCGACTACTTTCCGGTAATCACGTGGATTTTCGTCTACATCCTCGGATATTTCCTTTGGAGAATTATAAAGCAGTACGGCAAGGAAAATATTTTCAGGCAAAGGGTGTATTTCCTCGACTTTTTGGGCAGACATTCGCTGCTGATTTATCTGCTCCACCAGCCGCTGCTGATGGGAATTTGCTTCCTCATTTTCGGACATTTTTAATCATATTTATAATCAGGTAATTTATGACATACAAAATGGATTTTTTGACTTCCGTGCTAAAGGGCAGCGCGCCTTTTGACACGCTGAAAAAGAGCATAAAAAACGGCAGGTCGCTCTGTGCGGCAGGGCTTTCCGCCGTCAACAAGGCTAACATAATATTCGCGCTGTGCCGCCAAAAACAAGCGCCGGCGCTGTGCATAGCTTCCGACGAAAAGGAAGCCCAAACCCTGTGCAACGACCTCTGCTGCATGGGGCTAAAGGCGCTTGTCTATCCGGTGCGCGACTACAACTTCATCGACCTGCAAAGCCGCTCGCGCGAGTACGAGCATCAGCGCTTAAAGGCGCTTTTGCGGCTCAGCGAGGGCGAGTGCGACGTTGTAATCGCCTGCCTTGACGCAGCATCCCAGCTCACCGTGCCCAAGCGCGTTTTGCTCGACACCTCGGTGGTGTTTGAGCAGGGCAGGGAAATCTCTGTCGAAAAGGCGGTCAGGGCTTTAACCCTGCTCGGCTACGAGCGCTTTGACGCGGTTGACGGCGAAGGCCAGTTCTCGCTCAGGGGCGGAATTTTGGACTTCTTTATGCCCGACTCAAAGTACCCCGTCCGCGCCGAATTTTGGGGCGACGAAATCACCGATTTAAGCTACTTTGACATCGAGAGCCAGCGCCGTTTTGAAAAGGCAGGCACAATCCGCCTTACCCCCTCGGCGGAAATTATCATTGAGGACAAAAACGCGCTTGCGGACAAGATTGTACATCAGGCGTCCCTTTTGCGCGGTAAAAATATAGTAAAGGCGCGAGAAAAGCTGTACGCCGAGGCGGAGCTTATCCGCTCGGGCGCGGCTATTCCGAACGCCGACAAATTCATCGGTCAAATCTACGACAAGCCCGAGTGCCTGTTCGATTACTTCGAGCGCGACTCGCTGATTTTTATTTCGGAGTATTCAAACGTCCGCGACCGCGGAAAGATGATGGACTTTCAGAGCGCCGAAGCGCTAAAACAGGGCTTTGAGGACGGCGTGCTCTGCCGCGGCTTTGACCGCTTTACGCTGACCTTAAACGAGTGTATGGAGCTTTTTGAGGCTCACGGCGTAATTTTGCTCGAAAACTTCATCCACGGCAGTATAGATTTGAAGCTTGGCGAGGTCGTCAGCTTTAACTCAAAGCAGCTCAGCGCGTGGAACGGCTCGTACAAACAGCTCCGTGAGGACATCGACGGCTTCTGCGCCTCGGGCTATTCGGGCGTTGTTTTGGCAGGCACCGAAAAGGCGGCTAAAAAGCTGTGCGAAACCTTGATTACCGACGGCTATAACGCTGAATTTTCGGAAAATCTCAGCACCGTAACGGACAAAAGAATTCACCTTATGAGCGGAGCTTTAAGTGCAGGTTTTGAGCTTCCAAACGAAAAATTCTTCCTCATAAGCTACGGACAAACTGCCTACCGCCCTGAAAAGCTGCGAAGAAAACGCAAAAAAGAGGGCAACGAAATTTACAGCCTTTCAGAGCTTTCGCCGGGCGATTACGTCGTTCACAACGTCCACGGAATAGGCATTTTCAGCGGAATCCGCAAAATCGACACCCACGGAATTACCAAGGACTACATCAAAATCGACTACGCCAAGGGCGACGTGCTTTACGTGCCCGTAACCCAGCTCGATATGGTGGCAAAGTACATCGGACCGCGCGAAAATTCGAGGGTAAAGCTAAACCGCCTCGGCTCTCCCGAGTGGCAAAAGGCAAAGGCGAGGGTAAAGTCCTCGGTCAAGGACATCGCCAAGGAGCTAATCGCGCTTTATGCCGCGAGAATGAAGGCGAAGGGTTATGCCTTTTCTTCCGACAACGAGTGGCAGCGCGACTTTGAGGCAGGCTTTGAGTACGAGGAAACCCCCGATCAGATTATCTGCATTGACGAGATCAAGCGCGATATGGAGCGCAGTGTGCCGATGGACAGACTCCTTTGCGGCGACGTGGGCTTCGGCAAGACAGAGGTCGCTCTGCGTGCGGCGTTCAAGTGCGTTTCCGACTCCAAGCAGTGCGCCCTGCTATGCCCGACGACAATTCTCGCGTGGCAGCATTACCAGACAGTCACCAAGCGCTTTGAGGGCTACCCTATAAGGGTTGAGCTGCTCTCGCGCTTCCGCACTCCCAAACAGCAAAAGGAGATTTTACAGCGGCTTAAGCGCGGCGAGGTCGATATGGTAATCGGCACTCACCGCCTTGTGCAAAAGGACGTGGTTTTCCGCGATTTGGGACTCGCGATTATCGACGAGGAACAGCGGTTCGGCGTGGCACAAAAGGAGCGCTTTAAGGAGCTTGTAAAGAACGTCGATGTGCTCACGCTCTCGGCAACCCCGATACCGAGGACGCTCAATATGGCTATGAGCGGACTGCGCGATATGAGCGTAATCGAGGAAGCGCCGCTCAACCGTCAGCCTGTTCAGACCTACGTTTTAGAGCACGACAACGCGATTATTTACGAAGCTGTAAGGCGCGAGCTCAGAAGGGGAGGACAGGTGTTCTACCTTCACAACAACGTCGAGACAATCGAGAGCTGCGCGCGGAGAATTCGCGAGGCAATTCCCGAGGCGAAAATCGCCATCGGCCACGGAAAAATGAGCGAGCAGCAGTTGTCCGAGGTCTGGCGGCAAATGCTTGAGCAGGAGATTGACATTCTCGTTTGCACAACAATCATCGAAACAGGCGTGGACTTGCCCAACGCGAACACGCTTATCATAGAAAACGCTGACTGTATGGGACTTTCACAGCTCCATCAGCTGCGCGGCAGAGTGGGCAGGAGCGCACGCAGAGCCTATGCGTACTTTACGTTCAGGCGCAGCAAGGTGCTCACCGACATTCAGCAAAAGCGCCTTGCCGCAATCAGGGAGTTCACCGAGTTCGGCAGCGGCTTCAAAATCGCCATGCGCGACCTCGAGCTGCGCGGCGCAGGCAACATTATGGGCGCTCAGCAGCACGGTCATATGGAGAGCGTCGGCTACGATATGTATTTAAAACTCCTCGGTGAAGCCGTAGGCGAGGAGCGCGGCGACGAGCAAAAGACCAAGGACCTCGATTGCCTTATCGACATCTCGGTTGACGCGCACATTCCCGAATATTACGTCGAGAGCCTTACGCTCAGGCTCGACGTTTACCGCCGTATCGCGGACATCCGCAATCCCGACGACGCATCTGACGTCCGCGCCGAGCTCAAAGACCGCTTCGGAGAGCTGCCCGAGTCGGTCGAGGGCTTAATCGACATCGCGCTTATCCGCAACAAGGCGTACTCCATGGGCGTTTACGAAATCCGCCAAAACGACTCGGCAATTTTGCTCTACGTCAAGGAAATCAAGTCGCCTGCCGTAGCGGATTTGCTCATAGCGCTCAACGGAAAAGCCATGCTCAGCGCCGGAACAAAGCCGTATTTGTCGGTAAAATGCGGCAAAGAAGCGGATCCGGTCGGAGTTTTGAAGAAGATTTTTAAAATATGATTGGTGATTTTCGATAAATTTTTAATAAAATGTAGACATCGCCGAAAAAATTGTGTATAATCATATTGTATGCACCCATATGATAATGGGAATTTAGGCTTAAAGGATGGTATAAAAATATGAGATCCGCAATCAAAACAGGTTCACTGCTTTTGGCTGTTGTAATGCTCTTCAGCGCGATTTTTGCCGCAGGCTGCAGCTTCAGCCCCGAGTGGTCTTACAAAACAAGTGAAAAACAGCTTCCTATCGGCGTTTACATCTACGCTCTCAGAGCTGCTTACGGCGAGGCTGAGACTAAAGCCAAGGAGCTTGAGGATTACGACAGCACCAAGGACAGCTGGCTTGATATGGAAATTGAAATTCATGACGGCGAAAAGGGCGTTGCGCGCGACCTTATCAAGAAAGAGGCTGAGGAAAACTGCCTTAAGTACCTCGCTGTTGAAAACGAGCTCAAAAACTTAAGCGCTACTCCCGACTCGGCTCAGCTTGATTCTTCAAGAGAGAAGTCAAAGAATTACTGGGAGGTAGGTCCCTACGCTCAGTACGGTCAGATTTCTCCGATGAAGAACGAGCTTGAAAAGTACGGCGTATCATACGACAGCTTTGCTTACGCTACCGCCGACTATTCGGTAAATTACAGCACTCTCTTCGCGGCTCTCTATGCCGAGGGCGGCACACAGGCTGTTTCCGACAGCGAGCTCACAAAGTTTGTTGAGGACAACTACGTTGACTATTCATACTTCTCCGTACCCCTCTATAAGTCGGACTCGACCGACACCACCACCGGACAGGCTTCAAGCACAGCCCTCTCCGATGATGAAAAGAAGAAGATCACCGACGAGCTCACAGGCTACGTTAACTCGATCAACGACGGCAAGGGTTACGCTGATGTTGTTGAGGAGTATATGAAGGCTAACAACGTTACCGAAAATCCCTCAAAGGACAACGTTGAGTTTAAGGACGATTTCTCCGCAGGCGACGAGGTAAAGGCTGCTTACGATAAGCTCGCAGTAGGCAAGGCTTCGCTCGTGACCGTCGGACAGGACACAACAGCTACACTTTACGTTGTATATAAGAAGGACATCAAGGCTGACTCGGCAAAGCAGGTTGCGGACAACCGCGCGAGCGTTCTCAGCAAGATGAAGACCGACGACTTTGACGCTTATATCAAGCAGCTTGTTGAAAAGCTCGAATACGAGAAGAGCCCCGCGGTTGACAAGTACGATCCCAAGATGTTCTTTGTAGCGGTACAGCCCACCACAGCGGCTGACGCCGGCAGCAGCGATTCCGACAGCTCAGCGGCTGAGAGCAGTAATTCGGAAAGCTCGGCCGAGAGCAAGGCGGAATAATAGTAAATTTTCAGGGAAGAACAATACAAAACTCAAAACAAAGCCATTTGCTAAGAGGTGATTTTGTATGAAAAAATATTCAAAGATTATCGCGGTAATTTGCTCAGTGCTCATGTGCCTAAGCGTTTGTATGTTCAGCGTTTACGCTGACAACGAGTCGGGCGCACAGCCTGCCGATCCCGGTCAGGGCAGCGAAAGTCAGGGTTCACAGGGCGGCGGCGACCAGAGCGATGTTCCCTATGTTCCTGAGCCGGATCCCGGTCAGGGCGGCGGCGAGTCGCAGTCATCCGACGTTCCGTATATTCCCGAGCAAGACCCTGCTTCGTCATACGACGACGGCGGTCAGGGCGGCGGATATGACAGCCAGACCTCGTATGAGAGCAGCTACAACGACGGAAACAGCGGAAGCAGCGTTTACTACGACAGCGACGGCAACAGCTACTCTAACCAGAGCGATGTTTATGTCGGCGGCGGTCAGAGCTACCAGCCTCCCGTGAGCACAGCCCCTCCGGCGGCTCTTTACGATACCGATAAAAAAATCGAAGTTAAGGAGCTCTCCAAAAACGACTGGGGAGATATCGCAAAGCTGCTCAAAAACAGCGGCCAAACCGACAGCAGCGGCGGAGCGGACGACTTCGCGTTCATTCAGAAAAACACCAGCAAGACCGATAACGGCCACTGGATTATCATCGCGGGTATCGCCTGCATTACGCTCAGCGTAGTCGGCTTCGGCTACCTGATAATTTCAAATATTATCAAGCGCAGAAAGATTAAGGCAGGCAACATCAGCCGCTCAACACCCGGCAAATCCGCAAATCAGTACCGCTCAAACGACGACTACAACGACGGCTACGGCTCAGGCGGCTCAGGCTACAAAAAGTCCGCGCCCAAGCAGGCAGAAAAGAGAAGCTCATCGTCACGTCACAGCGGCGGAAGAAGATACAGATAAGAACAAAAAAGGCGGTCAGTGACCGCCTTTTTTAGAGTTTAGAGTTAAGAGTTTAGAGCTTAATTAACTTATCGGAAACGTTTTATTAACACCGTAGGGGCGTTCTTAGCACAACGGCAACCTTAGCACGTCGGCAATCCTTTTGTCGCTACGCGACATTTCCCTTAAAAAGGGAATTACCTTTTGTCACTTCGTGACATTTCCCCTGATAGGGGAATCACCCGTGTGTCCGCCCGCGGGCGAGCGATGCTCGCCCCTACAATTATTATCAATTTAAATCCGCTTTTTCCTGTCGAAAAAACGGTTTTTTCACCGAAATAACGCGAGTTCACAGGACTATTATTCCTAAATGAAATAATAGCACTGTTTTTTTGGTTATTTTTTATAAAAAATACACTAAAAATTAGTTTGAAAATTTTTGAATTTGCTTGAAATTACCATAATTTTTTGGTATGATATATATTAGATATATGTATTTGTTTGTAAAATTCAATTTTTACTATAGGAGTTGGATTTATGAATTACAGCTTCAATGATGAACGCAGCCTGACCGCACGCTTCTTTGACGGCGACGCGGCTACGGCTTATGAATATTTCGGAGCGCATACTGAGAGCCGCGACGGCAAAAACGGCGTTGTTTTCAGGGTTTGGGCGCCCAACGCGCAGAGTGTTGCGGTGGTCGGCAGCTTTAACAACTGGAACAAGGGCACTGACTATATGAGCAAAACCGGCGACGGTGTTTGGGAGCTCTTTATCGAGGGCGAGCTTTTGGGCGAGTCCTACAAGTTCTGCATCGAAACGCCTTGGTTTGAAAAGATTATGAAGTCCGATCCCTTCGCTTTTTACGCGGAAAAGCTTCCCGACAATGCGTCTGTCGTTCACGACATTTCGGGCTACGAATGGCAGGACGGCGCGTGGCTTGAGCACAGGCGGACTACCGACTCGCTCAAAGCCCCGATGAACATTTATGAGGTTCACGCAGGCTCGTGGAAGCGCAACGAGGACGGCAGCTTTTACACCTACCGCCAGCTCGCGGATGAGCTCACAGCCTACCTGAAAGAAATGCACTACACCCACGTTCAGTTTATGCCGCTAATGGAGCACCCCTACGATTTGAGCTGGGGCTTTCAGACGACCGGCTACTACGCCGCGACCTCGCGCTACGGCACTCCCGAGGACTTGATGTACCTGATTGACAGGCTCCATCAGGAGAATATCGGCGTAATTATGGACTGGGTTCCCTCAAACTTCCCCAAGGACAGCTTCGCGCTGGAGCGCTTTGACGGCACTCCGCTCTTTGAGAGCGAGGATCCCAAGCTCGGTGAACGCCCGTCGTGGGACACCTGCCTTTTCGACTTTAACAAGCCCGAGGTGCTCAGCTTTTTGGTATCATGCGCGGTATTTTGGATTAAGACCTACCACATTGACGGTCTGCGCGTCGGCGCGTTGTCCTCAATGCTCTACCTCGACTACGGCAAGGAAAAGGGCGAGTGGTCGCCAAACAAGTTCGGCGGCAAGGAAAACTTAGAGGCAATCGACTTTGTGAAGCGATTAAACACCGCGGTTCATATGTTCTGTGAGGGCGCTTTGATGTTCGCGGAGGAGACCACCTCGTGGCCTAAGCTGACGCATAAAATCGTCGACGGCGGTCTCGGCTTTGACTACAAGTGGAACCGCGGCTGGATGAACGATATGCTCAACTATATGACGCTCGATCCGCAGTGGAGACCGTTCAATCACGATAATCTCACGTTCAGCTTTTTCTACGCTTTTTCCGAGCACTTTGTATTGCCGGTATCTCACGACGAGGTTTCTCCCGGCAAGGGCTCGATTTTAAGCAAAATGCCCGGCAACGACGGCGACCGCCTTGCAGGGCTGAGGGCGTTTATCACCTATATGTACGCCCACCCGGGCAAGAAGCTCACCTTTATGGGCACCGAAATCGGTCAGCTCGACGAGTGGGATGTTGACGGAATTGTCGACTGGGAGTTCCTCGACAGCAAAAACCACGCCCAGTTACAGGTGTTCTTCAAAACGCTCAACAAGTTTTACGTCGACAACAAGCCGTTCTATGAGCGCGACGCAATCTGGAAGGGCTTCGACTGGATTCACCACGACGACTACACCAACAGCGTAATCGCGTTTAAGCGCACCGACGAAAGCGGAAACGAGATTATCGCGGTGTGCAATTTCAGACCGGTCAAGCACGAAAAGTACTTTATCGGCGTGCCGAGGTTCGGCATTTACGACGAGGTTTTCAACTCCGACGACGTCGATTTCGGCGGTTCGGGAGTTGGCAACGGAACGGGTATTGAGCCTGTTCTTATGAAAATTCACGGCTGCAATCAGGGGCTTTCGCTGACCTTGCCGCCAATGGGCGTAATCTACCTCAAATGCAGGCAGGTTTAAGGTCAACAAGGCACTGAATAAATACAGAAAGAATAAAAATTTATAATATTGGAGGTATTTGCATGCAAATGTTCCCAAAACAGGAAGTAGTCGCAATGCTGCTTGCCGGCGGTCAAGGCTCGCGCCTGGGCGTGCTGACCAAGAAGCTTGCCAAGCCCGCTGTTCCGTTTGGAGGAAAGTACCGTATTATCGACTTTCCGCTTTCAAACTGCGTAAATTCGGGCATTGAAGCTGTTGGTATCCTTACCCAGTACCAGCCGCTTATCCTTAACGAGTACATTGGTAACGGCCAGCCTTGGGATCTGGACGGAATGCACTCGGGCGTTAACTGCCTCAGCCCTTATCAGGCAATTCAGGGCGCAGACTGGTATTCGGGTACTGCTAACGCTATCTATCAGAACATCAACTACATTGAGCGCTATGATCCCGACTATGTTGTAATCCTCTCGGGTGATCACATCTACAAGATGGACTACAACAAAATGCTTGAGTATCATAAGGAAAAGAACGCTGCCTGCACCATCGCGGTTATCGACGTGCCGATGGAGGAGGCTTCGCGCTTCGGCATCCTCAACACCTATGAGGACGGCGAAATCTATGAGTTTGATGAAAAACCCGAGCATCCCAAGAGCACTAACGCTTCTATGGGTATTTACATTTTCAGCTGGAAGGAGCTCAGAAAGTACCTTACCGAGGACGCAGAGCTTGAAACTTCAAGCCACGACTTCGGCAAGGATGTGCTTCCGGCTATGCTGAACGCAGGCGAGAGGATGTTCGCCTATCCGTTTGAGGGCTACTGGAAGGACGTAGGAACCATCGACAGCCTTTGGGAGGCTAACATGGACCTGCTCGATCCCAAGGTAACTCTTGACCTTAAGGACATTTATTCGCGCAATCCGATGATGCCGCCGCACTATGTTTCTCCCGACGCGAACATTCAGAACTCACTTATCGCTGACGGCTGTAACGTAGAGGGTAACCTCGAGTTTTCTATTCTTTTCTCGGGCGTTACGGTAGGCAAGGGCGCTACCATTAATTCCTCAATCATTATGCCCGGCGCGGTTATTGAGGACGGAGCAAGCGTTCAGTTCGCGATTGTTGCCGAGAACACCGTTATCGGCAAAAACGCAAAAATCGGTCAGAGACCTGAGGAGGTCGAGGACCGTGACAACTGGGGCATCGCGGTAATCGGTGAGAACACCGTAATCGCGGAAGGCGCGGTTGTTAAAGCAAAAGAAATGATTGACAGCGAGGAGGTTGCAGGTAATGAGAAGTAATGATGTACTTGGTTTGGTTTTTGCCGACACTATGAGCGACAAAATTCCGGAGCTTTCGGCTTCCCGTACGGTTGCCAGCATCCCCATCGGCGGAAAGTACAGACTGATTGACTTTGTGCTATCGAATATGTCAAACTCCGGTATCAACAACGTCGGAATTATCGCAAAGAGCAACTTTTTATCGCTCACCGACCACGTAGGCTCGGGCAGCGCTTACGACCTCTCTAAGAGAAGAAGCAATCTTACCCTGCTCACTCCCTACGACGGAAAGAATTTTTCCAACGAAATTGAGACAGTATATAATATGCACGGATATATCGACCACTGCCGCGAGGAGTATGTTCTGCTCTCACCCGGCAACGTTGTTTCGAACTTCGACTACAACGCTCTGTTCGATTTCCACTCAAAGCACGACGCCGACGTAACCTTTGTTTACAGACGCGGAGTTGTTCCCAAGGAGTACGTTCGTCCGCTCACCGTCGAGACCGACGCTGACGGCAAGGTTACCCAGGTTCGCATTACTCCCGAAATCGGTGACCAGGAGGTTAACCAGGTTTACGGCTCAATGCTTATCAAAAAGTCGGTTCTTATGGAGGAGGTTCGCAACGCTCTGAGCCTTAACCAGCTCGACGCTAAGCGCCATATCCAGAGCGTGCTTGACAAATACAAGGTTTACGCCTTTGAAAACACCGGCTACACCGCGGTTATTTCCTCAATCAATTCTTACTTCGAATTCAATATGGATTTGATGAAGAAGGAAGTCCGCGATTCGCTCTTTAACCCCAAGCGTCCTATCTATACTAAGGTTAGGGACGACGCTCCGTCGCGCTACGGTCTTGACAGCAGGGTTAAAAATTCAATTATCGCCCAGGGCTGCGTTATCGACGGTGAGGTTGAAAACTGCGTAATCTCCAAGGGCGTTTATGTAGGCAAGGGTGCTAAGCTTTCAAACTGCATTATTATGCAGGATACAAAAATCGGCAACGACACCAAGCTCAACTATGTTATCATCGACAAGGACGTTACCGTTAAGGACGAGCGTTCGCTGATGGGCTTTGATTCGTACCCGATTTATATAGCCAAAAAATCTGTTGTTTAATGCTTAATCAAGCGTTGCAAGAGTGAGATTAGGAGGAAAATAAAATGAGAATATTATACTGCGCTTCAGAGGCAAATCCATTCTGCGGCAGCGGCGGACTTGCCGATGTTGCGGGCAGCCTTCCGCACACCTTATGCAGAAAAGGTCAGGATTGCAGAATTGTTGTTCCGCTTTACGGCACAATCAATCAGGACCTCAAAAACCAGATGAACTTCATCACAAACTTTACCGTTCCCGTTGCTTGGCGTCACCAGTACTGCGGTCTTTTCTGGGCACGCTGGAACGACTGCACCTACTACTTTATCGACAACGAGTATTACTTTAAGCGCGGCACGCTCTACGGTCACTATGACGACGCCGAGAGATTTGCGTTCTTCTCTCGCGCGATCCTTGAGATGCTGCCTTATATTGACTTCCATCCCGACATTATCCACGCCAACGACTGGCAGACTGCCCTTGTTCCCACATACTACTATCTGTTCTATTCGCACAGACCGTGGTACTACAACATCAAGAGCCTGTTTACAATCCACAATATCCAGTATCAGGGCGAGTACGGCTGGGAGGTTAATACCGAGTGCGTAGGTATTCCTGCAAGCGAGACTAAAATTCTCGAGATGAACGGCAAGCTCAATATGATGAAGGGCGCTATCGAGACCTCAACAAGAGTTTCGACCGTATCTCCGAGCTACGCGGCTGAAATTAAAGACCCGTGGTACAGCTGGGGACTTCACGACGAGCTCAATCTCCGTCACTACAAGCTCTGCGGTATCAAGAACGGCATTGACCTTGCAAGCTACGATCCCGCGACCGATTACCAGATTTACCGCAACTACACCAAGGAGGATATGAGCGGCAAGGGCGAGTGCAAACGCGCTCTGCAGGAGAGACTCACCCTCGAGGTTAACTGGAGTATTCCGCTTGTTGCTATGGTTACACGCCTTGTATCTCACAAGGGTCTCGACCTCGTTCGCATGGGACTTGAGGAGCTCATGAACACCGAGAATATGCAGTTCGTAATTCTCGGCTCGGGCGACAAGGAGTATGAGGACTACTTCAACTATATGCAGGCTAAGTACCCCGGCAGACTTATCTTCTGTCACGGCTTCGTACCCGAGCTTGCGCGTAAGATTTACTCAGGCGCCGACATCTTCCTTATGCCTTCGGCTCAGGAGCCCTGCGGTCTTGCTCAGATGATCGCTCTGCGCTACGGCACTATCCCCGTAGTTCGCGAGGTTGGCGGTCTTAAGGACTCTGTATTCGATTCTGCCGACAACTACGGCAACGGCTTTACGTTCAAGAATTACTACACCGCGGATATGCAGCACGCTGTTCGCCGCGCTCTGTGGGGAATTCAGGACGAACAAGGCTGGCACCAGCTTATGTGGCGCGCAATGATGAGCGACAACAGCTGGGAGCGTTCGGCTCAGGATTATATCAACGTTTACAGCGATACCCTCAACTGGAACTGAGCCGGGTTGCCCCGGCAGGCAGTTCGCGTACTTTGGCTCTGCGCGCAGCCTGAACCCGCCGTTTCGCGGGACAGCTTGTGCTGAATCAAACGCTGTCTGTTGATAATCAATTGCACAAAATTACACCCCGGTTCGTAATGAGCCGGGGTGTTTCTTGTCTATTCATAATGTCCGCGACAGGCGATGATTATAACGCTGTTATCATACAGAATAGACATCGACCATAATGTGCTGATTATTTCCTGTAAGGGACACTATGAGGATTTATAATTTCACCCCGATTCATAACTGTGAATTGGGGTGGTTTTCTTTAGTCTGTATTCAATTTTTTGATGAATGAGCAAATGATGTAGTAAAAAGGGATTGTCAGGAAAACAATCCAGCCTGCCGACCAGCCGCCACATATATTAAAATAACCGAAAATAACATATGCCGCAGTGACAAGTACTGGGTAGGCGAAGTGAGAGGGATTGCGCTTGAATATCGCGTCAACCAGCGAGTAGTACAGCGGAATTGATAAGAAGCAAATCCAGCTAAGTGCCCAGCCAAAGTAAAGTCCGCTGAAGCCCCACGCAAGGAACGCCGCTAGGGCGATTGCCCAGAACGGAAAGAGATTAAGAGCTTTGTGAGTTGGGTTTGAGTGATGCGCGTTTTTAAGCTCCTCGTCAACCATTACGTTGCCATTCTCGTTGGTATAAACGCGCTGCTTTCCGTTTTCCTTTACGTTCACGCCGTTCCAGCCGACGTGTACTTCATCGCCGTGCTTTTCATAAACGTTAACTCCGTCCTTAAATGAGATGTGAACGCGGTCGCCGTCCTTGCCGTCAACGTGGATTCCGTTTTTAAATGAGACCCTGTCATATTTATAGTAGGTGGTGTTTTCATCGGGTTCAAATTCCGTTTTGCTGTCATCGGGGCTTTCTTTCTGTTCAGACTCGTCTGACTCGGATTCAGGTTTTTCTTCCTGCGCCGCTTCGGGCTTTTTGCCGGTCAAAAGTTCATCAAGGCTTATGCCGTAAAGCTCAGCCAGGCGGATTAGGTTATCGGTATCGGGCGACGCCTCGGAGCGCTCCCATTTAGATACCGCCTGACGGCTTACGCCGATTTTCTCCGCAAGCTCCTCTTGACTGAGTCCGCTATCTTTTCTGTATTTTAAAAGCCTGTTTGCTGTCTCAATATTCATAATTGTACCTCCTTTTTCTAACCACATTATACACGCAACTGCTCCGATTGCGCCATACATTTTGCTTTACAATGTGCGCAACCTTTGGTTGCGACGAGGCGTTTTATCAGGCTTTATCGCGTTTCCTTCCGTCCAAAAAATCCTGCAAAATAATTACCGCAGCGACGGCGTCTACCACGTTTTTGCGCTTTTTGCCGCGCGTATTTGTGGCGTTGAGGTAATTGTGGGCGGTCACGGTCGTGCCGCGCTCGTCCTGCATTACGATTGTGGTTCCCGTCAGCTCGCTGAGCTTTTCCGCGAACGCTCTCGCGTTTTGGGCGCTTTCACCCTCGCTGCCGTCCATATTCTTCGGAAGTCCTACGACAATCAGCTCCGCATTCACTTCCTTTGCGGTTTGGGCGGTTTTTTCCAACAGCTTATTCGGTGATTTTTCAAAAATAACGGTGTGCGGAGAAGCCAAAAACTCGCTTTTGTCGCACACAGCCACGCCTGTTCTCGCTTTTCCCAAGTCAACCGACATTATTATCATAATAAAATTCCTTTCGGTTTTTTATGTACATTATAATCCAAAAGCCGCAATATTACAATAAAACAATCTAAAAATTTTCATCCTTACACCGACAAATCCGTCGCAGCAAAGGCAATATAATTGAGGTACAGTAATCAAGGGCACATAATGCTGCCCATAAGGAAGTATCAAAATGACGGATGTAAAAACAATGCGGCGCGCGCGTGCCGCTCAGACAGATTTTATCAAGACCGCAGGGCTTAATGTGCTGTTCTTCGCCTGCGGAACGCTCATTACTCGCGGCGCGGTGCTCGGCGATATGGCGCCGTTCGGCAGCTCATACGCCGCTTCGGTGCCCAAGCGCAGGCTGATACCCTCGCTGCTCGGCACGGCGCTGGGGTACATTCTGCTAAAGCCCTCGGACAGCTTTCGCTACATCGCGGTGATTATCGCAATCGGCTGCGCGAGGTGGCTGTTAAGCGACATCGGAAAAATCAGCTCGTCAAAGCTCTTCGCTCCGCTCTGCGCGTTTATCCCAACGGCGGCTACGGGCATAGCCCTGTCGTTCGGCGGAGCAGGGACTATGGCTACACTGACGGGCAGCCTGATTGAAGCTGCGTTGGCGGCGGTTGCGGCGTACTTTATCTCGTACACCTTCCGGCTTTCGTACGGCAGGCGCGGACTGACGGCGTTCACGGCGCAGGAGACCGCCTGCGTTGTAATGACCGCCTGCGTGCTGATTTTGTCGCTCGGTCAGGTCGCGATAGATAACGTATCGCTCGGCAGGATAATCGCGGTCATCGCCGTTATGTTCTGCGCGAAAAACGGCGGAGTTAACGGCGGAGCGGTCAGCGGCGCTTCAACGGGAGCGGTGTTCAGCCTCGCGCAGTTTGAGCAGGGCTTTATCTGCGGCGGATATTCGTTCGGCGGACTGATTGCCGGACTGTTCTCGCCGCTCGGAAAAATCGCGACGGCGCTGTCATTTATCACGGCGGATTTTCTGATGAGCCTTGCCTTCGGCGGAGAAAAAATGAGCTCCGCAACGCTGATTGAGGGCGCTGTCGGAGCGGCGGTGTTTCTTCTTTTGCCCAAGAGCGTAGACAGGTTTATCGCCCCTATATTCAACAAGGAACGCGACGTTTCACTCGGTGAAGCCTTGCGTAAAAATATAATCGCGCGGCTGGGCTTTACCTCGAGCGCGATCCGCAACGTCAAAAACGACGTTGAGAATGTGTCGAAAAAGATGGGGGAGATGTACTCACCGACCTTTGAGTGGGTTTGCGAGAATACCGCCGCCGAGGTCTGCTCGGGCTGCGGACTGCGGATGTACTGCTACGAGCACCGCGGCGGAGTTACAAAGGACGACTTTTTCCGCCTTGAGGAGCTGCTCGGCTCCAAGGGCAGCCTGACCGCGGACGAGGTCGAGACAGCGTTTATAAAAAACTGCTGCAAGAAAAGCGAAATTGCGCATAGTATGACAGAGAACTACAAAAAGCTCCTGTCAATGCAGGAAGCCGAGCGCCGTGTGGGAGAGCTCCGCGGAGTTGTGGCAGGGCAGTTTGCAGGCGTGAGCGATATTTTAAGCGATTTGTCAAAGGAATTTTCGGCGGTGAAGAACAGCGACAGCGAAGCCGCCGAGAGGATTATCGCCGAGCTCACAACCCTCGGCGCTTGTCCTTTGGAATGTTCCTGCCTTGAGGGCGAGAACGGCAGAATGAGGGTTGAGCTGATTTTGAGCGCGAAGGGCAAAAACCTCAAGCGCGGTCAGCTTTCGCGGATTGTATCGCACTGCTGTCAGCGCAGGTTCGACTTGCCCTCGGTCACGGAGGAAAACGGCAGGATTTTAGCCGCACTCTGCGAGCTTCCGCAGTACGATGTGGAAATCGGCACAGACCAGCACATCGCCGGAAACGGCAAGCTCTGCGGCGACTGCATTGACTACTTCAACGACGGCCGCGGCAACACCTACGCCCTTGTCTGCGACGGAATGGGCACGGGCGGCAGAGCTGCGGTAGACGGAAATATGGCGTCGTCGGTGATGGGCAGGCTGCTGCGCTCGGGACTGAGCGCCGACAGCTCGCTTCAAATCGTCAACTCGGCGCTGATGATTAAGAGCGACGACGAGAGCCTGTCAACGGTAGATTTGGCAGGAATTGACCTCTACACGGGCGCGGTAACGCTCAAAAAGGCAGGCGCAGCGGCGACGTTTATAAAAAAGAACGGCAGGGTAATCAAAAAGGAGATGTCCTCGCTGCCGGCAGGAATACTCAACAACATTAAATTCGCGGAGGACGCGGTAAATTTGACGGTCGGAGATATGGTGGTTATGGTTTCGGACGGAGCGCTTACGGGCGATGACAAGTGGCTTGAAAAGCTGATAAAAACGTGGAACAAGGGCAGCACTCAGGAGCTTGCTCAGGCGGTTGTTGAGGAGGCAATCAAGCGCAGGGCAGAGAGCCGCGACGACGATATAACAGCCGTGGCAATCCGCCTTACGGAAAACTGAATTTTTTCGCATAAAAAAGTAGGGGTCGGTCGAGACGCGACCCCTACAATGTTTTGTATTGTTTTGATTTTTAATTCATATAAACGCCCGAGTATACCGGGATGTTGCTCTCGTTGTCAATCAGCATAAAGATGAACGGACGGTTGAAAACAAGCTCGGCGTTCTTTTCACCGTTCTTAACCGCCGAGCCCTGCGCCAAGGCGCTGTCTGCAGGCTTGTCCGAGGCGGTAGAAACGCCGTTTTTGCTCAGGCTGAAACCGTTGTTCAGGCTGTACATTCCGTCAAGCGTTACGCCCTTAGTGTGCGCGAGGTTGCCGAAATCGGATTTATCGGAAAACAGCGTGTAAAGTCCTGTTTTCTGCATAACCTCAGCCATCGCTTCGGGCTTGTCCTTCGCGGAAATATCAAACTGCGGAACGCTCGCGTTCGCGTTTGCGGTCACGTTGAAGCTCTCGAGCAGCTTCATATACTCAACGGTATCGAAGGTCTTGATGTAGTCGTCGATTTTGACGTTTTCGTTCGGCATAATCAGGACAAGCTTAAGCGGATTTTTGGCGGTGTATTTGATAATTCCCTGCGCCGCGTCGGAGTGAATGAAGCTTTCGGTAGACTTCATAAACACCGCGTCCTTACCGCCGAATTTGCCCTGCGACAAATCGTCCGCGCCGTATTGAGCGAGCCAACCGTCGCAAAAGCTTACGCTGTCTGCCGAGACGAGCGAGCCGTCCTTGTCGAGCGGAATTTCATCGGCGGCTTTGTTCGAGTTAAACAGCTTGTCAAGCTCCGATTTCGCGTCGCCTGCAAAGTCAAACCTCACCGCCTGAGCTGCGTAGAAGTCAGCGTTTGCCTGCAAAAACGCGGTTTTGACGTCGGTATTGTTGTTGATGAACAGCGCGTCGTCAAACCTCATAAACGCCGAAGTATCGGCTTTTTTGCCGCTTAATTCGTCGGTCTTTTTATTCTCGGCTTCGGCTACGGTTTCCAATCTGCTCTTGAAGTACGATGAGCAGGTGTTGAGGTTTTCGAGCGACAAATCGTTGCCGAGCGCGAGGGTGATTTCCGACAGTGTATCGCCCTTTGCGCCGTTCGCAATCAGCGACAGCGACAGGGCGTTTGAAGCAGGCGATAACACGAACGAGCCGTCGCTTTGCGCGGCGTAGTTCCTGAACAGCTTAAGCTCATAGCCCATTATTAAGTTTGCGTAAGAGTTGTACGCGGTGGGCGGCTCAGCCGCTCCGTCGCGGTAATTGTAGGTTTTTTCCGCGTCCTTACTGCGAGTGTATTTTGACGACAAAACCTCGCCCTTGTTAAAGCCGTCGGAGCTTGAGCAGGCGCACAGTCCGGTCGAAAGCAAGGCGGCGCACATCAGCGCGGATATTATTTGTTTTTTCATATCTTATTCTTTGCCGCTGAGCTTTTTAGCAAGCTTGAAAATATCCTCTGCCGCGTTCGGGAAAGCGAGCCTCTTGCAGTTTTCCTTCATCTCCTGCAGCCTTCCGGGAGACTTCAAAAGCTCCATAATCTGTTCCGCGCCGCGTTCCTCATCAATCAAAATCGCGGCGTTCTGCGCAAGCAGAAAATCAACGTTGTCCTGCTCCTGACCGGGGAAAGCGCTGTAAATCGCCATCGGCAGGTGGCAGGCGATACTCTCGGTGACGGTCAGTCCGCCGGGCTTGGTGACAATCAAATCTGCCATGTGCATATAGTCCTCAACGTTGTCGACAAAGTACAAAAGCTTAGTCCTTTTGCCCGACCTCAGCTTTTGAATTTTCTTGTCAAAGCTGTCGAAAAGCTTGATGTTTCTTCCGGTTATGACGATAAGCTGGATTTTTTCTCTCCTCTTTGCGAGCTGCTCATAAAAGTTCAGCACTCCGGTAACGCCGAACGAGCCTGCCATAAGCAAAACCGTCGGAACGTCGGGACTGAGCCTTTCGCGCTTGCGGAGCTCCTCCTTTGACTGTTGCTTAATAAAGCTGTCAAAGGTGGGAATTCCGAGCGGATAAATCTTTTCCTCGGGAATTTCATAGACGGTTTTAAGCTTATCCGCCATCTGCGGCTCAGCCACAACAAATGCGTCGATGTACTCGGACATATATGTGCGGTGCGAGTCGTAGTCGGTAATCAGGCTGATTGCCTTTACGTCAATCATACCCTTTTCCTTTAGCTTAGACACCATATTTGTGATGAACGGATGGCAGATGATGATGATGTCGGGCTTTTGCTCTTCTATGGTCTCGAGAAGCTTTTCGGCGTACATCTCGTTCGACTTCATAACCGCCTTTGCGACAGGCTTGTACTCGTCGGTGAGCCTGTACAGTGTTCCGTAAAATTCGGGAACCTTTGTCGCCATAATGTGGTAGCCCTTGGTTACCGTGGTGTTGTAAAAGCTTCCGAGGGCTTCCATACCGTCGATAACAGTGACCTCGGTTTCGGGGCTGACGGTATTAATTTTTGACTTAATAGCGGCTGCGGCACGCTTGTGACCGCCTCCGGTAGATGCTGTTAAAATCAGCACTTTCATATAATCAACGCCTTTCCACGCAGTTTTCATACCCAAAAATGATGGCTTTGTTCTAATTATATATTATACTTTGGTTTTGGATTAATTTCAACAGTTATTATAGTTTATTTGCCAAAATTACGGTAACTTTCACTCTGTGTTCACGTTCGGAATGTTAATGTTACAAAAGATTGACAAAAGTTATACAAAAAATTCTTAAAAAACCGCGATTATCTTTGTGTTTTACCACTTTATTTTTGGAATTTTTTATAGTAGAATAATAAATAATAGGATATAAGGATTAGAAGATTTAAATTTATATATACGTTTAATTTTATATATATTTTTTCACTTATTTGGGGTGTATCATGAAAAGCAATAAGGAAAAATACCCGACAGGTTCTGACGGACTTGTGGATATCTCCTCGGGTGTTCCGGGGGGAGGTTCATCAAAGCGCTACAAAAAAGACGGCGCAGGAAAAAAGAAAAAAGTTATAATCATTGTCAGCATTGCCGTAGCTGTTACAGCGGCTCTCGGCGTGGCAGGCTTTTGTCTGTTCAACAGCCTTAACAAACCGGCTGAAGTTGAGGAGGACAAGCCCTTTACCTTTACCGACCAAACCGTTATTTCGGGCGTTGACGTCACGGGAATGACGCTTGACCAGGCGAAGCAGGCGCTTCAAAAGGATGTTAAGAAGCTCAACAAGCCTCTTGAAATTTCAATTAACCTTGACGGTCAGACCAAAAAGCTGACTCAGGATAATTTTACCTACACCTACAACATTCCGCAGGTGGTTCAGCAGGCGTATAACGACGCGATGAATCCCGAAAAAAAGGTAAGCAAGGACGAGGTCAGGAAGTACACCGTAACCTCGACCGTTCAGGAAAAGTCGATTGACACCAACGTTGCCGCAATCGAAAAGGAAATTGACGTAGCTCCCAAGGACGCATACGTTACAAAGTTCCATCCGTTCTCGGAGAACCGCTTTGAGTACGCCGACGCGGTTGACGGACGCGAGATCGACAGCAAGGATTTGAAAACCAAGCTGAAAAGCGCGTTTACAAACGGCGGAAACTTCTGCAAAATCGACGCGGTAATCACCGCTTTGCCTGCCGAAGTTACGAAGGACTTTTTGAAGAACAACATCGTTAAGCTCTCGTCCTACGAGACTACCTCTTACAACACCGCGAACGGCACAAATAATATGTCGGTTGCGCTTGACGCCTGCAACGGCAGTATTATTGAGCCGGGCGACTATGTTTGGTCGTTCAACGAGTGCACAGGCGACTCCAACAAAGAGTCCAACGGCTACAAGCCTGCCCACGTTATCTCCGAGGGTAAGATTATCGACGGCGTAGGCGGCGGTATCTGCCAGGCGAGCTCGACGATTTATAACGCGGCTATCCGCGCAAACCTCAACTTTGAGGAGCGTTACTGCCACCAGTGGGCTTCCGATTACGTTCCCACGGGACTTGACGCGACAATCGACTATCCCAACCTCGATTTGAAAATTTCAAACCCTGAGAAAACCCAGGTTTTCCTCGAGTGTGAGGTTGACGGAAGCACGCTTCACGCTTCGTTCTGGGGCGTTAAGTACGGCAGCTATGACGAGATTAAAACCCACAACGAGGTTTCCGACACAGGTAGCGACAGCTACAGCGTAAGAGCCTGGAGAGTTTACCTTAAGGACGGTAAGGAGATTGACCGCGAGGAGCTCAACAAGTCGACCTACGATATGGATTACGGCGTAGTGTTCAGGTCCGCAGATTACGACAGCGGCGCAACCTACGGCGAAAAGACCGAGTCCTCGGACAACTCTGGCAACAACAATAATAACGACGACAACGATTCAAACGAGCAGTCGTACGAAAGCTCATCGGATACCGGACAAAGCGCCGAGTCTGCTCAGCCTGAGCAAAGTCAGCAGTCCGCTGATTCGGGCGGACAATCCGAGCAGTCGAGCCAGTCGCAGAGCTCAGGCGGCTCTGAGGGTTCGGGAGAATAGACGATAATAGTATAAAAATAACTGTCACCTTAATTTTGGTTTAGGGTGACAGTTTTTGTTTGGGTTAAATTAAATAGAGCCTGCCGCCGCATTTTCCGCAGCGGTAGCGGTTCGGTCTTTTTACAAGGGGAGAGAGCCGTTGACGGTGAAGCTCAGCGCCGCAGCCGCGGCACTTTATAATGTATTTCGGTTTCGGGAGCAAATCTTCGGGAATACTCTCGTCATCGGCGGCGCGCTTTACGTTAAGACCATAGGCGGCGTTTACCTTTTCGGCAAGCATTTTCCACCGCCCTGTGTGCTTCATACAGCCGTAGCAGGTGTGGAGCTGTTCGTGCAAAACGGTCTCAATCAACGTCTGCTCGGCGGTTCGCTCGTCCAACAGCATGGCGGAAATCTCCACCGTATAGCGGTCGTTTTGCTTTTTGCAAAGCCCAAGCCTCGACTGAGCGCGGGTGTTTACGGCGTAGGTGATGTTTTGCGCGTATTTAATTTTCAGGCGGTCAAGCAAATTTTCGCACTGACGCGCATATGATATTAAGTCTCTCATAGTCGTTACCGAAAATTCTGAAATCAAAATGTGCAAATATCTTCTTGACAACGGGCTCTATAAATGATATAATATTCCTCGTTGACACGGCGACATAGCCAAGTGGTAAGGCACGAGTCTGCAAAACTCTGATGCGGCGGTTCAAATCCGCCTGTCGCCTCCAAGTAAAGCGCTTTCATCTTTTGATGGGAGCGCTTTTTTCATTTTATCACACAAAAGTAAAAATTGCAAATTATATATGAGAAAGAAAAAGAATCCATCGGCAGTGCCGGTGGATCCTTTTGCGGTCAGACCGCTGAAGAGTAATGCGTTTCTTCATCTTTTGCAAGAGGGGTTAGCATTTATTTTTATATTCCCCGAAGGGATAATCCCCGCGGCGGATAAGCCGTCGAACGGGGACGGTAAGCAAATAATATTTATTATTCCGCGCTGTCGGGCGTAGCAGCGTGCAGGTAATTGCAGGGGTAGTAGGTGAGTGTTAAGGTTTCGCCGTTTTCGAGCGTGTAATACTCCGGTTCGCTCATTGTATCGGCGGTCAGCTTATCAAAATTAACCGGAATGGATATTTTTGAAAGCTCAAGCGGATCATCATTGTAACCATAAGATATTGATAATGAGTCGTGGAATAACTGATTTTTTAAGATCATTTCCGACGAATCCGGAAGTGTAACTTGAATAAAACCTCCATCTAAAGCGTCGTAACCGTTATTTGCCTTTTTTCCGTAATACATCAGTAAAGAATTGTCAGTATCGCTTTGGCGTTTTTCAAAGGAAATAAAAATAAAATCGGAATTATGCTGACTATCATCATAACTATTGTAAATGAAACCTTTAGCGTCCGGAGTATCATTAAATTCATAGCCAAAGCTCTCGATATCATTGATGTTGAATACATCAAAGATAATACCGTAAATACTTTCTCCGGTAATTGTATTATCATAATCAAAATACAGATCTAAATCAACATACCCCATATTATAGAGGGGGTATTCATTATCATCATTATAAGGATAAACAATATCATCGTAAAAAACCTCGTAGCTGCCGTCTTCATGCACTACAAAGCGTTTAATACGTTCCCATTGTTGAGAAAAAACAACATCACTGCCGTCAAAGCGGATGAATTTGAGTGGGTAACAATCTATATCATCTTCCGAATAATAGGAAAACAGGCGCAATATATCGCCGGTTAGTAAATCCACCCTATAGCAGTAACAAAAATTTTCAGAATATGCGGTATAATCATATAGGACATTAAATATAGTTTCCTCGCCAAAGAATAGATATCTGTTGTTCAGACAGAAGAGAGTGACATTTTTTTCTCCTTTAAATACAACAACAGTTTTGCCTGTTGTTTCATTGCGGCGGTATACCGTATTGTCCTTTACAAAAAAGGTGAAAACTTCACCTTTATACTGCCACTGAAAGATTTGTTTCTTTTGATTAAACAGTGATTTTCCCTCGGCGATGGGTTCCTCGCTGACATTATCTGATACTAATAAGGTTTCGGAAAGCTGAGGCGTATCATTATACACGGTTACGGTTTCTGTCTTTGTTTCGGTATGTACGCGTGTCACTTCCTCAGGCGGCAGCGTTTCTCCGTCAGCGGCGTAGCTTACACCTGTTTGCTGTTCCGGTTCTTCAAGCGGCACTGCGCTTGTTGACAGGCTGCCGAATACCATTGTCAATGATATTGCCGCAACCATTACCGCCGCCAGCGATGAAAGAAATGCCGCGCGCGGCTGACGGTCGCGCTTGCTCAGTATTTCCGCCATAAGTTTTTTGTTTGCTGAATTATCAAAGTTATATTTTTTTATCATAATAACACCTCGTTTAGCAACCCTGTTGTACGTAATCGCTTCCTGTGAACTCCATCACATTGTCCTTTTGCTTTTGAGTTAAAAGGCTTGTAAAATTTGAATTGTCCGGGTGGAAACTCTCGAGCGCAGAGAGTATCTCGCTGTTGATTTTGCTGTAATCCAGATTTGTCCTGTATAGCAAGGATTTATTCCATGATAAAGAACTATTGTATAATATATACGCGTCTTTGCCGGGAAGCTGTGAATATCCAAAATAAAAGTTATAAATGTTAAAAAGGATTATATCACCATTAGGTTGCTCCAATATTTCGTGAAGTTCCTCTTTGCTTAAGTTAGAATCAGAATCAATATCCATTATACTATTATCACCGGCACTACCGCCGCTGTCGAATACACGAACACGGTATCCGTCATCTTCGATTTTAACATTATTAACCCAACTGTCGGGAAATGTTAAAGTTCCTCCTATGGTGTCGGAGTGATAAGTTTTTGACGTCAGTGTTTTTTTGGACGGCTCATAACGGTTGCCCGCAAAGCGGAATTCATCCGGCAAGCCCTGCTGTGTTTGCTCCGCCTGTTCTCCGTCGCTTTGCGCGGAGTTTACGTTTTGGTAAACCGTCGCAACCTGAGTTTCGTACACATCCTTATATACGGTAGCGGCGGTAGGGTCGATTTGTTCGACCTGTTCGGTCACCGCTTGGGTTGGTACAATTTCATCCGTCGGGTTATTGTTGTTCTTCATCACAATGCCGGTGCCGATAACAGCTCCGCCGAACACGACAGTTGCCAAAAAGCCTGTTAACGCCCTTGTTCCGCCGGAGGTTGACGAACCGCCGTCGGTCGCGATAATCTCAGCCGTTTTAAGCGATTGCTCCTTAAACATCCGCCACGGCAAAAACGGAATGGCGATTTTTGCGTGAAGGCGGATTTTATTATCCTTTTCATACTTTGTAATCCGCTTTTCAAGCGCCTGCTTGCCGTAGCGTACCCTTGAGGCAACCGTGCCCGGGGGTACGTTTAGTTTTTTCGCGATTTGCGCGTTTGTGTAGCCGTCGTAGTAGCGCATAATCAGCGCTTCGCGCTGGTCGTCGAGCAGCTCGTCAATAAAATCCTTTATCAGCCGGTCGGCGCTTGTTCCGGCAACCTCGTTTTCGGGAGTGTCGGCGGCGTCGGGCAAGCTAAGCACATAGTCCTCGTCCTCGTGCATACTCTCCATCGGAGTTTTTGTCGCGGCGCGGATTAAATCTATACTTTTGCTGTTTATCACGCGGCGAATATATCCCTCGGGGTTGTCCATAGCCGCAAGCTCTCTTAACCTGCCCGATAACGCAAGCGAGGCTTCCTGGGTTACATCCTCGGCGTCCTCGGGGGACAGATTGTTTTTGCGGCAAACAGAAGCGGAAATTTTACCGATTTCGCCATACAGCGCTTCCCATGCCGCGCTCTCTCCTTTTGAAGCGCGTCCCGCGAGCTGCTGTAACTCTGCCTTTTCCATTGAGCCCCTCCAAATCTATAAAGTTCCTCTTTTACCATTTTATCACAAATTTGACTAAATGGCAATATTACTCTTTTCTCTCTTTCACTAAGCCAAACGTGAAAAAACGGCAAAAATATTTAAATTATTTTATTTTTTTCAAAATTTTCAAAATTTTTCATATATTAATAGGTTTAAGCGAGAAAAATGTAAAAATTTTGAAAAATTTTTCGGAATTTAAATATTTTTCAAATTCGTCTGCGTTTTAGCTATTGAACGGACAAAACAAAGGGTCATTTTATGCTAAGCACAGAATCCTTACATCCAAAAAAACAGGGATTATCTATTGACTTTTTGTCAATTTTGTGATATATTATGAATATAATAGGCTTGCTGTTTATTGTATTCTCGAATATATAATTTTTTGCACAATCACAGGAGGTTTTTTTATGAAACACAAACTAATTTTAAAAACGCTGGTAATCACGCTGATTGCCGGTATGATTGCCGTCCCTTGTTCGGCTATGGCGGCTGAGACAGGAACGGAAGAAAACGTTATTGATTCGCCTGCGGTCGAGAGCATTTCGACCGAGCCGGCAACTACTCAGGCGCCGTCAACCCAGGCGGCAACGGAGTTTACCGCGGCAAAAACCGATTCGGCTGATGTACCGCTCGCCGCCGTGAGCGAAGAAAAGTCAGAAGTTGCGGCGGACAATACCGAAAAGCAAAATTCCGAGCCTAAGGAAAAGCTTGCCGCTCCTGCTTTCAGCATGGCTAACGGCGTTAACGGCTTGGATTTTGCGTGGAGCCAGGTTAAAGGCGCTATGGTTTATGTGGTTTACACCAGAGCGGCAGATGAAGATACTTGGGGCATGTACGGCACACCCGAAACACACGCGACTTGGGGAGACCCCGAGCCCGGCAAGCTATACTACGCCAAGGTTCAGGCGATGGACGCGGACAATACAGGGGGCGAGTTTTCAGCGGTAAAATCCCTTACATATATTCCGCGCGCGGATGTTACCTCGCTTAGCTTTAACGGCAGCGCGAACACGCTCACATGGAACAGCGTGGACGGAGCTAATAAATATCAAATCGCCAAGATAAGAAAGGGCGACAAGGCGTATACCTATTATACAACTACGTCGACAAGCTTTACCGACAAGAACGTAACAACCGCCAACGCCTATTACTATCAGGTTCGCGCGATGTACGCTACCGAGAAAAACGGCACTGCTTACGGTGCTTGGTCGTCTACAAAATCCGTAGTCACCCTCGCACAGGCAACGGTTTCGCTTGCCAACAAGTCAAACGGAATCCGCGCAGCGTGGGGAGCGGTAAAGGGCGCTCAGAGATACGCCGTTTACTACAAGGCGGCTGAGGACAGCAAGTGGACTGTCACCTCAACCTACAATACCTATTACCCCATTCTGGGCGTAAAATCAGGCACTCTTTACTTTGTTCAGGTTCGCCCCGTTGCCGGCAACGTCAGCGGAACATACTCAAAGGTTAAGGGTATGACGTTTATCGGCGTTCCCGATGTTACGCTTTCAAACACCGTTGACAGCGCTGTCGTAAGCTGGAAAAAGGTTGAGGGCGCTAACGGTTACCAAATCGCAAAGCTTAAAAAGGGCAATTCCGCCTACAGCTACATCGAAACCGAGGATACCTCGTATTCCGACAAGGACGTCGCAGGCGGTTCGGTTTACTACTATCAGGTAAGGGCGATGTTCAAAACCGAGACTAACGGCACAGCCTACGGAGCATGGTCGCCGTCAAAGCTGATTCTCAGAATGACACAGCCCGCCGTAACGCTCTCGAACAAGTCTAACGGAATTCGCGCGGAGTGGAAGGCAGTAGCAGGCGCGGCAAGATACGTTGTATACTTCAAAACCGCCGCCGCTTCATCATGGTCGTCAGTGGTTACAAACAACACCTACTATCCCATTCTTAACACACATTCGGGCACTCATTACTATGTTCAGGTTCGTCCTGCAGGCGGCGGAGTTTACGGTCCTTATTCAAGCCCGAAGGGTATTACCTTCATCGGTATGCCGAATGTTCAGGCTATGACGATGTCAAACAGCGGCTTGAATATAAGCTGGAGCGCTGTACCGGGTGCAACAAAGTACCAAATTGCCAGAAAGCAGAGCGGAAATCATCCTTACGAATACTTTATATCCACAACCAATTCTTACCTCGATAAAGACGTTGCCGGCACAAAGAACACCTACGCTTACCAGTTCAGAGCGATCAGGGAAGCAGACGGCGAGGCTTATTACGGAGAATGGTCGTCGGTACACAACCTGATTAACGGCAAGGTTCCGAACGGCTATCAGATTATAGGCGGCTACCGTTATTACTATAAGAAAGGCGTAGTGCTCAAAAACCAAATCGTAGGCTCAAAGAGCGAGGGTTATTATCTTGCGGACGCTAACGGCGTATGCTGCGTCAGCGAAGAGATGCACCTTGCCGCGGAGTTTGTTATGAATTGCGGAACCGGCAATACATTAAATGAAAAAATGAAAACCGGATTTATGTACCTTGCGAGAAATTACCCTTACAAGCGTACATACGATCATCCGAAATCAAAGGCAGATATTCCGGCTCTTGCCATTGATATGTTCAGGAATAAAAAAGGAAACTGCTTCCGTTACGCCGCCTGCTTCACATGTATAGCCAAGGTGTGCGGATACCGTTCAAGAATAGCGGTCGGAAACACGGGCAACGGCAGTCCGCACGGCTGGGCAGAGGTGTATATGGACGGAAGATGGTATTATTTCGATCCCGATATGCAGCTGCCGAACTACGGTTTCCCTGATTATTACGCGTACAAAATGGCGAATCATCCATGGAACGTCAAAACCTCGTTCAGATCAGAGGTAACAATCAGCAACGGCAGGGCAGTTTGGAACTGATTTTAGAAAAGCACTATGGTTTTTAGTTCATTAGAATTTTTATGTATATTCCTTCCGGCGGTATTTTTGCTCTACACGGTTATCCCGGTTCACAAGGTCAGAAACGGACTTTTAATCGCGTTCAGCTTGGTGTTTTACGCCTACGGCGAGCCTGTTTACGTCCTCTTGATGATTTTAAGCTCGCTTGTAAATTACCTCTGCGCGCTTTGGATAGGGAAGTCTGAAAAGCAAAAAAAGCTGCCGCTAATTATCGCGATTGTGTTCAACCTCGGAACGCTCGTGCTGTTTAAGTACACGGGAATGTTCGTCACCGCTTTTAACTCGGTGACGCATCTTTCCGTCCCTGTTCCCGAGATTGTACTGCCAATCGGCATTTCATTTTACACTTTTCAGGCGCTGTCGTACGTTATCGACGTGTACCGCGGAGAGGTCGGCGTTCAGAAGAATTATTTTAAGGTTCTCCTTTATATTTCATTCTTCCCTCAGCTTATCGCCGGCCCGATTGTAAAGTACCGCGATATCGCTGAGCAGATTGACAACCGCTCGCAGAGCTTGGAGCAAATCGCTCAGGGCTTAAGGCGGTTTGTCTGCGGACTTGCCAAAAAGGTGCTGATTGCGAACACCATGGGACAGGTGGCGGATATTATCTTTGCGCAGAGCACCTCCGAGCTCGGCTTTTTGTCGGCATGGCTTGGCGCGGCGGCATACCTGTTCCAAATTTACTACGACTTTTGCGGCTACTCCGATATGGCAATCGGCTTGGGCAAGATGTTCGGGTTTACGTTTAAGGAGAACTTCCGCTACCCATACGGCGCGCGCAGCGTTCAGGACTTTTGGCGGAGATGGCACATCTCGCTTTCAACATGGTTCAAGGAGTATCTCTACATTCCCCTCGGCGGAAACCGCAAGGGCAAGGCGCGAACCGCGCTCAACCGCATAATAGTATTTTTCTTCACGGGACTTTGGCACGGCGCAAACTGGACGTTTGTGCTGTGGGGACTGTGGCACGGACTGTTCTTACTGCTTGAAGAATACCTGCCCTTCCTCAAAAAGCTCCCGAAGGTGCTCGGGCACATTTACACAATGCTTGTAGTGCTCCTCGGCTTTGTCGTGTTCAGAGCCGACACGATCGGTTACGGCTTCGGCTACATCGGCAGAATGTTCAGCTTCGGCAGTCCCGGCAGCTATGATATGAGCCTTGCGCTCAGGCAGCTCACGCCGTGGTTTATCTTTATCTTTGTCATCGCCGTTATCGGCTGCGCGCCTATCAGACCGCTCTCGGACAAAATCCGTCAAAAGCTTTACGCTGACGGCAGCGCTTCGACCGCTTGGCGGATTGTCAGCGTTGCGCTGTACTGCCTGGCTTTTGCAGGGCTGTTCTTCTGCATACTCAGGCTCTCTCCGAGCGGCTACAATCCGTTTATTTACTTTAGATTTTAGAGGAGGCGGAAAATGAAAAAGATACTTGCGGCAGTTTTCATCACCGCGTGTTTCGCGCTGTGTCTGCTGCCTTCTCTCGGAATGATTTTTGCGCCTTCGACCGAGCCGATAGGCAACGAGAGGGAGACACAACTTCCAAAGCTTACCGACAGCGACGGCAAGCTCAACACCTCGTACCCTGCTCAGCTCGGTGATTATTTCGGCACGCATTTTGCGTTCAGACCGCTGGCGATTACCGCCGACGCGAAAATTCAGGCTTCGCTGTTTATGACCTCGAATAATGAGAGCGTTGTCACAGGCACGGACGGCTGGCTTTTCTACAGCTCAACGCTCGACAATTACCTCGGCGAAAATGTATTTTCGGACAGAAAAGCCAAGGCGCTTGTACATAATCTTGAGCTGATTCAGGATTTTTCAAGGTCGAACGGAGCAGATTTTATATTCACTGTCGCGCCGAACAAAAACTCGCTTTACCCTGAGCATATGCCGTATTATTACGGTCAAAAGGTCAGCGATAAATCAAACCGTGAAATGGTGGGCAACGCGCTTAAGGACAGCGGCGTAAATTACTGCAATTTGTATCCGCTGTTTGAAGATAACAGTGAGGAGCTCTACCTCGCGCGCGACTCCCACTGGAACAACAAGGGCGCTTTGACGGCTTATAACGCGATACTCACGCAGCTCGGCAAGGCGCACGACGACTACAGCACCGCGCAGAGCACAAGGAAAAAGGACTTCAGCGGCGACCTCGGCAAGATGATTTTTCCCTCGGGCTTTGAGCCTGAATTCAATACCTACTACGGCGCTGAGGACAGGTATAGTTACGTCACCGAGACAAAATCCGTCGAGGAAGCTTCAATAAAAACCGAGAGTACGGACGGCACGGGCTCGCTTTATATGTACCGCGATTCGTTCGGAAATTCGCTGTTGCCTTACTTCGCTTCCGCGTACAAAACGGCGGCGTTTACCAAGAGCTTCCCAATGCTGCTCGAGCAGGATTTTAATGAGGCGAAGCCCGACACCTTCGTTATGGAGCTTGTAGAGAGAAACCTCGATTGGCTCGTGACAAGACCGCCGATTTTCACAGCTCCCGAGGTCACATTATTTAAGACAGACGGAAAGCTCGGCGGCAGCGTTAAAACCGAAATTGCCGAATGTGAGTTTTCACCTTTATACACGGAAATCTCGGGAGAGGTAGATTGTGAAAGCCTGCATGACGACGCCGTGTTCTATGTTTCTTTGACGGACGGTAACGGCAAAACCGCAGTGTATGAAGCTTTCGGTATTTGCACTTACGAAAACGAAAACGGCTTTAAGCTTTATTTGCCGTCGGAGATATTACCTGCCGGCACAAATGCGGATGTTAAAATCATCGCGAAAAACGGCGATGGATTTTATGAAATAGGAGGATAATGAGTATGAAAAAAATTGCAAAAATCGCAACCTGCCTTGTGCTGATTTGCTGCTTTGCGCTCTCTTTTGCGGCGTGCTCGGCAAAGGCTGTAACCGTCACGATTAACGACAGCGGCACAAAAACCGAGGTCGAGGCGACAACGGGAATGACAGTCAGCGAAGCCGTTGAAAAGGGCGGACTTTCGCTTGGCGAAAAGGACGAGACCACTCCCGAAAAGGACGAAAAAATCACCGAGGACACAACCGAAATCACAATCAAGCGCTACGCGAAGGTTACGGTTGTTAAGGGAACTGAGAAAAAGGAAGTTGAGCTCGTCGGCGGAACCGTTGAGGAGGCAATTAAAAAGGCAGGCTTTACCCTCGACAAAAACGACGCGGTTGACGCGGACAAAAGCGCATACCTAAAGGACGGTATGACAATCAAAATCACAGCCGCGCTTAAGGTCACTTTGACCGTTGACGGTAAGACCACCGAGGTAAGCACCTCGGCAAAGGACGTTAAGAGCTTCCTTGCCGAGCAAAAGGTTAAGCTCGGCAAGAACGACACCGTAAGCGAAAAATTGGAAACTCCGCTTAAAAACGGAATGAAAATTGTCGTTAAGCGCGTTGAGTTTAAGGAAGAAAAAAAGACCGAAGCGATAGACTTTGAGAGCAAAAAGGAGTACAGCGACTCATTGAGCGAAGGCGAGAGCAAGGTTACTCAACAGGGCGAAAAGGGCGAAAAAGAGGTCGTTTACACCGTAAAGTATGTTGACGGCAAGGAAGAATCGCGCGAGAAAAAGTCTGAAAAGACTACCAAAAATCCCGTAGATGAAATCACAACCTACGGCACAAAGAGCGACGCTCCACAAGATAACGGCTCAAACGAAGCCGCTCAGTCAAACAACAACTCCGCCGATAATAAGCCTGCCGAAAGCGAGAGCAAGGCGGAGCAGGGCGGAAAAACCGTTGTTTCTAAAACTCCAATTTACGACTGCGACGGCTCAGGCCACGGCTATTACGAGATTAAATATTCCGACGGCAGCGTTGAACGTCAGGATTTTTAAGCTTAATACAGTCCTCAAACATTGATGTGTGTTTTATGAAAAATGCCCTTGACAGCTTGCGCTGTCAGGGGCGTTTTGCAGTATAAAGTTGACTGCGCTTTGATATTAAGCTATAATAATTTGTATTATTTATTCAGGAGAATTGTTATGCCAAAGTTGATTTACCTTGCCTCGCCGTTTTTTAATGAATTCGAGCTTGAATGTGTAAAGCGTGCCGAGAAAATTTTATCAGACAGAGGGTTTGAGCTTTTCAGCCCCAGACTCCACGAGGTGCGCGAGAATAAGGACGAAAACCTTTCTCTCTGGGCTCAAAAGACCTTTGAAATGGACAGGGACAACATCGACCGCGCCGACTATATGGTAATGCTCTACCACGGCGGATACAGCGACAGCGGAACGGCTTGGGAATGCGGCTACGCCTGCGGAAAGGGTATTCCCGTTATCGTGGTGCATATAGACGAAGCCGCCGATTCAAACATTATGATAAGCGAAAGCTGTAATGCGAACATCAGCCTTGATGAGCTTAAAAGCTATGATTTTGAAGCCTTGCCGAAAACGGCATATAAAGGAAAATTGTTTTAACATTTTTTTATTGACTTTTTTTCTTTATCACTTATAATATAAGGGCGAAAAGTTTTATAATATTGCTGTAAAACGGCATAGGAGGAAACGCTTTGAAAATAAAAATATTAAAAAGAGCCTCGGCGGTAATGCTCTGCCTAACGCTCGCGGTAAGCGCGCTTTGCTTTGCACCGTCGGTATCTGCCGCTCAGGTTTATGACGGCGAGCACCTTGACGTTCCGCAAATCAGGGTTGTCACCGAAAACGGCAACGGCACAACGCTTCAAAAAGATGACGACTACGTTAACGCTCAGATTACGATTAAGGACACCGACGGTACTGAGCTCAGCGACGCCGTTCAGTTTAAGGTGAGGGGCAACACAACCGCCCTGAGCTGGGTGACGAAAAAAGCATTTACATTTAAGTTTGCCAAGAAAAAGAACGTGCTCGGAATGGGCAGCGGCAAAAAGTGGTTTTTGCTTGCAAACGCCTTTGACCCCACGCTTTTGCGCAACTACACCGCCTTTGAGCTCGCGCGCGAGCTCGGACTTGAATACACCTCAAATCAGAAGATTTGCGAGCTATGGGTTGACGGCAGCTTCCGCGGCTGCTACACCCTGTACGAGCCTGTTCAGGAGGGCAAGGACAGGGTTAATATCGACATCGAGTCGAACGACGGCAAAAAGGACTTTTTGCTCGAGTTCGAGGCTGTGACCGAGGAGGACGACAAGACTTATCTTGTTGCCGATAAGCGTTTCAGGTTCGCCTTCAAGGATCCGGAAGAGCCGACCGAGGAACAGCAGGCTTATGTTCAGGAGATTATGGACGACATCGTTGCCGCAATCAAAACCGGCGATAAGGCGCAGATTGAGCAGAAAATCGACTTGCCGTCGTTCGCAAAGTATTACCTGCTCAACGAGTATTTAAAGACCTTTGATTTTGAGCGAACCTCGGTTTATTTTTACTACAAGGACGGCAAGCTCTACGCAGGTCCTGCGTGGGACTATGACCTATGCGCAGGCAACGCCTATCCCGATTTTTCAGCCCGTGCGAAGAACGCCGCGGACTATAACGGAATTTTTGCGGACAAAAACCTCTACATTTACCTCGCGAAGTACGGTTGGTTCAACGAGATGGTGTCCGAGGTTTACCGCGACCACTATGAGTTTATCGAAAACATCTCCGCCGACGGCGGCTTCCTCGACACCACCTACGCTCAGTACAAAGATGTTTTTGAGCGCAACTACAAGGAAGCAGGCTGGAATATCTCCAAGTGGTGGCTCAACAACTACAAAAAGCCCCTGCCGACCTACGTCGCAAATTACGACTACCTCAAAGACTGGCTTGACGTTCGCAACGACTGGATGACGGTTCATTTTAATCCCTTCGGTGAGGATTATAAAATCGGAGACGTCAACGGCGACAAGTCGATTGATGTTTTTGACGCGACGCTGGTTCAAAAATATATCGTGGAAAATGCCGAGCTCACAGGCGAGCAGAAGATAATCGCTGACGTTAACAACGACAACACGGTTGACGCGCTCGACGCGACGGAAATCCAAAAATACTCGTCTGATATGCTTAGCAAATTCAAAAGGGTTATATAAACAATAAGCTCTCCCAAACTGCTTTGATTTGGGAGAGCTTTTATGCTTTTTACATTTTTATTCCGAATAATTTTTGGGCGTTGCGGTACATCAAATCGTCGTATTCATCGGGCGTTATCATATCCCTGAGCTCGTTAAAATACTCCTGATAAATCGAGCGGTCGCCCGTCTTGTTCGTAAGCAAAGTGTCCTTGCCGTCAATCGGGTTGTCTGTGCCGAAGAGCATTTTTTTACTGCCGTAGCGGCGTATCGCCTCAACCGTGGTCTTGATGGGTACCCACGTTGTGTCGCCGTAGAGGTTCGGCAACATTCCGAGGTATTCAAGCGCGTCGCGGTTGTCCGTGCCCAAGTCCATATGAACCATCACAAAGTTTATATCGGGATGTTTTTCGGCGGCGCGGTAAAGGTGCTCGGACATCGCAAGCTCACATCCGCCGGTGTGCGACACAACCGGAAGATTAAACTCCTCGGCAAGCTCGTAAAACGGCTCCGCGTTGTCGCTGTCGGGGCTTGTCAGAGAGTGGAAGGGATGAAACTTTAAGCCGTAAATAATATCGCGGTTGTCCTTTATAAGCTGCCTGAATTCATTGTCGGGACTTTCGCTGTGGAGCTTGCACCAAACCAAAACGCCGAGCTTGTCGGGGGCCTTGCGCGCCTCGGCAATCGAATTTTTCAGCAGCTTGTTCTGCTTCTTCGTCAAAAAGAACGGAACCTTAATTCCGCTGTGGCTGAACTCCGCGCCCTCGATGTTGCTGAACAGCGAAAAATCAACGTCGTACTTCTCCATCGAGTAAAGCAGCTCCTCGGTTTTCATATTGAATTTCAAAATTTTCCCGATATGCGCGTGAGAATCTATAATCATAATTTTTCTCCGTTCTGTTTTGTAATCAGCGCAACACACTCAATGTGGCTTGAGACAATGGCTTGAATGTCAATGCTCCGACTAAACTTGTCGTGTTTTCAGGGCTCTGACAAAACAAGTCTATCCCTAAATTTTACGGAACCAATCAATATCCCATGATCCGGTTCACAATCAGGAATTATCAAACTCTGCTGCCCATAATAAGGCTCATTAAGTTTATAATTACATTGTTTGATAAAACTCCATTCATATAGTTTTACTGTTGCATCAAGCTCTTTCGAACAAATCAGATGATCATTTTTAATATATCCATCAAACTTCCCATTAGACAAAGATACTCCCCAAGAGCAATTTGACGGTGTCTCTCGTTTAAATGAATCACCTAACAGATTATCTAAAACCTTTAAGTTCCATTCATTTTCATATGTATTCTCCCTCAAGTTATTAAAATCACCAACTATAATGCTAATACCACCAGTCGCTTTTAGCCATTCCATAACCTTGTCCATTTCAAGTTTTCGCTTTTTATAGTCGCTTTTTAAATCTTTAATTCTAATTCCCCATATGTGTATGTCCTTTTCATTTACACAAATATCTACTCTCATATTCTCTGGGATATCATCAAAACGATCAGTTATACTAGAATTCGGGTACGCATCGACTGCTGAAGTAGATTTAACTTCAATTTGTTCGCCGCGTATTGCAATAAGAATATCATTTGACCAAGGACATTCATATTTCGTTGAATAATAGCTAAACCCTTTGGCTTTCAATTTACTATAAATATCCGAGATATTTCGTGCATGTGAGTTAAACTCTGTAAAAACTACAATATTCATATCATTTGGAACTTCGTCAATAATCCAATCAGGAATTGGATTATCTGCACTTCTTCCGTTCGAATACTGTCGCCCCTTTTGATGAATATTCCACTCCATAATATTAAGTTCCATATAATCCTCCATATTAATAATAATTCTATTGCCTCGACCCGACTCGAGACATCAAGACTACTGATTCCACATGATTTGTGTGGGGGAACATATCCACCGGCTGGATTTTTCTCGCTCTGTACCTGCTCTTTTGCTCGAGATAACGCAAATCACGCGCCAATGTCTCGGGGTTGCAGGAGACGTAAACCACGGTTTTCGGAGACATCTTTATCAGCGAATCGAGGAAAACCTCGCTGCTGCCTGCCCTCGGCGGATCCATAAACACAACGTCGGGCTTTTCGTCTTCCTGTGCGGCGGCGCGCATAAAATCGCCGGCGTCGCCCTTATAGAACCTGATATTTTTAAGTCCGTTCGCCTTGGCGTTGACAATCGCGTCGCGGACGGCGTCGCCGTTTAATTCAACGCCGATAACCTTGCCTGCGCCGTTTTTGGCGGCGATAATTCCGATTGTGCCGATTCCGCAGTAGGTATCGAGCACGGTTTCGTCGCCCTTCAAATCCGCGTATTTAATGGCGGTGGAGTACAAAACCTCGGTCTGGACAGGGTTGATTTGGTAAAAGCTTTTCGGCGAAATCCTGAAACGGCAGCCGCAGAGAATATCCTCGATATATCCCTTGCCGTAGAGCACGTTTTCACGGTCTCCGAGCACAAGGTTTGTCTGATAGGGATTGATGTTCTGCACGATTGTGGTAATCTCGGGGAATTTCTCGCGGATAGCCTTAACAAAGTTGTTCTTCGAGGGGAACATCGGCTTGCCGGTGACGAGCACGAGCATAACCTGATTGGTCGCAAAGCCGCGCTTTACGAGAATATGCCGCAAAAATCCGCGCCTTGTGTCCTCGTTGTAGGTCGTCATTTTGAAGGACGGCATCAGCTTTCGCACGCCGACGATAATTTTGTCGGCAAGCTCGTCCTCAATCTGGCAGCTGTCAATTCCGACGACGTTGTGACTGCCCGACTGGTAAACGCCCGAGATTATCTTTCCGTTGCGGCTTGTGTAAAACGCCGCCTGAACCTTGTTGCGGTAGTGGTAGGGGTTGTCCATACCGATAATCGGCAGGATTTTGCCGAAGCGCTTCAGGTAACGCTCAGCCTTGTTCTGCTTATATTTAAGCTGCTCGGGGTAGCTCATATTTTGAAGCTGACATCCGCCGCACTTTTTGTAAACGGGGCAGATATTTTTGTTTGTGATAACCGCCTTGCTCATAATCTTTCCTCCTGAGATTGTACAAATATATTCTATCATTACGCGGAGAATAAATCAATAAAAATGTTTTTCCGCAAATTACCTAAAAATCACGCGGCAAAACACCTAAAGACCGTTCAAAAAAATCTTGACAAAATCATAAAAAGAGAATATACTGACAATAACAGCAAAGGCGCTGTAAGCATAGGCTTACAGTGCCTCTATTTTAAATTAGCAGACAGGAGAGTTGTTATGTCTAAGGTTCCCGAGATGTTCGGCTGCAAGGTTTTTAACGACCAGAAAATGCAGGAAAGACTTCCCAAATCAACTTACAAGGCGCTTAAAAAGACAATTCAGGACGGCGAGCCGCTCGATTTGAGCGTGGCTAACGTTGTTGCCGCCGCGATGAAGGACTGGGCTATCGAGCTTGGCTGTACCCACTACACCCACTGGTTCCAGCCGATGACCGGCGTTACCGCCGAAAAGCACGACAGCTTTATCACCCCCAACGGCGACGGTCAGGTAATTATGGAATTTTCGGGCAAGGAGCTCATCAAGGGCGAACCCGACGCTTCGTCGTTCCCCAGCGGCGGAATCCGCGCGACCTTTGAGGCAAGGGGCTACACAACCTGGGACCCGACGTCTCCTGCTTTTGTAAAGGACGGCTCGCTGTACATTCCCACAGCGTTCTGCTCATACACAGGCGAGGTTCTCGACAAGAAAACTCCGCTTCTCCGCTCAATGGAAAGGCTCAGCACAGAGGCGGTTAAGCTTCTTCACCTTCTCGGCAAGACCGACGTTACAAGGGTAATCACTACCGTAGGTCCCGAGCAGGAGTATTTTCTTATCGACCGCGAGCTGTACAATCAGCGCGAGGACTTAAAGCTCACAGGCAGAACCCTTTTCGGCGCGAAAGCCCCCAAGGGACAGGAGCTTGACGACCACTACTTCGGCGCTATCAAAACAAGGGTAGCGGCGTTTATGAAGGACCTCGACGAGGAGCTCTGGAGCCTCGGCGTGCTCGCAAAGACAAAGCACAACGAGGTTGCCCCCTCACAGCACGAGCTCGCTCCTATTTACACCACCTCAAATATCGCGAACGACCACAACGAGCTGACAATGGAGATTATGAAAAAGACCGCCGAAAAGCACGGCCTTGTCTGCCTTCTCCACGAAAAGCCCTTTGCCGGAGTTAACGGCTCGGGCAAGCACAACAACTGGTCAATCTCGACAAATACAGGCGAAAACCTGCTTTCTCCCGGCAAGCATCCCGAGGATAATATTCAGTTCCAGCTTTTCCTCGCGGCTGTAGTTAAGGCTGTCGATGAGTATCAGGATTTGCTCAGAATTACCGTAGCTTCCGCAGGCAACGACCACCGTCTCGGCGCTAACGAAGCACCGCCTGCGATTATTTCAATGTACCTCGGTGACGACCTCGGCGCAATGGTTGACGCTATGATTGAGGGCGGAGAGTACGTAAGTCAGGGCAAGGAGAGGGTGCAGACCGGCGTTGACGTTCTCGCTGACTTCAAAAAGGATACCTCAGACCGCAACCGCACCTCGCCGTTTGCGTTCACAGGCAATAAATTTGAGTTCCGTGCCCTCGGCTCGGCGCTCAATATCGGCTGTCCCAACTATATGCTCAACACAATGGTTGCCGAGGAGCTCTCGCAGTTTTACAAGGAGCTCTGCACAGCCGCTGACGTTGAGGCAGGCGTAAGGAAGCTCGTAAAGAGGGTATTTACCGAGCACAGAAGAATTATCTTCAACGGCGACAACTATGCCGACGAATGGGTAGGCGAGGCAGAGAGAAGAGGACTTCTCAACCTCAAATCGCTCCCCGAGGCGTTCGCTCACTTTATGGACAAAAAGAACATCGACCTCTTTGTCAAGAACAACATCTGCACCGAGGCCGAGTTCAGGGCAAGATATGAAATTGAGCTCGAAAGCTACTCAAAGCAGATTAACATTGAAGCTCTTACCATGATTGATATGGCGAGAAAGAACATCACACCTGCGGTTAGCGAATTTGTACGCGAGCTCACCGAGACCGCCCTTGCCAAAAAAGCGCTGTCCGAAGCTATCCCAACAAGCGTTGAGGAGGAGCTTATCACAAGCCTTTCCAACAAGCTCGTTTGCTTTGTTAAAAAGACCGCAGAGCTTGAGGAAGCTGTTATGGGCGCAGGCGAGTACAAGGACGACGGCTTGGCTTACGCCACCTATTTCCGCGAGAGCGTATTCTCAAAAATGCAGGAGCTCAGAGCTGTGGGCGACAGCATGGAGACCGAGACCGCCGCGGATTACTGGCCCTATCCCTCATACTACGACCTCTTGTTCGGCGTATAAGATGTATAATTTTAAAGAGCTGCCTAATGGCGGCTCTTTTTGCGAGGGATAATTTAAACAAAAACCTCAACTCAAACGAACGGATTTAGTAAAGCTCTAAAAATATTGCTTTAATTCCATAAAGTAAATTATAAAACCTTCAAATCTTGTAAAATAATATGTTGAAGACAGATGTGCGGTGGTGAGAGAGTGAAAAGTGCGTTACTGATAACCGGTTCAAACCAAAGCGCACAGCCGCTTGCCCAGCTTCTCAGGAACGAAGGCTATGTAAAAATCACCACGTCGTTTTCGGCTTACGGCGCGAGGGAAGAGGCCTCGCAGTGCGAAAAGGAGTTTGATTTAATCTGTATCAACGCTCCGCTTCCCGACGAAAACGGAATTGAGCTGTCAAGTCAGCTTGCCGCGTCGTCGCGTTCGAGCGTCGTGATAATCGTTCCGCAAAAAAGTGCCGACGAGGTAAACGATTTGCTCACAAAGCACGGCGTGCTCGTAATCGCAAAGCCGATAAACAAGCATTTGTTTCACCATTATTTGCAGTTTACGGACTGCTTCCGCACGCGAATTCTCAGCGTAGAACGCGAAAACGAGCGGTTAAAAAGCATGGTTGAGGATATCAAAATAATCGACCGCGCAAAGCTGCTGCTCGTCACCTGCCTTAATATGAGCGAGAGCCAGGCGCATAAGTACCTCGAAAAACAGGCTATGGATATGCGCACAAGCAAGCTCGCTGTCGCAAAGCAGGTAATATCAACGTACGAAAATTAAATTTTTAATCCAATTTCAATTCTCCATTATATAAAAACGAAAGGATGATAATATGAGTCGAGCTGCGTACTTGGTTCTTGAAAACGGAACTGTTTTTGAGGGCGAGTCATTTGGCGCTGAAAAGGAAACGGTAGGAGAGCTTGTTTTTACAACAGCTATGACAGGCTATCTTGAAACAATCACCGACCCCAGCTACTACGGTCAGGTGATTATTCAGACATTTCCGCTTATCGGCAACTACGGGGTAATTCCCTCTGATTTTGAGAGCGATTCTCCCGCTTTGAAAGGTTATATCGTAAGAGAATGGTGTCAGGCTCCGTCCAACTTCCGCAGTGAGGGCGATCTTGACACCTTTTTAAAAAAATCCGGTATCCCCGGAGTTTGCGGAATCGACACCAGAGCGCTCACACGTATTGTGCGCGAGTACGGCGTTATGAACTGCAAAATTAAATACACGCAGGGCGTTACAGCCGAGGAGCTCGAGGAGCTTAAAAACTACAAGGTGGTTAAGGCTGTCGAGAGCACAACCCTTGAAAAGCCCGAGCACTATGACGCGGAAAATCCCGAGCTTAAGGTAGTGCTTATGGACTTCGGCGCAAAGCACAACATCGACCGCGAGCTGCTAAAGCGCGGCTGCGATTTGACCGTTGTTCCGGCTCATACCTCAGCCGAGGAAATTTTGGCGATGAACCCCGACGGCGTAATGCTTTCAAACGGTCCGGGAGACCCCGCCGAAAACACCGCGATTATCGCAGAGATTAAAAAGCTCTGCGACAGCAAAATTCCGATGTTCGGTATTTGCCTCGGTCATCAGCTCCTTGCGCTTTCACAAGGCGGCGAGACCGAAAAGCTCAAATACGGCCACCGCGGCGCTAACCAGCCCGTTAAGGAGCTCAAGAGCGGCAGAGTTTACATCACCTCGCAGAACCACGGCTACGCGGTAGTTTCCGACAGCCTTCCCGAAAACGCCGTCCTAAGCTTTACAAACGGCAACGACAACACCTGCGAGGGCGTTGACTACTTGGATATGCCTGCTTTCTCGGTGCAGTTCCACCCCGAGGCTTGCGGCGGACCGCTTGACACGGCGTTTTTGTTCGACCGCTTCATTGATATGATGAAGGAAAACAAAAACTGATTAACCGAAAATAACCGAAATCTTAAAGGTAAGGATTGATAATATGCCACTTAAAAAAGACATAAAAAGAGTTATGGTAATCGGCTCGGGCCCGATTGTTATCGGTCAGGCTGCCGAATTTGACTACGCCGGAACTCAGGCGTGCCGCGCGCTTAAGGAGGAGGGCTTAGAGGTAATCCTCGTCAACTCCAACCCCGCGACAATTATGACAGACAACGCGATGGCGGACAAGGTTTATATTGAGCCGCTCACGCTTACAACTATCAAGAGAATTATCCGCAAGGAGCGTCCCGACAGCCTGCTGTCAACCCTCGGCGGACAGACCGGTCTTACCCTTTCAATGCAGCTTGCAAAGGAGGGCTTTCTCGACAAATACGGCGTTAAGCTTCTCGGCGCAAAGCCCGAGACTATCGACCGGGCAGAGGACAGACAGCTCTTTAAGGACGCTATGCTCGAAATCAACCAGCCGGTTATCCCCTCAACGGTCGTAAACGACGTTGAAGCCGCGGTTAAGTTTGCCGACGAAATCGGCTACCCCGTTATCATCCGCCCGGCGTTTACCCTCGGCGGCACAGGCGGCGGTATCGTTAACAACGAGGAGGAGCTCCGCGAAATCACCTCAAACGGACTTGAGCTTTCACCTATCACCCAGGTGCTTGTAGAAAAGTGTATCTCGGGCTGGAAGGAAATCGAGTTCGAGGTTATGCGCGACAGCGAGGGCAACGTAATCACAATCTGCTCGATGGAAAACTTCGACCCCGTCGGCGTACATACCGGCGACTCAATCGTAATCGCGCCTACCGTTACGCTCTCCGACAAGGAGTATCAAATGCTCCGCTCGGCGGCTCTGAGCATTATCTCTAAGCTGAAGGTAGAGGGCGGCTGTAACTGTCAGTTCGCGCTTGACCCCGAGACCTTCGAGTACGCCGTGATCGAGGTTAACCCGCGTGTATCGCGTTCATCAGCGCTCGCTTCAAAGGCGACAGGCTATCCCATCGCCAAGGTTGCGGCGAAAATCGCAATCGGCTACACCCTCAACGAGATTAAGAACGCCGTAACAGGCACAACCTACGCATGCTTCGAGCCTGCAATCGACTACGTTGTTGTTAAGTTCCCCAAGTGGCCGTTCGACAAGTTCGTTTACGCTAAGCGCACACTCGGAACACAGATGAAGGCTACCGGCGAGGTTATGGCTATCGCGCCGACCTTTGAGCAGGCGATTATGAAGGCTGTCAGAGGCGCAGAAATCTCGCACAACACTCTCGACGACAAGGAGTACGCAAAGCTTTCAAACGCTTCGCTTATTGACCAGCTCAGCGTTTGCGACGACAGACGTATCTTCTGCGTTTATGAGGCGCTTAAGCGCGGCGTAAGCGTTGATAAAATCCACGAAATCACCATGATTGACGAGTGGTTCTTATACAAGCTCCAGAACATCATCGACATGGGCGAGGAGCTAAAGACCAAGGAGCTCACCGACGAGCTCTACGCCAAGGCAAAGAAAATCGGCTACCTCGACAAGACAATTGAGGAGTTCAGCGGACAGACTGTCAAAAATCCGCTCACTCCCGTATATAAAATGGTTGACACCTGCGCGGCTGAGTTCGAGGCTGAAACGCCATACTTCTACTCGACCTTTGACAAGGAGAACGAGGCAGAGGAGTTTATCGAGGAGCGCAAGAGCGGCAAAAAGACCGTTATCGTATTCGGCTCAGGTCCTATCAGAATCGGCCAGGGTATCGAGTTTGACTACGCTTCCGTTCACTGCGTATGGGCGCTGAAAAAGGCAGGCTACGATGTTGTTATCGTCAACAACAACCCCGAGACGGTTTCAACCGACTTTGACACCGCCGACAGGCTTTACTTTGAGCCCCTCACCAACGAGGACGTAATGGGAATTATCAAGACCGAAAATCCCTACGGCGTAGTTGTAGCGTTCGGCGGACAGACCGCGATTAAGCTGACAAAGTTTATGAGCGACAACGGCGTTAACATCCTCGGCACATCCTATGACGCTATCGACATGGCAGAGGACAGAGAGCGCTTTGACGAGCTGCTTGAAAAGTACCACATCAAGCGTCCCAGAGGTGTTACTGTTATGACAACCGAGGAAGCGCTCGACGTTGCGGACAAAATCGGCTATCCGGTTCTTCTCCGTCCGTCCTACGTGCTCGGCGGTCAGAATATGATTATCGCCTTCAACGACGCCGACGTTAAGGAGTATATGGCGATTATCCTCGCGCAGAATATCGAAAACCCGATTCTTATTGACAAATATTTGCAGGGTACCGAGATTGAGGTTGACGCAATCTGCGACGGCGAGGACATCCTCATCCCGGGAATTATGGAGCACGTTGAGCGCGCAGGCGTTCACTCGGGCGACTCAATCGCCGTTTATCCGGCTTGGAATATTTCCGACAAAATGACAGACATCATTGTTGAAAGCTCGCGCAACCTCGCTATTGAGCTTAAGACAAAAGGTCTTGTAAATATCCAGTACCTCATTTATGAGGACGAGCTGTACGTAATCGAGGTAAATCCGCGTTCATCGCGTACAATTCCGTACATCAGCAAGGTAACGGGCGTGCCGATGGTTGACCTGGCAACGCGCGCAATGTTCGGTGAAAAGCTTGCCGATATGGGCTACGGCACAGGTCTTTACCGCAAGAGCCCGTACATCGCCGTTAAGGTTCCGGTATTCAGCTTTGAAAAGCTTATCAACGTTGATAACCACCTCGGCCCTGAGATGAAGTCGACCGGTGAGGTTCTCGGTATCGCAGGCTCGCTCGAGGAAGCGCTTTACAAGGGACTTATCGCCGCAGGCTACAAGATGAAGAAGGACGGCGGCGTGTTCATCACCGTCCGCGATTCCGACAAGGCGGAAATCGGTGAAATCGCCAAGAAGTACGCCGACCTCGGCTTTAAGATTTACGCCACAGAGGGCACAACCAAGGTGCTTACAAAGTACGGTATCGACGCAATCGCCGTTAAGAAGATTCACGAGTCCGAGGCTAACAACACCCTCACCCTGATTGAATCGGGCAAGGTAAATTACGTAATCTCAACCTCGGCAAAGGGCAGAATCCCCTCAAGAGATTCCGTTAAAATCCGCCGTAAAACCGTTGAGCGCAACATTCCGTGCCTTACCTCGCTCGACACCGCAAACGCGCTTGCGGACTGCTTAAAGAGCCGTTTTTCACAGCACAGCACAGAGCTTGTTGATATCAACAATATGAGAGAGACAAAGCAGAAGCTTAAATTTACAAAAATGCAGGGCATCGGCAACGACTACATCTACTTCTCGACCTTTGAGCAGTGGATTAACAACCCCGAGGCTCTGGCGGTTAGACTTTCAGACCGTCATTTCAGCATCGGCGCTGACGGAGTTATTCTTGTAGCTCCCTCAAAGGTTGCCGACGCAAAGATGAAGATGTACAACCGCGACGGTTCCGAGGGAAAGATGTGCGGCAACGGTATCCGCTGCGTAGGTAAGTTCCTCTACGACCACGGTATGATTGACATCAAGGAAAAGGACGAAATCACAATCGAAACCCTCAGCGGTATCAAGTCGCTCAAGGCTTACACCCAGGACGGCGAGGTTACACGCCTCAGAGTTGATATGGGCAAGGCTGTGCTCAATCCCAAGGACATCCCCGTTGCTCTCGACGGCGACAAGGTTGTAAACAGAGCCGTAACAATCGGCGGTAAGGAGTACAACATCACCTGCGTTTCAATGGGTAATCCGCACTGCGTTGTATTTATGGACGGCGATATTGACCACCTCGACCTTGAAAAAATCGGCCCTGAGTTTGAGAACAACAAGCTCTTCCCCGAGAGGGTTAACACCGAGTTTGTAGGCGTGCTCAACGACAAAACACTCAAAATGAGAGTTTGGGAACGCGGCTCGGGCGAAACCTGGGCTTGTGGAACAGGCGCCTGCGCGGTTGCCGTAGCGGCTTGCGAAAACGGCTTCTGCAAGAAGGGCGACGACATCAAGGTTAAGCTCATCGGCGGCGACCTCATCATCAACTACACCGACGAAACCGTCTATATGACCGGTAACGCCGAGAAGGTATTTGAGGGCGAAGTTGAGGTTTAATCATTAGAGTTTAGAGTTTAGAGTTTAATTGTAGGGGCGGACCCATGTGTCCGCCCGATTTATTTTAAATCAACTTTAAAGCCTCCCCCGTTCAAAAATGGGGGAGCTGTCAGCTTTAGCTGACTGAGGGGGCTGCGTGTGAATTAATACGAGCTTTCCGATATAAATATAACGTGTCGCCAACCTATCCATTGAGGTTGTAGGGTACGGTCTTGACCGTACCGCTTCTGATGAAATTATCGGCGGAAAAACAGATTTAATTAACTGATACAATATGGTTAAAATTATGTAACAATTTTAAGGGTCTCAGCTTTTTTCGACTTTTTATTTAAGCGGAATGATAAAATAGTGTACATTTTAGCGTGCTAAATCACTAATATATGTATGATTTACACAAAAAGCTCAATAATTATTGACACGCAAATTTTTTTATTCTATAATATTCGTGTGATGGGATACAATCACAATATTATTTATCAGGAGGATTTTCATTATGGAAAAACAGGGTAATAAGGCTCTCGGCATTGTTGCTATTGTTCTCGGTGCTATTGCTATCGTAACATTCTACATTCCCGTATTTAACATTTTCTCACTTATTTGCGGTATCGTAGGTCTTGTTCTTGCAATTCTTTCTAAGAAGAGCTTCAAAGAGGCAGGTCAGACATCACCTGTTCCCACAGTTGGTCTGGTACTTTCAATCATCGGTCTTGCACTTGCTGCAATCGGTTTCTTCACCTGCACAGTTTGCGGCGCTTGCATGGCAAGCGAAGTTGCTAAGGATCCTAAGCTTGCAAGCCAGCTCAGCAGTGCTCTCAACAGCGCTGCTTCAGCAGCTAAATAAGAGAACTTAAAACAAACAATCTACAGTCAGCCCTATGGCTGGCTGTATTGTTTTAGGAGAGGATTTTTATGTTCCCTTCATTTGAGATTTTCGGATTTACAGTCGGAATGTACGGCGTAATGACGGTACTCGGCGCGGCGTTGTGCGTTGCTGTCGGGCTTAATCTGATAAAAAAATTCAAAATTATGTGGGAAGACTTTGCTCTTGTCATGATTGTCCTCGCGATATCGCTGTTCATTTTTGCGCACATTGTCTACGGCATTACAAATTTGGACAAGCTCGCGATAATATTCACGAATTTGGGTAAGCTGAGCTTTGAACAGCTCATTGCCCTGCTGGGCGAGAGCTTGGGCGGAATGGTCTTTTACGGCGGCTTTATCGGCGGCGTGATAGGAATTTTAATATACTGCCGTTTTATCAATAAAAAGCTCAACAAGGACAATTTTCTTGATATCTACGCGGTTATCACTCCGCTTTTCCACGTGTTCGGCAGAATCGGCTGTTTCCTCGGCGGCTGCTGCTTCGGAGTTGAGTCCGAAATTGGCTTTACCGTCCACGGCAACACGCTGAACCCCTCGATTAACGACGTCAACCGCTTTCCGATTCAGCTTGTCGAGGCAGGAATAAATCTGCTGATTTTCCTGTTCATTCTCTACCTTTTCAAAAAGGACATTATGCGCGATAAGCTGATTTACGTGTATATGCTCATCTATCCCGTTGTGCGCTTCATCGACGAATTTTTCAGGGGCGACACCTACCGCGGATTTTTGTTCGGACTGTCCACATCGCAGTGGATAAGCATAATTCTGTTTGTTTTCGCGGTTATTATGCTCATTGTAAAACGAAACAAGTCTAAATCAAACGCTGCCGCTTAACACGGCGGCGTTTTCTCTTGAAAAAAGCGCAATCTTATGATATTATGGTAAAGAGATTAAAGTAAACAAAGGAGCTTGCATATGGAAGGCTTTAACGAACAGGTTGTTAAAAGAAAGAACGGAACAAAGCAGCTGGTAATCAAAATCATTGCCGTGCTGATTTTAATTTCAGTTCCGTTTATCGCCGCCGCGCTGGCGATTGCCACCAAAATCCAGTACATTATGATTGTCGGCGGATTTGTATTTCTCGGCGGAATTTACGTTGTCTGGTACGTATTCAGCTGTCAAAAGGTCGAGTTTGAGTACTCGGTCGCAGGCAACGACCTCGATATCTCAAAGGTTATCGCGCTTCGCAAAAGGAAAAAGATGTGCCGCGTGCCGATCAACGAGATTACCGAGCTGACAAAGGACGAGGAAAAAATCAACAAAGTAAAGGTTTTTAAGACCTATATGGCGGCTCGTGACGAAAACTCCCACGGCGAAAACTACTACGCGGTGTTCAATGACCCTGCGTACGGAAAGTGCCTGCTGGTTTTCAACCCCAACGAGCAGATTTTGGAGGGTATGAAGCCCAAGCTTGAAAAGAGCCTTATGCTCAAGGTTTTCTACAACAAAACGGTTTAAGCTATGGAGAGAACGGATAAAAACATCGTAAAACGCGCTGTGCCGAACCGCCCCGACAACGCCAACAAGGGCACAATGGGCACTTTGCTTAGCATTTGCGGAAGCTTTGGTATGGCAGGCGCAGCAATCCTCGCAGGAAAATCCGCGCTGCGCTGCGGCGTGGGGCTTGAAAAGCTCGCAATACCAAAGAGCATTTACCCAATAGCCGCAGGGAGTATTTTGGAGAGCGTATTTTTGCCGCTCAGCGAAACCTCGGACGGCAAAATCAGCCGTACTAATATTCCGAGTTTGCTCCTTGAGGCGAAAAAATCCACAGCCGTTTTGCTCGGCTGCGGACTGTCTGTCTGCGACGACACTAAGGCTTTGGTAAAAAGCTTTGTCGAAAACTGCACAGCGCCGATGGTACTCGACGCCGACGCGCTTAACTGTATCGCGGATAACCCCGGAATTCTCAAAAAGCGCAAATCGGATATTATCATAACTCCCCACCCCGGCGAGATGGGCAGACTGTGCGGAATTACCGCAAAAGAGGTAAACGCCGACCGTGTAGACGTTGCTTTGAGTTTTGCGAAAAAATACGGCGTTATCACCGTGCTAAAGGGCTCGGGAACGATTATCGCTTCTCCGAACGGACAGGCGCTGCTCAACACAACCGGCAACAGCGGAATGGCGACAGGCGGCAGCGGAGATGTCCTCGCAGGAATGACGGCAGGCTTGCTCGCTCAGGGCAAAAGCGCCTTTGACTGCGCCGCGGCTGCGGTGTATCTTCACGGCTTGGCAGGCGATTTCGCAGCGGAAAAGCTCGGCAAAATCTCTATGCTGCCAAGCGATATTATTGACTGTATTGCGCAGGCGTTTAAGAGCTCAGGACTATAATATTTTAATAATTCAGACATATAATGTACAAAAACGGAGGTGCCGTATGGCAAGGAAGGTTATTTGCGCGTTATGTGTCTTTTTTATTTTTACAGCGGTTTTGTGCGGCTGCGGCAGCGGCTCGGGCAAGACCGCCGTGACGGATTTTTCCGCGGATTTTACGGCGGTGTATCGCGAGATGAACCTCAGCGGAACAATAATAGCCGACAGGCACGGACTGCTCAGCGTTGCGCTTGATTCTCCCGAAACCCTCGGCGGCGTGAATATCTCTTATAAAAACGGCGAAACCGAGCTTAGGCGCGAGGACTTAATCTGCACCGCGGACGAGGGATATCTTCCCGAAAAAAGCTTTCCGCGCATGATTAAAAACGCGCTTTCGGCGCTCAACAGCGAGGTGAACGGCGAAGGCGAATATGCTCCGCAAAACGGCAAATACGCGCTCGAAAAGGACGGCGTTAATTATGAGGTTTTCCTCGACGAAAACGGCTTAATCACCAAAATCACCGCGGAAAACGAGCTTGAAATAGAATTCACAGAGATTACAAAGAACGGCTAAGTAACAAATTTCGCGCCCGAAAATATTATGTATAAAGCTGAATATATTTTGGCGGAAGGTCAAAAATATAAGTAGAATAATTTTTGGAGCGTGAAAAGCATTGAATATACGCCGTGGTGACATTTACTACGCAGATTTAAGTCCGGTGGTGGGCTCGGAGCAGGGAGGAATCCGTCCTGTACTTATCGTGCAAAACAACGTCGGCAACCGCTTCAGCCCAACCGTGATTGCGGCGGCGATTACCAGCCGCCAGTCAAAGGCAAATCTGCCCACTCATATACCGATTAACAGCGGAACTTCCGGACTTGCGAGGGACAGCGTGGTGCTGCTCGAGCAGGTGCGGACAATCGACAAGCGAAGATTAAAGGAGAAGATGGGCGCGATTGACCAAAGCGCGATGAACGCCGTGGACAACGCGATTTCAATCTCATTCGGGCTCGGCGCGGAGCAGACGAGTAATATTTCGGCTTCCTAAATGAAGAACAGGGTTTGGAATTTTGTGATTTCCAAACCCTGTATAGTTTTAAAAATTAATTTATTTGATTGCTCTGAGCAGCTCCTCGGTCTTATCGGTGTCCTCCCAGCGGACGTTTAAGTCCTCTCGGCCGATATGACCGTAAGCCGCGACGGGCAGGTACTTTGTCTCGGTCAGCTTAAGCTGTCTGATGATTGAATTCGGGCGGCAGTCAAACACCTTTTCAACCGCCTTTTCGAGCTGTTCGTCGGTGTATTTTGAAGTGCCGAAGCTGTCAACCATAATCGACACGGGCTTTGCAACGCCGATGGCGTAGGCAAGCTGAACCTCAGCCTTTTTCGCAAGCCCTGCGGCAACGATGTTTTTCGCGATATATCTCGCATAGTAAGCCGCGCTGCGGTCAACCTTTGTCGGATCCTTGCCGCTGAACGCTCCGCCGCCGTGACGCGCGTAGCCGCCGTAGGTGTCTACGATAATCTTTCTGCCGGTAAGTCCTGCGTCACCGACAGGGCCGCCGATAACGAACCTGCCTGTGGGGTTAACAAAAATCTTTGTATTATCGTCAAGCAGACTTTCGGGGATAACGGGCTTGATAACGTTTTCGATAATGTCAGCCCTGATTTGCTCAAGTGTAACGTCCTCGTCGTGCTGAGTGGAAACAACAACCGTGTCAATCCTAACCGCCTTGTCGCCGTCGTACTCAACGGTAACCTGGGTTTTTCCGTCGGGACGGAGGTAGGTGAGAGTGCCGTTTTTTCTGACCTCGGTAAGTCTTTTTGAAAGCTTGTGGGCAAGCGAAATCGGAAGCGGCATAAGCTCGGGAGTTTCGTCGGTTGCAAAGCCGAACATCATACCCTGGTCGCCTGCGCCGATAAGGTTGTCCTCGTCGGTCTCGCCGTCCTTGTGCTCAAAGCTCTCGTTAACGCCCATCGCGATGTCGGGCGACTGCTTGTCGAGCGACACAATAACCTTGCAGGTGTTGCCGTCAAAGCCCACCTCGGGATTGTCGTAGCCAATATCTTTGATAACCTTTCTCGCAACCGCCTCAATGTCAACGTCGGCGTTGGCGGAAATTTCACCCATAATATGAACAAGTCCTGTTGTAGCGGCGGTCTCGCACGCAACGTGAGCGTTCTTGTCCTGTGCCAAAATGCTGTCGAGCACCGCGTCTGAAACGCAGTCGCAAACCTTGTCGGGATGTCCCTCGGTTACGGACTCCGATGTAAATAATCTTCTTGCCATAAAAATCACTCCATAAATTTGCAAAATAAAAAGCGCCCTCAACCGAAAGGCGCGTCAAAATACTCATCTTCCGGTAAATTACCGCAGGATTTAGCACCTTGCATAATGCAGGTTGCCGGGCTTCAAAGGGCCTGTCCCTCAGCCGCTCTTGATAAGTTATATTAAACTCTGTTCCTTATTATAATAGATAAATACTGAAAAAACAAGTGGATAATCCGAGTTTTTTTCGATTTAGAGGCAATTACAATTTTTGTTTGAAAGATGATGTCGAATATGGTAAAATAAACGTGAAGTACAGCGAGGTGACGAAGATGATTTTTGATTTGAAAAACGAAAAGCCCGAAATTCTCCCGAACTTTAAGGGAGGGGAGAAGTACCTTATCGCGAAAATGCACTTTGACGGCGTTAACCGTATTCTTCACGGCACGCTTGTGCCCGGTGCGACAATCGGTGAGCATACGCACGATGTTAACAGCGAGATAATCTACTTCCTAAGCGGCAGGGGATATATGCTCTACGACGGCGAAAAGCAGCCTGTCGAAGCCGGAATGTGCCACTACTGCCCAAAGGGGCATACTCACAGTATGATAAACGACTGCGACGGTGACTTGGTGTTTTTCGCCGTGGTTGCAAATCAATAAAACAATGCCCCGAAAACTCGGGGCATTAATTTACGGTTCAATAAATTCAATTTCCTCGGCAAAGTCCTCTCCTTCGGTGCAGACCGAGATTACATAGTCCGAAAAAATATAGGTTTTCAGCCTGTAGGTCACACCGTTTTCGGAAAATTCCTCACCGCTCACGTCAACGCTCTTTGCCGGGCGGTGAAAGCCCTCGCCCATGCACTTTAGCAGGGCTTCTTTTTTTGTCCAGAGCGCAAAAAACTCTCCTTGTTTGTCGGGGGAGTTTTTTATTTTGTCCATCTCGTTTTCGCAAAAGACGACCTTGCCCATTCTCTCGTACGGAACAACCTTCGGCTTTTCGATGTCACAGCCGATTGGTTTGTCATCCACGGCAAACAGAACATAGCCGCCACTATGCGAAATATTAAAGCACACGCCGTTTTCAGCCAGCGGCTTGCCGCTTTTGTTCAGGTAAATCCCGGTATCGCCCAAAAAACGGCGCGTCAAAAGTCCGCCGAGAATACAGCGCTTTTTGTCGTCCTCAAAGCGGTAGCGTTCCGCCTTTTTGCGGCGTTCGGGCGAAATCTTATTGATGTCACCGGGTTTAACGCAGTTAATATCAGCGATGTAAAGCCTCATATTTTTACCCGTTTTTCTATATAATTAATTAACGGCTCAGCTTTGCCCTACATTCGGAGCATACAAACTTGCCCTCAAATTCGCGCAAATCGTCCGTGCCGTTGCAGAAAACGCACTTGTCCTCTGCCTTTTGAAGGATGATTTTGCTGTCGTCAGCGCTGATTTTCAGCACGTCTCCCGCGTTGATGGATAGACTTTTTCTGATGTCCATCGGAACTACAACGCGTCCAAGTCTGTCGATTTCTCTGTAATAAGTAAAACTCATACAATCACCCTTTCCGTTAAATAATAATTTTAAATATTTGCGATTGACAGAATGGAAATATCGCAAGTTATTATTTTTTTTATAATAACATATTTCTGCATATTTGTCAATTATATACGAAAAGATTTTATTTTTTTATTATTTTTGACTACATTTTACTTTTTTCGACAAATGAGGTGCTTATGTTAAACATAGTATGGAGTTTTATTGTCGTATTGAGCATTATTTGCTCAATTTGTCTGGGAAATAGCACAGGATTGTCATCCGCGTTTATCGACAGCGCCGCCTCGGCGGTGGAGTTGATTATCACTCTCGCAGGCGTAATCTGCCTTTGGTCGGGGATAATGCGCATCGCTTCAAAAAGCGGACTTACCGAGCTTTTCGCCAAAATTTTTTCACCGATTTTAAGACCGCTCTTTCCCCGCCTTGACAGGAACGGCGAGGCGTTTAAGTACATAACGATGAACCTCACGGCAAATCTGTTGGGGCTGGGCAACACCGCTACCCCGCTTGGGCTAAAGGCGATGGCGGAGCTCCAAAAGCAGAACGGCGGCAGCGATACCGCCGGCGACGAGATGGTGATTTTTGTGGTGATGAACACCGCCTCAATGCAGCTTTTGCCGACAATGCTCGGCTCTCTGCGCCAAAGCTACGGAAGTAATGCACCGTTTGAAATTATCGTACCCGTGTGGCTGAGCTCGGGCTGCGCGCTTGCCGTCGCGCTGATAATTGCGCTGTCGGGCAATAAATTTTCAAAGAGAATAAGGTGATGTTTTGGAACTCGTAATGCCGGTTTTCGCCGCGGCGATAATCGTGTTCGGACTGATTAAAAGGGTGGCGGTTTTCGACGAATTCATCGCAGGCGCAAAGGAGGGCTTCGCAACGCTTTACGCAATCGCGCCGTCGGTTTTGGGGCTTGTGTTTGCCGTAGGACTTCTCAAATCGAGCGGAGCGGTCGAGGTGATTTGCAATTTCATCAAGCCCGTCACGGATTTCTTCGGCTTTCCTGCCGAGCTCGCGCCTATGGCTTTGCTCCGTCCGGTGTCGGGCAGCGGCTCAACAGCGCTGCTCGTTCAGGTGTTCAGCGACTACGGTCCCGACAGCTTTCCGGGCAGGGTTGCAAGCGTGTTGGCAGGCTCGAGCGAGACAACCTTTTACGCCACGGCTATGTACTACGGCTGTGTAAAAATCAAGAATATCCGGCACACTCTGCTCGCCGCAATCGCGGCGGATTTGACCGCTGCGGCAATGAGCGTAGTCACCGTAAACCTGTTCTTTTTCTGAGCAGAGTGGTGAAATATTGTTTGTTATTTTGTTTTTGTAATAATTAAGTCGAAAAATTGCCGTTGACAAGCAAATATTACTATTTGTATTTGAAAACACAGTTGAATTTATGTGGAAATCTATGTGGAAAACATTAAAAAACCCACATATAGTTTTTGATGTGTAAATATCAGGATATTCTGAGGGCAAATCACGCGCCTGATTAACACTTTCAACATAGTTTTCAACATTTTATTGTATAAAAAGAAATATACAAGAAGTATATTTTCAGACAAAGAATTTTAATTGGCGGTTTTAATTCCGCTGAAAAATAATACATTTTTGTAACAATGGTTACGGGGAGTGAGGGCAATAAAAAAAGCAGAAATACTATTCGTTTTGCTCGAGGCGGCAGGCATAATTTTTGTCTTGATTTGCCGCCTGTTTATGTCGAAATTGTACACGCTGTGCGGCGGAAACCTCGTCGGTGTAATGTTCGGAAGCGTCAACAAAAGCATATGGGAAAACTGCAAAATCCTGCTTTTGCCGTACCTGTTCTGGTCGCTTATCGAGCTGATGAGCGTATCGCCGCATATGCGCCGCTTCACCTCGTGCAAGACAATCTCTCTGTACTTTCTGGGATTGTCCTACATAGGACTGAGCCTGATTTTCGGCGCGGAAAATCAGAGCATTTTTATCGCCGCGTTATGCACGGCGCTTGCATTTGTACTCTCTTTTGCTCTTTACCGCTCAAAATTTAATGTTCAAAACCTTTTTGCTCCTTCGGTATTTTTACTCTTTTTATTTTGGGCGGTGTATTTCAGCTTCACTCCGTTTCCGCCGCAAAACGCTGTATTTTTAGACTCTGAATCGGGGCTTTACGGCATAATTCCGACACATATCGACCTCGGCGCGGCGGCGCTGGACGCGATGTATTATTTTTCTTGACTTTATTTGCGCAAAGGTCTGTTAAAATCATAAAATATGTGCTATAATATATTGGAATATAGTTTAATAAGGTGAAACAATATGAAAGACAGCAACAGCGAAGCAAAATCCGACGTTATATCCGGCAGGAACCCTGTCAGCGAGGCTATCCGCTCGGGCAGACCGATTGACAAAATTCTTGTCGCACGCGGCGAAAAAAGCGGAGCGGTGGTCGGAATTCTCGCAAAGGCGAGGGACAGACAGATTCCTGTCAAAGAGGTTGACCGCGCCAAGCTCGATTATATCACGGGCTCGTCGGTTCACCAGGGAATTGCGGCGTTTGCCGCCGTCAAGGATTACAGCAGCGTTGACGAAATATTTGAATATGCCGAGAGCAGGGACGAATCTCCGTTTATCGTCGTGCTCGACGAGATTGAGGATCCACACAACCTCGGCGCAATTATCAGAACCGCCGAATGTGCCGGAGTTCACGGCGTAATTATCCCCAAGCGTCGCAGCGCAGGACTCAGCTACGTTGTGGGCAAGGCTTCCGCAGGCGCGGTTGAGTATATGAGAGTCGCGAGGGTTACGAACATCGCGAGCTTGCTTGATGAGCTCAAAGACCGCGGAGTTTGGATTTACGGCGCCGATATGAACGGCGAGGACTACACAAAATGCGATTTATCAGGCGCATGCGCCATTGTTATAGGCAACGAGGGCAAGGGGATTTCCCGGCTTGTCCGCCAAAAATGCGACGTGATTGTGTCGCTTCCGATGAAGGGCAAAATCAACTCGCTGAACGCCTCAGTAGCCGCTGGAATTTTGATGTACCACGCGGCAAAGGGAAGGTAAAACACAGGAAAGGATGTGAAAAGCTTGTCTGATCAAAACATTGAGCAGGAAAAGAAAAACGACCTGCTAAAGGAGCTTGAAATTCAGAGCATACTTGACGAGACGCACAGGCTTGCCGACGACGAGAAGATGAAAAAAATCGCGGACAAGTACCGCGCAAAGCCGAAGATGGCTGACATCTACAGTAACGCCGACAAAAAGCCGAGGCTCAAAAACGACAATCCGCTCGACATGGACAAGGAAAAGCCCGACGACAGCAACGCGATTGTCGGTGACAAAACCGCCGCGACAATGCAGACCGAGCTTATTATGGACGGCAGCAAGGAGGACATCAAAACCCCCGAGCAGCTTGAAAAAGAGGCTGAGGAAGCGGCTAAAAAGGCGGCAGAGGAAGCGGCACGTAAGGCTGAGGAAGAAAAAATCGTCACCCTTAAGCCCGAGTACGACGAGGACACGCAGTTTTCGGGTGAGGTGCTCGGTGAGGTGGACACCTTCCGCGAAAATAACGAGATTGAAAGCTTCGACTCAATCGACATTGACGTCGACGGCGAGGATTATAAAAAGGCTCAGGAGCAAAAGGAAGCCGAGGAAAAAAGCAAGTACGAGGAATTGTTCAAGATTAAGAACACCTCCGACGGCAAGCCGCCTAAAAAGGTGGTCTCGAAGGTTCCGGTTTACCGCCCCGAGGAGCCGAAAAATACGCTCAACGTAAAGGCAGGCAGGTTCTCCGAGGTTGTCGAGCGCGAGTACGGCGAGTACATCCGCTCAAAAAATCCCTCGGTAATCGCCCACGTTATCAGACCTGAGCCCAAGCGTACCCCGGAAGATGACGACAAGCCCGAGGATGACCGCACAGCGCAGGAAAAGGTGCTGTCGGCGGTTGTGGGATTTTTCTCAAAGGACGAGTCCGACGACGTTGACGTTCCGCAGGAAAAGACCGAGCCGATTGAGGACTACACCGGCGAGGACGACGAAAAAAGTATTAAATACGAGCTCAACCACAATATCAAAAAGCTCTTTATGCGCAGCCTGACCACAGGCATAATCGCGTTTATCTCAATAATCTTGACAGTGCTGACAAGGGTGTTTCCCGAGGGCATTATCGGCGCAATTCCCTTTGCGCCTGCGGCGTACGCGGTGTTTAATTTAATTTTAATCGGAGTTTCGATTTTCGCAAACCGCGTGGCGCTGATGAACGGCTTAACGCCGCTTGTGCGCTTCAAGGGCAATTCCGACACGGCGGTTTCCGTCGCGTGTATAAGCGCCGTTGTGCAGACGCTTGTTTCATTCTTCTGCCTCGGTGATATGTCGGGCTTCAAGGTCAACTACTACATTGTAGTCGTGCTTTTGGCGCTGTTCGCAAACAACCTTGGCAAGCTGATTATGGTGCTCAGGGTTAAGGAAAACTTCCGCTTTGTCTCAGCCAAGGGACAAAAGTACGCGGCGAAAATCTACAACAACGAGGCTGTCGCCAACAAAATGCTCAGCGGCACGCCTTCCGACAAAACCCTTATCGCTTACCAGCACAAGACGGATTTTCCGTCCAACTTCCTAAAAATTTCTTACGCGCCCGACCCCAGCGAGGACTTGGCGTCAAAGCTCGCGCCGATTACCTCTTTAGCCGCGATTATCATCGCCCTGCTCTACGGCGTTGTAAAGTTCTCATTCTCCGACGCGGTTAATACCCTGTCGCTGATTACATCGCTCGCGATTCCCGTTTCAACGCTTATCGCGGTCAATCTGCCGATTAAGCTTTTGTGCAAGAACCTCAACGGCTACGGCGCAATGCTTGCGGGTTATCCGTCAATTAAGCAGTTCTGCGACAGCACCGCGATTATGATGGACGCCAACGAGCTTTTCCCTGCCGAGTCAATCGACCTCGAGGGAATCAAAAGCTTTGAGGACTACAATGTTGACGAGTCGCTCCTCTGCGGAATCGCCATTTTGAAAGAGGCGCAAAATCCGCTTGCAAACGCCTTTGATTCGGTTATTAACGAGACTAAGGAAAAGCTTCCCGAGGTTGAAAGCGTGCTCTACGAGGACGACCTCGGACTTGTCGGCTGGATAAACGGCGAGCGTATTTTGGTGGGCTCGCGCAACCTGATGGAGAAGTACAGGGTTGACGCTCCGACTCAAGAGTACGAGGAAAAATACACCTCGGCAGGCAGTCAGGTAACTTATCTTTCACGCGCAGGCAGACTTGTCGCGATGATTGTCACCAAGTACCACGCCGATCCCGAGCTTAAAACCGAGATGCAGAGAGCAGAGGCAAACGGCATAAGCTTCCTTATCAGAACCACCGATTACAACATCACCGACGAGCTTATCGCAAAGCTCTACAACCTTTTCTACCGCAGCATTAAGGTTCTGCCCACAGGCCTCGGCAACGTGCTCAAAGAGGCTCAGGGCGTGACCGAGGAAACCTCGCGTTCGTACCTCATCACCCACGGCAAGGCTTCGTCGCTCGCAAGGGCGGTATCGGGAAGCGTGCGCATTAAGGGCAACATCTCGATTGCGATTATCATTCAGCTTGCCGCGATAATTATCGGAATTTTGATAGCCGCAACGCTGTCGCTCTACGCCGGAGTTGAGGTTATGGGCACGCTCGAGGTGCTGATTTATTCGCTGTTTTGGGCAGCCGCGGCAATACTTGCCCCTGCAATTCAAAAACCTTAGTATAAAGGCAACACCGCACAATTATGTCGTGCGGAATGCGCCGTAAGATTATTTGGAGGATAAAATGAAGATAGCTCCGTCGCTTTTATCATGCGATTTTTCAAAAATGGGATACGAGCTCGAAAGAATGGACAAGGCAGGCGCCGACTGGATGCACCTTGACGTTATGGACGGCCATTTTGTGCCGAACATCACCTTCGGCGCTCCGGTAATAAAGTGCGTCAGAAAGTTCACGGACAAGCCGTTCGACGTTCATCTGATGATCAGCGATCCGCTAAAGTACATCGACGATTTTGCCGACGCCGGCGCGGACATAATCACCTTCCACGTAGAGTGCGATTCCGATATAAGCAAGACGATTGAAAAAATTAAATCGCGCGGAATAAAGGCAGGCCTTGTAATCAAGCCCAACACCCCTGCGGAGTCGGTTTTTGAGTACCTCGACAGGCTCGATTTGGTGCTTGTTATGACGGTTGAACCGGGCTTCGGCGGTCAGAGCTTTATGGCTGATATGATGCCGAAGGTAAGGGCGATTAAGGACGAATGTAAGCGCAGAAACATTGATATGCTTATCGAGGCAGACGGCGGAATCGGCTCAGCCACAATCGCGCAGTGCGCCGAGGCAGGCGTTGACGTTTGCGTGGCAGGAACAGCCGTATTCAAGGCTGACGACGCGGCGAAGGCGATTTCGGAATTACAAGCGTATTAAAGCTAAATTGCGGCTTGCGCCGCAGCTAAATTCGGCGTTGCCGAGCTAAATAAAAAATGATGGGGCGGTCATTGACCGCCCCTAATGTTATTATATCAAATTTTTATTGCATAAAAAACTCGTAAAATGCTCTGTACGCCATATACACGTCGGTTTTTGATACAATCTCGAACGGCGCGTGCATTGAAAGCACCGGAACGCCGAGGTCGATTACATCCACGTTCATATTGGCAACGTACTTCGCGATTGTACCGCCGCCGCCGAGGTCAACTCTGCCGAGCTCACCGATTTGCCAAACGATGTCATTGCTTTCGAGCAGCGACCTGATTTGTCCCATATACTCCGCCGATGCGTCCGAGGTATCGTACTTTCCGCCGTGGCCCGTGTACTTTGAAATTACCACGCCGTCGTTGATGTAGCAGCTGTTCTTCGCCTCAAATGCCGAAGCGTAGGTCGGGTCGAATGCCGCGTTAACGTCGGCGGAAAGGCAGGTGCTCTTTGAAATTGCGCGGTAGCCGGGAATTCCGTCCTGAGCCGCGAGATCGTAGATAAAGTAACGCAAAAAGTCGCTTTGCATACCGGTGTTGCCGTCGCTGCCGATTTCCTCTTTGTCGGTCAGGTAGGTAATGCAGGTGCTCTCGGGAGTCTCCGCGTCGAGCGCCGCCATCAGCGCAGGATAAGCGCAGACCTTGTCGTCGTGGCCGTAGCCGCCAATCATACTTCTGTCAAAGCCGATGTCCTTCGCCTTAAAGCTCGGCACAAGGCACAGCTCAGCCGACAAAAAGTCGTTCTCGGTAATGCCGTACTTGTCGTTCAAAATCTTCATAACATTGAGCTTTACAAGCTCCTTTTCGTCCTCAGCCTCGTCAAGCGCGCGTGAGCCAACAAGAACGTTCAAATCCTCGCCGGTAAACGCCTTTGCCATCGGCTTAGTTACCTGCTCCTGAGCAAGGTGGGGGAGAAGATCGGTGACGCAGAAGCAGCTCTCGTCCTCGTTATCGCCCCAGATGATGTCAACGGTGCTGCCGTCGAGCTTCACAACTCTGCCGTGAAGCGTCAGCGGAATTGCCGTCCACTGGTACTTTTTAAGTCCGCCGTAGTAGTGGGTTTTGAAAAGCGCAAGCTTGTTGCTCTCGTAAAGCGGATTGGGCTTAAGGTCAATCCTCGGTGAGTCGATGTGGGCAATCGCCAAACGAGCGCCGTTTTTAACGCCGTTTTTGCCGATAACCGCAAGTGCAATTGCCTTGCCGCGGTTCACATAATATACCTTGTCGCCGGGCTTGTAGCTTTCCTCGGGATTGTACTCGGTAAAGCCGTTAGCCTTTGCAAGCTCCAGCGAATACTCCACCGCCTCGCGCTCAACGGGCGACTTGTTCAAAAACTTTTTGTAGCCCTCGCAAAAGCCGTCAGCCTTTTCGATAACCTCGGCTGTCAGCTTTTTCTGCTTGTTTTCCTCCATCAAAACGCTCTCGCGCAGGAGTTGCGTTTTTGTCTTTTCCTCTGCCATTTATATCTTCCTTTCCGTTCTTATTTTATGAAAAATACAGCTCAATATACTTTTGCTTGGCGTTTTCAACCTTGACCACATACTCGCTCGTCTCGGGGTAGGGAATAACGTCAAGCGTCATTCCGTCGGGACTGCAGTTGGGATCCTCCAGCCAGTTTGAAACCTCAAAACCGGCGTTGTACGCCGCAACGGCGCATTTTTCGTTGCCGTAGTAGTCCAAAAAGTATCTGAGCAGATAACTTCCGTAGTCGATGTTCACCGAAGGCGTGTATAAATCCTCGGTGGTGTATTTACCTGCTTCGCCGCGCTTTTCCTGGAGCCAGTCGAAGGTCTCGGGCATAATCTGCATAAGTCCTACCGCGCCGACTGACGAACCCGCATCGGGATTAAAGCGGCTCTCTGTATGTATAACTCCGTAAATGAGCGCGGGTTGAAGGTTATATTCCTTTGCCGCCTTGTTTACAAGGTCGGTGTATTCAAGCGGATAAGCGGATTTTTCAAGGTTGTTCTCGGTTGTTTTATAAAAGTGCGTCGCCGCAAACACCGCTGTCACGGCAAGCGCTATCGCGACAATGGAGATTATAACGACCTTAACCTTTCCGCCTTTTTTCGTGTTGCGTTTTCTTGTACGGCGTGCTCTCTGCGCCATTACATCACCTCGATTTTATCACGGCGATAAGCTCAAGCGTTTTTTGCTCCAAGCCGCCGTCAGTGTTGTTCTCTATAATATAATCGGAATTTGCTCTGAAAAATTCCTCGCTGAACTGCGCGTTAATTCTCTGCCGTGCTTCACACTCTGTAATGCTGTCACGGTTCATAATGCGCGCAAGCCTTGTGCTTTCTTCAGCGACAACGCTCACGATAGTATCGCAAATAACGTCAATTCCGCTTTCAAAAAGCTGCGGCGCGTCAAAAACCGCATAGCCGTTAACGGCTTTAAGCTCATTAAGAAATTCGCTGAGCACAAAGGGATGGACAATTCCGCCGAGAGCCCTTGTGTTTTCCTCAGAGCTAAACGCCCTTTTTGCAAGGAGCTTTCTGTTCAGCGTTCCGTCAGGATTTATAATGTCGCTGCCGAAGCGCGCGGCTACCGCGTCAAGGCAGTATTCGTTTTGCTCGTACACCCTTTTTACAAGGCTGTCGGCGTTTATCACGGCAAAGCCGTTTTGCTCAAAAACCTGAGCCGCGGTGCTTTTACCTGCGCCGCTCTGACCGGTTAAGCCGATTATTTTAACTCTTTTCAAGGTCAATCACCTCAAAGCCTGCCGCGCGGATAAGGCGGTTGTAAACGGCGAGTCCCACGCCGTCGGTGGACGGCAGACGGGTGTAAACCGTCACGATATTGCCGTAGCCGTCAATTCTCCGCAGGCTGTCAAACAGCCTTTGCGCGTGAGCTTCATAGTCGTTACGCTTGCCGAGCGAAATGTACTTTACGCACAGCTTTTCAACGTCCTCGTCGCAGCAGAGGGCGGCAACGCCGCTTCCGCCGCAGCGGTTTACGTAGTCAGTAAATTCATCGTCCGTGCATTTGAGCAGGATAACGTTCGCCTTCGGCGCGTAATGCTTGTATTTCATTCCCGGGCTGGCGGCTTTTTGACCGTCTTTAAGCTTGTTCAGCACGGCGCTGTCAAGCTCGACCTCGCCTAAAACCTCGCGGAGTTCTTCAAGTGTTACCTTGCCCGGGCGCAAAAGCCTCGGAGTATCCTCTGCAAGCGTGATTACCGTGCTCTCAACGCCAACGCCGCACGCTCCGCCGTCAAACACCGCGTCAATTTTGCCGTCCATATCGTTCATCACGTGCTGTGCCGTGGTCGGGCTGGGCGAGCCCGAAAGGTTAGCCGACGGTGCGGCAAGCGGAGTGTCCGCGGCTTTGATTATCGCTCTTGCCGAGGGGTGGCTCGGCAGGCGGATTGCCACGGTGTCAAGCCCTGCGGAAACTTCATCGGGAATAACGCCGCCCTTTTTCATAATAATCGTCAGCGGGCCGGGCCAAAAAACCTTTGCGAGCTTTTTCGCGGCTTCGGGAATTTCGCGGACAAGAGCGAAGCGCTCGATGTCCTCAAACTCCGCGACGTGGACAATCAGCGGATTATCCATCGGTCTGCCCTTTGCCGCAAAAATCTTCGCTACCGCCTCGCCGTTCAGCGCGTCCGCGGCAAGTCCGTAGACCGTCTCGGTAGGGATAGCGGCAAGTCCGCCTTTTTTCAGAATTTCGGCGGTTTTAATTATATTTTCGGGTGTATTGGTAAACAGTTGCGTTTTCATTTTAATTCTGTTCCATACTCTCTTTCAGCTTTTCGGCTCTGTCGGCGGTAATCAGCGCGTCGATTACCTCGTCGAGGTTGCCGTTGAGGATGTCCTCGAGCTTGTAAAGCGTGAGACCGATTCTGTGGTCGGTCAGCCTGCCCTGAGGATAGTTGTAGGTGCGGATTCGCTCGCTTCTGTCGCCTGTGCCGACCTGCAATTTGCGGTTTTCGGCAATTTCGCTCGCCTGTTTGTCCTGCTTTTCCTTAAGCAGACGGCTTTTGAGCACCTTAAGCGCCTTGTCCTTGTTCTTATACTGGCTTCGTTCGTCCTGACATTCCACAACCGTGCCGGTCGGCAGGTGGGTAATGCGGATGGCGGAGCTTGTTTTGTTGATGTGCTGACCGCCTGCGCCGCTCGAACGGAAGGTGTCAATCTTCAAATCCTTCGGGTCGATTTCAAGCTCAACATCCTCGGCCTCGGGGAGCACCGCAACGGTGGTTGTCGAGGTATGAACTCTGCCTTGGCTCTCGGTCTCCGGCACTCGCTGAACGCGGTGAACGCCGCTCTCAAACTTAAAGCGCGAATACGCGCCCTCGCCCTCTATCATAAACGAAATTTCCTTGTAGCCGCCCAGCTCGGTCTCGTTGGCATTGATAACCTCAACCCTGTAGCCGCGCTTTTCGGCGTACATCGAGTACATTCTGAACAATACCGCCGAGAACAGCGCGCTTTCCTCGCCGCCTGCGCCTCCGCGGATTTCGATAATTACGTTTCGCTCGTCGTTGGGGTCCTTGGGCAGGAGCAAAATTTTGAGCTGTTCGGACAGCCTTTCAATATTCTCCTTAGCCTCGTCAAGCTCAGCCTGCGCCAATTCTTTAAGCTCGGAATCCGACGAATCCTCTAAAATTTCAAGGCTCTCCTTTTCGGACTGCACTGCGCTTTTATACTCGCGGTAGGTCTGCACAAGCTCCTCAATCGACTTGATTTCCTTCATTATCTTCTGGTATTCCTCGGGGTCGGACGCCACCGACGGCTCATAAAGCCGCGAGTTAAGCTCGGAATACCGCTTGTCAAAAATCTCTATTCTTTCAAACATAACTTACTCCGTAATTACATTCATGATGTTCTTCTCTGCTTTTTTGCGCGGAACCATAACCTCGCGTCCGCAGTTGTCACAGCGGATTTTAAAATCCATCCCCACGCGCAAAACGGTAAAGGTCCTGCCGCCGCACGGATGTTGCTTTTTCATTTCAAGTTTATCTCCGACGTTTATATTCAAGAAAAACACCTCACCCTTTATTATACACCATATCAATCTACTTTTCAAGCAGACGGCAGGTGTAATAATTCTTATAACGGCAGGTGTAATAACTCTTATAAAATTTTTATAAGTGCTAACGTAAAATCGAAAGAATATTATTGCAAATTTTTTCGCAAATTGCAATAGCAAGTTGCAACATTTTTTGAGTCTGTAGTAGATCGCCGCGAGTTTTCCTCGCTCGTCGCTACGCTCCTCCCTCGAAAAACTCGCGGCGACGCGGCTCACGCGGCAGCATATATGCGGTCGAGTTCCTGCTCGAACAGCTCTTCCGGGGTTCTGTAGCCCAGAATCTTTCTGGGCAGGTTGTTGATCTTATCCGCAAAGTAGAGGATGTCGTCAGCGCTGTAGTCGTCAATGCTTTTGCCCTTCGGTATAAATCTGCGCAGCATTTTGTTGTGGCACTCGTTAGTTCCTTTTTCGTAGGACGAATACGGATGAGTGAAATATACGGCTATGCCTTTTGATTCAATCTGAGAGAGGTTAGCGAATTCGGATCCGTTATCACCGGTAATGCTTTTGAATACTTCATTGTATTTATCTCCGAACTGATCAATCAGAGCGGATAGCGCCTCATCTATCGCTTCGGCAGAGTGATTTCTCACCTTGATCCATATGGACTTTCTAAGCTTGCGCTCGACTATTGTCATCACCTGAGATTCGCCTTCGACCTTCCTGCCGATCACACTATCGATTTCCCAGTGTCCGAATTCTTCTCTGGTATCCACTATGTCAGGACGCTGCTCAATACTATTGCCGAGTTTTCGCTTGCTTTCTCGATCTTTCTTGGTTTTAGTCTTTCTCGACAGTTTCTCAGGCAAATCGATGTTCTTGATTCTAAGCAGACCTGAATCAACATAGTTATACAGCGTTTTGGTACACACCATTTCTTTAGAGGAAAACAGTCCGTTGGCTTTTGCGTGACCTACTGCGGCGTCCAACGACCATCCTTCATCGAAAAACTGATCTTCAACATATCTGAGAAACTTTGCAGTTTCAAGGCAACGGTAATTGCGGCAGCTGTTCTTGCGATGTTCACGATATGCTTCCTCGCCTTTGTCAGCCTTATATCTGGCTATCTTTCCGTTGTAGAGATATACCGTACCACGGTTGATCTCGTTTTTGATCGTGTTGTATGGTCTGCCAAGACTTTTGGCTATTGCGTAGATCGTCCACTTGTCCTCATTGAAGCGCACTTCAATTATGTGTCGTTCTTCAGAAGACAGGTGTTGATATTTCTTGTGTTCCGTGCTACAATTAGGGTTGTCCATAGTGATGATTCCTTTCGAATTGGTGAGCGTAAACTCAATTCTACTACAGAATTGTCCCTATGGACTATTTTTTTATTGTTGCAACCTCATTTTACAATGCGCCAAAAAAACTGCAAACCTTTTTTAAACTCCCGAGTCCTTTTTAATGAACAGGGCAAAAAAGAGGGAAGTGAGGATAAAATGAACAAACAGCCGAAATTCAAAATAGATAACGCAAAGCTCACCCGGCTTGTTGCCAAGGCGCAGGGCGGAAACCAAAAGGCACTTGACAAAGTTGTCAATATGGTGAGCGGATATATTTACTATTACTGCCTTACCCTGTTGGGAGATGAGGAGAAATCGAAGGACGCAGTACAGGATATTTTACTAACAATGCTGAAAAAGCTCGATTCGCTTGCCGATCCAAAGGCGTTTTTGGGCTGGATAAAAACAATCACATCAAATTATTGCAAAACAAAGCTGACTCGCTCAAAGGACAATTTAAGTCTTGACGAGGGCACGTGGGATTTTGCCGACGAAAACGAGCAAATCTGTCCGTCAAAGTCTGCGGAAACCTCCGAGGTTTGCGGATATGTCCGCAAAGCTGTCAAGGCTTTGCCTCAGCTTTTACGCGAGAGCGCCTCAGCTTTTACGCGAGAGCGTAATGATGTTTTACTTCAATCAAATGAGCGTAAAGGAAATCGCCGAAACCATGGAGTTAAACGAAAACACCGTCAAAAGCCGACTTCACTCGGCGCGCAAGACGATGAAAAAGCACCTCGAGCAGTACGGCGGAGCGGCTCTCGCTTCGTGCGCGGTACCGCCGATGTCGCTGGTATCTTTCAGCCTTATCGAGGGCGCGGAAACGCAGAAAAATATTCTCATTCCCTACGCTACTCAGTCAGGCGCGGTAAAGCTTGCCTCGATTAACCCGGTCAAGGCGGCAGGCTCTTTTCCGCTTAAGGCGGCGGCAATCGGAGCGGCGTGCGCTGTTGTAATCGGCGCGGCAGGAGCGGCTGCGGCGTCAGGTTCTTTCGGCGGCAATAATCCCAATCAAATGCCGAAGCCTAAGGAAAAAGTTTACAGCGTCCAGCAAACTACCGCTCAGCCAAAAACCGAAGCTCCGACAAACGCTTACAATACAGCGCCGTCCGCGGAAAATCGCGGAGGCTCCGATAACAAAAGCGGGAGCAAAGGTACAGAGCCTGCGCAAAATCAGGAATACACAAGGGTGCAGTCAACACCTCAAAGCTCTGCCGTGCAAAACACGGAACCGGCGGCAACCGCCGTGACTGAGACTACAGAATCCGATGAGAAAATCACGGCAACATTCAACATAAAGGTAGATAAACAGACTTTTTATGAGAATGCCGAAAAATTCTTCTGCGAAATCTATGACGAAACAGGAGGATATGTTGTCATAAATCGCGGTATTTTGAAACAATCGGGCAGCTCGGATACATGGAGATTTAGCTTTGACGAACAAATCCAGAAGGTTGTTATGTATTCCGGACGCAAGTACAGCATTACCTTTATTGACGACTGCGGCACGGCGACAGAACCGCTCACGATAGAATCGTTCGATACCGCAAAGGCGTACACCGCTGTTTATACGGGTAAGAAAGCCTACGACGAGGTTACGGGAACAACAAATTCGGTTTACAAGTGGACATAATGAAATTTTACGAAAGGATGTTATTTATGAAATCGACAATAAAAAAATATATCTGCGCGGCACTTGCAGCCACCGTAGCAATCACAATTATATGCGCAGGCTTTACAACAGCTTTTGCCGAGACTGCACATAAGTATATAAGCATTGAAATCGACAGCGAAACATTCAGGGATTTTGATAAGATGTTCTGTTATATTTACGACTTGACCGATGAGACGGAAGTCGCCAAATGGGGTTCAAAAAATGGTGCGATGACAAAGGATATTGATTCGGATATTTGGCGCTTTGACCTTGACGAACACGAAATTGAGCTTAATCCCGAGCACAAGTACACCGTTGTATTTTCATCCGACTGGAAGGCGCAAACCGAGGTGCTGACAATTTCTTCCTACGACAGCGCAAAGGACTACACCGCGGTTTTCTCGAACATTCTGACGTGGAAAAGCTTTAGCTATATTCCGGAATTTAAGTATATCTGGGCAGGCGAACCCCTGAACCGCGCCGCATACAGCGACATAAACAGCGACGGCAAGGTTGACGTTATCGACGCGGCAGTTATCCAAAAATACACTTCCGGCAGGACTGAGCTCAACGATGAGCAGCTTGCGGTGTCCGACGTAAACGCCGACGGCACGGTTGATATCCTCGACGCGGCTGAAATTCAAAAGTACGCCGCGGAGTAAAGTTGAAAATATATTAATTTAGGCGGACTTTGATTAGTCCGCCTTTTTATATGAATATAGGTGGGAGAAGGTTGCGCTTCTGCTTTACAAAACTTCCTACGCGCCACTTGCGGTGTGTTAAGTGGGAAACCGCGCGCTTACCGCTCTCCTTAAAAACGTCACACTGTGACGTTTTTGCCTCGCTGTGCTCGGCACAGTCGCCTTCGAATCCACCTTCTTTTTTTCACGAAAAAACAGAGTACGTAATACGTACTCTGTTTTTTGGTGGGAGAAGGTGGATTCGAACCACCGAAGCGAAGCGCAACAGATTTACAGTCTGCCCCCTTTGGCCACTCGGGAATTCTCCCATATGTAAAGCCTACCTCTTACCAAGTAGGCTTCTTGGAGCTGGTGGACGGACTTGAACCCCCGACCTGCTGATTACAAATCAGCTGCTCTACCAACTGAGCTACACCAGCAAATAAATTTTAGTGCCTAATTAATATATCACAAACTGCGTGAGTTGTCAACACTTTTTTCAAAAAACCTCATTCGCGTTTTTATCCTTTTCGCGTTTTGCCTATGAATTAATCGCGCTTTAGCGGCTAAACTAATAAAAAAGTTTGGAGGTTATGCCGTGGGTATCAAACAAAATGTGTTGCCTGTGGATTTATCGGGCAAGATTTCACCGTCGAGCGCAAAAAGGGGCTTTAGCTTTTACGAAAAGCTCGCTTTTTTGTATCTTCTCAATTTAATCGACTGGCTGTGCACCGAGGCTCTGCTGCTGAGCGGAAGATTTTATGAGGCGAATCCGCTTATGAGCGGCTTAATCACGGGCTTTTGGTCGGCTTTTATAATCAAGGCTGTCCTGCCGCTCGGTATGATTTTTATTTGCAGCGTGATTTACAGGCTGTCAGGCGGAGTAGAAAGCCTTGCCGCCGACATCATTATTTACATCGGAATTGCCCTCTACGCGCTCGTAAACCTTTGGCATATTTTTAATTTTGTATTGCTCTTTTTCGTTTTTTAAGGTACAATAACAGGGTAAACTTTTGAAAGGAGCGAGTGTATGCCGTCGTTATCTGTCAGGAATTTAGAGGTTACCTTTGTTGACAGAACGCTGTTTAAGGGCGTCAGCTTTGACGTTGAAGCGCGCGATAAAATGGGCTTTATCGGTGCGAACGGCGTAGGAAAAACCACGCTGTTCAGGGTGCTGAGCGGAGAGCTTTCGCCCACATCGGGAACCGTCGCGTTTGAGAAAAACACGCGCGTGGGATATATGGAACAACATTCCTGCAAAAATCCCGAGGTCAGCGTTTTTGACGAGCTCGTGTCGGTGTTCGGTTACTTAATGGACGTCGAGCGCGAAACCGCTGAGGTCACCGCCGCGATAGAGAACAAAAGCGGCGATTTAAGCTCGCTCGTTGAGCGGCAGACCGCGCTGATTGAGGAGTACGAAAACCGCGGCGGACTTACCTACAAAAGCCGCACGCGATCGGCGCTGCTCGGCCTTGGATTTTCGGAAAAGGACTTTGATATGCAGGTCGGCAGTCTCAGCGGAGGACAGCGCTCAAAGCTCTGCCTTGCAAAGCTGTTGCTTTCCGAGAGCAATTTCCTGCTCCTTGACGAGCCGACAAACCACCTCGACATCAAGTCCGTAGGCTGGCTCGAGGACTTTCTGCGCGATTTCAAGGGCGCTATGATTATCATCAGCCACGACCGTTACTTCCTCGACAACGTAACCAACAAAACCGTTGAGCTCGAGCACCAAAAGGCGATGTGCTACAAGGGCGCATACTCCGAATTTGTTAAGAAAAAGCAGGCGTACAACGAGTCGCTGAAAAATAAATATGAAAACGACATCAAGGAGATTAAGCGAATCGAGGGGATTGTCGAGCAGCAAAAGCGCTGGGGCAGAGAGCGAAACTTCATCACCGCCGCAAGCCGTCAAAAGGAAGCCGACCGTATCAAGGCTCAGCTTGTCGCTCCCGACAGCGAGGTTGAGACAATGCGAATCCGCTTTGAGCCGAAGTTCGAGAGCGGAAATGACGTTTTAATCTGCCGCAATATCGAAAAAGCCTTTGGCGAAAAACAGCTTTTCACCGACGTAAACATACATATCCGCAAGGGTGAGCGCGTGTTCATCCTCGGAGAAAACGGCTGCGGAAAAACCACTCTTTTTAAAATCCTGACCGGAAAAATTCCGCAGGATAGGGGAGAGTTTGAGTACGGCGCAAACGTAATGCCCGGCTACTTCGACCAAATGCAGCAGAACCTCGACCTCAGCAAAACCGCGATTGACGAGGTGTGGGACAGGTTCCCGAACCTTACGCAAACCGAGGTGCGCTCGGCGTTGGCGGCGTTCTTGTTCAAGGGCGACGATGTGTTCAAGCCGCTTTCAAAGATGAGCGGCGGCGAACGTGCGAGGGTGTCGCTCTTAAAGCTGATGTTGCAGGGCAGTAACTTCCTGCTCCTTGACGAGCCGACAAACCACCTTGACGCTGCCTCACGTGAGGAGCTCGAAAATACCCTGCTCGAATACGGCGGAACCCTGCTGATTATCAGCCACGACCGTTACTTTATCAACAAGCTTGCCGACCGTGTACTCGCGCTCGACAAAAACGGCGTTAAGGAGTACCTCGGCAACTACGATTATTATTTTGAGCATGTTAAGACGGAAAATCAGGCAGAGACTTCCACCGAGCAAAAGCCTAAGCAAAAACCTCAAAACGAGTACTTTTTGAACAAGCAAAGGGCGAGCGAGGAACGCAAGCGTCAGACAAAGCTGAAAAAGACCGAGGCAGAGATTGAACGCCTTGACGGCGAGATTGAGAGGGTATCCGCTCTGCTCGCTACCGAGGAGGTCGCGAGCGATTACGAAAGGCTGATTGAGCTGACAAATGAGCTTGAACAGCTGAATTCCGAGCAGGAAAAGCAGTACGAAATCTGGGAGGAGCTGTCGGATTAAACGGTGCCAAGCCACTGACCGCTTGATTTTTACTTAAAAATATGATATAATCCCAATCAATGTGAGCAGCACTAAGGCGTAAGTCCGGCATTTTCCGGGCTTACGCCTTTTTTGCGTTTGATTAAAACGGAGGTATTTTATGGATAACAAAATGGCGGTAATGCTCGTCGGCAAGCTTATGCTCAAAATGGGCTTGCCGATTATAATTTCAATGATGCTCCAGGCGCTCGACAAGGGCTTATCTTCGCTGATTATATCGCTCTTGCGCCAGCTTGTGCTTGTTCTGCCTGTCGCGTGGCTGTTCTCGGGCTTTGTAAACGGCGATTTAAGCAACGCATGGCTAATCTGGCTGACCTTCCCGGTTGCGGAGCTTATCACCGCTGCGGTTGCGGTTTTGCTAATGAAGCCTGCATACAAAAAGACCGTCAAAACTCTGTAGTTTACATTTCGCCGTTGTTTTTGTATAATAGTATAAAACGAACGGAGAATTTATTATGAAGCTTAAATTTTTTGATTATGATTTTACCTTGTGCAAGCTCACCGATGGAGCCGAGTTAAAGCCCGGTGGTGAAATTTATTTTATCGGCAAAACCGATGAGGAGTTCTCGCTTGTATGCGAGACAGAGAACGTTCCCGAAAACACGCTCGAGCGTGAGGATGGCTGGCGCGCCTTTAGGATCGAGGGCGTGCTCGACTTTTCACTGACAGGAATTTTGTCGAAGGTGTCGGCGGTTTTGGCGGAAAACAAAATCGGAATTTTCGCTGTATCGACCTACAATACCGACTACATTTTGGTAAAGAGTGAAAATGTAAACAAGGCGAAAAAGGCGCTCTCTGACAGCGGATATGAAATCATTTAAAACAAGAACAGCCCTTTCGGAATTAACCGAAAAGGCTGTTTTATTATGGATTAAAATTAGTGGTGGATGCAGTAAGAAAAGTCGTAGTTTGCGCCGAAGTTGTTAGCCCAGTACTCAGTGCCGTTTACCTGATAGCAAATTGCATACTGGAAATCAGAACCGTTAGCGTTTACCTTTGTGCTCCATGTCTCAGAACCGTTAGCGTTTGTCTGAACATAGTTAAGCGCCTTGTCCTGATAAGACTTCCAACCGTCGGTTGTGTATCTTACGAATACATTTTTGTGGTAAGCGTAATTCTGGAGAACCGCGTTAATCTGATAATTCTCGGTGTTGTACTGGTAACCGAGTCTTTCAACAGCTACGGGAGCTGTGCCGACAACATCGCTGCCTGTGTAATCCTTGCCGTTGTTGTTGTCCCAGATAATCCGGCCGTCAGCCTCGTACTTGATTGCATACTTGCAGTTGAAGCTCGAGAAGCTCGCCTTCCAAATCTTTGAACCGTCGTTGAGCGAGGTAACATAAGCTGCAGTTGTATCCTGCCAACCCATAGTGTCGAGGTAGTTGTAGTGGATAGTTACCGTCTGGTTATTTGCATTATCGTTTGTCTTAACATAAACCTCGTAGGTTGCGCCGCCGTACTTTGAGAACGATACGCTTGAAGAATACAGGCTTACTCTGTCGGTTGCAGCGCTTGCTGTAGCCGTACCTGCAATAGCGAATGCTCCGAGAAACATAACGAGCGATAAAACGATTGCTGTAATTTTAGAAGCTTTACTTGTCTTTGTCATAAAATATTCCTCCCCAAAAATATAAACATGTTCCGCGGCAGCATGCCGAAAACATCATATGTATTTTCTTGCTGCCGCCTTAGAGCAAAAATATATTAGCAGAAATGAATTTAAAAATCAAGCAAAATCATAATGTTCTAAAATTTATTCACGTTTAACTAATAAAAGGCTGTGCTTTTGTTTAAAATGCGCATATTTTAGAGAGTGTGCACAAAAAGTCAAAATAGTATTTGTTTAATGTGCTGTTAGTAAAAAGGTGGTATTTAAACAAGAAATCATAAATAAATCTGCTGTTATGACTGCATATGACACGTGTTGGAACGCCCGTTCAAATCCCTTTGGTTGCTTACGCAACCCGCCCAAAGTACGTTCCTGCTTGCGAAGCGTTTCAGCTCGTTTGTTGCGGCGTGTGGGGAGTAGAGGTTGGTGTAGCTCGTCGGGCTAAAAACAGTGCACTGCACTGTTTTTTTAACGCCCGTTCAAATCCCTTTGGTTGCTTACGCAACCCGCCCAAAGTACGTTCCTGCTTGCGAAGCGTTTCAGCTCGTTTGTTGCGGCGTGTGGGGAGTAGAGGTTGGTGTAGCTCGTCGGGCTAAAAACAGTGCACTGCACTGTTTTTTTAACGCCCGTTCAAATCCCTTTGGGCAAAACAAATCAGAGTACCGAATGGTACTCTGATTTGTTTTTGGCCCGCCCAAAGGGATTTGAACCCCCGATCTCCGGAATCGGAATCCGTTGCGTTATCCAGCTGCGCCATGGGCGGATATTTCTCTTAAATTCTATTTTACTATAAATCCGGAAAAATATCAATATCAAATACTCCGAATTAACAAACTCATTTCGGTTACGCGGACATTTTGTGATTACCTCATATTAAATTGCTGATTTGTGTTGTCTCTTTTTGTCAATATGTATTATAATAAATAATGTATAATTTTTGGGTTTTATACGGTGATATAAATGAAAAATGACAATCAATTTTTTACAGGGAAAGATTTCTCTTCCTCAATAGAATGGATAGGCGAGCAGATCCCGGGCGGATTTTTTATCTACCGCGCTGATGAGAGCACCGAGATTTTGTACGCCAACGGCGCTGTATTCAAGATTTTCGGCTGTGCCGACCTCGATGAGTTCAAGGGGCTTACAGGCTTTACCTTCAGGGGAATGGTGCACCCGGACGATTATGAAGAGGTCGACCGCTCCATTACCAATCAGATTTCATCCGAGAGCAGCGAAAACCGCGATTACGTTACCTACCGAATTATCCGCCGCGACGGAAGCATAAGAAGGGTGGAGGATTACGGCCACTTTGCAGGCTTTCCGGGTTACGGCGAGGTGTTCTACGTTTTTATCGGAGATATTACGGAAAATTACCTCGCTCAGCAGGAGGATTACCGCCGCTCAAACGTATACACCGCAACAATGGAGCGTTACGCCTCCGCCGCGGATAACAGCCTTTCCGCCTGCATAATCAACCTCTCCTCGGGAGTGATTGAGGAGGTAAAGGGAATCGACCTTTACAGCTCAGACCGTGTAGGCGCTGACAAGGACGGCTTTTACAATTCGCGGTTGAACAGCTTTCGAAAACGAGTATAACAACGAAAAGGCGTCTGAGGTGCAGGTGCTTGTTCAGCAGTACGATATGGTTGCCTATATCGTCGACAACAACTACAGCGTTGTTATAGGCGACGCCGAAAAAATCGGAAAGGGCAGTATTTTCCCCAAGAGCCGCAACGGCGTTTACACCGACTATATCCGCGACTATGTGCTTGAATCCGCCTACACCGAGGCTCACGATATCGACGAACTGAAATCCGCGCTGTCGGTTGATGAGATTGAAAAGAACCTCGAAAATAACGAATCCTACACCGTAAACGTAGTCTGCCGTATCGACGGCGATATCTACTACAAGCGGTTTACATACTACGCCGTTGACAAGGACACAAAGTTTTATCTTCTGCTCAAATCCGACGTCACGGACGTTCTGCGCCATGAGCACGAGCAAAACGAAATCCTTGCCGACGCGCTGAAATCCGCAGAGCAGGCGAACGCCGCAAAGACCTCGTTCCTCTCGAATATGAGCCACGAAATCAGAACCCCGATGAACGCCATCATCGGACTTAACAGCATTGCGCTCAGGGACAAGGATTTGTCGCAGCAGACCAGAGATTACCTCATAAAAATCGGTGAAAGCGCCGGACACCTGCTCAACCTTATCAATGATATTCTCGATATGAGCCGCATAGAGTCGGGAAGAATGACTCTGCGCAAGGAGGAGTTCCTCTTCGGCTCGGTAATCGAACAGATTAAAATTATGACGCAGTCGCAGTGCCGCGACAAGGGGCTTGAGTTTGAGTTTATATACAGCTGCGATACCGAGGAATGGTACTTTGGCGACGACACAAAGCTAAAACAGATTATAATAAACATCCTATCGAATGCGATAAAGTTTACCAATCCGCCCGGAAAGGTGACGTTTATGGTTGAAAAGGTCGCGTACTTTGACAGCCAATCAACCATCAGGTTTACAATCAAGGACACGGGAATCGGTATGGACGAGAGCTTCCTGCCGAACATTTTTGACGCATTCACTCAGGAGGATTCGAGCCGCAGTAACCGCTACGGCAGCACAGGCCTCGGAATGGCGATTACCAAAAATATCGTCGAGATGATGAACGGCAGTATTACCGTTGATTCCAAAAAGGGCGTGGGCTCAACCTTCAAGGTAACCGTTACGCTAAAGGATTGCGACAGACCGGGCAACAAAAAGGAGTTTGATCCCAACCTTGTAAAGGCGCTTGTTATCGACGATGACGAAATCGCGCTTAAGAACACAAGCCTTGTTTTGGAGAATATCGGAATTTCCTGCGACACAGTTGCATCGGGAGCGGAAGCGCTAAAGGCTATGGAGATTAATCACGCAAAGCACGAGCCGTACAACCTTGTGTTTGTCGACTGGAAAATGCCCGACCGCAACGGGCTCGAATCGACCGTGGCAATCCGCGGACTTGACCGCGTTGACGCGCGTAAAATACCGATTATCGCGCTTACGGCAAACGCCTTTGACGAGGATGTTAAGCGTTCGCTCCAGGTGGGAATGAACGCTCATCTGTCAAAGCCTGTCGAGCCGAGCCGGCTTTATTCAACACTTGAAGAACTGATTGATTAACAGCAACTTACTGTCGGGAGAAACCAATGATTAAAATTTTCGGAAAATTCAGGGAAAAGCCCGGAATGACAAAATACCTTTCAATGCCTGCGGTATGGGCACTGTCGTTCGGCTGTGCAGTGGGCTGGGGAGCCTTTGTAATGCCGGGAACGACCTTTTTGCCTGCCGCCGGACCGTGGGGAACGGTTATCGGACTGGCAATCGGCACTTTGATAATGTCAGCCATCGGCGTTAACTACTACTGCCTGATGAGAAGATATCCAGGTCCGGGAGGCTCGTACATCTACGCCAACAAGATTCTCGGCCACGACCACGGCTTTATCTGCGCGTGGATGCTTTTGCTCGCATACATCGCTGTCGCCTGGGCAAACGCCACGGCGCTGTCGCTTATTGTGCGGTGTCTGTTCGGAGATGTTTTCTGCTTCGGCTTTTCGTACGAGATTGCAGGCTACACCGTCTATATGGGTGAGGTTTTGCTTTCGTTCGGGCTGATATCCGCGGCGACGCTTATCTGCATTTTCAGCAAGCGCGTGGCAAAATGGTTCCAGCTCATATTTGCGCTCGGGCTGTTTTTGCTCGTATGCGCCTGCTTCACTGCTGTTGTGCTCCATCGCGGAGGTATTTCGGGAATCGAGCCTGCGTTTGCACAGAACAGATCGCCTGTTATGCAGGTGCTTGGAATTGCAATTTTAGGGCCGTGGGCGTTTATCGGCTTTGAATCAATCTCACATTCGTCGGGAGAATTCAGGCTTTCGAACAAAAAAATTCTGCCTGTAATTAGTCACTGCCTTCAAAACAAGCAATCAGTAAAATTCTCGATAAACAGTGCATTTTTCATCGAAATGTGCTATAATAAGTGCAAGAAAATAATCAAGAGCAATAAAAAAGCTTGCACTTAAGTTAGAGGACAGTATGTATAAGTTCCATAGAAATCAACAAATGAGTTTTACAGATTTCAATCAGCCCGCAGGGATGCAGATGGATCCTGAGAACCGCTGGGTAAAGAAGGCTGCGAGTATACCGTGGTACGACATCGAGATAAAATATGCCGCGCTGTTTCCGAGCGAGACCGGTATGCCGGCAAAACCTTTACAAACAGCTCTCGGGTCGCTGATGATCCAGAAGAAATATGATTATTCCGACCGTGAGCTTGTCGAGCAAATCAAGGAGAATGCCTACTACCAATACTTTATCGGACTTCCGGGATATTCTTATGAAGCGCCTTTTGCGCCGTCACTTTTGGTAGAGTTTCGCAAACGTCTGACAGATGACATCCTTGAAGACATCAACGAAATGATGATCCAATTCAATCTGCCTGAAAACAATGAAGACGATGATTCGGATAACAACAGTCACTCCGATGGCGGCGAGGATGCTGAAAGCAAAGAGAATGAGAAATCCGAAGCAGACAACAAAGGCACATTGATTCTTGACGCTACCTGTGCTCCTCAGAACATCTCTTACCCGCAGGACATCAATCTGCTGAACGAGGCAAGAGAAAATCTTGAATCCATCATAGACGATATCTGCTATACCTACAATTTTTACAAGCCAAGGATGTATCGCAAAAACGCGAGAAAAGATTATCTGAATTTGGCGAAATGCAAAAAGCGTACCAAGAAAAAGATCCGCAAGGCGATCAAGCAGCAGCTTCAGTATATTCGTCGAGACCTCGGCTATATCGATATGTTTGTATTAGCCAACGGAGTAGTTCTTACCGAAAAGCAAGCCAAGCGGTTAACGGTCATCAAAGAGCTGTATGAACAGCAAAAGTACATGTATGACAACAATGTTCACAGCGTCAAAGACCGCATCGTCAGTATTTCTCAGCCGTATATCCGACCCATCGTGCGCGGCAAAGCAAAAGCTCCGGTAGAATTCGGTGCAAAGCTGGATATGAGCATTGATGAAAACGGATTCGCACGGTTAGAGAGATTATCCTTTGACGCTTACAATGAAGCGGATGTGCTCATCTCGGCAATAGAGAGATACCGCAAGCGAACCGGACGCTATCCCGAAAGGGTGCTGGTCGATCAGATATACCGCAATCGGAACAACAGAGCTTTCTGCAAGAGCAAGGGTATCCGTATATCCGGTCCGGCTTTGGGGCGTCCAAAAAAAGAACCGACGCCGGAGGAACGCAAAACTGCATACAGTGATAACACGGATCGTATCGAAGTCGAGCGAGGCTTCAGCCTCGCAAAGAGATGCTGCGGCTTGGGACTCATCAGAACGAAGCTCGATACAACGACCCGTTGTTCCATTGCGCTTTCCCTACTGGTATTGAACCTCGAAAAATTAGCAAGAGGTTCTTTGCGCCGATTTTTGGGATTCCTGTACGACGTAATATCAATGCTGCTGAAGCTGAAAAATAACCTCATATCCGTTTCGTGCGGTTAATGAGCAGAGACTAATTATAGTTTCAACAATTACAATTTCACTCACATATATTATGCTGACGCTCTGCGCGTCTATGGCAGTGCCCGACGGCTTTAACGGCTGGGGAGATTACATCAAGGCTCTCGCAAGCCTTGACGGAATTAAGCAAATCCCGACCTTCTTCGCCGCGCGCGAAGCCATGGGCGATACGGGCGTTGCAATGCTCGGCATAGCCGCGTTCTGCGGAATTGCCACGGGCGTAATCGGCAATTTCGTAGCGCTCAGCCGTCTGATTTGCTCGATGGCGGACGATGAAATTCCGCCGAAGGCGTTTAAAAAGCGCAACAAAAAAGGTGTGCCGTGGTTTGCAATTTTGATGGTTGCGGCTGTTTCGCTTATTATTCCGTTTTTGGGCAGAACCGCAATCGGCTGGATTGTCGACGTAACCACAGTCGGAGCGGTTATAGTTTACGCGTATATTTCAATCTGCGCTTTCGTGCTCGGAAAAAGGCATAAAAAAGCCGTAGAAATGATTTTCGGACTGATCGGCGCGGTTATCTCGGTATTATTTGTCGGCTACTTTCTGCTTCCCGAAATCAACACAAGGGGAAGGCTGTCGGCGGCTTCGTTCTTCATTCTGATTATCCGGAGCATACTCGGAATTCTGCTTTTCCGCTCGGTAATCAAGCGCGACAAAACCAGAAGCTACGGCAAAAGCCAGATTGTTCCGCTGATATTATGATTAACCGCGAAATCGCGCTTGAAATTCTAAAGCGCGGCGGACTTGAAGCTGACTGTGCCGAGGACGGACAGGTCGCGGTAGATATAATTTCTTCCGCCGAGCCGGATAAATACGACATAATTCTTATGGATATTCAAATGCCCGTAATGAACGGCTACGAGGCGGCACAGCACATCCGCGCAATGGACGGCAGGCGTTCGCAAATCCCGATTATCGCGCTTACGGCGAACACCTTTGAATCCGACAAGGCTGACGCTAAAAACGCCGGAATGAACGCGCACGTTGCAAAGCCGTTCGACCCCGAGGATTTGTACGCCGTGATTGCTAAATGTTTAACCAAAGCTGATTAAATTAAGTACGGAGGTATAGTATGATTACCATAGACGGATTAAAAAAATGGGAGTTAACACGGACGAAGGACTGTCGCGCTGTATGGGCAGCGAGCAGTTCTATATCAAGCTTGTAAATATGATTCCCGACGAGCAGGGCTTTGACAAGCTCAAAGCCGCGACTGAGGCAGGCGATTTGCAGGCAGGCTTTGAGGCTGCCCACGCTCTTAAGGGTGTGCTCGGCAATTTGTCGCTCACAAAAATGTTTGACAAATGCTCCGAGCTTACCGAGCTTTTAAGAGCAAAAACCGAGACGGACTACGCTCCGTTAGTTGACTAGCTGCTATCAATGCGCGACGAGCTAAAGGCGCTCAGGGACAATTAAACAGCAAAAAGAAATGCACCCGTGTCAGGGTGCATTTTTGTTATAGATATTTACATTTTTGAGAGCAGTCCGCTTACCAGAACCGCAAAGTTTTTAGAGGAATTGTTAGAGGAATTCTGCACTTCCTCGTGAGAGATTTTATCCTGCATACCTGCCGCCATATTCGTAATGCAGCTTATCGAGCACACGCGCATTCCCATATGTCTTGCGGCGATTGTCTCGACCACCGTGCTCATTCCTACCGTGTCAGCGCCGAGGCTGCGGTACATCTTAATTTCTGTAGGGGATTCGTACTGAGGGCCTGTAACCTGAATCATTACGCCCTTGTGAATCGGGATTTTGTTTTGATTTGCGATGTTCTCGACGATGGTATTTAAATCCTTGTCAAATGCGTCTGTCATATCAACAAAACGGTCGCCAAGCTTGTCGATATTCTCACCGACCAGCGGAGAAGGAACAAAGCTCGAAATATAATCCTCGTTCAGCACAAAGTCGCCCACGCTGTAATCGGCGTTAATCGCGCCGACTGCGTTTGTCAGAACAGCCGTCTTTGCGCCGAGCAGGTGAATTACGCGAAGGGGAAGAACAACCTCGTGAATATCATAGCCCTCATAGTAGTGAACCCTGCCGTTCATTATTACGACCTTTTTGCCCTCAATCTCACAGAAAATCAGCGTGCCGTCGTGACCAGCAACGGTCGATACGGGAAAGCCCTTAATCTCGCTGTATGGAATTTCGGTAATGACTTTGAGCTTGTCGGCGTAATCGCCCAAGCCGCTGCCCAATACCAGCGCGATGTCGGGCACAAAATCTGTCTTTTCGCGAATTTGCTTAACGCAGTTTTCCAAGCGCGAGTAGTAGTCGTCCGCGTCAAACTCAACCTGAACATTCTTCCATTGGTCGCCATCGGTCGTGGATTGCTCGCTGCTCGAGGATTGCTCGATGTTTGAGGATTGTTCACTGTTCGAGGGTTGCTCGCCATTTGCCGCGCAACCGCCGAAAATAAACACGAGCGAGATAATCATTAAAATTGATAAAACTTTTTTTATAGCCGCCTCCGTCGATTTATTGTCAAGAAAAATTAAAGGCAACGCCGTACAATTTGCAAAATAAATTGTGAGGTGTTGCCCTGATTTTATTATAAGTGTTTTTGCGGAAATGTCAACAACAAGATGTGCTGTTTTTGAGTTTATCCGATGAACAGTTATTTTGTATTATTAAAGTAGTCCTCTTTCAAAATCGCGTAACGTGATAAGTCGCAAATTCCCTGCATGTTTTTGCCTGCCTGACGCGATTTCCCCTCATATTGAAGTCCGCATTTTTTCATCACATCGCCCGAGTGTGGGTTCCTCGGGTCGTGTTCAGCGGAAATGCGGTTTACGCCGACTTCCTCAAATAAAAATTGAATGACGCGCTTAAACGCTTCGGTCATAATGCCCTTGTGCCACCAATTATAGCCGAGGCAGTATCCGATTTCAACTTCCTTAATGTCCTCTTTAATGCCGACAGCTCCAATGGAGCCGATTGGCTCGTTAATATCCTTAAGGACAATCTTCCAATCGTAAAAATCCGGCTTTTGCTGGCTTTCAAGCAGATAATTATGATATGTATTCTTTAACTGCTCTGCGCTTTCATACGGCGTCCAGGTCAAATATCTCGTAACGCGCTCGTCGTTAGCCCAGTTTTTGAACATCGGTTCATAATCGGCTTCAAGCGTTTTTCTAAGTATTAACCTTTGTGTTTCAAGGGTGATTGTGCCGAGGTGGTTCATATTATCAGTCCTTCACATCTTAGTTTGTGTTATATTCTACCACTAAACCGTAATGCAAGCAATAGGATTTTGTGGAGATAACGTGTGATTCAGCATTCGATAAGTTCCAGCTCGTTTTATGCGGCGTGTTAAGTCGGATAAGTTTGTAGAGCGCTCTCGCTAAAAACAGTGCACTGCACTGTTTTTGCCGCCCTGTGGTCGGCACGCTCGCCTTCGATTCCCGTCATCTCAATTCACCAAAAGAAAAATGCACCCTTTTGGGTGCATTTTCTTTTGGTGGAGCAGGCGACGTCATAGTCGAACACTGCTCCGTGCAGGTTTTATTGGAGTTAAAGGCTTCTTCGATTTCCTCTAACGGTACGTCCTCGACACTCATCGGTTTCTTGCTGGCGTTGATAATCAATGTGAAGTGGTCGTCGTAAAGATAGACGGAGTGTACGAGGATATTGATGATAGCTCTGCGTTTGTTGACATCATCAAGCGGCATTTCGCAGACAAAATTGAGGAATGCGAGTATCTGTGCTTCCGAAAGGAATATCCGCTTGTTCTCTTCAATGGCGAGCTGTTCTTCAAGCGCATCTTTTTCAGCCTGACGTTTGTTAAGGCGTTCCGTCAGCATTGGAACAGATTGTCCTTGCTCAATACCTCTCCACAGGTTTTCTATGGCGATATCCGCTTCTCGGATAGCTTTCTTTAACTGCTTGACCGTCAAGTTATCGGGACTTTTGTTACATTCCTCGGCTACCTTTTGAGCGATAAATCTGATATTCTCATCGGTAAGCAATTTCAAGCATTCTGCAATTACTCTGTCCTCAATTTTCTTTTTGCCGACGATTGTTTTATCACAGCGTTTCTTTCGGGCTTCCTTGCAGATATAATAGTGATATTGCTTGCCGGTTTTGCTTGTACCGCCGTAACCTACCATCATATTTTTACAGTGACCGCAAAACAGCTTTGTTGTCAACAGATACTCACCCTCACCGTGCGTTCTGGCAGGAGCCTTCTTGTTTTTATCCAGTATATCCTGAACCTTGTAGAATAAATCGTCGTCTAAAATCCTCGGCATTCCGCCCTGCGTTTCCTGTCCCTTATACATATAAACTCCTATATACCGTTTATTGCTCAACATTCGGCTGAGACTGTTGTAGGTAAAATCGTTGCCTAAAGAGGTTTTGATTTTTCGGCGTTTCAAATCCTTGACGATTTCAGCTTTTGTTTCTCCGCTGGCGTATCGCTCAAATATTTCACGCACGATTTTGGCTTCTTCCTCGTCAACATAGAATCGTCTGTCTTTATCAACCTTGAAGCCAAGACCGGGATTGCTGCCGTTGGACAAACATTTTTGTGCGTTGATCTCCATCCCTCTGTGAATCTTCTGAGAAAGCTCGGCGGAAAAATACTCCGCCATACTCTCTAACACGCCTTCGACGAGAATACCGGATGCGTCGTCAGTGATGTTTTCTCTTGCCGACAACACCCTGACGCCGTTCTTTTTCAGCTTTGATTTGTAGATTGCACTGTCGTAGCGGTTACGGGCAAATCGGTCAAGCTGATAAACCAAAATTCCCTCAAAAGCGTGCTTTTCACTGTCTGAAATCATACGCTGAAATTCAGCTCGATTATCATATTTACCGCTAACAGCTCTATCTATGTATTCTCCGATAATTGTATAATGATTTTGCTCCGCATATTCGTAGCACACCTTTAACTGACCTTCAATAGATTGCTCCGTTTGGCTGTGGCTCGAAAAGCGGGCGTAGATTACTACATTCATTTTTACCTCCTTTGCTCTCCGCCGAAACGACGGAGAGCTGTATTTATATATTACAGGATTTGCAGAAAACAATCGAATGTGTCAAATTTATGCAATCATTTTCTCGTCCTGATATTCGGGGTGAGCCTTTAGCCACTTTTCATAATACTTTTTACCAAACTCGCTATTGTAAAAATCAATAATTTCCGGAACAAGTGCTTTTGCGAGGAGCGTTAACGCTTCTTCCGAATATTCCGCAGTTTGTAATTCTATACTCAATAGGTTCACCTCATCTTTCACGGTCTCGCTGTCGCTTGAGATAGCGTTGGTAATAATCGCAGGCTTTGAGGATAAAACCTTCAAGCTGATTGTCAGTTGCATTAGGTGCAAACTTTCTCACCTTATCCATCGGGATTTTCAGCGTTTCACGCTGGTTCGCTTTATCCTCTGACATAATACTTTCGATTAATCGTGGTGAAATCAGTCCGTCACGGACAGCCTTGTGCATACGAAACGCCTGAGAATAGGACGGCGTGCAGTCGTCACGCTCGATAATATCCAGCAGATAATACTGCATATTGACGCTTAGATACGAGAGTTCAACACCGACGGAGAAGGCGATTTTTCCCTCGTCCATCAATTCAAGCAATTCAGGGATGAGATTGGTCAAGCGGATATAGCGCTGTATTTGATTACGGCTCTCACCGCATTCAATGGCGATAATCCTATCCGTCCTTAACTTTGTCCCAACTTGGGACGAAGTTAAATCGGTACGCTTTCCCTGCCTTTTTAACGCGTCATACTTCAGTTTGTACGCAAAAGCTTTCTCCGATGGCAGCAAATGCTCTCGGTGGAGGTTGCTGTCCACTACCATAATCGCAGCTTCGTCACGGCTGACGGGACGAATAAAGGCAGGTACTTCTGTAAGCCCTGCCTTCTGCGCCGCACGAAAACGGCGATGTCCGGATATGATTTCATATTCGTCGGCCGTATTTTCCAACGGTCGAACGATCAGCGGCGTCATAATGCCCTGCTGCTGAACGCTCTCGATTAAGCTATTCATTTCTTCATTGTCGAGCACCTGATACGGGTGGTCTCTGAATTCGTGTAGTTTGTTGATTGATATATTGGTCATCGTTCATAACTCCTTTGTTTTGATTTATTTTGGTGATAATATTTGTACTTGTATCTGCCTTGCTCCAACTGCTTTTCCTGTTCGATCAAAGTACGGAGTCGAGGCACTTTGTTTTCAATGCGCCCGCAGATAATAAGCTGCTTGCGCAAGGGTGTTAGCTTCTTTGTGATTTCTCTACATTGTTCTTTTAGAGAATTATCTTCTTCGGGTGTTTTCGCCCTTCGTATTTGATTTCGAATATGCTGCCGCTCGCTTTCATAAGCCTTGATTTGCTCAGTGATTTCCTTTCGGCAAGATACAAAATCCTCTGCGCATTCCACATTATGGTCACGGAGGAAATGGTATTCCGCCAGCGTTCGGTCGAGATTTCTGATTTCTGCCCGCAGTTCGGGTGAAACCGGACGGTAATCACGCTTTTGGACGTTGTTGCCTGTGATGAGTTTGGCGATCGTGATAATCAGGTCGAACAGCGCCGTGATAACATCGGGCTCTGTTCTTTTCTCAAAATCTCTGATTCTCACAATCAGCGGTTGGCGCTGATAATACGATTTCGGCGTATAGGTATAGAAATCTACAAAGTATTTATCCTCACGCTGAGATTGCAGCCGCCTGAGTATCGCTTCTCTGGAATAATCCTTGCCGAGACTGCTTAACCTGACAGGCTTTTGCCAGTCGGGAGCAATCACCGACGGATGCTGATATTTGAAATTCCGCACAAACTGATAGCCGAGCGAGCGAAGATATAATTCAAAATCAAACGGCTTGATCGTACAGGCTAAAGCTTCATCAACATCGTGACGCAGCATATCTTTGTGTGGTATTCGTCCGCTTTTGCGTACCCAATATGCCTTGTCGCCGCCGTAGAACGGAGAGTTTTCGATCACGGATTTTCCGTGCTCACGGCAGACCGCGTCGGAAATTTCACGCAGCTTATAATGGTCGGAAATATGATTTTCAAAGTTCCGTCCGGTGCGGAACGATACACTATTTACGACGATATGATTGTGTAGGTTTGCCGTATTCAGATGTGTCGTAACAACTATCTCATAGTCATCGCCCCACATACGCTTGGCGGTTTCAATGCCGATACGGTGCGCTTCTTCGGGCGTAACTTCTCCTGCCTGAAAACTCTGATAGCCGTGATACGCTACATTACCGCCGAGTTTTCCGAAACGTCGCTTGGTAGCTATCATCTGTTCGTAGGCTCGTTTCTTCGGGCAGTTGATTCCGCTGACATACATTGTCTGATCTGTCTTGTCGCTGTTCTCAACGTAATTGAGGGTGGCGGCTAAGTCATCATCAAGATATTTGCGCTCGATAGTTTTATCGGGATTCTGAGCGTAATTGATGACATCCTTTAACCGTCCCTTGACGGGCCAGAAGCCTGTTGTCGCCACGTCATCATCTCCTCGTGAATCTGTGCCGTTGTGGATTTCTCCGGCAAAAGTAGGCGCTGTTGAATTTCGTCTACTGTTTCAAGCAATCTACGCTCGATATCAGGCGAAACCTTATCGGCAACCTCGTCACACAAGCGGCAGAGTGTTTGATAGAAATGAAAAAAGACATCAGGCAGCACCGTTCTCGGTGCGTACCCCAATGTCCTTTGTCTGACATATTCGGATTGTGATAAGCCACAGCTCTCGGCAAGACGGGCTATCTTGTTTTTCTCGGACTGCGTAACACGCAGCTCGATTCTTGCATTTTTTCGTTCAATAATATACCTTCTTTCTTCGGGTGTAAGGGTGTCCCTTAGATTTACAGCAGCTTTGGGCTGTTGTATTTGGAATTTGCCGTACAAATCCCCTGCTTGCTACAGTATAAGACACAGCCACGGAGTGTGATTTTTACCGTTCTGCTGTGCCTTGTGCTGTTGATTTAGATTCATCTATTATGGTTAATTGGAGTGACGGCGTTTTGCCGTCAAACTCAAATTCGTTCTTAAAAAATGCCGTCATCGTGCCGTCAATCGAACATTTTCAGATCGTCCAGAATATCCTGTTCGGCTTCCTCTTGCTGTTCTGCGGTTAGTGCCGGAGTGGTTGATAAAGGTTGCGGAGCGAAGTTTGCCTCTGCAAAGCAAGCCCGCATTTCCTCACGAATGATATTTCGGATATCTTCCTCGTGCTGTTCACGAGTGATCGACTGTAACTCCACATATTCGGCAAGTGCTTCAATGATAAAATTGTTGCGTGAATGGTATTTCTTAACGTCAAGAGTCTGCATATATTCTGCGAGAGCACGCTCTCGGGCGTCGGTTAAATCAAAACGTACCGTCATTTTATACACGTCCTTCATTCTTCGCCTCGGCTCTCAGGTAAACGTCTGCAAGATATTCATAGCCTTTTGCGGCAGCGCAGATGTCGTCAATGAACTTTACACGGTCGAGATTAGCGTGATAGAAATTCTTGATCAGGCAACCGCCGCCACCGCAGACGTAGAGATTCATCGTACTTTCGTCATATCCGTGTTCACGCAGACGGCGGAAGATTTCCGCGACATATTTCTCCGCAATAGCGATGATGATCTCCAAGTCGGATTTTGGAACATCTGTCGTGCCTGTCTGCAACACCTCGTCGATAATATAATCATTCAGCTCTCTGCGTGTCTTACGCATAAAGCCCTCACGAATAGCGAGAGTGCATTGATAAGTGCCGAACTTCTCGGTGAACATCTTACCGCTCTGCGGTTTGCCGTTGACAAGGTAGAGCGTGTTCATCGTACCGTTGCCAATATCCGCTACCATACTCAGGCCTTTGAGCGTTGACTTGATTGGTACAACAGCAGAATAACCCTGCGGATAGATTTTCACATCACAGATTCGGATATGATAATCTACATTCCGAAAAGTGAACCCTACCTCCTTGTTCTTTGACAGATATGCGGCAAAATCCGCTTTCTGTCCGCTTGTCCAAGTGAGCGGAAGTCCGGCGGCGATAATCACGTCTGCATCGGTCAGTCCTTCGTCTGCAAGTTCGATTGCGATAGCGGCGAGAGTGAGAATATAGTAATCCTCATCATTCTGCTTTTCGGGCAGAAACTCCTTGTGACCTTCGCCAATCAGGAAATACTTGCCGTTGTAGATAAGCATATCCTTTGTAAATAGCGGTTCGCTGTCGTGGGTGGTTATACCAGTCTTGAAACAATGGTTTGCGGTTTTGATATTGCCGTAACCGTGGTCGATACCGATAATGATTTTGTCTTTGTAACTTTTCATAATAAAAAAACCTCCTGAAATAGTAAAACTGCCCTGAAAAGTGGGGGCAGTTTTCAAATAATGAATTGTGTGTTTTTGGCATAAAAATAACACCTACCGAAAACAATCGGTAGGTGCTATTCAAAGCCGATGTCTGTGTTTGTGTGTTCTTGAAATTTTCTTCCGATTTTGTCAATGCGTTTCTTAACGGCGCTATGCGTTTTATAGCCGACCTTATCCGCTATTTCCTGATAGGTATAGCCTTCAACACGAAGTTCCAATATCTGTCTGTCCTTTTCGGGCAGCGCTGCCATAAACCGCTCAACATCAACCTTAGCGGCTGTGTCGCCTTCCAAGTCGATACTATCGTCCGCCTTATCCCACTCAGCTCCGTCGTGATTTTTCTTGCAATCTTCCTGAAACGCCTCGAGCGAGATCATCGGGTGCTTAGTTTTCTTATGATAATAGCTGTTCTTAAAGTCATTCTTCTGTTGACTATTTCTATAATCGAAATCTTCAAAGCACTGATATTCCTTGACAACTGCGAGGATCTCATTCATTCCGAAACGCTCCATTGTTTTCGGAACGATATCCATCAAAACAGCGTCAACATATTCGTCGCTGACAAAGCCCAAAAACGTAGTCGGCTCGATATCATTTACAAGGTTCTCGACTGGCGGTAGCACGCCCTCGTCCTGCATAGTCTTTATCCAGAATGACGGTGCGTGAGAAAACTTCCAAGCCGGATGATCACCTGAATATATCTCCCGACCTACATTCAATCCCATATATTCCCACACAAGATAGTGAAATGCGTCATACATCAAAAGAGCAAATTGGTCGCTCTCTATCAGTTCTATCTGCTTCCAATCCGTGAACAGCTCATAGGGATAGCGTGAAATTTGAAAAGGAAGCTCGCCGCATTTGTAGAGCAATGACTTCGGCAGAAAGTAAAACAGCGGGATATATTCGGAGTTCTTGTACCGTGTGACCTTACCGTTTTTGCGCTTGATTTTGATTGGCATTTGTATTCATCTCCTTTCCGAGGTTAGGTGCCTCTATATTATATAGACGCTTCTACCCCTGAATTGTTCCAAAGTCTTAAAAATTTTTCAAAAAAATTCTCCTATTATAAGCTTGAATGAAAAACTAAGTGTTAATAGTAAATCATTAACAAGCAAAAAAGTTTCAAATAATTAAAAAATAAGTATGAAAAAAGGTATGTTTGTGGTATAATATACCTGCAAACAGCCATTTCTTAATAAATCATAGCACAGCAAAGCAGACATACCGCGTTACCCGTTGCAGAAGTAAACGCAATACGCCGAGATATCATTTTTAATGATTAGCGAGTCTGTTTTACTGTCTGCGTTTTATTAAATTATGGTTTCATGGTTACCGAATTAACAAATCCGGTTTTAGGTGGACATCATCCGCAGGGATGGTGTCCATTCCCATTAATTCCATTAATAGTTTCATACTCTCATCACCTTCGGCTACCATTTCATAAGGACATCTGCCGTTCAGGCTCAGCCTTTTGGTGCTGTTGATATGATTCATCAATACTGTCATATCATTATGGTTGTAGCCATCGAAACTTTTCCCTTTCGGAATAACATAGCGAATAAATTCGTGATTTTTTTTGAGTTCAGCTTTTTGCCACGAAGCCATTGGATCGCAATAGAAAACCCTGCATCGGCGTTCTCCTGTATACGGCGCCCATTCCAGATAATCAGTCCATCTGAACTCCGGACCGTTATCTGTCAAGATAACGTCAAATAAACTTCTGAAATCTTCCATTCCGAGAATATTTAAAAGAAAATCAAATACGTCAACTACTGTCTTTGCTTTCCCGTCAGGTATCAAAATCATAAGCATGATTCCTGTTTTCATAAAAAGCATTGTTAGTATTCTCTGACCTCTTGATTTTGTTCCTACAACAGTATCCATCTGCACCACAGAGCAATTCGGGTGATTCTCGACATACCTTTTGTAATCCTCATAGGTATGCTCATAACGATAATAAAACTGATCTCCGTCAGCTGCTTTCTCGCTTTTCTTCCTCTTTTTCCTTGGCTTGTAAGTCACCATTCGTCTAAGGTCAATGTTACGCACATGGAGCCAGCCGTTGTCTATGTAGTTGTAAAGGCTTCTCAAAGATATCGGCAACTCCGCTTCGTGTTCGGAATAAATATGAGTGAGCGGCTGACCCTTTTTGATTTGTTTTGTTACAAGTTCATCGATAAACTTTAGTTGTTCTTCAGTTAATCTAACTCCTCTGCGTGTTTCGGAACGTCGACGGCTTGAGGCAGCGTCCGCAAGCTTGGCTGAATAAATGTAACGATTCTTGTTGCATTTATCCTTTGTTGGACATCTGTTGCATACATACGGTGGCTTTTCAATCCGGGAACATTTAAGAGGAATGTATCTGACGCACATATCTCTGCATTCGTAATCCCTGCATTTCACACAAAGGCGTTCGCAGTATTCGTCAGTACAAATGTGTTTTCGTGCACAATGCCGCGCATATTTACAATCGTTGTTAAGATAAAATGAACCACGGATGTAGCTTCTGTTTGTTCTGATTTCTCTGGAAACAGTTGACGGATTTTTGCCGATATCCTCGGATATCTTTTTGATTGATTTTCCTGTGCAGATTCCTGCTTCAATAACTATCCTGTCGCTTAGTGTTATTTGTTTCATGATTACCTCTTTTCCGCAGACAGTAATCACTCAATATCACACTACCTTGTTGCAAAACTAATTGCAACACTATTTCTCAAAAATACTCCAAAAACTTGCATTTACTTTTTCAATTTAGGTCTCTTATTATAATTTTAACAAATCATCTGTCCTATATATGGGACTTTGCTTCTAGAATACTCGTTTTTTATGACTTTATAATTGATATTTTTTCCGGGTATGTTATAATATAGGAAATAGATATTTTCAGCATTTAACACACAGGAGGGATCATTATGATTGGCGGAATGGTAAAAAAACTGATAATCGTTACAGGTGATAAGGAATCTGTATATGCTGAATTGTTATCGTCGCTTATTACACTTAAGGATGATGAAGTCGAAAACAATACCGTTGTAGGAATTAAAGACGGAAGTGTAGAAGCAGTTGTCTGGAACGAAGATATATATAATGATAATAAGGCTCAACTTGGCTCAAATACAAAGCTTATCTTCATAGGGAAGAACAAATCTTCCGAAGCCGTTATTCCGAGTATTAGGTTTGACAAGGATATGACTAAATACGGTGTATATGTCGGCTCAATAGGAAATAAGGCTGTATTATATATTGAATCAAATACACTTTTTAGCAATAAAGATTTGTATGATGATTTTTATGAGAAATACATCGATTTAACAAAATGCTTTGATGATAGCGTAGCAGATACTGAGTCTATCAAAAAAGCTACTCACACCGATGGTATTGGAGAAGCGTTTGGAAAGGGTACTAAAGCTGTAAAAGGATTGTTTGGAAAAATCAAAGGTGCGCCTGTAGAAAAAGCAAAAAATGAAGGAACAGATTTCTTTAAAATCAGCACTAAAATCGAATCAAGCAAATTGATTTCCGACCAGATGTTAAGATATGCCGTCTTAAGCTTTTATTTAGACGGACTTGCTGGATTTATGGAGATTAAGTAATGAGTATTGCTTTTGAACAAGGGCTAAAGTTTGTTTCCGATAATATGGGTGCGGCTTTGGGCGGACAAATGTCACAGCTTTGGATTGATACAATAAACAGTCAGATTGAATCTATTTCAAATGATATTATGGCAAAAGTTCAATCTACTGATTTGCCGGCTGATAAGCTTCAAGGATTTGTAGCTGAGATATGGCATTCGGGAACTTTTAACGCTGATTCCGCCGTTCATCATTCTGTCGCAACAGCCAAAGCGCCCGATGTAAACACTTTTGCTTCCGCAGACGTGGAATTTGGTGGAAGCAGAGCCAGTTTGAAGTATTATAAAGATGCTAAAAGCTCATATGCTGCTCAATCAGAAACACCATATGAACGATATATGCATCTTAAAGCTAAAGCAGAGAAAGCCGGAAAAAGCTATGAATCGCTTGAAGAATTCCTTGGAAAAAGGAAAATCAAGAAAGAAGATATGCATAAGTCTATGTATCAAGGTCAAGCAAAGCTTATTCCCACCAATCAATTGTTAGATGCTCAAAAACTGTTAGATAAAAAAATAGCGGTAGCGCAAGCAAACGGAAAGCTGGATCAAGTAGCTCGATACAGAGAGGTACAAGCAACATTAACAGATATTCTGTCTGATAAAAAAGGAAATAAATCAATTCCGCTCAGCAGAGAAGACGCTCAAAGATTAACAAGAGCAGCAAAAGAAGGAAACCTCGATCAAGAATTATTAAAAGAATGCGGTTTAGATATTAATCAGTTAGTGACGGCAAAAGACATAATGAGCGAAGCCTTTTCAGCCGGGTTAAGTGCAGCAGTTATTTCTTTCGTTATAGGAATAGCTCCCACAATTATTGACGGAATATCAATGCTCGTTTCCGAAGGTGAAATAGATCCTAAGCTGTTTGCGGAGATGGGATATAAGGGCTTGAGCTCTGCTGCAAGGGGATTTATTAACGGTTCAATTACAGCTGCACTTGTAGCTTGTTGTCAAAGCGGCAAGCTGGGAACTACGTTGATGGGAGCAAATGCGTCAATGATTTCTACGGCTGTTGTTTTGATGATTGGAACGTTGGAAAGCGGAATAAGACTTGCTACAGGCAGAATCAATAAAGCACAAATGGCCGAGGAAATGTCTCGATTGTACATAACAACAGCCTTTTCTGTGGGCGGAGGAATCGCAGCAAGTGTGTGGTTTGTCGAAATACCTCCACTTGCAATGGCGGCATATATGCTCGGCAGCTTTATCGGCGGTGTAATTGGCGGATTCGCCTACAATATAGGGCACAGTCTGTTTATGTCGTTTTGCGTTGATTCCGGCTGTACTTTCTTTGGCTTGGTGGATCAAAATTACGAGTTGCCGCAAGAAATATTAGATGAAATCGGAATCGATGTTTTCGATTACGAAAAATTCGATTATGAAACTTTTCAGTATGATAGCTTTCAGTTTGATGCCTTTACTCCGGATGCGTTTGAATATGACAAATTCGGAATTACTATTATTCGTCGTGGAGTAATCGGCGTTGGCAAAATCGGGTATCAATATTGAGTTTAGTCTATATGAATACTGAATTATTTACTGGGGAATGTTTTATGAACAAGGGAAAGGTAACAAAGATAGTATCGGTTGTTGTAATAACAATAGCTTTGTTTCTTGCAACAATTAGCGCAATGGCAGAAGAATCAGAAAAGCAATCAGGCAATCGATATTATTTAGGCGAGTCAGTAAAAACCGGATGGGATAACGGTTATAAAGGCGATGAAAAAATCACAGAAGGCGATGTCCATTTCAACTGGAAAATCGGTGAATTCTATGTTGATGGTTTTACCTCTACCGTTAAGGGGGAGGATAACACTCCTATATTCTTAAAAAACGTTGGCGATAAGGTTCAGCTGTGGTTTAGTTTGAAGCAAAATATTGATAAACTGAATAATGATGAAAACTTATCAATATCAGAGGATAGCAATGGCTTTGATGAATATTTCAGCGTTCCAAAAACAAATTTCGGGCGTGGAGCTTTGATTATTCGAAAAACAGACTATACCAACGCAAAGAGCGATCCGATAGAATACAAAGATTATCTTGCCGCAAAAGCGTCTCCCAACGCAGATACAGAAGTAGAATTATGTGAGGAAGGCGATTATGAAGTAGCACTTGACTATGAAATCAAGAACGATCCACGCAAGATTTTTGATGTATCAATTATCCCTACATATTCAAACTATAAAATATTCTTCAAATTCTCTGTCCGAAACGGAAATAGTATGGTTTATCCGTTTGATGTAAAAACAAAAGGAGAATTAAGCAACACATCGGTAACAGAAAATGGTTTTTATCTCGATTTCGCTAACTCCCGCTATTTGGATATAAATATAAAAAAAGAAGTTCTGAATGAAGGCGCAAACGGACTTGCGGAAGATGTACGCTTTAATCGTCCGGCTAAAGATGGTGAAGAATACACCGAAGAAGGAATATATACGATTACTTCAAGCAATCGCTATACAGGGCAGCTTACTACAAAAAGAATATATGTCGGAAAAAACGATGTTCTAAAAGCGGTTGCTGCAACGGGATTATCGGTCAAAGATGTAAATGATTACATTGCAAATGGAGCAAAAGTCAAAAACGACGGAAGCATTATGCTTACAAGCCACGAGACCATTCCGGTTGATGAAGCAAACATCCAGCCCAATATGGCTACTCAAGATTCCGCAAAGGGCGATTTCTTTACAGACAATCTTTTGTGGTTTATTGTTGGCGGCGCAGCGCTGATTGTTATTATCGTTGTTATCATTATTGTTGTTGCGGTGAAAAAGAGGAAAAAGCCTAAGTATGTTAATATTGAAGCATTCACAGAGGATCAGGAGGTAGAATAATATGATGCGTTATATGAAAAAATCTATTGCGCTGATTCTATCTCTGCTTATTATGCTTTCGATATTGCAAGGTTGTTCTGCGCAAAAGAATGAGCAGGTTGAATCAAAAGAAAGCGAAACAACAGCAGAAACAACTATAGCCGATTTGAAGAATAACCATACTGATAGCGTCCCTGAGTTTGAAGGTTTAAGCGATCCGCGATTAGCAAAATATATGGAAGATGCTGTATATGCTGAAGTTATTGACCATATAGATACAAAAAAATATGTTGTGGAAAACGTTGAAGCAGTATATATATCTAAAGAATATTTAGAAGAAGCTGCGTACAACAGCAAGTCCAATATTTACTTTGGTTATACCAAGGATGAACTTGATAAACAGTTTTCAGGTACAAAATATGTATTCACACTCGGCGACGATGGAAAAACGACGGTAGAAAAGTTTGAACCTTACGATGATACTTATGATAAGATTCTATTGAATGTTGCAATAGGAACAGGAGTTATACTTGTTTGTGTTGTCTTAACAGTCGCTACGGAAGGAGCAGGCGCTCCAGCAGCCGCTGCAATTTTTGCAGCGTCAGCAAAATCAGGAGCGATTGCCGCTGCTTCTTCTGCACTTATCGGGGGAACTGCTGCAGGCGTAATAACCGGAATAGAAACGGAAGATTTTGATGAATCTATGAAAGCAGCTATGCTTTCGGGAAGTGAAGGTTTAAAGTGGGGAGCTATAACAGGCGCACTTACCGGTGGAGCAAGTGAAGCCATGGCGCTTAAAGGAGCAACATCAGGCGGATTAACAATGAATCAGGTTGCTCAAATTCAGAAGGAATCGAAAATTCCTCTTGATGTTATAAAAGAATTAAAAACGATGGAGCAGTACAATATTTTAAAAAAAGCAGGAATTACTCCTCGTTTAGTCAACTACAAAACTGCTTTAGTGCGTGATATTGATTTGAATTTCATTGATGAAATGGGAAGAACTAATCTAGTGAGAATGCAGCAAGGATTAGCTCCTCTTGATTCTACAGGTGTTCCATATGAGCTACATCATATCGGGCAAGAAGTCGATTCAACGCTTGCGATATTGACAAGAGAAGAACATCGTTTAGCAGGGAATAGCAAAATTTGGCATGAATTTGGAACTGGCTCAGATGTTCATGCTGCTGGAAACAATTGGGATGAGCAAAGAAAATTATTCTGGCAAGCCTTTGCGAATTTGGTGGGAGGATAATGGAAATGAATAAATTTTCAGATATCATAAATAATAAACCCAATCTGTATTTTGGCAAAGGAGTCAAAGAGGTTGAGATAGAATCAGCAGAAAGAGATTTAAATTTGTGTTTTAACAAAGAATACAAGATGTATTTACTACACTATGGGTTAATAAGCTATGATAATCATGAATTAACGGGATTGTGCAACTCACAAAGGCTAAATGTTGTTTACGTGACTAAAGAAGAAAAAAATTACAATCCGCATGTTCCAACTGATATGTATGTTATAGAACAAACAAATATCGATGGCATTGTAATTTGGCAATCTTCCGATGGTGAAGTGTATCAGACATACCCGAATTCAAATCCAGAAAAAATAGCTAATTCTCTATCGGAGTATATACAGTCAATATAAAAAATGGGCGAAGATGAAACAAATCATCTTCGCCATAACTTTTATGTATATATTAATTCGTTGCTGACAATCTCCGATGCCTGATTGCTTATGCTATTCATTTTCCGTACCCATAGCATTTGATTATCTGCTTTGAGCTGTTCGGTTACACCCTCCTGCTGGGCGATTTGATTCACACTCCTGTTGAACATTTCATTTGCTTCTTCATCAATATCGGCAAGATAAGCAGTAAGCTTACAGCTTGTGAGCAAATTTGTGTAGCGGATTTTGTGCTAGTTGAGAAGATATCGTTTGTGAGCCTGCGTCCATACTCCGATCGGTCTATCGTTTGTTCCAGGAGGTAAGGTAAGACAAGGGAGATAGTAATCTCCTTGAAGTTCATACCACAGACCATTCATTTTATCATACTTGTACTTTTCCATTTGAGAATCCTCCTTTGATTTAGTTGTTTCATTATACACAAGATTATCAAACAAATCGAATGTGTGGATTATTAATAGACTCAAATTTTAAACAATAAATTCTTCAAGTATGGTTTCTATTATTATTAAATCACTTAACTATGGAAATTATAACCATTATGTTATATAATTAATGTAATAAAAAGAATGGCGGTATAGATATGATGTATTTTAACAAAAAAAGAATTTCTTGGGCAAATTTTGAAGCAGCAAATGCAGATAAAAGGACTGCATTTGAGAATATGTGTAGATTGCTGTTTTGTTATAAATTCTTAGATAGTAAGACAATTCCGCATTCTAATCCAAACAACCCGGGTGTTGAAATCGAACCAGTGAAGGATAAGAACAGCAGAAAACTGATTAGCTTTCAATCAAAGTATTTTGATTGCTTAAATTCTGATTGTTATACTCAAATTCGCCACTCTGCTGAAAATGCTATAAAATATTACAGAAACAAATTAGATCGAATATATCTTTATTGTAATATAGATCTTACGACAACAAGTAAGCCTTATAAGGATATTGTTTCTTTACTTCAGACTGCAAATATTGAACTTGAACTGATTTCGAATAATTCAATTTTGGATGAAGCAATGAAAAACGAAGTTGTAGCCACATATTTCTTTTTTAGCCATGGTATTAGTGACGAATGGTTCAAAGAACAAGTTAACGAGAATCTATCATCGTTAGGCGCAAAGTATAATAAAGACTTAGATGTCAATACACCGATAAGTAACCAAATTGAATTGTTTTCACTTAGTGATAACGCAGTAAAAACAATTAATAATAGGAAAGCTGAAGCAATAAAACAAATTAAAGATTCACGGTGGAGATATAGTGATTATAGTCAAACTATAAATAGTTTATACGAATTGATTCAATCGTTACCGGATGTAAACACCTCGGACTTTTCTTGCTGTTTAGAATGGAATAATATAATTAACAAAAACCTTTCATCTGACATATTTACGCTACAAGCTCAAAAAGAAAACAATCAAAAAATCATCACATCACTAGATGACTCAAATGATAAAGAAGAAATAGGACGTTTAAAAAAACAAACACATATTATATCTAGTTTGTTACTTGAAATAAGTAATTGCTTATTATTTAATAATTTAGAAAAATCGTTAATTAGTAAAAAAACAGTTATTCTTAAAGGAGATGCTGGTGTAGGAAAATCACATCTTTTTGCAAGGAAAGCGTCACAGGCAATTGATAATGGCAACTATTCAATTTTGATGTTAGGAAACACCTTTATTAATGATGAGTATCTGGATAATCAGATTATAAACAATCTTGATTTAGATTTTAGTTTTGATGAGTTATTAAGCATAATTGAATGTATAGGTGAAATACAACAAAAAACTATAGTAATTTTTATTGACGCCATTAACGAAAGTAGTTATAGGGATATTTGGAAAGCCGGATTATATAAAATAATCAATAAGATTGAAAAGCAATCATTTGTTAAGTTGGCTTTATCTATACGTTCCGGATACGAGTCATTTGTTCTTGACGATAGTATAAAAGAAATGCTGAACAATAAAACAATTGTTCAGCTTGTTCATGGAGGCTTTTCTGAAAACTCTATTGATGCGATTAAGCAATTTCTAAATTTCTATAATATACCATTTCTTCCTTCTTTATGTCTAAATTATCAAATGACAAAACCCCTGTTTTTAAATATTTTTTGTAAGGTATATAGAACAGCAGATATTGGACTGGATTTCAATGTTTTTGATTTGTTTGATAAATTAATAGTTAACGCAAATACAGAATTAACAAAAGCATTAAATGCTGATCCATCCATAATAATACTGAATGAATTAATTTATGAAATTATACAATTTCAAGTCGATAATAATATAACCAGTATTACACGGACCGATTTGCTTAGATTAGAATTCTGGCAAACATACGGTATAACATCTCTAAAACTACTTTGTTTAACGATTTTAGAAAGAGCAAGTATTCTTGTTAGTTTCGTAAATGATAATGTAGAATACTATCAGTTAAGTTATCATTTGTTAACAGACTATCTACACGCTCGATTTATTATTCAGAAATTCTCTGATAGTAATGATTTAGTAAACTATATAATTAGTCTCTGCTCATTAACCGCACGAAACGGATATGAGGTTATTTTTCAGCTTCAGCAGCATTGATATTACGTCGTACAGGAATCCCAAAAATCGGCGCAAAGAACCTCTTGCTAATTTTTCGAGGTTCAATACCAGTAGGGAAAGCGCAATGGAACAACGGGTCGTTGTATCGAGCTTCGTTCTGATGAGTCCCAAGCCGCAGCATCTCTTTGCGAGGCTGAAGCCTCGCTCGACTTCGATACGATCCGTGTTATCACTGTATGCAGTTTTGCGTTCCTCCGGCGTCGGTTCTTTTTTTGGACGCCCCAAAGCCGGACCGGATATACGGATACCCTTGCTCTTGCAGAAAGCTCTGTTGTTCCGATTGCGGTATATCTGATCGACCAGCACCCTTTCGGGATAGCGTCCGGTTCGCTTGCGGTATCTCTCTATTGCCGAGATGAGCACATCCGCTTCATTGTAAGCGTCAAAGGATAATCTCTCTAACCGTGCGAATCCGTTTTCATCAATGCTCATATCCAGCTTTGCACCGAATTCTACCGGAGCTTTTGCTTTGCCGCGCACGATGGGTCGGATATACGGCTGAGAAATACTGACGATGCGGTCTTTGACGCTGTGAACATTGTTGTCATACATGTACTTTTGCTGTTCATACAGCTCTTTGATGACCGTTAACCGCTTGGCTTGCTTTTCGGTAAGAACTACTCCGTTGGCTAATACAAACATATCGATATAGCCGAGGTCTCGACGAATATACTGAAGCTGCTGCTTGATCGCCTTGCGGATCTTTTTCTTGGTACGCTTTTTGCATTTCGCCAAATTCAGATAATCTTTTCTCGCGTTTTTGCGATACATCCTTGGCTTGTAAAAATTGTAGGTATAGCAGATATCGTCTATGATGGATTCAAGATTTTCTCTTGCCTCGTTCAGCAGATTGATGTCCTGCGGGTAAGAGATGTTCTGAGGAGCACAGGTAGCGTCAAGAATCAATGTGCCTTTGTTGTCTGCTTCGGATTTCTCATTCTCTTTGCTTTCAGCATCCTCGCCGCCATCGGAGTGACTGTTGTTATCCGAATCATCGTCTTCATTGTTTTCAGGCAGATTGAATTGGATCATCATTTCGTTGATGTCTTCAAGGATGTCATCTGTCAGACGTTTGCGAAACTCTACCAAAAGTGACGGCGCAAAAGGCGCTTCATAAGAATATCCCGGAAGTCCGATAAAGTATTGGTAGTAGGCATTCTCCTTGATTTGCTCGACAAGCTCACGGTCGGAATAATCATATTTCTTCTGGATCATCAGCGACCCGAGAGCTGTTTGTAAAGGTTTTGCCGGCATACCGGTCTCGCTCGGAAACAGCGCGGCATATTTTATCTCGATGTCGTACCACGGTATACTCGCAGCCTTCTTTACCCAGCGGTTCTCAGGATCCATCTGCATCCCTGCGGGCTGATTGAAATCTGTAAAACTCATTTGTTGATTTCTATGGAACTTATACATACTGTCCTCTAACTTAAGTGCAAGCTTTTTTATTGCTCTTGATTATTTTCTTGCACTTATTATAGCACATTTCGATGAAAAATGCACTGTTTATCGAGAATTTTACTGATTGCTTGTTTTGAAGGCAGTGACTAATTACCAATCTACTAAAAATAGAAAATGGTAAAATAACCAAACGCATTAATGAGGATAGTTTTATTGCAGTTTGTTCTTTATGTGCTGAAAAGTTTTCACACGACTTCTTTGAAGATATTACTAGCACATTGGATGAACCCTATGAAGTTGATTATCTATGTGAGAAGTATCTAGAGTCTTTCAGTTGGCGTAAAAATATAACTATAAATCAAAAATCATTTAAGGATTTTATAAATAATCATAATTTTGATCCTAACAAAGTATGGAGGTTACTGATTGAAAACAGCACCAAGCCAAATCATAAACTTAATGCTGAATTTCTTCATTCACTTTTGATAAAATACCCTTTGAACTATAGAGATTATCTTTGGACAATATATGTTAACGATATGAGTGATGAAGATCGACTTGTTCAAATTGTCGAATATTTTGATAACGGACATTCGCTTGGTCCATTGGATTCTGAAAGTGTGAAACTGTTGCTTATATTGTTGTCTTGGATTCTAACTTCGTCTAATAGATATTTGAGAGATACAACCTCAAAGGCTATGGTTGAATTGCTGAAGAACAATTTTGAACTTTGTGAATATATTCTAAGGAAATTTGAATCCGTAAATGATCCATATGTAAGTCAAAGATTATTCGGTGTAGTATTTGGCGCATGCGTGAAAAGAGAATCGGAGCATAAACGTGAATACACACAGCTTGTTAACTATGTGTATACTCGAATATTCAAACAGAAAAAAGTATTTCCTGATATTCTGTTGAGAGATTATGCTCGGTTAATCATTGAACGATTTCTATACGAATTTCCTAATGAATTAAATTTTGATATTTCAATTATTAATCCACCATACAACTCTGATACTATTCCTACGGTTGAACATGAAGAATATTATAAAGAAGGAAGCTCGTATTCAGGCTTTAATAGAATCTATTTGTCAATGCGCCCAAATCTTCCTAATGCTCCCGCAGCATACGGCGATTTTGGCAGATATGTTTTCCAATCGGGTCTAGAAAAATTTGATAATGTTGATATTGAGAATCTCTATCATTATGCTATGCAATATATACGAGACACTTTAGAGTACAAGAACGATTATTTTAAAAATGATGTGCCTTTTCCTTATGGTCGATTATATTCAAGGCATGATGACAAAAAGACGGAAAGAATTGGGAAAAAGTATCAATGGATTACTTTTTGGAATATTCTTGCGAGAGTTTCCGATACACACCTATTAAAAAACTATGATGAGGTTCCTTCACCATATACAGGGCCTTGGAATATATATGTACGTGATTTTGATCCGACTTTGAATCAAAACTTTTTATTGTCTTTTGACAAATCTGAAATAATAGTTCCAGAGTATGCTAATCAATTTATTGTTAGCAATAAAGAAGAAGATATTGAAGAATGGGTCAATAACGATTCCGAGCTATTTAAATCTTTTCCAAACAATATCCTTATACGAGATAATAATAACATAGAGTGGATTTCACTACATATTTATAAAAAGCTTGAATCAAAACAAAACCATTACGAAACCTTTGGTTCTGTAACTGACATGGGTAATCAATGGATTTGGGCAATAGCCACCGGATATTTGGTCGAAAAAGATGATTTTTGGGATGTAAAGAAGAAATTGGAGTCTAGTAATCTGTACGATTACCGTTTGCAAGATGCAAATTGTCATACTGAAATCTTCAACAGAGAATATCCTTGGGCAAAGTCTTTTGTTGAAGTGGAAGGCAATCCTTTAATTGATTTACTTGTTGATACTGGTGAGACTAGAATTGTAAAAGATATCGGAATAGAACTTGATAAAGAAAAACTGGAAGAAGGGATACTTGAGTATATAGAAATACCTACCGAGAGAACCGAACACATTGAGAAAGTAATCGCAAAATATATGGTATCGTATTCATCTACCGCTTGGGAATCTACTTATGATGCTTCTCAAAGTGAATCCACCAGAATTGATCATCCTTGTATGGATATTGTCTATAAGTTACACTTAAAGCAGAAAGACATTGATGGTAGTTATTATTCTGATAATAATGAGTTGGTAGCATTTGAACATAAAATCGATGATAAAAACGAATATTTATTAATTCGGAAAGACTACATTGAAAAATATCTGTCAGAAAATCATCTTGTGCTTTTTTGGACATTGTTCGGAGAAAAACAGTTTTTCCTAGGTGGTAACAATCAAAAATGGAGCACTTGGGGTGGCTTTTACTATTTTGATTGCGATAAAGGTTCAATCGAAGGTTCTTCTAGAATACAAACTGATTAAAAATCGGTAAAAAACTTAAAAGGAATCACTACAGATAAAACTATATTGATTCCTTTCATATTAGCAACAAAGATCACACCTGACAACAAAACCGACGCTGAAAAAACAAGTGTTCGTCCAATATTTGTTTGGTGTAACATAGGAAAAGTATGCTTTTTCGCATAACAACAAAGACCGGGTAATCCTAAAAGAATACCCGGTCTTTGCTCGTTACTTGGATTGGTAATCCACGACAATCGATTATTCAAATAAATAAAGTTTTTCGAAGTGTTATTCCCTCAGAATTCTTAAAACCTTGTCCGTATACTTTAAGCGTATCAAAAGATACATATATAATCCTGTCTTCTTCAACAACAGATACACTTACCATCTTCTCTTTGTTGTTCCTTATTTGCGGAACAAACATACCAACTATTTTTTTTGCTGTATAACGCTTAAGCTTTCCGGAATATGGAACTAAATAACATAGACCGTTAATAGCACCGGAAACCATTATAGTAATAGCATTTTTTCTTAATTCTTCAGGAACTAGAGTTTTATCTGGTATGTCTGATTTGTTGCTTGGAAACGCTTTTCTTATTACGTTCGAAGGTTTAACTTCAGAAACAGATTGTCCCGCCATCCAATGAATCTGTACATCAACAGCAGTTTCTTCGGTTCTTACCTCGTATTTCTTTTCCGGTAAGCCATAAACGTTAACGCTTTGATGTCCTGTTGAAAACGTATTGTTTTCAAGATACTTTGAGTCGCCAAAGATTAGTTCTTCTAAATTCGGCGAAGCAAACTCATTCCATGAATCGGACCTTTTGATTAATCCTTCTACTCTTTTTACCAAATTAAGATTATTTATGTTATCTGTCTCATCATCCGGCATAACTACAAACAGATAATCTCTTGCTCTGCTAATCGAAACATTAATTATGTTCTTTTTGTTTAAGAACATTTCTTTTGAAGCGGTTATTGAAGGAGGTGTATTAAACACAGCAAATATAATATCGCATTCATCGCCCTGAAAACCATGAATCGTTCCGACTTGCACGTCCACTTCATCCGGTAACTGTTCTGACGATAACAGCTTGTCTATCATATCCGCTTGTGCTCTATAAGGAGCAATGATACCTATTTTGAACAATGAGCCCTTGTTGTTTTCAGCTATTGCACGAGACAAATAACTCACATATTCAAATGTGAAAATTGCGGAATACACCTGATAAGAACTGCTGTGCTGCAACCTTTTACACCGATAAATACTTTCATATTTACTTACAGGGAACTTTATAATATTCAGGGTTTTGATTTCCAAATCCTGTCCGAGATTTAACGCCCTTTGGCTATCGGAATTACGATAGTGATTTAAAATACCTCCATACGCAAACTCACTAAAAGTCCTACCTATATCGGGAATACTACGATATTGTGTTGTTAATAGATCAACCTTGTACTGATAGGGAGTAGTGTCCGGTTTTTCAAACGAATCCAAATTCACCATAGTGTAAATGTTTTCATTTTTCCAAAGGTCAATTGACGTAATAGGCTCAATCTGAAACGGATCACCTGCAATAATAAACTTCTTAGGAGTTTTCTTATATAACGGGTAAACTATATTTGCAAGAGGAATCATAGATGCCTCATCAATAATAATGTAATCCCAGTTAATACCGTTCAAGAATACTCTTGCGCCCTCCGGCATAAAGAAATCATACGGAAATCTTGCAATAGTTGTTACTGTTACGCTTTTTGACAACGTCCTGATATCAAATGTTTTATCTTTGAATACCGGACTTTGTTCAATTTCCTCATCCCCGGTTGCTCCGAATCTAACCAACCAGTCATTATATGAAGCATCGCTTTCGGATACTTCCATTAATCTTTTCACAAGAACATCTGCCGACTTGTTCGTAGGAGTAAGAACAAGCACTTTGCATTCTTTGACGTTTTTCATAATCGGAAGCAAGATGTTTTTTGCCAGATGAGTAGTTTTTCCTGTTCCCGGAGGTCCGAATACAAACTCGATGTTTTCACACAGGTTTTCCTGCATGTTGAATTCATCCTCGAATTCAAATTCAGCGAATTGTTTTCGAAGCTCTTCCAAAAGAAATGCGGGACTCTTTGCGTCAATTGTAGCAGATGTTACAGCGCTAAAATCAATATCATTGATAACTTCGGCACTTTTCAATTTTACTCGGAGAGAATATGATTTAATATTTGCAACTTCGACGGCAACTTTTTTAGTCTGATCTCCCATATGCAGAACTAGGGGTATATCAGCTAATTCCTCCATAAACTGCGGGATATACTTATCCGGGTGTTTAAGTACCAATGTTCGTTTTGTTCCAGGTTCTCTTTCGGCTTTAGCAAAGCTTATTGATACTTCTCTGCTGCGGGAATTAGCTTCGCCGCTGTTAATGCTTTCCATCTCAAGCAATGTTTTAAACCAGCCATATGAATATTTTGGAGCCGAAAGCGCCTTGTTTTGCAATTCTTCAAAGTATGTAATTCTATCAATTTCAGCCGCGCTTTTCTGTTTTGCACGTTCGATTTTCTTGCTGTAATCAACAGGGGAAGGAGTGTATTCATCTTCATCATAATCAAGTTTATCCTCGGTTTCCGATGAAAATGTTGCTGCTTCTTTGCCTTTAATCCTTACTGCAATATCTTTAATTACCTTAGCAGTCGATTTATCGATTCTCTTTTTATCTTTAGCGGAAATTGAATCGTTTTCGGCATCTTCCTGGAAATAATCATCAATTTCCTCTGTGGTATAATGTGTTTCAATGCGATGGGAAGAATGGTCGGCAGAATTCCGATCCGTCTCGGCGGCTCTCTTTCGGGCTTCTTTTTGTTTCTTGAATTCTTTAAATTCTTCCAGATCTTCTTCGTTGATTCCCAATGCCTTCATTTTATTTGCAAATTCAATTTTTTCACGTTGTGCTTCGGTAAGATTACTTTCATTCTCGTCCTCAGTTTCCTGCACGTCTGTTATTTCAAGAATCGTCAGCAGGGTTTCAGCGCGTTCATTTTCTATGTCATATATTGACGATAATTCACCTTTTGTTATTTCCTTTACCGATACAAAATCCCCTTCATTATTCACCAACCATTTTTTGCTAAACAAACAAACTTTGGTAGATGAATCCTCATACTGTATTCTGAAATTGTAACGACCGTCAGGTCTTGTTTTTACTGTCTTATTGAGCAAATAAAAGCCAAGTTTGTTATCTTCAGCCAATTTGCAAAGCTGACTCCACAAGAAAACCGACAGTTCTGCATCTTTTGTTTTTTCGACCTCTTCTAAGATTTCCTGCAAACCATCAATAAATCTCTCTGTTGTTTGATGCAAATATCCCGGCTCGTTTTTTGAATATTCATTCGGTGAGGTTTTTATACCTAACTCTCTGAGAAATGAAAACAAATATTTTTCGCGTTCATTTCCTACCATTGACTTATAATGATTAATGTCAATGAATCTGATTGTAGGCTTGTACTTAAAATAGCGAACCAAATCATCCGTTGGCAAGTACATATCAGATGCTTTACCTCTATACGCAATTTCATCTTGATAGTAAATCAAAAACTCGCAGGACTTTATCAAATCAATAAATTCTTCAATTTCATCAGTTGAGCATTTGCAATAATAATTAAAAAACATACTGAAATGAGGATCTGTGTCTATCTCAGCGTCGCCTTTTTCGTACTGAGGTAAAATAATATTATATATCTGATTTTTTAGAGAAGGTTGTTTAACACCAATCGAAGTAATAAATTCCCTTGTATCCTTGTTTTCCAGCAAATCCTCATTAACAACTCTGTATCCCTCCACATCTTTTACGGGAAGGAATAGAATCAATTGTTCTTCATCATCGAACGCAGCAGCGGCTTTTTGATTCTGATCTAAAAAGATTGGTAATTCTTTTATGATCTCAGTCCGGTGTTTAGTTTCCGAAAGCCATTTATAGAATTTGTGAAGCCATTCTATATTCTGGTTTTCAATAAAACCGGAATCAATTCCTTTTACACTTTCGAGCGACTGATAATCACCTAAATATCGATTATAAAAATACCCTCTTGATCTTCCTGTGATTATTGCATCCTCATTTAAATTGGTTCTTGTTAGTTCTTCAACATATCTAAACAAAGCTTTGTTATTTCTCTGAACTTCATCACGTCCCAAAGACACAAAAGCCCATTGTGCTTCTTCGTTTTCTACAATCTTACTGAGTTGCTTGTTTGAAAACAGCTGAGTTAGTTGCGGAACAGCAGCCCAGTATGCATTATTCGGAATTACATAATCGTTTTCTGTTGGAATTAGCTTTGTGTTTTCGAACTTCTCCTTAATCGATTCATAAAATGGAAGAAATGAAACTTTTCGTTTATTTGAAGGATCGCTAAAAGCATTTTCATCAACAGGAATAATGTCTATAATGCTGTCATCTATCAACCGCTTGGAATTCTTAACGCCGATATCTCTCAAATATTCCAGAGAGTCCGCAGATAACTTCGACAATAGCTTAATCATATTATCGTTATGAGCAATACCGGCACGAATTCCTTCACGGCTGTCAGTTAACAAGAACGGTGCGTGAATAATAAAGTTCAGGTTGGTAACTTCCTTAGTCGGAAAAAAGCAAAACGCCGGTTCATCTATCGATCTCAGATAACCTTCTTCGTTTGTAAAAAAGCCCGCCGAATATTTATGGTTGTGCTCATCCAAGCGAGAGAATAACCATAGTTTTTCATCATATAGTTCTTCCCCCGCATTTTGTGTTAATACCAAGTGTTCAGCAACAGTATCATCAAACCTGATTGTTTCTTTTATGCATTTTTCATATAACCCAATAACATCACCGAATTCAAATTCGATATCCTTAAGATTTGTTAAAAACAAAAGCGGATATGATAGGTTTTTCAACTTATCCGAAATATCATTGTATGCCTCATCTGCGTCTCTTTCCTGATGATCAAAAGGAAAAACAAACAGCGTTTCATCGGGTCTTCTCATTGGAAAGTCTTCGTCCAGAAGAGTAGGAACAATAAATCTTTCAATCTTGAATTTAAAATTCGGATCATAGATATGGGGTGTTTGTGTATACTGAAATACGGCTTTAAACCCTACGCCGAACTTTCCTATTGACGCCTCAGTTTTATTTGAGTTAGCAATAGAGGTGATCGCATTAATATCGCCCAGGGTATTGTTCTCAGAATCAGACTCTTCATTTGCGGGATCAGTTACGGAAAAATGTCTTGAACCATTATGAGCAAAAATCAGCCGATCTTTTTCCAGAACAAACCTTGCACTAGTCGCAAAAGCATCGTCAGCGTTTTGAAGCAATTCATAAATAAAATGCGCTTGGTCGGAATACTTCTCGACTACACTGTTTTTTATTCCGCGCATAGACGGTTTTTCAAGAGTATCGGCATTATCCGATCTATCCTTGTGTAATGCGTTAAAGAATTGTTTTTCCTGCTCGTTCATTTTTCATACCTCTTTTCAACAGTGAGATATCCATCTACTTATTTTGATCAATCAACGCAACCGCATCCGTTGTAAGCGTATTTCCTTCATATGTAGTTAATAGCTTCCCCGGAAAGTGCTTATTGTACCAAGCTTCTTTTTTTGCCCAATGTGCCATATAGTTAGGATCGTTTGTCCGTCCCACGTGCTCCCAATAATACTTTTCTCCTCTAAAAATAACAGTAAAATCAGGCAAGTACATAGTTCCGTCCGGAGCATATAAAGGTTCCTCGTATTTAAACGGGATTTCTCTATCAACAAGTAGGTTTGTAATTATTGCTTCTGATTTGGAGCGCACAAAGAATTGGGACAATGTTGCTATCTTCTTGCCGGATTCATACCATTTTGAATTTGAGTATATAACAAATTCAGGTAAAGGCTCGAACTTAAAAATGGAAGAATTTATTTTTCTTACAGCTGATTTTTCGGTATGGCTTAGCCTTGTCAGTGTACTGATATCCTGTTGAACAAAGATTGTAACTTTTTTCTGTGCACGAGTTATAGCTGTGTACAATAATTCCATTGACATCAAATGGCTATCTTTATTCGGAATTACAATGTACACATAATCAAATTCAGAGCCCTGTGATTTATGAACGCTTATCGCATAAGCGAGCTCCAAATTATCTAACACTTTTTGCTCCGGAATCCATTTTCCTTCTGAATCTCGACCAAGGTTCTTTCCGTAATTATATCTTAATCCTTGTCTTGCTTTTCCGGAAAATGTAACCTGTAGGCGATCAACACGCCCTTGCTTCTTATACTTAGGCTGCTTACCTTTTGGAGCCGAAAAATCTAACCGGTGAATACCAGAAAGCCCTATTTCACCGTTATAAATCTCTGCTTTAATATTCTTATTTGATGAAGTTTGAGCATATGCCAGATCGGACTGTGGACGGTTTCTGAACTGAATAACTTTATCAAAATATCCTATTCCATCCAACTGTTTTTTACTCCATTTTGGATTAAGAGTTTTCTGCAGAAGTGCGTTGAGAGAGTCAGTTCCGTAAAACTCTCCTCGATATGGTGAAATGACTTGGGTTACTTCCGGATTACTGTTTCCATTTTTATCTCTTATCATTTCAAACCATAACTTGTCTATACTGTCAGAATCCGGATTTATGCCCGTATATTCCTGCATATCACGAATCATAACATTAGAAAGAAGGTTTTCTAGTTCTTCCTGTTCATTCCAAAAATACACTCCAAGGTCTTTATCTACATCACCGTTACCATTTTCAACAATCTGTTCAAACAATTCTTCTCTTTCAGCTTTATGTTTTGCTGCCGAGTATCCATCTTCAACTTGTTGGTGCTCCTGAATAAAAACATTAGCCAAGCCTAAAATGCCGTGTCCTTTATTCTCAACAGTATTTACAAGTTGACGAATATTATCGGTTAGAACACCTACATTATTAGGATGCTCTTCACTTAGCCATTCAATTGTATCAGCAAAAGCTTTTCCTCTTCCGATAGGGGGAAGTTGGTTTGGGTCTCCGATAAGTATCAATCTTTGAACGCTGTTCCAATTAATTGATCTCATTAAAGTTGCAAATAGGTTAAGGTCAATCATTGAACATTCGTCAATTATGATAGTATTAATATCCTCGCTCAATGAGCCGCCTATTCTTTTAAATGAAAAATTTGCATTAATCCATCCGCTTTTAGCAAGATGAGAATGAATAGTTGATGATCTTTTCCCGGTCTGAGTTTTTATTCTTTCTGCGGCTTTTCCTGTAGGAGCCATCAGCAAATAGCTTGTTCCTGCTCCGTGTACTCTATCTATGTTTTCAAGCAGGGTTTTGATAACCGTTGTTTTTCCCGTTCCTGCAGCTCCGGAAAGGACACATAAAGGTTTAGTAAAAATCTGCATACAGATTTCTGCCTGATGATCAAGTATTTTCTCGTATTCATCAGGCGCTCGTGTTACAAGCGGCGAATTATCAACCTTCAATCCCCGTTTGAATTTTTCCGGAGTAATAGCAATTTTGAGCTTAATATCTGATCTTTCAGCAAGATTCCTTAATGCATTCTCGACTGTTCTTTCATCATCATATGTAGATTTAAGATATAAATATAAAACTCCGTTTTCATTCTTTTTCTGAACAAGTGCACAGTTAAGTATTTCCTGTTCAACAGAATAATTCTGCATTTTGAATGAATACTGTTTCCACTCAGGTAAACGAGATATCCTTGAATTTACAACACGAAGTATGGATTCAGCCTCACCAAATGAGTGTGCGGGAATCCTATTGAGTTCGTCAACGCAAAATGCTCGGAACCTTTCTGTGGAGCCATTATCCAATAAATCAATAATTCCATACTCAGGTGATGGAATAACGCCGTTGTCGATCTTATAAAACGGAATTGTATCATCTGAGTCGTAACCTCTATACTGCTCAAATATTATATATGGGTTTTGCATCATCTCAGCAATTGAAGCAGTTATAGATACGTTTTCTCTATCATCGGAAATGATAGACCTAACTTGATTGGCATTTATATCAAATCTCGCTAAAACATCAAACAAAAAATCAGCGGTTTCTTTTCCGAGCAACTGATATTCACGTCTTATTCTCTTGCTAAACTCTTTTGTTGGCGCAAAACCAGCTATATTATCTAAATCCCCTTCAAGAAAATCCTTTACTTCATCTCGGAATTTCTTCATTTCAGAATCATCAGCAATACCGATATACTTTGATACAAAGTCATTTAATCCAAGGCTTTCCATAACCGAAGGAAAACCAGGGAACGGTCCTCTTGCGGTCCAAAGCTCATTAAGAACACTGTTTAACCACTTTTTTCTCTTTAGCCAATCTTCTGTGTCATCCCCAATTTCAATTAATGTATCCACAACTGCAACAAGTTGATTGATTACTTCGATAACATCATCATTGCCTACTTCTCTGCTTCCATATTTGAACGGAGACCTGTTTGCCGGTTTTAAAACGAGTTTCTCAATAATCCTTTCATCATCTATGTATTTCCAATAAGGAATACAGAATCCCTCATTTGGATAGTTTGAAGTAATCGGTTTTTGCCAAACAAAACCACCGGAATACTTTCTTTTTATTTCTTCGCTTGTATTGTCATAGTAATAGGTATTGTCAATCTTTTTTAATCGAGAAATACCAACAATGACATAATTGTTTTCTTCATTTTCACTAAATGGGTTGCTGTATCCTGCGTAGTATATGATTAGAGATTTACCCGGTTCAAACTGTGCAAAATATTTCTCTGCAGCAGCTTTCCTTTTATCATAATTATATTTTTGTGAACTTTCGCCTTTTGTTTCAACCTCATCGTTATACATTGCTTCATAGCACCAAGTGCAAGCAGTTGATGGAGGTAGCGAAATATAAATAGGATCAGCATCTCCGGCTTTCCAGAACGATGGAGGATCTACCTTCACGGAAATTGTATCCTTGCCGAATGCATTGATACTCAATCCGCAAGCTGCTCCACACTGAGTTTTAGAACAAGGTTCACCGGCGCGTTCAGTTTCATATTCTAAATTGCGAGTCCCGGCAATTAAATTTCCCGGATATGAGTGTTGACCAATACAAAATGTATTCTCACAAGGCTTTTTACAAATATGACCGTTCCATCCATCACTATGCCACGCTAATCTTATACTCATATGAATTGCCATAAAAACCTCCCAAATTCTTTTGTTTTACATTTTCGTTGCAATATATACTATCATACTATAGTTCAGGTAGTCTTTCAATATCTATAACCAAAAAAGTGCTTTCAGAGAAGCACTTTTTGTTCGAAAATTCCACTATTATCTTTTGCTCGCTATTTGAGAATTATCTCTTTTGAAACAACTTCTCTCGCTCGTTGAGTGGCGTTATTTCTCTTGCGTACCCAAAGCATTTGATTGGACGCTTTCAGCTGCTCCGTGCAGCCTTCTTCTTTTGCAAAGGCAACTACAAGCTGCTCATACATCTTTTCTGCCTGCTCATTTATGTCGGCAAGATATTCGTTTAGCTTACATTTCGTGAGTAGGTTGGTATAGAGAATCGGACGGCTTTGTTTGATATATCGAAGATGTTGTTGTCCCCACAATCCGATTGGTCGGTTATCCTGTTCGGGAAGTGTCAGATTCGGGAGCAAATAATCACCCTGCTGCGTGTATGTAATCTTTGTATCCATACCTTAGACCTCCTTAATCTTGATTTTCTTGACTTTTGCTTTTGTGAGCTTGATTAACAGCTCGTCAATAATGTCGGTGTACCTGTCCTGTGATAAAAGGTCGTTCCTCAAATCAATCAGGCTGTTGAAGACTGTGCGCCTTTCATCAGCAGTCAGATAAATGTGATATTTCAGGTTTTTCATCGTGTTTACCTCCGTTCAATTTGATGATTCCATTATATACGGAGAACACCGATAAATCGAATGTGTCGATTTAAAAACCAACATAAAACAAAAGCACCGTTTCGATTTCTCGAAACGGTGCTTTTGTAATGCGTATCAGAGCATTACCTTAACGGCAAAACCGCCGCTGAAAAAGTAGGTGTTCATCCAATACTTGTTTGGTGGAGATGACGGGAATCGAACCCGTGTCCGAAAAGAATTCGCCGGGACTTTCTCCGAGCGCAGTCGCTATATTAAATCTCCCTTGCCGAGTCGCCTAACGACAGGCTAAACGGTTTGGCAGCTCCTGATGTGTGACAGGGAGCGGAGCAATTCTCTGTTCACATTTACCTCTAATCGACGCCCCTTACGCGGCCGAGGTACTCCGCGCAGGAACGAGCTGCATTAAGCAGCTAAAGCAACTGTATTTTTGTCAGTTATTTTAAGTTTGCGGATTTTATGGCGGTTCCGCACCGCCGCTCGCTTATCCGGGGTCGTTCTCCCCGTCGAAGCCTTTACATCCCCATATGTGCGAAGCTTTGCTTCGCAGTTAAATTCGCTTACGCGAGTGAAATTTGCCTTCGGCAAGCTAAATTCGCTTCGCGAGCTAAATTTGCTCCGCAAGCTTTTCTGTAAATTCAGCTTTTCGGTTTACCGAAAAATTTAGCTATTGAGCGCAGCGAAATAATTTAGCTGTTTTCACAGGAAACAATTTAGCTCTACCTGCTTTGTTCCTTAATCGCGCGTTCCATGTCGCGCTTTGCGGCGCGTTTTGCCATGTCCTCGCGCTTGTCGTATAGCTTTTTGCCCTTGCACAAGCCCACCTGAACCTTTACGCGGCTGCCCTTAAAATACAGGCTGAGCGGTATCAGCGAGTAGCCGGTTTGCTTAACTATTCCAAACAGGCGGTTAATCTCTTTTTTGTGCATAAGCAGCTTTCTTACGCGCATCGGGTCGCGGTTAAATATATTGCCCTGCTCAAAGGGCGAAATGTGCATTCCGTTAACAAAAAGCTCGCCCTTGTCAACGGAGCACCAGCTGTCCTTTAGATTAACCCTGCCCTGACGGATAGACTTTACCTCGGTTCCGCAAAGCTCAATTCCGGCTTCAAAGCTTTCCTCGACAAAATAGTCGTGTCTGGCTTTTTTGTTTTGGGCAATGGTTTTTGTTTCACTCATCAGATTTCGTTCCTGCCTTCCAGCGCCCTTGCGAGCGTGTACTCGTCGGCATACTCAAGGTCGCCTCCGACGGGAATTCCGTAGGCAAGGCGCGTAACCTTAACGCCCATAGGCTTTAGGAGCTTAGATATATACAGCGCCGTGGCGTCACCCTCAACGGTTGGGTTAGTCGCCATAATAACCTCGGCAACTTCATTCTCGCCGAGCCTTGCGATAAGCTGTTTAATCGTCAAATCATCGGGGCCTACGCCGTTAAGCGGAGAAATTGAGCCGTGCAGAACGTGATAAACGCCCTTGTACTCGTGAGTGTTCTCGACCGCCGTGGCATCTCTGGGGGTTTCGACAACGCAGATTTGGCTGTGATCCCTCGCTTCATTCGCGCAGACCGGGCAGAGCTCTCTGTCGGTCAAATTACAGCACCTTGAGCAGTAATGTATTTTTGTGTGAGCCTCAACAACGGCGTTTGCAAGCTCGTCTGCCTGTGTTTTTGACAGATTGAGCACATAATATGCAAGCCGCTGAGCGGTTTTGTGTCCGATACCGGGCATTCTCTCAAACTGCTCCACAAGTCTTTCAAGCGGAGCAACGTTATACTGAGCCATAATTAAAACATTCCCGGAATGTTAAGTCCGCCCGAGAGGGCTTCCATCTTTTCTTCCTTTTCCTTTGCGGCGGTTCTGAGCGCCTCGTTTGCGGCTGCCATCAGCAAATCTCCGAGCATTTCAACGTCGTCGGGATCAACAACCTCGGGCTGAATTTCAACGGAAACAAGCTCCATTTTGCCTGTTACCTTAACCTTAACAGCACCGCCGCCTGCGGCTGCCTCGTATTCCTTAGCTTCGAGCTCCTCGTTAGCCGCTGCCATATCGTCCTGAAGCTTTTGAGCCTGACGCGCGAGCTGCTGAATGTTGTTTGAGCCTCCGCCGCCGTAACCCTTGGGTAATCTTGCTTTCATATTTATCTTCCTTTCAGATTTATTCTTCTGTGTATTTAATGCCGCTCTTATCAAGCTTTTCCTTAAAGCCGCTCAGCGGATCTTCCTGTTTAACTTCCTGTTCGGTTTTTGTTTTGTAAGGGCCGAGCCTGTACGCCTTGCCCGTAATCTGCTGTAAAATATCGCGGATATTTCTGCGCATATCGCCCTGCCGCAACAGCTCAAACGCCATTACATTTTCGCAGTCGATAAGCAAAAATCCGCCGTTTTCGTACGCGGTTGAGCCTGAAAAAGCCGCCGCCAATGAACGCGAGGTGGACTTAATCGCTTCAACTACCTCAATCCACTGGGGGAAGGGCACAGCCTCGCGGCTGAGCTTGATTATATCCACGTTCTTTTGAGTGTTTTGAGACTTGCTTTGCGCAGGCTTTGGGGGTTCGGGCTGTTCTTTGGGCTTTTCTTCGGGCTTATTTTCGGGTTCGACAGGTATTTCCTCTGCCTTTTCGGGAGCTTCCGTTTCCTCGGGAACTACTTCGGCAGGTTCTTCCGCTGTTTCGGGAGTAGCTTCCTCTTTTTTGGGCTCGCTCATAGGAGCTTCAACAGCCGCCGTCTGAACCGAAATTCCCTTTTTAACCGCGCGTTCAAGCGCAGTAATCCTCGCTGCAAAAGCCTCGTTTGTGACGTCGAGCTCGGGTGAGCAGAGCTTGACCAGCGCCATTTCGAGCTCGGTGCGGTCGCCCGTGCCCTTGCCCATTCGCTGATATGAGCGCGACAGAACGTCCATATAGTAAACAATATCCGCAAGCGACAGATAGTCCGCCTGGGTTTGTGACATCTCAAATTCTCTGTCGGTGAACACGACAATATCGCGCGGATTTCTGACCGACTTTATGAGCATAAGCGCCCTGAAATGCGCCGTCAGCTCGTCGCAGAGCTTTGGCATATCCTTGGCGTCGCGGTACAGACGGTCGATAATCTCGAGCGCCTTGGCGGTGTTTTTGTTGATAACGCAGGCGGCGAGGTCGAACAGATAGTCCTTGTTCGCAAGTCCTGCGGCGGAACGCACAACATTGTCGTCAATGCTCCTGCTGATTGCGAGGCACCTGTCCATAAGCGACAGCGCGTCGCGCATTGCGCCGTCGGAAACCGAGGCGATAAGCATTGCAGCGCTGTCTGTAAGTTCTGCGTCCTCTTTATCGGCAACGTAGAGCAGTCTGTCGGCAATATCGCGCGGCGCGATACGGTGAAAGTCAAACCGCTGGCAGCGCGACTGGATTGTGAGCAAAATCTTGTGAACCTCGGTTGTCGCAAGAATAAACACAACGTGCTTGGGCGGCTCCTCAAGGATTTTCAGCAGGGCGTTAAACGCCTCCGCCGTAAGCATATGAACCTCGTCGATTATATATACACGGTATTTGCACCGGTGCGGCGCGGTCTGAACCTCGTCGATGATCTCGCGTATGCTGTCGATTTTGCGGTTAGAGGCGGCGTCGATTTCAAAGACGTCAATCGAACGTCCGCTGTCGATATCGCGGCAAATCTCGCACTCTCCGCACGGCGAGCCGTCCTGAGGGTTAAGGCAGTTTACCGCCTTGGCGAGGATTTTGGCGCAGGAGGTTTTGCCTGTTCCGCGAGAGCCCGTAAAAAGATAGGCGTGGCTGATTCTGCCGTTTTTCAGTTCGTTTTTGAGTGTTGTGGTAATGTGTTCCTGACCTGCGACGTCGTCAAAGGTACGGGGACGGTATTTTCTGTACAAAGCCTGATACAAAGCTCTCACCTCCGCCTGAAAATCTTAGAAAAAAAGCAAGCGGTCACGCCGACATTCGGCTAACCGTACAAATAAGTGAACGACAGACTGACTGTATCGCATCGGAAGAACTGCTTAATGCTGCTCGGTTCCCCGCCTGACATGGTTCGCAGACCCCAATCGCACAGGGCCTGCCGCTCGCTTATTTGCACGCAATGACAGCTTGCATCTTTGTTATTATAACACAAATATATTTATAAATCAATAGTTATTTATCACATAGTTTTTAATTGATAATTGATAATGGAAAATGGAAATTTCGGTCGGGCGGACAGGTTTGCTTGTTCGAAGCGTTTAGTTCCCGAATGAATTAATATGGTGCCGATTTATATTGATATTTTTAGGGGCAACCTTCCGGATGCCCCTTTAAATTTGACTGAAAATATAATCAGTTGTTCTTCTTCAATTCTCCCGACAATCTTTTGTCGAGCTTTGTCTTTTTGAAGATGAACACCATGAAAAGACCTGTGATTATGCCGAGTGTAATTCCGCCTAAGATGTCGGACGGATAGTGAACGTAGTTGTACATTCTCGAGAAAACAATCAAAAGCGCGAGGACTAAGCCCGAGTAGGCAATCCATCTTTTTTCCTTAAGCATACCGAACAGCGCTGTAACGGCGGCAAACGCCGAGGTGCTGTGGCCTGACGGAAAGCTGTAGCTTGTCGGGCCGGGGATGTTCATATTAACGGACGGGTTGAGCAAAAACGGTCTCGGACGCGCGACGATGTGCTTGATGATAATATCTCCGCACAAAAATCCCAGCGCCATAGCCGCCAAAACGCAAACGCCTGCGGCTCTTGTTTTGCGGAAAAACAGCAGTATAATCGCAAGCAAAATCCAAAACACGCCGTATTCGCCCATATAGCTCAAAACCATCATTACAGGATCTAAAAACGAGTTGCGGATATGCTCCTGAATAAAGTTAAGTATTGAAAAATCAATGTTTACAATAAAATCCATAATCAGTTCTCCTTTATCTCAAATTCTTTTACCCTTGCATATATAATTTTATCGACAATCGCTTCCACCGCGATGCCTTCGGAGATATATTCCTCTGAAATCAGCGTGCCCTTTTCGCGGATATCGCTGATAACTCCCGCGCTTTTGAAGGGCACAAGCAGGCTTACGCGCTTCATCCTGACAGGCAGGTTGCTGTCGATAGCCTCGAGCAGCTTGTCAATACCGTCGCCGTTTTTGGCGGAAATTTTTATGTACGAGTTAAAGTCCTGCGCGAGCGTGATATCGTCGAGTAAATCGCACTTGTTCAGCACGGTGATAATCGGCGTGTCGCCGCAGCCGAGGGATTCGAGCAAATCGTTTGTAACGCTGAGGTGAACCCTCGCCTCGTCGCTTGAAGCGTCGCAAAGGTTGATGATAATGTCCGACTGTGCCGCTTCCTCCAGCGTTGAGCGGAACGCTTCAACCAGGTGATGGGGAAGTCTGCGGACAAGTCCTACCGTGTCAATCAGCATAATGCTCACGCCGCTCGGCAGTTTAAGCGCGCGTGACGTTGGGTCGAGCGTTGCGAAAAGCTTGTCCTGCGCCAGAACTCCGGCGTCGGTCAGCGCGTTCATCAGAGTTGACTTTCCGGCGTTTGTGTAGCCGACAATCGCGCAGGTGATAATGCCGTCCTTTTCGCGCCTGTTCCTGAGCATTTGTCTGTGCTTTTCAACCTCATCAAGCTCATCCTTAAGCGTTTCAATCCGCCTGCGGATGTGCCGCCTGTCGGTTTCGAGCTTTGTTTCACCCGGACCTCTCGTGCCGATACCGCCGCCGAGACGCGACATCTCAATTCCCTTACCCGTAAGGCGCGGAAGCATATACTTTAGCTGCGCGAGCTCAACCTGCAGCTTGCCTTCCTTTGAACGCGCCCTTAGCGCGAAAATGTCAAGAATCAGCGTTGTGCGGTCAATTACGCGCACGCCTGTGTAATTTTCGATGTTTTTAATCTGCGTGGGGGAGAGCTCACTGTCCGCGATAATCAAATCGAGCTCCTCGCTGTCGCAGACATTTTTTATCTCCTCGAGCTTGCCCGAGCCTACAAAGGTCGCGGATTCGGGCTTTTGCAGCTTTTGAATTACCGAAAACGCAGGCTCTGCCCCTGCGCTTTTTACAAGCTCAAAGAGCTCGTCCATTGACGCCTCGGTGTCAAAATTGCCCGTATCTACGCTTACAAGCAGCGCTCTCGGAATTATTTCTTCATTACTAATCAGTTCCATATACACCTCCGAAAAAGGATTGCTGAAACTTTTACTGTAAAAAACTGTTTACTATTTTCCTAATTAGTAGTATAATATATGATTGAAGGAATGTAAAGAATTGTTTTGGAGTTGTTTATGGAAAAACAATATGACGTTATAATTGTCGGCACAGGAGCGGCAGGACTGTATGCCGCGCTGAACTTTCCCGATGACGTGAGCGTTCTGCTTATCTCAAAGCGCGAGCTCGAGCTTTCGAACAGCTCGCTGGCGCAGGGCGGAGTAGCCTGTGTGCTTGATTTGGCACACGATAACTACAAGCTGCACATCACCGATACCCTAATCGCCGGCAAGTACAAAAATAATTTAAAAGCAGTCGAAAAGCTCGTAAAGGAAGGTCCCGGCGACGTGCTCAAAATCAAGGAGCTCGGCGTTGACTTTGACCTAAACCCCGACGGCACAATGTGCAAAACGCTCGAGGCAGGACACAGCCGCCACAGGATTGTCCATCACAAGGACTCCACCGGCAAGGCGATTGTAGATGCTTTGATTTTGGCGGTAAAGCAGAAGGAGAACGTCGATATTCTCGACAACGCCCTGCTCTACTCAATGCACAAAACCCTCGGCGGATTTTACCTGAGCGTGCTTAAGGACGGCAAGAGCCGTTACTTCGGCTGCAGCTTCTGCATACTTGCCACAGGCGGTATCGGCAGAGTTTATAAATACACCACCAACTCGGCTATCGCGACGGGCGACGGTATCGCCTTTGCGTATATGCTCGGAGCTAAGGTTCGGCATTTGTCGCGCGTACAGTTCCATCCCACGGCGTTTGCCGCGGAGAAGGACAGGGAACGGTTTTTAATCAGCGAGGCTGTCCGCGGCGAGGGTGCTGTTCTGCTCAACTGCGACGGCGAGCGGTTCGCTCACAACTACGACAAGCGCGGAGAGTTAGCGCCGAGAGACGTTGTATCAAACGCAATCGCGAGAGAGGCTATCAGAACCGGCAGCGAGAAATTTTATCTCGACATTACCCACAAGCCGGCAGACTTTTTGCGCGACCGTTTTCCGCTTATTTCCTCGCGCTGTCTTGAGGAAGGAATCGACATCACCAAGGACAGAATTCCGGTTTTCCCCTGTCAGCACTACCTGATGGGCGGTATCGACGTCGATTTGAACTCGCAGACCTCAATCGCCGGACTTTACGCTGCAGGAGAATGCTCGCACACCGGCGTTCACGGTATGAACCGCCTTGCGAGTAACTCGCTTTTGGAGGCGCTGGTATTTTCGCGCAGCGCTGCCGAGCACATCACGCGCAAGCTCAAAAAGTACGGCAGAAAGCCGCTCGGTCTCGAGCCTGCACACCGCCCGATTACCGGCAATCCCATGCCGAAGGGCTGCCGCTCGCGAATTCGCGAGATTATGCAGGATGCGTACTTTGTGCTGCCAAAGCCCGAAAAATACGCCGAGAGCTACAGAGAGATCACCGAAATTATCAAGCTGCTTTTCAGCGAGAGCTACGAGATAAGCTCCGATTTGATAGAGGCAAAGAGCATTGCCGTTTGCGCCGCAATTATTCTTGACGAAGTTAGGGAGGGCAGACAATGATTAACAGCATTTATGTTGACAATATTATTAAAACCGCGCTGCTCGAGGACATCAATTACCTCGACTGCGCCACCGATTACCTGATTGACGACGAGCAGGAAAACACCGCTCGGTTCTTGGCAAAGAGCGACGGAGTGCTCTGCGGAATAAATATCGCTCTCAGGGTGTTTGAAATTTTACAGCCCCAAGGCTTTACCGCTGAGGTTTATAAAAACGACGGCGACGTTTTGCAAAAGGGCGACATCATAGCCGAAATTCACGGCAAGACAAAGGCGATTCTAAAGGGCGAGCGCACTGCGCTAAACCTTATTCAGCATATGAGCGGCGTTGCAACAGCGACGGCAAAGGCGGTGGAGCTCGTCAAGGGCACAAACGCTTCAATTGCCGACACGCGCAAGACCTTGCCCGGACTTCGTCCGCTTCAAAAGTACGCGGTTACGGTCGGCGGCGGCAAAAACCACCGCTATAATCTGTCGGACGCAGCTATGCTTAAGGACAACCACGTTGACGCAGGCGGAGGAATCGCCGCGGCGGTCGCGAAGCTTAAAGCAAGGCTCGGTCATATGACAAAAATCGAGCTCGAGGTCAGAAACCTCGACGAGCTCGGCCAGGCGCTTGAAGCAGGCGTAGACGTAATTATGCTCGACAATATGAGCACCGAGATGATGCGCGACGCCGTCGCAATTACAAACGGCAGGGCGTTGCTTGAAGCGAGCGGCGGAATCACCGACGACAGAATTCGCGAAATTGCCGAGACAGGCGTTGATATAATCTCAATGGGCGCGCTTACGCACTCGGTAACGGCGTTTGATATTTCGCTTAAAATAAGTGATTAATATATGTGATTAATTTATGGAGGTATAAATAATGGTTAAAATCGGAATTTTGGGTTACGGCAACCTCGGCAGAGGCGTTGAAGCCGCAATCAAAAAGAACAGCGATATGGAGCTTGTAGCAGTTTACACAAGGCGCGATCCCAAGTCGCTGACAATCAATACAGACACTGCTGCGGTTAAAAGCACAGCCGACCTTGACACAGGCAAGGAGGATATCGACGTTCTCGTAATCTGCGGCGGCAGCGCAACGGATTTGCCGGAGATGACTCCCAAGTACGCGGCTATGTACAATGTAATTGATTCGTTTGACACCCACGCAAAAATTCCCGAGCACTTTGAAAATGTTGACAAGGCTTCAAAGCAGGCAGGCAAAATCGGAATTATCAGCTGCGGCTGGGATCCCGGAATGTTCTCGCTCAACAGAGTATACGCCGAGTCGGTTATGCCCGACGGCCAGGCATATACATTCTGGGGTAAGGGCGTAAGCCAGGGACACTCCGACGCGGTTAGAAGAATTGACGGCGTTAAGGACTGCCGCCAGTATACCGTTCCCGTTCCCGAGGCTCTCGACAAGGTAAGAAACGGCGAAAATCCCGAGCTTACCACCCGTGAAAAGCACACAAGAGAATGTTTTGTAGTAGCCGAGGAAGGCGCAGACCTCGCGAGAATTGAAAACGAAATCAAGACAATGCCCAACTACTTCTCAGATTACGATACCACCGTGAACTTTATCTCCGAGGAGGAGATGAAGCGCGATCACAGCGGCTTGCCTCACGGCGGCTCGGTTATCTATTCGGGTACATCGAGCGACGGCAATAACCACGTTATCGAGTACAGCTTAAAGCTCGACTCTAACCCCGAGTTCACAGGCTCGGTGCTTATCGCGTACGCACGCGCAGCGTTCAGACTTTTTAACGAGGGTATCAGCGGCGCAAAGACGGTGCTCGACATCGCTCCCGCGTATCTCAGCGCAAAGTCGGGCGAGGAGCTCAGAGCACATTCTCTTTAATAACTTAGGCTGCATTTTATTTGTATAAATATTAAGAAAGGAGAAGCATTATGAAATATATGTGCGAGCCCTGCGGCTACATCTATGATCCCGCAGAGGGCGATCCCGACGGCGGTATCGCTCCCGGCACAGCGTTCGAGGATATCCCGGACGATTGGTGCTGCCCTGTTTGCGGCGTAGGCAAAGAGGACTTCGTTCCCTACGAGGACTAATCAACAGCAAAAAAATAAGCCTGTTCCCGAAAAAGGAACAGGCTTATTTTGTATAGGAAAATTTGTGTTTTTACCTTGCCGTAACGTTAACTTCTTCTGTTGCCCAAAATCTGGATAAGAAGGTCGAGTACCTTAATATAAATCCAAAGTACCGTAAACGCCAGTCCGAAAGCCGCCATCCATTCATACTTTGCAGGCATCTTACTCTCAACAACGTGCTCAATCATGGCGAAGTCCGAGATTAAGAACAGCGTCGCGATGATGATTGAAACAACCGTAAAGCCGATTGAAATCCAGAAGTTGCCCATAATCAAAGCAACAAACGGTCTTGTAAGCGGAATGAGGTAGCCGATAAAGCTGAAAATCGAAATGCCGATCATTCCTGCAACGAGAGTGAGCATTACCATATGGAACTTTTTGCTAACCCTGATAATTCTCGTCGCGTAAAGAATTGCCATTGTCATAACAATTACAATCGTAATCGCCAGCGCCAAAAGTCCGAGGTACTCAAAGCCCTTAAGCACCGTAAAAACGAGAAACGAGATTATAAAGCCCTCGCATAACGCGAATATCGCGCCTACAACGGGTATCGCTTTTCTCGCGAAAGCCGCGGTAATCTGCGTGATGATTGCCAAAATTCCTGCGCCTGCAAAGAACCCGAGCTGCATAACCGAGGTGCTTACCGAAAAGCCCTTGAAGTTAAGCTGAATCGTCTGCAGCTGATTTGCAAAAACCGTGTTGTTCATCACGAGGTAAACCAGCAGTCCTGCAACTGCAAAAAGCAAAAAGTAAGCTGTTTTTGCAACAATCCGTCCATAGCCTGCAGCTTTTTCGTTTGTGCCTGCAACGTCGTTAACCTTGCTTAAGCGGTTCATTACGGGGTTTGCCCGGAAGAACGGCTTTTTTTGTTTTGTTTGAGTTGTTGAGTAGTTGTTTCTTAAATCACTCATATTGTCCTCCTATATACCCGGCAAATTGCCTTTAATTTTGCTTCTCTGAAGCTTGTAATGTAATTATAACACACCGACACTGACAAAACAATTACAAATTTGAGGTTTTTATTCCTGCTTTTCGTTATCGACTTTGTTTTTTTCTGCCTTTTTGATTTCGGCATTTTTCTGTTTTTCGGAAATTACAACATCCTTGCCCGACGCAATTAGCTTTTTTATCGAGCTCGCAATATCGGTTTTGTCATTCGGGTCGATTTTTGTCAGCGCCTTAAAAATCGAGTTGAACGAATTCCATTTGTTATCCGCAAGCTCGTTAAAGGATGTCACGCCGGAAGCCTCCAGCGAATCAAAAATATAGTCGACTAAAATCTTTTTGTTGCTGTCGGTCATCGTATTTAACCAACTGCTGATAGTCATGTTTATAAAAGGATCTGTCCGCGCGTCGGCACTTTCAAATTCCGCTCCGAGCACGTGCCATTTATAAGGATTGTGCTGCATAAAGCCCTTGGAGTCGCTTTTGATAACCTTGCGTTCAGCCTTGCTGAGAAAAAACAACCCTACAGGCGATGAGTCGGGAGAGATTTTTATGGTCTTTGAAAGAATAGAAAGGTAGTTTTCGGACTCCGCAACTTCGTTCATAAATCCCGGGCCGTCGTTGGTATATATTTTAATTACCCTTTTCTCACTTATATCTTTATCGCAGAACGCGCAGGCGTACACGGCGAAGTTGCCGCCCTTGGAATGACCGCCGACAATCAACTTGCAGTCCGTCAGTTTTGCGATACGGTTTACATAGGCAACCGCCTCGGTCTGACCGGGTGTTTCGGAAAGAAAGCTGATGTTAAAATCCTCGCGCCAGCCGACAATCGTGTTATCGGTTCCGCGAAAAGCTACATATGCAAGCTTGTCTGAGATAATGAACGTCACTGCGGCAAACTGAAGGTGCTGCTCGGTGTCGATTTTGTCAACATACCATTTTACCGTTATGTCCTTAAAACGCGGTGATTGCGCGGCTTTTTCCAAAACCGGCAAAGGGTCGTTCATCATAAGGCTCTGGTCAATGCCGGCAGCCTTATACTCACCATAAACCTGCGCTACTGTCAGCGCTCTGCTGCCGTCCTCCGGCACTATATCACGCATATCAGTATAAGCAAGCTCCGAAAAAACCAGGTTGTCAACCTCGTTAAAGCCGTCTTGCTCAAACGTGAGGTCTCCGCGCCAGTCTATATAGTCAAGCATATTCATAATGCTTCTCCTTAATGAGAGTTTATATGGATATTATAGCAGACAAATTTTGGGTTGTCTATAGAAAGTCTGTCGAGGAATTTTGATTTAAATTGAGCGGTAATGTTTTTGGGCGCCTTCAAATCCCTTGTTCTCCGCATTTTTGGCGGTCGGTATTGTTCCTGCTCGTTTTATGCGGAGTGCGTGATGTTATAGGTTGGTATAGCTCTCTCGCTAAAAACAGTGCACAGCACTGTTTTTGCCGCCTGACGGCGGCACGCTCGCCTTCAAATCCCTTGTCCTCCGCATTAAAAGAAAAATGCTATATAGGCTTTAGCCTATATAGCATTTTTGGCGGAGGACAAGGGATTTGAACCCTCGCGCCGCGTTAGCGACCTACTCCCTTAGCAGGGGAGCCTCTTAACCACTTGAGTAATCCTCCATATAGTTAAGTTGAATAATTTATTAAATTGGCGGAGAGAAAGGGATTCGAACCCTTGGTCCCTTGCGGGATCACTAGTTTTCAAGACTAGCTCCTTAAACCACTCGGACATCTCTCCGCATTTGCCATATCAGCAAGAATTATTCTATCATATCGACTTGATTTTGTCAATACTTTATTTCCATTTTACTTGACAAACAAAACTCTTTACGCTAAAATTAATAATACTGACTAAACACGTCTCAGTAGCTCAGTTGGATAGAGCGTTCGCCTCCTAAGCGAAAGGTCGGGGGTTCGACTCCCTTCTGGGACGCCAAAAAAAGCAGGTGCCGTAAGGTGCCTGCTTTTTGTCTCAGAAGGGAGGCGAAGGCGAGCGAAAAGAAAACAGTCCGGTGGACTGTTTTCCGCGAGAGAGCTACACCAACTTATCACTTCACACACGCCGCAACAAACGAGCAAGAACTATCCTATTTGAAAAACATACTTCTGGGACGCAAAAAAAAGCAGGTGCCGTAAGGTGCCTGCTTTTTGTCTCAGAAGTACAGCGACCACAACCCCGTTATAATGAAATTTAAATTGGCATAAAAATTCCGCCGGTGCAAAAACGCCGGCGGATATTTTTATTGATGAACTTTTCCTTAGAGAATTCCGAGGCTCTGCAAGCCCGTGATAACATACATAATTACGAACAGTCCGCAAATTACATACATCAAGGGGTGAACTTCCTTGAACTTAGCTCTTGCAATCTTAACGATAACGTAAGAGATAAAGCCGAATGCGATACCGTCTGTAATCGAGTAGAAGAAGGGCATACCTACTACTGTGAAGAAGCAGGGGAAAGCAACCTCGAGGTCAGGCCAGTCGATGTCCTTAAGCGATGAGCACATCATAATACCTACAATGATAAGTACCGGTGCGGTCGCCGCTGTGGGAACAAAGCCGAGCAACGGAGAAAGTACCAGCGCAAACGCGAAGCAAAGACCTGTTACGGTTGATGTAAGGCCTGTTCTGCCGCCTGCCGCGATACCTGAAGTTGACTCTACGTATGTGGTAACGGTTGATGTACCGAAAACAGCGCCTGCGGAAGTAGCAAGAGCGTCTGCGAGCATTGCTCTCTCAATCTTGGGAAGGTTGCCGTTTTCGTCAAGGTAACCTGCCTTGTCAGCCGCGCCGATAAGTGTGCCGATTGTGTCGAACATATCAACCATCAACAGTGTAATGAGTACGGCGGTGATTGAAGCGATAGGAGCCGAGAACAGCTCGCCAAAGCCTACAAAGCACTGACCGAACATTGAGAAATCAACGTGGGGTACCCAGTTTGTGGGAGGTGTAATTCCCATTTCAATGCCGAAAGCAAACTGGCAAACGTTGCCGATAACCGCTGTCAAAATCATACCGATAAAGATAGCGCCTCTAACCTTCTGAATAACCAGAATGGTGATGATAATCAAGCCTGCAAGCGCCAAAATTGTCGAGGGTTTTGTGAACGCCGCAAGGTCAACCGCAGTTGCCGCGCCGTCGTTCTGACCGATAACAATGCCTGCGTTAGAGAAGCCGATAAGCGCGATAAACAGGCCGATACCTGCCGAAATTGCCTTTTTGAGGCTTACGGGGATTGCTTCAACAATAGCTTTTCTCGCGCCGGTAACGGTGAGCAGAATAAAGAATACGCCGCCGATAAATACCGCCGCCAAAGCCGCGCTCGGTGAAAGACCGAAGCCAATGCAGAGGGTGTACGCGAATACCGCGTTAAGTCCGAGTCCCGGAGCCTGCGCCATCGGGTAGTTAGAAAGCCAGCCGATTAGCCATGTGCCGATTGCCGCGCCGATACAGGTTGCTGTAAATACAGCGCTGTCAGCCATTGCACCCTCATAGCCTGCTGCCGCAAACGCAGGGTTGCTCTGACCGATTACGGTAGGGTTCAGAAAGATGATGTACGCCATGGTCAAAAATGTGGTAAGACCGGCGATAATCTCGGTTCTGATGTTAGTACCGTGCTCTTTCAGATGAAAAAGTTTTTCCAATGGATGTTCCTCCTCAATAAAATTTGAAAATTTCTTTTCATCGTATATTATATTAGAAAATGTAAAATTTTTTCTTATTTATTAGAATTATTATTCTTTTTGTTGAAATTTTCAAAGAATAGAATTGGCGCATTGTAAAATGAGGTTGCAACAATATAATAAATAGTCCACAGTGACGATTCTGTAGTAGAATTGAGTTTGCGCTCACCAATTCGAAAGGAATCATCACTATGGACAACCCTAATTGTAGCACGGAACACAAGAAATATCAACACCTGTCTTCTGAAGAACGACACATAATTGAAGTGCGCTTCAATGAGGACAAGTGGACGATCTACGCAATCGCCAAAAGTCTTGGCAGACCATACAACACAATCAAAAACGAGATCAACCGTGGTACGGTATATCTCTACAACGGAAAGATAGCCAGATATAAGGCTGACAAAGGCGAGGAAGCATATCGTGAACATCGCAAGAACAGCTGCCGCAATTACCGTTGCCTTGAAACTGCAAAGTTTCTCAGATATGTTGAAGATCAGTTTTTCGATGAAGGATGGTCTTTGGACGCCGCAGTAGGTCATGCAAAAGCCAACGGACTGTTTTCCTCTAAAGAAATGGTGTGTACCAAAACGCTGTATAACTATGTTGATTCAGGTCTGCTTAAAATCAAGAACATCGATTTGCCTGAGAAACTGTCGAGAAAGACTAAAACCAAGAAAGATCGAGAAAACAAGCGAAAACTCGGCAATAGTATTGAGCAGCGTCCCGATATTGTAGATACCAGAGAAGAGTTCGGACACTGGGAAATCGATAGTGTAATCGGCAGGAAGGTCGAAGGCGAATCTCAGGTGATGACAATAGTCGAGCGCAAGCTTAGAAAGTCCATATGGATCAAGGTGAGAAATCACTCTGCCGAAGCGATAGATGAGGCGCTATCCGCTCTGATTGATCAGTTCGGAGATAAATACAATGAAGTATTCAAAAGCATTACCGGTGATAACGGATCCGAATTCGCTAACCTCTCTCAGATTGAATCAAAAGGCATAGCCGTATATTTCACTCATCCGTATTCGTCTTACGAAAAGGGAACTAACGAGTGCCACAACAAAATGCTGCGCAGATTTATACCGAAGGGCAAAAGCATTGACGACTACAGCGCTGATGACATCATCTACTTTGCGGATAAAATCAACAACCTGCCCAGAAAGATTCTGGGCTACAGAACCCCGGAAGAGCTGTTCGAGCAGGAACTCGACCGCATATATGCTGCCGCGTGAGCCGCGTCGCCGCGAGTTTTCCTCGCTCGTCGCTACGCTCCTCCCTCGAAAAACTCGCGGCGATCTACTACAGACTCAAAAAATGTTGCAACTTGCTATTGCAATTTGCGTTAAATTTTTTTTAAAATTTTTAAAAATCTCCTTAAATTTGTCAGGGTTTTGTCATAGTCTGTGTGTTATTATATAGCCACAGTCAAGGCAACATGATGTCGCAAACAGTAAGCCTTGACCAAATACTAATATTAAGGAGAAATGAAAAATGAAAAAGACAAACGTAAAGACAAAGGTAATAGCAGGAATTATGGCAGCAATTTGTTCGGTATCGGCACTCGGAGCACTTTCGGCAGTAGGCGCGTCGGCGGCAGTAGTAAACAGCGCACCAATCTCGGCACAGGCTGCAAGCAAGAAGGTTTGCCTGTACACAGCATTCGGCAAGACAAGCTACGGCTACGACTGGGACTACAGAGCAAGCGGCACATCGGCAAAAATCAGCTGCACATATGATTTTAAGACAAATAAATATACATTCAAGGCAGTAGGTCAGTACGCAGGAGTAACAAACGCTGTTCTTAAGTACGCGACAATCGACGGCAAGTGGCACAATGTTCCCATCCGTTACACAACCGACAAGAACCTCAACGTTACAGGCGTTCAGACCGGTAAGGAGTACATCACAAACAATCGTTACTCCGGATAATTTAACCAATCCCTCATTCAAAAGAATGTTCTCAAATATTTCTTTCCCAAAAAGCAGAGCAGACCGGATATCCGGCCTGCTCGCTTTTCGTTTTAAAAGTTAATTTTTAACCTGCGCAAATAACAGTTAAATCGCCTTTGGTAGAAGCTACCGCGCTGTAGGACTTGTCGCCTACCTTAACGGTGAAGCTGTCCTTTTTGAGGTCGTCGGCTGAAATTCCGAGATCCTCGAGCTTGCCCTCTGCCTTAACGCCTTCGAGCGTTGAGCTGAGCACTGCGCCGTCCTTAATTACAACAGCGTTTGCTCCGCAGAGCTTAGCGAGGTCTGTGCCGGTAACTGCGGCGTAGTCCTTGGTGTTATAGCCGATTACAACAGCGCCGTCGGCGTCCTTGCGTCTAACGCCTGCGAGAACCGCGTATGTGCCGTCCTCTGCGTTGTAAACCGGATCGGTCATATACTTTTCGGATACTCCCTTAACAACCTTGTTAAATACAGCCTTGTCCTTGGAGTCCTTAATCTTTCCGCTCTCTGCTCCCTCGGGATAGCAAGCTACGATGTCGCCCTTTTCATTGGTGACGGTAATGCTTGTGAGGAACAGGTTTCTCGCAACCTGCTGCAAATCCTCGGCGGAGATGTCCGGCTTGAACAGCATAGCCGCTGTGCCGCCCTTGGCGTATGCCTGATCCGAAAATTCAAATTCAGCCGCCTTTGAGTTTGAGTTGAAGTCGGAAATAACCTTTGTCGCGTAGTCTTTGTTTGCGTTGAGCGTAGAATTGCCCGAGCCTGAGGCTGAGCAAGCGCTCATTGTAGCCGCAATCATCAAAGCCGCCGCCGACGCGGATATTACGGATAAAAGTTTTTTGTGTTTCATAGTCACGTTCCTTTCCTAAATATAATTATACATCTATATTTTAGCATATTTTCATTTGTAAATCACCGTTAATAATAACTATATTTATGATGATTTTTTTATGAAAAAGAACGAAAAACTCTTGTAAAAATATACCCAATCCTATATAATTAAACTGTATTTTAGTTTTGCGAGGTAACGCTATGGACTACAGCCTGATGTTTCCCCAAGGGGCAGACCGAAATTATAAGCTTTTAACCGATGAAGCGGTAAACGACCTTTCTATCGACTTCATCACCGGGGCGCTGACCGACCAAAAAACCGAGCAGGAGCTTATCAAAAGCGCTATGATTAAGATTACCGATGATCCTGAGGTAATCCGCTACCGTTGCGACGTTTTTGACGACTTTTTGCGGTTCCCAAAGCTCCGCGACGCCATGATTGAGCTAACGCTTAAGCTTGCCGATTTGCGCGATTTGGAGCGCTTTCAAAAAGACCAGGAGGCGTCGCACCTCTGGTCGCTCATTAATCGAATCCGAGAGATTGACGACTATGTAAGCTGTATCAGAATGATCAAGGACACGCTCTCAGGCTTGGATATTCACTCCGAGGGCTTGCTTTCCTTGAAGAAGATGGTGACGGACATTGAGCGCGACAGCGGCTTTGACGAGCTGAAAAAGGATATTGACGAAACGCTCGAGAAGGCAAGAGCGCTCAAGTCAATTACAATCGGCGTTAACCTCGACGCTTTTCTGCGCCCGAGGGTGGCAGGCGTTATATCGCTGAACGACACAAAGTTTACCGATTCGGGACTGATGAAGCGCTTTATGAACTTTGCCAACCAAAAGGACGGACTTACGCACGGCAACGACGTGAGCTCTATCAAGCAGTTCCACCCCGCAAACGAAAGAAAAAGCACAAAAACTCTTGCCGATATCAAGAGAACTCCGGCGGCGTACTTCGGAATGGATATGGAGGCGGCTCCGGCTACAGGCGACGATCCGCTCTCCGAGGCTATCAAAAAACCTGTGACCGATATTTTGAAGCACACGACGAATGAGATAAAATCAACCCTGCGCCGCTATGTAAACACAAGCGGCTACACGCTTACAAAGCTGTTGCCCGAGATTCTATTTTATGTAAGGTGGGCGGAGCTTGTCGATAAAATTAAGGAGACGGGTATGCCTATGTGCAAGCCTGTTATCCTCGAACCCGACGAAAGGAATTGTTCTTTTAGGGAATTATACAACCTAAAGCTCGTCATCAATAAGGTTAACGGCGAGGATATTAATATCATCACTAACGAGATTGAGTTCAACGACGAGCAGCGGATTTTCATTTTGACAGGCCCGAACAGGGGTGGAAAGACAATCTTTACCCAGGCGTGGGGACTGGCTATGCTGCTCGGTCAGCTCGGAATTTACGTTCCTGCCTCATACGCCGCGATAAGTCCGTGCGATAACATCTATACCCACTTTCCTGCCGACGAGAACGACACCGTTGACCTCGGCAGGCTCGGAGAGGAGAGTAAGCGCCTTTCCGAGATTTTTGACGTCGCGACCTCGCGCAGCATAATGCTGCTCAACGAAAGCCTTGCGACTACCAGCGTAACCGAGGGCTTGTTCATCGCAAAGGATGTAGTAAAGGCGATGCGCTACCTCGGCGCGAGAGCGATTTTTAATACCCATATGCACGACCTCGCGCGAAGCTGTGATGAAATGAACAGCGAGGTTGAGGGTACGAGCAAGGCGGCGAGCCTTGTCACCGGCGTTCACGACGGTGAGCGAAGCTTTAAGGTGAGCCTGCTTCCTCCGCAGGGTATCAGCTACGCAAAGGATATCGCGCTGAAATACGGCGTTTCGTTTAAGCAAATTAAGGAGAATATTGACAGTAAAACATCATAATCAGAGAAAAAAGAACCCGAAGCGTTGCGCCTCGGGTTCTGCTGTTGTCTAAAGGCAACACCGCACAATTCAAGGCGCGCGGCTTGCTTGAATATTATTCCGTCAGCTTGCCCAAAAAATCTCGGCAAGGCGTCAGCCTTACCTTGATTTATTTGTACAACCTGACGAAAAATCTTGCTGCGCAATCCGCACACCTGAATTATGCGGTATTGCCTAAAATTAGTTTCCGTTGTAGGGCTGAACGTAGTTTACGTCGCCGTCGCCTGCCTGCGACTGGTTGTTTGCAGGCTTGTTGTTGTCGATGTTGTTAATTCCGTTGCCGGCGCCGTCGGCTCCTGCCGCAGGTCTGCCGTCGCCGTTTTTAATCTTCGAATCCTGGTAGGGCTGAACGTAGTTTGCGTCCTCGCTGCTGCTCGAGCTGTTGTCGTAGCTTGAGTTGCTGCTTGCGTTGTTGTTTGTGTTGTTGTTTGTGTTGTTGCCATAGCTCGATACGTTGTTGTCAACATTGCTCGACTGAACGTAGCTGCTCTCCTCGTTCTGAGTGCTCTGACCTGAGTTTACGCTGCTTGTCGCCTTGGTCTCAGCCTTCTTTGTGGCGGTTGTCGCCGTTGTGCTTGAAACAGATGAAGTTGTCGCCGTCTGAGCCGAAGAGTTTGACTTGTTGTTCGAAGCAATTCCGAAGATTATAAAGCTCGCCACGGCTATCGCCGCAATTCCTGCGACTACCGCAATTGCGATAGCTCTCTGCTTTTTAGCCTTCTGCTTGCGCTCCTTCTGAATTTGAGCGACTTTCTTCTGCCTTGCTTCTCTCGAAAGCGGAGCGGAGGTTTCCTTTCTGCTTCCGTCGTAGTTGTCATTATATGAATTGGGGTTGTTTTTGTTGTCTCTTGAATCTGCCATTTTTCTTTCTCCTTATATTAGTTCTTTGCCAACGTTGTTGTTGACTGTGACTAAAGTATACCACATTGACTATGACAAAACAATTACAAATATCTTTATTTTTCAAAAAAATTTAAAAATATCGGAAATTTTCGAAAAATAATCTTCCGGCACAGGCTTGACATATCAAAAAACATAGGGTAATATATAAATGTTCAAAACGCAGTATAAATGAAAAACACACTTGGGGGTATAGCTCAGCTGGGAGAGTGCTTGACTGGCAGTCAAGAGGTCACGGGTTCGAGCCCCGTTATCTCCACCACATCAAAAAGCGCATCAGAAAGCCATTTTCAGGCAATCTGATGCGCTTTTTCTTTTGTGTTTATTTTTCTATAATAGAATAATAGTTGAATAAATGTTGAATAGGATTTTAAACGTTTTTTTATTGGACAAATACTTCGACTATTCTTTATTCTTTTTTCTTTATTCACTAAAAACTCAGGATAAGATTGCGATACAAACTTGTTTCTCGCTGCTGATTAACAGTTGGAGATAAATACTTAAAAAAAGCTCTGTCTACCGGACTATTATACTGTCCGATGGGCAGAGCGTTTATTTTTTTATTCGATTTTTGCCGTTTCGGTCGATGAGAAGAATAGGTTGGTCATCAGGATGATTTTACACATCAATTGTTTATATGATCTCCTGAATATTTTACATAAGCGTCAGGATAATACTTTTTAACTTCATTCAATTTGTTATTTGCTTCTTTCTCGGTACCATACTGACCGGCAGTAACTACATACCATTTCTCGCTGTTCAGATTGCTCCAATCTGTGGTTGTAATAACCATGCCTTTAAAGCCATTTGAAGAAACATCCCCTGCAAATTTTGAGGCTTCATCATAGCTTTTTGAGGCATGTACCCAAATTCCGTAAAACGATGAATAATCCGCGTCGGATGATGTTTTATACTCTCCGGAATATTTTACATATGCGTCAGGGTATTTTTCCTTGACTGCGCTGAGCTGATTTTTCGCTTCATTCTCAGATGAATACTTACCGGCGGTAACGACATACCATTCCTCGTTGTTCAAGTTGCTCCAATTTGTCGTGTTCTCAATATAGCTGTTAAATCCGTTTGAAGAAACCTCATTGGCAAAGCTTGATGCATCATCATTGCTTTTGGAGGCATATACCCAAATTCCGTAAAACGGAGTATTATAGTTAAAAACAGGAGCATTTGTTTTTGGAGTTGACTGAGGAGCATCAGCTGCCGGCGCTGACGTAGTTGCAGTATCTTCCTTAATGGTTTGAGTTTCTGTCGCAGATTCGCTATTAACTGTTGGCTCGCTGTTCACTGCAGTTTCACTGCTCGCCTCAGACCCGTTATTATAATAATTGTTTACAGTAGTGCATGAACTAAAAACAATAGCTGATAAAACAGCTATAATCAATGCCAAAATCCTTTTCATTTTCTTTCCTCCTTGATTTTAAGAAATGATAAAAACAATTTATATATTGTCTTATAAAACAAGATCAATGATTTTTACACAATCAAAAAATTTCTTATAATAATTTGGTAACTTGAACAATGCTAGATTAATTGTTGGAGTCAATAATGGTAAGCGCGTCTGTTTAATCTGTAGCAACAAAAGTAAAGCCGAATTTATTAGCGTAACGCTGTGCCTCACTACCCTTTGAGCCGTGAATCGTGAAGGTTTTAGAACTTTTACCAAACGCATTTGGTTCGATGCTTGTCACGCTGTCCGGAATCGTAACACTCGTTAAGTTGTTGCAATCAGCAAATGCCGACATGCTGATGCATGTCACGCCTTCTGAAATTGTAACGCTCGTCAAGTCGTTGCAATTATCAAACGCACTTACTCCGATTGATGTCACGCTACCTGGGATTGTGATATTTGTCAATCCATTGCATTCAGAAAAAGCATACCCATCGATTGTAGACACGTTGTCCGGTATTTCTGTATTCTTACACCCTGCGATCAGGGCGTTTCTTTCTGTATGAATAATCGCGTTACAATTATCTCTACTATCATAAAAAGAGTTCCTCTCATCAACCTTGATGCTTGCAAGATTGCTGCATCCGGAAAATAAAAAACCACATACAATTTTCGCGTTGGCTGGAATCTCAATACTTGTAAGGCTGCTACACTCGGTAAACGCTTGTTCGCCAATACTTGTCACGCTGTCGGGGATTGGGATATTCGTAAGGCTGCTACACCCGGAAAACGCATTGCTTCCGATACTTGTCACGCTGTTTGGGATCGTAATACTAGTAAGTCTGCTGCACCCGGAAAACGCATAACTACCAATACTTGTTACGCCGTTTTGTATGACAACTTTGGTGATATCCTTTCCCCATTTAGGCTCTTCGTTATATCTAACATCGATGCTGTCCATCTCTCCGTTACCGGAGAACGTCAGTACCGTGCCATCGAGCGACCATGTACAGTGGCTTGTCGTAGTGGCAGGTGCGTACTCATCGGATTTTAAATTTGAAGTAGCAGATGCATACTCATCGGATGTTGCATTTGGGGTAGCGGTTGCGCACTCATCGGGTGTTGCATCGGAGCTGGATTTTTCTGTTGATTTGTTGCAGCCGCAAAGGACATTAAGAAGAAGAAAGCAAGACAAAGAAAACAAAAATATTTTTTTCATAACTATACTCCATGTTGAATATATTATTTAAACAATTTATTTAATATTATAACATATTATTACAGAATTTGCAATATATACTGAGCAGGAATGAGCGTTTTTTGTGTAAATGAACGCAAACAAAAGGTTGCGTTTTGAGAAATCTAAATGCAACGCAAGTATGATTTTTGACTTCTCCCCGACTGATCTTCTGAATAGTATCGTTTCTCATAACATTTACCAGAAACGCCTCACTGACGTGAGGCTCAAAGAAGAAAGAATATAGAATAAAGAATAAATAATAACGGAAATAAACCTTTGTGGCGTTTCCGGTGTAAAAATCTATTCTTTATTATCCCTTTCCATTGTCTCTTTTATTGCTCTGTAAACGAAAGCATTTACAGATTCACCCATTTTTTCTGCGTGTTTTTTTAGTATTTCACGTTCACCTTTTGGGACACGTAATTTAACCTCATCTAATTTCTCGGCGATGTATTTTTTGCTGGCTTTACGTTGAGATTCTTTTGTGGTCACTTCTTCATCCCCTTATCTCATTTTCTATATAATACTACTTTTTAAAAATTCGCGCGTTGTAAAATGAAGTTGAAACAATAAAATAAAAGAGTCCACAGCGACGATTCTGTAGTAGAATTGAGTTACCACACACCAATTCGAAAGGAATCATCACTATGGACAATTCCAATTGTAACACGGAGCACAAGAAATTTCAACACATAACATCAGAAGAACGACACGAAATAGAGGTTCGACTTAAAGACGGTTGGTCAATTTATGCTATCGCCAAACACCTTGGCAGACCATACAATACCATCAGAAATGAAGTTGAACGAGGTACTGTATATTTGTATAACGGTAAGGTTGCGAGATATAAAGCAGATAAGGGTAAGGAAGTTTACCTTGAACGTCGCAAAAACAGCCGCAGAAATATCAATTGTCTTGAAGTGGTCGGTTTTCTTCAGTATGTTGAAAAGAAATTCCGTGAAGAAGGCTGGTCGCTTGATGCTTGCGTAGGTTACGCCAAAGCAAATCATCTGTATACTGATAAACAAATGGTTTGCACGAAAACGCTGTACAACTACGTTGATTTAGGTTTGCTAAATATCAAAAATATAGATTTACCTGAAAAGCTAAAGCGTAACACCAAAGGAAACCGAATCCGAGAAAACAAGCGAAATCTCGGCAACAGTATTGAAATGCGACCTGATGATGTTGATACTCGTGAAGAATTCGGTCATTGGGAGATTGACAGCGTTATCGGCAGAAAAACAGAGGGTGAATCTCAGGTAATGACAATAGTTGAGCGTAAGCATCGTGAATCAATATGGCTGAAAATAAGAGATCATTCTGCTGAAGCTATAGACGAAGCTCTATCCGGGTTAATTGAGCAATTCGGAGATAAATATAACGAAGTGTTCAAGAGCATAACCGGAGATAACGGATCTGAGTTTGCCAATCTTTCTCAGGTTGAATCAAAAGGGATTTCAGTGTACTTTACTCATCCGTATTCTTCCTATGAGAAAGGAACAAATGAATGTCACAACAAAATGCTTCGCAGATTTATTCCAAAAGGGAAGAGCATAGATGACTACAGTGCTGATGATATCCTCTTTTTTGCTGACAAAATCAACAATCTGCCCAGAAAGATACTCGGGTATCATACTCCGGAGGAACTCTTTGAGCAGGAACTCGACAGGATATACAGGGCAGCTTGAGCCGCGCCGTCGTGAGTTTCTCTCACTCGTCGCTACGCTCCTCCCTCAATAAACTCACGACATTCTACTACAAACGTTAAATTTGTTTCAACTTGCTATTGCAATTTGCGCTTTTTAAAAATTTTTTCAAGAAATTCAAAAAATTTCAAAAAGACTCTTGACATATGCCCCCATATATAGTATAATAGAATCAGAAAAAGAAATAACGGCAGCATATAAGAGTTGGCGCTCTCATATGCCTGCGCAGGTGGAACGAGCACCTACACAACGGATAAATCCGCACCGTTGATAATAGTATACATATTGTCGAGCAAAAAAGCAATAGGTAAATTGTTTAAATTTTCAAGGAGCGATATATTCGTTAGTCATCGGAAATATGACACCGTGTAGGAGACACCTACACGGTTATTCTTTTTCCTAATACTATTTTAGGAGGTCATTCTGATGACAAAAAACACAAACGTAAAAAGACTTGAAATGGAAGAAAACTATCTTACCGTTTCCGAGGTAATGCATTACCTCAAAATCAGCCGCTCCGGCGCCTATGCACTCACACGTCGCAAGGACTTTCCGGTATGTTTCATTGGTGGCTCGATTCGAGTTCCCGAATCTCTCTTCCTTGTATGGCTCAAAAAGCAGACTTATGTTCCGGCTACACTCGCCGAGAATATAAGTGCGTAAGGAGGTGCAGATTTATGGCTAACAAGCGAGGAAAAGGCGAAGGATCTATTAAGAGGATAAAATCCGGTCAGTGGCGCGGCCTGTTAATGGACGGATACACCGATGAAGGCAAGCGAAATATGGTTAGTTTTTCTGCACCTACAAAAGCAGAGGTCATGCAGCAAATTCGCCAATACTGGATAGAAAAAGAAAATCATATCCACATTGACCGCAAAATTCTTTTCAAGGATTGGGCGGAAGAATGGTACGATGATATGAAAGGTCAAGTTGAAGAATCAACTTACTCCGGTTATCGATACACTTTGAATATCCTTGAAGAATACTTTGGCAAGATGAAACTTGTTGATATTATTCCTTTGGATATCAACAAGTTTTATCGCAAAATGATGGATGATTACTCCGAATCATATATTCGTAAGTTTAGGACAATGCTTATACAGATTTTTGACTTTGCTGATGACAACGGACTGATAAGCAGAAATCCCGCGAGGCATTCAATGTCAATAAAGGGTTCTAAGTTTAACCAAAATACAAAAGACGCCTTCAACGATAATGAACTCAGTATTCTGATGAAGGAGTTGCCCGAGGATATGCTTGGGAACAGTATTCGTCTTATGCTTGGTACAGGAATGAGAACGCAAGAGCTGTTGGCTCTTACAAAGGATGACATTGCACCTGACGGATCCACAATAAGAATAAATAAAGCTGTAAAGACGGTTAACGGAATATCCAAGCTCGGTCCTCCAAAAAACAAGCGAAGCAACCGTATTATCCCTGTGCCTGACAAGTATATCCCATATGCTCTGTATGTTCGCGAGCACGGCTCTCAACCGTTCCTATGGACGTTGTCATATAAACGTGCTTTGTGTGGTGTTGGGACCTTCAGACGCAAATACAAGCGAGTGCTCGCAAAAATAGAAGGTGTACGTTTACTCAACCCACACTGCTGCAGACATACATATATCACTCGTTTGCAGGCAAAGGGCGTGCCTATGGAAACGATTGCCAGACTTGCCGGTCATGGAAAAATCGAAACAACAGACGTATACCTTCATACTTCTCTCGACACTCTCGCAAAAGCCGTTGAGAAACTCAATGATGCGGAAGAAGGTGATGTGGCATGAGTGATAATACAACCAAAGGAAACTATATGCTCAATGCCATAAAGAAAATTCACCTATCCGGAGACAGTTATACAGATATACAAATCCTTTTTAACAATTGCGTTAGATATTCCGACAACTCAAGTTTACAAGAGGATTTAATGTATTTGTGTTCAACTGGCATTCTTTCCTTAGATGGTGGAAAGGTTAGCTCTGCGCATATTGCTTCGTGTGAGTTAACAGCTGCAAAGCACCTGTCGGATATTTTGCAAAACAATATAATCGAAAAACCGGCTCTGTTAACATCTGTCAAAGTAAACGAAATTGAGCTATGCGCCGAACAGAGACGAGCAATTTCAATCTCATTATCCCATCGTTTATCGCTGATACTCGGTGGAGCCGGAACAGGGAAATCAACGCTGATACGCGGCATAATCCAAGCATATGATCAATCAAAAGGCAGTTATATTGCCGTTGCTCCCACGGGCAAAGCAGCAGTAAATCTTCGCATTAAAAGCGGTGCGCAAAGCATGACGGTACACAGCTTACTTGGGCTCGGGATAGAAACAACTGACGACAGGGTGGATTGGGGCTCTATCGGACTGATTATTATCGACGAAGCAAGTATGTTAACGATTGAAATGCTATCCGGGATACTTGAACATTGCCGTAATGATTGCAGAATAATAATGGTAGGCGATGAAAACCAGCTCCAATCTGTAGGTGCAGGAAATGTTATTTTTGACTTAATAGAGCTTGGCTTTCCGGTCATACAGTTATTCAATAATCATCGTCAGGAAGATATTTTTTCGGCCTTGTCCAAAAATGTTCAAAACTATTCGTGGTTTAACAGCATAGATGATTTTCAATTTGACGACAGCTTTATGCTTGTCGATATACCAGAATACAGTATGCAAAAGTATATTTGTGAAGAAGCAGCCAAGCGTTATATGAATAACGAAAGTTTTCAGCTGCTTTCGCCGGTTAATCGCAGCGGAAATCTATCTGTAAGCAGTCTAAACAACGCTCTGCATTCCTTAGTTAATCCGTGTGCTGATAAATCAGATATTATTGATAACGGTAATGATTTGATTTGGAATGGGGATCGAATACTTGTAGTACAAAACAATCATCCTCTCGGTTATTGTAACGGAGATATAGGTCAGATTCGCATGAATCCTGAAGAAAGCACGATAAACTTGGCTGCCATTGATTTTGAAGACGGCAGGACTTGTTATATTCCCACCATAGACCAATTGAACGATCTAAGATTGGGATATGCAATAACGGTTCATAAAAGTCAAGGCGGAGAATATGACTCTGTTATTCTGCCTCTATGTGAATACAATAGAAATATGCTGACAAGGAACTTGCTGTATACAGCAATATCCAGAGCGAAGAAGCAGATTATCCTCGTAGGAAGTCCGGAGATGCTTGACTTTGCTGTTCGCAATTATCCCAGAAAACGCAATTCAGCTCTGGTACAGAAAACGATGCAAATTATGAAAAAACGTTCATCTGTTGCATAAACAGTAACCGTCAAATAAAACACCGTATTGAACTCTGCCCGGTGAATGTGCGAAAATATAAGCAAAAACGAAGTGTGCGGTTGTAGTCAACTGTATTCGAACGGAAACAATCGTATGCAATCGCACACAATTGTACGGGGTGGATCATGTCAAAAGGCATACAAATTATCAAGGAAAACAATAATCTTGCAGAATGGTCACGGCAGGTTGAAGAGTGTCGCAACAGCGGACTGAGTGTGCGCTCATGGTGCGAGCGGCATCAGATCGCTGTCAGCACCTTCCACTATCGCCGGCAGAAGGTTTGGAAAGCGTTGCAAAATAGTTCTCAGTTTGTCGAAGTCCCGCTATCCTTCGATGAGAGCCATAATAACAACATCGCGGCGTCGGTAAAAATCGGAAGCATCTGTGCTGAAGTGCATAACGGCGCAGATGAAGCTACACTCGCCGCACTGTTTCGCATACTCAAATCATGTTAAGCGATTTCAGCGGAGCAAAGGTCTACCTTGCCTGCGGCTACACGGATCTTCGCCGTGGTATCGACGGTCTGGCGACTATCATTGAACAGCAGTTTAAACTTGATCCGTGTTCCGACGCACTGTTCCTGTTTTGCGGCAGACGGACTGACAGAATCAAAGCGCTCTACTGGGAGGGAGACGGCTTTCTTTTGCTCTACAAGCGGCTTGAAAAGGGTAAGTTCCAATGGCCTCGTAGTGAGAATGAGGCGCTCGGTATTACTCCTCAGCAGTACCGCTGGCTGATGGAAGGACTGAGTATCCGGCAGCCGAAGGCACACCGGAAAATGGAGAAAATAAAGTTCGGATAATCGCTCATAAATCCGCATAAGCACTGGACTTTTCAGCGTTTTTGTGGTATAATAATATCATGAAAAACGAAGTAAAAAGCAGTGAAACTGTAACGATTTCTAAAGCTGAATATGAGTCGCTGAAATCTCACTGCGCTCAGCTCGAATCCGAATTGAACTGGCTGAAAGAACAGCTTTTGATCAATAAAAAGAAAACCTTTGGTTCAAGCTCAGAGCGTATGGAAGATCTCTATGCAGGTATCTCTCTGCTTTTTAACGAAGCGGAGCTAATAGAGGACATCGGGAATAAAACTGCTGAGACAACAGTCAAGGAGCATACCCGAAAGAAAAAGACCGGCTGCTTCGACAAGCTTCCCGAGAACATAGAAACCTACACTGTTGAACACGAGCTCAGCGAAGAAGAACGCAAGTGTCCTGAATGTGGTGAAGAGATGGAAGTCATCGGTAAGAAGGTCACCAAGCACCTTGAGATAATCCCGGCAAAAGCCGTCATCCGTGAGGATGTATACTTCACCTACGCGTGCAGGAAGTGTCATGAGAACGAAGCAGATACACCGGTTGTAGAAACACCTCAGCCAAATCCGGTCATCAAAGGCAGTTTTGCCTCTGCGGAAGCAATAGCTCATCTGATGACACAGAAGTTTGTGATGCACTCTCCGCTATATCGCCAGGAACAGGAATTAAAGCAGAAGGGCATTGAACTGTCGAGACAGACGATGTCGAACTGGTTCATCACCGCTTCAAAGCTCTGGCTGGAGCCGCTGTATGAGAGAATGAAAGAGCTGCTCCTCAAAGAAAGTGTTCTCCATGCGGACGAGACTACCTTACAAGTGCTCAAAACAAAGGATAAGCCGACAGCGACAAAGAGCTACATGTGGTTGTACCGGACGAGCGGATGTTGTGAGACGCCGATTGTTCTCTATGACTATCGACCGAACCGCAAGGCGGAGAATGCCGAGAGCTTCTTAAAAGAGTTTAAAGGTTATCTGCATACAGACGGCTACAAAGCATACCGCGGAATCGAAAATGTTACAATCGTCGGCTGTTGGGCACATGCAAGAAGGAGATTCTGCGAGGCGCTGGAGGTTCTGCCGGAAGCACAACGCAAGGGTTCGACGGCAGCTATCGGTCTGGATTACTGCGGTAAGCTGTATGCGATTGAAAAGAAATTGAAGGACGAGAGTCCGGAAGATAGGCTGAAAGAGCGACAGGAGCAATCGAAACCGCTTCTGGACGCGTTCTTTGCGTGGGCAAAATCTCTTCGGAACATTGCTCCGAAGAGTAAGCTCGGCAAGGCGATTAATTATCTGATCGAGGAAGAGCCATACCTGCGCCGTTACATCGAGGACGGCAGGCTGGAAATCGACAACAACCGCGCCGAGCGCAGCATCAAGCCGTTTGTTATCGGCAGAAAAAACTGGCTGTTCGCCAATACACCGTCGGGTGCCAAAGCAAGCGCTACCGTTTTCAGCATCATCGAAACAGCGAAGGAAAACAGATTGGATCCTTACGAGTATCTCAAGTTCATATTCACAAAAGCGCCCAACCTGAAGAAAAATGAATCCATAGATACCCTCCTGCCGTGGAACGCGCCGGATGACTGCCGCTCTAAATCGGCATGTTCAACTGAATAAAATACCCTAAAATAATCTCATCCGCCACAGTACCAACCGGTATCTGTGGCGGATGTTTCTTTACCTCATTTGACGCTTACGTCGGCTTATGTTATACTATCAAATTCTTCTTTACAAACTGCATTTGGCTGTCAGAGATTTCTGCTTCTTCGGCAAATCGAGTCCAATCCGATACAGCGGACTTGACCTGATCTATACAGCTTTTGGCGTTGCTTTGCTTGATCCCTGCTTTTTCTGCAACAGAGAGCAGATCGTCAATTGTTATATCTTCCGCCTTGCCGTTTATCAGCATTTGATGCGCGCTTACCCACGGGCTGTCTTTGCGGTAAGAAAACGTCATATCATACGCCGGAGCCAGCGACCATTCGCCTTTCTTGTTCATTAGGAAGGCGATATTTTTTGTGTGGTCATCGTAGTTCTTTGCAAATTCATTGAACAGCATTCGCTTGTATAGCTGGACAAAATCTCCGTGAGGCAGCTTTAATTGTCGCATTACCTGAAAAGCGTCCTCGTATGAGTATATCCTCGGCGAGTTGAAGTCCATATGCGCCATAGCGCACAGGCTTTGCATATGCTGCTTTTCACCCTTGTTTCCGATTCGGTCAAAGCGTTTTGTGATGAAGTGAGATCTGCCCTTCTCGTGATAAAGTCGGCATTCACTCATTTCGATCCCGCACGCCTGCGCCATAAGATAATAAGCGTACTCGATTTTGGTGTATTCGCCGCTGTCGGGCTCGTTGTCCTTATCCTTGTTGTTGCCGATATCGTCGAACTTCAGCAGCCAGTATTCATAACCATCGCCAGCGTTGATCTGTCCCGAGCGGATATCGTTTTTTTCTTTGTTCCAAGCGATAAGAGTTTTCGCTCTCGCGCCGCCGACTGAGGAGCTGCATTGCATTAACTGCGCGATCATATGATCGTTATCAGAAACATGCAGGTTTTCTTTGTTTGATAAGATTTCAGCGGCGAGCTTAGTCAGCGCGTCAATGTCGACCTTTTCATTTATATCGATAAGTTCGCGAGCGGGCTCATATTCCAGTGCGCCCATTCCTCGCTTACCGGTATAGCACAGCTTTTCCAGCGGCGTAAGAGTATCGTCGCTTCTGCCGATACTATCCAGATAACGCTTGATAACGATGTTACCGAACTTATCAGGCAGAGAATCAGCAACCATTCCCGGCAAGCCGCTGTAAGTTTCTTCCGGTAAAGCCGGGAAGGTATATGTCATTTTTGAAAGCGGCATCCTGATAGGAGATACCTCGATTCCGCTGCCAATAAAATCTGTATCATATTGAAAGCCAATTAAACCGTTTTCCTGCTTATGAAGATAACCGATCGGGGATCCCCAAAGAGTTACTTTTACAGTTTGTACTGCCATCTTTTATTCCTCCTTATCCTCACCCCAAGTCCAAGTTGAGCTTGTCTTGGCTTTTTTTGATTTTGCCCTTTTGCGCTTTGGGTTTTCTTCAAAAAGGGATTTATAGTAAGGCTGAGCCTCGGGAATGAGTATATCGAAGTTACCGGACATACTAAACGCGCTGAGTATTTTGATGTAGTTAGTCATCTTTGAGTCATCGCCGTTTTCGATCCTGATTTCCGTGCTGAGTGAAATGCCGCAACGATCGGCAAGTTCAGCCTGAGTCAGATCAAGCGACAAACGCTGCTGCTTGATTCGCGACCCTAATTCCTTGAGAATAGTCTTTTCATTTTCGTTTCCGGTTATTTTCATATTATCACCTTATAGTAATATATCACAAATACAATATTATAGTAGCATAAAAGCAATAATATGTCAAATATAAAATATTAGGCGCTGTTAATTTGATTGATAACCGCGATAAATGATAATTCATCCAAAATTATGGGTTGTTTTTAGCGCACGACTCGTTGTATAATAGTTGTGTAATCCATTAATTATCAAAGCAAGGATGTCGGATAGCTATGTACACAAAGCAAGGTGAATAAGCCATACTTATTATCAGCTAGAGCATATTCTTAATAGGTAAGCAATAAGTATTCATATTAGTTTTTAATACATAGTGTCGCGCAAAAGAAAAACGCCTGTTTTGCGCAAATTTTAAAAATTTTAGTAGTAAAATCGTTCATTTTTTTGCGCAAGAATCATATACCTCGAGAAGAATTTCAGATGGAATTGGCGTAGAATAAAAAAGAAAAAAATTCGAACCGAGACGAAATAATCTGCTTTTTATGTAATTATTGCACAAATCAGGAGTCGAGTTATTGTACACATAATCCAAAAAATCCACGATATTTTCTGTTTCCAAAACTGCGGTAGTCTGGCAGTCAAGAGGTCACGGGTTCGAGCCCCGTTATCTCCACCACAAAAGTCTCGTTTGTATATACAATCGGGACTTTTTCCTTTTATGCCGTTTCCGAATAACTCACCTTTTAATGCGAATATAAAGGAAACGGTGTTTTTCTGTGCTCCGCAGCTTATTGTAACAGGAAGATATTGGATAAACTGACACAGATATTATATAATCGTCGAAATTGACCATAAGGAGAAGAAAAACACGCCTCACGCTTTGGTACGGCGTGTTTTGTATTTATTATTTAATGTAAACTGAACAATCCCGATCATCCGATAAACAGTGCAAAAATCATCGAAATATGGTATAATAAATGCAAGGAAAACGGCTGAAAAGCCGCAAAAAGCTTGCATTTGGAGATGATGGGATGTATAAATTCGACAACGGACAGATAAGTTTAGAAGATTTCGGACAGCCGATAGGCATGAATCTGAAAAACAGCAACCGTTGGGTTAAGCGTGCGCAGACGATTCCGTGGCTTGAGATCGAGAAAAAATACGCGAAGCTTTTCTCTAACAAGAAGGGCAATGTGGCAAAGTCACTGCGCCTTGGTCTCGGCGCGAGGATCATCCAAGCCGAGTACGGCTACTCCGACGCCGAGACCCCGCTTCAAATCCAAGAGAATCCGTATCTCCAATACTTTTGCGGCTATAAAGCCTTTGATGACAGCAAGCCCCCGTTTGATCCGTCGATGATGGTCTACTTCCGCAAACGCCTGACGCCTGAGATCATCGGAGAAATCAACGAAATGATAATCTCCGCAGAGCAGGCAAAGCTTGAAAAGGAGAAGGAGAAATCGAGCAAAGACGAATCCGATGACGATGATAAGAACAGCGGAACCATGATCGTTGACGCGACCTGTGCTCCGTCGCAGATCTCATATCCGCAGGATGTATCCTTACTCAACAAAGCCCGCGAGTGCAGCGAGAAAATCATTGATGAGCTGCATGTCAAAGGCGAGCAAAAGCCCCGTACATACCGTAAGAAAGCGCATAAAGACTACACTTCTTACGCCCGCATCCGTAAGCCAAAGGCAAAGCAACGTCGTAAGGCAATCAAAAAGCAGCTTGGCTATCTCAACAGGAACATCGGTCATATTGAGAAAATGCTTGTCGGCGGGAAAGCATTACCTGCTAAATTTGAGCAAAAGTTTTCCACAATCCAAACAATCTACGCGCAGCAGAAAGAAATGTACGTCAACCGCACCCAAAGCGTCAAGGACAGGATTGTCAGTCTGAGCCAGCCGTGGATCCGCCCTATTGTGCGCGGAAAAGTCAAGGCAAAGACGGAGTTCGGTGTGAAGCTCGACATCAGCGTTTGCAATGGCTGGACGCGTCTTGAAAGGCACAGCTTTGACGCTTACAATGAATCCACGGGCTTGAAAGATATGATTGAGCGGTACAAAGAACGAACGGGACATTATCCCGAGCGTGTGCTTGTCGATAAAATCTATCGCACGCGCGAGAACCTGAAATACTGCAAGCAACACAAAATCAGGCTTTCGGGACCGGCTCTCGGCAGACCGAAAAAGGACGCTGAGATCGACAAAAAACAGAATTACATCGATGAGTGTGAGCGCGTCGAGGTTGAGCGCAAATTCAGCCTCGCCAAGCGCAAATGCGGCATGGACATGATAGTGACAAGGCTGAAAGAGACAACTTGCCACAGCATTGCTATGTCCGTTCTGCTTCTCAATCTGAGGAGGATCGAGAAGTTGAGGGCGGAGATATTAGCGTTGCTTTTCCGCAGTTTGAAATTGGGGTTTGTTCAGTAGATATTATTTAAACTGTATTCTGATTCCCGAAAAAAGTTTTTTATTTTGTAATATCAAACTCAACGTTACTTCCGAGCTTGATTTTTTCTTCAATACCGTCGGTTGAAAAATAGGAAATTTTGCGGATAATTCGGTTGTTCGGGCGGTAGAACATATTTTCAAGCATGTAGTAAAACGCGCCGGGGGTGCGGAGTCCGCCCATGGAAACCGCGTCGATTCCCGTATCTGAGAGCAGCCAGTCCGCGAACATTACGCAGTTGGTGTTAACGCCGAAATAGCTCTTGAACGAGCCGTCGACCACCGTGTATATTTTCGCGTTGAGGAACTGCACCAAAAATTCACCTGCGTCGCCGTAACGTCTGCCGGGCTTGGGTACGGTGACCTCGGGATGTCTGATTTTAAGCTCCAGCGGTACGCAGTACTGCTTAAACATTTTGAGTTTTTCCTTAACCGAATCAAGCTGTTTTTCGGAGAAGCACGCGCCGTAGCTGATTACGTTATCTCCGCAGTTTTCGACGCAGTATTTATAGTAGGGCAGCTTCGGAATTTCGGCGTATGTACCCTGCGAGATAAAGCCTCCAAGCTTGTTTTTGCTCTTGTCGTAGGTGCCGTAGGAATACACGGTGTCGCCTATGGCGATGTCCATATGACCGAACTGGTTGCCCTTGGGATCGGTTAAGTGGAGATTGATTTCGAGATTAACGGTGTCGAAGTTGCTTGTTTCTTTGTCCTCAACATAGATTTTCTTTTCAAATTCTTTGTCGTCAATCTTTTTGTAAATATCAGTGACCATATTCTTAATCTTAAACGCCGTAATAAGGTTGGGTAATGAGATATGGGTACGGCGGCGCATACGGTCCTCTTCGAGCTCGGTGAGGGTGACCTCAGCGTAAAAATCACCGAAAATCGTTATCGCGTAGATTATCAGGTACAGAGAGATAAAATAGCGCAGTGCAAAAATGTGCTCGAGCGGAGAGAAGGTGAGCAGCAGACCTGTCACAATTAATACGAGCGCAAATATGCCGTTCATTATACCGCCTCTGTAGCCGTTCACGAAGCAGTTTACGCAAATTGCTGCACGCACAATACCTACCAGTATCGCGACTATGCCTATCAACACGCAAGGCGCGATTGTCAGAACCCAAAAATAGTACTGAAGTACAAGCAATACGGCGGCGACAAGCAAAAATACCACCAGTCCTATAATTCCCTGCAAATACTTTTTTATCTGGAAACGCTGAATCATAAACGATATTCCGCCCAAAATTAGGCTGACGGAAATAATCAGTACCAGTAAATATTCAAGGGTTTCATCCGGAACAAAGAGAAGTCCGATGCCCAGCAGTGTTACGCCGAGCGCGACTAAAAATGTGACAATCGGTTTTCTCTGTTTTATTTTTTTCTTGCCATTTGTTTATCCTCCCTTAAAATTCATTAAACGCTATTCTTTTGAAAAAATCTTCAATGCCTTTGAGAAGTAGAAAAGGAACAGTACGCTTTCGCCGATACTCAAAGCGCTGTCGATTACTTCAAATATCGACGTCTCAACGCTTGACGAGTTGTCGATGAGTATCAAAATCAAAATGCTCACGCAGGTTCTTATAACAAAAATCGTGACGATAATCGCGTAAATTGCAGCGCCGGTTTTATCCATTTCGGGATGACCGAGCTGTTTGCTCAGGCTTCGTATTCCCTCGAGAATGTAAATCCGGGACAGCATAATCGTCAGAATAACCAGCAGCTCGCCAATACTGTAAACCTCTTTGTTAAACACAAACACCACGCTGACCACTGCCAAAATCAAAGTGATAATGATTGAGTAGAAGGCTATTTTGAAGTTCGCGTCGTCCTTGTTTGCCTTGCGCAGACCGATTATATAGAAAATATAACCGAGGATTCTCACCGCCAAAAACAACAGCGTAATACCGTACAAGGCTAATCCGGCAGGGGAAATTGCTTTGTCTATGGTGATGTCCATATTGAAAACTGACGCGGTTAGGATTGTTACCAAAATCGTAAAAATCTCGCCTGTAAGCATAAATATTTGCGCCGCCATCAACTTTTTTATACTGTAATATGTGTTCGGATAGGTCATATAACTGCTCCTTAACGTGATTTTAAATTAATTCAACTATAAGTTTAAAGGATAACAGGGCATTTGTCAATGCAATTATTACATAAATTTCTGTTGTGTACTTGATTTTATAGTGTATTTTGGTATAATATAAATTGAATATCTACGAATTGTGACGGAGGAGCTTGTGAATATAGTTAGCCGCGTACAACAAAAAATAAAATCATTTGATTTCAGCTGGATGATTCCCACAGGCTTCGGGATATCCTGCGCACTGTTGACTGCAGGCATTGTAATGCTTATGCTCAGGGGCTTCGGCAATATGGAAAACGGCTGGATTTTCAGCATCGGCGCCGACCTGTTTTGCTTGGCAATAAGCGTTATGCTGTCGTTTAGCTGTGTGCTCAACTACAAAAGCCGAAACGAGCATACGCGCGTTTTCGTTATTTTGCTGACTGTCAGCGCGTTCTCGCTGTTTCTTGACGAAACCACGTGGCTTTTTCAGGGAATAGCGCCGCTTAGAGGTATAAACCATGTCGTGTATGTCCTGCACTATGTAATCGGCGTAGTGCTTGTGTACCTTTTCTGGCAGTACATCCGCCGCGTTCTGAAAATGGAAAACAGCCTGATGGAAACCGCCGACGGTATTTTGAATTTGCTGCTTATTCCGTCGCTGCTCTTATGCGCGGTCAACTTTTTCTATCCGCTTTACTTTACGATTGACGAAAACGGCTTTTGCTCGCGCACCGACAAATGGTACATAAGCCAGGTTTACCTGTGCTTTGCGCTGCTGATTGTAATTTTGGAGCTTTTGATGTCGCAGGCTTCAAAGCGCGACAGAATGGTGGCGATTTCGTTTATCGCTATTCCGCTTGTCAACCAGCTTTTAACGAGCTTTACAACCTCAATTACCACACAATACGCCGCAATGCTTGTGGCGATTGTACTTATATACGGCGTGCTTTTCGCAGACAGAGAGAAGAAAATTTCCACCACCGAAACCGAGCTTGGAGTAGCCAAGCGGATACAGGCGGATATGCTTCCCAATGAATTCCCGTTTTTGCCTGAGAGAGGGGAGTTTGACCTCTACGCTTCAATGAACCCTGCCAAGGAGGTCGGCGGCGATTTCTACGACTTCTTTATGGTGGACAACGACCACCTTGCGCTTGTTATGGCGGACGTTGCGGGCAAGGGAATTCCCGCGGCGCTGTTTATGATGTCGTCAAAAATTTTAATCAAAAACCACACTATGTCAGGCGGCTCGCCCGGAGCTGTTCTGCGCACGGTGAATAATCAGATTTGCGAGAACAACCGCGAGGAAATGTTCGTCACGGTCTGGCTTGGAATTTTGGACTTGCGCGACGGAAAGCTTGTAAGCGCCAACGCAGGTCACGAGTACCCGGTGCTCAAAACGCCCGACGGAGATTTCGAGCTTATCAAGGGCAAGCACAGCTTTGTTATCGGCGGAATGGAGGGAATGAAGTTCCGCGAGAGCGAGATGGTGCTTGAACCCGGCTCAAAGCTGTTTTTGTACACCGACGGCGTTCCCGAGGCTGAAAATCAGAACGAGGAGCAGTATGGCTACGAGCGTTTTCTCAAGGCGCTGAACAGCAAAAAGGACGGTACTCCCGAAGAACTGCTTGAAGCCACAAGGAACAGCGTAAAGGCGTTTGTTCAGGATCACGTTCAGTTTGACGATTTGACAATGCTCTGCGTGCATTATACAGGAGAGAGAAAGGAGGAAACCGATGAAGGAGCTGACAGTTGACGCGGCTGTTGAAAACATCGAGGTTGTGACCGATTTTGTCAACGAGGAGCTCGAAAAGCTCGACTGTCCCGTTAAGGCACGGCGGCAGATTGACGTCGCCATTGACGAGCTGTTCGGTAATATCGCGCGTTACGCCTACTCACCCGATGTCGGCAAGGCGACGGTGCGCTTTTCGGTTGAGGAAGATCCGCTCGAGGTCACCATTACCTTTATCGACAACGGAATTCCGTTTAATCCGCTTGAAAAATCCAATCCCGATACCCACCTTTCCGCTGAGGAAAGACCAATCGGCGGTCTTGGAATCTTCCTTGTAAAAAAATCAATGGATCTGGTTGAATACGAGTACAAAAACGGACAGAACATCTTAAAAATCAAAAAAAAAATCGGATGATATTTTTAAATAAGCAAAAATAAAAAACACGCGCGTTGTAAAATGAAGTTGAAACAATAAAATAAAAGAGTCCACAGCGACGATTCTGTAGTAGAATTGAGTTACCACACACCAATTCGAAAGGAATCATCACTATGGACAATTCCAATTGTAACACGGAGCACAAGAAATTTCAACACATAACATCAGAAGAACGACACGAAATAGAGGTTCGACTTAAAGACGGTTGGTCAATTTATGCTATCGCCAAACACCTTGGCAGACCATACAATACCATCAGAAATGAAGTTGAACGAGGTACTGTATATTTGTATAACGGTAAGGTTGCGAGATATAAAGCAGATAAGGGTAAGGAAGTTTACCTTGAACGTCGCAAAAACAGCCGCAGAAATATCAATTGTCTTGAAGTGGTCGGTTTTCTTCAGTATGTTGAAAAGAAATTCCGTGAAGAAGGCTGGTCGCTTGATGCTTGCGTAGGTTACGCCAAAGCAAATCATCTGTATACTGATAAACAAATGGTTTGCACGAAAACGCTGTACAACTACGTTGATTTAGGTTTGCTAAATATCAAAAATATAGATTTACCTGAAAAGCTAAAGCGTAACACCAAAGGAAACCGAATCCGAGAAAACAAGCGAAATCTCGGCAACAGTATTGAAATGCGACCTGATGATGTTGATACTCGTGAAGAATTCGGTCATTGGGAGATTGACAGCGTTATCGGCAGAAAAACAGAGGGTGAATCTCAGGTAATGACAATAGTTGAGCGTAAGCATCGTGAATCAATATGGCTGAAAATAAGAGATCATTCTGCTGAAGCTATAGACGAAGCTCTATCCGGGTTAATTGAGCAATTCGGAGATAAATATAACGAAGTGTTCAAGAGCATAACCGGAGATAACGGATCTGAGTTTGCCAATCTTTCTCAGGTTGAATCAAAAGGGATTTCAGTGTACTTTACTCATCCGTATTCTTCCTATGAGAAAGGAACAAATGAATGTCACAACAAAATGCTTCGCAGATTTATTCCAAAAGGGAAGAGCATAGATGACTACAGTGCTGATGATATCCTCTTTTTTGCTGACAAAATCAACAATCTGCCCAGAAAGATACTCGGGTATCATACTCCGGAGGAACTCTTTGAGCAGGAACTCGACAGGATATACAGGGCAGCTTGAGCCGCGCCGTCGTGAGTTTCTCTCACTCGTCGCTACGCTCCTCTCTCAAGAAACTCACGACATTCTACTACAAACGTTAAATTTGTTTCAACTTGCTATTGCAATTTGCGAAAATAAAAAACAATATATTAAAGGAGTTTTTAAAATGGATTTAAAAAGAACAACAGACAGCACAACAATGACAGTTGCCGTTAGCGGCAGAATTGACACCTCAACAGCACCTGAGTTTGAGCAGGGCGTAAAGCCGTATCTCGACGGCGTTAACGACCTCGTTCTCGACTTTGCCGAGGTAAACTATGTTTCTTCCGCAGGTCTGCGCGTACTGCTTTCACTTCACAAAATTATGATGAAGAAGGGCTCAATGAAGCTTGTTAACGTTAACGAAGAGGTATGCGACGTATTTGAAGTAACAGGCTTTGACGAGATTTTGAATTATAACGAATAAAAGGTGAGCGCATGACTATTATTGAATTACTTGAACAGTACACCAAAGAAAATCCGAATACCGCGATTCTCTTTGATGAGGCTCAGCCCAAGGGTATCACATACGCTCAGCTCGACGATTTCAGCGGCAGAGTATATGCGTTTTTGACCGACAAGGGCATCGGCAAGGAGGACTTTGTCCTTATCAACCTGCCGCGCGGAATTATGCCGGTTATCGCGATGATCGGCGTTTGGAAAACAGGCGCGGCTTGGGCGTTGGTTGAGGACACATACGCTCCCGACCGTATCGCCTATATCCGCGAGGACTGCGGCTGCAAGCTCGAGATTAACGCCGAAACCTGGGAGGAGATTATGAATGTCGAGCCCAAGAAGGGCTACGCTTCTCCTGATATGCACGACGCGGCTTACGCAATTTACACCTCCGGTACCACAGGCAACCCCAAGGGCGTTTTGCACGAGTACGGCAATTTGCAGAGAGCTATTGACTCAATCGCGGTTGACGGCAAAAATCCCTTCGACGGCAACGACAGAATCGCGCTGCTCGCTCCTATGAACTTTGTAGCGTCGGTAATCGTTATCCTTAAGGCGCTCAGCATTTGCGGCGGCAAGACCTTTATTGTAAGCTACGCAACAATCAAAAACCCAATGGCGCTTAAGCTGTTCTTTGTTGAAAAGCGCATCAGCATTACGTTCCTTACCCCGTCATATGTACGTATGCTCGGCAACACAACAGGACCGTTTTTGCGTATGCTCTTTGTGGGCAGTGAGCCTGCAAACAACGTTTACAACAAGAACCTTGATTTGATTAATATTTACGCGGCTTCCGAGAGCGGTTTCGCCGTTGGCGTATTCCAAATTGATAAGTCCTACGAGACCTGTCCTATCGGTAAGCCCGAAATCGAATGTCCGATTACCCTGATTAACGAGGAAGGCAACGAAGCCGCTGAGGGCGAAATCGGTGAGCTCTGCTTTGAAAACCCCTATGTTCGCGGCTATATGCACCTTCCAGAGGAAACCGAAAAGGCGTTCCAAAACGGAATTTACCATACAGGCGACCTCGCGCGCATGGACGAAAACGGCAACTATGTTCTGCTCGGACGTTCGGGCGATATGATTAAAATTAACGGCAACCGCATTGAGCCTGCCGAGATTGAAGCTTCGGTTAAGCAGGTGCTCGGCATCGACTGGGCTGCAGCGCGCGGCTTTGAGGAAAACGGCAAGAGCTATCTTTGCGCCTACTACACCGCCGACATCGAGGTTGACGGCGACAAAATGCGCGAGGAGCTTTCAAAGCGCCTGCCGTACTATATGATTCCTGCCTATTATATGAAGATAGACAAGGTTCCGCTCAAGCCGAACGGAAAAATGGACAGAAAGGCTCTGCCCAAGCCCGACGCTTCCGACTTTAAGACCGACTACGTAGCGCCTGAAAACGAGACGCAGCAGAAGCTATGCGACGCTATGGCAAAGGTTCTTAAGCTCGATCAGGTCGGAATTAACGACGATTTCTATGAGCTCGGCGGCGACTCGCTCGGCTCAATCAACCTTATTACCGAGAGCGAGCTGCCCGGACTTAATTCAAGCGAAATCTTCCGCGGAAGAACTCCTAAGAAAATCGCTGAGCTGTACGAGGCAAATCACGCCAATGACGACGGCGAGGCTCCCGAGGTAAAGAACGCGCGTTCAATGAAGCGCGACCATCCGCTGACCGTTGAGCAGCTTTATATGGTTGACTATCAGCTCTACACTCCGAGGTCCACAATGTACAACCTCTTTACAATGATGAGAATGGACAAGGATACGTTTGATATGCAGAAGATGGCTGACGCTATGCACACCGCTATCCGCAACCATCCCGCGCTGCTCACAACCTTCCATTTCAACGAGGACGGCGACATTGTTCAGCGCTACACGCCTGATGTTCTGCAGGATATCCACGTAGAAAAGCTCAGCGAGTTTGAGTTTAATAACATCAAGGATAACCTTGTTCAGCCGTTTAAGATTATCGGCGGATGTATGCACCGCTGCCGTGTGTTCGAGACCGAAAAATACGGCTACATCTTCTTTGATGTTCACCACACATTGTTTGACGGCACATCGCTTAAGCTGTTTATGCAGAACGTCGGCAAGGCGTTTATGGGTATGCAGCCCGATCCCGACCTGTATTACCTGATTCTCCAGAACCGCGAGGACGAGCAGGAGACTGAGTTCTATCAGGAGAGCAAGAAGTACTTTGAGAACCGCTTTGAGGGCGTTGAATGGTCAAGCTATCCCGAAACCGACCACGAGTCGCGCGAGAACGAGATGGGCGAGGTGCTCGCTCCGCTCGGAATCGAGCAGCCTCAGATGAAGGCGATGGAGCGCCGTTACCGCATCAGCCGCAACGAGTTCTTTGTCTCCGCTCTCGCTTTGGCGATTTCAATTTATAACGAAAAAGACGACATCAAGCTCTGCTGGATTTACAACGGCAGAGAGGATTTGACCGCGATGAACTCCGTAGGACTGCTGTTCCGCGAGCTTCCGGTGGGTATCCGCTTTAAGGAGGATATGACCCTGCGCGACTTGTTCGCTGACGTTCACGAGCAGGTTCAGAGGGGCATTGAGCACAGCTGCTATCCGTATGTTGACCTTAACAACCAGGCAGGTACGGGCAGCGAAGCCGCATATCTGCTCTATCAGCAGGATATCCGCGATATGGGCGGTATGGACGGTATGAATGTCGAGACAATCGACATCCGCCAGAACCAGGCAGCCTCTCAGACAATCCTCGATATGGAAATCCTCGACGGCGGCGACGGTCTTGAAATGATGATGGACTATACCTCAAGCCTGTACGAGGAGGAGAGTATGAACGAGTTCAAAGACCTCTTCATCAGAGTGTCACAGGGACTTGTTACCCACAACTCGCAGAACGATGTTACAATCGGCGAGCTGCGCGAAAAGTACAAGAGCAACAAGGGATTCTTTGAAACTATTTTTGCTATATTCAGAAAGAAAAGATGAATTTAGGAATTAAAAACGAGGACAGGCTTGTGATTCGTCACCGCTACGGGGTTAACAGCCCCGTAGAAGGAGAGTACGACGAATCACTCGCCGTTCACTGTAAAAACGGAACTTTTATCGGCGGCAGAGCAGGCAAGGCTCTTGTGTACAAGGGCATACCTTTTGCCAAGCCGCCCGTAGGCAATTTGCGCTGGAAGGCTCCGCAGCCGGTCGATGACTGCGACGGAGTTTTTGAGGCGTACTACAACGGAAAATCTCCTATTCAAACCGAATGGCCGAGTGAGCAGGCTTCCTATTATCCGCAGGGCGAGGACTGCCTTTACCTCAATATCTGGCTGAACGAAACCGATAAAACCGCGGATAAGCCCGTAATGGTGTTTTTCCACGGCGGCTCCTACGGCTGGGGAGGAACGGCGGATCCGATTTACGACGGCGCGAACTTTGTCGGCAAGCAGAGCGATATTATTCTGGTGACTGTCGGCTACCGCGTAGGTATGATGGGCTTTGTGGATTTCAGCATCGTAAAGGGAGGGGAGGACTTTCCCGATTCGCCCAACCTCGGTCTGCTCGACCAGATTGAGGCGCTGCGCTGGGTTCAAAAGAATATAGGGGCGTTCGGCGGCAATACCGAAAACGTGACGGTTTTCGGTGAGTCGGCAGGCGGCGGAAGCGTTTCGCTGCTCCCAATTATTCCGCAGGCAAAGGGCTTGTTCAAGCGCGTAATTGCCGAGAGCGGCTCGGTTGCCCTGACCTTCTCAAAGGAACAGTGCCAAACTGTCACCGAAAAACTGCTTAAGACGGCAGGTGCCGAATCTATGCAGGATTTGATGGCGCTGACCGAGGCCGAGCTTAAGCTTGTCAACGAGTCGGTTAACGATATCAACAACTTTCCGCAGCGCGACGGCAAGCTTATTCCGCTCGATCCATATCTTCCGTACGAAAACGGCGAGTCCGCCGGCGTGGATATTATGATAGGCACAAATTCGGACGAAATGAATTACTGGATCGGTGAAATCGGCGGAATGATGCTTTACCGCTTTACGAGCTCCGTAAAATTCGAAAACGACTTGAAATCGCTGAGCTACGTGGGAAAAAGGCGCGTAAAGAAGTTTATCGACAGCCTGGAAGGCCCGAATATTTGGCGTGTTTCAGAGTTTTACAACGAGATGATGTTCCGCCTGCCTGCGATTTATCAGGCGCAGGAGCACTCCAAAAACGGCGGCAAGGCGTATATGTATTACTGGACAGTGCCGTCCGCTATCCCTGACCGAAAGGCGTGCCACGCCGTTGAGCTTGCCTATGTTTTCGGCAACCTCGAGGAAACCATTTACACAGGCGAACGCGCCGATGAGGACATTTCCGACGCGGTTATGCAGATGTGGACGAACTTTGCGCGTATCGGCAATCCCTCCACAGATGAAATCGAGTGGAAGCCGTACGACGTAAATGACCGCGCCTCGCTGGTTATTTCCGATAAACCGCATATGTCAAATGACGTTTTGCACAAGCAGCGCAAGATGCTTTCTCCGCTGCTTAAGCGGATGATAAATCCTTCCTACGCGGGGCTTGATTACAACGTTCCGTATGTGCGCAAGCTGCTTGCAGGCGGACTGCTCGCTGTTTCGGGAGTAGCTGCCGCGGCGGTTCTTACCGCAAAGCTGTTTAAAGATTAAAAATAAGGATGACTTTCCGTTTGTGCGGATAGTCATCCTTTAATTTGCCGTATGGACAAAAGTCTCAAATTTTGGTATTATAATTGTAACGATATGTTGATTGGGTGATAGAATGACGCTTTTCGGAAAAGAGGAGAAAAAGGTTGAGTACCTCGAGCTGGTATACGACCTGATTTTTGTTTACATAGTCGGCAGAAACAACGCGCTTATGCACAATTTTGAAAACGGCTTTACAACCTTGGGCTCGTTTTCGGCGTATGTTTTCTGCACGCTCGCGATTATCCAAATTTGGATGTTCAGCACGTTTTACATCAACCTCTACGGCAGAAACAGCGTAAGAGATTACGTCTTTTTGTTCACGAATATGTACCTGCTGTACCATATGTCCACGGGTATTTCGACGAACTGGACGGAGAACAGCTACCGGTTTTGTATAGCTTGGGCGCTGATTTTGATTAACATCGCCGTGCAGCATTTTATCGAGGCGCGGCATCATAAAGCCGCTCCGTGGGAGTTAAAGCAAATCTACAGGCGCGGCGGAATAATCCTTATCGAAGCGCTCCTCGTTGTCGCGATTACGGTGTTTTACGCCTTTACGGGCATTTCGCTTACGTACATTCCGGTAATTTTCGGTATTGCCGCCACGGCGCTTTCGGGCAGGACAAATATGCTCGTTCCGGTGGATTTCGGACACCTCAGCGAACGCGCTATGCTGTATATCGTGTTTACCTTTGGCGAGATGATAATTGTTATTTCGTCGTACTTCGACGGAAAAATCACCCCGAACAGCCTGTATTTTTCGCTGATGGCGTTCCTCATAGTGGTAGGGCTGCTGCTCAGCTACGGCGTTCTGTACAACAGAATTATCGACCGCGATAAAACCACCAACGGCACGCTGTATATGCTTATTCACGTATTCTTGATTTTTGCGCTGAACAATATCTCGGTAGCGCTTGAATTTATGCGCGATGAGGAGGTCGCTAATTTCCCGAAAACTCTGTTTTTGACAGGCTCGTTTGTGCTGTGCTTCACGTTTATGTTCCTGCTTGGATTTTACGCGAAAAAGCGCTGCGGCTTTAACCGCAAATTTGCCCTTGTGCTGACGGGAATGATGATTAGCTTTGCCGCGCTTATGCTGATATTCAGGGAGAATATGTACGTGAATATAGCGATTTCCGCGACGTATGTTTTCGGGGTATTCGCTATGTTGTATTACAGAGGAAAGCGTATGGAGGCTTAACTTATGGATTTGACAAAAGGAACAAACGTACTCAACGATATTATAAAATATATGACCGTGCCTAAGCTTATTGTCTGCGGCGTGGTGATTGCCGTGACGGTGCTGGTGTTTATCGGCATTAAAATCGCAACACGGAAAATCAGAAAGAACCTCACGCTCGAAAACGACGGCGACAAGCTTTCACTGCTCAATTTTGTGGTGAACGTCATCCGCATAGCCGTTGTGCTTGCCGCGGCGATTGTCATTTTGCAGATTTTGGGCGTGAACGTCGGAACCTTCGCAACGCTGTTCGGACTGCTTATCGCGGTGCTCGGCTTTGCGTTTCAGGATTCGCTCAAGGACGTTTTTATGGGTATGATTATCCTGCTCGACAACTACTTCAAGGTAGGCGACGCGGTTTGCTACGAAAATAAGGACGGTATTGTTGTACATTTTAATCTGCGCACAACCAAAATCCAGCTTATCGACGATAACTCAATCTTATCGGTTTCGAACAGGAACATTTCCCAAATCGCGAAGCTCTCGAATATGAACGACGTCGATGTTCCGCTCTCCTACGACGAGGACGTTAAGAAAATTTATGAAACGCTTACCGAGGTTTGCGAGAGAATTAAGAAAATCGACACCGTCGAGGACAGTGTGTTCAAGGGAACTCAGGGCTTTGACGACTCGGCAATCAGGTACAGGGTGAGGTTTTTCTGCAAGCCGATTAACCGCCCCGACACCAAGCGCGCGGTTATGAGAGAAATCCAGAAGGGACTTGACGAGGCAGGAATAAAAATCCCCTACAACCAGCTCGACGTCCACACGTATAATAAGAAATAATATTGACTTTTTCACGTTTTTAGAATATAATAGCTTTGCTGAATAATTGCAGAGCGGTGAGCGCACCGCCCCGGATTTAGGTAACGTCACCTCGGTGGAAAAATAATGGAAATAAGTATCTTTGTGATAAGCAAAAAGAATTTGTGCTTTAAAAGCAACTCTTGCGTTCCGGTACAAGTATTGGTGCAAATGTTGCCGAAACGCAACAGGCACAAAGTAAAGCTGATTTCATTTCTAAAATTTCTATCGCATTAAAGGAAACAACTGAAACCAAGTATTGGCTGAGATTACTTAACGCAACTGATTATTTATCCGACATTGAAACAAAAATTATTTTAGCAGATTGTGTTGAAATTGAGAAAATCTTAACCACAATATTAAAGTCAAGTAAAACATAATTTTCCATTTTCCATTTTCAACTTTCAATTTACATAAGCGCCTGTGGTGGAACTGGTCGCGTTGCGAGCGCCGCCTGCGGCGGATAAAGCGAGCAAGAGCGAGGTTTGAAATAAGGAGTACAAGGAAGCGCTTTAGCGCGACGCGGTACGACTATATTTCAAGCGGGACACACCACGCTAGATTTAGGTAACGTCACCTCGGTGTAACAATTAAATAACTGATAAATATCGGGTTTTGCGACCTGATTTTTATAAAACGCGCCTGTGGTGGAACTGGCAGACACGCTAGATTTAGGTAACGTCACCTCGGTGTAACAATTAAATAACAGATAAATATCGGGTTTTGCGACCTGATTTTTATAAAACGCGCCTGTGGTGGAATTGGCAGACACGCCAGATTTAGGTAACGATACCTCGGTGGAAAAATTGAATATGTGATAAATATCGGGTTTTGCGACCTGATTTTTATAGATTCGCGGGTATGGCGGAACTGGCAGACGCACAAGATTTAGGTTCTTGCGGAATACTCCGTGCAGGTTCAAGTCCTGTTACCCGCACCAGTATGAGTGTTCATAACGGATTTATGTTATGGACACTCATTTTTTATTCAATTTCATCCGGTTTGTATGCGGTGAGCAGGTTTTTGTGCCTGCTCACCTTTTCTCTTATGCGGATTTAGCTGTGGGGATATACTCCACGTCTACGCCTTTTCGGGTGTTGGCTTTGTAGTTTTCGTCCTCTGTTGTCGGCAGCTCCAAGTAGCCGACAAAACGATAATAGATCACAATGCGTTGAGTGTAGTTCTTTTTGCCGCCTTCTTTTTCGTACACATCAATGTGGTCGATAAGCTCACGGAGCATTGGTGCTGTCAGAGAATCCATCTCCATAAACTTTCTGACAGCTTTAAGGAAATCGTCCTTGTTTTGCTCCATTTCGCTGATTTTGGCAAGGCGTTCCTTGTGCTCAAAAATCTTTGTTTTCAGTTCAAGGCGTTCAACCTCATATTTGTGCGAAAGCTCCATATACATCTCATCGCTTAGCTTGCCGGAAACATTGTCCTCGTAGGTTTTGGCGAAAAGTGAAGTGAGCATTTCGTTTCGGGCAGTTGCCCGGTTCAGCTCGGTTTCTAAGGTTTTCTGCTCCGCCAACATATCGGCGTTGGTTTTCTCAGCGAGGAGCTTTGCAAATTCTTCCTCGTGAAATTCCAGATACTTTGCTAAACGACGGAGTTCTAACATCACTACCTGCTCAATGGCATCAGCTCGGATATAGTGCCGTGTTTCACAATTGCCGCGGGTATCCTTTTTGTAGTTTGAACAGCTAAAGAAATGGATTTCCTTGTTAGTAGTATTCGTGTGATACCATAGCTTGCTGCCGCAATCGGCACAGTAGAGAAAATCACAAAACATATTCTTTTCGCCGTTTTCCTTTTTCGGAGCACGGCGCTTTGTCTTTACGACAAGTGCCTGCACCAACTCAAAATCATCACGATTGATAATCGGCTCGTGAACGTCCTTGAAAATCACCCAGTTTTCTTTAGGATTATCGTAGCGTTTCTTATTCTTGTATGATTTGGAATAAGTCTTGAAGTTGATGATATCGCCGCAATACTCTTGCTGGGTAAGGATTTTGGTGATAGTTGTTTTGCACCACTTGTATTTGTTAGGCTGTGTAACCTTACCGCCTTTTCGGATACCCTTTTCTTGCCAATACGCCATAGGAATCAGCACCTTGCGCTCCTGCAAGATACGGGCAATCGTTTCATTGCTCTTGCCTTCAAGCGCCATTTTGAAGATGTCACGAACGACCTGTGTCGCTTCGGGATCAATAACCCACTTCTTAGGATTATCGGGAGATTTGATATATCCATATGGCGGCGGAGCTAACGGCTCGCCTGTGCTGCCACGAATACGATAGGACGATCGGCACTTCTTACTGATGTCCCTTGCGTAAAACTCGTTCAACACATTCTTGAACGGTGCAATCTCACTTTCGCCTTCATCGCTGTCTATATTGTCATTAACGGCGATGAACCTGACATCTCTGTCAGGGAAATAGGTATCCATATAGTATCCGACCATATCATACCGCCTGCCAAGACGGGAAAGGTCTTTAACTATAACCGTAGAGATATATCCGAGATCAATGTCCTCAATCATCTTTTGAAAGCCAGGACGCTCAAAATTTGTACCTGTATAGCCGTCGTCAACGTAGAATCGAGTATTGGAAAGCCCGTTTTCCTTTGCAAAGCGTTTTAGTAACTTCTTTTGATTGGCGACCGAGTTACTGTCACCTTCTACGCCGTCATCACGGGACAGGCGGCAGTACAAGGCGGTGATGCCAGCCTTATCCTGTTTCTTTTTCGACTGCAATGTTGTCCTCCTTTCCGACAGCCGAACACACATTTTCTTCTGCCATAGTATCATTTTCCTCGGTGACTATCAAATGTGCGAAATTACTTGTGAAGATTCTTTTTACACAGGTTGGAAAAGAGGTGTTGTCCTCTTTCCGTCCTGTATGCTTGAACGCCGCCGACACAATGTAGGTAGCGCCGTTGACTTTGTATTCGTGTTCTTCGCCGTAAAGTGATTGTATAATGCTCATTATCGTTCCTCCCTGTTGCGCTGCCTGCGCCTATGATCGTCCTGCGCTAATTTGAGTAAGCGCTTGTAAATATCCTGTGGCGTGAATTTCTTCGGGAAATACTTGCTCAGTTCATCGAGCTGAAAGCTGATTTTCTCACGCTGATTCGGTTTTTCCTCGGATATGATTTTTGATATGGTTTCGCTGTCAAGTTTACCTGCCTGAGAGAGCTTCTTCATTTGGATTGCTTGTGAGAGCGAAGGCGTTTTGTCCTCCAACTCGACAGCTTCAAACAAATCTTGTTGCTCATTTTCGGTTAGATAAGGAGATTGAAACGCCCGCGTCTTATGAGCTGTCCGATACGGTTTATCCCGTTACGATTGAGGCAAAAGAAGATGGCGAGATTGCTTATGTGTTAGCCGTCACCGACAAAAAGCTGCCCACGAGGATTCAGGTTATCAAGGTAGACGAAAAGAGCAATCCCCTCGCAGGTGTTCAGCTTCAAGTGCTCGACAGTTCGGGAAATATCATCATACCGACATGGACAACTGACGGCAAACCATACGAAATAACCGGTAAGCTCGAAGTCGGAAAGACATATAAACTGCACGAAGTAAAGACCTTGACGGAATATACTCTCAGCAAAGATGTGTCCTTCACCGTCAAGGATACAACAGATGTTCAGACGGTCAGGATGATTAACCGCAAGAAAACCGGACAGGTTGTAATACAAAAGCTCGACGGCGACGGCAAAACTCTTGTCGGAGCGCAGTGGATTATTTATGATTCCAACGGCAATGCTGTCAGATTTTATCGAATTTCAGAGGGGCTGTACACCTACACCTCGAGCGGTTCCAATCTGACGCTGTCTTCAAGTATACCGTCACTAACCGCTATGAACTTGCCTTTGGGTGAGTATTACCTCATTGAAGAAACCGCGCCGAACGGCAAAATGGCAAACGGCAAAAAGATACCGTTCAGCATAAAGCCCGACAGTACAGAAACACTGAACCGTACCATTACCGTCAAGGACAACAACATCATCATTCCCAACACCGGCTCCAACGGCAGAGTTTTATACTATGCTGTGGGGCTTTTTTCATTTACCGCCGCGTTAGCAGCGTTCACATACTACAAAAAAAGAAAAACTATCAATCACGCACCCGATAAGGGTGCTTTCCCTATCTAATCACAAAAAATAAACAAATATACCCGCCGTTGAAGAAGTTTTCCTTAAAACAATATTTTCCAAAGGCGGGAGAGAGTGCCCACCGGCACAAGGAGGATTTTTCAAATGAAAAAGTATTTTATCAAATCAACATCTATTCTTTTTATCATTCTCACCATCATTATCACCGCGGTTCCCTTCGCGTCGGCAGCGACCTTGCTCGATGAATCCAAGAAGGTCTCCGTCACAATGAACTGCACCAAGCCCGGCTACAGCTTTGAGCTGTTCAGGGTTGCCGACCTCACCACTACATCCGGCACTGCCAACGAAACAGCGTATACGCCGCTTTTTGACAGCATCGCAAGCGAAGTCAAGGCGGGCAACAACAAAAATCTCTTGTCAAAGCTCGACACACTGTCGCCTGTCAATACTGCCATGCCGACCGGTGCGGTTTCCTGCGGCACTTTCACGACATCCGCGACAAGCACCACCAAGACTTATTCCAATCTGGCACAGGGCATTTATTATGTGAAATGTACCAAGTATCCCGCCGGTGTTAAGTCTGTGACAAACTCTGTGTTTTCACTGCCTTACTTCCAGAATAATTCATGGGTTTACACGCTTTCCGCCATCAACCTTGCCAACAAGGTCGTTGACGGCACAGCCACTACCAAAAAGGAAATCACCAACTCAACCAAGAACAATGTCAACTACACTGACGTTTCTGTCGGCGATACCGTTGAATACGCCCTGTACAATACCGTTGCCGGTTCCACATCCAACAAGCTCGAGCAGTACACCGTTAAGGATAAGATGAGCAAAGGTCTCACCTTCAACAAGGATTCTGTTAAGGTATACCTCGCCGACAGCAGCAAGGCGAAGATTGCAGACCTCACCAAAGACACCGATTACAAGCTGAACGTCACAAGCGAAGGCACAGGCAAAGACACCGAATTCAATGTAGCGCTGAACAAGACCTATCTCGCTAAGAACGACTTCTATGCTTCCAACGTCAGCTATGTCATTGTCACCTACTCAGCTGTACTCAATGATTATGCCGTCAAAGGCACAGCAGGCAACCCCAACGAGGACGTTGAGCTGACCTACGGCAACAACTCTTCCGTTGAAAGTGTCCCCGGCAACACCGTATATGCCTACACCTATGGCGTAAATGTTATGAAGAAGAATGAGAACGGCACTGCACTGAGCGGTGCAAAGTTCAGTATTTATGCCACCAGTGCCAATGCGGAGAGTAAGCAGAATGCGATTGGTTCTGGTACATCCGATACAAACGGCGCAGTTCTTTTCCTCAATGCGCAGGGCAAGGAGCTGAAGCTCGCAAGCGGCACCTACTATATCGCAGAAACTGAGGCGCCCTCCGGTTACAACGTCTACGGCAAAGTAATCCCTGTTACCATCAACGCTACCTACCGCACTGCTATCAGCAACGGCACATGGGTACAGAGCGCACCTGCGAACGGCACCGCTTCGGTAACCGTTACCGATACCAAGCTCATCGTTCCCCAGACCGGCGGCTACGTCATGTATCTCTACATTGCCGGTGCTGGTTCTGTTCTTCTCGGCAGCGTGATGCTTGTTCTCGTCAAGAGAAGCAAGAAGAATAAATAATCACTTATGAATGAAGGGGCGGCTGCGGTCGCCCCAAGGGTGACGAAACATGAAAAAACGAAAATCTCTTTTTATGATTCTGACCGTTGTGCTGATTCTGTTCGGAGCGGTTTGCTTTCTCTATCCGGCTGTCAGCAACATTGTCAATGAACAGTTTAATGAGAGCAGGATTGACGAGTATACCGATAATGTGGACGCCATCTCACAGAATGAAATCAATCGTTATTTTTCTGTTGCAGAAAAGTACAACACAGCATTAGCCGAGGATGTCAGCGACGGAAACAGCGACGTTTCGGTGCTTTCTGATTACGAAAACATCTTAAATCTCGATGACGGCGTTATGGGATATGTAGAAATCCCTTCTATTGCTGTCCGTCTCCCGATTTATCACGGTGAGAGCGAGGACATCTTGGAAAAGGGCGCGGCGCATTTGGAGCATACATCATTTCCAATCGGCGGTGAGAATACACACGCCTGTATATCGGCACACTGCGGCTATCCGACACAAAAATTCTTTGATGACATCGACGAGTTAAAAAACGGCGATGAAATTACAATCAATGTTCTGAACAGAACGCTGAAATATGCCGTAACCGGCACTGACGTAGTTGAGCCGGACGATTCGAGCAAGTTGGAGATTATCAAAGGAAAGGACATGCTGACGCTTGTTACCTGCACGCCTTACGGCATCAACAGCCAACGCCTGTTGGTTCACGCGGAACGCATTCCGTTTGAACCGGCTACGGCAGACTCGCCAGCGATTGTTTCACAGATTCCGCAGGTGGATAATCGAAATTATCAGGCACAGATAGTCATCTCCGGACTTGCAGTTATCGTCGTTATTGTCTTGAAAATTCACTTTTGGCGCAGAAAAAGAAAGAGGATTCAAAACACAATGGAGGTAACAGAATGACAAAATGGGATCGCCTGAGCAGACAGGCACAGAGAATGAAAGAAAACTATCCTGCCGGAACGAGAATCATGCTTTTGCACATGGGCGCCGATCCGAACCCGGTTGCGCCGAACACCAAGGGTACGGTTGCATTTGTTGATGACATCGGCACACTGCATTGCGATTTCGACAATGGCAGAAGCCTTGGCGTAGTACCCGGCGAGGATACCTTCCGCACACTGACAGCAGAGGAATTGGCGGAAGAACAGAGTTCTGACGAGAGCGAAGCTCCGACAATGCAGATGTGAGGTTTTTATGGAGCATTACATTGAAATCCCACAGGAGTATGTTGAGCCGCTTCTTCGCAGTGCAGCTGAAACAGGGCTTTCGATTGAGGAAGTTGTAGATTCGGCTATTAAAAACTATTTGGAAAGGATGATTAAAAATGCCTGACGGCGCAAAGAAAGGCATTACCGTAAAGGTAGATGCGGCGCTTCACGCCGAAGTGAGTGCCTTTATCCGTGAACACGGAATGACAATGTCAGAGTTTGTTGCTTCTGCCTTGGACAACGAGCTTCACCCCAAAATTACAGAGAAAGAAGGAGATAACATGGCAAACACAAGAACCGTTGCTTTTCAGGTGCCCGAGGAGCTGTTTCAGCGCATCAAGGACTATCTGAACCGCAACCATATGACGCAGAAACAGTTCCTGCTCGGACTCATCGAGCGCGAGCTTGACCGCGAACAGAGCACTCGTGAGGGCGAGAACGCCGTTTTTGACGACGAAAACGAGCCGGACGACGAGGAACCCGACCTCGAAGAAAACGGCACAGAGGACGATTTTGAGGACGGTTTCGACGATGAAGCCGACGAGGATGAATACGACGATGAAGAATCTGATGAGGAAGAAATTAATGAGGATTCCGGCGACGAGGATGAATTCGAAGATGAAGAATCGGAGGACGATGACTACATCGACGACGAATCCGAGGACGAAGAATACGAAATGAGTATGTAAAGGAGGACTATTCTTAATCAGGTCGGATGCCCTATGGCAATCCGATTCTTTGATATGTTTGCGGGCATCGGCGGTTTTCGCAGCGGCTTGGAAGCAGTCGGAGGTTTTGAGTGCATCGGTCACTGCGAAATCGACCCTTACCCGAATAAGGCATACAATGCAATTTTTGATACGAGAGGTGAATATTACTGTGATGATGCAAGAAAAATTAATCCCGTCGAAATGCCCGACTTCGACCTTGTCTGCGCGGGATTTCCTTGTCAAAGCTTCAGCGTTGCGGGAAAACGGCTCGGCTTCGAGGATACCCGAGGCACTCTCTTCTTTGAGGTTGCCCGATTGCTTAAAGCGAAACGGCCTGCATTCTTTCTTTTGGAAAACGTCGTCGGACTGTTATCGCATGACGGGGGCAGGACACTTGAAACCATCTTCTCCGCGCTTGTTGAAGTGGGGTATCATTTTGAATGGTGCGTGCTTGACAGCCGATATTACGTTCCACAACAGCGAAAACGGCTGTACATTGTCGGATATCTTGATGGACGATGTGCCGGAGAAATATTTCCTCTCGCAAGCCGCGATGCGAAAAATCTCAGGCAGATTATCGGCGGCAGCCAAGGACAGCGCGTCTATGACCCCGACGGCATAGCTTGTACACAATGTGCCGGTGCAGGCGGTAATGGAGCTAAAACAGGTCTGTATTTCATTGATATGAATCCCGATCCGAAAATCACAGACATTTCGCGGACGATTATTGCCAGACACAACGCCGGCGTTACCAATCACAAGGGCGTTAATTCCGGCGTTTTGATTGAGGACAAGCCGAGAGCGATTATCTCACCGCAGAAGGAAACCGTCCGTCAGAACGGCAGGCGTGTGAAAGAGCCGGACGAGCCGATGTTCACTATCACAGCCACCGACAGGCATGGCGTGGTGCATGAGGGCAGAGTCCGCACCTTGATGCCGATTGAATGCTGGCGGTTGCAGGGCTTTACCGATGAGCAGTTCTACAAGGCACAGAACATGGGCTTGTCCGATGCCCGGCTTTACAAAATGGCAGGTAACAGTGTGACTGTACCTGTCATTTCTGCTATTGGCGAGAAAATCAGGGCGGTCAATGAAAAATACGCCATAATCCCAACCACCGATTCGCGTGGTTAGGTGTTTATGAAGGTATTGGAGTTGTTCGCCGGTACCCGTTCAATCGGCAAGGCTTTTGAAAAGCGCGGACACCAGGTGTTCAGTGTGGAATGGAATAAAAGCTTTGACCACATTGATTTGTACAAGGATATCGGCGAGCTTACCGCACAGGAGATTATTGACCGCTTCGGCTATCCCGATGTTATCTGGATGAGTCCCGACTGCACGACCTTTTCCATAGCCGCCATCAGCCATCACAGAAGAAAAAATCCCGAAACAGGCAGCCTTGAACCTGTGAGTGATTACGCCAAATTCTGCGACAAGGTGGACAAGCATTGTTTAGAGCTGATTCAGCAGCTCCATCCGCGCTTCTGGTTTATTGAAAATCCGAGAGGCGGCATGCGGAAAATGGAGTGGATGCAGGGCTTGCCGCGGTACACGGTAACCTACTGTCAGTACGGCGACACACGGATGAAGCCGACAGACATTTGGACAAACCATCCCAATCCGAGGTTTAAGCCTTGCTGTCACAACGGCGACAAGTGCCATACGCCTGCACCGAGAGGTTCAAAGACCGGCACACAAGGCTTGAAGGGCAGCATTGAACGGTCAATAATTCCCGAACAATTATGTGAACATATCGTGGATATTTGCGAAGAATCCATGTAAAGGAAGGAGGTAAAAAGCAATGAAAGATTACAGCGAATTATATGATTGGTTTCTGAAAGACATCATCAAGCCTGCCGTCATTAAAAACGGTGACAAGGTCGATATGTTTGTTCGTCTTCCTTATGACGACGACTTCGATTACATCTATCATCAGGACAATTATAACGGACAGGCACTTACACCTACACGTTTGGAATACTGTGGTATTTACAACAAACTGGACGGTCAAATCTATGACGCACAGTTCTCATTGAGAGGCAAGCTGCCGGAAATTGACTCCGGTAAATCTATGATGAATTTGTTCGATGATTTCGATAAAGATGTTCGTAGATTTATTGAGGAAATTGTTGGCGATGATATCGGCAATCTCCGCAGCCCATTTTTCGGGGATGAACACTTCACTGTTCACTTGGAAGATTTCAAAAAGTGTTTCGCTGATGGCATGGCACGGGTTATGTTCCTCGATAAGGAGTCTTCGGAGGATTTGCACTATGAATGTGATTTCACAACAGATACAACGGACAGCACGTTGATGTTGAAGTATCTTCGTCATCCGACGGCATCAGTTGAACAAACAGCTACAGATTACTGGATGAATCATCAAGACGATATTTTGTTGGAACTTCGGAAGAATGAAGTCCTCAGAGAAAAGCTCAACAGGATTTATGCAGAGAAAAATAATCCTCTGCATAAACAACGAGCCATCATCGAAGCCGTCAGGGAAAGCGGCGCCAAAACTGTGAATGTTACCATCATAAAAGGCGGCGAGGAGTTAAGCTTTAAGTACAGCGCTGACCGGCTTTGTCGCTTTAACAGCAGTGATTACGGTACATGGGAAATGTCGCCGAAGGACAGACAGGTTTTTGAAGAAACGTATGGCAGAGGAAGTAGCTTTGTTCCAGAGGATATCTCTGAAATATCATACCGCGGAAAAACACTTTATGACAGCAGTACCTTTATGCCTGAAACGCCCGAAGATGATAATTACGAAGATGTCGAATGCGAGGACGATGACGAAGGATTTACTATGAGTATGTGAGGTGAGTGATTATGAGTATTCAAATGACAATTGAATTATCAACCGAAAAACCAAGGCACAACGGTTTTTATACCGCCCAGCTGGATTTGCCCGCGACAGATATGGAGATTGAGGACGCTGTCCGGCGCGCACGATTTCATAACAAATCGGCGCGAAGATACTTGGCAATTGAGGAATCAGAGCTGTTTGACGCATCCTATTTGGCAGTCGGTACTGACAGTCTTCATGAGCTGAATTACTTAGCCCGTCGTCTTGACGGTTTGTCTGATGAGGACGCCGTTAAGTTTGCGGCTGTTTATGCGGCAAGAACAGAAGAATTCCCGCGTGACGCATATATGCAGGTACGCTCTGCAATCAACATGACCTATGGTCTGGATGCGGTTCCGGTTGCGTCCAATGTCAGCAATAATTATGAGCTCGGAAAGTTCATAGTAGAAAATGACTTTGACGAGCGTTTTGAAAACATCCCCGATTCGGTCTTAGAATACCTTGATTACAGAGCAATCGGAAAATCATTCCGTGAGCAGGACGGCGGCGAGTTTATCGGCAGGTGCTATGTTCCGACAAGGTACTATGAAACACAGAACGTGTACGACGGCGAACATCTTCCGCCGCCTTCACCCGAACAAAGCGCCGTGTTCAGCCTGTTAGTCGCACCCGCTCCCGAAAGCGACCCCGATGAGGTGTTAGATTTGGCACAGTGGCTTCATTTACCTGCAAGCGTGGAACAAATGGATGCATTAGCAGAGCAGCTCGGTGCGGATAAGATTCAGGATTGTGTTTTTTATGACTTCAAAAGCGGTATTCCGCAGATTGAAAAGTATATGATTCACAGTATGAGCGATATTGAAAAGCTCAACAAACTTGCGGAGGATTATTCGTCGCTAACGGCGGAAAAGCGGACAATGTTCAAAGCTGTTATGGAAAGAGGATATACCTCCACGCTTGACGGTGCCATTGCTGCTTTCAAGTGCATGGATAACTATGAATTTGACTTTGAAGCAGAGAATTCCGATGACTTCTTCAAGAAATATCTTGCCTATCATGCTCCGACGAACTTTGATAACCGTTGGCTGGACGGCATTCGCTCCGAGGTTGACGCGGACAGGCTGCTTCAGCGTTTGGGAGCAACACAGACGCCGTATGGCATCGTATCCAAACAATTCGGCAGTTTGTTTGCCTTGACAGACTATTTTGAAGCCGAAAAATTCGAGCTGATTGAGGTTGTCGGTCAGCCCGCTTTGTTTTCTGACAGTCGTATCTCCGATACAGAGGTTCCGAATGGATTGCACCGTTACGACCTACGTGTCGGTGATGATGACTTTTGTGACGGCGCTATCGAGAAAAACGTGTATGTCAATTACGGCGGCAGCATTCTTCTTCAGCAGCCGCTTGACCTCGGTGCAGACGGATACATTCAGTTGGATGAAGATTCTTCGCCGAATTTTACAGGCGAGGAAATGACCGCTGAAAAATTCGCGTCAACCGATTTCACAGAGTACGATAGCGAGGACTTTAATCAGACAGGAGGGATGCGTTTATGAGCATCAAGAATATCACAACCGATGACCTTCGGAGAATGAACGACTCTGAGGGTATCATTTTTCAGGGCTGCGGCGGCGATCCGCAGGAGTGGGTTGACGGCATCAACGAGCTGCTGACGGAAAGTAAAATTCTGCTGAACGGTACGAGATTTTCCGATGTGTATCAGTTTCAGCATGATGAGTTGACCTGCCTGCTGTTTCCGTTCTCAGGCGATGTGCAGCTCGACACCGGCAAGCTCGCTATGTGGCGTTTGGGAACTTACAGTCAGTTTGGCGGCACATGGCTCACGGATTTTGTCGAAAATAATCTCGGTGGCTTTGAGAACGAAAGAGTCAAGCCTGACTGTGCATTAATCAGCGAGAATGGGAACATCTTCCATTTGACAGGAAAAGCAGCCCATACCCTCAAGCAGAATGGTATGTCTACCGAAGCGGACGAGATGATTAAAAAGGTCATGCGTTCGGGCAGTTATGAAGAAGCGCTTGGCGTTATCGGCGATTATGTCAATATCACCGACGGCTCGGAAAGTGAAGATTTTGATGAAGGGCAGGGCATGTCGTTATGACCTATGACGAATTTCTGCATCAGCTTGAAAATCTTAACGAGGACACCGATGCTATTGATATCTATACCTCGCCCGACTTTCAGTGTGACCAAACAGGCGGTTTCCCAACATCGCTTTGTGTGAATTGGGATAAGGGCAAGGCTTGGCTGCAGCTGAACGACAATGTCAACACAGACGGCGATGTCGCTGCAAAATATGAACAGCTCTGCGCCGATTACGTTATCAGGGATTGCCCTGATATTGAGAGATTCAACCAGATCCTTTCCTCGCTTGGCGATGATGCACGGTTAACCGCTTCTCTGCCGGAGGATGGAGAGAATTACACCTATACAATGTAAATAAATCAACAGAGAGGATGACGACTATATGATTGTCAGTTTGAAAAAGTTTCAGGAAAAATACGGTCTCCTCGATGAAGCCTGCCGTCAGTGGTGTGCTTTGTCGAAGGACAATAACAGCCTATTGGACGGTGTCGGCTTTGGGAATTTCTACAAGAAGCTCTCCCGTGAAAAGTATGAAGAATACCGTCAGAACCCCTATACGTTCAGCATCGCTGAACCCGGAAAAATGATTGTTCTTCCGCTTACCCGTGCCGAGACGCTTACACTGGAAGAACTTGTCGCCAATGCGTTGTGCGGCTATCAGGACAAGTCAACAGAAGATACTTTGATGGACTTGGAAATCAAGTTCGCCGGTCTCCACAGCGAATCGGCAACGGAAGGGATGAGATTATAATGGAAATCCTTTGGTTTGTTATCGGAATGATGGTCGGCGGCTGCGTCTCTACATTTTTGATGTGCTGTCTGTCCATTCATCGAATCAACAAATATGAAGCGGAGATTCGCAGGCTCCGCAACATGGTCGAAAGACTGAATAAAATCTAACTGCAAATAATACAGGGTATCAATCGCAGCCCCGCGGCGAATGATACCGTCCTAGTCGTTGCGGGGATTGATACTCTCGGAAACGAGGGATCTAAATCAGAACACCGGTATCACGAGTAGGAAATAAAACTTCTATCCTACATATAATCTATAATCTGTTTCCGCTTCATTACGGCAGATTTATAGATGTTTTCGGCGGTTCGGGCAGTGTGTTGCTCGGCAAGCCGACAATTGACGCCTTTGAGGTATATAACGATTTTGACCGCAATTTGGTGAATCTCTTTCGATGTATGAAAGTCAGACCAATGGCAGTCATCCGCGAGCTTGGTTTTTGCAATCTCAATTCCAGAGATGATTTTGATGTTTTAAGAAAATTCTTTGAGCATGAAATCTTTACCGATGATTATCTTGCTGAGGAATTGGAACTGACCGAAATCATGTTGCCGCCCGCACAGGCAAAAGAACTCAAAGAGTTACGCCTTCGCATCGAGCAAGATTACGATGTTCGCAAAGCGGCGATGTATTTGAAATTACAGCGTTACAGTTATTCAAGCAGCGGTAAATCATTTGCATCTCAGCCATTTGATATTCGTAAGCTGTTTCATTTGATACAGCAGCTTGAAAACCGTATGGCGAATGTGGTTGTTGAAAATCAGGATTTTGAAACGCTGGTGCAGCACTATGACCGCGGAGATGCGTTTTTTTATCTTGATCCACCGTATTTTGCCACCGAGGGAATGTACCCCGGCGGATTCGGAACGGACGACCACAAGAGATTGCGAGATTTATTAGGTAACATCAAAGGCAAATTCCTATTGTCATATAACGATTGTCCGGAGATTCGGGAATTGTACAAGGATTTTGAAATCTTTGATTTTACCCGTACTCATTCAATGGCACAACGATATGAAGCGGGAAAAGAGTTTAAAGAATTACTTATCGCAAATTATGACTTTTACGAGCGTGTCAAGAATCTTCCGTTGCAGATGAATCTTTTTGATGACGCCGAGAAGTTCGACTATATGAAAATATTAAAGGAGTGTATTATTACATGCAAATTATCAACTTGAGCACAAGCCCAAATGTATTTATTTCTATGCCTGTAGAGGCACTTATTGATGCGGGCATTGAACCCGGCGACGCATTTGAAATCGGTGTTGAGGATGAGAAAATCATCATTCAGAAAGCACAGCCCGACGATAAATGCCTTTGCGACGGTGATTGCAACACTTGCCCTTTCCGCGAAATTGACTGCGACGAAACGAATTGTTAAGGAGAAAATTATGACCGGCGACATTATTTTCAGATTTTTGGGTAAATACGGCAAAACGACCATCCCCAAGAAAATCCGCGACAGCCTTGAACTTCAGCGCGGTGACATTCTGTCCTTCGAGGAATTGGATGATGACAGCATCATTATCAGACGTGAAAGCATCTGCAACTGCATTCCGAGAACGCCGATTAAGGAAAAAAAGGAAACCCTACTTGATTTCCTTAACAGCCTGTCTCCCGAACAGAAGGCGGCCGCTCTCGTTCATCTTTCCATGCAGGTTGCCAATCAACAGGGGAGCAACGAGAATGTCAATATTTAAACCGCTATACCGCTATACGCTTCAGAATGCTATCGAGTTTGATGAAGTTGAGAAGTGGCGTGAGAGTCACCGCGAAAACTGCAAATGCGCCAACGAAATTACCGACGCCATTAACAGTCATTATCACGACAACATCCTTGACAATTGCGTTCAGCCGATGATTGAAAAATACGGTTTTGACCGCGTCAATTGGGTAATTGCCAACACCATCCGCGAGGGCATTCAGGATGGAAGGTATTCCGATGAAAACAAGAAGTGGGCAGCAGGTTTTGATGTGTTGAGCAGCGACCAAAACTGGCATTTCTGTGTGACAGCTCACCCGGGTTTAGTAGATATTTTCGCCAATCAGCTCAGAGCAGCTTGGAACGAGCTGGGACTGTTTGACAGAGCTGCCGTAACAGATGAAACAGATTACGAAGGCCAGTTGCTGATTCTCAAGCCGACGGTTCTCGCTGACGAATACAGAAAATCCGATTTTCAGCTTTTCTACGCCACAGACGGCTTCGGCTGCAATCCGAAAAAGGTTGGTGCAAGGGTGTTTGGATTCTTTTTGAAGGATGATGAATTCACGTCCTTCCGCCGCCATGATTTTTACGGCGTGGCAAATGACGATGCTTTACCCGATTGGGCGCTTGATAAGCTCAATGACATCAGAGAAAAGCTGACGATTGATGAAACGGAGGTGACTCAGTCATGAGAGTAAAAATTTATCAGATGAACACTGACCGCGACCGTCACTTGATTAAGTTTCTCGGATTAGAAAGCATGAAGAAATTTATGGGTGTTAATTCCGTTGACTATTCGCTTTATGATGAGGTATTCAATGCGGAGCTTGATACCGACAATCTCGAGGAAATCTATACTCGTTTTAACACGGAAAAACATCCGCTCCACAGGGGGCATGCTTTGTCGGTTTCCGACGTGGTCGTGACCGATAAAGGCGCGTTCTTCTGTGATTCAGTTGGATTCAAACAAATCGAATTTGATGAATCGCAGACACAAAAACCCGAAAATCTCATGCGTGTGCTTTATGTTGAACCCAGCAAAGCACCGTATGAAGCGGAGATTGGCAATGACCTTCGCAGTATGCAGCGCGCCGTCGGGAACGGACTCATTGAACCGATTTTTATGGATGATGGCTGTGTGCTGGTCGGTAACGAAGAAAGCAAGCTCAGAGGAATGCAGGGCAACCGTCACCTTGACGGCGGCGGTATCATTGCCGGGCCGTTTTTTATCTGCGGTGACACAGGAGAAGACTTTCGCTCATTAACGGACGAGGAAGTCAACAAGTATATGGAAAAATACGCTGAACCCGAGAACATTTCCGATGACGAAACCCAGTCGGACGTCGGGTTCATTTTTTATGGATTTTAAGAAGGAGAGATTATTATGGCACAAACATACAGAAATAACAATCAGAGAAACAATCAGAATCAGCAGACACGGAAACAGAACGCTCCGGCTATCCGCGCGAAAATTGACCGTCTCGTTGACGGCGACGGCAATACCAGAGCTTACGCCGGCATCAATGTCGCAGGTGCGGTAGCCATTCATGGCATCCGCGTGATGGACTCGCGCAAGGGTTTGTTCGTATCCATGCCGAACCGTTCCTACAAGGACAGCAACGGCAACACACAGTACAGCGACATTGCCCACGCGGTCACCAAAGAAGTGCGCGAAGCCATCAATAAGCAGGTGCTTGACGCTTACAATCAGGCGTTGGAAGAAAGTCAAAACGATGGCTTCACCGATTTGGACGACGATGAGGATTTACCGTTCGACGAGGATGAGGACGGCAGTATGGGTTTTGCGCCTTCAATGTAAAATTTTTCCGATTCTCGCTGGACTTTCCGAAACAGTGACAGTATACTGCTCGTTGAAAGGGGGATGACGTATGAAAAAGTTAGCAGTCATCTTAGCCATCTTAATGGCAGCAAGCAGCTTCAGTGCCTGTTCACAGGCAGAAAACAGCACGGAAACAACTTCCATTCCATCCGTAGCTACGCCATCCGAAATACCGGAACGGCGCACCGAATCCGACAGCCACACTGAAACGGAGAACGCCGAGAAATCGGCTGTGTCGGCTTTTCAGGAACAGTCGGGAACGTACCCGACTACGCCGAAAAAAGCAGACGTTAGCCCAACGTCGCCGCAACAGAGCCGCGTTTCAGAGAACAGTAAACCTGATACCACAAGCGTGAGATCAGGAAACAATTCCTATTCATCGGTTGCCTCTAAACAAAGCAAACCACCCTCGCAAGGCAATACCGCTAAGCAAAGCCGTGAGCAAATGCAGAGAGTAACAACAGCACCGGCGGAGAAAGAACAATCCAAGCCCACTCCAAAGCCGACAGAACCTCCCACAGAAAAGGAAGAAGTCGATTACAGTCAGATTGTCAGCAACCTGATTGCATACGGTCAGCAGCTTGGCATGGTTTACAACGGTTCACTCGGTATCGGCAATGCCGGATGGTTTCCGCCGACAGATATCAGCAGTTACACCGATACCGCCGCTGCCACCGCTGCCTGCTACGGCGACGTTGATTACGTCCCGTACTACTATGCAGGCTTGGGCACAGCGCCGTCCGATATTATGTTCAATGTAATTGCAAGCGGCGGACAAATCTATGTAGTATACGGATAATAAATCACAATCCCCGAATCAGCAATGGTTCGGGGATTTCAGATTGGAGATGATAACATGTATATTTCAGCACATATAAGCTATGACGGGAAATCCGCTGAAATTGATTTCCCTGTCAGTGATGATTTACTCAACGACATTCTGACAGAGTCAAAAATGCCGACGGACACAACATTACCATTCTTCGTTGAGGATATCCACTATCCTTCGGAGCTGTCTACGCTCAGCGCGAAAGACATTAATCTGGATGAGCTGAACTTCCTTGCCAAACGGCTTAATTCCTTTACGGATGACGAGCTGGAGCAGTTCTATGTTGCGGCAGAACACGAGAATTTCAAAACACTGAAAGAGTTGATAAACCTAACCTATAACCTTGACAAGTTCACCGTTATCAAGGATGTAAGCGACATGGCAAAGGTAGGCAGGGCTTACACGCTCAACACCGAAGGCAGTGTTCCTGCAGATTCAAGATATGACGCAAAATATGCAGAAATCGGCAGAAAGCTTCTCGGCTCAGGGCGCGGAATATTCACGGAACACGGCTTGCTGTTTGTCGAAAACAAGCCGATGGATGCAGTCTATGACGGACGGGTGCTGCCCGGCTTCGCATACAAGGATTTTATCGTTAATGTTGACCTTACCTACAAAGGAAGGTGTGAGAGCCTGTTCCTTCCCGAATCAATGCTCGCCATTGATAAAGCCGTTCGCAGGCTCGGCGCAGCATCCATCGAGGATTGTGAATGCACATACGAATTTGAGAATCCCAACTACGGAAGATTTGCTGTAAAGTTTGAGGATATCTTGGATAACGAGGGCATTGGTGGGTTGAACGCGCTTGCATATCAGTTTTACACTTACGGTGTGGATACAGAGAAACTCGACGCGGCTATTGAAATGACGGGCGTGACTTCCTCCAAGAACATCATCACACTAATCAACTATCTTGACGATTTGGAACTGATAACAGATATCGACAAATACGATTTTGCCGGCGTTGGACGCTATTATCTTGACCAATCCACCGACCTTGAAATTTCCCCGGATTTATTGGACTTCTTCGACTTTGAAAAATTCGGTGAGTACATTGCCGAAGAACATTCTGGACATTTCACCTCGTGCGGCTTCCTCTACTATGACGGTGCCAATTACATGAGTGAGATTGAAAACGCGCTTGAAGATGAGAGCAGCGGTATGCATTTGGGAGGAATGTAAAGATGACAAATTCCCGACAACACGAACTGTTTAACGAACTTGTGGGCTGGGTGTGTGAGCATGTGTCAAACGATGAAGAACTCTCAATGGAGGAAATGGCATGAGCGTGATGTTTTCAAAGGTGACGCTGACCGCTGATAACGGCAACACTGCCTCGCTGCTCTGCTCCGGCTGTCCGCACGATAATTACGATTTGGAAGATTGGACTATCTATCAGAAATTTATGTCGGATAACCTCGGTTGTGAATCCGTCAAAGCTGAGGTTGAAACATTCATCTACGGCGATGGTGAGGTCTTTACTGCCAATGAATATGAGGTCGCAGCCTTCACCGGCAGAGGCGAAAAGTTTCTCCATCATCCCGACGTCCACTTGCAGAGTATGTCGTCATTTACCATCTATCCGCCCTTTGTGTCCTTACAAAATGTGATGGACAGGTTGAGTTAAATATGATATGATGTTACTAAGATAAATCGGAATTTAACGATGGAATAATTCTTATAAAAGAATCAGGAGAACGATATGAGTTTTTTATTTGTAGCGCTTGGCGGTGCGCTGGGGTCGGCATTAAGATATACAATCAGTTTGATACCTTGTAAAACGGATTTCCCGTTTCTGACATTGATAACAAATTTCATCGGCGCATTAGCTATAGGCTTTGTTATCGGAATAGCACATGATAAATCTCCCAACACACTTTTGTTTTGGAAAACAGGAGTTTGCGGAGGCTTTACTACTTTTTCCACATTCTCACTTGAAGCTTTTTCTTTATTTGAAAGGAAGATGTTTGTGCTTGGAGGTTTGTATGTAGTACTCAGTGTAGGGTTATGTTTAGTAGGAGTTTTATTTGGCAAGAAACTTTCGTCTCTGCTTCAATTATAAATTCTGATTTATTTCATCAGTACAAAGTAATAAACAATCAAAGCCATGAGGTTTCAAAAGCCTTGTGGCTTTTCTTTTTTGGAGGTGAAATCAAATGTTACTAACCGCTTTAGTACAGTATTCGAGGGGCACCCTTATCCTTAACCTGCCGCGCGACCGTTACGACTTGGCTTTAAAGCTCGACTCCATCGGCATTACAAAAAAGTTTTGGGATAAGCTTCGGATTGCCGACGATGAAGATAACGAATTCAGTGTCAAGCTGTTCGGCGAGAACGACATCGGAAAGCATTTGTCCCTGATTTTTACGGAAAACGACACCATTTTTGATGTTAACAAGACGCTGCAGATTTTAGAAAACTCTATTGAAGAAATCCGCGACGATTTGGAAATGAACATTGTTCACGACCAATACGACACGCCCGCGGAGCTTATCGCCGATATTGAGCGCATGACGGATGAAGTGGGCAGGTTTACCGAAAACTTTTACTTTCCGCTTATCGGCAACATGGACGAAGATGACGGCTACGGTCAGTATGAGGTTGACAACAGCCTGCTCCAGTGCTACGAATGGGATATCCGCGATCTGCTTCAAAAGGAGCAGGATTTAGACGGAACGGACATGAAAGACTTCTTTTTTGATGATGACAACTTGCAGAAGAAAATGGTGTCATGTAAATGGGATATTGTTGACCGAAATGATACCCTCTATGGTAAGGTGGACATCCGGCTCAAAGAACCGATTACAGCAGAAGAAAAAGAAGTATTGCGGGAGTGGATCATCGGTCAAAATGCAGACGGACTTGGAGAAAGTCTTGAACAGCGCCCGATAGAAACCGAGGACGGCGACCTCTATGTCTCTATGTGGAACGGCGGCGCTGACTATTTCGTGTACGACGAGGATGAAATGAACGACTACCTTGCACAGCAGCAGGGCGGCGGCATTTCACAGTAAAATACTACATCAAAATAAGGATGTGATGATAAACATGATTCAGAAAACAGAATAGAAGAACAATCGGCAGAGGACGACCTCTGCTATTATTTTATCTAATAATGAAAGGAAAGGATTTTCATGAAAACTAATATTTCAAAATCAAAGATGACTCGCGCAGGCGCGATTATCCTCGCGGTCATTACGCTTTTATCAACTATTTTTATCATTCCGGCAAATGCGGCGACAGGCGATCCGGCAACGATTACCTTTGATTACGCCTATGATACCGGCGGCAACATCATTACCTACTACGGCACCGTTACCCACAACGGCATTACGGTTGGTACACCCGGCGAGGAGCTTTGCCGCATTTATGCCGACGGCAAGGATGCATACTGCATTCAGCCCGGCTACAGCCTTTACTCGGGCAATACGCTGATTGAGGGCAAGTCATCTGTATGGGATGGCGTGAGTAAAGATAAGCAAAAGGCGGTTAATATCGCGCTTCTCTATGGTAAGCCCGGCAACGCCAAAAATCTCGGCTATACCGAAGGGCAACAGTGGATTGCTACACAGGTGATTGTTTGGGAGCTCCTTTGCGGCTGTCGTGAAACAGGCGCAGGCTTCAAATGTACCAACACTAAGTTCATTGACGCGCTTACAGCAGGTGACCATAACCCCGGTGTGAAAGCTGTGTACAATACCATTGCGAGGGCAATGGCGAACCACCATACCGTTCCTTCCTTTGCGGCAAACCTTGCGTCGAAAGCGCCTACTCACACCATGCAGTATAAGAATGGAAAATATACCGTCACCTTAACCGATAACAACGGTGTACTCAACAAGTTTAACTACAAGACAAGCGGAAATATCGCTGTCAGCATCTCGGGTAATTCCATGACGCTGGCGACTAATTCGCCTATTACCGAGGGAAAAACATTGGCTATCAATAAGAATGTGCCGACTGTTTCAGGCAATTCCGTTCTTGTCGCGTTTGGTGATGCGAATAAGCAGGATGTCATCGTCGGTCTGGCAGCTCCCGACCCGGTTCCGTCTGTATTCAAGCTGAAAACCAGTGCAGGACATCTGAAAATTGTCAAGACTGCCGAGGACGGTAATATCAGCGGTGTTGAATTTACCGTAACAGGTGACAATTATAATCAGACAGCGAAAACCAATGAAAAGGGCGAGCTGATTCTCGCAGGCCTTGTCCCCGGCACATACACCGTAACCGAAGCTCCTTCGGATAAGTATGTGAAACAGCCTGCAAAAACAGTTACCGTAGAAAACGGTAAGACTGCAGAGGTGAAGTTCCACAACACGCTTAATACCGGTGACTGCGACATTATCAAAACCTCCGAAGACGGTGTTGTAAGTGATATTGAGTTTACCATCAGCGGAGATAACTACACGAAAACTGTAAAAACCGACGCAAGTGGTAAAATCCATCTTTCAGGTCTCCGCCCCGGTACTTATACGGTAACGGAAACTCCTTCCGACAGATATGTTACGCAGGAGCCTAAAATGGTTACCGTAGAGAATAACAAAACCGCGACAGTTACATTCCACAACACGCTGAAGAAAGGTACTATCACCATATTTAAGACCGGCGATATTTTCTCCTCTGTGACCGAGGAAGAAGTGACCGAGCCTGTGACCGCAGCAGTGGAAGAAACCACCGCACCTGTGGAAGAAACGACGGTTCCGATTGAAAATACCACCGTCAATGTTGATGAAGCAACAGTACCTGTTGACGTGACTGCTCCAACCGAACCCATTGAGTCAACCGAGCCGACAGCTCCGGCAGAAGAAATGAAGCCGGTTATCAAGTATCAGCCTGTCTACAAGAGCAGCGCGCTTGAAGGTGCTGAGTTTACCATTACAGCCGCGGAGGATATTAAAACAGCCGACGGCACGGTGCAGTATAAGAAGGGCGAAGTTGTTGATACCGTCACCACCGGAAAGAACGGCAAGGCAACTTCCAAGGAATTGTATGCAGGTAAGTATACCGTAACCGAAAGCAAGAGTCCGTATGGCTATCTTTCCAACGGCAAATCCATTACTGTCGAAATCACCTACGGCGGTCAGAATGTAGAGATTACCAACACCGATATCAAGGTAAATAACATTCGCCAGAAGGCTGAAATTACATTACAGAAGGCTCTTGAAAAATATGACCTTCTCGGTATCGGCGACAACGGAGAGATTAAAAACGTCGCATTTGCGCTGTTCGCAGATGAGGACATCAAAGCTGCCGACGGCAAGGTAATCCCGAAGAATGGTCTTATTGAGATTATCAACTGCGATGAAAACGGCAAGGTGCAGTTCAACACAGAGATTCCGTTCGGCAAATACTATGTACAGGAGTATGCCACCGATAAGCACTACATCATTGACAACAAAAAATATCCCTTTGAATTTGCCTATACCGGTGATATGGAAGTACAGCACTTCGATATCTCCGGCGACAAGGAATTTGTCAATGAATTGAAGCGCGGTACGGTTTATACCACAAAGGTTGACGAGGAATATCCCGACAACAAGCTGCAGGGTGCAAAGTTTGAAATCTACGCTGATGTTGACGGCGACAAAACGTATAACGCAGAAGTGGATACCCTTATCGGTGAAATGAACGAGTCTCCTGTTAAGGCAGGCGATTATTACCTCAACAATCTTCCTGCAGGCGGATACTTCCTTTACGAGAAGGAGGCACCCAAGGGCTTTGAGAAGGATGATAACTACTATTACTTTGAGATTGTCGAGGATGATGATATTGTGACCGTCGAAAATAAAGCAGGTGTCGGCTTTATCAACAAGCCGTCCACCGGTGAGCTTGAAATCACCAAGAAGGATGTTGCAACCGGCAAGCCGCTTCCCAAAGCAGGCTTCCGCATCAAGGACGCTGACGGCAAGGTAGTCGCAGAGGGCTATACCGACGAAAACGGTGTTGCCAAGTTTAAGCTTCGCGCAGGTAAGTACACCTATGAGGAATTCGACGCTCCCGAGGGATACATTATCGACACCACTCCTCACGAATTTGAAATTACCGAGAACGGTCAGATCGTCAAGGCGGAGATGACCAACGAAAAAGAAACACCTCCTTCTACACCGCAGACCGGTGATTCCAATATGACCGGATTCTTTATCGGTCTTGGCGCGCTGGCTCTCGGCGGCATCGTCGCCTGTGCAATTCTTTTCTTGAAAAAGAAGAAGGATGACGGTGACGATGAGTAATGCTGAAAAAGGTTTATATTTGCGCACCGATCGCAGGTAACATCGGAGAAAACCTGCAAAACGTCAAGAAATATACCGAATACGCGCTCAGGTGCGGCACAGCTCCGGTTGTGCCGCATTTTTACGCGCTTTGTCTCAACGACGATAATCCCGTTGAACGAAGCATCGGTATGAAAGCAGGTCAGAGCCTGCTTTGGTTTTGCGACGAAATGTGGGTGTTCGGCGATGTTATCTCTCAGGGAATGCAGAAGGAGATTGACTTCTGTAAGATTATGAATATCCGAATCCGCTATATCACGGAAGATATGATTCGGAAAAAGTTAGGAGGAAAGCTTTATGAAAATGAAAAGACTTAACTTGATTTTGAGTGCTTTGCTTGTTATCATTATGATTGCCTGTTCTTGTGCAACCGTATTCGCCGCAGGCGATGTGTCATCAGCGATTGAAAGCACATGGAATGACGCCAAATCACAGATTCAAAACGTGGTAAACAATGTTGTCTTTCCCGTGTTGGATATGATTTTGGCAATCCTGTTCTTTGTCAAGATTGGTTCAGCGTATTTTGACTACCGAAAGCACGGCCAGTTTGAGTTCACGGCTCCGGCGATTTTGTTCGCGTGCCTGATTTTTACCATCACGGCGCCGCTTTACATTTGGTCGGTTATTTAAAAACCTATATAAACTACAACGCTAATAACGATACTGTGTATTATCGTTTCTTTTATAATCTGCCGTTTCAATTTATACTATGTATAAGCAAATTAGATTGAAATTAGGTGTGATATATGATTGATAAAAGAATCGGCAGGCGATTCAAACAGCGCCGTGAAGAACTCGGCTTAACACAAGAAGCTCTTTCCGAAAAGCTTGGTTTAACCACAAACTATATCTCTACAATTGAGCGAGGCGCGTCTTTTCCAAGGTGCGAAAAACTTATCCTTCTGCTCAATGGCTTGGAAACCTCCGCTGACGCCATTTTCTGTGATGTGCTGACACACTCCACGAAGGCTAAGGCGAGTATCTTGTCGGAGCAAATCAGCAGTCTGCCAAACGAGGAACAACAAAGAATCCTTGACATGGTAGAGCTTATGGTGAAACAGGCGAAAAGCAAATAAACGAAGGCTGTGTGAATTTTTCATGCAGCTTTTTTATATTATTATATTATTAAATTTCAAAATTCGACAGACTTTTACACTGCTTTATGATATACTATGTATTAGCGATATATAATATAACGCTAATATACAGATAGGTGGTTAAAGTATGGAGAATTTAACGTGTTGTTTCACCGGTCATAGACCGCAGTCGCTTTCGTATGGCTATAACGAGCAAGATCCGCAGTGTATTAAGCTTCGCATGGTGATATGGAATCTGATGAACAAACTGATAAAAGAAAATCTCGTAACACATTTTATTTCAGGCATGGCGCTTGGAATAGACCAAATGTGCGCCGAAATGGTAATTGCTCTTCGTGACAAACATCCCGAAGTCACTTTGGAATGTGCCATCCCTTGTGAGGAACAGGCAGTAAAATGGACAGAATCACAGCGTGACCGCTATTTTTGGATTGCGGAGCAGTGCGATAAGGAAACCTTGGTTCAGCATCATTACGATAAGGATTGTATGCAAAAGAGAAACCGGTATATGGTGGATTCGTCTGAAATCGTAATAGCTGTCTGGAACGGAAATCCCAGCGGCACCGGGAATACAGTTCGTTACGCGCAGGAGAAGGGAAAAACAATTTTTGTAATTAATCCCGAAACCTTATCAATACAAATCTTATAACGGAAACAGCCGTCAGGATAAAAAGGTCTTGACGGCTGTTTGACTGTATAAAAGGTTTTCCAAAAATTTGGCTTTTTAGCTGGACTTGCGTAAAAAACGTGGTATTCTTGTTGGCTGAAAGGAGGCGAAATAATGGATTTTTTCAGTGAGCTTTATCACGGAGACATCTATCCTGAAGAAGAAATAGCTGTTCACATTGCAACTGACCCAAAGTACAAGGAGTTATCGTCGAATCTTTCTCAGGTTGCGGCACAACTTACAAATCAGGATGAAAATATTCAGCAGCTTGTTAAGCAGTACCGAGATGGTTTTGATAAACTAATCGGGCTGCATGAGCTTCACGCTTTTAAAATTGGATTCATTCGCGGTGCTGAATTAAAACGAGCAATCTCAAAAACAAATAACGAACCGTCTGTGTAGCTGTACATAGGCGGTATTTTTATCAACAAATCAGGCAACCGTCACACGGCGGTTGTATCTGTTTAAAGGAAGTGATAAATAGATGTTCGATTGGATCGGACAAATCGTTGAAGCCATCTCCAATGCAATTGGTGGAATGGTGAGCTTTTTAGGCACACAAATCGCAAACGCCATCTTTGACGCCATTCTGAAATGGGTTTATGAGATGATTTATAACGCGGTAGCCAATTTCTTTACGGAAATGGGCAAAATGGGTGCGGAAATGTTTGACCTGAGTTGGGTGCAGGCAACCGTTACCTTGTTTACCTACTTTGGCTGGGCATTGTTTGCGGCCGGAACCGTAGTGGCAATTTTTGATGTTGCCATAGAGTATCAAAACGGCAGAGCCAATATTAAAACTGCCTCAATCAACGTGCTGAAGGGTTTCTTTGCCTGTTCGCTTATTGGTATAGTCCCGGTTGAATTATACAAATTCTGTATATCCCTACAGAACACCTTCGCCCATGGAATAACAGGGCTTATGGTAGCGGGAAAATCGGTAGATTTGGCCGGAGAAAGCACCTCTGTTTTAGAAGGAACATTTAAGGTGTCGGCACAAACCAACTTTAATTTGTTTAATTTACTGTGCCTTATTGCATTTGCATACTGTGTGGTCAAAATATTCTTCCAGAATATCAAGCGCGGTGGTATCTTGCTGATACAAATGGCGGTTGGCTCATTGTATATGTTTTCCGTACCGAGAGGATACACAGACGGATTTGTGCAGTGGATGAAGCAGGTTGCGGCCATTTGTTTGACCGCTTTTTTACAGACAAGCATCCTATATCTCGGCTTACTGACATTCCCGGACAACATGCTGCTCGGCATGGGCATTCTGCTGTCGGCAAATGAAGTGCCGCGTATTGCACAGCAGTTCGGTTTGGATAGTTCGGTTAAGGTTAATATGATGAGCGTTGTTCACGCAACAACTACAGCGGTTAATCTGACGCGTTCGGTTGCCCGGGCTGTAAAGTGAGGCGAGGCACATGAACACAAACGGAGAATTTACTAAGGGAGACCTCGATGTTGAGCATGATATGGATGTCGATTGTTATATAGGGGAGGAAATCCTTGTAAGTTTTGAATGCTGGTTTGATGTAAACAGTAAATTCAACATTAACATATCTCACGATGAGGACACATGGCTGAATATGTATGGAAGGTATAATCCGTATGAGGATACGCTTTCAGTCGAATGTGAGATAGACCGCGATGACGGCTCATCGTACTTCGATTACATTCCAACCAATGCGGAATCACAGCTCATGAAAGACCTTATCACAGCAAAAATCCATGAGGCTTATCATCAGACACCCAAGGAGTTCTGTGAGGATGCCTTTGACAATGGCATAGGAATCGGAGAAATGCAGTAATGATGATTATATACTCTATTGACTGTTTCAAAAATATAGGGTATACTGTGAACAACGGAAAAACTGCGGAAAGGATGCTTATCTCATACGAAAGGCGGCGAGAAAATGATCAGTATTACGGGAGAACTATTATCAGAGGATAAGGTGATTGCCACCGTAAAAAAAGGCGAAATCACCGATTGTGATGATACGCTCCTGCCTTTGTACTTAAAAAGGACAAAGGATTTTGAGGGATGGCTTGCATCACGCGCCATTGATACTCACAGAACAAACTCAAGACTGCTGAAAAAAGCGCTTCGCTTGCATACAGCTGATGACGCGCAGATTGCGCTCGCCGTGAATGCCGCAACCATAACGGATCGATATTGGTTCCGACCCGAGGGTTCAAATGCAACCTATGAGGATATTCGCTTCAAGGAGAATTACTTTGACAGTCTTGCACTGCGAGGAGATCCAAACGGCTTTTCTCACAAGCCGTCCAGAACGCCGGAGCTGACCAACACCGGAAGCTACGAAAAGTGCTGGCGGCTGATTGACGGAGCTTGGTGGATGTATAAGAGCGGTAATCAAAACGAATATTTTTCGGAGCTGTTTATCTGCAGGCTCGGTGAAAAGCTGGGCTTTGACATGGTTCATTATGAGCTTCACGACGGATATATCCGTTCAAAAAACTTCACGGACGGAACGTCATATAACTTCGAACCGATGTCTGCGCTTGTCGGTGATAACGATGATTACAGCGTTTGCTTTGACGAAATCTACGCAATTTCGCCGCAGCTTGCCGAACAGTATCTCAAAATCATCTGGTTGGACAGCATATGCTATAACATGGATCGGCACACAGAAAATTTCGGATTCCTGCGTGACGCACATACAGGAGAGATTATCTCCATGGCGCCGAACTACGACAATAACATCGCGCTCATATCTCGCGGATACCCAAACAGCACCAACCGTGAGCACGACGGAATCATCGGCTTTTTCCGCGATTTTGTCCAAAGCAATCCCACAGCAAAGTCTATGCTGCAAGATTTGCTACTGCCGGAAATTACGGATGAAATGATAGATGAATGCTTTGCCGGAATCCCTATTGAGATAAACCGCAACTTCGTAAAGGCATTTATTCTAAACGGACAATGCGTTGTTCGGGAAATTATTTCGGAAGAACCTTCCGAGGATGAAACGGAACAGGATTCCTTTGATTTGACGCTGTAAAAAGAGTAAAAAATATTTTTTATCAAGACGCTGCTGAAATGCGGCGTCTTTTTATTTGGAGGAATACAATGACACAATATATTTATCCGCAGAATCTCCGTGCAAAGGCAAACCTTTGGCTTTGGAATCTGCGGGATTTTTTGATTATGGGCATTGCCGCACTGCTATCGGTTGTGATTTTGGTGCAGACACACATTTTCCTTCCCGCGGCGGCGACCTTGCTCTATGCCTTTCTCAGCATTCGTTTAGATGATACTACCATCATCGACTATCTGAGATATGCTGTCAAGTTTTTTATCAGCACACAGCAATACTTTGAATGGAGGTGAATTGCTTGGCAAAAAAACAACAGAAAAAGAAAAAAGGACGCTCGGTTCAGCAGCTCATCGGCATTAAGACCTTCACTAAACACGGAATCAGGGTTGGCAAAGATGAGCTGCTTTTTTATGCAATCACACCGACCAATATTTCGGTACTTTCCGCAACGAATATTGAGGCGAAAATCCGAAACATGATGGTGCTGCTTTCGGCAATGCCGGACATTGAGGTTAGCTGTACCGATTCATCGGAATGCTTCGATGACAACAAGCTCTATCTGAAGGAACGACTTGAAGATGAGCCGAATCCCAATATCCGCAAGCTGATTAAGAAGGACATGGATTTTCTCGACAGTATTCAGACCGATATCTCCACTGCGCGTCAGTTTATGCTTGTAGCACGAATCAAGGGCGGCAAGTCTGATAAGCAGAAGTCTTCGGCTGACATTGAGCGTAAGCTCCGCGAGGAAGGATTCGACTTCCGTCATCTGAAAAAGCCGGACATCAAGCGTATGCTCGCCATTTACTTCGACGCAAGCTTATACGGTGAGCAGATGCCCGATGTCGACGGCGAACAATTCTTGGAGGTGAATGGCGGCAGTGAAGATTAAAATTATCCTCTGTGTCTGTCTTGCTGTCTGTCTGACAGCACTTGGCGTTTCGGGTTTTATGCTTTACAACGATTACGCGCAACGACAAAACGATCAGAACGCTTTTGAACAGCTGGATGAAGTGACCAGAGCTACAAATGATGAAGCTGTTCCCGATGAAACAGCTTTGCCCAATACCACTGAAAGCGCTACGTTTGACGCAGATACGGCGGCAAAGGTTGACGAACAGGATTTTGTACACCTTGCCGGTGAAACTTACCGGAACCACGCCCATGATTTCAAATCACTGCGTGAAATCAACAGCGAGTGCATCGGATGGCTTTCCATATACGGAACCACCATTGATTACCCTGTTATGCATACGCCGAGTAATCCCGAGAAATATCTCAATTTGAATTTTTACGGCGACTACAGCGTTTCAGGCGTTCCGTTTCTTGACGCAGGCTGTAAATTAAACGGCGATAACATGATTATTTACGGCCATGATATGAACGCCGGAACCATGTTTGCTCCGTTGCTGAATTATACAAGCAAAAGCTTTGCACAGCAACATTCGGTGATTCAGCTTGAAACAGAACAGGGTGTAAAAAAGTTCAGCGTATACGCTGTTGCTAAAGTCAAGAGCAATGATATGTTCTATAATCTCAAAAATGCACCTAACAAAGCATTTTTTGAACAAAAGATAAAGGACATATCTCAGAGAGCCTTGTACACCATCGGTAACCAGCTCAAGTACGGACAAAAACTCATTACGCTTTCAACCTGTACAAACGACGGCCAGGATAACCGTCTGATTGTGGTTGCCGTGCAAAAATAAATAACTAAACCATTATATCAGTCGTTTTGCGAATGCTTAACGGCTGATTTCTGTTGTATGACTTCTTGCGCATTCTGCTTCGCAAAACGGCGCAAGGAGGAATTATGGCAAAGAAAAAAGAGAAGGTACTCACGCCGGAGCAGCAAGAGGAAATCCGAACCAAGGACTTCTTTGACTGTATTCTGCCGGGTACTATCAAATTTCATACCGACTATTACATTATCGGTGACAGTTTCCGTTCTGTATGGGCGTTAAAGGAGTATCCGCCGACAACGGAAGAACAGGCGATTTTGTCGCAGCTCGGCGACCGGAACGGTGTTACGCTGCGTATCTATCACAGACTGGTCGAATCCTTTGAGCAGCGCAAGATTATGCAGAACGCCACCAGAGCAAACAAACTGAAAACAGGCGGTACCGACGTGAACGATACCATCGAGGCGGAAGGTAACCTGCAGGATGTTATTCAGCTTATGGCAAACCTTCGCAAAAACAAGGAAATACTGCTTCACTGCTGTGTTTTTATAGAGTTGAAGGCAAAGACGTTGAAAAAACTGCGCGATTTGCAGAGCGACATCACAATGGAACTGACACGTTCAAAGCTCTCCGTGGATAAGCTGACGCTGCGGCAAAAGGAAGGTTTTCTCTCTGTTCTGCCCGTGGGCGCGAATCAGTTCGGCGCGCAGTTTGAGCGCGTTTTGCCGTCAAGCTCAGTTGCCAATCTCTATCCCTTCAACTTTTCGGGCAAGACCGACCCGAAGGGTTTGTACATCGGCAGAGATAAGTTTGGAACGAATATCTTAGTTGACTTCGACAGACGAGCCGAGGACAAGACAACGTCCAATATCCTGATTCTCGGTAACTCCGGTCAGGGAAAGAGCTATCTGCTCAAGTTGATTCTGACAAATATCCGCGAGTCCGGCAAATCCATAATCTGCCTTGATCCCGAAGCGGAGTATGAGGAAATCTGTTCTGCGCTCGGCGGCACCTACATTGATTTCATGTCCGGCGACAGCATTATCAATCCACTGGAACCCAAAGCATGGACAGACGGTTCGGGAGAAATTGATATTGATACGCCCGAAGCCTTTAAGAAGGTGACAAGGCTGAGTCAGCATATCGCTTTCCTCAAGGATTTCTTCCGCAGCTACAAGGATTTCAGCGACGCGCACATCGACACGATTGAGCTGATGCTGATTAAGCTCTACAACCGTTTCGGTATCACCGATACGACCGACTACAGCCTGCTGAAATCAACCGATTACCCCACCATGAGCGATTTTTACGACCTTTGCGAAAAGGAATACAAAACCTTTGACGGCAGCATCAAGCCTCTTTATTCAGAGGACATTCTGCGCGAGGTTTGCCTTGGACTCAATTCTATGTGTATTGGCGCCGAATCAAAATACTTCAATGGCTACACCAACATCAACGACTCTGAGTTCCTTGTGTTCGGCGTTAAGGGCTTGATGGACACGAACAAAAAGCTGAAGGATGCGCTCTTGTTCAACATTCTGTCGTACATGAGCAATCAGCTTCTCGGAAAAGGCAGTACGGCGGCGTCCATCGACGAGCTGTATCTGTTTTTGACGAATATGACGGCGATTGAGTATATTCGAAATGCGATGAAGCGTGTCCGCAAAAAGGACAGCTCAATCATTCTCGCCAGTCAGAACATTGAGGATTTCCTGATTCCGAGCATCCGTGAATTCACAAAGCCGCTGTTTTCTATCCCGACGCATCAGTTCCTGTTCAACGCCGGTCAGATTAACCCGAAGGAGTACATGGATGCGCTCATGGTTGAGCCGAGCGAGTTCGAACTGATTAAGTATCCCGACCGCGGCTCCTGTCTTTACCGCTGCGGCAACGAGCGGTATCTCCTTCAGGTAATCGCACCCGATTATAAATCCGCTATGTTCGGAAAGGCAGGCGGCAGATGATTATTGAAACACCCTTACAGTATAAGGCGACAGACTTGCAAACAGAAAGGTGTCAGGTAGATGAGGTAGTAACCCTCGGACACTGGCAGTTTGAATATTTGAAAAACTGTACATCGGATGATTTTGATTTCATTGCAGAATTGCGCGATAAGCTACCGGTCACCAACGACAATACCCGCCACTGCATTTTGGCACTTGACGAAGCAGGCGACGACGGCATCCTGATCGATCCGCAGGGCTACAGCTATCCTCGATATTCTGCCTACGTTCCAAACGCCAAGCAAATGCTCGCGATGGAACAGCATCCGAGCTTGCAGGCGTATGTCCAAGATATGATGGACGTAGTTGAGGAAGTAACGCAGCTTGCAGTGAACAGTCAGGAGAACGGCGAATTTCATTCCGATTTATCTGATATCGAAATTGACTTTCAGCCGAATGTATTGGATAAGTTTTTGCTTGCAGATATGCTCAACACCCGTCCCGAGTTTGAGAGTGTGGAATACACGGATGGAGAGTTAAATGCTGTGATTTCCGGGGAGTATCTTGCAAATGACAGCGGAGAAGAAATGTCGGGAATGGAAATGTGATTGACGGGCGATACAACAGAAACCCTCTTTTTAAACCGGAGGTGATATGATGAGTTTTTCTGTAGGCGCGGCCTTGAAAAAGGTTGCCGTCTCATTATTAACAGATAAAAAGGTTTTAAAATGGGCAGGCGGTATCGTGCTGGGTGCGTTAATCATCATCATGATACCGTTTGCCGTTATTATTTCTCTCGGCACAGGACAAATTAAGATTGACACCGAGGGCTTAAAGGCTGCGGTTAAGGCTGAGATGAACGAAGCGGATTGGGCAAAAATTGAACAGATGGACAAGATTCTCGGACAAATCACATCGAAGATGCAGGCAAAAAAATTTACCGATGAACAAATCCAAAAGGCGCACATGCTGTACATGGGTGCTTTATACGAAAAGGCAGGTGACGCCAAGTTCGTGGATAATATTGTTTCATGCTTCAAGGCAAAGCAATCTGACGCGGAATTGATAAAGGCGATAAATAAAAAGTTTGGAACAAACCTTACAAACGACGCTTTCAACTATTCCATTGGTTTGTCCGGCGGCGACACGGATATCGTAAAGGTTGCCAAAAAGGAATTAGGCAATGCCGGCGGTGAAAAATATTGGCGGTGGTACGGCTTCCCGTCCAGAGTAGAGTGGTGCTGCGTTTTCGTATCTTGGTGCGCTAATCAATGCGGATATCTTGATTCGGGTTTAGTGCCTCAATATTCCGTTGTCGATGACGGCGCAGATTGGTTCAGATCAAAGAATCAATGGCTGCCCGGTTCGGCGACGCCGAAGCCGGGAAATATTATTTTCTTTGATTGGGAATACGACGGCTTGGATGGTAACGGTGACCACACCGGTATTGTTGAGAAGGTGGAGAACGGCATTGTTTATACCATTGAAGGTAACAGCGGAGACGCGGTTCGCCAAAAACAATACGCTGTCGGCCACAGGGAGATTTTAGGCTACGGTCAATTCAAACAGCCCGAAAAACCTGTTTCGGGAGACACCGCAACACAGGTATGGACTTACCTGAAGGGCTATGGATATTCAGACAGTGTCGCCGCCGGTATCATTGGCAATATGATGCGCGAGTGCGGCGGAGACACGCTCGATTTGGATTGGGATATCGTCGGACATTTTAACGGCGATGAATTCTACGGCTTGTGTCAATGGTGTCTGGAATATACGCCGTCCGGCTTCAAGGGTTCTTCCATCAAACAACAATGCGATTATCTGCACAGTACCATTCAATCTGCGTTTGCTACTTACGGAGGAAATTATAACGGTATAACCTATACCGAATTTTTGAAATCCGATACGCGCACGGCAGCGATAGTGTTTGAGCGTGTGTATGAGCGCTGCGGCGATTACGCATTTGAGGATTCCCGCAGAGCCGACAACGCCGAAGCTGCCTATAACAAATTTCATAAATAGAAGGTGAAAGACATGAACATTAATATTGAACTTCAAAGGAAACCTGAAGATTACAGATTGGACAATTGCGTGATAGATGTGGTTGAAGAAATACCGCACGAATCGTTTGAAACTTTTCAAAATTATCCGACAGCCCGTTATGGCGCGATTACCAACAGTCTCCACAGGCTCCCGGAGGACACCAAGAATGAACGTCACTGTATTCTGCTGTTGGACGCGGACGGCAACGACGGCTTTCTTGTCAATCCGCATGGTGCGGACTATGCAAGGTATTCTGCTTTCGTTCCAAACGCAAGACAGATACTGCAGCTGCAATCTCCCAGCCTTGAAGAATTCGCAGGCAGAATGTGCCGTATGGTTGAGAGATTCACGGCACAGGCACTTCAAAAGCAGGAAAACGGTACCTATACGCTTTACTTGGATGAGGTTGACAGTGCGTGTGACTGCGAATTATTTGACCGCACATTGTTCACCGAGATGATTGCCGAGTGCAGTGAGTTCTTCGATGTAGAGGAAAACAATGGCGATTTGATACTTGAAATCAATCCAGAATTCCGCAAAGCCGCAGCAGTCAGGCATTTAAGCCAAGGAGAGTTAGATGTTATTTGCGCAAACCATTCCCTGTGGCTCAATGACGCGGGCGGCGAACAGGCTGATTTGTCAAACTGTGTACTGCGCGGACTTTTCCTCTGTGGAAGGGATTTGTCGCATAGTATCTGTAACCGTACTGTTTTTGATGATTGCAATTTGCAGTCAGCCGATTTCAGTAACGCCGTGTTGGTTGGGACTGGTTTTGAGAATTGTGATATGCATAATATCTATGCCAAAGGCGCCAATCTTACAAACGCTTCTCTTACTGGTTGCAATCTGTCCGGCACAACAGCAGTTGAATGTATGCTGACGAATGAAGTGGTCAAGGACTGTAATCTGGATGCGGTGTATTCCTTGGATTGCAAGGGAGAGCCTGAAGTGTTTTCGGATGACGAAGCCGAAGGGCTTTCACCGATACTGTGAAAGGGAGTGATTAACAATGAAAAACGAAGACTTGAAACGTATCGCCCGTTATTGCGTGACGAGCGGAACACAGAATACAACCGACGGAAAATGGAGCGTCAGCTATGATGAACTGAGTCATCACTTCGGCGTTGACAAAACTGACATCAACGGCAACGTACAGCTTCTTACAGATATGCTGAATCAGCAAGAGGAAATCAACGATTTAATGATGACAGAGGACTGTATCGAGATGACCTATCATATGGAGCACTGCCCTCTGTGCCGTCAGGGTGGTATCGCGGGCGCTCTTGCGCTCTCGTCTGTGCTCGGCTGCAACATAACAGATGAACATGAGGAACCCAAGTACAAGCCGTTGCCGTATGATGAGGTTGAAACAAAGCTCGCCCGTCAAATTCTCTGGCTGTATGCCGGAGAAGGCGAACAGCAATGCTTCTCAAGGTGCGAAATCTCGAATCAAAGTTTTATCGCCCGGGATTTTCCAAACCTCTCATTTTACAATTGCCGTTTCAACAATGTTGATTTCAGCGAAGCGGATTTTAGCTACTGTACTTTTGAAAACTGCGATTTCGTCGACTGTGACCTTTCATACGTCAAAGCCGAAGGTGCGGATTTTACGGGTTCCGATTTTTGTGAATCTACATTGCGCGATGCTCGGTTTGACACCTGCAATTTCAAGGGCGCAAAACTGAATGAAGTACACGGTTGGCCGCGCCTGCAGTTCTGCTGTATTGAGGACGCAGATTTCGGTGAGGACGACGAAGCAGTTGATTTGGATGACTGCCGTGAAAGTGAAACCGAGTGGGAAGCCGAGCGCGACAGCAACTATCTTGAAACGCAGGTGTTATGATGGCAAAGGGTAAAATGAAATCCGTTTACGGTATCTACAAAAAGCATGGACGCGAAGCGTTTCTCGACGCGGCTGAGTACTACTCCTGTCATGTCAACCCGAACAGCATTGAAAAAACCATCGATGAGATGGAGTCCCGCTGGTATGACCGCTCGCACACCATGACCGAAGCCGAAAAGATGGTGGAGGACTACAACAACGGCAATACAATTCTGAACGATGACTGCCTTGCGTTTGTGGACGCAGGGCAGTCGTTTGGTATGTAGGAGGCTGAGAAATTGAAAAAAGCAACCGTCACCGTTTCATACGATGAAGACAAACTTGATGCGCTGAAAAGATATTCGGAGCGGAAGGGCATTGACGTTGAGGATGAATTGGTAAAATCCATTGATACGCTCTACGCGCGAAATGTACCGTCAGCAGTCAAAGAGTTTTTGGATATGAAAAAAGAGCCGTTAAAACCCAAGCGACAGGAGGTGAATAGCAATGGCTAACAAGGAAGTAACTCTGCTGTATAACGAATACCGGCTCCGCGCCTTGGAAAGTGCGTTGGAGGAAAACGGCAGCTCGGTCGAAACAGCTTTAAAGAATACGCTTGATTCTCTCTACCGGAAATTCGTACCGCATTTGGAACGGGCGAAAATTGAATCTCGCATTCAGCAAGAGGAAGCTGTAGCTCGTGTGAGTCCTCAGAATACTGTCGGTGTCTTCCATCTTCACAACACGGACGGCGATATCAATTTCTCGTCGCGGTATGTCAGAGGACTGTTTAAATTCGCAAAGCTCTACAGTGAGTATATGCAGTTCGACATCAACCAATACACCGTGGATTCTGTCGTTGGATATTTTGGAGAGCATAGAATCCTTGACCATGAATTGTTTTCCATGGTGTGCGATACCTTTCGAAGTTCAGACAACATTAGCGTTATAGCGGATATTGATTTCGAGAGCGGAAATGTTTCTGTTCTTGAAAAGGGTGCAGATGATTGGCACACCTATCGTCTCAGCGACGTACTCTCAGCCGTTAGAGCTTCAGAAGCGCAGGCTGATTTGTTCGACTATGAGAGAAAAGCACTCTTTGAGGAGCAGCTCGAGGGCAAAGAATTGGAAATCTCTACAGACGCCGTGTCTGAGGACGCAGGCTCACAAATACAAATGTAGCAGCCCTGTTCGCCCGTGTTTCGCCCTGTGACGGCTTTTCTGCGAGTGGTCGGGAAAGTAGCCGCACAGGACGTCTACGCCGGATTTGGGCGCGTGTCGCACGAACACACAAACAAGTCGGAAAACCACGTGTCGTAAGCGAGCCGCTTTTGGCGGAGTTTAACCCGGGTATTATGCACAAAGAGTCTTTGCCCGAATAAATCGGGCGTCAAAGCAGGAGAAAGGTGCGACGCTGTTTGACTGCGCCGCACCGGTTCACAGCGGACGGCAACGCCGACCGCAAGCCATTTTTCGGGCATCTTTGTGCAATAATCTTACGTTCAACGTTTTTTGAAAGACTTGAAAAAAGGTTGAACCTTATAGCTTTTTATGGAGTATTTCGGCTTGAATTCGCAGTTATTTGCGACGCTGTCGGAAAGGAGGAACAATGGCGACAGAAAAAAATAAGTAGTCACTGCCTTCAAAACAAGCAATCAGTAAAATTCTCGATAAACAGTGCATTTTTCATCGAAATGTGCTATAATAAGTGCAAGAAAATAATCAAGAGCAATAAAAAAGCTTGCACTTAAGTTAGAGGACAGTATGTATAAGTTCCATAGAAATCAACAAATGAGTTTTACAGATTTCAATCAGCCCGCAGGGATGCAGATGGATCCTGAGAACCGCTGGGTAAAGAAGGCTGCGAGTATACCGTGGTACGACATCGAGATAAAATATGCCGCGCTGTTTCCGAGCGAGACCGGTATGCCGGCAAAACCTTTACAAACAGCTCTCGGGTCGCTGATGATCCAGAAGAAATATGATTATTCCGACCGTGAGCTTGTCGAGCAAATCAAGGAGAATGCCTACTACCAATACTTTATCGGACTTCCGGGATATTCTTATGAAGCGCCTTTTGCGCCGTCACTTTTGGTAGAGTTTCGCAAACGTCTGACAGATGACATCCTTGAAGACATCAACGAAATGATGATCCAATTCAATCTGCCTGAAAACAATGAAGACGATGATTCGGATAACAACAGTCACTCCGATGGCGGCGAGGATGCTGAAAGCAAAGAGAATGAGAAATCCGAAGCAGACAACAAAGGCACATTGATTCTTGACGCTACCTGTGCTCCTCAGAACATCTCTTACCCGCAGGACATCAATCTGCTGAACGAGGCAAGAGAAAATCTTGAATCCATCATAGACGATATCTGCTATACCTACAATTTTTACAAGCCAAGGATGTATCGCAAAAACGCGAGAAAAGATTATCTGAATTTGGCGAAATGCAAAAAGCGTACCAAGAAAAAGATCCGCAAGGCGATCAAGCAGCAGCTTCAGTATATTCGTCGAGACCTCGGCTATATCGATATGTTTGTATTAGCCAACGGAGTAGTTCTTACCGAAAAGCAAGCCAAGCGGTTAACGGTCATCAAAGAGCTGTATGAACAGCAAAAGTACATGTATGACAACAATGTTCACAGCGTCAAAGACCGCATCGTCAGTATTTCTCAGCCGTATATCCGACCCATCGTGCGCGGCAAAGCAAAAGCTCCGGTAGAATTCGGTGCAAAGCTGGATATGAGCATTGATGAAAACGGATTCGCACGGTTAGAGAGATTATCCTTTGACGCTTACAATGAAGCGGATGTGCTCATCTCGGCAATAGAGAGATACCGCAAGCGAACCGGACGCTATCCCGAAAGGGTGCTGGTCGATCAGATATACCGCAATCGGAACAACAGAGCTTTCTGCAAGAGCAAGGGTATCCGTATATCCGGTCCGGCTTTGGGGCGTCCAAAAAAAGAACCGACGCCGGAGGAACGCAAAACTGCATACAGTGATAACACGGATCGTATCGAAGTCGAGCGAGGCTTCAGCCTCGCAAAGAGATGCTGCGGCTTGGGACTCATCAGAACGAAGCTCGATACAACGACCCGTTGTTCCATTGCGCTTTCCCTACTGGTATTGAACCTCGAAAAATTAGCAAGAGGTTCTTTGCGCCGATTTTTGGGATTCCTGTACGACGTAATATCAATGCTGCTGAAGCTGAAAAATAACCTCATATCCGTTTCGTGCGGTTAATGAGCAGAGACTAAGTATACAATTTGGATGTATCCGGAAACATGGGAAAAGGTGAAGGAACTGTATAAAGAGGCAGGCTGCCCAAGAAAATCCGACTTTATTGAACAGGCAGTACGGTTCTATGTGGGTTATATGACCGCGGAGAACAAGGCTAATTTCCTGCCGAATATGTTCCTTTCCAATATGAGAAGCATCGTTCGTGAGAGCGACAATCGAAACAACAGAATGCTATTTAAGCTGGCGGTTGAGATCGCTATGGTTGAAAATATTCTTGCCAACCTCAGTAAATATGATCCGCTTTCAGTGGAACGACTTCGCGGTCAGTGCATAGAGGAAGTCAAAGGAATCAACGGTATGATGCAATTTGAGGATGCGGTTGACTGGCAGGAGTCGTGGCGTAAATAATGGCAAAGCTTGTCACTAAATTCAAATATCTTAAACCCGGCAAAAAGAAAAAGGGTGGCTACGCTCGCTACATTGCTACCCGTGAAGGTGTAGAAAAGATAGATGATTCTCAAAAAAATGAACCGGCAACAGAGAAACAACAGCAGTTTATTACGAAAATTACCGTTGATTATCCAGAGGTAAAAGAGTTGTTGGAGTACGAAGATTACACATTAAAGCCAACGGTTGAAAACGCTTCCGAACTAATTTCGAGAGCAATGGAACAGGTTGCCGACGATATTCTCGACTCAAAAACCTATGCGGACTACATCGCAACCCGACCAAGAGCACAGAGGTTTGGTGCTCACGGACTCTTCAGTGATGACGGTAAGCCCGTGAATCTTCGAAAAGTTTCTCACGAATTAAACCTCCATGAAGGAAATGTTTGGACAGCAATTATTTCTCTTCGGCGCGAGGACGCAGAACGTTTAGGGTATGATTCGGGCGAGCGCTGGCGCGATATGCTTCGTGCTCATACCCAAGAATTCTCCGAACAGTTCCACATTCCGATGGAGAATCTCCGTTGGTTTGCCGCGTTTCATAACGAAAGCTACCATCCTCACGTCCATATGATAATCTATTCTACAGATACATCAGCAGGCTATCTATCAAAAAACAACGTCAATAATCTTCGCTCCTCTCTCGGAAAAGAAATATTCGCACAGGATTTGGTATGCAAATATAAAGAACAAACCGCCCACCGTGACTCACTCAGAACAGAAAGCAAAGAGCTTGTTGCCAATATTATTGCTCAAATCAACCAAGGAAATTATGACAATCCAGTGCTCGAAACCAAGCTGTTGGAGCTGTCAAAAAAACTTTCCGAGACCGGCGGCAAGAAGGTTTACGGCTACCTTAACGCCGATACCAAGGCGCTTGTCGACGAGATTGTGGACGAGCTTGCCGGTGATGAACGGCTCAGTCAGCTCTATGAATTGTGGTATCAGGACAAGGTTTTTATCCGCAGCACCTACACGGACGAGCCTGCCGAGCGAGTCCCACTCTCGCAGAACAACGAGTTTAAGCCCATTCGCAACGCCGTTATCCGTGAGGCACTCAACATTTTCGAGGATAGATTCACGGTTGAGGACGAGAATGAAGTTGTCGCGAGCGAAACGGAATCAATCCATATACCGCTCGATGACAGTGATGAAGAAGAACCTTCACAGCCTCGCTTCTCTGAATTTGAACGCCTGAAAAGGAAAGCCAAAGCCGGAAATATGTATTCTCAATACGCCCTTGCCAAGCTGCTTCTCAACAATGACAGTGAAAATTATGACCCGGAATCTGCTGTTGACTGGCTAAAAAAATCATCCGAGCGCGGAAATTCCGTTGCCAAATACCGTCTTGGCAAGCTGTTTTTGCTTGGAGAAGATGTTCCGCAAGATACCGGTGAAGCTCTCCGTTGGCTCAATTCCGCCTCTGATGACGGCTATGAGTACGCTCAATATCTTCTCGGAAAGTTGTACGCGGAAGGAACAGTTGTGGAGAAGGATGTGTTTATGGCTCTGCTTTATCTGGAAAGAGCCGCCTTGGAAAACAACCCTTATGCAGCGTATCTCGCAGGTAAACTGCGGCTGACAGATGCGGAAAACCGCGATACTCACAGAGCTGTTGAGCACTTCACAACTGCTGCTGAAAATGGAAACAGCTACGCTGAGTACATGCTCGGCAAAATGTATCTCTACGGAAACGGCGTGGAAAAGGACACAGACCTGGCTCTTTCGTATCTGAATCTATCTGCCGAACACGGCAATCCCTATGCCCCGCAGCTTCTGTACAATCTCAGCCACAGTAAAAATCCGACGGTTGCGATGGCGGCGTTTCGGTTACTGCAGCACCTTGCCCGTATTATTCAGAACCGTATTGAAGATGAACGCAAGAGCAGAGAAAACATGACAGATAAAAAATTACGACGAATAATTGACGCCAAGCGTGAGGCGCATGGTCTCAAGCATGGTTAAGGAGAGTGACAATTTATAGCAAAATACAAATATTTTACTGACGATCAGAAGGACACCGCTCGTCAGATTGACCTTGTCGAACTGCTCCGAAGTCAGGGCGAAACGCTGAAGCGCTCCGGCTCTGAATATGAATGGAACGACGGCGGTCAAAAGATAACCATACGCGGAAACCTGTGGTTCAACCAATACGAACAGCAGGGTGGCGACGCCATTGACTTCGTCCGACGGTATTATAACAAGGACTATGCCGAAGCGGTTGACTATCTTCTTGGAGGATGTCAAGGTATATTAATCAAGTCACCGCCTGCGGAAAAGAAACCAAAGCAGCCGTTTGTGCTCCCAAAGCCCAACGGAAATATGCGGAGAGTCTTCGCGTATCTGCTATTTCAGCGAGGAATTGACCGTGATGTGCTCTACTCCTTTGCCCACAACAAGATGATTTACGAGTCGAAAAAACATCACAACGCCGTGTTTGTCGGCTATGATACCAACGGAATCCCCCGTCACGCTCACAAGCGCGGCACCGGCAGCGAGAGTACATACAAAGGGAACGCGCCGAGTGGTGTCCCCGAATACAGCTTTCACTGGCATGGCAGAAGTCCCTATGTCTGTTTATTTGAAGCACCGATTGATATGCTTTCGTTTATTTCCATGCACAAGAAGCACTGGAAAGAACACAGCTATGCCGCAGCCTGTTCGGTTTCCGATAGAGTATTATTTCAGATGTTGGAGGATAACCCCAACCTCAAAGAAGTGTTTCTCTGCCTTGATAACGACGAAGCCGGAGAGAAAGCTGCAAAAAGAATCTCCGACAAATTATTCCTCAAAGGAATAAAAAGTACGATTCTCGTCCCAAACAGAAAGGATTGGAACGAGGATTTATTAGCCATGAGATTGGAAGAAAAAGAAAGTGAGGTGACAGAGTCATGCCAAATCTCGCTCTCTTAATCTTGGTCGGAGCTGCCATGTTCGCATTTCTCGGCGGCGTAACGCTGCTCACTCACATCTATAACCTCAACAATATCAAGAGCAAAACTGTTGGTGACGGTCAGCACGGAACAGCTCGTTGGGCGACACGCAAAGAGATAAGGCAGACCTACAAACACATTCCATTCACGCCAAAGCGCTGGCGTGAACAGGCAAAGAACGGATTACAGCCGACTATTGCACATGCTGTGAAGCGCAGAAAAAAGAAAAGCAAAGTTGTTGAAGAACAAGCCTTGCCACAGGGAATTGTCGTTGGATGTGAAGGAAACACCACTGCATTGGTAGATACCGGTGACGTCCATGTGCTGATGATTGGTGCGGCAGGTGTCGGCAAAACGGCATTCTGGCTATATCCTTGTATTGAATATGCCTGCGCTTCAGGGATGTCATTCTTGTCAGTCGACACAAAAGGTGATGTTATGAGGAACTACGGAAACATCGCTAAAGAGTACGGTTATCATGTGTCCGTTGTTGATTTGCGTAATCCGACACGCTCCAACGGCAACAATCTGCTTCACCTTGTCAACAAATATATGGATTTATACTTGGAGAATCCAGACCAATTAGTGTACAAAGCCAAATGTGAAAAATACGCCAAAATTATTTCCAAAACGATTATTCTCGCTGGGATGGACGCTTCATCCTTCGGTCAGAACGCTTACTTTTACGACGCAGCAGAGGGATTGCTGACGGCGACGATTCTTCTTGTTGCGGAGTTTTGTGAGCCGTCAAAGCGGCATATCGTCTCCGTTTTTAAAATTATTCAGGAGTTATTAGCACCGTCACCGGGAAGAAAAGGCAAGAATCAGTTTCAGCAGCTCATGGAGCTGTTGCCAAATGACCACAAGGCAAAGTGGTTCGCCGGTGCCGCTCTGAACACGGCAGAACAAAGCATGGCATCGGTCATGTCCACGGCACTTTCAAGGTTGAACGGCTTTCTTGATTCAGAGTTAGAGCAGATTCTTTGCTTCGACACGGAGCTTGACGCAGAGCGGTTCTGCAATGAAAAGTCTGCTTTCTTTGTCGTTATGCCGGAGGAAAACCCAAATACCTTCTTCATGGTTTCACTGATTATCCAACAGCTATACCGAGAAATCCTTGCTGTTGCCGATGAACATGGCGGTAAGTTGAAAAACCGCTGTGTTTTCTTCGCCGATGAGTTCGGCACGATTCCCAAGATAGAATCCGCCGAAATGATGTTCTCCGCAGCTCGTTCCCGGAGGTTGCAGATAGTTCCTATCATTCAATCTTTCTCGCAGCTCGATAAGAATTACGGCAAAGTGGGTGCGGAAATCATTGTTGACAACACGCAGATTACACTGTTTAGCGGTTTCGCTCCTAACAGTTCATCAGCCGAAACGCTCTCCAAAGCGCTCGGCTCGAGGACAGTTATGTCCGGTTCCATCAGTCGGGGAAAAGATAATCCGTCACAGTCTTTGCAGATGGTTGAGCGACCTTTAATGACGCCTGATGAATTGAAGTCAATGGAAAAAGGCGATTTTATCGTCATGAAAACAGGTGTTCATCCAATGAAGGTTCATCTAAAATTGTTCTTCAAGTGGGGAATTGAATTCGATGAAGACAACCCGTACACCGTCCCCGAGAATGGTAACCGCAAGGTTGAGTACGCAGAGAAACAGGAAATTCAGAACGGTATTATGCAGAAGTACCATCCGGAATCTGTATTTGATGCGCCACCTATATCTGAAAAGGCAAATCGCGATTCTAAACCTCATGGCACTGAACAGGAAAATATTTTTGATGATGCTCCACCTCTTAAAGACAAAGAACGAAAAAGAAGGCGTGGAGGTGCAACGCATACTCAGGAACAAACAATGAATCCGCCAAAAGCAGAGGTGAATCCAAGTGAGTCGTCTTAAATTTCTGTACTGTTCCGACCTGCCGCACAGGGCAGTTTCCGTCTATATCTACCTTGATGACAGAGCCAACAAGGACGGCGAATGCTGGCCGTCCATCACAACTATTGCCAAGGAGCTGAAGCTCTCACAGTCAACTGTCCGCAGAGCTTTGCGTGATTTACGCAAGGCAAAGCTAATCGAAACAGAGCAGCGTTACCGTAAAAAGGGCGGCAAAAGCAGTCTGCTCTACAAGCTCAAAGGGAAATAGAAAAGAAGCGGATGACCATGCCATCCGCTTCTGATTACTTTTTTCTTGTGATCGGCGGCTTTACCTGAACAGGCGTCGCGTCAACAAATAAGTCCTTATATCCGTTTTTGATTCGCTTGCACTTCATGCAGTACACCTCTCTGCCGAGGTTGATACAGTCAGCGCAGGTCTTTTTGTTTTCCATTTCCAAAACCTCCGTACAATCAAACAAGGGCTATTGTACCACGGAAGAAATCTTTTTGATATTCTTTTTGAAAAATTACAAAAATTTAATTGTCTGAATAACGACTTTTCCGCCAAGGAGTTACTGCATCTAAATCGTGGCAGGTGCCACCTGTCATCACGGAGGGAGAAAGGGAATATACCCATCTTAAAAGATATTACAGCAGAAGAAAGACAAGAAATTATTCTATCTAAAATTAATGTAGAGTATATGAATCAAATATATGGGAGTATTTTTGCTGATACTCTATAATACAAAATCATTGTCATAGTCACTTGGCAGACGTTTTTGCTTGTTCTTATTTGTTTTAATTTGGTTTTTTTGTTGCTTTCGAAAGTTGAAAACAGCAAATAGTCATCCTCCGGCGGCTGATTCATCAAATCATCAGTATCTTCAAGCTTCTGAAGCGGCAGCATAAAGTTGACCGCGATACTGACAAAGCCTATGCAGTACAAAAATCTGCTGATAACACGCTTCACATACGCCTTTACGGCAGATTGTCGGAGTGAGTCTTTGCGTGATAAAAATTCAATCGCCCTGTCGGCAGGGCGGTTTTTCTATTGTCCACTTTTAACGGTTATGGGCAGTCGTGCAACGTTTTTTACCTTTCTTCATGAAAAGCAGCCTTCTGCTTTCTAACAGAGAATAGTATGAACGAACGCCTCGTGTGGTCAAAACGCACGAATCCGGCGCTGGCTTTTTATATAAGCATACAAAAAATGGCAAATATTATTTTGTTTTTTGCAAAATGCTAAATTATTTCCTAAAATATGCTATAATAACGATAACGAATTAATAAGTATTAGGAGGTATACATTATGCGAATGTTGAAAAAACCGATGAGCATACTGCTGTCATTGCTGATGATCGTCAGTCTGTTCACGATCGTTCCGTTTCCTGTCGGCGCAGAGAGCGCCGTGTATACGCTGACGGTCGAGAATTTTGAGCCGAGCCCGACCAATGATTATGATGAAAATATTGCGCTCGAAACCAAGATCGGCGGCAGCGTCACAGAGGGAACAAGTCATTCCGTTCAGTCGGGTACGCAGATCAGCGTGACGGCTCGCCTGGGATCCAACGACTATCCGTATCATGTGACGGGCATGACCATGACCTATCTGCAGGACGGCGAGACGAAAACCACGGAAGCGGAACTCGAAATACTCGACGCCTACCGCAATGTCAGGGCTGTGTTCACCATGCCCCCGTCGGACGCGCGTATTTCTTTCAAAGTGGATGAGCTTCATTCCGTTCAGGTCTCCGGCAGCGCCGACGGCACCGTTACCGCCGACCGCATTCGCGCGTATAAGGGCGACGCGGTCAATGTTACGGTAACGCCGACCAATTCCGCAAAGCCGTGTTATAAGCTGTACGCCACATACGAATGGGACGCTGACACAAGGCAGCTTGAGATCATCAACAACAGTTCCTTTGTCATGCCGGCAGGTTCCGACGTGAGGGTATATGCAGAATTCTTCGATTCCGTCGCGGCGTATATAGAGCGCTCATGGGACGGTGAGAAGGTCGTCGCAAAAGAGCGCATCCGCACGCCGGACGAGGGGTATATCAGCATGTCCTCGGTCGCCGACGGCAGCACCCTGCAGGGCGGCAGCTGGTATTATGTCAATAGCGATGTTGCCTTCAAAAAGCGCGTCCACACCGACGGCGAGGTGCATATCATCCTCGGCGACGGCGCGACGGTGGACTTCAGGAGAGGTCTCGAGGTCAGTGAAGGGGACACCCTGAATGTATATGACCAGAAGCAAGGTACCGGCAAGCTGATCGCCTTCTGTGAGCGCTTTGCCCAGCGCGACGATCAGGATGAAGCCGCCATCGGAGGCGATAAAGGCCTCGACGGCGGCAGCATGAACTTCTACGGCGGTAATATTGAAGCGACTACAAAAAGAGAAACCAGAGGAGCTGCCATCGGCGGCAGCGGCTTCCGCGCCGGCGGACGCATGATTTTTTATGCCGGCAATTATACTGTCAAGGCGAGATTTGGTTCCAGCACCGGTATCGGCGGCGGCTACAAAGGCGAAGCGAGCCGCTGCAGCGGCGAAGGTATCACAATCTACGGCGGCACCTTTGATATCCAAACCTTCCAATCGGGAGCCGCGATCGGCAGCGGCGCGGAAGCATACCGATCGACCGGCGCTATCGCGATCTACGGCGGAAGCATCACAGCGAGCTGCCATAACAGCAGCGCGGCAATCGGCGGCGGCAGAGCCAGCGAAAACGGTCCGATCTATATTTACGACGGCGAGATCAACGTGGTCGCATACGGCACGAAAACAGGCGCAGGCATCGGCGCCGGTCAGGACGCGGAACAGGGCGGTCCCATTTATATCAGCGGCGGTACGATTATTTCACAGAGCGACAAAGGCGCCGGCATCGGCGGCGGAATGGGAAAAGGCGGAGGCTATATCGATATTTCCGGCGGTCTTGTGGTCGCGACTTCCGCCGCGGGCGGCGCGGGTATCGGCGGCGGCAAGGACGGCAGCAATCATATCGTCAACATTACCGGCGGCTATGTGGTCGCTTCATCATCAAGCTTTGAAAGCTCCGGAGAAATGCTGGAAACGGTCACAAGATGTCTCGAAAATGCGCCAATGAGCAGCCAGTATCAGCGCACAGCTAACGCGATGATGATAGGGGTAGCCAGTGTGATCGATCTGCTCAGCGGAAGCAATGAAGTGTCCGGCGCGGGCATCGGCGGCGGTCACGGCGGCTCCGGCGGCGAGGTGAATATCTTCGGCGGCGACGTCGTCGCAAAGAGAGGCCTCTCCTCCGCCAACGCGATCGGCAAGGGGAAGAGCGGCTCAAACAGCGGAACGCTTGATCTCGGAAATGATATGATGGTCAGCTCCGGCAGCGATGACGTCAACCTCGTTCTTCAAACAAAAGATAACCGTGTCAGCGCCTGCCGCAACAGCGAGGTCGTTGAGGTCAGACCGTGTATCTATTCGCTTCCGAACTACCAAATGGTTGACGAATATCATCACAGAAACACCTGTGAATACTGTGCTGTGGATCAAGACTTGAACCCCCACGAATATGACGCGTCAGGTCTTACCTGTACGCTGTGCGGGTATCAGCGGATCAAGGTCAGCTTTGACCCAGGCAATGGCAGCGGTACGATGGACGATGTATATCTGACAAAGGGAGAGACCTATACCCTTCCCGCAAGCGCCTTTACCCCTCCCGATAACCATTATTTCTCCGGTTGGAGAGGGACGATCGGCTCGACAACAGATGTTTTCGTTCCCGGCGTCACCTTCAAGCTGAATGAAAGCGTGACGCTCACCGCCGAATACGGAGAAACATATCAGCTGTGGGTAGGCGGCAGGCAGGTGACCGACGAAAATATGAATAATGTCCTCGGCGACGGCAAGGTCAGCTTCGACCCCGAAAACTGTGTTCTGAACCTTGACGGAGTGACGATGCTTCCCGGTATCAACAGCAACCAGCGGTCGATGATCTATGCCAGAAGGATGAACCTGACGGTCACCGGCAGCGGCGATCTGACATCCGGACAGATGTTCTCGAACGGCATTTATGTCGATCTCGGCTCGCTGACGCTCAACGGAGATTTCAGCGTCATCGGTTCGCAGAACAACGCGTTTACCGCCACGAAGGATATACTTATAAAAGGAGGCGCGATCACCGCGCAGGCGAAAAGCTACGGCATCCACGCCGGCAGACGGCTTTATCTTTACGACGGTATCACGCGCATTACTGCCGACGCAGAGCAGCAGAAGACGTTTCATTATAGCGATATCTTTGTCGATCCCTCGCTGCTCGTGACCGCATACAGCCCCGAGATTGCGCTGCGCCCCGACGGCACCTTTTACTACGATTACACCAAGCACATCGTCATAGAACGCGGCGCGGTCATTACCTACCGTCTGGACGGCGGTACGATGGACGGTCAGTCAGACGAGGTCAAGGCGGTCGTCGAAAAAAATACGACGGTCGACGAACCGGTACCTGTCCGTGACGGGTATTCCTTCGACGGCTGGTATACGGACGATCAATACGGCTCCTTGTTCGACTTTGACGATCCCGTGACCGGAGATATTACGCTGTACGCCAAGTGGACGCAAAAGCCGCTTCATACAATCTCTATGTCCGATATGGCCGGCGGCTATGTCTACGCGCCTTTTGAAGCATATGCGGGACAAACGGTCAAGATATATCCCCATGAGGAATCTGGCTATGACCTTGAATACATCAGCTTTACGACCGACGGCGGCGAGGAAACCGAGATCATCGGAGTCGATTATTCTTTCAGCTTTGTTATGCCCGACGACAACGTGACGATCAACGCGGTGTTCCGAGGCGGCGAATATCAGATAAGCATAGATGAAGGCGTACCCGCAGGAGCGGTAGAGGCTCCGGCGTCAGCACGCGCGGGAGAGAAGGTCTCCGTTACCGTCAACGACATTGACGGTAAGCATCTCGTCGGCGTCACGGTCAAGGATTCGGAGGCTCACAACGTCAGCTACTACAGTGACAGTCATTCTTTTACGATGCCTCTGTCAGATGTGACGATCAGCGCGGCGTATGAAGCGCACTCTTTTGAAGATCCCACATGGACATGGGACGGCCACGACTCCGCGACGGCAGACTTTCGTTGCTCCTTCTGCGACTTTGAGTGCTCCTTAACGGCTCAGGGAGACGCGATCACCTATGAAACAACGACAGAGCCGACATACACTACCGAAGGCGAGCGCGTCTATACCGCTTCGGTCACTATGAACGGCGTCACATATACCTCTGATATAACAGAAACGCTCGAGAAAACCTCTCGCAAGGTCGAGGTGACTTATATCGACCTGAAAGGGATAGAGAAGACCGTCACCGCCACACGGATCGTCGGCGACGAGACCGATCTGGAAAGCGGATGGTATGCCGTTGTCGACAGCGTGACCAACAACAACCGCATCAGCAACAACGGCAAGGTCCATGGCGGCGTCAACCTCATCCTCTGCGACGGCGCGACCTTTACGAATCCGGAGGGTATGTCGGTCAACGGAGCACGTTCGCTGACCGTATGGGGGCAGAGCGCAGGTACCGGTACCTGGAACATCACCGAACCTCCCACATCCTGCGCAGGCATCGGCGGATATATCAACGCTTCCGGCAACATCACGATCAACGGCGGCGTTATCAACGTGACCGGCGCTCAAAACGCCGCGGGTATCGGGGCAGGAGGATTCGCTCCGGACAGCCAAGGTGTTATCACGATCAACGGCGGCACCGTCAACGCGAAAGGCGGTCACAGCGGCGCGGGAATCGGCGGTGGAAACGCCGATAACAGTTACGCGGGCAGGGTCATCATCAACGGCGGCAATGTTACCGCGACAGGTAACTCACGCGGTGCGGGTATCGGCTCAGGGCGTCAAAGCTACGCCGACGTCATCATCAGCGGAGGAACCGTGAAAGCGGTGGAAGGCAACTTTGCATCGGTGGGTATCGGCGGCAGCGGTTCGACCGTCACCCTGACCTATACCGACGACGTTAGCATCACCTCCACCGGCTACGACGGCACGGTCACGCTTGAACAGCCCTTTACCGATGGCACAAATGTTTTTGAGGCGGGCGTCGTCGACGACAACAGCGTTCTCGCGGGCACGACTCTGAGACCGTCCGGAGGTATAGGCGTTCGCCTTGCCGGCCATTCGATCTCGCTTGACGGCGATATCGCGGTCAACTTCTACATGGAGCTTTCCGACAGTGTGATCGCCCACAAGGATACCGCCTATATGCACTTTACCGTCCCTGACGGCAACGGTGCTACCGAACAGACGATGCTTGTCAAGGACGCGCTGATTAAGGAATGGAACGGCAAAAACTACTATGTATTCAAGTGCAGAGTCGCTGCAAAGGAAATGACCTCACAGATCAAGGCACAGATCATCGACGCAGGCATGCACGGTACAGAGTACACCTACTCCGTCAAGGATTATGCCGATTATCTGTTGGAACACGCCGACGAGAGGGAAGACTTGGCAAAAGCCGTTCCGCTCGTCAAGGCAATGCTCAACTACGGCGCGCGCGCACAAATCTATTTTGATAAAAATCCTGCCGATTTCGCCAATGCGAGCTTGTCCGAGGAAGAAAAGGCGCTTGGCGAGGTCACGGTCACAGCGCCGGAATCCGCGATTGACCTGCCTGACGGCGTGAGTTTCGAGGGCGCAACGCTCTCGCTCAAATCCGAGACGACGCTCTCGCTGTATTTTGAAAGCGCAAAGACGCTGACCTTTGAGTGTGAAGGAAAAAACGTCGAAACCGTTACAAGCGGCAAATATCAGATCGCGCGTATCAGAGGTATCAAGGCGAAGGAGCTGAAAAAGACCTTCACCCTGACCGTCAAGGATGGCGAAGAGATAATTGGCACGATCACTTACAGTCCGATGACCTATTGCAGTAATGTTCTGAGCGACGGCACGCAGTCCGAAGCATTGCAGAACGTCTGCAAGGCGCTGTATCTGTACGCGAAAGCGGCTGACAGTTATTTCCCTGATTAAAGGAGGTCGGACGATATGGAAAAAGAACAATACCTCCCCACCGAGCTTGAGGTCATCAAGTTCCGGACAGAGGACGTTATCTGCACAAGCAATATCAACTACGAAGAAGACGAGTTGCCGATTTCTCCTAACAAACCCTGAATCAATTTGAATAGGTTCTTTCAGCAGTGGTTCAAAACAGATGACCGCCCTGCCGTTTGGCAGGGCGGTTTTTGTGGAGAATCATCATTTGGTTTGATGTGGTGTTTCGTTTGCTTTGATCAAATCGTGTCTATCAGGTTCCCCAGTACTCGTCGCCGCGAACCTCTTTTTCCCAAGAGCGGGTAACGTACCATTCGCTGATTTTGGTGTTTTTGCCGTCGTTCTTGATACGGCTGGAGTATTCGCTGTTGAATTCAGTCCAGTTAAGGTTGATGTTGGTGTTATTGGCTTTCTTGGAGATTTCGATACAGGGATTGGCGTCGGTGCCGTAGTAGGAAGCGCCGTTGAATTCCACATATTTTGTCTTCAGGGTGGTGTTGTTCGCGTTGTCCGGTATCACGAACTTGCGGTTGTCGCCGCAAAGCTTCGCGCTCTGAAGTTCAAGACTTGCGCCGTTGCGGAGGGTGAACAGATCCAGATCCTTCTTTGCGGAGCAGTCGAAGCCGTTGCTCTTGCAGTACATATTGATGTATACTTTTCTGCCTTCGGGGATCTCAAAGCCGCCCTTGTCGTTCAAGCCCTTTACATTGTCGTCGAATTTGAAGCCCTTCTTGGCGTCGGCGACCAGGTACTGACCTTTTTTGAGAACTCTGATGTTGAAGTCCTTACCGCTGTCGATGCCCTGTGACCAAGCGTCGATAAAGGAAGTGCAGCCCTTCTTCACGGAGGTATTGCCGTCGATGACATAGAGCTCGGTGGTGACGTATTTGCTCGGGATGGAAGCGTTTTCTTTGAGCACTGCCTTAAAAATCTTGTCGATGTCAACCATGCTCTGGTGCAGGTTGGTGGCTGTGTTTTCAAACTTTGCGTAGGGGGATTCGTCCTCGTTGACGGTGATGATGCCGTTGTCGATCTCGTATTCTTTCACTCTGAACTGCATGGAGTTGAGTGCGTTGATGATGGCGTAATCCATCAGGACTTGTTCTTCCATGATACGAATTTCTGCGTTGATGCTGTCAACTGCGCCGTAGTAGTCAGGAGTCTTGATGTAGCTGTGCTCGCCGAGGTCTGCTGCAACCACTCTGTCCATCAGATAATTGGTGAGCTGACGATAGCCGTTTTCATTGTTGTTGGAGGTGCGCTGTCCTTTGAGGAAGCGGAGCATTTCGTCGAAGTTTGCCTGCATGGAGCTGACGTTGCACTTGGGGTCTGCGAGGATTTCTTTGTAAGCCTTGTAGGTGGTGTTGTTGATCTTGTCATTGCCGTCGCAGGTGATGTTCGCTTTGTTTTCGTCGATTCGCTTGAGAGCGTGTGCGAAATCTGCCGCTACGGTGTCAGCCTGAACTCTGAAATCCTTGGTGTCGATATTGCTGTTGATAGCTTTGAGCTGGTTCATCTGGAGGGTGTGGTAGTTAGCTGTCTGGGTTGAAAGTTCTTTTACTTCGTCGAGAACCTTGTTTATTTCAGCTTTTATCTCTTCTGTGCTCTTGTCGATCTTGTCGAGAATGTCCTGATTGGAGGGTCCGTCATCTTCGAGTCCGAGAACCTTGTTCAAAATAGGAGAAAGTCCCATCTTTGAGAGCTCGGGACCGGCTAACTTCATCACTTCGTCCTTCGCGTAGCCGAAGGTGGTGCTGAGTACGGTTTCAGCGATTCCGGGGATAGCAAAAGCGGAAGCGGAGCCGATAGCCATGGTGCCTACTGAAAATACTGTAATTGCGGAAAGAATGCCTGCGATCAATCTGGTCTTGAATCTTTTTGTTTTTTTCATGTTGTTCACTCCTTTGTTGGTAGTTGTATTGGTGTTGTTAGTGTTATTGGTTATATTGGTTGTTGTGATTTGATTGGTTTTTTTCATGGTGGTTACTCCTTTCTGGAATGTTTTGTTTTTCTTTGGTTTTATTATATCAGGGTGATCTTTGCAAGTTCTTTGCAGATTTTCAAGGTTTTGAAAATAGTTTTGAAATTTTTTCAAGAGATTTTGTGTTTGCCTTGACTGTGATTAGAGTATAACAAACCGACCTTTGCAAGTTCTTTGCAAAGATCGGTCTTTTTTAAAAAGCTTGAAATTTTTTTCTCAAATTATTTCATCGTTGTTCCATCTTGATTCGGCTGAACATCTGAACAGCCGCGCGATAGTATACTTCCTCGGCGTTTGTCATCGCTTCTTCAACGCTCGTATTTTCATCGACAAGCGAATACAGCGAGACAATGCCGCAGTCATAGAGCAGTGCCGCGCCGTCGCCGAGAGATCCGCACAAGCCATATACGGGGATTCCTCGCGCCTTTGCGTGGAGTGCGACGCCCTGCATCACCTTTCCGCACACAGACTGCGCGTCGGCTCTGCCTTCACCTGTCACAATAAAGTCAGCGCCGTCGAGCAGAGCATCAAAGCCGATCAACTCGAGTACCGTCTCGATCCCCGACTGCATGGCTGCGTGCAGAAAGACCCTCAGCGCCGCGCCGAGTCCTCCTGCCGCTCCTGTCCCTTCGATCAGGTCGCAGTCAATGCCGAACCGGCGCTTTATCACATTGCGGTAGTTTTGCATACCGTTTTCGAGCAACTTCATCGTTTCGGCAGTTGCTCCTTTTTGTTTGGCAAAGGTGTAGGTTGCGCCGTTCTTTCCGCATAACGGATTTTTCACATCGCAGAGCACGGTAACGGACGCGTCCGATAATCGGCTGTCCAATCGGTCGAGATTGATTTTTGTTACCGCAGACAGATCCTTTCCGCAGCCGCTTAGTTCATTGCCGTCCTGATCGAGAAATCTTGCGCCCAGTGCGCGCAGACAGCCCATACCGCCGTCGTTTGTCGCCGAACCGCCGATCGCGATATACAGCTCACGACAGCCGCGGCTGAGAGCGTCACGGATCAATTCGCCCGTGCCGTAGGTGGTAGTGACCAACGGATCACGCAGAGGTTCAGGGACAAGCGTCAGCCCCGACGCCTCTGCCATCTCGATGACAGCCTTATCACCGACAATGCCATAACTCGCCCGTATGCGGTCCATCAAGGGATCGTGGACAAGTATATCGGTTTTCTCGCCTTTCAGCGCATCGATCACCGCGTCAACAGTACCTTCACCGCCGTCCGCTATCGGCACGCCGATACATTCGCACGTGCCGAACACTTCCCGTGCGGCTTTCGGCAAGCTCCTGCTTTTGCGCCTTCTCTCGCTGCAGAGTTCTTTCTAATTCTTTGCGGTATTCTGACTTTTCATCCTCAACGACAAAGCTGTGCAGCAGACTTGTTCCGAACATATACCCTATCGTATAACACGGCCACAGCGGGAATTCTATCTGTAAAATTATCAGCGCGAGCATAGCTATACCGAACAGACCGATGGTCAGATTCCTGCGTCTGACTTTTCCCTCTGACTTTGCCGTGATGTAAAGCGTATAAACCGACGTCATAAAGAATATCAATATCTGGAGATAAAGCGTAACATACCGCAGGCTTCCTGTTTGATAACTGCCGTTTTCATCAAACCAGAATACTACGGGATAAAAGATATTGATGGTAAGCGCGACGATCTCATACGCAAAAAGTATCCGTCCGCTAAGGCGCAGTATGGTTCCGAATGCGTTATGGGTTTCAAGATAGGCGGTAACATACATCGTCCAAAAAAGCAGCGAGACCGCCCTTGCGATAAAATACAATATAGTTTCAACATACAGAGCGTCAATAGGGCGCAGGTTATCCAAAACGCCCCACAAGCCGTCTGTAATATAGAAAACCAAAACAGAAAGCAGAAATAGCCGGTACAGGCGCTGTGTCTTTGAAAGGGATATCCCTTTCGGCGTCCAAAAAACATCGCGGTTAGTGATGATCAGAATAATAGCTGCCAATAGCCCGATGATTGAATATGTCATAGTTCATACTCCTGTTTTTTCTCGGAATCGTTCATCGAATTTTGCCATTGATATTTGCAAAATTTGCCGCTGAGAACCGATCGGGGTTCGACTCACGTTATCCTAATACTATTAAATTATATCCATATTGTTTTTGCAACAGATTTATAAAAATAATCATCAAAAACCGCTTGTTTTAGGCGCTTTTATACCGATAAATGCTTAACTTAAAAACAAAAATCGCATACTGTCTATTTCACCATAAACGGTGTAATGGGGAGAATTATTTTAATTGTTAAAGTCTTAGCCCAAAATGGGAAGTGCGCTTAAGGGGTACTTTCACATTTTTGCTTTTAACAATAATTCAGGCTGCCGTATTTGCGGCAGCCTGTTGGTGTACATTATATGATTTTTTCTCCGATCTCGTATCCGGTATAAAACTTCGCTATATGGTGTTGGATCGCTGATGCGTCATAGATGTCGATGATCCTGTTCCGGTCAACATCTGCCGCCTTGAACAAAATGCCGTTGAGGGATTCTATACCCGCGATATGCCGCTGAACTGCGGTCACATCGCCTATGGTAACGTAACCGTCGCCGTTTGAATCGCCGAGCACACATTCAAGGTCTGTCGGGATGACCGGAATGTTGTTATCTAACGCATATTGAAACGCGTAGCCGTCTGACGTAGTGTAGATTACGAGATTGTCGCAGCCGTCAAAGGCACGGATACGGATCTCAGTCACCGTGGCGGGCAGATAAACCTCCGAAAGCAACGTGCATTGATAGAAACATTGCGAAGGGATCACCATTATCCCGTCCTCGACAACGAGCCTTTTAAGTCCGCTGCAGTTTTGAAATGCGCCAAAACCGATCTGCGTAATATTGCCGGGCAGATCAACAGACTGCAATCCGCTGCACCCGTAAAAGGCGCTGTTGCCGAGCTTAACAAGATGAGAAGCTTTTGAAAAGCTTACTGTCTTGATGTTTTTGCAGCCGAAAAACGCGCTGTTGTCGATTTCGGTTACCGGAGCATAAAGCAGCGTATCCGGGATCACGATATCCTCTGCGTTGCCGTTATAGCCGTGTATCACCGCGTTTCCCTGCTGTATATCAAACACAAAGCCGTCGATCTCCATATAATTATCGGCTGCATAGGCAGATAATAGGGATAGACAGAATACCGCAGCGGAAATAACGCATATAAAAACAGATTTAAAATATCTCATTTTATCACCTTATCCGAACTCAATAACTTCACCGTTATCGTCATTCCCGCCGATAATGCTCGATTGATTCTCAACGCTTCCGGTAAGAAGCAAATTATCCTTGAACTCAAATCTGATCAAATCCAGTTCGGGCGGGAAATATTCATTTTTCTTTTTGCGGGTCATATCCCGTCCTCCTTCATTTTGTCAATTAGTCTTGCTCCGTTGCTGTTTCTAAATTAAACGATGTTGCCAGATCTTGTCTCGCGACGTCGTAAAGGCAAGCGTAAACGGGATCGCTGAGTGTTACTTTGCCGTCTTTGTCGATCAAATATGCGCTGACCTTGTAAATATAGGCTCCGTTAGTATAGATTTTTTCGCCGTCATTGGTCTTGTAAACATTACGGTAGGGTTTTGCGTATTCGATACGGCTGCGGTTTGTTAGATCCTCAGTAGAAATGGGGTTGACTTGTATACTCCGGTTCTTACCGTTTGTGTTTACAAATTTTCCGTTACCGCCTGCGGGATTGTTGTTCAGGATATTCTTTATTGCTTCTTTAAGGTTATCGGTGTGTGTATCATAATTGCATCCTGCCGGATCAAAGGTCTGATCGCCCGTCAGCTGATTGCATATCTCAAACACAAGACCTGCTTTATAGTCGGAGTTATTATAGATCTCTGTGCTGCCGTCAGCAAACGCGACCTCAAAATCACAGTAGAGATAATCTGAATAGGCGTTATCAAGCATATTGCCGTTTTCGTCAGTCCACTGGTTGCGAGTGTTGTCAATCGCCGTCAGGATTATCTTGGCGTCCTCGTCCAAGTTACCGTTGTTTTCGGTTTCGCTGTCAAACACCGGAGTAATAAAGTAATCCTCCCAGATAACATAGGTGAAATAAGGTTCGTAGCACTTTGCGATGATCGGAGCGTTAGCTTCATCTGATTTGCGTATCTCCCAGTAGCTGAAGCGTTTGCCGTTGTAAGTCTTTCCTCTAACGTCCAAAGCCGCAAGCTGAGGATCAGTCATGCGGTTTGAGCCGATATCCGTTGTGATCGGGGTGAAGGCGTCATCGGGAGCAAGGCGGTAATATGCCGTGACTTTCTTTTTGTTCTGAACTGCGGTAACGTCAGTTATCATCTCGTCGACTGTTCCGGCGGACTTGTCACCCTTGACAGAGGTTTTTTCAAATTTGGAATTGCTCCAAACCAGCGTTTCACCGTGGTTGCTCTCAAACGGAGCTTTAATGAATACCGCGTCATCGGTAAGGCGATAGTCGCCGTCTGCTGTGATTTTGCAATCCGCTGAGTCTTCTTTAAGCTCGTTGCCCGAGAGCTGTCCTTTTTTAACGTAGGTTCGCTCCTCGCCGAGACGGTCAATATAATGATAGTTGATTGTGTAAGCCAGCTCAGAGAGAGCGCGTTTTTTGAATACCGCGATAACGTGCCTGTCCTTTTGTCTGTCAAGCTGAGAGGTTAGCACTGTCGGGCTCCAATCGCCGCTGCTGTTCCACTCTTTCTTTCGAATCAGATTATGGGTTTCGAGATCCTCTTCCCACCATTCTGCGAATTCATACTTATATACCTTGTTGTCCTTCGGCTCGATACTCAGGCTGTAGCCCTCAACCTTGTTCCATGGGATAGGCGCGCCTACGGCGTAATCAAGCGGATAGGTGAGATGTATGTAACAGCCTGTCAAACTGCCGTCGGGATCAGTGATTCCGTTACTTACTATATTCGCAGCCAGCCCATCCTCGGGAGTGTCCGCAGAGTCATCGCTGCCGACCGGAAGCTCCTCGTCAACACAGCGCAGCTCGAAGTTTGTCGTTACCATTTCCTCGTGAACAACTGCGTAATAGGTCGTATCTCTCGCCGGGAGAGTTTCATTCAACTGCAGATCTTCTTTTGTCAGCGTTTCGTTTGTGGTGTATGGTGTGCCTGTTCCTTCCGGATTATCGAACCATCCAAGGAACGTGTATTTGTGGTAATGCAAATATTTTTCAACATTGCCGCTGTTGTCGACAGTCGCTTCATTGAAATTATAAAACGTTACAGGGCTTATGCCGTTGTAAGAATCAACCGTCTGCAAGGTTGTTGACAATCCGCCGTACAGCGGTTGTTTTGTAACCGGATCATAATCGACTCTTACGCCGCTTTCGCCCTCGTTTTCGCAGGAAAGCTTATACGTCAGCTCGCGGTCAATGAATTTTTTGTAGTAGATCTTGACCGTGTTGATATCCGGGTTCGCCTCGGTCGCGGGCACGATGGTAAGAGTGATCTCCTTATTTTCTATTCTGGTATAAGGGATATCATTATATTCAAGATCCAGGGGAGCCGGGATATTTACGACGGTATCAACCTTTTCGTCGCTGTCGCTGTTGTGAGCTTCGATCACGCCGTTCCACTTGCCGTCGCGCTGATCTTCGGGAGTATCAAGATATTTCCGTTCGGCTTGAGCGTCGATGTATAGATACTTATACGGGTAAGATTTGCGGTCAAAGTAAATTTTGACCGTGGTTTTTTTATCTCCGGTGATCACAACGGAGCCGTTGTCAGATATGTCTGCGGTCGTAATTGTTCCTTGTTGATCGGTAGTCGTGACCTTGGAAACTCCCGCAACTCTTTCAAAGCCGTCTTCCTTGATTATACGTGCGTGATCCGTTTGGTAGAGCTCCTGCATATTTACAATGGTGTCGCCTTCTTCGGCGATAAGTACCTCACGGTTTTCCGTACTATACAAGAAATAGTCATCGTTATCTAAATTCTGCTTATAGTACTCTACCTCATAAACATACTCGGTTTCGTTTTTACTGTAATAGAAAGTGATGACGTTGTTTTGCAGTTCTTCTGCCTTTTGTTCAGCCTCGGTTCCGGCTGTAGACGCGGTGAGCGTCAGTGTCTTTGACATTTGGTCGACCACATAACCGGGAATAAACTTAGCGTCCTCCTTGACCGAACCGTGGGTTGAGTAAACCTCGTCCTTCGGAGGCGCTAACTCTGCGTTGTTAGAACTGTCACGATACTCGACCCTGTAATAAACACCGCGTTTTTGGATATACTCAAAGCTGTATACGTTAGGCGAGTATGGACTTTCTCCGCCGATGATGTTCGCCTTGACTATCAGCGAGTGCGAGTTGGTCGTCGGCCACCAGTTTTGACCGTCCGCCGTCCATTTGTGAGCTTCGTTGAGCTCGTCGCCGGTTTTGGCGTTAACTGTTCTGGTTTTCCACAGGAACGATCTGCCCAGATACGGCTGAGCCACCTCGTTCTCGGGATGATCCTTTTCAACGTAGGTTATATAATATTTGGCGATGTCGTTCGTAGCCCATTCCGCAAACAGTTCAAGCTTTGCGTTTTCCTCGTTTGCCGCCTGTTTGTTGAGTGCGGTAACGGGGATCTCCTCGGGCTCAAAGCGCACGGGAACATTGTCTCTCAAATAATACCAGCCCGCAAACATCGCGCCCTCGGTAGGCGGAGTAAGCTTTGGCCTCCAAGCATCGGGATCGTCTGTATCTGCAGGGATATTGTCTATCGGAACAAAGTCGCCGTAGTTGACCGGGATCTCGTCTCCGATCCTGTTCAACCCCTGATAAAAATCATTGTAGTTAGCGTAGAAGCTTACGTTGATGACCTTAGGGATCCACTTGGCGTAGAACGTGGTGTCCTTGGCCGGCATCGTCGCGGTATTAATATCTACCTCTCTGTAATAATACGGTGTGTAGTACCAGCCCTCAAAGCTGTAGTGATCCTTGAGATTTTCCTCAAAGTATTCGGGATGCTCATAGTAATAACGGTACTCGCCTGCGTGCTCGCCGGCAGCGTATTTTGCGTTGAGCGGTGCGCCGTATTTGACGGTTCGAGTATGCTTTTCGTCCAAACGGTTGCCGTTTCGGTACTTAAGCTTATATTCTTTTCGGCTGTAAAAGAACTGCACGATCGCTTTGCGGTTATCCGGAGCATCATAATCCCAAATAACGTTCGTGTTACAGTCGTCCAGCACGGTCTGCCCGACCTTATAATCACGCTTATATTTGGTGATCTCTTCCCCGGAGGATTCGCCATCAACCCAGAAATACACATTCTTGTCTCTGGGAACTGTACGGGGATATTCGATTTCAAAGCCGGTCATTTCCGCAGCAGTTTGATTAGTTCGAACGTTGCGGGTATTGCTTTCTTTTGAACTATTGTATTGGCTTCCGGAGTCGATCGTATGGATTCTATTGACAGACTTTAGCCCGTAATAGATACCGGTGCTTTCATCATAGCGTATCTTCTTACAGATACCGTCTTCGATCAACGACTGTTGACCTTCAGCTTGCAGTTGCTCCAGCTCCACCGAATTAAGCGCAACATATTGAAGCGGCAAGCCATACCACTTGGTAACAACCGTGCCGTCCTGCATCGTATAGCTGTGCTGTACGATCTCATCATACGCGTCTGTATCCTTTAGCGCCTGAACACCGTCAGGATCATCGGTCGTTTGGTGCGTGTTCATGTATTCGATATCTTTGAGTAGCAGCTCAACATAATTCTCATATGTAAAGTGAAGCACCATTGTGTGGTTATCATTCCAACCGTGGTTAGATCCATTAGCGGTACTGCCTGTATTTGTCCATGAAAGCAGATAATGCAGCTCGTCGTATTTTGGATTGTAGTTATTTTCGAACATCAAGTCATCGCCGAGCGTTTCGTAAATGCCCTTAATGGAGTAGTTATTGATCGTCGTATGGTCGTTATAATACTTTGTTCCGTACTCTACTCCCCAGCTGCCGGGAATACAGTATTCGAGATCGCCTGCGCCCAAACCCTTCTTTACAGGAGTAATGGCGTCGATCAGCCACTTGCCCTCCAACGGTTCGCCGTACTGCGCATGTATCTCATAATACCAATACTTATAATTTCCATACTCATCAAACTGTGCGTCCTCATCCGACGGCGATGAGGTCAAAAATCCCCTGTACTGCGGTGCGATTTTCGGGCGGGTTTCCGTGATACCGTTAGACCACGGACCCTTAGAAATAGCTTCTAAATGCGACTTATTATTACCGATATAATTGTATTTGGAAAAATCTTTGGTAGAATTAGTCAAAGCGATCTTTCCTGTTGTTTTCTCTTCACGCGCGTAATAGAACTTTAATACAAAGTTCTTTCGGTTCAAGTAAACATTGATACGCGTTGTGCCGTCACCGGCCACGGTGAGGTGGGGCTTGTGCTGATCATCTTCATACGCGCCGCCAAACTGGAGAGAAGAGATATCGTAGTTAAGCTCATAATATTTGGATTTGCCCGACAACTCTGCTCGCTCTGCGTCGCTCATTGTGGGAAAGTCGATCTTATTACCATCCTTATCGATCGGACTGCCGTCGGCGGCGACCTGCGGAACACCGTTTTTGACGTCCTGCGGGTTCAGGTTATATCCTGCATAAGCAAGGTTATAATCTTCATCTTCAGGTTCGCCTTCTCCGGCATTTTTACCGAAGAAGTATTTGATTTTCATCAATTCTCCGGCATTGTTTTGTATCTCTGTATCCAGATTGATCTGTGTACCTGAGAGAACATTTTTGACGTCATATGCGGCAGCAACTGAATAGTTGGAGCTTATCATCGACCTCGCTTTTTCTATAGAGCCTAACTGGTTCAGTTCCTCAGAAGAAAGATCTCTGCCGTCCGGATTCTCGATCCAGTAAACAATACTGTAGCTTGTTGTACCGGCGTCCCAGATCGCTTTAAAGTACTGGTCTTTTGCGGGTATCTCGCCCTGAGTGAACTTGAACGCGCCTGCAATTGCGGCTTCTTCGGTTATAGTATTCCCGTTCTCGTCGATATAGTTCCAGTCTGTGCCGAGCTCGCCCTTGGTCGAATCTGCGCTCGTCCGCGCCCATCCCTTGAAAACATAGCCCATTCGGGTCGGTTCGGGAATACGATAGACCGTCTGATACTTTGCATAGATCGGGTCAACGCCGTATCCGCCGTCGCCAAGATTAAAGAGAATGGTGTAGTAGTTACGGTCGTAGTATATCCTGAACTCCGTTGAACCGTCCGCCGCGATAGCGTCCGGCTCGTGGAAAAGATTTGTAAAGCCTTCAAAAAGATTCTCTTCTTCAAGTTCAGTGGGGTTCGTGCCTGTGTAACCGTAGCGGTTGGTGTATTGTTCGGGAACGTTATTGTCACGCTTGTACAAATCGTCATAGATGTTTTGTTTGTAGTAAACGACGCTGTAGTTTGTCAGACCGGGGACATAGTAGACCGTTATGCTAACGTCGTGGTCGATGCTGTCGATCTGAAACGTCGACGTAGCGGCAGACACTCCGCCTTCGGCCTCTGTCATCGGTGTGAATCCGCTGATATTCGGGTTAGTTACGGTGAGGTCGACCTCGGCACCCTCGCTGTATGTTGCGATGTACGCGTCGTGCGCAGGCGTGCCGTCCTTGAAAACATAATCAATACGGATATTGTAGAAGCTGTTGGCGTTTCCTATGATCGTACCGATCGCTGCCATCAAGAGTACGATCATGGTGACAAGTGCGATTTTTTTAAATCTCTTGTCACGGTTTTCTTTTGATATTTTGCGCTCGTTCATCTTCACCTCTCCTTTCGGTTTCAAATCACCGGCGCAAGTTGGTATGGTAATTTGTGTAATATTATTTTGTAATATTCTGCTTTTCAAGGATCGTTTTGATTGTTGATTTCTGTTTTTGCTAACGTAAATCTCCAAAACGCTTCCAAATGTTCGTTTTTTGTGCACTTGTGCTATTTTTAGAACAAGAACCCATTATGCTTAATATGATTATACCATATTATTGCCAAAAATGCCATCAACAAAATTGACGAAATATGCACTGTGTTTTATTGTATTGTGTACAAAGTGCACTGGTATATGTGCTGAAAGCAAAATTTACACACAATATTGAGTTGCGTTTTCTTTATTAAACGGCTTTGATATCAATTTTACTTTTTCATAAAAGGTGCGCCTTTTTTGAGATCGCCAATGATATTTTACGGTCCGCGCGCGTTTCATTCTGCTCAAACTTGACTTATTTTGCGCTTTTTTGAGTAGGATTTCACGACTTTGAAAAAGTACAATGTAAACAACAGCCTGACACTGCTCCCGATTGTCAGCAAAGCTGCATTATATAATGAAACGACGGAAACCGCGGATCGCTTTTTTCTATCGGCGGGCGGGCAATGAGAGCCCTTAAAAATAAGGTAAAAATTTGAAAAAAATTTTAAAAAATTTAAAAACTGTTGTTTTTTGTTGTAATTCTGTTGTAGAGCCCCTGATATACTATAGTCACAGTCAAGGGCGCGGGCGAGCAGAAGATCCAGATCCTTGACTGCGGTATCAACGGCTGGAAGCGGGAGTGGTGGAACTATATGATAGGCGGTAACGCTTGCGTATTCCATAACGTGTAAATAAAGTATCCTACAGTATTTTTAAGTTGTTTCCGTATAAAGCATAAAGCAGACCATATCCAACAGGATATGGTCTGATTTTTTTGCCAAACTCGGCAGTGTGTTTTTGCAATGTTGGCTTTTTTATTAGGATCATCATTTGGTTTTAATTATCTTGTGTCTATCAGGTTCCCCAGTACTCGTCGCCGCGAACCTCTTTTTCCCAGCTGCGCTTTACGTACCATTCGAAGATTTTGGTGTTTTTGCCGTCGTTCTGGATACGGCTGGTGCATTCGCCGTTGAAGTTAGTCCAGTACATATTGAGCTTGGTGTTATTGGCTTTCTTGGAGATGGAGATGCAGGGATTAGCTTTGTTGTAGTAAACAGAGATACCGTCGAAATCTACATATTTTGTCGTTACAGTGGTGTTGTTCGCGTTGTCCGGGATTACGATCTTGCGGTTGTCGCCGTAAATCCTCACACGAACGAGTTCGAGGGTGGCGCCGTCACGGACGGTGAACAGATCCATGTCACTCTTTGCGGAGCAGTCAAAGCCATTATCAAGGTGTCTTGTGCCCATGTCGATGTATACGTCTCTGCCTGCGGGAACCTCAAAGCCGCCCTTGGCGTTTAAGCCCTTTACGTTGTTATCGAGCTTGAAGCCCTTCTTTGCGTCTGCCTTTACATACTGACCCATCTTGAGAACGACGATGTTGAAGTTCTTGCCGCTGTCAATGCCCTGCGACCAAGCGTCGATGAAGGATGTGCAGCCCTTCTTGATGGTCTTGTTACCGTCTAAGACATACAGGTCGGCGACAACATACTTGCTCGGGATAGAGCCGTTTTCTTTCAGTACGTTCTTAAAGATCTTGTCGATGTCGACCATGCTGTTGTGCAGGTTTGTAGCGGTGTTCTCAAATCTTGCATAGGGAGATTCATCTTCATTAACAGTGATGATGCCGTTGTCAATTTCGTATTCCTTTACGCGGAATTGCATAGCGTTGAGTGCATTGATGATAGCGTAATCCATAAGAGCTTGCTCTTCCATAACGCGGATCTCTGCGTTGATGGAGTCAACTGCGCCGTAGTAGTCGGGAGTCTCTTTGTAGCTGTGCTTGCCGGTGTCAGCTGCGACAACTCTGTCCATCAAGTAGTTGGTGAGCTGGCGGTAGCCGTTTTCGTTGTTGTTAGATGTGCGCTGACCCTTGAGGAAGCGGAGCATTTCGTCAAAGTTTGCCTGCATAGCGCTGACGTTGCACTTGGGGTCTGCCAAAATTTCTTTGTAAGCCTTGTAAGTGGTGTTGTTGATTTTGTCGTTGCCGTCGCAGGTGATGTTCGCTTTGTTTTCGTCGATTCGCTTGAGAGCGTGTGCGAAATCTGCCGCTACGGTGTCAGCCTGAACTCTGAAATCCTTGGTGTCGATATTGCTGTTGATAGCTTTGAGCTGGTTCATCTGGAGGGTGTGGTAGTTAGCTGTCTGGGTTGAAAGTTCTTTTACTTCGTCGAGAACCTTGTTTATTTCAGCTTTTATCTCTTCTGTGCTCTTGTCGATCTTGTCGAGCACGTCCTGATTGGAGGGTCCGTCATCTTCGAGTCCGAGAACCTTGTTCAAAATAGGAGAAAGTCCCATCTTTGAGAGCTCGGGACCGGCTAACTTCATCACTTCGTCCTTCGCGTAGCCGAAGGTGGTGCTGAGTACGGTTTCAGCGATTCCGGGGATAGCAAAAGCGGAAGCGGAGCCGATAGCCATGGTGCCTACTGAAAATACTGTAATTGCGGAAAGAATGCCTGCGATCAATCTTGTCTTGAATCTTCTTGTTTTTTTCATTGTTTTCACTCCTTTTGAATTTGTTTTATTATTTGTTGTGTTTGTGTTTAGTGTGTTGGTGGTTGTGGTTTTTGTGGTTTTCATTTTGGTATCTCCTTTCGGTTTTGTTTTTTTATTGTGACTTTAGTATATCAGGTTGATCTTTGCAACTTCTTTGCAAATATCTGTGATTTTTGAAAAAGTTTTAATTTTTCTTAACTTTTTCTTTCATTCGTCCCGGGAAGCTTTGTGTTCCCTTGACTGTGACTAAAGTATATCAGCCCGACCTTTGCAACTTCTTTGCAAATATCGGTTTTTTTAAAACTTTTACGATTTTTTAACTTTTCATTCCCCGATCCCTATGTTATAATTAAGTAATTAAGAGAAGTCGAAAAGGAGGCGGTGTTATGAAGAAAATCATCGAAGGCAAGATATGGACAGCGGTCTGCGTTGCGCTGACGCTTCTGATGATCGTGAGCGCGATTTGGATCGGTATGCGCTATTATGTCAGTATGGATATCTATGAAACGCCGTCGATGTTTTTGGAGGGCGAATACTCAGTAGACGGCGGCGAATGGCATCCGATCGAAAAAGGCCGCTATATCACCGACCACTTTAACAAAATCGTATTTAAAGGTAAGATGTCGAAAAAGCTCTTGATGTATTTTGGAAGCCTGACGATTTCTTCCAAAAATGTTTGGTATACTTTGAAAACGACCGACGGTACCGTGATACAGAGCTATAACTTTGAAGACGAAAAGCTCTCTTATGAGCACACTCAAACCGACAAACCGTTAGCGCTCGATATGCCGAATACACCCGGCTACTGCGTAAAATCTATTTATCCAGACTATCTCACGCAGACCGAGAATATAACGGAGGACTCGGAGCTTATTTTTGAGGTAGAATATCCCTACGGTTACGCGCTTGTCAGTTATAACGACTGTGTTGACGTTACAGCGTATTACAACGAGGGAATGTATCTGCGTTTCTTCTATGACGCGTTACCGCCCGTATTGCTGTTCGTATTAATATGCTTCTTCGGACTGTTCTTTTTCCCGGTGGCAAGCTTTATACTCGGAAAGATCGATTATAAGTACCTAACCTTCGGATTGCTCAGCTTTTTATGGGGATTGTATATGATAATGCAACAGATAAGCGGCTATCTGAACCTTTGGATCGTAGACCCGACTGTCTGTATGATGATGGACAAAATCACCGGGTACTGCTTTGTAGCCGCGGTGCTGTTCTATTTCAAAGCCAATATGAGCAGCAGAGGAACGCGCATTGCCGCCAACATCGCGTCGGCTGTCTATCTAAGCTGCGTTTTCACCGTATTTATTCTGCACCTTTGCCACATCAGGGATCTCAACGCTTCATCAATGACGATGAATTTCGCCACTGCGGGCAGCATAGTGATTATGATAGTATTGCTCTGCGTAGAAATGAGGATCAATCGCAACGCGCTGTTCTTCCTGTTGTCATGGGTGCCGTTGCTGCTGACGGTCGCAATAGACGCCGTCGATCAATTCATCCACCTGCCGGGTTCACACTACTTTAACTACGGCTTGGCAATCACTATGATCGTGCAGATCGTGCGGCTTATCGGCGATCTGCGGCTCCAGTATAAAGAAGCGATACGGCATCAACAGATGCAGAAGGAGCTTTATGAGGCAAAGGTCAGCGTAATGGTCAGTCAGATACGTCCGCACTTTATCTACAACGCGCTGACGTCGATAGCGATGATGTGCGAGATCGACCCGGGAACGGCACAGGAGGCGACCGTCACCTTTGCGGATTATCTGCGAGGGAATATGGACTCGCTCCGTCAGACAAATCCCGTTCCGTTTTCAACGGAGCTCGATCATTTAAAAAAGTATTTATATATTGAAAAAATGCGGTTCGCCGATTTGCTGAACATTGAATATGATATTCAAACCGTAGACTTTCAGCTGCCGCTGCTGAGCATCCAGCCCTTGGTGGAAAACGCCGTAAAACACGGCGTCGGGATGAAAGAGGACGGCGGGACCGTTACCATAGCGACCAAAGAAACCGATACCGCCTATGAAGTCATCGTTTCGGACGACGGCGTAGGCTTTGACCCCGACGCGCCGAAGCCGGACGACGGAAAGACTCATATCGGAATGGAAAACACTAAAAAACGCCTGCGCGATATGTGCGGAGCGCATGTCGAGATCACAAGCGCGGTCGGTGAAGGAACAACCGCAAGGGTGATCTTGCCCAAGGAGGGACAGCCATGAGAATAATGTGTGTTGACGACGAGCCTCTGGCTCTGCAAATGCTTGAATCATCCGTCAAAAAAGCCAAGCCCGACGCGGAGGTCTCCGCTTTCCGTAAGCCGCGCGAGCTGCTGGACGCGGCAAAGCAAAGCGGCTGTGACATAGCGTTTCTCGATATCCATATGCGCGGGATGAACGGCGTGGAGCTCGCCAAGGAGCTAAAGGCGGTCAACCCGAAAATGAATATCATTTTTGTGACCGGTTTTTCGGATTACACGGGCGACGCCATGAGCCTGCACGCTTCTGGGTATATTATGAAGCCCGTCAACAAGGAAAAGGTCGAACGGGAGCTTGCAGATCTGCGCTTTCCGATCACGCCGAAAAGCAACGCGCTTTTGCGTGTACAGTGCTTCGGCAACTTTGACGTGTTCACGCCCGACGGCGCTCACGTCCGCTTTGAGCGCAGCAAGGCTAAGGAGGTATTTGCCTACCTTGTCCACAAGCAGGGCAGCTCCTGCACTACGCGGGAGATATTCGCCGCGATCTTTGAGGACGAGCCATATGAAAAAAAGCTGCAAAATCTCCTTCAAACCTATATCTATGCTATGATAAAGAGCCTGAAGGCTGTCGGCGCAGAGGACGCGGTAGTACGCAGCTATAACGCCCTCGCGGTCAATCCCGATGTACTCGACTGCGACTACTACCGTTTCAAGGAGCTGGACGCGGGAGCAGTCAACGCGTACCAGAACGAGTATATGAGCCAGTATTATTGGGCTGATTTTTTGTATGACGATTACATGGATTAAACATCTCAACCATAATCTTAAGGCGCCACCGCACAATTCGCTGTGGCGCCTTTACTATATTCTTCATTTATCAAGTACCTTGCTTAAGACATAGAAAAGCCTATAAATCCGCTTGAATCGGAGGCTCAGATTGTCGAAAAAGTCCAGCTCAGGCCCAATATCATTAAGATAAAAAAGTAATAACAGATAGAAATGCAGTCGAGATAAAAATCTCGGCTGTGTTTTTATGAAGAAGGCACGCCAAAAAGACCGGAGGAAGTCCAGTCTGAAAAAATGCTATTGAAAAACAACAAAGATTATGCTACTTTACCTGTCATTTATCGTAATAAAGATTTTAAAAAAATTTGAAAAAAATTTAAAAACCGCAAATTGCAATAGCAAGTTGCAACAGTTTTTGAGTCTGTAGTAGATCGCCGCGAGTTTTTCGAGGGAGGAGCGTAGCGACGAGCGAGGAAAACTCGCGGCGACGCGACTCACGCGGCAGCATATATGCGGTCGAGTTCCTGCTCGAACAGCTCTTCCGGGGTTCTGTAGCCCAGAATCTTTCTGGGCAGGTTGTTGATCTTATCCGCAAAGTAGAGGATGTCGTCAGCGCTGTAGTCGTCAATGCTTTTGCCCTTCGGTATAAATCTGCGCAGCATTTTGTTGTGGCACTCGTTAGTTCCTTTTTCGTAGGACGAATACGGATGAGTGAAATATACGGCTATGCCTTTTGATTCAATCTGAGATAGATTAGCGAATTCGGATCCGTTATCACCGGTAATGCTTTTGAATACTTCATTGTATTTATCTCCGAACTGATCAATCAGAGCGGATAAAGCCTCATCTATCGCTTCGGCAGAGTGATCTCTCACCTTGATCCATATGGACTCTCTGAGTTTGCGCTCGACTATTGTCATCACCTGAGATTCGCCTTCGGCTTTCCTGCCGATCACGCTGTCGATTTCCCAGTGTCCGAATTCTTCTCTGGTATCCACTATGTCAGGACGCTGCTCAATACTATTGCCGAGTTTTCGCTTGTTTTCTCGATCTTTCTTGGTTTTAGTCTTTCTTGACAGTTTCTCAGGCAAATCGATGTTCTTGATTCTAAGCAGACCTGAATCAACATAGTTATACAGCGTTTTGGTACACACCATTTCTTTAGAGGAAAACAGTCCGTTGGCTTTTGCGTGACCTACTGCGGCGTCCAACGACCATCCTTCATCGAAAAACTGATTTTCAACATATCTGAGAAATTTCGCTGTTTCAAGGCAACGGTAATTGCGGCAGCTGTTCTTGCGATGTTCACGATATGCTTCCTCGCCTTTGTCAGCCTTATATCTGGCTATCTTTCCGTTGTAAAGATATACCGTACCACGGTTGATCTCGTTTTTGATTGTGTTGTATGGTCTGCCAAGACTTTTGGCGATTGCGTAGATCGTCCACTTGTCCTCATTGAAGCGCACTTCAATTATGTGTCGTTCTTCAGAAGACAGGTGTTGATATTTCTTGTGTTCCGTGCTACAATTAGGGTTGTCCATAGTGATGATTCCTTTCGAATTGGTGAGCGCAAACTCAATTCTACTACAGAATCGTCCCTATGGACTATTTTTTTATTGTTGCAACCTCATTTTACAATGCGCCAAAATTTAAAAACTTTAAAAACTGTTGTTTTTTGTTGTAATTCTGTTGTAGAGCACCTGATATACTATAGTCACAGTCAAGGGAACAAACAAAAACAAAAACAAAAATCCCTCGATCAAATCTTAAGAAAAGGAGAAATCACCATGACAATGATGAACAAACTCTCAACCCTCAATAATAACAACACAAACAAAAATTCAGAAAAAGGAGAAAGAAAAATGAAAAACACAAAGAAAATTAAAACAAGAATCATCGCAGGCGTACTTTCCGCAATCACAGTAATTTCAGTAGGCACAGTAGCAATGACAAGCGCTTCCGCACTCTCAGTAAAGAGCGTTGCAAAAGATGTCAGCTCATTTGCACTCACCCAGACGATCGACAAGTTCGTAACCAACAGCATTGCCGGTTCGCTCCTAAAGATGGGAACAGGCTACTTGCTCAACTGGGTGTTCGACGGCAATGAGGAAAAAGAGCCGACAGTCAAGGATGCAATCGATAAGATCGAAGATCTCAGAAAAGCTGTCAATACGAACCACGAAGAAGAAATGAAGAACTTAAAGGTCATCAACAGCAACATCGACACCAAGGACTTCCGCATGGAAGCAGACAGCATTCGCGACGACTACAAAAACGCTCTCAAAAAGATCCGTCAGCACAGCGACAACATCAGCTATAAAAGCGATGGCACGATCGACGACAAAACCTACGGCGCGTACAAGGATATCCTCGCATCGAGCTCCTGCAACATTTCGAGCTTAGAGAAGAACTTTAACAAGATGAAGGAATATGTACTCGGCGAGCGTCACAGCACTGACAAGAAGAACGCTTATGAGACCACAACCGATTACCTCTACAAAAAGGTAATGGCAAATTACAAAGAGACTCACAACTGGAAGGACTCCACAGACTTCCTTAAGATCGTTAAGGAAGATATCAACGGCGAGATCAGCAGCATCCACTTCGAAGCCGAGATAGACTACCTCACAATGCTCCTCCTCAACAATATGGCTTACAAGGTCAAGGAGTACGAGGTTCAGAAGGGTACATATAAGCCCGCCGAAGGAGAAAAGCCCTACGCTTATTTCCAGAACTTTGAAACCGACCTCTCAGACGCAATGGGCAAGTTCAACGAGGCTTACAAAAAAGCTATCGACTCCAACAACAAAGACGGCAAGATGGTACAGGCTATCGTTACACTCGCAGAGCCCGTTGACGGCATCAAGGTAAAGGGCTTCCGTACATTCACAGAGGCGTGGGCTCAGGCTTGCTCAGTCAAGAAGGATTTCACAATCACTCTTCGCGACAACATCAAGTCCGAAAAGGGCAAGTGCTTTAACTATGACAATCTCGATAAGAACAAGTACGGCTTTACAGACGGCGGAAACTTCCATGTACAGGACGGCCGCAAGGTTACTGTTGACCTCGGCGGACACACGATCGACAACACCGCATACTCCCTTCTTCCGACCTTCGGATTCATGAGCAACACCTTCTTCGACATCAAAAACGGCACTATCAAGGGCGGCGATAACGGTCTCAGAACCGACGGCAGAACAAATGTACATATCAAGGCAGATAACCTTACCATAACCGACACCTCATGGGCAGGCATCTATATCGGCTTAAACAGGAACAGCAACTATTACACCAAGGATATGAAGGTCGAGCTGAACAACTGCACGATCAGAAACGCAAAGAATGAATCCGGTCTGCGCGTATTGCCGCAGGATTCACAGATCATTTTGACTAACTGCACCTTTGAAAACTGCCAGAGCACCAAAGACGGCGGCGCGATCTATACCGAATCCGAAAACGAGCCGTTCATCAAGGATTGCACCTTTAAGAACAACAAGGCTAACAACGGCTATGGCGGAGCGATCTTTGCAGAAACTCACACCGCTGCCGGCAGCAAGCTGAAGGTTGTAGGCGGTCTCTTTGAAGGCAACGTCAGCTACAAAATGAGCAATGACAAATACTATACGACGATGGACGATCTGAAGAAGGGCGCCGGCGGAGCGATCGCATGCGCAAACCTTAATGCAGACGGCGTAACATTCAGGAACAATTCCTCTAACGACCAGGCAGGCGCGATCTTCATCGTACCGGGTATGTCTTATGACAAATCTTACTTCACCAACAGCATCACCAACTGCACCTTCGAAGGCAACAAGGCTGACCACGTAGGCGGCGCGATCCGTTTGTTCCACATCGATAAAAACAACGTTATCAAGAACTGCAAGTTCACAAACAACAGCGGCAGAGGCAAAAACGTATTCGTTCAGTACGGTCACGGTCTCGGCGACAAGCTCGCCAAGGAGTGGGGCAACACCGGCGACGGTATGTACATCGTAATCAAGTAAAAAAATTTGATTGCACAGTTGATAAATAAGCTTATACACAATATAAAGAAAAATCCCCCTGTTCTTCGGACAGGGGGATTGTTATACGGCAGGTGCGCGTCCGGCAAAAAGACAGGAATATTACGCGTAACCGCATTGACTTTATTCGATTTGTTTTTTATAATAATAGTAGTTTTACAGACGGATCCGCAAAAAGAGATCCGGTCAAATATAAATATTTGCGAGGTGAAAGAATGATAAAGGTGCTGAGAAGCAGGCAGTGGACTTTTGTCGGCGTCAGCATAGTGATTTTGCTGTTTATCGGGTTGATCGTTTACGGCGCTCAAAATTACTTAAAGCTTGATACGACTATTTCAAGGGCGGTATTTCTCGAGGGAGAATACTCCGTAGACGGCGGCGAATGGAAGCCGACCGACGGCTACGATCCGATCAACGAGCGATTTCACAAAATCACTTTTAAGGGAAAAATGTCCGATTTTACCACGATGTTTTCCGAAAATATCACGATTTCCTCGCAGAATGTGTGGTACACCACGAAAACTTCCGATGGCAAACCTGTGTTTGAGCTAACTTACCTCGGCAAGGAGGATCTGCGTCAGCTGTATATATCATCCTCGGATAATCCGAACGATCCGATGTTCGAGCCCGAGAATTTTGATATGATGTATTCCGAAGGCTACGCGTCAAAGGTCAGCTTACCGGATTCGCCCGGATACAAAACAATAACTTCTTACAGCGCAACGCTGAACGCTGACGGCAAGCTCGGAGAGAAGGGATTTATTTTGGAGGTCGTCAACCCATATCCCTTTGCGGAGCAGAGCTTTAACGATTGCTTTAAGGTTATGTTCAGCGAAGCAAACGGAGTTTATCTTAAATTCTTCTTTGATGTTTTGCCGCCGGTGCTGGCATTTTTGCTGGTTTGCTTTTTCGGAATATTTTTATTCCCGATAGCGGGATTTATTCTGGGCAAGATCAATTATCAATATTTTGCCTTTGGCGCGCTTTGCTTTTTCTGGGGAATGTTTATGATCGGACAGCGGGCTAGCGTCTATATGAATATGTGGATAATCGACCCCGGAGCCTGTATGACGATAGTGATTTTGCTCGGTTACTGTCTGTTCATATCGATAATGTTCTATTTTAAATCCAACCTCACGGGCAATGTGGCGCGCGCTGTGGCAAACGTTGTCGCAACCGTGTATATTCTGGCAGTGATAGCGGTGATAGTGCTGCAATTCACTAATGTCAGTGATCTATACGCGACCTCGCCGATAATGTATTTATTAGCGGCTGCCGGAACGCTTGTTATTACGGCATTGCTGTTTGTTGAGACAAGGCACAACTCGCAGGCTATTATGATCCTGATATCGTGGACGCCGCTTACGCTTTCGATTTTATTAGACGCGTTGAACCGTTATTTGGTTTTCACAAACATCCATTTTTACTATTTCGGACTTACGATCACTATGATCTATCAGATCGTGCGCTTGGTGTACGACCTTAGAAAGCAGTACCTTGAATCCATCCGCTACCAGCAGATGCAAAAGGAACTGTACGAGGCAAAGGTCGGCGTTATGGTATCTCAGATCCAACCGCACTTTATGTACAACGCCTTGACGTCTATCGCGATGATGTGCAGTATAGATCCCGAAACCGCGCAGGAGGCAACGGTGACGTTCGCCAAGTACCTGCGTGGGAATATGGATTCGCTGAAGCAGACAAATCCCGTACCGTTTACTCAGGAGCTTGAGCATTTGAAGAAGTATCTGTACATCGAAAAGCTCAGGTTCGGCAATAAGCTGAATATAGAGTATGATATTCAGGCGACGGACTTTGTGCTGCCGCAGCTGAGCATCCAGCCGATCGTAGAAAACGCCGTTAAGCACGGCGTAGGAATGAAGAAAAAGGGCGGCACGGTCACTATCGCGACGCGTGAGACCGATAACGCCTATGAAGTCATCGTATCGGATGACGGAGTCGGCTTTGATACGACCGCGCAGAAGAAGGATGACGGACGTTCGCACGTCGGTATGGAAAATACACAGCGCCGTCTAAAAGATATGTGCGGCGGCGAAATGAAAATAGAAAGTACACCAGGAGAGGGAACTGTCGCGACAGTGATACTCCCAAAGGAGGGTCAAAAAATGAAGATACTGTGTCTTGATGATGAGCAGCTGGCGTTACAGATGCTGGAAATGTGCGTAAAAAAAGTTAAGCCCGACGCTGAGGTCTTAGCCTTTGACGATCAGGATGATCTGTTGGAGGAGGCAGAAAAGAACGGCTGCGACGTTGCGTTTTTGGATATCCATATGCGCGGTATGAACGGCGTTGAGGTGGCAAAAAGGCTCAAGCAAAGCAATCCCAAGATGAATATAATTTTTGTCACGGGATTTTCGGAGTACAAGGCGGACGCGATGGATATGCGCGCGAGCGGATATATTATGAAGCCCGTCACCAAGGAAGAGGTCGCGCGTGAGCTTGAGGAACTTCGGTTCCCGATAATACCGAAGAACGACGCGCTGCTAAAGGTACAGTGCTTCGGCAACTTTGACGTGTTTTTGCCCGACGGCACGCCTGTCCATTTTGAACGCAGCAGATCGAAGGAGATCTTTGCGTATCTGGTACACCGCCACGGCAGCTCTTGCAGCACCAGAGAGATCGCTGCGGCGCTGTTTGAGGACGAACCGTATGATAATAATCAGCAGAGCTATGTGCAAACGCTGATCTCTGCTATGATGAAAAGCCTTAAAAAGGTCGGCGCGCAAAAGGCTGTCAACAAAAGCTACAACGCGCTGTCGGTCAATCCCGTCGTGCTTGACTGCGATTATTACCGCTTTGCCGAGCTTGACGCCGGCGCTGTCAACGCTTACGCCAATGAATATATGAGTCAGTATTATTGGGCTGATTTTATGTTCAATGATTTCTGATTATCAGCATAGTATTTAAGTATCCGCCTGTTCACACTGTGTGAGCAGGCGTTTTTTATGTGCCAAAACAAAAAGGTGCCGGCTCAAAAGTAAAAACGAGCCGGTACCCCAGTCAAGACGAAAATGTATTGATTTTTAATTATACGAACAGCGTAAAACAGAGGGTATTGCTATTCTTAAACTTATTGGCAAAAGTAAAGTGGACATATCCGCTGATCTCGACGAGCTTTCCGCTTGCCTACAGCGGTTTTGTCTTGATTCACGCGGCAATCCTCGGGTTTGATACGTCTATTGTCAACAGCATCGGCATTGGACCGCTGATTTATCCGTATTTCTTCTTTAATCCCGAAAAGGTCGGCTACAGTGGGATTGCGATGTGGGTTGGTGTCCTCTTAGCGGCCTTTATCGTGATCGGATACTTGTTTTTCGGTATCGATAAATTGCTGTGTAAAAGAAAAATCGATTGAAATAAAACAATTTAAAATATGCTGCAAAGTGGAGGCAAGGGCTCTTTAAACGCTTCCTCCGAAAACAACGGCAACGGCTGCAGTATCGGCGGAGATTCTTAAATCAACGCCGGAGATATCGTTATTCATTCCGGCGCACATACGCAAAATACAAAAGGCAATTCATCCTCATAGGCGCAAAGCAGATTAACCGAATTCGCTCTTGCGTTTGAGTATGACGATTAGAACTACCGTTTGTACCGAATTAAATTAGATTAAAAAAATATATAACATAAGACTAACCGAAACCGTAAAGCGGTTTCATTCAAAATAACGTCATATCCTCTAACGTGACGTTTTCATATTTGAGTTTGCTTAGGCGGAAGAAAATGCGATTTTTCTTCTGCCTTTTGGCGTTTATGAAGTTTCGACACGCTTTGAGTATTTAATTTTTTATCGACAGATAATGACATAATATTGGGATAAAATCTGTTATTATCGGTATTAGTGAAATATCCTGCAAATACCGATAAGAAAAAACTTGTTTTTGAGAGGAAAAACAAGAGTAAAAAACAAAATAGTACATTTTTAAGTGCTGTATGGTCTAACGACCGTGCAGCACTTTTCTTTTCAACAATTCTTTCCCTTTTTCGTCCGTTTTTTTCCATTGTTTATGGGGAAGATTACAGAATCGACAGGATTCGTGCTCCTCCGATTCAATTTGAAAATTTTGAATTTCAAATTGAACGGAGGACTTTATTTGATTTACATTTATTTCAATGATAAAAACGGCACAATTTATTCTGCTGATAAACAAAGGTGTTTTTCTGTAGTTTTCGGCGATGATGTTTATGCCTTTTTGAGAAGTGAAAAGAACAAGGAAAAGCGCTTTTACCGGACACAAACTGAGGAAACAGGTGGGGATATGGTTTTGATTGAAGTTCCACCCGAAAAAGTCAGAGCAGTTCGGAAAGAAGAAAGAAGAAAGCAGTATGTCAGCGACTGCATGAAAAACAAGGAATTCACTATTCTCCATTTGGGTGATATGGACTCTGACGATGGCATTACGGGCGAAGAACTGATTGCCAGTCTTGATGAAAGTGTAGACACTCTTGCAATCAGGAATCTAGATGTTTCCACTTTGAGAAAATCCCTTAAAACTCTCAACGAGAAGGAGTATGAGGTTATTTCAAGCCTGCATTACGCTTCACCTCCATTGACTGAAGCACAGCTTGCTGATCGTTTAGGCGTTCATCAATCAACGATTAGTAGACGGAAAAATGCCGCCTATAGAAAAATTAGAAAATTTTTTGAAAAAAATTAAAAAAATACGCATAAAATTTCAAAAAAGTGTGGAATAGAGGATTAGAGGGGTAAAAAGCGCCTCTATCAAACACACAATACCCAGAACCTTGAAAATTGAATATCAGCATATCCTTTACCTTCCTTCTGTTGTCGGGTAACCGACGAGCTACAAAAGCAGGGCTACGGCGGACGTCAGTTCGCCGCAGCCTGTTAGTCTTTGAAGTCACGGCGCATCCGTGGTGAGCGATAACCGGCAGAAGAAATAATGATACTTGCGCCCCGTCCTAAGTCGAGCGAGATAAAACCGTCACAACCAAGGAGGGCGCCCGCGGGAGATCCCGGCGGTGGTGAGATTCCAATGAGGCTAAATGCATAGCCGGAGGATATGTTCCTTTGCTTGGGGATATCGAGGATAAATACAAGCAAAATCAAAAACGATTGATACAATAAGCTGCCGTCTTAGTACAATGCGTAGTGGTCGAGAGTAAGGATCGAATCAAGGTAATTTTCAACGACGGAACCGAGATTGATCAACCGGTACAGTGATTGAAATGGTGACAGAGTTTATGAATAAATAACCCTAAATGATAGGCGTAGTTTTAGTAACCACGCCTATTATTTAAGGTTGCAAGAATACCTCATAGGAAGGGTATGCATTTTTGTTTTATAATTACTTCTTTTTCTTTATTCCATACTACATCTCACGTTTAAAATCGTCAAGTTTGCAATAATTGAAACGTCTGCAATCTTAAAAAAATCGAAGATTGCAATCCGTAAAATACGGAAAACAACGAAACATGTTTCGACGTTTCACTTGACATTGTATTGAGGTTCATATACAATAGAAATAGTAAAATCGAATCGCGGTCAATACTGAAGTTTTTCCAAGGAACAATCAGAATGTGCAAGTTCAGTTCTATACAGATTTTTTTGCAAAACACATCTTTTTTGCTCATCCTTGACAAATCCCCAAAAGCCTGATAAACACTGGCTTTTGGGGCGATTTTTTATGCTATAAAAATTCTTTCATTCGAATTATCGTTACGTGGCAAGCTGTGAGATAGTCCTATACTATCATCAATTCTCCGTTCTTGTCAATTTGTCAGTTGTGTGATAAAATAAGTCTATAGTCTGAAACATAAGCACTTTTTAAACTTTTCTAACTTTTGATGTAGAAAATAGAGAAATAATCAATTGATAGATATTGGAGGTTAACCATGAAATTAAGTGATAGTGGAAATCCAGTTAGTAATAAACAGATAACTGATTTAGAAGAAAAAATATCCGCAAAATTACCGGAAAAATATGTGCACTTTTTATTTTTAAATAATGGTGGATACGTTGATGGTTTTTTTGTTACTCCGACGTTTATAGAAACCGATCCTGAATCACATGAGAAATATTATCAGTCGTCAAATATAGAAAAATTTTATTCTATAGATGAAATAATTGAAGAATATGAGGCAAACAAAGAAGAGCCTGCATGGGAGGACTGTTACTTGCCAATTGCATATGATTCAAGCGGTAATGTATTTTTATTATGCTTATTTGAAGATGAAAATTATGGGAAAGTCTATTTTGCAAATCATGAATTATTTAATCCAGTGACAGATTTTTTTGTAACAACAAATATTGCTGATAGTTTTGATGCCTTTGTTGATTCGTTGCGTCCGTTTGAAGGATAGTTAGGAGTTGTATGATGGAAAACGCGAGCCAAGCGGCAAAACTTATCATTTCCGATTCCAGACTTGCTTTCTTACAGGGCAGGTATTAGGGATCATTGCGGCTTGCCAAGCAGGCACTTGACATTGACCGCAAAAATGCCGATGCGCACCAGTGCGCAGGCAACGCGTATATGTCGCGCGAGGATTAATAAAGCAAACCGGTTTTTATTGAAAAGCAAGACAGGTGATATCAAAAACACAATGAGTAATATAGAGTTTGCTGCTACAGCAGTAATTGAAGAAATCCATAATAGTTCAAATTACACTAAAGAAAGCGTGCAAATATGAATTTTTATCAAAAACACACCTATCTTATCTGGCAGCTGATTGGCTGGGGGTTGGTGCTAGCGGCATTTATCGTGCTGCTTGTCAATCTTAATGATTATAACCATGATTATATTTTAGGGTCGGTTGTCTTTTTAACGATGTTCGGCACCTTCGCGATTTTTGTATCTCCTCTTGTAATTTGGCTGCGGAAGCGCGACAAAGCGGAGCAGGAACGCAACCGCTGTATCATAGAGCTCCACTCCAAACTGCACCCGGTGCAGGAAGTTATCTCGGTATTGTTCGTTATTTTCATTTTTTTCGCGGCGACCATAGCGATTGCGCGGTTAGGGCTTTTCTTTTTGTTTCCGCTTGGGTTTTATCTGGCGGCAGTACCGTATTTACTTCACCGGTACATTGTCAAAAAGAAATTCTATCAAATTCCCGACGCGGAAAAGTACTGTCAGACTTTTGAACTCACACGGCCCGAGGGACTGGAGCTCTTTGAGCAAGCACCGGCATTTGTGTACTTCGGTATTATTCCCGATGACAAAACCTTGCGGTTCATCTACAATTTTTACCGTAAATGCGGCTCGCTGCGGCAAGAACAGAGTCTCCGCTTGGTGCATGTGACCTGCGGAATGATGAACCGCCGCTACGGCACACTGTTTCAAAACGGTGACGAAGGGTTTTGGTGCGTTTCAAGCGAGGATGTTGATATAAACAAATATACAGCGATATGCTATTACAGCCGCATGACCATCTATGAAGGTTGGCTTCGCGCTTTGCTGGAGCAGAAAGCGGCTGCCGAATCGGTTTAGCTGAAAAAGTTACCGAAACAAAGTAATTATTGAAATCTTGACATTAGCGTAACGAATTACTATAATAATTTTAAATGAAAACGGATTACATATACACGCCTGAAATTATTTGGATTTGAATCATTTGCCGGGCGGTGTCAGCGCAAAATTCCTTGACGACAACACCACCTATCTCGGAAATCAGCTCGAGCCTGTATTCGGTGGAGATCGCTGTTTCGGCGTTTTGGCAAATATGGATTTTATTTTGATTAGCACTTATGAATCGGACGGCAAGAATCCCGAATTGATACTCTACAAGAAAAGGTAAATAAATTGGTCAGTAGTATTCAGTATAGAACAGCACCTTCGCCACTTTTGCGATACATATATGAAAAGTTAAAATGATATGTAAAATGTTGAGCGCTGGTTTCATACGAAAGAGCAACTCATATTTTTAGATAAATGGATTAGGGAGAAATCAAGATGAAAACAGTTATCATTCACGGTCAGAGTCACAAGGGCTCTACCTGCCATATTGCGCGTATACTCGCGAACAAAATCGGCGCAGAAACAACTGAATACTTTTTGCCAAAGGATTTTGGCGAATTCTGCTGCGGATGTACGCGCTGCTTTAAAGAAAGTGAAACGAAATGTCCGCATTATGACAAGCTCGCGGCAATCACACAGGCAATTGATGAGGCTGACGTTATAATCCTCGCGAGTCCCGTCTACGTCTATCACGCGACGGGAGCGATGAAGGCGTTTTTAGATCATTACGGTTACAGATGGATGGTTCACCGCCCTGAGGAAAGAATGTTTGAAAAGCAGGGCGTGTGTATTTCTACAGCCGCCGGCGGCGGTATGAAATCCACCAATAAGGATATGTCAGACAGCTTGTTTTTCTGGGGCGTGGCTAAGATATACAAATTCGGACTCGGAGTTGCCGCTATTGATTGGAACAGAGTGTCCGAAAAGAAAAAGCAAAGAATCGAAAGAGAAACAGAAAATATTGCTAAAAGAATACGCCGCCGTCAAGGCTGCGTAAAGCCCGGAGTGAAAACCAAAGGCTTCTTTAATATAATGCGCCTTTTGCAGAAAAAAGGTTGGAACGAAGCAGATGCGCACTACTGGAAGGAGAAGGACTGGACAGACAAGGCGCGTCCGTGGAAAAGGAGAAAAAATGACAGTAAAAACAAATGAATTATCTGCCGAACTATTCCTGCAACTATACACCTCTGTCGGTTAGGAGCCACCATATCGTGACCTATGGCATGACAGAGTTGTACGCCGACGAAAAAGCCTTCGGCGGAGAATACAGCCGTTGGGGATATGAGATGACCTTGAAGCTCAAGGCTGATTCGGCGGAAGAATGTATGTGGGCATTGGATATGCTGTCTAACCTTGCGCGTTACACCTACACCTCGGAGCGTTGGTTTGAACCGTTTGAATGTATTCACGGCGGTACGCCTCTGCACGAAGGAACAGATTCCAAAATCACCTCATTGATAACCGTTGCCGATACCTCGGCGCAATCGCTGGATACCCTCAACGGCAAGGTGGATTTTATTCAGCTTGTAGGTATCACCGAGGAAGAATATCAGGCGATTCAGCAGGATTCGGAAAACATACATAATCTGATTGAGCTGATGAAGCAGGATAATCCGGACTTAGCGACGGATATGAACCGAACAAAATCGTATTTATAGGGAGAGAATGCAAATGACGCTTGAAAGAGCAGATTGGCATTGGGACAGCGCGGAGAAGCAGTACCGTGAGAAAAACAACTGTTCCGGTGCGCTGACCGACGAACAGCAATGGGAAATTTGGTTGAAAGCGGCAAATCACATCGGTTTGTTTTTGTGGTGGATAATCGACAGAGGCTTCGAGGGTGAGAATCTGGATGCCGGAGAATGCGACATGGTCAGAAACGGACAGATGACAGGAACAGAATTCTTCATGCGCTATTGTGACGGTAAGCTGTGGGACGATGATATCCGAGAGGATGTTTTGCCCTTTGTCAATGAATATTTTAACGGCGCATATCTTAACGATTACTGCAACTGCTGTATTGACGAAACTGAAAAGCCGCTTTATGAAGTCATAAGCGATAAAGCGGATTATGAAAAACTGCGTGAAAAGATAGATACTGCCTATCGTACATTTTTATTAAAATAACTATTCAGTAAAGCGATTGAGTTCTATCGACAGGAATTAATTCACCAAGGTGACGTTACCTTTAGGATAAAAAGAGTAAAGAACATAAAACATAAACAAACGCTACGATTTTATTTTCAATCGTAGCGTTTAGTTTTTTTCCTATTCGATTTTTAATTTTTCCGTTAAGAGCCTCACGCTTTGGTACGGCGTGTTTTGTATTTATTATTTAATGTAAACTGAACAATCCCGATCATCCGATAAACAGTGCAAAAATCATCGAAATATGGTATAATAAATGCAAGGAAAACGGCTGAAAAGCCGCAAAAAGCTTGCATTTGGAGATGATGGGATGTATAAATTCGACAACGGACAGATAAGTTTAGAAGATTTCGGACAGCCGATAGGCATGAATCTGAAAAACAGCAACCGTTGGGTTAAGCGTGCGCAGACGATTCCGTGGCTTGAGATCGAGAAAAAATACGCGAAGCTTTTCTCTAACAAGAAGGGCAATGTGGCAAAGTCACTGCGCCTTGGTCTCGGCGCGAGGATCATCCAAGCCGAGTACGGCTACTCCGACGCCGAGACCCCGCTTCAAATCCAAGAGAATCCGTATCTCCAATACTTTTGCGGCTATAAAGCCTTTGATGACAGCAAGCCCCCGTTTGATCCGTCGATGATGGTCTACTTCCGCAAACGCCTGACGCCTGAGATCATCGGAGAAATCAACGAAATGATAATCTCCGCAGAGCAGGCAAAGCTTGAAAAGGAGAAGGAGAAATCGAGCAAAGACGAATCCGATGACGATGATAAGAACAGCGGAACCATGATCGTTGACGCGACCTGTGCTCCGTCGCAGATCTCATATCCGCAGGATGTATCCTTACTCAACAAAGCCCGCGAGTGCAGCGAGAAAATCATTGATGAGCTGCATGTCAAAGGCGAGCAAAAGCCCCGTACATACCGTAAGAAAGCGCATAAAGACTACACTTCTTACGCCCGCATCCGTAAGCCAAAGGCAAAGCAACGTCGTAAGGCAATCAAAAAGCAGCTTGGCTATCTCAACAGGAACATCGGTCATATTGAGAAAATGCTTGTCGGCGGGAAAGCATTACCTGCTAAATTTGAGCAAAAGTTTTCCACAATCCAAACAATCTACGCGCAGCAGAAAGAAATGTACGTCAACCGCACCCAAAGCGTCAAGGACAGGATTGTCAGTCTGAGCCAGCCGTGGATCCGCCCTATTGTGCGCGGAAAAGTCAAGGCAAAGACGGAGTTCGGTGTGAAGCTCGACATCAGCGTTTGCAATGGCTGGACGCGTCTTGAAAGGCACAGCTTTGACGCTTACAATGAATCCACGGGCTTGAAAGATATGATTGAGCGGTACAAAGAACGAACGGGACATTATCCCGAGCGTGTGCTTGTCGATAAAATCTATCGCACGCGCGAGAACCTGAAATACTGCAAGCAACACAAAATCAGGCTTTCGGGACCGGCTCTCGGCAGACCGAAAAAGGACGCTGAAATCGACAAAAAACAGAATTACATCGATGAGTGTGAGCGCGTCGAGGTTGAGCGCAAATTCAGCCTCGCCAAGCGCAAATGCGGCATGGACATGATAGTGACAAGGCTGAAAGAGACAACTTGCCACAGCATTGCTATGTCCGTTCTGCTTCTCAATCTGAGGAGGATCGAGAAGTTGAGGGCGGAGATATTAGCGTTGCTTTTCCGCAGTTTGAAATTGGGGTTTGTTCAGTAGATATTAAATTAAGGGGCAGTCGGGGTCGGGGATGTCGTACCTGCCTGATTTTGCGCAGGCTATGCACTTTGCACCGCCGCGACAGCTTTGTGCGTACTTGCACGGTTTGCATTTTTCGGGTATCTCCGATTTTCGGAGCTTGATTAACTCAGGACTTTTGCGGTATATGGTCAAAAGCTCGCTTAGCGTGACGTTGCCGACTTCTATCGGCAACCTCCTGCACGGCATAACCGTGCCGTCTGCCAAAATCGCCAGCAGGCGGCTGCCTGCGTTGCATGAGTAGATGTTTTTTTCTTTGCAGGGAATAAACTGCAAAGCTCTCGCGCATGAGATTTTGCCCTGCCTGTTCAGCCTTGAAGCCTTTCGGCACAGTGCCGAGTATTCCTTTGAGCTGAGCGACAGGTTGTTCTTGTCCTCATCCTTCGGAATTACAACGCGGTCAAACCAGAGCTTGTCCGCGCCGAGGTTGTTGCAGAAGTCTGCGAGCCTGCTCAGCTCCTTGTAATTCTCACGCTGGGCGGTAAAGGCGACAGTGACGTAAATCCCCTGAGCCTTAAGCTCCCTTATTCCGCGGATCGCGAGGTCAAAGCTTCCCTCGCCGCGGATTTTATCGTGAGTTTCGCGCAGACCGTCAAGGCTTACCTGAACATAGTCGACGTCGAGCCGTTTCAGCTCTGCCGCCTCGCGCCTGCCTATTAACGTTCCGTTCGTCAGAACGGCGGTGGTAATTCCGCGGTTTCCGGCTTCTTCAAGCAGCCAAAACAAATCGGGATGGGCGAGGGGCTCTCCGCCCGTAATATTCAAATATCCCTTAAAGCCATATTCTTCCAAAAGGCGAGAATACTGATTTAATACAGCTTCAAGCGATTTTCTCGAAGAAAACGCGCTGTAGTCGTCCTGATAGCAGTGACTGCACCTGAGATTGCAACGGTGAGTGATGTGCCATTGTAGGGTAAAAAATCCGTTGTATGTTATGTTTTCCATTTTATTCGGGTGATAGTTTTATAATTACAACCTCTCTGGGGTTGCAAAGTCTCGGAACTGCCGCGGTGTTTGAGCAGCCTGCGGAAATCACAAGGCGGTTTTCAAAAATTCCCCTGTCATATTTCGGGAACAGCCCTGATGACGAGGATATTAAACCCTTGCCGAACAGTCTGAACTGACCGCCGTGGTTGTGCCCCGACAGTACGAGGTCGATGTCCGTTTCCTTGACAAACCTGTCGTAGTACTCAGGGTGGTGGCAGAGCAAAATCTTAAAGCCTTTTTCTTCTGAAAAGCCCTTGAACCACTCCTCGTCATAGAACGAGGACAATCCGCCGATTAACAGCTCCTGACCGTTAATCTCCGCTTTAACCGAGCTGTTGTCGAGCAGGGTAACGCCGCATTCCGATAAAAGAGAGCGGTCGTTTTCCGTCAATTCGTCCTCGTGATTGCCGAGGCTCATAAACGACGGCGCAAGCTTGCCCGAAGCCTTCAAAAACCGGTAGGCGTTTTCGGGCTCGGCGGTGTTTTTGTTACGGGTAATAACCCTTACGGCGTGGTCAACGTACATCGCGATAATAAAGAAAACCGACTTAATCGGATTAAGTTCGTTAACTCTTTCGTAATGCTCCTCACCGAACCGTTCGAGCGTATCGCCTGCAATTGCAATCATATCGGGCGCGGCGATTTTGAGAAGCTCAAAAATATCGTCAGCCTTACGCTCGTGCAAATCGCTGATAAGCCCGATTTTGAGAGGCTTGTTGATTTTTTTCGATTTTATTTCATATTCCGTCAGCACAGCGGTTTGTTTCATACTGGTATCGCTCCGTTCGGTATATGATATGCCGAAAAATTTTGTTTATGCTATTTCCAGAAGCTCAGCCGGGAATCGTCAAGTCCGATATCCTTTGCCTTGAACGTCGGGTTAAGGCGTTTCTTTTTCTGCTTTTCAAAGTCGCGCAGAGCCTTAATCGCAACTCCCGACAAAATAACACAGCACGGTATGTTAATCAGCGTCATTCCGCCCATCGTTATATCCGCCATATTCCAAGCCAAATCCATAGGAGCAAGCGCGCCTACAAAGATTACGATAACGCAGGCGATGTAGAAAAATCTCATAAACTTCTTTGACGGCGGACGCTTTTTGTTGAGGTAAGCGAGAGCGTTGTCAACGTAGTAGAGGTTGCCGATAAGCGTTGTGAACGCGAACAGCACCATCGCCACCGTGATAAATACAGGTCCAAAGCCGCCGAATACGGTTGATACCGCGTTTTGAACGTACGGAGCGCCTGCGGCTTCCGCGGAGTTTTCAACTCCCGAGCACAGGCACATAAGAGCTGTTGCCGTGCAGAGGAGCATTGTGTCGATATAAACCGAAATGGTCTGAACCAAGCCCTGCTTAGCCGGGTGGGTAACGTCAGCCGAGGCTGAGGCGTTAGGCGCTGAGCCTACGCCGGCTTCATTCGAGTAAAGACCTCTTTTAATGCCGTAAACCATACATGAGCCGCTCAGTCCGCCGAGGATTGCCCTGAAGTCAAACGCGTCGCGGAAAATTGAGGCGAACGCGCCGGGAATATTGGGGATGTGAGCGAAAATAATAATAAGTGAGATCAAAACGTAAGCAATGCCCATAAACGGAACGATTTTCTCGGTAAGCTTGATAATGCGCTTTCCGCCGCCGATTACGCAGAAAGCCACGCCTGCCGCCAAAAGTCCGCCGACAATGATAGGAGTCCAGAGCTCGTCGTAGAAGTCATACGCCGCAAACGATGACTGCAAATTGTACGAGCAGAGCAGGTTAAAGCCGAAGGCGTAGGTCGCGATGAGAAAAACGCAGAAAATTGCCGCGACAACCGGCAGGTGAAGCGCCTTTTCTATATAATAAGCAGGTCCGCCGAAGCTGTTGCCGTCCTTGTCCTTCTGCTTAAAAATCTGCGCGAGCGTACTCTCGATAAACGCCGAAGCCGCGCCGATAATGCACATCAGCCACATCCAAAAGCACGCGCCCGGTCCGCCGAGGCAAATCGCGGTTGAAACGCCGACGATGTTGCCGGTTCCCACGCGCGAAGCGGTTGAGACCATCAGCGCCTGGAACGATGAAACCTTTTGTGAGGAAGCCGGCTTTTCGACAATCAGCTTACACGCCGTGCCGAACAGCCTTATCTGTACAAACTTGGTGCGGAACGTAAAGAAAAGTCCCGCGGCGGCAAGAACGATGATGAGAATAGGATAATACAATACTTCATCAACTTTGCCGAAAAAATCAGTGATTACCTGAAACATATTCTGCCCTCCGTGAATATAGTTTTTTGGTATCTGCTATATGCTTTTTAAAGTATTTAACTAATTATAACCTAACATATATATGGGTATATTGTTTTGTGGGAATTATATTTGTTACAAAATTGTCACATATCTATCACATTGATATGGTATGATAACCGTAAATTAAGGAGCGTTAATGCAAAATCCCCAAAATTTTTCCGAAAAATTTGTTGATAGAGGTTGATTTTTTCTCTGATTTTGTGTAATATGTATATAAGGGTATTGTAAACTTTTGCGCCCAAAACGCGGTTTGCGCCCAATTTCAAAAATATTGCAGAAAAAGAGGTAAGAGATATGTCTAACAGATTATTTCAGGGTATAGTGCATCAGATGAAGGATGCGGTAGACAGAACAATCGGCGTTATAGACGAGACTTCGGTTGTAATTGCCTGCTCGGAGCTTGGAAAAATCGGAGAGGTTAACGAGAGTATCAATTCCGAAACCCTCAGTTCAACAGCTCCGTTTGTTATCAGCGGCTATACTTATAAATCATTCGGAAACAGCGCAAAGTACGATTACGCCGTGTTTGTTCAGGGCACGGACGAATACGCTCAAAAGTACGCTCACCTGCTTGCGGTATCGTTTGCGAGCATTAAGCAGTACTACGACGAAAAGTACGACCGTTCAAACTTCATCAAGAACGTAATCCTGGACAACATTCTTCCCGGCGATATTTACCTCAAGGCAAGGGAGCTCCACTTCAACAGCGAGGTTTCCCGAGTATGCCTGCTCATCAAGATTATTTCCAAAACCGATGTTTCTGCTTATGATATTGTTCAAAATCTTTTCCCCGACAAGTCAAAGGATTTTGTTATCAACATTAACGAGGAGGAAATCGCTCTTGTAAAAGAGGTTAAGCCCGACACCGAGAGCCGCGACCTTGAAAAGCTCGCAAGCTCAATCGCGGACACACTGTCAAGCGAGTTCTACACCCACTGTGTTGTAGGTATCGGCACAACCGTTACAGGCATTAAGGATTTGGCGCGTTCCTTTAAGGAAGCCCAGTCGGCTCTTGAGGTAGCAAAGGTATTTGACACCGAGCGCACAATCGTAAGCTATGATAACCTCGGCATCGCCCGTCTTATCTATCAGCTTCCCACAACCCTGTGCAAGATGTTCCTCAAGGAGGTTTTCAAGCGCGGTTCAATCGAGACTCTCGACCAGGAGACTCTGTTCACAATCCAGCGCTTCTTCGAAAATAACCTCAACGTTTCGGAAACATCAAGAAAGCTTTTTGTTCACCGCAACACCCTTGTTTACAGACTTGAAAAAATCAAAAAGCTGACGGGACTTGATTTGCGCGAGTTTGAGGACGCTATCGTATTCAAGGTAGCCCTCATGGTTAAAAAGTATCTGAACGCGAGCCCCGCGAAGTATTAAAAATACCGCTCCTGAACACGCCAAAAAAGCGTGTTCAGGGCGTTGGCATTTTCTGAAGTCCGCGTTAAGGGCACATCTGCGCCCGTTTTTGCGGGTATTAATCACGGCGGTTTATACGGCCGCTCGAAAACCAAGGTGTATTTATGATTGATTTTTTAAATGTATCAAAAACTTATCCAAACGGCACTCACGCCCTGCACGACGTAAGCCTGAGCATTGACAAGGGCGAGTTCGTGTTTATCGTAGGTGCGTCGGGCGCCGGTAAAAGTACGTTTTTGAAGCTGATTATGCACGAGGAAACACCAACCTCGGGCGAAATCATTATCAACGGCAACAAGCTGTCTAAAATGAAAAGACGCGACGTGCCGTATCTGCGCCGCCATATGGGTATCGTTTTTCAGGACTTCAGACTGATTGAGAAAATGAACGTGTTTGACAACGTTGCGTTCGCTATGCGCGCGGTGGGAGAGAACACCGCAACAATCAAAAAGAGAGTTCCCTACGTCCTCAGCCTTGTAGGTCTTAAGGACAAGATGAAAAACAAGCCCAGCGAATTATCAGGCGGAGAGCAGCAGCGTGTAAGCCTTGCCAGAGCGCTCGTTAACAATCCCGAAATTATCGTTGCGGACGAGCCCACGGGTAACGTTGACCCCGAGCTTTCGCACGAGATTATCGAGCTTCTTAACGAGATTAACGGAATGGGCACAACCGTGCTTGTCGTAACTCACGAGCACGAGCTTGTCCGCGAGTTCCACCAAAGGGTAATCACCATCGACCGCGGAAGGGTTGTGGGCGATACCAAGGGCGGAAGCGTTTCCGCGTCGGATGATGACGACGATGACGACGATGACGACTATACCCTCGAGTACAGCGAGTATGAGGAGGATACTGATCTCACCGACGACGAAATCACCGATAACAATGACGGCGTGACTTACGACGACGAGGACGACTACGGCGATTTGCCGCAGTACCCCGACAACGTTGTAATCGTGCCCGACTGACGAAAGGATATTTAGTATATGAAAGGCTTTGGCTATCTTGTAAAAGAGGGCTTCAAGAACGTATGGAGTAACCGTATTATGAGTATCGCGTCTGTATGCGTGCTCGTTAGCTGCCTTGTGCTCACAGGCGCGGCTGCGCTCTTTTCGCTAAACGTCTCCAAGCTTGTCGACGAGGTTGGAGAGAGCAATGAAACCATCGTTTATATTCAGCAGGGTTATTCCCAGCTTGAAGCCGTTTATGTCGGAAAAGAGATTGAAAAGGTTGACAACGTTCAGTCAGCAGAGTTTTACTCAAAGGAAAAGGCGTTTGAGCAGTACAGAAGTACTTTGGGCGACAGCCTTTTCGCGAGAATCGAGGACAGAAACCCCCTGCCCGATTCGTTTATCGTAGTTATGGACGACCTCTCAAAGTATGAGGAAACCGTAGCTAAAATTCAGCAAATTAAGGGTGTTGACAAGGATACAATCCTCAACCGCAAGGACTTTGCGGATAAGATGACACGAATCAGCAACCTTGTAAATATTATTTCAATCGCGGTTGTAGCCGCACTGCTTATAATCTCGCTGTTTATTATCGCGAACACAATCCGCGCGACAATGTACTCGCGCCGTTTCGAAATCAGTATTATGAAATCTGTCGGCGCAACCAACGCGTTTGTGCGAATGCCGTTCCTTGTTGAGGGTATGGTGCTCGGACTAATCTCGGCGGCAATCTCCACCGGAGTTCTCGCGCTGGTATATCAGGGCATAGGTATGGTAATTGAGAACGCACAGTCGGTATTCCGCTTTATTCCGTTTATCGAGGTTCTGCCGTACGTTGCCGCCGCGTTCGTATTATTCGGCCTGTTTGTAGGCTTCTGCGGTGGATTTATCTCAATCCGCAAGTATTTGAAAATGGAAGGTAATGAAATTCTCGGCTGGTAACAGCGGAAAGGAGAAATTATGACAAAGGCAAAAAAGATATTATGCGCTTTGCTCAGCGTCTGCGTAATCGCAGTGCCCGTCACCGCGGGTATTACTTCTGCAAGCGCGGAGAGCGTCGAGTCGCTTCAGCAAAGACTTCAGGACCTCGACTCAAAGAACAAGGAATATCAGAAGGTGCTCGACAGCGCTCAAAATGATATTTCTGAAAAAGAAAAATACAACGAGGCTCTCTTAAATAAAATTGATAATCTCGATGAAAAAATAAGCGTAACGCGCGAGTCAATCGAAAAGCTCAACGCCGAAATCAGCGAGTCTCAAAAGAAGATTAATCAGGGCAACGGCGAGATTGAGTCTCAGCTTGACGCTCTGTGCGAAAGACTGAGGGCGATTTATATGGCAGGATCTGCCAGCGACCTCGAGATTATCCTCGGAGCGAAGGACTTTACCGACCTTATCGACAAGATGTCCTTGGTTAAAAATCTTTCAAAGTACGACCAGGAGCTTATTGATAACGTCAACAGCAAGCTCGATGTAATCGGCAAGGAAAAGGAAACCCTTGAAAAGAACAAGGCGGAGCTGTTGCAGAACGAGGCTTCGCTCAAAACCGACCTTAACGAGCTCAACACTACTCTTGAAGCCAACAAGGAAGTCCTTAAGGATTTGTACACCAAGACCGACGAGGCTAAAGACTTCCTTAAAAATTCAGGCGACGAAAAAGCTCAGATTGAGTCTGAAATCGCTAAGTATTTTGCGGAGCAGGCTGCGGCTCAGGCTAAGCAGCAACAGCAGCAACAGCAACAGCAGCAGTTTCAAAGCAGTTCTTCACAGAGCAGCTCAAGTTCTTCGAGCACTTCGGATGATGAGGACGATTACACTCCTACGCCTACACCTACTCCGTCTGTTACACCGTCATCCTCGGGCGGATATGTATGGCCTACTCCGGGCTTCTACTATCTGTCATCGGAGTGGAACGAGGACAGAACCACCTACAACCACGGTGCTATTGATATCGCCGGCGGCGGTATTTACGGAGCAACGGTTGTTGCGGCGGCAAGCGGTACGGTAGCCTACACCAACACCTATTGTCCTCATGACTATGGTAAGAGTTACAGCTGCGGCTGCGGCGGCGGTTACGGCAAGTACGTATGGATTGACCACGGCAACGGCAAGGAGACAATCTACGCTCACCTCAGCAGCGTTGCGGTATCTCCCGGACAGTCGGTATCTGCCGGTCAGGTAGTCGGCTACGTAGGTACAACCGGTTACTCAACCGGTCCGCACCTCCACTTTGAGTGCCGCTACAACGGAGTCAAGTACAACCCGATGACCGAATTTTAATTAAATTATATAAAACATTATTTCAGTCTCCCCCGTCACTTGTTACGGGGGATTCCCCTGTTAGGGGAAATGTCGCGAAGCGACAAAAGGTGATTCCCCTTTTAGGGGAAATGGGCGAAGCCCAAAAGGGTTGCCGACGTGCTAAGGTTGCTGTTTTCGCCAGAAAAAGGTACTGCTTTAAAGCGGCGGAGGGGGCGGCGCTGTTAATCCTGCAATTTTTGTTTTTCTAACGGTCACACAATTCTCTTTTCGCAATAGTATGTAATGTAAACGAAAGGAGGTTGAGGTATGAACTTGTTTGGAAACAACAACGGCGGTTGCTGCTGGATTATTCTTCTTATCCTCATCATCTGCAGCGCTTGCGGCGGCAATAACGGCTGCGGCAACGGTTGCGGAAACGACGGCTGCGGTTGCGGCTGCTAATGAAGCTTAAACTATAGACGTTGCATTGTAATATAAAGTATAAAAGCGCCTTGGCATTGTGCCAAGGCGCGTTCTGCATTAATATGGTTTTACACGTTAAATCTGAACAGCACAACGTCGCCGTCCTTCATAACATACTCCTTGCCCTCGCTGCGGACAAGGCCTTTTTCTTTTGCGGCAGCCATACTGCCGTTTGCAATCAAATCGTCGAAGGCGATAACCTCGGCTCTGATAAATCCGCGCTCAAAGTCGGAGTGGATTTTACCAGCCGCCTGGGGAGCTTTAGTGCCGTTTTTGATCGTCCACGCTCTTACCTCCTGCTTGCCTGCGGTGAGGTATGAGATAAGTCCGAGCAGAGCGTAGCACTCCTTGATAAGACGGTCAAGACCGCTTTCCTCAAGACCGAGGTCGTTAAGGAACATAGCCTTTTCGTCGTCGTCCATCTCGACAATTTCTTCCTCAATCTGCGCGCAAATCGGCAGAACTCCCGAGTTCTCGGCAGCGGCGATTTTCTTGACCTCCTGATAGCCCTGGTTGCTCTCGATACCGTTTGAAAAATCCTCGTCGCTCATATTCGCGGCGTAAATAACTGGCTTTGAGGTCAGCAGTGCAACCTCGCTGAGCAGTGCCTTTTCCTCGTCGTCGCACTCAACACTTCTCGCAGGCTTGCCCTGTTCGAGAGCTTCGAGCACGCGCTGGTAAAAGTCGATGTCGCGCTGATATTTTTTATCGCCCTTAAGCATCTTTTTTGTCTTGTCAATGCGCCTTTCGAGCATTTCCATATCCGACAAAATCAGCTCAAGGTTAATCGTTTCGATATCCCTCTTAGGATCGATACTGCCCTCAACGTGGATGATGTCGTCGTTCTCAAAGCAGCGCACAACGTGCACAACCGCGTCGCATTCGCGGATGTTCGACAAGAACTTGTTGCCCAAGCCCTCGCCCTTTGAAGCGCCCTTTACAAGGCCTGCAATATCGACAAACTCGATAGTCGCAGGGGTGTACTTGTCGGGATCGTACATCTCGGCAAGCTTGTCGAGCCTTTTGTCGGGAACCGAAACAACGCCGACGTTCGGCTCAATCGTGCAGAACGGATAGTTAGCGCTCTGCGCTCCTGCGTTAGTAATTGCGTTAAAAAGCGTACTCTTGCCGACGTTCGGCAGTCCTACTATACCTAATTTCATTTCTAATCACCTGATTTGCAATTTTTTCAATCTATTATAACACAAATCAATGCAAATCTCAATATCTATTATAAAAAACCGCCGCGGTTATGCGGCGGTTAAGCGTTATAATTATGCCGAGAGCTTTAGGGAGTGCAGCGCGTCAGCGTATGCAACACGGTTTTGCGCATTGTACTCACTTCGGGAAATGTACTGAATTACGTAAAACTTATGCTTAGCGCGGAAAACCGACATCTCTCCGACCTGAACTATATCCGTTCCGGTAGGTGTGTAGGCAAAGCGTATTCCGTTCGCCTTTTTTGAGGCGATTTCGCACTTGAAGCTGTCCTCTCTGCGGTAATTGAGAAGGTTCTTCTTCATACATCTTTCCGCTCCGCCGATAATCGACTTTGCGTCGGTCATATAGTTGAAAAAGCCCGGATTTGTCCAGGACACTATGATGAGCATATGGTTTTCTTCGTCGTAAATTCCGCTGTGGTTTTCGCTCGTTCCGCAAAACTTGATGAGCTCGTCGGCGGACATCCTATGGAATTCGTCTGTGTATGTCAGCGTTAATTCGCGGTTAATGGTGATTTTTTTCATTAAAATCTCTCCCTTTACTTTGTTTGAGATTATTTTATCACACCGACACTGACAACACAGTGACAAATTCAAGGAAAATTATTTTTTTATCTCTGTATTCACCGTCTGCCGTCTTTTCATCTTGTTCCAGTTGAAAAAGCCGTACAAGTCGTTGAACAAAAACGCGATAAAGCAGACTACAACCGAGATGTATTTTGGCTCGTTTATGCTCGCCATTACCCAGAGCACAATCAGCACAATGTCGTTGCAGGCGTAGGCGAGGGCGTAGTATGGGCTTCGGCAAAAGGTCAGGTATGCCGCGACAAAGCTCGTCGTCACCGAGATTGTACTCGGAATTAAATTTGCGGTGTTGAAGTATTTTAGGATGAAGTAAAACGCCGCCGTGACAACGACTGTCAGTATTACCATAATTATCTTTTTGCCTTTGCTCAGTGAGCTGACCTCGACCTCGCTCTTTTTACCCTCATATGGATGCTTAAGCCACGATACAAGCGTCATAGCCGCCATCGGCAAGGACATACCGAGGTAGGTAAAAATCTCTCCGTAGTAGGCGTAGGAAAATGAAATCCAGCCGTAAAACAGGCTGAAAATAATCATCATTATCTGCCCGATTGGGTTGCCCTTGGCGATAAAAATCAGCGAGGTTACGCCGATAATCGAGGCGGCGAGCGTAAGAAAATTGCTCCTGTCAAATATTATAAACGAAACCGTTATCATCAAAACCGACGCGCACCACAACAGCTTTTCAAACGTGGTAAAGTAATTTAAAAACCGCTTCATAATGTCCTCCAAAAAAATAAACATCCGATGCACATCTTCAAAGACCTAACGATGCGCAGCGAATGCTCATGGCAATTCCTACCCGGTGGCAGATTTATTATGAATGTATTATAGCACGAATTTTTTGGTTTGGCAATACGGTTAACTCAACTGCTTTATAAAAAGCTGAGAGATAATCGACAGCTTTTGGTGTCGCTTCCAAATCAACGACGGACTGACGGAAATTTCGGGGTACAGCGGACGGAAACAGAGGCTTGAATTTCCCGAGGTGTCAACAAGTCCGTCAAATGAAATCGCGACGCCGATGCCGTCCTCGACCATCAGCGAGGCGTTGTAGAGCAGGTTATAAGTTGCCGCAACCTGAAGTCTGCGAGCCTGCGAGCCGCTGAAATTATCCAAGCCGTTCGCGCGCGATACAATCAACGGCTTGTCGTACAAGTCCTTCACGGTGATGTATTCCTTCTCGGCAAGTGCGTCGTCCCTGCGCATAATAACGCCGAAAATCTCCTTTTCCTCAAGCGTGAGGTGGTGGTAGGTGTTGCGGTCAAAGTCGGTAAAAATCAGCGCAAAGTCGAGCAGTCCGCGGTCGAGCCTGTCCTGCAAATCCTCGGTGTCGCCGCTGACAACGTTAAGGCGGATGTCGGGATAATTCTCCTTAAGACGGCGGAAAACCTCGGTTATGCGGTGCATAGAGAGCGACTCACCTGCGCCGATGCTCAGAGTGCCCGAGATATTGTTCTTTACCTCGGAAATTTCGCTTTCCGTCAGCTCCACAAGCTGCATAATCTCGCCTGCGCGTTTGCGCAAAATCAAGCCTTCCTCGGTGAGCTCAATGCGCCTGTTGCCCCTGATGAACAGCTTTGCGCCGAGCTCTTCCTCCAAGTCCTTAAGCTGGCGCGACAGCGACGGCTGAGAAAGGTTCAGCGACTGCGCCGCGGCAGAGATATTTCCCTCGCGCGTAACCGCCAAAAAGTACTGCAAAACTCGAAATTCCATATTATCACCCGAATTTATTATATATTAATTTGCTATGCTTGTAAAGCATAATTATCTATTTAATATAAGTATTTGCTATTTGTGCCGCGTAGGTATATAATTAAATCAGAAATGAGGGAAAAGTATGACTACAGAGGAATTTATCAGGATAATGGACAGCGGCGCAGAGGTAATCGCGAAAAGCGAGGTTCATCTGCATATGACGCACCTGAGCAACGAGGCGATGAAGATTACCTCGGAGCTCAACAACAGCTACCATACTCCCGAGGAAATCGGAGAGCTGATGACAAGGCTTACGGGCAGGAAGTTTCCCGAAGGCGCGTATATGTTTCCGCCGTTTTACACCGACTGCGGAAAGAACATTAAGCTCGGCAAAAATGTATTTATAAACGCAGGCTGTCAGTTCCAGGATCAGGGCGGAATTACTATAGGCGACGGCAGCTTAATCGGCCCCAAGACCGTAATCACCACGCTCAACCACCACCAAAATCCCAAGAAACGCGCTAACCTTATACCTAAGCCCGTAACTATCGGAAAGAACGTTTGGATAGGCGCGAACGTCACAATCCTGCCGGGCGTGACAATCGGTGACGGCGCGATTATCGCGGCAGGCGCGGTAGTTAGCAAGGATGTACAGGCAAATACAATTGCAGGCGGAGTTCCTGCGAGGTTCATAAAGAATATAGATTTGGAGGAATAGTTATGATGAAAACAGCAGAGCTTAAGCTCACTCAAAATTGGGATAAGACCTTTGAAAAAAGCGATAAGGTTGACCACTGCAAGGTGACCTTCGTCAACCGCTACGGCATAACCCTCGCGGCGGATATGTACGTTCCTAAGAACGCGGAAGGAAAGCTTCCGGCAATCGCGGTAAGCGGTCCGTTCGGCGCGGTTAAGGAGCAGTGCTCGGGCTTGTACGCGCAGATTATGGCTGAGCGCGGATTTATCACAATGGCGTTCGACCCGTCCTTTACAGGCGAGAGCGGAGGAATTCCGAGATATATGGCTTCTCCCGACATCAACACCGAGGACTTTCAGGCGGCGGTTGATTTTCTGTCGGTTCAGGACAATGTAGACGCGGATAAAATCAGCATTATCGGCATTTGCGGCTGGGGCGGAATGGCGCTTAACACCGCCGCGCTTGACACGAGAATTAAGGCGACGATAGTTTCCACAATGTACGATATGACTCGCGTTAACGCCAACGGATATTTTGACAGTGAGGACAGCGAGGAAAAGCGCTTTGAAAGAAAAACCGCGCTCAATAACCTCAGAACTGAGGAATATAAAAACGGCGAGTACTCGCGTGCAGGCGGATGTCTGCCGTTGCCTGTCCCCGAGGACGTGCCGTTCTTTGTAAAGGACTACAGCGAGTACTACAAGGGCAGGGCATATCACGAAAGGTCGCTCAATTCAAACGAGGGCTGGAACACCTTGGGCTGTCTGTCGTTTATGAACCAGCCGATTTTAAAATATTCAAACGAAATCCGCTCGGCGGTGCTGATGATTCACGGCGACAAGGCTCATTCCTGCTACTTTTCAAAGGACGCCTACAAGGCGATGACCGAGGACAGCAAGTACACCGATAACAAGGAGCTTATGATTATCCCCGGCGCGGTTCACACCGATTTGTACGATAATTTGGACGTTATTCCGTTTGATAAAATCGAGGACTTCATCCGCGATAACATTAATTAAGAGGAAAAATTTATGATTAAAAAGGGTATTGTTGGGACAGCAGTGGTTTTGTCGTGTATGCTCATTTTCGGCGCTTGCTCGACCTCGCAGAATTCGTCAGCGGATTCTTCCGAAGCTAAAACGGAAGCCGCTTCAACGACTGCAAGCAGCGAAAATTTTGACCCCTACGCGACCGAAAACCGCTATGATATTTCTGAGGATATGTTCAAAAAGCGCTCGGATGTAGACTACGGCAAGGTGCTTAAGGATGTGACCTATTATTCGTCCACCGCAGGAGATGACAAGCAGTGCAATATTTTGCTTCCGGCAGGTTATGATGAGAGCAAAAAATTTCCTGTTATGTACGTTTTCCACGGATTCGGCGGAAGTCACGACAATCAGATTGACGACGATTCATACCTGACTTTGCTCTACGGAAATATGCTTCACGACGGTCTTGTTGTTCCGCAAATCACCGTAAACGTGGATATGTACACCGACAAGCAGGCTGATAAGGACAGCAAGTCTGACGAACAGTTGAGGTATATCTACGACAAGGCGATTGACGACGTTGCCGTTGATCTTATGCCGTTTATTGAGAAGAACTACAATGTCCTTACCGGCAGAGAGAACACCGCAGTTGCAGGAATGTCCGAGGGCGGCGCAAAGTCGCTGTGCACAGGCTTTAAGTGGCTCGACAAGTTCGGCTATATCGGGGCTTTTGCGCCCGACACGGGGGTTATCCCGACCGAGTACTACAAGGGCACTTTCTGGAACACGCCGTATATGCAGGAGTTCCCGAAGCCGACCGAGGCTAACACTCCGTATTACCTTTATATGTCCGTCGGCAGTAAGGATCCGTGGAACATCGACTGCACCCTGTATTACCGCGATGTGCTGAACAAAATGGGCGTTAAAAACCAGACCGATTTGGTCGAAGGCTACGAGCACGACAGCGACTTTTGGCAGCAGTGCTTTTATAACTACCTAAATAAGATTTTCAGGTCGTCGCCCTCTAAAACCGCCGAACAAGCGGCAACCGCGGTTACTACACAGACGGCGACGGCAGAGAGCAAATCCGATGATCTCACCGTAAAAATCGGTGATACCGCGGTTGAGGTAGAGTGGCAGGATAATGAAGCGGTAAACGCGCTAAAGGAGCTTGTAAAGACTTCTCCGCTTGAAATTAAGATGTCAATGTACGGCGGATTTGAGCAGGTGGGTAATCTCGGCAAAACCCTGCCGAATAGTGACGAGAAAATCACCACAGAAGCAGGAGATATCGTGCTGTATTCGGGCAATCAAATTTCCGTGTTTTACGGCTCGAACACATGGGATTACACAAGGCTCGGGAAGATTAAGGATAAGTCCGAAACCGAGCTTAAAGACCTTCTCGGAAAGGGCGACACAACGCTTACAATCTCCGCCGATTAACGCTTGCATTTCTACATGCTATATCATATAATAATAGCGGAAAGAAAGTGGTGCAGTGAATTACAACAGCGTTTTTGACAAATATATTTTCAGCCCCTCAAAGGCGGAGCAAAACGGCTTTAACAAAACCGCAAACGGCTATACAATTAAAAAACCGCTGAGCGAAAACGGCTTTTACGCCGTGTTTGAAATCAGCGGAGAAAATATTGAAGTAAATGTTTATGAAGAGCCTGAAGGTGAGCTGTACCTTCCGTTCAACACAAGCGCGGACGGCGGATTTGTCGGTCAAATCCGCGCGAATGTTGAGGATATACTTGATGATATTTTAAGCACTTCCTTTGAGCTTGCCGACGTAAAGGCAGTTTTGCTTGAATATGTCAAGGAAAAGCACGGCACTGTTCCCGAAGCGCCGTGGGGATATTTAAAGGAATACCACACGCTGAACACCGCGAAAAAGCACAAATGGTACGGGCTTTTTATGCTGATTCCGTACAGGTATCTCGGCGTTGAAAGGGAAGGTAAAATCAACGTGCTTAACCTAAAGGTTTTGCCCGACGACATCCCGAAGCTTATCGACAACATCCACTACTTTCCGTCGTACCATATGAATAAAAAATACTGGATTTCAATTCTCCTCGACAGGGAAGCGGATATTCCGCATATCGAAAAACTGCTCGACGACAGCTACGCGATTGTTGAGGGAAACAAAAAATAGGCAGAAAAAACTCCGAACCGCATGGCTCGGAGTTTTGTGATTTATTTTGCTAAATCAACAGTCCATGTGCCGAAAAGGTCGTAGATAATCTCTCTCGGAGTGCGCTTTTTGAGGTCGTCGGAAATTTCCTTTGACTTCTTAACCTCGTCGGTGATAATAGCGTCTGCCTCGCTGTTGAGGAAGGTCTTGATGTTTTCGGGATCGTTAACCGTCCAAACCATAACCTTTTTGTTTTTGGCGTGGATATTCTCAATCGCGTCGTCGGTGGAGATTTCTTCCTCTAAAGCGAGGTAATCAAACGGCATTTCCTCGATGTCGCCGAATGAGAAGAACGCAAGGTAGCCTGTTTCCATCTCGGGATATTTCTGCTCGATATATTCAAGAATATCGTATTTGAGCGAGATTAATACCGCCTGCTTCTCCATACCCTTTTCCTTGATTGCCTTAACGGCGTCGTCCGCCATCTTTTCGTCGGCGGTCTCGCCCTTTAGCTCAACAAAGAGCGTTACCTTGTCCTTGCTGGCGTCGAGCATTTCCTCATAGGTCGGTACGGGCTCGCCGTCAACCTTAAGCTGTTTAACCTCTGCAAGCGTCATTTCCGACGGCTTTTTGGCAACTCCGGCAACGCGCTTAAAGTCGTTGTCGTGGTTAACTACATAGTAGCCGTCCGAGGTGCGCTGAATGTCAATTTCACAGCCGAAAGCGTTGAGCTCAGCCGCGACTTCAATTCCCTTAACGGTGTTCTCGGGAGCTTCAACGCCGCCTGCGCGGTGGCCTACGTACTGAGCGTGTGTGAACGCCGGTATAATATCATCAAAGTAGTACGTGTATACGGCTGAAATACCTACTATCAACAAAACGCCGAGAACAGCGAAGATGATAAGCACAGGATGAGCTTTTTTCGCAGGTCTTGTGTATTTCCACTCACCCTCACTCTTATAATTGTGGTAAAGCACGGTAAGCTTCATAATTAAGTAAGCCGACCAGAGCACCTCGAAAAGGCAGAACAGCGCAAGAGCAAAGGTGGAAATCAGTGTTGTTGCGAACATTCCCGCCTTGTCGTCGGTCGCAATCGCGTCGATAATAAGGCTGGGTACGAGAATAAACAGCGCGTACATTGCAGCTATTACGATTGCAGAAATAAGCAGGAATCTGAGCATTTCAAAGATGTAGTTCTTCCAGTTCTTTTTGAGGAACTGTCTTGACTGAATACTCGCCTCTTTAATGCTCATATCGTCAATCAAAGCGCCGTGCAGGATGAAGCAGTAGATGATACCTACTACGATAAGGAACGTTACCAGCGCGATAACGCCTGCGGTGTAAAACGGGTTTTTGAAGATTACCGAGGTGATAAAGTTCGGAATGTAGAAGGTGCTCGTAAGCGAGATTGAAAATCTGAGTCCGAGCATCGGAGAAATAAGCGTGCAGTAAAGGATGATGATTATTCCGCGGTAGTTAAGGTATTTTTTAAGCCCTGCAATACCCTTGCCGATGCACTTGAACACCGACGGATTCTCGCCGTGGAGAATTTTGGATATGTAGATTATCAGCGCGTTTACCTCAACCGCGACATAAAGCAGTACGATAACCAGCATTATCGCAATCATTAAATAGCCTTGCCAGGTTGTAAACAAAAACGTAAAGTCGCCGCTGCTTACGCTCACACGTCCCGTGCTTCGCATCAAAGCCCTCGACAAAAGCATAAGCAAGCTTGATATAATCGCCAAGACAATTGTGGTTAACAGCTTGAAGCCTAAAATCTTCGGCACTGCCTGAACGTATGGCGTTATTCGTTCTTTTAGTTTCATATTGATGTCCCCTTATTTTTTTGATAATTTGATTATATCACTAAAATGTTTATGCTTCAATAACAAATTAGGTTTAATACTAATACCTAATAAAAAGTAGCCAATCTTTGCGGTCTATTTTCCACAATACTGCGTTGTCGTCCTTGCAAGGCGACAGCCTTGACGCGTCCTCCGCCTTGTCTTGCGAAAAATATCCTCGCAAAATATAAGTCTACTTTCTATCAGGAATTAGTATAATTTGACAAATTACTTGCCGATTTTTTATCTGTATGTTAAAATATAGATAACCGGTGCAATCAAGGAGGACTATTATGAATATTTCTGCAGTTTCTCACAGATCGACTATTGAGTTTTGCTATGCGTCTGACGAAAACACCGTTACGGTAAATATAAAAACCGCAAAGGACGTTGACCGCGCATTTATTATCAGCGAGGATCCGTTTATACACGAGCTTCGCAGACAGCCGCATTGGAGCGGTGTTAAAACCGAAATGCATAAGCTTGCAGAGCTTAAATACCATATTATATGGACGGTTAAGCTGCAGCCGAGGTATAAGCGTCTGAGGTATTACTTTGAGCTTGAAAGCGAGGGAAATACCTTTGTTGTGTGCGAAAATAAAATCTGCCCCGTCGAGGAGAACAGCCTGGCTTCAATGCAGTACTTCAAGTACGCATGGCTGAATGTTTCCGACATTATAACTCCGCCTAACTGGGTAAAGCACACCGTTTGGTATCAGATTATGCCCGACCGCTTTTGCCGTTCATCTAATTCTCCCGAGGATAAAAAATTCAGAAAATGGGGAGATTTTTCAAATCCGCAGTGGAACGACATTTACGGCGGAAATATCCGCGGAATAACCGAACGTCTCGGCTATCTTAAGGATTTGGGAATCAGCGGAATTTACCTTACGCCGATTTTTAAGTCAGGCTCAAACCACAAATACAACACCTTTGATTATTGGCAGATTGATCCCGACTTCGGCACCGAGGAAGATTTAACAGAATTAGTAGATACCGCCCATACAATGGGTATCCGCGTTATGCTCGACGCTGTGTTTAACCACTGCGGTCAAGAGTTTTTCGCGTGGAAGGACGTCTGCGAAAAGGGCAGGGGCTCGCGGTATTACGATTGGTTCTTTATTAACGCCGAAAACTTTGCCGACAGGAACTTTTCCACCGAGGACGGCAGATTTTTCTCGTTCTCCTTCTGGGCAGGTATGCCGAAATTAAATACCAACAACCCCGAGGTTGTCGAGTACTTTACAAAATTGTGCGTTCACTGGGCAAAGGACTGGCACATCGACGGAATCCGCTTTGACGTGGGCGACGAGGTGTCGCACACCTTTATAAACAGCCTGAATTCGGCGGTTAAAAAGGTAAATCCCGACGTGTATTTCCTCGGCGAAATTTGGACGGATTCATTGCCGTGGCTCGGCGGAAAAGAGTACGACTCGGTTATGAACTATCCGCTTCCCGAATGCGTGACCGATTTCTTTAAAAATCCGAACCAAACCTTTAAGGACTTTGAATACGCGCTAAACTACTGCAGAACGCTCTACCCCGAGCAGGTCACAGGAGCACTGTTTAACTTCCTCGATACCCATGACACTCCGCGTGTTGCCGAGGTTAGCAAGAACAACGACGAGCTTTTGCAGAAAATCGCGGTTATTATGACCTTGCCCGGCTCGGCGTGCATTTACTACGGAACAGAGATTGCCATGAAGGGCTTTGACTCTCCCTACAACCGCGCCACAATGCCGTGGAACGAGGTTGACAGCGGAAAATATGACGATATTAAGTCCAAAATCTCCGCGCTTATTCACCTTAGAAACGCGCGTAAGGACTTTAAGAGCAACGAATTTGAGTTTATTTATACAGAGGACTATCCGCGCCTGATTCACTATGTTAAATCGGGCAAGGCGGATATACTGATTAACGCTCAGGAACGTTCGTACAAGACCGCTCCGTCAGGAAAAATCCTGTTCCAAAACGGATATGAAAACGGCGAATTGAAACCGTACGGAATACTGATTGCCGAGCGGTAAAAAGGAAGGTAATATTATGGAAATCAACAGCAATACAAAGCTTACAGACATCTTAAAGGAATATCCGTGGCTGCCCGATGAGCTTGTTAAGCTCGACGGAAGACTCGGCGTGCTCAAAACCCCGGTCGGCAAGATGATGATAAAAAATATGAACATCGCAGACGTGAGCAAGAAGGTCAACTTCCCCGAAAACGACGTAATTAACCAGCTCAAAAAGATGATTACAGAGCACAATTCATAAGGAAATTAATTATGGAAACACTGACAAAAAAATTAACCGTAAAAAAAGAAAATCTCGCGAGCGTTGTCGGCAGCGGAAGTCTTGACGTGCTGGCAACTCCTGCCGTAGCGGCTCTTATGGAGGGCGCGGCGGCTGAGCTTGCTCAAAACGTGCTTGACAACGACGAGCTGACCACGGTCGGCACGGCAATAAGCATTGAGCACACAAGTCCAACTCCCTTGGGCGCTGAGGTAGAGGCGGAAGCACGCCTTGTAAAAACTGAGGGCAGGCTGTTCTTCTTTGAGCTGACTGCGCGCGACAACGCAGGAGAAATCGCTAAGGGAACTCATACGAGAGTCAGCGTAAAGGCTGAAAAATTCCAGAAAAAGGCGGACGGTAAGTTTGATGAAATATAAGTATGTTTTATTCGACCTCGACGGTACTGTAAGCGCCAGCGCGGAGGGAATCCGTATGTCGCTTGAATACGCGCTCGATACCCTGGATGTGCCCAAGCCGAACCTTGACGATTACACGCTCTACATCGGACCTCCGCTGATTGACACCTTTAGAAACCTCTGTGGACTTGATGAGGAAACCTCCGAGAAGGGAGCGGCAATTTACCGCGCCTACTACGACAAAGAGGGAAAGTACCGCAACAAGGTTTATCCGGGGATTAAAGAGGTTGTCGACGCACTGCGTGAAATGGGCATTAAAACCGCCATCTGCACCTCAAAGCAAAAGCCTGTCGCAGACGGCGTTGCAAAGCTTCTCGGAATAACAGACTGGTTCGATGAAATTGTCGGCTCAACGCTCGACAACACAATCAAGGATAAAAAGGATTTAATTCCGTACGCGCTTACAAAGCTCGGCGGAAATATCGAAAGCGACCGCGAGCAAACCCTAATGCTGGGCGACAGCCGTTTTGACGCCATAGGCGCAAGACTGTGCAAGGTCGATTTTATCGGTGTAAGCTACGGCTACGGCTCGGTTGACGAGATGAACGAGCAGGGCGCGGTAGCAATCGCGGATTCTCCCGGGGAGCTTCTGAAATATATCGTTAACGGATAAAGAATATAATCGCACCTTCGCGCGTACATTTTAGTAAGTGATACGCGCGGAGGTTAATATGTTTGTACTGAATTTCAAAGTGAAAAACCGCGGAAAGGCGCTGCGGCATATCTTCATTATTTTTTTGATTGTAATTTTGATTGTTTTTGCCTGTCTAAAAGGCTGTTCGGGCTCAAAATCCGACACCGCGACCTGCGACGAAATCGGTGAATACTCGCTAAAGGCAGAGACCGAGGAGCAGAGAATTGATATTTTGCACTCGTTCGGAATAGAAAATGCCAAGCTGACAGAGTGCGATGAAATTACTATTCCCGAGGATTTTAATTCTGTAACAGAAAAATACAATGAAATTCAAATGCAGACAGGGCTCGATTTAACTCCGTACAAGGGGCAAAAGGCTCAGAGGTTTACATATTCGGTTGAAGCCGAAAACGCCTCCTGCGCCGTTTTACTGGTAAGCGGCGGCAGATTAATCGGAGGTCATCTGACAAACAGGGTATACGGCGAGGGCGTAAGACCGCTCTCGGGGTGAATAAAATGGAACGACTTGACAAGCTGTTGTCCTCGCGCGCGGATTTGAGCCGCAAGGACGCTAAAAATAAAATAAAAAACGGCGAGGTCGCGGTAAACGGCAGGATTTGCCGCAATCCCGAGCAGAAAGTTGACGCGGCGACGGACACGGTCGAGCTTAACGGACAGGCTGTCGATTTGGACGAGCATATTTACATTATGCTCAACAAGCCTGCAGGTGTTGTGTCGGCAACGCGCGACAACCGCGATAAAACCGTAATTGACATTCTTCCGCCCGACTTGAAACGTCCGGGGCTTTTTCCTGCAGGAAGGCTCGACAAGGACACGGAAGGTCTGCTGATTATCACCGACGACGGCGAACTTGCGCATAAAATGCTCTCCCCGAAAAAGCATGTCGATAAAAAATACATCGCAAAGCTTGGCGGAGAAATCACCGCCGAAACCATTGAAAGGTTCGAGCAGGGGATTGTCTTTGCCGACGGCACAAAGTGCCTGCCTGCAAAGCTTGAGACCGATGAAAAATACGGCAGTTCTACAGGAATTGTCACCATTTGCGAGGGCAAGTTCCACCAGGTGAAAAAGATGTTTGCCGTATGCGGCTTAAAAGTTGTGCACCTTCAACGAATATCGGTGGGAAATTTGTATCTTGATAGCAAATTGCCCATAGGAAGTGCTAAAAAATTGACAAAATTGGATGTAAGCTCTATTTTTGTTGGCAAAATACACTAAAAATTGCCCTGTTTTTTTACAGGGTAATTATTTTATATAAAAACTGAGGCAAATCTTTAGTCAAAATCGGTATAGTAAAAATTTGTCCAAAGTGGTATATTATATATGTTAAATTAAGAAATTATATAACGGAGGTTATTTTATGGCAAATGTATCACTGAGAGGCGTATACAAAATTTACGACGGCGGCGTTACCGCTGTTAAGGACTTCAACCTTGAGATCGCTGATAAGGAATTTATCATTTTCGTAGGTCCTTCAGGTTGCGGTAAGTCAACAACCCTGAGAATGATTGCTGGTCTTGAGGATATCTCAAAGGGCGAGCTCTACATTGGCGACATGCTCGCTAACGACGTAGCACCTAAGGACAGAGATATCGCGATGGTATTCCAGAACTACGCTCTGTATCCCCATATGACAGTATATGATAACATGGCGTTCGGTCTTAAGCTCAGAAAAACTCCCAAGGAGGAGATTAAGAGAAGAGTAGAAGAAGCAGCCCGTATCCTCGGTATCGAGCAGTACCTCGACAGAAAGCCGAAGGCTCTCTCCGGTGGTCAGAGACAGCGTGTTGCTATGGGTCGTGCTATCGTTCGTGATCCTAAGGTATTCCTTCTTGACGAGCCTCTTTCAAACCTCGACGCAAAGCTCCGTGCTCAGATGCGTACCGAGATTTCAAAGCTCTATCAGAGACTCGGCACAACATTTATTTACGTAACTCACGACCAGACAGAGGCTATGACTCTCGGTACAAGAATCGTAGTTATGAAGGACGGCGTTATTCAGCAGGTTGATACACCTCAGCACCTTTATGATTCTCCTGACAATATGTTCGTTGCAGGCTTCATCGGTTCACCCCAGATGAACTTCATCAACGCTACAGTAGGCAAGGAAGGCGACAAGTACACACTCAACTTTGACAAGTACAAGGTTCCCGTTCCCGCTGACAAGAGCGCAGGCGGCAAGCTCGACGCTTATGTAGGTAAGGAAGTTATCTTCGGTATCCGTCCCGAGCACGTTCACGACGAGGCAGAGGAAATCGCAAAGGCTGATATGACATTCGAAGCTAACGTTGACGTAACCGAGCTTATGGGCGCAGAGATTTACCTCTATGTTAACATTGCAGGTCAGTCTATCACCGCAAGAGTTGATCCCTCCTCAAAGGCTAAGGTTGGCGACACAATCAAGATTTGCTTCAGCCTTGATAAGCTCCACATCTTTGATAAGGACACAGAGCAGATTATTACAAACTGATAAATTAAAATCTTGTTTAGGCGGCAGGGCAAAACTCTGCCGCCGTATCTTTTATACTAAGCACCATTAAAACGCTAATATCTGTAATAAGTGTTTTAATGGCACTTAGTATTATAACTTACAAACGGCGGTCAAAATGGATATTATTCGCAGACACTACAATTTTTTCGGCTGGGTTCAGGGCGTGGGCTTCCGCTATACGGCGCAGTACGCCGCAAACGCCTGCAAAGTTACAGGCTGGGTAAAAAATGAATACGACGGCTCTGTGACTATGGAAATCCAGGGCAGGGAAGAGGAAATCGACAAGGTAATTCAGGCAATCGGTAACGCGCGGTATATTAAAATTGACCGCACGCTTAGCCGCAACACCGCGGTCATCCCCGACGAAAAAAGCTTTAGAGTAAGATATTAAAAAACGGACGTGAAAACCACGTCCGTTTTTGAGTTTAAATGTTAATAATCAAAGTCGTTAAACATAAAGTCAGCCCAGTAGTACTGGCTCATATACTCGTTTTGATAAGCGTTTACCGCTCCGGCGTCAAGCTCGGCAAAGCGGTAGTAGTCGCAGTCGACTAGGTTTACGTCAACCGACAGGCTGTTGTAGGTTTTGTTGATAACTTCCTCGGCGCCGATTTTTTTAAGGCTTTTCATCATAGCCGAAATCAAAATCTGAATGTAATTCTGTTGCTTTTTGTCGTACGGCTCGTCCTCAAACAGCGCCGCGGCGATCTCCTTGATTGTGCATGAGCTGCCGTGACGGTGAATAAGGTAGGCGAAAATCTCCTTGGAACGGCTGCGTTCAAAGTGAACGGGCTTGCCGTCGGGAGTGAAAACGTCAAAGTTGCCGAAGCACTGAACCTTTAGCAGAGCGTTTGACTTGGGCTCAATCGGGAAGCGCAAATCCTCAAGCTCCTTTCTAATCTTTTCGGCTGTGACCGGCTTCATAATATAGCCGCTCGCGTGCAGGCTCATCGCGTCGCCTGCGTACTCGCTGAAGCCGGTGACAAAAATTATGTTCATCTTTGGGTTGACCGCCTTAAGCTCCTTTGCAAGCTCAACGCCGTTCATTCCCCTCATATGAATGTCGAGGAACGCGATGTCGCAGCCGCCGCTTTTTGCGTCCTCAAGCAGCTCATCCTGGTCGTCAAACGCTGTAATGTCAGCGTCGGGCTTGGCTTCCTTAACCGCCATTTCGAGCATTTGCAGCATCAGCGGTTCGTCGTCTACACATAGTATTCTCATTTTTTCTGATCCTCCTTTGGCAGCAGCACCGTGGCAACCGTGCCTTCTCCTACAACGCTCGTGATGATAACCTCGGCGTTGCACAGCTCTTTAAGCCGTCTGCGTGTGTTCTCCATTCCGACGTGCGAACGGCCGTCGTTTTTCTTTTGCTCAGTGTCAAAGCCCACGCCGTCGTCGGAAATAATAACCATATAAAAATCTTCGTTTTCCTCGGTGGCAATTTTTACCGTGCCGCCCTTTTTCTTCATTCCAACGCCGTGCTTAACAGCGTTCTCGACAAGCGGCTGAATCGAAAGCTGAGGCAGTACAAAATCGGTAGTCTGAATGTCGTACTCAATGTTCAGCTTTTTGCCGAACCTGAGCTGTTCAATGTACAGATATTTTTTGAGATGCTCAAGTTCCTTTTCAAACGGAACGGGCGCCTTTTGTTTCAGCGAATCCATATTGCCCCTCAGATAATCCGAGAAGGTAATCGTCGCGTTGTACGCGGTGTCGGGATTGATCTTGCAGAGCATAGCGATTGACGACAGCGCGTTGTACATAAAGTGCGGCTGAATCTGGCTGACCATAACCGAAACCTTTGCCTCGTACAGCTCCTTCTGCATTTTTTGATACTTAATGGCTTCCTTATACTGCCGTCTCAAATCAAACACCAGCCGTACAATTTGGTAAACCATTGTGAGCGCCAGACCGATTACGTAAAAATCAAAATCGGTAAAGTGGCTGTAGTGGTTTATCGCGTCAACCAGTACACAGACCGCGAGCGGAATCCATGAGATAAGCACATACAGAGCCTTGTTGCCGTACCTTGTTTCGTAAAACAGCAGAATAGGCATTGCCAAGCCGCAGACCGCCGTCAGCGCCATCATATACTTAAATGTCACGTGTACGTCGGAAACTCCGGTAAAGTGCAGCACCGTTACCGTGATAATTCCCAGCACAAAAGCTATCCACAGCGCCATTGCGATTGAGTGTGAAACCGGTTTTTCGAGATTTGTCTTAAAGTAAAAAATTAAGGACGAAATAAAGAAGTAGTTTGTCAGCGCGTTTATCAGCAGGCAAACCGTCGGGTCTGTTATCCACAGATTAAGAAAGCTGCTGGAGCTGCGCATTATCATAAACAGTCCCCAGAAAAAGCAGAGCGCTCCGAACGAAAGATACTTGTAGTCCACCCTGCCCAAAATAAAGCCGGCAACAGGGAAGAAGAACAACCCGAAAAAGCACACCAGCATAAACAGCACAAGATACGGAAGCGTATGCGATATAAACTGCGTGTATTTTCCGTTAGACTCGCTGAGCACAACGTCAAGGCAATCCGAAAAATCCGACTGCGGCGAGTCATAAGGATTGATTACTTCAAAGGTGAGCACCTCGTCATAATCAATATTGTAGGTTGCAACGTCGAAAAAGTAAAGATCCTCAATCTGATATCCCGGCGTGTTCGGCATTTGCATAGCCAAGCCGCTCATCTTTTTGTGAATGTCAAGTAATTCACGCTCGTCCTTGGTTAAGCTTTTTTCGTCATACTTTTTGCTGAAGATTTCCTCGTAAATATCTGCCTCGCTTTTATAATTGTAGCCGTACACGACCTCTCCCTTGCTGTTTTTTAGGTTATACCATACGTTTTTGCTCGATATGGTAACGGTGGGGTAGTATGAGGTATATGTGCTGAGCTTGCCCTTGAAAACCACCTTGTCGTTAAAGCTGTCGGTGATTTCACCTGTCTGCGAATACGGCTTGAATTCACCGCCGTCAACCGAGTACTCTCCGTCCAAAAACATCGGCATATCAATGCTGTGGTCTATGCTGAGAAAAAAATTCAGCGAAAGCACGGTAAGCCCCGCGAGCATTAGCACTATAACCGCCATAACCACAGCGGAAAGGCGCTTGCTGTTAAGTATTTTTGTAATAGCGCTCACCCCTTTGTTTGTCGTATAATTAATTATAGCGTATTTATTTGAAAAATAAAAGCGTTTTTTAAAATAAATAAAAGTATTACCTTTAGATTTACAAGTAAATATTTTTATGATAATATTAAAGCATAAACAGGACGGGAGGCGGTAAAAATGAAAAGCGACAAATCAAAATACTACAAGCTGCTGTCTGAAAAATATCCATCGGTACGCTCGCTGACGCGCGAGATTATCAACCTCACGGCGATTTTAAATCTTCCGAAGGGCACAGAGCACTTTATGAGCGATATTCACGGCGAGTATGAGGCGTTCTGCCATATCCTCAACAACTGCTCGGGCGTAATCAGGGAGAAGGTCGAAAAGCTCTATTCCGAAACCCTCAGCCGCGAGCAGATTAAGGAGATTTGCACGCTTATTTACTATCCCTCCGAAAAGCTCAGCCTGATTAAAAAGAGCCGCGGTACCGACCGCGAGTGGTACGAAACCACGCTTGAACAGATGATTGAAATCGCAAGGGTGCTAAGCTCAAAATACACGCGCTCAAAGGTGCGCAAGGCTATGCCCGACGACTACGCCTATATCATCGACGAGCTACTTCATGCCCAGCGCGACGAGGACGATAATCAGGTTCGCTACCACAACAATATTATTGATACGATTATCAGCATAAACGCCGACGATTTTATAATTTCACTCGCAGGGCTTATCAAGCGGCTGGCGGTTGACAGGCTTCATATTGTCGGTGATATTTTCGACCGCGGAAAAAGCGCCGAAAAGATTATTGATTTGCTCGCAGAGCACCATTCGCTCGATATAGAGTGGGGAAACCACGACATCCTCTGGATGGGCGCGGCGTGCGGAAGCGAGGCGTGTATCGCGAACGTTGTGCGCAACAGCATTAAGTACAACACGCTCAATACGCTCGAAAGCGCCTACGGCATAAGCCTTAGAAAGTTGATTTTATTCGCGGAAAAAACATATCCCACGCTCAGTCCGATGAAGGCTGCACTAAAGGCAATTTCCGTCATTCAGTTCAAGCTCGAGGGGCAGATTATAAAGCGCAATCCCGACTATAAAATGGAAAATAGATTGGTGCTTGAAAATATTGATTTGACCGACGGCACGGTGATATCCGAGGGTGTAAAGTACAAGCTTAACGACACATTTTTCCCGACCTTGAACCCTGAAAATCCGTATGAGCTGACAGAGAAAGAGCAGGCGGTTGCGTCCGCGCTGAGGGAGTCATTTGTCAACAGCCACAGGCTCAAAAAGCACGTTGAGTTTTTGTATGAAAACGGAAGTATGTACAAAATCTACAACGGCAACCTGCTCTATCACGGCTGCGTTCCGCTCGATAAGAACGGCAAACTGCTCGAAATTGAGCTGTTCGGTGAAAGGCTCAGCGGCAGAGAATACTTTGATATGGCGGACAAGGTCGCAAGGCTCGCGTTTTTCGAGAGCGGCAGACAGCAAATCGGGCTCGACTTTATGTGGTACCTATGGTGCGCACCGAATTCTCCGCTCTGCGGACGGAATATCAAGACCTTTGAACGCGCGTTTATTGATGACAAAAGTGCGTGGCGCGAGGAAAAGAACCCCTACTACGACTTCTACTATCAAAAGCAGACCTGCGAGATGATACTTTCCGAGTTCGGCTTGGGCGCGGAGAGCTCGCACATCATCAACGGACATACACCCGTCAGAACCGTCAAGGGCGAGCTGCCTATCAGAGCCGACGGCAAGCTGCTTGTAATCGACGGCGGCTTCTGCAAGGAATACCACAGCACAACGGGAATTGCCGGCTACACGCTGATTTATAACTCCCACGGTCTGCGCTTAAAGGCGCATCATCCGTTCAGGAGCGTTGAGGAAGCTCTTGGTGAAAACCGCGACATCCACTCGGATTCCGAGATTGTCGAGACCGAAAAGCACAGGATGATGGTGCTCGACACCGATTCGGGCGAGACTATCAGCAAAACCATTGATGACTTGAAAACTTTATTGACAATGTACCGCACAGGCAAAATATAAACATAGGGACTGAATTCATAAAATTCAGTCCCTTATACTTTGCTTACTTTATTATTTCAGGATCAACGCCAATCTTCTTATAATAATCGCTGACAGCTGCCTTTATCGCTTCCTCGGCAAGAACCGAGCAGTGAACCTTAACCGGCGGAAGTCCGTCGAGAGCTTCCATGACCGCCTTGTTTGTTAGCTTAAGCGCGTCGTCAACTGACTTGCCCTTAATCAGCTCGGTAGCCATACTGCTTGTGGCGATAGCCGCTCCGCAGCCGAAGGTCTTGAACTTTACGTCGGAGATTTTGTTGTCGTCAACCTTAATGTACATCTTCATAATATCTCCGCACTTGGAGTTGCCAACCTCGCCGATACCGTCGGCGTTTTCTATTTCTCCCACGTTGCGCGGATTTGCAAAGTGGTCAATAACTTTTTCCGAATATACCATATCAATTCTCCTTTTCTTTCTTTTTAATGTCCTCCCACAGTGGCGACATATTTCTCAGATATGTCACAACCTCGGGCACAATCTTTGCGATGTAGTCAATATCTTCCTCGGTCGTTTCTTCCGAGAAAGAAAGGCGCATACTGCCGTGGGCGATTTCATGCGGAAGTCCGATTGCGAGCAGCACATGGCTTGGATCAAGGCTTCCCGATGTGCACGCCGAGCCCGATGAGGACTGTATTCCGTTCATATCGAGCTTTAACAGCAGGCTTTCGCCCTCAATGCCCTCAAAGCACATATTGACGTTGTTCGGCAATCTGTGAACACGGTCGCCGTTTAGTCTTGAACGCTCAATTTTTAGCAGGCTGCCTATCAGCTTATCTCTCAGCGCGGATATCTTTTTGTTTCGCTCGTCCATTGTGTCAACGGCGATTTGCAGCGCCGCGTCAAGTCCTACAATTCCGGCGACATTTTCTGTTCCTGCGCGTTTTCCCTTTTCCTGAGCGCCGCCGTAAATAAGGTTTTGAATCGGCACTCCTCTGCGCACATAGAGCAGTCCGCAGCCCTTTGGTCCGTGGATTTTGTGCGCCGTCATCGACAGCAGGTCGATGTTCTGCTCAGTTACATTTATCTTCACATATCCTGCCGCCTGAACCGCGTCGGTGTGGAAAAGCACGCCGTGCTTTTTGCAAACAGCGCCGATTTCCGCGATAGGCTGAATCGTGCCGATTTCGTTGTTCGCGTACATTATGGTGACGAGGGCGGTATTGTCCTTAATTGCGTTTTCAACGTCCTCGGGCTTTACAATTCCGTTTTCGTAAACGTCGAGGTACGTTACCTCAAAGCCCTCTTTTTCGAGCGCCTGGCAGGTGTAAAGCACTGCGTGGTGTTCAAATTTCGACGTGATAATGTGGTTTTTGCCCTTCTTTTTGAGCGCGTAGGCAACGCCGCGAATCGCCCAGTTGTCGGACTCGCTTCCGCCCGAGGTAAAGTATATTTCGCCCGGTCTTTCAGCGCCGAGGTTCTTCGCAATATTCTCCCTTGCGGCTTCAACGGCTTCCTTTGCCTTTCCGCCGATTCTGTATATGCTCGACGGATTGCCGTAAATTTCGGTGAGGTACGGCGTCATCTTCTCCAAAACCGCAGGGGACAGGCGCGTTGTCGCTGAATTGTCCGCGTAAACTTCTCTCATAAAATCATCCTTTCACATAAAAACTACTAAAAAGGTAGGTTATCTCAAAACCTATTATAATACTAAGTTTTATAAAAATCAAGACCTATTTTATGAATGATTATAATCTGTATTACAAAATGCAGGAAATGCGCATTGAAAGTTGCAAATATCCCGAAAAATTTGTAATTATCCGCACAAAAGCAAAAATAATTGAATATTACAAAAATAAAAGCTGCAAAATCTATTGACAATACTCCTGCTCAATAATATAATAAAAAGGTAATTTTACGCAGAACAGGAAGTGTAATTATGAAAATCAACAGCAATTTTGACTTGCTTGTACCGAATTATCTGTTTGCGGACGTCGCGCGCAAGACCAATGAATTCGCCGCCGCGAACCCCGATAAAGAGATTATTAGGCTCGGTATCGGTGATGTTACCCTGCCGATTGCGCCGATTGTCGTTGCCTCTATGAAAAAGGGCTGCGAGGATTTGCGCCACAAGGAAACCTTCAAGGGCTATCCCGAGTATGAGGGCTATGACTTTGTTCGCGAGGCGGTGTCGGGCTATTACAAGAGCTACGGCGTTAAGGTCGGCGCGGATGAAATTTTTATTTCGGACGGCGCAAAGTCCGACTGCGGAAACCTTGGCGACATCTTCTCGCAGGACAACACCGTGCTTGTCACCGACCCGGTTTACCCGGTTTATGTTGACGCGAACCTGATGGCAGGCAGAAAAATCATCTACGCCGCCGCGACTCAGGAAAATCACTTCCTCGCAATGCCCGACGAAAATGTTAAGGCAGATATAATTTATCTCTGTTCTCCCGGCAATCCGACAGGCGCGGCTTACAGCGCAGAGCAGCTTAAAATCTGGGTAGACTACGCCAACAAAAACGGCGCGGTGATTATATACGACGCGGCGTATGAGGCGTTTATCAAGGACGAGTCGCCTCGTTCGATTTTCTGTATTGAGGGCGCGCGCACCTGCGCGATAGAGCTTTGCTCGCTCTCAAAAACCGCAGGCTTTACCGGAACACGCTGCGGCTATACCGTCATTCCCAAGGAGCTTGAGCGCGACGGACACAACCTGCACTCAATGTGGTACCGCCGTCAGGCGACAAAGTTCAACGGCGTGTCGTGGCCGGTTCAGTGTGCCGCGGCAGAGGTGTTCAGTGCCGAGGGACAAAATCAAATCAAAGAGAACCTCGACTACTACAGCGGCAACGCGAAGATTATCGCTTCCGCGCTTGACGAGCTCGGAATTTACTACACCGGCGGCAAAAATTCGCCGTACATCTGGCTTAAATGCCCCAACGGTATGGGCAGCTGGGAATTTTTCGATTACCTGCTCCAAAACGCCGCAGTTGTCGGCACTCCGGGCGAGGGCTTTGGAGAAAACGGAAAAGGCTTTTTCCGCCTGACCTCATTCGGTGACCGCGACAAAACAATCGAGGCTGTCGAAAGAATTAAAAATCTTCTAAAATAAAAAAGTCCGCCGCAAGGCGGATTTTCATTTTGCAATAATAATTTTTCCGCAAGCTTGAATAATAATTGCAGGAGGAATTATTATGATTAAAAGAATCGGAAACAGAACACTTGAATTTATAAATCAGCCGACTGTCAGGGCTTATGCTTCGGTTGCCGGAAAAAAAGAGAGCGAAGGGCCGCTCGGCGGACTTTTTGATAAGATTATAACCGACAGCTACGACGGGCTCGACACCTACGAGGACGCGGAAAGTCAGCTTCAAACCGAGGCTATGGCGCTTGCGCTTAAAAAGGGAAAGCTAAAAAAATCGGATATCGACTTTGTGTTTGCAGGCGATTTGCTAAACCAGTGCGTGGGCTCAAGCTTTGGGCTTAAGGACTACAACATTCCGTACCTCGGTCAGTACGGCGCATGCTCGACCATGGCGCAGAACATTATAGCCGCCTCGGTGTTTGTCGAATCGGGAGCGGCGGAAAACGCAGGCTGTTCAACCTCGTCACACTTTTGCTCAGCCGAACGGCAGTACCGCTATCCGCTCGAATACGGCGCAATCCGCACTCCGACCGCGCAGTGGACGGTGACGGGCGCAGGCTGTTGTATCATTGGAAACGGCGAAGGCAAGGTCAAAATCAGCCGCGCGACGGTCGGAAAAATCATCGACCTCGGCATAACCGACGCCAATAATATGGGCGCCGCCATGGCACCTGCTGCGGCGGAGACCATAGCCGCGTTTTTTAAGGATACGGACAGCTCGCCGTCGGACTTTGACTGCATTTTCACGGGCGATTTGGGTGAGGTCGGAAGCAATTCGTTGTACGAGCTTTTACAAAGAGAGGGAATAGACATCAAAAACAATCACCGTGACTGCGGCTTAATGATATTTGAACGCCGTTTTCAGGACGTTCACGCCGGAGGCTCGGGCTGCGGCTGTTGTGCCTCGGTGCTTTGCTCAAAAATCCTCAACGATTTGGAGCACGGTAAGCTGAAAAATATCCTCTTTATCGCGACAGGAGCGCTTTTAAGCGCAACAACCGCAGGACAGAGCAAAACCATTCCGTCAATCGCTCACCTTGTAAATTTGCAGTCGTAAAACTAACCTTGATATTATTATACCGAAAATAATTATTGTAAACAGAAAAACAATATGTTAAAATAATATTAAATATTAAGACAACGCCGCACAATTCGCACAACTGAATTATGCGGTGTTGCATTATAAAAATCTTAGGGAACGGATATGCATTATACAAAGGTAAAAGGAATACTCTCCCAAAACAATGGAATGAATTTGTACCGCGGCTGCACGCACGGCTGTATTTACTGCGACTCGCGTAGCAACTGCTATCAGATGAACCACGAGTTTGAGGATATCGAGGTAAAAGAGAACGCGATTGAGCTTCTCGAAAACGCCCTGCGCCGAAAGAGAAAGCGCTGTATGATCGGCACAGGCTCTATGAGCGATCCGTATATGCCGCTCGAAGCTCAGCTTGAATACACGCGAAAAGCCTTGTTGTTAATTGAAAAATACGGCTTCGGCGCAACGCTGATTACAAAATCAGACCGCGTTCTAAGGGATTTGGATATCCTAAAACGCATAAATCAAAAGACAAAGGCGGTCGTTCAGATGACGTTAACGACCGCCGATGAAGCCCTGTGCAAGCTTATCGAGCCGAATGTCAGCACGACAAAACAGCGCTTTGAAGCGCTCAAAATCCTGCGCGACAACAATATTCCGACCGTCGTATGGCTGTGCCCTGTTCTGCCGTACATAAACGATACCGAGGACAATATCTGCCGGATTTTGGATATGTGCGTTGCGGCAAAGGTGCGCGGAATAATCTGCTTCGGAATAGGACTGACCTTGCGCGAAGGCAACAGGGAATATTTTTACCGTCAGCTCGACAAAAGCTTCCCGGGCCTTAAGGAGCGGTATATCCGCGAGTACGGCAATCAGTATGTGATAAACAGTCCGAAAAGCGCGGAGTTAATGCGGCTTTTTCACCGCACCTGCGAGCAAAATGGCATAATGCACGACAACGATTTGATTTTTGAATATCTTAGTCAGTTTGAAGAAAAGAACGCGCCGCAGCAGCTGAGCCTGTGGGATTAGCTTTGCTTTGAGGAAAACTATGATAGAATTATAAAAAATCCCGAACGGAATTCCGTTCGGGATTTTGTAGTTTAGTATTTTCAGCAATTAGTCGTTGAGCATCTTCTTTGCTTTTGAAAGCAGTGAGAGATAAAGGATGTACTGAATAATGTTGAGAACCAGAGCAACAACTGCAAGAGCAATTACGATACCCTGAGCCGGAACGGTGGGAAGGAAGATGCAGAAAAATCTTGCGAGAAGAGCAACGATACCGATGCCGAGGATAAGCTTGAACTGGCTTGAGCACTTGTCAATTACTTCATCATTACCAACCTGTACGCCGAGGTTGCCGATACCGAGGATGATAAGAAGAGTAGTAACAAAGCTGCCGATTGCCGAAACTGCGTTTGCAATGTTGTTGAGGAAAGTTACCCTTGAGAAGATAGCTGCAATAACTGCAACAATCAAGGTGAAAATTGTGAGGTAAATAATCATCTTGAACGAATCCTCATCCTTTGATGTCTGAACAACGCCTACAATCTTGAGGATAAGCGCGATAACTAAGAGTACGGACGCGCCTAAAACGAGAACAAGCGTTCCGATACCGGAAGCTGCTGCGCCTGCGGTGCTGTTAGTTTTTGCCGAAGCATACATTACTGCGGCAAGAATGGAAGCAACGCCTGTTGCGATTGCGGCAATCAGAGCGAGAATCTCTGATGTGAAAATTTTGCTAATACCTTTAGCTGCGTTTGGAAATTTCATCTTTTTTTCTCCTTTTTTGTTTTTTTCGGAACCAAGTTCCTTATTGATTTGTTTGCCGCGAATTTATAAAACTGCGACAAAATTAATCAAATCTATTATAACTCTGTTTTAGCTTTCTTTCAACCTTTAATTTATTTTTTGTCAGTATTTTTTTGTTAAACAGTTGTCTTTGAAAAATTCAGTACAGTTAAGACGGGGAATAAAGCATTAAATTTTGGCATAAATATTCGAATTTAGAATAATTGCTTTTTTAGTCAATGATGTTGTTTATACTTTTATTGACATCTCTTAAAAAAAATGTTATAATATTATGGGAAATAATCAAATTATTCGACGGATTTTCTGATTTTACTATGCATTTTTATGAATAGTGCCGTCGATTTTACTGATGACAGATACTTGGTTTAGTAAATATATAAAAATTGGGGCAAATATCATGAGGAAAGACGATACTAAAAGAAAAGAAGTTCCGGAGCGTGAGATTGACATTATTCCCATTCTTAAGGAACTTCTAAAAAAACTATGGTTAATTATTTTGGTGGGCTTGATTTTAAGCGGAGCGGTGTTCGTAGGAACAAAAGTTTTGATTAAGCCTACCTACCGAAGCGGCTTTACCGCATATGTAAATAATAAGCAGAGCAAGGAAAATACTGATTTTCTTTCCAGCTCGGATGTAACAGCTTCTAAGCAGCTTGTTCTTACTTATCAAAAGATACTAACATCAAACACAATTCTCACAGCCGCGGCAAAGTCAATGGAGTTAGACGCTTCTTACAATACGCTTCAAAAGCTTGTATCTACCGAGGTAAAGGACGAGACTGAGATTATCTCGGTGTTTGTGGTCGATACTGATCCTCAGTTTGCTTATGACTACGCTCAGGCAATTTCAAAGACAGCTCCTCAGTATATGGCTCAAATTGTAGAGGGAAGCTCGATGAAGATTATCGACTATCCCGAGTTCAGCGACAAGCGGTACAAGCCAAGCTATTCGAGATTTGCGCTGATCGGATTTTTGATAGGCGCATTGATTGTTATAGTTTTTGTGATTATCAGATATTTTACGGACGACACCGTTAAGAGCGAAAGCGATATTGAATCAAGCTTCTCAATCCCGATTCTCGGAGTAATACCGGATGTATCAAAAGCCTCGAATAATCATTCCGATTATTACTACTATTCTCAGAATTCCGAAGATAAAAAATTCGAAAGCGAGCAAAAAGATGAAGAAAAATTATAACAAAACGGTTATATTTAATCCCCAAAAAATGCTCCTTTCGGACAAGTCTGCCTTTTCCGTTAAAGAAGCATATAAAACACTTAGAACGAACGTAATGTTTTCTTTGCCCGGTAAGGAAAGCAAGTGCATAGGAGTTGTTTCTCCCGACCGCGGCGACGGAAAGAGCTCGGTTGCGATTAACCTCGCTATCTCTTTTTCGCAGATAAATAAAAAGGTAATTATTGTTGACTGCGATTTGAGACTTCCGACAATCGCTTCAAAGCTTCAAATTGAGCCCAAGCCCGGACTGAGCAACTTCCTTTCGGGAAATCAGGAGAGTGAGCAGCCGCTTATCAGGCGTTCAAGCGAGTACGGCATTGACATTATGGCCGCAGGCGATATTCCGCCCGATCCTACTGCGCTGCTCGGCTCAAAGCAGATGGACGCTTTTATTGAGCTGCTTAAAAAGTACTACGACTATATAATACTTGACTTTCCGCCGGCTACAATCGTCAGCGATGCGGCGTCAATGTCACGAATCGTAGACGGATATTTGATTGTAATCCGCCATAACGAGTCTGAATTTTCCAAGATAAACGAAACCTTAAGACAAATGCAGTTTGCCGACGCAAAAATTCTTGGTTTTGTATATAACGGTAAGGAAGAGAATAAAAAGTACTATCGCAAGGGTAAATACAGCAAGTATTACTACAACTACTATTATTACAAAAAGGGCGAGTAATTTTTGAGATAGGGAATGAACTGTAAAAATGTTTAAGGGTACAAATATACATCCGTTTGAAAAAAAGCTATATCTTTCATCGCCGACAATGCACGGCGGCGAGCTTGAATATATTAAAGAGGCGTATGACACCAACTGGATGTCAACGGTAGGCGAAAATATTAATGAAACCGAAAGGCTTATAAGCGGTTTTGTCGGCAGAAAATACTCCGTAGCACTTACTTCGGGCACTTCGTCACTTCATTTGGCGGTTAAGCTTGCCGGAATAACAAAGGGAACAAAGGTGTTCTGCTCTGATTTAACCTTTATTGCAAGCACTAATCCGGTTATTTATGAAGGAGCAGAGCCTATATTCATTGATTCCGAATACAAGTCATGGAATATGGATCCCGAAGCCTTGGAAAAAGCGTTTGAAAAATACCCCGAGGTAAAGCACGTGGTTACGGTGAACCTTTTCGGCACACCGTGCGATTATGAAAGAATCCGTGAGATTTGCGACAGGCACAACGCTGTAATCATCGAGGACGCTGCGGAATCGCTCGGAACTGTATACAACGGACGTCGGGCGGGAACATTTGGCGATATAAGCGCCGTTAGCTTTAACGGAAATAAAATAATCACCGGTACATCAGGCGGTATGCTGCTCACAGATGATGAAAGCGTTGCAAAAAAAGCGAGGAAATGGTCTACTCAAAGCAGAGACTGCGCTCAGTGGTACCAACATTCCGAGCTCGGCTACAACTACCGTATGAGTAACATTGTCGCAGGAGTAATCCGCGGACAAATACCGTATATCGGTGAGCATATAGCTCAAAAGAAAAAAATATATCAAAGATATAAAGAGGGCTTTAAGGATTTGCCTGTTCAGATGAATCCTATTCCCGAAAACAGCAGCCCGAACTATTGGCTGTCATGTATGACGGTGAATCCCGGGGCAATGTGTGAGCAAAGGCTCGGTGATACAGAGTATACATATACAAAAGAAAGCGGAAAAACCTGCCCGATGGAGATTTTAGAAGCGATAAAAACCATTAACGCCGAGGGCAGACCGCTGTGGAAACCGATGCATTTGCAGCCTCTGTTTAAGAAATATGATTATATCACGGTGAATAACGATAATGGCAGGGATTTGTTTATGCGCGGCTTGTGTTTGCCGAGTGATAATAAAATGACCGAAGAACAGCAGAACGCGGTTATAAAAGCGGTTCGCGCTTGCTTTGAATAAACATACGAAGGGTAAGCGTATGAACGTCAAAAGACAAGGTATCTATGCGCGTTATGTAAAAAGGGTGTTGGGTTTTTGTATTTCGCTGACCGCGTTGATTATTCTTTCTCCCGTAATGGTTTTGCTGACGCTGTTGGGCGCATGGCAAATGAAAGGCAATCCTTTCTTTGTTCAGCCGCGTCCCGGAAAAATCGGCAAGGACGGCAAGGAAAAGATTTTTAATCTGATAAAGTTCCGCACAATGACGAACGAAAGGGATAAGGACGGCAACCTTCTTCCCGATGAAAAACGCCTGAACGGTTACGGAGTTATCCTTAGAAAAACAAGTCTTGACGAACTTCCGCAGCTTTTTAACGTTCTCACAGGGAGCTGCGCGCTGATTGGTCCGAGACCGTTGCTTGTACGTTATCTTGACAGATATTCGCCTGAACAAAGGCGCAGACACGAGGTTAGACCCGGGCTGACGGGTTACGCCCAGTCGCATGGCAGAAATAATCTTTCATGGCAGAAAAAATTTGAGTTGGATGTCTATTATGTTGATCATTTGACTTTTATTATGGACGTTAAGGTGTTTTTTAAGACGATTATAGTGGTGCTTACCCGCAGCGGTATCAGCAGTCAAACCTCCTCTACTATGGAAGAATTTATGGGAAATGATTTGAATGAACAGTAATAAAAAGCTGATAATTATCGGAGCAGGCGGTCACGGCAGAGTTTGCGCGGAGGCAGCGTCGCTCAGCGGTTACAAAGAAATAGCTTTTTTAGACGATAAAAACGTTGAGGGGTTGCCGGTTATCGGCACCTTAAATGATATAGAAAAATATATTTGCGAATGCTGCTTTTTTGTTGCGATAGGCGACAACAGCCTTCGCAAAAAAATATTAAAAAATGTAAAAGAACTGGGCGGTGAGCTTGCTTCGATAATCCACCCGTTCAGCAGTGTTTCAAAAAGCGCCGAAATAGGCGAAGGCACTGTGATTATGGCAGGCGCCGTAGTGCAGGCAAACGCAAAAATCGGAGAAGGGGTAATTATAAACACATGCAGCTCGGTTGACCATGATTGCGTTGTGGGTAATTGGACACACGTAGCAGTCGGAGCACGCCTTGCCGGTTCGGTCAAAGCAGGCAAATCTGTATTTCTCGGCGCAGGCTGCGTGATATTAAATAATCTTTCCGTTACGGACAATTGCGTTGTAGGCGCCGGAAGCGCAGTGATTTGCAATATAAATGACGTCGGAACATATGTCGGCGTTCCGGCAAGGAGAATTAAATGAGGATACTTTACACCACAACCATAGGGTTAACTATGATTTTCTTTAGAGGGTTGGTAAAGCAGTTAATTGAAGCCGGACATACTGTGGATATAGCCACCAACGAAGACGATTATCAGGTGGATGATTTTTACAGACAGTTGGGCTGTAAGGTGTTTCAGGTCAACTGGCAAAGGTCACCGCTTAAAACGAGCAACCTTAAGGCGATTAAGAAACTAAAATCAATTATCTCCGACGGCAATTATGATATTGTCCACTGTCATACGCCTGTAGCCGGATTTTGTACAAGATATGCTTGCAGAAAGCTCAGAAAGCAAGGGTTAAGAGTATTTTACACCGCTCACGGATTTCATTTTTTCAGCGGAGCACCGGCAAAAAACCGGTTGTTGTATTACCCCATTGAAAAAATCAGCGCACATTGGACAGATGTTTTAATCACAATAAATAAAGAGGATTATCAACTTGCCTGTAAATCGTTAAAGGCGAAACAAATAAAGTACGTTCCGGGCGTCGGAATAGATGTTGATAGAATAAAAAATACAAAAGTTAACCGTGCGGAAAAAAGAAAAGAATTTGGCTTTTCGGAGAAAGATTTTGTCTTTATGTCTACCGGTGAGCTTTCAAAGAGAAAAAATCATCAAACGGTTGTAAAAGCTCTGAATAAAATTAATGACGATAGCTTGAAATATCTGATAGTCGGAGAAGGAGCAGAAGAAAAAAATCTTATTACTTTGTCGCAAAATCTGTGCGTTGACGACAGGATTGTTTTTGCGGGCTACAGAAAGGATGTTGCAGAGCTCCTTAAATCGGCGGACGCTTTTGCGTTCCCAAGTACGCAGGAGGGGCTGCCGGTAGCGCTTATGGAGGCTATTGCTGCAGGCTTGCCGGTTGTTTGCAGTAAAATCAGGGGTAATGTGGATTTGCTTAAGGACGGTTTTGATTTTGTTTACGATTGCAACGATTCAGACGGCTTTGCTTCCGGAATGCAGAGGATAATCGACGGAGAATACAAGCAGGAAAATGTTGTTGATATAAATTTATTCGACACAGGCAAAGTAAACGAAATTATGCTGTCGATTTACAATTTGTAATAACAGGGAATTCACAAATGAAAGAATTTTTGTATTACCGTTGTGTAGACGGTTATGTCGGAATAAAAACAAATATTAAAAATTTCAACTGGCCTTACGGAATATGCAGAAAACCTGTTGATAAAACCGAATATGAAAAATGCAAAATCAAGGTTGCTTTGAATGCAGTCGACGATAAAAATGTTTTTGATTGCGTAGATACGGAAAACTATAAAACATCCTTCAGACATTTCAAGGCGTCCGAAAATAAAAAATCCATTATATTTGACCAAACAATTGCAAAATTTATCCGTCTTCGTTATTTAGTGACCGTAAGCGGAAATACGGTTAATGCGGTTTTCGGAAAATCGTATATCAAAACAGTTAAAATAAAAACAATGTATATTCATCCGGTCAGATTTATATTATTTGATTTGGTAACGCTGATGCTGTTAAAAAACGGACTATTAACCGTATATTGTTCAGCAGTTAAGCTGTCAGGCGGAAAAACGGCGGTTATGCTCTCTCCGCCAAATGCGGGAAAATCGCTGACGGCACTTAACCTTTTGAATAAATATAACGCAAAAATTATCGCTGAGGATATGGCTGTTACCGACGGTGAATTTATTTACGGAGTTCCGAATACAGAATCCTTTAGAAACTACAATAATGAGATTTCGAAGGATATTTCGTCAGAGGATATGGTTCCATCCGGGAAAATAGATTACTTGTTTTTTATGCAAAAGGGCAGTGATGAACAGCTCAAGCCGATTGATAAATATTTTGAAAAACTCAAGATGATAAGCCGATACGCAGTAGGATATTACTATTCTCCGTTTTTGCGGGTGTTGGATTGGTTTAATGATGATTTTTCGGTTACATCGGCTGAAAAAACAGAAGATGATATAATTGAAAAAATCCAAGCTTCTGTTCCCGGATATTTAATTGAACGCAAGAATCCAATGGAGTTTGCGGACATTATTATTTCTACCGTACAATAAAAGGTGAGTTATTGATAAATGAAAATATTGGTTATCACCAGAAATGCCTGGGATGATACAAATGCGATAGGCAACACAGTATCTAACTTCTTTGAGCATTTTGACAATTGCGAGTTTGCGAATATTTATTTCAGAGCTTCAAGTCCCAATAATAAAATCTGCAAGAGATATTACAGAACAACGGAATTCGAAGTGTTGAGGAATTGGTTTTCTCCGGAAAAAAACGGAAAAGACTTTAATTTCAGCGGAGAGTCGAAGGCAAAAAAAATCAGGGATGAAAAAAAGCTAATCAGGTTGATTCATAAATACGGAATAAATTTCGCGTATAAATTTTCTGATTATATCTGGAACAGCAAGAAGTGGCTTAATAATAATTTAAGGGCTTTTATAGAGTCCTTCTCTCCGGACGTAATCTTTACCTTTGCAAAAGCAGATCCTCAGTACTATCTGACGGTTAAATATATTAAGGATAATTACAATACTCCCTTGTTTACGTGGATAGCCGATGATGAATATGGAAGGCTTTCGAAAAAGAATTCCTATAAAAAAATAACCAAATTAAAATATATAATTGAAAATTCAAATATTATAAAAGGCTGCTCACGCGAAATCTGCAGTTATTATAATTCTGTATTTTTCTGCAGCGCTTCGCCTCTTTATAAGAGTTGTGAGTTTTCGGAGACTGTAAAAGAAAAAGTGAATAATCCGGTAAAGGTTGTGTATGCCGGTAATTTGCTTTACGGAAGATTAGAGATTATAACAAAAGCTGCCGAAATAATCGAGGGTTACAAATCAGGCGGCGGAGTTTCTTTTGATATTTTCAGCAACTCGGTTCTTTTACCATCTGATATTCAGAAGTATTTCGGAGATAAAACCTGCACGTGTTTTTGCGGCAAAAGAGATTATGATGAGATAAAAAGGAAGCTTTCCGAGGCTGACCTTGTTTTGTTTGTCGAGTCGTTTGACACAGAACAAATAATAAATACAAAGTATTCTTTTTCTACAAAGATTATCGATTATCTTCAAAGCGGAAGCGCGGTGCTTGCTATCGGTCCCGGCGAAATATCGTCGATAAAGTATTTTGATGATATTCCGGGTGCATATGTGATAAAGAATACCGACAGCTTAAAAAATGAATTGGTTGATGTACTTAACGATAGCTCAAATTACAGCCGGCGCGCTCTGAAAATTCGTGAGTTTGCAGGAGAACATCACGATGCCTCTGCTGTATCAAGAGAATTACAAGCAGATTTAAGCAAAATTATCATAGGAGGAGTGTAGAGTGTGGCCGTATGTTTTGCTGGTCGTTTTGCCGATACTTATTCAGCATTTTAATATACAAAACGGCACATTGAAAATAGTCGGCTGGAAACAAAAATCAAAAATTGCGCTGATTGTGTTTTTTATCATTTTGTTTTTGCTTTTGGTTCTCAGGAACGAGAAAATCGGAATCGACCTTATGAACTATAAAGCTATTTTCAGAAGCATAGGCGTTAAAAGCTGGCCGGCGGCTCTGACAAGAAGCTTTGAGTATGCCAATAACTTTTTATTGAAGGCAGTAGCTTCAATTTCCTCTGATTTTAGATGGATTATTGTTATTTCCGCGGTTCTCAGCATTGGTTTTTTGGCTTACGGCTATGTCCGGCATTCACCGGATGCGGCACTGACAATCGTTTTATTTATAAATATGTCTAATTTTGTCGTAATGTTCAGCGCCTTAAAACAGTCTATTGCGGTATCGTTTGGATTTTTGGCGTTTGAATTTGTACGAAGAAAAAAACCGGTCTTTTTTATTTTGGTTGTTGTAATTGCCGTACTGTTCCATTCGAGCGCATTTATGATTCTGTTTATGTATCCGCTGTACCATTTGCGGGTTACAAGGAAATGGCTTGTGTTTGTAATTCCGGCTTTGGTTTTGCTGTTTGTTTTCAATCAGCCGGTATTCCTGCTTTTGGGTACGGTGCTGTCGTCGTTTACAAAGTACGAGACAAGTATTACGTTGACCGGTTCGTATACAATGTTGGCTGTAATAGTAATTCTCGCGGTGTTTTCATTCTTGATTCCGGACGAAAAGAAGCTTGATAAAGATACAATAGGAATGAGAAATTTTTTGTTGCTTGCGGTTGTGCTCCAAATGTTCGCACCGCTCCATACCGTTGCTATGAGAATGAATTACTACTATATAATTTTCATTCCGCTTGTAATTCCCCGGATTATTGAGAGCAGAAGTGTCCGATGGAATCAAATTGCCGTTATCTCACGTTATGCGTTTATATTACTGTTCGGCGTATATTTCTTTATGGTTGTATATCAGAAGAACGACCTCATGACTTTTCCATACAGATTTTTCTGGGAAACAGCCTGATTTCAGTCAGTATATTTTTGCCTGAGGGCGATCGTATAAATATTTCAAAAGGAGAGAACTCTATGCAAAAGAAAGCACTAATCAAAGTAGTAGCTTCAGTTTTGTGCGTACTTATGGTTATCAGCGTGATTCCGTTTGCCTCTGTTTCCGCAATGGAAAATTGGGATACGGAAAACGTTGTTTATGACAAAGCAACGTTCGGAACAAAGAACTATTACAACGTAATCTCTAAAAAAGATTACACACTCGTGCCCGGCGCTGCTGTTGAATCAGAGATGGTTCTGAACAACTCGGCAGGCAGCCGCAGACAGGTTATGCACATTATTGAAGTGGACCCGTCTAATCCTGATGTATCTATCGTTCCCGGATACTACGGAATAGACAAGGATCTTACAAATGTCAAAAACCAGAAGGCGGCAGGCGTTACCGAAACCGCGGCTTATTACGAGAATAATCTCGGATATAATGTTGTCGGCGGTATGAACACAGCCCTGGCATATGACAGCAACGCACCGTATTCGTATCTTGTATACAACGGACAGGTTCTTGCTGACGCGAATAATGATATCAATAACTTCCACAGCGGTTTAGCTAAATCAATTCTGTGCGTTTACAAAAACGATGACGGAAGCTGTTACTGCGAACTCAGAACCTCTGATGAAGGTCTCCGCGGTGACGAGTGGCAGGCTGTAGCCGCAAACTTTGCAATGGTTGTTAAAAACGGCAAGCTCGTTACTACCAAGGCAAACCGCGGCAGCGGAGCGGCCCGTTCGATGATCGGTGTTAAAGAGAACGGAACTCTTGTTCTTGTTATGAACGACGGCCGTAATGCCAACAACTCAGTCGGCTTCAGCCCTTATGAGGAAGGCGAGGCTATGCTTGCTCTCGGCTGTAAGTGGGCATTCAACTGCGACGGCGGCGGTTCATCGTCGTTTATTACAAAGCGTGCAGGTGAGGATAACTTTGCGATGCGTTGCGTTCCCTGCGACGGCGCGGAGCGTCCTACCATTCACAGCGTATTTGTTGTTTCTAATGTTGCTCCCACTGGAGAACTGAATAATGTTAACATCAAGGGCAATTATGATTATTTCGCTCCCGGTTCATCATTCACCTTCAGTGCTGAGGCGATCGACACTCACGGCTATTCCATGGATATGCCTGCCGACGCTTCGTGGTCGCTTTCAGACAGCAGCTTCGGTACTATTCAGAACGGCACATTTACATCAAACGGAACTACCGGAGACGTTGATATTCAGATGAATTCAGGCGGAAAGGTTGTCGGAAGCAAGACTATCCATGTTGCCAATCCCACAACGCTCGAGCTTTCGGCTGCGTCTACGATTCTGTCGTATTCCACAGCTGAAAAGCCCAGAAAGATCAATATCCCGATCGTTGCAAAAATCGGTGAAGCAAATGTTTATTATGACACTAATGCTTTTGAAATCACCTCATCGGTAGAAGGCGCCGGAACGATTGACGGCTTTACCTTCACCGCCACATCAGACGAAACCGTGACCGGTACGGTAGTTACGGCAAAGTATCTCCCGACAAATCAGGAGCTCGTTTATTCAATCACCTACGGCAAGGGTTCAGAAACTCTGTGGGACTTTGAAGACGGCGATGTCTCCAACTGGTACGGCGGAGACCAAGACGTAAAGAAATGGCTGACCGAGAACGGCGTTGCTGAAGAAGATCAGCTTAAAACACTTATCTCGGGCGGACAAATCTCGTTCAGCCAGCAGTCGCACACCTTCCTTTCAACAAAGGAAAACGGCGGACAGGTCCACAACGGCAACAACGCTCTCGGCGTCAATTTTGACTTCCGCAACGTTGAGTTCAACGGATGGGTTTACGCTATTCTGTACAATGTGCAGGATCAGTATGTGCTCCGTGACGTAGCTAACGGCAAACTGGCGACTTCGCTCGGTATGTGGTGCTATGTTCCTGAGGGCTTCTGCAACCCGGTAGACGATACAAGCGGTGCTCTGGCTATGCAGCTCACCGTTTACAAGAATCCCGAAGGCACAAGCGGTACTCAGCTCAACTTCCAGTTCTATTCAGAGAACCAGCAGAAGATGGTAAGCCTTAACGCTTGTACTGAAGCTGATATTCCCGAAGACAGATGGGTATATCTCAAAGCCGACCTTACAGGCTCAGACTACTATTCACTTACTGCTCCGAAGGGCACTACCTACAGAGAGCCTTCGTTCTTACGTATGTACATCAAGCCCACACGCGCACAAGAGCTTACATACTATTTTGATGAATTCACACTCGACTACAGCTCGGCTGTTGACGACCGTGACGCTCCCCTCATCACTAATCCCACATATTGTCTGAGCGATACAAATATCGCGCTTAACAATCCGGTGATCGGTTCTAACACAGTTTCGTTTGACGCTAACATTGCCGATTTCGCAGCTTCCAACTCGGAAGGTCTGGATTACAGCACGGCAGCTATTTATGTTGACGGCGTTAAGCTTGACGGCGTAAGTGCTTCGGACAACACCATGGGTGTCAAGAACGTCGTTCTTTCCGAGGGCAGCCACTCAATCAAATTTGAGATCAGTGATAAAATCGGTAACTTCAGTTATATTACAAGAAAACTCACTGTTGACACCGGTTCTTCAAAGGCGCTTGTAAGCCTTGAAGGTCATAACGACAAAAACAATGTGCCCGAGTCCGGTTCTATATACTATGCGGATCTTGTTGCATCCGACATTGCTCAGGTAGATTCCGCTACGGCAACTCTCAAGCTCAATACTGCTAATGCATGGGAGCTTGACCACATGATCCCGGCAGAAGGCTATACGGCAGAGTATTCCTATAACGAAATTTCAAAGCTTGCTACGGTAACTGTTAAAAAGACAGGTAACTGCACTCTCACAGGTGAGCAGACGCTTGTAAGCATTCCTGTACGAGTATGGTCGTTCGATGAGAACACCACTGTAGGAGGCGACGGCGCAACTGCTGTTCATTACACAACAGAGGAGCGCTTTAATAAATACGGCGAGCCTAAGGTTTATGTAGATGTTGAGGTTGTAAACGGCACAGCCGGTCTTACAGATAACTCAAAAACTTCATTCTTAGGTAATATCTCGGTTGATACAAAGCTTTTGGGCAATAAGGCTAACGGTATGTGGCACCAGCACACAGCAGAGGCTGTTGAGGACAAAGCCGCTACCTGCACAGAGGAAGGCTTTACCGGCAGAACCTATTGCGAAGAGTGCGGCTCTGTTGTTGACTGGGGTACAATTGTTCCTGCAAAAGGTCACAGCTATGAGCTCGTTAACGGCAAGTTCGTTTGTTCGGATTGCGGTGTTGAGTATGAGCTTGGAACAGGCATAGTTCAAATCAACGACAAAACCTACTATGCTATCGGCGGCAAGCTTGTTACCGGTTGGCAGCAGGTTGATGAAGATTGGTATTTGTTCCAGAACGATTACTCCGCTTATGTGGGCGACTATAAATTCACAACCGGCGTTACCTATCACTTCAACGACGACGGTAAGTTATCATCCGGCGTTTGGTATTACGACGGAACCGGATACAAATACTACTACGGCCCTGACTTCTATAAGTGTCGTGCGGCTAACCCGCATGCAAATACTTTCTGGGTTGATATCAACGGCGACCGTTATGCGTTTGACCGCAAGGGTTACAGACACAACGGCATCTCAATGGTTTATGAGAGTAACAATGATCCTGAGATGTATGAATTCACCGAGGATGGTAAGCTCATCGGTAAATATGAGTCTGATTACACAGGCTTGTTCAAAGAGCAGTATGTAACTACTTACCTTAAGAACGGCGTGCCCTTCGCTGCAGGCTTGATTAAGGAAGACGGTTATTACTACTATATCAACAGCGGATACGTTACAGTAAGCGGAAACTATGTAATCACACGTACAAACGGACTCCTTCAAAATGGTTTGTATCAGTTCGATCAGGAAGGCAGAATGATCAATCCGCCTCAGCCTGATAACGGCCCGAAGGACGACGGCTTCTTCTACCGGGACGGCGTTAAGCTGAACGCTTACCAGCTTGTTGAGTATGAAGGCGATTACTACTTCATCAGCGACTATAATAAGTACGCTAAAAACGTTTCTCTTTATCTCGGAAGTAAATTTACAGATGGAACTCCGTTCGATCCCGGCGTTTACAGCTTTGACAATGACGGTAAGCTTATCGTCAAGGACGGCCCGCAGGATGATGGTTACTTCTACCGCGACGGCGTTAAGCTGAACGCTTATCAGATTGTTGAGTATGACGGAGACTTCTACTTTATCAGTGATTATCACAAGTACGCGAGAAATACAACTCTTTATATCGGAAGCCAGTTCACAAAGGGAACCGGACTCGATCCCGGTGTTTATGAGTTTGGCGACGATGGCAAAATCCAGATTCTCAACGGTCCGCAGGATGACGGTTACTTCTATCGCAACGGCGTAAAGCTTTATGCTTATCAGATTGCAGAGTATAAGGGCAACTACTACTTTGTAAGCGACTATCACAAGTATGCAAAGAATATTACCCTTTATCTTGGCGAGAAGTTTACAAACGGTACACCGCTTCAGCCCGGTGTATATGAGTTCGACGAAACCGGTAAGATAATTATCAAGAACGGCCCGCAGGATGATGGTTTCTTCTATCGTGACGGTGTAAGACTGAACAATTATCAGCTTGTTGAGTTTGAAGGCAATTACTACTTTATCAGCGATTACCACAAGTACGCTAAGAACACCACACTGTATCTCGGCGAGCAGTTTACAAACGGAACTCCGATTGCACCCGGCGTTTACAAGTTTGATGATACAGGTAAAATCATTATCAAGAACGGTCCTGATGCCGACGGTTATTTCTATAACTACGGTGTAAAGCTCAACGCATACCAGCTTGTTGAGTTTGAAGGCAACTACTACTTCATCAGCGATTACCACAAGTATGCTAAGAACATTACTCTTTATCTTGGCGAGAAGTTTGTAAAGGACAGCCCGCTTGAGCCCGGCGTTTACCAGTTCGATGAAACCGGTAAGATTGTCATCAAGAACGGACCTCAGCCCGACGGTACATTCTATTTGAACGGTGTGATGCAAAAGGCTTATCAGGTTGTTCAGTACGACGGAAATTACTACTTTATTTATAACGGCAATAAAATCGCCAAGAACCAATACCTCTACGTTAACGCGGAGTACCTTACAGGAACATACCTCAGAGAGTGGTACTACAACTTCGATTCAGAAGGAAAAATGATGGGTATTATCGACGGTATTCCCAACGGCAGAGATATCGGTGATATCGACTACATTAAGACTACTGACGGCAAGGATATCAAGTCAGGTGTTCTGATTCGCGGCGGCGAGGTTGACAATGCTGTATATCATTATCCCGAGGAGTATATTGCTCTGGGTATTGACAGCCTCAAAAACACTTACAAAGTAAAGACCGATATGGACTTGCGTGAACCCTCTGTTGTAACCAGAAATGTTCTCGGTGACGGAGTTCAGCATAAAGTTTATAATATGGTTTATTACGATGAGATATTCACCACAGCCGGAAAAGCTAAGGTAAAGGAAGTATTTACCGACCTTGCTAATCCCGACAACTATCCCGTATATCTCCACTGTACACACGGCGTAGACCGTACAGGTACAGTTGCATGTCTGCTTGAAGCTATTATAGGCGTTCCTCAGAGTTATTTGAATAAAGAGTATATGCTTAGCGTAGGCGCATACGGTAAGGATGTAATGAAGGTTGTAAACGGTCTTAAAAATAATTATCCCGCGTCAAATATTCAGGCAAGCGCTAATGCTTATCTGCTTGATTGCGGAATGACACAGGATCAGATTGATACTCTCAAGAGTATTTATGTTGAAGAATAATGCTTTTAGATATTAAAAGCGCCTGCCCGTTTTGGGCAGGTTGTCGCACATCATTAATGCCTCCACGCGGCGTGCGGCGGACAACGGAATAATAATTCCGGCAGAATTAATGAGTCAAAATAGGGATAGATAATATGAAAATTGTTCAGATTAACAGTGTTTACGAAAGCGGAAGCACCGGAAAAATTTGCTCGGAAATCAGCAAACTGTTAACGGAAAAAGGAATTGAGAATTATATTTTATACGCTATCGGAAACTCCAAAAGTCCGAATGCAATAAAATATATGTCTGAAAAAGAGGTAAAGCTTCAGGCTTTAAAATCAAAAATTTCGGGCAAATACGGATTTTGTACTAAGCAGTCAACCAACAGGCTTATTAGTAAAATAGAGGAAATATCTCCGGATATTGTTCATTTGCATAATCTTCACAGCCACAATGTCAATTTGGAGCTGCTTTTTGAATATCTGAAAAGGAAAAAAATAAAAATAATCTGGACTTTTCACGATTGCTGGGCTTTTACCGGCTATTGTACATATTACGATCTTGTGCAATGCGGTCAGTGGAAAAAAGAGTGTAAAAAATGTCCTGTCAAAAATCACTACAGTTTGTTTTTTGACAGGAGTAATTATTTGTTTAAGAATAAAAAACGGCTGTTTTCTGACTTGGATTTAACTATAGTTACCCCTTCAAAATGGCTTGCGGCACAGGTTAAACAGTCCTTTTTCGGAAACTATCCTGTAAAGGTTATTTACAATGGAATAGATTGCTCAGTCTTTAAGCCTGTCGAGAGTGATTTTAAAGAAAAATATAATCAGGAAGCTCGTTTCATCGTACTGGGAGTTGCGTACAAATGGGAAAAACGCAAGGGCTTGGACGTATTTTTAGAGCTGTCGAAAAGACTTGACTGCGAAAAGTACAAAATTGTGTTAATCGGAACTGACAATGATGTTGACAAGCGGCTTCCTTCAAATATTTTAGGAATACACAGAACTGAAAACCAACACGAGCTTGCCGGAATTTATACCGCGGCTGATGTGTTTGTCAATCCCACCAGAGAAGAAACTCTCGGATTGGTGAATCTTGAAGCAAACGCCTGCGGTACGCCGGTAATTACCTTTAATACAGGCGGCAGCCCCGAATGTATTAATGCTGAGTCCGGCGTGGTGGTTGAAAAAGATGACGTAGACGAAATGGAAAAACAGATAATACGGATTTCAGCGCAGAAACCGTTTGACGCTCAAAGCTGTATCGACCGAGCTGCCGGTTTCAGCAAATCGGAAAAATATAAAGAATATTTGGATTTGTATTTTAATATTTGATTTTTAATTATTACAAACAGTTGGAGCTTATAAGTGAAAAAGATTTTTTATATTGGATATTTCAGCGATTCCGATGAAAGTAAATGCAGAAGAACAGCTCCCTCAGCTGACACAAAGATGCAGTATATTATCGAGGCAATGGTTAAAGAGGGCTATCAGGTTGAGGTTTTATCCTTTTGCGAAAGCGATATAAGGGATTGCTTGTGGAGAAAGGACAGCGGTTATCAAAAAAAAGCCGGCGATGTTACAGTCAGGTTTTTTAATTGCTTTAACTCAAGATTCCGTATCTTGCGTTTGCTCGGCAGAAAGCTTTCTTGGCTGAGCAAAAAAATATATATCAAAAAAATTGTATGCAATAGCGATTGCTCCGTGCTGATTTATCATTCGCTTTATCTTCTTAAAACGGCGCGATTGTTAAAGAGAAACGGAAAAGACTTTGTATATGAAGCGGAGGAAATTTATTCCGATGTTCTCGGAAAAAGTCATTTGCGAGAAAAAGAAATAAACACTCTTAAGCTCGGAAAAGGATATATTTTTTCCACGTCGATGTTAAGTCGTGAGATAAACGGTGATAAAAAACCGGAGCTTATCGTAAACGGAACATACCGTTCTGAGCCGTATACAAACGTTGATGTATTCAAAAGCAAATCCGGCGATATGTCAAACAGAGTAATTCATTGTGTTTACGCAGGAATTCTTGACGTACGCAAAGGCGGATTGAACGCTGCTGCAGCCGCAAGGTTTCTTCCTGAAAATTATCACATTCATATCCTTGGATACGGCTCGCCTGAAAAGGTAAGCGAGTTCAAAAGCAATTTGGAAAAAATTCAGGAAAACGCCTCAGCTAAGGTTACGTACGACGGAGTTCTGTATGGCGGGGATTATAATAATTTTCTCCAAAGCTGTGATATAGGACTCAGTCCGCAGAATCCCGACGCTGAGTTTAACGCCACTTCATTTCCGAGCAAGATACTGTCGTATATGGCTAACGGGCTCAGAGTGGTCAGCATAAGAATTCCTGCAATTGAGCAGTCTGAGGTCGGAAGTATGATTTATTATTACGATAATCAGACGCCGGAGGAAATTGCTGAGGCTATAATGAAAATTGATTTTAACGATGAATATGACAGCCGGGCAGCGCTGGAACAACTTGATAAAACTTTTCGTGAAAAGTTAAAAACATTATTTCCTTAAAACGGAGTAAGATAATGAGCAGAAAAGTCGGAGTAATGTTGTCCTATGTTTTGATGGTATTAGAGGTGATTTCAACTTTACTGTTGACTCCGTATATCATCCGTACACTGGGACAATCAGAATTTGGCGTATATAAGCTTTCAATTGCAATAAACGCATATTTGCTGCTTCTGGATTTGGGAGTAGGTAACGCTATTACAAGATATGTAGCGAAATACAGAGTCGACGGAGACAATAAAAAGCAAAGTCAGTTTTTAGGCGTTGCAACTGTTTTTTACATAATAATTGCCATTATAGCAATTATTATCGGCGTAATACTTGTCTTGATTTTTCCAACTGCATTTGCGAAAGGATTGTCTCCGGACGAGACGGTCCTCGGTCAAAAATTGCTGGCTATAACAATGATAAATTCAGCGGTTACGCTTGGAACGGTTCCTTTTGCAAATGTCCTGATTGCGTACGAACGTTTTTCAGTGTCGCGGGGAAGCTCTATTGTACAAATAATATTCAGGATGATTCTTACATTTTTGGCAGTAAAATCCGGAATGGGTTCTATTGGTATTGTAACGGTCAACCTTGTTATGACGGTTTTGTGCAGATCGTTTTTTGTGGTTTACGTTTTCTTCAAATTAAAAATATTTCCAATGTATAAGGGAATAAAAGCTTCTTTTATAAAAGAAATCGTTGCCTATTCGTCGCTGATTTTGCTTCAGATGATTGCTACTCAGCTAAACGCCTCGATAGACCAGGTTTTAATCGGATCGCTGGTAGCTTCTTCAGCGGTTATTCTCGCGGTTTACGGTGTGGGAACTCAGATTGTACAGTATTTTCAGTCAATCGGAACCGCCTTTACAGGAGTTATGATGCCCGGAATTGTCAGTATGGTTGAACGAAAAGCAACTCCAAAGGAACTGTCGGATGAGATGGTTAGAATTGGCAGAATAATCTTTATGGTATTAATGCTGATTTGGGCAGGATTTTTGGTTAACGGACAGCAATTTGTTGTTTTATGGGCAGGTGCTGAAAATAAGGATGCGTATTTGGTTGCGCTTATACTGATGACCGCATATGTTTTGGTATTAACCGAGGCAATCGGAACTCAGGTTTTGTGGGCGTTAAACGAGCATAAAGAGCAATCGTTCCTCAAAATGGGAATAGTGCTTGCGAACATCTTGCTTACTGTTATTCTGATTAAATGGCAGCCTTTGATTGGCGCCACACTCGGAACTTTTATTTCCCTGATAGTCGGGGATATTGTGGTAATGAACATTATTTTTGTCAAAAAAATCGGCATAAATTTATTTGCCTACTACAAAGGAATCATGAAGGGAATAATTCCATCGGCAGCAATAGCGGTTTGCTTCGGATTTGGTTTTTCGTTTTTCTTTTCGGAAAGCTGGTTGACAGTAATAGCAAACGGCATAATTATGGTGTCGGTATATGTTCTGTGTATGTGGCTTTTCGGCTTGAATAAATACGAAAAAACCTTGTTCGGTTCAATTATAAAAAAGTAATAAAAAAGAAGAAATGATTTAAGATAGGAGTATGAAAATGAAAAGAATACTTGCTTTAGTACTGTTGGTTTTATGCCTTTCGGCTTTTTGTGCATGCGGTTCAAATACCGAATCCAATTCTGAAGAGGCTGCTGCTGATGAAGCAACTACAAGCGTGTCGTATGATAAAATTACAACACCGTATGCCGACTTAAAGCTTAGACAATCTATAGCGGAAAATGTAGACCATAAGGTAACCGGTGAAGATCCGTATACGGTATCTTTCTCGGTTAAGGACGATCAAAAAGAAATCTTCGCCTTCGTTTTCGGCGGAAAAGGTCAGGCACTTGTCGGAACAATTGTCGGCAAGGACAAAAATACGGTTGTTTATATGAACGTTTCCGAAATTTCAAAGGATTCCCCAAATTACGAGAGATATACGCAGTATCAGCAGGGTGTAAACGATATAATTCAGGGATTAATTGAGAATTCCGACTTTGTTCGGGGAGAAGAAATAGAAGAGGATAAGGGAACGTTTGATATTAAAACCTCGTTGGTTACATTAAAGTTCCCGAACAAGTGGAAAGATAAGGTTAAAGTAGACGTAGAAGATGACAGCGTAAAATTCTCTGTTGATGAAACTCCTGTTTTTGATTTGTATTTTCGCGAAACCGACGGATATAAGCTGGGAACTTACAAAGAAACTCCGATTTATGTTAAGGATTATAATGTAACTACGCCCGAGCAAACAGCCGTGCTAAAGGATATTAATGTTATACTGGAAAACTTAAAAAAGGATTCTAACTTTAAGCAATAAAAAAATAGAAAAACATCCCCTGACAAAGCTTATACAAGTGTGTACAAGTTCCGTCAGGGGTGTTCTTATTTTCCTAAAATAGGGTTGTCAATGAATTTTACTTTGTGATAACAAGATTATCAATATTGGTATAGGCAAGGCAAAACCTGATATATGCAGCACCGCTGTTTGTTCCGTTGTTCGGAGCTACAGAGGTATCTAAGCTGCCGGATAAGTAATCCGCTGCCCATACCCATTTTTGATGGGTGGGATCTTGAACGGGCGAGGAATAAATGCCGATATATTCTTTATTAGAATTATAGAGCTGTGCAACGCCTGTGTATACGTTTAAGTTTTGCGTGTTATCTCCGCTTACAGTAAACGTATCTCCTGCCGTTACTTCAATAAATCCTGTTATAAGCTGACTTGCGTCCCAGCTTGCCGGAACGTGTGAGGAATTGAAACGCGCTCTTAATACCACATCCGCGTCGTTTTTATCGAACAGATTAACCGGTGCAGGAGCAGACTTATAATCAAGGCTGAATTCCCTGTCGTAGCCTGCGCCATAGTTGTCAACATAACAGGTCAGGTTGTCCAAATCTACCGTTACAAGCGAGAACGATGTATCGGTACGGCTGTTCGCGGTTTTCGGATATGTGGTGTCCTCGTTCCACGCCGAATAATTCGCGTTGTCCTTGTAGTGATTGTTATCGTAAAAATTAGAATTCGGAATTGTAAATCTGCGGATTACATCCGAGATATATCCAATATTGTAGCAGTGTGTGTGACCGTGGCAGTTACCGATAATCTTCGCACTGTGGTTTGTAAAGGTATAGCTGCCGTATGTTCCGCCGTTTGTATAGGGAATAAGAATATCGGCGGCTATGCCTGATACCATATCAAGTGGAGCGTGCGACAAAAGCAGGATTTTCCAATTCGCCGCGTCGCTCTTTGAGTTTACGTCAATAAGAGTTTCGCAGAGCCAATTCTTCTGCTCCTGAGATACGCCGAGCAGCGTACCTTGCGTGGATGTACTCACCGTATCAGATGTGTTGAGATAAATAATTCTGAGCTTTACGTTATCAATATCGTAATAGCCGTAGTTGCTCAGGCCGTCATTTACGCCGGCGTTATACCTGCCGAAGTACTGATACGCGCCGTTGTTTTGCAGGCGGCTCACCGTGCCGCCGCTGCCGGTGGTAGCGCACTGGTCGTGATTGCCTACACACCTGATGTTTGGCACTCCGCTAAAACCATCCTTAAGGAACATATTCATTTCCTGAATATCGGCTTTTAGCCAATCGGTTTGATATTGCGCCGTCGTATGCGCAACACCTGCCCACGTCATATCGCCGAGAGAGGCTACAAAATCAAGCGGAATTCTATCCGCAATATACTTGACTGCCTGTCCGCAGTGCAAGTTACTCACGCGCGTATAGTCGTGCGAGGTTTTTGTCGCGTCGTTGTGGCTGTCCGATACAGCAATAAAGCGGATTGTTCTGCCGAGACCTTTATGCGCAAACGCCTTTGCGAGCACGCTTTCGCTCTCGTCGATTACATATTGTGGAGTTGCGCCAATTTCATCATCAACATAATCCTCCAAATCGTCCTTTACAAAATTGACAAAATCCCTCACCGCGCCGACTGTCGGGTAATTTGTGTCGCTGTCACCTGTTTGTGACTGATTATTTATTATTGTTTTCTTATTGGATGTATTTTCTTTGCCGGTTACATCGACCTCGGCTGCAATTTTTTGGGCGTCCTCATCGGTAAGCTCATAGTGATAGCTTTCGACAAGCTCCTTTGCTTCTTCTATAAGCTCAGGGATTGTGCCGAGAGATTTATCAGTGACTTCCGCTTCATCGAGCACGGAAGGATTTACTCTAATCCAGATGGGGTAGGGCAAAGTTAAAACCTGTCCGTCGGAGCTGTCGCTTACCGAAACCTCAATGTTAATGTCTATTTTGTCGCGGAAATGCAGATTGTCTACGGGTATAAGAACAGTGCCCGATTCGCTGATTTCGCACTCTATTCCGCTTGCAATCAGCTTTTTTGTAACGCGCTCAACAATCGAGGCGCTTGCCGTACATCCTGAATCAAGGTTGAGCTTATCATCACCCTGTCTGAGTGTGAGCTCAATTATCCTTGTGTTTACGTCGTTGACATGGGTTACCGATGCCCTTTTCGGAGGGCAGTTGCGGTCTATGTCATAGCTTACGCAGATGTTTTTAATTTCCATTTTTACCTCCTGATTATAATAATAAAACGCCTGTGCGAAAGAGCTTTAATAAAATACCCTTCCACTTATACTTCCAAATCAGGAAAAATTGCATATTTTACTGCAATTTAAATGGAATTGACAATAAAAAAATTTAAATATATAATTAGTCACTGCCTTCAAAACAAGCAATCAGTAAAATTCTCGATAAACAGTGCATTTTTCATCGAAATGTGCTATAATAAGTGCAAGAAAATAATCAAGAGCAATAAAAAAGCTTGCACTTAAGTTAGAGGACAGTATGTATAAGTTCCATAGAAATCAACAAATGAGTTTTACAGATTTCAATCAGCCCGCAGGGATGCAGATGGATCCTGAGAACCGCTGGGTAAAGAAGGCTGCGAGTATACCGTGGTACGACATCGAGATAAAATATGCCGCGCTGTTTCCGAGCGAGACCGGTATGCCGGCAAAACCTTTACAAACAGCTCTCGGGTCGCTGATGATCCAGAAGAAATATGATTATTCCGACCGTGAGCTTGTCGAGCAAATCAAGGAGAATGCCTACTACCAATACTTTATCGGACTTCCGGGATATTCTTATGAAGCGCCTTTTGCGCCGTCACTTTTGGTAGAGTTTCGCAAACGTCTGACAGATGACATCCTTGAAGACATCAACGAAATGATGATCCAATTCAATCTGCCTGAAAACAATGAAGACGATGATTCGGATAACAACAGTCACTCCGATGGCGGCGAGGATGCTGAAAGCAAAGAGAATGAGAAATCCGAAGCAGACAACAAAGGCACATTGATTCTTGACGCTACCTGTGCTCCTCAGAACATCTCTTACCCGCAGGACATCAATCTGCTGAACGAGGCAAGAGAAAATCTTGAATCCATCATAGACGATATCTGCTATACCTACAATTTTTACAAGCCAAGGATGTATCGCAAAAACGCGAGAAAAGATTATCTGAATTTGGCGAAATGCAAAAAGCGTACCAAGAAAAAGATCCGCAAGGCGATCAAGCAGCAGCTTCAGTATATTCGTCGAGACCTCGGCTATATCGATATGTTTGTATTAGCCAACGGAGTAGTTCTTACCGAAAAGCAAGCCAAGCGGTTAACGGTCATCAAAGAGCTGTATGAACAGCAAAAGTACATGTATGACAACAATGTTCACAGCGTCAAAGACCGCATCGTCAGTATTTCTCAGCCGTATATCCGACCCATCGTGCGCGGCAAAGCAAAAGCTCCGGTAGAATTCGGTGCAAAGCTGGATATGAGCATTGATGAAAACGGATTCGCACGGTTAGAGAGATTATCCTTTGACGCTTACAATGAAGCGGATGTGCTCATCTCGGCAATAGAGAGATACCGCAAGCGAACCGGACGCTATCCCGAAAGGGTGCTGGTCGATCAGATATACCGCAATCGGAACAACAGAGCTTTCTGCAAGAGCAAGGGTATCCGTATATCCGGTCCGGCTTTGGGGCGTCCAAAAAAAGAACCGACGCCGGAGGAACGCAAAACTGCATACAGTGATAACACGGATCGTATCGAAGTCGAGCGAGGCTTCAGCCTCGCAAAGAGATGCTGCGGCTTGGGACTCATCAGAACGAAGCTCGATACAACGACCCGTTGTTCCATTGCGCTTTCCCTACTGGTATTGAACCTCGAAAAATTAGCAAGAGGTTCTTTGCGCCGATTTTTGGGATTCCTGTACGACGTAATATCAATGCTGCTGAAGCTGAAAAATAACCTCATATCCGTTTCGTGCGGTTAATGAGCAGAGACTAATTAAAATAAATTCAAAGCAGTATCTTCAGTCAGAGGAAGCGGAGCATGAAAAGCAACGATTTATTAAAAACCGCGAAAGATTTAGTATATCTTGTATCTTGCGCGGTAAACGGCGAAACTCCCGAAAAAAATATATGCGATAAAATGAACCTCGACAAGGTTCTTAAACTTGCGCGCAATCAGTCTCTGTCAGCGGCTGCGGCTATCGCGCTCGAAAACGCAGGCATAATTTCAGGTGAATTCAGAGAGGAAAAGTTCAAGGCTGTTCGCAGGCTTTCTCTGCTCAATACAGAACGCGGAAAAGTTCTGAGTAAGCTCGAGGACAGCGGTATTTGGTATCTGCCGTTGAAGGGGATTGTGCTAAAGGATTATTACCCCAAAACCGCGATGAGGGAGATGTCTGATAACGACATTCTTTTTGACTGCGAAAAATATGAGGAAGTAAAAGATATTATGGAAGGTCTTGGCTTTAAATGTAAGCTCTACGGCAAGACTAACCATGATGTGTATGAAAAGCCTCCTCAGCTTGATTTTGAAATGCACAGGTTTCTGTTTGACAGCTTTGACGATTACGAATGGTATAACTATTTTAAGGATATAAAAAGTAAGCTTGTCAAAGACGACGACAGTACCTGCGGATATCATATGACAAACGAGGATTTGTATATTTATTTGATTTGTCATCTGCGCAAGCATTATGTTCAGTGCGGAACAGGCTTGCGTTCACTGCTCGATATTTATATGTTCAGGAAAAAATTCAACGGGTTGTCGGAAAATGATTATATCCAAGCTGAATTAAAGCGGTTGAATTTGTCGGAGTTCGAGCAGGGCATGAGCGTGCTTGCGAGTAAAGTATTCGGGTTTAAGGAGCTTTCGGAGCAAGAGCTTGATGAGCTTATGTTTTTTGCAGGTTCAAACACACACGGAACAAAGGAAAACCTTTTAATGCAAAAGCTGAGCAACGATGACAGCACAGCGGCAAAGCGAAAATACGCCATGAGACGTATCTTTCCGTCGAGGGAAAGCTTACGCCGCGAGCATCCTCTTGTTTACCGTCACGCGGTTTTATATCCGTTTTGGATTATGTACCGCCCTATCAGAGGATTTGTAAAGTATCCTAACAGAATGTTCGGAGAAATAAAAGGCTTAAGGAAATTTAAGAAAAAGGAAAACAGAGGAAGATATAACGAGTAACATCCGCAGGCGCAGTCTGCGGATGTTGATTTTTTGATATATTATTATATTTTGCTTAAAATGATTATTGTAAACAGAAAAATGAGATGTTAAAATAATAATGTATAATAAAAAACAAGAGGTGAAATTTTATGTCAAACGAAAAAATAACCGCAGGCAAGGGCGGCGAAAGGTACGTTCCGTATGACGAGCGGACGGGCAACGAGTCCATCGTTTATTTTACACGCGACCTCTCAGCCGAAGGACTAAAGAAGGTCTACGAGAAGGTTAACGCGAATATGAACGGAAAAATCGCCGTTAAGCTTCACACAGGCGAACAGCACGGCCCAAACATCATTCCTCACGGCTGGGTTAAGGAGCTTATGCAGGGCGAGCCCGAGCTTAAAAACGCTTCAATCGTAGAGACTAACACCTACTACGAGGGCGACCGCTACACCACCGAACAGCACCTTGAAACTCTCAAGGTCAACGGATGGACTTTTTGTCCGGTGGATATTATGGACTCCGAGGGTACGGTTCTTCTGCCGATTGAGGGCGGCAAGTGGATGAAGGAGATGTGCCACGGCAAGACGATGGTCGATTACGATTCAATGCTCGTGCTAACCCACTTCAAGGGACACACAATGGGCGGCTTCGGCGGATCAAACAAGAACATCGGAATCGGCTGCGCTGACGGACGAATCGGCAAAAAGTGGATACACACCCGTGAGGGCGAGGATATGTGGTCAATCGCGACAGAGGAGCTTATGGAGCGCATTACCGAATCGACAAAGGCGACGATTGACTTCTTTGGCAAGAACATCACCTATGTAAATGTTATGAGAAATATGTCGGTTTCCTGCGACTGCGAGGGGCTTGACGCCGAGCCGGTTGTAACGCCGAACGTAGGAATTTTGGCGTCAAACGATATTTTGGCAATTGACCAGGCATGTGTGGACTTAATCTACGCTATGCGCGAGGATGAAAACCACGCGCTTGTTGAGCGTATTGAGACGCGCCACGGCCACCGCCAGCTCAGCTGTATGAAGGAAATGGGAATGGGCAACGACAAATATATTCTCATTGACCTCGACAACGGCGAGCAGAAAATCGACCAAAAAACAGCGGTTAAAGACCTCAAACCGTTTACACTGTAATCGAAAGGAGCTTTGTAATGCTTGAAAATGTTTTGACAAAAAACAACGCGGCTTCAAAAACAAAAATAACCTGTAAAACCTTAGTTTCAATCGGTTTAATCGCGCTTGCGGTTGTTCTGCCTCAGCTTGTACACCTCGCTTTAGGTCAGCCCGGCGGTGTTCAGCTGCTTCCAATGTACCTGCCTGTGCTCATCGGCGGATGTCTCCTCGGATGGCGCTGGGCAATGTTTGTAGGCGTACTTTCTCCGCTTGCAAGCTTCGCGCTCACCTCGCTTATGGGCAATCCCATGCCTGTGCTCGCAAGACTTCCGTTTATGATGGCGGAGCTTGCGGTGTTCGCGGTTGTTTCGGGCTTGTTCTCCAACAAAATTTACAAAAACGGTCTTTGGGCATTTCCGGCAGTGCTTGCGGCTCAGCTTGCAGGCAGGGCGGCTTTCCTCGGATTGGCGTTTATTTTCCAAAGTGTTGCGCCCTTTACGGCGGAAATGATTTGGAGCCAAATCCTCGCAGGCTGGCTCGGACTTGCAATTCAGCTTATCGCGGTTCCGCTCATCGTAATCGGACTCAGGGCAATTTTGGTTAAGGAAAAGTAAATGACCGATATTGAAATTGCAAAGAGGAATTTAGAAGGTCACAGCATTTGCCTGTGCAAAAACGGCGAGTTTTTCACCGACGACGGCAGGGGAATTTCTCCGATGATGCGCTTTATTGCGCAGGGGCTTGACCTTGACGGATATTCGGCTGCGGATGTAATCGTCGGCAAGGCGGCTGCAATGCTCTTTGTCAAGGCGAAAATCGCCTCGGTTTACGGCGTGGTGATGTCCAAATCCGCGGCGGAGTTCCTTGAAAAAAACAACACACCTTTTTCGTACAAGGAGCTTACCGGAAAAATTATAAACCGCAGGGGAGACGGCGTATGCCCAATGGAGCAGACGGTCGAAAACATTGACGACTGCGACGCGGCGTATAACGCCTTGCGCGAAAAAATGAAAATAATCAAAAAATAGGAATTGATTTTAATTTAGGCAATAAAAACCTAATAAAACAAATGTGGGGTTCGGTCAAGACCGAACCCCACTTTTTGCAATGTTTTAAGTTTTGATTTTCTTTGTTATTATTTAATCCATCTGAATAAATTTTTTGATAGCTTTAATCGCTCTGTCGGCGGCAAGCTCCTTGAAGTCCTCGTAGTTTTCAGCTTTGTTGTACTTGAAGTCGTCGCTGATTGAGCGAAGAATTGCGAACGGAACCTTGTTCATATAGCAAACGTGGCCGACAGCTCCGCCTTCCATCTCGCAGCACAGGGCGTCAAATTCCATAGCGATAAACTCGCGCTTTGAGCGGTAGCTTACAAAGATATCGCCGGTAGCGATACGTCCGGTAAGCACGTGTGAGCCCAGTCCCTGACAGCACTCAACAAGCTTGTCGCAAACTTCTTTGTCGGCAGGCATACTAATTCTCTTTTCGTCGGTAAACCAAATTTGACCTCTCGGCTCGTCAAGCGCCATACAGTTAAAGTCGTGCTCGACAGTGTCGGTAGAGATTACGATGTCACCGATAATCAGGTTCTTCGACAGACTTCCGGCGATGCCCGAGTTGATAACGACGTCGGGTGTAAACAGGTCAATCATAATCTGAGTGCCCACAGCGGCGTTAACCTTGCCGACTCCGCACTCCAAAAGCACAACGTCCTTGTCAAAAATCTTACCGCTTGTAAATTCAAGACCTGCTTTTTTGGTGATTTCGGGGTTTTCCATAAGCGCCTTAAGACCGTCAACCTCAATCTTAAGCGCACAGATAATGCCAATCATTTTTATAGCTCCTCTCTGTTTTTGATGTATTTTATTGCCGGTTTAAGTATAACACGCCGGTAAAAAATCTTCAACCTTTTTTGCAGGTAATATTGATTTTATGCTTTTGCAAAAGTATACGGCGAAAAATCATTTTCCACTGCGCTTCAAGCGTGTATTTATAGCCGTTATCTATTGACAAACAATTATCATAAAAGTATAATTTAAAAATGGACATTTACATTAAAAAATATCTGTAAAGAGGGTTAGCATTATGTCATCATTCAGCGGTGCCACATTAATGATTACAGGCGGTACGGGTTCATTCGGCAACACCGTGCTTAAGCATTTTTTAACAACCGATATCGGTGAAATCCGTATTTTTTCGCGCGATGAAAAAAAGCAGGACGATATGCGCCACGACTTGCAGGCACGTTTTCCCGATTACGCTAATAAAGTAAAATTTCATATCGGTGACGTGCGCAATCCACAGTCAATTAAGGACGCGATGTGGGGCGTTGACTATGTTTTCCACGCCGCGGCGTTAAAACAAGTGCCGTCGTGCGAGTTTTTCCCGATGGAGGCTGTCCGCACTAATGTCGAGGGAACCGACAATATGCTCCACGCGGCTATCGACTGCGGAGTAAAGCGCGTTGTCTGCCTTTCCACCGACAAGGCGGCGTATCCGATTAACGCTATGGGAATTTCAAAGGCGCTTATGGAGCACGTTGTAACTGCTAATGCCAGAGTTGCCGCGGAAAGAGGCGGCACGGTAATTTCGTGTACTCGCTACGGCAACGTAATGTGCAGCCGCGGCTCGGTAATCCCTCTGTTTATCGACCAGATAAAATCGGGAAATCCGATAACCATAACAAATCCGGAAATGACAAGGTTTCTGATGAACCTTGACGAGGCTGTAGACCTTGTAAAGTTCGCGTTTGAGAATGCGAACCCCGGAGATTTGTTCATTCAAAAGGCTGACGCTTCAACAATCGGCGTTCTCGCCAAGGCGGTCCAGCAGCTTTTCGGAGATACCGGAACAAAAATTATCGGTACACGTCACGGCGAAAAGCTCTACGAAACCCTCATGACAAGGGAAGAAAAGCTCCGCTCCGAGGATATGGGAAATTATTACCGTGTTGCCGCCGACAGCAGAGATTTGAACTACGATAAATTTGTGGTAAAGGGTGTTGTCGACACTGAGGCGGACGAGTCCTATACCAGCCACAACACCAATCTGCTCGACGTTGAGGGTACGGTTAAGAAGATTTTAACCACAGACTACGTAAACGATGAATTAAATAGATAAGGAATAGCTATGGAAAATTTTGGTGCAAATTTCAAAAATAACGGTAAGCTAAAGCTTTTGATTATCGTCGGCACACGCCCCGAGATTATCCGTCTTGCGGCGGTGATTAACAAGGCGAGAAGGTACTTCGACACAATCCTTGCCCACACCGGACAGAACTACGATTACAACCTAAACGGCGTGTTCTTTAAGGATTTACAGCTTGACAATCCCGATGTATATCTCAACGCTGTCGGCGCTGATTTGGGCGAGACAATGGGAAATATCATCGCAAAGTCATATCAGCTTATGGCTGAAATCAAACCTGACGCGGTTCTGGTTTTGGGCGATACAAACTCCTGCCTGAGCGTAATCGGCGCAAAGCGTCTGCACATTCCGATTTTCCATATGGAAGCCGGCAACCGCTGCAAGGACGAGTGCCTGCCCGAGGAGACCAACCGCAGAATTGTGGATATTATCTCCGACGTCAATATGGCGTACTCCGAGCACGCAAGGCGCTACCTTGCCGATACGGGACTTCCCAAGGAGAGAACCTATGTTACAGGCTCGCCTATGGCAGAGGTTCTTCACAACAATCTCGAGCAGATTGAAGCTTCAAATATTCACCAAAAGCTCGGACTTGAAAAAGGAAAATATATCCTGCTCTCGGCTCACCGCGAGGAGAATATTGACACGGAGCAAAACTTTACTTCACTCTTTACCGCAATCAATAAAATGGCGGAAAAGTACGATATGCCTATTCTCTACTCCTGCCATCCACGCTCAAAAAAGCGCTTGGAGCAGAGCGGTTTTAAGCTCGACAGCCGTGTTATTCAGCACGAGCCGCTCGGCTTTCACGACTACAACTGTTTGCAGATGAACGCCTTTGCGGTTGTGTCGGACAGCGGAACACTGCCCGAGGAAAGCAGCTTTTTCACCTCAATCGGCAAGCCGTTTCCTGCAATTTGTATAAGAACCTCCACCGAACGTCCCGAGGCACTCGACAAGGCTGACTTTATCCTTGCAGGTATCGACGAAAAAAGCCTGCTTCAGGCGGTTGATACCGCGGTCGAGATGAATAAAAACGGCGACCTCGGAATTCCCGTTCCCGATTATGTTGACGAGAATGTGTCCGACAAGGTAATCAAAATTATACAGTCCTACACAGGCGTTGTTAACAAGATGGTCTGGAGAAAGCCAAGCGCCTCGACAGGCAATTAATATACTTGAAAAAAGAGGTTCAATATGAATATACTTGTTACAGGCGCGAAGGGAATGGTAGGTCAAGCCTTGTGCGCAAACCTTAAAAATATTCGCGACGGAAAGAACCGCACACGTCCTGAAATTTCTATAAAAGAAATATATGAATACGACATAGATAATTCCTTAGAAGAATTAAATGAATTCTGTCAAAAGGCTGATTTTGTCTTTAACCTTGCAGGAATTAACCGCCCGAAAACAAACGACGAGTTTATGCAGGGCAATTTCGGCTTTGGCGAAACCTTGCTTAATTTTCTTAAAAAGAATAATAACAAAGCCACGGTTATGCTTTCAAGCTCAATTCAGGCGACTTTAATCGGCAGATACGGTCAAAGCGACTACGGCAAAAGCAAGCTTGCAGGCGAGGAATTGCTATTTAAGTACGGCGAGGAAACAGGTGCAAAGGTTGCGGTTTACCGCTTCCCGAACTTGATGGGGCACAGCCGCCCGAACTACAATTCAGCCGTTTCCACCTTCTGCAACGCTGTCGCAAACGACCTGCCATATACCGTGAACGACCGAAACGCCGAGGTTGAGCTGCTCTATATCGACGACTTGGTTGAGGGTATGTTTGATTTGCTCGAGGGTAAGGAAAAACACTGCGACTATGATGGCTTAATTCCTGTAGAGAATAATAACGGCAGATACTGCTATGTTCCGCTGACCTATAAAGTAACGCTCGGTGAGATTGTCGATCTGCTTAATAGTTTTAAATCTCAGCCCGAAACGCTTGTTATGCCCGATATTCCGAAAGGCAGCTTTGCCAAAAAGCTCTACAGCCTTTATCTGTCGTATCTCCCTGCCGAAAAGTTCAAATTCGCGCTTAAAATGAACTGCGACGACCGCGGTTCGTTTACTGAAATGCTAAAAACCGTAAACTGCGGTCAGTTCTCAGTAAACATCAGCAAGCCTGGTATCACCAAGGGACAGCACTGGCACAACTCAAAGTGGGAGTTTTTCATTGTTGTATCGGGCAGAGCGCTGATTGAGGAGCGCAATATCCACACAAACGAAAAGGTTGCTTTTGAGGTTTCGGGAGAAAAAATCGAGGCGGTTCATATGATTCCGGGCTGGACGCACAACATCATCAATTTGTCCGAAACGGAAAACCTCGTTACCCTGATGTGGGCAAACGAGCAGTTTGACCCCAACCACCCCGACACCTTCTTTGAGCCTGTTTAATGAGCATAATAAAAGCATAATAAAAAACTGTCATTCCACGCTTACGGAATGACAGTTCTATTATTTTATCCAGCTTTTTACAGTTGCAATCTCCTTTGCGTAGCCATTGTCGTCGTTCGGCGTTTCAAGAATAAACGGACGGTCTTGGAGTAATGGATGCTGAACAACCGTCTTTAACGCTTCTTCTCCGAGCAAGCCTTCACCGAGCTTTTCATGACGGTCCTTGTGCGAACCGCAGACGTTTTTGCTGTCGTTAAGGTGGAGCGCGTACAGCCTGTCAAGCCCGATAACCGTGTCAAACTCAGCCAAAACACCGTCAAGGTCGGCTTTTATATCGTAGCCGCCATCCCAAATGTGGCAGGTGTCAAGGCAAACTCCGAGCTTGTCCTTGAAGCTTTCTCCGCCGAGCGAAACAGCCAAATCCAAAATGCTCTTTATCTCCTCGAACCTTCCGCCGATTTCACTGCCCTTGCCTGCCATTGTTTCAAGCAAAATTATATTTTTAAGCGCTCCGCTTTCGCGCTCAACCTCATCAATCACGCTTACAAGGTTTTCCGCAATCAGCTTAATGCCGGTCTCCGTTCCCTGACCTACGTGACAACCGGGATGAAAGTTGTAGTAATTGCCGGGCAGGTTTTGAAGCTTAATTAAATCATCACGCAACATTTCTCGTGAGTTAGCTCTAATTTCTTCCTTCGCGGCGCAGATGTTCATTGTATACGCGCCGTGAACAACGAGCTTTCCGAAATTGTTTTCGTGAATATAATCGCGCAGAGCAGCGATATCCTCAGCGGAAACGGACTTTGATTTTCCGCCGCGCGGATTTCTCGGAAAGAACGCGAAGGTGTTTCCGCCGAGCTCTACCTCATGCGTGCCCATGGCGAGATATCCCTTTGATACCGAAACGTGGTTGCCTATGTATATCATAACTTTACCTCAAATTCTGAAATTCACATTTATAATACATCAAAAACCGTAAAAAATCAATTTTACGACAGTATTGACATCGCAGCAGAGCGAAAGTATACTTAAATTAAAACAAAAAATCTCCATATCAACCAACGGTTTGTAGATTTTTAACCCTTACCCGACTATAATTTAAAGTGAAAGGAGGCAGAAATATGGATCAGGTGAAAATCGGACGCTTTATCGCGCAGCGCAGAAAGGCAAATAATATGACGCAAATGCAGCTTGCGGAAAAGCTCGGAATTACCGACAGAGCGGTTTCAAAATGGGAAACAGGAAAATCCCTGCCCGACGTTGCGATTATGCCTGAGCTGTGCGGGCTGCTGAACATCACAATCAACGATTTGTTTAACGGGGAGGTTGTAGTAATGGAGGACTACAGGGAAAAATCCGAAAAACTGTTAATCGAAATGGCAAAGCAAAAGGAGCAGGCAGACAAAAATCTGCTCGCGCTTGAAATTTTAATCGGCGTTTTATCAGTGATTATCTTACTTGGCTTTACCTTTGCCGCAAGCTTTTTTGATATGCCCGATTGGGCGAGAATCTGTTTGATTATCGCGGGAGTAGTCCCGTGCTTAGTGGGATTGTTTTTTGCGCTTAAAATTGAGCAGACCGCAGGCTATTACGAATGCGCCGATTGCGGACACCGCTATATTCCCACCTTCGGCAGTGTGCTTTGGGCGCCGCATATGGGCAGAACGCGTTATATGAAGTGCCCGAAATGCGGAAAAACCACATGGAACAAAAAGGTTCTCAAAAAATAATAAATCTTAAATCTAAAAAGCAGACGCCGCGTGACGTCTGCTTTTATTTGCATTAAGGCAATACCGCATAATTCAGGTGTGCGGATTGCGCAGCAAGATTTTTTGTCAGGTTGTACAAATAAATCAAGGTAAGGCTGACGCCTTGACGAGATTTTTTGGGCAAGCTGACGGAATAATATTCAAGCAAGCCGTGCGCCTTGAATTGTGCGGTGTTGCCTTAAAACTGTTAAACCCTGACAATCAGGTTATTTGCACCAAAGGCAGCGGTGTATTTAACGTCCTTCGCCATTTTGAGGATAATCGCAAGGTTTATTTCTTCCTCTTTTTTATCCTGACTGCCCTGTAAAAGCTTGTAGTAATCCTTTAAATTCATCGGCTTGCAGTCATCGCGCATACGGATAATCAGGTCATCGCCCTTTGCAACCAATCTCATATTAATATTATGCTCTTTTCCGTCGTTAAAGCCGTGCTCCGCTAAAAATACGGACAATTCCTCGGTGATAAGCCCGTATTTCCGTGCGCGTTTTTTGTCCGCGCCGTGCTCCATGGCAAACGCAATCGCAATCTTTGATAATTCCTCAATTTCCTGAGTTGATGAGGCTATTACCGAAATCTCATTATCGGGAGTTGTGCCGAAGTCTCTCGGCATAAGCAGCATTTTATCGCCGAAAGACTTTCCCTCTCTATTCAAAAATATGTACAATAAGGCAATCAGCGAAAGTCCTGCCATATTGAAAATTTTGGATATAAACGCGCCCTCATAGCCTATAACGCGCAGCATTAAAAAGGTAATAGGAATCAGGTTGCCGCATTCAATCAAAAAGCTGTATATATTGGCAAAACGCAGCCGTTTTATTCCCATCAGGTAATTGTTGAAATTGTATACGATCGTGTGGAACGGCAATGACAGACAAGAAACCTTTATACACTGCTTGGCAAGCTCCAACGCCTCGGGGTTATTAGATTTCAGGAAGAACGCCGCCAGCGGATCGCAAAATACAAACAGTACAACCGTAACAACACTTGACATAACCAGCGCGTGAATCAGAGAGATTCTTTGTGACAGCTTGATTGATTTTTTGTCCTCTTCTCCGACAAAAACGCCGGCAAACGCCATAAGCGTATCGGCAGGTGCGTACCATGCCGCGCGTACAAATACGGTAATCTGGGCGAATACGCCGTGAGCCGCCACAAGATAGGGCATATTGAAGGAAGTGAGCAGATTGTTGATGATGAGACCGCCCAGGGCTTTGCTGCCCTTTGCAACGCCCATCGGAGCGCCGAGACTAATCATTTCAGCGCACAGCTTTGGGCTAAAGCCCTTGAACTTCAGGCGAAAAACAGACGCGCTCTTTTTGCCTGCGTAAAAAGACGCGCATACAAAGAACGGAACGATATATCCGAGCGAGGTAGCCAAGCCGATTTGCAGCATTCCGCCGTGCAATACAAAGACTACAAATGCGTCCGCGATAACATCAATTACTGTCGTAAGTATTGAGGACGAGTTAACCTGCTTATACTGACCTTCTATCTGCTAATTGTATATTATTGTCACTATGTTTCAAAAGGTTTTAAATAAAATTTTGTGTTCTATGTAATGATTTTTGGAGAAAACATAGATTTCGAGTGTTGCATTGGCACGATTAGTGTGGTATTATATAATTTGGTAATATTTTAACATTTCATAAATTTTTAGGAGGAATTATCTGATGACGATTACAAAAACACAGGAAGGCACCAAGCTTACGGTTGCCATTGAAGGAGAATTAAACACAAACACCGCTCCCAAGCTCGAAAAGGAATTCGAAACATGTCTTGACGGGGTTACATCTCTGGTTATCGACGCTCAAAAAATGGACTATATCTCCAGCGCAGGTCTGCGCGCACTGTTCGGCGCCGCCGAGGTTATGCAGGAAAACGGCGAGATGTGCGTAATCAACTCTAACGATGAAGTCAAGAACATTTTTGAAGTAACAGGCTTTGTTGATATTATCGACGTAAAATGATAAGTATAGAGATACCTGCCGAAAAAACAAGGCTGAACGAGGTAATCGACTTTGTCATTGATTTTGCGGAAAAGCTCGGCTTTGATAAAAAGGAGCTTTTTCAGTTAAAGCTTTGCACCGAGGAGATTTTTGTTAACGTCTCAAGCTACGCATACAAGCCCGATACGGGTATGATTACCGTAACCGCGGACGGGTGCGAAAGTCCTCTGACGGTCACGCTGTCGTTTATCGACAGCGGAAAGCCCTTTGACCCTCTGGCTAAGCCCGATCCCGAAAAAAACCGTCCCCTTTCACTGGCAAAAAAGGGCGGGCTCGGAATTTTTCTAACCAAGAGGTTTATGGACGAAGTCAGCTACGCTTATCAGGACGGAAAAAACGTCCTGACGATTAAGAAAAACCATTCACAGGCGGAGAGTACCCATGAGTAAAGAACCGAAGAAAAAAAGAAAAAAGCTGACGGTCAAGGCGATACTCGGCTTGATTTTTGTTCTCATTTTCATCGTCATTTTTGTCTGTATCGGTATCACATGGCGCTACATCGACGACTTTGATGACAGTCACTACGGAACTGCCTTTGCCTTGACGCACACGGCGTCCGAGTATATCGACGGCGAAAAGTTAACCGGGTATTACAAGAACGGAACAACGGACGACTACTATGGGCAGATGCGTGATTTTCTTAAGCTGTTGCAATCGGAAGGCAAGCTTGACCGTATGTATGTTTTTGTGCCGTCGGAAAATGAGCTTGTGACCGTTTGGGATACCAACAAAACCGCAGGGAATGCGTTAGGCTCACGTCAGGCTTTTGACGGAGAATTCAAGAAAAGCGCGATGAGTACTTTTTCCGGTAAATCCGAGGAAAACGTATACATAGACGATAAGAGCGCCAACAATCTGGTGGTTACGGCGTTTTCACCGATTTACGACAAAAACGGAAATCCGGTCGCTATGGTCGCCTCCGAATTCAAGGGCGAAAGCATTATATTAAAGATTGTGGATTTTAACCTTGCCACGCTGGTAATAGTACTCGTGTCAAGTATCATCCCGATTTTAATTTTCTACAGAAGAACAAAGAAAGGCGTGCTGCTGCCGATAAAGCGGTTGAATTCCTCCGCAAAGCAAATGGTAGGGGATTTGGAGTCGGAGAAGCTCGTTTCACCCGACATCCATACCGGCGACGAAATCGAGGAGCTTTCCGATTCGTTTGAGCAAATGAACGTGGAGCTGCGCGATTATATCCGTCAGCTCAGGCTCGCGACCGCAGAAAAAGAACGTATCGGCGCTGAGCTGAATATGGCTAAGGATATTCAGGCGGCTCAGCTTCCCAGCACTTTTCCGGCTTTTCCTGACAGGAAGGAATTTGACATCTACGCGTCCATGACTCCTGCAAAGGAGGTCGGCGGAGATTTCTACGACTTCTTCCTCGTCGACGACGACCATCTCGCGATGGTAATTGCCGATGTTTCCGGCAAGGGAATTCCGGCGTCGCTGTTTATGATGATTTCAAAAATCCTCATCAAAAACCGCCTTAAGGCAGGCGACAGCCCGTCCGCGGCGCTCGAAAAGGTCAACAACCAGTTGATTGAAACCAACAACATCAAGCCCAAGCAGTTTGTCACCGTATGGCTTGCGGTGCTGGAGCTTTCATCGGGAAAGGGAACGGCGGCAAACGCCGGACATGAACATCCCGTTCTCAAACGCGCTGACGGTGAATACGAGCTCGTCGAATACAGACATTCACCGCCTGTATCACTGCTCAAGGGACTGCGGTTCCGAGAACACGATTTTGAACTAAAACCGGGCGACAGGCTGTTTGTCTATACGGACGGCGTTGCCGAGGCAAAGAACACCGAACGCGAGCTGTTCGGCACAGACCGCTTGCTTACGGTTTTGAACAACGATAAAAACGCTTCTCCGCAGCAGGTGCTGGAGAACGTAACAAACGGTATCAACGCTTTTGTCGGAGAAGCCGAGCAGTTTGACGATATCACGATGATCGGATTCACTTACTACGGTTCAGACGGCAATACAGATATTTCATAACATTACATACACTGAAATCTTTCGGGAGGATAGAGATAATGGCAGAAAACAAACGATTCGCAAAAGCGTCATGGGCAATCATGGCGCAGTTGCTCAAGGTAGACAACTTGGAGGAGGCGCTGTCGGGCAGCTTGGACATTATCGTCAAAACGCTGAACAGTGAGGCAGGAGCGATATGGCTTCTCGATCCCAAGACCGACAGACTGTCGCCTGTTTTCCATATCGGCCCTGCCGACATCTCCAACATAAGCGTGGAGAACGGTCTGGGCATTGAAGGTATCGTTACGCAGACAGGTAAGTCTATGTTCGTAGAGGACGCCGCGACGGATCCACGTTTTGACGGCACTGTTTTTGACGACAACGACCTTGTCACCAAGACGATGATTTGTGTGCCGCTCAACAACACACACGATATTATCGGCTGCGTTCAGATTGTCAACAAGCTCGACGGTACGCTGTATGATGAAGAGGAAATGAAGCTTTGCGAGCGTATGGCTTCTCTCGCGGCAATCACGATTGACGAAAAAGGACTTATTGTCGATTTAGAGGAGAAAAAAGAAATCCTCGCAACCCTGCGCAATATCACCAAGGAATTCCAGACAGGCGATACCACGCTGAAGGTTTTGAAGGGCATTAACCTCGATGTATACAAAAACGAGTTTATCGTTGTGCTCGGTGAGTCGGGCTGCGGTAAATCCACGATGATGAACATCGTCGGCGGAATGGACTTTCTTACGACAGGCGAGCTCACTATTGAGGGAAAGGATTTCTCCCATCCCTCCGACGACGAGCTCACCAAATACCGCCGCGACTACATCGGCTATATCTTCCAGTCGTATAACCTTATGCCCAACCTGACGGCGCTTGAAAATGTAGAGTTCATCGCTGAACTGGCTGAAAATCCGATGTCGTCCAAGGAGGCGCTCGCAAAGGTTAATATGTCGCAGCGTGAGAACAACTATCCCGGACAGATGTCGGGCGGTCAGCAGCAGCGCGTTTCAATCGCCCGCGCGATCGTAAAAAGGCCAAAGCTTATTCTTGCCGACGAGCCCACTGCGGCGCTTGACTATACCACAAGTATCGAGGTTCTCCAGACCATCGAGGATATCGTCAAGACGCAGGGTACTACCGTTATGATGGTTACGCATAACGTTGAGATTGCCAAGATGGCGGACCGTGTTGTAAAAGTGCGCAACGGCAAGATCGCTTCCATAAAGAAAAATATGCACCCGCTTCACGCTGTAGATTTGATCTGGTAAGCCGGGAAAGGGGTTCATTATGAAAAAAACACAGGTTAAGGACGCAACGCGAAACATAAAAAAGAACCTTCTTTCGTGGATTTCCGTTGTTTTCATCGCGGCAATGGCAGCGTCGTCCTATCTCGGCATTTGCTACTCCGCCGAGTCAATGAGGAACGCAGGCGACAGCTTTTATCAAAGAACGTCCTTCAGGGATTTTGAGGTCACCTCGTCGCTGCTTTTGACAAACGGAGATATCGACGCGCTCAAGGCGGCGGATGACGTCAAGGATGTCGAAGGTATCTATTTTGCGAACGCAAAGGTCAGCAACGGCGATGTTCACGAGAACGTCAACGTCGTTTCCGTAAGCGAAAAAATTAACGTACCCGAGATTGCGGAAGGTACGCTGCCGCAAAAAGCCGATGAATGTGCTCTCGAGCAGACTATCGCGGAAAAACTCGGTTATAAAATCGGAGATACCGTCACCGCCTGCGATGAACAGGGTGAAACACCGAAGTTTTTGAAGGGTAAGGAATATAAAGTCACGGGTATAGCTATGCATCCGGATCATCTCGCAAAGCCCGATTTTGCTCCCGGCAACAGGTACATTTTGGTCGCACCAAACGCTTTTGACGACGAGCAGCTCGACGGCTGCTTTATGAGAGCCGAGGTCGTGCTCAAATCTACCGAGGGCTTGAACCGTTTCAGCGACGAGTATAAAAAGAAAACCGACGCCGCCAGGGAACGCCTTAACGGGATTGCCGATGAAAGGTCGGCGCTCCGCACCGCTGAGGTCAAGGATAAGTATCAAAAAGAGATTAATGACGGTCAGAAAAAGCTCGACGAAGCAAAAGAAAAGCTTGATAACGGCAAAACTGAGCTTGACAAAGGAAAAAGCACTATAAGTGAGAACGAAGAAAAGCTCAAAAATGCTAAAACCGAGCTTGACAACGGTAAGGAAACGCTGGACAGCTCAAAGTCAAAGCTTGACAGCGCCGAGGACACTCTGAGCAGCTCAAAGGATAAGCTTGACTCGGCAGGAAATGAGCTTTACACCTCGAATCAAAAGCTTGCCGTCGCAAAAGCCGAGCTCGACGCAAACAAAAAGAAGCTTGACGCGGCAAAAGCCGAGCTCGACGCTAATAAGCAAAAGCTCGACGAGGCTGAAGCCGAGCTCAAATCCGTAAAGGAATTTTTCGACGAAGCCGAACAGGCGCTGAAGGAAGCAAAGAGCGTTACACCCGAAGAGCTCGCTGAGTATACGCCTGAGGAGATTGAGGCTTATAATGAGCTAGTTGCAGCCGCCGAGGAACTGTATAATCAAGGCTTAGCGGAGTACAACAAAGGTAAGCAGCAGTTTGACGCAGGCAAAGCCAAATACGACAGCGCTTTGGCGCAGTATAACGCCGGCAAAGCCAAGTATGACAGCGCCGTTGCACAGTACGAGGAAGGCAAAGCGAAGTATGACGCAGGCGCGGCTGAGTATTACTCGGGCTTGGCGCAGTATGAGTCCGGCCTCGCAGAATATAACAGCGGCAAAAGTCAGTATGATGACGGAGTCGCAAAGTACACTGAAAATAAGGAAAAATATGATAACGGCGTTAAAGAGCTCGAAAACGGTAAAAATACCCTTGCCGATAAAGAGAAAGAATACAACAACGGCTTAGCAGAATATAATAAGAATGTTCAAAAGCTTGACGACGCCAAAAAGGCTCTCGCTGATATCAAGGACTGCAGCTGGTTTGTTTTTGATGTTGGCTCTAACGGCGGATATATGCACCTTTCGCTTTCGGCAAAGAGCATATCCAACCTGAGCGTCACCTTCTCGCTGTTCTTTGTTGTCATCGCGGCTCTCGTTATTTACACGACAATCAAGCGAATTGTGGACGAGCAGAGAAGGCTGGTCGGCACGACAAAGGCGCTCGGCTTTTTTAACAGCGAAATTTTGGGAAAATATCTTGTCTTTGGAATCAGCGCGACCATCGCCGGCGCGTTAATCGGTATCCTCGCAGGTTACTTTGTTATCCAGGGTGTGGTGCTCAATTCTTACAGTAATATGTATGTAATCGGGGCAATACCGGCAGGAATTCTGGTTGGCACTTCCGTGCTCGCCGTAGGTTTGGCGATTGTGCTTGCCATAGTTGCGGTAACAATCTCCTGCCTTGGTTTGATGCGTTCAACCGCGATGGATTTGATGAGAGAAAAACAGCCGAAGGCGTGGAAAGAATCTAAAAAATCCAAGAGCGGCGGCAGCTTGTATTCAAGGCTTATTTTCCGCAATATGCGCTCCGACCTTGCGCGTGTTATCGTTACGACCGTCAGCGTAGCCGGATGCTGTGCGCTTCTGGTAATCGGCTTTACCCTGCGCGGCAGTGTAAGCAGCGTCGGTGACAAGCAGTACGGCGAAATCGTAAAATATGATGAAAGGCTGACCTTTAACTCCGGCACATCCGAAAATGCCGAGAAAGAGATTGAAACAATCCTTAACGATTCAGGCGCGACCTGGGTTAAGGCGCAGAGCGGATTGCGCGCGTTCAAGGCAGGCAGCGACGTAGAGTACACCGACCTGATTTGCGGCGATATGGAAGCGCTCTCTGAGTTCTATAACTTTAAGACTTGGAAAGAGGACAGTAAGCTTCCTACAGATTCGGACGGCGTGTTCATCCAGTGCAGAACCACCGAGACCTCGGGCAAGAACCAGGGCGACGAAATCATTATCTACGACAGCACCATGGCGCCGAATAATGTAAAAGTTGCAGGCGTGTTCAACAACTATATGGGCCGCAATATGATTATGAACGAAGCGTCCTATGAAAAGTACTTTGGCGAAAAGCCCGAGATGAACACATATTTCCTGTTCCTAAACGGAGCCGATAAGGAAAAGCTGGTTGAAAAGCTCGATAAGGTAAAGGGCTTCGAGAGCCTTTCTCCTGCAACCGAGGACAAAGGAAAGCTTGAGCTTGTTACAAACGTATTCAACAAGGTGGCAATCCTTCTGCTTGTGATAGCAGGTCTGATGGCATACTTCATTCTTCTAAATATCACGAAGATGTACGTAAACCAAAAGACGCGCGAGCTGACGATTATGCGTATCAACGGCTTCACCGTCAAAGAGGTCAAAAGGTACCTTAACACCGAAACAATAATCACCTCGATAATCGGAATTCTGCTCGGTATCGGCGTAGGCGCCTTGATGGGCTATATCGTAATCAGGTTTATCGAAATGCCGCACGCCCAGTTCGTCAGAACACCGTTCTTCTTAGGATGGCTGATTAGCGCTGCGATTACAGCGGCGTTCTCCATCGCAATCAACGCGTTCGGCACGAGAAAGGTAAAGAACCTTAAACTGACCGACGTCTGATAATCGGTAGCTTAAACAATAATATAAGGCTGTGATTCATTTGAGTCACAGCCTTATTTACTGAAAATATAAAATAACAAAATTTTCAAGCAATAAAAATGAATTTACTCCTAACAATACTATTGCGGCGATAAAATGCGAAGGCAAACCGCCGCTTAATATAGATAACAAGGAGAAAAACATTTATGTCAAGAAATAACAGCAATCAGATTAACGTACCTGAGGCAAAGGAAGCCATGAACCGTTTTAAGATGGAGTGCGCAAACGAAGTAGGCGTTAACCTCAAGCAGGGCTACAACGGCGACCTCACATCTCGTCAGGCAGGTTCTGTCGGCGGCCAGATGGTAAACGTCATGTGGCATGTACGACAAACAGATTTTATGCGGAGTTCTTGGACTTCAAGGAAGCAAATCGAGCGCGTTGTGTATACATATGGGTTGGCGGTATAAAATGCAGCAGGCACAAATCGAATCTTGATTTGTGTCTGCTGCATTGTTTATAAGCAAAACGTCATGTATGCAGGAATGCAGAAGGTTCCGTTTTGTTGGGTTAGATTTTTTGTGTGTATTATATACGCTTCGGCTATACAGTAAAAAAATCCAAGCTATAAAGTCAAATAAAGTCAAAAACAACTCAAATTTTTTGACCCAGTGCCCAAACGGAAAGCAAAGACTAATCAGGTTTTCGTTGAACTGCCTAAACTTTTTGCCGTAAAAAAAGTTTTTCACTCTTTCTCTTGCGTGGAGCAACTCTGTTTTGGTATGATGTGGGCAGTCAAACAAAGCGCTTTTTTGACATGACAATACTTTATTTCAAAGGAGAATTTGTTATGTTAACACTTAAATCGAAAATGAATACCAATGCTCAGCCCGAGCCGCTTTCCGAGGATGTTGTCATCATCACAGACAGCGACGATTTTGACAAGCTCAAGCAAAACCCGGACTGCGTTTGCGTGATTGTGAAGGGATGCAGCTATATTGAAATCGGTGCCTTTGAGGATATGAAAGAGCTCAGGCAGGTGATTTTGCGCGGAGATATTGTGAAAATCGGCGTAAGAGCGTTTGAGGGCTGTGAGAAGCTGTCTGAAATCTACTTGCCGGACAGCGTAAAAACGATAGGTTTTTCTGCTTTTAGAGCCTGTGCTTCTCTTGAAAGGGTGCGCCTTCCGCATGGACTCGAAGAAATAGAGTCTGGCGTGTTTGCCGGTTGCGAAAAGCTGAGAGAAATCCGTATTCCCGCTGCGGTAACACTGATTGAGTCAAACGCTTTTGCAAACTGCACGGCACTTGAAAGGGTGTACGGCGGCGAAGGACTTGAGACAGTGGAGAACGCTGCGTTTTTAAACTGTAGATCGCTGAAGCATTTTCCGTTTTCTCAGTCTGTCTGCGACATTCACGCAGGCGCGTTTGAAAGCTGTCCGCTTCACCTGCCGGTGACCTATTATCACGCGCTGTCGCCGCGGGCAAAATACGGAAGCAGAAGCATTGCTGTGCCCGATGGCGTGGAAACCATCGGCTCATTTGCTTTCGGCAGATTAAAGCCACTCAAAAGCGTTGTGCTGCCCGACAGCGTGCGGAATATTTCGCGCTATGCGTTTGCTGATTGGGATGAGAGGGTAAAAGGGTATCCGATTGATTTTACCCGTTATCTGCCGGCTGAGATGAATATGCCCAAAGGGTATCTCAGGCAGCAGGAGCAGTTTGACGCAATCATGGCACTGACGTTGTGCAATTCGGTTTGGAAAGGCATGACCGATGAAAATGATTTCGCTTCCATTGCGCTGTTCCAAAACGACAAAACCGCGCGTTTTCTCGCGGCGGAAATGGTAAAGGAAAAACACATCGCCTGTCCGTATATGGAGATTAGCAAGAACGCAATTGCATATATTCGCACGAAATACCGCCATATTCCCGGTGATATGCTTCATCTTGCGGAGTTTTTGTCCTTTTTTAACTGCAAATATTATCGTTACGGACTTGACCCGGAGTTCTATTCCTTGTTCGAAGGCGATTTTTATGATGATGAAATTATTGACAGCCTTTGCCGCGAGGCATTTCAGTGCGGCGCCGGTAAAGCCGCTGATTTGTTTGAAAAATATTGCCGCAAGCCATCCGGCGGAATTCCTTACGTTTGCTTGCTTGTTTCTCCTTATGAAGCGGATTGGCTGCTTACATACCGCTTTGGCAGCCCGGCGCTGATCGGCGAGTCGGATTTGCACTATACCTCTGGCGAACGCATACCGAAAGAGTTTGTACGCTCCGTGGTTGCGTCGGCAATCAGGAGCGACGTGCTTAACACCCTGCTGCCGGGTTGTTTTACAGCAAGTCAAGCGTCTGATTTGGAAGAATTTCAGAAGGCGTTTGCTTCGGTTTCTGACGAAGATTGGCTGGAGCTGCTGCGCAGAAATCCGGAGCAGGAACGGGATCTTTTGACTATGATGTGCCGCTACAGCGATGATGGTATGCTGAAAAAACTCTTTGAGCATTATTGCAGGCTGTCGGAGAACTGGAGCTACACGGAAGAAATTACAAGAACGAATATGTGGTTGCAGGCTTTTAATAATAACGAGTCCTATACTGCCAAAAAAATTTGCGCTGAGCTTCTTGAAATTCTTGAAGACCTCGAAGACGAGGAAGAATACGAGTTGGAAGATTGGCACTTTGAGTGGCAGAAATCCTCAGACAGCGAAACCGGCGAACAGAGCGAACAACGTGCGCTGGAATCCTTTGATGGCTGGGATGATGATTGGGAGGAATCCTCCGGCGGTGAAACCGACGAACAGAGCGAGTCTGAATTCTTTGACGACACGTATTATGAAGAAGGCATGGACGTCTTTGGCGAGCATTACGCGGATGACGATTGCGAAAGTGATTGTGACGAGGATTGCGAATAAACGAGGGTTGATAGACTCGACAAATATGAACAGGATTGCTTTTCTCTGCTTCTGAATAAAAAGGAGGCTGCCGTACCGCTCGTACGACAGCCTTCATTACTGAGAGAACTTTTATATATTATCATTATCTTTCTTTTGACGATCAAGATTTGATCTGTATACACACTTAATCCAGGATAGTGCTTCGTCATCATCAGCAGCGCCGATTTTGCCTTTAAAGTTGTTTCGTTGAAGCATATCGCGTATTTGAGGATCATTCCAAAGCTCTTCCAACATAAGATTGATCTCAATAGGATCGCCGTAATGCAATTTATTATGGCAGTTGGAGCATAAGCAGATGCAGTTTTCTTCCGAGTAAACAATGCTGGATAATTCATCTGCCTTTTGGGAGGAGTGTTGCTGAATGAAGTGGTGAATTTCATAGTAGTCGGTTCCGTTTCTGCGTTTGAAGGTCAGATGGTGACTTTTCGGACCCAGTTTTCCGCTGAAAAAGCATTGTTTATTAAAATGTTTAATCAAATCGTAAAAGTCGTGATCAATCCCAGCCGTTTTGAATTTGCTTTCTAATTCTTTAATTACACCTTTTTTGAAATTATTGTTGTAGGTGTTTGGCCAGTTCTTACCCTGCGGCGTATCCTGTTCATTCTCTTGTAGCCACTTCCTACTGAAGACACGATCATCCTCCAGTTCCTTTTTTGTGAGGGTTGTCAAGTTAGAGATAGATATACCACTAATCCAATCATCGCCATGATTGTCTATTTCGTCATGAACATAAACATCCTGACGCAGCACAGCATGAGGAGCGTCATAAACCTCACCGCGCAGCAATATCCTTGCTTTTGACGAGGTGCTTGTATAGGTGGGAATATTACATACGTAGAAAAAAATAATGTCGCCAGGCTTGATCGTGGTTGCTGTTATTAAGTGTTTTACGCTAAAGCCCTGTTGTGTTTTCTTAGGTTTTCCGGGAATCTCCCACATGATTTTTCCGTTTTTCCGATACTCTTTTTGTAATTTATCAAAATTACATACAAGAAAATCCATCGGAATTAGCCAGTATTCTGACATTATATCCCTCTTTTCAATTTTTGCAAATCGTATTATATCATTATTACGTTTGATTGTCAATAATGATATGGCAACTGCAAAACTAACAAAATTTACAAGCAATAAAAATAAATATTCTCCTAACAATACTATTGCGGCGAAAAGTTGCGAAGGCAAACCGCCGCTTAATATAGATAACAAGGAGAAAAACAGTTATGTCAAGAAATAACAGCAATCAGATCAACGTACCTGAAGCCAAGGAAGCTATGAACCGTTTTAAGATGGAGTGCGCAAACGAAGTAGGCGTAAACCTCAAGCAGGGCTACAACGGCGACCTCACATCTCGTCAGGCAGGTTCTGTCGGCGACCAGATGGTAAGCGTAATGTGGCACGTACGACAAGCAGATTTTATGCGTAGTTGCTGGGAATCCAAAGGTCAGGTTGAAAGAGTTGTTTATACATACGGGTTGGTTGTTTAGCCGATAATAAATTCAAAACAACTGCTGTTTTCTTACTTCGGAGCGGGATAAAACCCGCTCCATTTTCTTTTGTATGATTGACAATTTAAAATAAATAATATATAATAGTGTAAAGAATGATAATTGACATATAATCGGGTGATGCTATGAAAGACTATCACAAGCTATGTATTGAATTATTCGGAACAGATGACGAAACCGAACTGCGCAAAATAGCCGGTCGTCTGCGTGGAGGCAGAAAGAAATCGCTGACAGAAAAAGATATTGATAACGCGATAAAAATGCAAGGCAGGGGAATGAGCACAAAAAAGATAGCGGAGCATTTTGGCGTCAGCAGGCAGACGATCTCAAAGTATCTCAACAAGCCCTTAACTGACTCTTATGTGATGCGGTTGGATTTTATGTACAAACAGAAGGTTTGCACTGAGATCTATGTCGATTTTGAAAACAAGCAAATCAAAATCATAAACCGCACAAATGACATTATGAAAAGAGCCTTCGGCGTGAACGAAAACCCGACATGGGAGGATTTTGAGAGCTTTTTGGAGGAGCGCTGTTTTCCAAATTCACGCGCAATGAAAAAGACAATTTTACAGCGAATCGGCGTGGATAGCTATGACCCTTTGCAAATTCTGGAACTGAACAAGGGCAGAACCGCCGAGGATAACCAGTATATCAATTTCACGAGAAAAAGGAGGTTGGCATTTTGAAAACGATTGACTTAAATAACGTTTCACTGATCGATACCAAAGCCACCTCATCAAAGGGCAATCAGCTTAAATGGCTTGTGAGGAACAATTGGTACAAGGCAGACCACATGGGCTATGAAGGTTTGTGCGAGGTGATTGTTTCTAAGTTGCTTGAAAAATCCAATATCGGCAATTTTGTCAGCTATGAACCCATTCGCATTTTATTTGACGGCAGAGAGATGAACGGTTGCTATTCCAAAAACTTTCGTCAAAAAAATGAGAGCCTTGTCACGCTTGAACACCTCTCCAAACAGTGGTTGGCGAATTCCTTTGCGAAGGAACTAACACGCTATCCGGCTGTGAAAGATAAAATCCGACACACTGTTGATTTCGTTGAGAAAGTAACCAATTTGGAAAACGCCGGCGCTTATCTCACAACGATGCTGGAACTTGACGCATTCTTCCTCAACGAGGACAGGCACACGAATAACATCGCCTTTATACTGAATGACGATACCGGTGAGTACCGTTTCTGTCCGTATTTTGATTTTGGATTGTCACTGCTCGCCGATACGACCGAAGATTATCCGATGGGCGAGGACATATATCAACTGATAAACAAAATCCACGCAAAACCCTTTGACCGCGATTTTGACATACAACTTGATGCGGCGCAGGAATTATACGGCAATCATTTAGAACTGCATTTTACAAATCAGGATATTGAGCAGGCTTTTGATGAAGTCGGCGAATACTATTCTGACGAAATCATCACCAGAGTGAAAGACCTGCTCTATCATCAAAAGCATAAGTACCGGTATATGTTTGCAAAATAAATTATAGACCGGTCAAGCATAATAAGAACAAAAAATAGCTGTACCTTGCAATACGGGCGCAACTATTGTTTCTGGAAAGGACGCACTAAAATGGCAATGCACAGTAACTGGAATCCATGGCACGGATGTATCAAATGCAGTGAAGGCTGTCAGAATTGCTATGTATACTATTCGGACAGGCTCCGGGGAAAGAACGCTGCGGAGATCTATAAAACAAAGACCGGATTCAAATATCCATTGTCGAGGGACAGAAAAAAACAGTATAAGATACAAAGCGGCGAAATGCTCAGCGTCTGCATGACCTCTGATTTCTTTCTGGAGGAAGCGGATGAATGGCGGGACGAAGCGTGGAATATCATGCGCGAGAGATGTGACGTAGTTTTTCTTCTTTTGACCAAAAGACCGGAAAGGATCAGAAAATGTTTGCCGGAGGATTGGGGAGACGGCTGGGATAATATCTTTCTGAACGTGACATGCGAAACGCAGCGCAGGGCAGACGAAAGGATTCCGCTGCTTTTGGAGCTGCCTTTTAAGCACAAGGGCGTGTACTGCGCTCCGCTGTTGGAAGCTGTCACGATCGGCAAATACCTTGACAGCGGACAGATCGAGCAGGTCGCCTGCGGCGGAGAAAACTACGGCGGCGCACGTCCATGTGATTTTGATTGGGTAAAGGCGCTGAGAGAAGAATGCACGTCGCGTGATATTACGTTTTGTTTCATGGAAACAGGAACGACCTTTATCAAGGACGGCAGGGAGTACAAAATCGAAAGCAAACGCCTGCAGAACCTGCAGGCATTTCGTTCAGGCTTGAGCTATCAGGGCAGAAAACTGCACTTTGCACTCAGGGACAGCTCCGGAAATCTGATCCCGGAGAAAGATTTATATACACCGCATTGGTCGAAAAAATGCGACACCTGTTCCTTTAAAATCCTTTGCAACGGCTGCTTTGATTGCGGCGCATGCAGCGGTTGATCCATTGCTGAATAAATACCTTTTTATTCCTTTTCTCGTAAGCTTTTCCAATTTTCAACGTCATGTGGCATGTACGACAAACAGATTTTATGCGGAGCTCGTGGCGTGAAAGGGGACAGGTTGAGAGGATTACATATCAATACGGGTTGGCGGTATAAAATCAAAAGAAAGATAGACAAATAAATTTGGGTATGCTATAATCAAACTATCAAAGAGAAAGGAGTGTTCCTATGTGCTCAAAAAGTGAATTGCAGATAATTCTATCCGAAATAGCTAAAACAGCGAGGGAGACCTTCGGTGAGCATCTTGATTCCGTTATCCTCTACGGCTCCTATGCGCGCGGCGATTATACGCCCGATTCTGATGTGGATATGATGATTTTGGTAAAGGGGATCGCTCCCGAGAATTTGTGGAGATACAGAGATTCCATCACAGAAAAGTCCTCTGAATTAGGACTTGCGTATGATGTTCAAATCACGCCGTTGATTAAGGACGCGGATACTTTCCGAAAGTATCTGGGTGTATTACCTTTCTATCAGAATGTCATGAAAGAGGGCTTGATGGTTGCTTAGTGAGAACATGATAGCCCTTTCAAAGCACCGGTTAGCAATAGCAAAAAAACTTGAATACAGCAAATAAGGAAAAATGATGAATCAAAAAGCTATCATTAACGGAAAAGAATATCGCTTTATCAAAACCGAAACAGATATGATAACCAACAGGACAGCTGTGCTCTTCGAGGACGAGCACGGCTGTTCTTTTATCTGCCCGGTTGAAGCTTGGCTTGAAAATGCAAAACGCGAAGAACCTGCGTTTAATAAATACGCATCGCCCGAAAAGAAAATAGCGTTGTTCAAATCCTTATTTATCGGCAGGAAAACCGGAAAGATGATGTCACCGCTGTCAGAACCGTGTGCAGACAGTTCGATATACCGTTATTTGTTGAGCGTTCCCGTTCAGGGAACGGTGCACATGATTGGCTGTTTTTTGAAGAATCTGTTACGGCGGCAATCGCGCGGAAGCTCGGCAGTGCGATTTTGACAACAGAAAAAAATCAAATCAGCATTCAACGGTGTAAAGAATTTTTTATCAGCATTCCTGTTAGATTATCAAATGAGAATATAATAATCTCCGATAGTGAGAAAACCTATTATGAGGGGCTGTGTGAGGGGTGATCTCATGGCTGCTTAAGAAAGTCGAACGTCAAAGATTTTGTGTACTATCAGCCCGTCAAGATTACTTTTGACTCAAAGGAATACGCGGGCTGTTACTCGGATAATTTCAGGGTGAAGAAATGACAGTAGTTTGGGTTGTAAATGAAATTTTATCGGTGCACAATCCTTTTGTTGGAATGTGGCTATGATGTCAATTAAATGATTTACCGTTTGCGGGAGGTTTCATCACCTCTCGTGTTTTTTTGTGCTAAAAGCAGAAAAACCAAAAGAAATACATTTGCCGCCGAAACACTGTCGTGTTAAGCAATAGGGTGATTCTACGAGCGCACATTGCAGGTGCAGACATCACAGAAATCAGCGAAACGGTAATTTTGAAAATTGAAAACGAGACAAGACAATTATTTCATGTCCTTTTGTACTGATTTTTTTCGAATAAAGCCAAAATAATAAGAAAATTTTACAAACCATTATGCAGATGGAATAAAAATTGATAATCGGGATAGCAAAAGTATTAAAATAGTGCTATTATTTACAATATAAGAAATTGCAAGCACATTCATTGTTATCGTGTAATATATTGGGAGGTATTGAGTATTTGACATATAACGATGTAATTAACGATAAGGATAACCGCAGGCTTGAGATATCGCTGAAAAACGGCGGAAGAATAGTTGTGTATTGTCCTTTGGAAGGAGTTCATATCTTTGCCTGTGATATAATGTGCGGAATACAAGAGGAAGTAAAAAGACTGATAATGAATAATTTATCACGGGGTCACTTTATTCTTTCTGCCGTATGCTTATCGGGTACATACAAGCATAAGAAAGACAACTGCATCAAGGTGCTTAATCCTCGCGATGGAGTTGCAGAACGGAGATTAGACGATTATCCGTTTCTTGATGTTTCGTCTGATTATCTCGGCTTGGTAACTGTATTATATTTAGATAAAATGCCTAAGGGTGATAGTATTTATTCGCGTTTGAAAGATAAAGTGGGAAAATTGGGCTTGAATAAAGAAAAAAAGGATTCCCTGTTTTATTTCCGACAGTCAAACTTGACTCGCCGTGCGGTGGAGACCCTTTTAGGCATGTGCTTCTCAAACGAGAGTCAGGACATGATTTTGATAAAAGTGATTGAAGTTGGATTGCATTATATAGATGATATCAGCACTTCAAATTCGGGAAGCCGCAGGTTAGTAAAAAAATCTCAGCTGAAAATTGCAGAGGAGATTATGAACTGTTTAACAAAACGCTATAACGAGCCATGGACAACCAAGTGTTTTGCTGAAAAATTTAAAATAAGCGGTACCACGCTTAATAAGTATTTTTTTAGCGTGTACGGTTACGAAATAAAGGAATATCAAATAAAAGTGCGTATGGAGCGCGCCGAGGAAATGCTGCGCGAAACCGATTATCAAATCGGAGAAATTGCTCAGCGTGTCGGTTACTCCACTCACACAAAATTCAGCGCTGCGTTTAAGGCAAAATATGGCGCAACGCCATTTGAGTTCCGCTGCAGATACTGTGCCTCACATTTGGATAAGCAGGATAAGTGATCCGGATATTGTTATAAAATTGATAGCGTTCAATGGGGTACGGAATAAATACAATAAAAGCAAGTAAACAAATTCAGATAACATTTTTGTTTTTGAAGCTAATGAATGGAGGAAAATTACCATGTTAAAAAGCATTTTCTCTTTTATGCTAATTGGTACATTATTGTTCAGCTCTAATCCGATCGCGAATATCATGGCGAATAAGGCGACCGATGATGAGGCGAGATCGCAGTCGGTGGATCTGGAGGAGGTGTTTGTATCCGAGTCAGGAATGCTCGCGGACGCCGAGGACGGTGAGTATGTCGGTATTCCTGCCAAAGCTTTCGAGCCGAGGCAGACCTTCGAGGGTATCACAATCGATGATTCCAATAAAATGAAGGACGTTGAGGGCGAGGAGATCGGAACATACTCCGACCAGCTGACGGGCAAGGTCAGTGAGGAGGAGCTTGCTGCGCCCAGAGCGCTCCTGCACCTGCGCGGTACCGACGACAGCGCTCAGCAGGATATCGAGCTTAACGATTTCCGTGCGGTAGTCCGCAGCGGAGCAGTGCTCAACAGCGACGGCGACTATGTGTGGACGGCGGAGAACAGCGATTCCGGTCACAGCTTCACCTATCGCATTTTCTACGCCTTCTCGGGAGTCGGTGAATACGCGGAGGATCAGATACATATCACGATTCCGAAGTCGATTTTGCGCGACAGGGACGGCAATTTCGCCGATAGCTACGAGCTGCCGATCCCCGAATACACGGAGGATGATCTGACGGCCAGCAATCTGTTTGTCTACAAGGAGGTCGGTGAGAACCTCGTCATCTTCAACCGTCTCTCCTGCAGCGCCGCGCAGAGCGGATTTATCGAAGTCAGCTATACGACAACTAAGCCGACTTTTGATTACGCCGACTATCTGTCAGAAGACGCACGCAACGAAAAGGGCGGATCCGATCCGTTCCAAGCGACAATCGCGATTGATAACGGTTCGGCTCAGTGCTCCCGCGAAACACAGAAGGTTCCCGTATACATCGACACCACCGCCACATTGAGGAAAGTCAAAAAATGGAATCCCTACTCGGCATATACCGAATGGAACAACGCGTGGGGCAACACGGTCAAGCCCGACAATCCCGACGACTATGAGTATCTGATCTGGACGATTGATATGGAGGCAAACGCTACCCAGCCATACAATCTTACGTTCAGCGACACCTTCAATGAGAAAGACGCGATGCTGTTAGGCTACAGGGACAGTGGGGCGGACGAAAAAACCTATCAGCGCTCTCTCACGATCACGAATTCACGTTCCAAGTATATGACCGTATATGTGCTGACGGCGCACAAAAAATCCACCTATAACGAGCTTCTTGAGCAAAACGGTCGCTATTCGCTGAACAATTCCGTTTCTGTCACGTTACAGCCCGCCGACGAGGTCGATTCCCCATCCACCCTCACGAGCCGCGCGGCATATTATAAGGAAGCTCCGCGTTTTAAGCATCCGAGCGGTCACTTCTATTCCACAAAGAACGGCTATGATGTCTCGGATAGATATGTGCGGAACTCTGACTATATCCGCGATTATTCGCTGCTGGAGTTCAATCAGGATGACAACGCGACGATCGGCAATCTGAAATATTATACCGACGTATACGGCTACGCCTATCCGTGGACGCTGCCCGACGACGTCACCCTCGATCAGGCAGCTGCCGACCCCGGCATCTACTACGGTAAGAATCCGGTCACCTATACGCTCAGCGACAACACCTTCTATCTCAAAGAAATCTCCAATGAGGAATACAGCGAAAAGCTGACAGCCGCAGACTATGAGCTCGAATACATACAAATGGACATCTATGAAGAGGTGGCAACGTATAACCAGGATACGATGCAGTTTGACAAACGTACCCTGAGCACATATTCTCCCACCGACGTCATTAAGATTTACGCCGAGGCGGGCGGAAGCGGAAATTATGTCCATGTTGCGGACTACAAATTGAAAAGCCGCACCTATGAATACACCGCGGATGCGGACACGATAGTCGACAAAGCAAAAACCGCAAAAACCTCGGGAATGAATGTGTACTTCAAGGGCAATGTTACCGGCTACCGCCTTGAAACCACCAACGCATATTGGTACACCAAGCTCGGGGCTTACCCCTATGTAAAGCTGAAGCATTCCGATACGGTGGACAAATATGCACGCTCCGCCATCGGTGGAAACCGCGTATCGAAGCTCTGCCTGAAAAACACATCCGCCTCGAAGATCAGTCAGTCAAACAGAACCATCATCAGCTTCACGCGCAGCGCCGATGACTACATTACGGGAAAGAACAAGAGAAGCTTGCTGGAAAAATCTTTCGTGGGCGCCACCAACAGTGCCAAGAAAAGGGAATATACCGTTACATGGAACGTCTCCATGTCCGAGAGCTACCGCGACAATGAAGGCACTTATCTCATTCCCCAGCAGTCGGGCGTTTTTTACGACCTGCTGCCGGACGGCGCTGTATACAAGAAGGATTCTCTGTCGGTCTATGCCGGCAGCACAAAGCTGGAAAGCTGGAAATATACCGTCACCGTGGATGATAACTACCGTGGCTCGGGGCGGACGATGCTGAAAATCGCGATCAATGAGAGCGCGGACAGCTACCGCCTCGTCTACTCCACCGTTCATCCGTGGGAAGCGATTGTCGACTACGGCACAAAGCTTTTGAACACTGTCGCCTACGAAACCGGCAACAGCAGCATCACCGACGGCAAAACCTCCTCTCAGACGCAGGATATCACCGAGTCGGAGCTGATGAAGGATCTTGACCAGTCGGGCGACAGCAAACGCTTTCTGTATACAGAGTACGCCCACGACGCGTCGCTGCTGGTAGCCACCAATCTCGGACTTGAGAAGAAGGTGCGCGGCACTGATGATACAAGCTATTCGCAGTCCGCGGTCACTTATAAAGATAACAATTACTATTACAACGTCCGCTTCGCGACCGACGACCACTCCAAGGCGTCAGAGCTGATTGCCTTCGACTCGCTTGAGAACTACGTGGTCGTATCGGGCAAGGACGCCGGACAGAAGTCCAAATGGCACGGTATCTTCCAAGGCGTGGATACCCACCAGCTTGAGAGGCTCGGCATTGCTCCCAAGGTCTATTATTCTAGGATCCCCGGGCTGATCATCAAAGATAACGAAAATGATAACACGAATTTGGCAGATACCTCTGTCTGGACGCCCAGCGACAGCTTTGCAGGCGATCTCTCCTCCGTCAAAGCGATCGCGGTCGATATGCGTACCGCGGCGGACGGCTCCCCCTATGAGATGCCTGTCGATACCGGTGCACAGTTCACTGTCTATATGCGTGCGCCGCACGGCATTGAAAGCGACGAGGAAAGCGACGAGGACGAGATTCCCCCGAGGGCGTTCAACAATATCTATCTGAACAACAATACCATCAACGTTGAGACCGGCGATGCATCCGGCGAGCGGTTGATCCACCAGGATTACACCGAGATCACCTTGAAGATCGTCGCCGATTTGGAGCTGTTGAAGGTCAGCAGTGAGGATGATAATGTAGTCGTGCCCGGTATAAAGTTCAACCTCAGCGGTACGTCCGACTACGGCACCAAGGTCAATGAGACGCTCTATACAGATGCCGAAGGAAAGATCACCCGCCGCAACCTGGAAAAGGGTACGTACACCCTAAAGGAAACCGAGACGAACAGCGACTTTTTCCTCAACGATACCGTTTTCACCGTTACGGTCAATATGAACGGAGATTTAACAATAAACGGCAGCACGGAAGTCAAGCCCTATGTGATCAAAAACCCGCCGCGTGTTCACGGCGATCTGGAGTTTCTGAAGAAGGTTAACATTGACGGCACCACCGATACCGCCCCGCTCACGGGTGCGGAGTTTAAGCTCGAGGGCGTTTCCAATTACGGCAATTCTGTCCTCAAATACGGCACGTCGCAGAACGGCGGCGTTGTCACCATTACCGATATTGAATGGGGCACCTACAAGCTGACTGAGACCAAGACGGCGGACGGCTATATTATATCAACAGAAGAATATTCCGTTGTGTGCGACAAGTACGGTATCGTTACGCTCTATCGTATTGAGGACGGTTCGCCCGTTGAGGTGAAGCCGACCGAGAACGGCTACTCCGTTATCGTCAACGAGCCGCTGCATAACTTCCGTCTGGTCAAATACGACCCGCTCAACAACGCCCTGCTAAGCGGCGCGGAGTTCACGCTCAAGGGTACCTCGGACTACGGCACGCCCGTTGACATGACCGCGGTGAGCGCAGCAGATTTGGCTGAGGAAGGTATCGCGACCTTCAAGGGGCTGGAGCCCGGTCATTACACCCTGCAGGAGACAAAGGCGCCGGAGCACTATCAGCTTGACTCCACCGTGCGGACAGTTACTGTCAGCAGCGCAGGTGAGATAACCGTCAGCGGGCTGACGAAGAGGCCCTCCGACTGGCACAGCGGTCTGTACGCCGACTGCTTCGGCGTTCCGAACACAAGGGAATACGAGGGCGAGATCACCATCACCAAGCTATGGCGCGACGCCGACGGCAATCCCATCACCGATTCGTCGGATCTGCCGATACCCGTTGTTCATGTGGACACGGAGGAGCCTGTCATCAGTATCCCAAAGCCTGATGCGTATGTGCAATCAGGCATCACTCTGCGAAATAGATTAAGAAACGCGACCACCTTCCAAAAAACGACAAAGAGCTATACCCGCTCTACCCTGCCCGAAAACGCCGAGCGCGTTGACGACGGCAGAACGCGCGCCGCCATCTTTGTTTGGCTGGAAGGCACGGATGCGTACTGGTGGTCTGACGCTTCGGCGGCACATCTGCCGGATAAATGTAATGATTTATTCTATTATAACAAAAGTTTGAAAACAGTCGATTTGAGCGGCTTTGATACAAGTAACGTGACGGATATGAGTTATATGTTCTCCTATTGCAGCAATCTTACCACCCTCGACGTCAGCGGCTTTGACACCGGCAGCGTGACCGATATGAGAAACATGTTCTACGATTGCTACCGCTTGACCACCCTCGACCTCAGCGGCTTTGACACCGGCAGCGTGACCAATATGAGTTACATGTTCTACGCCTGCACCAGTCTGCACAATCTCGACGTCAGCGGCTGGAATACCGGCAGTGTGACGGATATGAGAAGCATGTTCAACAATTGCAGCAATCTTACCACCCTCGACGTCAGCGGCTTTGTCACCGGCAGCGTGACCGATATGAGTCAAATGTTCTTCAATTGCAAAAAACTGACCACCCTCGACGTCAGCGGCTTTGTCACCGGCAGCGTGACCGATATGAATAACATGTTCGTTTATTGCCAGAGTCTGACCACCCTCGACGTCAGCGGCTGGGACACCGGCAGTGTGACGGATATGAATCGAATGTTCTCCTCTTGCAGCAATCTTACCACCCTTGACGTCAGAGGCTTTGACACCGGCAGTGTGACCAATATGAGTTTCATGTTCTCCTCTTGCAGCAATCTTACCACCCTCGACGTCAGCGGCTTTGACACCGGCAGCGTGACGGATATGAGTGACATGTTCTGGGATTGCTACAGCTTGACCACCCTCGACCTCAGCGGCTTTGACACCGGCAAAGTGACGGATATGAGTTATATGTTCGACTCTTGCAGCAATTTGAAAACGGTCTATGTCGGCGATCTGTGGTCTACCGCAAAGGTAACTTCTTCTACTTCTATGTTTTACGGTTGTAACGCCCTCAAAGGCGGGGCGGGCACGACGTATAAAAGCTATTATACATATAAAATCTACGCCCGCATTGATAACCCGCCCGACGAGCCCGGATACTTCACATATAAATATGTTCCGCCGACCGGTAACAAGGACGACGAGCCGCTCGGAGTATTGATGAATGTATTTACCGGCTTGATAAGTGATTTGACCGACGCCGTTTTCGGTGACAGCAGCGCAGAAAACAGCCAAGCCGCTCCCGAAATACAGACGGTGAAAAAACCTGAGATGTTAGCCGCGGGCAGACCCGATATATCCGCAGCTATTGATTTTAAATCGGACATCGCCTTGGGTGACCCGGGCGACTCCGATACCAATACAAACACCGTGACCTTCTCCCAGATCACCAACAGTGAGGTTACTAGCAACAGCGACGATGCAGAGGGCAAGTGGCTGGATAATCGCGACGGAACCTGGACGTACAAAATGAAGGTGTTCAACGTCCCGGCGACCTACTACATTTGGGAGGAGCCTATCCCCGGCTTCAAGTGCGACCTTGATAACAGTACAGGCTACACCGTTATCAACTACCCCAGACAGAACAGCGCGACCATAACCAATACCCGTACAACTACCGACACCTGCTCGCTCACCCTTAAAAAGGTTCTTGAAGGCAATGCGTCGGATTATCCCGAATACGACCTCGCCGGTATGGATTACCATTTCAACGTCAAGCTGACGGGCGATGGCGTCGCCGGCAAAAAGATATTCGGATATACAAAATTCACCAACGGTGAAGCGACTGTTACCCTCAAGGCGGGCGAACAGATAACCTTTACCAACATCCCGCGCGGTGTAACGTATACCGTCACCGAGCAGGAGGAGAATTATCAGGGCGTTTTCGACACCACCTATTCGCCCTCAGGCACTCTGACCGAAAATAACAGCGACGTCACCTTTACCGTGACCAATAATATCAAGCCAAAGAAGAGCTTGAATATCAAAAAGACCGTCCTGCCTTATGACGGCGGAGAGCTCGACGATGAAGACAGGGCGCGTGTGTTCACCTTTAACGTTGATCTGCATGCGGACATCAACGGCTTGTACGGCGAACTTATCTTCGCGGGCGGCAAGGCGACTGCTTACCTTAAGCACGGCGAGACCGTTAGAATCACCGGACTTCCCGACACGGTAGGCTCCTACACCGTCACCGAGGCTGAAAGCGCGCTGTACACCTGCGATCAGCCTACACAGAGCGGAGAACTCATCGGAAAAGAAACGAGCATTGAGTTCAAAAATACAAAGATCCCCGAGGAGGAGCGCGATACCGGAAGCTTCACGCTCAAAAAGCTCATCAACGGCAAAACGACGACCGATAATGAATTCGCGTTCAACATCGCCCTGAGCAAGCTCGACAAAAACGCGGTCTATACGCTCTCGGACGGCACGCAGTTCACCACCGACCAAAACGGTACGGTCAACCTGACCCTTACGCTCAAACACGGCGACAGCGTAACGTTCAGCGACCTGCCCGTAGGAGCGGAATACACCGTCAGCGAACAGGCGTGCAACTACACTGCTTCGTATGCTATCACCGGAACCGAAAGGGTAGTACCGCTTTCAGCCGAAAACACCGAGACCGACAAGCAGCTCACTACCTCAAAGATCACCGTTCAGAAGGACGACGATATCACGATCACATACACCAACACCGATAAGCGCTATGATGTGCGTATCGCCAAGGTGGACGAGGACGATGAGTTCGTCACCGACGCGGTGCTGCAGATTATCGAGAAGGGCAACGAGGAGAACGTGCTCGACGAGTGGGTCACCACCGAGGACTACCACACCGCTCAGATTCCGCAGGGCACATATATCCTGCGCGAAAAGCAGGCTCCCTTCGGATATATGAAAGCGCCTGATATCGAATTTACCGTAAACGCAGATGGAACAATAACCTCGGGCGGCGAGAATGTTTTGATGCTTAAAATGGTGGATAAGCCCATAGTGCTTGCCGTGACCGGCGCGGTAGGAGTCATTCCGGTAGTAATTGCCGCGACCTCATCGTTTATTTTACTGCTTACAGCAGTTGTAATAAAGAACAGAAAAAAATCTATCAAAGAGAAAAGGAGTACGACAAAATGAAAAAACTGACAAAAATCATCGCAATGACGCTGGCAGTCCTTATGCTGGCGGCTATGACCGCAGTCACATGCGGAGCAGTCTCAGACGCAAAAGGAACGGTAACCGTGGAGAAAGCGGTAGTGGGCGAGAATCTAAAATTCTACCGCGTGCTTGACTATGTGGACGCAACAGGCTCTTACGAAGTGACAAGCAATTTCGAAACGTTCTTTGATGATGGCAAGGGGGGCTACAAAACAAACGACGAGATCATTGCGTATCTCGCGAGTGTGGTGTCCAACTCAGCCAACGCTCGGGCTCTCGGCCGTGAGCTCGGAAAGTTTGCCGCCGCCAACAACGTTCCTGCCGCTGCGACTAAGACAGTTGACGCAGATACCTGCACTGTTTCGGGACTTCCGTACGGTTACTATGTAATGGCGCCCGAATTGCCCGGCAACACGGACGCTGTTGTTTACTCGCTCTTCAAGCTCGACCGCGCAACTGTTACGATCTCGAACAAGCTGATCGTGCCTACGCCCGAAAAGACTGTTTCCGACAGCGATGAGACAGACAAAAAGAGCAACATCGCCGCTATCGGCGAGGAAATGACATTTACCGTTACCGGCAAGGTCCCCGATATGTCTGAGTACGAGACCTATTATTTCGAAATCGCCGACACAATGACCAATATGGAATATGTTGCCCCAATGGAGCTGACCATCGGCGGAACAAAAGTTGATATCTCTACTACCGACAGCACCGCAAATGTTTACGGCAAAGCATCGGGCAACAGCGTAAACGTTAAGATCAAAGACCTTAAGATCATTGCGGCTGCAACCTATGATGCCGAGATCAAGCTCACATATAAGGCAAAGCTCACAAACAGCGCTGTAATGGGCCAAACAGGCAACATCAATGAGGTAAAGTTTCGTTATTCCCATGATCCCGCAACAACAGGCACGGGCGAATCCCCCACGAGCAAAACCAAGACCTTCACACTGGGAATCACAGTCAACAAGACAGACAGCGACGACAAGGCGCTTGAAGGCTCGACGTGGCTGCTTAAGAAGGGCAATGTTAGGGTCGCTGAGATCGACGGCACAGCTCTCTCTAAGTTTGATTGGAAGGGTCTGAATGTAGGTACATACACCCTTACCGAGACTGCTGCTCCCAACAACTACACCAAGATGGAAGGCGCGATCACCATCGAGATCGTGGCTTCGGTTAAAAATCAGGTTGATACCGACGGAACATATCCTCTTACCACCTACACCGCTAAAGTTACAGGTCCGCAGGGCTATGTTACCATGACAAATCCGGACGGTTATGCTGATATCAAGACAGGTATCACCTCGCTCAACGTTAAGAACTTCCAAAAAGGTGCGCTCCCCTCGACAGGCGGCATCGGTCTGTATGTGATCCTCGGCTTGGCAGGCGCGGCATTTGCCGGAATGATAGTTGTTCTTATCATCAAGAAAAGGATCTCCTCTAAAGAGAAATAATACTTTTAGAGTTTAGGTGGTCCACGGTCATTCCGTGGATCACCCCCGCCTTGCGCGGGTTTGAGGCAGTAATTCTATTTAGATCGGTATTAGTGCTTCAAACGCACGCAAGAAAAGGAAGAAATATGAAAACGAAGGAAAAGAAAACCAAGCGCAATACGGTTTTTAATGTTTTTATTGTCGCTTTGTTTTTGATTTGCATTTCGCTTTTGCTTTATCCGTATATCAGCGGTTTGTTTGTAAGCAACGCGCAGAAGGAAGTTTGTGTTTCGTATGATAACCGCACGCGCGAACTGCCGGAAGCGGAAAAAAAGCGGCTCCTTGCCGATGCTCTGAGCTATAATAAAGAGCTTGCCGAGCACCCGGTGGGGTACAGCGTTGAAGAGGCGCTTACAGACGAATATATGAGCCTGCTTGACCTAGGCAGCAACGGGTTGATGGCAACTCTGGAGATACCGTGCATTGAGCTCAGCCAGCCTGTTTATCACACGGTTAGCGAGGAGATCCTGCAAATCGGCGTCGGCCATGTTCAGGGGTCATCGCTCCCGGTTGAGGGCTGTGACAGCAATGTTATGCTGATGGCGCACAGAGGACTTCCGAACTCCGAGCTGTTCAATAATATCGACAGACTTGAAGCAGGCGATACATTTCAAATCAAGGTGCTTGACACGGTTCTTGATTACCGTGTTGAAGAAATCAAAACCGTCAAACCGGATGACGTAGCAAAAATCGGGATCACAAAAGGGAAGCAGCTTTGTACGCTTGTTACCTGCACCCCTTACGGAGTTAATTCCGACCGTTTGGTCGTTTTTGCGGAGCTTACGGGAAGCAGACGCGTTGCGAACGATACAGGCGGAACAGGCGGATATTCATATACGCTGCCGTTCAGCCGCAAGGGAGGCCCCACGATTGAAGAGATACTTGCGCTGGCAGGCGTCTTGCTGCTGATCACCGCGATAGCCATAGAGATATACCGCTTGATAAAACGGAGGAAGACAATTGAATAAAAAACGCAAAGCGCTTTCTGCTGTTTTGAATTTGATGCTCGTGATGTTCTTTCTCGCATGCGTCACGCTGCTGCTGTATCCGTTTGTAAGCAACCATCTGATGTATGCACGGCAGTACGAAAGGATCGTCTCCTATGATAACCGCTCGAGCAAAATGGACGATGAGGAGAAGCAGCGGTATCTTTCGGCGGCGCGGGCGTATAACGAAAGGCTGCTGAATGATAAAATAGGCTACAGGCTGTCCGAAAAACAGATGGAGGAATACCTGTCGCTCCTCAACTATGAAAGTGACAACACTATGGGGTATATCAGGATCCCCAAAATAGATGTAAATCTTATGATTTACCACACGGTCGATGAAAAATACCTTTCTGCGGGAACGGGTCACGTGCCGGGTTCATCGCTTCCGGTCGGCGGAAAGGGAACCAACTCGATAATCATGGGGCACAGAGGGCTGACCAGCGCGACCTTGTTTACAAATCTTGACAGACTGGAAGTCAGCGACAAGTTCTTTATCAGCATTCTCGGTGATAAGCTGGCATATGAAATCGACGATATTTCTGTTGTAGAGCCTGAAAAGCTCCAAGATATTTCTATCGACCCCGATGAGGATATCTGTACGCTTGTGACCTGCACGCCTTACGGGGTGAATTCCCACAGGCTTGTACTGAGAGGCCACAGAATACCATATGATGCAGATGATGACAATCAGGGCGCAGGCGGAGAAAGCTATTACAGAATACGCGTGCCCGATATTTTGGGAGCTCCGGATCTTTCGGAGATATTAGCCATATTGGGAGCCGCTGTTTTGATAACAGGCTTGATCGTCATCATCGTTAAAAAGATAAAAAGGAAGAAATCAGATAAAGAGGGAGGAAATAAAAATGAAAAAGACAGTTAGCATTATCCTGTCAGTGTTCGTTTTGGCGTTAGCCGTATTGCCGTGTGTGAGCGCCGGCGCTGTTGAGGGTGAAAAAACACCGTCTCTGTCGCTGCGTTTCATCGCTGAAGGGATCCCGATGGATAATGTCAGTTTTTCGGCATGGAAGATCGCAGAGCCGGACGCAGAAGGCAAAATGCAGTCTAAGAAGCCGTTCGATATCAAGGATATCTCCGAAAAGACACCGGAACAGCTGGCGCAATTGTCAAAGGAACTGGAAACGTTTGTCACTGAAAACGGGATCGCGGCAAACGATACCGCAGTGACAGACGATCAGGGAAAGCTGCGGTTTGAAAAGATCGACAGCGCCGGAATGTATCTGGTTTTGGGCGATAGTAAGACAGTAGAGCAGGATGTATATTCGCCGACGCCGTTTATAATCTCTCTGCCGTACACTGACGAATACGGCAGGCTGATATATGAAGTAGAAGCGGATGTGAAATATGAAAAATCTACCGTGCCGCCCACGGAGCCTTCGACCGAGCCTACAACGGCTGTAACCACAGTACCGCCGACTACGCCTCCCGGAAATGATATACCTCAGACAGGTACGATGCTTTGGCTTGTTCCCGTTCTTCTGATAGCGGGCGCGGTATTGGTTGCGGCAGGAATCATAATCAAAAAGAAGATTTCCAAATAATGAAAAAACGCTCGATAATCAAAATTACTTCAACGCTTTTGATAATTTGCGGCATACTCTTGGTGCTCGGCGCCGCCGCGCTGTTTGTCAAAGTAAGCAATGACGATGCAAAGGCAAAGGCTTTTTCACAGGAGATAGTCAGCCGGCTCAAGGACGAAACGCCCGAAGCGGCAACTTCGCCGTCAGAAAAATCAGCTGACGCCGGAGAAAGCACCGTGGACCGCGTAGTATCGGAAGACGGAGAAACCCTCGCGGTCATAGATGATGTGAATTATCTCGGCTATCTCAGCTTCGTGGGGTATGATGTCACACTTCCCGTATTTGCCGACTGGAGCTTTGAAGCGCTCAATTACGCGCCGGCGCGTTATTCGGGAACTGTCAAAGGCAATGACCTTGTTATTGCTGCTCATAACTATTATTCTCATTTCTTTTTGCTCAATGAGATGGTAGAGGGGAACGAGGTCGACTTGACACAGGCGGACGGTTCGACCATCCGTTACATCGTAAAAAAGGTCGAGACCTTGGAGCCCACAGAGCTGAATAAGCTGACAGCGGGGGAGTATGACCTCACGCTGTTTACCTGCACTCCCACCGGCCGCGCAAGGGCGACGGTTCGGTGCAATAAAATATGAAAGAATATACCTTTATTGTGAATCACCCCCGGTAAATGCTACGCGCTCACCGAGGGTGATTTTTTGCTGTTAGATTGATGTTTGACTTTATGAGCAGCGAGAAAATCTGACGCGCCCTGTCAGAATTTTAGCATAGTCATATCGTTTCTTTATCTTCTTCAACTCCAACGCTCCTTCCTCTGTGAGTGGTTTATCCGAACTAAGATAATCCTCATATGTATCCAAAGCCTATTTCGACAGCAGATTATCAATATAATATTTTGGTACTATTAAATAAAAGGAATAGAATATCGAAAATCTTTACTACGGCAAAATCGTTCCGCATGAATATGAAGTGGAACGCGGCAGTGAGTATGACGTTACTGCAAAGCTGGTAATTCGTCATGAGCAGGAGTTATCCGCTACGCTGACGGAGCAGCAAAAAGCTATACTTGAAAAAATCAAAGACAATCACACAGAGTTGATGAGCCTCGGCGAACGCGACGCGTTTTGCAAGGGTTTTTCGTTGGCTGTAAGGCTGATGATTGACGCTATGAACGGCAAGCTTTAAGGCACCCAATTTTGCCCTGTGTCGCGCAAATAAAAAGTGCGCAGTCGTACCCGAACAAGCCGAACAAATCCCTCACGGGCGATTTGTGGGCGATTGTAAGCGCTATTTCAGAGGGCGAAGAAAGTGCAGCGGATTAGCTCTGCTGCACTTTCGGTCATATCAGTTTTATCAGATTTTCATGGAGCATATAGCGCGATACGCCGTTGCTCTGCGGGTCTCGAATGATGACAGCGTCAAACTCCTTTGGCAGCCACTTCTTACTGAAAGTGCCATTGCCGAAATAAGCGTCAAAGTTCGTGACCGGCAGCACAACTTTATAGGAATCAAACGGTTTGTTGACTAAAAAATATTTCACCAACAATTCGGCGGCAGGTTGGGCAGAAGGAGCAACATGTGTTTTGATGTATTTGCTGATACTGACTGAAAGAGAAAAATCTTTGTTTTTCAGCATACCCAACTCCAGCGCATCGGCGAGAATATCGTCAAAGCGTAATATCCATGAGCCTATGGTTGTGTTTGAAAAAATCGGCACCTGAAATTGAATCACCTTTTTCTCCCATTCCTTGTCAAAGCCCTTTTTCAGCAATTCGCACTTTGAAACTGTCGTCTTGCTGACGTAATCGGAATTACTTTTGACAAAATCACAGATGTTATGAACATGACGGTAAAACCAGCCGCGACCGTCTTTGTCCACCAAACCAGGAAATTCTGTATGTAGATTGCTGAAATTGGTGTTTGCTTTCCAATCGTCTTTCTTTTCTGTCGGTAAGCTGCACCATGCCTGTAACGCTCCTTTCGCGCGGTCAATATCAGGCGTTTCCGATTCAAACATATATCCGCGCGCTATAATAGTCAAAACTCTGTGCAGTCCGATGTGCTTTATCAGCATATCAAAGGTAAACCGCCCGAGAAATGACATGTCACGTTTGCCGTGTGAGCAATAATTCGTGAACTGCGTATAAGATTTGAATTCATCAATTTCATTCAGCATTTTTCTTCACCCCTAATACATGCGAATAAACCGCTTCAGGCAGCAGCTCCCACAGCAACTCACGCTTTTCGAGAGCCACCACATACGGTACTGCTTTCTTCGGCTTGATGATTTTATCCATCAAAGCCCTGCACGCAACAGCAACCGCCTGGCGGTAACTTTGCGCGTGAGATTTATTCAAATATGCCTGCATCATTTCCGTGAACTCCTTCGAGTCGTTTGACCGGAGGAGTTTTTTGCGTTCTGTGGCGTTGTTTTCGTCATCAATATCGCAAATTAAGTCGCCAAACACGCGGTAACCGCCAAAGCGGAAATCTGCCAGTAAGTTATAATACTCTTCAAATTCAGGGAGAAACTCACTCAGAAAATCAAGCCGTGAATCCCTATCCATCAAATGCCAAGACTGATTTTTGAGTTCTTCTCGAATAGTAGAAATCCGTTCCGGCGATAGCTTTGAAAATTCGGCATAGAGCGCGTCGCTGTCAATCACATCTTCCTGCCCGCGTGAATACAAAATACGGTCAATATCGTTTTGACTTGCTTTATTCTTGATTGGCGCGCGGCAGGCACGGATTCTGGATAAAACCGCCTCATATTGCTGCAGCAAAAATCCGACGGAAGATAACATATTTGAGTCCAAACTATCCTTCCAATCAGACTTAGCCGCAAAGGTGAATAACTCGCTGTCCTTTGCCGGTTTCGGATTCAGCCGTTTTGTGTTTTCTTTTAATTTCTTGGCTAAATACGGCAACCGCTCCACATTCGAGGTCACTTTATCCCAATCGGTAGATGAAAAGAACTGCTTGATTTTCTTTTGCGGTGTGTCCTCATACCAAGTGTGATTACGGTCAAGCTCCAACAAGGATTTATATTTGAGGAACAAATTGTGTGCCCTTCGTTCTCTGACAAGGTATTCAGACAAATCAGGCTTCACGCCGCTTTTAACGGAATCTATCTCCAAGCCTGTCAGAATGGACAGAACCTCCGTCTGTTCACGGCAGTGCTGGCGTTCCTCGGCGTTGGAGTTTTCATCATAAGCGATAATGCTCCTGTCAAACGCAGCGTTACAAATTTGTCCGACACGCGAAGAAAAGGTATCGCGCACCGTTACGAACCGATCATGCCAGTCGTTGGCGTTTCGCATGACAGGTTCTTCTGACGGAATATACAGCAGAGGAAGATTGCTGCGGTCATTCAAATCGTCATATTCATAATTCCGCTTCACACATTCGTTAAGCAAATTGTCGGCAATCGTTTTTATCATATCGCCGTCAAAATCCGCACCTCCCAAACGCTGCGCCGCAAGGCTCTCGGGGTCAACCATTACAACGTCTGTCAACTGAGAAAGATAGTATTTTCTCATATTACTTGACTTGCCATAAAGCCTGAGCTGAATCTCCTCGTTTCGCGCTATATGCGGATTGCGCAGAAGTGTACAAACTGCGTCGGCATCATATGACGCCCCCGGCGAGTAAAAGCTGTTTTTCTTAAACCGCTCTGTCATTGCCACCGACCAAAACACGCTTTGCCGATGATCCCTTTTGCCACCGGAATCGATCATAAATATCAACAAATCCAGCAAATCATCTGAGAGAAAGCGGTTGTCGCCCTTTACCAACAGCCTGCCTAAACTGTACTGCCGAATCAGCTTGTCGGCGTTATCATTCAGCTCCTTGACACACGCCTTTTCATTGACAAACAAAGGATTCTTTTTAATGCACTTGCCAAGAGCGTTGCTTTTATCAATAAAATACTGCCTGCGAAAATCTTCATTCAAACAGAAATCAAAGTAGCGCTGCTCGGTTGCTTTTGTGATCCAATTACGGCTGTCAGCAGCAGGGCTGTTCTCCCAACCGTCAGGCAAATCAAGCGGACGAAATTCTTCTGCAGTCATAGACAAGGTATTGAGAAATTGATAATTCAACTCTGTGTGGTCATCGGGCTTCACCTTGCTGACATTGGTGATATACAGCGCATGATTGTACTTTTTGTAAATACGCAGATAATCATTCCAATCCATACCGTTTTCGGTCAGCCAGCCATAACCCTTAAACATACTCTGCGTGAGAATCATTTCCACCTGATCAACAGGATGGCAAACTCCCCATATATCCGTAATAAATTGACTACCGGCGCTTTTCAGGAAATCCTTGAAATTGACCTCATGAACCATACCCTTGACATACGGCATACGGATTTGGAAGGAATGGTGAATGTGTTTGCCGCAATAAATATTGTCAACTGCTTTCGCAAGTCGTTTGGAGATCAAACCTTCACCGTCATGGCGAAGAACCGTAAAGTCCCGTAATTCTTCCTTGCGGGTATATTTTTTGACTGCTTCGTTGACAGCAGTCCCCTCTACCGAAACGACTTTTGTATGTGCGCGGTAGGTTTCATTTTTTACAACAATCACACTATGAGGATTGGTTAAGTCAATATCTTCGATCCTGACGCCGCCTGACAGCATCAAGCCGTTATAGGCATAGAGCTTTGAGAGTTGACAGTCACCGACCACCATGTCCATCATGATTCGTCTGCGCACTTTATCGTAAACATCTGCGCGGATAAACGACAGCTTCGCCTGACGGCTCATACTGCCTGAACGCTCAAAGGCAAGGTAACGGTAAGCGCCGTTTCCGAAATCGAGCGTTACGCCATCAGGACGAAACATCGCTTCGGCTTTCTTCTGCCGTTCCATCATTTTCGGAGAGTTGCCCCGGTCAAAGATACCGTTGAAGTCAACATAGAATATCACGTCTTGCAAATCACAAAGGGCAGTTTCGCTTTGCGGAGGTTCAATATTGCTGCCGTGGAGAACACACATTGTCTGATAAAACAGTGCGTTGTCGTCCTGTTCATCGGCAGCTTCACGCATGATACACTTGCGCGTGTCCGGTTTGCTAAGATGAAATGTGTATTGATTGTTTTCCGCTCTCGCGTAACTGATAAGTGAACGCGCAGAGAGCATGTGGATTTTATATCGCGTATTCAAATTACATCACCTGCTATCAATATTATCATAAATCCTTTTGAAAATCAACCTATTTGCAATAAGAATACTACTCCCACTTTTAATGAGGTGGGAGTTTTGTATTTGCAAAAATATTTCCGAAAGGAGGAATTACCCATGAGTAATTCAAAAGACAACCTTGTACAGTATCCGCTTCCGTACAAGGTGGTGGACGGTTGCCTCTACAGAGAGGTTCCCGGCAAAAGCGGAATCACGTCTAAAAAACTCTGTAACTTTCTGCCGTACATTGTCAGTGAGGTCAGTGTTGACAACGGCGCGGAAGTAAAGACGATGCTTCGTTTAGGCGGCGTTCATTCGAGCGGCAGAGTGCTGCCGGAAATCGATGTGACAGGTGCTGAGCTCGGAACCTTCAACTGGCTGATAGAACGCTGGGGAGCGGATTGCGTTCTGGAACCGGAGAGAAGCGTTAAGGAATACGTCCGACATGCCATTCAGCAAACGGCAGAGATCACGGAGAGAATCCAATTCTATAACGTTACCGGTTGGAAGCTGATAGACAATCATTGGGAGTATCTGCTGCCGAATGACGGCAAGCATGATGTCAGCTTGAGAGGAAAACTCAGCCGTTATGAGAGGGCTGATAATTGGAAAATCTCGGATTTGGCAAATGTATTTTTGATGATAAACACAATGCCGTTTGCGCCTGCCGAAATCACGTTGCCGTTGTTGGCTTATACTTTTCTGACTCCGCTGAATGAGTTTCTTCATCAGGCAAACTGCGAGCCGAAATTTGTCCTCTGTCTGCTCGGCAGAACAGGTACGCGCAAGAGTACGCTCGCGGCATTGTTCCTTTCGTTTTTTGGAAGGTTCAACAGTTCGGATTTGCCGCTTTCGTTCCGCGACACGGCAAACAGTATTATGTACAATGCCTTTTCATTGAAGGACGTGCTGACCTGCATTGATGACTTTCACCCAAGCGGTAGAAAAGAGGCAGCAAAGCTAACTGAGACCGCACAGCTGATCATGCGCGGCTACGGCGATCGTATCGGCAGAGGGAGATTAAAATCAGATTCTACTCCAATGGAGTCAAGACCGCCGCAGGGCAACGCCATCATCACCGCCGAGCAGGCTCCCGACATTGGCGAGAGCGGTACGGCAAGATATTTTTGCTTGGAGCTGCGCGATGGAATGATCGATCTGAATAACCTTTCCAAATTTCAGCGTGAAGCAGAGAAAGGCACACTTCGCGGTTGTATGCTGGCATACACGGAATGGATAAAGAAGCGGCTTTTGAAAGACAAGGATACGGAGCGGTCATTCGTCAATCAGTTGAAGAAAAGCTTTCACAATTATCGTCAAGAGTTTATTGATTCAGGGATTCGTTGTCACGGCAGAGTGCCCGAAATCTACGCGTGGCTGATGATAGGAATGGAATACTTTTTATCCTTTCTGTTTGAGCATGATGTCATTTCCGAAGAAGAATATCAGGCAACTTTCATTCGGTGCAGAGATTGTCTTTATGAGCTCGCAAAAAAGCAGAGCAGTAGTATTGAGCAGGACAAACCGACGCACAAATTCATTCAAAAGTTATATTCCTTGATTGAAAGCGGACAGGTCGTTTTGCTTGATAGAGACCATCCGTTTGACTTCAAGCCCGTAAACTACATCGGCTATCAAGATGATGAAAATTTTTATCTAAATGCCGACATCGCGCACAAACAGGTGAAGCGGTTATGCAATGAGCAGGACGAAGCGTTTTCGATTTCCAAGAACGGATTGATAAAAGCACTCGCCGAGGAAGGCTTGACGATTTGCGACAAAGGCAAGAACACAAAATCCGTTCGAATCGGTGATAAGACACTTCGCTTTATCTGCCTGATCAAAGACAAGGCTGACGCTGTTGCTGCGTTGGCGCAATAAAGGGGTGACGCGGGTGACACAGTTTCAAAATCGCCGTCAGCACTGGATTTTTCCTTTTTCTGTCGGGGTGACAAATGTGCAGCATGTTGTATCTTTGTCGCTCCGATTTGTTTTTGAAAAAGCTGATAAACAGTGCGCTGAGATTAAATGTTGCTCCTGTTGCCCCAAAACACAGCATATCCATTCTAAAGAAACTGAGTATCAAATTCAAGCAGATATTGTCGAAGAAGGGGATATTTTTACACTAACATTTCTGTTTTATTGCCAGTTTCGCCTTTGTATTACGGCCGCCCTCTTTCGGGCGGCCGCAAAGGCGGAAGCGGGCAAGGCCCCAGACTGTGTCAAAAGCCACTGCCCGAACCTTGCCCGCTGTTGCCCCCAACCCCTTGAAGGGGAGTTTTATGAAAAAACAGCATAACATTTCTGTTACACTGCTCTAATTGCTTTTGTTAACTTTTTTATACCCAGCACCGAAAGCGCTCGTTTCATGTTAAAAATCAAGAAAGCGAGCGCAAATTCTCCATCGGTTAATGTTAATCCTTTTGTGAGCAGATAGTCGGCATGAAAAGCTCTTTTAACAGTGCCGAACGGGTGCTCCGACAAACATTTCCTCTGTTTGAGAAGTTCTTTATTGGGTTTTATTCTTACTTGTTTGACGTGAAGATTCTCAATATTGTATTCTTTTGAAAACTCACTTGGCAACATCCATACTTCAAATTGCTTTGCTGTTGCAGTAGTACAGCGGTGTTTGCATAATCGGCATTTACGGAAGTTATTAAATTTAGCGCTGTGTTTTGCAGTTCTGTAAGTTGCCGGATAAAGTATTTCACCCATGGGACATATACAAACATTACGCTCTTTTAGATATACACAGCGTCCATTCTGATGTGTTTCTGGCTTTGGCGTATCCTCATCTGTTTCCACGCAGATATCAAATTCTTCAATATCCATACAAACATTTGCGTTCATATTATCTGCGTAACATTCAGCAATATCAGTAGCAGAATTGTATCCTTTATCAGCAAGTAAATCTATCTTTGATTTTATTTTCAAATTATCTTTTGCTTCCGCGCCAACATCGTGAAGCTGCCCCATATCCGTTACCTGATTAGTGATTTTGTATGAAGCAATCAATCCATTTTTGCTGTCGACAGCCGTTTGAACATTGTAGCCGACAACTGTCTTTTTCATCGAATTGGTCATTCTTCGGCAATCGGGATCTGTTAAAGAAATCTGTGTTTCACCGCTCTCTTTTAAATCCTCGAGCATACCTTGATATTTATCACGACGCTCTGTAAGCTCACTAATTATTTGTTGAATGCTGCAATTTGTTCCGGTTTCGGATTCAGCTTCACCGTCATCGTTACTTTCAAGCTCAGACAAATATTTCTCAAGATTTTGATCAATTCTTGCGATTCTATCCTTTAGTTTTTCGGAATTAAAATTTCTGTCTTTGGAATTACATCCTGCAAATTTACTGCCGTCTATTGAGAAAAGTGTTTTACCGTATAATCCGCATTTAGCACAAAGAGTTACAAACGCCTTAAAAGTATTCTTAAGAGCTTTTGTATTGTCATGACGGAAACGAGCGATTGTTTTGTGATCCGGTCGAAGGTTTTTCATCAGCCAGATAACCTCAAGATTGCGATGCGTTTCTCGTTCAAGACATCTGCTGGAGCGAATGCGGTTAAAGTAACCGTAAATATATAGCTTGAGCATGTCCTGAGACGCATACGGTGGTCTGCCGGTTGAGTTTAGCTCAGAATGATTAAATCCCATAGCAGCCACATCAAGGCTGTCGACAAAAGCATCAATAACCCTTACCGGATTGTCCTCTGTGACATATTCATCTATGCTGGGAGGCAGCATTGATATTTGATTCCGATCTTCACCTGAAATATACTGCATACAAACAACTCCCTTGCATCTGTTTATTGCATCATTATTATACCATATTTTTCAGACTTTGTCTTTACTTTTGACACAGTCTCGCCCGCACCCCTTTATTAAAAGAATGGAGGTAATTATTATGAAAAAGCAAACAAAAACTGAAATCATTTCAACGAGAGTCACGCCGAAACAGAGAGAAATCATCGAAGAAAAGGCGTACTCTTCCTACCGGACGCCGAGTATGTATCTGCGAGACTGCGCGCTTGACAAAAAGATTATCGTCGTCAAAGGCGTAGATGACGTCGCCAATGAGCTGAGAAAAATCGGCAATAATCTCAACCAACTGACAAGAGCAGTCAACTCCGGCTACTGTTACGAAGTCGATTTGAGAGAAACGAGAGAGGAGGTGGCAAAGCTTTGGCAGTTGTTAAATTCGTTAACGCAGGAAGTCCGATGAACAATATTTTTGATTATGTCACGCGCCGTGAGGCGACGGAGAGCAAATTAATCAGCGGTGTTAACTGTTCTCCGGAGAGTGCGCTCGATGAATTCAGGTTTGTCAAGAAACGTTTTCACAAAGAGGACGGCAGATCTTACTACCATATCGTGCAGTCGTTCTCACCTGACGATGACCTCACGCCGGAGACCGCGCACGAGATTGGATTGAAGTTTGCGGAATACTTTCCCGGCTTTCAAATCCTTGTTGCCACGCACACAAACACCCATGCCGTCCACAATCATCTTATTATGAACAGCGTCAGCTTTGAGAACGGCAAAAAGTTTCACCAGAGCCGCAATGAAATGCTGCAGGCGAAGGAGTATTCCAATCAGCTCTGCCGTGAGTATGGGTTGAGTGTTATCGAGACAAAAACCAAGAATCCGCGCAACGCAAGATGGAAGCGTGACCTGATTGAAACCGCTTCCTACGCCATCGGCTGGTCGGCGACAAAAGAAGAATTCATCGAGTATATGCACGAGCACGGCTACGGTGTACAATGGGAGGACAAATATAAATATATCACCTTCACCACGCCCGAGGGCTACAAAGTCCGTGACAATAAACTTTTCGACGAGCGTTTTCTGAAAAACAATCTTGAATTGTACTTCGCCATGGGCGGCTGTGACGGCGCAATGCTCGATACCTATTGCGACTACGTCACGCCGTATCACGACGACAGCTTCACCATGACAAGCACTGAAGGACTGTTTAATCTCCTCGGAGATATTCTTTCATCTGTGCCTGCGGACTACTATTATCAGCCGCATTATATCAAAGAAATGAATACGATGGAGAAGTTGAGGTTGGAGAAAATCCTTGGACGAAAGATTTCCAACGTAGCCTTCCACACCTACTGCACCCGTGAGGACTACGAACGAGAGCAGGGAATTTCAATGTAAATGAAAGGAAACCCACTATGAAAATTGCTATTTACACCATCATCATACAAGGATAAGGAGGGAAACGGAAAAACAATTTGAATCTGTGATGCCTTATGGCATCGGAAAAGAAAGTTATAAATCAAGAAGATTTTGCCAACAATAAAACTGAAACCAATCCGAAGGGAGCAAAGACTACGGAAGCAGTTATCAGTAACGGTAACCCGATCGGCGACAGGTTGTGGCTGGAGCATTTTGCAAACGCACTGCATCATAGGGTATTCAATGATGAAGAATACCGAAAACTCATGCGGTTGATCGATAGGGAGCTGAGCCGGAAGTATAAAGGTAAAATCTGACAAAACTGGGAACAGCCTCCTAATGCAAAGGAGGCTGTTCCAAACTATAATAAAAGTATATTCTATTTTGACTGGACATTACCGAATTGTCGTGGTAGTGTTTGGGAAGGAGGTAAAATCAATGGATATATTATCTGTCAGAAATCAAATCAAAAGCGAGGGTATAAGCTTCAGGGATCTGCCTCTGCGCGTAGCGTTTTATGCCCGCGTCAGCACGGATTATCTTGAACAGCTCAATTCCCTTGAAAATCAGAAGCAATACTTTACAGAATATATCGGTGATATGCCGAACTGGGAATTCGCGGGAGGATATATCGACGAAGGACTTTCGGGTGTGTCTACTAAAAAGCGCGAGAAGTTCAATGAGATGATCGACGATGCTTTGGATGGAAAGTTCGACCTTATCGTCACCAAAGAGGTATCCCGATTCGCCCGTAACACGCTCGACAGCATACAGTATACCCGTCAGCTGTTAGCCAACGGCGTTGCGGTATATTTTCAGAATGACAACATCAACACGCTCGATGATGACTCGGAATTCAGGCTGACGATCATGGCATCTATGGCGCAGGACGAGAGCCGTAAAATCAGCTCGCGCGTTAAGTGGGGACATCATCAGGCGATAAAGAATGGCGTGGTGCTCGGCAACAGCAATATCTTCGGCTACCGCAAAGCAGACAAGAGGCTGTATATCGACGAGGAACAGGCTGCGATAGTCAGGGAGTTGTTCGAACTGTACGCCACCGGCAAGTACAGCATGAAGAACCTCGAAACCTACTTTTATAACAAGGGCGTTCGCAACACGCGCGGCAATAAGCTCGCGCACAATACGATGGCGAACATCATTCGTAACCCGAAGTATATGGGCTACTACGTCGGCAACAAAGTTCAGATAATCGATATGTTCACCAAAAAGCAGAAATTCCTGCCCGAGGAAGAGTGGGTCATCTTCAAAGACGAAACAGGGGAGACAGTACCGCAGATCGTATCGGAGGAGCTTTGGAAAAGAGCCAACGAAGTCCTAAAGGTCAGAAGTCTCGACGTTATCCAAAAGCAAAACAAGACCAACCACAATAATCTGCTTACAGGCAAGTTGATTTGCGCTCACTGCGGTAAGCCGTTCTACCGCAAGGATTCGGTCAGCAAAAAGGGAACGGCAAATTCAGCGTGGCGGTGTTCGGGTAAAATCAAAAACGGAGCGGAGAGCTGTCCGTCGATGACGATATACGAAAACGAGATCATTCCGATATTAGAGGACGTGTTCAAATCAAGCCAGCAGAATATCAACGAGCTGTCGGAACTCATTATGCGGTTGTCCGAGGAACTCCTTAACACCAACGAAGGCGCGAACCGAATAGAAACGCTCAACAAGAGCATCGCGAACGAACAAAAGAAAAAGCAAAAGTTGTTACAGCTCAATATTGAGGGACGGTTCCCGGACAGCGAATTTGTACGGATGTCTGCTGAATGCGACGAAGAGATCGACCACTGTCAGGAAGAGATCACCGCCATCACCGACCAAATGCAAAACAGAAAGGATGTTAACAAAGAACTTGCTGAGATCCGTTCCATCCTCGATCTCGCCGCCGAAAGCCTTAACGGAGACGAGCTTGATCGCAGCTTTGTGGACAGGTTCATCAAGCAGATACTTGTATACCCCGAAGAAAACGGAATGAGGCTTGAAATCGAGCTGAACGCAGGCGGAAAAGTCGTCAAAAACCTCGCTAAATCTATTGGTCGTACAGGGAAAACGAGCAAGCGTATGATTGAGTCATACGAGAACGGTATGAAGTAATTACGCCGAAAGCGTAAAATCATAACCTAATGAATAAACGGTTGTATCAGAGCAAACTTTGATACAACCGTTTTGCCGTTTGGCAGGAAAAACTCAAACTAAAAGCGGCGTTCCGAAACTAAATCGGAACGCCGTTATTAATTGCCTGATATTAAGTTTACGCTTCGGCTCTGTTGATTGCGTTAAGTACGCCGAGCACAGAAGCGACGTTTACGTTTGAATCAATGCCGATGCCGAAAATATTGTTTCCGTCGGGCTTCTTCAATTCAATGTAAGATACCGCTCTCGAATCCGAGCCGTGAGAGATAGCGTGCTGGCTGTAGTTGATGAACTCGTACTTGTCGAGACCGACCTTCTTAAGCGCGTTAAAGAACGCGTCAATCGGGCCGTTACCTGTTCCTTTAAGCTTAACCTCATCGTTATCACCGATTTTCATAATGCCCTTAAAGTGAACGTAATCTCTGCCGTTTTCGCTTTCCTCGTAAATCTTTCTGCTCTTGAGTCTGTACTTCATCGGGTGGTTGAGATAGTTCTGCTCAAATACCTCGTACAGCTCCTTCGGAATGAGCTCGCGCTCAAGCTCCTCACACTTCGCCTGAACAAGCTTTGAAAACTCCGGATGCATTCGTTTTGGCAAATCAAATCCGAAGTTATTGCTCATTACAAACGCCGCGCCGCCCTTGCCGGATTGCGAGTTGATTCTGATAATCGGCTCGTATTCTCTGCCGACGTCGGCAGGGTCAATCGGAAGATACGGAATTTCCCAGTACTCCGTGCCGCTGTCCTTCATGTACTGATAGCCCTTGTTGATAGCGTCCTGATGCGAGCCCGAGAATGCGGTGAATACCAATTCACCGATGTACGGCTGGCGCGGGTCAATCTTCATACCCGTGCAGCGCTCGTAAATATCGCGGAGCATCGGCAGGTTCGAAAAGTCGAGCTTAGGGTCAACGCCCTGGGTGAACATATTAAGTCCCATCGTAACTATGTCCATGTTGCCGGTTCTCTCTCCGTTGCCGAAAAGCGTGCCTTCAACTCTGTCCGCACCGGCGAGCAGTGCCAATTCTCCTGCCGCAACGCCGCAGCCGCGGTCGTTGTGCGGATGAACGCTGATGATAGCCGCCTCGCGGTTCTTCATATGGCGGATGAAGTATTCAATCTGGTCTGCAAAGGTGTTCGGTGTGCACATCTCAACGGTGTTCGGCAGGTTGAGGATAACGGGATTTTCCTTTGTAGAGCCGAGCTCCTCCATAACTCTGTCGCAGATTGCAACCGCGTTGTCAACCTCAGTACCGCTGAAGCTCTCGGGAGAGTACTCAAAACGGATATTTGTATCTCCGGTGTACTCGTCGGTCAGCTTTTTAATGAGCCTTGCGCCGTCAACTGCGATGTCGATAACGCCCTGCATATCGGTCTTAAATACAACCTTCCTCTGCAAGGTAGAGGTTGAGTTGTAGAAGTGAACAATAACGTTTTTAGCACCCTTAATCGCCTCAAAGGTCTTGCGGATAAGGTGCTCTCTCGCCTGAACAAGAACCTGAATCGTAACGTCGTCGGGAATGTGATTCTTCTCAATCAGCTCACGGCAAATCTCGTACTCGGTCTCCGACGCGCTCGGAAATCCAATCTCGATTTCCTTAAAGCCCATATCGCACAGCGCGTGGAAGAATTCGAGCTTTTCCTCAAGGTTCATCGGGTCAACAAGCGCCTGGTTTCCGTCGCGGAGATCCACGCTGCACCAAATCGGAGCCTTGTCAATGACCTTGTTCGGCCATGTTCTGTCGGGAATGTCAATTTGCTTAAAGGGAATGTACTTTTCAAATGACGGTTTCATATTTCTATGCCTCCATGTAAAATTACAACAAAAAAGCCCCCAAAACAACATAGTTGATTAAGGGACGAATAAATCGTGATACCACCCAAATTCAGCCGTACGTCACCGCACAGCCCTCACAGACTTCCAACAAAGTCCTGACCGATAACGCAGTCCTGCGTTCCGCGCTAAATAATTCACACGGAAAACTCGGGGATGAGCTATTCATATAAGCCCTCACGCCGCGCTTACACCAACCGCCGGCTCTCTTTGCTTACAAGCTTATATCTTGTTCCCGTCATAGTTTTTAGGGGTTATTTTTGTTATTAAACTTATTATATATATAATGCCTGATATTGTCAAGCGGTTAACGAAAAAATATTTTTTAAAAAATCAAAAAAAGATGTTGACAAATCGGGATGTGCGTTGTATAATAAAACACGCGCTTGAAAAGAGCGGCACTTCAAATGCGAATTTGAAAATGCTCCTAAAGGCGCTTAGAACCTTGAAAATTGAACAATAAGGAAAACAAGAAACCCGTAATGGCTTTGAGTTATTATACTCAAGAAATTACAGTTAGTACAAACTAAAATGTACAGTAAATTCACGAACGTGTCAGTATGATAAGTTCTGGATAAAGAGATTAAAACTCTGAAAAATGATTTGAACACCGAAAGGTGTTGAGATACAAATTTTAGAGAGTTTGATCCTGGCTCAGGACGAACGCTGGCGGCGTGCCTAACACATGCAAGTCGAACGGAACTATTTTGACAGATTTCTTCGGAATGATGGATTTTTAGTTTAGTGGCGGACGGGTGAGTAACGCGTGAGTAACCTGCCTCTAAGAGGGGAATAACGTTCTGAAAAGATCGCTAATACCGCATAACATATTGAAGTCGCATGACTTTGATATCAAAGATTTATCGCTTAGAGATGGACTCGCGTCCGATTAGCTTGTTGGCGGGGTAACGGCCCACCAAGGCGACGATCGGTAGCCGGACTGAGAGGTTGAACGGCCACATTGGGACTGAGACACGGCCCAGACTCCTACGGGAGGCAGCAGTGGGGGATATTGCGCAATGGGGGCAACCCTGACGCAGCAACGCCGCGTGAAGGATGAAGGTTTTCGGATTGTAAACTTCTTTTGTTAGGGACGAAATTTGACGGTACCTAACGAATAAGCTCCGGCTAACTACGTGCCAGCAGCCGCGGTAATACGTAGGGAGCAAGCGTTGTCCGGATTTACTGGGTGTAAAGGGTGCGTAGGCGGCCGAGTAAGTCAGATGTGAAATCTATGGGCTCAACCCATAAACTGCATTTGAAACTACTTGGCTTGAGTGAAGTAGAGGCAGGCGGAATTCCCTGTGTAGCGGTGAAATGCGTAGAGATAGGGAGGAACACCAGTGGCGAAGGCGGCCTGCTGGGCTTTAACTGACGCTGAGGCACGAAAGCGTGGGTAGCAAACAGGATTAGATACCCTGGTAGTCCACGCTGTAAACGATGATTACTAGGTGTGGGGGGACTGACCCCTTCCGTGCCGGAGTTAACACAATAAGTAATCCACCTGGGGAGTACGGCCGCAAGGTTGAAACTCAAAGGAATTGACGGGGGCCCGCACAAGCAGTGGAGTATGTGGTTTAATTCGAAGCAACGCGAAGAACCTTACCAGGTCTTGACATCCAACTAACGAAGTAGAGATACATTAGGTGCCCTTCGGGGAAAGTTGAGACAGGTGGTGCATGGTTGTCGTCAGCTCGTGTCGTGAGATGTTGGGTTAAGTCCCGCAACGAGCGCAACCCTTGCTATTAGTTGCTACGCAAGAGCACTCTAATAGGACTGCCGTTGACAAAACGGAGGAAGGTGGGGACGACGTCAAATCATCATGCCCCTTATGACCTGGGCTACACACGTACTACAATGGCCGTCAACAGAGGGAAGCAAAACAGCGATGTGGAGCAAACCCCTAAAAACGGTCCCAGTTCAGATTGCAGGCTGCAACCCGCCTGCATGAAGTCGGAATTGCTAGTAATCGCGGATCAGCATGCCGCGGTGAATACGTTCCCGGGCCTTGTACACACCGCCCGTCACACCATGGGAGCCGGTAATACCCGAAGTCAGTAGCCTAACGCAAGAGGGCGCTGCCGAAGGTAGGATTGGCGACTGGGGTGAAGTCGTAACAAGGTAGCCGTATCGGAAGGTGCGGCTGGATCACCTCCTTTCTATGGAGACCTGACTGAATGAAATAAATCAGTCTAACATCCAAGGTCAGCATTATGGATTTTAGTAACCTTATTGTTCAATTTTGAAGGTTCTGCCTTCAAAAAGATATGGGGGTATAGCTCAGCTGGGAGAGCACCTGCTTTGCAAGCAGGGGGTCTGCGGTTCGATCCCGCATATCTCCACCAGAAGAAAAGAATAATGAATATTGAATAAAGAATAATTAAAAATCTTTATTTTTTTAGGAGTTATCTTTTCAAATAACGGCTTAAGATTTGAGCCAAACCAATATGGGCTTATAGCTCAGCCGGTTAGAGCGTCCGCCTGATAAGCGGGAGGTCGGTGGTTCGAGTCCACTTAAGCCCACCAAACAAATTGATAATTGAAAATGGAAAGTGGATAATTAATTATCCGTTATCAACTATCAATTATCCATTTGTAAAGAGTACCTTGAAAACTGAATAAAGATAGCAGATAAAGCGAGAAAAGTATGTTTATCAAGTAAGGTTTAGTCAAACAAACTCAAATTACGAAGGTAAAAATACTGCAATTTCTGTAAGGGTGAAAAAGATTGTTGTAAAACAGCCTATTTTCAAACTAAAACGAAGAACCAAAGATATCTCATAAGAAATGGTCAAGCTACAAAGAGCACAAGGGGAATGCCTTGGCACCGAGAGCCGATGAAGGACGTGACTAACTGCGAAAAGCCACGGGGAGCTGTAAGTGAGCGATATATCCGTGGATGTCCGAATGGAGCAATCCGGCAAGAGGAAAGTCTTGTCATCATATGCTGAATACATAGGCATATGAGGGGAACCGCCTGAACTGAAACATCTAAGTAGGGCGAGGAAGAGAAATCAACAGAGATTCCGCCAGTAGTGGCGAGCGAACGCGGAAGAGGCCAAACCGAGGGTAGAAATACCTTCGGGGTTCGGACAGTATAATGCATTGAAGCGACTTAGCTGAATGGTATGGGAAGGCCAATCGAAGAAGGTGAAAATCCTGTAAGCGAAAAGTCAATTCAGCAGACTGTATCCAGAGTACCGCCGGACACGTGAAACCCGGTGGGAATACGGGGGGACCATCCTCCAAGCCTAAATACTACTCGGTGACCGATAGAGAAGAAGTACTGTGAAGGAAAGGTGAAAAGTACCCCTGACGGGGAGTGAAACAGAACCTGAAACCTTGTGTTTACAAGCACTGAAAGTCATTCAACGGACGATCAGGTACCTTTTGTAGAATGGTCCGGCGAGTGAATGTATTTGGCAAGGTTAAGCACTTAAGGTGCGGAGCCGCAGCGAAAGCGAGTCTTAATAGGGCGTAAGAAGTCAAATGTATTCGACCCGAAACCGTGTGACCTACCCATGGCCAGGTTGAAGTAAAGGTAAAACTTTATGGAGGACCGAACCGACTGTCGTTGAAATGCCAGCGGATGAGCTGTGGGTAGCGGAGAAATTCCAATCGAACTCGGAGATAGCTGGTTCTCTCCGAAATAGCTTTAGGGCTAGCCTTGATATAGATTACCGGAGGTAAAGCACTGAATTGGCTAGGGGCCGAGAGGTTACTGAACCATATCAAACTAAGAATGCCGGATAATTGTTTATCAGGAGTCAGACAGTGGGAGATAAGTTTCATTGTCAAGAGGGAAAGAGCCCAGACCCACAGCTAAGGTCCCCAATCATAGTTAAGTGGAAAACGATGTGGAATTGCTTAGACAACCAGGATGTTGGCTTAGAAGCAGCCACTCATTAAAAGAGTGCGTAATAGCTCACTGGTCGAGTGATTCTGCGCGGAAAATTTAACGGGGCTAAACTATGAACCGAAGCTTGGGATACCTATTAGGTATGGTAGGAGAGCGTCGTATACGGGGTGAAGTCAGAGCGAAAGCGCTGGTGGACTGTATACGAGTGAGAATGCCGGAATAAGTAGCGAGAATTAAGTGAGAATCTTAATGGCCGAAAGTCTAAGGTTTTTGGAGGAAGGTTCGTCCGCTCCAAGTAAGTCGGGAGCTAAGGTCAGGCCGAAAGGCGTAGCCGATGCACATACGGTTGAAATTCCGTAACCATCTGCAATTTAAGCAAAGGGACACTTAAGAAGGGTGTGACCCGGGCGTTGGTAGACCCGGGCGTAAGGGACCGAAATTAGAGTAGGGAAGCACACTTGGATTAAGGCGAGAAAAGCTTTGTGAATAGAAGCAGATGCCCGTACCGCAAACCGACACAGGTGGACAGGAAGAGAATTCTAAGGCCAGCGGGAGAAGGGTAGTTAAGGAACTCGGCAAATTGACTCCGTAACTTCGGAATAAGGAGTGCTCGAAAGAGCCGCAGAGAATAGGCCCAGGCGACTGTTTAGCAAAAACACAGGTCTCTGCCAAATCGAAAGATGAAGTATAGGGGCTGACACCTGCCCGGTGCCGGAAGGTTAAGAGGAGATGTGAGAGCATTGAATTGAAGCCCCGGTAAACGGCGGCCGTAACTATAACGGTCCTAAGGTAGCGAAATTCCTTGTCGGGTAAGTTCCGACCCGCACGAATGGTGTAACGATCTGGGCACTGTCTCAACTACCCACCCGGCGAAATTGTAGTACCGGTGAAGATGCCGGTTACCTGCGGCAAGACGGAAAGACCCCATGGAGCTTTACTGTAACCTGATATTGGGTTTCGGTAATCTATGTACAGGATAGGCGGGAGACTGGGAAGCTTGGGCGTCAGCTCAGGTGGAGTCAATGTTGGGATACCGCCCTTAGGTTTCTGGAATTCTAACCTGCGGCCGTGAATCCGGTCGGGGGACATTGTCAGGCGGGCAGTTTGACTGGGGCGGTCGCCTCCGAAAGAGTAACGGAGGCGCTCAAAGGTTGGCTCAGCACGGACGGAAACCGTGCCTCTGAGTGTAAACGCAAAAGCCAGCCTAACTGCGAGCGTGACGGCGCGAGCAGTAACGAAAGTTGGAGTTAGTGATCCGGCGGTATGTGAATGGAAATGCCGTCGCTCAACGGATAAAAGCTACCCTGGGGATAACAGGCTGATCTCCCCCAAGAGTCCACATCGACGGGGAGGTTTGGCACCTCGATGTCGGCTCATCACATCCTGGGGCTGAATTCGGTCCCAAGGGTTCGGCTGTTCGCCGATTAAAGTGGTACGCGAGCTGGGTTCAGAACGTCGCGAGACAGTTCGGTCCCTATCTGTCGTGGGCGCAGGATATTTGAGGAGCTCTGTCCTTAGTACGAGAGGACCGGGATGGACGTACCTCTGGTGCACCAGTTGTCACGCCAGTGGCACAGCTGGGCAGCTATGTACGGAACGGATAAACGCTGAAAGCATCTAAGCGTGAAGCCGACTCCAAGATTAGATATCCCATCGCGTAAGCGAGTAAGACCCCTTGAAGACTACGAGGTTGATAGGCTGCGTGTGTAAGCATGGTGACATGTTCAGCTTGGCAGTACTAATAGGTCGAGGGCTTGACCACAAGAAGTGCTGAGACGCTGAGCCCGGGAATAACGAACTGCGAGGACTAAGCTGTGGAATTGACAAAGTCAATGGAACAGATTAGACGAGTGGGAGTTATTTACGGAAAAGCGAAGCGTAACGAGGCATGACAATAATCAAGCAGCAAAAGAATACTTTGGTCTAATGTCAGTATTTACTTCTTTCTTTCTTATCTCTTCTTTGTTCAGTTTTCAGGGTATTTGCCCAACGTTCGCAGTCAGGCTTAATTGAAACTTTTTATGATACAGAGTTTGGTTTATTTGTTTACTATGATAGAGAGAGCCGACTTATGTATTAAGTAAAAGTTTTAAGTCGAGAATTGGACGTCAAGCTTAGAACCGACCTGCGAAACGACTTAAAAAATGCACCATTAGCTCAGTTGGTAGAGCACCTGACTCTTAATCAGGGTGTCCCGGGTTCGAGCCCCTGATGGTGCACCAAAAGAAGCAAAGGGGCTCAAACAGCGAGCCCCTAAGCTAAATATGGCTCGTTGGTCAAGCGGTTAAGACTCCGGCCTCTCACGCCGGCAACGGGGGTTCGATTCCCCCACGAGTCACCAGATGATAAAAAAACGTCTGAAAAAGACGATTTTGATATATAGATTCTGTTTTGAGGAATCGAACCCGCGAGGGTTTGAGCGTAAAGAAAACAGTCCGGTGGACTGTTTTTAGTTCAAAGCGGTGAGCATCTGTGATGCGAGCCATCAAGAGCGAAGCTCTTGGTCGATTCCCCCACGAGTCACCAGAATCGAGTTCTTCGAACGCTCAATGAATAATGAATAGTGAATAATGAATAACTAATAATATTTATTGAGAGTTCGTTAACATACGTTTCCTAAATGGAAACGACAATAAAAGTTGGTGTTGATGACGCTGAGGGTCCACCTGTTCCCATACCGAACACAGAAGTTAAGCTCAGTGGTGCCGAAAATACTTGGCTGGCGACGGCCCGGGAAAATAGGGAGATGCCAACACTCATATTCCTCCATAGCTCAGTCGGTAGTGCAGACGTACATTCAAACCTCACACTAACGGGTAGGCAAAAGAGGAAATCCTCAGAGAAATCTGAGAAAACTTATATGATCCTCCATAGCTCAGTCGGTAGTGGCTACGTACATTTAAGTACCTGACACTGGACTGGATTTAGAGGAAAAAATCAGAGTGAATTTTCAAAAAATTTCGCGCCTCCATTGCACTCCGTGCAATGTCGGCGTTTGGTTGATAAATATCAACCATCCCCGAAATTGCACAAAATTTACTCAAAAATTTGAGTAGCAAAAACCGATAAAACTACTCAATTATATGATCCTCCATAGCTCAGTCGGTAGAGCGCATGACTGTTAATCATGATGTCACTGGTTCGAGCCCAGTTGGGGGAGCCAATGAAGAAACCCAGTAATTAAGCTAAAATCGGCTTATTTACTGGGCTTTTTCTTTCTCTGCCGTTATGTAACAAATTGCTTGCATTGAATATGTTTTAATGTGTTTTGATATCAATTGTCACGATATTGTCACGAAAAACATATATATTATATTCTATTTTAGAAAAAAGCGCAGCCGTTTTGACTGTGCTTTTATTATGCCATTTTGGTGACATCATCATATAGCGTTTTTAATTCCTGCTTGATGTAGTATTTAACATCAACGTCATAGGACGTATGGCCCATAAGCTTTGCGATATTTTCTCCTTTTGCGCCGGCGGCGGACATTCGCGTTGAGAACGTGCGGCGGCAGCTCTGGGGCTGATAGGTTCGCTCAAAGCCCAGCGCGTCCATCACCGGATAAAAGCAGTATTCGCGAAAATAGTCTTTATTCATTGCCGAACCGTCCGCGCGGCAAAACACCGTTTGTCCTCTTTTAGCGATACACTTCTTAACGATTGAGAGCACATTAGGGTGAATCGGTACAATTCTATCCTTGCCGGCTTCGGTTTTAAGACCGCCGACAAAGTAATAAACCGTCTCCCCGGTGTCGAGCTTTTCTTTTTTGAAACTATCTCGCGTAAGCGTTAAAAATTCGGTTACGCGGAAATTGAGGTAACATAGAGCATACACATAGTCGCAATAGGGGATTTTATTAATGTTCTGACGTATAATAAATGCTTTTCCTAACGGAGTTAAAATTGCCTCACCTTTTTGTATAGATGCTTTTTTCTTCTTTCCATTTCTTATGACTGACCTTGAATTTGAAAGTACGGTTAAGCGCTATATCAGTATGCTTTACCGGGTTGCGTTTAACTATCTGAAAAATAAAGAAGACAGCGAGAATTCTGTTCAGAATGTTTTTATCAGGCTATATCATTGCAGAAAAAACTTCAAAAGTGAAGAACACCTCAAGGCGTGGCTGATCCGTGTGACAATCAACGAGAGCAAGCGCATATTAAGCACCAATAAAAAGCACTCTGCGATTGATATTGAAAAAGTGGCAAACGAGCTTTACTCACACGAAACCGAACAGCAGGATTTCTCTATTGAACTGATGAAACTGAATCCCACCTACAGCACGGTTTTATATCTTTATTACTACGAGGGATATAAAGCAGAAGAAATCGCAAAGATGCTTTCAAAAACAACCGCAGCGGTCAATCTGATTTTATCCCGTGCCAGAAAGCAGTTAAAAGAGCGCTTAAAGGAGGATAATGATGAATAAGCAAATTAAAATATTTTACGATAAAGTGGATATCGGCAATCATGCAGCAGATCGGATTATCACAGTGTCCAAATCAGCAAAACCGCGCAGAACGGTAAACAAAATTGCGGTAATCGCTTCGGCAAGCGCCGCAGCTTTGGTTATTGGCATTCTTTCTGTATTTCTGTTCCGTTCAATGGATCCCGATTGTATTTCGGAAAGATTATTGCCATCATATGATACAATTTCAAAAATCGGAAGTACTGCTACATGCAATGACGCTCTGATTGCTCATGACGGATTGGCAGTGGCAATCGAGAACACTTATTCAAACGGCAAAACAATGTATGTCGCGCTTTTCGGTGAGTATATTGCATCTGACCGGAATGCTGATTCGGCTCCCGATACCCTGCGTTATTCCTTTTCAGAAGGTGACGGCTCCTCATTTACCGTAAACGGCAGAGCAGCGAAATTGAAAACAAAAGATATTATTCTGACAAAAAGCGGTAAACTGTTCAAAGGCGTTATTGAAATAGAGATAGACGAGCCTTCAAGCGCCGCACGACTGGAAATGACCATTCCGTCCTTTGAAATATACAGTGATAACACACTTGTAAAAAAGATTATCGAACCGTTCAAAATAGACGGAGGTATAATTAGAGCCTATACCGATAACGAGGAAGCGCTTCTTAACGGTGATAACATTCTGTTTATCAAGAGCATTGTACAGTACCCACATGGAGCGGTAGGTGATTATATCTGCGGTATTGAAATGCAGTATTATGTGCCAAACGACATGATGAATGCCGGCAAAGATATCCAAGCAAAAATATTTAATGAGGACGGCAATGAAATTGCCATGACAAACTCGCTTCAAAACGGTGACCGCAGCGGTAACGGAATGATGATGCTCAGAAGCTACGGTTTTCCCAACAGCCGCAATATAAAGGTCGTTCTTTATGACGCGAACACGGAAGAAAACAAACCGATACAGGAGTATGATGTATCGCTGAACGATCTTGAATGGTCTCTCAATTTTGAGGATTAACGATGCGCTAATTTCTTGAATATGATATATCTCTTCCAAACAGGCAGTAGGCAGCATCGCTTGCTGCCTGTTTGCAGTGACACCGCCCGACACTACGTCAGGCGGTGCTTTTTGCGCCCACAAACCGCGACAAATCGGCTGTGTGGGCTTTGCTGGACGAGGTTGGGTACCGACCTCCACAAATTTTTTCGCGCAACACGGGGCGAAACAGGGCTCGTCAGCTTTTTCTCTCTGTTAAGGAAAATAACACATAATCATTGTAATCAGTCAGTTGCACGCTGAATGAATAACCGTCCTTGCTATCAACAAAAAGCGTATTATCATTTACTTGTTCTACGGTGTAAATGCCTTTGCTCTCATAATAACCATGAACGTCAACAAGACTGAATTGTTTGCTGAAATAAACCTGACCCTTAAACGGTGTTGCTATTGCCGGATAATCGCAATTTTCAAACCATATCAGCATATGAAACGGTATATAGATGTTTTCTCCAAAATCATCTGCCAGTCCGACCTCTGCAAAAAGAGAATAGCGAAATTCGTTATCTGATACACCGTTATATTTCAAATAGAACTCACCGCTGTCGGTGATTAATTGCAGATAGTCACCAATTTGAGTGGCGAATTGTATGTATAATAAAATTATTAACAGGTACTTGACAATCAAATGATTGTAAGTATATAATAAACAAAGAACGGGAGCTTGTATTACAGGCTGAGAGGAAGGTGTGACCTTCGACCGATACCTGATTTGGATAATGCCAACGTAGGGAAGCTGATTATAACTTTATGCGCGGTGCTGCCAAATCGGCAGCCCGTTTTTATTTTTTGCAGGGAGGAAAGACAATGGTAATAATTAACGGTGAAAAGGTTAACGCCGACGGAATCACTGTAGAGCAATACATTAAAAGCTCTGACTACAACACTGCCTTTATCGCGGTCGAGCTTAATGAAGACATTGTTCCTAAGGCGAACTACGCCTCGACCGTTCTCAAAGACGGCGATGTCCTTGAAGTCGTAAACTTTGTGGGAGGCGGCTGATGATACCTAACAAAAATGAAATGATTGCCGCCTATGAAGCACGCCACGGAAAAGAGCTTCAAAAAAAGCTATCCGCTGCCACTGTTGCGGTTTGCGGCTTGGGAGGTCTCGGTTCTAATATTTCGATCGCTCTTTCAAGAGCCGGAATAGGAAAACTCATTTTGATTGACTTTGACAAGGTCGATATTTCAAATCTCCACCGCCAGCAATATAAGGCAAATCAGATAGGTTTGCCCAAAACCGAAGCTTTAAGCAGTAATCTAAGTGAAATAGCCCCTTACACCGTGGTTGAAACACATTGTGTAAAGATCGCGGAGGAAAACGCCGTTGATTTGCTCTCGGGCGCGGACATAATTTGCGAAGCCTTCGATAATCCCCAAGCCAAGGCGATGCTTGCTAATACGGTTTTGGAAAAGCTGCCCGGCAAATTTTATGTAGGCGCCTCGGGCATGGCGGGAATAGGCAGCACAAACGAAATAAAAACCAGGCGACTGTCAAAATATTTTTATCTTTGCGGAGACGGAGTCAGCGAAGTCGGCAAAAGCGAGGGCTTGTTCGCCGCGCGTGTAATGGCGTGTGCCGCTCATCAGGCTCACACGGTTATCCGTATTTTGGCAGGACAATATGATGTATAGGAAAGAAGGATAATAATGGACAATGATAAGCTTGTGATCGGCGGGCATGAATTTGATTCGCGGTTCATTTTGGGTTCCGGAAAGTATTCGCTCAGCCTTATTGAAGCTGCGATCAAATACGCAGGCGCTCAGATTATCACTCTCGCGGTAAGACGCGCCAACACCAAGGATGAGGAAAATATACTTGATTTCATCCCCGAAAACGTTACTCTGCTTCCAAACACAAGCGGAGCGAGAAACGCCAAGGAGGCAGTAAGAATCGCAAGGCTCGCGCGTGAGCTCGGATGCGGAAACTTTGTAAAGGTTGAGATCATGCGCGACTCAAAGTACCTTTTGCCCGACAACACCGAAACAATCAAGGCAACCGAAATTCTCGCAAACGAGGGCTTTGTAGTAATGCCGTATATGTATCCCGACTTAAATGTCGCACGCGATTTGGTAAATGCCGGAGCTGCAACAATAATGCCGCTCGCTTCTCCGATCGGCTCAAACAAAGGACTTGCCACAAAGGAATTTATTCAGATCCTTATTGATGAAATCGACCTTCCAATCATAGTTGACGCGGGAATCGGCAAACCATCCCAAGCCTGCGAAGCTATGGAAATGGGCGCAGCGGCTATTATGGCAAATACCGCTCTTGCAACCGCAGGCGACCTTCCGCTGATGGCGGACGCCTTTAAGCACGCTATAGAAGCAGGAAGAAAAGCATATCTTTCGGGACTGGGAAGAGTACTTACCAGAGGAGCTTCGGCGTCAGACCCGTTAACCGGATTTTTACGCAACTAAGGTGAAGCAATGGAAAATCAATTTTTAATAGATTCCGACAAGCTGTCGCCTGCCGCACTCGAAAAAAAACACAGGCTCGAAAACGACCGTTCATACCGTACAAACCATATGGAATATATGGAAGGTATGGAGATAATAAACTCTGACGTCTGCGAAAACGTTATGACGCAGGTTAAAAGCTTTGATTACGGCAAATATTCCGCTAAGGATGTAAAGGCGGCTTTGGAGCACGAAAGCTGTACAATTGAAGATTTTAAAGCTTTGCTTTCGCCTGCCGCCGAACCCTTTTTGGAGCAGATTGCGCAAAAAGCAAGACTTGAAACAGGCAAGCACTTCGGCAACACCGTATATCTTTTTACTCCTTTGTATATTGCAAATTATTGTGAAAACTACTGTGTTTACTGCGGCTTTAACTGCTACAACAAAATAAACCGCATGAAGCTCAATTACGAACAAATCGAGCATGAAATGAAGGTAATTGCCGAAAGCGGAATGGAAGAGATTTTGATCCTCACCGGTGAAAGCAGAAGCATGAGCAGTGTGGAATACATCGGCGAGGCGTGCAAGCTCGCCCGTAAGTATTTTCGTATGGTAGGGCTCGAAATATATCCTGTTAATACCGATGAATACCGTTATCTGCACGAATGCGGAGCGGATTACGTCACCGTTTTTCAGGAAACCTACGACACCGATAAATACGAAACTCTGCACCTTGCCGGTCATAAACGTGTATGGCCGTACCGTTTTGACGCTCAGGAACGCGCGTTAATGGGCGGAATGAGGGGAGTGGCGTTTTCCGCTTTGCTCGGACTATCTGATTTCAGAAAGGACGCGCTCGCTACCGGGCTTCACGCATATTTCCTTCAAAGAAAATACCCGCACGCTGAAATATCGCTTTCATGCCCAAGGCTAAGACCTATTATTAATAACGATAAAATCAGTCCGCTTGATGTTCACGAAACTCAGCTGTGTCAGATTATTTGCGCCTACAGGATCTTTATGCCGTTTGCCGGAATTACAGTTTCATCACGAGAAAGCGCGCAGTTCAGAAACGGAATCGTAAAAATTGCCGCGACAAAGGTTTCCGCCGGTGTTTCTACCGGAATCGGCGACCACGAAACCAAATACAGCGGTAAGCAGAAAAATTCTTTACAGGGCGACGAACAGTTTGAGATCGCCGACAGCCGCAGCCTTAACAAAATGTACTCCGATATTTCCGGCGAAGGCTTGCAGCCTGTTTTAAACGACTATCTGTATGTCTGAGTTGATTTGTATAACAAACAGAAAGCTGTGCCGTGAGGATTTTTTTAAAAGACTGGAAAAAATAACTTCCTCACACCCAAAGGCTGTAATTCTGCGTGAGAAGGATTTGAGCGCCGGTGAGTACACAAGGCTTGCTCAGGTTGCATATAATATCTGTTTTAAGAACAACACGAAGCTTATTTTGCACAGCTTTAAAAAATCCGCTCTTGAATTGAACATAAACAGTATCCACGTTCCCATGCAGATCCTGCGCGCAATGGATAAGGACGAAAGGTCTTTTTTTCAAACGCTCGGCGCGTCCTGTCACGCGGTCAGCGAGGCAAAGGAAGCCGAAAAGCTCGGTTGTACTTACATAACCGCAAGCAATATTTATGAAACCGACTGCAAAAAAGGCTTAAAAGGGAAGGGGACTGACTTTTTAAGGGAGGTCTGCCGCAGCGTTAACATTCCTGTTTATGCACTCGGCGGAATAAGCCCGCTTAATTACAGCGACGTTATAAAAGCAGGAGCAAAGGGCGCGTGTGTAATGAGCGGTTTTATGACTTGCGAAAACCCTAAACTTTATATTAAACAATTTACGGAGTAAACTATGAGTTTTAGCAAAGATGATCTGTTATTATACGCCGTAACCGACAGAAAAAGTGCGGACTTCGGCGTTTTATATGAACAGGTAAGGCAAGCGCTTGAAGGCGGCGTAACAATGGTTCAGCTCAGGGAAAAGAACCTCGGCGATGAGGAATTTATCTCAGAGGCAATCAAGCTTAAAGAACTGTGCGAAAGCCGCGGAGTGCCTTTGATAATTAACGATAACCTTGCTGTAGCGCTCAAAAGCGGGGCGGACGGTATACATGTGGGAATCGAGGATATGCCTGTCAGCGAAATTCGCAGACAGACAGGGGAAGGCTTTATAATCGGAGCGACGGCAAAGACCGTTGAACAGGCGCAAAAAGCCGAGCGCGAGGGTGCGGACTACCTCGGAATTGGCGCTGTTTTTCCTTCTTCCACCAAACAAAACGCTGTCCGGATCACAAACGAACAGCTTAACCAAATTGCCTCGTCGGTTAGTATCCCTTCGGTGGCGATCGGCGGAATAAATCTTAAAAACATTGAACAAATAAAATGTAATAAAATCAGCGGAATTGCTGTTGTATCAGCACTTTTCTCTGCTGACGATATAAAAACGGCGGCACAACAGCTTAAAGAAAAAGCAAAAGCTGTCGCCGAAAAATAATAAAAAGCGGTAAACCGGGGGCACCACTCTTTGCCGCTCAATAAAAATAATGCAAAAGAGGTATCACATGAAAACAGCATTATCAATCGCGGGAAGCGATTCCTGCGGAGGCGCCGGTATTCAGGCAGATATAAAAACGATGACTGTTAACGGTGTTTACGCCATGAGCGCGGTTACGGCGCTTACAGCTCAAAACACCACCGGCGTAACAGCTATTCAGGAAGCAACTCCCGAATTCTTAAAACAGCAGCTTGACGCGGTATTTACCGACATTTTCCCCGACGCTGTTAAAATCGGAATGGTTTCAAGCTCCGGGTTGATTCGCGTAATTGCTGACAGACTGCGGTTTTACAACGCAAAAAACATTGTTGTTGATCCCGTTATGGTTTCAACCAGCGAAGCAAAACTGATGCAGACCGAAGCGGTTTCAACTCTTGCTAAGGAGCTTTTGCCGCTTGCGGCGGTTGTAACTCCCAACATTCCCGAGGCTCGGGTCCTCAGCGGACTTGCAATCGAAACCCCGGAAGAAATGGAAAACGCTGCCAAGGCAATAGGGGATAAATACAACTGCGCAGTGCTGTTAAAGGGAGGTCACAGCATAAACGACGCTAACGATCTTTTGTACTCAAACGGCAGCTTCAAATGGTTTGAGGGCAAAAGGATCAATAATCCCAACACACACGGAACAGGCTGCACTCTTTCAAGCGCCATAGCTTCAAATCTTGCCAAAGGCTATGACCTTGAAACAGCTGTGCAAAGGTCAAAGGAATATATCTCGGGCGCGCTTGCCGCAATGCTGAATCTGGGCAGGGGAAGCGGACCGATGAACCACGCGTTTGACCTTAACAGTAAATTTGCTTAGAGGTGTACTTTAATTATCTGACTGAAAGGAAAGTTTAAAAATGAGAGAATACAAAACACAGATGGAAGCCGCTAAAAAAGGCATTATCACACCCGAAATGAAAATTGTTGCGGAAAAGGAATATATGGATCCCGAAAAGCTCCGCGAATCTGTCGCAAAAGGCGTTGTCGCGATTCCCTGCAACATTAATCACAAGAACATCTCACCCGAAGGTATAGGAATGGGACTGCGCACAAAAATCAATGTTAACCTCGGCATCTCGGGCGACTGCAAGGATTACACCGTTGAAATGCAAAAGGTTGACATGGCGCTTAAATTCGGAGCCGAAGCTATTATGGATTTAAGCAACTACGGCAAGACCAACACCTTCCGTCAGGAGCTAATTGAAAAATCGCCTGCTATGATAGGCACTGTTCCTATGTATGACGCTATCGGTTATCTTGAAAAGGATTTGCTTGAAATAAGCGCAAAGGATTTTCTCAAGGTTGTACGCGCTCATGCCGAGGAAGGCGTTGACTTCATGACAATTCACGCAGGCATAAACCGCAGAGCGGTTGAAGCGTTTATGCGCGATAAACGCAAGATGAACATTGTTTCACGCGGCGGCTCGCTCCTTTTTGCGTGGATGATGATGACGGGCAACGAAAACCCGTTCTATGAATTTTATGATGAAGTTCTTGAAATACTGCGCGAGTTTGACGTAACCATCAGCCTCGGTGACGCGCTCAGACCGGGCTGCATTGACGACAGCACCGACGCAGGACAGATTTCAGAGCTTATCGAGCTTGGAGCACTCACCGAGAGAGCCTGGGCTAAGGACGTTCAGGTCATGGTAGAAGGTCCCGGACACATGGCTATGAACGAAATTGAAGCTAATATGAAGCTTGAAAAAAGAATTTGCCACAACGCTCCGTTCTATGTGCTCGGACCGCTTGTGACCGATATAGCCCCCGGTTATGACCACATCACCTCTGCCATAGGCGGAGCAATCGCAGCTGCAAGCGGAGCGGATTTCCTCTGCTATGTAACTCCGGCAGAGCACCTCAGACTTCCCGACCTCAACGATGTTAAGGAGGGAATAATTGCAAGCCGTATCGCCGCGCACGCCGCGGACATCGCAAAGGGTGTTCCTCACGCAAGAGAACGCGACGACGCTATGGCGGCGGCTCGTCACAAGGTCGATTGGGAAGAGATGTTCAAGGTTGCGCTCGACGAAGAAAAGGCGAGAGCTTACTTTGAAAGCACTCCTCCTGCCGACCGTCACACCTGCTCAATGTGCGGAAAAATGTGCGCCGTAAGAACTACAAACCTCATTCTTGAAGGCAAAAAGGTTGAGTTCTGTACCGAGCTTTGATAAACTTCAAAATCATGTAACATAAAAACCATAAAAACAGAGCAAGGCGTGAACTCGCCGCACTATGTTTTTTCTCTTGAACCCGCAAAGGATTTTGAAAACATCGTCAAGTATTACTCCCTATACCCGTCATAATTCCACCGATGCGGACGGTGTAAATTCACAGCGCAAAACATGGGACACTCAGGACAATCGTCACTTCTTTGCTGTAACAGTAGAAATTACGCAGAACACGGATTTCCCGAATGCCGATTTTGATGTTATGGGAGATTTCACGCCCGTTATCCTGATAAAAGACAAGGACGGCAGCTACCGTCACAACGGCGAGGAGGACGCTTACGGCGTTATGCAGGAAGTTCTCTATGGCAACGCAGCAACTGTCTGCTCTACACCCGGCGACGGAAGCAACCTTGTCCGCATGAGTAAAGGCGAAACACGCACCCTAACCTATGGTATCGTTATTAACGATGATGTAATGGACAACGCTTATCTGCGTTTCAACTCACAGGGCAATCAGACGATTGACGACAACGCGGAGAATATAACGCTAAACTTCCGCGACGACTGTGTTAAAATAAAAGAATGAGGTGCAGTATGACGCGAGAAACCTTCAGCAACCTCATTCTTGACAGCGAGCCGACGCTTTACCGTGTGGCGATGTCCATGCTCAGAAATGAAAAGGACTGCGAGGACGCCGTGCAAACGGCTGTCCTCACCGCCTTTGAAAAGCTTGGCACGTTAAAGCACGAGGAATATTTCAAAACATTCATTCGTTATGACGGTCAATGCGGCTGAGATTACAAAGGACAATCCCGTATCTGTCGGAATAGGAGAAGGCGACATGAGTATTGCGACAAAAGATGACGGCTTGGAGTATTATATAGACCTTCCTCTTGCCGTAAAAGGCGAGAATATCAAGAGCGTTACCTATTCTGTGGATAAGGACGCGATTGCCGTCCACTGCCGCAAGGATAATAATCCCGTTATTGACGGCGATGTAGTAAGTGAAAGCATTGACACCTTGTTTGATGTCAAATGTATCGAGAACGACCAAAAAGCGCTTGACGCGGCAATGGAGAATGACCATCAAAGTGACTTTGAAAAACACGCGGCAGAGGAAATATTGAATCGTTATGAAGGCAAAAAATATACCTCTATTACGATTGCTTACAACAACCAGAATCCCGACGGCTGTGCAATCGGAATTGTCGGCAAGCGCACAAATGAGCCTGTGCCGGATGATGAAAGTCTCGAAGCAAAGGCAAATCGATTGGATACAATCATAGGCAACACTCTTTACTGCACAGTAGTATTTAATGACGGAACAGAACAAAAGCAATCTATCCAAATCGGCGCAACTGTTACCAATTTCGGCACGGCGCACGCCGAATCCCTTAACCAGCTGACAGAGGAAGAAAAGGCACTGAAGGATTATACGGATGTGTTTGTTACCTATTCTATAACTGAATAATTGAAAACAGAATTGCTATAGATTCGTCACGGGAATCTATAGCAATTTTTGTTATCCTATTCGATTTTTATTTTTCCGTCGGTTTTTATTTGTTTTTTAAATCGGATATGCTCAATTATATGCTGTTCAAAAAGACGCTGATTACTTGCAATTCTTTATATAAGAGTGTACAATTAATTTTGAAATAGTATTCTTTTTTAAGGATAATTGCAGGAGGTTTGTATGATAAAGTTCAGAGAATGGCTGAGTATCCAGGTTGCAAAGCATCCGAAACGTGTGGTATTGGTATTAATTATCTTGTTCAACGTGCTTTTTATCACAGCTTCAGCTGCGCTTATTAGTTCTCTTTCTCTGCACGGAACAGAGAAAATGAATTTTTTTCATGCCTCATATTATACGGTTACTATGATTCTTGACGCGGGATGTATTGAGTCCGTAATAAAGGATATAGGCACTACGGGCGTTGCGTTAACCTTAACCTGCCTGTCGGTTATTATCATCGGTATGATAACCTTCACGGGAGCGGTTATCGGTTATCTTACAAATATTCTCAACGATTTTATAGAGAATGCAAGCGCAGGCAATACGCGGCTTTATCTGTCAAATCACACTGTCATCCTTAATTGGAACGCGAGAGCTCCCGAAATTGTCAACGATCTCCTTTACAACGATAATAAGGAGACGGTTGTCGCTCTGGTTAAATCGGGCAGCGATGAAATTAAAAAGGAAATCGAAGAAAGACTTCATCTTACGATTGAAAAAGAGAATGAGAATGTCTGTAAAAAAGCTGATAAAATGGGCTTTTTTGCACGCAGACGGTATCTCAAAAACAACAAGCTCGATGAAAACGTTACTTTTATCGTAATTGAAGGAAATATTTTCTCTCAAAAGCAGCTCAAGGATATAAGAATTGACTTGGCTAAGGCTGTAATTATTCTGAGCAACGATCCGTCGGAGTCTGCTGCTGAGGACGGACAGCCGGACGAGGGTAATCCGCAGGCAGTAAAAGCCTTGATGCAGGTTGCGGATATTGTGTCGGCAGGAAACGCCGCTCACAATCAGAACATCATCATCGAGATTACCGATGAATGGACTTATGATGTTGTTCAGAGAATTATCAGCGGTAAAGAACTCGGCGGAAAATGCAATATCGAAATGTTCCAGGTTGAAAAGTTCCTCGGTCAGCTTCTGGCTCAAATATCAATAACGCCGGAAATGACGCTTGTATACGATGATTTGTTCTCAAACAAGGGAGCAGCGTTTTATACCGCGCCTGTGCAGACCGATGACGAAACCGCTTATATCCGCGATTACCTCTCAACGCATGAAAATGCAATACCTCTAACATTGCTTAACCATAACGGCAAAAGCTGTTTTTGCTTTGTGGCGGATAATCAGAAAAATATTAACAAAAAGCATGAGCTCAAAAGCTCAGGCTATAGTGTTAAGCTGAACAGTACGCAAGGCGAATGTAAAAGAGTGATTATGATAGGCCACAACAGCAATGTGGAAGAGATTATGAGCTGCTACGAAGCCTACATATCATGTCAGAACGGCGATAATCAAAACAGTCCGCTTAAAGTTGCCGTGATTGATGAAGCCGGCAGTTTAAAAAGAATGGATTATTACAAAAGCTATCCTTTTGTTGAAGAGGTTGCCGAACTGGATATCTATAATATTGATAAAACCTTTGAGCCGATTAACCGTCTGCTATTTGACGCGCCGGAGGATACAAGTATACTTATTTTGTCCGACGATACGGAACTTGATGAAAACGCCGACTCATCAGCCCTTATGTATCTTGTTTATGTTCAGGATTTTATCAGGGAAATGCTTCGTAAAAACCCCGGCTACGATAAAAAGGCGGTTAAAACTATCGTCGAAATCACAGACCCGAGGCATTATGACATAGTCAAGGGTTACGATATGGTCGAAGCGGTAATCAGCAACCGTTTTTCGGGCAATATTATCACGCAAATAGGGGAGAAAGAGTCAATATATGATTTCTATAAGGATTTGCTGAGCTATTCTTCGGATAAACAGGGTGTTCAAAGCAAGAAACCGCAGATTAAAAAGGTTTCGTCCTTCTTCAGAGAAACTCCTGCTCCGTGTACGGCTTACGATTTGGTACGCGCAGTGTTTGAAGCGTCTGTTTCATCAGCCGAAGCTTCGGAAAAGCAGTATCCCGTACTGGTTCTCGGCTATGTAAAAGCCAATGATGAAACAGTAATCTTCAGCGGCGATTTGTCTGAAATAAAGGTTTCGCTTGAAGCCGAGGATAAGATTATTGTATACTCGGATTTGGATTAACAAACTGATTAAGCTAAGAAGAATACACACGGCAGAATATAAAACCTCAAGTCGGATTTAGTAATATAAGCGCGGCAGTTTAACGGCTGCTGCGCTTATGTTGTGCAAAAAAAGATTGAAACAATTAAATTTTGTTATGGTTTTGTTATGGATTTTATGTTATACTAAGGTACGATTATAAATATAATTGAAAAAGCATAAGGAGGGAAGTAAATGAAAAGAATTCTCTCGTTAATACTTACTGCAGTAATGTTGTTTTCCTTTGCTTCCTGCAGTTCAGCCGAAAGCTCCGAAACACAGCCCGACACTGCGTTAACGACAACCGAAACGGCTGCGACAAAGCCGCAGAGCAAACCGCTTGATAATTACAAAGCTTTCAGCGGCGTTGTGCTTATGACCAAAAACGGCAAGACGGTTTTTGAGAAGGCTGAGGGCGTTCAAAATACAGACACCGGAAAGCCGATTAAAATTGATACGCTGTTCTGCGTAGGCTCGGTGGCAAAGCAGTTTACCGCTGCGGCTGTCCTTACGCTTCAGCAGGATGGCAAGCTCAGCGTAGAGGATAAGCTGTCAAAATATTATCCCGACTACGAATACGGCGATGATTTATCACTTTGGCATTTGCTGAGTATGCGCTCGGGAATTCGCGAGTTTTACGATATTGAATATATCGACGGCGCGTTTACAGAGCTGCCTGCCGGCGAGCTCAGGGAAACCGTCACGAACGATAACAGTGTCAGGGAAAACCGCGAAGCGCTCGAGGAATGGCTGCTTGAACAACCGCTTGAGTTCGAGCCTGATACTGAGTTTGAATATTCGAATTCAAATTATTTTCTGCTGGCGAGGATCGTAGAGAAGGTTTCGGGCAAGAATTACTACGATTATCTGCGCGAAAAAATCATAAATCCTCTCGGAATGGAGCACACCTTCTTTGTCGACGAGGTTGATTTTAAAGATGTTCCTAATCTCGCCGCGCCGACGGTAAATCCCGAGACGGTTCACGTGGGCGTTACTATGGGCTTGGGAGATATGATTTCGAACGCTTATGATATTGACAAATGGCTGACCTCTTTTAGGACGAATAAAATTCTTACAAAAGAGAGCTTACAGCTTATGACGACGGACTACACCGACGATGACGAGGACCATTACGGCTTTGGAGTTCGTATCATAGGCGGCGGACTGTTCCATACAGGAGCAATCACTACCTACGAAACAATGGCGTATACCGATATTAAAAACGGAATAAACGTGTTCGCAGTCACCAACGACGACCCCGACGAAACGTACAGCGTTGTCGATATGGTTTGGGAGTTGCTTGACGAAAAGGGATACGGCGTAACATAACAGCATTTTAACAGGGCAGTGCCGAAGGGCACTGCTTTTGTTGTTTTTCAAGGATATTGAAATAATTTTAGTAAAAATCAAAAGTTTTATATATGAAATAGAAGTGTTTTATGTTATAATTAAAAACAGAATTATAACAGGAGGGTGGTTTTTTGCTTTTTAACTTGTCTTACACAACGCTGAACTTCCTTGCATTTGTGTTTGTGACGATGTTTGTTTACTTTTTATTTCCTGTAAAGAAATATAAGTGGACGGTTCTGCTGGCGGCGAGTATATTCTTTTATGCGGTAGTCGGATATAAGCTCGCGTATTTTATACTGTTTACATCGCTCAGCACGTACCTGATAGCGCTTTGGATTGAGCGCGTGTCGTTAAATTCCAAAAAACTTCTGAAAGAAAAAAAGAAGGATTGGGACAGAGAGCAAAAGAAAAATTTCAAGAATAAAATAAAAACACAAAAGCGCTTGATTATGGCGCTTTGCCTTGTTCTGAACTTCGGAATACTGGCATTTTTGAAGTATTATAACTTCTTTGCAGGCAGTCTGAACGACGTGCTCGGAGGCTTCGGAATAAGCTTTTCAGCGCCTACGCTCAACCTGATTTTGCCTCTCGGAATTTCGTTCTACACCTTCCAGTCAATGGGATATATCGTGGACGTTTACCGCGAAAAGACCGAGGCGCAGAAAAATCCGTTTAAGCTGCTGCTGTTCGTTTCGTTCTTTCCGCAGATTATCCAAGGCCCTATCAGCATTTACGACCAGCTTGCAAAACAGCTTTTTGAGCCGCACGACTTTGACTTCGGCCGTATGAAGCACGGTATGGAGCTGATTGTCTGGGGCTTCTTCAAAAAGCTGATTATCGCTGACAGAGCGTATATTTTAATCGGTGCGGTCGAGAAAAATTACGCTAATTACAGCGGAACAACGCTGACCTTTACAATTTTGCTTTACGCGATACAGCTTTACGCCGACTTCTCTGGCGGTATTGATATCTCGCGCGGCGTTGCGCAGATTTTCGGCATAGATATGATTGACAACTTCAAGCGTCCGTACTTCTCGCGCTCAATAAACGAGTACTGGCGCAGGTGGCATATTTCGCTCGGCGGATGGATGAAAAACTATGTGTTCTATCCCATCGCTATGTCAAATGTGTTTATCAACGCAAGCAAGAAGATGAAGGGCACACGCTTCGGAAAAACCGCCGCGGGAGCGCATATCGCAAAGGTACTGCCCACAAGCGTTGCCTCGCTGATTGTGTTTTTAATCGTCGGCGTGTGGCACGGAGCAGACTGGAAGTACGTAGCGTTCGGCGTTTGGAACGGCGTGATTATTATGCTGAGCATTATTATGCAGCCGCTCTTTGACGGCGCGGTTGACAAGCTTAAAATCAGCCGTAAAAATCCTGTCTTTATCGGTTTTCAGATTTTCCGTACCCTGCTTGTTATCCTCGTGGGCTATGTGTTTGACGTTGCGCCTTCGTTTGGACAGGGTATGAGGACAATCGGGCTGTTTTTCACAGGGCAGAATTTCGCGACAGGTTTTGCGGAAATCACCAAGCTCGGACTCGGCTGGCGAGACTATCTTATCCTGCTGCTTGCCTCAACCGTAGTGCTTGTCGCAAGCATTATTCAGGAGAGACATCCCGACACGACTATCCGCGCTATGCTCGATAAAAAGTCGTATGTTTTCCGATTTATCGTGCTTTATATCGCCGTGATGTCGATTGTTGTATTCGGCGTTTACGGCTCGGGCTACAACGCGGCTGACTTTGTATATATGCAATTCTGACGGAAGGGGGATAATGATGAGATACCAATTAAAAGTTACACGCACGGTAAAAGTCTCCCTCTTTCTGTTGGCGATTATGGTTTCGTGCCTTGTTTTGCAGCAGTTCTTCCTGCGCAACGTAGACCACAACAGTCTGCGTATTGAAGGCTTTTATCAGGAGGAGACCGACTCGCTCGACGTTGTGTTCATCGGAGCAAGCGATATCTACACCAGCTTTATGCCCGGCAGAGCTTACGAGCAGTACGGCTTTACAAGCTACCTTTTGGCTTCGGAGTCAATCACCTCCGAGGGTATAAAAACCGCCGTTAAGGAGACGGTGCGAACCCAACACCCGGGAATGATTGTGGTTGAGGCTAACGCCTTTTTGTACGGCAACAGCGACAATGATATTAACGAGGCGCATGTTCACAAGTTCTTTGACAACCTTCCGCTCAGCGAAAATAAAATTGATTACATCAACAAAAACGTGCCTGTCGATCAGCGGTGGGAATACTTTTTTCCGCTCATTAAATACCACGGTCTGTGGACGGAATACCCCGAACGCTTGCATATGATTGCAAGCAACCTAACCCTTGACGCGCGAGGCTTTAACTACCTTAAGGGCTTCCGCACTACCGCGTATATTCACAGCCCCGACAAGCCGTGCCTTAACGACAAGCTTGCACTGGAAACAGGCGAGCTCGACTTAGACCCGGAGCTTGAAAAACAGCTCAACGATTTGCTCGACTACTGCGACGAGCAGCATATTAATTTGATGTTTGTACGCGCCCCTCACTATGTAACGCAGGAAACATATAACCGCGTTAAGCGCTCAAATAAAATGGCTTCAATCGTAAACAGCCGGGGCTACAGTTACTACACGCTTGAAAACGACGCAAAGCGAATCGGCATTGATGAAAAGCACGATTTTTATAACGTCGACCATATGAACGTTTACGGAGCGATAAAGTTTACCGACTACTTGTCGGAGAAAATCCTTTACAAGGAGGAGCTCAAGGTGGATCCCCTCTCCGATGAACAGAAGGAGAACTGGAGCGAGGTTGTCACAGCGACAAATCAGCTTTACCGCTACTGCGACGATATTATGACTAATACCAACAAGGAAAAGGGAGCGCAAGAGGACGTTTGGACGCTTCTGCAGCTCGGTGACTATTCGGGTGCTCCGATTCAGCGCACCGATCAGCCTTAAAAGGAGAGAAGTATATGAAATATCCTCGCGCTTACTCGGGCGTAAAAAAGCTTTTTATTTCCGAGATACTCAATATTATCTCCGCAGGGCTGATGTTCGTCGCTGTATTGATGGTTTTGCTCGACAGAAAAATAAAACTGCCCGATATCGACACCGCCCAGTTTTGGGGCTTGGCAACGTTGGTTCTGCTTTCGTCCGCAGTGGGAATAGCAGCGTTTGTTATTCAGTTTATCGGTCTTAATCAGGCGCGCAAGGACGAGTGGTACTTCAACAAGGCGCTGTATTTTGTAGTTATCTGCGCCGTCTGTACCGTGGGAATGACCTTGACGGCAGGAACGGTAAACAGCATTTTTGCCGCGATTGACGAGGTTTTCACTCTGCTGATTAACATTTACGCTATTCTGGCAATTTTCACCCTCGCGGAGTACCTGAAAAATGTTCACATCCAGAGAACAGGAAAGGTTATGATTGTTGTGATAACCGTTCTGTTCGGTGTCGCTTTGATTTTGCAGATAGCCGCAGGCTTTGTTCCGCGCAGAGCAGAGCTGCTCGGAGCGGTAAAAGCAGGCTTTGAATTTGTCGGCTACATCGTATGTATGGTTTACTTCGGTATGGCTAAAAAGATGCTCGGCAAATCCTGATTGTATGGTAAATTCTTGTTGACATCAAAATGATGATTTGTTACAATAAAATCAGTAATATTGATGTTTACGGAAAATACTAAACAGGGAGGCATCCTATGAATACTGAAATCCGCTATTTTACAAAATCCAAAAAGGGCAATACCGAAAAGCTCGCAAATCAGATTGCAAAGGCGACAGGCAAAAAGGCGCTCACCGTAGCGACCGACCTCAGTAATAGGGTTGACCGTCTGTTCCTCGTCAACGCAATGTACGCGGCGAATATCGACAAAGAGGTCAAGGACTTCCTCGCCCGTAATAAGGATAAAATCGGAGAGGTTGTAAATTTCAGCACCTCATGCTCGGGAAAATCCACCTGGGGAATGGTAAAAAAGGAGTGCGACGCTCTGAACATTCCGCTCAGCGAAAAGGAATTCCACTGCGCTGCCTCTTGGATTTTTATTAACAAGGGCTTGCCCTCAGAGGACGACTACGCAAAGGCGCGTGAATTTGCGGCTTCAATGTCGGAATAATATAATTATACGAAATCCCGAAAGGGTAAAATATGCTCGATTTTTAAGAAAGGATAATTATGAAACGTTTACTTAAGTTTTTACTGGTAATCGCAGGTGCGTTTCTGATAATTCACCGCCGCGTTATTTGGGCATGCGTGACCGGTACGGAAATGCCCCAGCCGCCCGAGTGGCACAAAAAATTCATCCCCTGCCTTAATGATAAGGTTGAGGACGATTTATAATCAAACACAAAAGCCCGGCAGCGATTGCCGGGCTTTGTTCTGTCTTAATGCTTCTTGGCGTCTCTGAGCATAAATTTCCTCGCGATATTTATGCCGATTTTATAGGGGAGAGGTCTGAGCGCTTTGTCAGCCTCTTTGAGCATTTTGCGGATGGGAATTTCCTGCGGACAATGTTTTTCGCATTTTCCGCAGCCAATACATTGAGAGGCAAATGCGCTCTCCTTTGTCAGTCCGACCGCCTGAGCGTACTGCATTCGACCGTCGCGCTTTGACTCAATAAACATCGTATTGTAGCTGCTAAACGTACCGGGAATGTCAACTCCCTTTGGGCAGGGCATACAGTAACGGCAGCCGGTACAGCCGACCTTCTCGTTTTCGCGGATTTTCTCGGTTACTGCTCTAAGGGTTTCAAAATCCTCTGCTGTAAATTGTCCTGCTTCCGAGTCCGAAGCTGTGCGGCAGTTTTCGCGTACCATCTCAATAGAGTTCATTCCCGAAAGCACAACCGTTACCTCGGGCTGGTTGTACAGCCAGCGGAAGCTCCACTGAGCAGGAGTCCAGTCGCGTTTGCTGTCCTTCATAACCTTCTTTGCGGCTTCGGGCAGCATATTTACAAGCTTTCCGCCGCGCAGCGGCTCCATAATTACAACGGGAATTCCCTTTGCGGCAGCCGCCTTTAAGCCGGACACGCCTGCCTGTGAGTACTCGTCAAAGTAGTTATACTGAATTTGGCAGATATCCCAGTCGTAGTCGTTCAGAATTTTTAAGAAACCGTCGGAGTTGCCGTGGTATGAAAAACCGATATTTCGGATAACTCCGCTCTTCTTCTTTTCGGCAATCAAGTCGATTACGCCCAAGTTTTTCAGCTTTTCCCACATCGAGATATCCGTGAGATGGTGCATCAGGTAATAGTCGACATAACTCGTTCTCAGGCGTGAGAGCTGCTCGTTTAAGTACTTGTCGAGCGCGGCTCTGCTGCCCACAAGGTACTGCGGCAGCTTGGTAGCGATTTTGATTTTTTCGCGGATATTGTTCCTCTCAAAAATCTCACCGACAGCGGCTTCGCTTCCGCCGTAAATATACGCGGTATCGTAGTAATTAACACCTGAGCGGTACGCCTCCATAAGCTCGCGCTCAGCCTTGTCAATGTCAATCCCGCCGCCCTTTTTTGAAAAGCGCATACAGCCGTAGCCGAGCAGTGAAAGCTCATCGCCGTTTTTATCTTTTCTGTATTGCATAGCTCCTCCGAAGTGACTTTTATTTTCATTAATCATAGCAGAAAAATATATGCTTGTCCACGGTTTTGAGTAAATAATAAATTATTGTTCTGCTCCGATATAAAAAAATAAGAAAATAATGCCCAAATATTATTGCAAGAAAAGAGAATAAATGATATAATATACTAAAACTATAGAAAAATATCAATAATTTTATGAGGAGATAACAAGTGGGATTTTCTAAAATGAGGCAGCGGCTCGGTTACGGCGCCGCCGATATGGCGAGTAACCTGATTTGGCCGATGATATGTACATACCTCACGGTGTACTACACAGACGCGCTGTTGCTCGACGCCGCGGCTGTAGGCGTTATTACGCTCGCTTCAAAGTTTATCGACGCTATCACCGACGTGTTGATGGGAATTGTAGTTGACAAAACCGAGTTAAAAAGCGGAAAATGCCGTCCGTACTTTTTAATCGGCGCGTTGCCGCTCGCGTTTTTTGCGGTTCTTACATTCCTTCTGCCTTCCTTTGTTTCTAACAACAAGGTGCTTATTATTCTTTTTGCGTTCATCACATTTAACCTTGTAAGCACCTGCTATACAATCGTTAACACTCCGCTTTCGGCTATTTTGCCGAGCCTTTCCGCCGACCAAAAGGAGCGCAACGTTCTCGTTACCTTCCGTATGGTAATGGCTGGGATGGGCAGCTTCTGCGTAACCTTCTTTGCTCTGCCCCTCATCAACAACTTCGGCGGCAAAAAAGACCTTTACTCCTACGCTTGGACAATCGGTATCTTCTCGATCGGCGCAATCCTTCTGCTCGTATTCTCATACGCAAATACACGCGAGAGATTGTTAAACCGATTAAGGAAGAAAAAATCAAGCTGAAAGACGGAATCAAGGCGATTAACGGACAGTATATTCTGTTTGTAATCACAATGTTCATCTATCTGCTCGGCTTCGCCGTAAAGCAGGCAGGCGTATTCTATTACTACAACTATTATATCGGAGATATCGGCTCGCTCGGGGTTGAAGAAATCGTTTCTATTCAGGCGCTTGTTACCTCGCTGAGTATGGTTGCAGGTCAGCTGACAATTCCGTTCTTCTGCAAGATTATGGGCAAAAAGAAGTCGGCTATCCTTATGAACTTCATCGCCCTTGCAGGAAATGTAATCTTTATCTTCTGCGGCGCTAATCTTATCTGGCTCTGCGTAGGTACGGTATTCGTATGGTTCCCGCTCGGCTACCTGATGGGTATCAGATTCGCGCTTCTTGCCGACGTTGTAGAGTACTGCGAGCTCAAGTCGGGCATCCGCGCGGCAGGTATTTTGTCGTCGCTCGACAGCTTCCTTGCAAAGCTCGCCTTCGGCTTTAACGTAACCGTTATGCTCGGTCTTATGGAGATTGGCGGCTATGACGCAAATTCGGATATTCAGACCGAAACAGAAAAAATATTTATCCAGTTGGGCTTTGTCGGCGTTCCGATAGTCTGCATTATTGTGACAATCATCCTTCTGCTGTTCTTTAAGTTTGACAAGGAACTCCCGAAAATGAAGGCAGAACGCAAATCAAAGCTTGAAGCCGCAAAGTAAAACGCATATTAAAATTTAAGGAACGCAAGGGCCGTACTTTGCGTTCCTTTTTCAAACTAAAATAAAGGAGATGTTTTTATGAAAATAGCTATGGCGAATGACCACGCAGGTACATCAATGAAAAACGAGATTAAGGCTTATCTTGAAGCTCAGGGCCACACTGTGGTTGACTTTGGAGCTTACGACGAGAACTCCTGCGATTTGTCCGATTTTGTACTGCCGGCGGCATTGGCGGTTGCAAAAGGCGAGTGCGACAGAGGAATTTTTGTTGACGGCGTAGGCTACGGCAGCGCTATGATTGCAAACAAGGTCAGCGGAATTTACGCCTGCGTTTGTCAGGATCCGTTCTGCTCGGCGCTCGCGCGACAGCACAACGACGCAAACGTGCTCTGCCTTGGCGCGAAAATCATCGGCGGTATGATTGCAATGGAAAATGTAAAGACATTTATGGCAACCGAGCCGCTGACGGCTGAAAAATATGTACGCCGCGTTAAAAAAGTTCAGAAAATCAACGACGAGCACTGTGTGCCCGTAAAGTAAGCTGAAAAATCAACCTGCCTTCTCCGCGGAGAGGGCAGGTTTTTTGTTTTAGTAATTGCAAATTGCGGAGTTTTATGGTATAATTGGCGTGTAGTTTTTTATGGAAGGAAGTTGATTAGTTAATGACAGACAAAAAACAATCATTATTACGGCGCTGTACCGACAAGCTTTTCGGCGGCATTGATATGAAGTGGTGGAAGGTGATCGTACTCGCTGTCGCTTCGGCTGTAATAACGTTCATTTTTTTAGTTGTACCGATTTTTGAAAATACTTCGTTCTACAATATGGGTGTGACCTTTGAGGCGTGGATTCTGCTTGCGGTTTTCATAATGGCAAACTGCAAAAAGCCGCTTGAATCAGCGCTGAAAACCTTTGTGTTTTTCCTGATAAGCCAGCCGCTTATCTATCTTTTTCAGGTTCCGTTTTCGAATATGGGCTGGGGCTTGTTTATGTATTACAGATACTGGTTTTACTGGACTTTGCTCACGTTTCCTATGGCTTTTGCCGGCTGGTATATCCGAAAGAAAAACTGGCTGAGCCTGCTGATTTTGTCGCCTGCGCTCATCTTTCTGACCTTTACTTATGTAAACTCGTTTATATATTCGTTCAAGCATTTTCCGTACCAGCTTGTGACCGGACTTTTCTGTCTTGGACAGGTGTTGTTGTATCTTTACGTATTCACCCCGAAGCTTTGGATGAGGCTGACAGGCTTTTTGGTACCGCTTGCGGCTGTTCTGATAATCGCGCTTGTTACACCGGAGGTTGAAACTAACGTGACTACCTTCCTTCCGGACGATCAGGTTCTCACCGAAGCCGCTGTCATAACCAATGACAACGCTGAATTAGCCGAGATTAGCGTTCACTCAACGGGAGAGAACAGCACGATCCTTATTCAGGCACATAAATACGGCACAACAGACTTTACCGTTAAGGACGGGGCTAAGGAGTACAAATACACTCTCGAAATTTACGAGGATAACGACGGGCATACCCAGACAAAAATCACTCGGAACAATTAAATATATAAAGCAAAAAGCGCCGCAAAAACGGCGCTTTTAATTTTGCTGTTATTCAACGTTTTTCATAATCCTGCTTCCAAGCCAAATAAAGAATACTGCGCTGACAATCAAAACTATAAGCGCGGCTGCCATATTCCAAAGACCTGCCAAGGCGCTCAGCGCAGGGGAGAGCGCAACAAGCGCCAGCGTTTTTGCGAACTGAGTCATATATTTCTTTTCGTTCTTAGGCTTTGCTACGGAAACCCTAACCCTCAACGGCAGAATTCTATAATCCTTAAAAATCGCGGCAAATCCTGCATACAGTAAAATCATAGCAGAAAAAATGCCCATTAAAACCGAGTATCCGTATTCCAAAATGATTTCTCCTATTTTTGGCACTTTAAGGTGATTATATAATTCGTCACTGCCTTCAAAACAAGCAATCAGTAAAATTCTCGATAAACAGTGCATTTTTCATCGAAATGTGCTATAATAAGTGCAAGAAAATAATCAAGAGCAATAAAAAAGCTTGCACTTAAGTTAGAGGACAGTATGTATAAGTTCCATAGAAATCAACAAATGAGTTTTACAGATTTCAATCAGCCCGCAGGGATGCAGATGGATCCTGAGAACCGCTGGGTAAAGAAGGCTGCGAGTATACCGTGGTACGACATCGAGATAAAATATGCCGCGCTGTTTCCGAGCGAGACCGGTATGCCGGCAAAACCTTTACAAACAGCTCTCGGGTCGCTGATGATCCAGAAGAAATATGATTATTCCGACCGTGAGCTTGTCGAGCAAATCAAGGAGAATGCCTACTACCAATACTTTATCGGACTTCCGGGATATTCTTATGAAGCGCCTTTTGCGCCGTCACTTTTGGTAGAGTTTCGCAAACGTCTGACAGATGACATCCTTGAAGACATCAACGAAATGATGATCCAATTCAATCTGCCTGAAAACAATGAAGACGATGATTCGGATAACAACAGTCACTCCGATGGCGGCGAGGATGCTGAAAGCAAAGAGAATGAGAAATCCGAAGCAGACAACAAAGGCACATTGATTCTTGACGCTACCTGTGCTCCTCAGAACATCTCTTACCCGCAGGACATCAATCTGCTGAACGAGGCAAGAGAAAATCTTGAATCCATCATAGACGATATCTGCTATACCTACAATTTTTACAAGCCAAGGATGTATCGCAAAAACGCGAGAAAAGATTATCTGAATTTGGCGAAATGCAAAAAGCGTACCAAGAAAAAGATCCGCAAGGCGATCAAGCAGCAGCTTCAGTATATTCGTCGAGACCTCGGCTATATCGATATGTTTGTATTAGCCAACGGAGTAGTTCTTACCGAAAAGCAAGCCAAGCGGTTAACGGTCATCAAAGAGCTGTATGAACAGCAAAAGTACATGTATGACAACAATGTTCACAGCGTCAAAGACCGCATCGTCAGTATTTCTCAGCCGTATATCCGACCCATCGTGCGCGGCAAAGCAAAAGCTCCGGTAGAATTCGGTGCAAAGCTGGATATGAGCATTGATGAAAACGGATTCGCACGGTTAGAGAGATTATCCTTTGACGCTTACAATGAAGCGGATGTGCTCATCTCGGCAATAGAGAGATACCGCAAGCGAACCGGACGCTATCCCGAAAGGGTGCTGGTCGATCAGATATACCGCAATCGGAACAACAGAGCTTTCTGCAAGAGCAAGGGTATCCGTATATCCGGTCCGGCTTTGGGGCGTCCAAAAAAAGAACCGACGCCGGAGGAACGCAAAACTGCATACAGTGATAACACGGATCGTATCGAAGTCGAGCGAGGCTTCAGCCTCGCAAAGAGATGCTGCGGCTTGGGACTCATCAGAACGAAGCTCGATACAACGACCCGTTGTTCCATTGCGCTTTCCCTACTGGTATTGAACCTCGAAAAATTAGCAAGAGGTTCTTTGCGCCGATTTTTGGGATTCCTGTACGACGTAATATCAATGCTGCTGAAGCTGAAAAATAACCTCATATCCGTTTCGTGCGGTTAATGAGCAGAGACTAATTCATATTCTCGGTATCGTCCTGTATATAGTTGCCGTGAACATTCAGCGACAAAGGCTCGCCCTTGACGTTGTTGGTTTTCAAAACCTCGGAGAACGATTCGGAGTTTTCGATTTTTTGTGTCGCTGTAAATATTGTTGTCGAGCAGCTCGCGCAGGCGGAACTGCTGATTTGATTTAAATCTGATTCCCGAGGTGTCGATAAGCTTGGGATTTGTAATCAGCCTTTCATAATCCGCCGCAGGCATCGGCTTGTAGAAATAGTAGCCCTGAATATATCGGCAGCCCAAGTCGAGCAGAAAATCCTTTTGCTTTTCGGTTTCAACGCCCTCCGCGATAATCGGAACGCCTATTGTTTTTGTCATATTGGTGACGGATTCCAAAATGCGGATGCTCTTTTCCTCGTTGCTCTCGTCCATTCTCAAAAACTGCGCGTCGAGCTTAATGATGTCGATATTCAGGTTTTTGAGCATATTCAGCGTAGAATATCCGCTGCCGAAGTCGTCCATCAGCACGGTAAAGCCTTTTTCACGGAGCGAATGAACAGTGTCCCTGACAAGCGTGGTGTTCGAGATATACGAGGATTCGGTAATTTCAATTTTAATGAGCCTGCGCTCGAGCGAATATCTGTCGGTTAGGTTCTCAAAATATTTCGGAAGGTCGGTGTGCAGAATATCCGCGACGGAAACGTTGATTGAAACGGGCAGCGGAGTGTGTCCGCTGTCAATCCAGCCGCGCTGCCAGCGGCAGACTTCCTCCCCAATATACATATCCAAATCTGAGATTAATCCGCGCTTTTCGAGTATCGGAATAAATTCGTCGGGCGGAATAACCGTTCCGTCGGGCTTTATCCACCTTGCGAGCGCCTCTGCGCCGACAATTTTGCCGGATGAAGCGCGGCACTGAGGCTGAAGATAGAACACAACCTCGTGCTGGCTGAGAGCCTGGAAAAACTTTGTTATAACATGGTACTCCTCGTCGGTGCGGAGATACATACTTTTTTCAAAAATCCGTACACGGTTGCGGTAGCCGCTCTTTGCCACCTGCGCCGCCAAAAACGAACGGTCGAGCAAGTCGAGGGTGGATAGCCCTTTTCGACCTTGCATACGCCGAAGGCAGGCAAAAAGCCCACGTTACCGCCGCGCGAGCTTACAAGCGAGGCGATGTCGTCGTACAGCGTGCCGATTAATTCCATATCAAAAGGAGCAAGCAGACAAAAATCGTCCTGCCCGAAATATCCCGCCGTACCGCCTGTGCGCTCTCCTGCCTGCAAAAGCGCCGCGCCGATTTGCACCATCAGCAAGTCGCCCTCGTTATGACCGTACCACTCGTTAAACAGCTTGAAATTCTCAATGTCAATCGAAACAAGACACCAGTTTTTGTCGTCCTGAGTTTGCAGCAGCCTTTCGGCTTCGCTGATAAAACTGCGCTTTTTCAGCAGGCCTGTCATCTCGTTTCGCTCCAAGCCCGAATACATAACAGTATTCTTAATCCCAAGATCGCGTGACTTTCGGTTGTGGCAGTCAAAGACATACATACGCATAATGCCTTTGCCGAGTCCGTAGCTGCTGCCCGTAAGCAGTACAAGCTCAACCCACTGCCAGCTTCCGTTAATCAGGCAAAAATTGACAAGGAAACCTATAAGCGCTGGTTTAAGTACATTCAGGATATGGGCGCCAATACCATCCGTATCTACACGGTTCAGCAGGACGTATTCTACAATGCATTTTACGAATATAATAAAGATAACGACAATCCGCTGTATCTTATTCACGGCGTTTGGGTTAACGACTACACCCAAAACTCTCACCGTGACGCCCTTGACAAGGGCTTTAAGGAGAGGTTTTTGTCCGACTGCCGCACAGTGCTCGACGTTATTCACGGCAACAAAAAAATCGGCCTCGGCAGAATGGCGTCGGCAGGCTCGGGCTTTTATCTGCACGACGTTTCGCAGTGGATTATCGGCTACATCCTCGGCGTTGAGTGGGAGGACGTAACCGTAGCCTACACCAACGAGCAGTACAAGGATATCAAGGGCGCAGGCTGTTCGGGCTGCTGCGTGTTCTCGTGGCAGGACGAGTGGTTCAAGCGCACATGGAACACAATGTACGCGGTCAACCTAAAGCGCACGCCTTACTGGTCAGACTACCAGACTAACGAGCAGTATTTCGGTCTGATCTCCTTTGACCCCGGCAGCGAGCAATCCGTCTGCTACGTCGACGGCGACGCTTCCGAATGGACGGACGATGACATTGTAGCCGACAGGGGAGATATGAAGCTCTCGATGAAGTACGACGAAAAGTTCGTTTACTTTATGGTTAAAAAGGACGGACTGAATATCGACAAGGATAAAATCTACATTCCGCTCGACATCACCCCAAAAAGCGGCAGCAGCTATTACGAGGAGAAAAATATGCTGTTCGACCGCGCGGTTGATTTTAGGCAACACCGCACAATTTACGGCGCACGCCTTGCTTGAATATTGTTCCGTCATGTTGCCCAAAAAAGTCTCGGCAAGGCGTCAGCCTTACCTCGATTTTTTGTCCAACCTGACGAAAAATCTTACTTCGCAATCCGCACACCTAAATTATGCGGTATTGCCTTTATAATCGAGCTTGAGGGCAAGCAGAACAGCCGCGTAAGGGTTCAGGAGCGTTACGAGGTTTTGCGGAGCAATTACTCCGAGAACGTCTATGAGTATAACGCCTATCTTAAGGACAATATCCCCTCAAAGGATTCGCCGCGTTTTACGAATATTGATATGATTTTGCAGACGGCAACGCCGCTGATTTACAACAATCTGCAGGCGCCTGCCGAGACCTTTGAAACAGGCAAGCTCACCTACGGCAACGCAAATCCGTCGAGCAAGGATTTTAACTCGCTTGCCGACTTTATGGCAGGCGACGGCTTTGTCGAGATTAAACTGCCGTGGCAGCTTCTCAACTTCTCGGATCCGTCGCTGATGACGATTCACGACGACTACTACGAACACTACGGCATCGAGTACATCGAGGTAAGCGAGATATGGGCAGGACTTTCCTCAAACGGCAGCGAACCCCGCAGAGCCGAGCTTAAGCCGTTTAAGCTTAAGAAATGGGAAAACACGGTTACATATCACGAGAGGCTGAAAAGCTCCTATTACGCTTTACAAAAATACTGGAGAAATCAGGATGAAGATCGAGATATTAGTTTATGCCTATCTCGCTGTATGTCTGGCGATGATCGGATTTAATATTGTCTGCATCTTTCTGTTCAGTCGCAACGACAGGGAGACCGAACAGAGCCGGCTGTATTACATAAACCTGATAAAAGAACAGTTCGGCAAGGCTGTAATCGACGAACGGCACCGTATGCTGATTCTTAAACGTCTGGTTCACGTGCGCGAGATGACGGCTTTTGACAAGTCGCTTGAAATTCTTTCCAAGGAATATCCCGCTGAGGTTCAGGCGTATCTGCGCGGACTGAAGAGCGTTTTTGTCGCTCTTGCAAACCGCTACAGCCGCCGAAATGAAATTCAGATGGCATACTTTCCGTATATCATCGCGCGCTACAAGCTTTTTTACGGCGAGGACTTGCCGCAGATTAACCGCATTATGGTTGATTTGCTCGAAAAGCCGTCAATCTACTGCCGCGAAAACGCGCTTAACGCGATTTACTCAATGGGTGTCAGCGAAAATGTAACCGACGCCCTGACGATTATTGACAGCACAGGCTATTACCACAACAAAAAACTTTTGACCGACGGACTGATGTCGTTTGCAGGCGATAAAAAAGAGCTCAACGAAATGCTCTGGAATCACCTTTGGGACTATTCGCTGAATATTCAGCTCGCAATTCTCGACTACATCCGTTTTTCGTCGGGCGATTTTCAGGAGAGAATGCTCGGCTTGCTCAAAGAGGAGCACAACAGCGAAATCCATTTCTGCGCCATCCGCTATCTGGGCAGATATCCGTATCAGCCTGCGTATGAGCAGCTTATGAAGTATGCCGAGCGCGAGGACGAGGTTCGCTGGGAGTACACGTCAATTACCTGCTTTGCGCTCGCTTCTTACCCCGGCGAGCGGACAATTGCGGCGCTGAAAAAGAACCTCAGCAGCCACAACTGGTACGTCCGTCTCAATGCTTCGCAGGCGCTTGAGAGCATGGGACTTGAATACGCGGACTTTATTGATGTTTTCGAAGGCGACGACCGTTACCCAGGCGAAATGATGCGCTACCGGTTCGACCGCAAAAAGCTAAGCGAAAGGAGGGCGGCTACGTGAGATTTTTTCTGTTTAACGACACGGCGTTTGAATTTATCAAGGTGTTTTTGATTTGCGTAGAGTTTTTCTTTGCCGCCTACCTTATCGGCTACTCAACCTTTTTGTTTATCGCCGTTGTCACCGGATCGTCTCAGCTTTACCGCAAACGTCAGCAGGACAGACTTAAAAACACAATCCTGAAAGACCACTTTGTGCCGATAAGCATTATCGTGCCGGCGTATAACGAGGACATCACAATTGTAGAAAACGTGCGTTCGCTCTTGTCGCTCGACTATCCCTTGTATGAGATTATAGTCGTCGACGACGGCTCCGGCGACAACACCTCGGCAAAGCTGATTGAAGCCTTTGAAATGCTCCCAATTCGCCGCCCGATTCAGCGGAAAATCGACTGCCAGCCGGTCGAGTTTATTTACGAGGCGGCGACTCAGAAGGTTCCGCTCACGCTGATACGAAAGAAAAACGGCGGCAAGGCTGACTCGCTGAATATGGGCATTAACGCCTGCAAATACCCGTACTTTATCTGCATTGATGCGGATTCGGTTTTGCAAAAGGACTCGCTGAGCAAAATCGTAAAGCCCGTGCTTGAAAACGAAAACGTTGTCGCTGTCGGCGGAGCTGTCCGCCCGTCAAACAGCGTTGAAATCAAGGATGGCAAGGTGATCAATTACCGCCTTCCGCGCAATCTGCTCGCGTGTATGCAGGTGCTCGAGTACGACCGTTCGTTCCTCGCATCGCGAATTCTCTTTGACAAGTTCAACGGCTCGCTGATTATTTCGGGCGCGTTCGGCTTGTTCAAAAAGGACACCGTAGTTGCCGCAGGCGGCTACGACGCCTCAACCATGGGAGAGGATATGGAGCTTGTCGTTAAGCTTCACGATTACTGCGTTTCAAACGACGTTCCTTACCTTATCCGCTACGCTACCGACGCAATCTGCTGGTCGCAGGTTCCCGAAAACTTGGGAGACCTGTGCAAACAGCGCAGGCGCTGGCACATCGGACTTTTTCAGTCAATGTGGAAGCACCGCATTATGCTCGCAAATCCAAAGTTCGGACTGACGAGCTTTGTATCATATTTTTACTTTTTAATTTACGAGCTTTTGTCGCCGTTTATCGAGGTTTTCGGTATACTGACGATGATACTCGCACTGTTTGTCGATTTGATTAACGTGCCGTTTATGCTGTTGTTCTTCGGAATTTACGCGCTTTTCGGCTCGGTAATGTCGATGACGGCGTTTTTCGCGAGAACTCAGACAATCGATTTGAAGCTCAAATTCCGCGATGTGCTCAAGGCTTTAATGCTCTGCACCTTTGAAATCTGCGTTTTGCGCTTTATTATGGCATGGGTACGCGCTACGGCGTTCATCGGCTATAAAAAGAAAAAGACGCAGTGGGGCAGAATTCAGCGCCAAAAGATTAATTTGAAATAAGGTACGCCTATGAAACTTAAAATAACAGCGATTATTACAGCCGCGGTGCTGTTGATATTCACATCATTAACCGCTCACGCGGCGGTTTATACGGTCGAAAAACCGACAAACGGCAATACGATTTATATTGCAGGAGATCCCGATATGTACCCGATTGAGTACTACGATACTCAGGATAAGGAGTACAAGGGTATTCTACCCGAGCTGTACAAGAAAATTTCGGACGACAGCGGTATTGACTTCTCTTATATAGTCTCTGCTCATTAACCGCACGAAACGGATATGAGGTTATTTTTCAGCTTCAGCAGCATTGATATTACGTCGTACAGGAATCCCAAAAATCGGCGCAAAGAACCTCTTGCTAATTTTTCGAGGTTCAATACCAGTAGGGAAAGCGCAATGGAACAACGGGTCGTTGTATCGAGCTTCGTTCTGATGAGTCCCAAGCCGCAGCATCTCTTTGCGAGGCTGAAGCCTCGCTCGACTTCGATACGATCCGTGTTATCACTGTATGCAGTTTTGCGTTCCTCCGGCGTCGGTTCTTTTTTTGGACGCCCCAAAGCCGGACCGGATATACGGATACCCTTGCTCTTGCAGAAAGCTCTGTTGTTCCGATTGCGGTATATCTGATCGACCAGCACCCTTTCGGGATAGCGTCCGGTTCGCTTGCGGTATCTCTCTATTGCCGAGATGAGCACATCCGCTTCATTGTAAGCGTCAAAGGATAATCTCTCTAACCGTGCGAATCCGTTTTCATCAATGCTCATATCCAGCTTTGCACCGAATTCTACCGGAGCTTTTGCTTTGCCGCGCACGATGGGTCGGATATACGGCTGAGAAATACTGACGATGCGGTCTTTGACGCTGTGAACATTGTTGTCATACATGTACTTTTGCTGTTCATACAGCTCTTTGATGACCGTTAACCGCTTGGCTTGCTTTTCGGTAAGAACTACTCCGTTGGCTAATACAAACATATCGATATAGCCGAGGTCTCGACGAATATACTGAAGCTGCTGCTTGATCGCCTTGCGGATCTTTTTCTTGGTACGCTTTTTGCATTTCGCCAAATTCAGATAATCTTTTCTCGCGTTTTTGCGATACATCCTTGGCTTGTAAAAATTGTAGGTATAGCAGATATCGTCTATGATGGATTCAAGATTTTCTCTTGCCTCGTTCAGCAGATTGATGTCCTGCGGGTAAGAGATGTTCTGAGGAGCACAGGTAGCGTCAAGAATCAATGTGCCTTTGTTGTCTGCTTCGGATTTCTCATTCTCTTTGCTTTCAGCATCCTCGCCGCCATCGGAGTGACTGTTGTTATCCGAATCATCGTCTTCATTGTTTTCAGGCAGATTGAATTGGATCATCATTTCGTTGATGTCTTCAAGGATGTCATCTGTCAGACGTTTGCGAAACTCTACCAAAAGTGACGGCGCAAAAGGCGCTTCATAAGAATATCCCGGAAGTCCGATAAAGTATTGGTAGTAGGCATTCTCCTTGATTTGCTCGACAAGCTCACGGTCGGAATAATCATATTTCTTCTGGATCATCAGCGACCCGAGAGCTGTTTGTAAAGGTTTTGCCGGCATACCGGTCTCGCTCGGAAACAGCGCGGCATATTTTATCTCGATGTCGTACCACGGTATACTCGCAGCCTTCTTTACCCAGCGGTTCTCAGGATCCATCTGCATCCCTGCGGGCTGATTGAAATCTGTAAAACTCATTTGTTGATTTCTATGGAACTTATACATACTGTCCTCTAACTTAAGTGCAAGCTTTTTTATTGCTCTTGATTATTTTCTTGCACTTATTATAGCACATTTCGATGAAAAATGCACTGTTTATCGAGAATTTTACTGATTGCTTGTTTTGAAGGCAGTGACTATATAGATTCGGGAATTGTAAACGACCAGTACCGCCTTGCCAAAAACGACCAGGTTGAGATAGTCTCAGCTCACGCAAAGGGCGACGTTGACTATTTGTCCGACGAGGTGCACATCCTCACCTACAAAAAGGGCGATGAGCAAATTGAGCTGTGCGTAGGCTTTACGTCAATCGCGCCCGACAGCTAAAAAAATACCGTTACTACAGCGCTTAAATCCACCTCGTCCGAGCAGATTTTGCGCCTGTCTGTTGAGACGGCGGTAACCGAATCGCCCAACGATTTTCCGTTCTGGATGATATTCGTAATCGCGGGACTTGCTGTGCTGTGCATAGTCTTGGCACTGCTCATTTTCATTCGCCGTAAAAAGGATAAAGAGGCGAAGGCAGACCGCATGACCGACGCTGTAACGGGCATCGGCAACAGCCTGTACTTTGAGCACTGGTATAACAACTTTATCTCTCCGGCGTCGAGTCCTCTATATTACATAGCCTACATCGGAATTGATATTCAGCGAATTCTTCAGTACGCCGACAGCACCGTGTCCGAGGAAATCCAGACGTTCGCAGCCTCTGAGCTTGCCGCGCATGCAGGCGAGACGGGCTTTTGCGCACGTGTTTCGGACGGCCGTTTTGCGCTTGCTTTTGAAGCGCCGGTTGAGCAGCAGGCGAGAGAGTATATCGAGCACCTGCTCTCAAAGCTCAACCAGTTCAACAGTGACGTAATGCTTAAATATCACATCCATTTTCAGGCCGGCGTATTCCACCTTAACGCGCCGAATATTCCGTGCGAAAAGGCGTTGTTTAACGCCCGTCACGGCTTTTATCACGCGCGTGAGATGAACGCTCCGTTTGTGTTCTCCGATTCAAAGCTGCTTGGGCGCGAGGAGTACGTAAAGAGCCTTAAGAGCAAGCTGCGCGACGCGCTCGACAACAAGGAATTCCGCCTGTATGTGCAGTATATTTTTGACGGCAAAGGTCAAAAGGCGTGCGGCGCAGAGGCGTTGTCGCGCTGGGACAGCCCCGACGAAGGTGTTATTGCCCCTGCCGACTATATCCAAATGCTCGAAACCGCCGAAATGATTGACGAGCTCGACTTTTACATTCTCGGTGAGTGTTGCCGCACACTTGAAAGTTGGAAGCAAACCGATAAGAAAAACGTTTGGCTGTCATGTAATATGACGAGAATTACGCTCTCTAACGAAAACTTTGCCGAGAGGTTCAAGGAGATAATAAGCAGGTATGATTTTGATATCGGCAAGTTGGTAATTGAGATTACCGAGGATGCTTTTGCCGAGAGCAAAAAGCTCGTTAGCGGCAACATTGAAATCTGTAAGCAGATGGGCTGTCAGATTGCGCTTGACGACTTCGGCTGCGGATATTCCTCGGTCAAGGATTTGGACGATTATCCGATTGACATTATCAAAATCGACCGTGAGCTGATTATCGGCTCGCATAGGGAAAAAGGCAAAAAGCTGTTGCTCGGCATTATCAATCTGTCTCATTTCCTCGGCATTAAGGCGCTGTGTGAAGGCGTAGAGACCGAGGAGGAGCTTACAGCTTCCGTAAACGCCGGTTGCGATTACATTCAGGGCTATTTGCTCGCGAGAACAAACCCTGCCGATGAGCCGTCCGTTGAGCGAAATATTACATTTGAATAAGCAAAAAATAACGGCAGCCCGTTTTGGGTTGCCGTTGTGTTTTATAAATTAACGCTTTACGAGTCGTAAAAATGCTTGCCGTCGTCCGTTACAAGTCTCTCCGCCTTGGGATATTCAAAGGTTTTCGGGTTGTCGGCGTTCTTTTCAAGATACTCCGCAAACTCAGCGGCGTACCACTTTGCCATATCGAGGTTGTGCATAAGGTACGCACCGCAGTTTACCGCGGTTGCGCCGGGAACTTCATCAGCATTTGCAACTGACCTGAATGCGCTTAACAGTAGGTTGTAAATTTCTTTCGGAGTGCGGCTGCCCTTTAAAATCAGATAAAATCCCGTAAGACAGCCCATCGGTCCCCAGTAGATAATCTCATCCTTCCACTCGGCGTCGTTGCGCAGGAAGGTCGCGATAATGTGCTCGAGCGAGTGCATAGCTGCAACATCAATCACGGGCTCTCTGTTCGGCTTTTTGAGCCTGATATCATAGGTTGTAACGGTTTTATCACCTAACACGTCGACGCGGCTGGTGAAAATTCCGGGGACAATTTTGGTGTGGTCTACGGAAAAGCTCTGTATAAGTTCCATATTCATATCTCCTTCTCAGATTAATCATTTTATTTACAAATAAAGTGTAACATAAACTGTCAAAAGTATCAAGGAAAATTGTTTTAGAATATACAAATTTAATGAAATTTTTGTAGACTTATTTAAATTTTTATGATATTCTTAATATAAGGAAAATCAGTCAAAATTTGAGGTGGTAATATGAAGTGGAAATTAAGCGGACTTGTTAACCGCGGGATCGGCGCGTTCGGTGTTTTGATGAATTGCAAGCTCGTCAGCATTATAATCTTTTTGTTTACGGGCACGCTGCATATTATCGACCCGCGCGGCGGCTTGCGCGGAACAGTTACAATGCTCTCGTTGTTTATTGCCCTTTACGCGCTGCTTTCGATTGTATTTATTCTGACGGGCAGCAATGACAAGGTTGGAGAAGGCAAAAAATTCGCGAGCGATATGGTAAGGGACACATTTAAGGGCGATGGCAACCCCATGATGAAAATAAACGAGGTGCTGTCTCAAAATGAAAAGTTTGAAAAAGGAATGTCCGGCTTAAATACCAAATCCAAGTGGGATCAGCGTATTCAAAAGCTGAACGAAAGACACAATAAACAGACGCAGGCAAGCAAGTTTGTAATGATAGTCTTTTACATTATCCTATTAGCCTGCACGGTTGTGCTGTTCGCCTGGCCAGATGATGCGATAAGCCTGGTTCACATAATTTTCGGTGCGATGTTAATTTTCGACGGTGCCAGCGGAGTGTGGGGCATAATCGTAGCAAAAAGAAGCGGAATCCCAATGAAAGGTCAATGGGCATCCTTTTTCTTAAATTTGCTTTCTGTGGTAATCGGCGTGGTGTTTATAATTTTGTCGAACGACTCGGCTGACTTCACAATGATGCTTTGCGGCATAGTGCTGGTAGTCAAGGCGCTTTCGGATTTGTTTATTATGATTCGCAACCACGAGCTTATTTCGACTGTCAAGAACACCGTTAACGAGATTAAACATCAAAAGCCGGAAGAAGCGGAAATGCCGGAAGAAACAGAAAAAACGGAAGATGCGGAAAAAACCGAAAAAACAGAAAAAACCGAAGAAGTGAAAAAAACAGAAGAATAAATTATAAATAATTTTACAGAGAGAGGAATGTGTTTAATATGAAAAAAATTGCAGCAGTTCTTTTATCGGCGGCTATGATAGTGCCTTTTGCGGCATGCTCAGCCCAACAGCAACCCGAAAGCAAAAAGGAAGCCGAGAGCAGCAAAGCGGTTGAAACCGCCAAGGAAGCCGAAAATAACCGCGAGACCATTTATCAGGTTGCCTTGCTCCAGTCGCTTACTCAGGGCTATTACGACGGCATTATTAAGGTAAGCGAGCTTAAACAGCACGGCGACACGGGTATCGGCACCTTTGAGGGCGTTAACGGCGAAATGATTGTGCTCGACGGCAAGGTTTATCAGGCTCTCGGTGACGGAACCGTTAAAGAAGCCGATGATAACGAAACCGTTCCGTTTTCTAACGTAACCTACTTTGACAAGGATCTTTCCGCAACTCTTTCTCAGACAAACGACATCAACGCCTTAAAGGAGTCGCTGACAAAGACCGTAAACGAAAACGGCAGAAATCTGTTTTATTTTGTAAAAATCAACGGCACATTCAAAAAGATGAACGTGCGCAGCGAGCTCAAGCAGGAAAAGCCCTACAAGAGCCTTGACAAGGCGCTTGCCACCGACCAAAGGGAGTTTAATTACGATAATATCGCCGGAACAGTCGTAGCGCTCTACTGCCCCGACTATATGGGCGGACTGAATACCCCGGGCTGGCATTTCCACTTTATCTCGGATGACAAAACAAAGGGCGGCCATATTTTGGATTTAGCCTTTGATTCAGCTCAGGCGGAGTTCGACGCAACTCAGGACTTCGATATGTACCTGTCGGACAACTCGGAGTTCCAGAAAATGGAGCTGTCAAAGGATGTAAGCGACGCCATTAAAAAGGTAGAGACAAACGAGGAATAATTTCAGGGGGAAAACAAAAATGAAATCAAGTAAAATTTACCAGGTTTCAACATTACAGGCGTTAGCGCTTGGCTATACAAGACCTGTTGTCAAGGTTCACGAGTTGCTCGAGCACGGCGATACCGGACTGGGAACCTTTGAACACGTTGACGGCGAAATGATAGTTTTAGACGGCGTGTGTTATCAGGCTAAGCAGGACGGCAGCATTGTCCGCACGGCAGACGACGCAGGCGTACCGTTCGCGGTTTCGGGCTTTGTCAAGGACGGCAGAAAATTTGAGATGGGCGAAATGAAGGATATTGACGCCATTAAAACAGAGCTGACCATAAAAATCGAGGAAGATTTCGGCTTGAACAGCATTCACATCGCGCGCATTGACGGATTGTTCAACGTTATTCACGCGCGCGCAGGCGCACCTTACCGCTCACAGCACGTTTCGCTTAAGGACATTCTCTCAAAAACACAGAAGGATTTTAGCTTTGAAAATATTCGCGGAACGCTTGTTTGTGTTTATTACCCCGATTATATGGACGGCATTAACGCCGCAGGCTGGCATATGCACTTTCTGTCGGAGGACAGAACGCTCGGCGGACATGTTTTTAAGGCAACGCTTAGCTCGGGTGAATGTATCGTACAGAAAATGGACAGAATAGAAATACAGCTTCCCAGAGAAGCGGCGTTCGACACCTACTCGCTCAAGGAAGCCTCGCAGGACGAGATTGAGGAAGTTGAGCAGGGCAACGGCTGAGTTTTAATACATAAATTATTCAGGGAGTTTCTTATGAAAACGCTTTGCTTATACTACACAAGAACCAACAAGACTAAAGAGGTTATGGAGAATATCGCCCTTATCACAGGCGCCGACCTTGCGGAGTACACCGACGGCAAGGGGAGAGGCGGTATTTTCGGGTATATCGGAGCTTGCTTTGTGTCCGTATACCGTACCATTCCGAAATTAACCATAAAGGGAGATATCAACCTAAAGGCTTATGACCGTGTGATTATCGGTATGCCTGTCTGGGTTGAAGGTCCCTGCGCGATTGGCAGAGCATTTATCAAAAAGTACCGCGACAAGCTGCCAAAGGACGTGTACTATGTGGTTACTCAAATGGGCGGCAACGATTATATGAGAAAGATAAAAGCGATGGACAGTTTGCTCGGCAGGCAATCGTCGGGGCAGTTTTCGGTAAGAACAAAAGACAATGACTATTTAAAAGAGAGTACGGATTTTGCAAAAACGCTTGTGTAAATCCGTCAAATAAATAAACAGAAAACGCAGTCCGTAACGGGCTGCGTTTTTATATTAAAAATCTGAAGGCAACACCGCACAATTCAAGGCGCACGGCTTGCTTGAATATTATTCCGTCAGCTTGCCCAAAAAATCTCGGCAAGGCGTCAGCCTTACCTTGATTTATTTGTACAACCTGACGAAAAATCTTGCTGCGCAATCCGCACACCTGAATTATGCGGTATTGCCTGAATTTTAATCACAGATGAACCCCAAATATACTGCTTTCAAAACGCTTCATCCGAGTTCTTTTTTACAAATCACTTGACAAAATACGATATTCGGGATATAATTAACCCACTAATTAGATAGGAATAGTATATAATCAAGAATTAACGATTGCGGAGTTTTATTATGTGCGAAATTTACGGCTTTTCGGGCAACCGGAAAAAAGAACTGAATAATGATTTGCGCGAGTTTTACTCCCATTCAGACGAACATCCGAACGGCTGGGGACTTGCGCTGTTCGATGAACATAAAATCGAATTGTCTAAGGAAGCCTGCCGCGCGGATAATAGCGCGTTGCTTGGTGAAAAGCTCAACATTCCGATTATTGCAAAAAACGCGCTGGCGCATATCCGCTTGGCGACAATCGGAAATGTTGAGCAGGATAACTGCCATCCCTTTACGGCTTCGGACAACAGCGGCAGAACGTGGACGCTGATACACAACGGAACTGTTTTTGAAAGTGATAAGCTCAATAAATACATTTTTCTGCAAAAAGGGGAGACCGACAGCGAACGGATACTGCTCTATATCATCGACCGTATCAATGAGGCAATCGAGCAGTTAAGGCGTTTTCCAAGCGCCGAGGAGCGTTTTGATATTTTGGATGAGATTGTCCGCGGCAGTTCACCGAAAAATAAGCTTAATTTACTGATTTATGACGGCGAGACACTATACGTCCACACAAATTTCCGCAATTCGCTTTACTATCGGCGCGGCGAAAGCGGCGTGACATTTTCAACGCGCCCGCTGTCGGAAGAAGCGTGGAAAAACGTGCCGTTCACAACCTTGCTCGGTTATAAAAACGGTACGCGCGTATACACAGGAACAAATCACAACAACGAATATTTCTTTGACCCGTCAACATATAATCCGCTCTATATGGCATATTCAGGTCTGTAAGGAGAAGAAAAATGAACGCTCAAAATTTGATATACGACCGTTTTATCGCACCGCTTCAAAAGCCGCGTGCAAACTACATCGGAATTGAAATAGAGATGCCCGTCGTAAACCTCAGCGGTGAAAAAACCGATAAAACCGTCAGCATAACAGCCGTCAAAAAAGCAATTGAGCATTTCGGCTTTACTCCCAATAAATTTGATGATGACGGAATTTGTCACGAAGCGGTATGCGGCGATACCGGCGATGTTTTCTCGTTCGACTGCTCATATAATAACTTTGAGATTTCCCTCGGACGTGTGCGCACGCTTCATGAGGCGCAGGCGCGTTTCCGCGATTATGTGCGCTTTATCAACGGAGAACTGAACAGGTATCAACACACGCTGACCGGAATGGGAATTAACCCGAATTATAAAATCAACGACTTCAATTTTGTTCCGTCGCCGCGCTACCGTATGCTTGAAGGCTATCTGAAAAAGTGCAAAGTTTGGAAAGGGCAGTTTCATCCGTTTTACGGCTACGGAACATTTTCGAGCGCGTCTCAGGTTCAGCTTGACGTCACCGAGGAAAACCTTTGCGAGACTATTGAAGCGTTTTCCCTCGTCGAACCGCTTAAGACTGTGCTGTTCGCAAATTCATTTTTCCCCGATAAGCCCGAACTGCTTTGCGTAAGGGATTATTTTTGGGAGCAGAGCCCTCACGGAATTAATCCCGGAAACGTCGGCTTTTTTGAGTCGCTCCCGAAATCTACCGGTGAGATAACGGATTATTTGAGCAAGGCGAGTATCTTCTGCGCCGAGCGTGACGGAAAATATCTGTTCTTCTATCCGATACCCTTCGACGAATACCTGAAACGCGACACCGTCGAGGGCGAGTACTACGACGGAGATTATCACACCTGCTCCTTAACGCCGAGTGCCGGAGACATAGCGTATCTGAGAACATATAAGCAAATTGACCTCACGGCAAGGGGAACGCTTGAATTCCGTTCCGCGTGTACTCAGCCGCTTGGTGAAGCGATGACCGTAGCGGCGTTTCATCTCGGTTTGATGAACCAAACGAAAAAATTGACCAATTTAATAAAAAACTCATTTTTATATCAGGCAAATGAAAAACCCGCACAGCTCCGACAAAAAATGAACCGTGCGGATTTTCTTTCTTTTGTAAATGCGGATGAATTGAAAGCTCTGTTAAGCGATGTATTACAGCTTTGCGCCGAAGGGCTGAAGGAACGCGGCTATTCCGAGGAAATTTATCTTTCGCCGCTATATGACCGTGCAAGGACGTTGACCTCGCCGTCGGTCTGTCTGTTGCGGCAAAACGATGTAAATAAAGCCGTCAGAGAATACGCAAAACTGTAGGTGAAATGATGTCAAAGATATTCAATACAAAAAACATCAGCCTTTTGGGCGGAACATTCGGCTTGGAACGCGAAACCCTGCGCGTGAACGCCGCGGGCGGCATGGCGCAAACGCCGCATCCATTTCCCGACGATTTGCACATCGTTAAGGATTTTTGCGAAAATCAGGCGGAAATCAACACAGGCGTTCATGACAGCGCACAGGGAGCTATTGACGAGCTTTTGCAACATTCAAAGCGCTTGTCCGATGAAATAAATAACCGCGGAGAAAGGCTCTGGCTGTATTCAAATCCGCCGATGATTAAAAGCGCAGACGATATTCCTGTAGCCGTTTACGAGGGCGATATGCAGGGCAAGCATAATTATCGCCTGTATCTCGCCGAAAAGTACGGCAAGTACAAAATGGCGCTGTCGGGTATTCATTTTAATTACTCCCTGTCGGAAGAAATGCTGAAATACAGCTTTTATCACTCATCGCGCAGCGATTTTACAGCCTTTAAAAATCAAGCATATCTGCGTTTGGCGCAGGGGTTGCTTGAATACGGCTGGCTGATTAATCTGCTGCTCTCATCCTCTCCTGTCTGCGACGGTTCATATTTCGGCAAAGACAGAGCAGGTGAAGCCGTGCTCACAAAGTACGCTTCCCTTCGCTGCGGAGAAAAAGGCTACTGGAATACCTTTACGCCAATCCTGTTCTATGACAATATCACGTCATACGCAGGAAGTATTCAGAGGTATCTTAACAGCGGTACGCTGGCAGGCGTGGGCGAGCTGTATTATCCCGTTCGCCTTAAGCCAAAGGGTGCAAACCGTCTGAACAATCTCGTGCAAAACGGCGTTAATCATATCGAGCTGCGCAATATAGATATTAACCCTTTTGCACCGTCAGGCTTGGATGTCCGTGATTTGGAATTTTTGGAATTGCTGATTTTGTGGATTTTCTCAAATTATGAGGACAGTCTGTCGTATAAAGACCAAATCCGAGCAGTTGAAAATCTTAAAAAAGGCGCGCTGTACGACATTGACAGCACGCTGATAAACGGAAATGAGCCGCTTAGAAAAGCTGGCTTGCGCGTCCTCGGAGATATAAAGAAGTTTTACGGCGAGACAGAAGCAATAGATTTTCAAATAAATAAGCTGACAGAAAAAGGTGAGCGCTATGCGGAAAAGGTCAGCGCGATAGCGCAAAAATATTGTTTTTCAAGATAAAGGCAGAAAATATTATTACTGTTTTACACTTCCGATTTGCTTGCTTCACATATTTGGCAGCACCGCCATAGTTATGAGTAGTGTAAGCAATAACATAGTCGGCGTGGTCAAGCATCCACTTGTTTCTCCATGAAATTGCATATTTTGGATACACCAACTCAATACCTTCTGGCAAAATACTGTCTGCTATTTCTTCATTTGGCATGTACGCCAAAACACGATAAACACGGATTACAGGGTATTCAACTTGCAATTCTTTAGTTGCGCGGTATGCCATAGTATCAAAGTTTCCATGTGTCCTAACATAAAAAACTGTTACCTGATGATGAATTAGCAGATTTAAGATTTTTTCTTTAAGAATAGGAAAAAGACTATCCGGTGAATCTCCGTGACCGAAAAATGTACAAGCAAACATAATTAACCCTCTCGCGACTACCTATATATAGTTAATTATAATTAACAAAATTTTTGCTGTCAACCTATGTATAGGTAATCAATCGAAATCTCATATTATCATTTATTTAACCGAATATAGGTAAAGATAATATGGGAGATAATTATGGAGTATTCAGAGTTATATGCTAAAAGAATCCATCAGCTATGTAAGCAGAGGGGATTGTCTATCAATAAGCTTGCGGATATGGCTGGCTTGCGTCAATCATCAATTGATAATATCGTCAACGGACGTACTAAGAATCCAGGCACAGTAAATCTTCATAAAATTGCTTTGGCATTTGGCATGACTCTCGCAGAATTTTTGGATTTTGAGGAACTGAACAATTATTCTTTTGAGGAATGAAAAACAGCTCAGGTATGATTTTCTTCATATCTGAGCTGAAATATTATAGAGTTTTTTGTAATTGTATTAGCTGTAATGCGAAAGCAGATATATACAATACTGATTCATGCTGATTCCTTCCTGCTTGGAACGCTCGGCAAGGAGCTTATGAAGGGATTTGGGCATTCTCAGTCTGAACTGACCGGAGTATTCCTCTGCATCAAACGGTTTTGGAATTTCAATTCCGCTTTCAAGTGTAGCGATGATCCACTCACATCTTGCATCCTCGCCGTTTTTGACAGCTTCTTCGATCGTTTCACCTGACGACATACAGCCGATCAAATCGGGATAGGAGATAACATATCCGCCTTCGGCTTCATCTTCTGTCAATTCAAATCTGTATTTTGTTTTCATATATTTTTCTGCTTTTTTCAAAATATCATTTTTCGACATAGTTTACAACCTCAAATTATTGAAAAGTATTCAGGATTTCTTGTGATTTTACGGTCTATAATAGCTGACAGTTTAAATGACTGTTTATGTGACTGTTTATGACGTGTTAGTTTCTTTTCTTCAAGTTTTCCCAACTTGATTGTGGCAGTGCTCAAAACCTCAGTGTTTAAGCCGTTTCTGAACATTTTCGCATAAAATGGCAAAAGAAAAGAGACGGTCAAAAAACCGTCTCCTGTGGTCGGGATGACAAGACTTGAACTTGCGACTCCACGCCCCCCAGACGTGTGCGCTACCAAACTGCGCTACATCCCGTTGCAACATTATTATTCTATCAAAATATCTGCCGTTTGTCAATAGTAAAATTAAAAAATCCTACACAAATAACAGAATTAACTTATATATACTTTATTGAAAATCTGTCAATTAGCAGAATTTACAAAAACAAAGTATTTTATTGTGCATTACGCAAATTGATAAAAATTTGCCTATTTGGTATGATAAATATGAAAATGGGAAGTTTCGGCTTTTTGCGCGAAATCGCCCGACAATATTTAGGCGTGAGAAATATGAACAAGAAAATTATCAGCTTTGCGCTTGTAATCTGTTTGCTGATATCCTCGTTTGCGGTGGGCAGCTTTGCCGTTAACGCGGCGAACGACGCTGACAGCGAGCCTGTCGAAGCGGCAGGCAGCCAGGCGGCTCAGAGCAAAATTCAGGGCGCGGCGGTTTTACACTGCTTTAACTGGTCTTACAACAACATCAAGTCGAACCTCAGCGCTATCAAAAACGCAGGCTATACCGCGGTTCAGACCTCGCCTGTTCAGCCGCCGAAGGATTATAACTCAGGCTGGACAGATACCGACGGTCAGTGGTGGAAGCTTTACCAGCCTGTCGATATTTCCATAGCCAACGGCAACTCGTGGCTCGGTACAAAGGCGCAGCTTCAGTCGCTTTGCACCGAGGCGGACAAGTACAGCATAAAAGTAATCGTTGACATCGTAGCAAACCATATGGCGGATAACAGCTTAGACCGCAACGGTATGGACAACGTTAACTCTCAGGTCAATTCGACTATCAGGAGCAACTCAAACTACTGGCACCTCGATAACCTCAAAACCGACGACGATAACGACCGCTACAAAATGACCCACGGTTCAATCGGCAACCCCGACCTCAACACCGGCAACACCTACATTCAGAACCGTGTAAAGCAGCTCTGCATTGACTGTATCAACATCGGCGTTGACGGCTTCCGCTTCGACGCGGCAAAGCACATTGAGCTTCCGACCGATCCCAAGGGTGCGAGCAACTTTTGGCCGACGGTTATCAACGGCTCAAAGGGCAGCAGAACCGACCTCTATTATTACGGCGAAATACTCAACTATCAGGGCACTGATATTGAAAACTATACCGAGTATATGAGCGTTACCGACCACTGGTCGGGTGAGCAGGTAATGTACGCCGCGAACAAAAATAACGTTACCAGAATGGCGGACGACCATTACTACAAGGACGCAACTGCCGACAAGAGCGTGCTTTGGTGCGAGTCGCACGATACATATATGGGCAACGAGACCAAGAACGTAGGCAACGCCTCGATTATCAAGGGCTGGGCGATTGTCGGCTCCAGAGCGGACGCGACCTCGCTGTTCTTTGCAAGACCTAACTCCACAATGGGCGCCGCAAGCTCCGATACAACTTGGAAATCAAAGGCTGTTACCGAGGTCAACAAGTTCAAGAACTTCTTTGACGGCCTGGGCGAGTCGGTATCCGCGGAAAACGGCTGCGCTTATAACGAGAGAGGCACAACAGGCGTTGTAATCTCACGTCCTGCAGGCGGTGGCTCGGTTTCGCTGACCGCAAAGATGATGGAGGACGGAACCTACAAGGATCAGGTAGGCGGCGGAACCTTCACCGTTTCAAACGGCAAAATCACCGGTACAGTCGGCTCAACGGGCGTAGCGGTTGTTTATAACACCACTCAGAACCCTGTTAAGCCCACCGAAGCTCCCACAACCGAAGCGCCCTCAACCGCTCCGGTTAGCAAGGTGCTTATCGGTGACGTTAACGGTGACGGCATTATCTCGGTTTATGACGCGACCCTGATTCAGCGCCACGCAAGCGAGCTCATTACTCTGACAGGCGACCGGTTCACAGCGGCTGACGCAAGCCGCGACGGCTTGGTTTCGGTTTACGACGCAACGGCGGTTCAGCGCTACGCAGGCGAATTCACGACGGGAATAGAGTACTGCGGCACGTACGTTTAACAGAAAAACAGGTATTATTTTCAGCCCGGGCTATCCCGGGCTGTTTTGCTACACATAAAGCTACTGTCGGCACTTTTTTGAAAAATTGCCATAATAGCGCGGTTTAGCGCCGTTTATTCGGTAGATATTAATATTGTAATACTCATTTATTTGTGTTAAAATTAATCAGAATGATTTATACTCCAAAAGGAGGCGAAGCTATGAGAAAGCTCGCGCAGAGAACAGAGGCGGTAGTCAGCCTAAGAGCGCTTGAAAAAAACGTGCTCGGAATTCGCAAAAGGCTCGGCAGAGAGGTCGAGATTATGGCGGTTCTAAAGGGCGACGGTTACGGCCACGGAGAAAAGGGAATATACCCCACGCTCAAAAAGTGCGGCATAGAGCGCTACGCCGTCGCGGTGTGGGAGGAAGGCGCTTCGCTCAGAGAAGCAGGCTGTACCGAGCCTATCCTTTTGCTCGGTGACACCTGCGACGGTCAGCTTGAAAACATCATCAAGTTCAACCTCACGCCTGCAATCTTTTCCGAGGACACGGCGGACAAGCTGAACACCCTCGCAAAGTGGAGCGGCAACACCGTGCCCGTCCACATCAAGATTGACACGGGTATGAGCCGTATCGGATTTGCCGACAACGAGGAGTCGCTGAGGACAATCAAGCGCATTAACAACCTTTCGAATATAAAAATCACAGGCGCGTTTACCCACTTTTCACGCGCCGACGAAAGCGACGGACAGTCCGCAAAGGCGCAGTTTGAGCGGTATCTCAGCTTTATTGACAAGCTCGAGGACGAGGGAATAAAAATCCCCTGCAAGCACGTTGCGAACAGCCCTGCAATTTTGTTAAGACCTGAAACCCAGCTTGACGCGGTTCGCGCAGGCGACGTGCTTTTCGGTCTTTGCCCGATTGACGAGGAGGACTGGAACCTGATGGAGTTCGAGCAGGTTATGAGCTGGTACACCTACGTCGTTATGGTCAAGGAAGTCCCCAAGGGCACCGAGGTTGGCTACGGCGGAACGTTTGTATGTCCGCGCGATACAAAAATCGCTACCATTCCCGTGGGCTTTGCCGACGGCTACAGCCGAAAGCTCTCGAACAAAGGCAAGGTTCGCATAAACGGCTATGAAGCGCCGATTATCGGCAGGGTTTGTATGGACCAGTTTATGGTTGATGTAACCGACATTCCCGAGGTTAAGCGCGGCGACACCGTCAGCCTGATTGACGACAAGCTCAGCGTGCTGTGGATGGCGGACTTGCTCGACTGCAATGTTGACGAGATTGTGTGCTCGGTATCAAAACGTGTACCGCGCATTTATGAAAATTAACGGAGTAATGAGGAGATAGGATATGGCAAAGGGATATATTTTTAAGATTTTGGCTCACGCGAGCCTCGGCAAGATGTTTGAGGCGGTAAAGACGGTTCACGAGCGCTCCGGAAAGAGCAGAATAGCCACATTTTTCGATATGCTCTACTGCGCGAAAAAGTACGGCGCAGGCTACTACGATTATCAGATTTTCGCTTTTTATAACCTGAACAAGGAGCAGCGCGCAACCTACGTAACGCGCCTTATCAGCAAAAAGTTCAACACCTTTATGAACGACTACGACTACGCCCATTTCCTCGAGAACAAGGACGAGTTCAACAAGCTCTACAAGGACTACATCGGCCGTGAGTTTGTTCAGCTCCAAGAGGCAAGCAGGGAAGAGGTTGAGAAGTTTTGTTCAAGCCGCGAGTACATCTTCTGCAAAATGCAGGATTTGGAGTGCGGTCACGGCTGCGAGCGAATTAAAACAAGCGATTACAAGAGCTTCGACGAGCTATACAAATATCTTACCGACAAGGGCTTTTGCACGCTCGAGGACAATATTCAGCAGCACGAAGCGCTCTCAAAGCTGTACCCCAACGCGGTTAACAGTATGAGAATTATTACCGTGCTCGACAAGGACGGCGTGCCCCACGTGCTCTATATCGTGCAGAAGATGGGACTCGGCGGCAGTATCATTGACAACAACTGCCTGTTCGCCCCTGTTGACCCCGAGACCGGCAAGATTATGTACCCTGCACATTCGGGCGATACGCTTAAGGGTATTATCTACACCGAACACCCCGACACGCACGTTAAGCTCCAGGGCTACACAATTCCGTTCGTCAAAGAGGCCGTGCAGATGGTGCTTAAGGCGGCGACAATCACTCCGCAAATCCGCTATGTGGGCTGGGACGTTGCCACAACTCCCAACGGTCCTGCTATCATCGAGGGCAACACCTACTGCGCTCACGATTTCTGGCAGCTTCCGCCGCATACCCCCGACGGAATCGGAATGCTTCCGAAGATCAAAAAATACGTTCCCGAGTTTTTTGAGGGGAAGATAAAATAGAGTTTAGAGTTTAATACTGTATAATCGTTGCGTAAAAATGATTTAAAAAGGAGTTCTGTTTATGTGCAAAAAAATTATTTCAATTGCGGCGTGCTGCCTCGTTGCGGTATTGAGCGTGGTGCCCGCGTCCGCTCTTTCCTACACGAAGGTTTCCAATGAAAAAATCAACAGATCGGATACCTTAAAATTCTATACCTACGGAGTTTCCGAGACGGCGAATTCGTTTATAATCCTGTCGAACGATACGCTGGGAAATAAAAAGGTTAATTTCAAGGATTGCGTCAACAGCCCGCAGGAGGTTCAGATCATCCCGACGTTAGAATATAAGCCGTATCTCGGCGTTTCACTTGGTTCGTCAGGCGGTTACGGCGGAGGAACCGGATTTGAATACGAAAATGTTAAGGGCAATTACGAGGTTATCAGAATAAAGCTGTCGGATTATTCCTCCTACTTTAATTCAGACGGTTCGTATACAGACTCGGTAATGGAGCCTTACGGTACTCACAAATATACCTTTGAGGAGGAGGCTGCGCTTAGTAACGGCGACCAGTTCACCTCCGCGCTTTGTTTTGAGAGCGGCGGCGCGTTTACCTGCGCGGTCCCGAACAGCAAGGGCGAGGTCGAAATTCACGTAAGCAAGGAGATCGGAGTGCAAACTTATTTTTCCACCGATTTTCGGTATAAAATCGGAAGCACCGTCGGCGGTGGCGGCGGAGTCAATCACAGGATGATCAAAGAGCTCACAAAGGGCGATGTCAATGCTGACTGGTCGGTTGATATTTACGACGCGATCGAGATACAAAAAGCGGTGGTCGGAAAAACCAAGTTTGATAAGGCTGCGAAGCGACGCGGAGAGGTCAACAACGACAGTACTCTCGATATCCTCGACGCGACATGTATACAGAAATATCTTGTAAAATAATTTAAGCTTGCTCAAAACTATATTATAACAGCGCATCTGACAATAAATCAGACGCGCTGTTTTTTATATTTATTTAATTATTTGTTAATCCTCTTCCATCTCTGCCTTGGCTGCTTCGATTACCTTCTGAGCAACGTTAGAGGGACAATCCTCGTAACGTGCAAAGGTGAACTCGTATGAGCCGCGTCCCTGAGTGATCTGGCGGATAAAGGTCGCAAAGTCGCTCATCTCGGACATCGGAACCTCAGCCTCTACAACCTGAGTGCCGTTCTCCGCAGGAGCCATTCCGAGCACGCGGCCGCGTCTCTTGTTAACCTCGCCCATAACGTCGCCCATGTTGTTGTCAGGCACATACGCCTTAAGGCTGCCGATAGGCTCGAGCAGTGTGGGCATAGCGTTGGGAATACCGTTCTTGTAAGCAAGGCTTGCGGCTGTCTTAAACGACATTTCCGAAGAGTCTACAGGGTGGTATGAGCCGTCGTAAAGCGTAGCCTTAATTCCGACTGTGGGATAACCTGCGAGCACGCCCTTCTTGATTGAGTCGCGCAGACCTTTTTCAACAGCAGGGAAGAAGTTCTTGGGAACAGCGCCGCCTACAACACGCTCTGCAAATTCGAGCGAATCGGTATCGTACGGCTCAAACTCAATCCAAACGTCACCGAACTGTCCGTGACCGCCCGACTGCTTTTTATAACGTCCCTGAGCGGAAACCTTCTTGCGGATAGTCTCGCGGTAAGCAATCTTGGGCTTCTGGAGCGAAGCGGTTACGTTGTACTTGCTCTTTAAGCGCGAGATAACAACGTCAAGATGCTGTTCTCCGAGACCTGAAACGAGCATTTCGTGAGTCTCGTGGTTCTGCTCAAACTTGATTGTCGGATCCTCGTCGCAAAGCTTCTGAACTGCCTGGGCAACCTTGTCCTCGTCGCCCTTCTTTGCAGGGTAAATCGCCATTGTGTAGGAAGATACGGGATAATCAATTCCGTCGAGAACAACCTTTCTGAGCGGTGAGCAGAGTGTGTCGCCGGTCTTGGTTGAAGAAAGCTTCGGAATTGCGCCGATGTCGCCTGCGCCGATGTAGCTTGAGTCAGCCTGCTTTTTACCGGTCATGGTGAGAACCTTTGCGATACGCTCGGGAGCGCCGGTGCGCATATTGATAATCTGGGTGTCGGGAGAAATCTTGCCCGATACAACCTTGATAAACGAAAGTCTGCCGATAAACGGGTCTGCAACGGTCTTGAATACGATAGCCGCAGCCGCGCCGTTTTCGTTAACCGCAATTTCAACGGGCTCGCCGTTTACGTCAACGCCGATTTCGTCGCCCTTGTCAGCCGCCGAAGGAGCAAGCCATGTAAGGCTGTTAAGAAGCTGGTCGATAGCAAAGGTGTTGTGAGCGTCGCCGCAGAACACGGGGCAGATCGAGCCGTCCTTAACGCCCTGGCTAACGCCGAGAATAATCTCCTCGGGGGTGAATTCCTCGCCCATAATGAACTTGTCGAGCAGCTCCTCGCTTGTTTCGGCAACGGCTTCCTTGATAGCCTCTCTTAAGCCCTCAAGTCTGTCGCCCATATCGGGAAGGGCAGTCTGCTTAACGTTGCCCTTTTCATCGTATTCATATGCCTTAAAGTCAAACAGATTAACGTAAACATTGGCCTTGCCGTCAACAATGTAAGGAACAACAACGGGGCATACAGCCGCGCCGAAGGTTGATTTCAGGCTTTCAAATACGCGGTAGAAACGCGCGTCCTCGTCGCAAAGACCGTTAACAAAGAACACCTTTGTAAGACCTGCTTTTGTAGCGGCTTCAACAGCCTTTTCGGTGCCGACATTTACGCCGTCCTTGCCCGATACAACGATTAACGCCGTGTCGGCTGCGCGCATACCCTCTGCAACTCCGCCTGCAAAGTCAAACAGACCGGGGGTGTCGATGAGGTTGATTTTGGTGTTCTTCCACTCTATAGGAGCAACGGCAGTCATAATAGAAGCGTGGCGCTTTACTTCCTCGGCGTCAAAGTCGAGCGTTGTGTTGCCGTCGGAAACCTTTCCGAGTCTGTCGGTCGCCTTCGCAAGATACAGAATTGACTCGGCAACGGAGGTTTTTCCGCAGCCGCTGTGACCTGCGAGCGCGATGTTAAGAATTTTTTTTGCGTCGTACTGTTTCAAAAGAATAAACTCCCTTCGTTTGGCATTCCCCGAAAGTAAGGGGGCAGCCATATTGTTAATTTCAAAAATATTCAGCATAAGTGTGCAATAACACTTAATAATTATATCATATTTGTACAGAATTAACAACAATTTAAACGCAAAATAAAAAAATTCACCCTTTGCCCAATATGGACAAGGGTGAATTGTGCAATTTGCTTTATTTGCGAAATTATCGGCTTATAATGCACAAATTTTATCATTGGTTTTTGTGCATTATCACCTTAAAGCGTTTTACTTACTTAGAAAGTACCGCGCCCTGTGCGCCTGACGAAACGAGCTTTTGATAACGCGCGAGGTAGCCTGTGGTAATCTTAGGCTCTCTGGGCTGCCATTTTGCCTTACGCGCGGCAAGCTCCTCGTCGCTGAGCTTAACGTTGATTGTGTTGGCAGGAATATCAATCTCGATGATGTCGCCTTCCTCAATCAGCGCAATCGGGCCGCCTACAGCCGCCTCGGGAGATACGTGGCCGATAGAAGCGCCTCTTGTAGCGCCCGAGAAACGTCCGTCGGTAATCAGCGCAACGCTGCTGCCGAGACCGCTGCCCATAATCGCAGAGGTGGGGTTGAGCATTTCTCTCATACCCGGACCTCCCTTGGGGCCTTCGTAACGGATAACAACAACATCGCCCTCGTTGATAAGACCGCCGTTGATTGCCGCCATAGCGTCCTCCTCACAGTCATAAACCCTTGCAGGGCCCGAATGCCTGAGCATTTCGGGAGCGACAGCCGAGCGCTTAACAACACAGCTGTCGGGAGCGAGGTTGCCCCTGAGCACGGCGATGCCGCCTGTGGGGCTGTAGGGATTGTCAACGGTTCTGATAATCTCGGGATTGCGGTTTACAACGCCCTCAATATTCTCCGCAACGGTCTTGCCGGTGCAGGTGATAAGGTCGGTTTTGAGCAGACCGAGCTTGTTGATCTCGTTCATAACGGCGTAAATGCCGCCTGCCTCGTTGAGGTCCTCCATATATGTTCTGCCTGCCGGAGCAAGGTGGCAGAGGTTGGGTGTATGCGCGCTGATTTCGTTTGCGATGTCAAGGTTGAGGTCGATTCCGCACTCGTGAGCGATGGCAGGGAGGTGGAGCATTGAGTTTGTGCTGCAGCCGAGAGCCATATCCATTGTAAGTGCGTTGCGGAAAGCGTCCTCTGTCATAATGTCGCGCGGCTTGATATCCTTTTCAAGCAGCTCCATAATCTTCATACCTGCGCGCTTAGCAAGCTGAATACGCTCGGAATAAACAGCAGGGATTGTGCCGTTGCCGCGAAGTCCCATACCGAGAACCTCGGTAAGGCAGTTCATCGAGTTTGCGGTGTACATACCCGAGCATGAGCCGCAGGTCGGGCAAACCTTGTTTTCGTACTCCATAAGCTCGTCAAAGGTGATTTTGCCGGAGTTGTAAGAGCCTACAGCCTCAAACATACTGCTCAGGCTGGTCTTTTGACCGCCCACTCTGCCTGCAAGCATTGGGCCGCCGCTGACAAAGATACAGGGAATATTAAGCCTTGCCGCCGCCATAAGAAGTCCGGGAACGTTCTTGTCACAGTTGGGAACCATAACAAGCGCGTCAAAGGCGTGCGCAAGAGCCATACACTCGGTAGAATCCGCGATAAGGTCGCGAGTAACGAGCGAGTACTTCATACCCTGATGTCCCATGGCGATACCGTCGCAAACGGCGATAGCAGGGAATACAACGGGGTTGCCGCCTGCCATTGCAACGCCTGTCTTAACGGCGTTAACGATTTTGTCTATGTTCATATGACCGGGTACAATCTCGTTATAAGAGCTTACAATACCGATAAGCGGCTTGCCCAGCTCCTCGTCCGTCATACCCAGCGCGTGCAAAAGGGAACGCTGAGGGGCGCATTGTGTGCCCTTCCTTACTGCGTCACTAATCATTATAATCAATCCTTTCAATTATTATTTTACTTCGTCATAAAAAACATTTAAAAACATCTCATAAAACTCACCGTCACGAATGTAGTTTTCGGCATAGCTGCCGTTTGCCTTTACATCAACGGGAATGGTTTTTGTATCTGTTTTAAGATTTTCGCCTTTACCGAGAAGCTCGGTAGCGAGGAAGGTCACTCCGTTTAGCGTTATGTTGGTGCAGGAGTAATCCTCAGCGGCGTTGTAAAGCCTTACCGGTGTGGAAAAATCAGATTTAGTCTGAGAAATTGTTTTTTTCATAAATTCCGTCAGATAAATCTTTTGGCGTTCGTTTCTGAGCAGGTTCGCGTTCGGCGTTTCGTGAGAACGGTTCATTACAAAATCACGCGCGTCTGTTCCTTCAAGGTGATACTTTTTACCTTTTTCAAAAATAAGATTGTTATCTCCTTTGTATACATCCTCGGGAGATTTAACGTCAACTCCGCCGATTTCATCATTAACAACGGCAATTCCGCTGATTTCCATTGAGAAAAACGCTTTAATCGGGATGTTGTAGAAAATTCTGCGAACCGAATCAAGGCAATTCAGACAGCTTTCTTTGTCTGTACTGCCGTATGCGTAGGACAAAGCAATCGGAAGCTTCTCAATTCCGGTGTAACCGCCGGTTTTTGAATATACCGAAACATCGGTGATGATGTCTCGCGGAACATTGACAAGCGTTACCTTGTTGTTTTTGGCGTCTACCGAAATTACAATAATGACATCAGACTGGTATTTATTGCCTATTTCGGTTTTTTCTTCCTCATATTCCTTTTTATCTATACCCATAAAGAGCATATTTGTGCAGTAGTCTTTATACTTGTAGGTTTTACCCTTATAGTCTATTGTGTTGCCGTTGTCCTTAATCCGCACGTCAGGGCTCTCGGGCGCGGTAATGGTGTACGAGCTCTCATTAAACTGCTGTCTGCCTGTTCCGCGAAGGTACAGGAGAGTTCCCGTTACAATAAGCGCAAGCGACAAAACTACAGCGCCGAGTGCAATCAAAGCCTTTTTCCAAAGCTTCATTTTCTTTTTGCCGTTCTTTTTGTATGAGGAACGGCGGTGCTTTTTCCGTTTTGAGCCTGAGCCGGATGAACGCCGACGGCGCATTTTGACGTGCTCACCGATTTTAGCTTCAACTATATTAAGTTCACCGGCTTCTGCCTGAGCTTCATCGGTGATGTTTTTATCCGGGACATTTTCCATAATAACCTTCTTCTTAACAAATAAGTGTGTGTTACATATAAATATTTTATCATTTAATGTGTACCGTGTCAACAACGGCGAAAGGAAACAGGAGCTTTTAGGTAAAAAAAAGGAACGGATAACCGTTCCTTTTGAATTTGTGGTGTTTAATTATTTCTTATAAATGCTTTTCTTTGCGGCAAACAGCAAGCCGATAAGAGCAACACAAGCAATACCAACGTAAACATAGTTTGTGCCGGTCTTAGGTGACTTTGAGCTGTCGTCAATCTTTGTGTCCTTTTTCTCGGTAGTTTCGCTGCTGCCGATTTTCTTGAAGTTCGGTGTAGCCTTAATGTCGCTGCTTACGATTATATCGAGCTCAGTGTCGGTCAGATTGCCGAGAGGAGTGTAATTGCCGTCGAATGTCCAGCCTGTAAACTCGTAGCCGTCGTCGGGCTTTGCGTGGAAGTGAACTGTCTGCTTTCCGTCGTCATCAACAGGAGTTTTGTACTCAAAGTTATAAGTTCCGCCTTCCGGTCCGGGAATAATGGTAATCTGATAATTGGCAACGGTAGCCTTCGGGCTGAGATAATCGTTTTCAGCGGCAAATGCAGGGATTGCTGAGAGCGCAATAACAAGCACTGCAACTAATATAGAAAGAGTTCTTTTCATTATTAAAAAACCTCCAAATTTAGAATTAACGCAAAGTATATAACTTTACATTCTCTATTTTATCATAGGTTTTAATTTTTGTAAATAATTATTTGAAAAATAATCGTGAAAAGTTGCACAAAATAATACTTGTGTTTTTGTTGAAATAGCGTGTAAGCAGTGAACTATTACTTTTTATTCTTGTGCTGAATTATAAAGTAAACAATTCCTGCAATTGCAACCACTGTGATAATCACCGCGAATACCCAAACGGTGACTTTTCCCTCGTTAGCGGTAACAGGGGTTGCGCCGAGCGCAAAGGCGTTCAGACACCCTGCGCCGAATACCGCAAGAACGGTGCTCAGGCTGAGCAGAATTCCAATAATCTTTCTCATACTATTCTCCCTTATGGTTCAACGTTTTCTGTAACGGTTTCGGTGCTCTCCTCGGGCTCAGGCTCGGGGAGAACAACATTTACGGTGCAGGTTTTGCTGATTCCGTTAAAGGTTGTAACGGTAATTTCAGCCTTGCCCTCGGCTTTTGCGGTGATTGTGCCCACCTTGCTGCCGCCCGGAACGGAAACAGCCGCTACATCCGTATCGGATGAAACAAATGTGATTTTGCGGCTTGTAGTACCCTCGGGAACAATCGCCTCTAAATCAAAGGTATCGCCCTGAGTGAGGGTGATTTCCTCATCGCTGAGGTCAAGCTCCTCGGGAGCGTCAAGCACGTTGACGCGCATATAGGTGTAAACGCCGTTGTAAGCCTTGCAGCATACAATCGCGGTTCCGGTCTCAACGCCGGTAACAACGCCGTCCTTTTCGGTGATATCGGCAATTTCGGGCTTGTATGAGTAGTAGCGCACTGAGGTTGTGCCCTGACCGCCGGGGAAGAAGTGGTTAAAGTCAAAGGTTTCGCCCTTGCCGATTGTAATTTCGGTGGTGTTGAGAATCAGCTTTGTAGGCGCGTTCTTGACGGTGATGTTGACCGTTCTGCTCACGCCGTTGCCTGCCTTGACGGTAATCTTTGCGTTACCGCACGCCTTTGCGGTGGAAAGTCCGCCTGCCGCGGCAATGTCAACAACCTTTGCGTTGCTTGTGGAGTAGAGCAGGCTTGTCGTGCCCTGACCGTTTGGCAGCCACGAGTCGAAGTCAAACTTTTCGCCTACGCCCATAACTCTGTCGCCGCTGTTCATAATAACGTCGGTGGCAGGATCCATAACAACCGCCTGTGAAGTAACCTTAACTCCGTTGTAAACCGAGGCGGTGATTGTCGCCGTACCCTTGCCCTTAGCCTTTGCAAGACCGCTGGTGGGGTTAATCTCGCAAACCGACGGGTCGCTCGAAACGTACCTTACAATTCCCGTGCCCTCGCCCTTGAGGAACTTGCAGAAGAACTGGAAGTTTTCGCCTACGCCCATAATTCGCTTAGGCGTGTTGATGAGCAGCTTTGTCGGGGCTTTAACAACGGTAACGCGCGTTGTGGTCTTAACGCCGTTGTAAGCTGTCGCGGTAACGGTGATTGTGCCGGGGGAGACAGCCTTTGTAAGACAGTCGTACTTGCCGACCGTCGCAACCTTCGGGTTGCTGCTGGTGTATGTGATCCACGAGGTCTTTTCGCCTGCCGGAATACTTGCGTTAATATCGTAGCTTTCGCCTACGCCGAGGTAGAAGTTTGTGCGGTTCAGGTAAATCTTCGTAGGCGCTTTGCCGACGGTAACGGTTGCGTCGACGTGAACTCCGTTGAATACGTAAGCCGTAATTGTCGCCGTGCCTACGCCCGTAGCCTTGACTATACCGCCGTTTGCAATAACCGCGCAGACCTTTGGATTGCTCGATTTATAGCCTACGCTTGCGCAGCCCTCGCCCGACAGGAACGAGGTGTTGAAGTCGTACGTTTCGCCTATTCCGAGCGTTCGCTGGGTACAGTTGATATTGAGCTTGGTAGGAGCTTTAATAACCTTAACCGTGCAGTACTGCTTTTGATTTCCGCAGGTCGCGGTGATTGTAGCAGTGCCGACCTTGTTGGTGTAGATTTTGCCGTTTTTAGCGTATGCAACGTTAGAGTTGCTCGATGTATAAACAGGGGTGTAGCGCTTGTCGTAGGATGTCGCGAACAGTGTGCCGACCTCGCCTGCGCCGTATGTAGCGGAGCTGCGGTTGAGGGTAAAGGGAATGGTGGTTCTCGCCTTTAATACAACAAAGAAGGTTACAGGTCTGCCTGCACCGCGGATTTCGGTAATATGGTTTTCGGGGGTAGTTGAGTGCCAGAATACGTCGGAATGGCCGTTGCCGTAGTAAATTCCGATGTGATTGTAGCCGCTGCCGTAGTACTCGGAATCGGTTACGAACTGTCAGATAATGTCGCCCTTTTCGAGCAGACCTGAGTTGAGCATTGTCGCCTTGTTGTCAAAGTAGTAGCGGCTTATTCTGTAGTCGCGGTATAGAGTTACCCAGCCGGTCTCGGCAGGAACAAGGTACTTTTTGCTCGAAACGCTCTGCAATACGTGCCAAACAAAGCCTGTGCAGTTTGTAACAGGCTCGGTTGTCGGCAGACCGTAGTTGCCGGTTGCGTATCTGCTGCTCTGATCGCCGTTGGGCATACGGTAGTCGCCGTCGTTGTCAAACGGAGTGCCGAGGTAGTAGTTGGGATATTTACCGTTGTGGTCGCGGTCCTTAAGCCACTGCTGATAGGTGTTGTAGTTAATTCCGAGAACATCGCAAAAGCTGTTGTAGCCCTTGTGCAGGGTGTTTACAACATTGTCCGAGGTAACCGGAACATAGCCCGAGGCAACGGTGACGGTGCAGGTCGCCTTGTGGCCCGATACGGTGTCCTGAGCGTAAATTGTGGTGCTTCCCGTTCCGACAGCGGTCAAAAATCCGCCTCCGCGCTCAATTTTTGCGATATTTGAATTGTTGGTGTAGTAAGCGACCTTGTTTGTTGACGAGCCGTCGGTATAAAACGAGTTGATGTCAACAGTGTCGCCTACGCTGATAAACAGCGATTTTGCGCTTAAATAGAGCGATTTTGTAGCCGCCTTGTAGGTCGAAACCGCGACAATCGCGATTGAGGCTACAAGCAATACCGCAACCGCTATTGCGGTAATTCTTACAACAACTTTTTTCATATAATGCACCCCTGATTTTATTATAGAATATATCAATGTAATTCTACCATATGTTGTTTCTTATTTCAACAAAATTACAGAGATGTAACAATATATGCGAATAAGGAAATAAAAACGGAGCGAACCTTTCAGTCCGCTCCGAATATAACTGTTATTCTTCAAAAAGAGGTGTGGAGAAGTACCTTTCCGCGGTGTCGGGAAGGACGGTGACAACGGTTTTTCCCTTGCCGAGCTTTTTGGCAAGCTTAAGCGCCGCCGCAACGTTTGTTCCGCTCGAAATTCCGCACATCAAGCCTTCCTCACGCGCAAGGCGCTTTGCGGTGTTGAGCGCTTCCTCGTCGGTAACAACGTAGATTTCGTCGTAAATCTCCTTGTTGAGAATATCGGGAATAATGCCGTCACCGATACCCATCTGCAGGTGAGTTCCGATTGTTCCGCCTGCCAAAATCGCGGCGTTTTCGGGCTCAACCGCCCAAATTTCAATGTCGGGATACTGCGCCTTTAGCACCTCACCGATACCCGTAATCGTTCCGCCTGTGCCGATACCCGAGCAAAAGCCGTCAATCGGGCCTGCGCACTGCTGCATAATCTCAAGCGCAGTGTAGCGCTTATGAGCCTTTACGTTATTTATGTTGGCAAATTGCTGGGGAACAAACACCTTGTCGCTTTTCTCCTTCATTTTAAGCGCCATTTGCAGGCACTCGTCAATGCAGGCGCCGATATCGCCTGCGTCGTGAATCAGCTTAACCTCAGCGCCGTAGTGACGGATAAGCTTGCGCCTTTCCTCGCTCACCGAGTCGGGCATAATGATAATGGTGCGGTAGCCCTTAACCGCGCCGACAAGTGCAAGTCCGATACCCTGGTTTCCGCTGGTGGGTTCTACGATAATGCTGTCCTTGTCAATCAAGCCCTCTTTTTCAGCCTGCTCAATCATATTCAGCGCTGTGCGCGTCTTGATTGAACCGCCAACGTTGAGCGCCTCGAACTTTACGAGGATGTCTGCGCTGCCGGGCTCGGGCATACGGTTTAATTTGATAAGAGGCGTTTGTCCGATCGCCTCGAGTACGTTGTTGTAAATCATTATTCTTTACCTTGTTTTCCAATTAGTTAATTTTGTTTCCGCATTTGGTGCAGAAATTGCTTCCAACCGTTACGGGAGCTCCGCACTTTGTGCAAAACCTCGGCTGTGCCTGCTGAGGGGGAGCAGGCTGAGGCGGCATTTGCTGTACAGGCTGCTGCTGCGGCGGCATTTGCTGAGGAAGAACGCCCGACGGAGTTCTGCTCTCATAATCCAAAAACTGCTCAACAGGGAGTTGAATTAACGCGCCCTTTACATTAAGCAGTCCGTCAACATATGCAGTGTAGTCCTGAGCGTGTTTTTGATACCTTGCGCCGAACGCCTGAATAATAGTGTATCTCAGGTTAACCGCTATGCCGTTTTGGTAGGGCATAAAGTGAGCGGTAATCGAACCGCCGTTCATATTGTACTTAAAGGAATAGTTGAGCCCAAACTGCAAGGTCTTGAACGGATCCGCCTTGCAGTCCTTGCCGAACCTCTGATTTGCCGCGTTATAAAAAGCGTCATAAACAAGCTTCATCGGTGCGGGATAAAAGTAAACTAAATCTCTTCTCATAATAACCTCCTGAAAAAATCTATTTTGCAACTACAATCGTGAGCATTACAAGGTCGTCATCGCCGGTGTTGATGATGGTGTGCTCAGAGCCCTTCGGACAGATGTGCATAACCCCTGCCGAAAGCTCTTCCTCCGCGCCGTCGCAGACAGCCTTGCCTGTTCCCGAAAGAATATAATTCATATCATCGCCTGAATTCTGCGTATGCAGTCCTATACTTCCGCCCGGGTGAATTGCGGTCGGGACAATGCGGTAATTTTCATCGTTGTACATCCGCACCGTCATTTCTCCCGTGCCGTTGTTCATACACGGCATTGTGATTTCATTCAGCTTGTTAAAATCAATAATCATTTGCATTTGCTCCTACTTTACAATTAAATTATCCAAGGCTGCCTGCTATAGTATAGATTAATGCTGTAAATCAGAATTTATTCTACTGTAAACTCTGTCCAATCAATATGATTATACTGCATTACATCGTCCGCTTTTTTCATACCGAGTTTTTCATAAAACGGTATCGCTTTATCATTGACGATCAGGTATACGGCGATATCCTTTTCGCCGCCTGCAACGGAAAGTGCCGTTTTCATCAGACGGGAGCCGATCCCCTGATGCAGATACGCTCTGTCCACGCCCAGATCTGTTATATACAGCCAATAAGCATAATCCGTTAATCCGAATAAGACACCAACGATCTTATGCTCTTGATTTCTTGCGACAAGGCTGACGGACACATTATCGACCAGTTTTTTGATCCGTTGTTCAAAGCGTTCCTTCGGATACTGCGAGCCTAAGTCTGTCCTTTTAAGAAAATCAATGTATTCCTCAGATGACAGGCGTTCCTCCTTGATTATTACAGAATTGTCCACATTAGCACATCCTCTGAATTCCGATTTATCTTGCTATAATTATATCATTTCAGCCTGATTTTGTCTATACGTCAAATAAAAAAAGACCTTGATGAAAACGAATCCATCAAGGTCAAATTCATTAAAATATGCGATTGCTTTCGCTCTGCACAACTTTCTGCACCGTTTGGCGTAAGATTGGTGTAAATGTTGTAAATTCGGTACTTCGTAAAGTTCAAAAACCGCATAGATAAGCCGTTTTTTTGGAGTGTTACTTATCGAGTGACTTCATCGTCGGGACTTCCGATACATCACGGATATTACTCTCCATAACCCTCCATAACCCTTTATTTAAGCCATTTTTGATTTTACTGCTTTCCATAAGTCTTTATAAGTGTTTATAAATACTGCATCGTTTGGCGTAAGTTTTGGCGTAAATGGCGTAAATATAGGCGTAAGTGGCGTAAGCAAGCTAAAAAAGGGACATTTATCATAGCGCTTTCTCAGCAATCAACCGTCCCACTTACAATTATTATTCTACCATAAATCCTACATCTGTCAAGAGCCATAAACTGACTATTTCCGTAGAGGATAAGCCATTTCTTGTGTTCCGGTTGTTCCATTTGGCGTAAGTTTTGGCGTAAGTGGCGTAAGGTCTTATTTTTTGAGTATGGTAAATAATATGAAACAAGCAGGCAACAAATTCTGCCTGCTTGTTTCATATCATCAAATTTATACTGTTTTCTTCAAGTAGTTATCAAGGCTTTCAAATTCTTGTTTCTTCATTTCTTTGGTAGCATCAGTGTAGATATTCATCGTAGTTGAAATATCTTGATGTCCCAAAGTATCTTGTATCACTTTGACATTGATACCAGCTTCACACATTCGTGTAGAAAAAGTGTGTCGAAGTGAATGACAAGAAAAGTGCGGAAGCAAAACTGTTGCATTTTCATCATTAAGCAAAACCTCATCGTTGCAATCTCTGATTATTCTTCTTATTGCCTTGTTGAGTGTTCCTTGATGTTGCGTTTTTCCGTTGCGATTCACAAAGATGAAATCCGAGTATCCATCAATAACTGCTGAACACTTAATACCTGTTTTTTCCTGATTTGCTTTCTCCATTAGAAATGCTTCCTTAACAGATTCAATCATTGGTATTTTGCGGTTACTTGCTTTTGTTTTCGGTGTGTTGATATTGAAGTAGCACCCATTCAACTCAACCTCGTGCCTATGGCAGTAATACACCAAAGTATGGTTAATATCAATTACACCATTATCAAGGTCAATATCGCACCACCTTAATCCTGTTATTTCTCCAACTCTCATACCTGTGCCGAGCATAACAGCGAAAATGGGATACCAATGCGAATAGGTTTCATTATTGCGTAGGTAGTTAAGAAAAAGCTCTTGTTCAGCTATAGTTAATGCACGTCTTTTCTCGGTTTTGAATGCGTGCGATTGCTTCAACTCTTTCAAAGCCTTATCAGAAGGGTTATTACGAATATATTTATCGTCTACAGCCATATCCAATACTTGGTGAAGGACAGTATTTCCACCAAGCCTTGCGGTTAGCAAAGACTGTTACTTGTGTAGGGAGTAGAGGTGCGTTTCTGGCTGACCACTCGGCGGCAAGTTCGGGCTTTTGGGAAGCAAGGTCATTGTAGCCCTCTAATATCGCATTGTGGGAACAGTAAGGGCAACCGCTTCCGCTTATTACTCTGTTTTTTATTGAAGCTCGCCATTCGTGTCCGCATTTGCCATTCCACCATACTATTTTATTAGAGCCGTGCGTTACACTGTCCGGCGTAAGAGGTAAATTGCGTTGTGACCATTCATTTATAAGTTCAGGGCAAACATCAGCTAACATTCTTTTCATACCTTATCCTCTCCTTTACCTATATTATATAAGAAACAGGAGAAATATCGTAATATGCGATTCGTTTCAGGGCATAAAAAACAGGCAACCTCATATAAGGCTGCCTGCGATTGCCATAATAGTAAATGCGATAAATCAGAATTTGTCAGATAATAATTACAGACAGAAAAATGCTTTTGTAATGCTCACCCATAGGGATCACACCCATTCAAAACAATCCTTACCCGCTCCAAGTTCAAAGTGGTATTTCACAAGACCTGTATCCACACCGGTAAAGATGCCGTTATCGCAGGAGATAGATACCTTATTTCCTTTACCTTTGATGGTGAATGCCTGTTTTGCCAGTGCGGTAGGTGCCAAGAGTGCTGCTTCAATGCCGTTCTTAAACCACTGTGGTGCTTCTCCGTCGTATGAACTGACCTGTTCTGCTGTCTTTGTCTTATGTGGAACACCTTGTGTCTGGCCATAACCAACAGCGATGATTCCTACAGGCTTTGCACCTTCGATTTTTTTCTGTGCTCCTTTTCGATTATAGGTACCGCCGACCCACCATGTATTCAGTCCCAGCGTCTGTGCGTAAAGCATCAGATCAGCTCCACAGTATCCACACAGTTCATCTGCACCATCAGGCCCGGCCATGATAAAGAAATTGTTGACCCCCTTAGCGAGGATCAGTTTGATCACACCGGGAACAGCACTATCATCATTGGTCATCAATTTGATAGATAGTCCATACTGCTCATTATTCTCTCTTACCCGACGATTCAACTTTTCTACGATATCCTCCGGAATAGGTTCATCAGTGTACTTTCGAACCATATGACGTTCTTTCATTGCCTGCTTCATATCCATGTTATTTACCTCCTCGCACCTCGGTGCCTGTTTATAAGAGAAATGAATATTCCTACAAATCCCGATTTTTCTTTTGATTATTATATCATTTTCATTCAATGATTTCCTCAAGAACCCGAACGGCAAGCGCTACCATATCTCTGCAGGTCGTGGTGAATAATTCGTGCTTTACAGCGTATTCTACTCCCTCCTGCGTGGTAATATCACAGCCGAGTATCTCATTGCAGATATATGTTCCGTTAAGTTCCTTAAAGCGATCCAGAAAACGGTTAGTCATCTGATTGGTTTTGTTTCGACTGTCGAGATCGTCTTTATCGGCTTGACCGTACATCATTCCGAGCACCATTAACGCTCCCGAACAAGCTCCGCACACCTCGCCTTTTCTCATTCCTGCGTTAAAGCAGGCGGCGATTTTCAACGCTTGTTCTTCCGTTAATCCGAGCTCGTCGGCATATGCGGCAAGAACAGACTGTGAGCAATGAAACTTATCTTTGAAATAGGATAACGCTTTTTCTTCGTGTGTCATTTAAATCCTCTCCTTATTTCCGATTTATCTTTTCATCATTATATCATTTCAGCTTGATTTTGTCTATCCGCCAAATAAAAAAAGACCTCGATGAAAACTAATCCATTAAGGTCAAATTCATTAAATATGCGTCAGTACAAGTTGCTAAATACATTTGAGAATAGAATCGATATATTTTTTATCAGTCCAATCACACTTGGTTTCTCCGGCATCCATTATTGCTTTCTCCCATATTTCATAATCGGCAGGATCCTTTTTACTTACTGCTTTTCTCAGCATTTTACACAGTGTCTTGTCCTTGAACGACATTGAATCCATATCCCATGCACCACGGCAATAAAAAATCGGAATATCAGATAGTTTATCCTTCATATTATGACTTCTGATCTGCTTATGAGCATCTTCGTCATATGGGGACGCACAGCAGAAAAACACGATTATCTTCTTATCGGATAATACATCGATATTCCTTTTCAAAAAAGAAAGACCGGCTATACCCATTGCATATATTCCACCGCCTAATACGATGATGTCATATTTTTCGACTTCTTTTATATTCGCTTTTTTCGTTTCGACACATTCAAATCCCGTAGCTTCCGATATCCAATCGGCGTATTTTTTTGTAGCACCGTATTTGGATTGATAAAGAATAATACCTTTCATAATTCTGCGCTCCTATACTTTCCGATTTGTCTTTTTGAAATTATATCATTTCAGTCTGATTTTGTCTATACCCCAAATAAAACAGGCAACCTCATATAAGGCTGCCTGCGATTGCCATAATAGTAAATGCAATAAATCAAAATCTAGCGGAGCGAAAGATCAAAAGCCCTCCCGTGTCAGAACTGACTCCAGTTCCGAAACAATATCATTCAAATCTTCGGTCAGATTGTCATTATGTATCAGCATATCATCAAAAAGCCGGTTGAGATTTTCTTCAAAGCGATCGGGAAGGATACTGCAATTTCGCGCGCAAAGCTCGATCAGGCGTTTTTCACCGGGATGTGTCCGCTTGTTCAAGGCAAAAATCACATCAAAATACGATTCCAGAAAGGCGGCTGTTCTGTGAATAACGCTCACTCTGTCGTTTCTTTTATTCGCTTTATTCAGCTGAAACAAATATGCGGGCATGGCGTTATACAAAAGCGCGGTATTTCTTTTGATGATGTTGTTCCGCAGCTCTTCCGGATAAGGAACTGAAAAGCGGTCCTTAGCCCTTTGAAGCCTTCCGCGCTTATCGCAGATGATCTTACAGGTCAAAAGATTGTGCCACATACAGGTGGTGTATCCGTTGCATGCCTCAAAGCTTTCGACGACCCGCGCGACGCCGTCGCAGAATTCGTTGAGATCGCGGTAAAGAATGTCAATGTCGATCCCGTTGTTCAGAACGCAGTTATCCTCATATTCCCAGTAATGATTTCCGATTTCCAAATATTTGCAGTAGTCAGCCAATAACGCGCGCCTGTTTTCTTCCCCGATCGGCGCGGTGACGTATACATATAAATCATAATCGGATTTTTCATCATAGTTTTCTCCCGAACGGGAACCGCCGAGCGCGATCGCCTCGACCTGCTCAAATCCAGCCAGCTTTTCCAATAGTTTATCAATCATATTTTTTGCACCTCAATATATTCCGATTTATCTTTTGATTATTATATCATTTTTATTCAATGATTTCCTCAAGAACCCGAACGGCAAGCGCTACCATATCTCTGCAGGTCGTGGTGAATAATTCGTGCTTTACAGCGTATTCTACTCCCTCCTGCGTGGTAATATCACAGCCGAGTATCTCATTGCAGATATATGTTCCGTTTAGTTCCTTAAAGCGATCCAGAAAACGGTTAGTCATCTGATTGGTTTTGTTTCGACTGTCGAGATCGTCCTTATCGGCTTGACCGTACATCATTCCGAGCACCATCAACGCTCCCGAACAAGCTCCGCACACCTCGCCTTTTCTCATTCCTGCGTTAAAGCAGGCGGCGATTTTCAACGCTTGTTCTTCCGTTAATCCGAGCTCGTCGGCATATGCGGCAAGAACAGACTGTGAGCAATGAAATTTATCTTTGAAATAGGATACATTTGAGAATAGGATCGATATATTTTTTATCAGTCCAATCACACTTGTTTTCTCCAGCATCCATTATTGCTTTCTCCCATATTTCATAATCGGCAGGATCCTTTTTGCTTACTGCTTTTCTCAGCATTTTACACAGGGTCTTGTCCTTGAACGACATTGAATCCATATCCCATGCACCACGGCAATAAAAAATCGGAATATCAGATAGTTTATCCTTCATATTATGACTTCTGATCTGCTTAAAAGCATCTTCGTCATATGGGGACGCACAGCAGAAAAACACGATTATCTTCTTATCGGATAATACATCGATATTCCTTTTCAAAAAAGAAAGACCGGCTATACCCATTGCATATATTCCACCGCCTAATACGATGATGTCATATTTTTCGACTTCTTTTATATTCGCTTTTTTCGTTTCGACACATTCAAATCCCGTAGCTTCCGATATCCAATCGGCGTATTTTTTTGTAGCACCGTATTTGGATTGATAAAGAATAATACCTTTCATAATTCTGCGCTCCTATATTTTCCGATTTGTCTTTTTGAAATTATATCATTTCAGTCTGATTTTGTCTATACCCCAAATAAAACAGGCAACCTCATATAAGGCTGCCTGCGATTGCCATAATAGTAAATGCAATAAATCAGAATTTATCGACAGCCTAAGGGAAGATACTTCCGTTTCCAATGAGCACCCTGATAATTCCAATTGCAAACAGATGCGCCGGATAATAGAGATAGAAAAACCATTTCATGCCTTTCCATTTTCCCCTCTCACCGTTATACTGCTTCAAAATCGGTAATGATAACAGCGTACACATCTGAAGGATTCCATACGCTTTGTCCATAAAGATAAAATATACGACTGCATAAATTGTTGTCCATATGAGCATAGTAAGCGATTGTTTCTTGAAATCGCCGCGATTCATGTATAAGTATACCGGACACATAGCCGCCACAGTTGACCAATCCGATGGGAAGGTAATAAAGCAGATAATCAGGATCAAAACAATTTTACCCCACTGCGGCAACTGATCCGTTGTAAATATGACCATCAAAACTACCGACCAAGCAAGCGACCACATCACACTGGTCATATTGAAAAATCCGTTAGGAATAAATGGTATTCCTCCGGCAAAGTTATAGGCAAAATGCGATATTACAGCGAAAAGGAACAGTCGGGCAATATACTTTTTTACGTTTCGAGTGTAATGAAATCCCTCTGCAATAAAGAACCACATAATTGGCGCTGTCAATCTTCCTATCGCGTGAAGAAGCATGACCCACCATATCTTTTGACATCCAGGAAATAGTAGCCAAGTTACATGGTCGATTGTCATCGCAATAATGGCAATCAGCTTTATTTCATTGGAGTTTAGTCCTGTTTTCTTAATTGTATCCATTCCGGTTCTCCTGCAAAACTCCGATTTATCTTTCTATCATTATATCATTTCTGCCTGATTTTGTCTATCCGTCAAACAAAAAAAGACCTTGATGAAAACGAATCCATCAAGGTCAAATTCATTAAAATATGCGATTGTTTTCGCTCTGCACAACTTTCTGCACCGTTTGGTGTAAGTTTGGTGTAAATGGTGTAAATTCGGTACTTCGTGAAGTTCAAAAACCGCATAGATAAGCCACTTTTGAGGTTGTTACTTATCGAGGGACTTCATTGTCGGGATTGACAGTACCGCCGTTTTGTAAGTTGCCAAAAGCTCCTAAGTCCTGTTATTTTCAGGGGTTAAAATCTTTCGATTTTTTATAACCTAACTCAACTTATTATATTGCTTGTTCAAAACGGTGTAAGTTTTGGTGTAAATGGTGTATGCAGTGAAAACGAGATGTCCTTTATTCCTCTGGAATCAAGTACGTTTCAAGAGTTTGAAACTCTGATTTCTTCAATGCCTTTGTCGCATCGGTATAGATATTCATAGTCGTTGAAATATCATTATGACCAAGCGTATCCTGCATTACTTTGATATTTATGCCCGCTTCACACATTCTTGTCGCAAAGCTGTGACGTAATGAGTGGCAACTGAAATGCGGAAGTAATACAGTAGCGTTCTCGTCTTTTAATAATTCCTCGTCATTACAATCCCGTATGATTCTGCGAATCGCTTTATTCAAAGTTCCCTGCTGATAGGTTTTCCCGTTTTTGTTTAAGAAAACAAAATCAGTATATCCATCAATGACCACATTACAACTTATGCCCATTTTTTCCTGATAGTCCCTTTCCATCAAGAAAGCCTCTCTGACTGAATCAATCATCGGCACTTGGCGGTTACCCGCTTTGGTTTTGGGCGTGTTAATATTGAAATAGCAGCCATTCTTAGCAACTTCTTCTCTATGACAATAATACACCAAAGTATGGTTAATGTCAATAAGTCCTCCATCAAAGTCGAGATCACACCATCTAAGTCCGGTCAGTTCTCCAACACGAAGTCCCGTTCCTAACATTACTGCGAATAGTGGATACCAATGATTGTATTGATGATTGTTCCTAAGATAATTCAGGAATAAATCCTGTTCTTCCTTTGTTAATGCTCTCCTTTTTTCCGTCTGGAAAACGTGAGATTTTTTGAGTTCTTTCAAAACGTTATCAGTCGGATTATTCCTGATATAATCATCATCAACGGCTAATTGGAAAACCTGATGTATAACCGTATGAATATTATCTATTGTTGCTGCCTGTAAGTACCGTTGGTCGGCAAGATAATTGTAAAACGTCTTAATATCTGATTTCTTGATAGTTGAAACTCTCTTTTTTCCTAATACGGGGCGGACAAAGGTGTTGTACATATATTTGTAGTTTTGAAATGTATTATTCTTTACTCCTCTTTTCAACTGAACCCATAAATCAAACAGGTCATTCACCGATTTATACCGAGCTTCGGCTTTCAGCCCCTCAAGTTTCTCCTTTGTAATCGCCTTTTCCTGTTCTCGTAAGTCCTCTAAGGTTTTAGCATAAATATAATGCCGATTACCTTTCTTATCACTCCAGCGAAAATAGTAAGAACCATTTTCTCGTTGTCCTTCACCTTTCCTTAAAACTACTCGATTGTTATCCTTTCTTTTGGTTGCCATTTTTCTTACCTCCTAAAACTGTTTTTGGCGTTGCCGTGATATGATTCTATCCCGACAACGCCTTTTTTCCAATGATGCGATTTATACAATCGCACATTTGACAGCCTTGACTTAAATAGAATAAGATTCGTCGATAAACTTATCTAACAGTTTCCTTTTGATAAGTCTTTTACTGCCTACCCAAAGAACAAAGTCACAATCTTCTTTATCAGTGATAGAACGGAGCTTATTCCTACCTATACCTGAGTATGCTGCCGCTTCTTCAACTGTCAGTGTGCTTCTTTCCCAAATCGGAACATTTAAACCATTCTTCCTTGTTGCGTCATTATCCATTTCTGTCCCTCCTCGGCTTTTCATAGACAAAATAATCATAGCCAAAGCCCTGACATTGGTCACACCTATCCTTGATATTGGTCAGCGGATCAACTCGCTTAACAATCAGCTCCGATACATATTTGTACTTGTTCAAGCAGCTCGGACACAGGCACCGGATATTTGCCTTGTTATATCGGGTGTAGTCCCAATAACCGTACAGCTTCATTAAGCCATTATGTATTCGGCGCAAAACATTATCGTCGTTGATGTGTCCTACATAATTGACTAATTCCTCCTTGTTCACAGCTCTCTGCTGTTCGAGCATAATCATTGAAGGATCAGTCAGTCCAAACTTATCCTCCACCAAGATGTGTGAGGGAAGAAAGGTCTTTCTAATGGCGGTGGTAATAGCCGCCACCATAATCGTAGGCGCTTTGAGATTGAAGTTGTCTGCCTGCAAAACAACAACAGGTCTGTAACCGTTCTGTATCGAGCCTTCATTCTCACCATAATCATAAAGGTAAATGTCACCACGTCTGATTTTTCTAACATTTTTGTTGTTCATTCTAATTCCTCTTTTCATTAAGTATTGTCGAAAGTAATTAACCCTTTCACTTATACCTAATGGGAGAGGTCATTTTTGAAGTGTTTTTCAAAAAAAGTTCTTAATTTTTTTATAGCGCAATCCACTGAGTATTTTGCACCTCTTGGGCTACAGCCTGTTTCTTCACCTATTTCTTTATATGTCATCTGATCCTTGAAGCGCAGAACAACTCTTTTTCTTTCGATTTCTTTTAAGGTAGACAATGCGAGTTTTATTGTTTGGGTTTCAATCCACCCGTCAACAAAGTCAGATGATAACAAGCTGTGATTTCTTTCTTCTGTCGTTCCGTCCTCATATTCAAAAAGGCTATGATAGAGATAATCTCTTATTTCAAATTTCTTTTCATTTCTTTTGTAGTCATTACTTATCTCAAGAAAAGCGCTGGACATAAAGACGTAGGGCATATACAATACCAATTCCGAAGAATACAATTCTTCGATATATTCTTGAGATAAATCTGAAATAACAGCATATCTTTCTTTTCCTGTCCAATTCTCGTATTCAAGAGTCAGGTCGATAACAGAATAGTTTTCATTGCTTTCAATAATTGTTTTCATCAGTAACTCCTTTTCCGGAGCTGCCTGATGAAAAGATAAAAAGCCACTTGATCCGTCGCCAACTGCCACAAGATAGACCTATACCTTATATATAAGGTATAAATCTAAATCAAGTGGCAATAGGAATCAACGCATCAAGCGGCTCCAAGCTCAAACTTGCTTTTTATAGTTTTTTAATATTTGATTTTGTTGGATAATATTAGAAAAAATTGGTTAATGTTAGTGGCTGGACGCCATTCTGAATGATATAGGTGGGAAAACGATTATCTCGCCGCAGTTAGGACATTTCTCGCTTGTGTAGCTATGTTCGCCCTTTAAGACAACAGATAGCTTATAATCACAGTATGGACATAAGCGAGCTAATCGCAGCTCTGACTTGCACCTTGTCCTCAATCTATCCTGTTCTTCTTTAACTCTTGCGTAACGCTCAGGATCATTTTCTTTTGCATTAAACTTTGCCAATTTCATATACCTCCATCATAATACACATTCGTTAAGTCATAGGGATTGCTAAAGAAGTTTTTCTCGACCAAGCCAAGCTGTGTAAGCCTGATAGATAGAGCCGTTTTTGAAACTCCCAAGAAATCCGCCATAGCTGAGAATTGTTCGTATTCGTATGTTGCATAAACCTTATTAATCATCTCAATCTTATCACCCAAGCTAAAAAGAAACATAGCTTGTTTGATTAATTCTTCCGGCATAAGTATAACCGAAGCAATTCCATTTGCTTGCCATTCCTCCCAATCCATTCTTTTGTGCGGCTGTGGTTGTGAAAGACAGAAATGTATTTTTTTATAGCTCCCGCCATATTCATTCGGAAATAGCATTTTCAATATTTGATGACCTGCTTCGTGTGATTTGGTAAAATTACATCTACCAATTTGGGAAACATCATCATTCAAGTCCCTTTCTATAAGGATTGTTTTGCCGTCAAGTTTGCAGTAGCTTTCTTCATCAGCACAGTCAAACACCTTATATGCTACATCACTATAAGCTGTTGTTAAACCGAGGACAGAGCCGTCCAAAGATAAGTGATGATATTCAAGATTCAATCCCAAAACGTCCCTAATCAGTACATCAGGGGTGATTCTGTAAATAGTCTTACCTACAAAATCGGGTAATCTCATATACGCTTGAATAACTCTATTTCCTATAATTTCAATATCCTTTCGTGACAGATATTTCAATTATTTGTTCCTCCTATATTGCTTTAAATTCGACAAACCATTTTCCGTTTTCTTCATCAAAAAGGTATGTCTGCTTTCCGCAGATAGACACTGTGTATCGAATACCTGTTCCGCCAACCTTTGTAGCTGCTGCACGACAGCGGTGAATTAAGCGGTCAATATCAAATTTTCGTCCATCTTCTAATGTAATTGAACGAGGACGACAAGTGCCATCGGCGTTATGGTCGGCATTGACAGAAACATAGACCTTATTTCGTTTTTGTTCCATATTCACACCTCAAATTCGTTGCGGGCAGCAACAATGCGTCCTACATATTCATATCCGTCAATCTCTGTTTCGGATAGCTTAAACTCCTTTTTCTTATTGACAAAACACGACAATTCCCCTTTGGCGTACTCAATTTCTAAATCGACAAACAGGATTGTTCCTTCGACAATATCATAGGATAGAAAACGATTCCCATCATCAGCTATCAAAGCTATATATGTGCTTTGTCTTTCGGTCAAAAACTGTGGAGCATCCACATACCCCTGTATATTTTCTGTTTCTACTGTGAACATAATTACCTCCTACTTGACTAATCCTGTTGGCATAGTAATCTCAACATTTCCCATCGGAATACCAATCTCCTGCAATAACACGGCATTTCTTATGCAGCGTTTACCAAACCTCTGTCGAAGTTTTTCAACACAGCTATCCAGCTTTTCTTGTTTCTCGGCTCGCTCATAATCAAAGAACAAATCAATCTGTTGCGGCATATCCTGCGGAAACAGGTTAATTGCCTGAATAGTTACCGATCTAATAGGATTTCTCCAATCATATCTTTTTCTGAATAGCTGAAAAGCATATTGTGCTAAAACCAATGGTGATTGCGTCACCATCTGCATTTGCGTCTGCCACTGCTTTGAGAACAAGGTATTATCCCTAACATAGATAGCAACGGCTTTTGCAACCTTTTGATGTACACGCAGCTTATGTCCGATGCCTTGTGTCAATTCTAAGAAAACACGCCAAACTTCTTCTTCGTTACTCAAATCTACAACCGTTGTGATTCCGTGTCCGATACTCTTAACAGGTGAAACAAACTTAATATCCTTAACCGTAGAATTATCTCTGCCGTTTGCATATAACCATAGTGATACTCCGTTCTTTCCTAATATCCTTTTTATAAAGTCATAGTCAGAATTTGCTAAGTCACCGATTGTTCTTATGCAGTAGTTATTAAGGACTCTTGTCGTAGCTCTCCCTACGCCGAGTAAATCGGAAGCCGGTAAGCCCCAAATCTTTTCCCGGAAGGTTTCTTTTTCAAAGACTGTTACAGCGTCAGGCTTTTTATAATCAGAGCCTAACTTTGCAAATATTTTGTTAAAAGAAACGCCGACGGAGATGGTCAAGCTAAGTTCAAACTTTATCCTCTCACGAATCTCATTAGCAACATCTACCGGATTGCCAAACAGCTTTTTTGTGCCGGAAATATCAAGCCAACACTCGTCCATACCGTAAGGCTCTACCTGATTGGTATAATCACAGTAGATTGCTTTTGCCAATTTGGAATACTTCAAGTATTCTTCGTAATGAGGTGGTACAACAACTAAATCAGGACACTTCTGTTTTGCCTGCCATACTGCGTCACCTGTTGCGACCTTGAATGCTTTGGCTTTATAATTTTTTGCAAGTACAATGCCGTGCCGTTCCTCAACTGATCCACAAACAGCAACGGGATACTGTTTCAATTCAGGGTTTAGCATACATTCGACAGAAGCATAAAAGTTATTCATATCGCAATGCAAAATATTTCGTGTCATTTTTGTAATACCTCTTGACTTAATTCACAACTTAATGTAGAATACAAGTAGTAATTCACAAGTTACTTGTGGGTTACATACCCATTATACACAAGATACTTGTGAAAGTCAAGAGGTAATTTTAATCATTCACAAGTTAGTTGTGAAATCAAGGAGGTTGTAATAATGACATTTGGTGAGAAACTTCGTGAAAGCCGAGCGAAAAAGGGAATGACACAAAGCGAGCTTGCCAAAGCAGCGAATCTCGGACTAAACACAATTAGTAATTATGAAAGCGGAAAAACATATCCCAAGAAAAGAGAAGTATATGATATACTCGCAGAGATCCTTGAGGTTGACGTTAATTATCTCCGAAATGAAAATGAGGAGTTTATTACTGAAGCATCTGAAAAATATGGATATAGAGGTAAGCAACAAGCCGATCAGCTTGTACAGGAGATTGGCGGCTTATTTGCAGGCGGTGAGCTGTCCGATGATGAAATGGATGGCGTTATGAAAGCTCTCCAAGATATATATTGGGAGTGTAAGGCAGAAAACCGGGAAAAATATACCCCAAAAAAATTAAAAAAATCTGACGAGTAGCGGAGCAAAGTCCGTTTTTTGGGACACTTCTTGATTTATAATTATAGTAGGCAGTAAAAAATTCGGCCTAAATTGACAAAGTGAAGTTAACGTTTTAAGGGAAAATTTGGAGAGTTAGCGAAAGCTCACCTTGACAAAAGTGCAGGGTATATATTTGGATATTTCCAGATTTTCGGAGCCTTTTAACGCAGTCACCGCCCTAAGGCGGCTTGACCTTGACGGGTTGGTGAGAAAAATGCTACACTCGTCATTTTGAAGGCGAAAACGTTTGGATATTTCCGAGTTTCCGTCGCCTTCAAAAACTTTTCAGCATTTTTCTCAGCGTTCAGTCAAGGTTGACGGTCGGTGTGGTAGAATGATTTCGGTTACTGCCTGCGGAAAGCAGGTAATTATGAGCAGAATCAATTTATCACAAAGAATCATTATTGAAAGTGGAATTTATCAACGACTTTCATTAACCGAAATTGCCCGTAGAATAGGCGTATCGAGAGCATCGGTTTCTAAAGAAATTCGGATGAACCGAACTCCTGCCAAAGGATCTAAGCCGCACGGAAATGACTGCCGGTTTGCCAACGAATGCGAGGAAAAGAATCTTTGCTGCAACTTTGACTGCAAACGCAAATGTGTTTGGTGCTTTGACTTTAATTGCAGAGAGCTTTGCAACAAGTACGACAACTCCCCCTGCTCTGTTCTCCAAAAGCCGCCGTATGTTTGCAATGTTTGTTCCCGCCGCAGGAATTGCAAATGCGACCGGTTTTACTACATGGCGAACCAAGCCGACGCGATGTCCAAAAAGCGTTATTCCAAGGCGCGAAAGAAAACCCACGCAGACGAGGATGAGCTGAAACGCATTGACTCAATTGTTTCCCCACTGATTCGCAAAGGACAGCCGATTTCGCATATCTATGCGGAACACGGCGATGAAATCGGCGTTTCACCGCGCACCTTGTACCGTTACATTGACATGGGTTGTTTGAAGGTCAACAACTTTGATTTGCGCAGGAAGGTTTCTTACAAGCAGAGAAAAAAGAAGCGTGAAGAATCTGAGGCGTTTCAAAACCAGAAGTTCAGACAGACGCGAACCTACCTTGATTTTGTGAAATATATGGAGAAGCACCCTGATATCAACGTTGTTGAGATGGACACGGTCAAAGGATGCCGGGAACAGGGAAAACGGATGCTGACGCTGCTGTTTCGCAAGACGAATCTGATGCTGATTATGCTGATGAGGGACGGCAAGGCGGCAACGGTTGTGGAACAGTTTGACTACCTGACAAGCCTTGTCGGGGTGGAAAATTTTCGCAAAATTTTCCCGGTTATCCTGACTGACAACGGCAGTGAGTTCAAGTACACACAGGAGCTTGAAAAGACGGATCAGGGCGTTCAGAGGACACGTTTGTTTTACTGTGATCCGCAGGCGTCTTGGCAAAAGGCTCAGCTTGAAAAGAACCACGAATATATACGCTATGTTCTGCGTAAAGGCAAAAGCTTCAACCCTTACACACAGGACGATATGGTGCTTTTGATGAACCATATTAACAGCACCAGACGGGAAAAGCTCGGGGGCAAATCTCCATTTGAAGCGGAAGATCGAAAGGAAGTAAAGCTTCTTCTGAAAATGCTGGGGTTACACGCGATTCCCTCCGATGAGGTCAATCTCAATCCCACATTATTAACAAAGTAAATTAACGATTTTGCGGGCAGTGACCGGCTATATTGCTTGAAAAGGCAGGTCGGTTTCACTTTGACAAAATCGAGAGGCGGTCTGTCAGCTTTGCTATGCACTGATGATTGCCACATTAAGTAAAACCAGCTTCGTTTCCGCGTTTTGAACGTCGAAACAGGCTCAAATTTCAATCAGCTTGGACGAAATTGACCGCTAACGTGTTTTTACCTTAGCTTCACTTTTTCATTCAAGCGTAAAAAATTCGGGCTGATTTTTCTCGAATATGCTGTTTTCGGTAAGCGTTAATTAAGAGGTGAGCTTATTGCAATTCATAAAACGACTTAAACACTTGTTCATTTCAAGAAAACATTGCAGTCATAATTGCATATGGTGTAAGTATTATGCAGATTGTTGTATAGAAATTATAAGGAAGCATTAAGACAAGGATATATATTTTGCAAAACACGATTTATTGTAAAAGCATAAAGAAAACAAATAAGAATAGTACACTATATGTTGTTCTTCTGTTACTCATAATAACTCTTTCATTTACAAGTTGTACATTTAGCGAAGGCAGTGAGGTTGACTATTCTACAAAAAAAGAAACGTGCGAATCTTCCAATACTGTTCCGGCAACAACAATAATTCCGACTTCTTCTCCTGTTACCGAACAAGTTACAGAAAGCACTGTTTCAAAAATAACAGAAACAAAAAATCCCATCAATACCATTTCAGAGTTCCCTGAGTATTCAGGATCTGCATTTGCTGAGATTAATGGAAATGTCCCTTTCTTTACCCAAAGTGATTATACTACTGAATGCTTTGAATCATACAGTGACCTTGATGTAAAAGGTCGTTGTGGTGTAGCTTACGCTTGTATAGGGATAGACACTATTCCAACTGAACAGCGTGGTGCTATCGGTATGGTTAAGCCATCGGGCTGGCATACTGTTAGATATGATGATGTGATTCCAGATAAGTATTTATATAATCGCTGTCATCTTATTGCATTTGAATTATCAGGTGAAAATGCAAACGAAAAGAATCTCATTACTGGGACACGTTATATGAATATAGAAGGTATGCTGCCATTTGAGAACAAGGTGCATAACTATGTCGAGCAAACAAATAACCACGTTCTGTATCGTTCATCTCCTATTTTCAAGGATGATAATCTTGTAGCTAATGGTGTACTTCTTGAAGGGTATTCGGTTGAGGACAATGGTGCTGGTATTTGCTTCTGTGTTTTTTGTTATAATATCCAACCCGGAATAATAATAGATTACAGCAATGGAGATAGCTGGCTTGAAGATTCCGTGTCAGATAATAACAATACAGTTAAAGATAATCAATATAGTGATTCAACAAAATATATACTAAATACAAATACAAAGAAATTTCATTATCCTTCCTGTTCGTCAGTTTCAGATATGAAAGAAAAAAACAAAGAAGTATTTGAAGGCACTCGTGAGCAAGCCATTGAGATGGGTTATTCTCCTTGTAAGCGATGCAATCCTTAACTAAAATAAAAGGAATAATCATTCCTATTAGGGTGGTGATATTATGATTGATTCATTTTACATTTACTCTAAAGCGACCGAAATGGTTAAGCAAACAGGCACTCGCAATCCTATGAAGATTGCTTCCGAAATTGGTATTATGCTCCGTTATTCAGAGGAATTAGATAAACTGTTGGGACTTTACACATATCGCTGGAAGCACAGAATTATCCTTCTTAATGATAAGATGGAGGAAATAATGGCACGAATGGTCTGCGCTCACGAGCTTGGACACGATGCCCTTCATAGAGATATAGCCAAAGGCGAGGGGCTTAAAGAGTTTGTGCTTTTTAATATGAAAGACACAACGGAATATGAAGCCAACGCTTTTGCAGCACATCTGATAATTGACGATGATGACATTTACTCAATGAGTAAGGAAAAGTACGATGTCGTTCAGATGGCAAAAATGCTGAATGTGAATATCAATCTCGTCCTGATAAAACTCCAAGAGCTTAACAAACTCGGTTACGATTTTAGAGTTCCTTGTGAAGCAGATAGCTTTTTCTTCCGCAAGCCGAAAACATTGACCAGCAATGAATTAAACTGAATCATTCTCTGTGAAAGGACATAGGAATATATATGTTTCATACCTTTGACGAATTAGCAGTTATTTACAATAAAATTCTTGATGGCACAGCAACCGAACAAGAAAAATGGGATTTGGAAGTGGATCTGAGATTAGGTTGTATGGTCGCAGATGGGGCTTTGAAGATTATACAAAAAAAAGCAGAAGAATTAAGACAACAATCATAAGCTGTAAAGAGTAAAATAAACTTCTCAAACCTATTAGCACCCTTGTTTTAATTTCTCTAAAAACCATTTTCAAGCAAACGTATGTATTGAAAGGCATTTTATAACATTGTATAATGAATGCACAACCGTGTGATCACAAGTTTAGGAATACAGATATTTGAGGAAAATCATATTATGGATGATAATCATTTTGCTAAAAATAACATTTGTGTACAAATGGGCTTATCGGTAGATGACGATAAGTATGAGTTTTTGTCAGATGTTTCAAAAGCACTGGCACAGGCAGAAACTGAATTACAGGAAACGCAAGCTCAAATAGCAGAGAATTTAGAAACAATAAAACTATTAACTCCGGAATGTGATAAACTTGATTACGCATTAGCTGCGTCAAGCGGTGCTATTTGTGGCGTTATTGATGTATTCCTTGTTGGAAAACCGGGTGAATCGCCGCTTGGCAATATTACTGACAAATGGTTTGAGAATAGAACAAAGGATTTTGCAAAGCTATGTGGGTGGGATTCAAAGGAGAACCCTTCTGTATCATCAGCGATAAAATTCCTTGAAAAGAAGTTTAAGATACCTTACGACCAGCGTGGCGCAGGTGATGCAGCAAGTTGGATTTTTAACCTAAATCCGAAGAACCATCACTTTAAATCATTAGCTCACAATCCGAGCGTGTTAGGACTATTTTTTTCTATTCTTGATCAATTTGCTAACACATCACATTTTGTATCTGAAGGAGAATTGATTTCGCTACAAGAAGCGGACGGTAAGTTTGAATTGCGTGGAAATAACGCAATAAGCAAATTGTTTTGCGGATTCGCTAATTGGATAGGACATTTAGTGTCAGATACATCTGGTTCGTCCGGCAGTAAAGGTCGAGGAATGGGAGTGCCTTCACCGTTATGGTGTTGGACAAATGACGTTATTGCTATCAAAAGGAAATTAAAAATTCCAGTATCGGAGTTTGATAAATCTGTTAATAATCTTGCATTGCAAATCTATGAAAAAGGATACGATGCACGTTTTCAAACTACACAAGGTATTCCTGTTTTTATAAATGAATTAGTAGTTCGTTTGATGTATTCCATTCGTAGATTTATAAAGTATATTTCAACAACTAAAGCTGAGGAACGCTCACTTTCGCTCCTTTGGAAAACTTGTGAGCCATTTTCCAATGCTACTGTAAAACGAATGTTGACAGTTGCGCACGGAACATTCTGCTTGATAGATGTTGGCGATGCCGTGATTCGTGGATTCATCACAGGTGGCGGATATTTTAATGTAGTAGAGTTCGTTCTCCGCCTAAATATTGTTGGAATAGGTCGTCTTTCAATCTCATTGTTTGGTGAGATGACAAGAACCATTAGGAAGTCCGATTTAACGAATGAAGTATATTTATTGGATAGAAAAACAGATATTATCAATTATTATATTGATGGGTTAAAGCTGTTATCAAATATTTATGATGATCGAAGTTTGATAAACTTCATAGACGATTTTGAGCATAGTGATTTTTATTTACAAGCCTTTGCAAAATCGGTAGAATTAGCAGAAAAGAGAAATGTTCCCGAAGATAAGATTTTAAGGACAAAAGAAGATATTGATGAGTATTTTGTGGTGAAGAAAAATGAAATTTAAAAGAAAACCGTCAAAACTAAAACTTGCTCAACAGGCAACTGAAGAAGCAATAAATAAAACCAATGAACGGATTGATGAGTTAGGCAAACACACTAATGACTTATATGGTGAATTATGTGCTATTCAAGAAGCTTTTGATAATATCAGAAATGTACCATCGGATAAAAAAATAGAGTATGATAAGTTTAAGGAAATACGGTCAAATTGGAAACAACAGGCAGAGAAAATTGAAACTGACTACAAAGCGGCTCAAGCTAAACAAGCTGGCGCAGGTGCTGCCGGAGCAGGTCTTGGTGTCGCCGTTGTTGCAATGGGACCTACTGCTGCAATGGGAGTTGCTACAACATTCGGTGTTGCATCAACAGGAACAGCTATATCGTCTTTAAGCGGCGCAGCGGCAACAAATGCGGCTTTAGCGTGGTTGGGTGGCGGTGCTGTTGCTGCTGGCGGTGGTGGAATGGCTGCCGGTGAAGCGTTTTTGGCTTTAGCCGGACCGATTGGCTGGGCAATCGCAGGCGTGGCACTTGTTACAAGTGGACTGCTTATTTGGAAAAATATCGTTGACAAAAAGCATATTGAGGACGTTTTTACTCTAATTAGCGAGCGTGATGTTAAATCATATGAATTAGCGATTGTAGAGATAAACGAGAGAATTGTCAGAATTGATGACGAAACTGAAAAACTACACAAGGCGACCGAAAGGATTAATTCTTTTGGACTTGACTATAACAGAATGTCAGAGGCACAACAATACGAGTTGGGCGCATATGTGAACTTAATGTCATCTTCGACGCAATTGTTAGTAAATCCAATTGTTGGAATACTCCCGAAATACACGGAAGATGATTATAATGAGTATCTTTCGTGGAGAGAAGAATCAAAAGATGGAGAAAACAAGAATCTAATAATATGTTTATGTAATCTCTTATATAAAATTGATCTAAACGATAGAGATAAAAAACTATTAAGAAAGTCGATTAAGAAAAATAAGAATATGTTAAAACAACTTGAAGTCAAAAAGAAAGATGTAAGGTCTGATATTATGACTGAGGTTATGGATGCGTTGAATCACAAATATGACTTATGCGAATAGTTAATTGTGTTTAGGTACAAACTTAATACTTTAGCCTATATAGAGTGCGTGAGGGACAAGCCCTACGACCGCACACCAACCTACCGAAAGGCAAGGTGGTAATGCTTGAGCGATAGGTGCTAATATAAAAAATGCGCCTATCAGACGATGGGCGCTGTACTTTGCTCTCTTTTAGGAATATACATTTACTCAGGAGGATTTCTTATGTCACACACAATTAAACAACTTTCTCAAATGGACGGCAGAGTATATGTCTTTTTCAAGACAGAAGCACTTTGTCAGCAGTTCCTGTCCCAAGCAGAGCAGGAAGGCTTCACATTCCAAGACGGAGTTAAACCTACGGAACGGCATACAAGTGATATTATCGCTGTCAACAACGATTTTACAATCAATTATGTCGGCTCTGTTGGTCACGTCGCTTTCGGTAGCAATGTCAAAAGAATTGGCAATGAAAAGTTAATCCGAATAGAGTATGAAGATTATATTTCAGAATTCTATTCATAGAGAGGACAATGAATTATAATTAATCTCTTGATTTTATTCGCCCCGTGGAATATAATGTAGTATAGTTTATTTATTGGAGGAAGAATATGGGCTTTATGACTGCAAGTCAGGCAGCGAAGAAATGGAACATTTCACAAAGAAGAGTTCAAATATTATGTTCAGAACATCGAATTGATGGTATATTTAAGCTTGGCGATAATTGGGCTATTCCTGAAAATGCTGAAAAACCCACCGATAAAAGGCGAAGGGAGAATAAGAATTGTGAGAAAACTTAATGTAATTGATCTATTCTGTGGATGCGGAGGTTTTTCAAAAGGCTTTGAACAAGCTGGATTTAATATAGCATACGGAATAGACAACTGGATAGATGCAACAGTAACCTACAAACATAATTTCCCAGCTGCAGTAATAAGCAACGAGGACATAACAGATGTCAGAGGAGACAGCATTTTACAAGCTACTGGCTTGAAAAAAAATGAGATTGATGTTGTTATTGGAGGTCCCCCTTGTCAGGGCTTCTCTCTATCTGGAAAAAGGTTGTTAGATGATCCGAGAAACAAATTATATAAATCTTTTGTTGATATAGTTTCAGATTTGATGCCGCCAATTTTTGTTATGGAGAATGTCCCCGGACTTGTAAGGTTGTTTAATGGGAAGGTAAAAGATTCTGTGATTAATGATTTTTCAGAATTGGGCTACGATGTTCAAATGCAAATTCTTTCATCTGATAATTATGGTGTTCCTCAACAAAGAAAAAGGGTTTTCTTCGTTGGAATAAATAAAGAAAAAATACATAATACCGAACATTTTTGTTTTCCTAGCTCTACACACGGCGAAGGCACAGAAAAACCACTAATCACTTGCAAAGATGCTATTTCTGATTTGGATTTTATTCCTGATGACAAAGTAGTAGGTGAATGCATAGATTATGAAATATCGCCGCAAAGTGATTATCAGGTACTAATGAGAAAAAACAGTTCAAAAATAATGAATCATTCTGCGACTATTCATACAGCTAAAACTAAGAGCATAATTGCAATGGTACCAGACGGAGGAAACTACAAAGACTTGCCACAAGAACTTTGGAGCACAAGAAAAGTCCATATAGCTTGGACTAGAATGAACAGCAATAAACCTTGTTTCACAATTGATACAGGGCACAATCATCATTTTCATTATAAAGAAAACAGGGTTCCAACTGTTAGAGAATCTGCAAGAATTCAGTCGTTCCCGGATAATTTTGAATTTATTGGAATAAAAACCAGTCAGCTTCGTCAGGTTGGAAATGCTGTTCCGCCGTTGCTTTCAGAAGCGATAGCCAAACAGGTTAAGTCAGTTTTGGAGAAAGGATAATTATGTACGATCATACAAAACAATACAGATGTACTATTATCAGGGGAAAATCGAAAAAGGAAATGGATGATTTTTTGCCTGTATATGCAAAGGTTATAGATGAAATATGCCCTTGTTCTGAATCTGAGTTTGAAAGCTTATTTAACAATGCATTTATCCGTTTTCTTCCCGAATCTGATAGAATTAAGAAAACTATGGATAATCACAGAACTGAAATTGCTGGTAAATTATTTGGTATGTATTACAGAGCAGACGATGGTATTGTTTATGAATCAGAAAGAACTCAAAAGTTTTTGGAAGATAACGATCAGCCTGCATTTTTTAAGGATATATGCTATAAAATGCAATTTCCTAATGGTACACAAAAAGTAGGTACAACCGTTAGGCAGAGAGTTGCTGACGGTATTTGTATTCGTCCGATTGCTTTTGTTTTAAAAGTTTTACTGATAGCTAAACAAGCCAATGTTTTTATTACCAAAAGAGAGATTGGCTATTATATTTTGAATTCACTTGATGTTCTTCAGGGTAATGCCAGCCCATACGAAGTCTTTGAACAAATAGTTAAAGACCAAAAAGATGGAACGGAAAGAACCATCATAGTACCGGGAAAAGCGACATCATATAATTGGCAGCATATCAAGGAACAACTTAATTATCTTGAATTGGCAAATCTTATTCGTTTTACTGATGACAAGAGAGTTGTCCTTAATCTAAATGAATTACAGACCATCGAGCTTTTCGCTGCAGATTACGATAAAAAGCCCGAATTTGACGTGTATTCATATGATCTATCATCGTTGGACGGAAGAAAAGTATTTCAGTTGGATTGGGACTATTATTTTTCACAGATTTCTGCTGTTTCAGACCAATTCGCTACATCTGCAGAAGCTTTACTGTTTGACGGAACAGTAAAAGACGAACAAAAGTCAGAAGGAAAGCCTAAGCCTGCAGTGAATCTAACTGCCTTTGGTGATGAGGGTGAAAGTATCGTTTATGAATATGAGAAAAAGAGAGTTTCTGAATTTAATACACGCCTTGCCAATAAAGTATTATCTCTTGGCAGGACCAAAGGAATAGGATATGACATTCAATCTGTAATAGCTGAACCGGGAGATATGGCGGAATTTGTAAAGTATATCGAAGTAAAATCCACAAAACGCTTAACTTGTCCTGATATGAATGATGATTTGTGGGTAGACACATTGAATGTAACAAGAAATGAGTGGATTGCAGCTCAGCAACACGGAAAGTTCTATTCTATTTTTCGAGTGTATTTTACTCGTGATGGAATTTTTATGTTTGTAATAGCTAATGTTGCAGAAAAGCTTAACGACGGTCGAATGACTGCTGTCCCAATGACGTACAGGGTTGATTTCAATAAATCGTCAGTTGACAGTGTGATTGTTCCTCAGTCATAAAGGAGATATATATGTATAAAGTAGTTTCTCTTTTTTCCGGCTGCGGCGGCGCAGATTTGGGAATAATAGGAGATTTTGAATTTAACGGCAAAAAGTATGAAGCAAATCCGTTTGAGCTTAAATATGCTATAGATATTGATCAGAAGGCGCTCAATACACACAAACTAAACTTCAATTGCAGTAATGTCGTTTGTGGTGATATTTGTGATATTGACAGTTCGGAAATCCCAGATCACGATGTATTGATAGGCGGTTTCCCCTGTCAGTCATTTAGTACGGTTAATCCTACAAAAGACCCTTTCGATGACCGTGCAAACTTGTATAAACAAATGGTTAGAATCGCAAAAGACAAACAACCTAAAGTATTTATAGCTGAAAATGTTAAGGGTCTTCTCACATTACATAAAGGTCAGATTATTTCTAGAATAATAAAGGCGTTTGAAGATGCCGGATATACGGTTAATAAACAATTAATACGGTGTGCTGATTACGGTGTTCCTCAAAAGAGAGAACGTGTTATTATTGTAGGAATTCGAAATGACATCAAAATGGAATATGAATACCCAGAAGCACCTAACATTGATAATTGGGTTCCGTTATCAGTTGCAGTTCCAAAATTAGCAATTGAGGAAAAAAAATATTATTTTTCAGAAAGAGCTGTTCAGGGTATGAAAAATGCCAAAAATAATATGAAACGTGGGTTAGCCCAAAACTTGAATGAGCCTTCTCTTACTGTAACCAGTCATTTAGCAAAAGTAAGTTTGAATTCTCGTGATCCTGTATTATTGGTTAATCCAGAGAAAGAGCTCTATCGGAGGTTCACCCCAAGAGAAGCTGCTAGAATACAGTCCTTTCCTGATACATTCCAGTTTGCGGGTTCTGAAACAGATGCATATAGACAAATTGGAAACGCTATTCCTCCAGTGATGTTTTGGTATATTGCTCGTAGTATTTTACCTTATTTAGACTAATATGTAACCAATGGATAAACATTCTAAAGAAACCAGAAGCTATAATATGTCAATGATAAAAAGCACCGGCACAAAACCCGAAGAAATGGTGCGAAAGTATTTATTCTCCAGAGGGTTGCGTTACCGAAAAAATGTCAGGTCGTTGCCCGGAAAACCTGATATAGTACTGAGAAAGTATAAGACGGTAGTTTTTGTCAACGGCTGTTTTTGGCACGGACACAGCAATTGTAAGTACTTCGTTATGCCTAAATCAAACGTGGAATTCTGGCAGGAAAAGATTTCACGAACCATTATGAGAGATAATGAAGCTTATGACAAGCTTGCAGATTTAGGCTGGAATGTTTTAACAATATGGGAATGTCAGCTGAAGAAGAATCATAGAGAAAAATCTCTTGAGTATTTATATTATAACATTGTCAGAAATATTAAAGAATAACGGCGAATACTTAATAACAAAAGAAGCCTATGGATTACTCCATAGGCTTCTACTGCTTGTAAATATTGAATACTGTTCTGTCTTTTTTCTTTGCTTTCTCTACGAATTGCCCGGCTCCACCTGTTAAATGTGATATATAACAGATCACATACTGCGAATGCTCAATCAACCAATTATTCCTCCAAGAAATACAGAAACGCTTCGGTACATTTTCAATCCCTTCGGGATAGAGCGTTGGTGCATCTATTGGGTTTGATTTTTCATCAGGCAAGTAAGCATAACTAATTTCTGGGTGTTGAGGAGATAGCTCCTTTAGTGACGATAAGACTAATGAATCGAATCCACCTTGATTGCCAACCAAAAAATTAATTACGCCATATTCTGTTATCAGTTTTTCTATAGTATTAACCAATTCTGTTTTAATGTTGCCGGGAATATCCCTGTGACCGAAAAAGCAGCAAGTTTTGTTTCTCTCTGTCATTTTGAAACACCTCAAAGGTTGTTATTGATTATTATAACACAAATAATAACTTTTGTCTGCATAAAAAATAGGCGACAGCCCATAATGGACTGCCGCCGTTCTTATTTATGGAATCTGTTATATGCCTTTTCTGCATTATCTGCTCTGCGAGAATCCTCAAACGAGTAATCTCCGCAACGCTCATATACCCGCTCAAAGGCTATCGCCGCCGTTCGGGTATTGGTTTTAAGAAATTCGTTATAAGTGATACCGTTATAGTTCCCTCCGTAGTTTGCAAACTCGGATTTTATCGTCTTTTGCAGATACTCACACTGTTCTTTAACATTAGAGCCTTTGAATCCCGTAGGAGTATATCTTAGACACCATTGACACAAGCCGTAGAATTCATCACCGTTGTAGTGTCCGACAATGTTCCAATCGAGATTAAGTGTATCGCCGCCGCACTCTCTCATCATATTTCCGATAATGCCTGCGGCTACGCTATCAGAATATCCGTAGCTTTTAAGATAAGTCCACACTTGCTGGGCTGTATCACCCGTTGCAACAGTATTATTCCCTGAGTAGTAACCATATCCTAAGATTTCTTTGTTACCGATACTATACTGATTCTCGCACACCTTATCACCGCTATTGCCTTCGATTGTGTAAACTGTGCCGCCCTCGACTTTTTCAACGATACCCGTATGATCGCCACCACCATCAAGTCCGTCATCAGCCCAATCAAAGAAGATTATCATACCCGGTTCCGGTTCTTCCGAGCCATCAAGCCATTGGTCTTTGTTCTTAAACCATACAACTCCATCATCAACAACAGAATACTTTGGAATAGTACCGCTCTCAATATAACCGCACTCATTCGCACACCAAGAAACAAAGCAACAACACCATTCAACACGAGAGCTGAAACCGTACCAGCTCCAATAAGGTTTTCCGCCGACATTTCCAAGCTGCTCCTGTGCAATCAGGACAATATCGCTGTTCGAGCTTGTTACTCCGTTTAGAAGTTCACGCCATAGGTCGTTGTTCTCATCAGATAACAACTGCCGACACATTTTCTTCTGTTCCGCAGTAAACCCTTTATTGTTCATCATCGTTTCAAGGTCAACGTGAGAAACGGTTATATAAAGGGCTTTCTTTTGGACTTGCTTATTGACCTTTTTAACCTTGCCGTCTTTTTGTTTTTCCTCGACCTGTTCAGTTTCGGTGTACGTTTCTATTCTGTGGTCAATCTTATTGATCTCCCAAAAGAGATTGCGTATATATTCTTCCTTGCCTTCATCAAGGGTTACTACCTGTACTTCATCAGGATTGGCAGGGTGCGTATCTGTCATATTGTAAGCAACAGCGTAAATAGCAAGGACTTCCTTCCACTCAGCTTTTGAGCCGGACATAACGAGTTTATCGTGTGGGTTATCGGTCTTAATATCTGTAATCTTATCGTTAAACTCATTATTGATACGAGTAATAATGTTGTGCATAGTGTATTCACCATTATTTGCGTTAGCGGAAGCGAATAAGCCGTACACGCTCCAACATAAAAGAGCGATCATACAAATTATCAGGATCACGAGCAGTGACACCCAACCTCCGGCGATGATTGCAGAAATCAGTTTTTGCATAGCCGCTATAATAGCCTTGATAATCTTAATCAAGAGCTGTATAGCCGCTTTCGCTGCTTTGGCTGCCAACTTAGCCGCCTGTTGAGCTGCTTTTGCGGCTTTCTGCGCCGCTTTTGCCGCCGCCTTTGCAGATTTCTCTGCGGCTTTTGCGGCTTGCTTCGTAGTCTTAATAGCTGCCTTCGATGTTTTCTCTGCTGTTTTAACGGAAGTCTTGACGGTTTTGACTGTGCCTTTCTGAGCCGTCTTAACGGTTGCCTTGCCCGTGGATCGGGCTGATTGTTTAACCGTCTTTGCCGATGTTTTTTCAACGGTGCGAATGCTTTTACGTCCTGCGCTGTTGGTTGCCCGGATAGATTTCTCTGCGGATTTCTTGGCGGCGTTTTTAGAAGCTCGCTCGGCTGAGTTTTTAACCGTATCCTTTGCGGTATTCTCAGCCTTGTTCTCAACCTTCTTCTTAACTCTGTCCTCGATTTTTCGCTCAACCTTGTCTTTGACCTTCTCAGCGCCTTTGTTGACGGCTTTCTTCGTTTGATGTACAGTTTCTTCCGCCACTCGCTTTGTACCGGATTCCATACGATCAGAAGCGTACTCCGTTTCGTTATGCTCCTCCGGCTCGACGGAATGCTCCGCTTTGTCCTTTGTCTGTATATAGGCTTGTTTCATACGGCTGGCGGCAATCCTACCCTTATCAAGAGTTCGGATTGTTCCTTTGACCGTATCTCTTGTCTTAATATCAGCCAACTTTTAACCTCCCTTCGTAAACGCCCGTAAAGGGCAAATATAGTAAAATCAGGGGTAAAGGTATAATTACCCTTACCCCTTAAATACTGCGCCTAAAAAGCCGCATAAACACTGGCTTTCTAACTATCACTTTTTCGACTATTCAGCCGCCTTTTTCGTGCGTATTCAGCCTGCTGCTTTTTATACCTGAGTTTGGCGCATTTCTCGCAAAAAAGCTGATTATACCTCCGCTTTACAAACGGCAGCTTACAATCCTTACAGTAACTAATCTTTTTAGGATCAAGTATCTCCGCTTCAAGCGTCGGCTCAGTTGGTAAAACTGCTACCCGAAAATAGTTGCAGCACAGGGAGTATGAAATACTCTGTACGCAAACACACGGATCATCGTCGTCGAGAAGCAGACAGTTTCCGTCCTGATAGTTAGCGCATAGATGTTTTAGCAGCTTATTGGCTCGGCGACGTTGCTGAATGTTCATTCGTGGTAGCATAATATCACCGCCTTATCTTGTCGTCCGTTTTGCTACTACAACAAGCCTACCGTTGTTATTTGTGTATTCGCAGGTAGCGAGCGTCAGGAGCTTGTCACCCTGTTTAGCTGAAATGCCTGTTTCGTAGAACGACAACGCCTTGCATTTGCTGATAAAGGTGCTGTAATGCTCGGCATCATAAGCATTGACAAACTCGTAAAACTTAAACGTGTTCTTATCGCTCTCGTCAACAGGAACAGCGAACACGGCGAGAATGTCATAGCTTGCTTTCTTGTTCAGCGTATCAAAGCTGATCGTTTTATGCGACGACCAATAATCCTTGCTGCGATAATTCTCAAGTCCCGCAAACATAGAGCCGTCGTTCATATGGTGAGCGTAGATGATTACGTTATCCGAGGGAGCGTCAACATCGCAATTCGCCTGAACATACGGACAGCCGTACACCGATTCATTTTTGTAGAAATCGTGGTTGAGGTAGTAGTCGGGGAGCTTCTTTGTCTGCATTACAGGATAGTTAATGACAGAATCATTAATCTTTACCCAGCCTACCATATCGGGGTTAGCGCTTGGATTCATAGTGGTAGTGTAGCTCTGTGAGTTACCTCCGCTTGTCCCGCCTGTGCCACCGATTCCGCCGCCACCGACAGGAGTATCATCTGTGTATGGATTGACAGGTGCTTTTGTTGGTGTCGGTGTTTCGCTTTCCTCCGTAGCCGAAACTTCTTCGGCTACGGTTTCATACATCTTCTTGTTGTTGTCAGATTCCACTTTGTTCTTGATGTGGAAATAGGTGCTGACACCGCAGACGGCGATCAGCACTGCAAGTCCGATAATAAGAATTTTCTTGCTCATAACGGTCGTCCTTTCTTTATGCTGCCGTGCCTTCACCCGGCTTAGTAGTCATCAGCTTGTAGAGCTTGGTGTTCTTGGGGAATTTATTTGCGAACGGTACAAGGGAGCTGCCGACCTTAATCAAGCCGTGTCCCGCGTCAACATTCGTGATATACGAAAGCTGTAAATCGGAAATGTTAAGCAGCCGTGCAAGCTCCTCTCTGTCGGTGGAAGCCTGATTGAGCATTACAATAAACTCTGAGTTTGCGAGCATTGTACGGGCTGTATGGCTCTGGAGCAGGTCATCGACGTTCTGAGTGATACCTGTCGCAAATGCGCCGTACTTACGAACACGCTTCCAAAGGGTAAACAGGAAGTTTGCAGAATATTCGTGCTGGAACAGGAGGTAGATTTCATCAATAAAGATGAAAGTTGCCTTACCTTTTGCCCTGTTTTGCGTGATACGGTTGAGAATGCTGTCCATTACGACCAGCATACCGATTGACATAAGCTGCTTACCGAGGTCGAGAATATCGTAGCAGATAAGGCGGTTGTCGGTATCCACGTTTGTCTGCTTGGCAAAGGTGTTAAGAGAACCGTCCGTAAACAGCTCAATCGCAAGGGCGATACTCTGTGCTTCCGGCTCCTCCTGTCTGAGCAGTTCTTCACGGAAGTCCTTTAAGGTCGGCACTTTTCCCGTGTAGTTTCTCTGCTGATAGCCACGGTACACATTGGCGGTGCAACGGTCAATAATGGACTTCTCCTTTGCGCCGAGGGGGACAAACTGTTCGCAGAGGGACATAATAAACTCGGATTTGAGAATGACAGGGTTAGCGCCGTCGCCGTACTCCTCGGACATATCCATAGCGTTGATATGGTTTTTAGAGGTAGCTGAGATATTGATAACCTCGCCGCCGAGAGCATTGACAAGTGCTCCGTACTCACGCTCAGGATCTACGATAATAACATCAGCGCCCGTTGCGAGAATGATATTTACAATATCGCCCTTTGCAAAGAACGATTTACCACCTCCGGATACACCGAGAACGAAGGCGTTGCCGTTCAGGAGTTGTCTGCGGTCAGCGATGATCATATTCTTTGAAATGACGTTCTGACCGTAATAGATACCGTTTTCGTGGAATACGTCTTGCACACGGAACGGCATTAGGACGGACAGCGATTCGGTAGTCAATGTACGGAAGCTGTCGATCTTGCGAACACCGAAAGGCATTGCGGTATTCAGACCGTCCATCTGCTGAAATTTCAGGGTAGAAAACTGACAAAGGTGTTTTCTCGCCGTAGTCAGGATAGCTTCGGTGTCATTGTCAAGCTGTTCCTTTGTATCCGCAGTGTGTACCATCGTCAGCACGGCGAACATCATACGCTGGTCACGGGTAGTCAGGTCATCGAGAAACTCTTTCATTTCCTTCTTCTGCTGTTCCATATCATAGGGAACGGTAGCAGAGAAGTTGTTGTTGGAGTTCTGACGGCGCTGCCAATTTGTAATATTGGTTTCAACGCCGAGCAAGCGGCTCTCCGCTTCTCTCACGGCTTCATCAGTCGGAACAGGGATAACGTCGATTGACAACATCAGATTACGGTTAAGCTCGGTAATCTCGGAAATCATACTGTCCTTGATGTAGGACGCATACTCACGCATAAAGAGCACTCTGCCGTATCTGTCGCCAATCTTGAAATAGTCCTTTTCAAACTCCATAGAATCGGGACAGATATAGTCCTTGAAGCTGTGTCCTTTCTTGCGGTTTTCCTTGATGTCAAAGTGATAGCTGCTTTCCTCGCCGACACGATAGAAATCGTGAAAGATACGAAGGCGCTCCTCAACATCAAGCTCCGTACACTTACTGCCGAGCTTACTGAGATGGGTAATCATATCATTACCGACACGGCTGAAATAGGTGCGGGCATCCTCGATATTCTTCTTGCAGACAGATACCGTGATGTACTTGTCCTGAACCATCGAATTTGCGCCCGTCGCCTTGTCGAGCAGCATTTGATTGTATTCCTTGCGATATTCGTCAAGGTAATCGCCCTTGAGCGGAATGAGGATTGACTTCTCAAAGTCAAGGCGGTTAAGCCTGCGGTTGTTAATGGTAATCTTGGTCGTCGCTCCGCTGTCAAAGCTGTTGAGCAACTCGGAGTATTCAAGGAACATTTCTTCCTTATCCTCACGGGAAGCGACGGCGTAGTTAATATCGGTAAATTTGAAAGTCTTGGTAAACTTGTCCTTGCCGATCTGGAAGATACCGTCGTCGTAAATAGCAGTGATTGGGATAACGTCCTGAACGCCCTTCGGCACGACAAACTTCTGCCTGTCCTGTTTACCAATTTGTCTGAGTGTTTTAATCATTGGCTTTCATAGCCTCCTTTTCCTTTTGTTCAATTACGGGCTTCATCAGCTCGTAGTAGGTATTTGTGGATTTGAACGTCAGCTTTTTAGGGGTAAGAAATTCAGACTTTACCCAAGCAATGACGAATTTCTCGGCGGTCATTCCGTTGTACTTTACAAAGCCCAGCGCTGCAAACGGAGCTGCGGCGAGAATACAAATCCAAGACGTGGTTTCTGTACCCAGCGTAGGCTTTAACAGAAAGAATACGGCAACCGCCACCGCTAAAGCACAGGCAGAAAAAATGATCTGTCTAAGCGACAGACCAAAGAATACTGCTTCTGTGTAGTTGCGGATTTCTCTGTTTATCTTAACTTCCATTAAGCGTAAATCTCCTTTCTTTCCGGCGGGCATCTTCTATTTCTTCTTTGCAAACACATTCTTCCGCAAGGCATTTTACTTTACCTCTGCGTCTGCCGCCGAAGTACAAACAGTATTTGCAATTACAATCTTCAAGGGTATAGCCCTCAAATTTGTTATATATTTTAGTGTTGTTCTTCATTTTGCTTACAGTCCCATCATCTCACGGATAATACGATCAGACATCTTAACCGTGCCGACAAGCACAAGCATATTGAATACCAGTTCGCCAATGTACGCCCATACCATCGTGACAGGAGCGGCGTCGCTCGCAACAACAGGCGGCGAAGAAACGAACAGCGAGAAGATTATGCAGGCTAATACGATAACTGCACCTTCTAAACAGACGGCACAGTAGCTTTTCAAAAAGCTCTTGCCGACATTCTGCGTCGGTTCTCCGGCAAAGGTGGATAACGGAATGGGAGCAATAGCTGTGTACATATACAGCTTGAAGAATCTGCCGTACACGCTCATAATCATAATGAAGGACATTACGGTTATAAACAGACCACCAATAAGCGTTACTGCCCAAAGCGGTATGCTCTCCCAAAAGCCGCAGTTTTCAATAGCGGATACCAATTCGTCCGGCAATACAGTATCTGTTGCCGATGAAACACCTGCTGATGTCATAATCTGAGATATAGCGCTCTGAACAATGCCAAACAAGGTAGTCATCAATTCCATACCTTGCGTAACAACAGCTTTTGCCAAGATGAATCGGACAAACAGCTTTACGGCGTGTTCCGGTTTCTTCAAGTCCGTGAAGCTGCCACAGGTCTTTACCACACCGATAACAAAGAACAGTACAAGCAAGCCAGTACCGATACCCTGCATAGCCGTGTTGACGTTGGTAATTGCAGTCCAGATACCACCGCCTTTGAAATTCTGCGGCGAGGTCAGAATCAGGTTCCAAAGCTCCGTCACTTTGCCATTCCAAGTGTCGAGTGCGTTCTGTAGATTACCTACAACCCAATTATCGGACATTTAAGCACCTCCTTAATTTATTCGGGGTATGGCCGTGAAAGCAGCCATACCCCTCGTTCTGGTTAAGAGCCGATAATGAGGTTGAGGATTTCCTTTGCAAAGGTGATGATGACACCGCCCGCAAGGGTTAAAAAACCGTTCGCTCTCTGTGACGGATCGTGTGATTTGAGCGAAAGACCAATCTGAACAACGCCGAAGCCTGTCAGAATAAGACCGATCGCACGGATAAGACCGAAGATGAAGGTGGAAAGGTTGTTGACTGCGGACAATGCGCTGTTGCCGTCCGCAGCAAACGCCGTTACGGTAAAACAGCTCACAATGAGCATAACCGCAATCACGACGGCACAGTAGGTGCGAAAACCTTTCTTGACCTTACCCTTCATCGGCAGTCTGTTAGTATATGAATGGTTGTTGAATAATCTCATTATTTTTTTCCTCCTGTATAAGATTAAATTTGATTTGTAAGTCCTCCTCGGACAATAACTCATAGCTCGTTTCGGATAAATCGAAATCCAAAATCTGCTCGTCCTCGACATTTCCATCAATAACTATGGTGGCAATATCGTCTTTAACTTCGCCGTGTCTGTAAACGTCGGCGTGACCGTCAGCCGTCAAACTGACATTAGGATGCTTCAAGATGTCAAACTTGAAGTCCTTTATCGGACGCTCACCTCTGATAAAGAGGATTGCGTATTGATTATCAAGTAACCTGACCTCATCAGGTGTCATAAGCTCTCTGCCGCTTATTTGATAATTCGTTGAGTAGTTACCGCTGTGACCTGTGGATTTGCCATAGGTGTTGGTATCTATCGTTTCCTTGCCGAGCAGCTCAGAAACATACTTGTGCGTACTCTGTTCGTTGCCGCCGAGGTAAAGAAACTCGTCGCAGTTGCCGACAATGCTTTCCCATTGCTTTTCAAACAGCGCCTTGAGCTGTGCCAAGTTCTGTAGAATAATGCTGACCGAAACGGCACGGGAACGCATAACCGATAGTATCTTATCGAAATCATCGGGGAGCGAGACATTCGCAAACTCGTCCATCAGAAAATGGACGGGAACCGGAAGCGCTCCGCCGTGTATGTGGTCGGCTGAATAGAATAGCTGTTGAAACAACTGCGTATAAAGTATAGATACCAAGAAATTGAACGATGAATCGTTATCGGGTATCAGCGCAAACAGGGCGACCTTTTTCTCGCCAAGCGAGGGTAAGTCAAGCTCGTCCGTAGATGTCATAGACGCAAGGCTTTCAAGGTTAAATTTTTCGAGCCGTGCGGCAAGCGTAATCTGAATAGACTTTAATGTTTTGGCTGATCCTGAGTGATACGAATGGTAATATTTGAGGGCGATGTGTTCAGGACTGACGCTTTCCAAATCTCGGAACAGATCGTCGAGTGCCGACGGAGCGTTAGTTTCCTCGTCCTCAATCTCTGCTGCTCTCAGCATTTCCATTACCATAGCGAAATTCTGTTCATCATCCGGGGCTTCGTAATGAAGATAAAACACCAAAGCCAAAAGCAGCATTGAAGCAGCTGTGTCCCAAAAGGGATCATTGGACTGCGAGCCTTTCGGCGTGGTGGACTTAAACAGGTTTGTAACTAAACGCTGAATATCGTTGTCATCACGGAGATAAACAAATGGGTTATAGCAATGGCTTTTATCCATTGAAATCAGGTCAAGCACACGCACCTCGTATCCTTTTGCTTCCAGCAAGCCGCCTGTGTCACGGAGTATCTCACCTTTAGGATCGAGAATGACAAAGGACGTATTGCATTGCATAAGGTTTGGCTTACAGTAGAATCGGGTTTTACCAGCGCCCGATCCACCGCAGACCAACGTGTTGAGGTTGCGCCTGTGCTTCTGTGCGTTGATACCAATACGGACATTCTGCGTCATCAGCTTATTATCAGACGGCGGAGATTGACGGTACTTTCTATCAACGGCTTTTGCGTTGCCCCATTTTGCGGAGCCGTGTTCTTCTCTGCGACGGTAGTTCCTGCGTGTGGAAAAGTAAATGCCTATACCCACTGCGTAGGCGGTAAGCAAAAAGAGGACAATTTTTACACTGTCCTCACAAAGCTGTATTTGGAACGGGTGTTCAAAGGACTTCATCAGTCCTGTCACAATTTCCGTTAAGCCGCCTTTAACAAATGGAGCGATAAGCAAAGCAAGCCACACAACAGGAACAATACCGATCAGAGAAAGAATGATAGCTGACTTTCTGTCGCTATCTCGCATCGTCCCGGTTCCTTTCATATCTTCTACCTTTGCGGTAAGGGGCTTTACCGATTATAAGAATCAGCTCATCATACATATCCGTAGGTTTACCCTCGGCAATACGAGCGTTCCGGGAATCGTTAAGGGACTGAATGACGGCGCTGTGTTGATTATCATCAAGCTCAATATGATACATAGGCTCTTTCATAACAACACCTCCGTCCTTATCTCGAACGGTCAACAGAGCGTTCCTGCTGCTGGCGGTAGATTTCCTCGGAAACACGGGAATGAATATCGCTCATAGCCGTCCTCATCTTGGACAACTCAGCACGGACTTCCTTCGGCTCCTTATCCTTCCACTGTGCCGGAATACGGTCAATCGCAAAGGACTTGGCTTCAACGCCGTACTTCTTGCAAATCATATAGCCGACGCATACAGCCTGATAACTCATATCCTTACGGCTAAAGCTCTCGCTGCGAGTTGAAAGCTCTGCGTAGCCGAGTTCCAGGGCAACGCCCTGAAAGAGAGCAACGCTGTTATTAACGTGTCTTTTTACAAGAAGGGTATTCCTGTCGTTGTCGTAAAAGGCAACGGCGTTAGGATCTGTCAGATTGTCTACGCTTTCAAAATTGACGGGTGCAGTACGCAGCATAATCTTTATAAGATTCTGCGGATCACGATTAACCGTAGGCGATGACGGGCGCTTGCCGTTGGTCTGAGATACGTCAAACACCTTTTTGACGTTATACGAAACGCCCTGCGTTCCGTCAGCTCTGGTGAAGTCAACAGGCTCAAGAATAGAAATGCTCTTTGCGCCTTTCTTGATACGGACGTTATCATCACGCCAACCGTCAAAGTCCTTGAGCTGAGTAGCTTCGGGACACTGCTTATAGATAAGCAGGGCGTTAGCCGCCGAGTATCTGTCCATACGAGCCTGTGTGTCAAGATACTTCTGCATTTCAGCAGGGGTGTTCAGGATGTCAGTAACAGCAGAATCAATGAGCTGATATACGCCTTTCTTTTCATCTGCCTTGAATTGCTTGTAATCTTCAGGCGAGAGCTTCGGCTTATTATAGTTGCCGCCGCTTCTCTTTGCCTTGAAATCATTGGTCATAGATTTTACCTCTCTTTCGATTTGTAATGCTTAGCCTTTTGTTTTTTCTTAGGCTGTTTGTGTTTGGTCTGTCTGTTTTTAGAAGGAGTTTTCTTCTCCTGCGTGTGCTTAGGCTGATAGCGTTCTGCTTCTTTCTTCTGTCCTGCGGCGTGTTCAGCCTTATAGCGTTCCAGCTTTTCCTTTACGGAAGGCTTTTTGCCGTCGGACTTGGAATCACCCTTATCAGCTTTCGTATCGTGTGCGCCTGAGCTGTGCCTTGACGGAGGGTTTTTGTCCGTCTTGGCGGCGTCGGGGTTTTCGTGGGCATTCTCCTTCTTCTCGGGAGGAGGTGCCATCGCTTCCTCGACAACAATATCTTCTTTGGACTTGACGGGTTTTTCGACCTGTACTTCCTCACGGTCGGCTTTCTTTTTCTCAACTTCCTTAACGATAGAAGCCTTGTCAACCGTAGAGAATTCAAAGCGGTCAGCGATACGTTGAATTTTTGAAGCGTCCTCTGCACGGGCGATTACATCGACCGTAGCATTTGGATCGTTGCTGTTCTTATCACGGAGAACAGTGTATAGAACGCCGTAACGCTTCGCCTGTTCGGTAAACTTTTTCAAGTCCTTATTCTTGAAGGTAAAGACCTTCAAGGGGCTGCCTGATTTAATCATCTTTGACAGTCGCTCTTTGCCTTTGGTTTTGGATTCCTGTTTCAGCGTCGTAGCGAGTAACGGGACTAAATTCTTAATGCCCGTACCCGTCAGCTTAACAACTTCCTCAAAGCCTTCAAGGTAAAGTCTGACTATCATTTCGGCAGCTTCACCGCCGTTGTTCATATTTTCGGCTCTCCTTTCTTCTGTTTTTATCTTCCTCCGCAAGAACCTTGTCGAGATTGTCCTTCATAACGCCTGACCTCTCGGCGATGCCCTCGCAGAGCTTCACTTCCTTGCGAAGTGACCGGAGCTTCTCTGTGATTTGAGAAATCTTTTCCTTTGCCTGTGACAGCTCAACATCATCAATCTTTCTGCGTGTAATTTTTCGGAGGTGTGTTCTGTCGGCAGTTAAGGATTTGATCTCGTCCTCAACAGAAGATTTATATTGAAAAAGCTGCTCGTCGGTCTGAATACCGTGCTTTCCGAGCAGCCTTGTCTGTTTGCTCAATTCATCGAGCTTCAAGAGTTCTTCCTTGAAGTAGTAATGAATCTGAGCGCTGTTTAGTTTTCGGTATCTCGGCAGCTTACCGAGCCTGTAACAATAGTAAAGATACATACCATATAAGCCGCCGATTTTCCGTATCTTATCTCCCCGTGTAGGAAGTCGGTACTGTCGGCTGGCTACCGTGAGCCGTGTGTATCTGTGCATACCGACACGGTTACGGTTTTCTGCTAAGCGTTGGGTGATGGCTTCGTTTGTATAATCATTGCCGAGCCGATACAAACGGATTGATTTGGTGTAGTCGGGCGGCTTGACCGTCCAATACTTTATCCTCGGATTAAAGTTGTAGCCGTAGCCCATATCTTTCAGAGCGTCTTGAAAATCCAACATATTTTTGCTGTGTTCAAGAGCGTGGTCGATTACCTCTCTGATTACCGTGTATCTATGGGGCATACCTGCTTTTTCCAGTTTATCGTAGTAGTAATTGGTGGGACGCTCAAATTTTGGTTTAGGATTGAAATACAATCCATATTCTTTACATACCTCGTCTGCAACGTGGCGAAAATAGTACCATCGTTTTTCGTTATCGACCAACCTTTTACCATCAACAAATGAAACGCTATTTATCACGAAATGACAATGTAGATGATGGGTATTTAAATGACACGTCACTACAACCTGAAATCTGTTGCCCCACATTCGTTTAGCAAATTCCATTCCCACTTGTTGCGCCAGCTCAGGGGTAATGTCTTGCTCTTTGAAACTCATATATCCGTGGTAGGCTTGAACGCCGTCTGTTTTGCCAAAATATTCTTTGGTCGTTATGAATTGGTCACGAGCAGTTGAGGGATTGCAGTTAATACCCTCAACAAAAAACTGCTTCTCGGTTTTTTCCTCATCTTTTGCGTAAGTGAGAACATCGGCAAGTGCCTGATACTCTTGCTCATTATATTTCGGGTTGCGAGTTTTCTTTGGATTATTGGCGTAATCAATTACCTTTCCCAAATTTGACTTGACCTCCCACAACTTGCTTACTGCCATTTCAAATCCGTTTTGTCAGGGCGTAGGAATACGCTCTCAATATCCGCTTGAAATTTGTGCCAACGCTCCGCTTCACGGTAAAGCATAGGAGCGTCAACAAAGCCGAGGGAGTTTGCTTTTGCCGCAAGCTGATTGACATTGTTGCCGATAGCGGACAACTCACGCATAGCTTCAAAAAAACGCTCATCGGGTTTCTCTTTCGGAGCGTAGCCTTTCATAAGCAGGCGAATAAGAGTGCTTTCGTTCATACAAGTCATAGCCGCCTTGCGCTGCCAATCCTCACGCTCCTCTTTTGTCAGGCGTATATGCTTATCATAACTTCTCCTCATTTGTATCATCTTCCTTTTTTTCCTTCATCTCGTAATGATTCAGGCGGTTAATCTGGAGCAGGCACATCACCATAACTCCGAAAAATCCGCCGACGAAACAGCCGAGTATGAATAAGAGTATTCCGTTCATATTGTCAGTCCTTTCTTCACGGGGTATTAGGGGCAGCCCCTAACAAGCGTTTTACTGTTTTATCCGCTTCGTGGATACAAACAGTCTGCTTGCTAAGATTGTGCATCTCATATAGGGGCTGCCCACATCATCAGATTTATCTCTCTACATCGTGTTCTTTGGGTTTAACCGGATAGGCTTTAATCTGTCCGTTTTGCTTGTAAAACCGTTCGGGATATTTGAATTTTTCGGAGTATTTCTTCGCCAAATCTTTCGGAAGGCTCTTGAAAGTTTCCGATTCTATCGGAGCATAGGCGATAAAGAAATCGCCGGCAATGATCTCGATCATTTCCTTGCTATGCTCGTCATAGACGGCTCTGTTCAAGGGCAATCGGTTCACCTTTCCTTCCTCGTTGCAGATGATAGCGACCTCATCTTCAAAGGGCATATATTCCTCAATATACCCGCCGACAAGCTGCTGCATTGCTTCAAGAGAGCTGTCTATGGAAACCGTTTTCGGGAGCTTGCCGACCTGAAAATAAAGGACGGTGATCTGATTCTTACCGATGGTATCCTGTGCCTTCTCAGGCTCAAAACTTATCTTCTTAAAGCCGAAACTATCGCAGTAGTAAAAGCCTTTTTCTGTGTTGTTGCTCTCGACAATCTCGACAACATCAGACACTGAAAGTGATCTGCCTGTATATCCTGCGGGGTGGTCGTAGTTGAATTTATGGAATACGCCTTCAAGCGAAGGACAGTCAACGTCACCACTGAAAATCTTGTCGTAAATCTCAGCCTTGACCATCTTACTGCCTGTGAGCTTTTGTACTTCGTCCAATCCGAAGAACATCAACCGCTTATCATCACGGTCGTGGTTGATTTGATAAATGTTAATCTTCATCTATCGTTCATCGTTCCTTTCTTTGTTTTTATGCTTGTGCATATTCAGTTGCAAACATAAAAAGTCGTTGAAATCCTTGCCCTGCGGGGGTGGTAACAGGGCGACCTTATAATCATTTTGAAGCCTGTTTTTGAGTGCAACGGCGGCTTCTCTGCCTTTTTCATCGTTATCAAAATGGATAGCGATTTGCTTTGTGTTTGGGTGATCCTGCAAGTAGTTTACAAGGGCAGCAGGCACTTTTACAAGCTCCTTATCCTTATTCGGAGAGTAGATTCCCGCAAGAGATAGCAGGTTATATTGACGGTAATCATAGCCCTTCATTTTCAATAATGTTGCGTAAGATAAAAGGTCAATGGGACATTCAAAAATGTGGACTGTATCGTTATTGCCATCTGCTATCCGAAAGGAATAGTGCTTGTCGCTGCCTGAACAATCGCCCAAAATTCTCATTCTACCCGTTGTCCGATATGAAGCGTATCTCGGTTTGTTTTCCTTATCAAAGCCCACAAAAACAACATTATGGTACGGAAGGCTCTCGAAAACTTTACCCTCAGATACGCATTTTGCAACAAGCTCCCGATCAATTCCTCTGCCGCAAAGATACCTGAAAATCACTCTGTTGGAAGCACTTTTATCGGGCAGAAGCAAGAGCTTCGGCTTGTTGTTTTTCTTCTTATCGGCATACACGGGCGGCTCTGCCGCACATCTGCCTACGATGGTTTCAACAGCTTTTGAAAACCGTAAACCTCGTACTTTAACAAGGTAGTCGAGAGCGGAATAACCTCCGAAACCTCTCGACCACCAATACCATTTGCCGTTGGAAATCTTCAAACTGTCGTGGCTGCGGGTGCAGTAATTGTCGCCGGAGATCTTCACAAGTTCCTGCGGCTCATAGTTCTGCAAGTACGTTAGCAAATCCATTTCTCTCGCTTGGGCGACAGCCTGAGCGTCAACATACGGCATAGCCGTTATCTATCGTCGAGTGCCTGACTTTTCATTTCACGCACCGCCGAAGTCGCACGGTCTTTGATGGTTGCACGGAGCATATCGTTGTAGCTCATATCGTTATGCAGCCATTCGCTGTAAAGTTCATCAAGCGGATGTTTCAGTCGCAGAAGCGCTCTTGCTTCCGTATTGGTGAGATTGCCTTCGCTGATGCTGCACACCAAATCCTCCTTGATAACTTTTTCATAGGCACGGCTCAATGCTTCGTGAGCGGGGAGCTTTTCAAGCTCCTCGTTAAATTCTCTGTTCTCCTGAAGCACTCTCTTTCTGAGAAGCTCGTTATAGTTTTTGTCAGTCATAGTAGTAAAATCCTCCTTATCTGTTTCGGTTGTCCCTGTTTTTTTCAGGTGAGTTATCGCCCTCGTCAGGCTCGCCGCCGACAACAGGAACATCGCCCTTGTTCATATCGAGAAGGGCGTTCAGCTCGGTCAATCGAGCCATCTTCTGTCTGAGTTCGTCCTCTTGGGCGAACGGTTTTTCAACCTCTGTCTTTGCGGTTTCAAGCTGAGTTTTCAGATTTTCAAGCTGTTCCTCCGCTTTGACAATGCGTTTTTCGATACCGTCAATGGCGTTATCCAGTCGGGTAATATTACCGATATTATCAATGCCGAGTGAAACGTGATGTGACGCTGCTCCTTTGAGCGTTACAACATAAGCCCGCTCAAAGCTGTCAAAACAAACGTCCATTTTGAAGCCACGGTAGCAGCCCATCAGTTCATTGTCTGCACTCATTTTCGCCTTGCAAAACTCAATGATTGCTTTACCTGCTTCGGCTTTATCAGCGTACTCAACGCCATTGATCGTCATACCGACAAACTTATCATCGACCTCTTTCGGGTGAGCTTTCTGAGTTTCCAAATCAGCTTTCAATCCCTTGATCTTTTCAGTCTGCAAGGCGATTTCTTTCGGATAGAATTTGATTATCTTGTCCTCAAGATCGTACTTCTGAGAGAGGTAATAGGATTTAAGCATTTTCAGCTTGTTTACCTGAATATCCAAATCCATCTTCTCTTTGATGTACGGATTGCCTGTCGCCAACATCTTAATCTCGGCGTAAGAAAGTGCGGTGTCATCAATATCCTCAGCGGAACGCACAGGAGATTTTGAGGTCATAATCTGCGCCGAAAACTTTTGCTTGCCCTCGACAAGCTGATACATATATGCGTCAAAAGTCTGCTCCGTAACATAACGGTAAATGTGAACATCGGTGTTCTCGTTACCCTGTCGGATAATACGTCCCGAACGCTGTTCAAGATCGCTCGGTCGCCACGGACAATCAATATCGTGCAAGGCTATGAGCTTATCCTGAACATTGGTTCCGGCACCCATTTTTTGAGTTGAACCAAGTAAAACTCTGACTTCGCCCTTACGGACTTTTTTGAAAAGCTCTTGCTTCTGCACCTCGGTTTTAGCTTCGTGAATGAAGCAGATTTCGCTCTCCGGCACACCTCGCTCAATCAGCTTTTTGCGAATGTCCGTATAGACGGAAAATTCATCTTCCGACTTTGGCGTAGAGAGGTCACAGAACACAAGTTGCGCTGATTTCTTGTCTGCGTTTTCTTCCCATATCTGATAGATGTTATTGACGCAAGCATTGATTTTACTTCCCTCAAAGTCAGGGAGCATAGGACTAATCATACGCTGGTCAAGAGCGAGTTTTCGCCCATCATTCGTGATCTTGAGCATATTATCTACGCTCGGATCGACGCTACCACCTCTGACTTTATCGGCTCGCTCCGCAAAACTCTCTACCATTTCCTTCTGATAATCAGACGGCTTCACGGCAACATTATGATAGTGGGGAGTAGGCGTCGGCAGATTTAAAGTGTCTGCCGTCCGTATATCAGCCACCTGTTTGAACATTGCCATAAGTTCGGGAAGATTGTAAAACTTTGCAAAGCGGGTTTTCGTTCTGTATCCCGTGCCTTCGGGCTTCAACTCATAAGCGGTAACGGTTTCACCGAAAGTGGAAGCCCAAGCGTCGAAGTGCTGCAAGCCGTTTTCTAACAGTGTATTGTACTGTAAATAGCGCTGTATGGTGTACAGCTCGACCATAGAATTGCTTATCGGCGTTCCCGTAGCGAATACGGTTCCTCGACCGCCTGTCAGCTCATCAAGGTATCTGCATTTCATAAACAGATCTGAGCTTTTCTGCGCTTCTGTTTGAGCGATGCCGCCGACGTTACGCATTTTCGTTGCGAGGAAAAGGTTTTTATAGAAATGGCTCTCGTCAATAAAGAGCCTGTCTACACCAAGTTCCTCAAAGGTGACAACATCATCTTTACGGCTTTGGTCGTTGAGTTTTTTCAACTTCGTTTGCAGTGATTTACGGCTCTTTTCAAGCTGCTTGATGGAGAAGTTTTCTCCTTTATTAGCTTTGAGTTCCGCTATACCATCGGTAATGTCATCAATCTGCTGTTCGATTAAGGCTCGCTGTCGCTCTATGCTCATCGGGATTTTCTCAAACTGAGAGTGTCCGATTATGATAGCGTCGTAATCGCCCGTGGCTATTCTGCCGCAGAAACGTTTACGGTTTGCGGTTTCAAAATCTTTCTTTGTCGCCACCAGAATATTCGCCGCCGGGTAGAGCTGTAAAAACTCCGCAGCCCATTGTTCAGTGAGGTGATTCGGTACTACAAATAAAGACTTGGAGCATAATCCAAGCCTTTTGCTTTCCATAGCAGCCGCCGTCATCTCAAACGTCTTTCCTGCCCCAACTGCGTGTGCAAGTAGCGTATTGCCGCCGTATAAAATGTGGGCGACGGCGTTCTTTTGATGTTCTCGGAGTTCGATTTCGGGATTCATACCGCTAAAGGTAATGTGACTTCCGTCGTACTCACGGGGACGGGTACTGTTGAATTTTTCGTTGTAGAGTTTACAAAGCCGCTCACGGCGCTGCGGATCTTGCCATATCCATTCCTTGAAGCCTTCTTTGATAAGCTCCTGCTTCTGTAAAGCGATAGTCGTTTCCTTTTTATTCAGGACAGGTTTGCGTTTACCAAACTCGTCCTCTACATAATCAAAGATACGAACGTCACGGAGATTGAGGGTTTCTTCAATGATTTTGTAGGCGTTAATGCGGTCTGTACCGTAAGTACGGTACGCCTTGATATTCGTAGGATCATAGCTCTTTTTCTCGATGTTCCACTCGCTGGTATAGGGAGAATAATGGAGCTTTATATCCCACTGTGCGTAACGGGGCGTATCAAGAAACTCATAGATAAACTGCTGCACTATCTCAGGCGGTATCCAAGTAGCGCCGAGCCTGACGGATATTTCGGAAGCCGTCAAAGGCTCAGGCTGCACCTTTTCAAGAGCCTGAACATTGATAGAATATTCAGGCTTATTAGCCGCCGCAGCTCGTGCAATTTCAAGTTTTTCCCGGACATTACCGGAAAGATACTCGTCCGCTATCAGGTATTTGTCCTCATAATGCGGATTGCCCTCGTGCAACGGGTTCAGATAGATTACGCCTTTGAGTTCGTTGTAAATCTCCTGTTCGGATTTGCCTGTCAGCTCACGCATATAGTCCATATCGACCTCTGCTTTTTCTCCCATAGAAACGGCGAGCGCTTCGGAAGCTGTATCTACCGAGGTCACGGGTTTGTATGCTCTGACGGTACGCTTATAGAAAATATCCGCCTTGCGTTCAAGGTTGCCCTCATCATCAAGTACCTCTAATGAGGACAGGAGCGAATAGGAGCTGTCCCGTGAGAACGCCATATTATTGGCACGGCTGCTGATCAGTCCGTACTGTTTTGTGAAGCTGTCATACAGCGTATTCAGGCGTTCCATTTCCGCTTTTATCTCGCTGTCGGGATAATCTTCCGTCTGTAATTCCAACAGATGACGGACGGAATTGCGGATTTGAATTAAGCCCTTTATTCTGTTTTCAGCCGTCGCCGACATATCGACGGGCGACATTCGGCTGTTCTCTCTAAAGTAGATTACGTCGTCAAGCAGCGTGTATGAGAAGTTCCTGACAGTCGGATCAGCGGGAATAGAATTGTCTTCTTCCTCCAGCTCCTCGTCCTGCTCATATTCGTCAATCTCGCCGTGAATATTGGCTACGGCTTCATCGAGCAGGCTTTCAAGGTCTGCGTTTTCATACGGTACGCAGGTGGATTCCTGACCGAAACGCCCGGATACCATTTGCATATCACCGAGAATCATTTCGGGGTGCTGAACAAAATAGCTGTTCATTCGGATACCGTTTTCATCGGTATCAAGGTGTACCCAATCAGGTTCAATATCTACGATACGGTCACGCTTTTGAAGGATAAGAATATCCGATACTACCTCTGTGCCTGCGTTACCCTTAAAGGTGTTATTCGGTAAGCGGATTGCTCCGAGCAGCTCGGCTCGCTGTGCAATGTATTTACGCACAGCAGGACTTTCTTTGTCCATCGTGCCTTTAGAAGTTACCAACGCCATAACGCCGCCCGGACGGAGCTTGTCGAGGGATTTTGCAAAGAAGTAGTCGTGAATAAGAAAATGGTTTTTATCGTAACGCTTGTCGGCTACGCTGAAATCGCCGAACGGAACATTACCGACAACGCCGTCAAAGAAGCTGTCGGGTATCTCTGCTTCCTCAAATGGTTGTGCCGCAATAGAGGAACGCTGATAGAGCTGCTGTGCGATACCTGCGGAGATCTTATCAATCTCAACGCCGTAAACACGGCTGTTCTCCATACTCTGCGGCAGCATACCGATAAAGTTACCGATACCGCAGGAAGGCTCCAAGATATTGCCTTCCTTAAAGCCCATCTGTGCCATCGTCTTGTAGATAGCGGCGATCACAACAGGCGGCGTGTAAAAAGCCGTCAACGTGCTTTCTCTTGCGGAGTTATATTCTTCGGGAGATAGTAAGCCGTACAGCTCGGTAAACTCGTCCGACCAAGCTGAATTGTTCTCGTCAAACGCTTCGGGAATACCGCCCCAGCCGACGTACTGAGCGAGGATTTGTTGTTCTTCGGGTGTGGCAAATCTGTTATCAAACTCACACTCTTTTAAGACACGGATTGCTTCAACATTTCTGCGAAAACGTGCCTTTTTGCCAACTTCCTCAAGCTCAAAACCTTTTAGGTCAAAGGTGTGTCGGTCTGCCATAGGAATGTCAGGGTGAAGGTCAAAGGTCTGTGCCTTTGCTCTCGGCTGACGCTCCCAAGCGGGTGTGATTTCTTCCTGCTGTGCCTGTTGTTCTTCAATGGCACGGCGAACAAAACCAACTTTTTCAACCCTTACGATCGGGAAGCCTGTATCACTTTGAAAGGTAAGGTCTTGCAGGCTGACATCTCCGTACATATTGACTTTGATTACTTCAAATTCACGGTCGTCAAGCCGTATTCGCTTGCCAATCAAATCCTGATTTGCTCCGTCTTGTTCAGGAGCAGTCAAGTCGAAAGTGATAGAACGAAGCTGCGGCTCATTCCCGGATTGTTCCTGTTCCCGTGCAGCGTCATTAGCGTCTACATATACCTGTTGAATAAACGGATCATTGTTCAGCTTATCTTCATCGACAAGCTGACCGTTGACTATCCCTGCGTCCGCAAGCTGCTGACGGATAACGACAGGATCTATATCATCAAGAACATCGTTTACTTGCTGAACAGACGAATGCTCGTCAAGCTGTTGTTTCAGATATTCGACAAGCTCATCAACCTCGGGATTTTGCCAAGAGGGATCATCTGTCTTGATATAATCCTCAATGAAAGTATCCTTACCGTCGATACATTGAATAAAGTCCAGACTGCCGGGAAGTTCTTTGGTGTTCATCAAACCAAAGGCTTTCAATTTGTCGGCAGGCAATTCAAAGTAAGCCGACAGCGCTTCATCTCGGTTTTGATACTCTGTAACCTTAAGCGGTGCTGCTCTCAGATCATCGACAACATAATAGTGGTCAATAAAAGATCCGGGAGGACTGCTATACGGAGTATGCACTACCTCGGCTACATCGTCATCGGGTTCATAGAACGGAGCAAGTTCCTCATCGGACACATATATGAGGTCGGAAAACTCCATACCGTCCAAACCGTTCTCAACAATATCCTGCAAGGAATCATACTGCTCGGTACGGACTAAGGTGTCATCAACCCAAGTTTCAATGCGATAATCGACAAGATTTACATTGGCTGTGATTTCGTGCTGCTCGTCCTCTGTTGTTGTGTAACCGACGTTAATAGAGGATAAATCATCAGGTAAATCAGGAACATCCTCTACGCCAAACTCTTTTTCAATATATCCTCGTATAAGCTCTGACGCCCGATTCATCAGAATATCATACTCGGATTGCGGCAGTGGTTGGTCGATGATTTCAAAACGCTGTAACGGGTTAGGCAGCCTGTCGATAAAATCGTGGGGCATTGTATTACCGTCAGCATCCCTGTATAAATAGACCGCCATTTTCACATCAAAGGTGCTTTCCTCTTTGATGTCCCTTTCAAGCATTGTGGGATTGGTGTACTCAATAGAGTTCTCAACCTCGCCGGAAGCATTGAGGTAGTCAATTCTGCCAACAGGCTGGGACTGAATTGGCTCGTGTGCTCTGTCGGATTCCATAAGATAAAACTTACGGCTATGATTCTCGTCAATATTCGAGATACCGACCTTATGTCCTCTGTCAAGGAGCATATTCAGATTGGTTTCAAGCCTGCTTGCCGGAAATCCGCACATCTTAATATCTTCTTCGGAAGAAATCCTGCGCCTTGTTAATTGCAGCCCCAACGCCTGAGATACAATCTCTGCGTCGTCGCCCATAGCTTCCAAAAACTCGCCAATTCTATACAGAATGATGGAATCGGGGTTTTCATCCTTCAATTTGAAATACTCCTGCATAAGCGGATTGTATTTTGAATAGTCACGCTCAGTGCTTTCCTGTTCTTTTTCGGGGTGAATGGCGACCTTCAAATGGTCGTTCATCGGGTTTTCCTTGACCTTTGCGTCAAATTCAGCCCTCGGCATTTCCTTGTTAAATAACGGGAAACTCTTATCAAAGAGCATTACACGGTCGTCGTCAAGGGATATAAGCTCATACTCGCTTGCGCCGATATAAACCGACGCACCGAGAGTATATCTGTACTCATATTCAGTGGGTGCAGGCGCAGTCTTTTCTGTCGGCGGCGTGTACATCGCTTCACGGATTTCACGTTCTGCGGCTCTCTCTGCCCGTAGTTCTTCTTGCCGTTCAAGCCATTTCGGATAATACTCCTTTTCTTTCGGATTAAGATAGCGGTCAAGTTTGATAAGCTCGCCTATACGTTTTTCAACGTAATTCCAGGTGAGCTTTTGTTTGGGAGCGTTCTCACCATAACCGATACTCAATTCGATACCTTTACCGTCGTGCATTTCTGCAACGCCTGAGTATGGTACTGCGTTGGACGAGCCGCCCCAGCCGTATTCGCTTTTCAAAAATGAAATGTTTTCAGCTTTTGACAGTGACTTTTGAAACTGCTCATAAATCCGCAGCTTACCTTCGGATACACCGCTTCCTCTTGTAAGCGCTGCGTCGATAAGCTCCTGAGAAAAAGAAAAGGCAGGATTGTTACGTCCTGCCGATTCTGTAATGAGTTGTAGCTGTCCGTCCTGTGACGGTAAGGGTTTTATAGAGCTGTGCAGCATATCGAGCATTCGCATAGCTTCAAAGTGTCCGGCAACAGCGTCCCAACGATGAAAGCTCTGTCCTTCACGGCTGGGATAGCGTCCTTTCCAAATGAGCAAACCGTTCTCGTAGGTTTTATAACCTACACGGGTATCATCAGCAAGGATAATCTCCGTAAAATCATCGTTGAATATGCTGCGGATATACTCTGTACGCTTTTGAATATCTGAATAGCTTTCAAAATATCCTCTGATTTCTTCAAGGCTTGCCTTGAGGTGGGGTGTAGTAGCGAGGATTTCGTTGACAACTTCATCGACGCCGAAAAACGGGTGCTTCCTGCGTTCGCCTTCTTCGTCAAAGATGTTAAAATTGGTATCACCTCTAACAAAACGGTCATCGTCGGTGATAGAAGAAACAGGCTCATTTGACTGAGCCTGTTCATCGGGATTTAAGCGTAAATCACTTCCGCCTGCACGATCTCCTGCACCGAGTGTCTGAGGTTGTTCATCAGGCGTGTCCACTTCAACGGATCTGCCGCTTTCAGTTTCTCTGTCACGCCTTCCTGAGCTGCCATCTGTTTGAGCAGGCGTTCCTCCATCTCCAGCGCCCTCTGTTCGGTTTCCGCCAAGTGTTCGGTCAGCTTGCCCTTCGTCAGCAGATTGGTATAGAGGATTCTGCGCTGACGGTACAGATATTTTCTCCTCATCTGAGCGTACTGTCCCAGCTCCACCTTCGGCTGTTCGGGAAGCGTCAGGTTGGGAAGCAGATAATCGCCCTGCATTGTGTAAGTCAGTTCTGCCATCTTCAAAACTCCTTTCATTGTTTCTGTCATTAGTATATTCGGGTTGCCTGTTTTCCGCAAATGTGCGATTTTGACGGTTCAGTGCCAAAACAGTCTTAGAAATCTCCGACAAGCCCATCTCGGCGATCGCTCCGGTAGCTACACCGAGGGCGTTAAGGGTGTCATCAGAATTGAAATTGACGACGTTACGGAAATCATCATCGTCAAAATACATTTCGGTATTGACGCCAAGCCTTGTCATCATCATATAGGCGACGCTGTTCGTCAAAAGTTCCTTATACATAGCCGTTACGCTGTCCTCGCCTAAATCTTCAAGGAAGGTGTCGTTTGTGCTGAGAAGCAAGTCCCTGATATAATCAGGAGCGTTATCCTCAACGGCGTTGTTTGCCGCCGACATTATCGCTTTCGCAAGGCTACCCTTATCTTCGAGATCACCGAAAGTGTTTTCAAGCGTCGTGATTACTTCTTCTGTATATTTGGGCTGCATAGTCCAAATAGGGACAGCTCTTGCGTATTCGCCTGCGTGTGTATCGGATATATCGAAGTAGTGTACTAATTTCTGTGAAACGCCGTCGTGTCTTTCAAAGACGGCAATGCCTTTTGCTCCTCGGTTTACCCAGCGTCCGAAAGTCCTGTTCCACCGCTCTATCTGGAGAACGGCGGTCGCTTCCGGCTTTTGAGCATAAATAAGGAGCTGTTCGTCAAATCGCAGTCTGTAATTGTAACAGGCTGTGCGTAAAAATGCCGCCCATTTATCAGGCGACAACACCTCTTTTGAGGTGTCTAAATACAGTTTTGAGATAAGGTCAAACTTTCTCGCCATAGGAAAAGCACCTCCTTATCTTGCGTCGTGGCTTCTGTTCTTTGGTTTGATAGGTGTCCCTTTCTCTGTATAGTTCTTCGGATCGGCTGCCGGAGTATGCCAGCCGAACATAGAGCCTGCCTTCATTGCTTCATACTGAGCAGGCGATACGCCGATATTACGATTCATCTCGTCAACAAGTCTGCGATTTTCACTTGGTCTGCCGTTACCTGATTTTGAATCGGTATATCCCATTTCGCCCTTATTGATAATACCAATCTTGTTTTCGGATTGTACGAAAACATAGCATTGATTGGGCAGGGACGCACGGAGAGGAATAACGATATTGCCAGTTCTTTCGCAAATCTCCGCAAATTCGCAGATATGGCGTAAATTGATACCGTATTCAAAATGATAATCGTCGATATATCGGCAAACGTATCTTGCGGGAGCGTCACGCACGGTATCTTTCTCCTCGGTTGAATTGATGATGATTTCGTCGCCGTCCTCGATTCTGAATTTCTCGTTGTAATGAGAATCAATGAAGCGGATACCACGCTCTGCTTTTTCAAGATGACTGTCGAGCCAATCCTTTTTATAGCAGTAGCAATAAAGATTGTAGTTGCCCTTATACGGATTAAGACGCATAAGGAAGGCGTAGTCCTTCGTGTTTACCCTTACGCCATAGTCAACGCCTGTGTTATACGAAAACACATTGTCGCTGTTCATACAGAAAGTTTCAAGCTCATCACGGTTGGATAGAAAACCGCCTTTCTCTCTGAAAGAGTTGATGACGGTATCAATATCCTTCTTGAAATCGTCCGTATTCAAATCATCACGAAAGCCGTTCCACGTTGAGAAAAATTCCGTTCCAAGCGTACCCATATCCGCACGGAGATAACCGATCAAGCCTGTCTGAGAGGAGATTTGCTGACTGTTACGATAGGTGTACAGCCATTCCTTACCTTTCAGCGGTGCGGCATTACTTTCCACAAAATGCACCTTCCTTATCACAGAAGTGCATAATACCAAGAGCGTCAAGCACCTTTTCGCCGATGCTTTCGGTTACATCGCCGATAATACTGAAATCAAAATCATCATTGTCGATCTCGGTGAACAGGCGCTGCACCTTGCTTAACGGAGCGTCCTTCTTGATAGCAAGATACTTGCAATAAGTAACGCCATCACGGTCAATATGGTAAGACAGAAAATCGCCGCTTTTGTCGACGTACCATTCTGCAATGTCGTAGTCTGTATCAAAGCATTCGCTAAGATTGCCGGAGTCGATTGTCTGAATGCCAAAGCCGTCGTCCTCGTCGTCATCGTAGCCCTCAAACAAAGCTAAGGCAATAATCGGCTGACCAATGCTTACCTTGCTGAGATGACTGACCAATTCATTAAAATAGTGGTAATTGAAACCATAAATAATGGCGTTTATATCGTCCTCGCCGATGTCGGGCATTTCCTTTTTAAGCATTGCCTTAAAACACGGCGCGCCGGGATTGATACTTGTCCAGATAATGGTTCTTTTGTTATTCGTTGTGTTGTTCATCAAACATACCTCCAAGATAAGAATAGAGCTTGTTGCTCTTTGTGTATTGTTGTAATTCGGATATGATACTCATATCCTGCACGGTTAATCCTTCGATGCGAAAAACATTCTGAAAGTTGATACTCTGCAAGTCCTTTTCAGACTTAAAGCCTGCTTCAAAAAGTTTTGTCAGCACCTTAAATCGTTGCTGGGGAGTAATCACGGTTTTATCTGCCATTAATTGCCCTCCCTGTCTAAAGCGTAGTTCGTGTAAGCGACAACGCCTTTACTTCTTCTTCGGCGGGCAGCAGGCGAGCAGCCAAGCTCCGGCAAAATCGCCTGAATCTTTTGTCTTGTCCGTCGAACGCTCTCAAAACCGGGACAGCCCAGCTCTTTGTAGTTGGTCATAACTTCTTCAAATGAAAAGTGTGCGTTACCGTGAGTTTCACTTATGCAATCACGGCAAACGTAATAATATAATCTCATATCGTCGTCACGAGCGTCGGGAGTTGAGATCAGTACGTTTAACACCATATTCTCAACAGTTTGTAACTTATACATTCGTACCTCCTAAAACTGACGGACGGCCTTGTGAGCCGTCCGTCGTGTTGATAATCACTTCTTGTTATTGCGGTTTTTGATCTGAAGAAAGATAAAACCACCGATAATGAAAACAAGTAAAACGATAGCAATAATCACTTTCATTATGCTGCCTCCTTGTTATGCTTCTTTCTCTTTCTTACAAGAGCTGTCACGCAAGCCGCAATACCGGCTGCCGAAATACCACCGATCATCAGCCATAGGCTGCCCGGAGCACTGTCATCGCCTGTCTGCGGAACGTGGATTTTTTCGTTGTGCATTTTAACGCTGGCGGTCTTGCCATACTCAATCTCGACAACCTCATCATCGGGAAGAATATATCCTGCGGAAGCGTCATCGTTCACCTCAGATACGACATACTTGCCAATGCGTAAGCCATCAATGAGAATTTCGCCGTTCTTATCGGTCTTAAAGGTCTTGTCATAGCCATTCTCGCCTGTTACACGGAAGGAGATGCCTTCAACCTTATTATCGGAAGAAGTCTTTATGATTTTGAGCGAGCCTTTCATAGCTTCATTCAGGAAGCCCTTGCCTGCGTCGTTCTCAACATCGTAGGTCTTACCGTCAGTTTCAATAAAGACGGGATAGGTGTTTTCATCGAGGACAAAGCCGTCGGGAGCCTTCTTCTCTTTTACAAGATAGTGACCGTAAACAAGGTCGTCCATCTCATAAATGCCCGTGTCGGTTTCCTTGATTTCGCCGAGCAGTTTGTCGTCCTTGTCGAGCTTGCCGTCAGCGTTGGTATCGGAATAGATTTCAAATACTGCGCCTGTCAGCTTATTGTCGGGATAATCAGCGTCAACCTTCGTAGTCTTTACATTGCCACGAATATGCTCGTTGACAATCTCGATTTCAACAACATCGCCGTCCTTGCCGATTGTAACGGGATAGACGGTATCATTTAGTACAAAGCCTGTCGGCTGTTCGATTTCTCTGATATACCAAGTGCCGTAAGGGATAGTATCCTCGCCAAAGGTAAAGCTGCCGTCCTCGGCTGATTCTGTTGTCAAGGTTGCGTTTTCCGCAGTAAACTCTGCGTCTGTGCTCTTAAACAGTCCGATAACTGCGCCGCCAAGCGCTTCGCCGTTCTCGTCAATCTTTATGCCGGAAACAGTACCGTAAATCAGCTCATTGGTAATAGGCTCACCGTCATTCACGGTGAGGTCAACGGTCTTTGTGTTTTCACCCTCGTATTCAAATACAACGGGGAATTTGGTGTCGGTCAAGATATAATGCTCGTCAGTTGTAAGCTCCTTGACGTAGTAACTGCCAAAGGGAAGGTCGGTGCCGACAAAGCCGTTACCGGTTTCATCCAGCGTGATGATCTCAATCAAGCCGTCTGCGGGAATGGTGGTTCCGCTTGCAGATACAATTTCCTCGGTGGCGAATAAGCCAAAGGAAATGTTCTTGATTTCCTCGTTAGTGCCGATGTCAAACGGCTCATTGGTTTCAAGCCATTTTTCGAGGTTTACATTGACTTTCTGCCTTTCATTGTAGAACGATGTAGAGGTTTCAGTAATCTCTACGGTCTGATCGGCGTAGGCAAGCTCTACGTTATGGACTTCATCACTGAGTACCATTCCGTATGGAGCGTGGATTTCTTTGATATCGTACTTGCCAAGATAGAGTGCCTTGCTTTTTGCAAAGCCATCATTACCTGTTGTAACGGTATCTACAAGGTCGCCCTTATGATTGCGGACTGTGCCATCGGGAGTGATAATATCTTCTGCGGCACGGATTTCATAGGTAGCGCCTTTCAGTCCGGCAGTTTCATATACAGGCTGGTAAATGGTCGGGATTTCGTTACCCTCATCATCAGTACCGCCGCTAACATTTACGCCGTAGAACACTTCGCCCTCTTTGGCAATGGTAATCTTGCCTTTCTGAGCGTAGTTTGGCTTCTTTACCTTAGTCAAAACAATGCTGCCCTCCTCTGTGGAGTTTTCTTCTGTGATGTCAAAGGTGATGGGTGTACTGTCAAGCACATAGCCGTGCGGAGCCTGAACCTCTACGAGCTTATAGCCCTTATCGTACACGAGCATTTCGGGAGTGATAAGATAGCCCTCGCTGTTGGTATAGAATGTGTCGATTGTTAGGTTAGAGGGGTACGGTACAGACATCGTTATCAGAGTATTATCGGGTGCATAAATCTGGAATCCCGCTCCCTCATAGGGGATGGTTCTTCCTGATTCAGCATCCACCTTAACAACCTTAAGATAGGACTCGAAGATATCATTATTAATGATGAAGCTGTACGGCTTAGAGTTGTCGCAGACGAATACATCGAAGTCGTCAACATAGTGTCTGCCTTCCCAGCCGTAGGTCTGATGGACGGTGTAAGTGCCATAAGGCAGCTTCTTTGATTTTGCATATCCCTTTTCGTCGCAGATAAGGGTATCACGCTCACTGTCCTTTGCTTTGTCAAAACTGCCTGCGCTTTTGAGAAAGAGCTGAAACGTGGCTCCTTCTTCGGGTGTTTCGATTTTGGTCTGTCCCTGATCGGTGTGCTTAACGATTTCAATCTCGCCCTTGATGATCTGTTCGGTAACGCCGACAGAAATGGGGTTGTGCTCAACGGTGTAGTTCTTCGCTTCTGCGCCGACATTGTAAACTGTTTCGTTGAGAAGATAACCCTCGGAAGGCTCAATCTCTCTGATAGTCCAATTATCGCCGCAAACATATTCCTTTGTGGTGAATTTGCCGTCCTTGTCGGTGGTGTAGGTATCAATCAGCTTATCGCCGTCATAGATGCCGTACTTTGCTCCGGCAAGCGTAGCGTCGCCCTGTGCCTTCTTTGTTTCAGCGTCGGTCTTTTCTACGGTTACGGTAAACTTCTTCAAAACATTGGTAAATTCACGTTTAGTCGCCTTGTCCCAAACAACGGGTGTAGTCTGTGACTCCGGAACAACGTAACGAATTGCAGTGTCCACTTCTTCAAGGGTGTAGGGCTTATCGCCGCTTACAAGGATATTCTTAAAGCTGGCTACGCCGTTCTTGTCAGTGGTAGCATACTCGTCAACCTTTGCGCCTGAGAGTGATGTGCCGTAAAGGTGAAATTTTACGCCCTCGTTGAAATTATCCTCCGAGGTCTTTACGACCTGAAGTTCGCCACGCTTCAGAATATTGCTGAATTTCACGGTGGCTGTCTTGCCGCTTTCTACCTTAACGGTCTGCGCTTTCTGATCCTCGTATCTTTCCTCTGTGACCTCAGTTACGGTATATGTGCCAACCTTGAGGTCATCAATCTGAAATTCGCCCTTTGCGTTGGTGGTAACGGTCTTGCTGTAATTGTCAGCGCCCGTGACCTTAAACTTGATACCTTCGATTTTTCCGTCGTCGGAGGTCTTGACGATTTTGAGTGAGCCTGCCGAGGTCTTAACAGCGAAATACGCTGTCTTGGTTTCTGTGTCGGACTGAACGCCTGTTACAACGTCCTGCTTTGTAGAGCTGCCGCAAGCGACAAGGGTAGTTGTTACCTTCGGCATATTCTTGGTTGCGCTGAATACAAGCTCATCAGGAATTGCCTTCGTCGATGTCAGTGTAATGCTGTTGCCCGAAACAGAAACAGATACGTCGCCTGTTTTCTTGAAGGTGTAATCGGACAAGATTTTGTTGCTGTCAGTCAGCGTAAGGCTGTACTTACCGTCGCTGTATTTCAGCTCCTTAACGTTGCTCTTTGCTTTTGCCTGTGTATCGTAGGAAAAACTCGGAATCACGTTATAGCTGTTGAGCTTGGCAATAATCTTGTTGTAGTTGGTCTTTACATTTGGATTGTGGTCGCCAGCGGTGATACCGTCAATAAACTTGGAATTGCTGAGCTTGAACGTAGAAGCGTCACGGCAGCCTGTGCAGAATTCCCATACAACCAACTGAGTTGCGATCCACTTCTGACCGTCTGTTCCGACAAGACCGGAGCTGTTTCCTGACTTTCCGAAAAGAAGGGCAAGATTAATAGCTTTCTTCTGAGCTTTGCTGAGTGCGTTCCACGCAGCCGAAGCATCTGTTGTCAGGGTGTTGCCTGAATAGAGCGAGTGTCCCGGCTCCAAACAGTAAGCGTCCTTGCCGTCTGCATAGATTCGGCAGAGTTCCTCGCCGACAGTTCCGACGGTGTAGCCGCCGTGTTCTGTGTACTTCACGAATGTGATGATGTTATCGCCTGTGTCATAGCAGTAGTCAAAGGTGATGGTCACCTCTTTGCCTGCGGCATTGGCGGGGATGATTAAGATTGAGGAAACGACAGCGATAACGGCTAAAAGAATTGCCGTAATACGCTTGGCGTTCCTCTTGTTGAATACTTTTGTCATTGGTTTACCTCCATAATTTTTTGAATTGAAATTGTGTGTTTGATTGACTTGCCTGCCCTATTAGAGAAAGATATATAATTAAGAGATAGAGTTATAATAAGAGATAGTATTATATCTTTCTTTTCGGATAGTACAGGTAGTCTTAGGGGTTAGAGTGTGAGGAAGGGGGAAGTCAAAAAAATATGTTTTGCATTTCCTACCTGCTGTCACGCTCTGAACGGTGGCGCAGATACTTGGCGTAGTGCTCCAGAGCCTTGCACACATAGTCCTCCGTGTCCTTCAACTGAACATTCTTCGGGATCAGGCTTCGTACTCTGTCACCACGCAGCACAATGCGCTCACGCTGGTTGGGTTTTTCTTCCGACATAATCGCTTCAACAGCTTCCGCCGTCAGTTTGCCGCTTTCAAACATTTTCCTCATTCGGATTGTCTGGTCGTGCGACGGTGTGCAGTCGTTAATGTCAATCTGCTCTACAACGTCACGCTGACTATCCTCGTCAAGATAGGACAACTCAACGGCAGGACGCATTTTGATTCTGCCCTCGTCCACAAGCTCCAAAAGTTCGGGGACAAGGTTAGTTAAGCGGATATATCGTCTTATTTGGTCTTTGCTTTCTCCAACCTGTTCGCTGAGTTCTACATCAGAACGTCCGCCACCTAACTTAGTCGCCACTGGCGACGAAGTTAAATCTGTTCGTTTTCCTTGCCTTTTCATAGCTTCTAACCTCATTTTGTAAGCAAAGGCTTTCTCGCTGGGAAGGATTGTTGTACGCTGAAAATTGCTCTCAACCATATATACAACTGCTTCGTCACGGGTTAAGTCCTTAATCTCACTTCTGAGGGTGGAAAGCCCGGCAAGCTCACAAGCTCGCTTTCTGCGGTGTCCGCTGACAACCTCATATCGTCCGTCCTCTTTCTGACGGAGAACGGCAGGCGTTAAAACGCCGTTTGTCTTGATACTCTCGACAAGCTGAACCATATCCTCATCATCTCTGACGTGGAAAGGGTGATCGGGAAAGTCATCAATCAAGTCAAGCGGAATATCCCTGATTTTTTCGAGCCTTGCGTCGTCCCGTTCATCCTGTGTGGAGAAAAGGTCATCGAGCGTCGGCAGAGCGAAGTCGCTCTTTCTGTCTGCCACCTGACAACACCTCCTTTGTGAAATCAGCGTATGCCTGTGCTACCTTGCTGTTAGGCTCGTAGGCGTAAATACTTTTGCCTTTGGAAGTTACCTCGGCGGCTTTGACCGCTATCGGGATTTTTGCTTTGTAGATTTTAACAACGCTTCCAAAGTTGTTCCGTATTGCGTCCACAGTGCTTTTAGCAAGGTTTGTCCTGTTATCGACGAGCGTCAGCAAAATGCCGTCAATCGCCAAATTAGGATTTGTATGTGCCTTTACCTTTGAAACAGTCCGAAGAAGCTGTGTCATAGCCCTTGCAGGCAAATACTGAGCCTGAACAGGGATAATCACGCTGTCTGCCGCCGTCAAAGCATTCAAGGTCAACATACCGAGTGATGGTCTGCAATCAATCAGGATGTAGTCGTAATTTGACTTAACCATATTAAGATAACTCTTTAAGATGTTCTCACGGCTCATAGCCGTCACAAGGTACATCTCCAAGCCCTCCAAATCCGTGTTGGACGGAATAAGGTCAACTCCTTCGTTATGATGGAGTATGCCGCTTTCGGGGTTGGTTTCGTTATCTCTGATAATCTCGTGCATTTTCGTAGCGAGGGTAACGGGTATCTCGTCAACACGCTGCCAGCCTAAACAGGTCGTCAAATCGCCCTGCGGATCAGAGTCAACAACGAGTACACGTTTACCTTTATTCGCCAAGCCAATGCCCAAGTTCATTGTGGTAGTCGTTTTTCCAACGCCGCCCTTCTGATTGCATATAGCAATAGTTTTGCAGTTTGGCATTCGTTTTCCTCCTTTCAAATAGTTTTATAGCTGTCCTGCAAAAACAGCTATGTAACTTTTCCGCTTATTTGTCCTCGACACCCCAGCGGATAGATAAATCTATATGGGAAGTTCTTCAAGCGCCTGACTGCTATCAGGCTCATAGGAATCTCACCTCTGCCGGGTTCTCCGCCAGCTCCGTAGAGAAGTATCATTATCGCTTGTGTAGGTCGTCGCCATATCGGGAGCAGCCCGATACTCACAGACGGAATTAGCGCTCGCTCCTGAAAGGAGGTCGTGGCGTACCGCTGAGGTAGCTTTGCGTTTCTGCTTACACAAGTAGCGTACTTGAAGAAATGATATTCAGTTTTCAAAGGTCTGTGAAAAGGTCTTTTCCGATTGCTCGGAATTAACCCTCTCACTATTACCCACTGGGAGAGGCGATTTGTTACCCCATTTTTAAAAATTTTTTTATTTTTTTCAAAAAAAGTTGATATAACGCAAAAAAGCCGCCTGCTCCAATTACGGAACAGACGGCTCTTAAGCTATATTTAATTGTATATTACCTTTATATTCTTTTTGCGGGCATTATAAAGTTTGGTGATAACCTCATCTATTACATCCGTATATTTTCCTCGTGCGATCATATCATTCTTGAGGTCAATCAGTGATTTCAAAACCTCTGAGCGTTCTTCGTTCGTTAGGTAAACGTGGTATTTCGGGTTTTTCATTATAAATTCCTCCTCACTTTTGGGCTATAACAGATTGAGATTGTCTGAATCTCCAATCGTAAAAGCGCTGTCTAATAATCTCTGCGTCTTTTTCTGTATCTGAGTTTATATAGATATGAACAGAGCGAAACGCCTGTTTTATCTTTTCCAATAGGGATATTTCATCGGTACGTCCGTATGGAACATACACGAGCTTGATATTCCGCTTTTTACAAAGGTGCTGTTTTATTCTATATTCGTTTTCGTTAGGCTTAGAAGTTTCAATAGCGAGCTTTTCTTCGGATATATATGATTCTAATGGGATACCGATAATGCTGTCATCATCAAACTTAGCAGACATTTTTTTCATTCCGGCATATACCATAATCGCCAATTTGGGAAGCACGCTCTTGTACTCCTTATCGCACACCTTGCAGCCCATTCCGCTTGCTCTGCCTGATATAGCAGCTTTATATGAATGGTTGAGAGGACATTTCCACCAAACGCTGTACATTGAGTGTTTTGAAATGTGTTCCGGTGAAAAGTCGGTGTTCTTATCAAAGTCCCATTCATCAAGAAGATGTGGATCTGTTGTAGCCAAGTCATTATATCCTGTCAAGACGGCTCTGTCAGCGCAAACGGGACACATTGCGCCTTTAGCTCTTGAATGTATAACCGATTTCCACTCATAGCCACAAGTCCGACATTTCCACCATACATTTTTACGGGATTTATCATTTACGGTATCAGGAGTAAGTGGTAGGTTTCGATCTGACCATTCCTCGGCAAGCTGCGGATATAGCGTTGCAAAATCATTAAAGCCCTTGAGTAATATATATCCACTACAATACGGGCATTTACTTCCGTCTGAACGTGTAGTAATGAGTGTTTCCCATTCATTGCCGCACTCTCTGCATTTCCACCAAGCCTTGCGATTAGCAAAAACAGTAACTTGTGTGGGGAGTAGAGGGGCGTTTCTGCCTGACCACTCTGCGGCAAGCTCAGGCTTTTGAGAAGCGAGGTCATTGAAGCCCTCTAATATCGCATTGTGGGAACAGTAAGGACAACCACTTCCGCCGATTACTCTGTTTTTTACTGAAGCTCTCCATTCGTGTCCGCATTTGCCATTCCACCATACTATTTTATTAGAGCCGTGCGTTACGCTGTCCGGCGTAAGAGGTAAATTGCGTTGTGACCATTCATTTATAAGTTCAGGGCAAACATCAGCTAACATTCTTTTCATACCGTATCCTCTCCTTTACCTATATTATATAAGAAACAGGAGAAAATCGTAGTTTGCGATTCGTTTCAGGGCATAAAAAACAGGCAACCTCATATAAGGCTGCCTGCGATTACCATAATAGTAAATGCGATAAATCAGAATTTAGCAGTATAATATAATTTTTATGGAATGTAAAGGTAGTTACAAATATAGTTCCATAACCTATTATAAGTTGTTTTTTCGTCCCACAAATACTCTAACAAAGTAACTTGAACAAGATTTTGTGTTTCATCGTCGCCATAGCTGATACAATACAACGTGGCAAACTCTACAAGTCTGGCGTTTCTGTTTTTTCATACAGCCGTTCTCCTGTTCATTTCATATAAATGATAAGCAAACCATAATTGTTACCCAATTTCTTGATTCGTATTCTCCGAAAGCCTGCCTTTTTGCCAAGCTCTATATATTCGTCTTTTGTGAATTTCTTGAACCCGTTTTTCGTATAGAAGAACTTGTCTAAGTTTTCCTTTGATATAACAGCATTGTAGAAGATACCATTGTCCTTTAATACTCTGTTGATCTCAGACATTCCCTTAGCGGTATCGTTCCAAAAGTATATGGTGTTCATCGTTGTGACCACATCAAATGTTTTGTCTTTAAAAGAAAGATCACAGCAGTCACCGAGCTGAAATTTCATATTCCCCGAAGCAATATATCTGCGGTTGGTTTCGGCTGCTTTGTTGACCATATCCTCAGATATATCAATTCCGGTGATAAAACACCTCGATTTCTGAATTATCAGCTTTTCGAGGTATCCGTTGCCGAATCCTACGTCAAGTATCTGCGTTTTGGGCGAAATTTTCAGTTCATCGACAATGCCTTTGTACATAACATTATTTGCACGATTCATTGACCATGTCATGATCTTTCCGATAACTCCGTGCGGATTCCCACATTGCGAAGCAAAATAATCACCGATTTTACTCATTTTATTCGCCACCATTTCTTTTAATCCATTTGATGATAAATCTTCATACATTTCCCAAAATGACATGAGGTAAAAAGTCACCTAACCGACTCATTTCCCCTTCAACTTGCTCTTTTAATTCGGGAAATCTTTTTATAATAAACGTAATAAACGTTTCATTAAGATTAGAGTATTCAATCATGATTTTTCCACCTCTAAATTCCGATTTGAATTTGAAATAATCTATGGATATTATAGCATATCATAGGTTGTTAGTAAAGTCCTCCAAAAGCCTGATAAACAGTGGATTTATCGCAGTTTGCTTACCTTATGCGGACATATGATTTCACATTTTATTATATCGTTCCCGACGGCTCGTAAGGGCAAAGATGAGGGAAAGAAAAACTGATAATAAGCTATAACAAAATGTGGCAATCAAGGTGCTGTGATATATGTATGAATATATTTTTGGAGGATTCTATAATGAAACACAATTTTGAAATTAGCTATACACAACAGGGCGATTATCTTCTGCCCGACCTGAGATTACCCGAACAGCCTTGAGATTGGAATATGGGGCAAACGGCATTTACGCTACATCAAGCAGCACCACAAAGTCCGGTCTCACAATCGATATCGAGGCTTAAAGCAAGGCTCCCCGCCGCCCGTGATGGCAGTGTGGGAGCCTTGGCCTTTCTCTGCATGAACACCTTATTTTTCGTTTACAGCAATCCAGATTTCTCCCGCATAGTTAGGATCATCCGTTTTATCAGACGGATATACCTCGATCTCTACACCTGCGGCATATTCGTACCGGTCGCTGCTTGGGAAGAAATCACTGACGATCTTCCTGTATGTCTCGATGAAGGTTTCTGGCATTTTTCCCTTGAACGGGAATACCGCGTAGGTATACTCCGGGAGCTCAATAACCTCAAGATCTCCATCCACCGGTGCTCCATTATACTCTGCACCGATTCCATACGGGAACACGTCTCCGTTCGTTTCCAGCGAGAAGCAGATTCCGAGGAGCCCGGCCAGTCTCGGCTTTTCAGGGATATAACCGCAGATCTTCTGCATCGTTCCGTCCTGTCCGCACTTTGTCCAGAAGCCTGTAATGTCAGGCGTTCCTGCGCCGGTTTCGGGTTTGTGAACAGCTTCTCTTTTGCAGATCACCTTAATCGCACCCGGTTTCTCAATTCGATAATCCATTTCAGTTCCTCCTGTCAGAATGAGTTTTACAGACAGTCTGGAAAAGGATTTGACCGTGCCGCCGTTTCTGGCTTCAGTCGGTGTAATGCCATGGAATCGTGAAAAGGCGCGGGTAAAGCTCTCTGGCGTTTCATACCCATACTTGAGCGCAATATCGATCACTTTCTCATCGCTGTGAACAAGCTCATCCGCTGCCAGCGAAAGACGTCTCATACGGATATAGTCGCCAAGGGTAAAACCACACATGATGCTGAATACTCTCTGAAAGTGAAACGAAGACGAATAGGCCTCTTTCGCCACCGCGTCATAGTCGATTTCTTCTGTCAGATGTGCCTCCGTATAATCGAGCGCTCTTTGTATGCCTTTGATCCAGTCCAAATCCAGTCCCTCCTGTCTTACGGGCTCTATTCTAACAGGGATAATCAGCAGCTTCCTGACTCTGAATGCTGACTAATGTCAGTTTATGCTGCCCGCAATACGCAGGAGCATACCTCATAAAATGTTATCGGTCGAAGACGATACTTCTGATTTGACCTGTTTCCACGGTCTTGCTTTACCGATCCAGCCGTTCTCATTCCAATACTTAAAGTCGGTGTATTCGGGATTCTGTTTACCGAGGCTCGTCTGAAGCATTCTTACTATATAGAACTTAGCTTTCACGATAACATTTGTATGACCAGGTTTATCATAATTGATTGGAGTTTAGTCCTATTTTCTTAATTGTATCCATTCCGGTTCTCCTACAAATACCGATTTTTCTTTTGATTATTATATCATTTTCATTCAATGATTTCCTCCAGAACCTGAACGGCAAGCGCTACCATATCTCTGCAGGTCGTGGTGAATAATTCGTGCTTTACAGCGTATTCTACTCCCTCCTGCGTGGTAATATCACAGCCGAGTATCTCATTGCAGATATATGTTCCGTTTAGTTCCTTAAAGCGATCCAGAAAACGGTTAGTCATCTGATTGGTTTTGTTTCGACTGTCGAGATCGTCCTTATCGGCTTGACCGTACATCATACCGAGAACCATCAACGCTCCCGAACAAGCTCCGCACACCTCGCCTTTTCTCATTCCTGCGTTAAAGCAGGCGGCGATTTTCAACGCTTGTTCTTCCGTTAATCCGAGCTCGTCGGCATATGCGGCAAGAACAGACTGTGAGCAATGAAATTTATCTTTGAAATAGGATAACGCTTTTTCTTCGTGTGTCATTTAAATCCTCTCCTTAGTATAGATTAATGCTGTAAATCAGAATTTATACTAACAAGTCTTTGATTTTTCTTTTGGATTTCTCAATGTCGCTGCAAGTTAGAATAGGAATAAGTGAATCAATTTCTTCAATGCTTTTATCCCACCATTTGACTTTGAGCAGCAATTCAATCATTTCATCGTCAAATCGTTTACGAAGCACCTTTGACGGGTTTCCTGCTACTATCGTATATGGAGCAACATCGTTTCCAACAACGCTGTTTGCACCAATGATAGCACCGTCACCAATATTAACACCGGGCAATATCGTTGCGTTCTGTCCTATCCAAACATCATTACCCACAACCGTATCACCTTTTAACGGCATATCAGCTATTGCAGGCGGTTTCATATCCCAGCCTTCCAGTGTATAGAACGGAAAAGTTGATACAGAGTTCATTTGATGATTTGCACCATTCATAACGAATTCAACCCCCGATGCGATTTGACAAAACTTGCCTATAATGAGTTTATCACCGTTCCATTCGTAATGATGTGTAACATGGCTTTCAAAATCCGAATCAGCGATATAGGAGAAGTCCCCGACAATAATGTTGGGGTTTTTGATTGTCGGTTTGATATAGATTTCTTTATCATAACCCTTGATCGGGTGAATGGCATTTGGATTTGGTGTTTTTCCGTCTTTCATTTGATTACTCCTAAATTCCGATTTATCTAATTGATGTTGTTTGTCACTCAGATATGGATTTTAACGTCACCGAAATCAAACAATCCCTTTCCTTGTTTCAATTGCCCGTTCTGCTCAATCTGCGAAAAACATTCATTGATCTCACCAATTAGTGAAACGGGTATCTCCATGTCATGATGACCGGGGAAAACGCGGTTAACATCAAGCTCCAACAGACGCTTTACTGACTGATAAAAAAGCAACGGGTCTGTGCTTGGATAAAAGGCGTCCAGACAACCTTTGTAAACCAGATCGCCGGAATACAGGTACCTTTTCTCCAACTCGTAAAAACAGCAGTGTCCGGGAGAGTGTCCCGGCGTGTGCAGCACCCGGATCGTTCGTCCGCCCAAATCAAAACAGTCACCGTCATGCAAAAGAATCTGCGGTGTGCCTTGAAATAACCGATATGCATCTACATCGAAATCCTCCGGGAATGCACAGGGTAATTTTGTCAGTTGGGCCTTCACTGCTTCCAACGGTAATGGGAAGCTACCGTCGATCCAGTTTATTTCCGCCTCATGGACTGCAATGCGGGCAAAGTGTTTGTGCCCACCGATGTGATCCCAATGGACGTGGGTGGTAAATACGGTAACAGGCAACGTCGTCAGATGATTGACAACGCATTTGATGTTTGAAACGCCGAGACCGGTATCGATTAGCGCCGCCTTGTTCTGACCGCAAAGCAAGTAGCAATGCGTTTCTTCGTAGTGCTGATATTCGCTTATGGCAAATGTTTGTGTGTCGATTTTCTCAATGGTAAACCAGCCATTCATAAATCAGTCTCCTAAATACGGATATTTGTATTTTTCGAGCATCTTTTGTGCCAGAAGCGTTTTTCCAGTGTGAGATGCACCCGTAATCAGTATGATCATTTTTTTCTCGTCAAGATTAAATATGTCAGTATCGGTCTCCATATTCCTTTCGTGCTTCTGCCGTCCATTTGGAGATGAAATCCGTCTTCGCATCTGTATATGCATCCCGGTCATGCTCATATTGTTTCCAAAGCCGGAGCTTCAAGGTTTCGTATTCTTTTGCCACGGCAGGATGCTCGTTCAAATAATCACGAAAGTACAGTTCATCATTGTCCCCGGTGTACCGCAGATGGATATGATATACTTTATCCGCAAATCCGTTTTCAGTATATCCCTTATTAAGTGAAATCCGGTTTGCCTCGGCGTACATGACGGTAAAACCGCTCTGTTCCAATAGTTGTGCTATATCTTTCATGTCAGCGCTTTGAGGAATCTCAATCATCACATCAACAATATTTTTAGCCCATATTCCCTGAATGGCGGTGCTTCCGATATGACTGATCCGCACAACAGGCTGAGCAGCTAAAAGACCGGTCAGCGTTTGCCTGATCTCATTGAAGCTATCTTTCCACCGATCATCGTGCGGCACAAGAAAGATGGGAAACAATGCCCATAACTCTTCCAATGTTATTTTAGATAAATCTTTTCCCATGCCAAAAGCCTCCATAAATTCCGATTTATCTTTCTATCATTATATCATTTCAGCCTGAATTTGTCTATCCGTCAAACAAAAAAGACCTTGATGAAAACGAATCCATCAAGGTCAAATTCATTAAAATATGCGATTGTTTATCTTACCTATATTATATGAGAAACAGGAGAAAATCGAAGTTTGCAATTCGTTCTTGGGCATAAAAAATCAGGCAACCTCACATAAGGCTGCCTGCTATAGTATAGATTAATGCTGTAAATCAGACTTTATCTGCCCTGAACAATTTGTCGTATGGCATTTGCATATTGAGCTGCGTGATTCATTGAATACTCTCCGTGTTTAAGACCGTCTAAACAGTTCATTCTACAGGAGGGGCGCATTTTACAAATGACTTCTGCCGAACGCAGTATTTCTCTTGTTTCTTTTGCTCCAACATAAACGTGAATTTCAGCAGACGATTCTCTGAAAGCATCTTTCAGAGAGTAGGACGTATTTGCTTTTAGAAAAGCAATCATATCCTGCTTTTTTATCCGGCAAGTGTCCCTGTAATAGTCCTCAAAGAGTTCCGGCTTAATGTGCAGAGATTGAAACTGAAGCTTTGCAAAGCTTCTTTTCTTGATTAGCCAATAACTGCTGCCGAATGTCGGGGAAACCAACGCATTTGTCAGTTTTGACGGAATGACAGATGCACTCTCAACCAAAGCATAGGAGCAAATATCTTTGCGTTGTGACAGCATTTCAAGCAGAATCTGTCCGCCCAAAGAAAGACCTCCTATCAGTAATACAGAGCCATCTAATTGTTCATCAATGAATTCAATGATCTCGGACGCATTTTCTTCAATCGTAGTAAAAGGGTGATCACTCCCGGCGTGTCCGTCCAGAATCGGAAGGATGACATGATACTCCCCCTGTAGAAGCAATGCCACTTCCCGATAATTCCACCATGATAATCCACCTCCGTGGAGCAGAATGACCGCGTCTTTATGTTTCAGCCCATATTCCTGAAATTTCATGGTTCTCGCACCTCGGTTTATTCCGATTTGTCTTGCTATAATTATATCATTTCAGCCTGATTTTGTCTATCCGTCAAACAAAAAAAGACCTTGATGAAAACGAATCCATCAAGGTCAAATTCATTAAAATATGCGATTGATTACGCTCTGCACAACTTTCTGCATCATTTGGCGTAAGTTTGGCGTAAATGGCGTAAATCCGAGACATCGCAACTCTCGAAACCCGCATAAACACTGGGGTTTTGGGGTGTTACTTATCCAAGGATTTCATTGTCGGGAAGAGCAATACGTCCCTGATAGCGGCGGAGTCTGTTAGCAGCATTGTGAGTCTGTCGATTCCGTAGCCTATGCCGCCTGTGGGGGGCATACCGATTTCGAGGGCGTTAAGGAAGTCCTCGTCGGTGGTGTTGGCTTCCTCGTCGCCTTGGGCAAGAGCCTCCTCCTGCGCCTTAAATCTCTCGCGCTGGTCGATCGGGTCGTTAAGCTCGGAGTAAGCGTTGCACATCTCCCAGCCGTTAATGAACATTTCAAAGCGCTCAACATAGTCCGGATTGTCGGGCTTTTTCTTTGTCAGGGGAGAAATCTCAATCGGATGATCCATAACAAAGGTCGGCTGAATCATATGCTCCTCGGCAAATTCCTCAAAGAACAGGCTGAGGATATCGCCCTTCTTGTGTCTGTCCTCAAACTCAACGTGGTGCTCCTTGGCAACAGCCTTTGCTTCCTCGTCGGAGTGAATTTCGTTAAAGTCAACGCCTGCGTACTTTTTAACCGCGTCGAGCATTGTAATGCGCTCAAACGGCTTGCCGAGGTCAATCTCGGTTCCGTTGTAGGTTATAAGAGTGGTGCCGAGCACCTCCTGTGCAACGTGGCGGAAAAGGTTTTCGGTCAAGTCCATCATACCGTTGTAGTCGGTGTACGCCTGATAAAGCTCCATCAGCGTAAACTCCGGGTTGTGTCTGGTGTCAACGCCCTCGTTGCGGAAAACTCTGCCGATTTCGTAGACCTTTTCAAGTCCGCCGACGATAAGTCTTTTAAGGTAAAGCTCCAGCGAAATTCTGAGCTTTAAGTCCTCGTCAAGCGCGTTGAAGTGCGTCATAAACGGTCTTGCCGCGGCGCCGCCGGCGTTTGAAACGAGCATGGGGGTTTCAACCTCCATAAAGCCCTGACCGTCAAGGTAGCGGCGGATTGAGCTGATAATCTGCGAACGCTTGATAAAGGTGTCCTTAACCTCGGGGTTCATAATCAAATCAACATAGCGCTGACGGTATCTGAGGTCGGTGTTTGTAAGTCCGTGATACTTCTCGGGAAGGGGCTTAAGAGACTTTGAAAGGAGCCTTACAGCGGTTGCGTGAACCGAGATTTCGCCCATCTTGGTCTTGAAAACAAAGCCCTTGACCTCAACGATATCACCGATATCCCACTTTTTGAGGAAGCCGTACTCCTCCTCACCGAGGTCGTCAAACTTGGCAAAAATCTGAATTTTGCCCGACTTATCGTGCAAATCGAGGAACGAAACCTTACCCTTGCCGCGCTTAGACATAATTCTGCCGGCAACGCAAACGTCCTTGTTCTCGTATTCCTCAAAGTTATTCTTGATAGTTTCGGTAAGGCAGTCGCGGTCGCTTGTGGTGATTACAAACGGATCTCTGCCTGCCTCGCGGAGCGCGTTAAGCTTGTCGTATCTGACCTGAATAACGTCGCTTGTATTAGCCTGATTCGGCTTGTTATCCATAAAATTACTTCCTTTCGGGATTTTCGTAAATTACTTGCTGATTTCCAAAACCTTTACGGTGAGCACTCCGCCGGGAGTTTCTACCTCGGCAACGTCGCCAACGCTTTTGCCCATAAGAGCCGCGCCGATGGGTGACTCGTCCGAAATTTTGCCCTGACCGGGGTCAGCCTCGTTAGAGCCCGAGCCTACGATTGTGTACTCAGCCTGCATGCCTCTCTCGAGCATTTCAATCTTAACCTTAGATGTGAGGTGAACGTTCTCGGTTGAGGTCTCGCTCTCGTCGATGATAACGGCGGTTTTAAGGATAGACTCGATTGTGGTGATTCTCGCCTCCAAAATCGCCTGCTCATTTTTAGCGTCGTCATACTCGCTGTTCTCGCTGAGGTCGCCGAACGAACGCGCAACTTTGATTTTCTCGGCAATTTCTTTACGTTTAACGTTAATAAGCTCCGAAAGCTCGTCCTCAAGCTTTTTATGGCTCTCAATAGTAAGCATAGTAGGTTTTTGTGCCATGGTAAATTCCTCCTGATTTTTCTTGTAATTGATTATTGTGCATACTTAATTATTATAGGCTTTTTTAGCGCTGATGTCAAGGATTTTGGCACAGTGTTTTAGAGTTTAGAGTTTAATATATTTATCGGAAACGTTTGCCCACATTTAAAGCCTCCACCGTCAAAACGGGAAATTCCCCTATCAGGGGAAATGTCACGAAGTGACAAAAGGGTTGCCGTTGTGCTAAGAACGCCCCTACGATTATAAACATACATTTCCGCTAAATTTTCTTATTCCTTATTCCTTATTACATATTACTTAAATATTCTCCGCAAGTGAGCCTACCGTTTGACCGCCCGTTTCTCCGTAACAGCTCAGCGGCACAAGGCTTCCGAGCTGATAAAAGCCGCAGAGCGTGTACAGCGCCGAGCCGAAGTATTCCGCGCTCAGTCCGTCGGGCTTCAGCTTTTCAAATACCTCGGGCAGGGTTACGGCGTAGCTGTGATAAATCTCCCCGAACAGCCGAACATAAGGCTTGCCTGCGGTCAGCAGGACAGCATTTTTCTTTATTGGAATATAAGCGCAGATTTTTGTCGGGGCGATGACAAAATCGCAGTTCAAAAGCTCGCTTGTCCTGCGCGTGATTACAGCCGAAGCGCCGAGCTCGGAAAGCGCCATCCTGCGAATTCTGTCGTAGGGGAGAAGGTCGAAGGTCACGGTAACGGGATTTCGGCAGAGCTTAAGCGCCTCAAACAAAAGGTCGGGCGAGTGCGCCTCGGGGTCGAAAATCCCGAGCTTTAAGTCAAGCGGATTTTTAATTTTCCTCAGCACGCCGAGCGCCATATTCACGCAAAGCCGTTCTGAAAAATTGTTCGAGCAAAACCGCGTCAAGCCCTCGGGCATGGCGACGTTTTCATCCGCGAGAATAAGCTTCTCTCCGCCGAGAGCGCGTAACAGCTTTCCGGGCTTGATTTTACCGCTCCTGCTGTAGTATGTAAGCTGATTTACCGCGATACCGCCGCCGCGGACAACAGCCGATTTTACTTTATCTCCGCGGATACTGTTGAAGATTTTGATAAATTTATTTTTATTGTCAAACGGAATGACGTTTAGTGAAGTGAGCAAAAAATCCCTCCCGTAATAGATATGACGGGAGGGATTATAATTATGAAATTAAGCTTTGGCAAATTGACTGTTATACAGCTCGGCGTAAAAACCGCCCTTTTCGAGCAGCTCGTCGTGCCTGCCCTGCTCGACGATATTGCCGTCGCGCATAACCAAAATAACGTCGCTGTCCTTGATTGTGGACAGGCGGTGGGCGACAACAAAGCTCGTCTTGCCCTTCATCATCTCGGCAAACGCCTTTTGAACGCGGATTTCGGTCAGGGTGTCAATCGAGCTCGTCGCCTCGTCCAAAATCAGCACGCTCGGGTTAGTCAGCATTGCCCTCGCAATACACAAAAGCTGGCGCTGACCTACGCTGAGGTTGCTGCCTTCTTCACCGATAACAGTGTTGTAGCCCTGCGGCATACGGCGGATAAAGCTGTGTGCGTGGGCGGATTTTGCCGCGGAAATTACCTGTTCGTCGGTCGCGTTTTCCGCACCGTAACGCAGGTTTTCCATAATCGTGCCGCTGAACAGCTTGCTGTCCTGCAAAACCATACCGAAGCAGCTTCTTAGCTCGTCGCGCTTCATCAGTGAGATATCCTCGCCGTCGAGGAAAATCCTGCCGCTGTTCACATCGTAAAACCGCATAAGCAGGTTGATAAGCGTGGTTTTTCCGCAACCCGTCGGGCCGACAACCGCCACGTGACTGCCGCTTTTTACATCGAGTGAAAAGTTTTTGATAAGCGGCTTGTCGGGGGTGTATGAAAAGCTTATATCGTCAAATTTAACGTTGCCCCTGCACGGCTCGGGAGCGGAATTTGCCCTGCTGTCGTCGGGCTCGCTTTGCGCGTCGAGCACCTCAAAAACTCTGTCCGAGGCGGCAAAGGCGGTTTGCAGCTGAGTGAGCACGCCCGTGACCTCGTTAAACGGCTTGGTATACTGGTTGGCGTAGGTCAGAAAAGCCGAAAGCTGACCGACCGTCAGTCCGCCCGAGATTGCCGAAACCGCGCCGAAAATTCCGACCGCGGCGTAAACCATAGCGTTTACAAACCTCGTCGTCGGGTTGGCAAGAGCGCCTGCAAACTGCGCCTTAAAGCCCGACACAAAGAGCTTTTTGTTGAGCCTGTCAAAGCCCTCGCAGGCTTCATCCTCGTACGAAAAAGCCTTTACAAGCTGCTGATTGCCGACGTGCTCGTTGACGTAGGCGGAAATCTCGCCGTTTAGCAGCTGCTGTTCGGTAAAGCGGCGGTGCATAAGCCTGCCGATAAACGTCGCCGCGAACAGCGATAGCGGAGTTAAAACCACAACCGCAAGGGCAATCCAAGCGTCAATGCTCACCATGAAAATCAGCGTTCCGATGATGGTCACAACGCCCGAAAAGAGCTGTAAAAATATCTGAGTAAGTCCGTCGCCCACAGCGTCGATGTCGTTTATAACACGGCTGATAAGGTCGCCGTGAGGGTTCGAGTCGATGTAGGAGAGGGGCACGGAGTTGATTTTTCTGAAAATATCGCGCCGCAAATCCCTGACAGCGCGGAAACTGATTGTGTTAATCAGCTGAGTCATCAGCCATTGGAACACGCTCACGCCGAGCAGCGAAGCGCCGATAAGCGCAATCGTTTTTGCGACTTCGGCAAAGTTTACGTTGCCCTCTGCGATGATGTTATCAATCGCGCTGCCGACAAGTACGGGTATCAAAAGCGTGAGCGATACACTGATGACCGCGAATAAAAGCGATAGCAAAAGTAAGCCGTAGTATGGTCGCATACGGCGGATAACTCTCATAAAAGAGGAAGCGTTTTTCATCATTTTTGCGCCTCCTTTTCGTGCTGCTGAGATAGGTAAATCTCGCGGTAGGTGCGGCAGCTTTCGAACAATTCGTCGTGAGTTCCCGCGCCTGCCAGTTCGCCGTCGCTGAGCACCAAAATTAAATCGGCGTTTTTAATTGTAGAGCACCGCTGGGTGACAATCAACACTGTAGAATCGCCCTTGCTCTGTGCAAGAGCCTGCCGCAGAGCTGCGTCGGTCGCAAAGTCGAGAGCCGAAAAGCTGTCGTCCAAAATCAAAAGCTTCGGCTTGCCGACAATCGCCCTCGCAATGCAAAGCCTTTGGCGCTGACCGCCGCTGAAATTCCTGCCGCCCTGCTCAACCCTGCTGTCAAGTCCCTGTGGGGTCTTAGAGACAAAATCATACGCCTGAGCGGTTTTAAGCGCTTCCCAAAGCTCATTATCGTCAGCGCCCTGAGAGCGCCACTTTAGGTTGTCGCGGATAGTTCCGCTGAACAGCACACTCTTTTGCGGAACAATGCCGATTTGCTCCCTGAGCTGTTCAAACGGATACTCGCGCACGTCAACGCCGTCAAGTTCGACCGCGCCGCTTTTAACGTCGTAAAACCTCGGAATAAGGCTGATAAGCGTACTTTTGCCGCAGCCTGTCGTGCCGATAATTCCCACGGTTTGACCGCGTTTAATCTTAAAGCTTATGTCCGTCAGCTCGTCGTCGCCGCCGGGATAGCTGAAGCTTACATTTTTGAATTCTATTTTGGGGCTATTTTCTTTTACAGAAATATAATCCTTTGTCTTTTCCTTAACCGAGGGCTCGGTTTCGAGCACCTCATTAATCCTCGCCGCCGAAGCGCTGCCCTGAGTCATCAGCAAAACAAGGTTCGCGACAACAATCATTGCGAGCAAAATCTGCGTCATATAGCTGACGAGCGCCACGATATCGCCGGTGCTCATCTCACCGACATTTACGTTGACCGCGCCGAACCAGATAATCAGGATAATCGCGATATTAGTGACGGCGTAGGTGACGGGGTTGAGCAGCGCGGAAATCCTGCTCACCCTGATTGAAGCCTTCGCCAAATCCTCGGTGGCAATGTCTACGCGCTCACACTCGCTTTTCTGCCGCGAGAACGCCCTGATAACCCTGTTGCCCGATAAATTCTCGCGCGTGAGCAGACCGATACCGTCGAGCTTTTTCTGAATTGCGCCGAACATCGGTATGGTCTTTGTCATCACAAGGTACAGCGTAAGACCAATCAGCACAGCCGCGCCGAAGAAGATAAGCGAAAGCTTTAGATTAATAGTCATCGCCATAACGAGCGAGCCGATAATAATAAACGGCGCGCGCGTGAGCAGTCGGATAATCATTGCGATATTTTGTTGAACGCGGTTTGTGTCGTTCGTAATTCTCGTGATAAGCGAGGGGGTTGTCAGCCTGTCAATTTCCGAGTGGGAGAGCGAGTTGATGTGCTCAAACAGCGCGCGGCGGATTTTTGTGCCTGCGCCCTGGGACGCCTTGCTCGCAAAATACTGGCAGAACAAAGCGCTTGTCAGTCCCGTTGCGGCGAGCCCGACAAGTACAAATCCCATCCTTATCACATAGCCCTTGTCGTGCAGCTGATTTATCCCGACGTCAATAATGTTCGCCATAACCAGCGGAACAAACAGCTCGAGTATAGCCTCGAACAGCTTGCACAACGGACCGATAATACATTCTTTTTTATAGTCAGCCAAAAATCTTCTGAGCTTAAACATTTTTTCATTCCTAAACAATTTTACTACGGTTATTATACATCAAAAAAAGAAATTTTTAAATTATTTTTTAAAAATTGCATAAAACACTGCAATTTTTCCCGATTTGGAAGCATAAGTGAAAGGCCTTTTAAATTTATGTAACCAAGGAGATAAAATGAATACAAAAAATATTGGCTTTGTAATTGAGCCGCGAGAAATAATGAATAACGAATGGTACACCGAGCCGAACACAATGCACCTTTACCGCCATTGCCGCCTGAGGGCAAATTACTCCGATACAAAGTGGAGAGGCATTGAGCTTAAAAGAGGTCAGTTTGTGACGAGCATTAATACTCTTTCCGAGGAAACAGGGTTAAGCGTTCGCCAGGTCAGAACCGCGATTGACAAGCTTGTCGAGACAGGCTATCTGTCGAATAAATCAAGCAGCAAAAACCGCATAATAACGGTATTGAACTATGACAGTGAACAGCAAAATGACAAGCTGATTGACAAGCAAATCGACAAGCAGACTGACAATCCCACGGCAAACGAACAGCAATCTGACGACAGGCAGTTGACAACAGATAACAATAAAAACAAAGAAAACAAAAATAACAAGTATAATTATAATCGTCGCGAATCGAAATCGAGAAGAAATTGCAGCTATGATTTGAAAGATGTTATGAAGTTTGATACCTTGGACTTTATGGACGAAGAAGGCTGGGAGGAAAAGGCATTCGGAATAAAAAGGTGAAATGTCGCGTAGCGACAAAAGGTGATTCCCCTCGTAGGGGAAATGGGCGAAGCCCAAAAGGGTTGCCGACGTGCTAAGGTTGCCGTTTTCGCCAGAAAAAGGTGTCATTTCGCTTTGCGAAATGACGGAGGGGGCAGACGTTTCCGATAATGCCAACCTTTCCGTTACATTCGTAGGGGCGGACCCGTGTGTCCGCCCGGGAAACGTGAACCGTGTTAATCACACAATCCGTTTTATTCGCGATAAACGAACGTAAAATTCAACACACAAAAGCACATTAAAAATTAAATGATTTGTTCCTGTCCTGCGGGCGTCCGTAGCCGGACGGCAACCCTTTTGTCGCTACGCGACATTTCCCCTGACAGGGGAATTTCACACGGGTCCGCCCCTACGGTGTAAATTATATGTATGCATTTTGGTTTATAACGCTGATATGCCAATGATTGCCATTTGTGGTGACTTTTACGGTGGCTTTTTAAAAGCAAACTCACCGCAAGTCACCTGAATTCCGTTGACAGCAAAACAGGGCGGACAAACCGTCCGCCCTAAAGCTTAACTTAACTTAAATTATAATCGACTTTCCGCTCATTTCCTCGGGTTGGTCGAGGTTCATAATCTTGAGCATTGTCGGCGCGATATCAGCCAAAACACCGCCCTCGCGGAGCTTGCAGTCGTAACCGATTACGCAGAAGGGAACGGGGTTGGTGGTGTGAGCCGTGAAAGGCTCGCCGTCCTCGTCAATCATCTTGTCGGCGTTGCCGTGGTCAGCGGTGATTATAGCCGCGCCGCCCTGAGCGAGCACAGCGTCAATAACCTTGCCTACGCAGGTATCGACCGCTTCAACAGCCTTAACAGCTGCCTCGAATACACCTGTATGACCTACCATATCGCAGTTTGCGAAGTTGAGCACTATCATATCGTACTTGCCGCTCTCAATCGCGGGAATGAGCTTGTCGGTAACCTCATAAGCGCTCATCTCGGGCTGCAAATCGTATGTAGCGACTGAGGGAGATTTAACGAGAATTCTGTCCTCGCCGTCGTACTGCTTCTCAACGCCGCCGTTGAAGAAGAAGGTTACGTGAGCGTACTTCTCGGTTTCGGCAATTCTGAGCTGCTTCATACCGAGCGAGCTGATGTATTCGCCCATGGTGTTAACCAAGGTCTGCGGCTTAAACGCAACCTCAACATTCGGCATTGTAGCGTCGTACTGCGTCATACATACATAGTACAGGGGGAACATACCGTTTCTTCTCTCGAAGCCGTTAAAGTCGGGGTCAACAAGAGTTCTGGTGATTTCACGCGCTCTGTCGGGGCGGAAGTTGTAGAAAATAACGCTGTCGTCAGCCTCGAGCGCCTTGCCGCCCTTGATAACGGCAGGAATTACAAACTCGTCGGTAACGCCGTCCTCGTAGCTCTTTTTAACCGCGCAAACGGGGCACTCAGCCTCCACGCCCTCGCGGTAAACGATAGCGGCATACGCCTTTTCTACGCGCTCCCAGCGGTTGTCTCTGTCCATCGCGTAGTAACGTCCCATAACGGTAGCGATTTTGCCCACGCCGATTTCGTCGAGCTTGGCCATACATTCCTCGATGTAGCCAGCCGCCGATGAGGGCGGAACGTCACGTCCGTCGAGGAAAGCGTGAATATAAACGTCCTTAAGACCTTTCTTTTTGGCGAGTTCCAAGATGCCGTAGAGGTGAGTCATATGGCTGTGAACGCCGCCGGGGGAGAGCAAGCCCATAAGGTGGAGCGCCGTGCCCTTGTTCAGGGCGTTGTCAATAGCGGCAACGATAGCCTCGTTGTCCTTAAGCTTGTCCTCGTTTATTGTTTTGGTAATTCTTGTGAGCTCCTGATAAACGATTCTGCCTGCGCCGATGTTGGTGTGACCGACCTCGCTGTTACCCATCTGACCGTCGGGCAGACCAACGTCCATACCCGAAGCGCCGATCTGGGTGAGCGGATTCTCGGCAAAGAGCTTGTCGATATTCGGGGTGTTTGCGGCAAGAATGGCGTTAGCCTTTTCCTCGCCCTTTTTGCCCACGCCGAAGCCGTCAAGAATCATAAGTAGCATAGGTTTTTTCATTGGAATTTCCTTTCCGTTTTCAACACAAAGTATGGTGTTCTTGTAGGGGCGGACCTGTGTGTCCGCCCGAAAAATAAAACGCCGGTGCTGAACGGGCGGACACATAGGTCCGCCCCTACATTGTTATTAAAAGTTTTACTTAGAAGCCGCCTTAACGATAGCCGCGAATTTCTCGGCTACGAGCGAAGCGCCGCCGATAAGTCCGCCGTCAACGTTTGTCTTTGAGAGAAGCTCGTCGGCGTTGCCGTCGTTCATAGAACCGCCGTACTGAATTGTAACAGCGTCCGCGGCAGCCTGGTTGTAGAGCTTAGCAAGCTGAGCGCGGATAAATGCGCAAACTTCCTCAGCCTGGTCTGATGTAGCGGTTTTGCCTGTGCCGATAGCCCAAACAGGCTCGTAAGCGATAACAACGTTCTTGAGCTCGTCCTCGGTAACATCCCAAAGGTCAAGCTTGATCTGACGCGCGATAACTTCCTCAGTGATGTCGCACTCGCGCTCCCAAAGCAGCTCGCCTACGCAAACGATGGGCTTTAAGCCTGCAGCAAGAGCAGCCTTTGTTCTCTTGTTAACGGTCTCATCGGTCTCACCGAAGTACTGACGTCTCTCGGAGTGACCGAGAACTACGTACTCAACGCCGATTTCCTTGAGCATACCGGTTGAAATTTCGCCGGTGAAAGCGCCGCTCTCTGCCCAGTGGCAGTTCTCTGCGCCGATTTTAACGTTTGTGCCCTTTGCAGCCTCAACTGCAGCGGCAATGTCAACGTAAGGAACGCATGCGATAACCTCGCAGTCAGCGTCCTTTACAAGGGGAGTGATCTCGTTAAGAAGTGCTGTAGCCTCGGAAGGAGTTTTGTTCATCTTCCAGTTGCCGGCGATGATAGCTTTTCTTTTTGCTTTATCCATAATTATAATTCCTTTCTCGAATAATAATGTTGTTGGCATTATGCGTTGTTAATGATTATGTAAGGCGAACCTATGCGTCCGCCCGGTTTATATAACGTTTTGCTCATAAGGGCGGACACATGGGTCCGCCCCTACGATTGTGTAATTCAATACAATGTTATGACCCGCCGTTGCTTATTTGTCAGCGATAACCGCGATACCCGGGAGGGTTTTGCCCTCGAGGTATTCGAGAGAAGCGCCGCCGCCTGTTGAGATGTGGCTCATCTTGTCAGCGAAGCCGAGCTGAATAACAGCCGCAGCGGAGTCGCCGCCGCCGATGATTGTTGTAGCGTCGGTCTCTGCGAGAGCTTTTGCAACAGCGATTGTACCTGCAGCGAGTGTGGGGTTCTCAAATACGCCCATAGGTCCGTTCCAAACAACGGTCTTGGCGTTCTTAACAGCGTCAGCAAAGAGCTCCTGAGTCTTTGTGCCGATGTCGAGACCTTCCATATCGGCAGGGATAGAATCAACGTCAACAACCTCTACGTCGATAGGACCGTCGATGGGGTTCGGGAAATCAGCCGCGATAGTGGTGTCGATGGGGAGAAGAAGCTGTTTGCCGAGCTCCTCAGCCTTCTTAATCATATCCTTGCAGTAGTCGAGCTTTGTATCGTCTACGAGCGACTTACCAACCTCTTTGCCCTGAGCCTTGAGGAAGGTGTAAGCCATACCGCCGCCGATGATAAGTGTGTCGCACTTCTCGAGGAGGTTGGAGATAACGTTGAGCTTGTCGGCAACCTTTGCGCCGCCGAGGATAGCAACGAAGGGACGAACGGGAGTTTCAACAGCGTTGCCGAGGTAGTTGATTTCCTTCTGCATAAGGTAACCAACGGCTGTATCCTTGATGTGGTCTGTAACGCCCGCAGTTGAGCAGTGAGCGCGGTGAGCGGAACCGAAAGCGTCCATTACGAATACTTCCGCGAGAGAAGCGAGCTCTGTTGAGAAGGGCTCAAGGTTCTTGGTCTCTTCTTTTCTGAAACGGGTGTTCTGAAGAAGTACAACGTCGCCGTCGTTCATCTCGGCAACTGCCTTCTTAGCGTTTTCGCCTACAACCTCGTCGTCGTTAGCAAATACAACGTCCTGACCGAGAAGCTCGGAAAGACGAACTGCTACGGGAGCAAGGCTGAACTTCTCCTCAGGGCCGTTCTTGGGCTTGCCGAGGTGAGAGCAGAGGATAACCTTACCGCCGTCAGCGATAAGCTTTTTAATTGTGGGTAAAGCTGCCTGAATTCTGTTGTCGTTGGTGATAACGCCGTCCTTGAGCGGTACGTTAAAGTCAACGCGAACGAGAACCTTTTTGCCTTTTACGTTGATGTCATCAACTGAAACTTTGTTTAGCTGCATAATAAATACATCCTTTCGTTTATAAAAATTGAATTTTTTACATTCATATATATTATACAACGATTTGGTATTTTTTACAATAGAGTTTGATAAAAAATATATAGAATAAGTTAAGATTTCGCTTTGCAAACGTTTGATTAATATTGTAGGGGCGACCTTAGCACGTCGGCAACCCTTTTGTCGCTCCGCGACATTTCCCCTAACAGGGGAATCACATTGGTCGCCCGTATATGCCGAGTGTTCCTATCACATCGATTTTTGATAGGAAAAATATGTTTCCTATCAGCGGGGCTGTCGCACTAAGCCCTAAATAAAAACAAGACCGGGTAGCCCGAAAGGGTTGCCCGGTTAGTGCTTTCAATGTATAATTAATTGCAACAAAATCCACATAGAAAGCGGGTTAATTATACTATGAAAGTGTTAAGAAATCAACTGTTTTTACCATTAAATTTTGAAGTATTAATCGACGAGAACGATCCTGTAAGGAAACTTACAGAAATATGCGATACATTGGACTATACAAAACTCTATGATGTATACCTTCGTCATTGGCGCTCGATTGATCCGGCAATAATGTTTGAGATACTTGTATTTGCAAATATGAATTGCATCTATTCCAGCCGTGATATAGAACAAGCCTGTAAGACTGACATCCGTTTTATGTGGTTACTTCAAGGTGAGCCTGCTCCCGACCATTCAACCTTCGCTCGCTTTCAAAACGAAAAGCTCGTGGGAGTCATTGAAGATTTATTTTATCAACTAATTCTAAAACTTCATGAGCTTGGCGAGATAGAGTTTAATAATATCTTCATAGACGGAACCAAGATAGAAGCAAACGCCAACCGTTATACATTCGTATGGGCAAAAACCGTAGAAAAGAATTTGCAGAAGCTCAACGCAAAGATTAATAACGAACTGCCTGATTTATGTCAAAAATACGGATTGTCGGAATCCGCTACACTGGCAGATGTAATTGAGTTTCTTCTCAAAGCAAGAGATTTTCTCGGTATTAAGTTTGTATACGGAAGAGGCAAGCGCAAAACGGATATCCAGAGGGATTATGACCGCATATATGAATATCTTGAAAGAATAGATCGATATCACGAAAGTCAAACGATACTCGGCACACGAAAGAGCTATTCTAAAACAGACTTAGACGCAACGTTTATGCGAATGAAAGAGGATCATATGAGGAATGGTCAGCTTAAACCCGCGTACAATGTACAAATCGGCGTTGAGAGCGAGTACATTGTTGGGGTAGGATTGTTTTCTAATCCGACCGATACAACAACCCTTATTCCTTTTCTTGAACGTCTGCAAAAGAATATCGGCAGAAAATACTTAAACATCATTGCTGACGCGGGATACGCGAGCGAGGAGAATTACACATATCTTGAAGAAAACGACCAGAACGCGTACATCAAGCCCGCGGATTATGAAATTAAAAAGACAAGAAAATACAAGAGTAATATTTACCGTGTAGAAAATCTCAGCTATGACGAAATCGGAGATTATTTCACTTGTCCAAACGGCAAGAGATTAAATCACGCTTATGACAGCAAGAGCAAAACAAAGAATGATTATGAAATCATAAAAAGTTACTACATATGCGAAAGCTGTGAAGGATGCCCTCATAGAGATAAATGTTACAAAGGCAAATACGAAAATCGTAAGGTTTCTTTTTCTAAAACTATGGCAAGACAAAAAGCTGAAGCTACCGAACGAATTACTGCCGATGAAGGAAATATTCTTCGACAGAACCGCTCAATTCAAGTTGAGGGAGCCTTCGGCGTTTTGAAGCAGGACAGAGATTTCAGACGCTTCTTAACACGCGGAAAAACAAAGACGGAAACGCAATTTTTGCTGCTTGCTTTCGCTTTCAACATCAAGAAGTTATGGAACCGCACAATTGACGGACGTTTAGGTCTGTCGTTATTCAATCAACAAGCCGCGTAAACTTAAAAGTTTTCCACAAAAAATCAAAGAGAGGATGGAGTTTTCCCCACCCTCTGATTAGTGTCGTTTTCTTGCTGTTGAAATGTGATGATATTTTACATGTCTTTACCTGTTACTTATACTGAGAGGCTGCCGCTTCATTTTGCGACAGCCCCCTACAATTTTCCATTTTCCATTTTTCATTATCAATTTTCCACGTCCGCCCAGCGGTGGCGGTGAAGCTCGCCTTTGTTCAAAAGCTCGGGGTAGTCCCACTGCCTGAGAACCTCATAGACCGCGATTGCGGCGGAATTTGAGAGGTTAAGGCTGCGCGCCTCGTCCATCATCGGAATTCTGAGCGTTTCGTTGGGGTGCTTCATCAAAAGGTGCTCGGGAAGTCCGCGCGTCTCCTTGCCGAAAACAAGGTATGAGTTGTCGGGGTAGCTTACGTCCGAGTGGCGGTGAGTTCCCTTGGTCGAAAAGAAAAAGTAACTGCCGCCCTTTGTCTTTTCAAAAAAGTCGTCGAGGTTGTCGTAATAGGTGATGTCGAGCAAATGCCAGTAGTCAAGCCCTGCGCGCTTTAGCTTTTTGTCGTCGGGTTCAAAGCCCATCGGGCGCACAAGGTGGAGCGCCGCGCCTGTTGCCGCGCAGGTTCGGGCGATGTTTCCTGTGTTTTGCGGAATTTCGGGTTCAACGAGTACAATGTTTAATTTTGCCAAAATTTGTCATTCCTTTAATGTAAAAATCTTAATCGTTTATTCTATTTTAGTTTACAAACAATATTATTGCAAGTGTTTTTGCAAAAAGGAAGGTGATAATATGAACAAGAATGTGATGAACATCGTCAAAGGCGCCGCTGTGGGAATGGCGGCAGGAATGGCGGTGGGATATATCGGCAAAAAAGCTGCCGACGACAATCCCAAGCTAAGAAAAAAAGCAAACCGCGCGTACAAGACCTTTGAAAATATCGTCGATACCGCGCAGTATATGTTTAAGTAATTGAAAATGGAAAATTAAAGGGAGCTGCGCTCCGAATTTATAATGTTTCGGAGCGTATGGAAAAGCGTTTAAAGCCTCCCCCAACGCGTTAGCTTTGGGGGAGGTGGCACGGCATTTATGCCGTGACGGAGGGGGCAGACAGTAGTAATGAATAATGAATGATGAATAATGAATAATGAATAATGAATAATTGTAGGGGCGTTCTTAGCACAACGGCAACCCTTTTGTCACTTCGTGACATTTCCCCTGATAGGGGAATCACCCGCGTGTCCGCCCGGGGAACGTGAACCGTGTTAATCACACAATCCGTTTTATTCGCGATAAACGGACGTATAATTCAGCACACAAATAAACATATTTATTAAATGATTTGTTCCTGTCCTGCGGGCGTCCGTAGCCGGACGGCAACCCTTTTGTCGCTACGCGACATTTCCCCTGACAGGGGAATTTCACACGGGTCCGCCCCTACGGTGTAAATTAGAAGTTATTGTCGTATTTTATAACATAACGAAATAGGCAAAGCCGCCCCCTCAGTCGCTAACGCGACAGCTCCCCCGTAGCTTACGCGACGGGGGAGCCTTTAAATGTTATATTTTATTAAGATACATAATTCAGCGGATCCTGATATTCTCCGTTGAGTCTGATTTCAAAGTGGAGGTGAGGACCGGTTGAGTTGCCGGTTGAACCTACATAAGCAATTGTCTCGCCCTGACCTACATACTGGCCTGTCTCGCACGCGAGCTCGCTTGCGTGGCCGTAAACGGTCATATAACCGTTGCCGTGGTCAATCATAACGTAGTTGCCGTAGCCGCCGCCGTCGTTGCCTGCGAAGGTTACAACACCGCCGTCGGAGGCGATAATCGGCTGGCCGTAGTCGTCGCCGCCTGCGATGTCAATGCCGTTGTGCATTCTGCCCCAGCGCCATTCCATAAGGCTTGTGATGTTGTGGGTGTGGGGAAGAGGCCAAATAAAGCTTCCGGTTGTGCCGCCTGTTGAGCCGTATTCGCGCTCACCCTGCTTTGAACCGATTGTTACTTCCTCGGCAACAGCTTCCTTTGTAACCTTTGTGTCGGTAACTACCGAGTCAACAAGGTTGCCGTCTACGTAGTTAAGTCTGAGGTTAACGGTTACCTTGCCGTTTTCGCCCTTCTTGGTAACTTCCTCGTAGCTGTTGTCCTTTGTCTCGTCATATGTTACGTTTGTCTCGTACTCCATATCTACGTCGTATGACCAGTCGGTGTACAGAGAAACCGATAACTTATCCTTTGCCTTTGCAAAAACAGCCTCGGCTGTCTCAACCTGTGAGGGAGCGGCGTTAATCATATTAACCTGAACGTCGTTTGCAAATTCTGTAGTGGTTGTGTCGTCGTACTTTGCACGCGCTTCTACAAGGTAGTTGTCGAGCATTCCCTGAAGCTCGTCTGCCTGGTCGGTAATTCCGATAACCTGACCGTCAACAGTCAGCGCCGAATAACCGAGGTCGATGAAGATTTCGGGATTTTCAATCTCATCAGACTTAATCTCGTTGAAGTTGTGCTTGGTAATCTCAACAGCAGGAGCCTGAGCGACAAGCTGTGTCTGCTGTTCTGCCTTAACCTCTGTCTCGGCAGGAGCCGAGTCAAGCGCGCTTGCTACGGTTGCGCAGCAGAGAATAGCCGCTGTAACGCATGCCATTGCTGTGAGGATTGCCTTTTTCTTAATAATAATACGCTCGGGAGCACTGTGCGCGTGGCGCTTCTTGCTCTTGCGTGCTTCAATGTCGTGTGAAATTTCCGCTGAAAGTCTTTTCGCAAAGCGGATAGTCTTTTTAACTGTACCTATCTTTTTCGAATTCTTTTTCTGAATTTTCTTGCCCGAAACGTTTTCAATTTCATTAAAACCGTCACGGCCGATGAATTTAGTTTCCAACTTTAATTCTCCTATCTTATTAACTGTTACAGAATTGTAACAAACCTTACATACTAATTATAACAAAAAAGAAATCATTTTCAATAGAAGAATTAAAAATCGTGGGATGTTCGGCATAACGCTGAAATATCCCACGATAATTTGTCTATAATATCCAAATATTCTTATATCTAATTATACTAAAAGTAATAATCAAAATTGGAACTAAACGGATTGTAATTGCTATTATTCGTTATTAACATCAAAAGAGCAGTTATTTTTCTTTAGTAGAAGAAATTGTACTGCGCAACGTTTGTGAAGCAGATATTGAGGTCAACCTCGGTGTCAATTCCGTCAACCTTGCCCTTGTCGCTGTACTGCCACATCGAGAACTGATAGTAGAAGCTCGGCACCTCGGCGTACTCGCAGTACCAGATGTCGATGTCCTTAAGGCGCGCGAGGTCGTATTTGAAGTAAAGCTCCTTGCTCGGAGAGTAAATCATCGGGGTGAAGCCCTGATTTTTAATCTCGTCGCAGAACGCCTTCGCGCATTCGGTAGCCTGCGCGGAGCTCACGCCGTCGGTACGCGCGTTGTCGTCCTTGATAATTTCCCAGTCGTAGGCGAGGGGAAAGTCGAGCTTTAAGCCGTTTAAGGTGCTGACAGCGTACTTTGCTTCCTCAACCGCTTCGTCATTGGTCGTAGCCTGAGAGAAGAAGTATCCGCCGACCTTGATTCCCTGCTGTTTTGCGCCGTTGATGTATTCAAGCGCCTTTTCGTCGCTGTAGAGCGAGCCCTCATCGCCGTAGCCGCGTCCGCCGAGACGAACCATTACAAAGTCAATTCCTGCTTCCTTGACCTTTTTCCAGTCGATATTTCCGCAGTTGTACGACACGTCAATGCCTGCCATTGAGGCTTTACTGCCGTTTTCGGTGTAGACCTTCAGGCCGTTTTCGGTGGAAAATCCGATGTTGTCGAGCTTATTGCGCTCTACGCCTTCGAGCTCGGTAATCCAGATATCACCGAGGACATTGTCCTGAATATGTACCTTGCCGCCGGTTGCCTGAACAGGCGCGTCGGTCGCGGTCTGTGAGCTTTGGCTACCCTCAGAGCCTGAATTTGCACTTGCTGAGCCGTTGTTTGAGTTATTCTGGTTGTTTTTTGAGCCGCAGCCTGTTAATACTGCACCGAATAATACCGCCAAAACGAGTGACAGACAAATTATTCTTTTCATTTTATTACACTTCCTTTGCTTTATTTATAAAGGTTATAAAATCGAAAATATGCTATCATTTTCCGATTTTTTTCAATAATACCACAAAATAATCCCTCTGTAAACAAATAAAGTTAAAATAACTATTGAAAAATTTCCGTTTTTTAAGTATAATATTATAAATAGGTTTAAAGGCAGGTGATTGAGTGAAGGGTGCAACGGTCAGAGGATACCGCAAAAAATCCAAAGCCGAACTGCTAAAGGCGATTGACGGCTGCACGTCGCTCAGTCAGCTTTTTGCGCTAATTCAGCTCGAAGGCATTGTAATTCAGATGCACAGCCAGTCGGGCGCTTCTAATCTCACTCCCAAAACCCTCGGCCCGGGAGAGATTATCAGCAAAAAGGACACGCCGCTTGAAAGGCTTAAGGCCGAGGTCAGAAAAGCTGTCGCAGAAGGTAAATAACAGGTTATTATTGTTTGGTGTTATTAACGACAGTTTTTTCGCATATAAATCTGTATAATTTGATTGCCCGCAACATTAGGTTTCGGGACATCAACAATAAAGGAGCGTTTATGAAAATGAGGAAATCCAAAAAACTGCTTGCGCTTTTGCTCTCCGCTGTTATGGCGGTTTCGGCGGCAAGTGTGGTAGGCGTTTCGGCTGCACAGACAGACGAACAGACCGCCGCCGCTTCCGATAATGCAGATACCGCAGGCGCAGAGGAAGAAGGAGTAACACTCGCTGACAACGAGGGAGAGGACTTTAACGGCGCAAAGGACGAGGCAGAGGCTATTGCCGCTGTTGACGACGCGCACAGCGCTGCCGCTGAGCCCGATGAGGAGATTGTCGCTGCTACCGAAGCTCCGACAGAGCCCCAAATTCCCGTACCCGGCAACGTTGTTAACCTTCAAAAGACCAGCTATGCTACAAACAGCATTTCACTCACTTGGAACAAGGTTGCAAACGCCGTAGGCTATATCGTATACTATTATAATGCCGACGGTGAAGAAGGCGGCTGGCACAAGGCAGGTACTACTAAGAACACCGCCTTTACACTTAACCGCCTGAGAAACACAACTCAGTACCACTTTATGGTATCCGCGTACCTCACCTACAACGGCAAGAACTACGAGGGTAACCGTACACTCAAAAAGACCGCTACTCAGCCCGGCGCGGTCGGTATGCTGCTTAGAGTCCGTTCATCACAGATTATCGAGCTTAGATGGAATGCCAACACCAAGGCTACGGGCTACAAGATTTTCCGTTCGTCGCCCGAATCCGGCAACAAAGAGGTTCTCTACAAGACAATTGTCGGCAAGCAGAACCGCAGCTTTGTTGATACAAACGTTAAGGTCGGCAACATCTACGTTTATAATGTAAAGGCGTACAGAGAGTGCAACGGCTGCGGCTATTCTTCACCCTCCAACAGACTTAAGTGTCTGTCGGGCTTAGGCGCTCCGGCGTTCAATATCTCGACAAGCCGCTCAAAGGTTGACCTTGTTTGGAACTACAACAAGTTCGCTACCCGTTATGATATTTACTGCTATGACAAGCCCGACTCGCTTTCCGGTACAAAGCTCGGCAGCACAACCTCAAACCGCTTTACTTCTCCCAGACTCCAGCCCGGCAGAAAGCTGTATTTCCGCGTATATCCGCTGTATGTTACAAAGCAGCACAGCATTACCGGTACGGCGGTTAACCGCACACTTACCGTAAACGGAAACATCTACGGCAAGGCTATGGGCGATACATATGTTGAGGTAAGCATTGACAAGCAGCATATGTGGTACTACAAAAACGGCAAGCTGATTGTCGAGACCGACGTTGTTACAGGTAACGCCGACGGCTGGCACAACACCCCGAAGGGTTACTTTAGTATGTATCAGCGCGCGAGAAACACAACCCTCAGCGGTCCGGGATACTCGTCGTTCGTTGAGTACTGGATGGCGTTCAGCGGAGGCTGCGGAATTCACGATGCAAGCTGGCGTTCACGCTTCGGCGGCTCAATCTATAAGGGCGACGGCTCTCACGGCTGTGTAAACACCCCGGTTGATAAGGTGAGAATTATCTACAACAACTCCGATTACGGAACTCCGGTTATTGTATATTAATTAAATAACAGTAAGAGCTGCTGACAAATTGTCGGCAGCTCTGTTTTATACAAATATAAATATTTTCTTTTTTGGAATTATATAACAATTAAACGATTATGTCAATATAATTCTCCATTTTCCATTTTCAGCTAACGCATGGGTGTTGTTACCCAAATCAAAGATTTGGACAACACCTCAAATTTTCAATTGGAAAGGTGCAGCTCACCCTGCACGTCCGTATAGTATTCTCCCTCGGGAATCAGGTCTTTAATAAGCACAATCTCAAACCCCTTATCGCGTATGCCTTTGATTATGTTCGGCAGCGCGGCTGGGGTATTTTTTGCGCCGTTGTGCATAAGTACTATCGAGCCGTCCTGCACCTTGTCGAGCACGGTTTTCGTCATCTGCTCGGGGGATGGATCCTTCCAGTCCAGACTGTCAACATCCCACTGAACGCAGTACATTCCGAGGCTTTTTACGCAGTTGACAAGGTTGTTGTCGTAGTCGCCGTAGGGCGGACGGAACAGCGTGGGAGACTGCCCTGTGAGCGCCTTAATCTTTTCATTACACGCCTGAACCTCGGCGTTTTCTCCCGAAATATCGAGCTGCGGCATATGCGGATGGGTGTCGCTGTGATTGCCGATGTCGTGACCGCGCTCGTGAATTTCCTTAACGTCGTCGGGGTATTTATCTACCCAGTCACCGACGAGGAAAAACGTCGCCTTTACGTCGTTTTCGTCGAGAATATTCAGCAGGTGTTCGGTCTGCTCATCGCCCCACGCGGCGTCAAATGAAATCGCGACCTGATTTTTGCCGCCCTCTACGCGGTAAACAGGAACAATCTTCGGCTCGGCGGTGGTCTGAACCGCCTTAACCGCCGAGCTTACCGCGACCGTCGCCGCCAGTGCGCCGATAATTAAGCAAAACGCGAGAGACAGCAAGCTCCGCTTTGTAAGAACAAAAAACTTCATAAAAAAATCCCCTTCCATAGAATTGTATGGAAAGGGAAGAATTTTTATTACAAGCATATTGACTATCAGCGAAAAATAGATTATAATGAGAGTGTAAAGAAACGGTATGGACTGTTTCGCAATACTAAAGGGTTAATTATGTAACCGCTCTGTTGTGCAAGAACAGGGCGGTTATCTCTTTATAGAAATCACTATGTAAAAAGTGAAAATAACTATTATAGCAATAACAGCTAAATATTCCATAAGCTTTAACACCCCATCTCTAAAGGGTGTCGAAACAGCCGCCACCGTTTCTTTACGTTGACAGTATATCATATAATTTGATAAAATGCAATATATTTCTGAAAACGAAAAAAGCTTCTCAATAAGAGAAGCTTTTTGTTAATTAAATCAGTTAAACTTCCAAGTTATTCCGTCCTTGGAGTCGATAACCGTCACGTTCATTTTCTTGAGCTTGTCGCGGATTGCGTCGGCGGTTGCCCAGTCCTTTGCGGCGCGCGCTTCGGTGCGCTGCTGAATGAGAGCTTCAATCTCAGCGGTTAAATCGCTGTCAGCCGCAGGCTCTTCATCCTCTTTTTCGGTAATGAGGTTTAGCGAGAGAACCTTGTCGAGCTCACCGATGACAAACAGCTTTGTCGCGCCGTTTGTATCAGCCTTAAGCACGTCATAAACCGCGGTAAGTCCGAGCGCGGTGTTGAGGTCGTTGTCGAGCGCTTCCTTGAACTTGCCGATAAGCTCGTCTGCCTTGGCGCTGTCAACCTCGCCGTCAGGGGAGATGTTCGCAATTCTCGTAACCAGCTTTTCATAAGCCTTAGCGGTGTTGTCAAGGCTGTCGTAGGTAAAGGTCAGCGGCTTGCGGTAGTGGCTCTGCAGGCAGAACATTCTGTAAACCAGCGGATTGTAGCCCTTGCTCTCGAGCAGAGAAACCGTCAAAAAGTCGCCCTTTGACTTGCTCATTTTGCCCCTCGCGTCGTTGAGGTGGAGCACGTGGAACCAGTATTTGCACCACTTGTGACCGATAAACGCCTCGCTCTGCGCGATTTCGTTGGTGTGGTGGGGGAAGGCGTTGTCAATTCCGCCGCAGTGAATGTCAAGATACTCGCCGTTGTGCTTGTAGCTGATTGACGAGCACTCAATGTGCCAGCCGGGATAGCCGTAGCCCCACGGACTTTCCCATTTAAGCTCCTGGTCGTCGAACTTCGACTTGGTAAACCAGAGCACAAAGTCGGTTTTATTGCGCTTGTTTGTATCTTCCTCAACGCTGTCGCGAACGCCTACAGCCAAGTCGTCCTCGTTCATATTGCCGAAAACGTAGTATTCGTCGAGCTTTGAGGTGTCAAAGTAAACGTTTCCGCCTGCAACATAGGCGTAGCCCTTGTCGAGCAGGGTGGAAACCATATTGATAAACTCGTCAATGCAGTTTGTGGCAGGCTCTACCACGTCGGGAGTTTTGATATTGAGCTTTGCGCAGTCCGAGAAGAATGCGTCGGTGTAGAACTTCGCGATTTCCAGCACGCTTTTGTGCTCGCGCTTTGCGCCTGCGAGCATTTTGTCCTCGCCGGTGTCGGCGTCGCTCGAAAGATGTCCGACGTCGGTGATGTTCATAACGCGCTTAACGTTGTAGCCCGAAAAACGGAGATACTTTTCAAGCACGTCCTCCATAATATACGTGCGCAGGTTGCCGATGTGCGCGTAGTGGTACACGGTCGGACCGCAGGTGTACATATTTACAATCTTATCTGAATAGGGTACAAATTCCTGCTTTGTCTGTCCCAAAGAGTTATATAACTGCATTTTGTTTACTCCTTAATTTTCAATTATCAATTATCAATTATCTTAAAGGCTTGCGCTGTCAAACGAGCTTTCAGCCGGATTTGAACGTCTTGCGGACTCGGCGCGGAGTTTTTCAAGCTCCGCGGTAAGCTCGCTAAGCTTGTGCTCCAATACTCCCAAATCCTGAGCGACAGGGTCGGAAACGTGAATTTGGTCGAGGTTTTCGTGCCTGATACCGTTTAGCTTGACAATTCTTGCCGGAACGCCTACCGCGGTGGCGTTCGGCGGAACCTCGCGCAGAACAACCGCGCCTGCGGCAATTCGCGCGTTATCGCCAACGGTGAACGGTCCGAGCACCTTCGCGCCCGAGCCTACAAGCACATTGTTGCCGAGAGTCGGGTGGCGTTTGCCGGTTTCCTTACCCGTACCGCCGAGGGTTACGTTCTGGTAGATTGTGCAGTTGTCGCCGATAACCGTGGTTTCACCGATGACAACGCCCATTCCGTGGTCGATAAACAAACCCTTGCCGATTTTTGCGCCCGGGTGAATTTCGATACCCGTTTTGTGGCGGCTTCGCTGGGAAATCCAGCGGGCTATGAACTTGTGATTATGATTAAAAAACCAGTGTGCGCGGCGGTGACGGCGGACTGCCTTAAAGCCCGAGTAGAGGAAGAAAACCTCAGCCTTGCTCCTTGCGGCAGGGTCGCGGTCTAAAACCGCCTGGATATCTGATTTTAATACTTCGAACAAAAAATCACCCTTACAGTCAGAGTTTAGAGTTTAATTATGAATAATTAAACAATCATTCGGTTTTATGTTTCCGAGATAAAATGGAAGTTCTGTTTTACGTAAATTACGCCCGAGATAATCGCGAAAAATGTGGAAATCCAAATGAGAACCTCTCCGATAATAAAGAAAATCAGGCTTAAATCTTCGGTGACAACTCCGCCCGAAAGCTTGATTATATCGCATACCGACTGCAAAACCATAATGATAATCAGCGCGGTCATCTGCGTAACGGTCTTTACCTTGCCCCATTTGTTGGCGGCGATAACCTCGCCCTTGGTCGAGGCGATAAGCCTGATTGATGTTACCGAAAACTCCCTGAGCAGCACAATTATAACCGCCACGCAGTCGCAAAGTCCGTTTTGAACCAGGCAGAGCATTGCCGCCAGCACCAAAATTTTATCAGCGAGAGGGTCGGCAAATTTTCCGAAGTCCGTGATAAGACCGCGCTTGCGCGCGATTTTTCCGTCGAGCATATCGGTTATTGAAGCGGCTGAGAAAAGTATCAGCGCCGCTAAATTGTGAAGCGGAAACGGAATAAGCATTGCCGCTACGAACAGCGGAACAAGCAAAATCCTTCCTACAGTGAGTTTGTTTGGTAGGTTCATAGTTGCCTCTTTTTGAGTTGAGAGTTTAGAGTTAAGAGTTGAGAGTTAAGAGTTAAGAGTTAAGTTGGAAATAATACCGTCTGTTATATTAAATCAATATGGTTATTACTCTTTAATTCTCTATCATTTCGCCGACCGGGTCAATGCCCATTGTGTCGGTTATTTTTACGTTTACAAAGCTGCCGATGCTTGGCTTTTTGCCGCCGGTTGTGAAGAACACGCAGCCGTCAACCTCGGGAGCGTCGGCGTAGGTTCTGCCGTACCAGCACTCGGCTATGCGGTCAAAGCCCTCGACAAGCACCTCGGCGGTTGTGCCGACGAGCTTTTCGCAGCGGCGCGTCATAATAAGCTGCTGCTGTTCCATAATTATATCGGCGCGGTTCTGCTTTGTTTCCTCGTCAAGCTGATTTGGGAACGCTGCGGCAGGGGTGTCCTCCTCCTGAGAGTAGGGGAAACAGCCGAGCCTGTCAAATTCAATCTCCTTCGCGAACTCGCAGAGCTCCTCAAACTGCTCCTCTGTTTCTCCGGGGAAGCCTGAGATAAAGGTTGTGCGGAGCACAACGTTCGGGATTCTGTCACGGATTTTATTAAGCAATGCGGTTAAGCTCTCGCGTGAGCCGCGGCGGTTCATACTTTTAAGAATTTCAGCGTTGCAGTGCTGAAGCGGCAAATCAATGTATTTTACGATTTTTTCCTCATTCGCCATTACGTCAATCAGCTCGTCGGTAACGCGCTCGGGGTAGCAGTAGAGCACCCTTATCCAGCGCAGCTTTTCAATTTTGCAGAGCTCCTTTAACAGCTTGGCAAGGTACGGCTTGCCGAACAAATCCTCGCCGTAGCGCGTGGTGTCCTGAGCGATAACATTTAGCTCGCGAACACCTTTTTCGGCAAGCTGTTTTGCTTCTTCAATGACGTTTTCGGGCTCTCTGCTTCTGAAACCGCCCCTGATGAGCGGAATTGCGCAGTAGGTACAGCGGTTGTCGCAGCCCTCGGCAATTTTCAGATAAGCGGTGTAGGGGGGAGTGGACTGAATTCTTCCGCCCTCAAGCGGCAGCTCAAGCTTGCTTGGGAAAAGCTCGGTTTTATTGCCGCCCAGCGCGTCGAGCACGATATCGGCAATTTTTGAATTTGCGCCGATACCCACAGCGGCGTCAACCTCGTAGAGCTGCTTGGTAATCTCGTTTTGGTACCTTTCGGCAAGGCAGCCCGTAACGATAATCGCCTTGATTTTGCCTTCGCGCTTTAGCTTTCCGAGCTCGATGATCTCGTCAATGCTCTCCTGCTTGGCGCTTTCGATAAAGCCGCAGGTGTTGACGATTACCGCGTCAGCCTTGGCAGGGTCGTCTACAAGCTCAAAGCCCTTTTGCTTTAGGCTGAAAAGCAGTATTTCGGCGTCCACCTGGTTTTTAGCGCAGCCGAGCGACACAATTCCTGCCTTATAATTCATATGCGTTCAGTCCTTTATTTATTAGATATTAGTCAAAATCGCCGCTCATGCTTTCAATCGCCTGCTTAATGTCATCCCAGCCGTAGCCTTTTCTTTGCAGGGCGGCAACGGCGCGGCGTCTGACCTTTTCATCTTCAATATTTCTGTATTTTTTACTTATAAATTCAATAATCTGAGTTTGCGCGTCGTATTCAAGCTCACTTAGCGCCTGCTCGGCGGTTATTTCGTCAATGCCCTTGCGGCGCAGCTCAAGCTCCGCGGCTCTCAGCGACATTTTTTTGCCGTAGACCAGCTTTCGGGCGTATGCCTTGGCAAACTCGCCGTCGTTAATCAAGCCGAGCTCCTGCATACGGTCAACCGCCTTTTGAGCGCTGTCCTCGTCAAAATCGCGCCTGAGCTTGTCAAAAAGCTCCTTTTTGGAGTGGCTTCTGTACGAAATCAGCCACAGCGCCTTGTCCTTTGCGCGGCGTTCGTTGCTCTTTTCGATAATCTCCCCTAGCTCGTCGTCGTCAATTTCGCGGCCGACGTCAAAGCGGTTTTCAATCAACGTCTGAGCGTCAAGGTTCATCACGTACTCGCCGTCAATAAACAGCGCGCACATCTGCCTGCGGCGCGGCTCAATCGCGGTGATAGTCATTATTCAGCCAAAATGTCGATGTTTGCGCTCTTTTTATCGGCAGCCGGAGCAGGCTCGTCAACCTTGCTTACCGTAGCCTTTTTAGCAGTCTTGGGCTTTGCGGAAGCGTAGAGCTTGTCAATGTTCTCCCAGAGCTTTGTCTCGATTTCCTTGTACAGCTCGGGATCGTTTTTGAGCAGCTCCTTAACTCTGTCGCGGCCCTGACCGAGACGGTTGCCGTTGTAGCTGAACCACGCGCCTGCCTTCTGAATAACCTCAGCCTGAACGCCGAGGTCGATCAGCTCGCCTTCGCGCGAGATACCCTCGCCGTACATAATGTCGAACTCAGCCGTCTTGAACGGCGGAGCGATTTTATTTTTAACAACCTTACACTTGGTGTGGTTGCCGATGATTTCTCCGTTAACCTTAAGCGCCTCAGCCTTGCGGATATCTATTCTAACAGAGCTGTAGAACTTAAGCGCACGTCCGCCGGTGGTAACCTCGGGGTTGCCGTAGATTACGCCGACCTTTTCGCGGAGCTGGTTGATGAAGATTGCGACGCAGTTTGATTTGCTGATAGCGCCTGCGAGCTTTCTTAAAGCCTGCGACATAAGGCGCGCGTGCAGACCAACGTGGCTGTCGCCCATTTCGCCCTCGATCTCAGCCTTGGGAACAAGCGCGGCTACCGAGTCGATTACGATAACGTCGATCGCGCCTGAGCGGATGAGCGCCTCGGCAATTTCGAGCGCGTCCTCGCCGGTGTCGGGCTGTGAAACGAGCAGGGAATCAACGTCAACGCCGAGCGCTTCGGCATATACAGGATCAAGCGCGTGCTCAACGTCGATAAACGCCGCGTTGCCGCCGAGCTTTTGACCCTCGGCAATACAGGTGAGCGAAAGGGTTGTTTTACCTGAGGACTCCGGACCGTAAATCTCGATAATTCTGCCCCTGGGAAGTCCGCCGATTCCGAGCGCTACGTCGAGCGAAAGCGAACCGGTTGAGATGTGCTCAACCTCCATATGCTTATTCTCTCCAAGGCGCATAACAGCGCCCTTTCCGAATTGTTTTTCAAGCTGAGAAATCGCTGTTTCCAGCGCCTTGTTTCTGTCTACTGCCATTTTCATATACCTCCGTAATGTAGTTGAAAGTTGAAAGCTCATTCACTTTTTATGTTAGTTTTAATACAAAAACCAACCTTAAACTTCCAAGAGTAATTATAAATCATACCAATCCAAATTTCAATGGCTTGGGGGCAAAAACTTCGAACAAATTTTCTAAAACCTTTGCATTGTACCGAAAATTGTACAATGCTCAGGGCAAAATACCGATAATCGCCCTGTCGGTACCGCCCAAATCCTTTGCGGTTTTGATATTTATATAGCCGTGGTCAGCCATTAGACCGCCGACGTATTCCGCCTGACCTTCACCGAGCTCAAACGCCATCGCTCCGCCGCTTTTGAGCAGGGGAGTCCAGCGCCGGGCTATCGCGCGGTAAAAGTCAAGACCGTCCGCGCCGCCGTCGAGAGCCGTTTTAGGCTCGTAACCGACCTCGGTTTGCAGGGTTTCGATTTCATCTGTCTTGATGTAGGGCGGATTTGAGGCGATCAAGTCAAAGCTTTTCGCTTCAAAATCCCTGTAGCACTCAAAAATATCGCCCTTGTGCGGCTTGATATTCGTGCCTTTAATATTCTCTAAAAGAAAATTATACGCTTTATCGGACAGCTCTACCGCGGTGACGTCCGCGTTTGCAAGCTTGTCAAGCGCAACGCTTACCGCTCCGCTTCCTGCGCATAAATCGAGTGCGGTTTTGCCGTCGGAAGCTTTCAGATAGTCAAGGCAAAGCCCGACGAGAACCTCGGTGTCGTCGCGCGGAATAAGCACGCCTTCACCGACCTTAAACTCAAAGCCCATAAAGTTCCACTTGCCCAAAATGTACTGCAAGGGCAGGTGCTCGGCGCGTTTTTGCGCCATAGATATCAGCTTTTCCTGAATTTCTCCGCTTATTTCCGAATTTGAATTTGCAATTTGAGAAGCGCGGTTCATACCCGTCACGCCCTCAATCAAAAGCCTTGCCTCGAGCTCGGGAGCTTCAATTTCTGCTTCCGAGAGGATACCGCGTAATTTTATGTATAAATCCTTTAGCATCCGCAGCCGCCGACAATATCCGAACCGTCCTCGGGGATAACCGACTTGATCGCCTTGATGGCGACCTCAATCATATCGTCGTTTGGTTCTTTTGTGGTAATTCTCTGCGCCCAAAGTCCGGGAGCAGCGATGATTCTTGTCAAAACGTTGTCGTGCTTGCCGCACAGCTTAATCAGCTCATAGCCGAGTCCGCATACAAGCGGAATGAGCAAAATCTTAAACACAGGTCTTAAAAACGCGATTCCGAACGGATTTGCAGGAATCAAAAGACCAACCAAAATGCCGATAATCAGCATAATTACCATAAAGCTTGTGCCGCAACGGGGGTGGAATCGAGTCTGCTTTTTTACGTTTTCAACGGTGAGCTCTTTCTCGTTTTCGTAGCAGAAAATCGTTTTATGCTCTGCGCCGTGGTACATAAACACGCGCTTCATATCGGGCGTTTGCGACACAATAACGATGTATGTTAAAAACAGGGCAATCTTCAAAACGCCCTCGAAAATCGACTTCCAGAGCCTTACCATCTCGGGGTTAGAGTTGCCCTCGGCTCTGAAGGCAGGGATGAAGTTTGAGCAAAGGTCAAACAGGAAGGACGGCAGGAAAAAAAACAGTCCGATTGCAAACGCCACGCCGATTACCGAGGCGATTACCATAAGCACCTTTACGAGCTTGTCTCCGAACTTGTCGTCGAGCCATTTTTCGAATTTTGAGGGTTCTTCCTCAATCTCGGCGGATTCAATCGCCTTGTCGGCGGACAGCATAAGCGACTTGTAGCTAAGGCGCATAGAGTCGATTAAGCCTGCGATACCCCTCAAAAACGGAATTTTAAAAATCTTGAACTTGGAGGGGATAGTGTTAATGCTGATGTCCTCCGAATAAATTTCATCGGGGGCGGTGCGCACGCAAACCGTGCTCTTTTTCGGTCCCCTCATCATAATACCTTCAATCAGCGCACTACCGCCGATTGAAGTAATTTTCTTTGTCTTTTTACTCATAAAATATACCCTTTCAAAGTAGAGGCTGTCACAGTGTAATGACAAATAATTAAACTCTAAACTCTTAACTCTTAACTCTAATCTTTAGAGCTTAACTACCTCTGTCTTTTTATTCTCGCTTCCCTCTTTATATATGGGGAAGGTGAGCGTTACGGTTGTTCCGACGCCCTCGCCGCTCTCGATATCGAGCGAGCCGTGGTGAAGGTTCATAATCTCGTCGGCAACCGCCAGTCCGATACCCGAACCGCGGACGGTCTGATTTGCCTTGTAGAATTTTTCCTTAACCCTCGGCAAATCCTCTGCGGAAATACCGCAGCCTGTGTCCGTAACGATAATTTTTATAACATCAGGTTCATCCTTGCTGTAGATAACCTGCGCCGCGACAACGCCGCCCTTTGGCGTGTATTTAAGCGCATTGTCAAGAATATTCAGGAAAACCTGTCTCAGTCTGTTTCTGTCGCCGTAAATCGGGGGATAAACCACCTCGGGTTCATCGTAAAGCAGGTGCTTGCCCTCCTCAACGGCGCGTTCCTTGAGCATATATACGGTCTCGTCAAACTCAGCGAGGATGTCGATTTTTTCATTCATCAAAACCATTCTGCCGCTCTGGATTCTGCCGAAGTCGAGCAGCTCCTCAACGATGCCCGTAAGCCTTGTGCTCTCTTTAATAATTACCCCCATGCCCTTGTCAAAGGTGCGGCGGTCAAGCGTGCCGCGTTCGCTGAGCTGCATGGTTTCCGCCCAGCCCTTAATTGCGGTAAGAGGAGTTCTCAGCTCGTGAGATACGCGCGAGATAAAGTCGTTTTTCATCTGCTCGGTAGTCTCCAAGTCCTTAGCCATATCGCTTACCGCGTCGCACAAATCACCGATTTCGTCGTCGTACTTGTGCTCGATTTTCTCCGAGGCGGAGAAGTCGCCCTGCGCAATCTGCCCTGCAGCTTCGGAAAGCCTTTGAATAGGCTTGACGATTGAGCGGATAAACAGCAAGCCCGAAATAATAACAAGTCCCAAAATCACCAGCCCGATTGCGATAATAATTACCGCGGACAGGATAATCCTGCTGTTGACGGGCTCCATGCTGACTATGTACCTGATTGCGCCTACAACAGCGCCGTCGGGATCCTTGATAACTCTCGTCTCGCTCATAGCAGCCTCGCCTGAAAGCAGAGTTCCGCGCCAAAAGGCGTAGCCGTCCTCGTTTGACACAGCGGAGTCAAAGTCGGTAAACTTTTCATCCTCCTCGGGCAGGAAACCCGTAGAGGTCAAAACAACCTTGCCTGTGGAGTTGAGTACCATAACCCCCATATTTTCTTTTTTGTCGAAGTTCTCAATGTAGTCGCGCGCGGCAGAGGTAAACTCTGTCGAGCCCGGGCTCTGAAAGCCCGAAAAGACAATGCTCAGCTCGTTGCCGGTAGAGGCGAGCCTCTGCTCAACTCCGCTTTGGAACAGGTAGGTTACAACAAAAATAAGGGTGACGACAATCAGAATAATTATGGTCAAAATAACGCTGAGCGTGTTGAGCATCCAGCGCTTGGTAATGCCGCGGAACATTCTGTTGTCACCATCCCTTCTTTAAATTACTCACTATTCATTATTCATTGTTCATTGTTCATTATTCTTTTCTTACTCGCCTGAGTCCCACTTGTAGCCGAGTCCCCATACAGTGATGATATGCTTGGGGTTAGAGGGTTCGTCCTCGACCTTCATTCTCAGTCTGCGGATATTAACGTCGACAATCTTGTCCTCGCCCACATAAGCGTCGCCCCAAACGTGGTTGAGAATATCAATTCTGTCGAGCGCAACGCCGGGATTTGAGAAGAAATACTCCATAATCTGGAACTCAACCTGAGTAAGCTCAATCATCTTGCCGTTTTTGAGCAGAGCACGGTTGCGCAGATTAAGTGTAAAGTCGCCTGACTTGAGCTCCTCTTTAAAGTTGTTCTCAGACCTTGACTGTGCGAGCGCAACTCTCCTGTAGAGCGAATCGACGCGCGCCAAAAGCTCGCTGGGGGAGAAGGGCTTTGCAACATAGTCGTCAGCGCCGAGCATAAGACCTGTTACCTTATCCATCTCCTGAGTTTTTGCGGAGAGCATAATAATGCCTATTCCGCCGTTGCGGTTTCTCAGCTCCTTACAAACCTGAAAACCGTCAATGCCGGGCATCATAACGTCGAGAATAGCGATATCAAAGTCGCCGTCGTACTCGTCGTACTTTTTTAGTGCGGTTTCTCCGCAGTCTGCCTCAACAACGTCATAACCCGCACGGGTGAGGTTGATTACGACAAAATCGCGGATAGCGGATTCGTCCTCGCATACAAGAATTTTTTTCATCTTCAAAACCTCCGTTTTTGGAAAAGTAAGTTTGTTTTATATAAAGTGTGATTTTTTACACTCTGTTATCGGTTACTGAAAACGCCGTTTTAATCTCGTCGTCTGTAAGCTTCATCGGGCTTTTGCCCTGTGGATTTGTGAACGCATAGGCGTAGCGGTTGTCGCGGTAAATCAGCGTAAAGCCGTCGATTTTGCCCTTGTCCCACGCCGAGACGTCAAACGCTTTGACCTCAAAAAGCTCCTCACCGAGTGCGTTGTTTACCCACTCGTAAAGCTTCATTGAGTTTTCGTCATTAATCGCGGTATAGCTTCTGTCAACCCATTTTGAAGGCTGTTTTACGGAAAAACCGCATTTTCTGTTCTCAGCGACAACGCTTTTTACCGTAAGCGTTTCGTTTGCGGGATTAAACGAGCACCAGCTGATTTTGTCAGCCACGGTCAGCGCCATATCCTCGCCGTGGAACGGAAGCTTTTCCGCCATCGGGATTTCAAGCTTTGAGTCGCCGTCAAAGTCAGTGCTCAAAACGCCGACGGTGCGCGTAGTCGGGTTCTTCTGTTTTTCTTTATACAGCGGATTTCTCAGCACAGCGAGGGTTTGGTTGTAGTAGATAACCTGAGTTACGAGCTCCTCGCTCGCAAACGAGCCGTCAACCACAACGCCCTTAACCGAGCCGTCAAAGTCCGACATTCCGATGCTCTTAATCTTTACGACGTTCGGGTCCATCGGAGCTGAGGCTTTAACAAAAATCTGCTTTTTCTCCTTGCTGTAGGAGAGCATTGAGGCTTTCGCCTGATTTTCCGCGCTGAAAAGCGAGAGAGTGATAATCTCGCTCTTGCCGTTGTTGTCAAGGTTTCCGCAGTAAAACGACGAGTAATTTTGACCTGCCTGAATTGTGTCGGTCACGCCGTTTGAGTAGGTGTAGCACGCCAAAAAGTTCACGTTCGGAGTGTAGGTGGTGTAGCCGACGATAATTTCGAGCCCGTTGTTTTCGTCGATATCCGCGAAGTCAACGCAGTCGACGTCGGTGGTTTCGGTGACGTAATCGCCCGAGGTTTTCCACTCGCCATCCTGATCGTACATCAACAGCATATGAACCCCGGCGGTTTCGTCCTTGCCCTTGAAGAAGGCGATAGCCTCGTCAACGCCGTCGCCGTTTAGGTCGTTCATAATAATGGCGCTGCGGTAGGAGCCACTTTTGGGATACTTAAGCGTGTAATTGCTGCCTGCCGTCTTGGAAATCAGCTTTTCAATTTCCGCCTCGTCGCCCATTGTTCTGGGCGGTCTGAGCGATTCCTCAAAGCTCAAATCCGCAATATTACAGCCGCACAAAAGCGCGGTTGACGCTGCCAAAATAACTGCGGCAAGGTTTTTAAGCTTCAAGTAATCACTTCCTTTTGTAATTTAGTCGGTTTTCTGCACTGCGATCAGATACTTAATTTTTTTGCCTTCCTCGGTGAACATCCGCTCGTGCTCGGTCACGATGTTGTCCTTAACATCGCTTGCGTGCAAGTCGCGCGTGATGAATTTAATCTCATATCCGCTCTGCTCAAAGTACTCCACGCTCTCCTCAAAAAGCTCGTCGTCATCGGTCTTAAAGCGGATTTCCGCGTCTTTTTTGAGGAAGGTCTTGTACATCTCGAGCTTCCTCGGGAAGGTCAGCCTGCGCTTTTTGTGCCTTGCGCGCGGCCACGGATTGCAGAAGTTTATGAACAGCCTTTCGATTTGGTCGTCGGCTGTAATAATCTTATCGAGCTGCTCGACATTGTAGTTGACGAGCAGAAGGTTCGTAATATCGTCCCGGGTTTTGCCGTTTTCCTCAAACAGCTTAACAATCGTGCGCCTGCCGACGCCGAGCATATCAATCTTGATGTCGACGGCGATTATGTTTTTATCGGGGTTATTAAGCGCGAGCTGTCCTGCAAAACCGCCCTTGCCGCAGCCGATTTCAAGGTACAGCGGCTGTTTTTTCGGGAAAGCCTCAGCCCATTTGCCTGCGTGCTCGTCAGGATTTTTAACGAAAAAGTCGCAAACGCTCAGCTCGGGCTCAGCCCATTTCTTTTTTCTTATTCTCATATTGCCTCTTTTAAATAAGTAAATATCACTTTATTATACCAAATTGTAACCGATTATGCAATAAATTAGCGAGAAAAATCGTCATTTGATTAACAAAATTTAATATTATCGTCGTAATTTTTCGATTTTGTAAAAATAATATCACTAAAACGCTTGCCGAGCTTATTGACAAGCGGCATAATTACAACATTTTCACTTTTGAAGTGACCTGCGTCAATCACGGTAACGCCGAGGTCGTTGGCGGTGTTTATCTCGTGGTGCTTAATTTCGCCTGTCACAAGGGCGGCGCAGCCTTCCTCATAAGCGGCGAAAATCTCGCTTCCGCCCGAGCCCGAGCAAACCGCGACCTTTTTGATTCTGTTGTTTGCGGTGGTGTAGCGCAGCCCCTTGCAGTCGAGAGCGAACTTTACCTGCTCGGCAAGCTCGTCGGAGTTCATCTCCCTTTCAAGCTCGCCCACAAAAAGACACTCTCCCTTGTCAGACCTTTGCACGTTTTTAATTCCTACGGCTGAGGCAAGGCAGAGGTTCACGCCGAAGCTCTCGGACAAATCGAGGTTGGTGTGCATACATATCGCGGAAATTCCCTTCTTTGCCAAAAGGTAGGGGGCAGAGCCTGCTTCAAGCCTTTTCAGCGGCTGAAAAATAACAGGATGGTGGCTGATGATGAGCTCACATTCGAGCTTTTCCGCCTCGTAAACCACCTCCGGAGTGATGTCGAGAGATACAAGCGCCCGGCGGACAAACCGGTTTTTGTCTCCGACGAGCAGTCCCACGTTGTCAAATTCCATTGCGGTGCTTACGGGAGCGAACTCCTCAAAAAATTCAAGAATATCATTAACAGTCGCCATAAATACTCTCCTTTAATTTTTCCGCGAGCACAGCAAAGCCCGCGTCTCCGTTAGCCTTTTTTAAAAGCCTCTCAATGTGGGCTTTTATAAATCGAAGATGCGTTTCGTTTTCCTTCGGCTTAAGCTCGCAAATGTAGGGATATACCTCGCTGTAGGCGCGCTTTTCACCGCTGTATTGTACCAGCAGGACGGTGTAGCATTTGTTTGAAGCCACACAGCAGTCCTGACTTAAAATTTCAAAACCGTTTTGGCAGAGCCTTTCAATCAACAGCTCGCTTTTGGTCATCGGCTGCAAAATAAAGCGCTTGTCTTTATCGCGCGAATATTCGCATTCAAGTATGATTTTCGCGATGAGCTCGCCGCCCATACCCGCGATAACAATGTCGTCGGCTTCGTCCGCCGAAATGCTTTTAAGACCGTCGCTCAGTCTGGTTTTTACCTTATCCTCAAGCCCTGCCTGAGCAATAGTAAGCTGTCCGCGGCTGAGCGGTTCGGGGTTAATGTCGGCGGCTACGGCGCTTTTGCAGACGCCGTTTTGGCACAGCCACACAGGCAAATATGCGTGGTCTGTGCCTATGTCCGCAAGCTTGCTGTCCTGCCGCACAAATGACGCGCACAGGCTCAGCCGGCTGTCAAGGGTTATCATTTAACAGCCGCGTTAACTGCCTCAACAAGCGCGTCGGCGTCTGCGCCGTGAACCATGCAGGCTTCCTCAATTGTCTCGCCTCTTGAAGCGGGGCAGCCGAGGCAGTGCATACCGATGCTCAAAAAAATCTGAGCTGTCTCGGGGTGCTGATCAAGCACGTCACCGATGATAGAATTTTTTGTTATTTCCATAACAACACCTCCAAAAATAACCACATTTTGTGGTCTACCCAATATTATACCATTATATTTAGTATTTGTAAACCTTTATTTGAGTTGGATTATTCAGGGCAAAAAACAGCAGGGACAGCCCGTAATGAACCGTCCCTGTAATACTAATTTCCATTAAAACGCTTTAAAACAGATGTCAGCGGAAAATTTTGCAGAACAAGGCGGAGGACGCCGCAAGGCTGACGCCTTGCAAGGACAACAACGCAGTTATGCGGAATTTACCGCGACAGATGTTAAAGGGTTTTATTGGATATTAGTATAAAAGTTTTATTTCCAATATTTTTTATCCAAGCTTCTGTACTGAATCGCTTCCAGAACGTGGCTTGAATTGATGATTTCCTCGCCGTCCAAATCCGCGATGGTACGCGCGACCTTCAGCACGCGGTTGTACGCTCTCGCGGTAAAGCCGAGGGTTTCAAACGCGGTTTTAAGCGTTTGCTCGGCTTCCTTGTCGATTACGCAGTACTTTTCAAACTGCTCCTCGGTGACCTTCGCGTTGCCGGGAGTATTCGTTCCGCTGTAACGCTTCCGCTGAATTTCCCTCGCCGCTTCAACACGCTTTTTAATATCCTCCGACATCTCGCAGTCGGCGTTGTCCCTGAGCTCCTTAAACTTCACTGCAGGAACCTCTATCTGGATGTCAAACCTGTCGAGCAGAGGGCCGGACACGCGGTTTAAGTAGCGCTTAATTTTATTTTCCGAGCAGGTGCAGCGGCTCGTGCCGTCGCCGTAATATCCGCACGGACACGGGTTCATCGCGGCGATAACCATAATCGAGCAGGGGAAGGACTTTGTCTGTCCCGAGCGCGAAATCGTGATTTTTCCGTCCTCAATCGGCTGTCTGAGCACCTCAAGCGCCTGTCTTGAAAATTCGGGAAGCTCGTCCAAAAACAGCACGCCGTGATGCGCGAGCGACACCTCGCCGGGCTTAATCGTGCCCGAACCGCCGCCGCCCAAGCCGACCGGCGTTACGCTGTGGTGAGGTGAAGAAAACGGTCTGTTTTTTACAAGCCCGTCGCTTTTCAGCCTGCCTGCAATCGAGTGCACCTTTGTCACCTCAATCATCTCGGCAAACGTCATATCCGGCAAAATCGACGGCATGCGCTTTGCAAGCATACTTTTGCCCGAGCCGGGAGGGCCGATAAGCAGAACGTTGTGACCGCCTGCCGCGGCAATTTCAAGCGCGCGCTTTGCTTCATACTGACCTTTTACCTGACAAAAATCAGGCATAAGCTCCTTTCCGTGTTCGGCTTTAACGCTGTTTGAAGTCTGCTTTTCGGCAACTTTGTCCTCGTTGAGAATGTTCATAAGCTCAATCAGGTTCTTCGCGCAGTAAACGTCAATTCCGTCTACCACAGCCGCCTCGCCCGAATTTTCAACAGGCACAAAAATCTTTTTAACGCCGAGCTCGCGCGCCTTGATCACCATCGGCAAAACGCCGTTTACCCTGCGGATTTTTCCGCTTAGCGACAGCTCTCCGATGAATGCTTGCTCTGAAATATTCTTTTTGAGATTACCGCTTAACTGCATCAGCACAACCGCCAAGGGCAGGTCGTAATGCGAGCCTTCCTTCTTGATATCGGCAGGGGCGAGGTTTACGGTGATGTGGCTTGACGGCAGGGTAATTCCGCTGTTTTTCAGAGCGCTTCGAACTCTGTTCTTGCTCTCCTTAACCGCCGCGTCGGGAAGTCCGACAATGTCAATCTGCGGCAAACCCATCGTAGAAGAAGCCTCAACCTCAACCTTAAAACCGTCAATTCCGTCTATTCCGAAGCTTAAACATCTAAAGACCATACCGTCCTCCTTATGGGCATTTTTAACTATACACTTATAATAACACATAATGCAATATTTTACAATATAAAAATTACAAAAACTGCCAAAAACTATGTGTAATTTGCATAAATTTTTTGATTTTTATGTTGCACATATACAAAAATGTGAAATGCACATTGACACAGCTGATAAAATATTGTATTATATTGTTGTAGAGCATAAGTGTTATGAGGTGAAAAAGTGAACTTTGCAAAATACTCTTTCGGCACTTTTTCCGACGATGCTCTCGCAGTGCTGTCAAAAAACGGTGACGAAGCGGCGTTTAACGAGCTTGTTTTGCGGTATCTCGGCATAATAACCTCTATTGCGCGCAAGTATTCGGCACAAGGCTACGAGCAAAACGACTTTGTTCAGGAGGGGTTGATGGGCCTTCTGTACGCAGCAAAAACTTATAATCCCGACGGGGGTATGAGTTTTAAGAGCTACGTTTCGCTGGTGGCTGAGCGAAGGTTTATCTCCATTATACGCAGGCAAAACGCAAAAAAAAGCGTACCTCTGTCGGCAATAGTTGAGCTTGACACGCTTGACAGCGAAGTTGTTGATCTGTCCCGTTCGCCCGAGGAACAGATAATGCTCAAGGAGCAGATCGATCTTTTGATGCAAAAGCTTAGGGGGATTCTGAGCAATAAGGAACTTGAGGTATTGATGCTCTATACCGATGGTCTGAGTTACAGTGCTATCGCCCAAAGGCTGGGAATTTCCGAAAAGTCAGTTGACAATTCCCTGCAAAGAGCGAGGAGAAAGATTCAAAAGCTGCGTTAGTTTTTGCTGAGCATTAAGCGGAGCGATCCGCAAACGGGCAAATTATAACCGAAAAGAGGTAATGCGCAATGTTTGAGGACAAGACATTAATTTGCAAAGAATGCGGAAATGAATTTGTTTTTACTGCCGGTGAGCAGGAGTTCTATGCCGAAAAGGGCTTTGAAAATGAGCCCCAGCGCTGCAAGGATTGCAGACAGGCACGCAAGAACGCCGCTAAAGCAGGACGCGAGTTTTTTGATACCACCTGTGCAGAGTGCGGTGGTCCTGCGAGAATTCCGTTTAAGCCGATGGAAGGCAAAAGCTATTACTGCAGCGAATGTTTTGCAAAAAGAAAGACAGATGCTGAGTAATTAATTTTTACATTATAATTAATTTTTTAATTAGCTACTGTAAGCGGCAGGCGAGAGCCTGCCGCTATTCTTTTGACCTTTTTTGCTAAGGTCAAAAAAAGTCAAAAAACTTTTAAAAATCAGTATTCGGGAGAATAAGCGAGGATTTGCGAGAATTCAAGAGATAATGCAGAAAAATCTGACTTTTTCTGACTTTGACTTTCTCTGACCTTGCCGCTATAATATAATCAAGCTCAAAGAAAAGAGGTTTTGGAAATGAGGATGAGCGACTTGGTAGCTCAGTACATTCTTGAAATGTTGGACGAGCAAAACGGAAGCGCGGAAATTAAGCGCAACGAGCTGGCAGGCGACTTGGGATGCGTTCCCAGCCAGATTAATTATGTTATCACGTCACGCTTCACACCGGAGCAGGGATATATTGTCGAGAGCCGCCGCGGAGGCGGAGGCTACATCAGAATAAGCCGCGTAAAAATGGACAGGGGCACTATGGTAATGCACATCGTCAATTCCGTAGGCAAAAGCCTTGACAAGGCGACGGCTGAGGCTATGCTCAATAATATGCTCTCGGCTCACGTGCTTGAGATGGATATCGCCAAGGTGATAGCCGCGGCGCTGTCAGACAGCTCATTGAGGTCTGTCGAGCAGGAAAACCGCGACATTCTAAGGGCTGATTTGTTCAAGAATATGCTGCTGGCGACGAATACGTAAACATTATGCTGTAGGGGCGAGCAGTGCTCGCCCGCGGGCGGTCAATGACCGCCCCTGCAAAATGAAATTTTGGTTTTAGGAGGAAGTTTTATGAAATGTCAAAAATGCGGCGCGGATAACGCCAACACACATGTAAAAACTATTGTAAACGGCGAGTTTAAGGAGTACGACCTTTGCTCGGACTGCGCTCAGAAGATGGGCTACACAAATGTATTTTCGGATTTTGAAAACGAGTTTTCGGGATTTTTAGGCAGCTTTTTCGGCAACGTCTTACCTGCGAGAACCCAGGCAACGCGCTGTGAGTTCTGCGGCAGCACCTACGCCGAAATCGCAAAATCAGGTCAGGTAGGCTGCGCAAAGTGCTACGAGCTTTTTGCCGACAGGCTCTACCCGTCAATCAGGAGAATCCACGGAAACACAACCCACTGCGGAAAAAACAGCAAATCCGCAAAGGCGCAGGCTCAAAAGCCCGAGCCTACAAAAGAGGATAAAATAAGTCAGCTAAAATCGGAGCTCGACAAGGCGGTTTCGGAGCAAAACTTCGAACGTGCCGCGGAGCTTCGCGACCAAATTAAGGGAATGGAGGCGTAATTATGAGCGGAATTATAATTTCAACCAGAGTAAGGCTCGCGCGAAATCTTAAGGATTATCCGTTCCCCTGCAAGCTGAGTATTCAGGGCAGAAACAAGGTGAGCGAGCTCGTTCGCACCGCGATTATGCAGTCAAACAGCGCTCTGCAAAACGATTTTGATTATATCAAGCTCGGTGAGTTGTCACCTACGCAGAGCGTATCGCTCGTTGAAAAAAGGCTTGTAAGCCCCGAATTCATCAGCGATACAAACGGACGCGCTTTGCTTTTGAGCAAGGACAACAGCCTGAGCATTATGATTAACGAGGAGGACCACATCCGCCTGCAGGTCATCAAAAAGGGCTTGGCGCTTGAGGAAGCCTTTGACACCGCCGACAAGCTCGATACCCTGCTCGACGAAAACTTGGAGTTCGCCTTTGACGAAAAGCTCGGCTATCTAACCCAGTGCCCGACAAACCTCGGCACGGGAATGAGAGCCTCGGTAATGCTCCACCTTCCTGCGCTCGAAAGAAGCAGGGCAATCAGCAGGATCGCAGGCAGTCTGTCAAAATTAGGACTGACAATCCGCGGAGCTCACGGCGAGGGAACTGAGCCGAAGGGCGCATTGTATCAGCTTTCTAATCAGGTAACTTTGGGAATTTCCGAAAAGGCGGCGATTGAAAACCTTAAGAATATCGCGTTACAGCTCGCTTCTCAGGAGGAGCAGGCGAGAGAGCGCCTTTGCGCGAGCATAGACGTTCAGGACACCGTCGCGAGGAGCCTCGGAATCCTCAGAACCACGCTTGTAATCTCCCACGACGAGGCGCTTAAGCTGCTCTCGAACGTGAGAATGGGAGTTATGTCAGGTCAGATTACCGACGTCAGCACGGACGTTATCGACAGCTTGATGACTGAAATCGAGCCTGCAACCCTGTCGGTGACGGCAGGCAAACAGCTTTCAGCCCACGAAAGGGATATTGAAAGGGCAAAGCTGATTAAATCTAAAATTTAGATAAAATGATTTTATGGAGTTTTGAAATTAACACAGTAAAGGAGAGTTGATTTTATGTTTGAATTCAAGGGCTTTACACAAAAAGCAAACAGAGCGCTCAACTTAGCGGTTGAGGCGGCTCAGAATATGGGTCACAGGTACGTCGGCACGGAGCACGTGCTGTACGGACTTGCCGCAGAGGGCAGCGGCGTAGCCGCGGCGGCTCTTGAACAGTGCGGAATCAGCGCTCAGTCTATCCAGAGCAAGATTGCCGCGACAAGCGGTACGGGAGCGCAGACAAGGCTTTCCGCCGATGCGTTCACCCCCAGAACAAAAAGAGTTTTACAGACGGCGGCGTACATCTCCGCCAAGATGGGACAGAGCTATGTGGGAACAGAGCACCTGCTTCTCGCGTTAATCTCGGACGGTGACAGCTACGCCGTGAGCTTCCTGCGCGAGCTCGGCGCAAGTCCGACAATGCTTGCCGAGGCTGTTCAGGGCAGTATGTCGCAGGGCGGCGACGGATATTCCGACGGAATGAATGAGGGCTTTGCGAATTCTCAGGACGGCAAGGAGGGCTCAGCGCTCGATAAATTCGGCAGAGACCTTACAAAAGCCGCAAAAAACGGCGAGATTGACCCCGTAATCGGCAGGGAAAAGGAGATTGAAAGGGTAATCCAAATCCTGTCCCGCCGTACAAAAAACAACCCCGTTCTTATCGGAGAGCCCGGCGTCGGCAAGACTGCCGTAGCCGAGGGCTTGGCGCTTGAAATCTCAAACGGCACAGTGCCCGAAATCCTCCGCGACAAGCGCGTAGTAGCGCTCGACCTCACCGGAATGGTGGCAGGCGCGAAGTACCGCGGCGACTTTGAGGAGAGAATAAAGGCGGCGATTGACGAGGTTAAAAACAGCAAGAATATTATACTTTTCATCGATGAGCTTCACACAATCATCGGCGCAGGCTCGGCAGAGGGCAGCGCCGACGCGGCGAACATCCTTAAGCCGTCATTGGCGAGGGGAGATTTTCAGGTAATCGGCGCGACTACCCTCAACGAGTACCGCAAGTACATTGAAAAGGACGCCGCGCTCGAAAGGCGCTTCCAGCCTGTTAAGGTAGGCGAGCCTACTACTGAGCAGGCGATTGAAATTCTCAAAGGTCTGCGCGACCGCTACGAAGCCCACCACAAGGTAAAAATCACCGACGAGGCGATTGAAGCCGCCGTAAACCTTTCTTCAAGGTATATCGCGGACAGGTATCTTCCCGACAAGGCGATTGACCTTATCGACGAGGGCGCGTCAAAAATCAGGCTTAAATCGCTCACTTCTCCCGACAACGTAAAGGAGCTTGAAGCTCAGATTGAGGACTACGAAAAGGAGAAGGCGAGTGCGATTGACGAGCAGGACTTTGAGCGTGCGGCAAAGCTCCGCGACGAGCAAAACGCCCTTAAAGAAAAGCTCGAGGAAGCCAAGAAAAACTGGCAGCAGAGCCAAAAGGAAAACTGCGGCAGCGTTGACGCCGAGGTTATCGCAAAGATTGTCTCCGACTGGACGGGTATTCCCGTTGTCCAGCTTACAAAGGAGGAGAGCGAACGTCTGCTCAATATGGAGCAGGTTCTCCATGAGCGCGTAATCGGTCAGGATGAGGCTGTAAGCTCAATCGCGAGGGCAATCCGCCGCGGCAGGGTTGGTCTTAAAGACCCGAAGCGTCCGGTAGGCTCGTTCATCTTCCTCGGACCGACAGGCGTAGGTAAAACCGAGCTTTGCAAGGCATTGGCTCAGGCGATGTTCGGTGACGAAAACGCAATGCTCCGCCTTGATATGTCCGAGTATATGGAGAAGCACACGGTGTCCAAGCTCATCGGCTCACCTCCGGGATATGTCGGCTTTGACGAGGGCGGCCAGCTCACCGAAAAGGTGCGCAGAAAGCCATACTCGGTAGTTCTCTTTGATGAGATTGAAAAGGCTCACCCCGACGTGTTCAATATGCTCCTGCAAATCCTCGAGGACGGCAGACTGACCGATTCCCAGGGCAGGACGGTTGATTTTAAGAACACCGTCATCATTATGACCTCGAACGTCGGCGCAAGGCTGATTACCGATAAGCAAAAGTCGCTCGGCTTTAAGGACGGCGACGAAAGCACAGACGCAAAGGACGTTAAGAGCCTTGTGCTCGGTGAGCTGAAAAACGTTTTCCGTCCGGAGTTTTTGAACCGCGTTGACGACATCATCGTGTTCAACAAGCTTAATAAGGACGAGATTAAGCAGATTGCTTCAAAAATGCTCGACACCCTCGCAAAGAGGCTCGAAAACATCGAGATAAAAATCAGCTTTACAGATGACGCTGTATCCGCGATTGCCGACAAGGGCTTTGACGACACCTACGGCGCAAGACCTCTCCGCCGCGCTATTCAGAGCGAGATTGAGGATAAGCTCAGCGAGGAAATCCTCGAAGGCAAAATCGAAAAGGGCACATCGGTTGTCTGCGATTACAAGGACGGCGAGTTTGTGTTCAGCAAAGAGTAATTTAAGCTATAACAAAAAGCCTGTTCCAAGCGCAATGCTTGCGAACAGGCTTTTACTGTTAATAATTATTTAATTGGAATATCCGTGCGCTTTGTCGAGCAGCATATCCTTAACCTTCATCAGCCTTGTGCGGCTTGAACGGTCGTTTTCCTCGAGCTTCATAGAGATGTACTTAATCGTCTCCTGATACCTCGGAATCATAACGTGCTCCAGCGAGTTGACCCTGCGCCTTGTCTTTTCGATTTCGGCGCTCATAAGCTCGCAGCTTTTCTCGTACTGCGCAAGCTTAATCAGGTCGGGGAGCAGGCTGTCAAGGCTCATAACCGCGTCGTCAAGCTCGAACGACGTAAAGGCGAAGCCGTAGGGGAAGATGTCCGCGCTGTCGGAGGTTCTCGTGGAGGTCTCAAACTGCGGAATCTCAACGCTCATTACGTTTTTGCTCGAAACATCAACATTTATCTGCTGCTTGGGCGAGAGGAGCGAGCCGTCAAGGCTCTGCTTGCTCATAACCGCGGAAGCGTTGACAAAGTGATGATTACAGCTTTCAAGCTCGCGCTCAACCTTTTCGCGCAAGTCCTTGGTCTCGCGCACAAGGTCAAGGAACTGCCTCATAAGCTCATCGCGCTTGTCCTTTAACATTTTATGACCGCGTATCGCCGTTGTGAGCTGCTTTTTGAGCTTGCTCAGCTGCATACGGGTCGGGTTTACATTCATTACTGCCATAGTCTACCTCTTATGAGCGTCCGTAGAACTCGTCGAGCATATCGTCCTTAATACGTTTCAGCTCGCTTCGCGGCAGAATCTCGAGCAGCTTCCAGCCGATGTCGAGGGTTTCCTCGATTGAACGGTTGGTGTCGTAACCCTGAGAAACATATTCCTTCTCAAACGCCTCGGCAAATTCGGCGTACTTCTTATCCATATCGGTAAGAGCCGCTTCACCCAAAATTACCATGAGCTCACGCGCGTCCTTACCTCTTGCGTATGCCGCAAAGAGCTGGTTCATAGTAGCCGCGTGGTCTTTTCTGGTTCTGCCGGGGCCGATACCCTTGTCCTTAAGACGCGACAGCGAAGGCAGTACGTCAATCGGCGGCGTTACGCCCTTGCGGTACAGCTCACGCGAAAGAATAATCTGTCCCTCGGTGATGTAGCCTGTAAGGTCGGGGATGGGGTGGGTTTTGTCGTCCTCGGGCATGGTGAGGATAGGAATAAGGGTGATTGAGCCGTCCTTGCCCCTGAGCCTTCCGGCTCTCTCGTACAGAGTAGCGAGGTCGGTGTACATATATCCGGGATATCCGCGTCTGCCGGGAACTTCCTTACGCGCGGCGGAAACCTCACGCAATGCGTCGGCGTAGTTTGTGATATCCGTCATAATAACGAGCACGTGCATTCCGAGGTCAAAAGCGAGGTACTCGGCGGCTGTAAGCGCCATTTTAGGAGTTGCGATACGCTCAATCGCCGGGTCGTTGGCGAGGTTAACGAACATTACGGTTCTGTCAATCGCGCCTGTTTCCTTAAACGATTGAATAAAGTAGTCGGACTCCTCAAAGGTGATACCCATTGCGGCAAATACAACGGCGAACTGCTCGTCCTTGCCGCGAACCGTTGCCTGACGCGCAATCTGAGCGGCAAGCTGGGCGTGGGGCAGACCTGAGGCGGAGAAGATAGGAAGCTTCTGACCTCTTACGAGGGTGTTAAGTCCGTCGATAGCCGAGATACCTGTCTGAATAAACTCCTGCGGATAGTTACGCGCGGCGGGGTTCATCGGTGTTCCGTTAACGTCAAGGCGCTTTTCGGGAATCAGCGCCGGACCGCCGTCAATCGGGTTGCCCAGACCGTCGAAAACTCGCGAGAGCATATCGGGAGAAACGGGAAGCTCCATTGAACGTCCCAAAAATCTAACCTTGCTGTCCGCCAGGTTAATGCCTGCGGCGGATTCAAAAAGCTGAACAAGAGCGTTGCTGCCGTCAACCTCAAGCACCTTGCAGCGGCGTGTTTCGCCGTTCGGAAGCTCGATTTCTCCGAGCTCGTCGTACTTAACGTCATCGACGTCGCTGATCATCATCAGAGGACCGGCGACCTCTCTTATAGTGCGGTATTCCTTTGGCATCAGTCGTCACTCCTTTTCAGTACATCTTTAATTTCGCTGTCGAGCTGAGCGTTGATGCTCTCAAACTCAGCCTCAATCTTATCCTCGGGCTCGTATTTAAATCTGCCGATTCTCTCGCGCACGGGGATGTTTACGAGCATTTCAATATTCGCGCCTGACTTAAGAGCCTCCAGAGCCTTGTCGTAGTAGCTCAAAATCGCGCGCATCATAAGCACCTGCTTGGGAAGCGAGGTGTAAGTATCTGTCGGGTCAAAGGCGTTCTGGTGCAGGTAGTCCTCGCGGATTGAGCGTGCGGATTCAAGCTTTAATCTGTCGGGAGCGCTCAGCGCGTCCATACCTACGAGGTTTACAATCTCCTGCAGCTCGCTTTCGTCCTGGAGCAGAGCCATAAGTCTGCCCCTAAGCTCCATAAAGTCGGGAGCGGCGTTTTCCGAGAACCACTTTGAAAGCTGGTCGGTGTACAGCGAGTAGGAGGTGAGCCAGTTGATGGCAGGGAAGTGGCGCTTGTACGCAAGGTTTGCGTCAAGTCCCCAGAATACCTTAACAATTCTCAGCGTAGCCTGAGATACGGGCTCGGAGATATCACCGCCCGGAGGTGATACGGCGCCGATTACAGACAAAGCGCCTTCAACGTCGTCGGTTCCGTTTACGAGAACTCTACCTGCTCTCTCGTAGAACTGGGCAAGACGGCTGCCCAAGTATGCAGGATAGCCTTCCTCACCGGGCATTTCCTCAAGACGGCCTGACATTTCACGCAGAGCCTCAGCCCAACGTGATGTGGAGTCAGCCATAAGAGCAACGGTGTAGCCCATATCGCGGAAGTACTCTGCGATTGTGATACCTGTGTAAATTGAAGCCTCACGAGCCGCAACAGGCATATCCGAGGTGTTCGCGATAAGCACGGTCCTCTCCATCAGCGAGTTGCCTGTGCGCGGATCCTTCAGCTCGGGGAATTCGTTAAGAACGTCGGTCATCTCGTTACCGCGCTCGCCGCAGCCGATGTAAACGATGATGTCGGCGGCTGCCCACTTCGCAAGCTGGTGCTGTACAACGGTTTTACCCGAACCGAACGGGCCGGGAACAGCCGCTACGCCGCCCTTTGCGAGGGGGAAGAGGGTGTCGATAGGTCTTTGACCTGTGGTCAGCAGAATGTCAGGAGAGAGCTTCTGCTTGTACGGTCTGCCAACGCGGACAGGCCACTTCGTGAACATTGTAACGTCCTGCCTGCCGCTTTCGGTCTCGATTACGGCGATAACGTCGTCGCCTGTAAACTCGCCTTCCTTAATCTCGGCAACAGTACCGCTGATTTTGTTGGGAACGAGAATTTTGTGGAGTACAGCGGCGGTCTCCTGAACAGTACCGAGCACGTCGCCTGCCGTAACCTTGTCGCCGGTCTTAGCGACGGGCTTGAACGACCACTTTTTGCTGTGGTTAAGCGAGGGAACGTCAACGCCGCGCTTAAGGTTTGTTCCGGCAACCTTCATAATCTCGTCAAGGGGGCGCTGAATACCGTCGTAAATCGCGCCGATAAGTCCGGGACCGAGCTCAACGGAAAGGGGAGCGCCTGTGGACTCAACGGTTTCGCCGGGGCCGAGTCCGGAGGTCTCCTCATAAACCTGAATTGAGGCTCTGTCTCCGTGCATTTCTATAATTTCGCCAATCAAACGCTGTTCGCTAACGCGCACAACGTCGAACATATTGGCGTCGCGCATACCCTCGGCAATAACCAGAGGTCCCGCGACTTTTGTAATAATTCCTGTTTTCAAATTAAGCACCTCATTGTTTGTTAACAACAGATTAGTTGTTGAAGATGATGTCCGAGCCGACCGCCTTTTCGACAAAGGACGAAAGCCTTTGTCTGCCGGTCTGCATATTGCCCTTTACGCCGGGAATCGGAATCAGGGCAGGGGTAAGCCTTTCAGCGCAGCGGGCGCGTTCCTTTTCAGCCGAATTGTAAACCTCCTCGGTGAGGTAGATTACAGCGTAGCGGTCGCTGTCGGCAAGGTTTTTGATAAGCTTGGAAATGTCGGGCGTATCGTCGCAGGGGTAAATATCGAGTCCGACTGCCGCGAAGCCCTTAATGCTCTCGCTGTCGCCTACAACGGCGATGTGTTTAGCCATAGATTTCACGCAGCCTTTCCGAAATAATTTCCCTGTCGCTGCCTGTGCGGATTCCGCTTGCGATTATGTGAATAACCTTCTTTTCCGCTTCCGTGCCGAGGTAGTAGCCGATAAGCGGCTCCATGCCCTCGCTTGCGCGCTTGCAGCTTTCTCTCGCCATAATAATCAGCCTGTCGTCAACAAACTTTTCAAAGGCGGAGGGTGATGTTTTGAATTGCTCAATCGCTTTATCGCAGTCGTAGTCGCTCTTTTTTGAAAGGCTCTCAATCAGCTTGTCATAGCCCTTAAGGGTGTCGTCAATCAAGCTGCGTCTGCTGAGTCCGTCAACCTCGCACAGCGCCTTGACAAGGTAATCCTTGCCGGTCTTTGTGCGGCTTGCGCGGATTGCGATTTTGATATCATTGTAAAAAACAAGGTTGTTAAAGTAGTTTTTAATAAATTCCGAGCGAAGCTCCTTTGCGAGATTAATCGTCTGCTTCATCACCGCTTTGTCGATGATAGCGTCCGAAAGTCTCGCGTCGCCCGTGTGGGCGAGGGTTTCATACGCCTGCTCGGCAGGCTTTGACATCCACTCCGGCAGCAGGGAATACCTGCGCTTTTCAACCGCTTCCTTAAGGGTTTTAGGTTCTACCGAGCCGGGTGTGAGAATAAGGCTCTCCCAGTTTCTCTCGGCAAGCGTTCCCTTAAGCGCGACCTTAAAGTTGTGAACGTCGTTTTGAATAATAAAGATGTTGAATATTTCAAAGTCCGGCGCAGTGCTTTTAAGATAAGCCCAAACGTTCTTTGTGTGGCTGTCAATCAGCTCGTCAACGGTCTTGCCGTCGCCGTAGCCCTTGTCGGACAGCACCGCGCAAAGCTGAGCGATATCCTTGCTCGCCAAAAGCTGTTCAACGTCAGCGCGGTTAAGCAGTGACTTTTCCCTGGCGCGCACCGAACCTATTGAGTATTCGTATGATAATGCCATATTGACCTCCTTACTGAGCAAACAGCTCGCGGTTAATGAGGTCTTCAAGCTCGTCGCGTCTTGCGCTGATGATTGCGGCAAATTCCATATTCTCCTCAATATCGCCCGACTTTAAGATGAAGCCCGAGCCGATATTAACGGGAGTTTTTGATACCGCGGCGTCGAGTCCGCGCGACTTTACCTGCTGTTCAAAGTCCCCGGGGAGACGCGCAAGGTCGCGGGAGTTCAGCATAATCTCTCCGCTTTTGCCCTTGAGCTGAGCGCAGAGCTTGTATATGGATTCAAAATAATCGCCGTCGTTCTGATTTGTCAGATATTCCGACAGGCTGTCGATAGTTTTGTCAATTTCGGCTCTGCGCCTTTTGAGCAGAGCGTTGCGGCGTTCAAGCTCGCTGCGGCTTTTTGCCGAGTCCTCAAGCCTTTTTAACTCTCGGCTTGTTTTGCCGGCAATATCGCGTTCGAGCTTCTGCGCCTGCTTTTCGGCTTCAGCCAAAACGCTTTCGCGCTTTTGCTCAGCCTCACGCTCGATGGCGTTAACCCTTTGGTCGCAGTCAGATTTGATGCGGCCTAAAATGACGTCGCTGCCGTTCACGCGAGTCACCGTCCTTTCGTAGTATTTTATAGATAATTAATTTCAGATTAGCCGAGGTTGGGAATCTGGATAACTACGAGAAGTGAAACGATGAATGCGAGAAGTGCGTAAATCTCAACGAGGGTTACGGAAACCATTGCCTTAGAGAAGTTCTTGTCGTCCTTGGCGCTCATTGCGATACCCGAAACAGCCGCCTTGCCCTGAGCGATACCTGAGAAAAGACCGCCGATGCCGATTGCGAGGGAAGCGCCTGCGTATGCAAGTCCCTGAGCAAAGGTTACGTTAGCCGCGCCGCCCAAAACGCCGCTGCTTACGAGAATAAGGAAGCCTACGATAAAGCCGTAAAGTCCCTGAGTACCGGGGAGAAGTGTAAGTACGAGCATTTTACCGAACATTGATGAGTCCTCGGACAGAACGCCCATTGATGCCTGTGCCGCTGCGCCTACGCCCTTTGCGGAGCCAACGCCTGCGAGCGCTGTAGCGAGCGCCGCGCCTAAGATTGCTAAAAAGATTCCGTTCATAATTATTTATCCTCCTGAATTTTAATATATTTACTATTTAACGAGAACGGCTCAAATTCTTTACCGCCGCCCTCATAAAACTTGCTGAACAGCTCAACGTACTGCAGTCTCATAGTGTGAACGTACGAGCCGAGCGCGTTAAGACCGATATTGATAACATGACCGATTACGAAAATCAAAATCATAAACACAATGCCGAGCACGTTTGTGCCCATCATTGTCGAGAGCATATTGAACACCTGCGCCATTACGCCTGTGGTAAGTCCCAGCGCCAATAGTCTTGAATAGCTGAGCAGGTCGCTGACGTAGCCTGTGATGTCGTAGAGCGAGGCGAGTCCGCCGACAGCCTTGCCGACAATTCCCTTTTTGCCCCTGCCCTGTGTGAGCACAAGTCCGACCGCGCAGGCAATCGCGATAACCGCGCCTACGGTTACAAGAATGGGCGCGAACGCCATACCTGCCGCCAAAACGGCGAAGCCGATGAGCATTAACATCCAAAGTCCCGTGTCGAAGAACGCTCCGGCGTAGTCCTTTTGTCTTATGCAGACTATGAACTTACAGCCCATACCCACGAGGATGTGGATAAGACCGAACGCGATTGACACAATCATCAGCACAAGCGCGTCCTTTTGCGGGTCGAGCGTAGGCCACAGGAAAAAGTCAGCCATCTTCATTTCGTTGCCGGTAAAGGTGTTGTAAAGCACCGCCGGCGCGTCTCCGAAGAAGCTTCCGAACGCAAATCCCCACAGCGTTGTGGAAATTCCGCAGTACTGGAAGAGCTTTAGGTTGTTGCGCATTTTTTTGTCGGGCTTGAAAAGCTTGATCATAAGCCCTGTCGCGATAACCATCAAAATTCCGTAGCCCGCGTCGGAGAACATCATTCCGAAGAAGAAGTAGAAGAAAAACGCGAGTATCGGGGTTGGGTCAATATCGGTTTTGCCCGGGGGAGAGTACATATTAAGTATACCCTCGGCAGGCTCTGCGAATTTGTTGTTTTTGAGCTTAACCGGAGCGTCGTCGCCGGCGTCGTCAAACTCAACGACGCAGTCGCACACTCTGGTGCAGAGAGCGTTGAGCTTTTCGCAGTCGCTCTCGGGAACGTAACCGTCAAGCACAAATACGTGCTTTGAATGGTCAAGTCCGTTAATTACGCTGTATTTGTCGCTTCTTATTCTGAAATAATCCTGAGTTGTCTTGATATCCTCACGCATAGGCGCGAAAGAGGCGATTTCCTTTTCCGCCTGTTCGCTCTGCTCTTTGAGCCTTTCGCTTTTCGCCGTAAGCTGTTCGGTCTTGACCTTCGGGATTTTGCTCGTCGGGCTCATCGGGCGCGAATAGCCCAGGCTCCTTAAGCAGTCCTCTGCCATAACCTTTTGGCTTATCGGTACGAACATAACAAAGTTTGTCAGTCCGTGACCTGCGTGGATAATCTCGAGCTCACATTCAAGCTTTGGATTTTCCTCAGCCAGTCTTTCTTTAATTTTCTGTTCGGAATATTCCTCGGGAAGCGAGCCTATGAACACCGCGGTAGATTTTGTGCCGGTAGTATTCAGCGGAATGTCAAGATTTTTCCACGAATCGAGCATATCGAGCTTTGAGCGTATCTTGACTTGCTCTGCGGAGTTGTCGGTAATCAGCTTGTCAAGCTCGACGAGCTTGTTGCATGCCGATATGACCTCGCCCGACTTTGAGGCGATAACGCCGATTTCGTCGGGGTCAACCTCGCGCCTTCCCTTAAAGGAATCGAGCAGACCTGATTTTTCGGGGACGATGTTGTCCAAAATCTTAAGGGCGTGCTCGGTGAGCTGAACGTTTCGTTCAAAGACCTGCATCTGAGAGGATTTGTCGATTTTCTTAAAACCCTTCTTGCCGCTTTCGGTCTTGCGAACCTGAACCAGACCGCTGTCCTGCAAATGCTCAAGCAGGCGCTTTCTGTCCTCGCGCAGGGCGATAATCCGCACGGTTTTCATTTTTTCTTTTGCCAAACAGTATCACCACACTTTTAATTAGAGTTTAGAGTTAAGGCAACACCGCACAATTCAAGGCGCACGGCTTGCTTGAATATTATTCCGTCAGTTTGCCCAAAAAATCTCGGCAAGGCGTCAGCCTTACCTTGATTTATTTGTACAACCTGACGAAAAATCTTGCTGCGCAATCCGCACACCTGAATTATGCGGTATTGCCTTAAGAGTTGAGAGTTAAAAGTTTATTTGTTCCAATTCTCAATTCAAAAGCAGAGCTGCTGCTTTTGCTATTACGCTTTCGCGGTTTTTATCGGCAAGCGCCGAAATATCGCCGCACGCCTTTTCAGCTTCCGCCTTGGCGGCTTTGCCCTTTTGTTCAAGCTCCGCCTTTGACTTTTCGAGCTCGTCAGCGGACTTTTGTTCGGCAGCCTTCCTGCGCTTGCGGGTAAGCTCAGCGGCTTCCTTTTTAGCCTGTTCAGCGGTGTCTGTCGCCTTTTCAAGTGCCTTTTCCTCGCGGGAAGCGGCTTCTTCCTCGGCGGCGCAAACGGCGTCTAACATATCCTTTGCCATAAATACTCCTTTCTTTTTTGAAAGTCAGCCAAAAAATGTCTTGATTATTTTTCGTCTATAGAACTCAATTTTAACATAAAACCGCGGAAAATGCAACATTTTGGGCGGCGTTTTTATTGGTTAAAAGCCGTTGTTTGTCCGGTTTTTTGAAAAAGATTTTTCATTGTTCTTTTAGTGAATATTAACTGCAATTTTAGGGTGCACAATGACAAATCGGACGCTTTTGTCATATTTACCTTCTTTTTGCGGAAAAAGAAAAATAAATGCCGTTTTAGGGCACAATTTTACTAAAAAATAGTTGTGCTCATACTTGACATTTTGCACAGTCAAATGTTACAATGTGACAGATAGTCATATTGACATACTAAGGGGGTAATTATAATGATTAAACAAACATTTTACAATCTTCCGGAGCACAAGCGTCAAAGGGTTATTAACGCTGTTGTTGAAGAGTTCGCAAACGCCGAGAGCGATAAGGTAAGCATTAACCATATCGTTCAGAACGCGGATATCTCACGCGGAAGCTTCTACCAGTATTTCGACGATAAGCTCGATTTGGTAGAGGTGCTTATCAAGTCGTTTATCGACAAGGGAATTGACGATGTCCGCCGCGCGATTGTCAGCTCGGACGGAGACATCTTCTACACCTTTGAGTGTATGTACGATGTAATTATCGGCTTTTCGAGCGATGAAAAGCAAAAGCGCGTGCTCAAAAACCTTATATCCAACGTAAGGGCTAACAACAACCTTGTATCCGACTACATCATCAAGCGCTACAAGGGCATTGACAGCCTTATAAACATTACCGACGAGTTCTCGCGCAAGGGCTTTAGATTTAAATCCGACGAGGATATGATTCTGCTCCAGCAGATTTTGACCTCGGTGCTCAAAAACGCGATTTACAACTACTATGTTTTTGACGCCGATTCCGAAGAAACCAAAAAGCGCTACCTGCGCAAGCTTTACATTATCAAGCAGGGAGCGATGAAGTAAGCTAAATTGCCGCGTTGCGGCAGCTGTAATTTAGCTCGCCGACAGGCGAATTTAGCTCAAATCAAGGTGATTATTAAATGCTTTCAAAATTCAGCGTAAAAAAGCCGATGACCGTGTTTGTCGCGGTTGTTTTGGTAATAGTGCTGGGTATAGTTGCTTTCGGCAGAATGACTCCCGACTTGCTGCCAAATTTGGATTTGCCCTATCAATTGATTTTGACTACCTACCCGGGGCAGACTCCCGAGACTGTCGAGATGATGGTTACAAAGCCGCTCGAGCAGTCGGTTTCGGTAATTGACGGAGTAAAACGTATCAATTCTACGTCCTACGACAATTATTCCGTGCTTATTGTTGAGTTTGAGGACGGCACCAATATGGACACTGCCACAATCAACGTGCGCTCGGCGCTGGACGCAATCAAGGACAGCTGGGACGATTCCGTGGGAAGTCCCTATATGCTCAAAATCAACCCGAATATCCTGCCCGTGGCGATGACCGCGGTGGATTATGAGGGCAAGGACAGGCTGGCGATTTCCGACTTTGTCGAGAACGAAATTCTCGGCAAGATTGAGGGAATTGACGGCGTAGCTTCGGTGTCTACTACCGGAGTTTTAAAAGAAAAAGAAAATATCGTTCTCTCTCAGAAAAAGCTCGACGAGCTCAACAAAAAGATCAACGCCGCGCTCGACGACCAGTTTGCCGAGGCTGAGGATAAGCTGAGCGACGCAAAAAGCGAGCTCGAAGGGAATATCTCCGCTGCCGAGGACGGAGCCGCGGTGATTGACAGCTCGCTTTCAGAGCTTGAAAATCAGCAGGGAGAGGTTGCCAAAAAGCTTGCCGACGCCAAAAAGCAGGCGGACAACGGACAGGTTCAAATTCTCGACGCTAAGATGAAGCTGCTCGACCAAAAGACGGCGCTGACCGTTACCAAGCAGCAGCTTGAGCAAAACTATCAAATGCTCCTTAAGCTTAAGCAGACCTTTGACAGCCTTATGGCGGAGAAGGACGAGCTCGAAAAACAGCTCGATACCATTAAAAAAATCAGCGGGGAATACAAGGAGCTGACCGAACAGCTTGACAATCCCGATTTGACCGACGAGCAGAGAGCGGAGCTTCAGGGGCGCATTGAAGGTCTTAAAGAGGCGCTTAAGCCCTACGGCATTGATATCGAGCACATTGATGAAAGCGTTAAGCAAATCGAGACGGCTTTGGCTCAGGTCAACGCTTCAATCGAAAAGCTCAGAAAAACTCTGTCGGATATGGACGCCGAGCTCGATAAGCTCGACGAGACCATTAAGGCAATCCCGGGGCAAATCGCGCAGATTGACAAGGGAATAGAGCAGATTGACAATGCCGTTTCGGGACTTGACGACAAGAGCGTTTCGGTGAACGACGCGCTCGCGCTTATCTCGGAACAGCAGTCAAACGCCGAGTTCAAGATGTCGTCGGCTAACGCGGCGCTGCTTGCAAAGCAGAGCGAGGTCAACCTCGCCTCAACACAGCTCGAATCCGCCAAGGCGGAGCTCGAAAAGTCCGCCGACACAATCAAGGACGAAAAGGACAAGGCAAAGAGCAAGGCAGACGCCAATTCTCTTGTCACTCTCGACAGCGTTTCGAATATCCTTAAGGCGCAGAGCTTCTCTATGCCTGCAGGCTACGTCTCCGACGACAAGGACAACCGCTTTATGGTGCGCGTCGGTGACGAGGTAAAGGACGAAAAGGAGCTTTCAACCCTTGCGCTTTTCGACACCAAAATCGACGGAATCGGAGTAATCAGACTAAGCGACGTTGCCGATACCTTTGTGTCGGACAACAGCAAGGATATATACGCAAAAATCAACGGCTCGGACGGCGTTGTGCTCAGCTTTACAAAGCAGAGCGACATCGCGACGTCCACGGTCTGCGACAACATAAACAACGAGCTTATAAAGCTCGAGGGCGACTACGACGGACTGAGGTTTACAAACCTCTACAGCCAGGGCGATTACATTCACCTCATTATCCAAAACGTTCTGCAAAACCTGCTTATGGGCGCCGGACTTGCGATAATCATTCTGCTTTTGTTCCTGCGCGACATCAAGCCTACCGTAATCGTAGCCTGCTCAATTCCCGTCAGCGTAATTTTCGCGGTTGTACTGATGTATTTCAGCGGAATAACGCTCAATATGATTTCACTTTCGGGCTTGGCAATCGGCGTAGGTATGCTGGTTGACAACTCGGTTGTAGTAATAGAAAACACCTACCGCCTGCGAAGGCTGGGTTATTCGGCGGTCAGCGCGGCGCTAAACGGCGCGCGTCAGGTTGCAGGAGCGATTGCCGCCTCAACGCTGACTACGATCTGCGTTTTCGCGCCGATTGTGTTCGTGCAGGGCATTACGCGCCAAATCTTTGTCGATATGGCGCTGACTGTAACTTACTCGCTGCTCGCAAGCCTTATTGTGGCGCTTACGCTTGTGCCCGCCCTCAGCCAGAGGGTGCTCAGAAAAGTCCGCGAGACCAAAGAGGGCTCAGGCAGGATTATGCGCGGCTATGAAAAGTCGCTCCGCTTTGTGCTTGCCCACAAGGTTCTCTCAATTATTGTCGCGGTGGCTCTGCTTATTTCAAGCGGCTTTTTAGCACTTGCAAGAGGCTTTAGCTTTATGCCGACAATGAGCACTCAGCAGGTTCAGCTCACAATCGAGCTCGACGACAACCCGACCTTTGACGACGCGGTGGCGCTCGGTGAGAGACTAAGCAAGGCGTTCAACGACCGCGGCGAGTTCGAGACCGTCGGAGTATTGGTCGGCAGCTCATCCTCGCTTATGGGAATCGGCGCAGGCTCGGACAGCTCGTCCGCAAACGCCGGCTCGGTTATGGCGTACGGCGTTTTGAAGCCCGATTACGTCAAGAAAGGCAGTCAAATCAGCAAGGAGCTTGAGGAGCAGTTCTCGGACGTTAAGGGCGAAATCCGCTCCGGCGGAGCGATGACCTCAATGTCAACGCTTATAGGCGACAACAACGTGCAGATTTACCTATACGGCGACGACCTCAAACAGCTCAAAACAACTGCCGACGACATCAGCGCAAAGCTTAACGACCTCGACAGTATCGAAGAAGCCGACAGCGGCGCTTCCGAGACAAGCCCCGAAATCAAGGTGACTGTTGACAGGCAAAAGGCGGCGGCTAAGGGGCTCACGGTTGCACAGGTGTTCCAGCAGGTAGCCGAGGCTGTCGCTGACGAAAAGACCTCGACAACGCTCAAAACCGACGGCGGAAAGAGCCTTGACGTGGTTGTAATCAAGGACGAGGCGCAAAAGACCGCTCCCGATAAGGTAGGCGCGATTAACCTGAAATACACCGACAAGGAAGGCAACGATAAAAAGGTATCGCTTAGCTCCGTGGCTTCAATTTCGGAGTCGGAGTCGATGGATATCATCACGCGCCGCGACCAAAAGCGCTATGTCGCGATCACAGGCACGGTCAAGGAAGGTCATACCCTTACCGAGGCGAACAATGCCGCTCAGGAGCTTATGAATTCCTACGAGCTTCCGGCAAACTTCACCACCGAGTTCGCAGGCTCAAACGCCGCGACAATGGAAGCTGTTCAGCAGCTTATGCTGATGATGCTCCTCGGCGTAATTATGATTTACCTGATAATGGTTGCCCAGTTCCAGAGCTTAAAGTCACCGTTCATCATTATGTTCACCATTCCGCTTGCCTTCACCGGCGGATTTATCGGACTTTTGATTACGGGCTTCGACATCAGTGTGGTTTCGCTGATAGGCTTTATAATGCTCTGTGGTATCATCGTTAACAACGGTATCGTGCTTGTTGACTATATCAATAACCTCAGGCTTGAGGGTACGGAGCGCAGAGAGGCGATTGTTGAGGCAGGCAAAACCAGAATGAGACCTATTCTGATTACCGCCCTGACAACGGTGCTTGGACTTTCGGTAATGGCTCTCGGAATCGGCACAGGCGCCGAGATGATGCAGCCGCTTGCGATCGTCTGCATCGGCGGTCTGCTTTACGCAACCTTTATGACGCTCTATATCATCCCGGCAATCTACGATGCGTTCAACAAAAAGGAACTGCGCAAGGTTACCGAGGACGACCTAAAAGAGATTGAGGAATAATCAAATATAATAATTGTAGGGTTCGGTGTATGCCGAGCCTTACTTTTTTGTGGACAGACAAGCCCTGTTGTGGTATAATGTTGTTAACAAAATTCAGAGGGAAGTATATGAAATCTCCACGTAACAAAACGATAAACATTTCCGTAGAGGACGGCAGGGAGTACCTTGACCGCTGCGTAAGGCTCGACCGTCCTGCGGATATAAATGATATTTTGGACAAGACTATCCTCGGTGATACCTTCGGCGTAATGCCGCTTTTGCCGCGCGAGTTTGCCGATTTAATTATCGTCGATCCGCCGTATAACCTCGACAAGAATTTCGGAGGAAATAAATTCAAAAGCTCAGATAATGAGGAATACACGCGCTACACCGAGCAGTGGCTCGACTTAATCGAACCGCTGTTAAAGCCCGACGGCACGCTGTACGTCTGCTGCGACTGGCGTTCGGGAATGGTTATCGGCAATCTGCTTGAAAAGCGCTTTAAGGTGCAGAACCGTATTACATGGCAGCGCGAAAAGGGTAGGGGAGCAAAGTCGAACTGGAAGAACGGTATGGAGGACATCTGGTTTGTAACAAAGTCAAACCGCTACACCTTCAACCCCGACGCGGTCAAGCTCAGGCGCAAGGTAATCGCGCCTTACCGCAAGGACGGCGAACCGAAGGATTGGGAGCAGACCGAAAACGGCAATTTCCGCAACACCTGCCCCTCGAACTTCTGGGACGACATCTCAATTCCGTACTGGTCAATGCCGGAAAATACCGCCCATCCCACGCAAAAGCCCGAAAAGCTTTTGGCAAAGCTGATACTCGCAAGCTCAAACGAGGGCTCGGTTGTGTTTGATCCGTTTTTAGGCTCGGGCTCAACCTCTGTAACCGCGAAAAAGCTCGGCAGACATTACGTTGGTATCGAGCAAAGCGAGCAGTACTGCGTTTGGGCTGAAAAACGCCTCGACCTCGCCGTAACTGACAAGCGTATTCAGGGCTTTGAGGACGGCGTATTCTGGGAGCGCAACACGCGCCCTGTTAAAAAATAAGGAGAACAAATGCTGACTGAAGCGACAAAAATCGCGGTCATTCCTGCCTACAATCCCGACTCAAAGCTAAAGGGTGTTGTAAGCTCGCTGAAGCTTTACGGCTACAAGGTGATTGTTGTAAACGACGGCAGCGGCAGGGAGTATGAGCCGTTTTTTGAAAAGACCGAAGCGGACAAAATCATAGCTCACGCCGAAAACCTCGGCAAGGGCTCTGCCATAAAGACAGGGCTTAATTACGTGCGCGAAAATTTTGCAGAGCCGTATGTTGCAGTCACGGTTGACGCGGACGGTCAGCACGAAACCGGCAACGTATTAAACGTCACCAGAGCGGCTGCGGAAAACCCGGGCACGCTCGTTATCGGAAGCCGAAGGCTCGGCAAGGACGCGCCGTTTCGCTCAAAAAGCGGAAACTTCATCACGCGCAAGGTGCTCCACGCCTTAACACCTGTTACCGTCTACGATACGCAAAGCGGATTGCGCGCCTTTGACAGCACGCTGACGGATTTGATGTGCGAAATAAAGGGTGAGCGTTATGAGTACGAAATGCAGGTTTTAATCGAGCTTACAAAGCGAGGTATCCCAATCAAAGAGGTGTGCATAAACGCACTGTACATCGGGAAAAACACCACCTCGCACTTCCGCACATGGTACGACGCGCAGAGAATATACCGCGTTATATTCAAAAACGCGGGAAAATTAAGTAATAAGTAATAAGGATTTTAAAATTCAAAACCCGGCTGCAATCTACAACCGGGTTTCATTTTTGCGTTTTTTATTACGCTTTCCATATTTGATTTTAATCCAATGAATTCTTCTGCTTAGCCGGAACGGTTTTGTCGTAGCAGGCAAACGCGCCGTCTACCATTTCCTTTTTCGGCTTAGGTGTAATCAGGCTTACCACCGGAACGATAATCAGTCCTGCGAGCATTGCGAACGCGCCGCAGTTGATGGGTGACTGCAAAATTACCGGGAATGCCGAGCGGAAGAACAGGTTCAGCGTCATAATTCCTGCGCCGAAGATGAAGCTTACCCAGCAGGCGATTTTTGTTGTCTTTTTCCAGTAAAGACCGTAGAGGAACGGTGCGAGGAACGCGCCTGCAAGAGCACCCCACGAAACGCCCATGAGCTGAGCGATGAACTTTACGCTCTCGTTCTGGCTCTGAGTTTGGTAAATTGCGATGAACGCCGAAATCGCGATGAATACCACGATGAAAACTCTGATAAGAATAACCTGCTTTTTCTCGCTCATCTTCTTGATGATGTTGCCCTTGAGCAGGTCGATTGTAAGCGTAGAGCTCGAAGCGATTACGAGCGACGAAAGTGTGCTCATCGAAGCCGACAGAACCAAGATTACAACAATCGCAATCAGGAAGTCGGGCAGGGTGGAGAGCATTGTCGGGATAATCGAGTCAAAGCCGCCTGCAGGCACGCCGTCCTTCATCGGAATTTCGGATGAGAAAAGTCTGCCGAAGCCGCCGAGGAAGTAGCAGCCGCCTGCAACAATAAATGCGAACGCGGTCGAAATAACCGTACCCTTTCTGATGTCTCTCTCGTGCTTGATCGCGTAGAACTTCTGAACCATCTGCGGAAGTCCCCAAGTACCGAGCGAGGTGAGAATAACAACGCCGAGCAAATTGAGCGGATCGGGACCGAAGAAGGAGTTGAACGCTCCCGGTGCGGTGCTCACGCTCTCGTCGGTTACCTTTGCAAGGCCGTTAAGCGCTTCCATAAAGCCGCCCTTGCTGCCGAGCACAGCGGCGATAACAGCGACAATGCCGATAAGCATAATAATGCCCTGGATAAAGTCGTTAATCGCGGTAGCCATATATCCGCCTGCGATAACGTAAATACCCGTCAGCACGCTCATTGCGATAATGCACCAGATGTACGGAATACCGAACGCCATCTCAAACAGCCTTGAAAGACCGTTGTAAAGCGACGCGGTGTAGGGAATCAGGAAGATGAACACGATGATTGACGCGCCGATTTTGAGTCCCTTGCTGTCAAAGCGCTTGCCGAAGAATTCGGGCATTGTGGCTGAGTTTAGGTGCTGAGTCATAATCCTCGTGCGTCTGCCGAGAATTGCCCACGCCAAAAACGAGCCGATAAGCGCGTTGCCGATGCCAATCCACGTTGAGGCTATACCGTACTTCCAGCCGAACTGGCCTGCGTAACCGATAAAGATTACCGCGGAAAAGTACGATGTGCCGTAGGCGAATGCCGTAAGCCACGGGCCTACGCTTCGACCACCCAGCACAAAGCCGTTGACGTCGGTGGCGTTTTTACGGCAGTAAATGCCCACGCCGACCATTACGCCGAAGAACAGCACCAGCATAATAATTTTTAATATCATTTAAAATACCCCCAAGTATATTAATTGAGAATGGAAAACATTTTTAAAGCCTCCCCCGTCACTTGTTACGGGGGAGGTGCCGCCTTAAGGCGGCGGAGGGGGCGGCGTTTCCTATTTAGCGACGTTTTGAAATGAAACGGAAAACTCGCGCTTAATCACACTAAGCCCCCTCAGTCACCATCAACAAGTTGACGGTGACAGCTCCCCCATGACAAGTAATGGGGGAGCCTTTAAATGTCAGAAAAACATATTTTTAGTTCTTAACTCAATTCCGCTGAATTAATCTCGTTCTGCTGAGCCACAACGCTTTCTCCGCAGTATTTTTTGCGCAGGACGGGCTTTTCGATTTTGCCTGTCGGGTTGCGCGGAACGTCCGCAAAGATAATCTTTCTCGGGCGCTTATATCTCGGAAGGTCAAGGCAGAAGTCGTTAACCTCTTGCTCGCTCAGGCTTTTTCCTTCCTTAACCTCGATAACGGCGGTTGCAATTTCTCCAAGTCTCGAGTCGGGGAGTCCGATAACCGCAACGTCCTTAATCGCGTTGTTTGCTCTCAGGAAGTCCTCGATTTGAACCGGGTAGATGTTTTCTCCGCCGGTGATGATAACGTCCTTTTTGCGGTCTACAAGGTAGATAAAACCGTCCTTGTCGCGTTCAGCCATATCGCCGGTATACAGCCAGCCGTCGTCATCGAGAACCTCCTCGGTAGCCTTGGCGTCCTTGTAGTAGCACTTCATAACGCCCGGGCCCTTAACCGCAAGCTCGCCGACGCCGTTGCTCACTTCGTTGCGCTCGGTATCGACAATCTTAACCTCCCAGCCGTAACCGGGTACGCCGATTGCGCCTACCTTGTGAGTGTTTTCTATTCCGAGGTGAACACAGCCCGGGCCGATTGATTCGCTCAGACCGTAGTTTGTGTCGTAATCGTGGTGAGGGAATACAGCCTTCCAGCGCTTAATCAGCGTGGGAGGCACAGGCTGAGCGCCTATGTGCATTAGCCTCCACTGCGAAAGCTCGTATTTGTCGAGGTCGATTTTACCGCTGTCAATCGCGTCGAGGATATCCTGCGCCCACGGCACAAGAAGCCAAACTATCGTACAGCGCTCCTCGCTGACGGTGCGGATAATCCACTCGGGGCTTACGCCTCGCAGAAGTACCGCCTTGCTCGCGGAGTACAGGCTTCCGAACCAGTGCATTTTAGCGCCTGTATGATAAAGCGGAGGAATACAGAGGAACACGTCGTCTCTGTCCTGATGGTGATGAGCCTGCTCAACCTTGGCGGAGTGCATAAGGCTTTTGTGAGCGTGCAAAATCGCCTTGGGAAAGCCTGTTGTGCCCGATGAAAAGTAAATCGCGCCGTCATCCTCGTCGGTGATGTAAACGCTCGGAGCGTGGGTGGAGCAGTATGAAATCATCTCCTCGTAGCTGTCCGCAAAGCTTGGGCACTCGTCGCCTACATAGAAATAGTCCTTAACTCTGGGCAGTCTGTCGTGAATTTCCTCAACTCTGCCGATGAACTCAGGACCGAAAATCAGGAAATCCGAGTCGCTCTGCTCAACGCAGTATTTAATTTCCTCGGCGGTGTAGCGGTAGTTGAGCGGAACGGCGATTGCGCCTGACTTGAGAATTCCGAAGTAAATGGGCAGCCAGTCAAGGCAGTTCATCAAAAGGATTGCGACCTTTTCGCCCTTTTTTACGCCGCGCGAAAGCAGGAGGTTTGCAAAGCGGTTGGCTTTTACGTCGAACTCGCCCCAGGTGATTTGCTTGCGGAACGCGCCTGTGCGCGCCGACTCAATCAGCGAGTACTCTCGCCATGTGACGTGGGGGATGTTCTTGACGTCGGGGTTAATCTCAACCAGCGCGACCTCGTCCTTAAAATACGTCGCGTTTCTGGTGAGAAGTTCTGTGATAGGCATATAATCTTCCTTTTCTAACATAGTGATACATTATAGTTATACATTTTAACAACTATATTAATATCGCACTTTTTAGCCCGTTTGTCAAGCAAAACAGAGTAAATGAGATTATCTTTGTGAAAAGTGCAACAAAACTTTAACGCTTGTTTGTTTTAAATTGCTAAAGTATTTTTCCTTAACAGAAAGTAGGGGCAGGTCTTGACCTGCCCGCGGTTTGGTCGAGACCAAACCATACAATTATCAATAAGCAGACAACCTCTTGAACTGACTAAATCTTTCCTGTATAATAAAAACGGTGAATATTATGAAAAAACATAAAATAACAGCGTTGTTTATCGCGCTTATAATTATTATCAGCCTGAGCGCTTGTATGAGCGCAGGGGATGGGGAAACGACCGCAGAATTTACTACCGAGCCCTGGCAGACAACTCAGCCGACTACCGTTCAGCCTACGACTGCACAGCCGGCGACCGTTCAGCCGACTACCGCTGTTCCCACAACAATCCCCGAGCCGACCAAACCGCCGTTCAATCCTTACGAGACGGACAATGAGTACGACATCAGCCCGGACTGGTTTAAGCTTCACGACGGCACGGATTACGGCACGCTGATTGAGAACGTGGAGTACTATTCGGCCACGGCGGACGACTACAAGCGCTGTAATGTTCTTCTTCCGCCCGGCTACAGCAACAAGAAAAAGTACCCTGTTTTGTATATGATTCACGGCTGGGGAGCGGACTACACCGCGCACGTTTTTGACGGCTCATATCTGCATATGCTCTACGGAAATCTTCTTCGTGAAAAGCGGTGCGAGCCGATGATAATTGTCGGGGTTGATATGTACACCGCGCATCAGGACGAGAAAAACGAGGACGACGGCTGGCATATGCGCTACTCCTACGACAAGGTTGCCGATGACATTCCGGTTGACCTTATGCCGTATATTAAGGAGCATTATTCGGTCGATGAGGAAAGGCTCAGCACCGCGGTCGCAGGCGTTTCCGAGGGCGGAGCGCGTTCGCTTTGCACAGGCTTTAAGCGCCCCGAAAAGTTCGGCTATATCGCGTCAATCGCGCCCGACGGCAACGCGGTTGTGATGACCGAAAACTATATGAACAGCTACTGGACAGTGCCGTATTTTGAGAACGGCTTTCCCGTTCCGAGCGACGAAAACAAGCCGAAGTACGTATACCTCGCGGTAGGCTCGAAGGACCCGTGGAATATCTCATTTACCGCTCAGTACAGCGATATTTTCAGCGGTATGGGAGTTGCAAATCAGCACGATTACGTAGAGGGTTACGGCCACGACTCCGAGTTTTGGGGAGTGTGTATGTACAACTTTTTGCAGAAAATCTTTAAATAGAGTTTAGAGTTGAGAGTTTAGAGTTTAATTAATTAGAGGAAACGTTCATACTGTAAATAAAAACGGCTGTTGACATTTCTGCCAACAGCCTGTTTTGTTATGTAGTTTAATTTTAATCAGCTCGCGAAGCGAATTTAGCTTGCCGAAGGCAAATTTAGCTCAATTACTCTATCGGCTCAAAGTCAGCTACACCGTGCTTGCACAGCGGACAGATGAAGTCCTCGGGTAAATCCTCGCCTTCATAAATATATCCGCAAACCTTGCATACCCAGCCCTTTTTGCCGTCGGTTTCGGGCTTGGGCTTAACGTTGTTCTGGTAGTAGGTATAGGTCATAGTCTCCTTGTCGGAGAGCACTCTTGCCTCGGTAACCTCGCAGATGAACATTCCGTGAGTGTCGAGGTCAACATACTGCTCTACCTTAAGCGACATAAACGAGTTGATGTAGTGGGGGAGGAAAACAAGTCCGTTGTCGCTCTTAAGCGGCTGGCAGTCCTTGAACTTGTCGGTGTTTCTTCCGCTCCGGAAGCCGAAGTTTTCAAACACGCTGAACGGAGCGTCTACCGACAGGCAGTTAACGTTCATCTTGCCTGTTTCCTGAATTACGTGGTGCGAGTAGTTTTGCTTGTTAATGCAAACGGCGATGCGGTTGGGAGAGTTTGTTACCTGGGTAACGGTGTTAACGATAAGTCCGTTGTCCTTTTTGCCGTCGTTCGAGGTAACAACATACAGACCGTAGCCGATGTTGAACAGAGCGGTGAGGTCGTTTTTGTTCGCGGTGTCAGCGTTCTGAGCCATATAGTCCTTGCAAAGCTCGTCGGCAAGCGCTTCAAGCTGAGCGGTGCTCTCGTCGTTAAGAGCGGACATGATCTTAACCGTGTTGTCGGTAAAGGTGATGTTCTTGCAGCCCTCTAACATTTTTCTCATAGTCTTGGCCGCAAGCGGAGCCCAGGAGCCGTTCTCGATAAGACCGATTGTCTTGTTCTGGAAGTTGCGCTCGGTGAGGTGGTTGATGAATTCGCGCATAAAGGGGAAAATTTCTGCGTTATATGTAGTTGTCGCGAGTACGATTCTGCCGTAGCGGAAAGCGTCCTCAACGCACTCTGCCATATCCTCGCGCGCAAGGTCGTTAACAACAACCTTGGGGCAGCCCTTTGACTTGAGCATATCGGCAAGCTTCATAACAGCTTTTTTGGTGTTGCCGTAAACCGAGGTGTAGGCAATCATAATGCCGTCGGTCTCGGTGGAGTAGGACGACCATGTGTTGTACAGTCCGATGTAGTAGCCGAGGTTCTCGGTGAGAACAGGGCCGTGGAGCGGACAGATAATCTGAATGTCGAGGTTAGCTGCCTTTTTGAGCAGGTTCTGAACCTGAGCGCCGTACTTGCCTACAATGCCGATGTAGTAACGTCTTGCCTCGCAAGCCCAGTCGTCCTCAACGCCTGCAGCCTTTTTAATAAAGCTTGAAATTCCGTTGTCAACAGCGCCGAACTTTCCGAAGCCGTCGGCAGAGAAAAGAACCTTGTCGGTGCTGTCGTAGGTAACCATTACCTCAGGCCAGTGAACCATAGGAGCGGCTACAAAGTTGAGCACGTGCTTGCCGAGCTCAAGGGTGTCGCCTTCCTTAATTACAATCTGTCTGTCCTCAAAGTCTGTGCCAAAGAAGTTTTTCATCATCACAAAAGCCTTTGCGGAAGATACAATCTTTGCGTTGGGATATAAATCCATAAAGTTCTTGATGTTTGCGCTGTGGTCGGGCTCCATGTGCTGAACAACAAGATAGTCGGGCTTTCTCTCACCGAGAGTCATCTCGAGCTTTGAAAGCCACTCGTTCTTAAAGTTGCGGTCTACGGTGTCCATAACCGCAATCTTCTGGTCGAGGATAACATAAGAGTTGTAAGCCATACCCTCGGGTACAACATACTGACCCTCGAACAAATCAATTTTGTGGTCGTTAACGCCGATATACTTAATATCATTGGTAATTTGCATTGAAATTTCCTCCTTGTATTTTAGGATTTTTATTAACATTTTTATTATAGCAAAAGTCAAGGGGTTAATCAAGCCCTTTTTAGAGTTTAATGTTTAGAGTTTTGAGGTGTTGTCCAAATCTTTGATTTGGGTAACAACACCCATGCGTTAGCTAGAGTTTAATTATTTATAGGAAACGTTCGTTATAAATTTAAAGGCTCCCCCATCGCGTAAGCTATGGGAAATTCCCCTGTTAGGGGAAATGTCACGAAGTGACAAAAGGGTTGCCGTTTTCGCCAGAAAAAGCTGTCAGCTTTAGCTGACTGAGGGGGCGGCGTATGTGCCAACGCGATTTATCCGTTGCATTTCATAACGTGTCGTTTGCGGAAACGTCTGCCCCCTCCGTCATTTTGCAAGCAAAATGCCACCTCCCCCGTTTTTTTGAACGGGGGAGGCTTTTTATCGGGCGGACACACGGGTGATTCCCCTATCAGGGGAAATGTCACGAAGTGACAAAAGGGTTGCCGTTGTGCTAAGAACGCCCCTACTATTAAACTCTCAACTCTCAACTCTAAACACTAAACTCTTAACTCTCTGAAATGATTTTTCTGATTTCTTCCTCTGCCTGCTTAACCTCGTCATAAAACGCGCTTGACGGTACTCTCAGCGCGCCGTTGCCCAATATTATAAGCTGTTCCATTCCGTCCGAGGTCACTACGCGGACTTTGTTGTTTTTTGCAAGCTTGTACGACGCCTTTTCTATGTACATATCGGCGGTCTCGGCTTCCTTGGTGTAGACGATTGTAATGCCGTTTACCTTTTCAATCTCGCGGTTGCCGGGCACGCGGTACGCGTCGAATACCAAAATCAACTCGCATTTGCGGTAGCCCTGAAAGTTGCAGAGAATATTTATCAGCGCGTTCCTCGCGGTGTCAATGCTTCCCTCGCTGAGCTTTTTGAGGTTCTCCCACGAGAAAATCACGTTGTAGCCGTCAACGAGCACATACTCCGTGCCGTCAAGCTTCGGCGGTTTTTTGTACGCCTTTGACTTCTGCGGAATGTTTTCCGCTTTAAAATGCCGCTTAACCGCGCTTTGCTTTGACTTGCTCGCACTGCCGTAGGTCTGCTCAAAAATCCTGACAAGCTCCTTGTCGAGAGCAAAGATGTCCTTTTCGTTTTTGTAGCGGTCAAGCGTGTGAGTTTCAACCGCGCTGTAGGTGACTTCCTCAGCCTTCGCGGTGCTTTCAAGAGCGGACGGCAGGTGCATGTATCCGCGCACCTTGTCCCACTTTACGTTATGCCCTGCGCCGTGAGAGCAGAAAACCGAGTCGCAGGGATTGTCGGTGTCAGCCTCGGGATTGTAGCCGAACTCCGCGATAATCTCATCGGCGTTATGGCAAGGCTCGTAGCCCTTTAGCGAACAGCTCAGCCTGCCCCTGCCCTTTGAGTAGCCGTTTAGCTCGCGCGTGTAACCGCGCATTTCGGAAGCAGGCGCTGTGCCTGTCAGTATCACCGTATCGCCCTGCTGTTCGGGAGGGTTGATTGTTCCGCTCATACGCTGAATATCCGTCATCGCCCTGCCGACACATTCATTCGGAAGTTCCAAAGTGAAGTCGTAAACAGGCTCGAGCAGTACGCTTTCGGCAGTCATTAAGCCCTGACGGACGGCTCTGTATGTAGCTTGGCGGAAGTCGCCGCCCTCGGTGTGCTTTGCGTGAGCCCTGCCCGATACAAGCGAAATTTCCATATCCGTAACCGGAGAGCCCGTCAGCACTCCGACGTGAGTTTTTTCGTACAAATGGGTGAGGATAAGCCTTTGCCAGTTTTTGTCAAGGCTGTCCTCGCGGCAGTCGGATTTGAACACCAAACCGCTTCCGCTTTTGAGCGGCTTTAATATCAGGTGAACCTCGGCGTAGTGGCGCAGGGGTTCAAAATGTCCCACGCCCTCGACGGTGTTTTTTATCGTTTCTTTATAAATTATATTTCCTTTACCGAAATTTACTTCAAACCCAAAGCGCTCCTGTATTATGCTCTGCAAAACCTCGAGCTGAATTTCGCCCATCAGCTGAACAAGGATTTCTCCGCGTTCGCTGAGCACTACGTTTAAGGTCGGATCCTCATTTTCGAGCATTTTCATTTTCTGCATCGCGGTGTGCGCGTCAATGCCATCGGGGAGTTCAAGGCGGTAGGTCAGCACAGGCTCCAAAAACGGTTGAGTTGCGCTTTTTTCAATTCCCAAGCCGTCGCCCGGGCGCGCAAAGTAAATGCCCGTAACCGCGCAGACTGTGCCTGCCTCGGCACGGTCGGTTTGGGTGAATTTATCGCCCGAGTAAATGCGGATTTGCCCGACCTTTTCGCCGTCAACATTCTTTTCGCTTTTTAGAACCTCGCGGACATTCAGCGCTCCGCCCGTGACCTTGATAAACGTCAGCCGTGCGCCCTTGCTGTCCTCGGAAATTTTATACACCTTCGCGCCGAATTCCTCAGGGTATTCGGGCTGTTCGGCGTAGCGGTCAAGGCAGTTCATAAACTGCTCTACGCCGTCAAGCTTCAGCGCCGAGCCAAACATACACGGAAAGATTTTGCGCCTTTTTATCTCGCGCGAAATGCTCTCCGTGCTCAGCTTTCCGCTGTCGTAATACTCGTTTAACAGCTCGTCGGAGCACAGCGCGGCGTTTTCATAAAACTGCTCGGTGTCGGGGCTTTCAAAATCGACGCAGTTGTCGCTGAGCTTTTGCTTTAATTGCTTTAAAACCTCGTCCTTATCCGCGCCGTCCAAGTCCATTTTGTTGACGAAGATAAAGCACGGCACATTGTACTTTTTCAGCAGCTTCCAGAGCGTTTGAGTGTGGCTTTGAACGCCGTCTGTTCCGCTGATGACAAGCACCGCATAGTCGAGCACCCTGAGTGCGCGTTCCGTCTCGGCGGAAAAATCTACGTGTCCCGGGGTATCGAGCAGGTAAAATTCGGTGTTGCCGAAGGGGAACACCGCCTGCTTTGAGAATATTGTAATTCCGCGCGAGCGTTCGAGCGCGAACGTGTCGAGGAATGAATTTTTGTGGTCAACCCTGCCGAGCCGCTGAATACTGCCCGAGCAGTAGAGCATAGCCTCGGACAGGGTGGTTTTGCCGGAATCCACGTGCGCGAGAATTCCGAGAGTTATCTTTTTCTTCATTGTTTATCTCTGTATTTACAGTTTGCCGAACAGCCGTCACAGCAGCCGCTGCAGCCTTTGCCTTTTCTTTTTATAATCACAATCACCGCGATAATCACAACAACGGCAATTGCCGCGATAATCAAAATGTCAAAAATATTCATTTAACCGCCTGTAATCAATATCATAATCAGGTGAGCAATGCTCGCGGCAATCCACGCGATAAAGCACTGCCACACCACTACTCCCAGCGACCAGCGCACTCCGAGCTCGCGCTTGATTGCGGCGATTGAAGCCACACAGGGGGTGTACAGGAGCGAGAAAACGAGCATTGAAACCGCCGAGGCGGAATTGAGCACTGTACCGACGTTGCTGCCGAACAGCACGTTGAAGGTAGAAACAACGCTCTCCTTCGCCATAAATCCGCTTATCAGCGAGGTGCAAATCCGCCAGTCTCCCAAGCCGAGGGGGTTCATCACGGGCACGAGAAGTCCCGAAAATTTCGCCAGTATGCTCTCGCCCGGGTCGCTCACGAGCCTGAACCGCAAATCAAAGCTCTGCAACAGCCAAATTACAATTGTCGCGATTAAAATTACCGTGAACGCCCTTGAAAGGAAGTCCTTAGCCTTTTCCCACAAAAGCTGCGATACGTTGCGTACACCGGGCAGTCGGTAGTTTGGCAGCTCCATTACGAACGGCACCGCGCCGCCCTTGAACAGCGTGCTTTTGAAAATCAGCGCCATTCCGATTCCGATTAAAATTCCGAGAATGTACAAGCCGAGCATAATCAGCCACTTGTATTTCGGAAAAAATGCGTCTACAAAAAACGCATATATCGGCATTTTTGCCGAACAGCTCATAAACGGCGTGAGCAAAATCGTCATTTTTCTGTCGCGCTCACTCGGCAGGGTTCGGGTTGACATAACCGCAGGAACGGTACAGCCGAAGCCGATTAACATCGGCACAATGCTCCTGCCCGATAGTCCGATTTTTCGCAGAGCCTTGTCCATAAAAAAAGCCACACGCGCGATATATCCGCTGTCCTCGAGCAGTGACAGGAACAAAAACAGCGTCACGATTATCGGCAAAAAGCTCAGCACGCTTCCCACGCCCTTGAAAATTCCTTCGATTACAAGCCCGTGGATTACGTCGTTTACGCCTGCGCTTGTCAGCGCGGAGTCAACAACGCTTGTCAGATTGTCAACGCCCAAGCCGAGCAGCTTTTGCAAATTTCCGCCGATTACGCTGAACGTCAGGAAAAACACCAAGCCCATAATCAAAATGAACATCGGCACGGCGGTGTATTTGCCGGTCAGGATTTTGTCGATTTTCTCCGAACGCAGGCTTTCCCTGCTCACGCTCGGCTTGGTCACAGCCGCGGAGCATACCCTCTCGATAAACCCGAAGCGCATATCCGCAATCGCCGCCGAGCGGTCAAGTCCGCGTTCCTTTTCCATCTGCAAAACAATGTGCTCTATCATTTCAAGCTCGTTTTGCTCGAGCTTAAGCGCCTTAATAATCAGCTCGTCGCCTTCAATCACCTTGCTCGCGGCAAAGCGCTGGGGGATACCTGCCTTCTTCGCGTGGTCCTCAATCAGGTGGCTTATTCCGTGCAGGCAGCGGTGAACCGCGCCGCCGTTATGGGATGAGTCGCAGTAGTCCTGCGGTACGGGCTTTTCCTGATAATGAGCGATGTGCACGGCGTGGCGCACAAGCTCGTCAACGCCCTCGTTCTTTGCTGCGGAAATCGGCACTACAGGCACGCCGAGCCGCAGCTCCATCTCGTTTACGTCGATTGAACCGCCGTTTGAGGTCAGCTCGTCCATCATATTGAGCGCTACTACCATCGGCACGTCCATCTCGAGCAGCTGCATCGTCAGGTACAGGTTGCGCTCGATGTTTGTTGAGTCCACAATATTTATAATCGCCTTTGGCTTTTCTTCAAGCACAAAGTTGCGCGATACGATTTCCTCGCTCGAATACGGCGACATCGAGTAAATTCCCGGCAGGTCGGTAACAAGCGTATCGGGATGACCTTTAATTACGCCGTCCTTGCGGTCTACGGTAACTCCCGGGAAGTTGCCGACGTGCTGGTTAGCTCCGGTCAGCTGGTTGAACAAAGTTGTCTTTCCGCAGTTTTGGTTGCCGACAAGCGCAAAGGTGAGCTGAGTGCCGTCGGGGAGAGGATTTTCGCTGCCTTTTTCGTGGAACCTTCCGCCTTCGCCAAGTCCCGGGTGAGCGGCTTTTTTATGCTTCTTTTTAGGCTTTGGAGCCTCCGCCTTTTTATCGACAGGCTCAACCTCGATTTTATCCGCGTCGTCAATTCTGAGCGTGAGCTTGTAGCCGTGAATTAACAGCTCCACAGGGTCTCCCAAGGGAGCGTACTTTACCACGGTGATCTCCGCGCCGGGGATAACGCCCATATCCAAAAAATGCTGTCTTAAAGCGCCCTCGCCGTTTAGCTTTACAACGCGCGCGGTCTGCCCGATTTTTATATTTTTTAACGTCGTCATGTCCTATCTTCCTCAAATATTAGTTCAGGCTAATTTTACCATACTTTAGGGGGATAATCAAGTTAATAGTTTAATCATAAAATTGACTTTCAGTCCGGTTTATGCTATAATGTCACCATCAAACAACAAGCGAGGTGAGTTGCGTGACCAGCAGCGACAGTTACGGTCCCGGAGGGCGAATTCGACAGTGCAAAATACCGCGGAACGTTCGGCTGTGCGCCGCGTAACCGCTTATTTGTATTGCCGTTTATCCCTCTGAATTTCAGGGGGATTTTTTGTGTCCGAACCGTTTCTATCATAATTTCGATAACGGAGGGAAGTTATGGCAAAGGAAAAAAATATTAACGACAACACTCTTGTTCAGACCGAAAAACCCGACTATGAGAGCGAGATTATCCGCGTAATCAAGGGCAATTATTCGCCAAAGGCGGCTCTTGAAAAGTTGGGGGACTACCACGGAAGCGACATCGCTCAGGCGATGGACAGCCTTACGCTCCAGGAGCGCAAAAAGCTGTACCGAATTTTAGGCGCGGATATGCTGTCCGACGCGCTCGAAAGGCTCGACGAAAGCGAAGCCGGCGCGTATCTAAACGAGATGGACTTGAAAAAGGCGGCAAAGGTTGTGTCGAACCTTGAAACCGACGCCGCGGCGGATATATTAATGGAAATCGGCAAGGAAAAGCGGCTGCTGATTATCGAGGAGCTCAACCCCGAGGTCAAGAAGGACATCAGACTTATCGCGTCGTTCGACGACGACGAAATCGGCAGCAAGATGACCACCAACTGCATTGTTATCCGCGAGAATTTGAGCGTTAAAGAGGCGATGAGGGAGCTTGTCGCCCAGGCAAAGAAGAACGACAATATCTCAACCCTTTTCGTCACCGACGAAAACGAGGAATACTACGGCGCGATTGACCTTAAAGACTTAATCACTGCCGACAGCGGTGTTCCTTTGGAGGATTTAATCGTGACGTCGTTCCCGTACGTTTACGCGCACGAGAGCATTGACGACTGTATCGAAAAGCTGAAGGACTACTCCGAGGCTTCAATCCCCGTGCTTGACAACTCAAATTCGCTGCTTGGCGTAATCACCGCCCAAAGCCTGATTGAGGTTGTTGACGACGAGATGGGCGAGGACTATGCAAGGCTGGCAGGTCTTACCGCGGAGGAGGATTTAAAAGAACCTCTGCTTATGAGTATCCGCAAGCGCCTGCCGTGGCTGATTGCGTTGCTCGGTCTCGGCATTATAGTCTCGGCGGTTGTCGGCTCATTCGAGAAGGTAGTGGCTCAGCTCACGCTGATTATGGCGTTCCAGTCGCTGATTTTGGATATGGCAGGTAACGTCGGAACTCAGTCGCTCGCGGTGACGATCCGTGTGCTGACCGATGAAAATTTGAGCTTCTCGCAGAAGTTCAGGCTCGTTATAAAGGAAACGAGAGTAGGTATTTTTAACGGACTTATCCTCGGCGTAATTTCCGTTTTGTTCGTAGGGCTTTATATTATGTTTATCAAGCACCACGACGCCGGATTTTCATTTGCCGTGTCGGGCTGTATCGGCTTTGCGCTGCTCGTTGCAATGGCAGTGTCAAGCGCGGTCGGAACGCTCATTCCGCTGCTCTTTAAAAAGATTAAGGTCGACCCTGCGGTGGCTTCGGGCCCGTTGATTACAACCGTAAACGACCTTGTGGCGGTTGTAACCTACTACGGACTTAGCTGGATTTTGCTGATAAATATGCTGCACTTGGGATAGAGTTTAGAGTTGAGAGTTTAGAGTTTAATTATTAAGAGGAAACGTTTGATTAAAGATTTAAAGCCTCCCCCGTCGCAAAGCTACGGGAAATTCCCCTGTTAGGGGAAATGTCACGAAGTGACAAAAGGGTTGCCGTTTTCGCCAGAAAAAGGTGGCATTTCGCTTTGCGAAATGACGGAGGGGGCGGATTACCCTTTAACGCCACGTTTTTAATATCAACAGAAACGTATAATAAATACCAATTTTTAATTTTCGTATTGCCAAAAACATATTTATATGATATTATAATTTTGAGGTAGTCAATACCTTAAGAGCTCAAACCACGCCGCCTTGAACAAAGGCCTTCTATAAGCAGGCGGCGGGGTTTGAGGTTTCTTTTTTTAAATTAAAAATAATCGAACGCACTTTCGAAAATTCTGTTGATTTTTAAAAATATATGTGGTAAAATAACCTTAGTAAATTTTTGTGGGGAATGGCTTATGGCACATGAAAAAATAATCGTTAAGGGTGCAAAGGAGCACAACCTTAAAAATATTAATGTTGAAATTCCGCGCAACGAGCTTGTCGTTATCACCGGACTGTCCGGCTCGGGCAAAAGCTCGCTCGCGTTCGATACAATTTATGCCGAAGGTCAGCGCAGGTATGTTGAGAGCCTGTCGAGCTACGCCAGAATGTTTCTCGGACAGATGGACAAGCCGAATGTCGAGAGCATCGAGGGCTTGTCGCCGGCAATCTCAATCGACCAAAAGACCACCTCGAAAAATCCGCGCTCTACCGTCGGCACGGTTACCGAGATTTACGACTATCTGCGTCTGCTCTACGCGCGTATCGGCGTGCCTCACTGCACCGTCTGCGGCAGGGAAATCCGCCAGCAGACCGTCGATCAGATTGTGGACAAAATCACCGAGTACCCCGACGGCACTAAAATTCAGGTTATGTCGCCGGTAGTCCGCGGGCGTAAGGGCGAGCATGCAAAGGTGCTCGACAGCGCTCGAAAGTCGGGCTTTGTGCGCGTTCGCGTTGACGGAATTGTCTACGATTTGCAGGAGAAAATTCCTATAGAGAAAAATAAAAAGCATAATATCGAGGTCGTAATCGACCGCCTTGTCATCAAGCCCGAGATTGGCTCGCGCCTTTCCGACAGCATTGAGACCGCTTCAAAGCTGAGCGGCGGACTTGTTATGGTCAACTTTGACGGCGGCGAGGACGTCACCTTCTCGCAAAAGTACGCCTGCCCCGAGCACGGCATCAGCATTGACGACCTCACACCGCGTATGTTCTCGTTCAACAACCCCTTCGGTGCGTGCCCAAAGTGCACGGGCTTGGGCGTTTTTTTGAAAATCAGCGAGGACAAAATAATTCCTGACAGGAATAAAAGTATCCGCGGCGGCGGAATTAAGGGCAGCGGCTGGGCGCTTGAGGGCAGCTCAATCGCGGCTATGTATATGGAAGCGCTTGCGCGCAGATACAAGTTCGGGCTCGACCAGCCGATTAAGGACATCCCCAAGGAAACGGTGGACAAAATCCTCTACGGCACAGGCGACGAGGAGCTGACTATCGAGCGCAAATCCGCCTATGGAAGCGGCACCTACAAGCAGCCGTTTGAGGGCATTATCAACAACCTCGACCGCCGTTACCGCGAGACGTCAAGCAACTGGATTAAGGACGAAATCCGCACATATATGACCGAAATCCCCTGCGACGAGTGTATGGGCGAGAGGCTCAGCAAGGAAAGCCTTGCCGTTACCGTCGGCGGAATTAATATATCCGACCTCTGCAAAAAGAGCGTTGTTGACGCGCTCGAGTTCATCCAAAATCTTGAACTGAGCGAAAAGGAAAAAATCATCGGCGCCGAGATTATCAAGGAGATTATCGAGCGCCTGAACTTCCTCAAAAGCGTAGGACTTAGCTACCTCACGCTGTCACGAAGCTCGGGCACGCTTTCGGGCGGAGAAAGCCAGCGAATCCGCCTTGCAACGCAAATCGGAAGCTCACTGATGGGCGTGCTTTATATTCTCGACGAGCCGAGTATCGGACTTCACCAGCGCGACAATGAAAAGCTGCTCAATACCCTAAAGCGCCTGCGCGACCTCGGCAACACGGTTATCGTGGTTGAGCACGACGAGGAAACTATGTACGCCGCCGACTGCATTGTTGACGTAGGACCGGGCGCCGGAATTCACGGCGGCGAGATTGTCTGCACCGGCACGGTTGACGACATCAAGGCGTGTGAGCAGAGCGTTACAGGTCAGTATTTATCGGGCAAGCGGAGCGTTCCCGTGCCCGAAAAGCGACGCAAGGGCAACGGAAAATATCTTGAAATTATCGGCGCTTCTCAAAATAATCTTAAGAATATAAACGTTAAAATTCCGCTCGGAGAGCTTGTCTGCGTAACCGGCGTTTCGGGCTCGGGCAAAAGCTCACTTATCAACGAGGTGCTATACAAAACCCTCGCACGCGAGCTTAACCGCGCAAAGACCACCTCGGGCGCTCACAAGGAGATAAAGGGCATTGAAAACCTCGACAAGGTTATCGAGATTGACCAAAGCCCAATCGGCAGAACTCCGCGTTCAAATCCTGCGACCTACACAGGTCTGTTTACCGATATTCGCGCGCTTTTCGCGACAACCAACGACGCAAAAATGCGCGGCTTTACCCAGAGCAGATTTTCATTCAACGTAAAGGGCGGCAGGTGCGAGGCTTGTCAGGGCGACGGCATTATCAAGATTGAAATGCACTTCCTCTCCGACGTTTACGTGCCGTGCGAGGTCTGCAAGGGCAAGCGCTATAACCGCGAAACTCTCGAGGTTAAGTACAAGGGCAAGAACATAAACGACGTGCTCGAGATGACCGTTGAGGAAGCTATGGACTTCTTCTCGAACATCCCGAAGCTTTACCGCAAGCTCAAAACCTTCTTTGACGTAGGGCTGGGCTATATCAAGCTCGGTCAGCCTGCCACAACGCTTTCGGGCGGCGAGGCTCAGCGCGTTAAGCTCGCGACAGAGCTCTCAAAGCGCAGTACCGGCAAGACGATTTATATTCTCGACGAGCCGACCACAGGTCTGCATATCGCGGACGTTCACAGGCTTGTTGACGTATTGCAGCTGCTTGTTGACGGCGGAAACACGGTTGTTGTAATCGAGCACAACCTCGACTTAATCAAGACCGCCGACCATATTATCGACCTCGGACCGGAGGGAGGAGATATGGGCGGAAAGGTAATCGCCAAGGGCACTCCCGAGCAGGTGGCAAGGTCAAAAACGTCCTTTACGGGCGAATACCTGAAACCACTGCTGGGGAAGGAATAAGTAATAAGGAATAAGGAAGGCTCCCCCGTCGCGTAAGCAGTGGAGGAGCCTCTGACTGTAGAAAAAGTCCAAACGCGATTAATTCACGTCAATATTTGACATAATCGTAGGGGCGCACCCGCGTGTGCGCCCGGGACAGGAAGTTCTACGTTTCCATGGCGGATATGGTTAGATAGGAAAAAGCAGCTCGGGCGGACACATGGGTCCGCCCCTACAGCATAACCTAATAATTTGCCATTTTCTTTATAAAATATCGTTTTTCGACAAACTGAGGCTCCCCCGTTGCGTAAGCAGCGGAGGAGCCGAAAATTTTATTCAAATTTTTTGTTATAAGTAATTAAACTCTAAACTCTAAACACTAAACTCTGCACAAAAATTCCTTCAACGCGCTGTAGCGCTTTGTCTGGCGGTTGTTGTTTACCATCAGCTCAACCGTCTGCGGATTTCCGACGAGAATTAAGGTCTTTTTCGCCCTTGTTACCGCCGTGTAGAGCAGGTTGCGGTAATAAAGCTGCGGAGGGCCGGGGAACATCGGGATAATCACCGCGTCAAACTCGTTGCCCTGACTTTTATGAACCGTCACGGCGTAGGCAAAGTCGAGGTCGGAAGCCGCCTCAAAGCTAAGCTTCGCGGTTTTGTCGTAAAACGCGATTACAAGCGACTTTGTCCTGCGGTCAATGCTCCGGATAATGCCGATGTCACCGTTAAATATTCCGTCGCCAATCTCGCCGTTGTCCTTCTCCCAGCGGATGTCGTAGTTGTTTTTAATCTGCATAACCTTGTCGCCGACTCTGAACACGCGCGAGCCGATTGTTACCTCAGCCTTGCCGTCGGCTTTCGGGTTGAGCTTGGATTGAAGCTTGTGGTTGAGCTCCGCCGTGCCCAATTCGCCCTTCTTCGAGGGGCAGAGCACCTGTATGTTTTCAAACGCCGAGTAGCCGTACGCCTTGGGCAGGCGGTTAACGCAAAGGTCGGTAATAACGTCCGTAACCTCGGATTTAATATTCCTTTTTAGAAAAAAGAAATCCTTATCCGTCGCGTTAAGCAAAGGCATTTCGCCCTTTACAATGCGGTGCGCGTTGGTGACTATTAGGCTCTGCTGCGCCTGACGGAAAATCTCGTTAAGCCTGATGACCGGCACAGCCTTGCTGTCAATCAAATCGCCGAGCACATTGCCTGCGCCTACCGACGGAAGCTGGTCGCTGTCGCCTACAAGTATCAGCCTGCATCCGAGCGGAAGCGCCCTTGTCAGGCTGTCGAAAATCGCGGAGTCCACCATCGACACCTCATCAACAATCAGCGCGTCACATTTAAGCTGATTGCGCTCGTTTTTGCCGAAAATCGGGTTGTCGCGCTTGTCCCAGCTTACTTCGAGCAGTCTGTGCAAGGTCTTTGCCTCAAAGCCCGTCACCTCGCTCATACGCTGAGCCGCCCTGCCTGTAGGAGCAGCCAAAAGTACCTTGTGGCCGCGGCTGTGCAAAATCCTGATAATCGCGTTGAGCGTGGTTGTTTTACCTGTTCCGGGGCCGCCGGTGAGCACGGTTATTCCGCAGGTCAGCGCGGTGGTTATTGCCTGCTTTTGCAAGTCGGCGTATTCAATTTCAAGCTCGCTTTCGCAAACGGAAATCGCGTCGTCAAGCTGCGTTATTTTATCGGCAGGAAAGCCCAAAAGCAGCTTGATCCTCGAAGCGCTGTTGAGCTCGGTGTCATACATTTTCGGCGTGAATATAAACTCCTTGCCGTCGATGCTTTCTTTAATCAAGCTGCGGTCAAACACCATTTTGTCAAGGATTTCTTCGAGCGGCTCCGCTTCGATTTTCAAAAATCCTGAGGTCGTCTGAACCAGCTTTTCCCTCGGCAGGCAGGTGTGACCGTTGCCCTGATTGTGCTTTAGCACATAGACAAGTCCCGCGCGGATTCTCAGCTCGCTGTCGGGCTCAAACGACTCCTTTTTCGCGATGAAATCGGCGCTTTCAAAGCTAACGCCGAACTCGGGATCGCAGAGTATGTACGGGTTTTGCTTAATCTGCTCAACGCTCCGTCCGCCGTATACGTTGAAGATTTTTACCGCCGAGGTGTTCGAAATTCCGTACTCGCCCAAAAACAGCATAAGCGCTCTTATTCCGGCATTTGCCTTTAGCTGTTCGGAAAATTCAACCGCCTTTTTCGGAGTAATTCCCCTCAGCCTTGCCACCCTTTCCGGCTCGTTTTCCATTACATCGAGCGCGGCGTCTCCGAACTCCTCAACCAGCCTTTTCGCGGTTGAAGGTCCGATACCCTTGATTGCTCCCGAGGAGAGATAACGCAGAATATCCGCCGCCTGAGAAGGCCGCTCGACCTCGCAGGTTTTTACGGAAAACTGCCTGCCGTAGCTGCGGTGATTGGTAAAATAACCGAGCAAATTCACGTTGTCGCCGGCGTTAACCTGCGGCATTGAGCCGACCGCGGTTATGTAATCGTCGCCGCCGATAATTTCGAGCACGGTGTAGCCGTTTTCCTCGTTTCTGTATACAATATTTTCTACCGTTCCCTGCAAACGGAGCAATTCCTGATTGTCCATAATATTTCCTTAATAGAATTAAAAGTTTATTTATCAAATATATTATAAACCCATATGCCGATTTTAACAAGTCTTATTGCTGCTTTGTTCGATAATTTTCATCGTTTCGTCGCGCGTGATCAGTCCGCCAAAGCCGTATTCCTCGCACACGCTGCGGCAGATTTTCTTTGAAGCGGAATTTAGCGGCATGTTAAGGCAGACGGAAACATCCCTGCACTTTCCGCCCCAGCGCAGGCGCGACAGCGCTCCTCTGAGCACAAACTCAGGCTCGTCGGTTTTGCTTACGGGGGTTACGATGATTACCGTGCTTTTTTCTTTTGAAGAAAAAAGTCGCAGGCAAATCTCCCGAACCAGCGCAACAATACCAATAACCGCGAAAACTACCATAATTACCGAAGAAAATACATACATAAAAAGCACCTCGGTACATTTTATTTTTTCAAAATAAATTTGTGATAAATTTAATGTTTGCGCAAATACTAATAACGTAACCACCTAAACGGTGCTTACCAAAACGGAAAAATTCCAAATTCAGAGGTGAAAATTATGGAGAACACTTATGCTAACCAGTGCATTGCGTGCACCGTAACAAGCTGTAAAAACCATCATCAGACAAGAGATTACTGCTCGCTCGATAAAATCACCGTCGGTACTCACGAGAGCGACCCGACCGTCGTTCCCTGCACCGACTGCCAAAGCTTTATGCCGAAGCAGGAAAGCTGCTAAAACAGAAATTTCAAGGGCTTGGTTAATGCCAAGTCCTTGCTGTTTTAAAAAGATATTGAAAATACACCGCCGTTGGGCTATAATGAAACTACAAAGTTTTTGGAGTGAGATTTATGAAAGGATTTCGCCTTTCTGTTTTCAAAACTACGGCGTTTATTTTTTTAGGCTTTTTGCTCACGTCAACGGGGCATTTGGCTTGGATGTACCGCCTTATGGAGCTGACCTCCGCGGACGTTTCTTATCAGCTGTCAACCGTTGCAGGATATGCCTTGCAGGCGGTTGGAATCGGTATTTTTGCTTTATTGTTGAAGCTTAAGCGGAAAAGTCCGAGGCTGATTTTTATAATCTCTACATTGGGATATACCGCCTGTCTGTTTCCTGCGATACTGTCGGGAAGCTTTGCTTTTTCGGCGGTTTTCGGATTGCTGCTCAGCCTTTTGTGCGGAGTGATTGCAGGGTATTATCTTTATGAACTTGCGGAGAACGGCGGAGAACACCGCGCGGCTTTGTTCGGATTCGGCTACGGCGCGGCGACAATCGGCTCGTGGCTGTTGTCGGTTATCGGCGGCGGTTCGCTGTACTACGGGAACGGCGTTTTGGTTATATGTTCCGTTTTGGCGGCGTTGTCCGTCGGCGCGGCGTTCATAAAAGCACAGCCTTCCGAGAGTGAGCAAATTACGGCGGACAGTAAACCAAAAATCAAGCTCAGCCGTTTGCTGTTGCTTTGCGGCGGAGTTGTTTTGCTGTTCAGCCTTGTAAATAACATCGGCTTCGCGTTTTCGGCTTCTGCGGTTCAGGGCGGCTTGAGGGTTGAGTTTTCACGGCTGTTTTACGCTGTGGGTTTAATCGCCGCAGGCTTTGTAACGGACAAAAGCCGCAAATACGGCGCGGTCTGCGCGTTGGCGGCGCTGGTGATTCCGTTCATCGTCTTGGCGCTCAGGGGAGAGCTTATTTCTACGGCGGTGTTTTGGGCGATTGGATATTTTGCGTTCGGCTTTTACTCGGTTTACCGCGTGATTTTGTTTTCGGACATCGTAAGGGACAAAAGTGTAATTTACCTTTCAGGCTTCGGGCTGTTAATCGGAAAGGTAGGCGATTCGCTCGGCTCGGAGGTTAACGCGCTTATGTCCGGCAGCGAGCTTGCGCTTGTGGTATGTGCCGCGGTGCTGTTTATCGGCTCGGTTTTCCTGTTTATCAGGCTGTTCCAAATTATGTATGTTCCGGCAGCGCATAGCAAAAACGAGAGAGAAATTTTTGACGACTTTTCAATCAATTACAACCTCTCGGCAAGGGAACGCGATGTGCTCAGACTTTTGCTTGACGACAAGACGAACAAGGAGATTTCAGAGGAGATTTGCGTTTCGGAAAACACAATTAAATTCCACGTGCGTAACCTGCTGAAAAAGACAGGCTGCAAAAGCAGAGTTGAGCTTAAGACGGTTTACCGTTCCGCTCACTGAAATACATACAAAATCAAACCGGCTCTTTTCCGATGGAATTGAGCCGGCTTTTGTTATTTATTAGAAATATAAACATATTTTTATCCCTGCCTATCCCAAAACTACCCCTGCTTTTTCACCACAGACAGACGCATTTATTGTATAATATAGTTGCAAATTTTATGCAAAGGATGTGTCAATGTGAAAAAGAAAATTTTTAGTATCGTGCTCGCCGCGGCTATGATTATCAGCGTGCTGTCTGTAGGTATGGTTTCGGTATCCGCCGCCGAGGACGGAAAAATTAAAAAGAACAGCGTTACGTTCAACTACAGCTCGAGCGAGACCGAAGAGCTGCCCGAAGGCGCGGAGCTTTCCGAGTACATAGCTCAGAAAAAAGCCGAGTTTGAGGATAGGGTAAGGACTATCGCGGGAGCAAACGGCGATATCGCGGATTATTCGCAGTACTTCAGCGCCAACACCTACGCCGTTGTCGATAAGGTTAGCTTTGGCAATGTTTACTATGAGCAGAGTGACGACGCGATTGTCATAGGCGACTTGGACAACTGGGAAAACCTATATGTTGTTTCGGGCTGGATAGCCAGAGTTACAAATTATGTTGTCAACTACAAGCTCGTCACGGTTGACGAGAGCGCTCCCGTAGGCGGAGTTATTGACGAGGTTGAGCTTACCGTCACCGTTCCCACGGCAGGTACAAACAGCAAAACCTCGCCGCCTCAGGTTGAAATTGACAGCGAGAACTGCTCGCTTGAAAACGCGGTTTGGATTAAGAGTCCAAATGAATACACAACTGAGGTATACGACGTTGACTTTGAGGAAAACAAGGGCTATTATATGCTGGTTACAATCAGGGCTGACGATGGCTATACCTTTGAAAAGACAGGTAAGCCGTACGATGGAATCGACGAGGGCTTTGACCACTTTGACGGCTGTATTGTAAATTACGGCGGTGCTCTTTTTGCCGGTTCAAAGACCGTTGACGGCGTAGATTACCTCAGGCTGAAAATCAGCGTTGTCGTTCCGAAAACTACCTTTGACGATATGAGCTATATTCACGTGCTCAGCACCGAGGGCGGACAAGTTGATTTTTGGAGCGATGAATACGATGGCGACTGGACTCAGCCTTACGGTGTTCCCCAAGGCGCTGAGGTAACGCTGACAGCAATTTCTGAATCGGGATATATTTTCAAGGGCTGGTACAAGGGCGACGTGAACGCTTCTTCATATGATGAAATGTTCACCGACGAGCTGATTACAACGGAAAATCCCTATGTTTTCAACTCATATAATTATCCGTATATCTGCGCCAAGTTTGAGTACACCGGAGTTCAGCGCCAAGGCGACCAAATTCAGGTTTGGGTTGCTGACGGCGGCAAGGCTTCCGTTGAATACACCCCGAGTTGGAACGACGATGGATATATCAAGCCAAAGGACGGCAATAACTATGTTTCTATCGGAGAAGTTGTCGCGTTCTGGAAGGGCGACGAAATTACCGTTAAGGCTAAGCCCGACGAGGGTTATAAATTCAAGGGTTGGTATCACGTCCGCATTGAATGGGGACCGGGGGATGAGCTTCCGAAGTACGAGGGAGACGTTATTTCGACCGGCATCAGCTATACCTACAAGCCCGGCGTGACGGTTGTTCCCGGCGACAGCGAGCCGCTTAGATATGTTTGCGCGGTGTTTGAGGAGATTAAGGACGATCAGGGAGTAACCGGAGACGCCAACGGCGACGGAAATGTTGATATCCTCGACGCAAGCATTGTTCAAAAGGCGGCGGTTGACAAAGTTACGCTCACCGCTGAACAGAAAGCTTTGTGCGACGTCAACGGCGACGGAAATGTCGATACGCTCGACGCGGCAATGATTCAAAAGTTTGCCGCAGGCAAAATCACGGAATTTAAAAAGAAGTAAAACAACAAGGGACTTGGAAGCAATTTCCAAGTCCCAAATTTTATGAATTTTTTTCTTCAATCAGCTTTTCCAAATCGTCCTTAGAGAACTCATAACGCTTGTTGCAGAACTGGCAGACCGCCTCGGCGTAGCCCTTTTCGGTCGCCATTGAGCGGATGTCGTCGTCGCTCATAGTCATAAAGTACCTCTCGAGCTTTTCGCGCGAGCAGGAGCAAACATAATTTACAGGATTTTCGTCGAGCACCTCAACCTCAAAGCCGTCAAGAGCCGTCTTGCAAATGTCGAGAATACTCATACCCTTTGCGAGCATTGTGGTGACGGGTTCAAGCTTCTGAACGTTTTGCTCGAGCTTGTCAATCGCCTCGTCATAGGCGCCGGGGAGGAGCTGAATTAACAGTCCGCCTGCGAGCAGAACCTCGCCGTCCTCTTTGTCAACAAGCACTCCCAAGGCGCATACGCTCGGGATTTGCTCGGAAGTCGCAAAGTAGTTTGTGATGTCCTCGGCGATTTCACCGCTGACAAGCTCAACCTGACCGATGTACGGATCACCCGTTCCGTAGTCGCGCATAACGCTGAGGTTTCCGTTTTTGCCGACCGCCTGAGCGACGTTGATTTTGCCGTTGGGATAATATTCGGTTTTGCAGTCCGGGTTCTCAACATAACCGCGAACGTTGCCGCTGCTGTCGGCAACCGCGACAACCGCACCCATCTCGCCGTCACCGAGCACACGCAGGTTAATGAACGCATCCTTCTGCTTCAGCATATTGCCCATAATTGAGGCGGCGCATAAAAGCCTGCCCAGCGCCGCGGTAGAGCTGCGGCTTAGGTTGTGCAGCTTTTTGGCGGTAAATACTATGTCCGACGCGTCGATTGCCGAAGCCATAATCGCGCCGTCGCTTGTGATACAGCGTATAATTTTATCCATAAATCTTCCTCTTTATCATTTCTTTGCGGCAGTAAAAACCACCCTCTGCTCGTCGTCTTTAGGAGCTTCAAAGGTCAAGTCCCCGAAGCAGCCGAGCACTTCAAAGCCCGATTCCGTAAGCAGATTTTTTATTACATCAAGGCTGTAGGCGCGCTCGGTAATATAGTCCGAGCAGCGGCTGTACAGTCCGTTTTTTTCTTCCTCAAAAAAGTCGAGAGTAATCTCGACGATATCATCCTCGCACAGCACGTTCTGCCACGCGCAGAGCACATTATCCGCCTCTAAAACAAAATCGTTATTTCCGAGGATTTCCCTGTGCTTGTAAAGTGTGTTCATATCAAAAATAAACAGCCCTCCGCTGTTCAGGTTTTCGCACACCGCTTTGAAGGTCTGCTTTAGCTCTGCTTCATCGGTGAGATGGTTAAGGCTGTCGAGCGTGCAAACGACGGTACCGGCAGGGCAGGGGAGACTGAGCTTTTGCATAAGCTGATTTACATACAAAATGTTTATATCTTCCTTATAACCCCTCTGCGCCGCTTCCGAGAGCATTTCAACGCTTCCGTCAACGCCGAACACATCCGCGCCGAGTTTTTTAAGCTCGCGCGTAAGGCTGCCTGTTCCGCAACACAAATCGCAGATTTGCCCCGGCTCGTGACCGAAGCGCCTGCAAATTTCGAGGATATACCTTGCGCGTTCGGGATAACGCGCATCCTCCATCAGCAGGTCGTAATATCGCGACAGGCTTTGGTAGCCCTGCATTATTTATCTTCCTTTGGAATTCTGTCGAGCACAAGGGTGTAGCCGTAGGTGTCGTTGTCAAACAGAGCGCGCTTAACGCGGCTGATTGTGGCGGTTGAAGCGCCGGTTTCCTTGACGATTTCGGTATACACCTTTTTCTCGGTCAGCATTTTTGCCACGACAAGTCTCTGCGACATCGCCTTAAGCTCAGCGCTTGTGCACAAATCCTCAAAAAAGCGGTAGCAGTCCTCTTTGTTTTTAAGGGACAGGATTGCGTCAAAAAGAAAGTCAGTCTGGTCGTTTTTGAGCTTAGAGTTCATAATTTGCTCCTCCGTTATTTGGCAAAAGATTTTCATACTCTAAAATTTTAACATACAAAAGTGTAAAAGTAAAGGAAAATTTTTTTTATTTTAAATGTATTTTTTCTTGATTTTGTATTCAAATCAATGAATATTTTTAACAAAAATATTTGATTGTTGATAATATTTATGGTATAATAACTGTCAAATACAGTTATTATACTAAATTTGTATTGCCCGTCCAGTTTGTCGCTTCGCGACAACGGGCGATGGCTGATTATACCATAACTCCGTTGGAGTTATGGTATAATAAAGCAGATATAATTAAAAATCGGGCAAAATGTTAGATTTTTAGCCGTTTGAAAGGAGTCGGTTTAATGAATTGGATGTTAATTGTTCCAATCGCCGCAGGTGCAATTGCGCTTTGCTTTGCACTTTATTTGTCGCTTTACATCAGAAAACAGAATCAGGGTACCGAGAGGATGAGGAAGATTTCTTCCGCAATTTCCACCGGAGCGAGGGCGTTTTTGTTTTCCGAATATAAAATCCTCGTGATTTTTGCCGCTGTGCTGTTTGTCACAATCGGTTTTGTGATTAACTGGGGAACAGCGCTGTGCTTTATCTTAGGCGCGTTGTTCTCGACCCTTGCCGGATATTTCGGTATGACGGTTGCGACAATGGCAAACGTCCGCACCGCAAATGCCGCTAAAGAGAGCGGAATGAACAAAGCTCTGAGAATTGCGTTCAGAGGAGGAGCGGTTATGGGACTTTCCGTTGTCGGACTCGGCGTTTTAGGTCTCGGCGCGATTTTCCTTGTACTTAATTCTATGTTCAACTTGGTAAATAACAGCGAAATGCTTAATGTATTCACGGGCTTTAGCCTCGGAGCTTCGTCAATCGCGCTGTTTGCGCGCGTAGGCGGAGGAATTTACACCAAGGCGGCGGATGTAGGCGCCGACCTCGTAGGCAAGGTTGAAGCCGGTATTCCCGAGGACGATCCGCGCAACCCGGCGACAATTGCCGACAACGTAGGCGATAACGTCGGTGACGTTGCAGGAATGGGAGCTGACCTTTTTGAAAGCTATGTCGGCTCTATTGTATCCGCCATCACACTTGCTTTTGCGTGCTTCAGCGGCGAGAGCAGAATGAGCGCCGCGATTTTCCCGATGATTTTGTGCGCAATCGGTATTATCGGCTCGATAATCGCAGTGTTCTTTGTCAGGGGCGGCAAAAACTCCAATCCCCAAAAGGCGCTTAACCTCGGTGAATATATCGCCACAGGACTTGTAATTGTCTGCGGCGGAGTTCTCAGCAAGGTTATGTTTAACTCGTTTAATCCGTTTATTTGCGTACTCGCCGGGCTTGTTGTGGGAACGGCAATCGGCAAGCTTACCGAGATGTATACTTCCGACCGTTACCGTTCGGTTAAAAAGATTGCCGAGAGCTCAAAAACCGGCTCTGCAACCAATATTATCAGCGGTCTCGGCGTCGGAATGAAATCCACGGCTATCCCGATTATCTTTATTGTTTTGGGTATTTTGGTATCGTACTTTATTATGGCTCAGGAAGGCGCAGGCCTTTACGGAATCGCGCTTGCCGCGGTAGGTATGCTTTCCACAACCGGAATGACAATCGCGGTTGACGCCTACGGTCCTATTGCCGACAACGCCGGCGGTATTGCCGAGATGAGCGAGCTTGATCCGCAGGTAAGAGAAATTACCGACAAGCTCGACAGCGTAGGCAACACAACTGCCGCAATCGGCAAGGGCTTTGCAATCGGTTCAGCCGCGCTTACAGCACTTGCGCTGTTCGCTTCGTTCGCTCAAACCGCGGGAATTGCCGGCAGCGGAATGTCGATTTTGTCACCGAAGGTAGTAGCAGGCTTGTTTATCGGCGGAATGCTTCCGTTTTTATTCTCGGCGTTCACCATGGACAGCGTCGGAAAAGCGGCGAATAAAATGATTGCCGAGGTAAGACGCCAGTTCAAAGAAAAGCCCGGAATTCTTAAGGGCGACGAGGAACCCGACTACTCAAAATGCGTTTCAATCTCCACTCACGCTGCGCTCAGAGAGATGATTCTCCCCGGCGTTATGGCGGTAATCGCTCCGCTTTTGGTCGGATATTTGCTCGGCGTTGAAGCGCTTGGAGGACTTCTCGCAGGCTCGCTGATTACCGGCGTAATGCTCGCGATATTTATGTCTAACTCAGGCGGCGCGTGGGATAACGCCAAAAAGTATATCGAGAGTTCGCCCGGCGGCAAAAACTCCGAGGCGCACAAGGCGGCTGTCGTAGGCGACACCGTAGGCGATCCGTTCAAGGACACCTCAGGTCCTTCAATCAACATCTTGATTAAGCTGATGACGATTGTTTCGCTCGTATTTGCCGCGGCGTTTTTGGCGGTAAACAACGGAGCAGGACTGCTCAATTTCTGATAAAAAACTTAAGGCAACACCGCACAATTTACGGCGCACGCCTTGCTTGAATATTGTTCCGTCATGTTGCCCCAAAAAGTCTCGGCAAGGCGTCAGCCTTACCTCGATTTTTTGTCCAACCTGACGAAAAATCTTACTTCGCAATCCGCACACCTAAATTATGCGGTATTGCCTTAAGGGATGCGTTTGCATCCCTTCTGACTGTAGAAAAAGTCCAAACGCGATTTGTTCAGGACAACATTTGACATAATCGTAGGGGCGCACCCGCGTGTGCGCCCGGGACAGGAAGTCCTACGTTTCCGTGGCGGATATGGTTAGATAGGAAACGCAGCTCGGGCGGACACATGGGTGATTCCCCTATCAGGGGAAATGTCACGAAGTGACAAAAGGGTTGCCGTTGTGCTAAGAACGCCCCTACAGCATAACCTAATAATTTGCCATTTTCTTTATAAAATATCGTTTTTCGACAAACTGAAGGGATGCGTTTGCATCCCTTTTTGTTTTAAATGCTTTTCTTAATCGAATCGAGAGCGCCCTTTTCAATCCTGCTGACCTGAGCCTGAGATATTCCGATTTCTGCCGCGGTTTCCATCTGGGTTTTGCCGCGGAAAAACCGCAGCGTTAAAATCCGCTTTTCGCGGTCTGACAGCCGCGCGATTGCTTCCTTCATCGCAAGCTCCTCAAGCCACGACGAATCGTCGCTGTTGTCACCGATTTGATCCATAACATAAACGGTGTCGTTGCCGTCGGAGAACACCGGCTCGTAAAGAGAAACCGGCTCAACAACCGCCTCAAGTGCCAAAACAACATTCTCCTTGGGCACGTCCATCAGCTTTGCAATTTCCTCAACCGTAGGCTCGCGGTTGTTTTTCGCGGTGAGCTGTTCCTTAATCTGCATCGCCCTGTACGCGGTGTCGCGCATTGACCGCGAAACCCTCACGGCGGAATTGTCACGGAGATACCGCCGTATCTCTCCGATTATCATCGGAACGCCGTAGGTTGAAAACTTGACGTTCAGCGTGTGGTCGAAGTTGTCGATTGCCTTAATCAGCTCGATTACGCCGACCTGAAACAAATCGTCGGGATTTTCGCCGCGGTTAGTAAAGCGCTGAATGACCGACAGCACAAGGCGCAGATTGCCGTTTATCATCTCGTCGCGAGCCTTTTTCTTTTCTGCTTCACTGCCGTTTACAATCGTCTCCATAAGCTCGCGCTTTCGGCTCTCGCTGAGCACCTTTAGCTTAGAGGTGTTAACTCCGCAAATCTCTACCTTTGAATACTGCAAAAAATCGCCCCTGACAAAATTATTCTAAAATAATTATTGCCAAAGGGCGGTTGATTATTCTGCATAGCATATCTATGCCTGCATTTTAAAAGATAATCAATAAATTATTATTATGTGCGAAATAACTGATATAATGTTGAAATATGATGAAATATCTGGTAAAATTTTAATATGATTAACGAGTATTAGTTCCGGAAAATGATATGAAACGAAAAAGCATAGGGAGGAACCCCTGATGAAAGAATCGTTAACGAAGTATCATATCACGCGTGATGAGCGTGCTCAAATCAAACAGAGGTTCAAGCAAACGGGAGGATTGACACGCAAAAAGCTGATAGAGTACATACCCGCTATGTTGATTACGAATCTCTCCACGCTTTTGCTGATATCCGTCGACGGTCTTGTTGTAGGTAATTTGGTTGGCGGCAAGGCGCTGTCGGCTGTCAATATCTTTTCTCCGGCAACGCTGTTAATCGGCGTAATTTCTGCGATGATCGCGAGCGTACAAGGCTCACTAAGGCCGCTGATGGGCTTGATGATCGGCTCAAAGGATCACGACGGAACACGGCTGCTGCTGCGGCAGGGTTTATCTTTCGTCACGATTTTTGTCAGTATTATCGTGGTCATTATTGAACTGTTCCCGGGAATGTTCTATCATTTTCACGGTATCAATGATATACCGGACGGCGGAGAGCTCTCGCTTCGATTATTCGCGGTCAGCTTTCTTTTTGCGGCATTCAACACAATTTTCCGTTTGTATTATTCCAACAGAAAGGATACCGGCTTTTCCAGTACACTGACCGTTGTGGGGCACGCCGCCATACCGCTGCTTGCGTTTATACTCACCAGGTTTTTGCCCGGCCCGTTTTTGTGGCTCGGCAATCTGATTGCCGAGCTTATCATCCTTGCCTTTAATATGAAGAGATACACCTATTGGCTGAATAAAGATATTGCCGAACAGGATAAAGATGAAAAAACATTTTATTTGACTGTCACGCCCGACAAAGCTGTAGAGGCGTCGCAAATGATTCAGAGTTTTGCGAAGGAAAACGGCTGTTCCGCCGGCATCGCCTACCGCGTTGCCTTGTGTATGGAGGAAATGGTAGCCTATATCGAGGCTTCAGGGGATGGTGCTGAGATAGACACACAGATTATCGTTTGGTTCTTACATGACTCGGCGCACTTCATCATCATCGACAACGGGCGCTGCATTGTGCTGGATGATAATCCTGAATCGCAGGAGCTAATCACCAACAACTACGCGCTGATTAAAAAGATGGCAAAATCCGTTATGGTAAATGAAGATAGTAAAGTCCTCGCCGCCTATGAAGCCATGCAGCAGGCGATGATTGACAAGGACATCGACAAGCTCGGCCGTATCGTCAAGGACGGCACAACCTTTACCCATGTGTCCGGCAAAACCCAGACAAAGGAAGAATACTTCGGTGAGATTGCCGACGGCACGCTGAATTATTATAAATACAAAATCACCGATTGTAAGATTACCGTAAACGGCGACACTGCAACTCTTACAGCAAACGTCACTCTCACCGCAAAGGTTTACGGTATGTCCGGCTCGTGGACGCTGCCTGTCAACGCGCATTTTGAAAAGATAAACAAAAAGACCTTCTACCATTATTATGAAACGCTCGACTTTCTGCTTGCCGAAATGCAGGCGGAGCTGTCCGCGGGTTTTCTGGAGCGCGTAAAGAATTTTGCACTGCCCGACGACCTCGACAAGGTGAACCGCAAGTTTTTTCTCTATGCGTCCGAACAGGGCTTGGCTTATGAAAAAATCACCTGCGGCGGCAGCTATCACGCAATCCGTGATGAGATGACGGATAAGGTAAACGACGCCGCTTGGAGCAATTCAAAAAAAATATCATAAGCTCAGTGATTACGAAAAGAAAGTCCTGATGGGCTTTATCAACAACGCCGTGCTGAACGCCTACCGCGAGTGGGTGCAGGACGGCAAGAAAATTCCGATGGACGAGGTAATTGAAATCACCAACAAGCTCGTCCTCGGCGGCGTAAAGGGGTTCTTTAAAAAATAAATTTATTTATTTCAAAATCTTAGGAACATAAGGCTATGTATCTTCAAGCCGAAACAGTTATGTATCTTCAAGCCGAAACAGTTATGCCGCTTGACGATTCAACATTGATATTATATAATTAATTTATTTTACAGATAGGTTAAATAGGCTATAAATCTACGCATTTTAAATTCGTTTTTATTCACGTACCTTGCGCGAGCAAGGCGCACAATAAATTTTTATTCCTAAGGCCAATCTTATATCGGAAAATATATAATTATACGAATGGAAAATACGGGTTCAGGCGTATCAAAGCAGGGATTTAATACTATGACAATACAACAATTAAAATATACAATAACAATTGCCGGTCAAGGCTCATTTAACAAAGCAAGCGAGGTGCTGTATATCTCTCAGCCGTCGCTGACGGAATCCATAAAGGAGCTTGAAAAAGAGCTTGGTATCACCATTTTTTACCGCAGCGGCAAGGGCGTTACTCTTACGAACGAGGGCGTTGAATTTCTTGCCTACGCCCGTGAGCTCTATGGTCAGTTTGAAAATGTGTTGGAACGCTACGGAGAAATCGGTAACCGAAAAAAGATGTTTTCCGTGTCAACACAGCATTACACCTTTGCGGTAAAAAGCTTTGTCGAGCTGGTAAAAAAGCTCGATACCTCCGAATTTGAGTTTGCCATACGCGAGGAGCAAACGCAGAAGGTTATTGACGATGTAATCAATATGAACAGTGAAATCGGGATACTTTACCTCAGCAGCTTTAATATGCCTGTTATCGGCAAGCTGCTCAGGCAAAATCACTTGGAATTTCACGAGCTTATAAGCTGCGAGGCGTATGTGTATTTATGGAAGGGACACCCGCTGGCAAATAAAGAGCGTATTTCCTTTGACGAGTTGAAGGACTATCCCTGCCTGTCGTTTGAACAGGGCGGCAACGGCTCAATGTACTTTGCCGAGGAAATTCTGGCGTCCTATCCATACCCGCGTATGATTAGGGCAACAGACAGGGCGACTATGCTTAATTTGATGGTGGGCTTAAACGGATACACCCTTTGTTCGGGCATCATTTGCGAGGAGTTGAACGGCTCGGATTTTACCGCTGTGCCCTTCGCGCCCGATGACAATCATCCCGGTGAAACGATGAAGGTTGGATATATCACAAAGAAAAATCTTTTGCTCAGCAAGGTGGGCAGAATGTATATTGAGGAGTTGAAAAACACCCTCAACACAGAAAAAACCGACGGTTAATTTTCAATAACCGCCGGTTTTTTGTTGATGTTTTACTTATAGGCAAAACCTATTGCCGTCAATAGCTTTTGAAGATTAGACAAAAGGGGAAAGTGAGAATATAATAATACCCAACAAACCTACTAACTTAGTAGGAATAAAAGAGGTGTTGTAAAATGAACTTGCATTTTCCACGCCTGCTTCGTTTGAACTATAGGTTCGGGCGAATGCGGCGATGTTGACTTAATTCAAATTAGGGGGCGGCAGAATGGATTGGAACGTAATATCAAAAAGTATTCCGTTATATTGGGACGCAATGCTGCTGACGCTTAAAATCGGTTGGATCGGCGTAGCGCTTGCAACGCTTATCGGCTTGGTATCGGCGGTTGTCATTCACTTTCGTATTCCGGTGCTGAGCGTGGTTTTTAAAATCTACATTGAAATATTTCGTAACACGCCGCTTTTAATTCAACTGTTTTTTCTGTATTTTGCGCTGCCGAAAATCGGCGTAAAAATCTCCGCCGAGGTTTGCGGCTGGCTTGGCTTGGGATTGCTTGGCGGCAGTTATATGAGCGAAGCTTTCCGCAGCGGCATTGAGGCAATTGACAGTGTGCAGCGCGAGAGCGCGCTGAGCTTGGGAATGACAGATTTTCAGGTGATGATTCACGTTATATTGCCACAGGCTTTATCGTACAGCACACCTGCTTTCGTGGCAAATATAATTTTTTTGCTAAAGGAAACCAGCGTGTTTAGCGCAATCAGCCTGATGGATTTGATGTTCCGCGCAAAGGATTTAATCGGTCTGTATTACAATACGGCGGAATATTTGGCGCTGCTTGTCGTTTTTTATCTCATCATTCTGCTGCCGGTGTCTATTCTCGGCACAGTGCTGGAGAGGAGGCTGCGCTATGCAAGCTTTGGGACTTGACGTGCTGTTTAAGGGAAGCAACCTTCTGCGGCTTTTGGGCGGCTTATTGAAGGCGCTGGAAATCAGCCTGATTGCAGTCGCATTAAGCCTGATTCTCGGTGTGCTGTTCGGAATACTGATGACGTTCCGTAATCCCGTAATCAGAGCATTGTCGCGGATTTATCTTGAAATTGTCCGCATTATGCCGCAGATGGTGCTGTTGTTTTTAGTCTTTTTCGGTACGACAAGGGTGTTCGGCTGGGACCTTAACGCCGAAGCAGCTTCAATCATTGTGTTTGCCTTTTGGGGCACGGCAGAAATGGGCGATTTGGTGCGCGGTGCGGTTATCAGCGTGCCTAAGCATCAGTATGAAAGCGCGTTCGCGCTTGGTATGACAAAATCTCAAACCTATTTTACTATCATCATTCCACAGGCGATACGTCAGCTTGTTCCGCTCTCAATCAATTTGATTACCCGAATGATAAAAACCACCAGCCTCGTCATGATGATCGGCGTTGTGGAGGTGCTTAAGGTCAGCCAGCAGATCATTGAAGCCAACCGAATGACCTCTCCCAATGCCGCGTTTGGAATTTATTTAACGGTTTTTGTTTTGTATTTTATCGCCTGCTGGCCGTTCAGCATACTGGCAAAGCACTTGGAAAGGAAGTGGAGCAGCTAATGGCGAACACACTTCTGAAAATTGAACATCTGACAAAAAGCTATGACGGCAATGTGATTTTAAAGGACTTTAACCTCAGCGTCCGAAAGGGCGAGGTTATCGTGATTATCGGACCGTCAGGCTGCGGCAAGAGTACGCTGCTGCGCTGTATTAACGGCTTAGAGCCGGTTCAGGGCGGTGTGATAAAGCTGGATGATGAAATAATCGACAGCAGGTCAAAGACAATCACAAAGCTGAGGCAGCGTATTGGAATGGTGTTCCAAAGCTACGACCTGTTTCCGCACAAGACCGTTTTACAGAATATTATTCTCGCTCCGACGCTTGTTCAAAAGCGTGACAAAAAAGAGGCTGCCGCCGAAGCCGAACAGCTTCTTGACAAGGTCGGACTTTCAGATAAAATAGACAGCTATCCGCGACAGCTTTCAGGCGGACAAAAACAGCGTGTTGCAATTGTCCGGGCGTTGTGTATGCACCCGGAGGTAATGCTCTTTGACGAGGTGACTGCCGCGCTTGATCCCGAAATGGTGCGCGAGGTGCTCGACACAATGCTTGAGCTTGCCCGACAGGGCAGCACCATGCTGATTGTCACCCACGAAATGGAATTTGCGAAGGCTGTCAGCGACCGCGTAATATTCCTTGATAACGGCGAAATTATCGAGGAAGGCGCGCCGCAATCATTCTTTAACCATCCGAAAACCGAACGAGCGCAAAAATTCCTGCATACGTTCGAGTTTGAACATATTAAATAAAGGCAACACCGCACACCTGAATTATCCGGTATTGCCTAAAGCAATTGAAAGGAAGATTTATATGAAAAAATCTATTTTTGTAAAGGCATTGGCTATTCTCACGGCGGCTGTCCTGCTAATCGCGTCCTTTGCCGGCTGCGCAGGTAATGAAAGCAGCGCTTCGGACAAAAGCTCGTCAAGCGCCGCTGATAAAGAGGGAAGCAAATCCGCAGACGTTGTTTACCGCACACTCGACGAAATCAAGAGCAGCGGAAAAATTAAAATCGGTGTATTCTCCGACAAAAATCCCTTTGGTTATGTGGATGAAAACGGCGAATATCAGGGCTATGACGTTTACTTTGCAAACCGCCTTGTAAAGGATTTGGGCGTTGATGTGGAATTTGTGTCCACCGAAGCGGCAAGCCGCGTGGAGTTTTTAGAGACCGGCAAGGTTGATATTGTTTTGGCGAACTTTACCGTAACCGATGAAAGAGCCGAAAAGGTTGACTTCGCTCTGCCTTATATGAACGTAGCGCTCGGCGTTGTTTCCCCCGACAGCAGAGTTATCAAGAGCCTCGACGAGCTCAAAGCCGGCGACGAGGTTATTGTTATCACAGGCACAACCGCCGAGACTTATCTCACCGAAAAATATCCCAACATCAAGCTCCAGAAGTACGATACTTATGCCAACGCGAAAACCGCGCTTGAAAACGGTCAGGCTGCCGCGTGGGCAAACGATAACACCGAGGTTATCGCATACGCGCTTCAAAATAAGGGCTACACCGTCGGTATTCCCGAGCTCGGCAGCAAGGACACCATCGCTCCTGCTGTTTCAAAGGGCAACAAAACGCTGCTTGATTGGATTAACAGCGAAATCGAAGCACTCGGCAAGGAAAACTTCTTCCACGCCGACTATGAAGCAACCCTCACAGGCACTTACGGCTCTGATTACGAGGAAAAGCTTGTAGTCGAAGGCGGTAAGGTGAACTAACATAAATAATTATATAGGAGTAATCATCATGAAAAAAATCACAGCAATTATATTGGCAGCAGTACTGATACTCACCTCTGCAATCGCTTTTGCAGGCTGCTCGTCAACCTCAAAAACACTCACAATCGCAATTCCCAACGATACCACAAACGAAGCAAGAGCACTTCTGCTTTTAGATCAGCTCGGTTACATCAAGCTCAAGGACGGCGCCGGTATTGCCGCTACGCCGAAGGATATTGCCGAAAACCCGAAAAACATTGAGTTCAAGGAGGTAGAGGCGGCTCAGGTTCCCAACGCAAAGCAGGATGTGGACTACGCTGTCATCAATTCAAACTATGCAATCGAGGCAGGCTTAAACCCCGTTAAGGATTCGCTCGGCATTGAGGGCTCGGCGTCAGCCTACGGCAACATCCTTGTCGTCAAGGAAGGCAGGGAAAAAGAGCCCAAGCTGCTCGCGTTAAAGGCAGCGCTCGAAAGTCAGAAGGTTGTAGATTTCATCAATAAAAAATACGACGGCTCTGTTGTAAGCGTTGTTGCCAACCCCACAGACGGCTACAATTCCTCAATCGACTATAACGCGATAAAGGGAGAAAAAATCACTATCGCGGCTTCTCCCACACCTCACGCCGAAATTCTGGCAGTTGTAAAGGATATACTCAAGGAGAAGGATATTACGCTTGACATCAAGGAATATACCGACTACGTTCAGCCGAACAACGTTGTAAACAGCGGCGAGCTCGACGCAAACTACTTCCAGCATCTCCCTTATCTCGAGGACTTCAACGCCGAAAACGGTACAAAGCTTGTTTCCATAGCGACGATCCACGTGGAACCCCTCGGTCTTTACGGCGGCAAGCAGACAACCGTTGACGCACTCAAATAAGTTTTATATTAATTCCTGATAGAAAGTAGACTTATATTTTGCGAGGATATTTTTCGCAAGACAAGGCGAAGGACGCGGCAAGGCTTGAGGTGCGGTCAAAATCTTTGATTTTGGGCACCGCACCCATACAACGGAGGCGCCTTGCAAGGACGACAACGCAGTATTGCGGAAAATAGACCGCAAAGATTGGCTACTTTTTATTAGGTATTAGTATTACATCCCTTTTCTTTCGCGCCGACTGTTTTGCTACGGTCGGCGCGTTTTCAAAGAAGCGTTACAGACAACGCTGACAGAAAGGCGGTTATTATGATAGAATTAAAAAACCTCTCAAAAACCTTCTTCACAACCGACGGAACGCTCGACGCGCTGAAGAATATCAACATTACAATACAGGACGGCGATATTTTCGGAATCATAGGTATGAGCGGAGCAGGGAAGAGCACGCTTGTGCGGTGTATCAATTTGCTTGAACGCCCAAGCTCAGGCAGTGTTTTGGTGGACGGCGTAGATTTGGGAACACTCGGCAACAGGGAACTCAGAAACATCCGCCGTGACATAACCATGATATTTCAGGGCTTTAATCTGCTTATGCAGCGCACTTGCCTGAAAAACGTATGCTTTCCGCTGGAGTTGGAGGGCAAACACGCCAAGGAAGCCAAAGAGCGCGCGTTGGAGCTGCTTGAGATCGTCGGCTTGCGCGACAAGGCAAATTCCTATCCTTCGCAGCTTTCGGGCGGTCAGCAGCAGCGCGTCGCCATTGCAAGAGCGCTTGCGACCAATCCCAAGGTACTGTTGTGCGACGAAGCGACCTCTGCGCTCGATCCGAAAACAACGCAATCTATCCTCTCGCTGATTAAGGAGATTAACGAAAGGCTGGGTATCACGGTTGTTGTTATAACGCACCAAATGAGCGTCATAGAGGAAATTTGCCGCAATGTGGCAATTTTAGAGAACGGCGAGGTGGTGGAGCAAGGCGAGGTCAGCCGTATTTTCAGCGCCCCGAGGTCGCAGGCGGCAAAGCATTTGGTATTTCCCGGCGTCGAGGAAACGCTTTCAAACCGCAAGGATTCGCAGGACGTTCTGCGCGTGATATTCAACGGCTCAGCGTCCACCGATACTCCGCTGATTGCCAAGATGGCGGTTGAAATCGGCGTTTGCGCAAACATATTGTACGCCTCTACAAAGAGCGTCGGTGACAGGGCGTTCGGCAGTATGCTGCTCAGCTTTCCGAATGACGGCGTTACCGCGGCGAGAGCGGCAGATTATTTGCGTACATTAAACGGTATTACAGTAGAGGAGGTAAGGTAATGGGAGATTTATTTTCACAAGAGGTGTTGCAGGAAACATGGGATATTGTGGTGAACGATATGCCGCTCGCGTTGTGGGAGACCTTTTACGTTACCGTTCTCGCCACCCTTTTTGCGGTCGTTATCGGTCTGCCGCTCGGTGTTTTGCTTGTTGTCGGTGAAAAGGACGGCATTTTGCCTTTGCCGAAACCTCTTATGGGATTTTTGAACGTGCTGATTAACGTGCTTCGCTCGGTGCCGTTTTTGATATTGATGATTTTGGTATTCCCTTTGACGCGCCTAATAGTCGGCACTATTGTCGGTACAACCGCGTCCGTTGTGCCGCTTGTAATCGCTGCGTTTCCGTTTGTAGCAAGATTGGTTGAAAGCAGCCTGCGCGAGGTAAATCCCAACATCATTGAAGCTGCGCAGAGCATGGGCGCGTCGCCTTTTCAGATTATTGCCAAGGTTATGATACCCGAAAGCGTGCCGTCGCTGATTTCAAACGTCACAATAGCCGTCACAACTGTACTCGGCTACACGGCAATGAGCGGTATAATCGGCGGAGGCGGTTTGGGAAAAATCGCAATTAACTACGGCTATTACCGCTATAAATATCTGGTAATGCTGATTGCCGTTGTGATTTTGGTGCTGCTGGTGCAGCTTTTCCAAAGCGTCGGCACACGCCTTGCAAAATCCACCGACAAGCGTTTGAAGATTAAACAATAGGAGTGAAAATGTCTTTCTGCGCAATTTTACCGACAAAATGGAAACGCGCGTTTTCCACACGCAGGAGTCTGCTCTCGGAAGCGTTGCTCTGACCGGCAGCGGCAGCACTCCTATAACGCTGAATAACTGCTCGCTTGCGCAGCCCTCGAACGGCAGCCTCTTTTTTGCTTTTCGGGGATGGGCTTTGTTGTTATCCCCGGCAGCAAGAACGTCGCGCACATCAAGGATAATCTTGATATTCTCGATTTCACGCTGACAGATGAAGAAATGGCAGAAATCGCAACGCTCGACAAGGATAAGCGCTACTACCACCGCACCGACGAACAACTCAACAGCTTTGCGGCATGGCGGCCCGAATTTGAAAGAGCATAATCAAAATAAATGCAAGGCACTGGATTTTAAAATATTTTTCTCGCAAATTGCAATAGCAAGTTGCAACATTTTTTGAGTCTGTAGTAGATCGCCGCGAGTTTTTCGAGGGAGGAGCGTAGCGACGAGCGAGGAAAACTCGCGGCGACGCGGCTCACGCGGCAGCATATATGCGGTCGAGTTCCTGCTCGAACAGCTCTTCCGGGGTTCTGTAGCCCAGAATCTTTCTGGGCAGGTTGTTGATTTTATCCGCAAAGTAGATGATGTCATCAGCGCTGTAGTCGTCAATGCTTTTGCCCTTCGGTATAAATCTGCGCAGCATTTTGTTGTGGCACTCGTTAGTTCCCTTTTCGTAAGACGAATACGGATGAGTGAAATATACGGCTATGCCTTTTGATTCAATCTGAGAGAGGTTAGCGAATTCGGATCCGTTATCACCGGTAATGCTTTTGAATACTTCATTGTATTTATCTCCGAACTGATCAATCAGAGCGGATAGCGCCTCATCTATCGCTTCGGCAGAGTGATTTCTCACCTTGATCCATATGGACTTTCTAAGCTTGCGCTCGACTATTGTCATCACCTGAGATTCGCCTTCGACCTTCCTGCCGATTACACTATCGATTTCCCAGTGTCCGAACTCTTCTCTGGTATCTACAATATCGGGACGCTGCTCAATACTATTGCCGAGTTTTCGCTTGTTTTCTCGATCTTTCTTGGTTTTAGTCTTTCTCGACAGTTTCTCAGGCAAATCGATGTTCTTGATTTTAAGCAGACCTGAATCAACATAGTTATACAGCGTTTTGGTACACACCATTTCTTTAGAGGAAAACAGTCCGTTGGCTTTTGCATGACCTACTGCGGCGTCCAAAGACCATCCTTCATCGAAAAACTGATCTTCAACATATCTGAGAAACTTTGCAGTTTCAAGGCAACGGTAATTGCGGCAGCTGTTCTTGCGATGTTCACGATATGCTTCCTCGCCTTTGTCAGCCTTATATCTGGCTATCTTTCCGTTGTAGAGATATACCGTACCACGGTTGATCTCGTTTTTGATCGTGTTGTATGGTCTGCCAAGACTTTTGGCGATTGCGTAGATCGTCCACTTGTCCTCATTGAAGCGCACTTCAATTATGTGTCGTTCTTCAGAAGACAGGTGTTGATATTTCTTGTGTTCCGTGCTACAATTAGGGTTGTCCATAGTGATGATTCCTTTCGAATTGGTGAGCGTAAACTCAATTCTACTACAGAATCGTCCCTATGGACTATTTTTTTATTGTTGCAACCTCATTTTACAATGCGCCAAAATATTTTTCTTGACAAGGAGCGTAAAACTAAGTATAATATAGGTGGTTAGCAACCGCTAACTGCGTAATACATAGCTTTCCCGAAACAGGCATCAATAGCGATGCCTGCGTTAGGGGAGGGCGGTTTGCGGATATTTTATGCTTCAAAAGGCAAGCTAATATTATAATAATTCAGGAGGTCACAAAAATGTGCTATTCAACGATTGAAAAGGTTTACGCAAGACAGATTATAGATTCCCGCGGCAATCCCACCGTAGAGGCTGAGGTTACGCTCTCCGACGGAACTGTTGCGCGCGGAGCGGCTCCCAGCGGAGCTTCAACAGGCGAGTTTGAGGCTCTCGAGCTTCGTGACGGCGACAAGGCTCGTTACGGCGGCAAGGGCGTGATGAAGGCGGTTGAGAATGTAAATAATATTATCGCTCCTGCGCTTGCAGGCGCTGACGCTGCCGATATTTACGCCGTAGATAAAATTATGCTCGACCTCGACGGTACAAAGGACAAGAGCAAGCTCGGCGCTAACGCCATTCTCGCGGTATCTATCGCGGCTTCAAGAGCGGCGGCAGGCTCTCTCGGACTTCCGTTGTACAAGTTCCTCGGCGGAGTTCAGGGCACAAAGCTGCCTGTTCCGATGATGAATATTCTCAACGGCGGCGCTCACGCTACAAACACCGTCGATACGCAGGAATTTATGATTATGCCCGTAGGCGCTCCCACCTTCAGCGAAGCGCTCCGCTGGTGCACCGAGGTTTTCCATGCGCTGGCTAAAATTTTGAAAGATAGAGGTCTCGCTACATCCGTAGGTGATGAAGGCGGCTTTGCTCCCAACCTTTCATCAGATGAGGAAACAATTGAGACTATCCTCGAGGCCGTTAAGTTCGCAGGCTACGAGCCCAAAAAGGACTTTATGATCGCCATGGACGCGGCCTCATCCGAGTGGAAGAGCGAAAAGGGCAAGGGCTTCTACCATCAGCCGAAGTCCGGCAGAGATTTCACCACCGATGAGCTTATTGACCACTGGGAAGCGCTTGTTGACAAGTACCCGATTATCTCGATCGAGGACGCGCTTGACGAGGAGGATTGGGAAGGCTGGAAGCGCCTGACAGACCGTCTCGGTAAAAAGGTACAGCTTGTCGGTGACGATTTGTTTGTTACCAACACCGAGCGCCTTGAAAAGGGTATTGCAGGCGGCTGTGCTAACTCTATTTTGATTAAGCTCAACCAAATCGGCACGGTTTCCGAGACCTTAGAGGCGATTAAGATGGCGCATAAGGCAGGCTACACCGCAATTTCCTCTCACCGTTCCGGCGAGACAGAGGACACTACAATCGCAGACCTTGCGGTTGCGCTGAACACCTGCCAAATCAAAACCGGCGCGCCGAGCCGTTCCGAGCGCGTTGCAAAGTACAACCAGCTTCTCAGAATTGAAGAAGAATTGGGCAGTGCCGCGCAGTACCCCGGTATGAATGCGTTTAACGTTCAGAAATAATGTAAGAATATTTATGGCTTCGGAATTTTATCGTCCGAAGCCTTATTTAAAGTTCAATATAATACGGGCAAATATTTTCGTAATGGCCGTCTTTCATACGAAACCCATTCGGAATTACGCCGAGCTGCGTAAAACCAATTCGCTCATAAAGGTGTCGGGCGTGAATATTGCTCTCAACAACTTCATTCCAAATCGTAGTCATTTCTTTTATATCCTTTTCCTCATAGCCTCTGATTATCACATTATTCTCCTTTCACAATGAATTGTAGCAGATGTATATAATAAAACAATCGGTGTTTTAATTTTCTCTATTGATATATAACTGGATTTGTTTTTAAAACGGAACTTAATGCTAATTTGCGTAATTTTTTAATTAAAAAAGCATTGACAAATAATTTTTTTAATGCTATAATTCAATCAATTTAATAATCTAACTTACTAAACCGTTGAAGCGGAGATAACGGCAATTATGCCTCTACAGAGAACCTGCGATGCTGAGAATCAGGTGAGAAACAAGTTGTCAAATGGACCGCGGAGGGCGCAGTCAAACGGAGAACTTCTCCTTAGTATTCTGCGACGTTGCAGGCAGACGTTAATTGCCGGGGATATGTTGGTATCCCGCTAAGCGCACGGGTCATTCCGTGAATCAAGGTGGCACCGCGAATAGAATTGTATTCGTCCTTGACAGAATAACTGTATTCTGTCAGGGGCGTTTTTATTTTGGTATAATTTTGGGTTTATAAATAGGGGGTTTACTATGAAGATTATTCCAAGCATTGAGGAAATCAGGCAGTACGCCGCTTCGGGAAAATACAGTGTTTTTCCGGTAAGCTGCGAGATTTTCTCGGATTTTACCACACCGATTGAAGCTATGCGGATTTTGAAAAATGTGTCTACGCACTGCTATATGCTCGAATCCGCGCAGGCAAATGACCGTTGGGGAAGGTACACTTTCCTCGGCTACGATCCTAAGCTCGAAATCACCTGCATTAACGGCGAGCTCAAGGCAGGAAATCTGTCGATGAAAACAGACAATCCGTCAAAGCTTCTCCGTCAGATTCTCAGCGAATACCGCAGTCCGCGGCTTAACTATCTGCCTTCCTTTACAGGCGGCTTGGTCGGCTATTTTTCGTATGATTATCTTGGATACAGCGAGCCGCGCGTGCGCTTTGAAGCGGAGGACAGCGAGTGCTTTAAGGATGTTGACCTTATGCTGTTCGACAAGGTAATCGCCTTTGACAACATCAGGCAAAAGCTTATTTTAATTGTCAACATTAAGCTTGACAGCATCGAAACCGAGTACAACCGCGCGGAGGTAGAGCTTAAAAACCTTGTTAACCTTTTGAAGCACGGCAAAAAGTCAGATGAGAAAAACGGCAAACTCCTCGGAGAGGTAACGCCGCTGTTTGACAGGGAAGCCTACTGTAATATGGTTGAGAAAGCAAAGCGGTATATTCGCGAGGGCGATATATTTCAGATTGTGCTTTCAAACCGCCTGAGCGCACCGTTTGAAGGCAGCCTGTTCAACACCTACCGCGTGCTCAGAACCATCAATCCGTCGCCGTATATGTTCTACTTTTCGGGCACGGACGTAGAGGTCGCAGGAGCTTCTCCCGAAACGCTCGTAAAGCTTGAGGACGGAGTTTTACACACCTTTCCGCTCGCAGGTACAAGACCGCGCGGAAAAACAGAGGAAGAGGATTTGGCTTTGGAGCGCGAGCTCCTCGCGGACGAAAAGGAGCTTGCCGAGCATAATATGCTCGTAGATTTGGGCAGGAACGACCTCGGAAAAACCTGTAAATTCGGAACCGTTGAGGTAGAAAAGCTTCATTCTATCGAGCGCTTCTCGCACGTAATGCACATCGGCTCAACCGTTCGCGGAGAAATCCGCGCCGACAAGGACGCGCTCGACGCCATTGAAGCCGTACTGCCTGCCGGAACGCTTTCGGGAGCGCCGAAAATCCGTGCCTGCCGGCTTATAGGTGAGCTCGAGAACAACAAGCGCGGTATCTACGGCGGAGCGATAGGATATATAGATTTTACCGGAAATATGGACACCTGCATTGCCATACGCCTTTGCTACAAGAAAAACGGCAAGGTGTTTGTAAGGAGCGGCGCGGGAATTGTCGCTGACTCCAATCCCGAAAAGGAATATGAGGAATGCTTGAACAAGGCGAAGGCGTCGCTTAAAGCGCTGGAGCAGGCTCAGGGGGAATTGCTATGACATTATTGATTGATAACTACGACAGCTTTTCGTATAACCTGTATCAGCTCGTCGGAAGTATAGATCCCGAAATCAGGGTTATCCGCAACGATGAAATGACAATCGACGAAATCCGCGACTTAAACCCGGACAGGATTATCCTTTCTCCCGGTCCCGGCAGACCTGAGAACGCAGGAAATATTATTGAAGTTGTAAAGAGCTTGGGAAGGGAAATTCCGGTACTCGGCGTTTGCCTCGGTCATCAGGCTATTTGCGCGGCGTTCGGCGCGAAAATAACCTACGCAAAGGAGCTTATGCACGGCAAACAATCAACTGTAACGCTTGCGACAGATACGCTGTTGTTTCAAAACTGTCCGCAAAAGGATGTTGTTGCGAGGTATCATTCGCTCGCTGTTGATGAAGATACAATACCCGATTGCTTACAGGTTACAGCGCAAACAGACGACGGCGAGGTTATGGCGGTACAGCACAGTGAATATCCCGTTTACGGCGTGCAGTTCCATCCTGAGTCAATTATGACGCCGAACGGAAAAATTATGTTAGAAAATTTTATCAGGGGGTAATTTTATGATAAAAGAAGCTATTGCAAAAATTGTAAACAAGGAAGATTTAACCTACGACGAAGCGTATACCGTTATGAATGAAATTATGAGCGGTGAAACTTCTCCCACGCAGAATGCGGCGTTTTTGGCGGCATTGTCAACCAAAAGCGCAAAGGCTGAGACAACCGACGAAATCGCCGGATGCGCCGCCGCTATGCGCGACCACGCGACAAAGGTAGAAACAGGTATGGACGTGCTCGAGATTGTCGGCACAGGCGGCGACAACGCGCAGAGCTTTAATATCTCAACTACCTCGGCGTTAGTCGCGGCGGCAGGCGGAGTAAAGATTGCAAAGCACGGCAACCGCGCGGCTTCATCAAACAGCGGCACAGCCGATTGCCTTGAAGCTCTCGGAGTTAACATCAACCAAAGTCCGGACCGCTGTATTGAAATGCTAAGTGAAGCAGGAATGTGCTTTTTCTTCGCGCAGAAGTACCACACCTCTATGAAATATGTCGGCGCTATCCGCCGCGAGCTTGGCTTCCGCACGGTGTTTAACATCCTCGGGCCGCTAACAAATCCTGCATCTCCCAAGCGTCAACTGCTTGGTGTATACGACGAGTACCTTGTTGAGCCGTTGGCGCAGGTACTGATTAACCTCGGCGTAAAAAGAGGTATGGTCGTTTTCGGTCAGGATAAGCTCGATGAAATCTCGATGAGCGCGCCGACAAAGATTTGTGAAATCAACAACGGCTGGTTCAAAACCTACACCATCAAGCCCGAGCAGTTCGGCTTTGAGCGTTGCACAAAAGCGGATTTGAAAGGCGGCACACCTGAAGAAAACGCGCAAATTACGCGCGATATTCTCAGCGGAAAGCAAGGTCATATGCGCAACGCGGTGCTTATGAATGCAGGCGCGGCGCTATACCTGTACGATAAGGCGGACAGCCTGAAAAGCGGCATAGCGCTTGCCGCCGAGCTGATTGACTCAGGCGCGGCGCTTAAAACACTCGAAATGGTAATTGAAGTTAGCAACCGCCCCGAGGTGGAAGTATGACGATTCTCGACGAACTCGCTGAATACGCCAAACAGCGTGTCGCACGTGCAAGAAAAAATATTTCTCTTGAAGAATTAAAACGCCACGCCTTTGCTCTGCCGCGCGGGAATTTTGAGTTTGAAAAAGCGCTGAAAAAGGACGGAATATCATTCATCTGCGAGTGCAAAAAAGCCTCACCGTCAAAGGGCGTAATCGCCGCGGATTTTCCTTATCTTCAAATCGCGAAGGAATACGAAAGCGCAGGAGCAGATTGTATTTCCGTGCTGACCGAGCCAAAGTGGTTTTTGGGCAGCGATAGTTATTTGCAGGAGATTGCCGCGGCAGTAAATATCCCTTGCCTTCGCAAGGATTTTACCGTGGACGAATATATGATTTACGAGGCAAAGTGCCTCGGCGCGTCGGCGGTACTGCTGATTTGCTCAATTCTGAGCAAAAAGCAAATCAATGAGTATTTGGAAATTTGCGATACTCTCGGACTTTCTGCACTTGTAGAAGCTCACGATGAAAATGAAGTAAAAACAGCGCTTGACTGCGGCGCGAGAATAATCGGCGTTAACAACCGCAATTTAAAGGATTTCACCGTTGATACTCAGAACAGCCGCCGTCTCAGAAGGCTGATACCGAAGGACGTGATTTTTGTTTCGGAAAGCGGAGTAAAAACTCCCCGGGACGTGCAAATCCTGCGTGAAATAGGCGCTGACGCGGCGTTAATCGGTGAAACGCTGATGAGAGCCGCAGACAAAAAGCAAAAATTAAATGAATTAAGAGGTTATGATGACTAAAATAAAATTTTGCGGACTGACCCGTCCGTGCGATATACAAGCCGCCAATGAAATAAAACCCGATTACATAGGCTTTGTATTCGCCCCAAACAGCAAACGCAGAGTCGGATATAAACAGGCGGTCGATTTGAAAAATCTTCTGAGCAAGGACATCAAGGCTGTCGGCGTTTTTCTGAACGAGGACATCAGTCAGGTTATTTCGCTGTTAAATCTCGGCATTATCGACGCGGCTCAGCTCCACGGCGACGAAAGCCCCGAGTACATCACACGAATTCAAAAAGAAACCGGCAAACCGGTTATTAAGGCGTTCCAAATTCACAGCGAGGCTGACGTTGCCGCGGCGGAAGAAACAATTGCCGACTACATAATTCTTGACGCCGGCACAGGCGAGGGAAAAACCTTTGACTGGAATTTGATTGATAATTTCAAAAAGCCGTATTTCCTCGCAGGAGGTCTTAACGCGGAAAATGTAACCGCCGCAATGCACAAGCTTCACCCATACGCGCTTGACGTAAGCACGGGAATTGAAAAGGACGGCTTTAAGGATAAGGAGAAAATGGCGGAATTTGCCGCGGCTGTAAGAAAGGAAGAAGCAGAATGACAAACCCAAACGGACGATTCGGAATTCACGGCGGTCAGTATATTCCCGAAACGCTGATGAACGCCGTGATTGAGCTTGAAGAAGCGTATAATCACTATAAAAACGATCCCGAGTTTAACCGCGAGCTTGCAGAGCTTTTTAACGAATACGCCAACCGCCCGTCAAGGCTTTATTATGCCAAGCGGATGACGGAAAACCTCGGCGGTGCGAAAATCTATTTGAAGCGCGAGGATTTGAACCACACCGGAGCGCATAAAATCAATAACGTTCTCGGTCAGGCGCTGCTCGCAAAAAAGATGGGAAAAACACGCCTGATTGCCGAAACAGGCGCCGGTCAGCACGGCGTTGCCACCGCCACTGCTGCGGCTCTGCTCGATATGGAATGTGTTGTGTTTATGGGCGAGGAGGACACTATCCGCCAAGCGCTCAACGTATACAGAATGAGACTTCTCGGTGCAGAGGTCGTTGCAGTAAAAAGCGGAACGCGGACACTAAAGGACGCGGTAAGTGAAGCAATGCGCGAGTGGACAAACCGTATTTCCGACACCCACTATTGCTTAGGCTCGGTTATGGGGCCGCATCCGTTCCCGACTATTGTCCGAGACTTTCAGGCGGTAATTTCCAAAGAGATTAAGGAGCAAATGCTCAAAAAAGAGGGCAGACTCCCCGACGCCGTAATCGCCTGCGTGGGCGGCGGCTCAAACGCAATCGGCAGCTTTTATCACTTTATTGAGAATAAGGATGTAAGGCTTATCGGATGCGAGGCGGCTGGCAGGGGAATTGATACCTTTGAAACCGCCGCGACTATTTCCACCGGAAGGCTCGGGATCTTTCACGGTATGAAATCATATTTTTGCCAGGATAAGCACGGACAAATCGCGCCTGTTTATTCAATTTCGGCAGGGCTCGACTATCCCGGCGTAGGTCCCGAGCACGCTAATCTTCACGACACAGGCAGGGCTGAATATGTCGCGATTACCGACGACGAAGCGGTTAACGCCTTTGAGTATCTCTCAAAAACCGAGGGCATTATTCCCGCGATTGAATCCGCGCACGCGGTCGCCTACGCTATGAAGCTTGCGCCCACACTTGGTAAGGATAAAATTATCGTCATAACCGTTTCAGGCAGGGGAGACAAGGACTGCGCGGCTATCGCGCGTTACAGAGGGGAGGATATTTATGAGTAATATCGCAAAGGCTTTTCAAAACGGCAAGGCGTTTATTCCGTTTATCACCTGCGGCGATCCCGACTTGCAAACAACAGCGGCGGCAGTCCGTGAAATGGCGCAAAACGGCGCTGATTTGATTGAACTCGGAATACCTTTTTCCGATCCGACTGCCGAAGGACCTGTAATTCAGGCGGCAAATATCCGCGCCCTCAGCGGCGGAGTAGATACCGACAAAATTTTTGACCTTGTGCGCGATTTGCGCAAAGACGTTACCGTGCCGATGGTCTTTATGACCTACGCAAACGTTGTATATTCCTACGGCGCGGAAAAGTTCATTTCCATTTGCAGTGAAATCGGCATAGACGGCTTGATTCTGCCCGACATTCCCTTTGAGGAAAAGGAAGAATTCTCAGAGGTCTGCTGCCGTTATGATGTGGATTTAATCTCTTTAATTGCGCCGACGTCCGAAAACCGCATCGGAATGATTGCCAAGGAAGCGGAAGGCTTTATCTATTTGGTATCGAGTCTCGGCGTTACGGGTGTACGCAGTGAAATCACCACCGACCTCGGCGCTATTGTCAAGGTCATCCGCGAAAATACAAGCGTTCCTTGCGCAATCGGCTTTGGCATTTCCACACCCGAGCAGGCAAAAAAGATGGCAGGAATTGCTGACGGCGCGATTGTCGGTTCTGCGATTGTCCGCCTGCTGGAGAAATACGGCAAGGATGCGCCCGAATATATCGGAAGATATGTCCGTGAAATGAAGAACGCGATTATTTAAAACAAACGGCAATCCGTTATATACAATATCCCCGGCAAATATGAGGGTTACAAACTCGTACTTGCCGGGGTTATTTATATATATTTATTTTTACATATAGTCAAAATGCTCCATCGCTTCAAGTCCTGTCTGACCTGTTCTGACCTTCACAACGTCCTCGACGTCATAAACAAAGATTTTTCCGTCGCCAATGTGACCTGTATAAAGCGTCCTCTTTGCGGCGTCAATTACCTTGCTGACGGGAACGGTGCAGACCACAATGTCAACCTGAACCTTCGGCAGAAGATTGGCTTCAATCTGAACACCGCGGTAATATTCGGGCTTGCCCTTTTGAGTTCCGCAGCCGAGAACATGACTGACTGTCATACCGTCAATGCCTATAGCCATCATAGCGTTTTTAAGCGCCTCAAGCCGCGATTCCTTGCATACGATTTCAACCTTTGTAATCTTAGGCTTGCCCTCGTCAAATGTCGGAACCTTCTTAACCTCAACTGCCTCAGCAACAGGAATATCTCCGCTGACAAGCACCGGTGAAGAGCCTTCCTCAATATACTCGGGAACCATTGAAAATCCTGCGTATGCCGACGGCATACCGTGCTCGGTAATGTCCAGACCGAGGGTTTCTTCCTCGCGAGATACGCGAAGTCCGAAAATCTTTTTGATTAGGAAGAACACGCAGGTCATTGTGACTGCCGTCCATGCTGCAACCGAGAGAAATCCCAAAAGCTGCAAGCCGAGCAGCTCTACTCCGCCGCCATAGAAAAGACCTGTCAGCTTAACGCCCGAGGCGTTTGCAATCGAGTAACCGGGTGCGGAATCCGTTGCGAATAATCCGACAGCCAGAGTACCCCAAATACCGTTCAACATATGAACAGCCACAGCGCCTACAGGGTCGTCGATATGCAGCTTGTAGTCGAGCAGCCACACGCCGAATACAACGAGCAGTCCCGACACAACGCCGATAACAATCGCGCCGAAAGCGTCGGTAACGTCACAGCCTGCGGTAATCGCCACCAAGCCTGCAAGAGAGGCGTTAAGGCACATACTGACGTCAGGCTTGCCGTACTTAATCCAAGTGAAAATCATACACACAACCGTGGCCAGGGCAGGGGAGACGGTAGTTGTTAAAAAGATAGAACCGAGCTGTTCAACAGAAGTCGCCGCCGCGCCGTTAAAGCCGTACCAGCCGAGCCAAAGGATAAATACGCCGAGCGCACCGAGCGCAATGTTGTGACCCGGAAAAGCGCCGACCTTTACGACCTTGCCGTTTTCGTCCCTCTTGAATTTGCCGATACGCGCTCCCAAAATCTTCGCGCCGATAAGCGCCGAGATACCGCCTACCATATGAATTGCGCAGGAGCCTGCAAAGTCGTGGAAGCCGAGCGTGCTCAGCCATCCGCCGCCCCAAATCCAGTGCGCTTCAATCGGATAAATCACAGCGGAAATAATGCCTGAGTATACGCAGTAGGACAAAAACTTTGTCCTTTCAGCCATAGCGCCGGACACAATCGTCGCGGTAGTTGCGCAGAAAACAAGGTTAAACACAAAGCTCGAAAAATCAAAATTCGCGTACGAGCTGAACAGGTCAAATCCTGGCTGACCGATAAAGCCGAGCAAATCCTCGCCCATCAAAAGACTAAAGCCGATTAGGATAAATGTAACCGTACCGATACAAAAATCCATCAGGTTTTTCATAATGATGTTGCCTGTGTTTTTCGCTCTGGTAAAGCCTGCCTCAACCATCGCAAAGCCTGCCTGCATCCAGAACACCAGCGCCGCGCCGATTAAAAACCACACGGCAAAAAGCTGTTCGTTTGTCATTTGAGTAATAAGTTCTCTTACACTTTCACTCACTTAAATCACTCCTTAAAATTTGTTGTACAAGCACAAAGGCGCGCCTCCGTTTGGAGAACGCGCCTTTGCGTTGTCATATGTTAGCCTATCGGAAGATAGCGTCTTTTAGTTCGCGTACTTTAGGTCGGCGTTAATGCTTTTGTCGGTGTTTCGCGGGAAGGGTTTGTAGTGAATTAAATGTTAGTATCACTGTTTATCACCGGTCGCATTGTTACAATACTGTTTCGCAGGGAAGGTTTGTTTTGAATTAAACGTTTGTATTCACTGTTTATCAAAATACAATGTTTTTGCCGCCGTTACGCGAAAAATATATTATATAATCGTTACTCTACAGTAACCGATTTTGCCAAATTCCTCGGTTTATCAACATCATTACCCTTGTTGACCGAGGTGTAATACGCCAAGAGCTGCATCGGAACCGTTGCAAGCATCGGCATTAGCGTTTCATTAAGCTTGGGAATTCTGATTAAGTAATCCGCCGCGTCGCGGTCAATGTCGGCGTGCTCGTCGCAAATTACAATCGTCATCGCTCCGCGCGCCTTGACCTCTTTAATATTAGAAACCGTCTTTTCAAGCAGACTGTTCTGCGTTGCTACGGCGATTACGGGCATTCCGTCCTCTACAAGCGAGATTGTGCCGTGCTTAAGCTCACCTGCCGCGTAGCTCTCGGAATGAATATACGAAATTTCCTTCAGCTTCAGCGAGCCTTCCATCGACAGCGCATAGTCAAGTCCTCTGCCGATATACAGTAGGCTGTCCGCGGTAATCAGCTTTGTGGAAACATACTGGCAGGTGTCGAGCACCTTGCCGATTGTCTCCTCAATCTTCGCGGGCATTGATACAAGCTCCGAGGTAAGCTGACGGCATTGTTCCTCGCTGATTTTGCCCTTTGCAAACGCCATTTCAAACGCCAGCAAATACATCACCGAAAGCTGAACCATATACGCCTTTGTCGAAGCCACGGCAATCTCAGGGCCTGCATGAGTGTAGATAACCATATCCGCCTCACGCGCGATCGAACTGCCCTTAACATTTACAATAGCCAGCGATTTTGCGCCTGTACCCTTAACAAGGTTCAGCACTGCCTTTGAGTCGGCTGTTTCGCCCGACTGGCTGATGATAATAACCAAATCGTTTTCACCGATAAGCGGATCGCGGTATCTGAACTCGGAAGCGATGTCAACCGTAACCGACACCCTCGCGATTTTTTCAATCACATACTTACCGACCATTCCTGCGTGCATAGCCGTACCGCAGGCAACGATAAATATATTGTTAAAGCTCCGTAAAATTTCGGGCGTAATTCCGCACTCCTCAAGGTTCGGCAAGCCGTTTTCAATCCGCGGAGTAATTGTTGTCTTAACCGCCGTCGGCTGCTCGTTAATCTCCTTAATCATAAAGTGCGGATAACCGCATTTTTCGGCGCTGTCCTCGTCCCAGTCGGCGGTGTGAAGCTCCTTGTCTATCATTCTGCCGTGCAAACTGCAAAAGTGAACCGAGCCGTTTTTGAGCACCGCAATCTCACCGTACTCCAAAAGGTAGTAATCCTTTGTATACTTGATAATCGCGGGAACGTCCGAGGCGACAAATACTTCGCCCGTGCCCTGACCGACAATCAGCGGACTTTCGCACCTGACAGCATATACCGTCTCGGGACGGTCTGCAAACACAATTCCCAGAGCATACGAGCCTCTGATTTCGTGCAGCACCTTGCGGATACAGCGGACAGGGTTGCCGTCGTAGTAAAAGTCGAGCAGCTGAGCGACAACCTCGGTGTCGGTGTCCGACAAAAAGTCAGTCCGCTCGTTGTCAATCAAAAACTGTTTAAGCTCTTTATAATTTTCGATAATGCCGTTATGTACAATAGTAACGCGCCTGCCCGAATGGGGATGAGAGTTCACGTCTGACGGCTCGCCGTGAGTTGCCCAGCGTGTGTGACCGATTCCGGCGTGACCGTTCGGCTTGCCTTCCTTTTCCATTTTAGTTTCAAGGTCTGAGAGCCTGCCCTTAGTTTTGGCAACTTCAATTTTGCCGTTCTCAAATACTGCGATTCCTGCGGAATCATAGCCCCTGTATTCAAGCTTTTTCAGCGCCGAAACAAGCACCTCAGTACAGTCGCGCGGACCTACATAGCCAACAATACCACACATAATTAATCTACCTCCGATAATTTGATTTTAGCTAACATATATGACAAATAATAAATAGTTTATACTCCGAAAAGGATTTCGCCGTAAGACGGATACGGCCAGTACTTTGAGGGCATTTCCGTCTCCATTTCATCTCCCACAGCTCTGAGCTCTTCCATAAGCGCAAAGACGGTGTTCCTGAAATACTTGGCGTGTTCAAGGTTTTCTCCGCTGTAATCAGCCGCGTTTTTAACCGCCGCTTCGAGCTCGTCAGTCTTTTTAACAAAAGCTTCAAGCTCCTCGGAAAGGCTCTTTAACAAGCTTTCCTCGGCGTAACAGGACATAAACGGCGACGCTTGCTTTTTGAAAGAAACGGTCTGAGCCAGCTCGTTAATAAAAGTAATAACCGCAGGCGTGATGTCCCTTTTAGCCATTTCGAGCATTGACAGCGCCTCAATGTTGAGCTGCTTTGAGTAGTGTTCAAGCTCAATCTCATACCTCGCGTGAATCTCCTGCTCCGATACAATGCCGTGCTTTACAAACAAATCAATGTTTTTCTTATCAATATAGTGCTCCATCGCGTCGGGAAGCGACTTGTAGTTGCACAGTCCGCGCCTTGCGGCTTCTTCAACCCACTCGTCGGTGTAGTTGTCACCGTTAAATATAATACGCTGATGGGCGGTAAGTGTTTCCTTAACAAGCGCCTTAACCGCTGTATAAATATCGGTTTCGCCGTTCAGCTTTTCATAAAAACCGCTGAGCTCCTCGGCTACCATGGTATTGAGCATATAGTTGGGACAGGCGATATTCAGCGAAGAACCGAGCGCTCTGAACTCAAACTTATTGCCGGTAAACGCAAACGGCGAGGTGCGGTTTCTGTCCGAATTATCCTTGCGGAAGGTCGGCAGAGCGTCAACGCCTGTTTCCATTTTAAGCTTGGCGTGGCTGCGGTACTCCGTGCCGTTGATAATGCTCTCAACCAAAGCGCCCAAATCGTCACCGAGGTACATCGAGATAATCGCAGGCGGAGCTTCGTTCGCGCCCAAACGGTGGTCGTTTCCTGCCGAAGCGACAGTAATCCTCAGCAAATCCTGATACTCGTCAACCGCCTTGATGATCGCGGCAAGGAACAGCTGGAACTGAATATTATCCTCGGGAGCTTTGCCCGGATCGAGCAGGTTTTCGCCTGTATCGGTCGAGATTGACCAGTTGTTGTGCTTGCCCGAGCCGTTAACGCCCTTAAATGGCTTTTCATGAAGCAAACATACAAGTCCGTGACGTTCGGCAACCTTCTTCATAAGCTCCATTGTAAGCTCGTTGTGGTCGGTCGCGATGTTCGAGGTCGAGAAAATCGGCGCAAGCTCGTGCTGCGACGGCGCAACCTCGTTGTGCTTTGTCTTAGCCAGTACGCCGAGCTTCCAAAGCTCCTCGTCCAAATCTCGCATATACGCGGCAACCCTTGTCTTGATTGAGCCGAAGTAATGATCCTCAAGCTCCTGACCTTTAGGCGCCATCGCACCGAAAAGCGTTCTGCCTGTGTAAATTAGGTCAGGGCGTTTGTCGTACATCTCTTTATCAATTAAAAAGTACTCCTGCTCAGGGCCAACTGTCGTGGTAACGCGCTTAACGTCCTTGCCCAATAGCTTTAACACCTTTACAGCCTCTTGACTGAGCTTTTCCATTGAGCGGAGCAGCGGAGTTTTCTTATCGAGCACTTCTCCCGTGTACGAGCAAAACGCCGTCGGAATATAAAGGGTTGAATCCCTTACAAACGCCGGAGAAGTAGGATCCCATGTCGTATATCCTCTCGCTTCAAAGGTCGCGCGGATTCCGCCGCTTGGGAAACTCGACGCGTCGGGCTCGCCCTTAATAAGCTCCTTGCCCGAAAATTCCATAATAACGCCGTCGCCGCCCGGCTGAATAAAGCTGTCGTGCTTTTCGGCTGTAACGCCCGTCATCGGCTGGAACCAATGAGTGTAATGTGTACATCCAAGCTCAACCGCCCAGTCCTTCATGGCGTTCGCCACAACGTTTGCAACGCTGATGTCGAGCTGTTCGCCGTTTTCAACGGTCTTTTTCAGCCCCTTATAGGTGGTCTTAGGCAGTCTTTCCTGCATAACTTTGTCGTTAAAAACCATACTGCCGAAAATCTGCGGTACGTTTGTCATAAGATTACCCCCAATATACATTTGACATAAAAAAGAGGGCACTAACGGTAATGTTCCGTCAGCGCCCTTGCTGTGTCATTGATGCAAGTATACTCCGATTAATTCATTTTGTCAAGAGAAAAATGAAACATTTTTAAAAAAACTTGCAAAAATATTTCATATAATGAACAAATAGCAGAAATATACATCGTAAAATGAAATAAATTATTTAAAAACTTGCAAAATGGTATTGACAATTCAAAAAATTCGGTATTATAATAAACACGTAAAAATTGCAGAGAGGAAGAAGTCATATGTTTCAGCAAAAGAACACTCAGCTCAAACCGGCGCTGTATTCTCCGCGCTTTGAGCACGACAACTGCGGTATCGGAGCGGTAGTAAACATCAAGGGTAAAAAATCGCACGGTACAGTCGAGAACGCCCTTACAATTGTAGAAACTCTTGAACACCGCGCAGGCAAGGATGCCGAGGGCAAAACAGGAGACGGAGTAGGAATTCTGCTCCAAATCAGCCACACCTTTTTTAAGAAGGCGGCAGAAAAACTCGGCATTAAGCTGAAAAACGAGCGCGATTACGCTGTGGGTATGTTTTTCTTTCCGCAAAACGAGCTCAGGCGCAATCAGGCAAAAAAGATGTTTGAAATTATCGCCGCCAAGGAAGGGCTCAATATCCTCGGCTGGCGTGAGGTTCCCCATAACACAAACGCAATCGGTCAGCGTGCCGTTGACTGTATGCCTAATATTCAGCAGTGCTTTATCGAACGTCCCGAGGGCGTGAGAAAAGGGCTTGACTTTGACCGCAGGCTCTACGTCGCACGCAGAATTTTTGAACAGAGCAGCGAGGATACCTACGTTGTTTCGCTTTCCTCGCGTACAATAGTATACAAGGGAATGTTCCTTGTAGGCGACCTACGAAATTTCTTTCCCGATTTGCAGGATAAGGATTTTGAGAGCGCAATCGCGCTTGTTCACTCGCGATTTTCAACCAATACAAATCCGAGCTGGGAGAGGGCGCATCCCAACAGAATGATAGTCCACAACGGCGAGATTAACACAATCCGCGGCAACGCCGACAAAATGCTCGCGCGTGAGGAAAATATGCGTTCTGAGCACCTAAAGGGCGATTTGGATAAGGTAATTCCCGTGGTCAACGCCGAGGGCTCCGACTCCGCAATGCTCGACAACACGCTCGAATTCCTCGTGATGAGCGGTATGGATTTACCCCTCGCGGTGATGATAACGATTCCCGAGCCGTGGGACAGAAACAACACAATCTCGCGCAAAAAGAAGGATTTTTATCAGTATTACGCGACAATGATGGAGCCGTGGGACGGCCCTGCCTCAATACTTTTCTCGGACGGCGATATTATGGGCGCAGTGCTCGACCGCAACGGCTTGCGCCCTTCAAGATATTACATCACGGATGATGAAAATTTAATCCTTTCCTCAGAGGTAGGTGCGCTCGAAATTCCTGCGGAAAAGGTAGTCGCAAAGGACAGACTCCGCCCGGGAAAAATGCTCCTTGTCGATACCGCCAAGGGCGAGCTTATCAGCGACGACGAGATTAAGGAACGCTACGCTTCAAAGCAGCCCTACGGCGAGTGGCTCGACAGCAATCTTTTAAGGCTTAAGGACTTGAAAATCCCGAATTTAAAGGTTGACGAGCACCGCCGCGCGGAGCGAAAAAAGCTTCAAAAGGCGTTCGGCTATACATACGAGGACATTATGACCTCAATTTTGCCGATGGCACGCGACGGCTCTGAGCAGATTGCATCAATGGGTACAGACAGCCCGATTCCGCCGCTTTCAAAGGTAAATCAACCGCTGTTTAACTACTTCAAACAGCTCTTTGCCCAGGTAACAAATCCGCCGATTGACGCGCTCAGGGAGGAGGTTGTGACCTCGACCACAGTATACCTCGGTGAATCGGGTAATATCCTTGAAGAAAAGCCCGAAAACTGCAAGGTTTTGAAGGTTCACAATCCGATTTTGTCATCGACAGACATTTTAAAGCTAAAAAACATCAGGGAACGCGGCTTTAAATCCGCGGTTATCCCGATACTGTACTATAAAAACACCTCGCTCAAAAAAGCGGTTGAAAAGATGTTCTTAAACGCCGACAAGGCGTACCGTGAGGGAGCGAATATCCTGATTCTATCCGACAGGGGAGTTGACGAAAACCACCTCGCCATTCCGTCACTTTTGGCGGTTTCGGCGCTTCATCAGCACCTTGTCGTTACCAAGCGCAGAACATCGCTTTCAATTGTACTCGAAAGCGGCGAGCCGCGCGAGGTTCATCACTTTGCTACTCTCCTCGGCTACGGCGCTACGGCGGTAAATCCGTACCTCGCGCAGGAGACAATCCACGAGCTTATCCACGACGATTTGCTCGACAAGGACTACTACGCGGCTGTTGACGACTACAACAACGCGGTTATCCACGGCATTGTCAAAATCGCCTCAAAAATGGGAATTTCCACAATCCAGTCCTATATGGGCTCGCAGATTTTCGAGGCAATCGGACTTAGCGGCGAGGTCATTGACAAATACTTCACAGGCACGGTCAGCAGAGTAGGCGGCATTACGATAAAGGATATCGAGGATAATGTCGAAAAGCTCCACACCGCCGCCTTCGATCCGCTCGACTTGGAAACAAGTGCTGAGCTTCCCTCAAACGGAACTCATAAATACCGCAGCGGCAAGGAGGAGCACCTTTACAATCCGCAGACAATTCACGCTCTGCAGGCGGCAACGCGAACAGGAAGCTACGATTTATTCAAGCAGTATACAAAGCTTTTGAATGAAGAGATGAGCGCGGTAAGCCTTCGCGGTCTGCTCGACTTCAACTTTGCAGAAAATCCCGTGCCGATTGACGAGGTTGAAAGCGTTGACGAGATTGTAAAGCGCTTTAAGACAGGCGCGATGAGCTACGGCTCAATCTCTCAGGAAGCGCACGAGACCTTGGCACTCGCAATGAATATGCTCCATGGTAAGTCAAACTCAGGCGAGGGCGGCGAAAGCCCCGAACGCCTTGCCACAAAGGGAACAAAGGAAAACCGCTGTTCCGCGATTAAGCAGGTAGCCTCGGGACGTTTCGGTGTTACGAGCGAATACCTCAACTCAGCCGATGAAATCCAGATTAAAATGGCGCAGGGTGCAAAGCCCGGCGAGGGCGGTCATCTGCCCGGCAGCAAGGTATATCCGTGGATTGCAAAGACAAGGCACTCCACACCCGGCGTGTCGCTTATTTCACCGCCACCGCACCACGATATTTACTCAATTGAGGACTTGGCACAGCTAATTTACGACCTCAAAAACGCCAACAAAAACGCGCGTATTTCTGTTAAGCTCGTGTCGGAATGCGGAGTGGGAACGGTAGCCGCAGGCGTTGCCAAGGCAGGCGCAGGGGTAATTCTGATTTCGGGCTATGACGGCGGAACAGGCGCGGCTCCGAGAAGCTCAATTTATAATGCAGGTCTGCCGTGGGAGCTCGGACTTGCCGAGGCCCATCAAACCCTGATTATGAATAACCTAAGAAATAAAGTTGTAATCGAAACCGACGGCAAGCTGATGACAGGACGTGACGTCGCAATCGCCGCAATTCTCGGTGCGGAGGAGTTTGGCTTCGCAACCGCTCCGCTCGTAACAATGGGCTGCGCCATGATGCGTGTGTGCAACCTCGACACCTGCCCGTTTGGCGTGGCAACTCAGAATCCCGAGCTGAGAAAGCGCTTTGCAGGCAAGCCCGAATATGTAGTGAACTTTATGCGCTTTATCGCTCAGGAGCTCAGGGAATATATGTCAAGGCTCGGCGTGCGAACTCTCGACGAGCTCGTTGGAAGAACCGATTTGTTAAAGCAAAAGACTAACCTAACCGACAGCGAAAGCAAGCTCGACTTATCGGCAATTTTCAGCTCGAATTGCAGTGAAAAAATAGAGTATAAAACAAAAAGCCTTTACGACTTCAAGCTTGCCGAAACTCTTGACGAAAGCGTTTTGGAAAAGGAATTTGACCTTACAAAGCCTGTAAAACAGCAGCTTGAAATTCAGATAAAGAACACCGACCGTTCGCTCGGAACAGCCTTTGGCTCAGAGCTCACAAAGCGCTTTGGCTCGGCTCTGAAAGACGACACCTACACCGTAAAGTGCAGCGGTTCAGGCGGTCAGAGCTTCGGCGCGTTCATTCCAAAGGGCTTAACGCTTGAGCTTTCGGGCGACAGCAACGACTACTTCGGTAAAGGCCTTTCGGGCGGTAAGCTCGTCGTATATCCGCCTGAAAATTCAAAATTCAGCGCGGAGGAAAATATAATCATCGGCAACGTAGCGCTTTACGGAGCAACAAGCGGTAATGCGTACATCAACGGCGTTGCAGGCGAGCGCTTCTGCGTCCGCAACTCAGGCGCAACGGCTGTTGTCGAGGGAGTAGGCGACCACGGCTGTGAGTATATGACAGGCGGCTGTGTGCTCGTATTGGGAAGAACAGGCAAGAACTTCGCCGCAGGAATGTCAGGCGGCGTAGCCTATGTTTTTGACGAACACCACCACCTCTACCGCAGACTTAACAAGGAGCTTGTCGAGTGTACGGAGCTCAGCGACGAGGTCGATGTTGAAAAGGTAAAGGCGCTGATTGCAGAGCACGTAAAGGCGACCGGCTCGCAGAAGGGCAAGAGAATACTTGATAATTTCAGCGAATATCTGCCGCTTTTCAAAAAGATTATTCCGTATGATTACAAGCGTATTATTCAGGAAATTGCCGAGAACGAGGCTCGCGGTATGAACGCCGAGCAAGCCGGAATCGAAGCGTTTTACACTATCATAAAGGAGGAGCACTAATGGGAAAGCCTACAGGATTTATGGAATATGAGCGCGAGGAAGCCCGTGCCTTCTCCGTTAAAGAGAGAATAAATAATTACAACGAGTTTCACGAACCGCTGAGCCTTGATGAGCAGAAAAAGCAGGGCGCAAGGTGTATGGAGTGCGGAGTGCCGTTTTGCCAGTCGGGGCTTAACATCGGCGGAATGATTAGCGGCTGTCCGCTCAATAACCTGATTCCCGAGTGGAACGATTTGCTTTTCCGCGGTTCATTTGAGCAGGCGTATCAGCGGCTCAGACTTACAAATAATTTCCCCGAGTTTACCTCTCGCGTATGCCCTGCACTGTGCGAAAAAGCCTGCACCTGCGGCGCGAACGGCGACGCGGTTACGGTCAGAAATAACGAGTATATGATTGTCGAAACCGCATACGCCGAGGGCTTTGCAAAGCCGAATCCGCCCAAGGTGAGAACAGGCAAAAAAATTGCCGTAATCGGCTCAGGCCCTTCGGGACTTGCCGCGGCAGACCAGCTAAACCGCCGCGGCCACAACGTAACTGTGTTCGAGCGCAGCGACCGTGTCGGCGGACTGCTGATGTACGGAATTCCGAATATGAAGCTCGAAAAGCAGATAATCGAGCGCAGAATAAACATTATGAAGGAAGAAGGCGTTGAGTTCAAAACAAACGTCAACGTCGGCAAGGATATTTCTGTAAAAGAACTAAAAGAACAGTTCGACAGAATAATCCTCTGCTGCGGAGCGTCAAATCCGCGCGATATAAACGCAAAAGGACGTGAAGCGGACGGAATTTACTTTGCGGTGGATTTTCTCAAATCCACCACAAAGGCTCTGCTCGACAACGGCTTAAAGGACGGTACATTCATTTCGGCAAAGGGCAAAAATGTAATTGTAATCGGCGGCGGCGACACAGGCAACGACTGCGTGGGAACCTGCGTCCGCCACGGTGCAAAGAGCATTTTGCAGCTTGAGATGATGCCCAAGCTCCCCGATACCAGAGCCGAAAATAACCCATGGCCGCAGTGGCCGAGGGTTTGCAAGACCGACTACGGTCAGGAGGAAGCCGCCGAGGTATTCGGCAGCGACCCGAGGGTGTATCAGACAACCGTCAAGGAGTTCATTAAGGATAAAAATGGCAAATTAAAGGGCGCTGTGCTTGTAAAGCTGAGCTTTGAAAAGGACAAAAAGACCGGACGGATGAATATGAAGGAAGTTAAGGGCTCAGAGTACGAGGTCAAGGCTGAGCTTGTGCTTATCGCGGCAGGCTTCCTCGGCAGCGAGAGCTATGTTACAAAGGCGTTCGGCACAAATGTTGACGGCAGAACAAATATTGCCTGCAAGAATGACTCTCACCTCACAAGCGCCGAAAACGTCTACGCCGCAGGCGATTGCCGCAGCGGTCAGTCGCTTGTAGTACGCGCAATACGAGACGGCCGCGACTGCGCAAGAGAAGTTGACCTCAGTCTGATGGGCTATACGAATTTATAAGGAGACAAAATGACAAAGTATATTTTTGTAACAGGCGGAGTTGTCTCGGGACTCGGCAAGGGAATAACCGCCGCCTCGCTCGGCAGACTGCTGAAGGCAAGGGGACTGAAGGTTGCCGCTCAAAAGCTCGACCCGTACATCAACGTAGACCCGGGCACAATGAGCCCGTACCAGCACGGCGAGGTTTACGTTACTGAGGACGGAGCCGAAACCGACCTTGACCTCGGCCACTACGAGCGCTTTATCGACGAGGACTTGAACAAATACTCAAACCTAACCACCGGCAAGGTGTATTCAAACGTTCTCGCAAAGGAACGCCGCGGAGAATACCTCGGAAAAACGGTTCAGGTTATTCCGCACATCACCGATGAGATTAAGCGCTTTATCTATTCCGTCGGCAAAAAGACCGACGCCGACGTTGTAATTACAGAAATCGGCGGCACAATAGGCGATATCGAAAGCCAGCCGTTTATCGAGGCAATCCGCCAGGTCGGCCATGAGGTCGGACAGGACAACAGGCTGTACATCCACGTGACGCTTGTGCCATATCTAAAGGCTTCGGGCGAGCATAAAAGCAAGCCCACTCAGCACAGCGTTAAGGAGCTTCAGGGCTTGGGAGTATCGCCCGACATCATAATTCTCCGAACAGACGAGCCGATTAAGGACAGGGCGATTTTTGAAAAAATTGCGCATTTTTGCAACGTCTGGCCCGACTGCGTAATCGAAAATATTACGCTTCCGGTTCTTTATGAAGCGCCGCTTATGCTCGAAAAAGCGCATATTTCCGACATTGTATGCCGCGAGCTGAACCTTAAATCGCGCAAGCCCGACCTTGCCGATTGGGAGCATATGGTCGAGTGCATCAAGTGCCGCGAAAAGACCGTTACAATCGGTTTGGTCGGCAAGTATGTAGAGCTTCACGACGCTTATTTGTCTGTAGCCGAGGCGCTCCGCCACGCCGGCTATTACCTGAATTCAAGCGTAGAAATCAAGTGGATTGACTCCGAAAATATCACGGAGGAAAATGTAAATTCAACCCTTTCCGGACTTGACGGAATTATCGTCCCGGGCGGCTTCGGTCAAAGGGGAATAGAGGGTATGATTTTGTCGGCAAAATACGCCAGGGAGAACCGCGTTCCGTACTTCGGAATTTGTCTTGGTATGCAGATTGCCGTAATCGAATTCGCGAGAAACGTTGCGGAAATCGAGAACGCAAATTCAGGCGAATTCGCCCAGAATGTGCCGAAGGTTATCGACTATATGCCCGGTCAAAACGATGAAATTGACAAGGGCGGAACGTTAAGGTTAGGCGCTTATCCGTGCGTGATAAAGGAGAAAACTTCAATGCACCGCGCCTACGGAAAGACCAAAATAAGCGAACGTCACCGCCACCGCTACGAGTTTAACAACGACTACCGCGATGCGTTACAGTCGGCAGGCTTAACGCTGTCGGGACTTTCCCCGGACGGCAGACTTGTCGAGACGGTCGAGCTGAGCGACCGCGATTTTTACATCGGCGTGCAGTATCACCCCGAATTTAAGAGCCGCCCCAACAAACCCCATCCGCTTTTTTCGGCGTTTATCAAGGCTGCGCTGAGGTAAACCGTTTCATCTGCTCCGTAATACAAAGAATAGTATATAATTAAACCGCCGGTTCTTTTTCAAAAGAGCCGGCGGTTTTTATGGTGCTATATTGTAAACTTGCTAAACTGTATAATCAATGAAATTTTGCTGTTCCATAATGGAACACCCTGTAGTTAAAAAATGATAAATATAGTACAATATATATGAATATTGCCTAAACGCGATGAATACAAAGGAATTTTTGAAATAAATATAAAACCGCGGCAACTCCGTGCACGCTAAGCGGAAAGGGTAATGTGCAATGAATAATATCCAAAATATATATTTTTCAATCGAAATATGGGGCGCATTGTTCAGCCTTATAGCCGCTTTGACAATACTGCTTACAAGGCACTTTGTCTCGTTTTTGACACTGCCGCTTATCGGTATCGTAATCAAGCTGTTTAAGCCCGAGACCCCCTTTGTAACAATCGCGATTGTTATCTCGGTTATCATATTGTTTGTATCCTATGAGGCAAGCTACGTTCAGTTCCTTGTTGAAAAGGAAAAGAAATTAAGCGAGGAAAAGCTAAAGCTTGTCAATCAGCAGATGAAACCGCATTTTATTTTTAACACGCTTACGCTCATTAGATATCAGTGCCTTACAGAGCCCCAAAAAGCAGCAGAAACGGTGTCCGAGTTCTCGGGATACCTCAGAAGTATAACCGACTATCTGACCGAGGAGGACTGTATTTCGGTTGAGGCGGAGCTTGATATCGTAAAAAACTATTTGCAAATTCAGTCAAAGCGCTTCGGCGACGGAATAAACTGTGAGTACGACATTCAGGAAACCGATTTTGACGTTCCGCCGTTTTCCGTTCAGACCTTGGTAGAAAACGCCGTTCAGCACGGCTTTAAGAGCGGTCAAAAGAAAAACGGCGTAATCAGAATAACCACAAAAAAAGACGGAAAAAACCGCTTGGTTGTTGTTGAGGATAACGGCGCGGGCTTTGATACTAAAAAGCTTAAAAAGAAGGACAAAGGCTCTGTCGGCATCACAAATACACAAAACAGGGTAGAAATTATGTGTGGGGGCGAGCTTAAAATTGAAAGCGAGCCCGGAAAAGGCACAAAGGCAGTCATTATTATTCCCGAATAAATTGCGGAGTTGATAAATATGAACATACTAATTGCAGACGACGAAATGAGTATGCGCTACGATTTGAAATTCGCGGTTGAAAGGGTAGCGCCGTTTGATGATAACGTATTCTTTTTTGCTCAGGACTACGACAGCGCCGTCGAGCAGATAAAAAGCAACAAAATAAACATCGCCTTTCTCGATATTAATATGCCCGGCAAAACCGGGCTGGAGCTTGCGCAGGCGATAAAAAGCTACGATTCCGACATCAATATCATCATGGTCACGGCGTACAGGGAATACGCTCTTGACGCCCTGCGGCTGTATGTCAGCGCCTACCTGCTCAAGCCGGTTGACGACAACGAGCTCAGAGAGGCTCTCTTAAATCTCCGCAAGCCCGTCGGTGACACGCGAAACGATACAAAAAAGCTGTTTGTACAGTGCTTTGGTAATTTTGAAGTATTGGTAAATGACAGGGCGATAAAATTCTCCCGTCAAAAGGCAAAGGAGCTGTTTGCGTACCTCGTCTGCCTTAGGGGAACATCGGCAACAAGAGGGGAGATATGCGCCAATCTTTTTGAGGAAATCAACGAGAGTAAAAGCTATGAGCATCTTAAAAAAGCCGTTCAGTCGCTCAAAAAAGACCTCTCAAAATATTATGCCGAGGACGTGCTTGTGCACAGACGCAACGCGTATTCCGTCAACACAAACCTAATCAGCTGTGATTACTACGACTATTTGGACAGAAAGCCCGGTGCGGAAAAACTGTACAGAGGAGAATTTATCAAGCAGTACAGCTGGGCTGAGGTTTATGTATATCATCTTGAAAATTATTAAGGCATAATTAAAGGCTGCCGCGGGTAAATCACCTGCGGCAGCTTTGTAATTTAAGATATATTATTCCTCAGTTTCTCCCTTGTACTCTATGCACAGCATAGTCAAATCATCAAACTGCGGAGCCTCGCCGACAAATTTATCGACAGCCGCGTCCACAGCCGCGAGAATCTCCTTGGGAGATTTGTCCTCGGCGGTGCGCAGCGCCTCAATCATTCTGTCAGTACCGAACAGCTTTTCGTTGGAGTCTGTAGCCTCGGCAACGCCGTCGGTATAAAGGAACAGCTTCGCACCTTTGGTAAGCTGTAACTCATACTCCTTAAAGCGAATGCCGTCCATATAGCCTACCATAATTCCGTGCTTATCCTTCAACAGCTCAAAGTGGCCGTCCGCCTGCTTAACGGCAGGCTTTTCGTGACCCGCGTTGGCGGCGGTAAACATTCCTGTTCTCAAATCGAGCACGCCCAGCCAAACCGTAACGAACATTTCCTCGGGGTTGTTCTCGCAAATCTGACGGTTAACCTCCTCAAGCGCGGCTTTGGGAGTCTGCTTCACCATAGTGTAGCTTTTCAGCAAAATTTTGGAGTGCATCATAAACAGCGCGGCAGGGACGCCCTTGCCCGAAACGTCAGCCATTACGATACCCAGTCTGTTTTCGTCAATCATAAAGAAGTCGTAGAAGTCTCCGCCGACCTCCTTTGCGGGCGTCATAGAGGCGTAAATATCAAAATCATTTCTTTCGGGGAAGGCAGGGAACTTGTCGGGCAGCATACCTGCCTGAATATTAGTCGCAAGGCGCAGCTCGGTATCAAGCCTCTGCTTTTCAGCGGTAATTCTTGTGTTTTCGTCAATATAACCGATTAAATCCCTGTTCATATCCTCAAAGGAAACAGCAAGCTCCTCAATCTCGTCGCCGGTGCGGATATCTGTTTTAACAACCTCTTTGTTCTTAACGCTCTCTTTAACCGTGCGCACAGCCTTTGTCAGCTTAACAACAGGCTTGATAATATGCCTGCGGATAGAGAAGTAGAAGATAATCACAGACAGCAGCATAACGCCGAGCGCTACTCCGATAAGTCCGCCGATATATCCGAAAATAGTACCGAGCACCTTGTCGGTGGAGTAGCTCGCCGCAAAAACTGCAACGGCGTTTCCTTTGCTGTCAAGCACCGGAGTGTAGTAGGTCACGGTCTTAACGCCGTTCTTTTCGTTTTCGGTGTAGATGTTCTCTCTCTTTGATTTCTCGGGATTCAGCTCGGTATCAGTCTCAGCCTTCAATGCTCTTGTAACATATTCCTTTTCGTTTCCGAAATATTCGGCATTTTTATTAAGAGATTCGCCTAAGGTCTTGTCCTCGGTTGACGCTATATAGGTGATATGATCCTCATACGGAACAAAAACATCACAGCTCTGCAAGCCGTAGTCGTCATTAATCAGCAGCAGGTTAAGAAAAACATTTTCATAGCCTTCGTCGGGCTTTCCGGTGCTTAAATATTTTTCAATACCGTTATCGTCGGCCTCTTTGTCGGACGATGTAACCGCCGTACCCTTAAGCGCCGCCTCATAGGTATAGTTTCGCACCTCATTTACTAAATTGGCATAGCTGATAACGCCTATAACCGCTGCGGCTATGAGCGATACAACAATGACAACGATGATTAGCCTCTGACTTGAAATCTCAAATCAGAGGCTTTTGTTAAAAAATCCTTTTCTACATAAACAAGGTCTTGCCTGTTGCCAAACGCAGAATGTCGTCTATTAGCACACGCATAAATATTATAAATTCATATAAAGAGAACACTCCGGTTACTGTTCCGATTACCCCGGTGACGATCATTATTATAGTCTGTTTTCTTATTTCTGATTTTAGCTTATCATCGGGATTTGTTTTCATTTCATTTTTGCAGCTTTTTATCGTTTTAAGTCCGCGAAAAAAGAGAATAAAGCATAAAATGGGAGGTACAAGAACAAATAATATCTCCATAATAATCTCCGATTTACCTACTTTGTATTAAATAAACTATTGCAATTCCATTTTACTACAATCGCTTCCAAAAGTCAACAAAGCAGTAAAATTTGTGTATTTTCCGGTAAGGGTACTTTTATTTAAAATTTTTAATGCTTTTTTTAAGGTTTCTCCTCTACAATGATACCGTAAAAAATTCTATCGCGTTCGAATACCCCACGGTAGAGTAATTAAAATGAGAGGAGTTTAATTATGGCAAAAAAATTATTATCCCTGATATTGGTATTTGCACTGATATCAACCTTCACAATCACCGCGATTTCTGCGGCAGAGGTTAACGCGGATTCTTCCGTTTCGGCAGTTGCCGAGCAGAGCGCGGTGCTGACGTTCTCGAACAGCTCAATCACCGAAACCTCGGCAGGCAGCGGCTACACAATCGACGGCACAACGCTTACTATCACAACGGCAGGTACTTACCGTATCACAGGCAGCTGCACCGAGGGCTCGATTATAGTCAGCAAGGGTCTGAGCAATGTAACGCTCATTCTTGACAATCTGTCTCTTTCGTCCTCGACCACCGCGCCTATTGTCGTAAAAAAGACGGCAACGGTAAATATTCATCTGGTGGGAACCTCCACGCTTACCGATAACGAAGACCCCGCGAACGAGACATCAACAGACACAACCGTTGCGGAGGCGTTTGAGGGCGCGGCGGTAAAGGTAAAGAGCGGCTCAACCGTTACCTTCTGCGGCGAGGGCAACCTCAATGCAGTAGCCAACGCCAAGAACGGCATCAAGGGCGGCGCGACTGCCTCACTGATATTTAACCAGAGCGGCACAATAAATGTCAGCGGCAATTCAAAATACTACGGAGCGACAACCTCCGGCGCGGCTGTCAACAACGGCATAGCCAGCGACGGAAGTATCGTAATCAACCAAGGCACATATGTAATCAAAGCCGCAAACGACGGTATTAAGAGTACTCCCGACGCCACAGACGAAACCGAGGGAACGGTTATCGACACCGAGTCCGCAGGCACGGTGACAATCAACGGCGGCACATTCGATATTGACGTTGACGGCGACGGAATTCAGGCTGACACCGCGTTGAACATTAACGGCGGTACATTCGATATTCGCACATGGAAGGGCTACAGCGTTTGGAACGATACTCTCGCAAACGCCTACAGCTGCAAGGGCTTAAAGGCTTCGGGTGACCGTGCCGAGGAGGCAGGTATCGAGCCTGCGCTCAACATCACAGGCGGTACATTCACCATTAACACAGGCGACGACGCAATTCACTCCGACGCAAACGCTACCGTAACCGGCGGCACCTTCACTATTCAGACAGGCGACGACGGTATGCACGCCGACACCTCATTAACGCTCGGCACAGAAAACGGCTTTGACCGCAACCCCGACGTAAACATCAGCACATCTTATGAAGGACTCGAGGGCGGCACTGTATACGTTTATTCCGGACGTTACTATGTTGTCGCGAGCGACGACGGCGTAAACGCCGCAGGCGGCAGCACAAACGGCTCGGATCCCGGCGCGGGCGGCGGAAACACCTTTAATCCCGGCGGACGTCCCGGAGGCGGCGGCTTTAACCCCGGCGGAAACACTCAAACAACAGGCAGTTACAACATTTATATCTACGGCGGAGATTTGTACGTAAACTGCAACGGCGACGGTATTGATTCCAACGGCGGCTTGTATCTTTACGGCGGAACTCAGGCGGTATTCAGTATGAAATCCGGCGGAGATAATTCTCCCATTGACGCCGACGGCACAATTTCCATCCAAGGCGCTACCGTATTCACCGCAGGCGCGGCAGGTATGGACGGTTCAGCAAAATCAAGCTGGTTCGGCACCAATCAAAAATATACATCAAGCACAACAAGCTACACGGCAGGCAAGGTCATCAACGCCAAGGCAGGCAGCAGCGGCAGCGTAGTATTAAGCTATTCGCTTCCCAAGGCGGTCAACTTCACTATGGTTTCGTGGTCCTCAACAGTGTCATCAAGCACACCGTCGCTCACGACAGCTACAAGCGTAACGGCTTGTAAGGGCGGCTCACAGAGCCACACATGGAACTCAGGTACAGTGACAACCGCGGCTACCTCAACATCATCAGGAGTAAAGACCTACACCTGCACAAAATGCGGCGCGACAGAAAAGCAGACAATCCCCATGACCGTTTCGGTTGACGCCTGCGACCACTCGGTAAATCAGGAAGAAGTAGTCGATAACGGCTACACAGTTACCTTCGCAGGCGACAGCGGAGTAAGCTCCCTTACCGTTTATAATACTCAGGACTACACAGGTGCAAGCGAATCCGTTTCAGCCACAGGCACAACCGTTTCACGCAGCAGCGCGACAGGAGAGCCCGACTCAACAGGCGACGGTCAGGTTAACTTTACAATCAATATTGCCGACGGCTACGCGCTCGACAGCGTAACGGTTACCTCGGGAACATACAAAAACATCAAAGGTCCGACCGACACCGGGCTTGCAAACACCTACCGCATTACAAAAATCAGCGGCGACACAACCATCACAATTAAAACCGTTCAGTGTGAACACGGAACAATCGCCTCAGGCACAACTCCGTCGTGGAGCTGGAGCGACGGCTACGGCACTGCAACGCTTTCATACACCTGCGCGGATTGCGGCAACACCGTAAATGTTGACGGCGAGGTATCAAGCGTGCTGACATCTTCATCACTAATCACCTTTACAGCAAAGGCTTCTATCGGCTCAACTCAGTACACCGACACAAAGACAGCTTCACCCTTCACGGCAAACTTCGCGTGCGACGAGGGCGTAGAGTCCGTTAACGTATACTACACTCAGGACTACACATCAGCAGACGAAACAGGCGTAACAACCGCGGTTGCGCGCGATAGCGGCACAGGCAATCCCGTTGTTACGGGCGACGGACAAATTAACTTTGTTGTAGTTCTCAAAAACGGCTATACGCTCGATTCCGTAACCGCGGAAGGCGCGTATAAAAACGTAAAGGATACCGGTGTGGAGAATACCTACCGTATCACAAAGGTAACAGGCGCGGTGACAATTAACGTCACAACCGAAAAGAGCGCGACTCCTTCGGATTATACCCTCGGTGACGTTAACGGTGACGGATATATCACAGTTGCCGATGCAACACTCGTTCAGCAGCACGCCGCAGAGCTTATCACCCTCACGGGCAACGCTTTGCTCGCAGCAGACACAAGCAAGGACGGTTTTGTAACAGTAGCTGACGCAACTCTCATTCAGCGGTACGCGGCAGAACTGATTGACGAATTCTAAAATAAAATTCAATACTTAACGCAAAATCCACCGGTTTTTCAGCCGGTGGATTTTTAATGCCTATTATAATAAAAAATACGAATTACTTATTGACATTGTGTCAGAATAGGCGTATTATATAGTTACTGACAGTATGTCAGAATAATTTAAATAATGGAATACAAGGTGATTTATATGCCGAAGGGGTCTCCCAAGCTGACAAACGCACGAAAGGAAGAAATTATCTCTGCATGCAAAACGCTCTACAAGGAAATGAGCTTCAAGGATATTACGATAATGAAAATCGCGAATTTCACAACCTTTTCACGCGCTTCAATTTACAATTATTTTGAGACTAAGGAAGAAATTTTCCTTGCCATCCTGCAAAAGGAATACGAGCTCTGGGTTGAGGATTTAACAAAAACTACGCAGGACAATGACAGTATGACAAAGGATGAGCTTGCAAAAGCCCTTGCCGCGTCTCTCGAAAAACGCAGGCTGTTATTAAAGCTGATGAGTATGAACCACTACGATATGGAGGAGAACAGCCGCGAGGAACGTCTTTGCGAGTTCAAGGTGGCATACGGCAAGTCGCTTAAAGCGGTTGATGAAATGCTCAAAAAGTTCTGCACCGATATGAGCGAAAAGGCGAGAGAGGAGTTTATCTACTGTTTCTTTCCGTTCATCTACGGAATTTACCCCTACACGGTAGTGACCGACAAGCAGAAAATCGCTATGGAGCAGGCAGAGGTCGGATATGTATTTTATTCAATTTACGAGCTCTCCTACACCTGCGCAAAAAAATTAATAAACGCTTAGAATATTGAAATAGGAGGAATTTGAAATGAAAGAAAAGATTGTACAGACCGCCGGCAGAGAACAGCTCGGTTCTTTCGCTCCGTCATTCGCGCACTTAAACGACGATGTTTTATTCGGTAAGGTTTGGAACGAAGAAGCAATCGACGTGAAAACAAAATGTATCATCACCGTAGTGTCGCTTATGGCGTCGGGAATCACAGATTCCTCGCTTAGCTACCATCTTCAAAACGCCAAGGCAAAGCACGTCTGGACAACCGGCAGTCAGAAAATAAAGAATAGCTAAAAAAATCACCGCCTGATTTTTCATCAAGGCGGTGTTTGTTATTTATCAAGTCTGTATAAGTACGAGTCCAAAGTCGGAATCTCGGCGTGAATCCAATCGAGAATTTTTTGATATGACTCCAGGTCAAAATCCTTTTTAGAGCCGACAATCTCAAAAATCACTCCCTTAACGGTAATGAACCAGCCTGTCTCAAAAAATCCGTTTCTCATATAAAACTCGCGTCTGCGCTTCCTCTGCTCGATATTTTCACATTCTTCAAAAATACTTTCAAAGTACAGCACAATCTGCTTGCCGTCGTAGTACTCCTTAAGCGCTTCAAGCGCCTTTGTGCCGATACCGAGGTTTCGCTTTTCGGGCAGTATCGCAAAATATGAAATATACACGGTCTTTTCGTTTTTGATACACAAAAAGTAACCTGCAAAATCCTCAGGAGCTTCCTTAAGGTAAATTCCGAGCAAGTCGAGCGAATCTTTTTCAAAGTCGTAGATAAAATCCGTCTCGGTATGCTCCTCAATCGGGAATGCCTCAAAGTTGAGCTTTGTAATAATATCCACCTCGGGAGCGCCTTTTGCAAGCTTTCTTAAAATCATATTTGCCTCCGTTACAGTAAAAAGTCTGTTACTATTCTACAACAGCCTAATTATTTGTCAAGTTATTCTCTCTTAATTATAGACAGAATTTAATAATTTTGGTATTATATTGTTAAGGGGGAATTGGTTATGAACCGGTTACAGGCAAATCTTTGCCTTATCTGCGTTACTCTCTGTTGGTCAACATAGGTAATTATTTTTTCGTGTATTCCTGACAGTGTCCTGCCTTTTGCGACAACATTTATCTGCAACGCAATCGCAACGGTTGTTCTCGCCGCCTGCTTTTTCAAGCGGATAAAAAGGGAAATGAGTAAATCGAGCAAAAAAATACTGCTGAAATGCCTGCTGCTCGGAGTGCTCAACTGCGCCTACAACGCTCTGTATATGTACGGCTTAAAGTCCTTCGACGTTTCCACAGGCGCGTTTACGTTTTCGATGACGGTAGTCGTACTGCCGGTTGTTCTGATTACGATGAGGAAAACCGTAGGGGCAAAAACATGGATTTCCGTAGCTCTTGTTCTGAGCGGAATTGTAATAGCATTGGGCGGAAGTTTGACCCAAATACCGTACGCAGGGCTGCTTTTTATGTTACTCGGATGTATAATCCGCTCGGTATTTATCGTAAAGCTCAACGATTTTGCGCGTGAGCACGACTCAATCACACTGTCGGTTTTTATCTCGGCATTTGTCGCTGTAATCTGCTTTGTGATATGGTTTGTTCTACAGCCGTCCACATTCGCAACCATTCCGTGGTCGAGCACGATAATCGCAAGCCTGTTTATTCACGCATATTTTATCGTAGCCTTTGCACAGACCTTAAACATCTTCGCTCAAAGGAGAGCCACCGCTACAGAATCGACAATCATCTACTCACTCGAGATAGTGTTTTCTCTGATTTGGGGAGCGGTTTTACCAGAAAATCTTGTAGACAGGGCAATCCCCACGCCTTTCCATATCATAGGCGCCGTGCTGATTGTTGCAGGCAGTCTTGTCGAAATTATCGAATTCAAAGGGAAGAGGAGGCTGAAAAATGTTTCTGAAAAACAGTAACCTCCCCAAGCCCGTAAAGTTTATTTTGCTGACGTTAATCCTTATAGCCGTATATCTTATAATCGCAATTCCGTTCAAGGTTATAAGCATTATCCCCGGTTTTACCGACATCCGACCGGTAATGCTGTTAAAGCCTGTGTTCGGAGTGTTCTTTGGAATTCCCGGCTGCTTCGCCTTTGCAATCGGCAACCTTATTGGCGATATTATGAGCGACAGCTTGCGCTGGAGCTCAATCGCAGGCTTTGCGGCGAATTTTTTAGCACCGTTTGTTTTTTACCTGTTCTTTGTAAAGTTTGCAAAAACAGAGTTTTCACTCAGAACCGGAAAAGACCTGCTCAAACAGCTCGCGGTAGTAGTTGTCTCGTCAGTGGTCGAAACGCTGATAATAGCGCCGTCAGTCAAGCTGATTTATCCGGAAGTAGAATTTAATCTGCTGTCATTAACAATCTTCCTAAACGGCACGGCTTTCCCACTGCTGCTCGGAATTCCCCTGATGATACTTATGCAGGAGGAACTCGGCTTTATGCCGCTTAAAAGGAAAGACTTAGCATAACAAAACATTAAGGCAACACCGCACAATTCAAGGCGCACGGCTTGCTTGAATATTATTCCGTCAGCTTGCCCAAAAAATCTCGGCAAGGCGTCAGCCTTACCTTGATTTATTTGTACAACCTGACGAAAAATCTTGCTGCGCAATCCGCACACCTGAATTATGCGGTATTGCCTTAAATTTTTAGGAGCATCGTTTGGTGCTCCTTTATGATGCATGCAGATATACAAAAACCGCCCTTGACAAAAATCAAGGGCGGTAAGCTTTTAAATATTTAGGCTAAACCGATAGCGTGGAAGAACAGCACCGAAATCCCGCTGCAAATAAGTCCGAGGAACATTCCTGCGATAACGTCGGTCAGGTAGTGAACCCGCAGATAAATTCTCGAAAAGCTGATAAGCATTGCAATAGCCAAAATCGGGAGTACCACATAGGGTGGAAGTCCTCTGTAAATCGACACGCCGACCATCGCAAACGAGGCGGTTGTGTGACCTGACGGAAAGGAGTAGAACCTCGGTCGGTTAATAATCTGCTCGTCGTCGTCAAGGTCGTGGCAGGGACGTATTCTCTTGACGGTGTGTTTAATCAAACCTTCACCCATAACGTGCGCAAAGCACAGCGCGATTACGTAATTAAAGCCGATAGAGCGCCAGTTTGGGTTAATTAAAAACGGCAGGCAAACAAGCCACCAAATCAGCCCGACATTTGCGGATCTGGAGGCGGTTTTCATGACCATATTCATTCCCGGTGAGTGAATACGGCTTATGTTGTCAAGAACCTTGCGGTCAAGGCTTCTCAGTCTGCCAAACATAAATACATCTCCGTAATTACTTATAGATATACTCCTATATATGTAATTATAACACATGAAAAAAAGTTTGAACAGGGTATTTTTAAATTTTTTTATTTTCTATATTTTGTATGCTTAAGCGACAAAAACACCCTTCTTATTGTATATTTTGTATTGCAAAATTTGCTCTTGATAATAAAAAGAGGAGACTGTCAAGCGGCAGTCTCCCAAATCGTTATATATTCTTCTTTTGGCTTGAATTTTCCGCGGTCAGCTTGTCGGCAATCGCCATCTTTTTAATGATGTTCTTAACCGTCATATCAAGCCCCGTGCCGTCGCTGTAATCGGCAGGATATATAAAATCAACCCTGTCGCGGTTCAGCAGAGCCTCAACCTTGCTGTCGCGCTTTTGGTACACGGCAATCGAGTAACCGCCGTACGCCTTCATCATCTTCATACACGGCACGTCCGAAAGTCCGTCGCCTATATAAATCATATTGCAAAACGGAACGCGCTTGCTGTCGTCGGGCATCGAGCGGTTTAGGTCAACGTCGTTCGCAACGTCGAGCACGCCCTTGTTAATGCGGTAAACAAACTGGGTTTTGTTGGTATAGTTAACGTCGGTTTTCGGCCAAACAGCCGCGCCGTTTTCATCGTACAAAAACTCGCAGGCAAAAATGCTCTTAAAGCAGTCCTTAATCGACGAGCCCTCAATAATCTCCTTCATTCCCGATGAAATAACATAGTGCTCAATCTGCACGCCGTTTTCAATACCGAAGCGGTTAATGCGGTCAAACCAGCCCTCAACGCCCTTGAAGAACTCTATATTTTCGCCCATCTTAACAAGGCTCTCGCGCTTAAGGGCAATGTTTTTATCCTGCGCAATTTTGACCATAGCGTACATATACGCCAGCACCGAGTCCATATGCTCTCTTAAGCCCAGCTCGTTTGTGTAATCCCAAAACTCGCCGTCGGTCATCCCGAGGCTCGGAATAAAGCTGTAGCCCTGCATATTTTTGGTGCAAAGGGTTCGGTCAAAGTCGTACATCAGCGCGACAATGGGCAAATCACTCATAGTTTTCTCCGTATCAGTAGGTTTTAATCTCTACAGAATTAATCAAAATGGTGTCAAGCGGAACGTTGTTTTTGTCAACCTGCGCCTTGGCGATTTTGTCAACGGTCTCCATACCGCTGATTACCTGCGCAAACACGGTGTTTCCTCTGTCGGCGGCATTATATACGCCGTCAAGGTTTGGGTTACCGCCGTTCTTTGAGTACAGGCTCTTAACCTCGTCGGGAATAATCGCGGTGTTAATAAACTTGTCGCCGTTCTCGTCGATAAACGCCTGCAAAAGGTTAGAATCCCTGTAGTTGTTGAGCTGCTTTTTAACGTTGTTCCACAAATCGTTATACTGCTGCCATCCGCCGTTTGAGCTGAACGCTTCGGCAGAGGTCTGGTTGATAAAGAACTGACTGCCGTTAGAATCCTTAGCGCTGTTCGCCATGGAAACCGCGCCTCTGATGTTAAACAGCTTGTCGCAGAACTCGTCCTCAAACTCAGAGCCGTAGGAGCTAATTCCGTTTGGATGCTTCGGGTCCTCGCCGCTGTGACCGCCCTGAATAACAAAGTCGTTAATAACGCGGTGGAAGGTGGTGTTGTTGTACTTTCCTGCCTTCGCGAGGTTCACAAAGTTAGTCACAGTTTTCGGAGCCTGAGCAGGGAAGAGCCTCAGCGTAATATCGCCCATACCGGTGTGGATAACCGCAATTGTGTCTCCCTTTTTAGGCTGTTCAAGCTGAAAGCCCACAGGGTTATTGTCGTTATTAATGTTCGGTTCAATGCCCAGCGCGGCAGGGTCAAAGCCCATCGCTTCAAGTCCGCTTATCGCCTTGGCTTCGTCGCCTGTGCTGACAGGATAGGTCGCGTCTGCTTCGTCCGCGGTTGCGGCGGAAGTCGGAGCTTCATCCTTCTTTTTTTCGGAACATCCGGCAAACGAAAGCGCTAAAATAAGGCTTAAAACAACGCATATCGAACCGATAAGTGCTTTAATGATTTTTTTCATAATTATTGTCCTTTCGGATTTTTTAATTAATCATAAAACACACAAATGTATTATACCACAATTTACACAAAAATGCAAATCGGGGCAATTTTACACCTCTGCATAAATACCGCGCCGTTATCATAGAATTACTTGAAGCTATCAAAAGATATACGGAGGCAGAAAAATGTCAGAATTTTTACCCGAAGGAAAACTCATTAATACCCGGGAAAATATAAAGGTGCTGAGCTCACCGTCAGCCCTGCGCGAGGCTATGCAAACTCAAAAAATACTCGAAGCCACCGCCGTGCTCTGCGATTCGGGGCACAACCTCACCGTCAGGTTCGGCTCATTCCGCGGAATAATCCCAAGGGAGGAGGGCGCTGTGGGGATTAAAGACGGCTCTGTGCGCGATATCGCGGTAATCTCGCGCGTTAACCGCCCCGTCTGCTTTGTGGTTACGGATATTAAGACCGACCAAAGCGGCGAGGAATACGCGGTTTTATCGCGAGAAAAGGCGCAGAAAATTTGCCTTGAAAGCTACATATCAAAGCTCAGGCGCGGCGACGTCGTAACCGCCGCGATAACCCACCTCGAAAGCTTCGGCGCATTTGCGGACATCGGCTGCGGAATAGTCGCGCTGATGCCGATTGACTCAATCTCTGTCTCGCGGATTGAACATCCCAAGGAGCGCTTCCGCGTGGGAATGGAGATTAAAGCCGTCATAAAGTCCATTGAAAACGGCAGAATAAGCCTCAGCCAAAAGGAGCTGCTCGGCACGTGGGAGCAAAACGCCGAGGGCTTTTCGGCGGGCGAAACTGTATCGGGAATTGTAAGAAGCGTCGAAAATTATGGAGCGTTTATTGAGCTCACCCCGAACCTCGCAGGTCTTGCCGAGAGCAGGGAAGGGGTAAAGGTCGGTCAGCAGGCAAGCGTATATATCAAGAGCATTATTCCCGAAAAAATGAAAATCAAGCTCATTATAATAGATACCTTTGAAGCTAAGCACGCGCCCGAAAAGCAGAATTATTTTTATACGGGCGACCATATCAGCCGATTTTTGTATTCGCCCGAGGGCTGCAAAAAGGTAGTCGAGACGGTTTTTGACTGAGCATTGTACTGTTTATAGCCCTGAGTCTTCCGCGCTCGTTGACAAACAAAACCCCGTATGATATGATTATTTAAGATTAAAAATGGGGTGAAAAATATGGATTTTATCGGTATTATAGCCGTGATTTTAGGCGTGCTTGCGGTAATTTTGCTGATTGTTTTACTGGTTATTGTTCTGAAAAAGAATAATAATGACAATAACGATGAGATAATTAACGCCGTAAAAAACGAGGTTGTCCCCACCGTTAGGGATGAAATCTCACGCCAAAACAGCGCTTTAAGGCAGGAGTTGAGCACTCAAACTCAGACTTCTGTCAAGAATATGGGCGACCTGCTGTCGGAAAATCAGCGCAGTTTTTCCCAACAGCAGTCCGAAAAGCTCAATTCGCTCGAGGTGCGGATGAAAACCTTTTCCGAATCCACCGAGCAAAAGCTTGAAAATATCAGACTTTCGACCGAAAAACAGCTTGAAGCGAACCGTCAGACGACTGAAAAACAGCTTGAAGCGAACCGTCAAACGGTCGAAAAGCGCCTTGAACAGCTCCAAAACGACAACAACCGACAGCTTGAGGAAATGCGCAAAACCGTAGACGAAAAGCTCCAGAAAACCCTCGAGGAAAAGATGAACCAGAGCTTTTCGCTCGTCAACCAAAGGCTCGAGCAGGTTTACAAGGGACTCGGAGAAATGCAGAACCTCGCGGTCGGCGTGGGCGACCTCAAAAAGGTGCTCTCGAACGTCAAGACAAGGGGCATTTTGGGCGAAATCCAGCTCGGAAGTATCCTCACCGAAATCTTACCGCCCGAGCAGTACGAGGAAAACATCGCCACCAAAAAGGGCTCAAAAAATGTGGTTGAATTCGCGATAAAGCTCCCTGCCGAGGACGACAGCTTTATCTACCTGCCGATAGACTCAAAGTTCCCCGGCGACACCTACGCCGCCTTGCGCGACGCCATTGAACAGGGCGACAAGGCGCAGATTGACCTCGCAGCAAAGGCGCTGATTACCACAATCAAGAACGAGGCAAAGGACATCCGCGACAAGTACATCGACCCGCCGAACACCACGGAATTCGCGATTATGTTCTTGCCGTTTGAGGGGTTGTACAGCGAGGTTGTAAACCGCGGAATGGTAGAGGAGCTACAGCGCAAGTATAAGGTGAATATCGCAGGTCCGAGCACAATGGCGGCTCTGCTCAATTCACTGCAAATGGGTTTCAAAACTCTTGCCGTTCAAAAGCGAAGCTCTGAGGTTTGGGACTTGCTCGGCTCTGTTAAGCAGGAGTTTGACAAGTTCAACGACGTGCTAACAGCAACGCAGATGAGACTTGACCAAGCCAACAAAGAGCTTGATAAGCTTGTAGGAGTGCGCACAAGGCAAATTCAGCGCAAGCTTAAGGACGTGCAGTCCCCGACTATGCTCACGGATTTTTCATCCGAGGACTGACGACGTAAATAATAAGGAATAAGAATATTTAACGGAAACGTTTGTTTATAATTTAAAGCCTCCCCCGTCACTTGTTACGGGAAATTCCCCTGTTAGGGGAAATGTCACGAAGTGACAAAAGGGTTGCCGTTTTCGCCAGAAAAAGGTGGCACGCCGCTCAAGCGGCGTGACGGAGGGGGCAGACGATTCCGATTATGCTAATATTTCCATTACAGATGTAGGGGGCGGTTTCGCGGTCGCCCAATCTGACAATTAAATAAACCGTATACAGCGGCGGAGTGATAAGGCAAGGCTTTGTTACCCGCCACTCTTTTTTATTTTTCAGGGTGGATAGGGTGCACCGCAAATGGCAATTATTGGCATATCAGCGTGGTAAATATATAAAAATTTCAAAAAACCTATTGACAAACTATGTTTTGTGTGGTAATATAATCCCAACGTAAAAACCTACTATCCTGATAGGAGTAATAAGAAATGCTAATTTACATAAACCAATGTTGCTTTGATACGCGAATGTAAAGCGAAATTCCCGCCGACATTCAAACAAAATCAAACTATCAAAACAACAAAGGAGTAATCATAATGAGTAAACTTACAGAAAGAAATTTAAGATTTGAGACAAAACAGCTTCACATCGGTCAGGAGACCGCTGACCCCGTAACCGACGCACGCGCAGTGCCGATTTACGCCACAACCTCGTATGTGTTCCATGACAGCCAGCACGCGGCTGACCGCTTCGGACTTCGCGACGCAGGCAACATCTACGGCAGACTTACAAACCCAACGCAGGATGTTTTTGAGCGCAGAATTGCCGCACTTGAAGGCGGCACGGCAGCTTTAGCGGTAGCCTCAGGCGCTGCGGCAATCAGCTACACAATTCAGGCACTTGCCAAGGCAGGGGAGAACATCGTAGCAGCCGAGACAATCTACGGCGGTACCTACAACCTTTTGGCGCATACCCTGCCCAACTACGGAATTACAACTAAGTTTGTAAATCCCGACGAGGAAAACGCCTTTGAAAACGCGATCGACGAAAACACCAAGGCGCTCTACATCGAAACCCTCGGCAACCCGAATTCGAATATTATCGACATAGAAAAGCTCGCGCAAATCGCTCACGCTCACAACATTCCGCTTGTTGTAGACAGCACCTTCGCAACGCCGTACCTTCTTCGTCCTATCGAGTACGGAGCGGACATCGTGGTTCATTCCGCGACAAAATTCATCGGTGGTCACGGCACGGCAATCGGCGGCGTAATTATCGAGAGCGGCAATTTCGATTGGGAGCAGAGCGGCAAATTCCCTCAGTTCTCCGAGCCAAACGCCTCATACCACGGCGCAGTATTCGCAAAGGCAGCTCCCGGCGCGGCGTTTGTTACATATATCAGGGCAATTTTGCTCAGAGATACCGGCGCAACGCTTTCGCCCTTCCACGCGTTCATCTTCCTGCAGGGGCTCGAAACCCTGTCGCTCAGGGTTGAGCGCCACGCCGAGAATACCAAAAAGGTAATCGACTTCCTCGTAAACCACCCAAAGGTTGAGCGCGTTAACCATCCCTCAACCGACGACTCGCCCTACAAGGCGCTTTATGAAAAGTACTTCCCGAACGGCGGCGGTTCAATCTTCACCTTCGACATCAAGGGCGGCGAGGAAGAGGCTAAAAAGTTCATTGACAACCTGCAAATCTTCTCACTTCTCGCAAACGTTGCCGACGTAAAATCCCTTGCGATTCATCCGGCTTCAACAACTCACTCACAGCTCAACGCCGAGGAGCTCGAGGAGCAGGGGATTCGTCCGAACACAATCCGCCTTTCAATCGGCACTGAGCACATTGACGATATTATCTTCGATTTATCCGAGGCATTCGACTCAATCTAATCCCATAATGTTATTATAAAAAGTTTGGCAAATATTTTAAAGGCTCCCCCAACGCGTAAGCTTTGGGGGAGCTGTCAGCTTTAGCTGACTGAGGGGGCGGCTCTTCCTTAAACGCCTCATTATAAACCAAAATGCATACATATAATTTACATCGTAGGGGCGCACTGGAATGTGCGCCCGAGGTCGTTCAGTTAAATTTTGTTTTTATAAATCAAGGATTAAGACGAGAACAAACGTCTGTTCACGGGGCTGTCGCAAAATGAAGCGGCAGCCTCTCAGTATAAGTAACAGGTAAAGACATGTAAAATATCATCACATTTCAACAGCAAGAAAACGACACTAATCAGAGGGTGGGGAAAACTCCATCCTCTCTTTGATTTTTTGTGGAAAACTTTTAAGTTTACGCGGCTTGTTGATTGAATAACGACAGACCTAAACGTCCGTCAATTGTGCGGTTCCATAACTTCTTGATGTTGAAAGCGAAAGCAAGCAGCAAAAATTGCGTTTCCGTCTTTGTTTTTCCGCGTGTTAAGAAGCGTCTGAAATCTCTGTCCTGCTTCAAAACGCCGAAGGCTCCCTCAACTTGAATTGAGCGGTTCTGTCGAAGAATATTTCCTTCATCGGCAGTAATTCGTTCGGTAGCTTCAGCTTTTTGTCTTGCCATAGTTTTAGAAAAAGAAACCTTACGATTTTCGTATTTGCCTTTGTAACATTTATCTCTATGAGGGCATCCTTCACAGCTTTCGCATATGTAGTAACTTTTTATGATTTCATAATCATTCTTTGTTTTGCTCTTGCTGTCATAAGCGTGATTTAATCTCTTGCCGTTTGGACAAGTGAAATAATCTCCGATTTCGTCATAGCTGAGATTTTCTACACGGTAAATATTACTCTTGTATTTTCTTGTCTTTTTAATTTCATAATCCGCGGGCTTGATGTACGCGTTCTGGTCGTTTTCTTCAAGATATGTGTAATTCTCCTCGCTCGCGTATCCCGCGTCAGCAATGATGTTTAAGTATTTTCTGCCGATATTCTTTTGCAGACGTTCAAGAAAAGGAATAAGGGTTGTTGTATCGGTCGGATTAGAAAACAATCCTACCCCAACAATGTACTCGCTCTCAACGCCGATTTGTACATTGTACGCGGGTTTAAGCTGACCATTCCTCATATGATCCTCTTTCATTCGCATAAACGTTGCGTCTAAGTCTGTTTTAGAATAGCTCTTTCGTGTGCCGAGTATCGTTTGACTTTCGTGATATCGATCTATTCTTTCAAGATATTCATATATGCGGTCATAATCCCTCTGGATATCCGTTTTGCGCTTGCCTCTTCCGTATACAAACTTAATACCGAGAAAATCTCTTGCTTTGAGAAGAAACTCAATTACATCTGCCAGTGTAGCGGATTCCGACAATCCGTATTTTTGACATAAATCAGGCAGTTCGTTATTAATCTTTGCGTTGAGCTTCTGCAAATTCTTTTCTACGGTTTTTGCCCATACGAATGTATAACGGTTGGCGTTTGCTTCTATCTTGGTTCCGTCTATGAAGATATTATTAAACTCTATCTCGCCAAGCTCATGAAGTTTTAGAATTAGTTGATAAAATAAATCTTCAATGACTCCCACGAGCTTTTCGTTTTGAAAGCGAGCGAAGGTTGAATGGTCGGGAGCAGGCTCACCTTGAAGTAACCACATAAAACGGATGTCAGTCTTACAGGCTTGTTCTATATCACGGCTGGAATAGATGCAATTCATATTTGCAAATACAAGTATCTCAAACATTATTGCCGGATCAATCGAGCGCCAATGACGAAGGTATACATCATAGAGTTTTGTATAGTCCAATGTATCGCATATTTCTGTAAGTTTCCTTACAGGATCGTTCTCGTCGATTAATACTTCAAAATTTAATGGTAAAAACAGTTGATTTCTTAACACTTTCATAGTATAATTAACCCGCTTTCTATGTGGATTTTGTTGCAATTAATTATACATTGAAAGCACTAACCGGGCAACCCTTTCGGGCTACCCGGTCTTGTTTTTATTTAGGGCTTAGTGCGACAGCCCCCTACAGTTAAAAACAAACGCTCAAATAAAGTTCTTTTTCTTTACAGATTATTACCCAGCGTAATAATCTCAGCCCATTCAACAGGGCCTATCGCGCCGGTCTGTTCAATTCCGAGGTACTGTTGAAGCGCAATTACCGCCGCTTTAGTCCTCACGCCGAAAACTCCGTCAACCTCAATCACAGGGATTTGCTCAACATTCTGACCGATTTTATTCAGATATCCCTGAATAATCCTCACGCTCTCTCCGCGGTCGCCTTCAACCAAAAATCTGCCCGGGTACGGCTCTCCGATAGCGCTCTGATAGTTCGCAGGAAGCTCGCTGACAACCGTGTTGTATACCTGTTCAATGCGGTTAAAAACGTTCGCGTCTACCACACCCGTCACAGGCAGTCCGTAGGTGTTCTGAAAGCTGAAAACCGCGTCGCGCGTGAACTCACCGAAAAAGCCCGTAATCGGAATCGGCGGAAGCTCGGGAAAAAAGTAGCCGATAAACGCGAGGTAGTATTGCAGAGCCTCAACGTCCTCGCCCTGGCTGCCCATGCTAAGCTCTCTTGTGTATCTTCGGGAAACCTCGGAGATTGTCAGCCCCTCTCCGGTAAGCTCGGAAAGCCGCTTTACCGAAGCGAAAATCTGCTTGATTTTGTACCATGTCGCCTTGCCGACAATTCCGTCGGGGGACAGGTTAAAAATCTCCTGAAACTTCTTGACGGCGTTTTCGGTCTCCAAATCAAACACGCCGTTGATATACTGAATCTTCGGAATCGCCGGGTAGTTCTGCGAAATCCTGTTCAGCTCGCGCTTAATTGTCACAACATCGTCTCCGAACGAACCGCGCCGAAGCGCCGTTCCCGGGTATGACTGCGTGTTGTCGCTGATAGGCGCGTTGTATACAAGCGAGATATCGTCGCCGTAGTAGTACCGCAAAATCTCAATCGGGCTAAGCCCGCGGTTTGCAAGCGTAACACTGCCCCACTGAGAAAGACCGTTGCAGCTCGTCGTATAGCCGTCGCAAAACTGCGCGTAAAGCGGCTCAACACGCCCACGGCGGACAATGTAGTTGTTGAATATTTCATCGACAATTGCGCTGATGTTGCTGTAAACCTCGCCGTCCTTGTTAAACGCCTGGTCAATCGCGGTGTTGTTTGTGATGTCAAAATCATAGCCGCGGCTGCGGTAATACTCGGTGTAAATTCGGTTGAGCGCAAATGAAATCTGCGCCAGAATATTCGCTCTAATCGCATTTTCAGGCCACGTGGGGTATATCTCGGACGAAGCGACGTTTTTGATGTACTCGGTAAATGGCAGCGTGACGTTCTCCGCAGGCTGGTTAGGTCTGCCGAGGTGCACAGTGATGTAGGTTGGAATAACAGGAGAAGCCATATTACCGCTCCAATCCAATTCCGAGAGGGTTAAGGCTCACGGGCAAAATCGTTTCCACTCTGTCAAAGATGTTCACAGGGCAGTCCACAATCGGTTCAAAACCCGGGTGATATGCAGAAATCAAATACTGCGTAACGCTGTCGGAAGCGTTCTGCGGAGTTTGACTTTCGGCGCTGAGCTTTGACGGCAGGACAATTTCGTTGACAATTCCAGACGAATCGGTTGTATCGTTATAAATCGAGTATCGTTTACCCTTGTAAATCATCGAGACGTCGACAAAAACATCCTTAAGCGGAAATGCGTCCTCGGCAACGCTCGCCTGAATTTTCAGCGAACCGCGCCCCTTGTTTTCATCAATATATTCCTGATACTCAGGCTTAAACGGAGTCTCGCCCGAAGGCTTAGGCATATTTTCGGTCATAAAAAACTCTCCTTTCATAGTCATACTATGCAGGAGAGGGGTTTAGTTGTATTAAGAGTTTAGAGTTTAATGTTTAGAGTTTAATGTTTTTAAAGCCTCCCCCAAAGTGCTTCACACATTGGGGGGAGCCTTTAAAAAACAATAATTTTTCGATTTCATTTTCTAAAAAATTTTATCCTCGGCATAATCAGCTGCGCGCACAGTCCTGTGAACAGTCCTGCCAAGCATCCCGATACAAGCAAAAACGGATAGTAAGCGAAAATCTGAACCGTTTGCGTTACAATAACCGCCGCGATAATCTGCCCTGTGTTATGCAGAACCGCGCCAAAAATGCTCGCAATCCAAATGTGTTTTTCGTCGATTATCCTTTTTAGCAGCAACATACCGAGCAGGCATAAAACCGCTCCCGAAGCGCTGTAAATAAGCGCTGTAATGTTTCCGCCGAAAATCGAGCCTAGCACAAGCCGCACGCCGACAATCATAGCGACCTCATACGCCTTGTAGTGATAAACCGCAAAGACCGTGATAATATTTGCAAGCCCCAGCTTAATTCCCGGAATGGGGAAGGGGTTGGGAATTTGCAGCTCAACTATAAAAATAATCAGTGATACTGCCGTGAGCACCGACAGCTCGGCAAGTCTTTTTGCTTTCATAAATTACCTATAATTCTAAATTAGGGCAACACCGCACGATTCAGGTGTGCGGATTGCGCCGTAAGATTTTTCGTCAGGGTGCACAAATAAATTGAGGTAAGGCTGGCGCCTTGCCGAGATTTTTTGGGCAGTCTGACGGAGTAATATTCAAGCAAGGCGTGCACCGCGAATTGTGCGGTGTTGCCTTAGAATATAATTATCTCGCGACAGTGTCAACGCCATCCTCGTAACCGGCTGCAAACTCAATGACAAGGTGGTTAGGCAGGCAGACAATCGGCATTGAAGCAGAGCTAATCCAGCCCATATTAACGCAGGTTTTGTCCGGACATTCGGCTTCCTTAACGCGGATTTTGCCGTCCTTAATCTCAATGGTATTCGAGCTGTTGCCGTAGGGAATTTCAATTTCGCTGTCCTCGGTGTTGCTCAAATCAAAGCTGTACAAAAGCCTGCCGTCACGCTTGATGTTGACATTGGTCTTTTTCGGGGTGAACAGCACAAACGCACTGCCTATAATTCCGATAAAGAATATTAAAACGCAGATTAAAATAAGAATTTTGTTCTTCATTATATCAGCTCAAAGCGCTTGATCTTCTCGCCGCCGCGCCAGAAAATCTCGTTAAACATATCGTAAGGTCTTGCCCAAATGTCGTCGGGATTGTTCACCGAGCGGTAAATTACAAGCTTTTCGCCGGTCTCGCTGTGCTTGGCAAAGCCCGTAACCTCGTAAACGTTGCCCTTAAAGTGGCGGTACTTTCCGCCGACAAACACGCCGTCCTTCTTAGGCGGTTCGGGCTTTTCTTCTGTTTTTTTAGAATTGTCCGCGCTGACAGGCTCGTCAAGATTTAACTTAAAATCACCGTTGTTGACTACCAAAATTCTCGACGAATACGCATCAACGTCAAGCTCGCACCAGCCGTTGCAGTCAAATACCTGATTGCCGTTAAGCACGTCGGTAAGCTTTGCATTACAGCGCGAGTCAAAGCCGACTCTCTCGGTATGGTCGGTCAAATTAAACATCACAAATACGGTCTGAGTGTCGGTAAAGCGCTTGTAAACGAGCTTTTCGTTCATAATGTTGACGTTCTCAAACTTTCCGTACTTAAGCGCTTCAAGCGCAAGGCGGATTTTCCCGAGCTTTACAAGGTGGTCAAAAAGCTGATAATTTGCGTTCGGCACATTGTTGAGGTCAAGGCACGGACGAAGGTCGTAGTCGCTCTCGCGGGTTCTCTTACCCTCAATTCCGTACTCACTGCCGTAGTAAATCGACGGTACGCCGGGCATGGTGTAGAGCATTGTGTGAATGGGGAACAGGTGGTTTTTATCCCTCAAATTGCTCGCGATACGGTTAACATCGTGGTTGTCTACAAAGTTATAGGTGTAAATATTCTGGTAAATTCCGCCGTTTGAAAACTGCCTTTGAAGCGAGTGCGCAATCTCAAAATAGTTGTGGTCGTTGTGGCTTGAGTACAAGCCCTTGTAGCACTCATAGTTTGTTACTGAGTCGAGCGCGTCGGGATTAGCCCAGCGGTTGTAGTCGCCGTGGGTAATCTCGCCGTACAGCCAAAATTCGGGATTTTTGGACTTGCAGAGGTTCTTGAGCTTTTTAAAGAAATCAATGTCAATCACATCCGCGGCGTCAAGGCGCAGACCTTCAATTCCAAACTCGTCAATCCAAAAGTTTACAGCGTCAAGCAGGTGGTTAACAACGTCGGGATTTTGCAAATTCAGCTTAACAAGGTCATAGTGACCTGCCCAGCCCTCGTACCAAAACGGATCGCCGTAGGGGCTGTTTCCGCCGAAGTTCAAATTCTGGAACCATCCGCAGTAGGGCGAATCCCACTTCTTTTCCTGAACGTCCTTAAAGGCGAAAAAGTCTCTGCCAACGTGATTAAACACGCCGTCAAGTATAACCTTAATACCGTTTTCGCGCAGAGTATCGCAGATTTTCTTAAAGCTCTGATTGTCACCCAAGCGGCAGTCAACACGCTTGTAGTCAATAGTATCGTAGCCGTGGCGCGAGCTTTCAAAAACCGGGTTGAACACAATCACATTAACGCCGAGCTTCTTGAAATGCTCAATGCTGTCATAAATTTTATCAAGGCGGTAGCTCTGCACGCCGTCGTTTTCCTTAGGTGCTCCGCAGTAGCCGAGCGGATAAATATTGTAAATAATAGATTCGTTAATATAACTCATAAAATTACTCCTTTGCAATAATGTAAAATAATTATAACATAAAATTTCCTATTGTGCAAATTTGAATTCTGTGCTACAATATATTGTAATATTTAGTCTACGGAGGAAATTATGAACAAAATTCCTGAAAATAAAACCAGAAAAAGGCTTAGAATAACGCTCTGTGTGCTTTATCTTTTCCAGCTTATATTCTGCGCATGGCCGTATTATCAGTTTGTTCAGGACGGCAAGCTTGTCACCGATTCGGTTTATGAAATGCTAAGCGCCCTCGGCACAGGCAACGTAATCGGCGCGTCGTCGTCGGACTTTTCGGCAATCACAAGAATTCTGCCGCTTAACTTTATTTTCGTAATCATTCCGATAATCGGATTTTTCTTCTGTGCGTTTGACAAAGAGCGCAACCTAAAGAACATCGTATCTCTGTTGTGCTGCCTTGCAGGCGTAGTTTCAATTCTCACGATTGTAACAATCAACCTGATTTCGCTCGGCTCAATGCTCGCACTGCTTGTTTATCTGTTGACAAGCTTCCTTTCGACAATTTCAATCTTTGCGCGTTACTCGAAGAGCAAAGAGGAGATAGAAAAGGAAAAACAGCAGGCTGTAAAAAAGAACTAAAAAATTACTGTCATTCCTGATTTTCGGGAATGACAGTTTTTAATTGCTTTATTAAATTACATAGTCGTTAGCGACCATATCCTTTTGATTGTCCAAAAGGTCCTGCAGCGTAACGCTGTCGAGGTAGTCGGTAATCACCTTGTTAAGCCCCTTCCAAAGCGGCAGGGTAATGCAGCCCTCGCGCTTCGGGCAGTCAACAGGCTCGTGGTCAAGGCAGGCAACGGGAGCGATGCTTCCCTCGGTAAGCCTTAAAATAGCGCCGACGGTATATTTGTCGGGAGATTTAGCCAGCTTGTATCCGCCCTGATAACCGCGGTTTGCATTGAGTACATCCGAGCGGTTGAGCACCGGAATAATCTGCTCAAGATATTTTTTCGATATGCCCTGTCTTTCGGCAATATCCTTTAAGGCGATAAATCCGTCGTTTTGATGTTCAGCCAAGTCAATCAACATTCTCAGCGCGTATCTGCCCTTTGTTGAAATTTTCATTTAAATCCCACCAATTCACTAAGTTATTAGTATTTTATCATATTCTAATACTTTTTTCAAGTTTTTTCGCTCAAAAACACTTGATTGTTTTTCAATAAAATTATATAATAGCTATTACAGTATAAAAGAGGTATTTATTATGAAGAAAAAGTTTTACGGTATAATAGCGGTATTTCTCGCCGCGGCAACGGTCGCTTCATTTGCAGGCTGCGCCAAAAAGAATAACCAGAGCTCGTCATCCCAGAGCGGTAATGTAAAGCCCGTATCCGCCGGCAGCGCGACCGACTTGCTCAAAAACGCCGAGATGCTCAACTTTGAGGGCACGATTGAGGATACAAATGTCGATCCTCTCTACACCGATTTTGCTGTAAGGCTTGCGCAAAATACAAATAAGGACGGAGAAAACTTCTATATCTCCCCGATTTCCGTAGTGTACGGGCTCACCCTCGCGGCAAACGGCGCTCACGGCGATACATTAACCCAGTTTGAAAAGACTCTCGGCGGCAGCACATACACGCTCAACCGCTACTTTTACTTTGCCATGGAGGGAGAGTACCAAAACGACTCCGCAAAGTTTAATATCGGCAATTCGCTTTGGATAAACAGCATGACAGGCTATAAGCCCGATAAAAAGTATCTTAACGACGTGCGCACCTTCTTTGACGCCGCCGTTTTGTATGACGACTTTGAAAACGCCGGCGATGATATTGCGGCTTGGCTTAAAAGCAAGGGAGTTGCTCAGAATACTAAGTTTATCCCCGAGGCAACCGACTCTATGACGTCTGTAAACTCGCTCGCATTCACCGCGGACTGGAGCACGTTCTTCACAGAAAACGCGACAAAGAAAGAGAAGTTCACAGGCTCGGACGGCAAGCAGACCGATGCCCTGATGATGAACGGCTACGCTGAGTATTACATTAAGGACGACAAATCCGAGGGCTTTACAAAGACCTTCGACGGCAACTGCTACGGCTTTGCCGCGATTATGCCCAACGAGGGCGTAAGCATCGAGGACTATATCAAGTCGATGACCGGCAAAAACCTAATGAATATGTTTAAGTCCGCCGAGCAAAAAGACATCGCAGTGGCTGTTCCCAAGTTCTCACAGACCACCGACTACAGCTTTAAGGACACACTCACAAAGATGGGCATTACCGACGCTTTCAGTAGCGACAAGGCTGACTTTATCGCTATGGGCACTGCCGACGCAGACCTGTATCTTTCAAATGTAATCGGCGAGGCTGAAATCAGCGTTAACGAAAAGGCAATCAACAAAAATCCCGGCACAACAAAGAAAATCACCTCAATGAGAGCGGACAAAAAGATTACCCTCAACCGTCCGTTTGTATATGTGATTTATGATTTAACCTCAAAAATCCCGAAATACATCGGAGCATATAAAAAAGCAGGCGCATAAGCCTGCTTTTTCTTTATATAAATCAAAACTTCATAATGCTAAAATTCTGTATAAATCATATGCGCAACCGCGTTGTCAAGCACAAGCGGCTTGTCGTAGTCAATCCTGTTGATAAAGCCGTACAGTCTGCCGAAAACAACCGAGGTTTTGCCCATCTCGGCAATCATCGCCTTGCCCGATACCGTAAACGGCTTAAAGGAGATATCCAAAGCCCTTACGCCGCCCCTGAAAAACATAGGTCGGTCAATTCTGTTCGGCGTGCCCTTAACGGTAATCTGCGACAGCTTTTCGAGCTTGCCGTCAACAAAAAAGCAGTTCTCACTGCCGTAGCGGTTGTCACCGACGCGGCTTGCAAGGTTCAGCGTAAACCTCTTTCCTCCGATGATACAGTCCGAGCATAAACGCTGATAACTGTGCAGCCTCGGCTTTTTAAATCTAATGCGGTCAAAGCATCCTCTCGCGCTGTCGGCGCTGAGCTTGTAAACCATATTGCCTGCCTTAATAAATCCCTGCGCCGAAAAGCAGGGCATAAAGCGCTTAAGAAAGTAGAATTTTCTGTTTCGCTCAAACGGCGCAAGCTGATCGAGAATATCACCATTGTTCTTTAAAAGAAATATATCAAAGCTCATCGAGCTCATTCCGCCAAAGCCTGCAAACTCGCATTTAAGGCTTTTTCCGTTCGGCAATTCGGCAATTTTAAGACGCATATTTTTTCGCTCAAACTCAAATTCACCGTTGTCCGCGTTGTCGGGCAGCGGCTTTTTCATAACCCTGCGCTTCTGAATAACGCTGTCGCAAATAATACCGCCGCGCTTCAGGTCGGCAATCGCGATTTTAATTCCAAAATCCGCGCCGAGATTTTCAATCGACAGGTACATCGAGCACTCGTCGCTCGTCACAAAGTAAGTGTCGCGCTGGCTGTGCCTGCCGTCGATGTTGTAGTCGAGCAACAGCTTTTTTGCCCAGCCTGCGTTTTGCACCTTGCCGTTATCCTCAAAAACACGGCAAGCTTCCGTAAATTCGTTCTGCATTTAATCACTCCGAATTATTTATACACATATCCGAATACAATATACCAAAGATTATTCTTCTTTTCAAGAATTATAACAGAATTGTAAATGGTAATAATCTTTTGTTATTGTGAATACATTAAACCAAAAGGATGTGTTACCGTGAAAAAACTGTTATTTTCAGCCGTAATTATCAGCTTGTTAATGCTGTGCGGCTGTACCCAAAATGCCCCGAGTCCGCAAAATGAGCTTATATCCTCAAATTGGACTGCAAGCCTTGACGGAGGGGGAGAGCTCTCACTGAAATTCTACGGAGAACCGGGCGATTTCTCCGCGGAATTCAACCTCAAAAACGCGGGAAAAGACATTACAATCAGCGGCGACTGCCTTGTTGACAGCACAAGCATAGTGATATTTGACAGCTCAGTCAGCCAAAACTACGCCTTTGACTACACCCCGAAGGGCGATACTCTCGAAATCTCGTACAATCACAACGTTTTGACTATGCAAAAGCAGTCATAAAACAGTCAAAAAATATTGCCATTTTCAACCCTTTGTGCTATAATAACTTAGTATGTGTTATTATACCATTTTTTCGGAGGTAATATTTTGGTAGTGTTTGGAATTGACCCGGGTTACGCAATCGTGGGTTGGGGAGCGATCAGCTTTCAGTCAAATACCTACAAGGCTATCGGCTACGGCTCGGTCGAAACCGAGGCGCATACCGACTTCAACGCCCGTCTTGAATATATCTACGACGAGCTTTATTCAATTTTAAGCCGCTGCCGTCCCGACGCTCTCGCAATTGAGCGGCTGTATTTTCAGACAAACCAAAAAACCGCAATCAAGGTTGCGCAGGCAAGGGGAGTAACGCTTTTAGCGGCTCAAAAGCTCAAAATTCCGATTTTTGAGTACACGCCCTTGCAGGTAAAAACCGCCGTAACAGGCTACGGCAAGGCGCATAAGCCTCAGGTAATGGAAATGACGCGCAGGCTTTTGAAGCTGCCCGAAATGCCCAAGCCCGACGATACCGCCGACGCCCTGGCAATAGCAATCTGCCACGCACAAGCGGCAGGCTCTGAGCTGAGAATGAAAATGTACAGCAAGAGCAATCATTACCAATAATCAATTATTTTATTATTTTTTTATAAATTAAACAGCATATTAAAAACGTTAAAATTGTTTAGATGATTATAAAATATTAAACTCTAAACTCTTAACTCTAAGGAGATAAAATGTTCTATTCCGTAAGAGGAAAATTAATTCATATGGATTCAAGCACCGCGGTTGTCGAGTGCGGCGGAGTCGGCTACAACTGCCAGACCACAATGAATACGCTTAAAAACCTGCGCCTTGGCGACGAGGTAACGCTTTACACCTACCTCAACGTTCGCGAGGACGCCATGGAGCTGTTCGGCTTTTCGGCAAAAACCGAGCTCGAAACCTTCAAAACCTTAATAGGCGTAAGCGGCGTAGGTCCAAAGGCAGGTCTTGCAATTCTCTCCGAGCTCAGTCCCGAGCAGGTAGCGATGGCAATCGCGACAGACGATATTAAAACTATCACACGCGCGCAGGGAGTCGGCAAAAAAATCGCCCAGCGAATTGTGCTTGAGCTCAAGGACAAGCTCGCAAAGTCGCTTTCTTCGGAGGATACCTCACTTCCGTCGGCTTCAGCGGCGGCAAACGCAGCTATGGGCAACATTCCAAAGGCGATAGAGGCTCTCGGAGTTCTCGGCTATTCTCCTGCCGACGTTTCGGGCATACTCGCGACAATGGACAGCGCGCTGCCTGTTGAACAGCTTATCGCGCATACTCTCAGACAGATGGGAAGACAGTAATGAGCAATACGCATTTTTCGGATGATTTTGATTTTGAAAACAGAATAATGGATACTAACGAAATTCCCGAGGACGTCTCCGAAGGCGATAATCCGCTCAGACCGAAAAACCTCGACGAATATATCGGTCAGGACAAGGCTAAGGACAACCTCAGGGTGTATATCGAGGCGGCAAAAATCCGTCACGAAACCCTCGACCATGTTCTTCTCTACGGCCCTCCGGGTCTCGGTAAAACCACCCTCGCCGGAATTATCGCGAACGAGCTCGGCGTAAATATCCGCATAACCTCAGGCCCTGCAATCGAAAAGCCCGGCGATTTGGCGGCGCTTCTTACAAACCTCAACGAGGGCGACGTGCTCTTTATCGACGAAATCCACCGCCTAAGCCGCGCGGTTGAGGAGGTCTTGTACCCCTCAATGGAGGACTTCGCAATCGACATTATCACGGGTAAAGGACAGATGGCGGCTTCATATCACCTGCCTTTGCCGAGGTTCACTCTTGTCGGCGCGACAACAAGGGCAGGCCAGCTAACAGCGCCGCTGCGCGACCGTTTCGGCGTGCTTTTAAGACTTGAACTATACACCCCCGAGGAGCTTGCGCAGATTGTAACCCGAAGCGCCGGAATTCTCGGAATTCAGATAGACTACGAGGGAGCGATTGAGGTAGCCTCGCGCTCGCGCGGTACACCGCGAATTGCCAACCGTATGCTCAAACGTGTGCGCGACTTTGCGCAGGTTATGTCGGACGGCGTAATTACTCTTGAAACCGCCCGAACCGCCCTTGACCGTCTCGAAATTGACGAGCTCGGCCTCGACCAAAACGACAGACGAATGTTAGAGGCGATTATAAAATTTTACAACGGCGGCCCTGTAGGGCTCGAAACCTTAGCCGCCGCAATCGGTGAGGAAGCCGTGACAATCGAGGACGTTTACGAGCCGTATCTAATGCAAATCGGCTTTTTAAGCAGAACTCCGCGCGGCAGATGCGTAACCGCCGAAGCCTGCCGCCACCTCGGCTACGAATTCCCCAAGGGCGCGGTAAACGGCGCGGTTACTCAACCAAACCTCTTTGATAATTAATTATGTAGGGTTCGGTCTATTTAACAATTCCTTTTAACCGTAGGGGCGGACCCATGTGTCCGCCCGTGAGCAGACGTATATCTTCGTCTGAAGGTTTGATTATATACGCAAACTCTTAACTTGATTTTAGGAAGATTTATAATGAGATTATCTCAAAACTGGAAAGATTATGAGCTTATAGATACCTCCGACGGCGAACGCTTGGAACGCTGGGGAGATATAATATTAATCCGTCCCGATCCGCAGATTATCTGGTCAACGGGCAGGAAGAATCCGCTTTGGAAGAACGCCCACGCGCGTTACCATCGCTCAAACAAGGGCGGCGGCTACTGGGAGCAGTACAAAAAAGTTCCGCAGCGCTGGACGATAAACTACGGCGACCTTGTGTTTAACATAAAGCCCATGGGCTTTAAGCACACGGGAGTTTTCCCCGAGCAGGCGGTAAACTGGGACTTTGCGGCTAAGAAAATCCGCGAGCAAAACCGTCCGCTAAAGGTGCTTAATTTGTTTGGCTACACCGGCTGCGCAACGCTGTCGTGTATGAACGCAGGCGCTTCTGTCTGCCACGTTGACGCCTCAAAGGGTATGGTGCTCTGGGCAAAGGAAAACGCCCAGTCGAGCGGTATCGCGGACAAGCCGGTGCGCTGGCTGGTTGACGACTGCGTAAAATTTGTGCAGCGTGAAATCCGCCGCGGCAACCAATACGACGGTATTATTATGGATCCCCCATCCTATGGCAGAGGCCCGGGCGGAGAGGTATGGAAGCTCGAAGAACAGCTTTATTCGCTTGTAAGCCTGTGCGGGCAGGTTTTAAGCGATAATCCTGTATTTTTTATACTCAATTCCTACACAACGGGGCTGAGCCCTGCTGTAATGCAATATTTGCTCGGCGTGCTGCTTCAAAGCAAATTCGGCGGCAAGGTGTCGAGCGACGAAATCGGACTAAAGGTGACCGACACGGGTTTAATATTGCCGTGCGGCTCAACTGCAATCTGGGAGAATTAAAATGAATTTTATTTCTATACAGAACGTGCGGTTTTCCTATGACGACATCGAGGAAACAAAAAATCCCGTTTACGCTGTAGACGGCGTTTCACTCGAATTCGAAAAAGGCGGTTTTACGGCTGTAATCGGCCACAACGGCTGCGGAAAATCCACGCTCGCAAAGCACCTCAACGCAATGCTATTGCCGGACAGCGGCAAGGTGTATGTGGACGGTGACGATACATCTGACGAAAACAAAACTTACGATATACGCGAAAAGGTTGGTCTTGTCCTGCAAAATCCCGACAACCAGCTTGTAGCCTCAATTGTCGAGGAGGACGTTGCCTTCGGCCCCGAAAACCTCGGAATTGAGCCTGCCGAAATCCGCAAAAGGGTGGACAGCGCCCTAAAGGCGGTCGGTATGTACGATTACCGTATGCACGCGCCGTACAAGCTTTCGGGCGGACAAAAGCAGAGAATCGCAATCGCAGGCGTGCTCGCAATCGAGCCGCAGTGCATTGTGCTCGACGAACCAACCGCAATGCTTGATCCCAGCGGCAGGGCAGAGGTAATGAATACTCTTATTAAGCTCAACCGCGAAATGGGTATCACCGTTATCTTGATCACCCACTTTATGGAGGAAGCTGTTTTGGCTGACCGCGTGGTGGTTATGGACGGCGGCAAGGTGCTCACCCGGGGAACTCCCGACGAGGTTTTCTCTCAGGTGGAGCTGCTCAAAAAGCACAGGCTCGACGTTCCGCAGGCGGCAGAGCTTGCGTTCAGATTAAAGGGACGCGGAGCGAATATTGACAAAATCCCCCTCACAGCGGAGAATTGCGTAAAAATGCTCGGGGAGGTGCTTGGATGAGTGAAATTCTCGAGTTAAAGAACCTCGGCTTTGTTTACGGACAGGGCACGCCGTTCGAAAAACGCGCGGTTGATAACGTAAGCCTTAAAATCAACAAGGGCGAGCTTGTCGGCATTATCGGTCATACAGGCTCCGGCAAATCAACCCTTGTCCAAATGCTCAACGGACTTATAAAGCCTACCGAGGGCGAAGTTATTTTGGACGGCAAAAGCATATGGGCAGAGCCTAAAAAAATCCGCTCCGTCCGCTTCAAGGTCGGAATGGTCTTTCAGTACCCCGAATATCAGCTATTTGAAGAAACCGTATATAAGGATATCGCGTTCGGCGCGATTAATAAAGAACTTAGCGGCGACGAGCTCGACCGCGCGGTAAGAAGCGCGGCGGATTTTACAAGCCTTAAGCCCGAGCTGCTCGATAAATCTCCCTTTGACCTTTCAGGCGGAGAAAAGCGCCGTGCGGCAATCGCAGGTGTAATCGCTATGCAGCCCGAAATCCTCATTCTCGATGAGCCAACGGCAGGACTTGATCCGATGGGACGCGAAATTCTGCTCAGCCAGATTGTCCGCTACCATAAAGAGATGGGCAACACGGTACTGCTCGTGTCCCACAGTATGGAGGACATCGCTCGCGTTGCCGACAGGGTAATCGTGATGAACAGCTCAAAGCTTGTTATGTTTGACACGACAAAAGAGGTGTTCGCCCACGGTGACGAGCTCGAAAAATGCGGCTTAAAAGTCCCCCAGATAACCAGAATAATGCAGAGCTTAAAACAGCGCGGCTACGATATTCCCGACGGAATACTAACCGTGGACGAAGCGCTTGAGGCGCTTTCGGCTCTCCTGAAAAAGGAGGGTAAAATATGGTAAGAGACGTAGCCTTCGGTCAGTATTTCCCGGGAAACAGCATAATCCACAGGCTCGACCCGAGGGGAAAAATCCTGACCTTCATCGCCTTTGTCGCGATAATTTTCTGCACCTTCAACTACTGCTCTCTCGCAGTAACTGCGGCATTTACCGCACTGTTTTTAATACTCAGCAAAATCCCCTTCAAATTCTACTTCAAAAGCCTTAAGGTGATAATCTTCATCGTAATAATCACCTCGATTTTCAACCTGTTCTACGGAACGGGAGATGTAATCTGGCAGTGGGGAATAATAAAAATCACGTGGAACGGAATTCACAGGGCGATTTTTGTAACGTCAAGGATAATCTGCCTGATTTTGGCAAGCTCCTGCCTGACCTTCACAACCTCGCCCACAGAGCTTACCGACGCGATAGAAAGGCTGATGAAGCCGCTCGGCGTAATTCATTTTCCGGTTCACGAAATCTCAATGATGATGTCGCTTGCGCTCAGGTTTGTGCCTACCTTGCTCGAGGAAACCGACAAGCTTATGTCGGCGCAAAAGGCGAGGGGAGCGGATATGGAGTCCGGCAACCTGTTCAAGCGCGTCAAGGCGCTTATCCCGATTCTCGTACCGTTGTTTGTGTCTGCGTTCAGGCGCGCGTATGATATCGCGACTGCCATGGAATGTCGCTGCTACCGCGGCGGAGCAGGCAGAACAAGGATGAAATCCCTGCATTTTTCAGCCATTGACGTTGTTTCATTCATCGCCATGGGCTTAGTAATCGGCGGAGTAATTGTATGCAACATATTGACAACGAACGTAATCTGAGAAACCTCCTGATAACAATTTCATACGACGGCAAATGCTTTCACGGCTGGCAAATCCAGCAGAACGCCTACACCGTCCAGGAGGCTTTTCAGAAAGCGCTTTCAAAAATAATCGGCAGTGAATTTGACCTAAAGGGCTGCAGCCGTACCGACAGCGGCGTTCACGCAAATATGTACTGCCTCAGCGTAAAAACCGCCCATCCGATTCCCGCGCAAAGGCTCAAAGCGGCGCTCAACCGCTGGCTTCCTCTCTCTATAGCAGTAATGGACTGTGTAGAGGTTGACGACAGCTTTCACGCGAGGTACAGCTGCAAAAGCAAGGAATATATCTACAAAATTTGGAACAGCGAGGTCAGAAATCCGTTTTTGGACGGCTACGCTCTGCACTACCGCTATAAAATCGACGAAAATTTACTCAACAGCGCCGCGCAGGCGTACCTCGGTAGTCACGATTTTACATCGTTTTGTACTCAGGACAGCCGCGAGCCCGGAGATATGACGCGCACGGTAAAGCATTTTTCCGTAACGCGCGACGGTGAAATGGTGACTATGAAGGTAGAAGCGGACGGCTTTCTGTACAATATGGTGCGCATAATGGTCGGAACGCTTCTAAGAGTTCAGCAGGGAAAAATCAAGCCCGATGAAATCCATTCTATTATTGAAAAAAAGGACAGGAGCTATGCAGGGCCTACCGCCCAAGCGTGCGGACTGTATTTAAATAAAGTAAATTATTGATTGTGTTTTTTGATTGGAGTTTAAAATGTTCAAGAGAAAAAAAGGACGCTACTCTGAAAAAAAGGTAAATAAAGACCGCAAGGTTATAAGCTACGAGGACGTCCCGCTCGAAGATTACGAGCAGGAAAAAACCGACTTATCTCCCGCGGCTGTCAAAAAAATAATAATCGGCGTGGTTATCGCTCTTGTTGCGGGACTGATTGTTTTCGCCTTTGCGAACCGCGACAAGCTCACACCGGAGAACATTTCCGTGTGGTGGACATACGACGTTCTCGGCAACGCCGGCAAGGGCTATCCCGTCAATATCGTCGGAGCTGAGGTAAAGTCCGGCAACTTCACCGTGAACCAAAACCGCATCGCCTACGCTTCCGACACCTCGTTTGTAACTCTCAACTCCACCGGAGGCGAGATTGCGAACATCCAGCTCAGACACTCAAAGCCCGTTATGAAGACCGCGGAAAACAAATTTTTAACCTACGGTCTCGGTGAAAAAGAATTTCAAATCCTAAGCTTTGACAAGTCGCTCTACAGTGGCGAAGCCCAGGGCGTAATCTACACCGGAGACATCGCCTCAAACGGCGTTTACTGTGTTGTTACCGAGGGCGACGGCTATTTAAGCGAGCTTTACGTATTTAATAAGGACAATAACCGTATATTTAAATATTCTTTTTCAGAATATTACATCAACTCCGTCGCGCTCAACAACGACGGCTCGGGCTGTGTAGCCTGCGGAATTTCAAGCGAAGGCGGCGCTATTAAAACAGGCGTGTACGTGCTTGACTTCGGCAAGGATAAGCCTGTAAATACTTACACCATCCCCGACGACGCTATAATCGACAGCAAGTATATCAGCGGCAGACGCGCCGCGTTAATCGGTGAAAACGCTTCATACGTAATCAAAATCGGAGCAGAGCAGTACAATACAGTAAGCTACGAGAGTATGCCGATGGTAAACTACTGCTTCAGCCCCCAAAACGGCTCTTTTGCACTGGCTCTATCCAAGAGCGGCGACGGCAGAAGCTGTTCGCTTATCAGCTACAATGACAACGGCGACAAGATGTTCGAGGTTGAAAACCGCTACGGCGCGGAATCGCTCTCTGTTTTAGGCGGAACAATAGCCGTACTTGACGGAAATATGATTTACGCATATAATAAGTCGGGAGCTCTAATCCATTCCTGTGACGCCGGAACAGGCTCGCAGGCGATTATTCTGACTTCTGACAAAACGGCTTATGTTTTAAGCATCAACCAAATCAGACAAGTCGACCTCAGCAAAAGTCCCGCGTCTCCCGACTCGGCAAAATAGAGGTATTTATGATATATTATCAAATCGGAGCGGCGGTAATCATCCTTTTGCTCATTTTAATCGGAGCATACAGAGGAATTATCCGCACTTTGCTCAACCTGATAGGCTTGGCGCTAAACGCCTTTTTGTCCTATCATATATCGGGACCGCTCGCTCAGGGAATGTACGATACATTTTTTAAGCAGACGGTGATTACCAAAATCCAAGAGGCAGTCGCTCAAAAGGGCGTAAGCGTCGCGTATGAAAGCGCGTTGTCGGCTTTGCCCGACTGGCTCTCAAAAATGGTCGGCGCGGCAAATCAGCTGACGGGGCAGGGGATAGACAAGCTTGTCAGTAACTATAATTTGTCAAACGATCAAACGCTTTCCATCGCAAAGGCGATAGAAGCCCAGCTTGCCCCGGCAATCGTCGCGGTAATGGCTGTAATAATAGTTTTTGTACTGTTCTTCCTGCTGATGATAATTATAAAACTTATCATCAGATTAATTCTAAGAGCGTTGGACGGCAGAGTGCTGAGAACCTTTGACAGACTGTTGGGGGCTTTTCTCGGCGGAGTAGAAGGTGTTTTACTTGTTTATTTCCTGTGCTCCGTGTTCAACATCAATCTTTTTGCCTGAACAAGCAAAATTTTACACAGGTGGTTTTTATGCAAAATGAAAAGTGGAGTTTCAAGCCGTCTGACTTGGTCACAATTCCGAATATTTTATCCTATTTGCGGCTGATTCTTGTAGTGCCGTTTGTATACTACTTTATCAGAGGACTTTACGACGACCCGAGACATTATATAACCGCGGCTGTATGTATCGTCATTTCGGGACTTACAGACTGCTTTGACGGCTTGCTCGCCCGAAAGCTGAATCAGGTGACTTCTCTCGGAAAAATTCTCGATCCGCTGGCGGATAAAATAACGCTCATAGCAGTTGCGGTATGTATGGTAATCTATATCCCGGCATTGCTTCCGCTTATGCTCGTCCTTTTTATCAAGGATTTTACAATGCTTATCTGCGGACTTGTGCTCCTTGTAAAGAAAATACCGCTGCCTGCCTCTCGCTGGTACGGCAAAGTGGCTACGGTAGTGTTCTATATTTCAGTCACCGTCATAATATTCTTAAAGGCGGTTTATCAGTACGAAAACCCGACCTTGATTTTGGTTTTGTTCTGCATAACCGCAGCGGTAATGATTTTCGCTTTACTTAACTATTCAAAAATGTTTCTGGATATATTAAAAGAGAATAAGAACAAAGAGTAATTTAAGCACCAATTTACTAAAAGGGAGGTAAAATATGCTTTGCAGCAGATGTAAAAAACGACAGGCAGTCGTTTTTGTTACCAACAACAACTCAAAGGACGCTCCTACAACAGGCTATTGCCTTACCTGCGCCAAGGAGCTCGGTATAAAGCCCGTTGAGGATTTAATCAAAAAAATGGGAATTTCCGACGACGACCTCGAAGCCGTTCAGGATCAGATGAACACCCTTATGCAGAATATGGGCGAGGGCGGCGATATGTCCGCGATTATGGAGCAGCTCGGCGGCGCCGAGAACCTCGCTGAGCAGATGGAGGAGTTCAAAAAGGAACAGTCCGGCAGCGAGGACGACGACTTTTCTCACGGCGCTCCCGCGTTTCCGAACTTCTTTAACAATATGTTCGGCGGCAATAAGGGCGGAGAAAACACCGCAGGCGGAGCTAATAATTCTAAAAAAGAAAAAAACGGTAAAAAGAGAAAGCACCTCAACCTCTACTGCGAGGACTTGACCGCAAAGGCGAGAGAGGGAAGAATTGACCGTATTATCGGCAGAGACAGCGAAATTGAGCGTGTTATCCAAATCCTTTCGCGCCGCAGCAAAAACAATCCCTGCCTTATCGGTGAACCCGGCGTTGGTAAAACCGCAATCGCCGAGGGCTTGGCGCTCAGAATCGCGAACGGCAACGTTCCCCACAGACTCAAAAATAAAGAAATCCAGCTTCTCGACCTTACCGCTCTCGTGGCAGGCACACAGTTCAGAGGTCAGTTTGAAAGCCGTATCAAGGGACTTGTAGCCGAGATTAAGGAAAACGGCAACATCATCCTCTTTATCGACGAGGTTCACAGCCTTGTCGGCACAGGCGACAACGAGGGCACAATGAACGCCGCAAATATCCTCAAGCCTGCCCTTTCGCGCGGCGAGGTTCAGGTTATCGGCGCTACAACCTTTAACGAGTACCGTAAGTACATTGAGAAGGACTCGGCGCTTGAAAGACGTTTCCAGCCTGTTAAGGTAGGCGAGCCCACAATCGCCCAGTCTATCGAAGTAATCGCAGGCGTTAAGGATTATTACGAACAGCACCACGGCGTTGTTGTTAACGACGATGTGGTTAGAAAGACCGTAGTGCTCTCAGAGCGCTATATAACCGACCGCTTCCTGCCCGATAAAGCGATTGACCTGCTCGACGAAAGCTGCGCATGCGCGGCGCTTCGCAACAAAAACCGCGAAAAGGCAGATAACCTTAACGACGAAAAGGCTCAGCTCCAGCTTAAAAAGGAAGAAATCACCTCAGCCGAGGAGGTTAACTACGAGGAGCTCGCGAAGGTAAACACAAGCCTTGCCCGGATTGACGGCGAGCTGTCAAAGTTCACACCCGAGGACTTGAACACCACTGTAACCGAGGAGGATATCGCCAAGGTTATTGAGCTCTGGACAGGTATTCCGGCTTCAAGAATTCGCGAAAACGAGCTTGCAAAGCTTGTAGATATTGAGGATAACCTCAAAAAGAAAATCATCGGACAGGACGAGGCTGTCGAGGCTCTCGCTTCCGCAATCAAGCGCAGCCGCTGTCAAATTTCACCGCGCCGCCGTCCTGCGTCATTCATTTTCGTAGGACCTACGGGCGTAGGTAAAACCGAGCTTGTCAAGGTGCTCAGCCAGGAGCTTTTCGACACTCCCGAAACCCTTATCCGCCTTGATATGTCCGAGTTTATGGAGAAGCACTCAGTCTCAAAAATCATCGGCTCACCACCGGGCTACGTCGGCTATGACGAGGCAGGTCAGGTTACCGAGAAGGTACGCCGTCGTCCGTATTCGGTTCTGCTCTTTGACGAGATTGAAAAGGCACACCCCGACGTTCTCAATATCCTGCTCCAAATTCTTGACGAGGGCAAGGTTACCGACGCTCACGGCAGAGCGGTAAACTTTGAAAACACCGTAATTGTAATGACCTCAAACGCGGGCTCGGGCGGCAGCTCAGCCGCTCTCGGCTTCGGTAAAACCGAGGACGAGGCTTCCAAGGAAAAGGTAATGAAGGCATTATCCGACTTCCTCCGTCCCGAGTTTATCGCGCGTGTGGACGAAGTAATCGTATTCCGCTCTCTCGGAGAGGATGATTTCGTAAAGATTGCCGACCTTATGCTTGGCGAGTACGTTCCCACCCTCGAGGAAAAGCACATCAAGCTCACCTATGATGAAGCCGCGTGCAAGTACCTCGCAGGAAAATCATGCTCAGGCAAGAGCGGCGCGAGAGACCTTCGCCATACAATCAGGCGCGAGGTAGAGGAAAAAATCGCCAACGCAATGATCAGCTCAAAAACAGGCTCGGTCAGCGGAATAAATATAACCTCAGACGGTGAAAATATAATCGTAGAGGCAATTTAATACCCGAAAGGATTTGACACCTATGACTAAGCTCAAAAGGATAACCGCCGTATTGCTGGTTGTGATATTCGCGGTTTCACTCTGCGCGTGCTCACCGGGAAATCCCCTTGCCGGCAAGTGGAACTATAACCTTAAGTTCAACGACATCATTGAGTCATACGTAAAGAACAGCATTAATTCCGCGGATGAAAGCCAAAAGGCTATGTACGAGGAGCTTTATAAAGCGTTTGACGACTGCGACGTTATGCTTACGATGGAGTTTAATAACGATAAATCGTTCAAGCTCGCAATTGACGAGGACTCGGCTCAGGCGTCCATTGTAAAGATTAAGGAAAATATGAAAACCGCAATTCCCAATGCTTTCAAGGCTATGGGAATGAGCGACGAGGTTTTTGAAAAATACCTTAAATCCCAGAACAAGACGGTTGAAGATTTGGTAAACCAGTTTACCGAGGAATTCAGCGTCGATCAGCTCACAAAGGGAGTAGGCGCATCGGGTTATTACGAGCTCGAGGACAACAAGCTTTTCCTTTTTACGGGAGATAAAAGGGTAGACGCTAACTACTGCGAGGTTGAAATCAAAGGCGACGAATTAAGTATCACAAAAGTAAACGGCACGGTTGAAGGCTTCAAAAGCGTAGAAAACATCCTGCCTATGAAGTTTACAAAAGCATAAAATTACAAACGCAAAACAGCGGCAGCTTCAAATTGAAAGCTGCCGCTGAATTTATTTTATATGTTGATTTACTGCATTTCCTCGTCGCCGCTCATAATATCCAGTTTGAATTCCTCGTTCATTTCAGGGTATGCAGAGAGCATAGGTTCAAGCTTTTTGCCTTTCTTGCGGTCGTAGTAGTTCTTTGTAATCTTAGCTACAAGTCCGCTCAGCGCGACAACGCAGATAAGGTTCGGAATAGCCATAAGTCCGTTAAATGTGTCGTCAATCGCCCAGATAAGCTCGCTGTGAATAAGCGTAGAAGCCGCGATAAGCACAACATAAATAACCTTAAATGCCGTAACAATATGCTTGCGTTTTTCTTCCTTAACCCATCCAAAGCAGAACTCAACAGCCTTTTCGCCGTAATACGACCACGCGATTACCGTTGTAAACGCGAACAGAGGAAGTATAACCGAGAACACCGCCGTTCCTAAGCCGCCGAAGTTGTCCGAGAACATCGTCATACTCATAACGCTGTCCTCCATCTTTGCGTCAAGCTTGTTTACATCAAAGGTTGTAAGGAACATCAGCGCTGTGAGCGTGCAGATAACGAAGGTGTCAAAGAACACCTCAAACACGCCCCAAAGTCCCTGCTTAACAGGCTCTCTTGTCTCGGAAGCCGAGTGGGCGATAACCGAAGAGCCAAGTCCTGCCTCGTTCGAGAACACGCCGCGAGCCATACCCTTTTTGATAACTTCAGCAAAGGTGTAGCCGAGAATACCGCCGCCGACAGCCTGGAAGTTAAATGCCTTTTCAAAGATAAGAGCGAAGGTCTTAGGAATGTTGTTAAAGTGAATACAAATCGCCGTAACCGACATAATAATAAAAATCAAGGACATAAACGGAACGAGCATCGAGGCAACCTTGCCGATACGCTGAATACCGCCGATAATAACGATACCAGCGATAATCGCAACGCCGATGCCGATAAACAGCTTAACCAAATCTCCGCCGTCGGTAAGACCGGTGCGCGTAAGCGCCTCGTTGATTGTACCCGAAATTTTGTTAGTCTGAACGCCGCTCATACCGATAGCCGCGAACATACAGAAAATTGCCGCCATATATCCGAGCCATTTCCACTTTAAGCCGTAGGCTATGTAGTAGAACGCGCCGCCCGAGATATTGCCTTTTTTATCCTTTTTTCTGTAGTAAAGACCAAGCACGTTCTCGGAGTAGTTTGTCACCATTCCGAAAAACGCCGAAATCCACATCCAGAACACTGCGCCCGGACCGCCTGTCAAAATCGCGGAAACAACGCCGACAATGTTACCGGTACCTACCGTACCCGAAATCGCCGTAGAAAACGCCTCAAACTGAGAAACGGATTTTACCCTCTCGTCCTTCTGACGTTTTTTGCCGATACTCTTTACCGCAGGGACAATCGTAGAATTCAGCGAGTCACCGAATTTGCGCACCTGCAAAAATTTCGTGCGGATTGTCAACAAAATGCCCGTACCGAGAATCAGAATGATAACGGGCCAACCCCATACAATGCCGTTAAGAAAGCTGTTGACGTCCTCAACGGTTTTCAGGAAACTTTCCCACATCTTTTACATCTTACTCCTTTTTTTCAAACCGCAAAAGAAAAAGCCAGCGGCGCACGCTGACTTAATAAACAGGTAAAAACCATCTCCGTCCTTTTGCCTGAGAGATTAGCGCTCGGTAAATCCTCGCGTTTGCACCTTCGGCACTCATAAGAGCTTCTCCGGAGTTTCGTCAGCAGACAGTCATAGCTGAATATTTCTGAATGCGTCGTCCGATATTTTATTCGTTAACATTTTATCATATTATTGCACTTCGGTCAAGTATCATCGTATAAAAATCACACCCGCAGCAATCGCCGCGGGTGTGAAGCTTTAATTTATAATTATTTACCGATGTTTGACAGCTCGTCTTCCTCAGGTTTGTAATCGTGACCGCCGCTTGTGGAAATCACATCTTCGGTTTGAAACTTAATAATTTCAAGCTCGGTACGCTCATATTTTTCTGTTTTCATTTCATTCCCTCCGTTATGCCTTAAAATAGTCCTTTGCGGCCTGAGTGTAAAGGTAAAACGCTCTGACAACATTTATCAAATTCTGATCGTTCGTGCCGCCGTTTAATACATTGTAGCAGTATCTCATAGGATTATATGTTACCGTGCCGGCGTTTTGATCATCTATCTTTATGGTGACGGTATAATCCTCCTGCGCCTTGCCGGAAGGAATGTTTCTGATACGTGCTACCCAGTAGCTTCCGTTTTGTTCGGTCTCTACCGTGTTTGTTTCACACTCAAAATTCACCGGTTTATCGCTGATAAATAACAGTGAAAGTGTTGTTTCAGATTTGAGAGACAGGGAAGAGCTCTCAAAGCTCAAACCTTCAACCGTTATGTTTTCGGTATATGCTCTGTCGCCGACTGTTTCGGCAGTTACGTGGCTTACGTTCTTTTCCTCATCGGTCAGCAAGCCGTCGCTTGCGAGGTTGTCGCTGTTTTTGTCAAAGAAAACCTGAGCATAAGAGCTGTAGTTGAGCAGAGTTTTAACAAGCGGAACAGCATTTTTGAACTTAGGATCCTCGTCCTGATGTTCAAGCAGATATTTCGCGTAGTCCTTAACCGAATAGGTGTATTCTTTGCCTTTCTTACCGTTTTCAGGCTCAATCAGCTGCGCCTTGATTTGCGAGGTAACTTCCTTTGCAGCAACGTTGCACTTAAATACGTAGTAGGTTTTGCCTTTAACCGTTTTTTGCAGAGCATACGGCAATGTTTCATCCGCCTGCTTGTTTACATAAACAATCTGTTCTCCGGGATCGCCGTTTTTAGGAATGGTGAAGTGCATATAAGCGGTACTGCTGTTTGCAATCTCGCTGTCCAAATCCATATAGAAGTTTACGCCGATGTCGCCGTCGAGCGACAGGGAATAGCCTGCAAGCTTTGCTCCGAGGTCGTCGGGCTCAAACTCCGCCTTAACCTTAACCGGATTGTCAGGCATTGTAAAGGTTTTTGCTTCATCCTCAACTTTATATGTAACCGAAGTATTATCATATTTTTCAATATTTATATATTTTAGACGGTAGCCGTCCTCGGGAGTAACAGTAAGCGTTACCGTCTCGCCCTGAGCGGCAAATTCCTTATCTGAGCTTACAGTACCGTTTGTAATGCCGTCATCAATGACGATTTTTGATTTCTTACCATAAGCTGCCGTATAAACAGCGTCGCCTGCTACAGCCGTAACCTCAGGAGTCCATCCTCTGAATTCGTATTTGTGAAGCTCTCCGCCGTCCTTGGTCGGGTTATCCTCACCGTAGGAAGGAACAAGCCCTTCTTCAACGGTATCTGTCTTAAGCACGGTTCCGTCGTCGTTTTTCCATGTTACCGTATGTGTCGGAATGTCATGCGGAACAAGGGTTTTACCGTTTAATGAAACAGTATCGGAACCGTAATTGCCTCTCCTAAATATTTCAGATGTATTATTTTTATTTTTGAAAGCCTTTAGCAGAGTGACGTTTCCGCCGTAGCTGTTCGAGTTAATACTGTCATCGTCATTTGTCCAGCTGAGGTTAATTATTGAGCTTTTGCCTGAACCGCTGCCTATGCCCGGCAGACGTTTTGTGGAGTGGTATTCATCTGTGCCGCCGTAGGCGTAAACATAGCCGCCCTGAATATTTACCTCGGCAGGTGTATTGTTACTTCCTATTGCCGCGCTGTTAACTGCTCCGTGCGCTTCTGTATGACCGCCGCTTATTGTAACGGTAATGATTTGAGATGAGTTTCCGCCGCCTATACCTGCGCCGTATTTTCCTCCCGTCGAAGTAATATTTCCGTCTGAAATTTTAATTTCGGTTTTGCCGCTTTCAAATCCGCCGCCTATGCCTGCGCCGTTTGTGCCGCCTTTAGCGTTATAAATAGTGCCGCCTTCAATGGAAATGTTGCATAAGCCTCTATCGCCTGAGCCTATTCCGGCACCGTTTGTTCCGCCGGTTGCGGCTTCTATTCTGCAAGCTTTGATTTCAACAGTGCATATGCCGTTTCGTCCGCTGCCTATTGCCGCCGCGTTGCTTCCTCCGGTAGATTCTTTGATAACGCCGTTAGTTAAGGTACATTCAGCAGTACCGTTTAGTCCGCTGCCGATTGCCGCTGCGTTTTCGCCGCCGACAGCTTTTTCAATTACGCCGGTGTTTAATGTAATCCTTGCAGAGCCGTACTGACCGCTGCCGATACCTGCGCCGTTTTCTCCGCCTGTGGCTGAAATGGTTGTGCCGTTGATTTCGACTGTGCTGACAGGAGTATTTGAATTTTCATTATCGCTCGCGCTGCCGCCGATACCTGCGCCGTATTGTCCGCCTGTCGCGATAACGGTGCCGTCGTTGCCTGCGTTAAGCGTTACATATCCGGCAGCGTTATATCCTCCGCCGATACCCGCGCCGTACTGTCCGCCGGTCGCGGTAACTGTACCGCCTTCGACTGATACCGTACCGCTGCCGTTGCTTCCGCCGCCGATACCCGCACCGTATTGTCCGCCTTTTGCGGTGATTTTGCCGCCGACAATGTTAATTGTGCCGCTGTTTTTGTTTTCTTCGCCGCCGATACCTGCGCTTCCGTTAACTTTTTCCGCGTTGGCAATCAGCGCTCCGCTTTTCAGCTCCTGACCGTAAATTGTCAGGCTGCTGCCCTCATTAACGGTAATTCCGGACAACGCGCTAAAAGTTTTGCCGTCACACAAAATAAGATAAACATCGCCGGAGCAGGTGATTCGGTTTGTAAATTCAGCGCTTTCGGTCAGCGCGTACCAACCTCCGCCGAAATCATCAAAATTAGTACTTACCAATATAGGATCGTCGGCATACTGTGTTTTCCAGTTCTCGTCAATATAAGGAATTTTCTGACCTGAGTGCTCGAACGGAGGAATAAGAGTTTTTCTTATAAGCTGGTTAACATCAGGAGTATTATTATAATAGTATATACCTTTGGAGTATAAGTCCTTGGTTTCTTTACATCTAAAATCCTTTGCGAGCGATAAATCGCCTTCGGCGTTTAACTCATACGTGTAAATGCTGTCATTTACGGAAGTCCAGCCAAAGGTAACCTGCTTTTCGGAAGATATACCGCCGCCCTTAGCCCAAACATTACCTCCGGTAATGGAAATATTACATGAAGCGCCGCCGATATCCTGCTTATTTCTTTTGGGGCTTTGTTCGGGCTGAATTGCCTCGTCGGAAAGATTATTTGAGTACGCTTTAACAGTGCCGCCTGAAATGCTTATAACCATTTCCGCGTCGCCTTCGCGCATAACATCGATCAGACTGCCTTCACCGATACCTGCAGCGCTGTTGCCGCCGGTAGCGTTGACAGTACCGCCTTTAATATAAATGCCGTCGCTGTCACCGGGCAAGGCTGTAACGATATCATCCAAAGCACCGCAGCCTATGCCTGCACCTCCGGCTTCACCTTTCGCTGTAACAGTACCGCCGTTAATGGTAACGCTTCCCACAAAGCCGTTTTTACCGCCGCCAATAGCTGCGGCGTTCAAACCGCCGATTACGCTGACAGTACCGCTGTTAATGGTTAGCTTTGAGAGGTTTTCATTATTGTTTCCGCCGATACCCGCGTTGTTTTCATCGACGTTATCAATAACAAGAGTACCCTTGCCGTCGATAGTAAGCGATGAATCACCTGTCACGTGAAAGCCCTTTTTAACCGTCAGCGTTACGCCTTCGGTAAGCTTAAGCTTTACATCGCCGCTGCAATTTATCCGGTTATCAATCGTTAAATCATATGCCGACGTATAAGTTCCGCCTGAAAGCAACGTGGTGTTTGTCATAAGCTTATCATCACCGATATCTTGTGAGCTTTTATCCTCATCCGCGTAAGCGGAGAAGGGGAGAGCTGTAAACACGCTGAATATCAGAACGGCAGACAGCAGAATATTCACGGTTTTAGTGAACTTTTTCTTAAATGTCTTCACCAAATATACCTCCTAAATATTATTATCCATAATAATTATAACATAAGCAGTCTTTGTTTAATGTTCTGTAAAAGAAAAATATGCACAAAATCCATAGTATTTTATTAGTTTTTTTACACTTTTTTTAGTACGCAAATTGCAATAGCAAGTTGAAACAAATTTAACGTTTGTAGTAGAATGTCGTGAGTTTATTGAGGGAGGAGCGTAGCGACGAGTGAGAGAAACTCACGACGGCGCGGCTCAAGCTGCCCTGTATATCCTGTCGAGTTCCTGCTCAAAGAGTTCCTCCGGAGTATGATACCCGAGTATCTTTCTGGGCAGATTGTTGATTTTGTCAGCAAAAAAGAGGATATCATCAGCACTGTAGTCATCTATGCTCTTCCCTTTTGGAATAAATCTGCGAAGCATTTTGTTGTGACATTCATTTGTTCCTTTCTCATAGGAAGAATACGGATGAGTAAAGTACACTGAAATCCCTTTTGATTCAACCTGAGAAAGATTGGCAAACTCAGATCCGTTATCTCCGGTTATGCTCTTGAACACTTCGTTATATTTATCTCCGAATTGCTCAATTAACCCGGATAGAGCTTCGTCTATAGCTTCAGCAGAATGATCTCTTATTTTCAGCCATATTGATTCACGATGCTTACGCTCAACTATTGTCATTACCTGAGATTCACCCTCTGTTTTTCTGCCGATAACGCTGTCAATCTCCCAATGACCGAATTCTTCACGAGTATCAACATCATCAGGTCGCATTTCAATACTGTTGCCGAGATTTCGCTTGTTTTCTCGGATTCGGTTTCCTTTGGTGTTACGCTTTAGCTTTTCAGGTAAATCTATATTTTTGATATTTAGCAAACCTAAATCAACGTAGTTGTACAGCGTTTTCGTGCAAACCATTTGTTTATCAGTATACAGATGATTTGCTTTGGCGTAACCTACGCAAGCATCAAGCGACCAGCCTTCTTCACGGAATTTCTTTTCAACATACTGAAGAAAACCGACCACTTCAAGACAATTGATATTTCTGCGGCTGTTTTTGCGACGTTCAAGGTAAACTTCCTTACCCTTATCTGCTTTATATCTCGCAACCTTACCGTTATACAAATATACAGTACCTCGTTCAACTTCATTTCTGATGGTATTGTATGGTCTGCCAAGGTGTTTGGCGATAGCATAAATTGACCAACCGTCTTTAAGTCGAACCTCTATTTCGTGTCGTTCTTCTGATGTTATGTGTTGAAATTTCTTGTGCTCCGTGTTACAATTGGAATTGTCCATAGTGATGATTCCTTTCGAATTGGTGTGTGGTAACTCAATTCTACTACAGAATCGTCGCTGTGGACTCTTTTATTTTATTGTTTCAACTTCATTTTACAACGCGCGCACTTTTTTTAGTAATAAATCTGGACAAAACAGATTAAAATTTGTTATAATTAAATGTAAAATTATTAAGGCAACACCGCACAATTCGCGGTGCACGCCTTGCTTGAATATTATTCCGTCAGACTGTCCAAAAAATCTCGGCAAGGCGTCAGCCTTACCTCAATTTATTTGTGCACCCTGACGAAAAATCTAACAGCGCAATCCGCACACCTGAATTGTGCGGTGCTGCCTTAAAAGTTATTATAAGGGGGACGAATATGAAAAAGTTTTTCAAACCGGCGGTGGCACTTTTGCTTTGCGCGGTAATGGTTCTCGGAATCTTACCAACAGCTATGGCAGCGCAAACCGACGGAAAACGTTCTTATTCACGACTTGCTGATTTAAGTCAGCTCGAAGAACAGTATCTTTCCGACAGCGAGGCGCGCTCTGCCGAATATCCAAACGGCGCTATGATGATTGTAGAAGCGTCAGCCGAGCTGGATATGGGTAAAACCTACGCCATTGACATCTTCCGTCAGGGCGGAACCAAAGGCGAGGCTAAAATTAAGCTCTCAACCGTCGACCTCTCGGCAGGCTATGATGAGGCTTACCGCCTTTACCTGTCCGACGACCTAAAGGATAACAGCGTCGAGGGCGAAAAAAAGCTTTATTACTATCAAACCGGCGTACCGTATATCGCTCGTTTGGGCGAAGAGGACACTCAGTATATGACGCGCGATAACGTCGAAAACCTTGACGAAGCAAAAAGCGATGCTTCCGAAATCAACGATATGTCCGCTGAGAGTATGCCTCATTCAACCGAGACAGTGCTTACCTTTGCCGAGGGCGAAAACAAAAAAACAGTCTATGTTCAGACCTTAAAGCCCCGTGAAGCAACAGACGACCTCGAGTTTATGCTCGCGCTGTCAGATCCCGAGAACTGCTCTATCAGCGCTAATACCTCGGGCGTTTATAAAATTCTCGAAACCCGCGATAAACCGCAGGCACAGCTGAGCATTTCCTCAGACGGCGCAAATCCAGACGACGCCGAGGTGTATATTTCGGTAAAGCGCAGCGGAAATCTCGGCGGCTACGACTCCTTCCGAGTAACCACCAAGTCCGATACCGCTAAGGCGGATGAGGACTACAACGCTGTTGCGCTCGATTTGCACTTTATTCCCAATCAAAGCGAGATTAAAGTGCCTGTAACAATCCTTGACGGTGCCGAGGATGGTGAGAGCTTCAAGGCTGAGCTGTCCGACGTTTCGGGCAACGCAGTCGCGGAAAACACCGTAACCGACGTCGTATTTGACAGCAAAAAGGACGCAAGCGGAGAGGTGCTCGGAGAGGAAAGCAAAAATTACGTTTCCGATATGACCTATAAACTCAATGATATGAACTACAGAAAGTATGAGTTTGTAGATTTGCAAAAGATGAGCGCTTACAAGGTTCTGGGCGACTGGGACGAAGCCACCTTTAAGAAGGATAACGGCTATTACGAAGTTGGCTACAGCGTTTGCTTCTGCGGAAAAAGCCATACCAGCATAGCCCGTTCTGACAAGCCGCTTGATATGTACGGCGTTAATAAAGCAGAGGTTTGCTTTGATGAACGTTCGGGTTCCTTGAATGCTGATACAGGTGTAATCTGCTTTGCAAACAACATAAACTTCTCCAACGATGACAAGGAAATGAGCTGGAGAAAAAATCAGTCAAACTGCGGCTACTATGATTTGTGGAATGTCGGTCCCAGCCACATAAGAGAAAGCTTCAATATCACCGACCATTCTGCAGAACAATATCTTTATCTGTGCTGCTACCGTTCTGCCTGCTGGGGCTATGCAGGACTTCGCGTACATAATTATAATGGCGACAGAGATTGTTCCTTCCGTCTTGAGGCTCAGCCCTACGACGTTTCAATCAGAAACCCCGAAAAGGTTAAGATGTATGTAAACGGCAAGCTCGAGGAAGTTCAGATTGTAAAGAACTCTCTCTTTACCGATCCCGGCAAAACAAGCGCTGCCGACACAAACAACGCAACCTTCTACCGCTACGATAAAACCGTTATTAAAACAGATGTAGACTCAAAATACGGCTCGGGTACTCTTAAGGGTATCAGATTTATCGATTCTAACGACGAATCAAGAGTTTCGGAAACTATTTCTTTGTTAAACGATAAAAAGTTTGAGCTTACACCTGATATCCTCAGAAAGTACGAAAGCTACTTCCACGGCAACAAGATTATTATCGAACCTGTTGTTGAATTCGATCCCGTAGACTTTTCGGTACAGAGCTACGAGGACAAGTCAACAGGCTTTAAGTTTGAGGCTGACAACGCCAACCATACCGGTAAATACACCCTTAACGGTCAGGACTACGGCACGGTTACATGGAGCAGCGACAGCAGCCGAGGCGGCAAGTATTTTGACGGCGACGAGCTAAACTTTACCTTTACGCCCTCGGCTTACGGCGTGAGCAATACGGTAAACTACCATTACCGCTATTCCGACACAGAGGCAGGACTTGAAAAAGCTGACGACCATACGGTCAGCAACGAGGCAAAGGACACACTTAAGGTAACGCTTGAAAATAAGTATTTCAGAGTTACGCCGTTCATTGTTAAAAAGAATTCCCAAACAAGGCTTGTTGTCACCAACCCCGACGACGGCGACTTTACCTCAAAGGGAACAAAGTACTGCACGGTTGACTCATCGGGAAAAGCCATGGTCAACGGTATATATATCAACAACGCTCAGACAAATGTTGACGTAAGCTTTAATGATATTAAGTGCGGATCGCGTATTGACCTGACAGCAACGCCGAAATTCGGTTACTACGCTGTATGGAAATACACAAGCGCTTCCACTCATCAGGAAAAAACCTTCTTAGGAAACACCTTTAACTTTGTGGTGCAAAATCCTTCAATGGTTAACGATAACTTCATTACCCTGACCTTTGAAAAGGTCGAGGAGAATATAAATAAACCGTTAAAGGGAAAAATCCTAACACCCGAAAGCACAATTCTTCATCCGGCTTCATCTTCCGATAACAAAAAAGTTGCAGCCGAAGGCGCTCTTATCTATATGGACGGATATGTAGGCGAGGCGGATAAAAACGGACAATTTATCCTTAAGCAAGATCCTTCCAAGAAAGAATACTCCGAAATTCAAATGGGAGGCTTCAAGCCAAATCAGAGGAACTATACCCAGACAAACCGCGCGCTGATTATCTACAACGGCAATACCTATGTTTGCGACGTTACCATAAATCTCGCGAACAGCACAAAGGCTTGCGCCACAACTGAAATTGTAATCAGCAGCGATACCACTCAGGGTGTTAAGCCAATCGGAGTTACCGCGTACAATGCGGATATTTCCGGCGAATACGGTAGCACTATCACTTTGGTTAATACCCGTCCGGTAAGCTTCCAGGTTCGTTTTGACGCAAACAACGTGCCTTTGGATAAGCCCGTAAACCTTGCGCGCTGGAGCTTTTCAAACGACAAGGGCGTTGAACACGCCTCCGACGAAAAGCCTGTTTCCGCAGATTCCTGTTTTGCAAACTACGAAACCGTACTGTCCGAAAAGGCTAAGCATGGCGACAAAATGTACGTTGAGTTCTACAATAAGACCGGCGACAAAATGACATCCTACGGCCGTTTTGAGGTAGGCTACTCGTTCGTAAACGCCAATATCGAAAAGGTAGTAAGCTATATGCCCGATATCGGTTACTACGACGATCCTTCGGAGGATAAAAGCGCCGGAAACGTTAAGCTTCCCTCAGCTCCCGGAATCGGCCCTGTAAGCCCGTTGTTCTCACTGTTCGGCTTCACACCGATTTACTCCGACAAGGCTACCGGTCAGAAGGATAAAAAATCCGGCAAGGATCTCTACTGCCTTGAAATAGGAATTCAGCTCAGTATCGCAAAAACCGATAAAGGCGACGAACAGGGCAGTTGGGATGTTTCGAGCGTTAAAAAGCAGTACGACAAGCTCGCAAAGCTGCTTGATACCAAAAAGACCGATCCTGCCCAGGGATTGCACACGTCAACGACAATCTCGCTCACGGTAACCTTTGCTTATCAGCTTGAGTATTACACGACCGACGCAGGCGTGCGCCATTACACCGCAAGCGTATTCCTGCTCGGCGCAAAGTTGGGCGTTAAAATTTCAATTCCGTTTACAATAGTTGTTGTACCGTGCTTTGTTTATATCGACATCTCGGTTAACAACCTCGGTTATCTTGTTCACACGCCTAATAAATTCACTCAGGGCTATTGGACGAGCAACACGCTTGATAACGGCTACTACTACGACACCCACGGCGTATTTAAGCAAAACTTCGTGCTTAAATTCGGAGTCGGAATCGGCTACGACGGAGTTGTATCAATCGGCGGCCATATCGACTTCAGCTTGGATTCGACAATCAGCGGCACAAACCACGGCAAAATGATATTCGGCATAAAGGGCGGACTCTTTGCCGAGCTGTTGTTCTTCAAGGTTGACTACACCTGGGATATCGACAAGGAAGTTCTCCTTGACACCGACGCAAAGCTCTCCAAGGTAGCGGAAAATGTCCTGGCGGCTAACAGTGAAGACTTCATAATGGACGCTAAGCTTTCCGATTTGAGAATTGCCAAGGCTTCCGACGTTTACAATACCTCTGTATTGAAGGATAAGGATTCCGAGGCATTAGGTGCGGAAGCTGCCGCAAAGGGCGTTAAGGACACCTACGAGGAAACAACCGCTTCCCAGATGGTACCTGTAATCGGAAAAATCTCCGATAACCGTTACCTGATTGCAAACTCGCTCGACGATGGCGGCGATATGCGTTGCCTGCGCTGCTACATTTACGATACAGAACAGCAAAAGGTAATAGAAAAGTTCAGTCCTACAGAAGCGTTTGAAAACACCGACAGCCTGACTGAAAGCGAAAAGAAAATCTTTGACAAGAGCGAGGATGTTGTAGCAAACATTGATATGGTCGACTGCGGCGATAAGCTTCTCCTTATCTGGCAGAGCGGCATTATAGATTATCAAAAGATTGAGGATTTACCTGTTACCGATTTGTTGAAGTCCTTTAAGGTTATGGGTATGCTTTTCGATAAAAAGACCGGCAAGTTCACCGACTACGGAATTATTGACGGTACAAACGGCAAGCTTGCCGACAGAGTTTCCGGAGTTTACAATCCCAAAACCGAAACCGTAAACGTATTCTATGAGAATATCGACATTAACGGCATAACAGAGGACACCTCAATCAATCAGCTTAACAGCCGTCCAATTACCCTCGGTACGGCAAGCACCTCCGTAAAGGACGGAAAGCTTAACTTCACAAAGGGTATGGAAATTAACACAAACGGCAAAACAATTTCCGACTACTCTGCAACAAGCTATAACGACAATATTCTTCTCTCTTACATTTCGACCGAGCAGAATAATCTTATTCTTGAAAAACCGCTGACGGAGACCAAGTACTCCAACCCCGATCAGTACGGTACAAAGAATAATATGTATCTCAACCGTTACTCTGTAGGTCAAAACGGAGAATTGACAGAGGACAGCTCTCTGTTAATCGCTGACGAAAGCGCCGTAACGGCAAATCCCGAATTTGTCAGCGTAAGCTATAAGGGAGTAGACAACACCCTGCTGTTCTACAAGTACGACGGCAAATACGGATATCAAAACGTCAATAACCTGTATCTGTTAAACGACCATTACGGCTTTATCAATGCCGAAGCCGAGCCGCATTACATTACCGAGGACGAAGACCACACCGTTGGCGAGGACCTCAAGGTGTATAACGGCGGCGAAGGCGAGCTGTTTGCGCTTTGGACTCAGTCCGAGGGCGATCAGCAGCAGATTTGGGGCAGACAGTTCGAGATTGACGAAATCACCGAAATCGAAGATGTAGCAGTTATTGATGAAAACAAGAACCCCGTAACCGAAAGCAACGGTCAAACCAAGACCGAAAAGCTCAGCAAGCCTGCAAAGATTTTGAACGGCTTCTGGGGCAATAAGGTCGCTCTTACAACAGGCGGCTTAAGCGTTGCAGACGGCACAGGCTTCTACAAGGGTAACCGCGACGCTGTTGTATTTGATAAGGACAATATTCTCTGCACGTACGAGGCATTCGACTACGATTACAGCGGAGAAAAAATGGAGCGTATAAACAATCGCTTTGCTATTTCCGAATTTGACCTCGCGCCTTATTATGAGAGCGGAGTAGAGGATGACGAGAACGAGATTGAGTTCTCTGAGTATTATCCCACACCCGGTCAAACTGTTAACGTAACCGTAAAGGCGGCAAATGAGGGCTTCCATAACGGCTCAGACGTAACGCTTCGCCTTAAGAGCTTGGTAAACGGCAAGACCGAAACCGTTGACACTGTAGAATATCCCGTATGGCTCGGCGGAGAGGATAAGGAAGAAATCTTCACCTATACCGTGCCCGAGGAAGTTCTCAGCGGAACAGTACAGCTTTACTACGAAATAGTTGACGACGGAGAAGTGAAGTTCACAAGTGAACCCTACAAATTCCGCCACGATTCAAAGCTGAGTATTGAGCTTGCCCACGCGGATCCCGAAAACGAATTCTCAGACGGCACAGACGCGGTTAAATATCACGTTACCGCAACCGTCAGCAACATCGGTAACGATGATTACAAGGGCGGCGACGAGCTCGACTTTATCTTCAACGACCTCGCTGTTCAGGCGGATGTTATGAATCCCAATGTTCCCGACACCGAACCGTTCTACATCAACTACGGCGGAGTTAAAATACCCGAAATTCCCGTCGGCTCAAACGTAACTCTCAACTTTGTCAGCGACGATATTCCCGAGAAAATCTTTGACAAATACGGCACAAACAGCGCAAACCTGAAACTCGCTATCACTCCCGAGGACGGAATCGGCTGGAAGGAAGTCAAGGGCGAAGAACCCTATAACTTCCTCGATGAGCTCGGAATCGGTCAGTTTGAAAAGCCCGTGCCCTCAGAGGTTACGGAGATTACCGCTGAGGATATCGAGGTTCCGCTCGGAGATACAAGCTTTGTTATCCCGGTAGTAGCACCTGCTTCCGCCGCGGAGTACGCTGAATTAAAATATTCCACCGAGAATAACGATGTTATCGCAGTCAGCGACGACGGCGAGATTACCGGACTTAAGCAGGGCAGCGCTGTGGTAACAGTAGCCTGCGGCAATGTCAGCACACAGGTAAAAGTTACCGTCACGCCTGCGGTTCACAACATCATTGGTGATGTAAACGAGGACGGCATTGTCGATACCTTTGACGCAATGCTTATTCAGCAGGTATCAATCGGCAAAGTACCGAACAGTATCTTTAACAATAAGCTTGCCGACGTAAACAACGACGGCGTAATAAATGTCCTCGACGCATCCTGCGTACAAAGATTCGCAGCGGATTATACCAAAAAGACCGGAAACGCCGGCAAAGCGTATATTGAAATCACTCCTGCCTCCGACAATCCGAAGATTATGGAATAATACCGAAAAGATTATATTTGAAATATTTAAAGCCTCCCCCGCAAGCGGGGGAGGTGCCGCCCCAAGGCGGCGGAGGGGGCAGACGTTTCCAACAGCACAAGTTATCTATATTAACTGTAGGGGCGGACCTGTGTGTCCGCCCGAAATTTTAAATCAAAAAATAGAGGACACCGTTTTCCGTGATATCTTTAACGGAAAATTGGGCGGCTGTGATACCCTGAAGGTTTGAAATGCCTTCAGGGTATTTTTCTGTTTAGTTTTTGTCTAACTGTAACCGTCAAATAAAACACCGTATTGAACTCTGCCCGGTGAATGTGAGAAAATATAAGCAAAAACGAAGTGTGCGGTTGTAGTCAACTGTATTCGAACGGAAACAATCGTATGCAATCGCACACAATTGTACGGGGTGGATCATGTCAAAAGGCATACAAATTATCAAGGAAAACAATAATCTTGCAGAATGGTCACGGCAGGTTGAAGAGTGTCGCAACAGCGGACTGAGTGTGCGCTCATGGTGCGAGCGGCATCAGATCGCTGTCAGCACCTTCCACTATCGCCGGCAGAAGGTTTGGAAAGCGTTGCAAAATAGTTCTCAGTTTGTCGAAGTCCCGCTATCCTTCGATGAGAGCCATAATAACAACATCGCGGCGTCGGTAAAAATCGGAAGCATCTGTGCTGAAGTGCATAACGGCGCAGATGAAGCTACACTCGCCGCACTGTTTCGCATACTCAAATCATGTTAAGCGATTTCAGCGGAGCAAAGGTCTACCTTGCCTGCGGCTACACGGATCTTCGCCGTGGTATCGACGGTCTGGCGACTATCATTGAACAGCAGTTTAAACTTGATCCGTGTTCCGACGCACTGTTCCTGTTTTGCGGCAGACGGACTGACAGAATCAAAGCGCTCTACTGGGAGGGAGACGGCTTTCTTTTGCTCTACAAGCGGCTTGAAAAGGGTAAGTTCCAATGGCCTCGTAGTGAGAATGAGGCGCTCGGTATTACTCCTCAGCAGTACCGCTGGCTGATGGAAGGACTGAGTATCCGGCAGCCGAAGGCACACCGGAAAATGGAGAAAATAAAGTTCGGATAATCGCTCATAAATCCGCATAAGCACTGGACTTTTCAGCGTTTTTGTGGTATAATAATATCATGAAAAACGAAGTAAAAAGCAGTGAAACTGTAACGATTTCTAAAGCTGAATATGAGTCGCTGAAATCTCACTGCGCTCAGCTCGAATCCGAATTGAACTGGCTGAAAGAACAGCTTTTGATCAATAAAAAGAAAACCTTTGGTTCAAGCTCAGAGCGTATGGAAGATCTCTATGCAGGTATCTCTCTGCTTTTTAACGAAGCGGAGCTAATAGAGGACATCGGGAATAAAACTGCTGAGACAACAGTCAAGGAGCATACCCGAAAGAAAAAGACCGGCTGCTTCGACAAGCTTCCCGAGAACATAGAAACCTACACTGTTGAACACGAGCTCAGCGAAGAAGAACGCAAGTGTCCTGAATGTGGTGAAGAGATGGAAGTCATCGGTAAGAAGGTCACCAAGCACCTTGAGATAATCCCGGCAAAAGCCGTCATCCGTGAGGATGTATACTTCACCTACGCGTGCAGGAAGTGTCATGAGAACGAAGCAGATACACCGGTTGTAGAAACACCTCAGCCAAATCCGGTCATCAAAGGCAGTTTTGCCTCTGCGGAAGCAATAGCTCATCTGATGACACAGAAGTTTGTGATGCACTCTCCGCTATATCGCCAGGAACAGGAATTAAAGCAGAAGGGCATTGAACTGTCGAGACAGACGATGTCGAACTGGTTCATCACCGCTTCAAAGCTCTGGCTGGAGCCGCTGTATGAGAGAATGAAAGAGCTGCTCCTCAAAGAAAGTGTTCTCCATGCGGACGAGACTACCTTACAAGTGCTCAAAACAAAGGATAAGCCGACAGCGACAAAGAGCTACATGTGGTTGTACCGGACGAGCGGATGTTGTGAGACGCCGATTGTTCTCTATGACTATCGACCGAACCGCAAGGCGGAGAATGCCGAGAGCTTCTTAAAAGAGTTTAAAGGTTATCTGCATACAGACGGCTACAAAGCATACCGCGGAATCGAAAATGTTACAATCGTCGGCTGTTGGGCACATGCCAGAAGAAGATTCTGCGAGGCGCTGGAGGTTCTGCCGGAAGCACAACGCAAGGGTTCGACGGCAGCTATCGGTCTGGATTACTGCGGTAAGCTGTATGCGATTGAAAAGAAAATGAAGGACAAGAGTCCGAAAGATAAACTGAAAGAGCGACAGGAGCAAGCAAAACCGCTTCTGGACGCGTTCTTTGCGTGGGCAAAATCTCTTCGGAACATCGCGCCGAAGAGCAAGCTCGGTAAAGCAGTTCATTATCTGATCGAAGAAGAGCCGTACCTGCGCCGTTACATCGAGGACGGCAGGCTGGAAATCGACAACAACCGCGCCGAGCGCAGCATCAAACCGTTTGTTATCGGCAGAAAAAACTGGCTGTTCGCCAACCCACCGTCGGGTGCAAAGGCGAGCGCAACAGCTTTCAGTGTCATCGAAACGGCGAAGGAAAACAACCTCGACCCATATGAGTATCTCAAGTTCATCTTCACGAAAGCGCCCAATCTGAAGGATAATGAATCCATAGATATCCT